>NZ_CP150198.1:0-2796846 GCF_037966415.1 Staphylococcus sp. FSL W8-0305
ATGATTAGTAATAAATACGTTGATGAATATATAAATTTGTGGAAACAAGGAAAGATAATTTTAAATAAAGAAAGAATTGATCTCTTTAATTATCTACAAACACATATATATTCACGAGATGATGTATATTTTGATGAACAGAAAATCGAGGATTGTATCAAATTTATTGAAAAATGGTATTTTCCAACATTACCATTTCAAAGGTTTATCATAGCTAATATATTTCTTATAGATAAAAATACAGATGAAGCTTTCTTTACAGAATTTGCTATTTTCATGGGACGTGGAGGCGGGAAAAACGGTCTAATAAGTGCTATTAGTGATTTTCTTTCTACGCCCTTACACGGAGTTAAAGAATATCACATCTCCATTGTTGCTAATAGTGAAGATCAAGCAAAAACATCGTTTGATGAAATCAGAACCGTTTTAATGGATAACAAACGAAATAAGACGGGTAAAACGCCAAAAGCTCCTTATGAAGTTAGTAAAACAGAAATAATAAACCGTGCAACTAAATCGGTTATTCGATATAACACATCAAACACAAAAACCAAAGACGGTGGACGTGAGGGGTGTGTTATTTTTGATGAAATTCATTATTTCTTTGGTCCTGAAATGGTAAACGTCAAACGTGGTGGATTAGGTAAAAAGAAAAATAGAAGAACGTTTTATATAAGTACTGATGGTTTTGTTAGAGAGGGTTATATCGATGCAATGAAGCACAAAATTGCAAGTGTATTAAGTGGCAAGGTTAAAAATAGTAGATTGTTTGCTTTTTATTGTAAGTTAGACGATCCAAAAGAAGTTGATGACAGACAGACGTGGGAAAAGGCGAACCCAATGTTACATAAACCGTTATCAGAATACGCTAAAACACTGCTAAGCACGATTGAAGAAGAATATAACGATTTACCATTCAACCGTTCAAATAAGCCCGAATTCATGACTAAGCGAATGAATTTGCCTGAAGTTGATCTTGAAAAAGTCATAGCACCGTGGAAAGAAATTCTTGCGACTAACAGAGAGATACCAAATTTAGATAACCAAATGTGTATAGGTGGTTTAGACTTTGCAAATATCAGAGATTTTGCAAGTGTAGGGCTATTATTCCGAAAAAACGATGATTACATTTGGTTAGGACATTCGTTTGTAAGACAAGGGTTTTTGGATGATGTCAAATTAGAACCTCCTATTAAAGAATGGGAAAAAATGGGATTATTGACCATTGTCGATGATGATGTCATTGAAATTGAATATATAGTTGATTGGTTTTTAAAGGCTAGAGAAAAATATGGGCTTGAAAAAGTCATAGCTGATAATTATAGAACAGATATTGTAAGACGTGCGTTTGAGGATGCTGGCATAAAACTTGAAGTACTTAGAAATCCAAAAGCAATACATGGATTACTTGCACCACGTATCGATACAATATTTGCGAAACATAACGTAATATATGGAGACAATCCTTTGATGCGTTGGTTTACTAATAATGTTGCTGTAAAAATCAAGCCGGATGGAAATAAAGAGTATATCAAAAAAGATGAAGTCAGACGTAAAACGGATGGATTTATGGCATTTGTTCATGCGTTATATAGAGCAGACGATATAGTAGACAAAGACATGTCTAAAGCGCTTGATGCATTAATGAGTATAGATTTCTAATAGAGGAGGTGAGACATGAGTATTCTAGAAAAGATATTTAAAACTAGGAAAGATATATCATATATGCTTGATTTAGATATGATAGAAGATCTATCACAACAAGCGTATGTGAAACGTTTAGCGATTGATAGTTGTATTGAATTTGTTGCGCGTGCTGTCGCTCAAAGTCATTTTAAAGTATTGGAAGGTAATAGAATTCAAAAGAATGATGTTTACTACAAGTTAAATATAAAACCAAATACTGACTTATCAAGCGATAGTTTTTGGCAACAAGTTATATATAAACTAATTTACGATAACGAGGTTTTAATCGTAGTAAGTGACAGCAAAGAATTACTTATCGCAGATAGCTTTTACAGAGAAGAATATGCTTTGTATGATGATATATTCAAAGATGTAACGGTTAAAGATTATACTTATCAACGTACTTTCACAATGCAAGAGGTCATATATTTAAAGTACAACAACAATAAAGTGACACACTTTGTAGAAAGTCTATTCGAAGATTACGGGAAAATATTCGGAAGAATGATAGGTGCACAATTAAAAAACTATCAAATAAGAGGGATTTTGAAATCTGCCTCTAGCGCATATGACGAAAAGAATATAGAAAAATTACAAGCGTTCACAAATAAATTATTCAATACTTTTAATAAAAACCAACTAGCAATCGCGCCTTTGATAGAAGGTTTTGATTATGAGGAATTATCTAATGGTGGTAAGAATAGTAACATGCCTTTTTCTGAATTGAGTGAGCTAATGAGAGATGCAATAAAAAATGTTGCGTTGATGATTGGTATACCTCCAGGTTTGATTTACGGAGAAACAGCTGATTTGGAAAAAAACACGCTTGTATTTGAGAAGTTCTGTTTAACACCTTTATTAAAAAAGATTCAGAACGAATTAAACGCGAAACTCATAACTCAAAGCATGTATTTGAAAGATACAAGAATAGAAATTGTCGGTGTGAATAAAAAAGACCCACTTCAATATGCTGAAGCAATTGACAAACTTGTAAGTTCTGGTTCATTTACAAGGAATGAGGTGCGGATTATGTTAGGTGAAGAACCATCAGACAATCCTGAATTAGACGAATACCTGATTACTAAAAACTACGAAAAAGCTAACAGTGGTGAAAATGATGAAAAAGAAAAAGATGAAAACACTTTGAAAGGTGGTGATGAAGATGAAAGCGGAGATTAAAGGCGTCATCGTTTCCAACGAAGATAAATGGGTTTACGAAATGCTTGGTATGGATTCGACTTGTCCTAAAGATGTTTTAACACAACTAGAATTTAGTGATGAAGATGTCGATATTATAATTAACTCAAATGGTGGTAACCTAGTAGCTGGTAGTGAAATATATACACATTTAAGAGCTCATAAAGGCAAAGTGAATGTTCGTATCACAGCAATAGCAGCAAGTGCGGCATCGCTTATCGCAATGGCTGGTGACCACATCGAAATGAGTCCGGTTGCTAGAATGATGATTCACAATCCTTCAAGTATTGCGCAAGGAGAAGTGAAAGATCTAAATCATGCTGCAGAAACATTAGAACATGTTGGTCAAATAATGGCTGAGGCATATGCGGTTAGAGCTGGTAAAAACAAACAAGAACTTATAGAAATGATGGCTAAGGAAACGTGGCTAAATGCTGATGAAGCCATTGAACAAGGTTTTGCGGATAGTAAAATGTTTGAAAACGACAATATGCAAATTGTAGCAAGCGATACACAAGTGTTATCGAAAGATGTATTAAATCGTGTAACAGCTTTGATAAGTAAAACGCCAGAGGTTAACATTGATATTGACGCAATAGCAAATAAAGTAATTGAAAAAATAAATATGAAAGAAAAGGAATCAGAAATCGATATTGCAGATAGTAAAGTATCAGCAAATGGATTTTCAAGATTCCTTTTTTAATACAAAAATAGGAGGTCATAAAATGACTATAAATTTATCGGAAACATTCGCAAATGCGAAAAACGAATTTATTAATGCAGTAAACAACGGTGAACCGCAAGAAAGACAAAATGAATTGTACGGTGACATGATTAACCAACTATTTGAAGAAACTAAATTACAAGCAAAATCAGAAGCTGAAAGAGTTTCTAGTTTACCTAAATCAGCACAAACTTTGAGTGCAAACCAAAGAAATTTCTTTATGGATATCAATAAGAGTGTTGGATATAAAGAAGAAAAACTTTTACCAGAAGAAACAATTGATAGAATCTTCGAAGATTTAACAACGAATCATCCATTATTAGCTGACTTAGGTATTAAAAATGCTGGTTTGCGTTTGAAGTTCTTAAAATCCGAAACTTCTGGCGTGGCTGTTTGGGGTAAAATCTATGGTGAAATTAAAGGTCAATTAGATGCTGCGTTCAGTGAAGAAACAGCAATTCAAAATAAATTGACAGCGTTTGTTGTTTTACCAAAAGATTTAAATGATTTTGGTCCTGCGTGGATTGAAAGATTTGTTCGTGTTCAAATCGAAGAAGCATTTGCAGTGGCGCTTGAAACTGCGTTCTTAAAAGGTACTGGTAAAGACCAACCAATCGGCTTAAACCGTCAAGTACAAAAAGGTGTATCGGTAACTGAGGGTGCTTATCCAGAGAAAGAAGAACAAGGTACGCTTACATTTGCTAATCCGCGCGCTACGGTTAATGAATTGACGCAAGTGTTTAAATACCACTCAACTAACGAGAAAGGTAAATCAGTAGCGGTTAAAGGTAATGTAACAATGGTTGTTAATCCGTCCGATGCTTTTGAGGTTCAAGCACAGTATACACATTTAAATGCAAATGGCGTATATGTTACTGCTTTACCATTTAATTTGAATGTTATTGAGTCTACAGTTCAAGAAGCAGGTAAGGTTTTAACGTACGTTAAAGGTCTATATGATGGTTATTTAGCTGGTGGTATTAATGTTCAGAAATTTAAAGAAACACTTGCGTTAGATGATATGGATTTATACACTGCAAAACAATTTGCTTACGGCAAAGCGAAAGATAATAAAGTTGCTGCTGTTTGGAAATTAGATTTAAAAGGACATAAACCAGCTTTAGAAGATACCGAAGAAACACTATAAAATTTTATGAGGTGATAAAATGGTGAAATTTAAAGTTGTTAGAGAATTTAAAGACATAGAGCACAATCAACACAAGTACAAAGTAGGGGAGTTGTATCCAGCTGAAGGGTATAACAATCCTCGTGTTGAATTGTTGACAAATCAAATCAAAAATAAGTACGACAAAGTTTATATCGTACCTTTAGATAAGCTGACAAAACAAGAATTATTAGAACTATGCGAATCATTACAAAAAAAAGCGTCTAGTTCAATGGTTAAAAGTGAAATCATCGACTTATTGAATGGTGAAGACAATGACGATTGATGATTTGCTTGTCAAATTTAAATCACTTGAAAAGATTGACCATAATTCAGAGGATGAGTACTTAAAGCAGTTGTTAAAAATGTCGTACGAGCGTATAAAAAATCAGTGCGGAGTTTTTGAATTAGAGAATTTAATAGGTCAAGAATTGATACTTATACGCGCTAGATATGCTTATCAAGATTTATTAGAACACTTCAACGACAATTACAGACCTGAAATAATAGATTTTTCGTTATCTCTAATGGAGGTATCAGAAGATGAAGAAAGTGTTTAAGAAACCTAGAATTACAACTAAACGTTTAAATACGCGTGTTCATTTTTATAAGTATACTGAAAATAATGGTCCAGAAGCTGGAGAAAAAGAAGAAAAATTATTATATAGCTGTTGGGCGAGTATTGATGGTGTCTGGTTACGTGAATTAGAACAAGCTATCTCAAACGGAACGCAAAATGACATTAAATTGTATATTCGTGATCCGCAAGGTGATTATTTACCCAGTGAAGAACATTATCTTGAAATTGAATCAAGATATTTCAAAAATCGTTTGAATATAAAGCAAGTATCACCAGATTTGGATAATAAAGACTTTATTATGATTCGCGGAGGATATAGTTCATGAGTGTGAAAGTGACAGGTGATAAAGCATTAGAAAGAGAATTAGAAAAACATTTTGGCATAAAAGAGATGGTAAAAGTTCAAGATAAGGCGTTAATAGCTGGTGCTAAGGTAATTGTTGAAGAAATAAAAAAACAACTCAAACCTTCAGAAGACTCAGGAGCACTGATTAGTGAGATTGGTCGTACTGAACCTGAATGGATAAAGGGGAAACGTACTGTTACAATTAGGTGGCGTGGGCCTTTTGAACGATTTAGAATAGTACATTTAATTGAAAATGGTCATGTTGAGAAAAAGTCAGGAAAATTTGTAAAACCTAAAGCTATGGGTGGGATTAATAGAGCAATAAGACAAGGGCAAAATAAGTATTTTGAGACGCTAAAAAGGGAGTTGAAAAAATTGTGATTGATATTTTGTACAAAGTTCATGAAGTGATTAGTCAAGACAGAATTATTAGAGAGCACGTAAATATCAATAATATTAAGTTCAATAAATACCCTAATGTAAAAGATACTGATGTACCTTTTATTGTTATTGACGATATCGACGACCCAATACCTACAACTTATACTGACGGAGATGAGTGTGCATATAGTTATATTGTCCAAATAGATGTTTTTGTTAAGTACAATGATGAATATAATGCGAGAATCATAAGAAATAAGATATCTAATCGCATTCAAAAGTTATTATGGTCTGAACTAAAAATGGGAAATGTTTCAAATGGAAAACCGGAATATATAGAAGAATTTAAAACATATAGAAGCTCTCGCGTTTACGAGGGCATTTTTTATAAGGAGGAAAATTAAATGGCAGTAAAACATGCAAGTGCGCCAAAGGCGTATATTAACATTACTGGTTTAGGTTTCGCTAAATTAACGAAAGAAGGCGCGGAATTAAAATATAGTGATATTACAAAAACAAGAGGATTACAAAAAATTGGTGTTGAAACTGGTGGAGAACTAAAAACAGCTTATGCTGATGGCGGTCCAATTGAATCAGGGAATACAGACGGAGAAGGTAAAATTTCATTACAAATGCATGCGTTCCCTAAAGAGATTCGCAAAATTGTTTTTAATGAAGATTATGATGAAGATGGCGTTTACGAAGAGAAACAAGGTAAACAAAACAATTACGTAGCTGTATGGTTCAGACAAGAGCGTAGAGACGGTACATTTAGAACAGTTTTATTACCTAAAGTTATGTTTACAAATCCTAAAATCGATGGAGAAACGGCTGATAAAGATTGGGATTTCTCAAGTGAAGAGGTTGAAGGTGAGGCACTTTTCCCTTTAGTTGATAATAAAAAGTCTGTACGTAAATATATCTTTGACTCAGCTAACATGACAAATCATGGTGGCGACGGTGAAAAAGGCGAAGAGGCTTTCTTAAAGAAAATTTTAGGCGAAGAATATGCTGGAAACGTGACAGAGGATAACGAAGAAACTTTGTAACGAAACCGGCTTCATCGGAAACTGCGGTAAAGTCGGTTAGTATACCAGATAGCATTAAAACACTTAAAGTTGGCAACACATACAATTTAAATGTTGTAGTAGAGCCATCTAATCAAAGTAAGTTATTGAAATACACAACTGATCAAACAAATATTGTATCAATCAATAGTGATGGTCAAGTTACTGCGGAAGCTCAAGGTATTGCCACGGTTAAAGCAACAGCTGGAAACAAAAGTGATTCAATAACAATAAATGTAGAAGGTTAAGAGGGAGTGTATCCCTCTATTTTATTTAAAAATAAGGAGAGTATTATAAAATGGCTAAATTAAAACGCAACATTATTCAATTAATCGAAGACCCTAAAGCAACAGAAATTAAACTGCAAACTTTTTTAACACCTCATTTCATTCCGTTTTCAATGGTATACGAATCTATTGATTTAATTGACGACATTGAAAATGAAGAAGTAAAAATGAAACCTAAAGAAATGGCTGATAAATTAATGGATATGGTTGTTAGAATTTATGGCAATCAATTTACTATACAAGATTTAAAAGAACGTTTACATGCGCCTGATGGTATGCGAGCACTTCAAGAACAAGTGGTGTTTATTACTCAAGGACAACAAACTGAGGAAACGCGAAATTTTATCCAGAACATGAAATAAAGCCTGAAGATTTAACATATAAAACAATGTTAAAAAATATGGATGTACTTATGATGGACTTAATGGAAAATGGGAAAGATGCTAACGAAGTTTTGAACATGCCCTTCTACTACGTACTTTCCATATATCAAAATAAGAATAATGATATTTCCGAAGAAAAAGCAGAAGCTTTAATTGATGCATTTTAACCTTAACCGTTTGGTTAGGGTTATTTTTTTGAAGTTTTTTAGAAAGGAGGTAAAAAATGGGAGAAAGAATCAAAGGTTTATCTATAGGTTTAGATTTGGATTCAGCAAATTTAAATAGATCACTTACAGAAATTAAACGAAACTTTAGAACCTTAAATTCAGACTTAAAGTTGACTGGAAACAACTTTAAATATACTGAGAAATCAACTGATAGTTATAAACAACGAATCAAAGAGTTAGATGGCACTATTGCAGGTTATAAGAAAAACATTGATGATTTAGCGAAGCAATATGACAAGGTATCTCAAGAACAGGGTGAAAATAGTACAAAAGCTCAGAATTTAAGACAAGAATATAACAAACAAGCAAATGAGCTGAATTTTTTAGAAAAAGAACTAGAAAAAACAACAGCTGAGTTTGAAGAGTTCAAAAAAGCACAAGTTGAAGCTCAAAGAATGGCTGAAAGTGGCTGGGGCAAAACCAGCAAGATGTTTGAAAATATGGGACCAAAGCTGACGAAAATGGGCGATGGTTTAAAATCCGTTGGTAAAGGACTGAGTATTGGTATTACAGCACCTGTATTAGGTATTGCAGCAGCATCAGGAAAAGCTTTTGCAGAAGTTGATAAAGGTTTAGATACTGTTACTCAAGCAACAGGCGCAACAGGCAGTGAATTAAAAAAATTGCAGAACTCATTTAAAGATGTTTATGGCAATTTTCCAGCAGATGCTGAAACTGTTGGTGGAGTTTTAGGAGAAGTTAATACAAGGTTAGGTTTTACAGGTAAAGAACTTGAGAGTGCCACAGAGTCATTCTTGAAATTTAGTCACATAACAGGTTCTGACGGCGTACAAGCCGTTCAATTAATTACGCGTGCAATGGGTGATGCAGGTATTGAAGCTGATGAGTATCAAAGTGTACTTGATATGGTAGCGAAAGCAGCACAGGCTAGCGGTATAAGTGTTGATACATTAGCTGATAGCATTACTAAATACGGTGCTCCAATGAGGGCTATGGGCTTTGAGATGAAAGAATCAATCGCTTTATTCTCTCAATGGGAGAAATCAGGTGTTAATACTGAAATAGCCTTCAGTGGTTTGAAAAAAGCTATATCCAATTGGGGTAAAGCGGGTAAAGACCCAAGAGAAGAATTTAAGAAGACATTAGCAGAAATTGAAAGGACACCGGATATAGCTAGCGCAACAAGTTTAGCGATTGAAGCATTTGGTGCAAAAGCAGGTCCTGATTTAGCAGATGCTATTAAAGGCGGTCGCTTTAGTTACCAAGAGTTCTTAAAAACTATCGAAGATTCGCAAGGAACGGTCAATCAAACATTTAAAGATTCTGAAAGTGGCTCCGAAAGATTTAAAGTAGCAATGAATAAACTTAAATTAGTAGGTGCTGATGTATGGGCTTCTATTGAAAGTGCGTTTGCTCCAGTAATGGAAGAACTAATCAAAAAGCTATCTATAGCGGTTGATTGGTTTTCAAGTTTAAGTGATGGATCTAAAAGGTCGATTGTTATATTTGGTGGTATTGCTGCTGCAATCGGTCCTGTAGTTTTTGGATTAGGTGCATTTATAAGTACAATTGGCAATGCAGTAACTGTATTAGCCCCATTGCTAGCTAGTATTACAAAGGCTGGTGGATTGATTAGTTTTTTATCGACTAAAGTACCTATATTAGGAACTGTCTTCACAGCTTTAACTGGTCCAATTGGCATTGTATTAGGTGTATTGGCTGGTTTAGCAGTCGCATTTACAATTGCTTATAAGAAATCTGAAACATTTAGAAATTTTGTTAATGGTGCAATTGAAAGTGTTAAACAAACATTTAGTAATTTTATTCAATTTATTCAACCTTTCATTGATTCTGTTAAAAACATCTTTAAACAAGCGATATCAGCAATAGTTGATTTTGCTAAAGATATTTGGAATCAAATTAATGGATTTTTTAATGAAAATGGAACTTCCATTGTTCAAGCACTTCAAAATATATACAATTTTATTAAAACAATATTTGAATTTATTTTAAATTTTGTGATTAAACCAATTATGTTCGCAATCTGGCAAGTGATGCAATTTATTTGGCCGGCGGTTAAAGCCTTGATTGTCAGTACTTGGGAGAATATAAAAGGAGTAATACAAGGTGCTTTAAATATCATACTTGGCTTTATTAAGTTCTTTTCAAGTTTATTCACTGGTAATTGGCGAGGTGTTTGGGACGGTATTGTGATGATACTAAAAGGCACTGTGCAGTTAATTTGGAATTTAATACAACTGTGGTTTGTAGGTAAGATTCTAGGTGTTGTTAGATACTTTGGTGGATTGCTTAAAGGTTTAATATCCGGTATCTGGGGTGTTATCAAAGGTATTTTCACAAAATCATTATCTGCAATTTGGAATGCAACGAAAAGTATTTTTGGTTTCTTATACAATAGTGTTAAATCTATTTTCACTAATATGAAAAACTGGTTATCTAGTACGTGGAATAATATCAAAAGCAATACCGTCGGCAAGGCTCATTCGTTATTTACGGGTGTAAGGTCTAAATTCACAAGTTTATGGAATGCGACGAAAGATATATTTACTAAATTAAGAAATTGGATGTCAAACATCTGGAACTCTATTAAAGATAACACTGTAGGTATAGCTGGTCGCTTATGGGATAAAGTACGTAATATCTTCGGAAACATGCGTGACGGTTTAAAATCTATCATTGGTAAAATTAAAGATCATATCGGCGGTATGGTAGATGCTATTAAAAAAGGACTTAATAAATTAATTGAAGGTTTAAACTGGGTCGGTGGTAAGCTGGGAATGGATAAAATACCTAAGTTACACACTGGTACAGAGCACACACATACTACTACAAGATTAGTTAAGAATGGGAAAATTGCACATGATACATTCGCTACAGTTGGAGACAAAGGACGCGGTAATGGTCCTAATGGTTTCAGGAATGAAATGATTGAGTATCCTAACGGTAAACGTGTAATCACACCTAATACAGATACTACCGCTTATTTACCTAAAGGCTCAAAAGTATACAACGGTGCACAAACTTATTCAATGTTAAACGGAACGCTTCCAAGATTTAGTTTAGGTACTATGTGGAAAGATATTAAATCTGGTGCATCATCGGCATTTAACTGGACAAAAGATAAAATAGGTAAAGGTACCAAATGGCTTGGCGATAAAGTTGGCGATGTTTTAGATTTTATGGAAAATCCAGGCAAACTTTTAAATTATATACTTGAAGCTTTTGGAATTGATTTCAATTCTTTAACTAAAGGTATGGGAATTGCAGGCGACATAACAAAAGCTGCATGGTCTAAGATTAAGAAAAGTGCTACTGATTGGATAAAAGAAAATTTAGAAGGTATGGGCGGTGGCGATTTAGTCGGCGGAATATTAGACCCTGACAAAATTAATTATCATTATGGACGTACCGCAGCTTATACCGCTGCAACTGGAAGACCATTTCATGAAGGTGTCGATTTTCCATTTGTATATCAAGAAGTTAGAACGCCGATGGGGGGCAGACTTACAAGAATGCCATTTATGTCTGGTGGTTATGGTAATTATGTAAAAATTACTAGTGGAGTTATCGATATGCTATTTGCGCATTTGAAAAACTTTAGCAAGTCACCACCTAGTGGCACGATGGTAAAGCCCGGTGATGTTGTTGGTTTAACTGGTAATACCGGATTTAGTACAGGACCACATTTACATTTTGAAATGAGGAGAAATGGACGACATTTTGACCCTGAACCATATTTAAGGAATGCTAAGAAAAAAGGAAGATTATCAATAGGTGGTGGCGGTGCTACTTCTGGAAGTGGCGCAACTTATGCCAGTCGAGTAATCCGAAAAGCGCAAAGTATTTTAGGTGGTCGTTATAAAGGTAAATGGATTCATGACCAAATGATGCGCGTTGCAAAACGTGAAAGTAACTACCAGTCAAATGCAGTGAATAACTGGGATATAAATGCTCAAAGAGGAGACCCATCAAGAGGATTATTCCAAATCATCGGCTCAACTTTTAGAGCAAACGCTAAACGTGGATATACTAACTTTAATAATCCGGTTCATCAAGGTATTTCAGCAATGCAGTACATTGTTAGACGCTACGGTTGGGATGGATTTAAGCGCGCGGGTGATTACGCATATGCTACAGGCGGAAAAGTTTTTGATGGTTGGTATAACTTAGGTGAAGACGGTCATCCAGAATGGGTTATTCCAACAGATCCAGCTCGTAGAAATGATGCAATGAAGATGTTACATTATGCAGCTGCGGAAGTTAGAGGGAAAAACGCAAGTAAGAATAAACGACCTAGTCAATTGTCTAGTGTAAATGGGTTTGATGACCCAAGCTTATTATTGAAAATGATTGAACAACAGCAACAACAAATAGCTTTATTACTGAAGATAGCGCAATCTAACGATGTGATTGCAGATAAAGATTATCAGCCGATTATTGACGAATACGCTTTTGATAAAAAGGTGAACGCGTCTATAGAAAAGCGAGAAAGGCAAGAATCAACAAAAGTAAAGTTTAGAAAAGGAGGAATTGCTATTCAATGATAGGCACTATTAAAGTGAACAACAAAACAATTCCTTGGTTGTATGTCGAAAGAGGGTTTGAAATACCCTCTTTTAATTATGTTTTAAAAACAGAAAATGTAGATGGACGTTCGGGGTCTATATATAAAGGGCGTAGGCTTGAATCTTATAGTTTTGATATACCTTTGGTGGTACGTAATGACTATTTATCTCACAACGGCATTAAAACACATGATGACGTCTTGAATGAATTAGTAAAGTTTTTTAACTACGAGGAACAAGTTAAATTACAATTCAAATCTAAAGATTGGTACTGGAACGCTTATTTTGAAGGACCAATAAAGCTGCACAAAGAATTTGCAATACCTGTTAAGTTCACTATCAAAGTAGTACTAACAGACCCTTACAAATATTCAGTAACAGGAAATAAAAATACTGCGATTTCAGACCAAGTATCGGTTGTTAATAACGGTACTGCTGACACACCTTTAATCGTTGAAGCCCGAGCGATAAAACCATCTAGTTATTTTATGATTACCAAAAACGACGAAGATTATTTCATGGTTGGCGACGATGAAGTAACCAAAGAAGTTAAGGATTACATGCCCCCTGTTTACCATACTGAATTTCGTGATTTCAAAGGGTGGAATAAAATGACTGCTGAAGATATTCCAAGTAATGACTTAGGTGGTAAGGTCGGCGGTGACTTTGTGATATCCAATCTTGGCGAAGGATATAAAGCCACTAATTTTCCTGATGCAAAAGGTTGGGTTGGTGCTGGCACGAAACGAGGGCTCCCTAAAGCGATGACAGATTTTCAAATTACCTATAAATGTATTGTTGAACAAAAAGGTAAAGGTGCCGGAAGAACAGCGCAACATATTTATGATAGTGATGGTAAGTTACTTGCTTCTATTGGTTATGAAAATAAATATCATGATAGAAAAATAGGACATATTGTTGTTACGTTGTATAACCAAAAAGGAGACCCCAAAAAGATATACGACTATCAGAATAAACCGATAATGTATAACTTGGACAGAATCGTTGTTTATATGCGGCTCAGAAGAGTAGGTAATAAATTTTCTATTAAAACTTGGAAATTTGATCACATTAAAGACCCAGATAGACGTAAACCTATTGATATGGATGAGAAAGAGTGGATAGATGGCGGTAAGTTTTATCAGCGTCCAGCTTCTATCATAGCTATCTATAGTGCGAAGTATAACGGTTATAAGTGGATGGAGATGAATGGATTAGGTTCATTCAATACGGAGATTCTACCGAAACCGAAAGGCGCAAGGGATGTCATTATACAAAAAGGTGATTTAGTGAAAATAGATATGCAAGCAAAAAGTGTTGTCATCAATGAGGAACCAATGTTGAGCGAGAAATCGTTTGGAAGTAATTATTTCAATGTTGATTCTGGGTACAGTGAATTAATCATACAACCTGAAAACGTCTTTGATACGACGGTTAAATGGCAAGATAGATATTTATAGAAAGGAGATGAGAGTGTGATACATGTTTTAGATTTTAACGACAAGATTATAGATTTCCTTTCTACTGATGACCCTTCCTTAGTTAGAGCGATTCATAAACGTAATGTTAATGACAATTCAGAAATGCTTGAACTGCTCATATCATCAGAAAGAGCTGAAAAGTTCCGTGAACGACATCGTGTTATTATAAGGGATTCAAACAAACAATGGCGTGAATTTATTATTAACTGGGTTCAAGATACGATGGACGGCTACACAGAGATAGAGTGTGTAGCGTCATATCTCGCTGATATAACAACAGCTAAGCCATACGCACCAGGTAAACTTGAGAAAAAGACAACATCAGAAGCGCTGAAAGAAGTACTAAGTGATACGGGTTGGGAAGTTTCTGAACAAACCGAATACGATGGCTTACGTACTACGTCATGGACTTCTTATCAAACTAGATATGAAGTTTTAAAGCAATTATGTACAACCTATAAAATGGTATTGGATTTTTATATAGAGCTTAGTTCTAATACCGTCAAAGGTAGATATGTGGTACTCAAAAAGAAAAACAGCTTATTCAAAGGTAAAGAAATTGAGTATGGTAAAGATTTGGTTGGGTTAACTAGGAAGATTGATATGTCAGAAATCAAAACAGCATTAATTGCTGTGGGACCTGAAAATGACAAAGGGAAGCGTTTAGAGTTAGTTGTGACTGATGACGAAGCACAAAGTCAATTCAACTTACCTACCCGTTATATTTGGGGAATATACGAACCTCAATCAGATGATCAAAATATGAATGAAACACGGTTGCGTTCTTTAGCCAAAACAGAGTTAAATAAACGTAAGTCGGCAGTTATGTCATATGAGATTACTTCTACTGATTTGGAAGTTACGTATCCGCACGAGATTATATCAATTGGTGATACAGTCAGAGTAAAACATAGAGATTTTAACCCGCCATTGTATGTAGAGGCAGAAGTTATTGCCGAAGAATATAACATAATTTCAGAAAATAGCACATATACATTCGGTCAACCTAAAGAGTTCAAAGAATCAGAATTACGAGAAGAGTTTAACAAACGATTGAACATAATACATCAAAAGTTAAACGATAATATTAGCAATATCAACACTATAGTTAAAGATGTTGTAGATGGTGAATTAGAATACTTTGAACGCAAAATACACAAAAGTGATACACCGCCAGAAAATCCAGTCAATGATATGCTTTGGTATGATACAAGTAACCCTGATGTTGCTGTCTTGCGTAGATATTGGAATGGTCGATGGATTGAAGCAACACCAAATGATGTTGAAAAATTAGGTGGTATAACAAGAGAGAAAGCGCTATTCAGTGAATTAAACAATATTTTTATTAATTTATCTATACAACACGCTAGTCTTTTGTCAGAAGCTACAGAATTACTGAATAGCGAGTACTTAGTAGATAATGATTTGAAAGCGGACTTACAAGCAAGTTTAGACGCTGTGATTGATGTTTATAATCAAATTAAAAATAATTTAGAATCTATGACACCCGAAACTGCAACGATTGGTCGGTTGGTAGATACACAAGCTTTATTTCTTGAGTATAGAAAGAAATTACAAGATGTTTATACAGATGTAGAAGATGTCAAAATCGCCATTTCAGATAGATTTAAATTATTACAGTCACAATACACTGATGAAAAATATAAAGAAGCGTTGGAAATAATAGCAACAAAATTTGGTTTAACGGTGAATGAAGATTTGCAGTTAGTCGGAGAACCTAATGTTGTTAAATCAGCTATTGAAGCAGCTAGAGAATCCACAAAAGAACAATTACGTGACTATGTAAAAACATCGGACTATAAAACAGACAAAGACGGTATTGTTGAACGTTTAGATACTGCTGAAGCTGAGAGAACGACTTTAAAAGGTGAAATCAAAGATAAAGTTACGTTAAACGAATATCGAAACGGATTGGAAGAACAAAAACAATATACTGATGACCAGTTAAGTGATTTGTCCAATAATCCTGAGATTAAAGCAAGTATTGAACAAGCAAATCAAGAAGCGCAAGAAGCTTTAAAATCATACATTGATGCTCAAGATGATCTTAAAGAGAAGGAATCGCAAGCGTATGCTGATGGTAAAATTTCGGAAGAAGAGCAACGCGCTATACAAGATGCTCAAGCTAAACTTGAAGAGGCAAAACAAAACGCAGAACTAAAGGCTAGAAACGCTGAAAAGAAAGCTAATGTTTATACAGACAACAAGGTCAAAGAAAGCACAGATGCACAGAGGAAAACATTGACTCGCTATGGTTCTCAAATTATACAAAATGGTAAGGAAATCAAATTAAGAACTACTAAAGAAGAGTTTAATGCTTCTAAAAGAACACTATCAAGAGTGTTAGCAGACATCACTGTAAATGCTATGAAAGGCATCTATTTAAGGTATGACGAAAATGGGGCGATTACTTCACATACTATTGATAAAGATGGCGTGAAAATTAGTGGCGATAAAGTTGATATAACAGCGAATAGAGAATTTAATGTAGTCGCAAATAATATTAATAACAAAGTTGGTAAAAATGACATTGTTAATAGCCTAAACTTATCAAATGAAGGTCTTGACATCAATGTGAATAGAATTGGTATTAAAGGCGGAAATGCTAACCGTTATGTACAAGTTCAAAATGATTTTATTGAACTTGGCGGAATCGTACAACGAACTTGGAAAGGCAAACGATCAACCGATGATATATTCACACGTCTTAAAGATGGACATCTAAGGTTTAGAAATAATACCGCAGGCGGTTCACTTTATATGTCACATTTTGGTATTTCAACATATATTGATGGAGAAGGCGAAGACGGAGGTTCATCCGGTACTATTCAATGGTGGGATAAAACTTACAGTGATAGCGGTATGAATGGCATAACAATCAATTCCTATGGTGGTGTCGTTGCACTAACGTCAGATAATAATCGGGTTGTTCTGGAGTCTTACGCTTCATCGAATATCAAAAGCAAACAGGCACCGGTGTATTTATATCCAAACACAGACAAAGTGCCTGGATTAAACCGATTTGCATTCACGCTGTCTAATGCAGATAATGCTTATTCGAGTGACGGTTATATTATGTTTGGTTCTGATGAGAACTATGATTACGGTGCGGGTATCAGGTTTTCTAAAGAAAGAAATAAAGGTCTTGTTCAAATTGTTAATGGACGATATGCAACAGGTGGAGATACAACAATCGAAGCAGGGTATGGCAAATTTAATATGCTGAAACGACGTGATGGTAATAGGTATATTCATATACAGAGTACAGACCTACTGTCTGTAGGTTCAGATGATGCAGGAGATAGGATAGCTTCTAACTCAATTTATAGACGTACTTATTCGGCCGCAGCTAATTTGCATATTACTTCTGCTGGCACAATTGGGCGTTCGACATCAGCGCGTAAATACAAGTTATCTATCGAAAATCAATATAACGATAGAGATGAACAACTGGAACATTCAAAAGCTATTCTTAACTTACCTATTAGAACGTGGTTTGATAAAGCTGAGTCTGAAATTTTAGCTAGAGAGCTGAGAGAAGATAGAAAATTATCGGAAGACACCTATAAACTTGATAGATACGTAGGTTTGATTGCTGAAGAGGTGGAGAATTTAGGATTAAAAGAGTTTGTCACGTATGATGACAAAGGAGAAATTGAAGGTATAGCGTATGATCGTCTATGGATTCATCTTATCCCTGTTATCAAAGAACAACAACTAAGAATCAAGAAATTGGAGGAGTCAAAGAATGCAGGATAACAAACAAGGATTACAAGCTAATCCTGAATATACAATTCATTATTTATCACAGGAAATTATGAGGTTAACACAAGAAAACGCGATGTTAAAAGCGTATATACAAGAAAATAAAGAAAATCAACAATGTGCTGAGGAAGAGTAATCTTTAGCACTATTTTTATACAAAAATTTAAGGAGGTCATTTAATTATGGCAAAAGAAATTATCAACAATACAGAAAGGTTTATTTTAGTACAAATCGACAAAGAAGGTACAGAACGTGTAGTATATCAAGATTTCACAGGAAGTTTTACAACTTCTGAAATGGTTAACCATGCTCAAGATTTTAAATCTGAAGAAAACGCTAAGAAAATTGCGGAGACGTTAAATTTGTTATATCAATTAACTAACAAAAAACAACGTGTGAAAGTAGTTAAAGAAGTAGTTGAAAGATCAGATTTATCTCCAGAGGTAACAGTTAACACTGAAACAGTATGAAAAGCTATGAGTTAGATACTCATAATCTTTATTCTTTTAGAAAGCGGGTGTACTGAATTGGGGTGGTTCAAAAAACACGAACATGAATGGCGCATCAGAAGGTTAGAAGAGAATGATAAAACAATGCTCAGCACACTCAACGAAATTAAATTAGGTCAAAAAACCCAAGAGCAAGTTAACATTAAATTAGATAAAACCTTAGATGCTATTCAAAAAGAAAGAGAAATAGATGAAAAGAATAAGAAAGAAAATGATAAGAACATACGTGATATGAAAATGTGGGTGCTTGGTTTAGTTGGGACAATATTTGGGTCGCTAATTATAGCATTATTGCGTATGCTTATGGGCATATAAGAGAGGTGAATAAAATGTTTAAACTAATCTTTGGTTATAGTTTCTGGACATGTTTTTGGTTCGGTAAATGTAAATAAGTTTTAGTCAGTGCTTCGGTACTGACTTTTTATTTATTGTTGTAATTATGGTAATATGCAGAAGTGAGCAAGTTGGATAGATGGTGGCTATCTGAGTATAAGGAGGTGGTGCCTATGGTGGCATTACTGAAATCTTTAGAAAGGAGACGCCTAATGATTACAATTAGTACCATGTTGCAGTTTGGTTTATTCCTTATTGCATTGATAGGTCTAGTAATCAAGCTTATTGAATTAAGCAATAAAAAATAACCATCGCTAACTTTGGCTGGTTTCGATGGTTAAATGGTTATTAATTTAATCTTTAATCTAAAATAGCCACCGTCTTTTTAACGGGCTCATTAGGGTAACATGTTTGCGCATGTTGCCCTTTTTCTATATATAAATTAACACACCATAATATAAATATCAAATAGACGGCTTATTAGTCGTCTTTTTATTTTGGGTAAAAGGAGATAAGAATATGATTAATTGGAAAATTAGAATGAAACAAAAATCATTTTGGGTAGCGATATTGTCAGCTATCTTTTTATTTGCTCAAAACATCGCAAAAGCTATTGGGTATGATATCCAAGTTTATACAGAGCAATTAACAGACGGTTTAAACGCTATATTAGGATTTTTAGTATTAACTGGTGTGATTCAAGACCCGACTACTAAAGGTATAGGTGATAGCCACCAAGCTTTAGAATATGAAGAACCAAGAAGAAAATACTAGGAGGTAAAATAATGAAAACATACAGTGAAGCAAGAGCAAGGTTACGTTGGTATCAAGGTAGATATATTGATTTTGACGGTTGGTATGGTTACCAATGTGCAGATTTAGCAGTTGATTACATTTATTGGTTGTTAGAAATTAGAATGTGGGGAAATGCAAAAGATGCAATCAATAACGATTTTAAAAACATGGCAACAGTATATGAAAACACACCATCGTTTGTTCCACAAATAGGTGATGTGGCTGTATTTACCAAAGGAATATATAAACAATACGGTCATATTGGTTTAGTGTTTAATGGTGGTAATACAAACCAATTTTTAATTTTGGAACAGAACTATGACGGTAACGCAAATACGCCTGCAAAGTTACGTTGGGATAATTATTACGGCTGTACTCACTTTATTAGACCTAAGTATAAAAGTGAGGGCTTAATGAATAAGATCACAAATAAAGTTAAACCACCTGCTCAAAAAGCAGTCGGTAAATCTGCAAGTAAAATAACAGTTGGAAGTAAAGCGCCTTATAACCTTAAATGGTCAAAAGGTGCTTATTTTAATGCGAAAATCGACGGCTTAGGTGCTACTTCAGCCACTAGATACGGTGATAATCGTACTAACTATAGATTCGATGTTGGACAGGCTGTATACGCGCCTGGAACATTAATATATGTGTTTGAAATTATAGATGGTTGGTGTCGCATTTATTGGAACAATCATAATGAGTGGATATGGCATGAGAGATTGATTGTGAAAGAAGTGTTTTAATTCTTAGGTTAAAATGTTAAATATTTGTTAATTATTTTTTAATGTAATTTTAGTTTCTTTTAATATTTTATTGATTTTTAATATTTTCTCAATATAAAATGAAGTTGTTGATATTTATCATCTTAAATAAGGGTGTTAGCTATAAAAAGAGATAAATAAAAACAAATATATTATATTTGGAGGAAGCGCCATGCTCAAAAGAGGTTTATTATTTTTAACTGTTTTATTGTTATTATTCTCATTTTCTTCAATTACTAATGAGGTAAGTGCATCAAGTTCATTCGACAAAGGAAAATATAAAAAAGGCGATGACGCGAGTTATTTTGAACCAACAGGCCCGTATTTGATGGTAAATGTGACTGGAGTTGATGGTAAAGGAAATGAATTGCTATCCCCTCATTATGTCGAGTTTCCTATTAAACCTGGGACTACACTTACAAAAGAAAAAATTGAATACTATGTCGAATGGGCATTAGATGCGACAGCATATAAAGAGTTTAGAGTAGTTGAATTAGATCCAAGCGCAAAGATCGAAGTCACTTATTATGATAAGAATAAGAAAAAAGAAGAAACGAAGTCTTTCCCTATAACAGAAAAAGGTTTTGTTGTCCCAGATTTATCAGAGCATATTAAAAACCCTGGATTCAACTTAATTACAAAGGTTATTATAGAAAAGAAATAAAACAAAATAGTTGTTTATTATAGAAAGCAATGTCTTGATTGAATATGTGTAGTGAAAATTATCTTTCATCAAATTCTCATTCATGCACGAATGGTTCTTCCCCACCTAATCAGATATTAGGTGACTTATGGGGAGAAATCAGTTAGGATGAAAAAGTGGATAATCCTTTTTTAGGCAGGTACTTCGGTACTTGCCTATTTTTTTATGTTATAATCTTTCTAGACGTATTCAAGGGACGTCTTTTTAGATTGTATGTTATAGCTAGCTTTCGGGCTAGTTTTTTGTTATGATGTGTTACACATGCATCAACTATTTACATCTATCCTTGTTCACCCAAGCATGTCACTGGGTGTTTTTTCTTATGATAGAGAGCATAGTTTTCATACTACTCCCTCGTAGTATATATGACTTTAGCATTCCCGTATAATAGTTTACGGGGTGCTTTTTATGTTATAATTAACTGTATATAGTAGGAGTGAACTATATAGCCTGTTAAGTGGCCTAGTAACCTAACACTTATCCTGCAATTGATATCCTTTTTGCCCTTCACTCGATACATATATCTCAACAACATAGAAATATTACAGTCGCTACACCGCATCTTAAATGGTGTGGTTATTTTTATTGGAAGTGTGTATCAGGTATCAGTAATGTTAAAACACCAGCTAAAAATGAAAAGAATTCACCAGTGCCAGCAGGTTATACACTCGATAAAAACAATGTACCGTATAAAAAAGAGACTGGTTATTACACAGTTGCCAATGTTAAAGGTAATAACGTGAGGGATGGCTATTCAACTAATTCAAGAATTACAGGTGTATTACCCAATAACGCAACTATCAAATATGACGGCGCATATTGCATTAATGGCTATAGATGGATTACTTATATTGCTAATAGTGGACAACGTCGTTATATAGCGACAGGAGAGGTAGACAAGGCAGGTAATAGAATAAGCAGTTTTGGTAAGTTTAGTGCAGTTTGATAATTAGATATATAAAGGTTTGGCAAGTTATGAAATGTCTGCCAAACCTTTATATAAAAAAGAAATATCTACCTTTTAATTTATGTAACTACTATTAGTATGCATATTCATTAGTTTTTCCAGGACCATTAATTACATAAGATGATTTAGACTCTCCTTTTTTAAAGAAGTATGTTTTATACATTTTACCTAGTAACTCAACATTTTTTCTATCTTCAGCAAGTGGTGTATTCAGATATACTGTATAGTAACCTTTATTTTCAGTTAAAATAACCATTTTTTCAAATTGAGCAGAATTTTTTGTGCCTTTCTTTAAATAATTTCTCAAACGTTCATCTAATTTTCCTAGCGTTGTAGGAAGACCACTATTTTTAAATGATTCTTTATAAGCTTTTTCTTTCTCTAACATTTTCTTATTTGATTCTATTTCTTCATTTGTAGGAAACGGTTCAAAAGTAAAAGCTTTCGCTGAATGATGGTGTGTACTGATTCCTGCCGTTAAAAAACTTAATGCTAAAACTGTTGTTGCTAATTTCTTTTTCATAATGATGTTAATTCTCCTTAAATTCTATATTTAAATTTATAGTTAGTTTTGCGAAATTCCTAAAATGAGTTTAATCTAATCGACGAAATATATTAATTAACTTGAAATTAATAAAAGATTAATTATTTTTAACTAAAAATTAAAATTCAATTAGTGTTTTGATGAATTTGGTCTCGATAAATTGAAATAATCTAAAAAACGCTATAATTTTTCTATTAATAGTAATTAATATGTGCTATATTTATCTTAGACACAGCAATGTGTTCAAATTTTCATCTATTCATAAGCTAGCCTTCGGGCTAGTTTTTTTGTGCTATATATATTTGTTTTAATTAAATAAAATTAGATAATGCAATAGTAGCCATTTTATGTTAATATTACCTTGGGCGTTTTCAAGGAGAGCCTTTCATTTTTTATGTATTGCTCCCCTTCGGGCTAGTATATTAAATTTATTTTTGCGCTTTCCAAATCAATGTATATGTGTTATATTGTTTATGGGAAGTAGGTAAGCATTTCGGTGCTTACCTTTTTTTGTTTTTCTATAAATACAATAAGGTATGTCAATTTGATAATTTATTAATTTTCATTTAATAAGAAGATCTATATAGTTAATGAATAATTAATGTACTTTTTTTTAGTTAGTCATTAAAATAAATTAGTACTAATTACTAAGGAGAATAAAAAATGAAAATTAGAAAATCTATACTTGCGGGAACTTTAGCAATCGTTTTAGCATCACCACTAGTAACTAATCTAGATAAAAATGAGGCACAAGCTAGCACAAGCTTGCCAACATCGAATGAATATCAAAACGAAAAGTTAGCTAATGAATTAAAATCGTTATTAGATGAACTAAATGTTAATGAATTAGCTACTGGAAGTTTAAACACTTATTATAAGCGAACTATAAAAATTTCAGGTCAAAAAGCAATGTATGCTCTTAAGTCAAAAGACTTTAAGAAAATGTCAGAAGCAAAATATCAACTTCAAAAGATTTATAACGAAATTGACGAAGCACTAAAAAGTAAATATTAAAAAAACCACCCTTTTACGGGTGGTTTTAATTTTCTAGATAATATAAAAGTGTTCATAAATAAAACAGTATAGGCAAACAATAAAGTATTGAAAAAAGTAAGTTTAATATGAAAATTGTTAAATGAACGACATCTTTTGTTTTTATAAATATCAAGAAAATAATCAAACTCAAAATAAATAACGTAACTGTAGTCATAGGCGTCCATACATAATCAGCATTAGTCATTAAGAATGGTGCAGCCATTATGAAAAAATTTATAATGCAGATGAAATAGACAATTAGACTATAAATTAGATAAATAACAATACACACCCTTCATAAATAAATAATTTAAATCCTATATATTTTAACAAAAGTAACACACAGAAGTGTAGAAAATAAAAAATATTGGTAAATAAAATCAATAAGTTTAACCAATATGTTGCTCGCTTCATACCGTATATTGCAACAAAAATTCCGATTAAGAAAAATATAGCCCCTATGATAAAACAGAAATCCGATGCTGAATTATTAAAAAATGAGGTGTTTAGAGTTAGAAAATGAGTTAATGAGTTGACTATAACTAATAAGATATTAATTATATTTGTATGGTTCTTCACATGATACCTCCAAGTAAAAAAATCTAATTAATAAAGTGAATGCTTGATGAACAAGCAGTTATTCCAAACAGAATCAATAAGAAAAGTAGAATCAACATGCTAATGCCCCATAAACAACCCTTTTCACTTTCTCTATTATTAATTTCTTGACTTCTTTTAAAGATATTATTACTTTTACATTCTTTAGTTGTTTTAAATTTCACGTTTTTATTACTTCCTTTTGTCTAAAAGTTTACAATGAATTTTTGATTATAATAATATATTCAAAATAGTACTATCTAGTTTGATATGTCAAGCAATATTATTATAAAATTGGAATTCTGAGTTGTCTACTCTAATTTATTATATTTACCTATAAAAATACACCTCAAAAAATAGATTTTTCAGTCTAGCTTTTGGGGTGTACATTCCACACAAACATGTGATTATTTTGATGTTTCTATTAAACTTGTAATTTTAAATTTAAAGTCCCTAAAAAGTCCCTAAAATTTTATTTTATATGAGGTATTATTGATAATGATAAAGTTATAAACCTTGATATTATGCTGTTTTACTTTTTGAATGATAAGTAATTTTATGTTAAAAGTCTCCAGTTTGGATACAAAACGGTCGATAACATATAAACGTTATGACTAACTAACTTCAAATCAGTATCATCTTTCTTAGATTCGGCTTTGGCACTATTGTCTGTCAGTGCCCCAATTAATAATAAATTTGCTAATGCAAGTGTTGCATCTTTTTTTAGTGTGTTGGATTTTGTTTTTTTCACCATCATTATCACTCCTTTTATATAGCTTACAACAAAATAGATGCAAAATTGATTAACTAAATTTAAATTAATTATTAAATCGAATTTATATTTTTGAGTAAATGTTTTTTGAGTATAAAGATGCTGTAAATATAATTGACAAATGTAATCGGATTTAAGAAATGAAGGTTGTAATGACATTTAAGTTTGAAGCTTGGTATAAACAAAATCAAACAACATTTTAGGTATTGTAAATTAATTAGTTAATCAAAATTAAAAGAACTTTTAACAGTGTTAAAAAATTATTGTTAAAGATAATTTATTATTAATATTCAGTTAATTCAAAAAATAGAGAAAGTCTGGCTATAATTAAGTTGCAATCACGAATTACATAAAAAAGGAGAGATAATTTATGAAATTTAAGTCATTGATTACAACAACATTAGCATTAGGTGTTTTAGCATCAACAGGAGCAAACTTTAATACTAACGAAGCATCTGCCGCAGCTAAGCAAATAGATAAATCATCAAGTTCATTACATCATGGATATTCTAAAATACAGATTCCATATACAATCACTGTGAATGGTACAAGCCAAAACATTTTATCAAGCTTAACATTTAATAAGAATCAACAAATTAGTTATAAAGATATAGAGAATAAAGTTAAATCAGTTTTGTACTTTAATAGAGGTATTAGTGATATCGATTTAAGACTTTCTAAGCAAGCAAAATACACGGTTCATTTTAAGAATGGCACAAAAAGAGTTGTCGATTTGAAAGCAGGCATTCACACAGCTGACTTAATTAATACAAGTGACATTAAAGCAATTAGTGTTAACGTAGATACTAAAAAGCAAGTGAAAGATAAAGAGGCAAAAGCAAATGTTCAAGTGCCGTATACAATCACTGTGAATGGTACAAGCCAAAACATTTTATCAAACTTAACATTTAAAAAGAATCAACAAATTAGTTATAAAGATTTAGAGAATAATGTAAAATCAGTTTTAAAATCAAACAGAGGTATAACTGATGTAGATTTAAGACTTTCAAAACAAGCGAAATTTACAGTTAATTTTGAAAATGGCACGAAAAAAGTTATCGATTTGAAATCAGGCATTTATACAGCGAACTTAATCAATACAGGCGATATTAAAAATATCAATATAAATGTAGAAACTAAAAAGCAAGCGAAAGATAAAGAAGCAAAAGCAAATAATCAAGTGCCATATTCAATTAATTTAAATGGTACAACAACTAATATTCAATCTAATTTAGCATTTTCAAATAAACCTTGGACAAATTACAAAAATTTAACAGCAAAGGTTAAATCAGTATTGAAATCTGACAGAGGCGTTAGTGAACGTGATTTGAAACACGCAAAGAAAGCGTATTACACTGTTTACTTTAAAAATGGTGGTAAAAGAGTGATACATTTAAACTCGAATATTTATACAGCTAATTTAGTTCATGCGAAAGATATTAAGAAAATTGAAGTTACAGTTAAAACTGGATCAAAAGCGAATGCAGAGCGTTATGTACCATACACAATTGCAGTAAATGGGACATCAACACCAAATTTATCTGATTTAAAATTTAAAGGTGACTCACGTGTAAGTTACAGTGATATCACTAAAAAAGTTAAATCAGTATTGAAGTATGATAGAGGTATCGGTGAACGTGAATTAAAATATGCTAAAAAAGCAACTTATACAGTACATTTTAAAAATGGAACAAAAAAAGTGATTAATTTAAACTCAAAAATTAGCCAACTGAATTTGCTTTTTGTCAAAGATATTAAAAAGATAGATGTCGATGTTAAAACAGGGTCAAAAGCGAAAGCGGATAGCTATGTACCATACACAATCGCAGTAAATGGGACATCAACACCTATTGCATCAAAACTAAAACTTTCGAATAAACAATTAATTGGTTATCAAGATTTAAATAAAAAAGTTAAATCAGTTTTAAAACATGATAGAGGTATCAATGATATTGAATTGAAATTTGCGAAACAAGCAAAGTATACTGTACACTTTAAAAATGGAAAGACACAAGTAGTTGACCTTAAATCAGATATCTTTACAAGAAACTTATTCAGTGTCAAAGATATTAAAAAGATAGATATTGATGTAAAACAACACACTAAATCTAATAAAGCGCTTAATAAAGTGGCTAACATAGCGACTAAAGTGAAGTTTCCAGTAACGATAAATGGATTTTCAAATGTAGTTTCAAATGAATTTGCGTTTTTACATCCACATAAAATAACAACAAACGACTTGAATGCTAAACTTAGACTAGCGTTAGCAAGCGATCAAGGTATTACTAAACATGATATTGGACTTTCTGAACGCACTGTGTATAAAGTGTATTTTAAAGACGGATCATCAAAATTTGTTGACTTAAAAGCTGCGAAACAAGATTCAAAAGTATTTAAAGCAACTGACATTAAAAAAGTAGACATTGAAATTAAATTTTAATCTTTAATTTTAGATTAAGGCATCTCACAATAGTGGGGTGCCTTTTACATTTGTAGAGATGTGATACTTGAAGTGATTTGCCACACGTTTGATAAATTTATCTAAGGTGTATCAAGTTTTGTTAGGAGAGATGTATAAAACTAATTAGGTATAGCGATTAATAAGTTGCTGAATAAAATATATCTTATGATGCTTTGAAAGAAGGAATAATTTTAAAAATAAAAAACCAATAATCCGAGTCATACACATCGGATTATTGGTTGAAGTTAATTATCTTAAGTCATCAATTGCTTTAGCAATTGAATCAAATACATGTGGGATATCGTCTTTTTCTACACAACTAAACGCAATACGAATATCTGTAGCATTAAGTGCAATGACACCAATAGAATACTTGTCAATTAAATGCTTGCGCAATGCTTCAGGGTCAACATCATGAACTTTTATTGCCATAAAGTATCCAGAGTTAAAGTCATATGCTTGCCAATGTGAATGATATTGATCAGCATAGACAACTTCCTTAGTGACTTCATAGCGTTCTTTTAATGTTTGAATATTTTGTTCGATTTCTTTATCGAATTGTTTATTATTTTTTAATACATGCTTAACAGCGCTTTGTGTTGGAAGCGGTCCACTAGAAATGTTGCTTCGTATAAGACCTTTTACTTTGGCTTCTAAAACTTCTTTAGTTGTTTGATCAGACGTTCCAAATGTCATAAATCCAACACGGAATCCCCATGCGAAAAATTCTTTTGTTGCCCCATCTAAACGAATAGGTAATATTGCATTTGAATGTAAATTAGTTAATGCAGTAAATAATGATTGAGTATACACATCTTCATAGAATAAACCATAGTATGCATCATCCACAACAGCTATAACTTTTGTACCTTTATTAGCTAATGCTTTAATTGCTTCGACGATCGTAGTCACTTCTTTATGCGTAGGTGTGTAACCTGTCGGATTATTAGGATAATTTAAAATCATAATGACTTTATCTTTATTGTATGATTGTAAAGCTTCTACTAGTGAATCAGTAGTATAATGCCCGTCTTTATCAAAGATAGGATATGTTTGAAGGTTTGCACCATTTCTTGTATTGAAAACAAGTTTGTAATTACCCCAATTATGCTCTGGTAACAAGATAGTGTCATCTTGATTTACAAATAAATCGCCAACTAGAGATAAACCATGTGTTAATGCATTCGTAACAATTGGTCGTGACATGTTGTCGATTGATAGCTCTGGATTGTCACGCAACATTTTTTGTTGCCATAAATCACGTAATTCTTCGATGCCTTGTGGTGGCGCATAAGGGAATATTTCATCTGGAGTTAAATCATTAAACATTGCATCTAAAGATGATGCAAACATTTTTCCGTCTTTATTTGTCGCCATACCTATAGTTGCATTATATGTTGTACTCTTTGCTTCAGCAGATTGAGATAAAATGCCCTTTGGATAAAACATATTTTGACCTAAGTCAGATAACATTGCAAAGGCAGTTGCATTTGACTGTTGAAGTTGTTCATTTAAGCTTTGGGCTAAAGGATTCATAATTGCTTAACCTCTCTTTAAAAAAATTGTATGCCTATATATTATCTTCAATTATACCAAAGATAAAGTGTTGTTGGTGAATTAACGAATAATATGTAAAATCCGCTACCAAAATACGAACACATGTTCTGTTTTTGTGTTAGAATAGGTGTAGGTCATCCTTCAGTATGATACTTTAGTCGAACGGAGGTGTAGTGTAATGATGTGGTGGCAAGAAGGGATGATGACACTTATTACAGGTGGCTTACTAATTATTTTTCGGCTTTGGTTAGAACTGAAATGGAAAAATAAAAAATGATCCTACACACATAAATAACCCCAAGTCTGCTGGTACCAGACTTGGGGTTGTGTAGTATAATTCTGTGGATACACTTAAATAATATCATTGAACACAATATATCGCAATCAATAATCATTTTGAATGCATAGTTTTGTTGTCATGTAAGCCAATGAGAGATTGGTTATATTACACTATACAATATATTAAGTTATGATAAATCTTTATATTTGTTATAATGTCGATGTTGAGGTGAAATAAATTGAAACATCTAACAAAAATATTTGTAGCATTAGCAATTATTTTATTTATTGTTGGTTATTATTTACAAGCAACAAACCATGAGAGCCAAGGTATAAAACTATTATTGGCAGCAATTATGTTTATGATTTGTGCTTTTATAAGTAGAAGTAATGATCGACGTAAAAATAACAAATAGAATTGACTGTTTTAAACGACTGTTCTTAATGACGCGACAATCACCGTCAAAGTATAAGAATATTCGTTTTGACAGTCTTTTTTATTGAAGTAGACAATGCAAGATTAAATGGTAGAGTCATTTCATTTTATTCAACTGCTAGTAATACAATACCCAGTGTTATTTCTGAAGACTGGTTGATAATGAAACATGCATATTTACAAAACTGTGTATATTGTGTATATTGTATATATACAGAAGGTGATAGGGGGACGTTGATGAAAATAATTTTAAAAAACAATAGTGATTTTCCGATTTATGAACAGATTAAGCAACAAGTAAAACAAAATATTTTAAAGGGACATGTTGCTCCTGGAGAGCATTTGCCATCAATGAGGGAACTTGCCAAAGATCTTCAAGTAAGTTTAATTACTACCAAACGTGCTTATGAAGATTTAGAGAAAGATGGGTTTGTTACCACAATTAGAGGAAAAGGGACCTTTGTTAAGGAGCAAGATAGTTCTATTTTAAAAGAGAAACAATTTTTTACCATTGAAAATTTGGTTAAAGAATTGGTTAATGAAGCGCAAGCCATCGAAATGTCACTTGAGGAACTTCAAGATATTTTAACGTTCATTTATGAGGAGGAATCATCATGAATGCCATAGAAGTAAGTAATGTTAATTATTCAAGTGATCAGTTTAATTTAAAGAATATCTCTTTCAAAGTTCCTCAAGGATTCGTCACTGGTTTTATTGGTAGAAATGGCGCTGGTAAAACCACAATAATAAGGTTAATTATGGATTTGTATCAACCACAAACTGGTGTTATTAGAGTATTAGAAGAGGATATGGCTCTCAATCCGATAGAGTTAAAGAATAGAATTGGGTTTGTTTACGCTGAAAATTATTTTAATGAGAGATGGACTACGAAGCAACTTGAAAAAATGATTGCCCCTTTTTATCGTAAATGGGACCATCAAGTATTTGAATTTTATCTTGAAAAGTTCGATTTACCAATCAATAAATCAATAAAAACATTTTCGACTGGCATGAAAATGAAATTATCATTAGCAGTTGCATTTTCACATCATGCTGAATTGTATATTTTTGATGAGCCTACTTCAGGTCTTGATCCCTTAGCTAGAAATGAACTATTGGAGATAATTCAGCAAGAATTAATTGATGAAAATAAAACAATATTCATGTCGACACACATTATCTCAGATTTAGAAAAAATAGCTGATTATATCATTCACTTAAGTGACGGTGAAGTTATCTTAAATGGTTCAAAAGAACAACTGTTACAAAGATATCAAGTTGTGAGTGGTGCAATTGAGGACCTTGATGATGAATTAGCATCTCTACTTATTTTTGAAGAACATAAGCGTACAGGATTTATAGGATTAACAGAACATGCGCAAGTATTTAAAGAAATTTTAGGTCATAAAGTGAATATCACTACACCTTCTATTGAAAACTTAATGGTTTATCTTGAAAAGAGAAAACCTAAATATCATGAAAACATCAAATTGATGGAAGAAGGTTTTTAAATGAAGGCATTGTTAATTAGGAATTTTAAATTACGACGATATACACTTATCATCTATGTTCTATTATTAACCTTATATCCTTTTTATATAATGCTTGACTCAACAAAGTTCTTTTACCTATTGCAATCTTTTATAAGTCCAACAATATTGATTATTTGGATTTTAGATGCTGGTCACTTATTTAGACTCAATCGTAGATTAGGTGGTAATGATTCATATTATTTTTATATGAGTTTACCTGCGTCAAAAAAACAATTGCTTAATGCGAACTATATTACATGCATTGTTTTAACATTAGTTGGAACGCTTGTTATTAGTTTATATGCTTATGAAGCAGATGTGATTGAACCAAATTCAATTTATTTTTCAACTGCATATGCATTTGTCATATCTAACTTCTTGTCTATACCAATTGCATTTAGTCAATTTACAGAATTGCGCAGAGTCAAAGTGCCCTATGGTATATACGTGTTTACTATTATCATTTTAGTTCCATTTTTATTTTCAATTGCAATAGTGTTGGTGAATTATTTTGTTCTAAGTCAATCATCATTCCCAGATCTATATTCATATATTTTAAATATTGGTTTTCTAATTATAAGCATTGTTATACTTATTGTTAATTATTTTAAACAGCTTAATAAAATAAATACTAGAAAATTTAAAGGAGGCAGTCGATGAAATTAGAACATATTACAAAAAAATACGGCTCAAATGTCGTTTTAAATGATATTGATTTTGACTTTGGCGATAGTAGAATTGTTGGATTAATAGGGAAAAACGGTGTTGGTAAAACAACCGTTATGAAAGTAATGAATGGTAATATTATTAAATTTGATGGAAAAGTAGATATTGATAATGCAGATAATATCGGTTTTTTAATTGAGCATCCTAAATTATATGATAATAAATCAGGATTGTATAACTTGAAATTATTTGCACAAGTATTAGGTAAGGGTTTTGATAAAGCATACACAGACAAAATTATAGATGCATTTGGTATGAGACCTTATATTAAAAAGAAAGTTAAGAAATATTCAATGGGGATGAAGCAAAAGTTAGCAATTGCAGTATCTTTAATGAATAAACCTAAATTTTTAATCTTGGATGAGCCTACAAATGGTATGGATCCAGATGGCTCAATTGATGTGCTGACTACAATTAAGTCTCTAGTAAATGAACTTGATATGAGAATTCTAATATCAAGTCATAAGTTAGAAGATATTGAATTAATTTGTGATAGAGCTGTATTTTTGAGAGACGGACATTTTGTTCAAGATGTAAACATGGAGGAAGGTGTTGCATCTGACACAACGATAGTTACTGTTGATCATAAAGACTTTGATAGAACTGAAAAATATCTTGCAGAGCATTTCCAATTACAAAATGTCGACAAAGCAGATGGACATTTAATGATCAATGCACAAAAAAATTATCAAGTTATACTAAAAGCATTATCTGAATTAGATATTTATCCGAAATATATTGAAACACGTAAAAGTTCATTGCGTGATACGTACTTCAATATAAATCAAAGAGGTGATAAATAATGAGAATTTTAAATTTAGTTAAGTATGATTTTTATAGTATATTTAAAAGTCCTTTAACATATTTAGCGATACTAGTCGTATCTAGTTTGATTGCAACGCAAAGTATACTTATGGCAAATTCGATGGATAACCCGAAACATATTATTGTCTATGGATCTGTATTTGCTGCAGCAAAATGGTTATTGTTAATAATTGGATTAATGTTTGTTGTTAAGACAATTACGCGTGATTTTTCACAAGGTACAATCCAACTATATATGAGTAAAGTTAAAACACATGTTGGATACATTATTTCGAAAACAATTTCAATTATTTTAATTTCAATATTATTTGCATTAATTCATTATGTGATTTTGATTGTTGTGCAGGCATCTAGTAATGGGGAAAATTTGGCGTTTTCTAAATATGTAGATAATTTATGGTTCTTCCTAATCTTTTTACTATTCTTTGGCTTGTTTTTATTCTTAATCACACTTGCATCACAAAAAACAGCAATGATATTTTCATTAGGTGTATTTTTAGTACTTATTGTACCGTTTATTAAACCATTCATTACATTTATTCCAAGATATGGTGATAAAGTTTTAGATGCTTTTGATTATATCCCTTTTGCTTACTTAACTGATAAAATGATTAGCTCTAACTTTGATTTTAGCAATTGGCAATGGGTAATTTCATTAGGTTCTATAGTGATATTCTTCATTTTGAATATCTTATATGTCGCTAAAAAAGACATTTAATAAAAAATTTTGAGGTTGGGAATTTTAAATTTTCCCAACCTCAAAGTTTGTCTTATTGTAAATTTATTTATTTTCTAATTTGTTTAGGATGGAATTATAAACTGCTTTCCAAAATGAAGCGTCAGTTTTATAGCGATTTGATATAACTAAGTGTGTTTCTTTTTCTAAATCTGCATAGTCTGGATGATCTTTGCTCGGTAATTTATCGGCACGAACATCAGTTACAAATTTTTGGACTTCATTTGCTCTTGGTCCCCAAACTGTTTCTTGTTCGAATTGATCATTCAAGAATACGAAGATAGGAATTGCACGTGATTTACCATTTGTTAAATATTGATCGATCAGTTTTGTATCATCATCTCTATGGAACACGCGCACTTCTAAATTTAATGCTTCACTGATGTGTTTTAGAATTGGGAGATTCATCATTGCATCTCCACACCAGTCTTCAGTAATTACTAATACTTTAGAATAATTCATCTCTTTTATTTTTTTGATGCGTGAATCATCTTCTGGTAACTCAAATGATTGATAGATACTGAGAACGGTATCTTGATTTGTCTTCATTCCATCAATGTATTCATTTAAGGGTTGGCTATTTTTGAAATAAGTTTCTAAATTTGTCATTGTAAAAACCTCCTTTAGCATTTACAACATTATACCAATTTATAGTAATAAAAGGTAATGAAATAAATTAATTGCAAATTCTTTGTTAATTTTTGTTAAGGATGAAACGGGAAGCACCTTATGCTATATTTAAATAAGTACAAAGAAAGGGTGACATCAGTGCGTATTCAAAATCGCTGGGTTGTGTTTATATTATTTTTAATCTGTTCTTTTGGTGTATTAATTGGTTTATATCAATATCGTCATACGAAAACTGTGGATTTGTCTAATCTTGAAATAAACGATATTAAATTAAATGAGAAGTTTGATAAAAAAGGCTATGAAGTAAATAAAAAAATTAAGTTTGATCGTTTTAAATTTTATAACAGTAAAGCTCACCCTGACCTTACCGTTAAAGTGAGAGAAAAGGATAACATCGTTAAGGGGATAATATTAGTAAGAGATGAAAAGATACATACTAATTTTGATGGAGGAATTGGTTCGCCGATAAATAACGCGATTGAAAATCTTGGATTCGGATATAAAAGAACAAAAGTTGGCAATGATTTCTCATCGGTAAAGTATATTGATAGAGATAACCATTTAAAATTAAACTTACTTTATCAAGATTTAGAAATTAAACGTATTGAATTTTTTAGTAAATAGCTTTAGGTCTTAAAGTTATAAAAAACGAATGAATAATTTTATTGGGATGAGTGACCTATATGAACAAGATTACTTATTTAAATGAATTAGAAACAGCACTTGATGCGCTACCTAGGCATTTAAGAGATCAAAAAATGTATGAATATGAACGTTATTTTTATGAGCAAGAACTTAATGGCGTTGATGAAGAGGAAATTTTAAAGAAGTTAAAAGACCCACAAGATGTTGCAGCTGAAACAAAAGCTAGAAGTGTTATTGATTATGCTGAATCTAAACCAACTTTTGAAAATATTTCAAGAGCTGTTGCTGCTTCATTAAGTTTAGGCATTCTATCTATTTTTGTCATCCTTATACCAGTATCTATAGTTGGATTATTTGTATTAGCATTATTTTTAATATCACTTTTGCTGCTGTTTTGTCCAATTATTTTATTAGCATCAGCAATATCCAGAGGAATTGTAGACTCAATTAGTAATGTATTTTTTGCCATATCATATTCAGGATTAGGATTAGTATTTATCATTGTCATATTTAAGATTTTAGAATACATTTATCGTTTAATCTTAAAATATTTACTTTGGTATATTAAAACTGTCAAAGGAAGCGTTAGAAAATGAAGAAATTCTTTTTTATTGGGCTTTTAGTGTTTGTTGTCTTTTTTACAGCAGCAACCATTATTTGGTTCAGCTATGATAAAAACAAATATGGTACTAAACAATATGATAAAACATTCAAAGACGATGCTTTTGACAATGTATCTATAAATTTGGATAGTACAGAACTTCGTATAAAGCGGGGGAATCAATTTAGAGTTAAATATGATGGTGACAATGATATATTAATTAATATAGTAGATAAGACGTTGAAGATTAGTGATAAAAGGTCTAAGACAAGAGGATATGCAATTGATATGAATCCTTTTCATGAGAATAAGAAAACGTTAACGATTGAAATGCCTGATAAAATGATTAAACGTTTAAATATATCGTCTGGAGCAGGAAGTGTTAGAATCAGTGATGTTGATTTAGAGAACACAAGTATTCAAAGCATTAACGGTGAAGTAGTTATTAAAAACTCAAATCTTGACGCACTAGATTCAAAGACAAATAATAGTCCTACTTATATTAGTAAAAGTAACATTAAAAATAGTAATATTAAAGTTGTTATTGGTATGCTACAAATCGACAAGAGTCAAATTAAACAATCCATATTTTTAAACGATCATGGTGACATTGAATTTAAAAACATGCCATCAAAAGTAGATGCAAAAGCTTCTACTAAACAAGGAGATATTCGTTTTAAGTATGATAGTAAACCTGAAGATACTATACTGAAGCTAAATCCGGGAACGGGTGATAGCGTAGTTAAAAATAAAACGTTTATTAATGGTAAAGTTGGGAAAAGCGATAGTGTTTTAGAATTTTATACGATTGATGGTAATATCAAAGTTGAATAAATAAAGGATGTAAGCACCGATATTAGGAAGCATAATTTCTCTAATATCGGTGTTATTTATTTGTTGGCAAAAGTTAAGTCGGTATCTATATTGCCAGTAAAGTGAGTGATATTAAGGTCTTGACCATCTAACCATGATTTGAAATCTATTATTTCTGGTGGCGCATTTTCTCCCAATGTAAAATATGCAGTTAATGTTTCAGGGTGATACATTGATGTATGGATGGTACCAGACCAGCTTTTGAATAGTTTACTGTAAATTTCATACTGAGGATTGTTGAATAACTTAAATGCTGTAGTCATATCTAAATTATCATTAGTTTGTGAAATGGTACGCGCTAGTCTTTCTTTAGATTCTTTTGTATAATTGCGATTTTCATGTGTTAATATTTCAAAATGATTTGTACATATATTATCATAACGAACATCTATTGATCTCGGCGTCACTTCAACAATTGCATGGTTCAATGATTTGTCCATCAGTATGTAGCTAAATGAGCTTCTGTGTGGTATTTCTTTCAATAATTGGATTGCTTCTGTTACATTTCGGCAATTTTCAAGAATTAGACGACCAATCATATAACATACAAAACCATTTGCTGGTTTCTTCCGGTGCATAAAGTTATAGCCCATAGTTAATCCTGACTCATTCATACCATCCATTCTTCCAGTTACCCTTGATACAGGACCAATTTGAGCTAAACCGCTATCTGTAGGTTGATATAGTAAGTAGCGTCCATCATAAGTTGCAGGGTGGTAATCGTAATTTCTAACCATGAAGTCTTTGCCTTGAAAGACAGTGCAACCACTTTCTTTTAAATCGGTAAAACGATAATGTCCAAAGTTTAAAATAATTTGACGTGTTGGCATTTTGAGTATACTTTGTAGTCCCATTAATTCTTCCCATATTTGAGGTGCGTAAGTTTGGAATATTTGATAAGTTTCATTTACATCTATATCGAAACGTGGGACACGTTTTTTCCATTCTTTTTCTCTATTTTTTAGAAGAGGTGTTTGTTGAAGCCATTTACCAGTTTTAACACCTAACTCGAAATGTGAACCTCTAAAAGTCATAATATCTGATGTCACTTGTTGCATATCATCGGCCCCTTTCTTTTTAGTTGTAATATATTGTAAATAAATAGTAATCGTATGTATATTGAATGTCATGTTAAATAAAGTTATATTTTACTAAATGAAATATAAAATTGTTTGAGGTGATTTCTCGGTGTATAAGACTTATCAATCTGTTAAAACATATTTTTATAGATGGTGGGGATATTAAGTTAAAAACTTAAAATCATCTTATCATAAATAACAATCTTAAGTTAGCATTCACGATAATAGTCATTGTTAACATTAGCATATAAGGTCATGTCACGTTGAAACAGAGGTTCCTCGGCATTTTTGAAAATAATCATTAGCTTGCTCGCTATATAATTTGATGAATATATTTCGTAAAAGTGGGTATTTATTTAATGATTATTCTATATATGATAGTATAATGAAATGTAGATAGGTATTTAATTTAACAGAGGTGAAATTGAGATGTGGAATTTTATTAAATGTGTGTTTAAATTCGTATTTAGCTTAGTTGCTATTACAACATTAGTTGCTGGTGTTGGTGTAGTAGCATTTGCTTATATCTTTAAAAAAGATTTTGAAGATATTGAAAGAAAAACTAAAGAAATTATTTCTGATATCGAAAGTAAAAATAACTAATAACATTTAGGCAAGGACAATATTGATTGTTCTTGCCTTTAATTATGTTCAAAGCATTAAGGTAACAAGACAATATCTAAGATATCAAAGATAGAAATTTTTTGACGTTGTTGCTGATTGTAAACATAACCATCAATTTCATAATTAATAGCATCAATACGATAAATGGTTAAGCGTACTGAATCTACAAAGCCATTATTATAAAATTTAACTTCTACAGGTTGGGCATATTGTAGCGCCTCGTGTAGCCGAATGTTTAGCTCAGCCAATTGATCATCTGATAATACAGGACGTGTAATTTTGTTTTGGTCGATAATGTATTGTTGAATCGTTTCGAATTGTTCGGGTAATGTTGCAAAAGGTTATATATATGTTGAAGAATATAGACTATTTTGTTTAAAATGAATCATATTTTAAGAAAAAATGAACAAAGTAAAAATATTAAATAGTCTTTTTTTATTACGTGTAATAAGTTTAATATGTATGATGTAAAAAGAATTTGAATAGTGTATACTTATACTATTAAAATTAGAAATGAGATTATTATGAAAATAGTAGAAGTAAAATCTAAGAATGGTACCAATTTTATGATTTTAGATGGTAATAATGAACCTATAGTAGATGCAGTAAGATATTTGAAGTATCTGGATAGTGTTAAGAAAAGTTTAAATACCAAGAAAACCTATGCTTATGCACTAAAAAAATTTTTTGTTTACTTAGAAAGTAAAAAGATATGCTATAAAGAAGTTAGTTTTGATAACTTTGTTGATTTTATAAGATGGATGAAAACACCTTTTGAATATGAGAATGTCCTCTCTTATCACCGAAAAGAAAAAAGCATTAGTCCTAAGACAATTAATCTGACTATGACTGTAGTATCTAATTTTTATGATTATCTCTATAGGAGTAAAAAATTAGATGTTAATTTCTATGATTTTATGCATATGGAAAGTAAATACTCTAAAAAATATAAAAGTTTCATGCATCACATAAATAAGGACTATAGAACGTTGAAAAATATTTTGAAAGTTAAAGAACCAAAGAAAAAAATAGAAGTGTTAACTAATGCGGAGGTTAAGAAATTATTAGAGGAAGCTAATAATATTAGAGATAAATTCTTAATACAATTACTATATGAAACCGGATTACGTATAGGTGAGGTATTATCATTACGTATTGATGATATTAAATTTGACTTTAGAAAAGGCCATCAAATAGTTTTGAAAAATAGATTTAATGATAATGGTACTTATTTGAAAACTGGGGAAAGAAAAATATTTATTTCCCAATCGTTAATTGATTTATACGATGATTATGTCTACGAAATAATTGACGAACTTTCAATATGTTCTGATTATCTTTTTGTAAAAATAAAGGGGAGAAATGTAGGAGAAGCTATGAATTATAGTGATATATATTCATTATTTAAAAGGCTAAAACATAAAACATCTATAAATGTTCATCCTCATTTATTTCGCCATACACATGCAACTGTTTTTTATAATGAAACTAAGGATATAAAACAAGTTCAAGACAGACTTGGTCATAGTAATATACAAACGACTATTAATTTATATGTTCATCCCACTGAAGAAGATATACGTGAAGATTGGAATAAAGTAAAGCATCAATTTCAAGTTTTTAATAAAGGGGAATGACTATGTCAATACCAATTAATTTACCTACAAACAGTACTATGATTAATGAATTATGTACATTACAAAGTAGAACCATCAATATAAAAGGAGAGGTTTTAATAACTGAAATATATGATGATTACTTTTTTTAAAATGATGAGTGGCACATTACAGCTTTTAACAAATTCAAGCAATTTCAAGATAGTATCAAGAACTATAGAGACAAAAGAAAAAATGTTTTCTTTAGGATTAAAAGTAAAAATTTGAATTTAGAATTTAAATACCTTTTTTTGAAACTGATAGTTAAAGAGGATTGGTCCTTATCTAATTTATTTAATACTGGAGCAGTAAAGCTTAATAAGATTGCTAAGTTCTTTAATGAAGTTTATCCAAATTTAAATTCTTTACTTGATTGTGATATAAATACATTAGAAAAGCACTGGTTTAATTGGCTGACTGAAAATAATATACCAATAAAAAGAAGATCATCAACAATAGTTTTTGGTGATTATGAATACAAAAGCGGACTGGCTTCTTTTTTAAAGAATATGTACATTAATCTAATTAAGTTCATTGATAAGCGAGAAGAATGGGAAAAAGATAAATGGGATATTAGAAATTTAGAAAAATATGGATTGAGTTATAATAAAACACTAACTGGCAATTATTTAAACTTTGAAAAAATTGAGTCAATTAAAATGCGAGAATTAGCAAAAAAATATTTAAAAAATCGTTTGATAACTGGTGATATAGCATTTGCTACAGCAAGGTTTTATATAAGAGTTTTAACTAGGTTTTTTCAAAATATATCTAAAAATAAAGAAACAAGGAATAGTTTAAATGAACTAGATAGATGTCATATCGAAGCATATATAGAATTTTTGTTTGAATATGCAGCTAATAAAAATTTGCAAAGTACTAAGAATTTTGTGAGAGAAGAATTAAAAACAATTAGAAGGTTCTTAAACGATATTATAACTCAAAACTATGCTATAGCACCGTACCAAGATATACGATTTTTAATTTATCCTCAAGACTTACCTAAACACGAAAAGAAAAATAGTAGCCAAATTGATTATATCCCAGATTTTGTATTGGAACAGCTTTTTGAGCATATAAATGATTTGCATAAAGATTTAATACCTGTAGTTTGGATAGCTTTTAAAACAGGATTAAGAATTTCTGATGTATTGACATTACAAAATAATTGCCTTGCAAAAGTTAATGGAAAGTATTCAATAATCACAGATATTGCTAAAACTTTTGTTAAAGGACATAGAATACCAATTGATAATAAATTAGCTGATATAATAGCAGTTTTAATAGCCGATTCTAAAAGTAAAAGTACAAAAGATAATAATCCTAATAATTATATTTTTGCTATTTATAAAGGAAAAAGAAAGGGAATGCCCTTTACACAACATATGGTCAGAGCACACTTAAATCATTTATCAAAGACTAAAAATATTATTGATGAACAAGGAGAAATCTTCCATTTCAAAACTCATCAATTTAGACATACCTATGCAGTAAAATTGTTAAATGGTGGAGCAGATATATTAACGATACAAGAATTATTAGCACACTCCTCACCAGAAATGACTCTAAGATATGCTAAGTTACTTGATGATACAAAGAGAAAGGCTTTTGAATCAGTTATTGATCAAGGAGCTTTTAGTTTTGATGTTGACGGTAAAATTAAAAATATACAGCATAGTAGTGAACTATCTGAAAAAGAATTGAATTCTTTATGGCAAGAACATAAATTAAACGCAATGGACAATCCTTATGGCACTTGTCATGCTAGATTGAGTGGTGATTGTCCATACATGGAAGCTCCGCCATGCCTGACTTGTAATTCTGGGAAACCATGTAAGGATTTAGCTATTGGATTTTCTGATTTAGATGTTGAAAAATATGAATTACATATCAAATCAACGGTCAAATCTATAGAATTAGCTAAAAATAATAATAGACAAGATATGGTTGAAAAGCATATAAATATATTAAATAAATATGAAGAAATACTAGGTAATATAAAAGATGGAAACATTATATTCGGGAGAAGTAATAGAATAAAAGTATAGAGGTTAAGATGGAAAAATTTAATAGACAAGAACAATTAAAACAGTTGCATGCAGAACGAAAAGTTAAAACCGAGAAAAAAGTTGATAAAGCAATAAATGATTTAGTTCAAAAAAATAAAGAAATTAACTTTAACATCGTTTCTAAACATTCAAAAGTTTCGAAAGCTACATTATATAAAAATAATAAAATTCGAAAGAAAATAGAGAAGTTACGTGAACAAAACAGAGAAATATTTGTTCATAAAAATAAAAATGACGGTAAAGATGCGTTAATCTCCTCTTTAAAAAGAAAAGTAAATTCTTTAGAAAAAGAGAAAAAAATGTTGAAAGAAGAAATTAGCGTTTTATATTCTAGGCTATATGAGGATATTTAAAATAATGGACAATAAAATTGAAAAGATTCTAGAAGATATTAATAAATTACAAGGCTATAAAGTAACATATCAATATGCTACTGCTATAAATATAAAAGATAATAACATGAACCCTTGGTTTGAAAAAATTGAGGAAATTCTATTGAATGTAAAAGGAGTTATACGCATTTTATCTCCTGACAACCCCCCGGTAAATTATGATTATTGGATTTTACCTGGAAGATATAAAAGACATACAAAAGAATATCACGAAAAACTAGAAAAATTTTTAGAAAAATTTGCTACTAATGCAAATATTAATGATGGATTGTTTGATCAAAATAATATACATGGATACAAATATAAAAAATATATATTCACTCCACATATTGAAATTACTCATGAGAACACTTTGAATTTATTTTTTTAACCTTAACTATATTTAACAATGGTACATTTGTTATAGAAATCATTGAAGACTTAGAGAGTATAAACTTTGGAAGCGACTTGTATAGTACTTTCTCATGTGTAAAAGATAAGATATATCCTCTAATTAATCAAGAAAAAAATAATAGACAAAGACAGTATCAATTGTATGGTAATAGACATTGTAAAAATATTAGAGATGTTTCTAGACAAATTAATAGAATTATAAAAATTAATAGTAAGGATATTTTTGAATATAAAGTATCTAAAAATATGGGTTTTGAAGTTTATTATTTAGCTAATGAAAATGAATTTACTGATGATCCTTTCTATGAGGACGTGAAGATTCAAGAGTGGTTAGTAAATGCGCCTATTTTTTCATTTGAAGGAAAAAGTAAACATTTTAGGCAAGATGGTTATAGCGATAATTATATAAACTTCTTGAATAAAGCATCTGTTTTTGTAGTTTGGATGGATGAGCAAGAAGGAGATGTTTTAGAAAAATGTTCTCAAATGGCACTTTATTTCAATAGTTCTGCTAATTTCTTTTTCTTAGAAACTATGTTAAATGAATTACAATTGTATGGGTATCAACAATATAATTTAAATGGAAAAAAAGAAGCCCTATATTTTAGACAATGGATACTAAATTTCAAGAGATCTATTGCAATTATTTATAGAACAGAGCTTTTACCTAGTTTATATTTATATTTGTATCTAAAGAATAATAATGATTTTAAATCTCCACAATATATTGAAGAATTAAACAAAGAAGAATTATCACTAATTGAATTGGAGCAGTCATATAAGGAAGAAGAAAGAAGCGAAAAATTAAATAAACTTTTGTTAATAATAAGTCTTTTATCAATTTTCCAAGTAGTAGAAATTTTTTTCAGTGATAAAAATAATATATTTAATATCAGTATGATACTTATAATGATTTTGCTAGAAGTATTTCGAAAAAGGTAATTATAAGAACACTATTTAAACTTTTTAAAAGTTTAAATAGTGTTAAGTGATACTACAAACGTTAGCATTATTTAAATTATATATATTATTGTTAGTATCAGAAAAGGAAAATGTATTACTAATTTCATCCTTTTTTAAAATTTTTCCTGTATATTTTGAAATGTTACCGTCTTCCCAATATGAGATTGTACATAACTCATCATTTTGAATTTTTATTTGAAAAATCTGATCTAAATTATCTAATGAATCATGTGTTAGCAATGGTTTTTCTATTTTATTTTGATCCTTTATAATTTGTTCTAAAATTTCAAACTGTTGCGGGAGAGTCGCAAAAGCTTGCCATTTGATTTTTCCACGCCCTTGAGGGATTTTAGGGTTTAAATATTTTCTTGGTATTTTTCTATAATCAGTTTCATATTTATATTCATCTGGCGCATTAGGATTTGGAATCATGTTTACCACCTCATCATCATTGTAGAACGTATGTTCTTTTTTGGCAAGGATTATATAATTTTTTAATGTGATTAATTAATTAATTTAAAATAAGTTATTTTCTATATGGAAAAGTTGAGTAAGATTATCGAGCATTTATAATTATAGTAACTGGAATTATGATGTTTGGTATGTTAATAATATTTTCTCTTTTAAAAAATGTGAACATAAAAAAATAGAACATATATAATTATAAATAATATATATGTTCTTCGATATTATGAAGTTTTATGAAAGATAGAATTATATCAGTTTTTGTAGTACATTTAGACTATTAAAATTTGTTTATTACATTCTTGGCGGTTTCACTTATCAATTTATCATTAGGTTTATCACTTTTATTGTCTTTATTCGTAAAAATGACTAAAATAATAGGTTCAGATTGGTTCTTAGGATAAATAAAAGCTACATCATTTCTAGAAGCATATGTTATTGCTTGACCACTTTTATCAGCAACCTTATAGTCTTTTGGAACACCATCTTTAATTAAAGTGTCTCCGTTTTTATTATTTAACATTAAATCAAGTAAGAAATTTTTATTTTTTTTGCTTAATTTTCCATTTGCGATAAGTTTATTTAAAGTCTTGCCGAAAGCAGCAGGCGTTGAAGTATCTTTTTTGCTCTTTGGTGAATAGTAATTTAATTCTATTTCATATCTAACTGGATTTGTTACTTTATCTCCCAATTTTTTTAAACGTTTTTTAATTTTTTTGATTCCACCGATTTCGTTTATAATTTTGTTGTTTGCTGTATTATCACTATACTTCATTGAAGCCTCAATAAGTTCTTTTAAAGTGATATCTTTTCCTACATATTTTTCTAAAATAGGAGAATAAGCAACTATATCATCTTTGTTAATATGTACTTTTTTATTTAACTTATTATAAGATACTTGTTCTAACAAAATAGCACTATTTATCGCTTTTGAAGTTGAAGCATAGGCAAATCTCTTATCGGCATTAAATTTTACTTCCTTACCACTTTTAGTATCTAATGCATAGACACCAATATTAGCATTATATTTCTTTTCTAAATTATTTAACTCTTTAGCATGTGAACTGGTTGAATTACATGCACTTAAAACTAAAGCAATTGCAATTAAAAGTATTAACTTTTTCAAAATATACCCTCCAATATTACAGTTGTAATTTCTATAAATCAATAATATTACAATTGTAATATTCGCGTCAATAGTTTATTATAAATATTTGAAAGAAGGTGTTGAAATGGCTAAGTTATTAATAATGAGCATAGTAAGCTTTTGTTTTATATTTCTATTGTTATTATTTTTTAGGTACATATTAAAACGCTATTTTAATTATATGTTAAATTATAAAGTTTGGTATCTAACTCTTCTTGCAGGATTAATTCCTTTCATCCCTATTAAATTCTCTTTTTTTAAATTTAATAATTTGAATAATCAAGAGCCCACAGTTGAAAGTAATTCACACAATTTGAATCCTAACATAAATACCACTAAACCTGTTCATGAGTTTACAACAGACATCCATAAGTTTAATTGGGATTCAATAGATAATATCTGCACAGTTATTTGGATAGTTTTAGTTATTATTTTAAGTTTTAAATTTTTAAATTCTTTATTATATCTTAAGTATTTAAAGAAACAGTCACTTTATCTAAATGAAAAAGAAAAAGATAAAATAAACAAGATACTTTTCAATCATCAATATAAAAGAAATATTGTGATTCGAAAAGCAGAATCTATTCATTCTCCAATAACTTTTTGGTATGGAAAATATATTATTTTGATTCCCAGTTTATATTTTAAAAGTATAAATGACAAAAAACTAAAATATATAATATTGCACGAGTATGCTCATGCTAAAAACAGAGATACTTTGCATTTAATTATCTTTCATATTTTTTCTATTGCTATGAGTTATAATCCACTAATACAAATTGTAAAAAGAAAGATGATTCATGACAATGAAGTAGAAGCCGATAGATTTGTCCTTAATAATATTAACAAAAATGAATTTAAGTCTTATGCGGAAGCTATTATGGATTCCGTATTAAAAACCTCATTTTTCAACAAAAATATATTAAGCCATTCATTTAATGGTAAAAAATCATTACTCAAAAGAAGATTAATTAATATAAAAGAAGGCAATCTGAAGAAGCAGTCAAAATTAATTCTAATTTTTATTTGTATTTTTACTTTTTTTATCATGATAATTCAAAGCCAGTTTTTAATGGGGCAATCCTTAACTGATTATAATTATAAAAAGCCCTTACAAAGCGATTACCAAATTTTAGATGAAAGTAAAAATTTTGGTTCAAATAGTGGATCTTTCGTTATGTACAGCATGAAGAAAGACAAATACTATATTTATAATGAAAAAGAAAGTAGAAAAAGATATTCTCCTGATTCAACTTACAAAATTTATTTAGCACTGTTTGGACTTGACCGTCATATTATAAGTGATAAAAATTCACGTATGTCATGGAATCATAATCATTATCCTTTCGATTCTTGGAATAAGGATCAAGATTTAAATACGGCAATACAAAACTCAGTTAATTGGTACTTCGAACGTATTAGTAATCAATTATCAAAGAACTATACTTCTGATCAACTCAAGCAATTAAATTATGGTAATAAAAATTTGGGAAGTTATAAAGCCTATTGGTTGGAAGATAGTTTGAAAATATCTAATCTTGAACAAGTAATAGTTTTAAAAAATATGATGGAACAAAATAACCATTTTAGTAAAAATGAAAAGAAACAATTATCTTCTTCGTTATTGATTAGAAAAAATGAAAATTATGAATTGTATGGGAAAACAGGTACAGGTATAGTAAACGGGAAATATAATAATGGGTGGTTTGTAGGTTACGTAATTACAAATCATGATAAGTATTATTTTTCTACACATTTATCAGATGAAAAAGCCTCTGGTGAAAATGCTAAATTAATAAATGAAAAAATATTAAAAGAAATGGGTGTTTTAAATGGCCAATAAGCAAGTTGAAATATCTATGGCTGAATGGGATGTTATGAATATAATATGGAATAAAAAATCAGTATCAGCTAATGAAATTGTAGTTGAGATTCAAAAAAATAAAGAAGTTAGCGATAAGACGATTAGAACATTAATTACAAGACTATATAAAAAAGAGATTATAAAACGATATAAATATAATAATATTTATTTTTACTCATCAATTATTAAAGAAGATGATATTAAAATGAAAACTGCTAAAACCTTTCTTAATAAATTGTATGGAGGGGATATGAAAAGTTTAGTGCTTAATTTTGCGAAAAATGAAGAATTAAATAACAAAGAAATTGAAGAATTGCGAGACATTTTAAATGATATTAGTAAAAAATAAATAGATATAGGGTTCAAACATAATACATATATAAATTATGTTTGAACCCTATTAAATTAGATTTTTTATGAGATTAGTACATATAATAAATGGAGCCCATTTAATCATGCCTCTTCCCATAGGTATATTGTTATCTAGTAATTCTCTTGGAACGTTACGATAATCAGTTTCTTCTTCATAACTTGTCATCCTTAATTCACCCCAATCTGATAATTACATTATACGAACATGTGTTCTATTTTGCAACAAAAATTTTGTGGAAGCATAAACGCGTTAATAATTAATGCTCGGGTAAGTAAAAAAGAGGGATTAATTAAAATCGAATAATGACACATCACCAGCAAATAGTTCTTTTAAAGTAGTTAAACAGTTTTAGCTTTAAGGAAATGATAAATGATTGTTAATTCTAGCTAAAATTTAATAAAATGAAAATAAGACTAACATGGAGGGGTAAAAGTAATGACAAATGGATATATTGGTTCTTACACTAAAAAGAATGGTAAAGGGATTTATCGTTTTGAATTAAACGAAAATCAGTCACGTATTGATTTATTAGAAACAGGATTTGAATTAGAAGCGTCTACATATTTGGTGCGTAATAACGAAGTTTTATATGGAATCAACAAAGAAGGAGAACAATGCGGTGTTGCGAGTTTGAAAATTGATGACAATGGTGAATTGCATTTATTAAATAAATGTTTGTCTTCAAAAGCTGGTACAGGTTGTTATGTATCGATTTCAGAAGATAAACGATATTTATTTGAAGCGGTATATGGAGCTGGCATCATACGTATGTATGAATTAAACACGCACACAGGTGAAATTATACGTCTAATTCAAGAACTTGCGCATGATTTTCCAACAGGTACACATGAAAGACAAGATCATCCACACGCACATTATATTAATCAAACTCCAGATGGTAAGTACGTTGCAGTAACAGATTTAGGTGCTGATCGTATCGTTACTTATAAATTTGATGACAACGGGTTTGAATTTTATAAAGAATCTTTATTTAAAGATAGTGATGGGACAAGACATATTGAATTTCATGATAATGGAAAATTTGCTTATGTCGTACACGAATTATCCAATACTGTGAGTGTTGCAGAATATAATGACGGTAAATTTGAAGAGCTCGAGCGTCATTTAACAATTCCTGAAAACTTTGATGGAGATACTAAACTTGCAGCAGTGCGTTTGTCTCATGATCAACAATTCTTATATGTATCTAATAGAGGGCATGATAGCATTGCAATTTTTAAAGTTCTTGATAATGGTCAACACTTAGAACTAGTAACAATTACTGAAAGTGGTGGTCAATTCCCAAGAGATTTTAATATTGCCTCATCAGATGACCTTTTAGTTTGTGCTCATGAGCAAGGAGATTCAGTTGTAACTGTTTTCGAAAGAAATAAAGAAACAGGTAAAATTACGCTATGTGATAACACTCGTGTAGCATCTGAAGGTGTATGTGTCATATTTTAATCTTTAATTAATCATGATAAAAAGAAAACCATGTTTCCAAAAAATTTGTGTATACCTTGAAATTTATTGTTTTCAAGAACATCAAATTATGGAAGCATGGTTTATTTTTGTCTCAAAAATTAATTTTTAAAGAAAGCTTTGATGTATTTAAATTTACCTTTATATGGTGGTAAATGGACACCTGATTCTAATCGTGTAGATTTGAAAATGTAGCTTTTTTCATGTGTAAAAGTGTCAAATGAATATTTACCATGATAGCGTCCCATACCTGAGGCGCCAACACCACCAAATGGTAATTTAGGATTCGCTAGGTGCATCAATGTATCATTAATAGCGCCGCCGCCAAATGATAACTCGTTTATTACACGCTGCGTAGCATTTTCATCTTCGCTAAATAAATATAAACTCAAAGGTTTTGGTCTTTGGTGAATAAAGGCTATTGCTTCATCCAATGACTGATACGTTAAAATCGGTAAGATAGGACCAAAAATTTCTTCTTGCATAATTGCTGAATCATTTGTAACGTGATCTAACAATGTTGGTTCTATATAACGTTCATCCTCATCACTATGACCACCAAATACAATATTCATTTGTGCACTGTTAAGTAATGACGTCAGACGATGATAATGTTTAAGGTTTACAATGCGGCCATAATCTGGACTTTGTTGTATATTTTGACCATAAAATTCACGCAACGTTTTTGATAGGGCTGTGATTAAATCATCTTTTACAGATTCGTGTACTAAAATGTAATCTGGTGCAACACATGTTTGGCCGGCATTGGTGAATTTCCCAAAACAAATGCGCTCACTGGCAACTTTAATATTCGCTGTTTCATCAACGATGACTGGAGATTTACCGCCCATTTCTAATGTCACAGGAACTAAATTTTCGCTGGCAGCTTGATAAACGATTTTGCCTACATTTTCACTTCCTGTAAAGAAGACATAGTCAAAAGGTAAGTGAATTAACGTTTGCGTTTCTTCAATTCCTCCTTCAATAACTTCAATGTAATTTGCATCAAATGTTTCATTGATTAATCGTTTAATCACTCGTGCAACATTTGGTGTCAACTCAGATGGTTTAATAATTGCTGTATTACCTGCTGCAATAGCACCGATTAAAGGTTCGAACACTAGTTGAAAAGGATAGTTAAATGGTGCAATGATCAAAACTGTTCCATAAGGTTCTTTTTTGATATAGCTTTTTGTTGGAAATAAATATAAAGGTGTGTCTACATTTTTGGTTTTAGTCCAGTTTTTAAGTTCCTTACGGGCATTTTTGATACTTTTCAAAGTTATGCCAATTTCAGTAGCGTAAGCTTCGACTTTATTTTTTCCTAAATCTGTATATAGTGCTTCTAAAATATCGCTCTCGTATGATTTAATAGCTTTGCTTAACTTCTTTAATTGCTCTTTTCTAAAACTAATATCTTTAGTTTGTTGTGTATTGAAAAAAGCTTTACTGTCATAAAATTTTTGCTCAATGATATTCATAATGAAAAGAACCTCCTTATATGATTATTTTGGAAAAAGTGATTAATTGATTTGAATGTTGTGGCCGTTAATTTTAAATGGTCTTTCGAATTATATATGTTGAAAGTTGAAAATAGAGCGATGAATCGTGTACATAATAATATTTATAACTTTAATCATAACGAAAAAGGTAGGAAGAAAACAAAAATTTATACTCAACATCGCAAATATTTCAAGAAAATGTAAAGGCAAAAGGGGAATTGTATAGAAATCACTAATCTGTGGATTAGGATAGCTAAAGGAATGAAAACTGCTATTGAAAAGGTTGTAAATTAGTCAAACGTAAAAAAAAACAGTTCATTGAAAGTGAAATAAATTCTACTTTAATGAACTGTTAGTTAAATACAACATGTCTATAATTAGACAGTAATATAGTATTATTTTGTTAATGCTTCAGTGATTTGAGGTACGATTTGTTTTTTTCGAGAAACAACACCAGATAAGAAGGCCATGTCATCTTCTAATTGAACATTGAATGCTTCGCCAACTTTATCTTTTTCAGCACCTACAACTAAAATTTTAGAATCACTATTAATGATGTCAGTAACAACAAGTACAAATAAGTCATATTTTTCTTGTGCACTTACAGCTAACATTTCTTTTTCTAAATCTTCTTTACGATTTAACACTTCGTCAAGGTCAACAGCATTAACTTGTGCAATACGAGTCACATAGTCACCCATAGTAAATGATTTAGCATCCATGTTTAATAAGAATTCAACTGATTTATCAGTTGTTGAAGCACCTGCTTTTAACATATCTAAGCCGTACTTTTGAATATCAACTTTAGCAATATCTTTTAATTCTTCAGCTGCTTTAACATCTTGTTGTGTACATGTTGGTGATTTGAAAAGTAAGCTATCTGAAATAATTGCTGATAACATTAAACCAGCAATTTCAGGTTTAATTTCAAAGCCACGTTCTCTAAACATTTTGTATAAAATTGTAGCTGTACAACCAACTGGTTCAGCACGATAACATAAAGGACCAGCAGTTTCGAAATTTGCAATTCTGTGATGATCAATTACATGCTTAATTGTAGCAGAGGCAATCGTATCTGAACTTTGTTGGAATTCGTTATGATCAACTAAGATAACATCTTGGCCATCTAAATCATCCGTTAATAATTCCGGAGCAGGTACATTAAATGTATCTAACGCGAATTGAGTTTCTGCACTCACATCACCTAAACGGTATGCTTTGGCTCCTGAATTACCTCTAAGTTGTTCAAATTCTGCCATAATAATCGCAGATGAAATTGCATCAGTGTCTGGATTCTTATGTCCGAAAATATATGTTTTAGCCATTGTCAAATATCTCCCTTGTATATTGTATTCTTTATAATTATTTTAGCACGATTTAAACGTGTTGTTCTACCTCTGCACCTAATGAGTTTTTGAAATGTGCAAGTGCCCATTCATGCCCTTTTTGATTAAATGAAGCCACTCCCTCAGCAGGTACTGAAATTTTATAGCCTAAGTTGTATGCAGAAATTGCTGTATGTAACACGCAAATGTCGGTACATACACCAACGATTTCGACTTGATTAATACTTCTTTCTCTCAATAAACTATCAAGCGGGGTACCAAAGAACGAATCATAGCGCGTTTTATCAATGAAATGTACATTAGGTTGCGCTTTAATTGTTTCGTATAATTTACCTACTTTACCGTATAATTCTCTACCACTTGTATCTACGATATTGTGTGGTGGGAATAATTTACTTTCAGGATGATGAATGTCATGTAAATAATGTAAATCCATTAAAAAGAATATATGGTCTTGATAATAATTAAAGTCATTGATACGAGAAACAATAAAATCTTCAATATTTTGTCCAGGTTTACCGCATGTTAGTAAGCCGTCGTCTGCGATAAAGTCATATGAATAGTCAACAACTAATAGTGCGCGATGTGTCATTCAACATCTCTCCTATATAATAATAAAATAAACTCCCATCTATTCATAAATGCTAGAGTATTTTTTAACCCTAATGGTTAATATATAAATATAGATTAAGTATATAGATTAATCAACTTTTTTGGAAGAGCAAATCACGCAATCAACAAATATTATAAGATGTTTTTACGATAGCTTTAAAATAGCTGTAATAGAATACTAAATGTGACAAACTTAGAACTAATATCAAGTGTTGATGTTTTCAATATAAAAATGCTAATAGATGGCATCACGAGATTTATGACTATCTGCTAAATCAACCTAACACGATTATAATTTGAATAATTGGTTAATATATGAAGTAATTAGAAAATAGACAAAGGATGACGATTTATGTATATCAATATGAAAGATTATGGGTTAACAGGCATAAACAAAACTAAAGATACTCGAGCAATACAACGTGCGTTAAATCATGGAAGATGTAAACCAACGACAGTTTATATACCGAAAGGGACGTATGATATTTGCAAACCATTAACGATATATGGCAATACAACACTTTTGTTGGATAATGAAACTATTTTACGTCGATGTCATTCTGGTCCGTTATTAAAAAATGGTCATCGCTTTGGTTTTTATCGTGGTTATAATGGACACAGTCATATTCATATTAAAGGCGGCAAGTTTGATATGAATGGCGTATCGTATCCTTATAATAATACAGCTATGTGCATTGGACATGCTGAAGATATTCAATTAATAGGTGTAACCATTAAGAATGTAGTGAGTGGTCATGCAATTGATGCTTGTGGGATTAATGGACTCTATATTAAAAACTGTTCATTTGAAGGATTCGTAGACTATAGTGGCGAACGTTTTTATTCTGAAGCAATACAATTAGACATTCAAGTACCTGGTGCTTTTCCAAAATTCGGAACGACAGATGGTACGATAACGAAAAATGTCATTATCGAAGATTGTTATTTTGGACCTTCAGAATTGCCCGAAATGGGAAGTTGGAATCGTGCTATTGGCTCACATGCAAGTAGACATAATCGTTACTATGAGAATATTAATATTAGAAATAATATATTTGAAGATATACAAGGTTATGCATTAACTCCCTTGAAGTATAAAGATGCTTTCATTATTAATAATAAGTTTATTAACTGTGAGGGTGGTATTAGATATTTAGGAGTTAGAGATGGTAAAAATGCTGCAGATGTGATGACAGGAAAAGACTTAGGTTCCCAAGCAGGAATAAATATGAATATAATTGGAAATGAATTTAAAGGGTCAATGTCTAAAGATGCGATACATGTACGTAATTATAATAATGTTAAACATAAAGATGTATTAATCGTTGGGAATACATTCAATAATTCGACTCAATCAATTCATTTGGAAGATATTGATACAGTGTTTTTAAGTCCTGTTGAAGCGGGTATTCAAGTTACTACAATCAATGTAGATGAAATAAAAAAGTAAAAAGTTTCGCATGACATTAGGATTAAGATTACTGGATAATTTTTGAAAGCGTATTCATAAAACGGTATAAATATGCTATAATAAACCCAATTATCTGATAAAAGGGGTATTTTGACGGTAATGATAATACAAGATAGACAACTTTCTATACTCTAATATAGTGAGTTGAAGTAGCTTGTCATAATCATCATGAGGGGGAAATTTATGGCTTATTTCAATCAACATCAATCAATGATATCGAAAAGGTATTTAACATTCTTTTCAAAATCAAAGAAAAAGAAACCGTTTAGTACGGGACAACTTATTGGACTAATATTAGGTCCATTACTTTTCCTATTAACATTATTGTTCTTTCATCCACAAGACTTACCTTGGAAAGGCGTCTATGTCTTAGCGATTACTTTATGGATTGCGACTTGGTGGATTACTGAAGCAATTCCTATTGCAGCAACGAGCTTATTACCAATTGTGTTATTACCATTAGGTCACATACTTACACCAGAACAAGTATCATCCGAATATGGCAATGATATTATCTTTTTGTTTTTAGGTGGATTTATTTTGGCAATTGCAATGGAAAGATGGAATTTACATACGAGAGTAGCGTTGACAATTATTAATTTAATTGGTGCAAGCACTTCAAAAATATTACTTGGATTCATGGTGGCAACAGGATTCTTATCTATGTTTGTATCGAACACTGCAGCTGTAATGATCATGATTCCGATTGGTTTAGCAATTATTAAGGAAGCACATGATTTACAAGAAGCCAATACGAATCAAACAAGTATTCAAAAGTTTGAAAAATCTCTAGTTTTAGCAATTGGCTATGCAGGTACGATTGGCGGATTAGGTACACTTATCGGAACGCCGCCGCTAATTATTTTAAAAGGACAATACATGCAACATTTTGGACATGAAATTAGTTTTGCTAAATGGATGATTGTAGGGATTCCAACGGTCATTGTATTGTTAGGTATTACTTGGCTCTATTTAAGATATGTTGCGTTTAGACATGATTTGAAATATTTACCTGGTGGTCAGACGTTAATTAAACAAAAGTTAGACGAGCTTGGCAAAATGAAGTATGAAGAAAAGGTAGTACAAACTATCTTTGTACTTGCCAGCTTATTATGGATTACAAGAGAGTTTCTTCTGAAAAAATGGGAAGTTACGTCATCCGTTGCAGATGGTACGATTGCTATTTTTATATCAATATTATTATTTATTATTCCAGCTAAAAATACTGAAAAACATCGCCGTATCATTGACTGGGAAGTTGCAAAAGAGCTCCCTTGGGGTGTATTAATTTTATTTGGTGGCGGTTTAGCATTAGCGAAAGGTATTTCTGAAAGTGGTTTAGCAAAATGGTTAGGCGAACAGTTGAAATCATTAAATGGTGTCAGCCCGATTCTTATTGTAATCGTCATAACTATCTTTGTCCTATTTTTAACTGAAGTGACATCTAATACCGCAACTGCAACGATGATTTTACCGATTTTAGCAACGTTATCTGTTGCTGTTGGAGTGCATCCATTACTACTTATGGCACCTGCAGCTATGGCGGCTAACTGTGCATACATGTTACCAGTAGGGACACCACCAAATGCAATTATCTTTGGTTCAGGTAAAATATCTATCAAACAAATGGCATCAGTAGGATTCTGGGTAAACTTAATCAGTGCAATAATTATTATTTTAGTCGTGTATTATATAATGCCTATAGTTTTAGGTATTGATATAAATCAACCACTGCCATTGAAATAGTAATTGCAGATTAGAACGAAAAATAAAATGTTACATTAGCAATTGCTTGAACGAGTGGTAACGAAACGTATACCGTAGCATCGTGTAAAAACAATACAAACAAAAGAAAGTCAACCAAGGATGGATTCCTATTTTAATCCTTGGTTGACTCTTTATTTTATTTAAATTGTAGAACCTAGAAAATAAAGTTTAATTAAAAGCACCAATCATTTCTACTTTGAAATCTAAGGTTTCTAAAATAGCAATGACTTTCTTTATATCGGTTGTAATTGCAGAATCAGCCTGAACGAAAAATCGATACATACCTAATTGTGTTTTTAAAGGACGAGACTCAATCCAGGATAAATTAATATTAAACAAAGCAAATGTATTAAGCACACTTGCTAACAACCCAGGTTTATCATGCATTGGTGTAATTAAAAACATCAATGATGTCGCATTTTGATCAAATTGCTGCTGATTTTTTATAACTAAAAAACGTGTCACGTTATGTGGATAGTCTTCAATATGTGTATCAATAGGTGTAAAACCATAAGCTTCACCACTACCTAAAGGTGCAATTGCTGCAACGCCATTTTCAATTTTAGTCAAACTTTGAATTGTACTGTCGACATAATCATAGTCAAATTGATGTTGATGTATGTAATTTGTTGTTTGACTGATTGCTGGTGCAATAGAATACACTTTTTTAATATCAGAAATGGTGTTCGAACCATTACCATATAATGCAAAGTTAATATCTAAACGTATTTCACCGTGTGCAAAGACATCTTGCTGTGCAAGTGCATCTGCCACAATGTTGATTGTTCCTTCTATAGAATTTTCAATAGGGACAACACCAATCGATGTGTCATCATCTGCAACTGACTTGATGACTTCAAATAAATTTGACTTTGGTTGAAAAGTTGCTTCATTTTCAGAAAAATACTGACGACAAGCCAAATATGAAAATGTACCTTTAGGGCCTAAATAATATAATTGCATATGCTATACCTCTACTAACTTAATGATGGAAAGGGCACTGGTTAGCATTTGATTTTTTCTTTTTATAGAAAAAGTTTGGATCTTTTACTGTATTGTCATATCCGTGATGATAATTTGACGTCAATGTTGGAGATAATGGCGGTGCTAGCCAAGACCATTTTCCGGTAACTTGACGACCTTGTTGTGCTTCATTACGTTCGAATAGTTCGAATTGCTTTGCAGCGGTCAAATGATCGACAATTGATACGCCTTCTTTTTTAAAGGAATGATACACAGCATAGTTCAATTCAACAAGTGCTCGATCTTTATTAAATGAATTATTTTTAAGTGTATCAAATTCAAACGCATCTGCAACTTTTTCTAGTAAATTGTAACGGTAATCATCAATAAAGTTACGTACGCCAATTTCAGTTACCATATACCAACCGTTAAAGGGGGCAGTTGGATACACAATGCCACCGATTTTTAAGTCCATATTGGAAATGATAGGGACTGCATACCATTTTAAGTTCAATTTTCTTAATTTTGGATAATGATCATGTTCAATAGGTACTTCTTTAATTAATGACGTAGGATATTCGTAATATTTAACTGACTCATTAGGTAATTGGTAAATCAGTGGTAACACGTCAAAATTAGTACCTTTTCCTTTCCAACCTAAGTGATTTGCTAAGCGTGTAACTTCTTTTTCAGCAGGATCACCACAATTGTCATAGCCAGCATAGCGAATTAATTGATTGTTGAAAATTTTAGGTCCATCCTTTGGAGCATATATAGTAATATACGGCTTTAATTTACCTTCATTAGTAGCCTGTGCAATATGATAATTAATTGATGATAAGAACGATGCTTCGTCAGTAACATCTCTTGCATCAATGACATTTAACGAATCCCAAAATAAACGACCAATGCAACGATTTGAATTACGCCAAGCCATTTTAGCACCATAAATAAGTTCTTCTTCTGTATGTGTATATGTCCCAGTTTCTTTTATTTCTAGTTCAATGTCATGTAAACGTTTATTGATAATTTGCGTTTCATAATGACACTCTTTATACATGTTTTCTATGAAAGCTTGAGCCTCTTTAAATAACATTAACAACACCTCGCTTTATATTATAGTCTACATTATTAAAATACTCTTAAAAATTATGTATATGTCATTAAATTGTTGGTTGATTTTAATTAAAAGTATGGAAATTAAGGGGCTCTTATGTATATAAAAAAATGAATTATGATAAAATGTAAGAAAATATTTAGGTCGATTGGAGAGATACGAGTGTACCAATTAGAAGACGACAGTTTAATGTTACATAATGACTTATATCAAATAAATATGGCTGAAAGTTATTGGAATGATAATATTCATGAAAAAATGGCTGTATTTGATTTATATTTTAGAAAAATGCCATTTAATAGTGGCTATGCTGTTTTTAATGGTTTAAAACGCGTCATTGATTTTATAGAACATTTTGGATTTTCAGAATCTGATTTGGAATATTTAAAGTCTATTGGCTACAAGGATGATTTCTTATCATATTTAAAAGATTTAAAATTCACTGGCAGCATCCGTTCGATGCAAGAAGGCGAATTATGCTTTGGTAACGAACCATTGTTACGCGTAGAAGCACCATTGATTCAAGCGCAATTAATAGAAACAATTTTATTAAACATTGTAAATTTCCATACACTAATTACAACAAAGGCTAGTAGAATTCGTCAAATTGCATCAAATGATAAATTAATGGAGTTTGGTACACGTCGTGCGCAAGAAATTGATGCAGCATTGTGGGGCGCTAGAGCTGCTTACATCGGGGGCTTTGATTCTACAAGTAATGTTAGGGCGGGTAAATTATTTGGTATACCTGTGTCTGGTACACATGCACACGCATTTGTCCAAACTTATGGAGATGAATATGTTGCCTTCAAAAAATATGCTGAAAGACATAAAAATTGTGTGTTCCTAGTAGATACATTCCATACTTTAAAATCTGGCGTGCCAAATGCAATAAAAGTTGCAAAAGAATTAGGTGACAAAATTAACTTTGTAGGTATTCGATTGGATTCTGGAGATATCGCTTATTTATCTAAAGAGGCCAGACGTATGCTTGATGAAGCAGGATTTACTGAAACTAAAATTATCGCGTCTAATGATTTGGATGAAGAAACGATTACGAGTTTGAAAGCACAAGGTGCAAAAGTAGATTCTTGGGGCGTTGGTACAAAGCTGATTACAGGATACGATCAACCAGCATTAGGTGCAGTATATAAACTTGTAGCTATTGAAAATGAAGATGGTTCATATAGTGATCGTATTAAATTATCAAATAACGCTGAAAAGGTTACTACGCCAGGTAAGAAAAATGTATATCGCATTATAAACAAGAAAACAGGTAAGGCAGAAGGCGATTATATTACTTTGGAAAATGAAAATCCATACGATGAACAACCTTTAAAATTATTCCATCCAGTGTATACTTATAAAATGAAATTTATAAAATCTTTCGAAGCCATTGATTTGCATCATAATATTTATGAAAATGGTAAATTAGTGTATCAAATTCCAACAGAAGATGAATCACGTGATTATTTAGCACAAGGATTACAATCCATTTGGGATGAAAACAAGCGTTTCTTAAATCCACAAGAGTACCCAGTCGATTTAAGTAAAGCATGTTGGGATAATAAACATAAACGTATTTTCGAAGTGGCGGAACATGTTAAGGAGATGGAAGAAGATAATGAGTAAATTACAAGACGTTATTGTACAAGAAATGAAAGTGAAAAAGCGTATCGACAGTGCGGAAGAAATTGCTGAGTTAAAACAATTTATAAAAAGTTATGTCCAATCACATTCATTTATAAAATCTTTAGTGTTAGGTATTTCAGGAGGACAAGATTCTACATTAGTTGGAAAATTAGTGCAAATGTCTGTTAACGAATTACGTGAAGAAGGCATTGATTGTACGTTTATTGCAGTTAAATTACCTTATGGAGTTCAAAAAGATGCTGATGAAGTTGAGCAAGCTTTACAATTCATTGAGCCAGATGAAATAGTAACAGTCAATATTAAGCCTGCAGTTGATCAAAGTGTGCAATCATTGAAAGAAGCTGGGATTGTCCTAACAGACTTCCAAAAAGGTAATGAAAAGGCTCGCGAACGTATGAAAGTACAATTTTCAATTGCTTCAAACCGACAAGGTATTGTAGTAGGAACAGATCATTCAGCTGAAAATATAACTGGTTTTTATACGAAATATGGTGATGGTGCTGCAGATATTGCACCTATATTCGGTTTGAATAAGCGCCAAGGTCGTCAGTTATTAGCTTATCTTGGTGCACCAAAACAATTGTATGAAAAAACACCAACTGCTGATTTAGAAGATGACAAACCACAGCTTCCAGATGAAGATGCATTAGGTGTAACTTATGAGGCGATTGATAATTATTTAGAAGGTAAGCCAGTTACGCCAGAAGAACAAAAAGTAATTGAAAATCATTATATACGGAATGCACACAAACGTGAACTTGCATATACAAGATACACGTGGCCAAAATCCTAATTTAATTTTTTCTTCTAACGTGTGCCTTAAATTAAATATGAGTTAGAATTAATAACGTTAAACCACATTCAACTAGGCTACTTCAGTATATAAATTGATAATGTATGAAATAAAGTAAGTATGTTCATTTGAGAATAAATTTTATTTATGACAAATTCGCTATTTATTTATGAGAGTTTTCGTACTATATTATATTAATATGCATTTATTAAGGTTAGTTTGAAGCAGTTTGATATTTAAAGTGTAATTGAAAGAGAGTGGGGCGCCTTATGTCATTCGTAACAGAAAATCCATGGTTAATGGTACTAACTATATTTATCATTAACGTTTGTTATGTAACGTTTTTAACGATGCGAACAATTTTAACGTTGAAAGGTTATCGTTATATTGCTGCATCAGTTAGTTTTTTAGAAGTATTAGTTTATATCGTTGGTTTAGGTTTGGTTATGTCTAATTTAGACCATATTCAAAATATTATTGCCTACGCATTTGGTTTTTCAATAGGTATCATTGTTGGTATGAAAATAGAAGAAAAACTGGCATTAGGTTATACAGTTGTAAATGTAACTTCAGCAGAATATGAGTTAGATTTACCGAATGAACTTCGAAATTTAGGATATGGCGTTACGCACTATGCTGCATTTGGTAGAGATGGTAGTCGTATGGTGATGCAAATTTTAACACCAAGAAAATATGAACGTAAATTGATGGATACGATAAAAAATTTAGATCCGAAAGCATTTATCATTGCGTATGAACCTCGAAACATACATGGTGGATTCTGGACTAAAGGCATTCGTCGTAGAAAGCTTAAAGACTATGAACCAGAAGAACTGGAAAGTGTAGTAGAACATGAAATTCAAAGTAAATGAGAACGAAACAATTGCAGATTGTTTGTCACGAATGAAAATGCAAGGGTATATGCCGGTAAAACGTATTGAAAAACCCGTGTTTCAGGAGCAAAAAGATGGCACGGTTGAAGTATCACATCAAGAAATCATTTTTGTAGGTAAGAAAATCCAATAACATAATCCAATTTAAATAAAGACTATTTGAGGAGGAAAGGCTATTCAAAGTTTGAGTAATTTTACTTTGAATAGCCTATGTGTTTATACATGCAAGATGCTCGATCCATATTGTATGAGAAACCCCCAGCAAGCTATATAAAGTATATGCTGGGGGTTCTTAATATTTTAAAATCATTGTTAAATTATATATATCGTCGCTTTTTCTAAAAAAATCTCATTGCATGAAATTTTTTCTTCCTAGAGTCCTTTAATAAGAGTAATAGTTTACTTAAATATATCTAGATAGTCTTATTATTTATGCTTAATGAAAGTCATTCTAGGAGAAGTTCCTAAAGCTTCTGTGTTCATAATTGTTAGTAGTATTTTATTATCATTTGGTATAAATATTTCAATAACAATTGAGCTATTATTTTTATTATATAATGTGAGTTGTTTGTGTTCTGTATTTATATATTTGCAAATGTAATCAGAATCGTCTGAGGTACTGAGAATAAATTTTAAAGGGCTATCATTTAAATCTTGAGGATGCCATTCTCCCTCAATAATATTAAGATAATACTTAGCCTCTGAATTACATTTGAATTTATCAATACTAAATAATTCAAATTGTTCCATAATATTATTTACCTTTCTAAAATACAAATTTTAATAACCATAAATAGATGAATACCATTGATAATGGTCGCCATTGGATACTGGAATAACATTGTTTTTAGCATCTTGAGTCATAAAACCATTATCCCATGGATTCCATATAATTATAACCTCTTGTCCATTGTTTAATTTAGCGTTCCCAACAACTGCCATAGCATGCCCTGCGTGCATACCATTTCTTGATTCTACTCTACTACCTAAAATAGCAATTCCTTTATTATTTTTAGTAAGATTGTCAACTTCATTATATGTAGTCATTCTATTAAGAAGTTGTGGACTTCTTCCCTGAGTTTGTCCAAAATAAATCATCTCTCTTGGCGTTAAACCAGTAAATTGGAATTGTTGTCCTTGTAAGTTTGGGTGTAAAAATCTCATCACAGCTTCTGCATGATATTTGTTAGTATTATAAGTCGCATTTAGTAATGCAGACATCGTATAGCCTGCACACCAACCATTGTTACCTTGAGTTTCTCTTATCTTGAAATTCTCAAGTTTATTTACATATTGCTTGTTGTAAGTATAATTATTACTTTTAAATTGACTAGTTGGCATAGTGACAGAAGCTTTTTGCTTTAGTTGCGTTACATTATTGCCAGTAGGTATACTCTCGGTCTTTTTTGCCTTTTTATCTTCTAGACGTGGTGTTTTTAGTACTAGTTTAGCTTTATGATTTTGAGTAACCACATAGTAACCTTTTGAGTTTGTCAAAATAGTAATTTGTTGATCTTTATATTCATTTAAGGCTTTAGATAAAAATGAAGAAACATTGATTGTGTATTTAGAAGATGAACTAGAATCCTTAGTGACTTTTGGTGAAATTGTAACTATATAATCGATATTACCTTCAGTGTTCAAAACAGGAAAATAATAATTACCATCACTCTTTTTGTTGAATTTATAAATTTTAAAAGGTTCACCAAGTGTATACGAGGCTTTCTCTTTATTATAGATTTTATCAAGTGAAGTAACATAAGAAAGATAGTCTTTTTGCGCTAAATTACGTACGTCAGTTGGAACACTCTTGTCCTCGACATTAACTTGCACATGCCTCTTATCTTTTGCTTTGATATTTGAATTGCTCTCAGCGTTTGCAATAGGGGTAATACTTAAAGAAAATATTAAACTTAAAGCTATTAATTTTGGAAAGTTTCTTTTCATATAAAAACTCCTTTCTTTTATTATAAAATAATTATATTAAATTTAGTTAAGAATTTCAATATAAATTTTTAATCTATGTTTAAAAAATATTTAATTATTAGACATTATCAGTTTATGCAATAATTTAGTAGCTTATTTACTAAATTGCAAACATCTCATTCAATAATTAATATGATCGAACGTTTCATGAAAATATGTTAGTCGATTTTGAAAGAAACGTAGTTAATTGATGTCTGTCTATAAAAATTTACTATTAAGAAAATCTCTGAGTACTTTTCTATAATCACTTTCGTATTTATACGACTCGAGCAGTTCAATATTAATTGCTTATATTTAAAATGCCATACCTATGCAATTCTTTTTGTGAGTAGAAAATTTGTTATATTAGAAGCGAATAATTTTAAAACACATTATGGAATGTAAGAAGGAATATTATGAAACTAGGAAAAGTAGATTGTTGAAAATTCTATACAATATGAGAAGTAAAGTGAATAATATCTGGTATTACTAAAGCTATTGATTGTCCTAATTGTAATAAAAAGGTGGATAGTCTAGGTGAGGGGAGAAAAACTAAAATGCAATAATATATTCTTAATGGATCATTATAAATACCAATTAGATTAAAGTGTTGCGAACATTTACAATTAGAAATCAGTATTAATCTGCCATAGATAATTGTATTAATGTAAAAAATAAAATAGAATGAGAATATACGGAAATTTTTTATACATTTATAACCAATTCTGTTAAACTGTGAAGAGTAGAGTTAAAAACGAACTTTTTATTTATTTTTATTAAAAATGTTCTGTTTTTGAAAATTCGAGTATACATACGATAGGAGTTAAAAAAAATGATTGAACGTTATTCTAGAGAAGAAATGTCTAATATTTGGACTGATCAAAATCGCTATGAAGCATGGTTAGAAGTGGAAATTTTAGCATGTGAGGCATGGAGTGAATTAGGACATATACCGAAAGCTGACGTACAAAAAATTCGTCAAAACGCAAAGGTAAATGTCGAACGTGCACAAGAAATTGAACAAGAAACGCGCCATGATGTTGTAGCCTTTACTAGACAAGTTTCTGAAACGCTAGGTGAAGAACGTAAGTGGGTACATTATGGTTTAACTTCTACTGATGTTGTAGATACAGCTTTAAGTTTCGTTATTAAACAAGCAAATGACATTATTGAAAAAGATTTAGAAAGATTTATCGACGTTTTAGCTGAAAAAGCAAAAAATTATAAATATACATTGATGATGGGACGTACACATGGAGTGCATGCAGAACCAACTACATTTGGTGTCAAAATGGCATTGTGGTACACGGAAATGCAACGTAACTTACAACGTTTCAAACAAGTAAGAGAAGAAATTGAAGTAGGGAAAATGAGTGGTGCAGTAGGTACTTTTGCTAACATTCCTCCTGAAATAGAAAGTTATGTGTGTAAACATTTAGGTATTGGCACAGCGCCTGTATCAACGCAAACATTGCAACGCGATCGACATGCATACTATATTGCGACATTAGCATTAATCGCAACTTCACTAGAAAAATTTGCCGTTGAAATTCGTAACCTTCAAAAAACCGAAACAAGAGAAGTTGAAGAAGCATTTGCAAAAGGTCAAAAAGGTTCATCTGCAATGCCTCATAAACGAAATCCAATTGGTTCTGAAAATATCACAGGTATTTCAAGAGTAATTCGTGGTTATATTACTACAGCTTATGAGAATGTGCCATTATGGCATGAAAGAGATATTTCTCATTCTTCAGCTGAGCGTATTATGTTACCAGATGTTACAATAGCACTAGATTATGCATTGAATCGTTTCACAAATATTGTGGACCGTTTAACTGTATTTGAAGATAATATGCGTAATAACATAGATAAAACATTTGGTCTGATTTTCTCACAACGTGTCTTATTAGCATTAATTAATAAAGGTATGGTCCGTGAAGAAGCATACGACAAAGTACAACCAAAAGCGATGATATCTTGGGAAACGAAAACACCTTTCCGTGAATTAATCGAACAAGATGAGTCTATTACAAGTGTTTTAACAAAAGAAGAATTGGATGAATGTTTCGATCCTAAACATCATTTGAATCAAGTTGACACTATTTTCGAACGCGCTGGATTAGCATAAAATTAAATAAAGTAACGATTCAGATTTAATAAAATATAAATCGCTACACTTTAATAGGTTAATGCGTTAAAATGACATAAAGAATAAAATTATAGGGGTTGTTTCGATATGCAAATTGAAAAATTACGAGGTGCAGCGTTAGATGAATTGTTTGATGCAATACTAACGTTAGAAAATAGAGAAGAATGTTACCAATTTTTCGATGATTTGTGTACTGTAAATGAAATTCAATCACTGTCTCAACGATTACAAGTTGCTAAAATGATTAAGCAAGGTTATACCTATGCAACGATTGAACAAGAATCTGGAGCATCGACTGCAACGATTTCTAGAGTGAAGCGTTCATTACAATGGGGTAATGATGCTTATACAATGATTTTAGATCGTATGAATATTGAAACAAATGAATAATAAATGAACGATAAACGAACGATAAACAATGGTTATCTATCTGTACTAATAAGGTAGATAATCATTGTTTTTTCACGAAAAAATTTACAGAGTAAAAGAACTTAAATTTCATATTAAGTCTTTAGAACTCGACACTTAAAAATGCTATAATCATATGTATGTTAAAAAAGGAGTTTCGGAAAATGTATGACATTAAAAAATGGCGCCATATTTTTAAATTAGACCCAGCTAAGCATATTTCAGATGATGATTTAGATGCGATTTGTATGTCTCAAACAGATGCAATTATGATTGGTGGAACTGATGACGTTACTGAAGATAATGTCATTCATTTAATGAGCAGGGTAAGAAGATACCCATTGCCTTTAGTACTTGAAATATCAAACATCGAAAGTGTAATGCCTGGTTTTGATTTTTATTTTGTACCTACAGTACTGAACAGTACAGATGTTGCATTTCACAATGGTACATTATTAGAAGCGCTTAAAACATATGGACATAGTATAGATTTTGAAGAAGTAATATTTGAAGGGTATGTCGTGTGCAATGCTGATAGCAAAGTGGCAAAACATACCAAAGCAAATACAGATTTAACAACAGAAGATTTAGAAGCATATGCCCAAATGGTCAATCATCTGTATCGATTACCGGTTATGTATATAGAGTGTAGTGGCATTTATGGCGACGTATCAAAGGTTCAAGCTGTCTCAGAACATCTAACAGAAACGCAACTTTTTTATGGTGGCGGTATTTCCTCAGAACAACAAGCGACAGAGATGGCAGCTATTGCAGATACAATTATCGTCGGTGATATTATTTATAAAGATATTAAAAAAGCTTTAAAAACAGTAAAAATAAAGGAGTCTAGTAAATGAATGCGTTATTAAATCATATGAATACAGAGCAAAGTGAAGCTGTAAAGACAACAGAAGGACCATTGTTAATTATGGCAGGTGCTGGTTCAGGGAAGACACGTGTTTTAACACATAGAATTGCTTATTTATTAGACGAAAAAGATGTCTCACCATACAATGTTTTGGCTATTACTTTTACAAATAAAGCAGCAAGAGAAATGAAAGAACGTGTTCAAAAATTAGTAGGTGATCAAGCAGAAGTGATTTGGATGTCAACATTCCACTCAATGTGTGTGCGTATTTTACGTCGTGATGCAGATCGAATTGGTATAGAACGCAATTTTACGATAATTGATCCTACAGACCAAAAATCTGTTATTAAAGACGTCTTAAAAAATGAAAATATTGATAGTAAAAAGTTTGAACCACGTATGTTTATCGGTGCGATCAGTAATTTGAAAAATGAACTTAAAACACCTGCAGATGCTCAAAAAGAAGCCACAGATTATCACTCGCAAATGGTAGCAACGGTTTATAGTGGATATCAACGCCAATTGTCACGTAATGAAGCGTTAGATTTTGATGACCTTATTATGACAACGATTAACTTATTTGAGCGTGTACCAGAAGTTCTAGAATATTATCAGAACAAATTCCAATATATTCATGTAGATGAGTATCAAGATACCAATAAAGCACAATACACATTAGTTAAATTATTAGCAAGTAAGTTTAAAAACTTATGTGTTGTAGGTGACTCAGATCAGTCAATTTATGGTTGGCGTGGTGCTGATATTCAAAATATCTTATCATTTGAAAAAGACTACCCAGAAGCGAATACAATCTTTTTAGAGCAAAATTATCGTTCGACGAAAACGATTTTAAATGCGGCTAACGAAGTGATTAAAAATAATTCTGAACGTAAGCCAAAAGGACTGTGGACTGCAAATACGAATGGTGAGAAAATTCATTACTATGAAGCAATGACAGAACGTGATGAAGCGGAATTTGTAATACGAGAAATTATGAAGCATCAACGTAATGGTAAGAAATATCGAGATATGGCAATTTTATATAGAACAAATGCACAATCACGTGTACTTGAGGAAACATTCATGAAATCTAATATGCCATACACAATGGTTGGTGGCCAAAAGTTCTATGACCGTAAAGAAATTAAAGATTTATTAAGTTATTTGCGTATAATTGCCAATAGTAATGATGACATTAGTTTGCAACGTATTATTAATGTTCCAAAAAGAGGTGTAGGTCCTTCATCTGTTGAAAAAGTTCAAAATTATGCACTTCAAAACAATATCAGTATGTTTGATGCACTTGGAGAAGCTGATTTTATCGGATTGTCAAAAAAGGTGACACAAGAGTGTCTTAATTTTTACGAGTTAATCCAAAGCTTGATAAAAGAACAAGAATTTTTAGAAATTCATGAAATAGTTGATGAAGTATTACAAAAGTCTGGCTACCGAGAAATGCTTGAACGTGAAAATACACTAGAATCTCGAAGTAGATTAGAAAACATCGATGAATTTATGTCAGTACCAAAAGACTATGAGGAAAATACCCCATTAGAAGAACAGTCATTAATTAACTTTTTAACGGATTTATCGTTAGTAGCTGATATTGATGAGGCAGATACTGAAAATGGCGTAACACTAATGACGATGCACTCGGCTAAGGGCCTTGAATTTCCAATCGTCTTTATAATGGGAATGGAAGAATCTTTATTCCCACATATTAGAGCGATTAAGAGTGAAGATGATCATGAAATGCAAGAAGAACGTCGTATTTGTTATGTAGCAATCACAAGGGCTGAAGAGGTGTTATACATCACTCATGCGACATCAAGAATGTTATTTGGTCGCCCTCAGTCAAATATGCCATCTAGATTTTTAAAGGAAATTCCAGAATCACTATTAGAAAATCATTCAAGTGGCAAACGACAAACGATACAACCTAAGGCAAAACCTTTTGCTAAACGTGGATTTAGTCAACGAACAACGTCAACGAAAAAACAAGTATCGTCATCTGATTGGAATGTAGGTGACAAAGTGATGCATAAAGCCTGGGGAGAAGGCATGGTGAGTAATGTAAACGAGAAAAATGGCTCAATCGAACTAGATATTATCTTTAAATCACAAGGGCCAAAACGTTTGTTAGCGCAATTTGCACCAATTGAAAAAAAGGAGGATTAAGGGATGGCTGATTTATCGTCTCGTGTGAACGAGTTACATGATTTATTAAATCAATACAGTTATGAATACTATGTAGAGGATAATCCATCTGTACCAGATAGTGAATATGACAAATTACTTCATGAACTGATTAAAATAGAAGAGGAGCATCCTGAGTTTAAGACTGTAGATTCTCCAACGGTTAGAGTTGGTGGTGAAGCCCAAGCCTCTTTCAATAAAGTCAACCATGACACGCCAATGTTAAGTTTAGGGAATGCATTTAATGAGGATGATTTGAGAAAATTCGACCAACGCATACGTGAACAAATTGGCAACGTTGAATATATGTGCGAATTAAAAATTGATGGCTTAGCAGTATCATTGAAATATGTTGATGGATACTTCGTTCAAGGTTTAACACGTGGTGATGGAACAACAGGTGAAGATATTACCGAAAATTTAAAAACAATTCATGCGATACCTTTGAAAATGAAAGAACCATTAAATGTAGAAGTTCGTGGTGAAGCATATATGCCGAGACGTTCATTTTTACGATTAAATGAAGAAAAAGAAAAAAATGATGAGCAGTTATTTGCAAATCCAAGAAACGCAGCTGCGGGGTCATTAAGACAGTTAGATTCTAAATTAACGGCAAAACGAAAGCTAAGCGTATTTATATATAGTGTCAATGATTTCACCGATTTCAATGCGCGTTCGCAAAGTGAAGCATTAGATGAGTTAGATAAATTAGGTTTTACAACGAATAAAAATAGAGCGCGCGTCAGCGATATCGATGGCGTTTTAGAATATATTGAAAAATGGACAAGCCAAAGGGAATCATTGCCATACGATATCGATGGTATTGTGATAAAGGTTAATGATTTAGATCAGCAGGACGAAATGGGATTCACACAAAAATCACCAAGATGGGCCATTGCTTATAAATTCCCAGCTGAGGAAGTGGTAACTAAATTATTAGATATTGAATTAAGTATTGGACGTACAGGTGTAGTCACACCTACTGCTATTTTAGAACCAGTAAAAGTAGCTGGTACAACTGTATCAAGAGCATCCTTGCACAATGAAGATTTAATTCATGACAGAGATATTCGAATTGGTGATAGTGTTGTAGTGAAAAAAGCAGGTGACATCATACCTGAAGTTGTACGTAGTATTCCAGAACGTAGACCTGAGGATGCTGTCACATATCATATGCCAACCCATTGTCCAAGTTGTGGACATGAATTAGTACGTATTGAAGGCGAAGTAGCACTTCGTTGCATTAATCCAAAATGCCAAGCACAACTTGTTGAAGGATTGATTCACTTTGTATCAAGACAAGCCATGAATATTGATGGTTTAGGCACTAAAATTATTCAACAGCTTTATCAAAGCGAATTAATTAAAGATGTTGCTGATATTTTCTATTTAACAGAAGAAGATTTATTACCTTTAGACAGAATGGGGCAGAAAAAAGTTGATAATTTATTAGCTGCCATTCAACAAGCAAAGGACAACTCTTTAGAAAATTTATTATTCGGTCTAGGTATTAGGCATTTAGGTGTTAAAGCGAGCCAAGTGTTAGCAGAAAAATATGAAACGATAGATCGATTACTAACAGTAACTGAAGCGGAATTAGTAGAAATTCATGATATAGGTGATAAAGTAGCACAATCTGTAGTTACTTATTTAGAAAATGAAGATATTCGTGCTTTAATTCAAAAATTAAAAGATAAACATGTTAATATGATTTATAAAGGTATCAAAACATCAGATATTGAAGGACATCCTGAATTTAGTGGTAAAACGATAGTACTGACTGGTAAGCTACATCAAATGACACGCAATGAAGCATCTAAATGGCTTGCATCACAAGGTGCTAAAGTTACAAGTAGCGTTACTAAAAATACAGATGTCGTTATTGCTGGTGAAGATGCAGGTTCAAAATTAACAAAAGCACAAAGTTTAGGTATTGAAATTTGGACAGAGCAACAATTTGTAGATAAGCAAAATGAATTAAATAGTTAGAGGGGTATGTCGATGAAGCGTACATTAGTATTATTGATTACAGCTATCTTTATACTCGCTGCTTGTGGTAACCATAAGGATGACCAGGCTGGAAAAGATAATCAAAAACATAACAATAGTTCAAATCAAGTAAAAGAAATTGCTACGGATAAAAATGTACAAGGTGATAACTATCGTACATTGTTACCATTTAAAGAAAGCCAGGCAAGAGGACTTTTACAAGATAACATGGCAAATAGTTATAATGGCGGCGACTTTGAAGATGGTTTATTGAACTTAAGTAAAGAAGTGTTTCCAACAGACAAATATTTGTATCAAGATGGTCAATTTTTGGACAAGAAAACAATTAATGCCTATTTAAATCCTAAGTATACAAAACGTGAAATCGATAAAATGTCTGAAAAAGATAAAAAAGACAAGAAAGCGAATGAAAATTTAGGACTTAATCCATCACACGAAGGTGAAACAGATCCTGAAAAGATTGCAGAAAAATCACCAGCCTATTTATCTAACATTTTAGAGCAAGATTTTTATGGTGGTGGAGATACAAAAGGTAAGAATATTAAAGGTATGACGATTGGTTTAGCTATGAATAGTGTTTATTACTATAAAAAAGAAAAAGATGGACCGACTTTTAGTAAAAAACTAGATGATAGCGAAGTTAAAAAGCAAGGTAAACAAATGGCTAGTGAGATATTATCAAGGTTACGTGAAAATGATGATTTAAAAGATATACCAATTCATTTTGCAATTTATAAGCAATCAAGTGAAGATTCAATCACACCAGGTGAATTTATCACTCAAGCGACTGCAGAAAAGAGTCAAACAAAGCTTAATGAATGGCATAATATCAATGAAAAATCAGCTTTATTACCTTCTTCAACAGCAGCAGATTATGATGAAAATTTAAATAATAATTTCAAGCAATTTAATGATAATTTGCAATCATATTTTTCTAATTTCACACAAGCAGTAGGAAAAGTTAAATTTGTTGATAAAAAGCCACAACGATTAGTAGTAGATTTACCAATCGATTACTATGGACAAGCTGAAACAATTGGTATTACACAGTACGTTACTGAACAAGCGAATAAATATTTCGATAAAATCGATAACTATGAAATTCGGATTAAAGATGGTAACCAACCACGTGCTTTAATTAGTAAGACAAAAGATGACAAAGAACCGCAAGTTCATATTTACAGTAATTAATTGTAAATTAAAGATAATAAAAAGGTACCAATGTTAGTCATAATTTTGATTAACATTAGTACCTTTTTAATTTGTTAAGACTTATGAATTATTTTTCTCTAACGATGTCACGAACTTTGTTTAAGTCAGTTTCAACAAATGCACCAGGTTTTTTAGTAAGTTTACTTACAACATATGTAACGATTACACTTACAATAAATCCAGGAATAATTTCATATAAGCCGAATATTTCGTTGATATGTGCCAATGGTTTAATCCACGCAATCCAAACGATAACGACTAAGGCACCTGAAACCATTCCACTTACAGCACCGGCACGTGTCAAACCTTTCCAGTAAAGTGCAAATAGCACAAGTGGACTGAACGATGCACCAAATCCGGCCCAAGCATTACCTACTAAGTTTAGAATTGTGTCGTTTGGATTCCATGCAATCGCGATGGCAACAATTGCTACTGCTAATACAGATAAACGTCCAACCATAACGAATTCTTTTTGATGTGTTTTAGCTTTTTCTTCACCACGAACTAATTTATAAAAGTCTTCAGTTAAAGAACTAGACGTTACAAGTAATTGTGAAGAAATGGTGCTCATAATTGCTGCTAGAATCGCAGCAAGTAAGAAACCACCTACAAGAGGATGGAAGAGTACTTGACTCATCACGATGAATAATGTCTCAGGATCTTCTAGTTTAATATGATAAGCAGGTACGAATGCAATACCTGTTAAACCAACAGCCACAGCGCCTAATAAACCAACAGCCATCCAGCTAATACCTAAACGTCTAGCTTTAGGTAGCATCTTGTGTGATTTAATAGACATAAACCTTACAATGATATGAGGTTGACCGAAATAACCTAATCCCCATGAAAATAGAGAGATAATTCCTATAAATGATAACCCTTTAAATAAATTTAAATTTGTAGGTTTCATAGCTGCTACATCATGAAACGTTCCCCAGCCGTTTAAATTCATCATAGCAACAATAGGGACCATAACCATCGCAATTAACATAATGACACCTTGGAAGAAATCTGTAATTGATACAGCTAAATATCCACCAAAGAAAGTATAGAAAATGACAATGAAAGCAACTAATATTAAACCGAAATGATAATCTAATCCAAAAGCACTTTCAAATAATTTACCACCAGATACGAAACCAGAATGTGTATATAATGTAAAGAATACTACGATAATCAATCCAGAAATAATCTTTAACACATTATTTTTATCGTTTAAACGATTTTTAAAGAAATCTGGTAATGTAATTGCATCTCCAGCTAATTCGGTATAAACGCGAAGTCTAGGAGCAACAACAAAGTAATTTATATAAGCACCTAATGTTAAGCCGATTGTAATCCACATTGCCGAAAGACCAGTACTATAGACAGAACCAGGTAGACCCATAATCATCCATCCACTCATATCTGAAGCTCCAGCTGATAATGCAGTAATATACGGTCCAATACTACGTCCGCCTAACATGTACTCGCTTAGGTTACCAGTTGCTTGCTTGTAACCGTAAAAGCCAATAACGATTAGTATCAAGAAGTAGACGGCAATCATAATATAAGTTTGCCAATTGGCATCTACTTGTTGACTTAATGCTGTCCCCATTGTAAGCATGATAAACACTCCCTTTATTTAATTTATAATTTAGTTACTTGAAAACATTATACATAAAGATAAATGTTTAGAAAAGTAGGAAAATTAAATTTATTCTTTTTGAAATACTTGTATACCAATATAGAAAACGCTTTCGTATTTTTTAGATATGAGCAAATTTTTATAATTAAAATTGCATAATCATAATATTGAATTGGGTTGTCTAATAATAAAAGGGTGTTGTTTTCATAAAAAATGATTTGGTAAACGAATGATAATGTTTATACAGTTTATATGAAATTAAAGTAGTACCTCATAAATGCTTAGATTTTTAATTGGAAATTTGATACAATTTAGTGATGAATGACTTAAAGGAGGCTTTTATTAATGACAAAAGTAACACGTGAAGAAGTTGAGCATATCGCGAATCTTGCAAGACTTCAAATTTCTCCTGAAGAAACGGAAGAAATGGCCAACACATTAGAAAGCATTTTAGATTTTGCAAAACAAAATGATAGCGCTGATACAGAAGGCGTTGAACCTACATATCACGTTTTAGATTTACAAAACGTTTTACGTGAAGATAAAGCAATTAAAGGTATTCCGCAAGAATTAGCTTTGAAAAATGCCAAAGAAACAGAAGATGGACAATTTAAAGTGCCTACAATCATGAATGAGGAGGACGCGTAAGATGAGCATTCGCTACGAATCGGTTGAGAATTTATTAACTTTAATTAAAGACAAAAAAATCAAACCATCTGATGTTGTTAAAGATATATATGATGCAATTGAAGAGACTGATCCAACAATTAAGTCTTTTCTAGCGCTGGATAAAGAAAATGCAATTAAAAAAGCGCAAGAATTGGATGAATTACAAGCAAAAGACCAAATGGATGGCAAATTATTTGGTATTCCAATGGGTATAAAAGATAACATTATTACAAACGGATTAGAAACAACATGTGCAAGTAAAATGTTAGAAGGTTTTGTGCCAATTTACGAATCTACTGTAATGGAAAAACTACATAATGAGAATGCCGTTTTAATCGGTAAATTAAATATGGATGAGTTTGCAATGGGTGGTTCAACAGAAACATCTTATTTCAAAAAAACAGTTAACCCATTTGACCATAAAGCAGTACCAGGTGGTTCATCAGGTGGATCTGCAGCAGCAGTTGCAGCTGGCTTAGTACCATTTAGCTTAGGTTCAGACACTGGTGGTTCAATTAGACAACCGGCTGCATATTGTGGTGTTGTCGGTATGAAACCAACATACGGTCGTGTATCTCGATTTGGATTAGTTGCATTTGCATCTTCATTAGACCAAATTGGTCCATTGACTCGAAATGTAAAAGATAATGCAATCGTATTAGAAGCTATTTCTGGTGCAGATGCTAATGACTCTACAAGTGCACCTGTTGATGATGTAGACTTTACATCTGAAATTGGTAAAGATATTAAAGGATTAAAAGTTGCATTACCTAAAGAATACTTAGGTGAAGGTGTAGCTGATGACGTAAAAGAAGCAGTTCAAAACGCTGTAGAAACTTTAAAATCTTTAGGTGCTGTCGTTGAGGAAGTATCATTGCCAAATACTAAATTTGGTATTCCATCATATTACGTGATTGCATCATCAGAAGCTTCGTCAAACCTTTCTCGTTTTGACGGAATTCGTTATGGTTATCATTCTAAAGAAGCTCATTCATTAGAAGAATTATATAAAATGTCAAGATCTGAAGGTTTCGGTAAAGAAGTAAAACGTCGTATTTTCTTAGGTACATTTGCATTAAGTTCAGGTTACTACGATGCTTACTATAAAAAATCTCAAAAAGTTAGAACATTGATTAAAAATGACTTTGATAAAGTATTCGAAAATTATGATGTAGTAGTTGGTCCAACAGCGCCTACAACTGCGTTTAATTTAGGTGAAGAAATTGATGATCCATTAACAATGTATGCCAATGATTTATTAACAACACCAGTAAACTTAGCTGGATTACCTGGTATTTCTGTTCCTTGTGGACAATCAAATGGCCGACCAATCGGTTTACAGTTCATTGGTAAACCATTCGATGAAAAAACGTTATATCGTGTCGCTTATCAATATGAAACACAATACAATTTACATGACGTTTATGAAAAATTATAAGGAGTGGAAATCATGCATTTTGAAACAGTTATAGGACTTGAAGTTCACGTAGAGTTAAAAACGGACTCAAAAATGTTTTCTCCATCACCAGCGCATTTTGGAGCAGAACCTAACTCAAATACAAATGTTATCGACTTAGCATATCCAGGTGTCTTACCAGTTGTTAATAAGCGTGCAGTAGACTGGGCAATGCGTGCTGCAATGGCACTAAATATGGAAATCGCAACAGAATCTAAGTTTGACCGTAAGAACTATTTCTATCCAGATAATCCAAAGGCATATCAAATTTCTCAATTTGATCAACCAATTGGTGAAAATGGGTATATCGATATCGAAGTCGACGGTGAAACAAAACGAATCGGTATTACTCGTCTTCACATGGAAGAAGATGCTGGTAAGTCGACGCATAAAGGTGAGTATTCATTAGTTGACTTGAACCGTCAAGGTACACCGCTAATTGAAATCGTATCTGAACCAGATATTCGTTCACCTAAAGAAGCATATGCATATTTAGAAAAATTACGTTCAATTATTCAATACACTGGTGTATCAGACGTTAAAATGGAAGAGGGATCTTTACGCTGTGATGCTAACATCTCTTTGCGTCCATATGGTCAAGAAAAATTTGGTACTAAAGCTGAATTGAAAAACTTAAACTCATTTAACTATGTACGTAAAGGTTTAGAATATGAAGAAAAACGCCAAGAAGAAGAATTGTTAAGTGGTGGAGAAATCGGACAAGAAACACGTCGATTTGATGAATCTACAGGTAAAACAATTTTAATGCGTGTTAAAGAAGGTTCTGATGATTACCGTTACTTCCCAGAGCCTGACATTGTACCTTTATATATTGATGATGCTTGGAAAGAGCGTGTTCGTCAGACAATTCCTGAATTACCAGATGAGCGTAAAGCTAAGTATGTAAATGAATTAGGCTTACCTGCATACGATGCACACGTATTAACATTGACTAAAGAAATGTCAGATTTCTTTGAATCAACAATTGAACACGGCGCAGATGTTAAATTAACATCTAACTGGTTAATGGGTGGCGTAAACGAATATTTAAATAAAAATCAAGTAGAATTATTAGATACAAAATTAACACCAGAAAATTTAGCAGGTATGATTAAACTTATCGAAGACGGAACAATGAGCAGTAAAATTGCGAAGAAAGTCTTCCCAGAGTTAGCAGCTAAAGGTGGTAATGCTAAACAAATTATGGAAGATAATGGCTTAGTTCAAATTTCTGATGAAGCAACACTTCTAAAATTTGTAAATGAAGCATTAGACAATAACGAACAATCAGTTGAAGATTACAAAAATGGTAAAGGCAAAGCTATGGGCTTCTTAGTTGGTCAAATTATGAAAGCGTCTAAAGGTCAAGCTAATCCACAATTAGTAAATCAACTATTAAAACAAGAATTAGATAAAAGATAATTAGATTCATCAGACTATGATGATATAACAATGAACCCTTGGTTGCTGACTTAGATGCAATCGAGGGTTTATTTATATCTATAGAAGTCATATTACTTTTAACTTTATTCATTGTACATGTTAATGGTAAAAATATTAATTTTATTAATGCGTTAGCTTTAATTATATTAAGGCAAACTGTATAATAAAAAGGTATAAAACATTTTTGTATAAAGACAACATTATATTTACAACATCATTTTAAAGGTAAAATAGCATAACTGACGAAGTCTATATAACGAAGAACGGCAAAAAATGCTGAATAAATAACAACCTTTGTACATATTGAGATAGTATTTGTTTAAGATACAAGTTGGTCTTTAACGATATTAAGAATGATGAGATAAGACTGATCCTGGGCCATAAATTCAATGTCCTAGGCACTACAATGTTATATTGGCAGTAGTTGACTGAAAGAAAATACGCTTGTAATAAGCTTTTTTCAATTCTAGTGGGGCCCCAACAAAGAAGCTGACTTTCTGTCAGCTTACAATAATGTGCAAGTTAGGGTGGGGCCCCAACAAAGAGAATTTCGAAAGGAAATTCTACAGACAATGCAAGTTGGCGGGGCCCCAACATAGAAGCTGACTTTCTGTCAGCTTACAATAATGTGCAAGTTGGGGTGGGGCCCCAAACATAGAGAATTTTGAAAAGAAATTCTACAGACAATGCAAGTTGGCGGGGCCCCAAACATAGAGAATTTTGAAAAGAAATTCTACAGACAATGTAAGTTGGGGTAGAACGAAATAAATTTTGTTAAATATTATTTCTGTCCCACTCCTATTAGACGAAACCAAGATGAAGTTAAAATATATGAATTTTAAGTAGAGGGATAAGATATGAGGAAACGTGCTAGAATCATTTATAACCCGACATCAGGTAAAGAGCAATTTAAAAGAGAATTACCTGATGCCTTAATAAAATTAGAAAAAGCGGGATATGAAACGAGTGCATATGCAACCGAGAAAATAGGTGATGCCACACTTGAAGCAGAAAGAGCTATGCATGAAAATTATGATGTATTAATCGCTGCAGGTGGTGACGGAACATTAAATGAAGTAGTTAATGGTATCGCAGAAAAGCCTAATCGTCCTAAGCTAGGTGTCATTCCTATGGGTACTGTTAATGACTTTGGACGTGCATTGCATATACCTAATGACATCATGGGGGCACTTGATGTCATCATTGAAGGTCATTCTACTAAAGTAGATATTGGTAAAATGAATAATCGATACTTTATTAATTTAGCTGCAGGCGGACAATTGACGCAAGTCTCTTATGAAACACCGAGTAAATTGAAATCTATTGTTGGTCCATTTGCTTATTACATCAAAGGTTTCGAAATGTTACCTCAAATGAAAGCTGTAGATTTAAGAATTGAATATGATGGTAATGTTTTCCAAGGAGAAGCATTATTATTCTTTTTAGGTTTAACAAATTCAATGGCAGGATTTGAAAAATTAGTGCCGGACGCTAAGTTAGATGACGGCTATTTTACGTTAATTATAGTTGAAAAATCAAACCTTGCAGAACTTGGTCATATTATGACTTTAGCTTCAAGAGGAGAACATACTAAGCATCCTAAAGTTATTTATGAAAAAGCAAAGGCAATTAATATTTCATCATTCACAGACTTACAACTAAATGTAGATGGAGAATATGGTGGTAAATTACCAGCGAATTTCTTGAATCTAGAACGTCATATAGATGTCTTTGCACCAAATGATATTGTAAATGAAGAGTTAATAAATAATGATCATGTTGATGACAATTTAATCGAAGAATAAACAGAAGTAGTGAAATATATAATGGCAGGTTAGGAAGCGCATAATTTTGTTCCTAACCTGTTCATTTTGGAGGTAAAATTTTGCAAGCAATAGCTAAAAATGACATTAAAACGGGAACAGTTGTTGATTTAACGCATGAAGGTCATGGTGTCGTAAAAATAGATCGCTTTCCTATTTTCATACCACAAGCTTTAATTAATGAACAAATTGAATATAAAATTATCAAAGTAAAAAAGAACTTTGCGATAGGTAAGTTGCTTAATATAAATACGAGAAGTGAGAATCGTGTTGCACCGCCATGTATATATTATGAACGTTGTGGTGGGTGCCAACTTCAACACTTATCATACGAAGCACAACTTGAAATGAAAAAGGAACAAGTGATTAATTTGTTTCAGCGAAAAGCGCATTTTGATAATTCTAAGATTAACGATACAGTTGGCATGACAGATCCTTGGAGATATCGAAACAAGTCCCAGATTCCAGTTGGTAAGAATGAACAGAATGAAGTTATTATGGGCTTTTATCGTCAAAGAAGCCATGACATTATTGACATGGGAAGTTGTTTAATACAAGATTCACAACATCAAGAAGTGATGAATGAAGTTAAATCTATTTTAAAAGATTTAAATGTAAGTATTTATCAAGAACAATTGAAAAAAGGTTTAATGAGACATTTGGTTGTAAGAACAGGATATCATACAGACGAAATGATGGTTATTTTTGTAACTAATGGTAAAAATTGGCCACAAAAAAATGCTGTTGTTGAGAAGATATTAGATGCATTTCCTAATGTGACAAGCATTAAACAAAACATTAATGATAGCCACTCTAATGTTATTATGGGACGTCAGTCTATAACGCTATATGGTAAAGATACAATTATTGATCAATTAACAGATAGTACATTTAAAATAAGTGATCAGTCATTCTACCAAATTAATTCTGAACAAACAGAGAAATTATATAATAAAGCAATTGAGTATGCGCAATTGACAGGTAATGAAGTTGTATTAGATACCTATTGTGGTATTGGAACAATAGGACTATATATGGCACCACATGCAAAACATGTATACGGTGTTGAAGTTGTACCTTCTGCAATTGAAGACGCACAACAAAATGCGACTATAAACCAATGCAATAATACAACTTTTGTCTGTGGGAAAGCTGAAGAAGTTATTTTACAATGGAAAGCACAAGGGATTAAACCAGATGTTGTAATGGTTGATCCGCCAAGAAAGGGCTGTGACGAAACGTTTATTCAGACTTTGCTTACATTAGAACCTAAGCGTATTGTCTATATTTCATGTAATCCCTCAACACAGCAACGTGATGCATTATTATTAGCTGAAAAATATCAACTTGAAGAGGTAACACCGGTAGATATGTTTCCACAAACAACACATGTTGAGACAGTGGCATTATTCAATTTGAAATAGCGCACATGATTTGAGATAAAATTTCGCCTTAATAAGTGAAGAAAGAAGTCGTATATTAAAATTTTATTACAGCCAATTTACTTTCTTGATATGAACTTTTTAAATTAAATGTGACATTGTATACTATATTTAAAGAAGAATAAGAATGTCATGATCGGGAGGGTTGGTAATGCATAAAATTGATTTAACGACAAATAATTTTCAAATGCGAAGGTTTATTATCTTGCAACTTGTTATTGCGTTATTCGTGATTTTATTTACGTATAAGTGGGCGTTAGGTGTCACAGCGGTTGTCGATCAAAATATCATCATCAATCTTGTATATGGGTTTGCTGGATTCATTATTTTATTGATTTTACATGAACTTATCCATAGAGCATTATTTCTGTTATTTAAAAAAGATAGCAAACCTATGTTTAATATAAAAAAAGACAGAATCTTATTCCAAACAGCAGATGCTTGCTTCAACAAATGGCAATTCTCAATTATTATGCTGTCACCACTAATCCTATTAAGTGCTGGCTTGCTTATTTTAATTAAGGTATTTGGTTATTCATCACTTATTTTTATGTTTAGTATGCATACCGCTTATTGCTTTATAGATATTCTGCTTGTTGCATTAACAATATCTAGTAGTTTTAAATATGTTCAACAAGATGAAGATAGTATTTATTTGTATCATCAAAAGCCGACTCAATAATAAATTTTAATATGATGATACCAGCAAAATGAATTTGCTTGAATTATTTCAGATTACCTATGTTTTCTTACTCAATCGTCTTCATCATCATGCTTAAATAGCAATTGATTTTATAACAACTTGTAGTTATCTCAATATAGTTATCGCTAAGTGCAAGATTTATGTAAAAAAATCGTACACAGCGTATAATTATGTTGAGATATTTTTGTGCGTTATAAAAGTAAAAATTAGTAGGGAGGTGAGCACTTGACTGAGAGACGAATTATTCATATCGATATGGACTATTTTTTTGCACAAGTCGAAATGAGAGATAACCCCAAATTGAAAGGGAAACCAGTCATTGTTGGTGGTAAAGCAAGTAGTAGGGGCGTTGTCTCTACGGCATCTTATGAAGCACGAAAATACGGCGTCCATTCAGCAATGCCTATGTCACAAGCGCATAAATTATGTCCAAATGGATACTTTGTCACAAGTAATTTTGGTGCTTACCGAGAAACATCTGCGCAGATTATGTCTATTTTCCGTAGTTATACAGATAAGGTAGAACCGATGTCATTAGATGAAGCGTATTTAGATATTACAGAATTAGTGAGACCAGACCTTCCTGCTTCGAAAATTGCTCAGTATATTAGAAAAGATATTCTAGAGCAGACACATTTAACAGCATCTGCAGGTGTTTCTTATAACAAATTTTTAGCTAAATTAGCGAGTGGTATGAATAAACCTGATGGTATGACTGTGATTGATTATCGAAATGTCCATGATATTTTGATGACATTGGATATTGGAGATTTTCCAGGCGTAGGTAAAGCTTCCAAAAAAGTAATGCATGATAATGGTATTTTTAACGGTAGAGATTTATATGAGAAAACGGAATTTGAATTAATACGTTTGTTTGGAAAAAGAGGTCGGGGTTTATATAACAAGGCACGCGGTATTGACCATAGTGAAGTGAAATCAACAAGAGTAAGAAAATCAGTAGGGACTGAACGCACATTTGCAACAGACGTGAATGATGATGAAGAGATTTTAAGAAAAGTATGGGAGTTGTCAGGTAAAACAGCTGAACGTCTAAATAAATTACAGAAGTCGGCTAAAACTGTAACGGTTAAAATTAAAACTTATCAATTTGAAACGTTATCTAAACAGATGAGTTTAAGAGATTCTGTTAGTTCTGAAGAAGATATTTATAATATTGCATATTTACTTTATAACGATTTAAAAGACCCTGATGTACCAATTCGACTTATTGGTGTCACTGTAGGTAATTTAGAACAATCAACTTATAAAAATATGACGATATATGACTTTATATAAAATAAAGCTCCCTTCAAAGTTTACATTTTTACAATGCTTACTTTGAAGGGAGTATTTTATTTAGTCCTAGCCTTTATCTTTTAGATTTTTACCATAAATATTAGTTACATATGTTAAGTTTTCATAATTTTTCAGTAGCCTAAAAGTAATCATTGCGCATGCTTTGGCATCATTCAATGCATCATGATGACCATGAAAATCTAATTGATAAAACTCCATCATATGTTTTAAACCGTATCGATACGAATCAACGGTTCTTTTAGCAAGTTGATAACTACAAAAGTAAGTTAAATTTGGAGTTGGTAAACCAATATTTTGAATGCTTTGATGTAAGACGTTCATATCAAATGCCGCGTTATGTGCGACAACAGGTAAATCTGCAATAAATTGCATCATATATGGAAATACGTAGTCAAACGTAGGTGCATTTTCAACATCTTCTGGTTGTATGCCATGAACTTTAATATTTTGTTGTGAAAAATAGTCTTGCGGATTCACAAGAGTATGAAATGTTTCTGTTATTTGACTATCAATGACTTTAACCATTCCGACAGAACAAATACTTGTACGTTTACCATTTGCTGTTTCAAAATCAAGTGCAACAAACGCATCTTGTATCATGTAGTCAATCCTTTCAATTAATTAAATGTATATATTAATAAACTTTTTAGTCATTTGCTTACAAACGATACATAATATTATACGTGAAGGTATAACGTGAAATCTATCATTTGGATGTAACTCTGATTAAAAAGTAAATGATGATATGCTTTAAAATCGGTCAAATTAATACAACATTAAATTTAGAGTTATTAACATTAGTAGTTTAAAAAACAAATGACTAAAAATACAATAATTAGCCTTGAAAATGAAAAAACGCAGATCAATGATTCAGAAAATGAATCTAGTGATCTCCGTAAAGCAAAATAATATAGACATTGGGTTATTGTAAGTGACCCAAATGTCTATCATGTCGTATGATATTTATCTGTCTATTGTAGTGATGTTTAATTATTCTTCGTCGAATGTACGAGTGCCAAGTTCTTTTTCGTAAAGATATAATGCATTGCTGTCATCGCCGATACGAGTTAAATAATTGATGTGAGTTTCAAACATTGCTTCTTCTTCGACTTGTTCATCTAAGAACCAGTTTAAGAATGAGATAGTTGCATAATCTTTATCTTGACGAGCGATTTCAGATAAGTTATAGAAACGTCTTGTTACTTCTTGTTCTTGAGATAAGCTGTCTTTGAAAGTTTCTAGTATGCTTGAAAAGTCAATTTTTGGTGCTGAAACTGCTCTGAATTCTGCATGTGCACCTCTGTCGTTAATATAGTTATAAATCTTTTGTCCATGGAAACGTTCTTCTTTAGCTTGTTGAATGAAGAAGTTTGCAAATCCTTCATACGATTCTTTATCACAGTATGCTGCCATTGCCATATATGCGTGCGCTGCAAAGTACTCATGGTTCATTTGATCATTTAATGCTTCTAATAAATTTTTACTTAACATTTTGATACACCTCTTATTTGTAAATTAAAATTACTATGAATTAAACTTAGTATAACAAACTCATTCTCAATTGTAAATAATAATAATTATAATTTAATGACTGATTTTAGCACTCTAATTGAGAAAATGTATCATTTACCGAGATTTAATTGAGAATAAATATCATTTTTAATTATCTAAATGAGAATGATTATAATTTAGAAACACTGTATCAATTTGTGATTGAGAAACTTTTTTGAAGTTGCCTTGTCATGTTATAATGATGCGAGTGGAAATTTGAGGAGGAAACACATGAGACAGTGGACGGCAATCCATCTAGCGAAATTGGCGCGTAAAGCAAGTAGAGCAGTAGGTAAAAGAGGAACAGATTTACCTGGACAAATCGCTAGAAAAGTGGATACAGATATATTAAGAAAATTAGCAGAGCAAGTTGATGATATTGTATTTATCAGTGGAACAAATGGTAAAACAACGACTTCAAACTTAATTGGACATACTTTAAAAGCGAATAATATTCAAATTATACACAATAATGAAGGTGCTAATATGGCTGCAGGTATAACTTCTGCATTCATCATGCAATCAACACCTAAGACTAAAATTGCGGTAATCGAAATTGATGAAGGTTCGATTCCACGTGTGTTAAAAGAAGTTACACCTTCAATGATGGTATTTACTAATTTCTTTAGAGATCAAATGGATCGTTTCGGTGAAATTGATATTATGGTTAATAACATTGCAGAGACAATTAGTAATAAAGGCATCAAATTATTGCTAAATGGTGATGATCCATTTGTGAGTCGTTTGAAAATCGCAAGTGATACGATTGTGTACTATGGTATGAAAGCACATGCCCATGAATTTGAACAAAGTACGATGAATGAAAGTAGATATTGTCCAAACTGTGGTCGCTTATTGCAATATGATTATATTCATTATAATCATATTGGTCATTATCACTGTCAGTGTGGTTTCAAACGAGAGCAAGCAAAATATGAAATATCAAGATTTGATGTGGCACCGTTTTTACATTTAAATATCAATGATGAAAAATATGATATGAAAATAGCAGGTGACTTTAACGCTTATAACGCGTTAGCAGCATATACAGTTTTAAGAGAGCTAGGGTTAAATGAACAAGCAATTAAAAATGGCTTTGAAACGTATACATCAGACAATGGTCGTATGCAGTACTTTAAAAAAGAACGAAAAGAAGCGATGATCAATTTAGCTAAAAACCCTGCAGGAATGAATGCAAGTTTATCAGTTGGTGAACAATTAGAAGGCGAAAAAGTGTATGTTATTTCGCTAAATGATAACGCTGCAGATGGTCGAGATACTTCATGGATTTATGATGCAGATTTCGAAAAATTATCTAAGCAACAAATTGAAGCTATCATCGTGACAGGTACACGAGCAGAAGAACTTCAATTGCGATTGAAGTTAGCAGAGGTTGAAGTACCAATTATAGTTGAGCGTGATATTTATAAAGCAACGGCAAAGACTATGGATTATAAAGGTTTCACAGTTGCAATACCAAACTATACATCATTAGCGCCTATGCTTGAACAATTAAACCGTTCGTTTGAAGGAGGTCAATCATAATATGCATGAATTGACTATTTATCATTTTATGTCAGATAAATTGAATTTATACAGTGATATAGGAAATATTATTGCTTTAAGACAACGTGCAAAAAAACGAAATATTAAAGTTAATGTCGTAGAAATCAATGAAACAGAAGGTATTACCTTTGATGAATGTGATATTTTCTTTATCGGTGGTGGAAGTGATAGAGAACAAGCATTAGCAACAAAAGAACTAAGTAAAATTAAGACACCACTTAAAGAAGCGATTGAAGATGGTATGCCGGGATTAACGATTTGTGGAGGCTATCAATTTTTAGGAAAAAAATATATCACGCCTGATGGTACAGAATTAGAAGGGTTAGGTATTTTAGATTTTTATACTGAATCAAAGACAAACCGATTAACAGGAGATATTGTTATCGAAAGTGATACTTTTGGAACTATTGTAGGTTTTGAAAATCACGGTGGTAGAACATATCATAATTTCGGTACACTTGGTCATGTTACTTTTGGTTATGGTAATAATGATGAAGATAAAAAAGAAGGCATTCATTATAAAAATTTATTAGGTACTTATTTACACGGACCAATTTTACCTAAAAATTACGAAATAACTGATTATCTGTTAGAAAAAGCTTGTGAACGTAAGGGTATTCCGTTTGAGCCTAAAGAAATAGATAATGAAGCGGAAAAGCAAGCGAAACAAGTATTAATAGACAGAGCAAATAGACAGAAGAAGTCTCGTTAACTCTGAACATCGCATCAATGGGTTTAAAATTGATAAACGATGAAGTTTAGTAATTAATCATATATGTATAAACACACACATTATTTTGGATGGAAACAACCAAATTGATGTGTGTTTTTTTGTTCTAGTGAATAATTATTATACAATGAGTATCTATCCTAGAATTATCAATAGTAATGGTGATTATGCAACATGAAAAAATGAATGATGAAAGGAATTTGACGATGAAGCCTACTAAAGTGATATTAAAAGATGCATCTTATTTACATAGCAAAACATCGATAACATTTATTTTAAAAGATGTAGTTATCGAAGAAGATAATAAAATTTATTATTTCGACACTAGTGCAACTTTCGAAGATCAAGAAATTAAATTTGAATTTGCACTTTTTGATAGTGACATGGACAATTTAAAATATATTGAATACGACAATCCAGTTACCGAAATATATTTTATAGAACCTGATTTACATTTTACGATTATTGATTTTAATCAAGAACTGCTTTGTATTTATATTGATTTTGATTCTGGTTTAAGGCATTCAAACATGGTAACAGAATCTGGTGTTTCGTTAAGGATAAACGTTACTAAATCAGGTTTTACTAAATTTATTAATGAATTAGTCTCGTTACATTAATGATTTAAATCTGATACACAATTACAATCAAAAAAGACAGCCACATCCCTCCGTAGTTTAGGCGTGTGGCTATATTTGAGTCTGAATATATATGCTTGTAATTTTAAAAAGGGACATGCTATATACGATAAAATTACTGATAAAGTAAGAATATATCTAATGATTCCAATTAGCATAAGGCACTTAAATTATGCATATCTGCTGTCTAGCAGTCGATAAATCATTAAAACTTCATACAGTATATGACTTTTAATTTGATTTTCACCACTAATTTCAAGTGCTTTTATTGTCGAACGTAAAGTTTCTACAGAATCATCTTCTCTCTTAAATGAACCATCATAAAAAATATCTTTGATGCTACTACTAATTTTTAGCAATGCCATTTTTTCGTCACCTGAAAAGTTAACACGAGTATTTTTAGGCAAGTAAATGATATTTGATAAATGAGTGATAAACAAACGATTCGTATATGCACGTTTAGTTAATTGATTGAGCAATTTCCAATCACATTCTTTTTTCTTATGATAGCTTAATTCATCACGTTGATAACTTATTAACGTTTCAACTTGATTGTTTAAATTGAAAATATTTTTATATGCTTTTTCGCTTTTATCAGATTGCAGTCTTGATAAGATAATTTCTTGGCAGCGATTGTAAAATAATTTATACATCAAGGCATCTGTCTTACTTAATTTTTCTTCGACCTGACCATAATACTTAGGTGGAAACACCATGAAGTTAATTAAACCTGATGTCACGAGTCCAATAATCGCTGTCAATGTTCGAGACAAAAAGTTGAATATGTAGGCATCATGAATACCTGGAATCATAGCTAATGATGTTAGTACAGCAACATTCGTACCAACTTGCAATTTGAGTTTTGTACAGAATAAAATCGTGAACGTCGCACTCAATGCATATGTAAAAGGTGATTGATCGCCGAATAAATATGTAAATAATACTGCAAAGCCTGCACCAATTACCGTAGCAGGTAATCTACGATAACCTTTTATAAGTGATGCCTTGGCAGTTGGTTCAATTGTGACTACAGCTGTTAAAATGGCATAGATGGGTGTTAAATCTAGTGCCATACAAAAGACAGCCGTTAAAAAAATGGCAATACCAGTTTTAATTGTTCTGGCACCAATTAAATGTTTATACCATTGACCGTTCATTTTTTAACCTCTAATCATCGTAAAATCTTAGCGAGCGCTTTATAATAATAGTATCGTACATTGGAAAAGTTCATGTATGTAAAACATTTGAAATAATCATGCTTATGCATTACTTTGACTTTCATATACATTAATCAAAGCTCTGGGCTCCACAATGTTATATTGTTAGTAGTTGACTGAAATAAAATGCACTTGTAACAAGCATTTTTCAATTCTAGTCCGGGGCCCCAACATAGAGAAATTGGAACACCAATTTCTGCAGACAATGCAAGTTGGGGAGGGGCCCCAACACAGAAGCTGACGAAAAGTCAGCTTACGATAATGTGCAGGTTGGCGGGGCCCCAACATAGAGAAATTGGATCTACAATTTCTACAGGCAATGCAAGTTGGGGTGTGGGCCCCAACACAGAGAATTTCGAAAAAAGAAATTCTACAGGCAATGCAGGTTGGGGTGTAGGCCCCAACACAGAGAAATTGGAACACCAATTTCTATAGGCAATGCAAGTTGGCGGGGCCCCAACACAGAAGCTGACAAAAAGTCAGCTTACGATAATGTGCAGGTTGGCGGGGCCCCAACACAGAGAATTTCAAAAAAGAAATTCTACAGGCAATGCAAGTTGGGGACGATTAAGAAATAATTTTCTTTATCACACTATGTCCCACTCACTTTCCAAAATACTAAAGTAACATCTTTAGTATATCAAAGAATTTTTGCTATAATAAGTTATAATTATATAAAAAAGGAACGGGATAAAATGATTGTAAAAACAGAAGAAGAATTACAAGCGTTAAAAGAAATTGGATACATATGCGCTAAAGTGCGCAATACAATGCAAGCTGCAACCAAACCAGGTATCACTACGAAAGAGCTTGATAATATTGCGAAAGAGTTATTTGAAGAATACGGCGCTATTTCAGCGCCAATTCATGATGAAAATTTTCCTGGTCAAACGTGTATTAGTGTTAATGAAGAGGTGGCACATGGGATTCCAAGTAAGCGTGTCATTCGTGAAGGAGATTTAGTAAATATTGATGTATCGGCATTGAAGAATGGCTATTATGCAGATACAGGCATTTCATTTGTCGTTGGAGAATCAGACGATCCAATGAAACAAAAAGTATGTGACGTAGCAACGATGGCATTTGAGAATGCAATTGCAAAAGTAAAACCGGGTACTAAGTTGAGTAACATTGGTAAAGCGGTGCATAATACAGCTAGACAAAATGATTTGAAAGTCATTAAAAACTTAACAGGTCATGGTGTTGGTTTATCATTACATGAAGCGCCAGCACATGTACTTAATTACTTTGATCCAAAAGACAAAACATTATTAACTGAAGGTATGGTATTAGCTATTGAACCGTTTATCTCATCAAATGCATCATTCGTTACAGAAGGTAAAAATGAATGGGCTTTTGAAACGAGCGATAAAAGTTTTGTTGCTCAAATTGAGCATACAGTTATCGTGACTAAGGATGGTCCGATTTTAACGACAAAGATTGAAGAAGAATAGTTCAACATATACTAAGACTAAAGTATGAACATCATTTAGTTCCGGAGCCTATTCATATTGGTTTCGGAACTGTTTTATAATAATTAAGAACACAATCAATGCGTCATTTCAAAAATATGTTGTAATAAAGTAGTTTATAAGCAAACATATCATCGACATCAACGAAGATACATAGCGCATTTGGTACTTTAAAACTTATTATAAAAGGTGATAGTTATGAACTATGTTGAACGTTATATTGAACAGTTTTTGAGAGCAACAGTAAGAAATAATATCAAGCACTACCTTTTAATGTTAGATGAAAAAATGAAAAATTTAGATGATTATATGCATTATTTAATTACTAAAAAAGAACAACTTAGCAAGTTAATTGACAGTCTAATGCTAACATTAGAAAATAAATATATTGATATTGTTGAAGCATTTCAAATTCAATGTGCAAGAGAAATCAATAATCAAGAAATTGAAAATATTAAATCAGAGTTGAATAAAGTTGAAGCATATTATGCACAAATTGAAACTCAAATTCAACAAACTTCAACTGAAAAAATAGCAACAGAAAAAACATCGTATCTAATAAATTATATGAACGCTGTGGCATAGAAAGGCGGCGAAACATGACACACAAATATATATCAACGCAAATGTTGATCATTTTTACTGCATTAATGATTATTGCCAATTTTTACTACATATTTTTTGAAAAAATTGGCTTTTTACTCGTTCTATTATTGGGATGTGTATTAGTTTATGTAGGATATCTTTATTTTCATAAAATACGTGGCCTTTTGGCGTTTTGGATAGGCGCGCTATTAATTGCATTCACATTATTGTCTAATAAGTATACAATCATCATCTTGTTCGTCTTTTTATTACTACTTATTGTGCGTTATTTAATACACAAGTTTAAACCCAAAAAAGTAGTTGCGACGGATGAGGTTATGACTTCACCATCTTTTATTAAACAAAAGTGGTTTGGTGAGCAACGTACACCAGTTTATGTATATAAGTGGGAAGATGTCCAAATTCAACATGGAATTGGCGACCTACATATTGACTTAACAAAAGCTGCAAATATTAAGGAAAATAATACCATTGTTGTTAGACACATTTTAGGTAAAGTGCAGGTTATATTGCCGGTTAATTACAATATTAATTTACATGTAGCTGCTTTTTATGGAAGTACTTACGTGAATGAAAAATCATATAAAGTTGAAAATAACAATATTCATATTGAAGAAATGATGAAACCGGATAACTATACAGTTAATATCTACGTATCAACGTTTATCGGAGACGTAGAGGTGATTTATCGATGAACCACTACATTAGAACAATTGGTTCAATGCTCATCTTAGTATATAGCATGCTAGCTGCATTTCTGTTCATCGATAAAGTTTTTGTAAATATCATCTATTTTCAAGGTATGTTTTATACACAAATATTCGGAATACCAGTCTTTTTATTTTTAAATCTCATCATCATATTATTGTGTATTATTGTTGGTTCGGTACTCGCTTACAAAATCAATCAGCAAAATGATTGGATTAAGACGCAAATTGAGCGTTCAATGGAAGGCGAAACAGTTGGCATTAATGATCAAAATATAGAAATATATAGTGAAACGTTAGACTTATACCATACACTTGTACCTTTAAATCAAGAATTGCATAAGTTGCGACTTAAAACTCAAAACTTAACCAATGAAAATTATAATATTAATGATGTGAAAGTTAAAAAGATTATTGAAGATGAACGTCAAAGACTAGCACGAGAACTTCACGATTCTGTTAGTCAGCAACTTTTTGCGGCAAGTATGATGCTTTCTGCTATCAAAGAAACGAAGTTAGAACCACCATTAGACCAACAAATTCCGATTTTAGAGAAAATGGTTCAAGATTCGCAGCTAGAAATGCGTGCTTTGCTGTTACATTTAAGACCGCTTGGTTTAAAAGACAAATCTTTAGGTGAGGGTATTAAAGATTTAGTTATTGATTTACAAAAAAAAGTGCCAATGAAAGTTGTGCATGAAATACAAGATTTTAAAGTGCCTAAAGGTATTGAAGATCATTTGTTCAGAATTACACAGGAAGCAATTTCGAATACATTGCGTCATTCAAACGGTACAAAAGTGACAGTAGAATTGTTTAATAAAGACGATTATTTATTGTTGAGAATTCAAGACAATGGTAAAGGTTTTAATGTTGATGAAAAATTAGAACAAAGTTATGGACTTAAAAATATGCGTGAAAGAGCTTTGGAAATTGGTGCAACGTTCCATATTGTATCATTGCCAGATTCAGGTACACGTATCGAGGTGAAAGCACCTTTAAATAAGGAGGATTCGTATGACGATTAAAGTATTGTTTGTGGATGATCATGAAATGGTACGTATAGGAATTTCAAGTTATCTATCAACGCAAAGTGATATTGAAGTAGTTGGTGAAGGCGCTTCTGGTAAAGAAGCAATTGCCAAAGCCCATGAGTTGAAGCCAGATTTAATATTAATGGATTTACTTATGGAAGACATGGATGGTGTAGAAGCGACGACTCAGATTAAAAAAGATTTACCGCAAATTAAAGTATTAATGTTAACTAGTTTTATTGAAGATAAAGAGGTATATCGTGCATTAGATGCAGGTGTCGATAGTTACATTTTAAAAACAACAAGTGCAAAAGATATCGCCGATGCAGTTCGTAAAACTTCTAGAGGAGAATCTGTTTTTGAACCGGAAGTTTTAGTGAAAATGCGTAACCGTATGAAAAAGCGCGCAGAGTTATATGAAATGCTTACAGAACGAGAAATGGAAATATTATTATTGATTGCGAAAGGTTACTCAAATCAAGAAATTGCTAGTGCATCGCATATTACTATTAAAACGGTTAAGACACATGTGAGTAACATTTTAAGTAAGTTAGAAGTGCAAGATAGAACACAAGCTGTTATCTATGCATTCCAACATAATTTAATTCAATAGTTCTTATCGAATTAAGAAAAGTTACTTACGCCAATCACAATATAACATCAAATATACACTAAAAAACAGAGGTCTTCGCAATCATTAGCGAAAACCTCTGTTTTGTTGTTATTTAGTCTTTTTTAAGCTTATCAACGATTTTGTCTTTTATATTTTTATCATCTTCTGGATAGGTATCACTAGGATGTTCGTCAACATGATACGTTCGTTGATGTGTTGCATTAGTATCTTCATCATATTCGTACCTAGTGTTCTCATTATAATGATTTTTATTATTGTCATCATGTTCTAATGCTGCTTCTTCAGGTGTTTTACCTTTAATTACACTACGCTGATGAATGATTGCATTGATTTCAGCACCGACAATTATAATAAAACTTGTGATATATAACCATAGTAACAAAATGATGATACCTGCGATACTGCCATATGTTTTAGAATAGTTACCAAAATTTGAAATATACCAACCAAAACCAAATGACCCAGCCAACCAAATAATTGAAGTAAATACTGCACCTGGTAATACTGACTTAAGTTTCGTTTTAACGTTAGGTGCAACCGAATATAACACGATAAATACGATAAATATAATAATGATTGGTAACACAATTCTAATAAGATTAAAAATCCATTTCACTTGTTCGTCAAATCCAAGTGGACCGAATAGGAAATGACTAATTACAGAACCAAGCGTTGGTAATGCTAGAGCAACTACAAACACAACGCCCATAACTACAGTGAAGACAACACTTAGTAGTTTTAATACGATTCCATTACGGCTATCTTCTACATCGTAAGCAACATTGAAAGAATTCATAATTGCAGTCATTCCATTTGAAGCTGACCAAATTGCTAAAATCAAACCGATAGATAATAAGCCACCACTGGAGTTTTGAGTTATATCACCAATTACACTCTTAATTAGAGTAGATGTTTCAGCGGGTGCATTACTTAACATATTAGTAATTTGACTCTGCTTAATATTGAAAAATGGTAATAATGTTAATAGGAAAAGCAACATAGGGAACATAGCAAGTACGAAATGGTAAGTCATTTGCGCTGCTAGTCCTGAGGCATCATCTTTTCCTATGCGATAGATGAGATATGATAAGAAATTAGAGTCTTTCTTATATTTTGCAGGTTTATTTAATCTTGATAAGAAGAAAACCTGATCATCTTTTTTAGGTTTCTTAGATTGGAATTGTTGAGGTTCAATATATGTACGATCAACATCAATTTTGGGATTACTTTTATTTTTCTTTTTTGACTCCTCTTGCGCTTCCTTAACAGAATTAAGGTATTTTGAAGAAGAGTGGTCCTTTTTCGACATGTGCACTCCTTAACCTTTCTCTATGTAATGTTTTATAAAGTAACTATTAGTATTTATCCAATTATAAAAAAACTAAACAATGATATGCTTTAAAAATGATAATATTATAGAATTTAATTGATTTAAATCTTTCATAGGCTATTTTGATTTAAAATTAAAACAAAGGCAATACTGAAACAATGCAGTTTGGCCAATCATTGTATTATCATTTAATAATGATAACTACGAAAGGCGTACACCAAATTGTTAAGTATTACCTTATAAAAACAAAATCATCTTAGCGTTGATTTTTTCTATTAACAAATGTTTCTTTCGCATCCTTTAATGAACGTTCTAATTCAGGATTATTACGACGAATTTCTTCAACAACATCTTTCCAATATAAAACTTCGTCTTTAATCTTGCTGACTTTAGAAGGCTTACGAGTGCGGTTACCATTTTTTGCATCTTTAACTGATTGAACTAAAGCTTGACGTGTAGATTTATCAGCTAAACTAATTGCACCACCAATTACGGCACCAATTAAAATACCAGGAACAAATTTATTTTCCATAAAAAACTACCCCTCTTTCAAATTTGCATCTTTTACGATGTAGTCTATTAAATTATCACAAGATGATAATACCATGTCGTATACACCTTCAAAATTATTCGTGTAGTATGGATCTGGTACATCACTCTCTTCCATATTACTAAATTCTAACAGTTTGAACAATTGTCCCTTAAGATTAGGATTGATAGATTTAATATTATCAACGTTACTTTGATCCATAGCCACAATGTAATCAAAATCATCTGTCGCTTCGAATAATTCACTAATCATGCCATCAAATGGAATATTGTGTTTGTTAAGAATTTTTTGTGTACCTTCATGAGGCGGCTCTCCTAAATTCCAGCTACCAGTACCTCTTGAATGTACTTTTATATCTTGAATATTTCTGTCTTTAAGTCTTTGTCGCATGATTGCTTCTGCCATTGGAGAACGACATATATTGCCAAGACAGACAAATGCTACATCTACCATTTTGATTCCTCCAAACTATGTAGTTATATCCCCATTTTATAGCGACTTTAAACAATAAGAAAGCAGATTATATAAAATTCTATTAAAGTTTATTAAATTGTGATACTTTGATAACATAACTATTATTAGAGGTGAACATTGTGGCTATGACAAATGAAGAGAAAGTATTAGCTATTAGAGAGAAGTTAAATATTGTTAATCAAGGATTATTAGATCCTGAAAAATATAAAAATGCAAATGAAGAAGAATTAACAGATATATATGATTTTGTTCAATCAAGAGAAAGATTGTCGCCAAGTGAAGTGACAGCTATTGCTGACGCTTTAGGACAATTGCGACACGACTAGGAGTGGGAATTTTGACTAATTACAAAGAAAAGTTACAACAATACGCTGAACTATTAGTTAAGGTTGGTATGAATGTTCAACCAAAACAGCCAGTATTTATTAGATCATCAGTAGAAACATTAGAATTAACGCATTTAATTGTAGAAGAAGCTTATCGTTGTGGTGCTTCAGATGTACGTGTTGTATATAGCGATCCAACCTTAAAACGCTTAAAATTTGAAAATGAATCTGTGGAACATTTTGCTAATCATGAGATAAAATCATATGATGTTGAAGCGAGAATGGATTACGTTAAACGTGGCGCTGCTAATTTAGCACTTATTAGTGAAGATCCAGATTTAATGGATGGTATCGATAGCCAAAAATTACAAGCATTTCAACAACAAAACGCACGCGCATTTAAAGGATATATGGAAAGTGTACAAAAAAATCAATTTCCATGGGTCGTAGCTGCTTTTCCATCTAAAGCTTGGGCGAAGAGAGTATATCCTGAACTATCTGTAGAAGAAGCATATATTAAGTTTATTGACGAGGTATTCGATATTGTGCGAATTGATGGTAACGATCCAGTTGAAAATTGGCGTCAACACATCGCTAATTTAAGTGTTTACGCACAAAAATTACAGCAAAAAAATTACCATGCGTTGCATTATGTATCTGAAGGCACTGATTTAACTGTAGGTTTAGCGAAAAATCATATATGGGAAGATGCTACAAGTTATGTTAACGGTAAGGAACAAGCTTTTATTGCTAATATACCAACTGAAGAAGTATTTACAGCACCAGATCGAAATAGAGTAGATGGATATGTTACTAATAAATTGCCTTTAAGTTATAATGGCACAATTATCGATCAATTTAAATTGATGTTTAAAGATGGAGAAATTATTGATTTTTCAGCTGAAAAAGGTGAAGCGGTATTGAAAGATTTAATCAATACAGATGAAGGTTCAAGAAGATTAGGTGAAGTTGCGTTAGTACCTGATGATTCACCGATATCAAATCGTAATACCATTTTTTACAATACTTTATTTGATGAAAATGCAGCATGTCATTTAGCGATTGGATCTGCTTACGCCTTTAATATTCAAGGTGGAACGGAAATGACTGTTGAGGAAAAGATTGCAAGCGGATTAAATGATTCAAACGTACATGTCGACTTCATGATTGGTAGTAGTGATTTGACTATTTATGGCATATTCGAAGATGGTTCAAAAGAACTAGTATTTGAAAATGGAAATTGGGCATCAACATTTTAATAAATGTTATTTTGAGGTGCTGAGTAGGAAATGAAACATGTATTTAAAGGTCAAATACGTGATTAAAGTATAGATTGGGAGATAAAATAATGACAAATCAGGACAGACCAATGAAATCTATGTCAGAATCAAAATGTTATAAAAATAGACAAGTTTTCCCTCAAGATACGAATCACCATCATACAATGTTTGGTGGTACATTGATGGCTAATATTGATGAAATTGCAGCAATCACAGCTATGAAACATGCTGGTGCGCAAGTAGTTACCGCATCTACAGACTCAGTAGATTTCTTAAAGCCGATTAAAACAGGGGACATATTACAATACGTAGCGATGGTTTCATACGCTGGGACAAGTTCGATGGAAGTGGTCGTTCAAATTAGAATTGACGATGTATTTAATAACAAGCATGATTTAGCTGCATTAAGTTACTTAACATTTGTTGCGTTAGATGATGAAGGGAAGCCTAAACATGTACCTGGAGTATATCCAGAAGATGATGTTGAAAAATGGTTTTATGATACAGCACCACAACGTGTTGAACGAAGAAAAGCACGTCGCATTGAAAGTAAACAAACAATTGAATATTTAGCTCAAGTGCAACATATTAGAGACTAAAAATATAAAGACAGATTGTTAAGGATGAATTGAACTGTTATGTTCGAATATTCCACCTACAATCTGTCTTTTTGATTATGCAAATTTATGTTTTTAGTTAAAATTTAACCCTTTTATTATAGACTATTAGTCCTATTAAATGACCTTTATTATTTAAGTAGAGTGCTGCCAGCAATTAATTGTTTTTTATTTTGTAATAGCATTAAAATATGCGGAGACTACTTATCGATAAAGTGCTTCTCCGCATAATTAAGCGTTTTTAAAATTGTATAATTTGTGGTTGTTTGTGCATATGACGCTCATTATCTTTAAAATCCATATTCGGATAGTACATATTTTTAACAAGAACATTTGGTCCTAAACAACTAAACTCGGAACAATGACAATTTAATGATTTAGCAAGATCAGAGGATAACCATTTATCAAATACATCTGTTAATTTATCTTTTTGTATATTCGAAATTGTACCTGTTTCATCTCCGAAATCAGTTACGATTACATTACCTGTAAATACATTGACATTTAAACGACTACGGCCATCCGGGTCATTTCTAGTCGTTACATTTTTAGCAGTTCTTAAACGTGATAGTAACTTTTGATCTTCATCATCTTTTAAGCATGGAAACACAGGCAAAGTACCAAATAACATCCAAATATCTTCATCTCTGAAATCCAATATATCATGAATTGTCTTTTTCATTTCCGCTAGAGTTAACACATTTAATTGACTTGCAAAGTCAGCTGGATACATAGGGTGAATCTCGTGTCTGCTACATTTCATATCATGAACGACTTCTTGATGTATTTTTCGTAAATGTGGTAGCGTACTTTGATTGAGCATTGTTTCCGCAGATACAAACATTCCTTGTTCTGATAATGTACATGCATTCGAAATCATTTGTTCATATAATTTTAACTTAGCTTTTAACGGTGGTTGCTTCTTCATTGCGCCAAAGCCAACATTTGCGAATTCATCAGTTGTTCCCCAGTTATGTGAGATATGCATAACATCGATATATTCAGCAATATCTAAATAACGATCTTGAGGCAATGTTAGGTTTGAATTCATTTGTGTATATATACCTCGATTATGTGCATACTTTAATAGAGGTTTAACAACATTTCTAATAGACTTTTTAGAAAACATTGGTTCGCCACCTGTAATTGACATCGTTCGCAGATTTGGAATTTCATCAAGTCTACGATAAATTAAGTCCATATCTAAAGGCTCGGGGTCGACAGTTTGTAAAGTATAACCAACTGCACAGTGGCTACAACGCATATTACAAAGATTTGTAGTTGTAAATTCGATGTTACTTAAAGTTAATTGGCCATGTTCTTTAACATCGTTATATGCTTCCCATGGATCATTGTGAATGCTAACAGGTTGCTTCAATTTGACGCTATTCATCGTCTTAAACTTCCTTCTTTCTATTTGGTTCATATCGGTATGATACCACTTCGTATTATCACTCGTAACAAATTATCTCTTAATTTTAGTTAATTGAAAAGGGGATTTTTAAAAGTCAAAATAATTTGAATGTCATAAATATAGCTAAGATTATATCGCTTTAACGCAATTTCTGTTAGGATAATAATGAAAAAGAAAACAAAATAAAAGGAGTTAACTTTTTATGAATGAACAGCAAACAATCGAACAGATAAAAGCGCGTTTAAATAAGTTTATTGAGGATATCGATCATGTAAATCCTGATGAAGTACGTGTTGAAGATATAGATGAATGGATTGGATTGTTAGATCAGCTTGAAGAAAAGGTTAAATTAGTATCTAAGTAAATGCCACATAAGATGTGTTAGAGTTAGATATCGCGACAGTCGCTTAATGTTTTTATATCTTGTATGTTTAATCACTGATTTACTTGTCTATAGTATTTATATCAATGATATATAGAAAGGTGATTTTCAATGACTAAAAAAGTAGCAATTATTCTAGCAAACGAATTTGAAGATATAGAATATTCAAGTCCTAAAGAGGCATTAGAGAATGCTGGCTTTAATACTGTAGTGATTGGAGATACTGCAAATAGTGAAGTTTTTGGTAAACACGGTGAAAAAGTTACTGTCGATGTAGGCATTGCAGAAGCTAAACCAGAAGATTATGATGCATTATTAATTCCTGGAGGGTTTTCACCAGATCATTTACGTGGAGATACAGAAGGTCGATATGGCACATTTGCTAAATACTTTACTAAAAATGATGTACCAACATTTGCCATTTGTCATGGGCCACAAATACTAATAGATACAGACGATTTAAAAGGTCGTACGTTAACAGCAGTATTAAATGTACGCAAAGATTTATCAAATGCAGGCGCACATGTAGTTGATGAGTCAGTAGTTGTAGACAACAATATTGTAACAAGTCGAGTACCAGACGATTTAGATGATTTTAATCGAGAAATTGTTAAACAATTACAATAGAAGTATTGTGGTTATCGATTGTTAAAATTTATATATTTTCGTTTGAAATGAAATATGGATTTTAGTTTTAAAAAATGAATAACAAATAAAAGGTCGTCTCTATTGGCATTTAATAGGGATGGTCTTTTATTTTTATAAAATATAACAATATTTGACATGATTAATATTTAAAATCGCAATGATTTATCTATAATCTTTTCAAAAAACAAAAAAGTAAGTATGATGGCGTATACGATTGTAAGCCCTTGGACTGATTTTCCCAAAAAGTGTAGCCTATTTGTGATAGTACTGGTAAACTCAAGGTATATACTAAGTGAGTTTTAAAAGAAGGAGCAAACGCATGAAAAGAAGCGATAGGTACTCAAACTCAAATGAACATTTTGAGCATATGAAACACGAACCTCACTATAATACGTATTATCAACCAGTTGGCAAACCGCCGAAAAAGAAAAAAAGTAAACGAATACTATTGAAAATATTATTAACCATTCTAATCATTATCGCATTGTTTATTGGTATCATGTATTTTTTATCTACACGCGATAATGTGGATGAACTAAGAAAAATTGAAAATAAAAGTAGTTTTGTGTCAGCTGATAACATGCCAGAGTATGTTAAAGGTGCCTTTATTTCAATGGAAGATGAACGATTCTACAATCATCATGGATTTGATTTGAAAGGTACAACTAGAGCTTTATTTTCAACGATTAGCGACAGAGATGTGCAAGGTGGTAGTACCATTACACAACAAGTTGTCAAAAATTATTTTTATGATAATGATCGTTCATTTACTAGAAAAGTAAAAGAATTATTTGTAGCTCATCGAGTTGAAAAACAATATAATAAGAACGAAATTTTAAGCTTTTATTTAAATAATATTTACTTTGGGGATAATCAATATACGCTTGAGGGCGCAGCAAACCATTACTTTGGAACAACCGTGAATAAAAATAGTACAACAATGTCTCACATTACAGTTTTACAAAGCGCTATTTTAGCTAGTAAAGTCAATGCACCTAGCGTATATAATATCAATAATATGTCTGAGAATTTTACGCAACGTGTAAGCACGAACTTAGAAAAAATGAAGCAACAAAATTATATCAATGAAACACAATATCAACAGGCTATGTCACAATTAAATCGTTAAATACTTGCATTCATGTGTAAGATACTTGGAACAATAATGTAGAAGGTATAATTGAAATGCCATAATGATAAAGTTGAATTGTTTCTGCTTAATAAATTTTACAGATTTGCTTGTAATCACACTTTCATTTTAAAAGATGATAGTGTGATTTTTTGTTAGCATCGAAAAATATTTAAAGTTAAACATTTGCTATAGGAAGTGGCTTATTGAATAATAAAAGAGTATTGTATTAAAACTTGAGAAAGTAACGGGGTGATCCAGTGCCGAAGATTACTAAAATAGAAGTTCAAAAGAAAAACAAAGAACGTTTTAATCTTTTTTTAGATGAACAATTTGAAATGGGTATAGATATCGATACATTAGTCAAATTTAATTTAAAAAAAGGGCAACAACTTGAAGCTGCTGACATGGCAGAGATTCAAAAGTATGATCATTATCGCATAGGTTTAAATAAAGCAATCCAATATTTATCATATAAAAAGAGAACTGAAAAAGAAGTTATACAATATTTACAAAAAGAAGAGATATCAGAGCAAGCGATTTCTGAAGTGATTGAATATTGTTATCGCGAAAAGTTAATCGACCATCAAGATTATGCGGAAAGTTTAAAAAATACAATGATTCGCACGACAGATAAAGGACCTAAAATTTATCAACAAAAACTTTATCAACTTGGTATAGAACCAAATATCATTGAAATGTTTACAGAACTTTATAGAGAACAACAGGAACTTGATGATATTATCCAAATTGCTGAAAAAATATCTAAAACAAAAAAGGGGCCACAAAATAAGGTTAAAGAAAAAGTAATGCAATCTTTAATTCAAAAAGGGTTTGAAATGGAAACCATTCATGCTGTATTGAATGAAATGGATTTTACACAAGATGAAGCGGTTTTAGACGATTTATTACAACGAGATTTAGAAAAAATTTATAATAAAAATCGAAAGAAGTACACGCAACAAAAATTAATTTCAAAAACTATCGAAGGCCTTATGAGAAAAGGATATAAATATGATAAAATTAAAGCTAAATTAGAAGAAAGTGGTATTGCCGATGGAACAGAAGAAATTGAGTGAGATGTCTGAGCCAGAATTAAGACACGAAATACAACTTTATAAAGAGAAAATGAGAAAAGCTGAGATGAATGGTATTTTAAATGAATATGACGTTTATCAAAGTAAAGTAATTGTTGCCGAAAGTTACTTAGTAGACAGAAAAAAGATTGAAATTGGTAAAATTTATAAACTGACTGATGGCAGTAATCAATATTTTAAAGTAGAAAGATTAAAAGGTATTTTTGCGTGGGGGTTTAGATTTAATAGTGATGAACCCGAAGAAGGCTTACCTATAGCGTTATTACAATTATAGAAGGATGAAAATAGATGGGAAGTTCAATTGTTTTAAAGTTACTAAAAGTAACACACTACTATAGGAATAAACAGAATAAAAAATGGTATTTACCTTTTGGATATGATGCTCAAGATATCGATTTAAACAATATTAGTTTACATATTTATCAAGGTGAAGCATTAGGTATAATTGGTGAACCTGAATCTTCCAAAGCGATGGTAGGTCAATTGTTGGCAGGTGCAATTAAACCCGATAAAGGTAAAGTAGTTTGTACTGAAGATTTGTTCTACGGATATATTGAAGATCAATCGTTAATTCATCAAACTGTTGAAGCTTATACAGCGCAGTTAGTTCAACTATTTCCATATGAAATTAATAATCATAAAGCTGAACAGATTATTCAATATGCACATTTAGGCGATTATAAAACGAAGCCGGTTAACCATATTTCGAAAGCGGCATACGCTCAATTACTATTAAGTATTGCACGCTCATCAAAATCAAATATTATTATTTTAAATCATGTTATTGACTATTTAACACCACAATTTATGGAACGTGCGATTGAATTAACAAATGATTATATTGAAAATAATTTAACGATTGTGTCAATTGGTGATGATATTGATAAAATTTCACAAGTGAGTAACTATATAGCTTGGTTTTCACATGGTCAATTAAGAATGGAAGGGTCACTTAAACAAGTTATTCCATCTTTTAAAGAACATGAACGTGATCGATTAAGTCTAAACTCAAAAGAAGAAATTGAAAACTTTGATTTAGATTGGAAAAAGAATCGTACAAGAATACCGGAGATGACCTATAATTTCAAACGCGTTGAGCGCTATAATCATGCAAAACCGCCTAAGTTTTTAGTGCGTTTTTGGACTTTAGCCTCAGGTACTATTTTAGGCTTAGCATTGATGATGTTGCTCATTTTCAATAATATAGGAATTATTTCGATAACAGATTTTACGAATCGTGCTACGATGCAAAATGAAAATAAAGATCCATATGGCGAAAAGTTAGCTTATGGAATTGCTTTTAATGGCAGTGTGGATCTGCAAGGGGATAAACAAGTCACAATTCCAAAATATAGTGTAGTTACAATTACTGGTGAAAATAGTAAAAATTATCGTGTTACCGCTGATAATAAGACTTACTATGTTAGTAAAGATAAATTAGAATATTTTAACCCGGCAGGTTTATATCAAACGCATAGTTTTAAAAAATTAGCGCCATTTATGAAATCAAATTATAGTAATTACTATGCATACTTTAACAGTCAATTACATAAAAAGCATAGTTCAGTTATTAAAACTTTAGTTCCTGATGATGATAACCGTTTCGTTGCATCCGTTACACAACAACCGATACAATTACTTTTCAATGATAATAATCAGTTATACGGTTTTGTTTATCCAATCGTAGATAAAAAAGAATTAAAAGATAAGTTTAATATTAACAATAACATTTGGATTACTAAAGTTGGGAATGGATATTGTATTGCCAATTTAAAAGAAGACAAATGGATTTATATTGAATTGTAGGTGTAAAGATGCTAGATAATATTATTTTATATTTTAAAAACTTACCGCATACTAAAAGGTATGTAACAGAACGTTTAAAACAAAATTGGAAAAGTTTTCTAATCGTATTAGCTGCATGTTTAATACTTATTATTGCAAGTGAAACGCTATTTTCCTTTAGTCATTTGACCGATGTTAAAGAGGTGCGATGGTTATTTAGACTTATTGCATTGATTGTTTTTGCGGTATTGATGTTCACAATTTATATCTCTTATCATCATTATATGAATGACTTTTTAGTTACTAAGTTATTTAATATTTCCGCAGCGACGCCAGTAGTTATTATGTCTATTTTAAGTTTTATTATGCTAGTCATTTTGACGATGATTAGTGCATTGGTTAAACCAGTAAACTTCGAAACATCATATATAGCGCTATTCTATTTTATTGTGATGGCAACTATTTTTGTAGGATTAATATCAGTTACTTTTGGTCTTATTCGACTGTTAACTGAAAAAATAAATATCATATTTTATGGGATTTGTGTATTGTGTTTCTTAGTGTTGCCAATTATTTTTATACCAAATCCAAATCATGTATTTATCAATCACATCCTAATGCTGAATCCAATGTATTACATTGTTAATGGTATAGCACAATCTATCATATTTGGTATATCAAGTATGGAAAACATTCCATATCATTTTTACTTTATTTTATTCTTATGTTTAATAGCTGCAGTAAATTTCGTATTAGCAAGGTATACGACACACGCAATTTATAATAAAACATCTAAAGTGACACAAACTGATAATCAACAAGATGTTTCAAAAGATAGTACAGACGAGGCGGATACTTCTTCATGATGTTTAGCTGACTTGTTGTGTAAATTAATCTGTGAGAATCAGAAATAATTAGAATATAATCTAGATATTGTTTTCCTATACTGATTTTAATATTTCGAGTCATTGAAGGTAGTTTGTTAGCGACAATATAAATATTAGGTTTTGTAAAAGCATTCATAGTTTTACATTAAAAAACCGGACAGAGTAAAAATCGTTTTGATTTTCATTCTGCCCGGTTGTTCATTTTTTATAGATTAACTTTAGTGAATAATAACTTGAAATTATTTAGCATACAGTTTACGTTGTAACTTATCTTCTGTAAATACCCAGCCAATATAAGAGTGGTCTATGACATTATCTTTTGTTACGTGTGCAATTGCCACAAATGAATAATGATCATTTTTTAAATAACGCAAATCAATCAAACGAATTTCAGTAGAACCATCTGCTAACGTTGTTGTTTGCCAACGATAGATTGATGAAAAGTTTAAAAAAGTACGTATATCTTTATTACCTTTGACTTTCCATAAAATGGAGTCTGTTGATAATTTTTGACGTTCAACTTTATCACTAAACACCACATTTCTACCATATGCTTTTCCAACATAGTCATGTGCATCAGTTTGTATCGCGACACGCCATTCCATAAATTTTATTGTTGGCGCAACAAATACTTTAACAGGGTGATGCTCTTGTTGAATTGCTTTTAAAGCTTGTTGCTTAATTACGGCTCTCATTTTAAAACGAATCATGTAATAAATGATTAGTAAAGCGATTATAGGAAAGAAGACTGCAAGTGGATGCAAGCCTACAACCCATAATACAATACCAATACAAAGAACTGTGAAAATAATAGGGTCAAATGTGTTAATCACACTTAATTGAATCCATTTGTTTGTGATAGGTCTAAGAGCTTGTGTACCATAAGAATTGAATATATCTACAAAGACATGTAAAAATACTGCGAGCTGAGCCCACATCCATACATGAAATGGGTGGGTTCCACTAAAGAACGTGAATATTAAAAATGTAATTAAAATTGGCCATAGTATTGTGAAAGGGATGGAATGCGTGATACCTCTATGATGCGAAATATATGTTGCATTGTCCTTTAATTTAAGAACAGTATCCCCATCAGGAATTAATGAACCAACGATAAGGGTTGTAGCTGTTGCACCAAACGTAGAAGCCATTGCTGGATCTTGAGTTGCAAGTGCTGTAAGGCCCACCCCAATTGCGATATGTGTTGCAGTGTCCATATCAGTTCACTCATTTCATAATATTATATATACTATTATAATCCAATTTCGCAAATAACTAAATTAACTTACATACTAACCATGATTTTAATGTACAATAAAAACATTATGAGTAAAGACAATTAATTTTGGTGAGGAAAGGGTTTTATAAATGTATCAGCAGTCTAGTTTTAAAGAAAATTTGATACACTGGTTTGATGAAAATCAAAGAGAAATGCCATGGCGACAAACGACCAATCCGTACTATATTTGGTTAAGTGAAGTCATGTTACAACAGACACAAGTTAAAACAGTTATTGACTATTATCATCGTTTTGTTGAACGATTTCCAACTGTGGAAGTTTTGAGTCAAGCTTCGGAAGATGAAGTGTTAAAGTACTGGGAAGGCTTAGGATATTATAGTAGAGCTCGAAATTTTCATACGGCAATTAAGGAAGTTCATGATAAATATGAAGGCTTAGTTCCCAAAGATCCTGATCAATTTAAAGCTTTAAAAGGTGTTGGCCCATACACACAAGCTGCAGTAATGAGCATTGCATATAATGTACCACTAGCAACTGTAGACGGAAATGTTTTTCGGGTATGGTCTAGATTGAATGATGACTATCGAGATATTAAATTACAATCGACGAGGAAATCGTACGAACAAGAATTATTACCGTATGTTACTACAGAAGCTGGAACGTTTAATCAAGCTATGATGGAATTAGGGGCATTAATTTGTACACCGAAAAATCCATTATGCTTATTTTGTCCAGTTCAAGAAAACTGTGAGGCATTTGATAAAGGTACATTTGAAAAGTTACCAGTTAAATCTAAAAATGTAAGTAAAAAAGTAATTGAGCAATCCGTCTTTTTAATTAGAAATAATCAAGGTCAATATCTGTTGCAAAAGCGTAGCGAAAAATTATTGCATGGTATGTGGCAATTTCCTATGTTTAAAAGTGAGCATGCTAGACGTGAAATGACTGAAAAAATCGGTCATGACATTCAACCAGTAGAAACACCTATTTTTGAATTGAAGCATCAATTTACTCATTTAACATGGAAGATAAAGGTATACGCCGTTTCAGGAACAATTAACATTGAAAGATTACCAGATGACATGATTTGGTTTGATTTAAGTGATCGAGATCAATATACATTCCCTGTACCTATGTCAAAGATTTATCAATTTATAAATGGGTAACATTCGATGATTGATAAGATTATCGGAAAATATAGTGACATTAATTTTAAAAATGTATAAATGTTATCTTCAATTCTCAGAGGATAACAATGTCAAAAAGTTAAAGTGTTGATATATAAAAGTGATGATTTTATATACTTTAAATGGGACATGTAAATCTCTGTTGTAGTACTTAGCAATATTACCGAGTTTAATCATTAAGTAGTAAAATCTTATTTCGTAAAAATATGTATTTATATAATACTATTTCTGAAATATGCTATAATTTATAATGGTTAAATTAACAGAAGGTGGTGTGGAGTATGGTCAGAGAATCCATACCTAAAGAAGGGGAAAACATTAAAATTCAGAGTTATAAACATGATGGTAAGATTCATCGCGTTTGGTCTGAAACAACAATATTAAAGGGTACTGATCATGTTGTCATTGGTGGCAATGATCATACGTTAGTAACTGAAAGTGACGGAAGAACTTGGATAACACGTGAACCGGCAATTGTTTACTTTCACTCAGAATATTGGTTTAATGTTATCTGCATGTTTAGAGAAGATGGAATTTATTACTATTGCAATTTGTCATCGCCATTTGTTTGTGATGAAGAGGCATTAAAATATATAGACTATGATTTAGATATTAAAGTATATCCAAATGGAAAGTATCATTTATTAGATGAAGATGAATATGAGCAACATATGAATCAAATGAATTATCCGCATGATATTGATATTATTTTAAGACGCAACGTGGACATTCTTCAACAATGGATAGAACAAAAGAAGGGCCCATTTGCGCCAGATTTTATCAAAGTTTGGAAAGACCGTTACAAAAAAATTAGACAATATTAAGCAAATAAAGTGTAAATACTGATTAAATCATTTATATTGACTTAGTGATGTAAAGAAGTATGATAACTTTTGCTGTCGTGTGGGGACACAGTATCCATAGATTAAATTGAATAGAATATAACATACGAATAAGACAACGTATTTAATCACATGAATATGACAGAGGTTGAGATATCTTAATTTTAAAAATGTAAATTGTAAGAAGAATTTACATCTACAAATTATGTATCCAACCTCTATTCATTTTTATGCTTATGAATAGGATAGGGCAATAGATTAGGGGGGATTGTATGATTAAACGATATTTGCAATTTGTTAAGCCATACAAATATCGTATTTTTGCAACGATTATTGTTGGGATAATTAAGTTTGGTATACCAATGCTTATACCACTTTTAATTAAATATGCAATAGATGGCGTGATTAATAACCACGCATTAACGACTGATGAAAAAGTTCATCATTTAACTATTGCCATTGGTATCGCATTATTTATTTTTGTAATAGTGAGACCACCAATTGAATTTATACGTCAATATTTGGCGCACAAGTAATAAAATATTGTATGATATACGTAAAAAGTTATACAACCATTTACAAGCTTTAAGTGCGAGATTTTATGCTAATAATCAAGTAGGTCAAGTAATATCTAGAGTGATTAATGATGTTGAACAAACAAAAGATTTCATTTTAACCGGGTTAATGAATATTTGGTTAGATTGTATAACAATTATTATTGCACTATCCATAATGTTCTTTTTAGATGTGAAATTGACTTTAGCAGCACTGTTTATCTTCCCATTTTACATTTTAACGGTGTACGTTTTCTTTGGAAGATTAAGAAAATTGACGCGTGAAAGATCTCAAGCATTAGCTGAGGTTCAAGGATTCTTGCATGAACGTGTTCAAGGTATTTCAGTCGTTAAAAGTTTTGCGATTGAAGACAATGAAGCGAAAAACTTTGATAAAAAGAACACTAATTTCTTAACACGTGCGTTGAAACATACAAGATGGAATGCCTATTCTTTTGCCGCAATTAATACAGTTACAGATATTGGACCAATAATTGTCATCGGTGTTGGTGCATATCTTGCTATTTCTGGATCAATCACAGTAGGTACACTTGCAGCATTTGTTGGATACTTGGAGTTATTGTTCGGGCCTTTACGTCGTTTAGTCGCATCATTTACAACTTTAACGCAAAGTTTTGCTTCAATGGACCGTGTATTCCAATTAATTGACGAAGATTATGACATTAAAAATGGTGTTGGTGCTCAACCTATTGAAATTAAACAAGGTCGTATTGATATTGATCATGTTAGTTTTCAATATAACGATAACGAAGCTCCAATTTTAAAAGATATTAATTTGAGTATTGAAAAAGGAGAAACAGTTGCTTTCGTAGGTATGAGTGGTGGTGGTAAATCAACATTAATTAACTTAATACCGAGATTTTACGATGTAACTTCTGGGCAAATTTTAATAGATGGTCACAACATTAAAGATTTTTTAACGGGAAGTTTAAGAAATCAAATAGGATTGGTGCAACAGGATAATATTTTATTTTCTGATACAGTTAAGGAAAATATTTTACTTGGTCGTCCAACAGCAACAGATGAAGAAGTAGTTGAAGCGGCGAAAATGGCTAATGCACATGACTTTATCATGAACTTGCCACAGGGATATGACACTGAAGTAGGTGAACGAGGTGTTAAATTATCAGGTGGTCAAAAACAAAGATTATCGATTGCTAGAATATTTTTAAATAATCCGCCAATTCTTATCCTGGATGAAGCAACAAGTGCACTTGATTTAGAAAGTGAATCCATTATTCAAGAAGCATTAGATGTGTTGAGTAAAGATCGAACGACACTTATCGTAGCGCATCGCTTGTCCACTATTACACATGCTGACAAAATTGTCGTAATTGAAAATGGACATATTGTTGAAACAGGTACGCATCGTGAATTGATTGCAAAACAAGGTGCTTACGAGCATTTATATAGCATTCAAAATTTATAAAGTATTAGTTGTTTGACTTCAGTACAATTTTGTAGGGAAGATTTGTAACAGGATGGTGAGGTCATAACATAGAAAAAGCAGTAAGAGATTTTCTTCATTGAAAATAATCTTACTGCTTTTTTAAATTTAATTTCGAGATTCAATATTACTTTATCTCATTGTGGTATTAATTACAGGAATTGTTTTAATGTTATAAATCAAAGTCTTCTTCAACAATTTCAATGTCTGCATCAGATCTATGATATGTGAAAAAGCTAATTCTTATGCGGTCTAAATGCTCTAAATGGTGTCGATACTCTTCGATGGCTGCAACAATTTGCATAACATTGGCAAACGAATATTCCGTTTGATAAGGGTGATTTATTAACTCATGCTGAAATGTAGACAATAAATCTTTTTTCTGCGGATTATCTAACTCATAATCAACATGTGTCACATTATAACGTGCTTTTTTAGAAAGGCTAGCTAAAATTTGCTCATGAAAAGCAGTTAATGAATCTAAATCTAATTTGATTTGTAATAGGAAATTGTTATTAAGTAAATATAAGTCGTTTTGATAACGCGACAATTTGTTTAATACTTCATAAGCTTGTCTAGTCGTCTGAACTACTTCTCTGAAAAGTATTTTCTTTCTATTCTGTTGGTGAATATGTTTTTTTGTAATAGGACGTTCTTCGCTATAGTAATCATAAATTTTCTCTAACTTTTCGACACGTTGTTTTAAATTATGACTATCTTGTTTAATATTATTAAACTCCGTCGTATCATTTAATACTAATTTAAACCACATAAAAATATCTGAGGATATATTTAATGAATTATAGTAAATTTTTGTTTCAAATTTAGGTGGTAGAAACACAAAGTTAACTAGAGATGAACTTATGACACCAATCATTACAAGTACAAACCTGTAAAAGGCAGTAATATAGAAAGAACCGGTATGTTGTCCCATAATGATTAATGCTGTTACACTCGCCAAAGTAGCAACATGTGCTAAATTAAATTTAAATAAAATAGCAATAAGTACTATGACGGTAACACCCATAATGATAAAATTATCACTAAAAATTGTTACCATTGTAACAGATAGTATGGCACCTATAATGTTACCCAATGCTTGATCAGAAACTGTTTTAAATGAACGATAAATACTAGGTTGCATTGCAACAACAGCACTGACACCAGCTAAGGCTTTCAGACCAACATCATCCGGTAGTAAAGAAGCGATAGACATAGCTAAAATAATGGCTATACCAGTTTTGAAAATCCGAGCTCCTAGTCTCAAAAATAATGACGCCCCTTTTAAGTTTATTGAATATCTAACATTCGTATTCATTACTGTTATACACTTACTAGTTACAAAATTCAAGCTTATTTATAGTTGTTAAAATAAATCATACATAATACTGATAGCGATGTAAAACTTTAGTCAGAGATTAAAATAGTATAAATTTGTAAAATAAAAACTCACATAGGGACATATCAATTTAAACGTTAATAGTTAACGATATAAAATGAATCTACTATGTGAGCATTTGTTTTATTTTAATTCAATTTAAAATATATTTCCTTAAAAGTTATTTCATTTGACTAAAAGCATAGTCTGCAGCTTTTAAAGTTTGTTTAATATCTTCTTCTGTATGTTCAGTTGTTAAGAACCAAGCTTCAAACTTAGAAGGTGCTAAATTGATACCTTGATTTAACATCAATTTGAAAAATTTACCGAACGCTTCGCCGTCAGAATGTTCAACTTGATCATAATGTGTGACTTTTTCATCTGTAAAGTACAATGTTAAAGATCCGTAAATACGATTAATTGTAGCTGTGATATTATGTTTTTCGATTAATTTAAGTAAACCTTCTTCTAGTTGTTGGCCTAAGCTGTCTAATTTTTCATAAACACCGTCTTGTTCTAGTACTTCGAGTAATGCAATACCTGCTTTCATAGATAACGGATTACCAGCCATTGTACCAGCTTGATATGCAGGTCCTAGAGGTGCTACTTGTTCCATAATATCTTGACGTCCACCATAGCCTCCAATTGGTAAACCACCGCCAACAATTTTACCAAATGCAGTTAAATCAGGGATAACACCTAATAAATCTTGAGCGGCACCGTAATGGAAACGGAATGCAGTAATTACTTCATCATAAATCACTAGTGTCCCGTTGCTATGTGAAATTTCATTAACCTCTTCTAAAAATCCAGGTTGAGGCATTACCATTCCAAAGTTACCAACAATTGGTTCTACTAATACTGCGGCAATTTCATCACCCCAAAATTCAATTGCTTCTTTATATGCGTTAATATCATTGAAAGGAACAGTAATGACTTCACGTGCTACGCTTTCTGGAACACCAGCTGAATCTGGAGAACCGAGTTGAGATGGGCCGCTACCTGCTGCAACCAATACTAAATCAGAATGGCCATGATAAGATCCAGCAAATTTTATAATTTTATTTCTTTTAGTATATGCACGTGCAACACGAATTGTTGTCATGACTGCTTCTGTTCCAGAATTTACAAAGCGAATTTTCTCAAGAGATGGAATTGCATCACGTAATTTTTTGCTGAATTCAATTTCTAGTTCAGTCGGTGTACCAAATAAAACACCTTTAGCAGCTTGTTCTTGAATTGCTTTAGTAATATGAGGATGTGCATGCCCCGTAATAATTGGACCGTATGCTTGAAGATAATCAATAAATTTATTGCCATCGACATCATATAAATATGCACCGTGTCCTTCTTTCATAACAACAGGTGCACCGCCTCCTACAGCTTTATAAGAACGAGAAGGGGAATTGACACCGCCTAGAATATATTCGTTTGAAAGTTGTTGTAAACGTTCACTTTCACTAAAATTCATTTATATCAACCTCTTTTAATTTAATATTTTCATCTAATATCGTATCATAAAATTATTATAATGAAGAAAAAGGTGATTATATGTTGCAAAAAGGAGAACAATTTCCAATATTTAAATTAGAAAATCAGGACGGAACTGTCATTACAAATGATACATTAAAAGGTAAAAAGGCGATTGTATATTTTTATCCTAGAGATAATACACCTACTTGCACCACAGAAGCTTGTGACTTTAGAGACAATTTAGAAATGTTCAATGATTTAGATGTTGCAGTATATGGTATAAGCGGTGATTCAAAGAAAAAACACCAAAATTTTATTGAAAAATACGGATTGAATTTCGATTTATTAGTAGATGAAGATTTTAAATTAGCTAAAGAAACTGGCGTATATCAGTTAAAAAAATCATTTGGCAAAGAAAGTATGGGCATTGTAAGAACGACTTTTATAATAGATGAACAAGGTAAAGTATTAGATGTTATCGAGAAGGTTAAAGTTAAAACACAAATAGAAGAACTTAAAAACATTTTGGGGTGACATATATGAAAGTTGTTGGGTTGAATCGTATGCGTGAAGTTGAAACTGAATTACAACAACGCTTTTCAGATGTAGATTTTAAATTTTATAAAAAAGCATCAGAAATACCTGAGAGCGACTTGGCTAATTTAGATATATTAGTTGGTTATGATGGCGGTATCAATGAGGCATTTTTACGACGTTGTCCAAATTTAAAATGGATCGCATGGTTTGCAACGGGTGTAAATACATTACCGTTAGATTATATTGCAGATCACGGCATACTTTTAACTAATGGAAAAGGTGTTCAAGCTAAACAATTATCTGAATACATTTTGGCTTTCATTTTAGATGATTATAAAAAGATGAAACTATCATATGATAACCAACGACAACATATATATGATTCGAAAATAACTGGTAAACGCCTATCAGGACAAACAGTTTTATTTTTAGGTACAGGTGCAATTGCTACTAGAACTGCGAAGTTAGCAAAGGCTTTTAATATGAATTTAATTGGTCTGAGCAAGTCAGGTCAGAACAAAGATGAGTTTGATGAGATATATACTATCGAATCACTTGAAAGCACATTACCAAATGCTGACATTGTTATAAATGCTTTACCAGAAACGCAAGAAACGATTCATTTACTAAAGAAAAAACATTTTGAATTAATGAAAGATGAAGCACTTTTTATAAATATAGGACGAGGTAGCATAGTTAAAGAAGCGCTCTTAATAGAAGTATTAAAAAGTAGAGTTATTCGACATGCATATTTAGATGTGTTTGAAAATGAACCTTTGAAACCTAATCATGAATTATATGAATTGGATAATGTAACTATAACAGCGCATATAACTGGTAATGATTATGAAGCAAAGTATGACTTATTAGATATTTTTAAAAACAATCTAGTTAATTTTCTCAATAAGAATGGTCTAATTGAGAATGAAGTTGATGCTAAAAAAGGCTATTAAATGAAATCATCATGTAAATATTGACACGCGCGCAATACTACAGTTATATTTATAGTAAGTAATAATAATTATTATATAAGAAAGATGGTGATATAGATGAGTGTTGAAATAGAATCAATTGAACATGAACTAGAAGAATCAATTGCATCATTGCGACAAGCAGGCGTAAGAATTACACCTCAAAGACAAGCAATATTACGTTATTTAATTTCTTCACATACTCATCCAACAGCTGATGAAATTTATCAAGCACTTTCACCTGATTTTCCAAATATAAGTGTTGCGACAATATATAATAACTTAAGAGTGTTTAAAGATATTGGAATTGTAAAAGAATTAACATATGGAGACTCATCAAGTCGATTCGACTTTAATACACATAATCATTATCATATTATATGTGAACAATGTGGTAAGATTGTTGATTTTCAATATCCACAGTTAAATGAAATTGAAAGATTAGCTCAGCATATGACTGACTTTGACGTAACACATCATCGAATGGAAATTTATGGAGTTTGTAAAGAATGCCAAGATAAATAATTTAACTTTGGTAGTATGACAAATTAAAAAGGCGTTAGCTTACTTCATATAAGTAAGCGTAATATTTAAGAAGTTAAACGACATGAAAGTTGTTTAACTTCTTTTTTATGCTCATTCTTTTTTATGCTTATTCTGAAAAATATTTAAATAGAAGAAAAGAACATTCTTACTACGGAAGTGGTATTAACTAATAACTAGTATCCTTTATAAATAAACATAAAAATATTCAAACGAAGGTTTACTAAATAACTATCCATAAAGTGAGGATAAGTATGTTTGTAAAACTGAAGTAAAAAGCGTAAGGAATTACACTTTAAATACATATAGTACTTACGAATAGAAAATAATCCCTTCAACAGTAATTTTTAAACAAAAATAAGTGTTGTTTTATGTTGACTCTACTAGAATAACTTGATATTATATAAAAGTCGTCAAACGGCACTAATATTTAAAAAACAAATGTTTTAAGTTGTTGATTTAAAATATTAATAAAGTGTAAATTTGACTATTGAAATTCGAACAAATACATAATAAAATAATATTTGTTGAATTAATTGAGTTAGGAAATTTATTTTTTAGAAATAAAATAATTAAAAATAATTCTTGACTTACAAAAACTTACGCGTTATAATTAAATCTTGTAAGTGACAAACGAACATTGAAAACTGAATGACAATATGTCAACGTTAATTCCAAAAACGTAACTATTAGTTACAAACATTATTTAGTATTTATGAGCTAATCAAACATCATAATTTTTATGGAGAGTTTGATCCTGGCTCAGGATGAACGCTGGCGGCGTGCCTAATACATGCAAGTCGAGCGAACGGACGAGAAGCTTGCTTCTCTGATGTTAGCGGCGGACGGGTGAGTAACACGTGGATAACCTACCTATAAGACTGGGATAACTTCGGGAAACCGGAGCTAATACCGGATAATATTTTGAACCGCATGGTTCAAAAGTGAAAGACGGTCTTGCTGTCACTTATAGATGGATCCGCGCTGCATTAGCTAGTTGGTAAGGTAACGGCTTACCAAGGCAACGATGCATAGCCGACCTGAGAGGGTGATCGGCCACACTGGAACTGAGACACGGTCCAGACTCCTACGGGAGGCAGCAGTAGGGAATCTTCCGCAATGGGCGAAAGCCTGACGGAGCAACGCCGCGTGAGTGATGAAGGTCTTCGGATCGTAAAACTCTGTTATTAGGGAAGAACATATGTGTAAGTAACTGTGCACATCTTGACGGTACCTAATCAGAAAGCCACGGCTAACTACGTGCCAGCAGCCGCGGTAATACGTAGGTGGCAAGCGTTATCCGGAATTATTGGGCGTAAAGCGCGCGTAGGCGGTTTTTTAAGTCTGATGTGAAAGCCCACGGCTCAACCGTGGAGGGTCATTGGAAACTGGAAAACTTGAGTGCAGAAGAGGAAAGTGGAATTCCATGTGTAGCGGTGAAATGCGCAGAGATATGGAGGAACACCAGTGGCGAAGGCGACTTTCTGGTCTGTAACTGACGCTGATGTGCGAAAGCGTGGGGATCAAACAGGATTAGATACCCTGGTAGTCCACGCCGTAAACGATGAGTGCTAAGTGTTAGGGGGTTTCCGCCCCTTAGTGCTGCAGCTAACGCATTAAGCACTCCGCCTGGGGAGTACGACCGCAAGGTTGAAACTCAAAGGAATTGACGGGGACCCGCACAAGCGGTGGAGCATGTGGTTTAATTCGAAGCAACGCGAAGAACCTTACCAAATCTTGACATCCTTTGACAACTCTAGAGATAGAGCCTTCCCCTTCGGGGGACAAAGTGACAGGTGGTGCATGGTTGTCGTCAGCTCGTGTCGTGAGATGTTGGGTTAAGTCCCGCAACGAGCGCAACCCTTAAGCTTAGTTGCCATCATTAAGTTGGGCACTCTAAGTTGACTGCCGGTGACAAACCGGAGGAAGGTGGGGATGACGTCAAATCATCATGCCCCTTATGATTTGGGCTACACACGTGCTACAATGGACAATACAAAGGGCAGCGAAACCGCGAGGTCAAGCAAATCCCATAAAGTTGTTCTCAGTTCGGATTGTAGTCTGCAACTCGACTACATGAAGCTGGAATCGCTAGTAATCGTAGATCAGCATGCTACGGTGAATACGTTCCCGGGTCTTGTACACACCGCCCGTCACACCACGAGAGTTTGTAACACCCGAAGCCGGTGGAGTAACCTTTTAGGAGCTAGCCGTCGAAGGTGGGACAAATGATTGGGGTGAAGTCGTAACAAGGTAGCCGTATCGGAAGGTGCGGCTGGATCACCTCCTTTCTAAGGATATATTCGGAACATCTTCTTCAGAAGATGCGGAATAACGTGACATATTGTATTCAGTTTTGAATGTTTGTTCATTCAAATTAATGGGCCTATAGCTCAGCTGGTTAGAGCGCACGCCTGATAAGCGTGAGGTCGGTGGTTCGAGTCCACTTAGGCCCACCATTAATTTAATACCTATTTGGGGGCTTAGCTCAGCTGGGAGAGCGCCTGCTTTGCACGCAGGAGGTCAGCGGTTCGATCCCGCTAGTCTCCACCATTATTTGTACATTGAAAACTAGATAAGTAAGTAAAATATAGATTTTACCAAGCAAAACCGAGTGAATAAAGAGTTTTAAATAAGCTTGAATTCATAAGAAATAATCGCTAGTGTTCGAAAGAACACTCACAAGATTAATAACGCGTTTAAATCTTTTTATAAAAGAACGTAACTTCATGTTAACGTTTGACTTATAAAAATGGTGGAAACATAGATTAAGTTATTAAGGGCGCACGGTGGATGCCTTGGCACTAGAAGCCGATGAAGGACGTTACTAACGACGATATGCTTTGGGGAGCTGTAAGTAAGCTTTGATCCAGAGATTTCCGAATGGGGAAACCCAGCATGAGTTATGTCATGTTATCGATATGTGAATACATAGCATATCAGAAGGCACACCCGGAGAACTGAAACATCTTAGTACCCGGAGGAAGAGAAAGAAAATTCGATTCCCTTAGTAGCGGCGAGCGAAACGGGAAGAGCCCAAACCAACAAGCTTGCTTGTTGGGGTTGTAGGACACTCTATACGGAGTTACAAAGGACGACATTAGACGAATCATCTGGAAAGATGAATCAAAGAAGGTAATAATCCTGTAGTCGAAAATGTTGTCTCTCTTGAGTGGATCCTGAGTACGACGGAGCACGTGAAATTCCGTCGGAATCTGGGAGGACCATCTCCTAAGGCTAAATACTCTCTAGTGACCGATAGTGAACCAGTACCGTGAGGGAAAGGTGAAAAGCACCCCGGAAGGGGAGTGAAATAGAACCTGAAACCGTGTGCTTACAAGTAGTCAGAGCCCGTTAATGGGTGATGGCGTGCCTTTTGTAGAATGAACCGGCGAGTTACGATTTGATGCAAGGTTAAGCAGTAAATGTGGAGCCGTAGCGAAAGCGAGTCTGAATAGGGCGTTTAGTATTTGGTCGTAGACCCGAAACCAGGTGATCTACCCTTGGTCAGGTTGAAGTTCAGGTAACACTGAATGGAGGACCGAACCGACTTACGTTGAAAAGTGAGCGGATGAACTGAGGGTAGCGGAGAAATTCCAATCGAACCTGGAGATAGCTGGTTCTCTCCGAAATAGCTTTAGGGCTAGCCTCAAGTGATGATTATTGGAGGTAGAGCACTGTTTGGACGAGGGGCCCCTCTCGGGTTACCGAATTCAGACAAACTCCGAATGCCAATTAATTTAACTTGGGAGTCAGAACATGGGTGATAAGGTCCGTGTTCGAAAGGGAAACAGCCCAGACCACCAGCTAAGGTCCCAAAATATATGTTAAGTGGAAAAGGATGTGGCGTTGCCCAGACAACTAGGATGTTGGCTTAGAAGCAGCCATCATTTAAAGAGTGCGTAATAGCTCACTAGTCGAGTGACACTGCGCCGAAAATGTACCGGGGCTAAACATATTACCGAAGCTGTGGATTGTCCTTTGGACAATGGTAGGAGAGCGTTCTAAGGGCGTTGAAGCATGATCGTAAGGACATGTGGAGCGCTTAGAAGTGAGAATGCCGGTGTGAGTAGCGAAAGACGGGTGAGAATCCCGTCCACCGATTGACTAAGGTTTCCAGAGGAAGGCTCGTCCGCTCTGGGTTAGTCGGGTCCTAAGCTGAGGCCGACAGGCGTAGGCGATGGATAACAGGTTGATATTCCTGTACCACCTATAATCGTTTTAATCGATGGGGGGACGCAGTAGGATAGGCGAAGCGTGCGATTGGATTGCACGTCTAAGCAGTAAGGCTGAGTATTAGGCAAATCCGGTACTCATTAAGGCTGAGCTGTGATGGGGAGAAGACATTGTGTCTTCGAGTCGTTGATTTCACACTGCCGAGAAAAGCCTCTAGATAGAAAATAGGTGCCCGTACCGCAAACCGACACAGGTAGTCAAGATGAGAATTCTAAGGTGAGCGAGCGAACTCTCGTTAAGGAACTCGGCAAAATGACCCCGTAACTTCGGGAGAAGGGGTGCTCTTTAGGGTTAACGCCCAGAAGAGCCGCAGTGAATAGGCCCAAGCGACTGTTTATCAAAAACACAGGTCTCTGCTAAACCGTAAGGTGATGTATAGGGGCTGACGCCTGCCCGGTGCTGGAAGGTTAAGAGGAGTGGTTAGCTTCTGCGAAGCTACGAATCGAAGCCCCAGTAAACGGCGGCCGTAACTATAACGGTCCTAAGGTAGCGAAATTCCTTGTCGGGTAAGTTCCGACCCGCACGAAAGGCGTAACGATTTGGGCACTGTCTCAACGAGAGACTCGGTGAAATCATAGTACCTGTGAAGATGCAGGTTACCCGCGACAGGACGGAAAGACCCCGTGGAGCTTTACTGTAGCCTGATATTGAAATTCGGCACAGCTTGTACAGGATAGGTAGGAGCCTTTGAAACGTGAGCGCTAGCTTACGTGGAGGCGCTGGTGGGATACTACCCTAGCTGTGTTGGCTTTCTAACCCGCACCACTTATCGTGGTGGGAGACAGTGTCAGGCGGGCAGTTTGACTGGGGCGGTCGCCTCCTAAAAGGTAACGGAGGCGCTCAAAGGTTCCCTCAGAATGGTTGGAAATCATTCATAGAGTGTAAAGGCATAAGGGAGCTTGACTGCGAGACCTACAAGTCGAGCAGGGTCGAAAGACGGACTTAGTGATCCGGTGGTTCCGCATGGAAGGGCCATCGCTCAACGGATAAAAGCTACCCCGGGGATAACAGGCTTATCTCCCCCAAGAGTTCACATCGACGGGGAGGTTTGGCACCTCGATGTCGGCTCATCGCATCCTGGGGCTGTAGTCGGTCCCAAGGGTTGGGCTGTTCGCCCATTAAAGCGGTACGCGAGCTGGGTTCAGAACGTCGTGAGACAGTTCGGTCCCTATCCGTCGTGGGCGTAGGAAATTTGAGAGGAGCTGTCCTTAGTACGAGAGGACCGGGATGGACATACCTCTGGTGTACCAGTTGTCGTGCCAACGGCATAGCTGGGTAGCTATGTGTGGACGGGATAAGTGCTGAAAGCATCTAAGCATGAAGCCCCCCTCAAGATGAGATTTCCCAACTTCGGTTATAAGATCCCTCAAAGATGATGAGGTTAATAGGTTCGAGGTGGAAGCATGGTGACATGTGGAGCTGACGAATACTAATCGATCGAAGACTTAATCAAAATAAATGTTTTGCGAAGCAAAATCACTTTTACTTACTATCTAGTTTTGAATGTATAATCTACATTCATATGTCTGGTGACTATAGCAAGGAGGTCACACCTGTTCCCATGCCGAACACAGAAGTTAAGCTCCTTAGCGTCGATGGTAGTCGAACTTACGTTCCGCTAGAGTAGAACGTTGCCAGGCAGTTTTAAATCGGAGAATTAGCTCAGCTGGGAGAGCATCTGCCTTACAAGCAGAGGGTCGGCGGTTCGAACCCGTCATTCTCCACCATTTATTCTTACATATTGCCGGCCTAGCTCAATTGGTAGAGCAACTGACTTGTAATCAGTAGGTTGGGGGTTCAAGTCCTCTGGCCGGCACCATGGAAGAGCCATTAGCTCAGTTGGTAGAGCATCTGACTTTTAATCAGAGGGTCAGAGGTTCGAATCCTCTATGGCTCACCATTTGCGGGTGTGGCGGAATTGGCAGACGCACTAGACTTAGGATCTAGCGCCTTACGGCGTGGGGGTTCGACTCCCTTCACCCGCATATGCAGAAGTAGTTCAGCGGTAGAATACAACCTTGCCAAGGTTGGGGTCGCGGGTTCGAATCCCGTCTTCTGCTCCATTTTTATAGTGCCGGGGTGGCGGAACTGGCAGACGCACAGGACTTAAAATCCTGCGGTGAGTGATCACCGTACCGGTTCGATTCCGGTCCTCGGCACCATTTTCAATAAAAATATATGCGCCCGTAGCTCAATTGGATAGAGCGTTTGACTACGGATCAAGAGGTTATGGGTTCGACTCCTATCGGGCGCGTTAATTATACGGGAAGTAGCTCAGCTTGGTAGAGCACTTGGTTTGGGACCAAGGGGTCGCAGGTTCGAATCCTGTCTTCCCGATATACTGTAATTATTATGGGGGCTTAGCTCAGCTGGGAGAGCGCCTGCTTTGCACGCAGGAGGTCAGCGGTTCGATCCCGCTAGTCTCCACCATATTATTTACAAACTATATAAGGCGGTGTAGCTCAGCTGGCTAGAGCGTACGGTTCATACCCGTGAGGTCGGGGGTTCGATCCCCTCCACCGCCACTATTTATTAGTTGTAAAATTATATTTAGGACCTTTAGCTCAGTTGGTTAGAGCTAACGGCTCATAACCGTTCGGTCGCAGGTTCGAGTCCTGCAAGGTCCATATAATTTTGGAGGAATACCCAAGTCCGGCTGAAGGGATCGGTCTTGAAAACCGACAGGGGCTTAACGGCTCGCGGGGGTTCGAATCCCTCTTCCTCCGTTTTACTAATGGTCTCGTAGTGTAGCGGTTAACACGCCTGCCTGTCACGCAGGAGATCGCGGGTTCGATTCCCGTCGAGACCGCCATTTAATTTTATAATTAATAGCGATTTACCTATAATAATGGAGGAATACCCAAGTCCGGCTGAAGGGATCGGTCTTGAAAACCGACAGGGCCTTAACGGGCCGCGGGGGTTCGAATCCCTCTTCCTCCGCCATTATTTTTTATTATCGCGGGATGGAGCAGTTCGGTAGCTCGTCGGGCTCATAACCCGAAGGTCGGTGGTTCAAATCCGCCTCCCGCAATATTTTATAGGTCTCGTAGTGTAGCGGTTAACACGCCTGCCTGTCACGCAGGAGATCGCGGGTTCGATTCCCGTCGAGACCGCCATCATTACATTTTTATTATGGTTCAGTAGCTCAGTTGGTAGAGCAATGGATTGAAGCTCCATGTGTCGGCAGTTCGACTCTGTCCTGAACCATTTCTTAGCCGGCCTAGCTCAATTGGTAGAGCAACTGACTTGTAATCAGTAGGTTGGGGGTTCAAGTCCTCTGGCCGGCACCATTTATGGAGGGGTAGCGAAGTGGCTAAACGCGGCGGACTGTAAATCCGCTCCTTCGGGTTCGGCAGTTCGAATCTGCCCCCCTCCATTTATTATTTTTAATAGGGGCATAGTTCAACGGTAGAATAGAGGTCTCCAAAACCTTTGGTGTGGGTTCGATTCCTACTGCCCCTGCCATGGCGGCTGTGGTGAAGTGGTTAACACATCGGATTGTGGTTCCGACATTCGAGGGTTCGATCCCCTTCAGCCGCCCTTATTATTAATGGGCTATAGCCAAGCGGTAAGGCAACGGACTTTGACTCCGTCACTCGTTGGTTCGAATCCAGCTAGCCCAGTTATTGGCGGCATAGCCAAGTGGTAAGGCAGAGGTCTGCAAAACCTTTATCACCGGTTCAAATCCGGTTGCCGCCTCCAGGTTTATGCGGGAGTAGTTCAACTTTTAGAACACGTTCCTTCCCGGAACGAGGTATAGGTGCAAATCCTATCTTCCGCTCCATAATTTAATAATAATGCGGGAGTATTTCAACTCTTAGAATACATTCCTTCCTGGAATGAGGTATAGGTGTAAATCCTATCTTCCGCTCCATAATTGCTTCCAAAGGGAAGTTTTTTGTTTACCATTAAGCCGGTGTGGCGGAATTGGCAGACGCGCGGGACTCAAAATCCCGTTCCACTTGTGGAGTGTCGGTTCGACCCCGACCACCGGTATAATTAACTGTTATTTACATAACATAACGTACTAGAAACCTTGTAAAACAAGGTTTCTTTTTATTTCTCTCTATACAATACAAATAAAGTGGCACTCAAATGGCACACGCTTTAATAGGCTCTATGTCAAATTGTAATGATGAGTTTAATATAGGAAGTTAAGCAACTATACATTGTTTAACTTCTTTTTTTGGTATTACATTAATGATAATGACTATATTATCTGGGGTATGTATTTGTTTTAACTTTTCTAATAAAATATTTGTAAAAGTGCTATTTTATTGTGCTTTATACCAAGTCGATTCAATTTATCTATCTTAATAGTAATATGGCTATTTTAATATTTACAATTTATTACATTATTAGTCACAAGATGTAATTAGTAGTATTTTAAAATTAACATAACATTGTTTACTGATTAGATTGTTCCAATTTACTTTATTCCTTTTGTGAATTGTTATATTTAGATTAAATTAGCCAACTAATCATTGTTAAAGTTAATTTTCTATAATATGATGAGTTTAATGTTCAAATTGGAGGTCGTTTATGAGTAACGCAAAGAATGCTGATAATAAACAGTTTTTCAGTAAGATTTTAAATTCTATTGGTGCTGGTGTTGTTATTGCACTTGTTCCGAATGCTTTATTAGGTGAAGTATTAAAAATATTTAAAAGTGGTAATGAAATTTTAGAATTAACGTATCAGTTAGTGATACTAATTCAATCATTTATGGCATTTATTATTGGGGTTTTAGCTGCTCATCAATTTAAATTTAATGGCGCAGGTGCTGCTATAGTAGGTACATCAGCTATGATTGGTTCAGGTGCTGTTGTATATAGCAATAATAGTTTTATGTTAAAAGGTATAGGTGACATTATAAATACAAGTTTGGTTGTTATTATTGCATGTCTTATATATATGGTATTACAAAACAAGCTTGGATCTTTTGAATTAATTATATTACCAGTTTTAGTACCTATCGTTAGTGGGGGTATCGGTCTAATCACATTACCTTACATTCGAAAAATTACTCAAGCAATTGGAAATGTAATTCATTCTTTTACAGACTTAAATCCGTTGTTAATGTCTATACTTATTAGTGTGGCATTTTCATTATTAATGGTAACACCAATATCGTTAGTAGCGATTGCAACTGCGATTAGTTTAAACGGGCTAGGAAGTGGAGCAGCAAACCTAGGTATAGTGGCTGCTTGTGTTACTTTCTTATTCGGCTCATTGCGTGTCAATTCTATTGGCGTAAATGCAGTTTTACTCATAGGAGCTGCAAAAATGATGATCCCAGTTTACTTGAAAAATTTAATTATTTCGATACCATTGACTATAAATGGAATAATTACTGGAATCATTGCTTACGTTCTTCAGGTTAAAGGAACACCATTGTCTGCTGGATTTGGATATACAGGATTAGTTGGCCCAATAAATGCATTTAACCGAATGTCAGGTGATCCAACAATGAATATTATTTTATTAGCTCTTGGTTATTTTGTCATACCATTTGTATCGGCGTTTATTGTTCATGAATTGTGTAAAAAATTCATTCCTATATATTCTAATGATATTTATAAATTTGAAGTTCCAAAACAATAATTTATAGCTTGATGACAAGAATAATTTTTAATATATGATAAATATAGGCGTTACTGTCAATAAGATATTGATAGTAGCGCTTTTTTTGATTGATTTTAAAATTTAAGAATTGTTCGCGTATAATAGACGATTTTTTAAGTAAAGTCTTTTAAAAAGAAGCTTTTCTTTATATTGATAAAAATACATTTATAAAACACTATTGCATCAAAATGTATTAATATGTATAATTATGAATATTAATTAGGGAGGGCTGTATAAATGAAGTGTTTAATTAGGTTTATATTAGTATTAGGGTTGTTAATTAGCAGTGCTATGGTGTATATCAATCCCGCAGCATATGCTGAACAAGATCAAAAATGGGAGAAGATTAAAGAACGCGGTGAACTTAGAGTGGGTCTTTCTGCAGATTATGCACCAATGGAATTTGAGCATACAGTTAATGGTAAGACTGAGTATGCAGGTGTAGATATTGATTTAGCTAAAAAAATTGCGAAAGATAATAATTTAAAATTAAAAATCGTCAATATGTCATTTGATAGTTTGTTAGGAGCTCTTAAAACTGGAAAAATTGATATTATTATTTCCGGAATGACTTCAACGCCTGAACGTAAGAAGCAAGTTGATTTTTCAGATTCATATATGATGACTAAAAATATCATGCTTGTAAAGAAAGATAAAGTTAATGATTATAAAGATATCAAAGACTTTAATAATAAAAAAGTAGGGGCACAAAAGGGAACTGAACAAGAAAAAATCGCTCAAACCGAAATTGAAAATGCATCTATTACTTCATTAAGCCGTTTACCAGACGTTATATTAGCTCTGAAAAGTGGAAAGGTTGAAGGTGTTGTAGTTGAAAAACCTGTAGCAGAAGCATATTTAAAACAAAATCCTAAATTAGGAATTTCCAATGTGAAATTTAATGAAGAAGAAAAAGATACAGTGATAGCAGTACCAAAAGATTCACCAAAATTATTGTCACAAATTAATAAAACGATTAAAGAGGTTAAAGATAAAGGATTAATCGATAAATATATGACTAATGCTGCAAATGCGATGAATGATGACAGTGGTTTTATTTCTAAGTATGGTAGTTTTTTCTTGAAAGGAATTAAGATTACAATATTAATTTCACTTATCGGTGTAGCATTAGGTTCTATTTTAGGTGCATTCGTTGCGTTAATGAAATTAAGTAAAATAAAAATTATTTCATGGATTGCCTCTATCTATATCGAAATATTAAGAGGAACACCAATGTTAGTTCAAGTATTTATCGTATTCTTTGGTATAACGGCTGCATTAGGACTAGACATTTCAGCTCTTGTTTGTGGAACAATTGCATTAGTTATTAATTCCTCAGCTTACATTGCTGAAATTATTCGTGCAGGTATAAATGCTGTTGATAAAGGCCAAATGGAAGCCGCACGTAGTCTAGGTTTGAATTATAGACAAACGATGAAAAGTGTAATTATGCCACAAGCAATTAAAAACATTTTACCAGCTTTAGGTAATGAATTTGTCACTTTAATTAAAGAATCATCTATTGTGTCAACAATTGGAGTTGGCGAAATTATGTTTAATGCACAAGTGGTTCAAGGTATTTCATTTGACCCATTCACACCATTACTAGTGGCAGCAGCATTATACTTTGTCTTAACATTTGTACTTACACGCATTATGAACATGATTGAAGGGAGATTGAATGCCAGTGATTAAAATAAACAATCTTAATAAAGTTTTTGGAGATAATGAAGTTTTAAAAGATATCAATCTTGAAATCAATCAAGGGGAAGTAGTAGCAATAATAGGTCCATCTGGTAGTGGTAAAAGTACATTGTTAAGATGTATGAATTTATTAGAAGTACCCACTAAAGGTCAAGTGATTTTTGAAGGCAATGATTTAACGGAAAAAGGGACACAAGTAGATAAACTACGCCAAAAAATGGGTATGGTATTTCAAAACTTCAACCTATTTCCACATAAAAAAGTTGTCGATAATATTATTTTAGCTCCTAAATTATTAAAGAAAGATAATAACGATGAATTACATAAGGAAGCATTGTCGTTATTAGATAAAGTGGGATTAAAAGAAAAAGCAGATGTATATCCGAATCAATTATCAGGTGGTCAAAAACAAAGGGTAGCAATTGCAAGAGCTTTAGCAATGCATCCAGATGTTATTTTATTCGATGAACCAACTTCAGCATTAGATCCTGAGGTAGTTGGTGATGTATTAAAAGTAATGAAAGACCTAGCTAAAGAAGGTATGACCATGGTGGTTGTGACACATGAAATGGGATTTGCCAAAGATGTAAGTGACAAAGTCATATTTATGGCAGATGGCGTTGTCGTCGAGTCAGGCACACCAGTCGAAATATTTGAACAACCGCAACATGAAAGAACACAAAATTTCTTAGCAAGAGTATTATAACAACCTAACGTAGCTTGAATATATGATGCGCACCACAAAGTTATATCATATATTCAAGCTTTTTATTATTAAAATTATGTGAAATGAAACCTCAATATGAATAATGGTTGTGTTAAAATAACATAGTATTATTTTATGGGGGGCATACGATTGGATACAAAGCAGTTAAAGCAAGATATCATTGACTATGCATATACAATTGGTATCGACAGTATTGGATTTACTACTGCCGATCCCTTTGATGAATTGAAGCAAAAGCTAGAAGCATATCATGCAAATGGTTATGCCTCAGGATTTGAAGAATCTGATATTGCTTTACGAACGGAGCCTAAATTATCCTTACCAACAGCAAGGTCAATCATAGCAATTGCAGTTGGTTATCCTAACAAACTGAAAGGTGCACCTAAGAGTGTTAGAGGTGATCGCAGAGGCTTATTTGCTAGAGCATCGTGGGGTCAAGATTATCATACAATTATGCGTAAACGGTTAGATATGTTAGCTGCATTTATTGAATCTAAAGTTCCAGATGTTGAAATCAAATCTATGGTAGATACGGGTGTATTATCAGATAGGGCAGTAGCAGAACGTGCAGGTTTAGGATTTGTTGGTCGTAATGGCTTTGTCATCAATCCTAAACTAGGAACATGGACATACCTCGGTGAAATGTTAGTCAGTATACCTTTTGAACCTGATGATCCATTATTAGATAGCTGTGGTGATTGTACAATTTGTGTTGATCGTTGTCCAACAAGTGCATTAGTTGGAAATGGCCAATTAAATAGTCAGAAATGCATTAGTTTTTTAACGCAAACAAAAGGCTATATGCCTGACCAATATCGTTATAAAATTGGGAATAGATTATATGGTTGCGATACGTGTCAACAAGTTTGCCCGAAAAATAGAGGTATTAATACCGAACAAGATGACATCATTTTGGAACCAGAAATTTTAAAGCCAAGATTAGTACCTTTACTACGTATGTCTAATAAAGAATTCAAACAAACATATGGTCACCTTGCAGGTGCTTGGCGTGGTAAAAAACCGATACAACGAAATGCTATTTTAGCATTGGCGCATTTTAATGAAGTGGATGCAATTCCAGAATTGAAAAAAGTTGCAACAACAGATGAAAGACCGATGATTCGAGCAACTGCTTATTGGGCTATTGGTCAAATTCTTGGGGAAGAAGCAAGAGATTTTATCAATGCAAATTACGATCAAGAGGATGCAGAAGTTCAGAATGAAATGATAAAAGGATTGGACACAAGGAGAGAATAGTAATATGACAAATCATATCGTTTTATATCAACCAGAAATCCCAGCTAATACTGGTAACATTGCACGTACGTGTGCAGGTACAAACACACATTTACATTTAATTAAACCTCTTGGATTTAGAACTGATGATAAAATGTTAAAAAGAGCCGGTTTAGATTATTGGGAATTTGTGAATATTACGTATCATGATAGTATTGAAGCATTTTTTGAAGCCACAAATGGCGAGTATTACTTATTAACAAAATTTGGTAAAAAGACTTATAGTGATTTTGATTTTTCAAATCATGACAAAGATTTTTACTTCATTTTTGGAAAAGAAACGACAGGATTACCAGACTGGGTGAAAGAGAAATATCAAGACACAGCGTTAAGAATTCCTATGAGTGAACATATTCGTTCATTAAATTTATCAAATACTGCTGCGTTATTAATTTATGAAGCGTTACGTCAACAAGATTTTCCAGGATTGAATTAAAATTTACTCATTTTCATTATAAAAATGATGCTTAAGTGCTATATTTAGAGTATAAGCATGTTAAAGTTAAATGGTTTGATATATTGAAAGTTAGGGTATAATAATTATTAATATCGCCGTTTTTATGTAAAATGCAAACTAAGAGGAGTGTAGAAATCATGGCAATGAACTTTAAAGTCTTTGACAATAGTCAACTTGTAGCAGAATATGCTGCTGATATTATTAGAAAGCAATTTAACAATAATCCTACTACAATTGCAGGTTTTCATTTAGATACTGATCAAGCGCCAGTACTAGATGAATTAAAGAAAAATATTGAAAAACATGCTGTTGATTTTAGCCAAATAAATATTTTAGATTATGACGATAAAAAATCATATTTCGAAGCGTTAGGTGTACCAGCAGGTCAAGTTTATCCAATTGCTTATGAAAAAGATGCAATCGAATTAATCGCTGATAAGATTAAAACTAAAGAAAATAAAGGGAAATTAACATTACAAGTTGTTTCTATCGATGAGCAAGGTAAGTTAAATGTTAGTATTCGTCAAGGACTAATGGAAGCAAGAGAAATTTTCTTAGTAGTGACTGGTGCTAATAAACGAGATGTAGTTGAAAAATTATATCAAGAAAATGGTAAAACAAGCTTTGAACCAGCCGATTTAAAAGCACATAGAATGGTAAATGTTATTCTTGATAAAGAAGCGGCTGCAGGTTTACCCGAAGATGTTAAAGCTTACTTTACGTCACGCTTTGCTTAATTAAAAATCTGTGAGGTATTGATTATGTCTAAAGACAAAGATCCAAAATTAAATTATCATGAAGAAGAAAACAGTATGGTAACTGATTTTGAAGATTTAAAAGAATTAGGTAAAGAAATGGAACAAATTTCTGATCAAAATGATCAAGAAAAGAATTCTGAAGAAGACAGTCAGTAAAGTATTATAATTGTGTAATATACAGCTATTTATCATGTAAACAATGAATAGTATAGAACCTATATCAAATAGGATTGATAATCTTGAATATGAAGTTAGGTAGCATTTTGTTACCTAGCTTTTTTATTATATTCACAGAAGCTGACTTTCCGCCAGCTTCTATGTTGGACCCGTTCCCCAACTTGCAATGTCTGTAGAAATTGGAAATCCGATTTCACTATGTTGGGGTCGTTCCCCAACTTGCAATGTCAGTAGAAATTGGAAATCCAATTCCACTGTGTTGTGGCCCCGCCAGCTTGCATGAAATAGTAAGCTGACATGCCGAAGCTTCAATGTTGGGGACTACAGTCAACTACTGCCAATATAACTTTGTAGAGCATAGAATATTGATTTGTGTACTAGACATAGTAATATATCAAAAATTCAATTTTAAATTTTAAAACACCATTTAAACAGAATTGATAATTAATTACTCCAGACATAATTGAAAGAAGTCATCTATCAGTAATATTTTTAATGAAATCATTAAACCGCGTTTCTTAATATGCCAAGATTATGATATGCTATTGAAGAATGAAATTAGAGGAGATTTATATATTTATGTTAGGAAAATACTGGATTCAATTATTGATAGCAACAGTTATTATAAGTTTAATATCAATTAAAGCATTTCCATTGGCAATTGGGGCATTATATTTACCTATTATTTTCAAAGTAATAAAATTACAACTCAATTTATCAAAAGGATTAATCGATGATGTTAATGCGCAAACATTCATTAAAAGTAATCAATCAGGTATTGTAATAAGTGTAATTTGTTGTTTATTAATAACAGGAATATTGTATTATACACTTGATGGGTTTTATGCGAGTTTAACAGGAGTATTAGGTACGCTTGTTGCTCTAAATCCATATACGACAATTGTTAGTGCTGTATTATATATACTTACAGCTATTGCTACGGTTGAAGCTACTAAAACAAAGTATCGTAATTAAACTTAGTTCAACATTAACTAAATAATGATAGATAACACACTAATCGTATGACCGTATCACTGTAATAAAGGGTGGGCACGTGCGATTAGTGTATTTTTATTTCAAATTATGAAAACGTTTTAATCATAAATTGCTCAATTAAATTATTTAATGATATACTACAGTTAAATAAACAGTGATAAGGGGAGAAATTGAATGTCAGTAAGAATTGAACATGATACTTTTGGAGAAATAGAAGTACCTGCAGATAAATATTGGGGTGCTCAAACAGAAAGAAGTAAACGTAATTTCCCAGTTGGTAAAGAGCGTATGCCAATCGAAGTAGTTTATGGTTTTGCACAACTAAAGCGTGCAGCAGCATTAGCTAATTTTGATTTAGGAAAATTAAGCGAGGCAAAGAAAGATGCCATTGTATACGCATGTGATCAAATTTTATCAGGTGAATTAGATGAACACTTCCCACTAGTTGTATGGCAAACAGGAAGCGGTACACAAAGTAATATGAATGTGAACGAAGTAGTAAGTTATGTTGCTAATATGTATTTAAAAGATCATCATAGTGATGAAAGTATCCACCCAAATGATGATGTAAATAAATCACAAAGTTCGAATGATACATTCCCAACTGCTATGCATGTTGCACTATATCAAGAGGTTGAAACAAAATTAGAACCTGCATTAAAACTTTTAAGAAATACTTTGAAAGAAAAAGAAGATAAATTTGATTCAATTATAAAAATTGGTCGTACACATTTACAAGATGCAACGCCGATCAAACTAGGACAAGAGATTAGTGGCTGGCGTTATATGCTTGACCGTTGCGAAACAATGTTATCTGAATCTAAGAAGCACATTTTAAATCTTGCCATCGGTGGTACAGCTGTTGGTACAGGTATTAATGCACATCCTGAGTTTGGTGATAAAGTGGCACAGTATATTTCTGAAAATACGGGTTATCCATTTGTATCTTCTGAAAATAAATTCCATGCATTAACAGCACATGATGAAGTAGTACAACTACACGGAACATTGAAGGCGCTAGCAGGAGACTTAATGAAAATTGCTAATGATGTGAGATGGTTGGCTTCAGGGCCACGAGCTGGTTTGGCAGAAATTTCTATCCCTGAAAATGAACCAGGTTCATCAATTATGCCTGGTAAAGTTAATCCTACACAATGTGAAATGTTAACAATGGTTGCAGTCCAAGTAATGGGTAATGATACAGTTGTTGGCTTCGCAAGTTCACAAGGTAACTTTGAATTGAATGTTTATAAACCAGTTATTATGCATAATACACTACAATCAATTTACCTTTTAGCTGACGGAATGGAAACATTTAATAACAATTGTGCAGTGGGCATTGAACCAATCGAAGAGAATATTGATAATTATTTAAATCAATCATTAATGTTAGTTACTGCATTAAATCCACATATTGGTTATGAAAAAGCTGCTCAAATTGCTAAGAAAGCCCATAAAGAAGGTTTAACTTTAAAAGAATCTGCAATTCAAACTGGATATGTTACAGAAGAACAATTTGAAGCATGGATTAAACCAGAAGATATGGTAGATCCTCATTAATTAAATATTAATATAAAATAAAGTTTGGGCATTACAGGTAGATGTAGTGTTCAAGCTTTATTTTTTTGTCTATGTCAAATTGAACTTATAAGTCCGATTTGATATAGAGCCATGAAAGGAAAAACTTTTCATGGATTCCATTTTATTATAGAACCTATTTTTTATTTGATGAATTGTTGTACATGTATTGACCAAACAATATGTGATAAAAATCTTATGATGTCATGTATTGTCCTTAGATACACGTAACGCAGTTGAAAAAGACTACAAGTCATTATCCAAGGATGCTATAAATCCAAATACATTCAAAATATAAAATCCTAAGGTCGTAAAAAACATAAAAAAACCGAACATCTGAAAAAATTAATAATTTTCCATCTATCCGATTTAAGTTGATACTTGATTTAGTTACAATGCAGTATTGCATATTTAAATATCATGCCAAACTAAACAAATTAGTCATCCAAAGAAACGGAAATGACTTCCTTAGTCAAGGGATGCACAAACTCTATTTTGTAACTTTCAAGTTCTAATTGTCTTAACGTTGAATCACCGTATAAAGGATCACCAATAACTGGGTGACCAATTTCAGCTAAATGCACACGAATTTGATGAGTACGTCCAGTATCCAACTTGATTTCAAGTTGGCACACAGTTTCTTTTATCATTTTTGAAGTTAAAATGTGTGTAATTGCACGCTGTCCAGTAGGAGACACACGTCGTTTATTCGAATGGAATTTATCTTTACCAATTGGCATATCAATCGTTTGTGGTTTTAAAGGTAAAAGTGCCTTAACATTTGCTTTGTATATCCGCGTAATATCATTGTCTTCTAACATGCGATCAAGAATTTTTTTCATTAAAGGATTTTTAGCAACAATTAATAATCCTACTGTTTCCTGGTCCAGTCGATGAATTGGTTCGACATAATCGCTATCAACCGTGTAAATCACATGATTCATTAAAGTATTGCTTTCTTTTAAATCATTAGGGTGGGTCTTAACACCTTTAGGTTTCATTACGATTGCCATATCATCATCTTCGTATTTAATTTGTGCATAACGATAACTTGGAACATAATTACTTTTTTCATCGATGGTTGGAACAAATACATCGTCGCCAGTACGCACTTTATCCATTAATCGCGCAGGTTTATCATTAATAGTAATATCTTTAGACATATTTAAATGATGTAAATCTTTTTTAGGTACCTTAAGTTGTTGGAAAATATCTCGTAAACTTAAGTCATTAAAGTTTTCTGGTATTTTAAATTTCATAAAATCCTCCTATAGTCTTTAATATCATATCACAAATCAGTTCTCCGAAATATAACTATTAAGTAATCAAGGCCATTTTATCATGTTCACGTCTAAGATTTAAAAATATAATAACTCAATGTATAATAGTTAATACACGTAAAAATGAATTGGAGCGATTTGATGGAACAAAGGACGCGACTAGCTTTATTAAAAGAGATTGCCGAATTTTTAAATGAAGAAACTGAAATGTATAGCATGACCCAAGGTGCGTTAAAATATTTAATTGAGGGCAGTAATTTCACGACAGGCTGGATATTTTTCATCAATAGCGTAGGTGAACATGAACTTGTATCACATGTGGCTTTACCACAATCTTTGACAGCAGACCACTGTCACTATATTAAAGATGGGTCTTGTTGGTGTGTGAAAGCATTTAATCAACGTAGGCTAATGAAAGCGTCGAATATCGTCAATTGTTCTCGTATTAACTTAGCCTCTAAAGCATTTCCTAGCCAAAATGACAATATTACACATCATGCAACGGTACCACTTAAATCGGGTCAAGAACAATTCGGCATTTTAAATGTAGCGTCACCAAATACTGAAATTTATAGTGATGAAGATTTAGAGTTGCTAGAGTCTGTCGCATTTCAATTAGGGTCAGCCATCAAACGTATTTATTTAACAGACCGTGAAAAAGAAGCAGCAAAAATTAATGAACGTAATCGTTTAGCTAGAGATTTACATGATTCAGTAAATCAAATGTTATTTTCTGTAAAACTAACAGCACATGCTGCGTATGGCATGTCAAACGAATCCATTGCTAAACAAGCTTTCAAGACGATTGAGGAAACGAGTCAAAATGCCGTTAATGAAATGCGTGCATTGATTTGGCAACTTAAGCCAGTTGGACTTGAGCAAGGCTTAATTCATGCTTTGACAGCATATAGTAAATTAATGCATATACAATTAAATGTAAATGTAGAAGGTTTAATCGATTTATCTAATGAAATCGAAGAAAACATATACAGAGCATTACAAGAGTGTATTAATAATGTTAAGAAACATGCTGATACGAATAAAATGGATCTTACATTAAAACAAATGAACGATATACTATATATTGACGTGATTGATTATGGTCAAGGATTTGAGATCGATAATGTTCAGATAGCTTCATCACACGGTATAAATAACATAAAACAAAGAGTTAAATTATTAAGAGGTAAAGTGACCTTTCATTCTCAGCCAACAAAGGGTACACAAATACAATTTACAATTCCTATAAAATAGCTTGATTTAAGGAGATAACCCATGAACAAAGTAATATTAGTAGATGACCATTATATTGTGCGACAAGGATTGCGATTTTTATTATCCACGATTGAAAACATAGAAGTTTTACAAGACTTTGCAGATGGAGAAACATTTTTAGAATATTTAAAAGAGCATGAGCATCCTGATATTGTGCTATTAGATTTAGTGATGCCTGGCATGAATGGTATTGAAATTACGGAATATATTAAGGCACATTATCCGGATATTAAAGTTTTGGTATTAACAAGTTATGTTGATGATGAACATGTAATTTCAGCAATCAATAAAGGTGCTGATGGTTATGAAATGAAAGACGTTGAGCCTCAGCAATTAATTGAAACTATTAGACGAGTTATGAACGGTGAAAAAATGATACATCCTAAGGCACAAGATGTATTCGAAACAGTTAGCCAAAAACCACACTACACGAATAAGTTGTCAAAGAGAGAAATTGAAGTGTTACGTGAAATGGTTAAAGGTAAAACAAATAAAGAGATAGCAGAAACTTTATTTGTATCTGAAAAAACAATTAAAACACATGTCAGTCATATATTTAGTAAATTACAAGTTAGCGATCGTACACAAGCAGCAATTTATGCAATGGAAAATAAGTTGATTTAAAGTTGCGTTGATGTAGCTTCGTCAAAAAATCGACAATTTTTAATCGATTTATTTAGATTTTTTTTACAGCGATAGCATTTATTATACAGTTTTCTTTGTAAATTTGATATCATAATAAAAGTGTAAGTTTTATCAAATGTAGACATAATGCATAAAATTTAACTTCGTTTACTTTTGTTTCATTATGAAGTAAACTTAACTTTTGTTGACTTGATCAAAATTTAATACAAATGTGAAATTGACTCTTTTCATTTTATTAAAAATATATTAAGATGTAATCTGTGTTTCAAGAAATGTGTATTATTGCAATTTCTTGTGTCCGGATAAAATTCCCCAAACAGAAAGGTAGATAACAGAATGGATAGACAGAGTTTTACAGATTTAATTCAAACAAAATTTAAAATGGTTCGTATAGAGGCTGGTTATACGCAAGATACTATGGCGCAAACAATTGGACTTTCTAAAAAGACTTTAGTACAAATCGAAAAAGAGAGAGTATTACCAAACTGGACAACTTGTATTTCAATTTGTGCATTATTCAGAGACTCTGAAGTATTAAACAGTACATTTGGCTGTGATCCATTAGAAATCGTTCAAACAATTTCAAGAAATCACTGTGCATATCCAAACCATGCACCAACAAGTGATATTTATTGGAATAACATTGAGACTCGTAATGGGTACATTTTACAAAGTAACAAAGTAAGCAATATTTATCGTGTATTAAATCCAGATAACCAACCAATTTTCGGTACTTCTAAAATGAGAGAAGCTGAAACATACTTTAACAGAAATGCTAAAGAAGAATTAGTACATATCTAGGCCTATATACTTTTAATAAATAATAAAAGCGATGTAACACACCTGTTTCGAGAGGTGAGGCATCGCTTTTTGTATGTAAACTAATAATAAATTGAGCAGAAAGTGAAATGATTAATGAATTAAAAAATAAAAATAGTGGTATAATGAATAACTATGTTGTCATAAAGGAGTCAAAATTATGAATGCACTATTTATTATCATATTTATGATTGTAGTAGGGGCGATAATTGGTGGTGTTACTAATGTAATTGCAATTAGAATGCTGTTTCACCCCTTTAAACCATACTATATATTTAAATTTAGAGTCCCATTTACACCAGGTTTAATACCGAAAAGACGCGAAGAAATTGCAACTAAAATTGGCCAAGTGATTGAAGAGCATTTGCTTACAGAAACTTTAATTAATGAAAAATTAAAAAGCGAGCAATCACAGCAAGCAATAGAATCTATGATTCAACAGCAGTTACAAAAGTTGACGAAAGATCAATTGTCAATTAAACAAATTACTTCTCAAATCGATATTGATTTAGAACAAGTATTACAAACTAATGGAAATCAATATATTGCATCACAATTGAATAATTATTATACAAAGCATCAAAACCAAACAATAGCATCTTTATTGCCAAATCAACTTGTAACATTTTTAGATCAGCATGTAGATAACGCAACAGACTTATTATGTGATCGTGCAAGAAATTATTTATCATCTGCAAAAGGCACACAAGATATTAATGATATGTTGGATACTTTTTTCAATGAGAAAGGTAAGTTAATTGGTATGTTGCAAATGTTTATGACAAAAGAGAGCATTGCAGATCGAATTCAACAAGAACTTATACGTCTAACATCTCATCCTAAAGCAAGAGCAATTGTGACATCGTTAATTACCAATGAATATCAAACTTTTAAAGATAAATCATTGAATAAACTGTTAGATACGTCGCAGTTTAATGAAATCGCTGAAAATCTATCAATGTATGTAACAACATATGCAAGCAAACAAGCGAATAAGCCAGTGGTTACGTTAATGCCTCAATTTGTTGATTATTTAGAAAGTCAACTCTCTAGCAAATTAGCAAATTTAATCATTGAACAATTATCGATTCACTTATCTACAATTATGAAAAAAGTGGATTTACGAGGATTAATTGAAGAACAAATTAATACGTTTGACTTAGATTATATTGAAAAATTAATTATAGAAATTGCTAACAAAGAACTAAAGTTGATTATGTCATTAGGTTTCATTTTAGGTGGTATTATTGGATTTTTCCAAGGTTTGGTTGCAATCTTTGTCTAAAAAAGCGAGATGTGGTAAAGTAATATCGAACGTTTTAATAAACATCACAACAAAGGAGTGCTATAACCATGGCAGTAAATTTATATGATTATGCAAATCAATTAGAACAAGCTTTAAGAGAAAGCGAAGAATACAAAGCAATCAAAGAAGCATTCGCTAATGTAAAAGCTAACGAAGAATCTAAAAAGTTATTCGACGAGTTCCGTGAAACTCAAATTAACTTCCAACAAAAACAAATGCAAGGTGAAGAAATTGCTGAAGAAGATTTACAAAAAGCGCAAGAACAAGCGCAAGCAATTGAAAAAGATGAAAACATCTCTGCATTAATGAATGCTGAACAAAAAATGAGTCAAGTATTCCAAGAAATCAACCAAATTATCGTTAAACCATTAGACGAAATTTACGCTGACTAATATTAAAATAATATTTTTCAATCCTTTAAATAGAGGAATAAACTGCCGACAGAGTCCTAGACTTTGTGGGTAGTTTTTTTAGTTTTGATAACGGAAGTTGGAGGCCCCCTGTCAAATTGGGCAGATGCGTTCAATATCGGAAGTTAGGTTATTAAACATGTCTTAACTTTAGCTCAGAACGGACGACTGAAGCTGGGCAATCAAACAATATTGGCTCTATGCCAAAACGGGCGGATGAGCTTGATAACGGAAGTTAGGCTAGTAAACGTGTCCTAACTTCCTTTTTGCATTTTGGAGTGTAAAATTTTGAGCATAATACTATTAGTTCGGTCATGTATCGGACTGATGGAAAAGTGTTTCACTTTTAATGACTCATTAAGAACGGCTTGAAAATGTTTGGCGTATTAAGTGCAATGATAGTTTTGACATTTAGCTTCTAATTGGTCATTACTGCCAAGCAAATCTAGTAGAGTAATCATGTAAATCTTTAATGTATCAGTTGGTTCACTAGCGGTGTTAACAATTACGGAAATTACATTTTCGACTGAAATTTTTGAAAAAAATCAACGCACGCTACAAATAAAATTTTAAACTGTTATAAATGTGTCTCAATTTCATATGTTCATCGACGATATGAAGCGTATTATGGTAAAATGAAGAAATAATAAACTTGTTAATAAATAAAACATCACGATTTGACTAAAGCACTTTATTATTGTGTAGATAATAATTTTTTAACGAAATAAAAATAAAAATGGCGACTGGTTTTAATAAATCAGCTAATGAATCACTAATAAGTATGAATATAGTGATTAGAATGCTTTGTATAGTTGGATTTTGCAAAATTGATGTTAGAACCTTTAATTAAGGAGATATGGATGTATGGTTAAATTTATTCATTGTTCGGATTTACATTTAGATAGTCCTTTCAAATCTAAGAGTCATATAAGCCCTAAAATTTTTGAGGATGTTCAAAAAAGTGCTTATGAAAGCTTTAAAAACATTGTAGATATTGCATTACAACAAGATGTTGATTTTGTAATTATCGCGGGTGATTTGTTTGATAGTGAAAACAGAACATTACGTGCTGAAATTTTCTTAAAACAGCAATTTGAACGTTTACAAAATGAACAAATCTTTGTTTATGTTTGTCATGGTAATCACGACCCATTATCATCAAAGATTTCATCAAACTGGCCAGATAATGTTTCTGTATTTTCAAATAAAGTTGAGACGTATGAAGCAATTACTAAATCTGGTGAAACAATTTATATTCACGGATTTAGTTATGAAAATAGAGCAAGTTATGAGAACAAGATTGATGAATATCCATCAAGTCAAGGCCAAAAAGGCATACATATTGGTGTCTTGCATGGTACGTACAGTAAATCTTCAGTTAACGAAAGATATACCGAGTTCATTTTAGAAGATTTAAACAGTAAATTGTATCATTATTGGGCTTTAGGTCATATACATGAACGTCAACAATTAAGTGATATGCCTGTAATTAACTATTCAGGTAATATTCAAGGTAGACATTTTAATGAGCAAGGTGAAAAAGGTTGCTTATTAATCGAGGGTGACCACTTAAAATTAAAAACTAAATTTTATCCTACACAGTATATTAGATTTGAAGAAGCAACTATTGAAACGGATAAGACATCTAAGCAAGGTTTATACGAGGTCATTCAAAACTTTAAAGAACAAGTGAGAGAAGAAGGGAAAGCCTTTTATCGTTTAACGCTTGTTATTAATAGTGAGACATTAATTTCACCTCAAGATTTATTACAAGTTGAAGAAATGATTACAGATTATGAAGAAAACGAAAATCAATTTGTATATATTGATGAGTTAAAAATACAATATGCACAAAATGATGAGTCACCTTTAGTTAATGAATTTTCAGCGGAATTATTAGTCGATCAAACTGTTTTTGATAAAGCGATGTCAGACTTATATTTAAATCCAAGGGCATCTAAGTTCCTAGACGATTATGGAACATTCGACCATACAGCATTAGTTAATCGTGCTGAAGAAATATTAAAAGCTGAAATGAGAGGTGAACAAAATGATAATTAAATCACTTGAAATTTATGGTTACGGTCAATTTGTTCAACGTAAAATTGAATTTAATAAAAACTTCACTGAAATTTTTGGTGAAAATGAAGCGGGTAAATCGACGATTCAAGCATTCATCCATTCGATATTATTTGGTTTTCCAACTAAAAAGTCTAAAGAGCCAAGACTAGAACCACGTCTAGGTAACCAATACGGTGGTAAATTAGTACTTATTCTTGATGATGGCTTAGAGATTGAAGTTGAACGAATTAAAGGCAGTGCTCAAGGTGATGTGAAAGTATATTTACCTAATGGTGCTGTGCGTGATGATGCTTGGTTACAAAAGAAACTTAATTATATTTCTAAAAAGACATATCAAGGTATCTTTTCATTTGATGTACTAGGGCTTCAAGACATTCATAGAAATCTAAATGAAAAACAATTGCAAGATTATTTATTACAAGCAGGGGCTTTAGGATCAACTGAATTCACGTCAATGCGCGAAGTGATTAATCGTAAAAAAGATGAATTATATAAAAAATCAGGTAAAAATCCGATTATTAATCAACAAATTGAGCAATTAAAACAACTAGAAAGTCAAATTCGTGAAGAAGAAGCTAAACTAGAAACATATCATCGTTTAGTAGATGATCGAGATAAATCATCACGTCGATTAGAGAATTTAAAGCATAATTTAAATCAATTATCAAAAATGCATGAAGAAAAACAAAAAGAGGTTGCTTTACATGATCATTCACAAGAATGGAAGTCTCTAGAACAACAGTTAAATATTGAGCCAATCACATTCCCAGAAAAAGGTGTAGATCGTTACGAAAAAGCACGAGCGCATAAGCAATCGTTAGAAAGAGATATTGGTTTAAGAAATGAGCGTTTAGCTCAACTTAAAGAAGAAGCGACTCAATTAGAGCCAGTTAAACAATCTGATATTGACGCCTTCATTAGTTTGAATCAACAAGAAAATGAAATTAAAAATAAAGAATTTGAACTTACTGCAATCGAAAAGGATATTGCGAATAAACAACGTGATAAAGATGAATTGCAAGCAAATATTGGTTGGTCTGAAACGCATCATGACGTAGATAGCTCTGAGGCAATGAAAAGTTATGTCAGTGAGCAAATCAAGAATAAACAAGAACAAGCGGCATACATTAAGCAATTAGAACGTAGTTTAGAAGAAAATAAAATCGAAGATAATGCGGTTCATAGCGAACTAGATTCTGTTGAAGAAAAAATAGTTCCTGAAGAGACTTTTGAAAAGAAAAAAGAATACTCACAACAAGTCATTGAATTAAACGAAAAAGAGAACTTGTATAGCAAGTTGAAAGAACGTTTCGAAATTGAGCAACAAGAAAAACAAAAACGTCAAAAATTGTTACGAACAACGTTTATTCTTTTAACATTAGTAGGTATTGGTTTAACTGTCTTCTCATTTATTTCAAACAACATGTTGTTTGGTATTATTTTCGCAGTATTAACTTTAGTATTTGTTATCGGTATCATCATGTCTAAATCAAAAGAAGTATATTATAGCGAGGCCATCACAGATGAAATCGAAGTAATTAAAGCACAACTAGCCATTTTAGATGAAAACTATGACTTAGATTTTGATCTTGATGAGCAATATCGCATTCGTGATCACTGGCAACAAGCTTTGAAAAATAAAGATATTTTAGAAGAGAAACGTCAGTATATTGAAGGTCGTTTAAATGATGCGAAAGGGCGTCATGATGAATTACAATCGACAGTTGAAAACGTTAAGGATGAATTATACTTATCATCTAAAATTTCAAATGATTTAATTGTTGATAGTATTTCTACAATGGCGAATATTAAAGCATTAGATCAACATATCAGTGATTTAAATCAACAACGCCAGCAATTGGTTCAAGAATTAGATACATTCTACAATCATGCTGAAGCTGTAACAAAATCACAATTTGTTTATTTCAACAAATTATCTTTATTCCACGATGTGCAACAATGGTTGAAATCAGCTGAAGACACGAATGAAAAATGGCGTATTAATGCTGAAAATACCAAACTTGTTACAAATGAATTAAATCATTTAAATGCTCAATTAGAAGAAAATAATAAAGAAATTACAGCACTATTCGATTTTATCAATGTTGGTACTGAAGAAGATTTTTACCAACATCATGAAGATTACCAAACATACACTAGTAATTTGAGTCGTTTTAATGATTTAACAAAATATCTTGAGAACCAAAACTATTCTTATGAATTAAGTTCTAGTTTAAGTGAAAAAACAACAGCACAACTTGAAGAAGAAGATCATTTATTGGCTACTCAAGTTGACGAATATAATGAGCAATATCTTGAAATGCAAGCACAAGTCAGTGATTTAAGTGCACAAATCAATCACATGGAAACTGATACAACGCTTGCTAATTTAAGACATGAATATCACAGTCTTAAAAATCAACTTAATGATATCGCAAAAGATTGGGCAAGTTTAAGTTATTTACAAAGTTTAGTTGATGAACACATTAAACAAATTAAAGATAAACGTTTGCCTCAAGTTATTAATGAAGCGGTAGAAATATTGAAGCATTTAACAGATGGCAGATATACGATGATTAACTATAATGAAGATTCAATTACGGTTAAACATGTTAATGGTCAATTATATGATCCTGTTGAACTAAGTCAATCTACAAAAGAATTACTTTATGTAGCTTTACGTATCAGTTTAATTAAGGTACTACGACCATATTATCCGTTCCCATTAATTGTTGATGATGCATTTGTTCATTTTGATAAAAAACGTACTGAAAAAATGTTGAATTATTTACGATCATTATCAGAACACTATCAAGTACTATACTTTACATGTGTAAAAGATAATATTGTTCCATCAAAAGAAGTGATTACATTAAACAAAATAGAGGAAGGCGGGAAACGATGAGAAATATAGAGAATCTAAATCCCGGAGATTCAGTTGATCACTTTTTCTTAGTGCATAAAGCTACACAGGGTGTAACAGCACAAGGTAAAGATTATATGACATTACATTTGCAAGATAAAAGTGGTGAAATTGAAGCGAAATTTTGGACGGCTACAAAAAATGATATGGCAACAATCAAGCCTGAAGAAATTGTACATGTTAAAGGTGACATCATAAACTATCGCGGAAATAAACAGATGAAAGTCAACCAAATTAGACTAGCGACAACTGAAGATCAATTAAAAACAGAACAATTTGTAGATGGTGCACCTTTATCACCGGCAGAAATACAAGAAGAGATTTCTCATTATTTGCTAGATATTGAAAATGCTAATTTACAACGTATCACACGTCATTTATTGAAAAAATATCAAGAACGATTTTACACATATCCAGCTGCTAGTTCTCATCATCATAACTTTGCGAGTGGCTTAAGCTATCATGTATTAACGATGTTACGTATTGCAAAATCAATTTGTGACATTTATCCATTGTTAAACAAAAGTTTGTTATATAGTGGTATTATTTTGCATGATATTGGTAAAGTTAGAGAATTGAGTGGTCCTGTTGCGACGTCGTATACAGTCGAAGGTAATTTATTAGGACACATCTCGATTGCGAGTGATGAAGTAGTTGAAGCAGCTCGTGAATTGAACATTGAAGGAGAAGAAATCATGTTGTTAAGACATATGATTTTATCTCATCATGGTAAGTTAGAGTATGGTTCGCCAAAGCTGCCATACTTAAAAGAAGCAGAAATTTTATGCTATATCGATAATATCGATGCTAGAATGAATATGTTTGAAAAGGCTTATAAAAAAACTGACAAGGGTCAGTTTACAGATAAAATATTTGGTCTTGAAAATCGTAGATTCTACAATCCTGAATCACTCGATTAAGAATTAAAAGATATCGGACAGATGAGTATACTGAAACATGAGCTCATCTGTCCGATTTTTAATGCGAAAAAACCGAGCGGCCGTGGTATGATTTTTAAACCACGGTCGCTCGGTTTTGTGTTATTGGCTCATGCCGGATTGTCCGCCTTGTGCGCCACCTTGTTTAAGTTTTTCAGGGTTTAAGATTTTATCTTCGACAACTGATTTAATATCACGATCTTTAAAGTCAACATCGTATTCTTTTAATAGATCTTTGTATGCATCAGTTAATAATTTTGGATTTTTTTGTACTTTCTGATCGACTAATTTTTCTTTCAGGCTTTGTTTTTCACTGTTAAAGTCTGTTGGTTTATCAGCTTTAATAATATGATATCCAAAGCTTGATTTAACAACGTCTGATACTTCACCATCTTTAAGTTTAAATAGTGCTTTTTCAAAATCTTTATCAGTTTGTCCTTTAAGAACATAACCTAATTCGCCATCTTTTTTAGCTGAACCAGTATCCATTGATTCTTTTTTAGCGATTTCACCAAATTTACTTGGATCTTTTGAAACTTCTTTTTGAATTTCTTCAGCTTTTTGTTTCGCTTCTTTATCATCTAAGCCTTCTTTGTCGCTTTTCTTAGATTTAACTTTAATTAAAATGTGTGAAGCTTTCTTGCTGTCTTCTTTAATTTCAGAATCAGAGATTTTAATTTTATCTGATAGTAATTCTTTATGATAAGCAGCAGTACGTAAATTTTCTTTATATTTATCGGCTGTTAAACCTTGCTGTTGAAGGGCCTTTTTAAATTTATCTTTACCGCCGTATTGCTTTTGCATTTTTTCAATTTGTTCGTCAATCTTCTTATCATTAACTTTATTTTTATATTTATCAGCTAAAATTTTATTTAACATTTCAGTAAACGATGCATTTGCAATTTGATCTTTACCGATTTTTTTCATTGTATCTGCAACTGTTACATCTCCAGCTTTAGAAGAAATTAATGTATTTTCTTTAGAATCTGTGGCACTAGCGCCACAAGCGCCTAATAATAAAGCACTAGCTGTTACCGGAACGATTAATTTGTTTATCATCTTCATAGTTGAAACTCCTTTGTAAGTTAATCATCGTGAATATAACATAGTTTTATATTATCACCAATCAATAACCCATGACATCAGACTAGAGCATTAGGTTTAGGGGTAGAAATTGATGAAAATAAAAAAACAAGGTCTATATACATTTGATTGTAAGCTATTACATAGCCTGAAAACAAATAATAACACCTTGCTATAATTATTTTGTTATAAATGATATGGATTTTTAATTTTTTTCAAAATATTAATACCTGTACTATGTTCTTCTATATATTGTCCATAATTAGAAAATATAATTATTTTTAAATATAATAAATCTGTAATGGAAATACCGAAATTCAATGCCAATAAGAACATAAAATAATGTCCATATTGCGGGAATGAAATTGTTAGATAAACGAACATTGCAGATAAGATAATTAACGGCAATATTAAGTTAATGCAAAAATAAAATTTGTGTACAGGTTGATTGACGTAGGTATTATAGAATATAAGCCATTTTCTTTTAGTCAACTTATGAACTTTAAACGATTTTCTATATGGTAAGAAAAATAATAAATGTATACTTTTATGTAATGGATACGTCATAAATACAAGTAATAAAAAGATGAGAAAATGTCTATCTGATAACGGCGTATTAGATAAAAAATACATTACTTCATAACTAACTAAAAACATAATGATGGTTGCAACTGCACTCATAAATGCAATTCTAGGCAAACCAAATCGTGCATTGATATCAATTTGTCTTTTACATAAAAACATATCTTACGCCTCATCTCTTTTCAATATAAGTTAGATTATAACTAACTCAGGTTCAGTAATTCAATAGTAACATATCATGTTAGAAGATTTGTTATATATGAAGAAAGGGGCGACGTATTGTTTGATTTGAAACGCGAAAGTGGGATTGGTAAAATTGGCTGATTGACTAGCGTAGAAGTAGAATGCAGAACAAATTTCTGCGAACACATATTTTTGCTAATAAAGCATCACTTATGAAAAAGGCGCGTGTGACATGAGTATTTGAAAACTTGAATAATATAAAAAATGGATATGGCAGGGCATATGCAAAAGCATCTTTTAACTAACTAAGTCATACAAATGCTAAAAATATAGTGATATGTAATTATAATAAATACCAGATTAATAATTTGTGGAAGTAAGGTATATGTAATGTGCATATAAGGTTCGGCTCAGTGAAAATATAAGTATGTTGTTTGTCGATAATGATTTAAGTAAAGCGTAATCAAAGTGCAAGGATAACACAATGAATCCTAAGCAATATTTTCAATCAATTCATAAATATGATTTAAGGGAAAATCACTACAAACAACGTCTTACTGTAATTGGTAATCAAACATTCATTCGAGCCATAAAAAAGAGATGACAAGAAATATCTAATTTCTAATGTCATCTCGTTTATTTGGCATTTAATTTTAAAAAATAAATATGCTGTTACTAATAAAAATAGTTGTGATCGAGAACGTAAACGTGCTACTTAGAAATTTCGTTTCCAATATCCTCGCCACGATTTTGTAAATTTTCGATGTGTGACTGTAAACGTTCAATATTAGGATTGATGTCAGATTTGAAGTTTCCAAGTAATGACTTAATTTCACCACCGATTGAACTACCAAATTCCGCACTTTCGTTTTTAATTTGAACACCATAGTTTAAAATGTCATTAAAACTTTGTTTAATCGTTTCAAATTCACGTTGTAGTTCTGATTTTGAACCAGTAGGGGCAGTACGATCAATCGTGTTGTTCTTGACACTTTTGTCGTCACGTCCTTGAAGTGCAACTACAAAACCAGCTGCTACGCCAACACCGATACCGAATAGAATGCGTGATGCTTTCATTTATATTCTCCTCACTTTTAACATCTGTTATCTTAATAACTCATTTTGTTTAAAATTGCTAACCTTGATGTTATCACTTCAAACGCAATTGTTATAATATTAATCATATTATACCCGTTCGAGCTTAGATTAAGCATACATTTAAAATTGTGCTTGAATTTGTTCAGCAATTTGTTGTTTTGCATCGTTATCTAAAATATCTTCATGTGTTTCCCACTTATAACCAAATCCATCAATATCATTTTCATATCGAGGAATTAAGTGGAAATGAATATGAAATACCGATTGATCTGCAAACTCACCATTATTTTGAATAATGTTTAAACCATCAGGATTAAATGCACGCTTAATAGCATTTGCTACTTTAGGTAATGCTGCGCCGATATGTTTCATTGTTTCTTCATCAGTTTCAAAGATATTAGCAGAAGCTTTTTTAGGAATTAATAACGTATGTCCTTTAGTAACTTGTGATATATCTAAAAAGGCATAGACATAATCGTCTTCATATACTTTAAAGCTAGGAATTTCTCCAGTTAAAATTTTGCCGAAAATTGTTTCTGACATGATGACTACACTCCTTTTCAACTTGTATTACCATTCATTATAACATTGTCGCTAAAAATTCGATATTAGGATATGTGTATTTAATATGAGCATTTTATAATTTTTGGTACAATATAAGTCATGGAGGTGCCTTATGACAGTTAAAGTAGAACAGCTTACAGGTGGATATGGAAAACGCCCTGTAATTAAAGATATAAATTTTGAATTAAACAAAGGCGAAATCGTTGGACTTATTGGCCTTAATGGCGCTGGTAAGAGTACAACGATTAAACATATGCTAGGATTGCTTACACCTATGGAAGGATCTCTATCAATTTCAGATATCAACATTAATGATGACATAGAGGCTTATAGAAGAAAGTTATCTTATATTCCGGAATCACCGGTTATATACGAAGAACTCACATTAGAGGAACACATTGAGATGACAGCAATGGCATATGATATTGATCGTGATGAAGCGATGAATCGAGCAATGCCATTATTAAAGACATTCCGTTTAGAAAATGAATTGAAAGTTTTTCCGAGTCATTTTTCTAAGGGGATGAAACAAAAAGTCATGATTATTTGTGCGTTTATCGTTAATCCCGAATTGTATATTATAGACGAACCATTCCTTGGCCTAGATCCATTAGGAATTCAATCCATGTTAGATTTAATGGTTGAAAAGAAAAACGAAGGTAGAACCGTTCTAATGAGTACACATATTTTAGCAACAGCTGAACGTTATTGTGATCGTTTTATCATACTAGACGAAGGTGAAGTCGTTGCATTTGGAGATTTAGAAGCATTGAGACAACAAACTGGCTTACATAATCAAACGTTAGACGATATATATATTCATGTGACGCAAGGTGGAGATGTACATGCGTAACCAAGCGACCACATTATTTAATAAAAGATTACATGCCCTTCGTAAAGAGAAAAATTATTATAATAAGTTTATATTTAATGGTCATTTCATGGTCTTTTTACTTATTTTGCTGGGTGCATTTATTTTTGGATATGGTGAATGGTTAAAACATATTCCAACGAATATCAATTTTTCATTAATAGCAGCAGTGATTGTTGCGTTGACATCCATTTTTCCAATGCGACCACTCCTAAAAGAAGCGGATAAAATCTTTTTATTACCATTTGAAAAACACATGTCTCAATTTATGCGTCATGCGATTTTATATAGCTACTTTGCGCGCATTTTAATCCAACTCATTATTGTTATTGTAATGTTCCCGTTGTTTTACAATATTAATCAACATAATGTGGCATTTTATATTTGTTTTGGAGTCAGTGCATTAATTTTTCCATATGTTGGTTTACGCTTAAGATGGCAATGGTATCAATCGGGACTTAAAACATGGCAAGTTAATTTAATATCATTCATCATCTTTGCTCTAACATATTACTTACTATTAGCTCCAAAATGGTACATCACATTTGTGATGGTTGCTTTGCCTGTGTTAATAGAATTTTTAGTTAAAAAATATAAACCTGGCTTTTTGTATCCATGGGAGAAAATGATTGCTATCGAACATCGACATCATATGAATTATTATAAATTTGTTAATATGTTTACCGATGTAAAACATTTGAAAGAATCTGCAGTCAGAAGAAGTTATCTAGATATACTTTTACCAGTTCCAAAGGGTAATAAATTTAACTCTAATGCGATGTATTTATTCTTATTTATTAGAAGCTTTATAAGAGGGAGAGACGCATTTAATATTATCTTTAGGTTAGTAATTATTGCAGTTTTACTTATAGTTTGGTTATCATATCCATTAGTGACAGCAATTATTGGGTGTTTATTTGTATATATTATATTGTTACAAATGGCACAATTTTATTCACAACAAGCATATGGCTTATGGCCTCAAGTGTGGCCTGTACCTGAAGATAAGGTAATCAAAGGGTATGAACAGTTTTTATATAGATTAATGTTTGTTATTTGTACTGTGTTTGCATTGACATTTATTATAAAACATATGACGTTATTCTATGTTGTACTCATTTTCTATATTGTAGGTTTATTAACGATTAGAAGTATTATTAAAAAGTTAAAATATCAGGAAACATTATTACGAGACTAAAAAACTTCCATTGGCATGTATGTTGTAAAGGTGCATGTAATGTTGAAAGCCAAATGATACGGCGTTCAGATTACATTAGCATCTATACGTTAACAGCATAACCAATGGAAGTTTTCTTCGAATCTATTCTTTTATTGGGTATAAATATCTTTCAAAATAACTTGAATGTTGTCCACTTGAACCAAAGTAATGACTTAATGCTTCTTTTGAAAAATGATCTTTAAAAGCATCAGAATTTTTAAAGTCTTCATAAGTTTGTCGATCAGCAAAGCCAAAGTAAATTTTGTATGTTGTACCTTTAACAGGTCTTAGCAATCGATAACTTTTAAAGCCACCAAAGTTTTTGAAATTGTCATCAACACTGATTAATTTCTTTTCAAGTTGATAAACATGGTCTTCAGTTGACGGAATAAAAATTGCGCAATAAAAATGATCTTCATTGAATGCGCCTATTTCTTTAATAACTTCATATATTGAAGGTGATTTCAGTACAGTATTTTCTTCAGTCTCTTCAAAAATCACCGATGAATCAGCAGTTGAAAATTGGAATAAATGATGAGATGGATTATTGATTTTTATCTGATTTAAAAATCCATATGTGCCATAAGATGTATATAATTTCTTCATATGAAAGGTCCCCCTTATGTTTTTATTTATTATACGACGATAAACTAGTCATTACCACTATTAATATACGGTTAAAGTTACTATAATAAATCATGCAAGACAAAAAAATGTGGAGATAATCCATCAAGATTTTAAAATTTAAATACACAAACAAATGATGTGTAATTTAATGTCAGTTTTATGACATTTATTTATTGAAAATACGAACGAATGAGCGATATGATAATATAGATAAGAATGATTTTAATTTAGGAGGCCTTTATGGTGCATAATAAAAACAATACAATTTTGAAAATGATTAAAGGTGAAGAAACGACACATACACCTGTTTGGTTTATGCGACAAGCTGGCCGTTCGCAACCAGAATATCGAAAATTGAAAGAAAAATATTCACTATTCGATATTACACATCAGCCGGAGTTGTGCGCTTATGTTACACATTTACCAGTTGATAATTATCATACAGATGCAGCAATTTTATACAAAGATATTATGACACCATTAAAGCCAATTGGTGTCGATGTAGAAATTAAATCGGGTATTGGTCCAGTGATTCATAATCCTATCAAAACAATTCAAGATGTTGAGAAACTTTCTCAAATAGACCCCGAACGAGATGTACCATATGTATTAGATACAATTAAACTTTTAACAGAAGAAAAGTTAAATGTGCCGCTAATAGGATTTACTGGGGCACCATTTACATTAGCGTCATATATGATTGAAGGCGGACCATCGAAAAATTACAATTTTACAAAAGCGATGATGTATAGAGATGAAGCAACATGGTTTGCTTTAATGAATCATTTAGTCGATGTATCTGTTAAATATGTAACAGCTCAAGTCGAAGCAGGTGCCGAATTGATTCAAATTTTCGATTCATGGGTAGGTGCATTAAATGTCGAGGATTACAGACGTTACATTAAACCACATATGATTCGATTAATCAGTGAGGTTAAAGAAAAACATGATGTGCCGGTAATTCTATTCGGTGTAGGTGCCAGTCATTTAATCAATGAATGGAATGATTTGCCGATTGATGTATTAGGCCTAGATTGGAGAACGTCTATTAATCAGGCTCAACAATTAGGCGTTACTAAAACATTACAAGGTAATTTAGATCCATCAATTTTATTAGCACCATGGAATGTCATTGAAGAGAGATTGAAACCAATATTAGATCAAGGTATGGAGAACGGTAAACACATCTTTAATTTAGGACACGGTGTTTTCCCAGAAGTGCAACCAGAGACGTTACGTAAAGTAAGCGGATTCGTACACACATATACACAAAGATAATCATAGTATTACATTGAAGCACATGAAAGATAATTCATTTAAAGGAAGGTATTATCAATGACTAAAAAAATGGGATTATTAGTTATGGCTTATGGCACACCTTATAAAGAAAGTGACATAGAGCCATATTATACAGACATTAGACATGGTAAACGTCCATCTGAAGAAGAACTTCAAGATTTGAAAGATAGATATGAATTTATAGGTGGTTTATCACCATTAGCAGGTACAACAGATGACCAGGCTGATGCGCTAGTTTCAGCATTAAATAAAGCATATGCAGATGTTGAATTTAAACTATACTTAGGATTAAAACACATTTCACCATTTATCGAAGATGCGGTTGAACAAATGCACAAAGATGGTATTACTGAAGCAATCACTGTAGTACTAGCACCACATTATTCTTCATTTTCAGTAGGATCATATGACAAACGTGCTGATGAAGAAGCTGCAAAATATGGTATTCAACTTACACATGTGAAACATTATTATGAACAACCTAAATTTATTGAATATTGGACGAATAAAGTCAACGAAACATTAGCTCAAATACCGGAAGAGGAACACAAAGACACGGTATTAGTTGTTTCGGCACATAGTTTGCCAAAAGGTTTAATCGAAAAGAATAATGATCCATATCCACAAGAACTAGAACATACTGCGCTTTTAATTAAAGAACAATCTAATATTGAACATATCGCGATTGGTTGGCAATCTGAAGGTAATACAGGTACACCTTGGTTAGGGCCAGATGTACAAGATTTAACACGTGATTTATATGAAAAACATCAGTATAAAAACTTTATATATACGCCAGTAGGTTTTGTATGTGAGCATTTAGAGGTGCTTTATGACAATGATTATGAATGTAAAGTTGTTTGCGATGACATTGGCGCGAATTATTATCGTCCAAAAATGCCGAATACACATCCATTATTTATCGGTGCAATTGTTGATGAAATCAAGTCTATATTTTAATGACGAAAGAAGCGTGAAACGTTGTGACTAAATCAGTGGCTATTATAGGAGCGGGGATAACAGGTTTATCAAGTGCATATTTTTTAAAACAGCAAGATCCTAATATTGATGTAACCATCTTTGAAGCATCGAATCGTCCGGGGGGGAAGATTCAATCGTATCGTAAAGATGGTTATATGATTGAACTAGGGCCTGAATCTTATTTAGGTAGAAAAACGATTATGACAGAATTAGCGAAAGATATTGGATTAGAACAAGATATTGTTACAAATACGACTGGACAATCTTATATTTTTGCGAAAAACAAATTGTATCCTATTCCAGGTGGATCAATTATGGGAATTCCGACAGATATCAAACCGTTTGTGACAACTAAATTAATTTCACCATTTGGAAAGTTAAGAGCAGGGTTTGATTTATTTAAAAAACCTACTCAAATGCAGAATGGTGACATTTCTGTTGGTGCATTTTTCAGAGCAAGATTAGGTAATGAGGTACTTGAGAATTTAATTGAGCCTTTAATGGGTGGTATTTATGGTACCGATATTGATAAATTAAGTTTGATGAGTACGTTTCCTAATTTTAAAGAAAAAGAAGAGGCATTCGGAAGTCTGATAAAAGGTATGAAGGATGAGAAAAATAAGCGTCTGAAACAAAGACAATTATATCCTGGCGCACCAAAAGGACAATTCAAACAATTTAAGCATGGTTTAAGTTCATTTATTGAAGCATTAGAACAAGATGTGAAAAATAAAGGTGTGACAATACGTTACAATACGTCAGTGGATGATATTATTACATATCAAAAGCAATATAAAATTGTTTACAGTAATCAACAAGAAGATGTATTCGATGGGGTATTAGTGACAACACCGCATCAAGTTTTTTTGAATTGGTTCGGACAAGATCCAGCATTTGATTATTTAAAAACGATGGATAGTACGACTGTTGCAACTGTTGTATTGGCATTTGATGAAAAAGACATTGAAAATACTTATGATGGTACTGGCTTCGTGATTGCGAGAACGAGTGATACTGACATTACCGCATGTACTTGGACATCGAAAAAATGGCCATTTACTACACCAGAAGGTAAGGTTTTGATTCGTGCGTATGTAGGTAAACCAGGTGATACTGTGGTTGATGATCATACAGATGATGAATTAGTATCGATTGTACGTAGAGATTTAAGTCAAATGATGACATTTAAAGGCGATCCTGAATTTACAATTGTCAATCGTTTGCCGAAAAGTATGCCACAGTACCATGTTGGTCACATTCAACAAATTAGGCAGATTCAAGCACATATTAAACAAACATATCCACGACTTAGAGTAACTGGTGCATCTTTTGAAGCGGTTGGACTACCTGATTGTATTACACAAGGTAAAGTTGCTGCTGAAGAAGTAATCGCAGAGTTGTAAGTTAATTGTTGGATGGAGTTGGTGTAGGTGCGACGCCTTTAGATAATGTTTGATGAAATATAGTCATTTTTAAGTTATATAATGGTGGAAGTAATGTGTAAATCATGATACTTTCAGCGGGAATTATTTCATGAAACTGAATCGAAGAAGAAGGTTTAGCTATTATTGAATGATATTGAAATGATGACAATGCACCTTAATTAGAAATGTCACTTTGCGATATAACATTTCTAATTAAGGTGTTTTTATTTTACAATTATAGGTAATCATTCATTTTTTTAAATAGAAAAGAAGTAGTAAGTTGAAAGGAGAGAATGAGATGACAGATGTAATCATTGTACATTCTATGCATGGAAATAGTAGAAATCATTGGTATCAGTGGTTGGAGCATAACTTAACTTTAGAAGGATATGACGTAACATTATTTAATTTTGAATCCCCTGAAGCGAATACAGTGGATCAGTGGATTGAAGCTATGACGAAACAAATTAATGTACGCAAAAAGGATACATATTTTGTAACACATGGTTTAGGTTCAATCACAGCTTTAAAATATATTGAAATGATTGATCAGCCGATTGAAGGCTTTTTCAGTATAGCGGGCTTTAAAGAAGATGCAGAAAATATAGATTTAGATATCGATTTAAGTAATGTAACTATTGATTACGATAATATTAAAAAGAAAGTTGACAATTTTTACGGATTGAGTTCTAAAAATGACAAATACGTTTCATATAAAGAGACTCAGCGTTTAATGAATGCATTAGAGGGGAACTTGCGAATCGTGGAAGATGGAGGGCACTTCTTAGAAGAGGATGGCTTCGAAACATTTACAGCGTTGCAAGATCGGATGCAAGATTACATGACACGATAGGTAATGTATTGTTGTGTTATGTTGTGTCTGTAGGTAGCTGCTGATTTTGAAAAAAATGTGGTAATTGAAGCGCCAAGGAATGTCTTAGGGCTACAATGTTATATTGGTAGTCGTTGACTGAATGAGCATGCGGTTGTAGCAAGCTTTTAAATTTCTTTTTCAGAAGGTATAGGCGTTGTAAACTTTATAATTCCTATACCTTTTAAAATGCTGTAACACTATTTATAACAACTATTAGACACTTATATGATAAAAGGGAATAAGAAGCGTTTTTTTACACAAAAAACTTTAAAAATGTCGTTGACGTATACTACAAAAATGAATATACTAATATTTGTGTTCAACAGAGAACATGTTGCTACGATATTTAAGTAATTATTTAAGAGATAACATTTAAATTAAATTCAAAAAGTTCTTGACTTTAGGTTTTTGATTATGGTATATTAATTAGGTAATTCAAAATAATATTAGCGCGGGATGGAGCAGTTCGGTAGCTCGTCGGGCTCATAACCCGAAGGTCGGTGGTTCAAATCCGCCTCCCGCAATACATAGTTTTTAATTTAATAGGTCTCGTAGTGTAGCGGTTAACACGCCTGCCTGTCACGCAGGAGATCGCGGGTTCGATTCCCGTCGAGACCGCCATTATTATTACCATTACGGTTCAGTAGCTCAGTTGGTAGAGCAATGGATTGAAGCTCCATGTGTCGGCAGTTCGACTCTGTCCTGAACCATTCTTAATTCATGGCGGTTGTGGTGAAGTGGTTAACACATCGGATTGTGGTTCCGACATTCGAGGGTTCGATCCCCTTCAGCCGCCCCATAATCGTTTACATTAGCGGGTGTAGTTTAATGGCAAAACCTCAGCCTTCCAAGCTGATGTTGTGGGTTCGATTCCCATCACCCGCTCCATTATTTTCTATTATTCCACAGTAGCTCAGTGGTAGAGCTATCGGCTGTTAACCGATCGGTCGTAGGTTCGAGTCCTACCTGTGGAGCCATGGCTCCTTGGTCAAGCGGTTAAGACACCGCCCTTTCACGGCGGTAACACGGGTTCGAGTCCCGTAGGAGTCATACAAACAGAAGTGAAATATCGCTTCTGTTTTTTTATTACATATTTATTGTTGAGGAGAGTTGTCCGAGTTGGCCGAAGGAGCACGCCTGGAAAGTGTGTAGGCGCCACAAGCGTCTCGAGGGTTCGAATCCCTCACTCTCCGTTATAGCGCTTAAAATGGTTTTACCCATTTTAAGCGCTATTTTTAAGGTTTTTTGTCTATTATCTGAGTCACTTAGTTTAAAATGTGTTTGTTCAATTGTTAATAGGATTGTTAAGTTTTAAAATCGTAATCAAAAAGTATTAGTGAATATTTAAAGGTTAAAACCAGAATTTTTTAATTTATATTGAAAAATTTCTATAAGAAAGCTTTTTGTGAAGGAGGGATATTATAAAAAAGAGTAAAGCAATGTTAAATGTATTATTATTAATTATAAATTTAATTGCAATATGTAGTGTAAACAATGCATATGCAAATGAAGAAAATCCTAAAATTGAGGATTTGTGTAAGAAGTCAAGTGTAGACGATATTGCTCTACATAATATTGATAAAGACTATATGACTAATCGCTTTACAATAAATGAGTCAACTGTATTAACTACAGAAAAATTTTTAGATATTGATTTATTATTTAAAAATTTTACTTGGTTAGATGGAAAATCTGCTGAATTTAAAGATTTAAAAGTGGAATTTAGCTCATCGGAAATTTCCAAAGAGTATTTTGGAAAAACTGTAGATATTTATGGTGTCTATTATAAAGCGCATTGTCATGGTGAGCATCAAGTGAAAACTGCCTGTACTTATGGCGGGGTAACACCTCATGAAAATAATAAATTAAGTGAACCTAAAGAAATAGGAGTAGCTGTGTATAAGGATAATGTAAATGTTAATACATTTATCGTTACTACAGATAAAAAGAAAGTTACTGCACAAGAACTTGATATTAAAGTAAGAACAAAATTAAATAATGTATATAAATTATATGATCGAATGACTAGTGATGTACAAAAAGGTTATATTAAATTCCATTCTCATTCGGAGCATAAAGAATCATTTTATTATGATTTATTTTATATTAAAGGAAATTTACCAGATCAATATTTGCAAATTTATAATGATAATAAAACAATAGATTCATCAGACTATCATATTGATGTTTATTTATTTACATAACAAATTAAAAGTTGATGCATATCAACTTACAATCCTATAAAGAACTATAGATATTAACATATTTTTACAAAGTTGCATAGCAAATGACGATGAACGATTAATGATTCAAATCTAACTTTATTACTATAAAAATTTTTCTATTTTAGTATAGATAACAAAAGTAGATTAACGAGTAATAGTATATAAGTGGGATAGAGTCAGGATGATTTAAGAAGAAGAATGTTTTTTTACAATAAAAGGATAATAAAGATAGACATATTTAATTATAGGAGAAATATAAAATGAAAAGAATACTTATCATTGTTGTTTTATTGTTTTGTTATTCACAAAATCATATCGCAACCGCTGATGTTGGAGTTTTGAATCTTAGGAACTATTATGGTAGCTATCCAATCGAAGACCATCAAAATATTAATCCTGACAATAATCGTCTTTCACATCAATTAGTTTTTTCTAAGGATAATTCGACAGTAACAGCTGAATTTAAGAATGTTGAAGATGTAAAAAAATTCAAAAATCGTGCTGTTGATGTATACGGCCTAAGTTATAGTGGATATTGTCTAAAAAATAAATATATGTACGGAGGAGTTACTTTAGCGGGTGATTATTTAGAGAAGTCTAGATGTATTCCTATTAATCTTTGGGTTAATGGCAACCTTAAAACAATTTCTACTGACAAAGTATCAACTAATAAAAAGATAGTAACAGCTCAAGAAATTGATACTAAATTAAGAAGATATCTACAAGAAGAATATAACATTTATGGCTTTAATGATACAAATAAAGGAAGAAATTACGGTACAAAATCCAAGTTTTTTTCTGGATTTAATACTGGGAAAATATCATTTCATTTGAATGACGGTACATCATTCTCTTATGACTTATTTGATACAGGAACAGGGCAAGCTGAAAGTTTCCTAAAAATATATAATGACAACAAAACTGTCGAAACTGATAAATTCCATTTAGATGTAGAAATATCTTATAAGGACGAAAGTTGAAATACTTCAATCATAACTTAGTAAAGGAAATGCCATGAAAAAAATTAAATACAGTTTTATATTAGTTTTTATATTATTTTTTAACATTAAAGACCTTTCGTATGCGCAAGGAGATATTGGTGTAGGTAACTTAAGAAATTTCTATACAAAATATGATTATATAGATTTAAAAGGCGTCACAGATAAAAACTTACCTATTGCAAATCAACTTGAATTTTCAACCGGTACCAATGATTTGATCTCAGAATCTAATAATTGGGACGAAATAAGTAAATTTAAAGGAAAGAAAATGGATATTTTTGGCATTGATTATAATGGTCCTTGTAAAACTAAATACATGTATGGAGGGGCCACTTTATCAGGACAATACTTAAATTCTGCTAGAAAAATCCCTATAAATCTTTGGATTAATGGCAAGCATAAAACAATTTCTACTGACAAAATAGCAACTAATAAAAAACTAGTCACAGCTCAAGAAATTGATGTTAAATTAAGGAGATATCTTCAAGAAGAATACAATATATATGGTCATAATAACAATGGTAAAGGTAAAGAATATGGGTATAAATCTAAATTTTATTCAGGTTTTAATAAGGGGAAAGTTTTATTTCATTTAAATGATGAAAAATCATTTTCATATGATTTGTTTTATACAGGAGATGGACTGCCTGTAAGTTTTTTGAAAATTTATGAAGATAATAAAATAATAGAATCTGAAAAATTTCATCTTGATGTTGAAATATCATATGTAGATAGTAACTAATGATAATTAGTTTTAACACTAAAATGCGAATTTATTTGAAATTAACATATGTATTAACTATTTAAATTTTAATGCCTTTAATGGTAATGTGTACGTTTAATATTACCTGTAATACATCGAATTTATAAAAATTTAAAATATGGAGTTGTTGGAATGAAGTTATTTGCTTTTATCTTCATATGTGTTAAGTCTTGCAGCTTACTATTTATGTTAAATGGCAATCCTAAACCAGAACAATTGAATAAAGCGAGTGAATTCACTGGTCTAATGGATAATATGAGGTATTTGTATGATGATAAACACGTATCAGAAATAAACATTAAAGCCCAAGAGAAGTTTTTACAACATGATTTATTATTTAAAATAAATGGCTCTAAAATTGATGGTTCTAAAATTTTAAAAACAGAATTTAATAATAATAGCCTTTCGGATAAATACAAAAATAAAAACATAGATTTGTTTGGGACAAACTATTATTATCAATGCTATTTTTCAGCGGATAATATGGAATTAAATGATGGTAGACTAATTGAAAAAACGTGTATGTATGGCGGTGTGACCGAGCATGATGGAAATCAAATAGATAAAAATAATTCAACTGATAACTCTCATAATATCTTAATTAAAGTTTTTGAAAACGAGAGAAATTCATTATCTTTTGATATACCTACTAATAAGAAAAACATAACAGCACAAGAAATAGATTATAAAGTTAGAAACTATTTACTTAAGCATAAAAATTTATATGAATTTAATAGTTCGCCTTATGAGACTGGCTATATAAAGTTTATCGAAGGAAATGGTCATTCTTTTTGGTATGATATGATGCCTGAATCTGGTGAAAAATTTTATCCGACTAAATATTTACTAATTTATAATGATAATAAGACAGTTGAGAGTAAATCTATTAATGTAGAAGTTCATTTAACCAAAAAATAATTGAGGGAGATTATATTATAAAAAATATTAAAAAGTTTATGAGATTGTTCTGCATAGCTGCGATTATAATAACTTTATTATGTCTTATAAATAATAATTATGTTAATGCTGATGTAGACAAAAATGATTTAAAGAAAAAATCTGATATAGATAGTAGTAAGTTATTTAATTTAACAAGTTATTATACTGATATAACGTGGCAATTAGACGAGTCAAATAAAATTAGTACAGATCAACTACTGAATAATACTATAATATTAAAAGATATTGATATATCCGTACTTAAAACTTCTAGTTTGAAAGTTGAGTTTAACTCATCAGATTTAGCAAATCAATTTAAAGGGAAAAATATAGATATTTATGGACTGTATTATGGAAATAAATGTGTAGGCTTAACTGAAGAAAAAACATCATGCTTATACGGAGGAGTTACGATATATGATGGAAATCAATTAGATGAAGAGAGAGTTATAGGCGTTAATGTATTTAAAGATGGTATCCAACAAGAAGGTTTTGTTATAAAAACTAAAAAGGCTAAAGTAACAGTACAAGAATTAGATACTAAAGTTCGATTTAAATTAGAAAATTTATATAAAATATACAATAAAGATACCGGTAACATACAAAAAGGATGCATTTTCTTTCATTCTAATAATCATCAAAATCAATCATTTTATTATGATTTATATAACATAAAAGGTTCAGTAGGAGCAGAGTTTTTTCAATTTTATAGTGATAATAGAACAGTTAGCTCATCTAATTATCATATCGATGTATTTTTATATAAAGATTAAGTGATTGATGATTATCAACTGAATCATGAAAATAAACTATTATATGAGGGGACAACGATTTGAATAGTAGTAAAATTTGAAATTTATATATTATCTTGAATACGGATTCAAAATTATTTGTTGTAATTAGTAATAATGATAAATAGAATGTTAATTTATTTTGCTAGTGAATTTTTATTTTTAAAACGAATGCTATCGACACACTACAACCTGAACTATCTATAAGCGTGAATTTATAATAAGTTTCATTGTCAAATAGACTGAATAAGTTAGAGGAGGTTTTATGAAGAAATTATCTACTGTAATTATTATTTTGATTCTAGAAATAGTTTTTCATAATATAAATTATGCGAATTCCCAACCCGATCCTAAAATAGACGAACTAAATAAAGTAAGTGATTATAAAAGTAATAAGGGAACTATGGGAAATGTTATGAATCTTTATATGTCTCCACCTGTTGAAGGAAGAGGAGTTATCAATTCTAGACAGTTTTTATCTCATGATTTAATTTTTCCAATTGAGTATAAGAGTTATAATGAGGTTAAAACTGAATTAGAAAATACAGAATTAGCTAACAATTATAAAGGTAAAAAAGTAGACATTTTTGGTGTTCCATATTTTTATACATGTATAATACCTAAATCTGAACCGGATATAAACCAAAATTTTGGAGGTTGTTGTATGTATGGTGGTCTTACATTTAATAGTTCTGAAAATGAAAGAGATAAATTAATTACTGTACAGGTAACAATCGACAATAGACAATCACTTGGATTTACAATAACTACAAATAAGAATATGGTTACTATTCAAGAACTAGATTACAAAGCAAGACACTGGCTCACTAAAGAAAAAAAGCTATACGAGTTTGATGGTTCTGCATTTGAATCTGGATATATAAAATTTACTGAAAAGAACAATACAAGTTTTTGGTTTGACTTATTTCCTAAAAAAGAACTAGTACCTTTTGTTCCATATAAGTTTTTAAATATTTACGGAGATAATAAAGTAGTTGATTCTAAGAGTATTAAAATGGAAGTATTTCTTAATACTCACTGATAAGTATATTTGATATCACTATACAATCATAAAGTGCGTTTTTCGAACTTTTGTTCTAAGTGTTTTATAGATTCATGTAAATAGTTAGTTTATTGCTGGTTGAATTATTTAATTTTTCTCAATGATTTATTCTAAATATGTTTTATGTCAATAGCGGTTTAAAAATGCTGTTTAATGGCGGTTTGAAAATGACGTTTTTTAGAGGTTTAATATTGTCGTGACTTTAAATGTATTTTTACTTTAATAATCTTTTAGTCGCCATGATTCTCCAGTGGAAATGATAATTTAATAACGTATACTTTTGATTGTTTAAGAATGTACAATTTTTTAACACTCTAGAGATAAATATATCGAGGTAATCCGCCTTCTCCGTTAATTTAACGGAAATACAATGAAATGTTAGTATTCTTAAAAGAGCAAGTGTCAAATACGTATCAAGAAAAAGATTTTCTGATTCGTTGACCTTGCTCTTTTTGTTCTAAAATAAAACGTGCAAATAAAAAAGTATCTACTTTTTTACTTGCACGATATGATTTGAAAATTAAAGAATTACAAATAGGGGTCTAATGTTAATTTATGAGGTTAAAGTTTCAATGATTTTTGATTTATTAGACCATTTTAATATCTCAAGGTTCTCATGTTCTGCTACAGTTTGTGCTCTTTCATTTATCGGATGATATACATCATTTACAATTATTAACATGATAGGTTCTAATTTGTTTCTGGAAGGTCTGTTTGGTTTGATATCACGGTAAATATAAGCTTCATTAGTTATTTTGTTAAAATCTAAGTTATTTGTAAAGTTAACTAGTTTTTCTGGTTGTGATTTTGTTTCTGAAACAATATAATCAATAGAATATTTTAAACCTGATTCTCCAGAAACAGAAACTTGTGCTAAACCTCTTATTTCTCGGTCATATAAGAATTCAAATACTTCTTCATAGAATCTGTTTGTAACGTTAGATTTAGTAGTTAAAGTAAGGTCATAAATTTTCAATATGCCTTGAATTAAATTATGTTTAGACTGAGCAAAACTCTAATTTTTAACATCCGCTGTAATTTCTTTATCAACTAATTTTAAATTAAATTGATTTAAAATATTCTGTATAAGTTTAGTTCTCGTTTTTGTGTTTATATCAATACCCAACATTTCTAATTCATTAATCGTCAATCCGTTATCTGATAGACAAATTTCATTATTAGGTAGTGTATCAGCATATATTCTAATAAAATCATTCAAATGGTTCTTAAAGGGAGTAGTAATTTCTGTAGAACTATCTAATTCTTTGAAGATATAATTTTGTTTTAACCAGTTGAAATATTCGTTCATTCTTTCTTCGATAGTCTTCAATAAGTATCCCGCCATTTCTTTTACAGTAATCTTGGTTCTATTATAACATTATCGTGTTTTATATTAGTATACTTCATAAAGAAGTCTAATGATTCTATAATTTCATCTGTTAATTCTAAATCTTCAATATCTTTTAATGGGATCGCAATACCACCATTATTATATTCTTCAGTATATATGTGTATATGTGGCGTAGGTATTCTTTCATTATTTGGTGAATTTGCATGATCGCTACCATTAACATCGAACCTAATCATATCAGTGGTTAAAACATAAATCCTTGGTTATAAAAGAAAATCGGTTTTAAAAAATCGAATCACGATTAATTCAGAAGAGTAGTGGTATTTTTAAATTTTACTTAATGATATTGCTAAGTTCTGGAGTAAATCCAGTAGGATGACCACAAAGTTTTCTTGTAGTTACATAATTCTTTTGAGCCGTTTCAGATTGATATAACTTATTTACATTATTTCTGCTAATTTCACGTAAGATAGTAGATGCGGATCGGTCTAATTTACGTGCAATAGGTCTTAAAGAATAATTTTCTCTATACGTGCTCAGTTAGTATAAGATAGTTATCGCTCATATTGGCAATACTTAAATGTGTTTTCGTGGTTGTAAACACCTTACAATAAAGTGCCCATTGTGGGTATTTTTATGAATTTTTATTGGGTTGCACTTAATATTACAATGTATTGATTAATAAATAATTACTTTTTACAATAATTACATTCATATCCAAAACCATAAAACCTTTTACAATTTGGTTGTTTTTTTATTGATATATGACATACTCATAAAAGTTGGAAAAAAATAATAAGGGTAGGCGGGCTACCCAAATTTTTAGAGTGAAGTTAATCTTAAAGTTTCTCTGTATTGTATAGCTTTTGGTTCATCAATGAATTGAACTGTGCTATTGTGTTCTGATAAAACTTTATCTTTAATTTCATTAATATTAACCTTAAAGAATTCTTTTCTTCCGTTAACTTTATTAACTTTATATTTTTTAAAGTATTCGTGTAATTTGTTTTCAAGCTCAAAAGCATTTTCAGAGAAAATTAAAGCGTGCACATCGAATTCAAAGGGAACAGATGCGCTACTTAATTCATTAATTCTATCCATTGGTTCTAATCTACGGGTTACACCAATCTTATAAACATTTTCTCCAAATGAACCGATATTTGATATTATATAAACAAACCCTGATTGAGCATTATCTTTTCTGTCCTCTACATTTTCTCTTTCAGAATTTAAATTCTTGAGTGATTGATCTAATTCTCTAATCTTTTCAATATATAATTCTTTTTCGACTTGTAAATCTGTGTTATTTAAATACATTGTCAGCTTTTTGATTTCATTATTGTGGTGTCTAATGTCTTTATCAAGCTCTTTTAGTTTTTTCTCCATTTCTTTTTCTGCTTGTTCTATTTCTTTCAGTCTAGCTCGTTCTTCTCTTCTTATGATCTTTTCATCTTCTATCTTAACTTGATACTTGTGCATTAAATCTAACATCTCAAGTTTTATGTCAAGTAAAGTTTCAGGAATACGTACATTATCCGTTTCAAATATTTTATTTATCCCTTCATAACTTTTAAATATTTTGTTCTGCATGCTTTCGATATTTTTGCTATTTACTTTATTAATTAATTGAGAAGTTTCAGCATTAAATAATCGTATTATTTGCTTGGCCTGTGCATTTTGATGTCTCTTATTCTCTGTAGAAACATTAAATATTTTCACTTCTTCAAGATTTAGTAATTCTTTTTCTTTCATTTGTAATTTTTTAATATATGTATTAATTTGAGATGAGTCTACTTCAACTAAATCGAAGGGATAAGTTAATTCTATATCATATTTAAATAATTCATCATTTAAATAACTAGTAATGTGTTCAAGTTCTTTAGTACCTTCTTCTATACTAGATATTAAATCTTTTTTTAGATTCTTCAATTCTTGTATTTCACGCTTGATTTTTTGATTTTCAATGTTGATACTTTTATTTTTTTCTTTCAAGTTTTGAAGTGTTACTAAATCGGGTTCTACAAATTTATTAACAAGTATTAATTTAGATAATGCATATATTGATAAACTGAACGGGATTATTGCTATACCTGGTGTGCCTATACTAAAGAAAGATGTTACTAAGATTGTCCATAATACCCATTGCTTTTTTAAAATTTCTTTTTTCATTTACCTATTCTCCTTAATTTGAATTTATATGTATTTAAATACTCTCGATGGCTTAATTGCTTTAGAGTTTTGACGCTGTGAGAACAAATGCTATATATTTTTTTAATAATCTACTATCGCTTTTACTATATAATTTTTGCTGCCTTTTATTATTTAGCTGATATAACTAATTTAGAAATTGTTTTATTGCTACTAAAACGTTTGCAATTGTTGAGAAGATACTTATTGTACCAAAAACCACAGTCGTTATAAAAATAATTTTTGAGTTCTTAAACCTTCATCGTTATTTGATTCTTCATTAAATATCCATTTGCATACCTTCATTATTTTTTCAGTTAATTTATATGAAATAATAAAAAAACATAAAAAAAGCGCATAAAAATGCCAAGAAGAGTCCATTTTAGAAATATCTATATTGATATGATGGCTTAGGATAGGTGGTGTAAACTCTAGTTAACAGTTAATTCTTATGAAAGGAATTGATAATTATGACTGAGTTTACACCTTTTTTTGATGGTTCAGATCAATTAAATTATCGTAAATTTGTAATTTTAAGATTTCATGATGTTTCTAAAAGAAAAATTTGTAAAATGTATAATTTTGCATATTTTCGTATATTAGAAGTTTGTGAAATGGCAAAAAAGAATGATTATCGATTTACTTATAAGGATTATAAATTTTTAAAACAATATGGTGTGTCTAATACATTTATTTGTAAGATGTATCATATTTCAATTGAAGACTTAGAATTTTTTGAGGTGATGAACCGATAGGTTTGATTAAAAATATGATAGGTCAGGAGAAGCATAGACACTCCATTATCAAAAATGCAGTGGTACGGATTTGCGGGAGTTATTCCTATTCGTGCGACCCTTTAGAAGTCGTTTAATTTTATTAAAAATTTTGTAAAGGATGGATATATTATGAAACCAGTATTGGATATTAAAAAAACTTTAGGACAATTAAACTTTTTAGGTGTAGATGAAAAATATAAATATGAAAATGGAGAGCGTACTGATAAAACTGTTTATGCATATAAATTAGCGAGTCAAGAGCAAGGCGAACAAATCACTGTTAAAACGCCTAATAAAGTAGAATTAGACTATTTACAAGAATGCGAATTAGTTGAACCAGACGTTAAAATGTATGTTCAAATGTCAGGCGATTTTGGAACTATCGCATATAGCTGGAATGCAGAAGATATTAAAGTAGTTGGTTCTAATAGTGCACTTAAACAAAAATAATTAGGTGATGTAAATGGATTATTATACAGCAGATAGATTATATCGCTACACAAATAGTTCAAATTTGAGTGAACCTATTTTAAACTATGTTGCTAGTCGTATAAATTGGGGCGATAAAGTTTCATTAATGACTTTAGCTAAAGAAATACAGTCTAAATTTAATGATAGTTACGTTAAAGAAAATACAGTAAAAGGTCGGCCTAAAATTTACGCTGACCTTTGTCTATTGTGTATGAGCTTGAGTGAAGCAGGACATGGCAGAATGCTACAAGTGAATTTGGAAGATTGTATTTATATTGGCGATATTGATGTTTAACATATAGTATTAGTGATTTAACATGACCGTGTAGCTTTTAGCGTATGCAGGCGCAGAAATGCAAGCACGGAGTGCGTTAAGCATTTGGGCGGAGCCTGCGACAAATACGCGTTAAAAAAGCGAGAACGGTCATGTATCAAATCGCTTGCGATTTGATAGGAGGCATAAATAAATATGACTTTAAAAAACCAGTGTACCCCCCTTACTAATAGGGGGGTAGAGCGTACAAATAAAAGTGCCGTGGAGGCAGTTGTTGACTGGGTTCAGGTCACTTTCCATATAGCCCCTATTTCAGCAGTAATTGAGGACGTTATCGGTTTGCCTATAACGTTGTTCAAAAAACGAAATAGTGGCATTTACTTTTATAATCGCGGTTATGAATTTTCAAACATTAAATTGTATTATTCAAGTGATGATGAATCAATGGGCATTCACTTACAGTTAACTGGTACAGGTTGTAGAGAGTTTGAACATCATTTACAGCAGTTGAATAAAACTTGGCAAGATTTTTTTGACAAATGTTTATCAGTTAATGCAAATTTTACAAGAATTGATATTGCAATTGATGATTATAAAACATATTTAAAAGTGCCTTTATTAATTAAAAAGGCTGAAAAAGCTGAGTGTGTTTCACGTTTTAGATCTGGAAGCGCAATAAACGGTTTTAATTTGTCAGACGGAAGAAGTAAAGGCGCTACTTTTTATATTGGTTCTAAACAAAGCAATTTATATTGTCGTTTTTATGAAAAGAATTATGAACAAGCGTTTAAACGTCATTGTGATGTCGAAGACATTGGGTTATGGAATCGTTATGAAATACAAATGCGAAAGGCATATGCAGTTAATTGTGCGAAAGTTTTGAGTAGAACAGATAATATAAGCGAAATTGTAAAGTCTATATTGCATAATAATTTGCGTTTTATCTCCCCTCCTAAAGATGGAAATGATAAAAATCGTAAGCGGTGGCCATTATATAGACCTTGGGCGTTATTTATTAAAGATACTGAAAAATTGAATTTAACTACTAGACCAACATTAAAGTCCATTGAGGATAATCTTGATTGGTTATGTAAACAAGTTGCTACTACTTTAGATACAGTGTTAACTGCCGAAAGTATGGCGCAATCTGAGGGGTTGCTTACAGATACTGATTTTTTAGATAAAATTTTAGCGCATTCACAATTTAATGATGAGCATACGAATAGAATTAATCATTATTTGGAGGCTTTAAAACAAAAAAAGCACTTATCAAAAGATAAGTGTTAAAAAAATAACTGGGATGTGATTTTTATTAAAAATTTCGTAAAGGATTTTAGAAAATCGTTTATGAAAATAATAAGCAAGTACATTTTAACACGATTTTCTAAAAACGGAAAGCATTTTGATATTCCTAAAGAACAACGCCGAGTAATTCCAAAATTTAAAAATCGTCGTAAGATGATTGTAATTTGTTTTTACTCATTATTAGCTATTTTGTTAATTCTTTTATTAGCTTCTTTTATTAAAGCTACAAGAGCAAATAATGATAGTAAAGAAGCAGTTAATAAAACGAATATGATCCAAAAAAAGTATGAAGATAATGCGAATACAGTTCAGTATAGTCCTAAATTAAAGTTATATGCTGATAAATTTATTGATACGTATATGAATATTTCTAAAGACTCAAAAGAATTAGAATCTAGAGAAAAAGAGTTATTGAAATATTTTCCATCAGATTATAAAAAGCCTGAAGAAAAAACATCAGATACTGAACGTAAATTAAATAGTAAGGAATTTTATAATATTAAACGTAAAGATAAACAAACGATTATACAGTATATTGTTAATTATGATGTGAATATTACTGAAAAAAAAGAAGTTAAAGTAAAGAAGAAAAAGAAAAATGATAAAGATAAAGATGAGTATGAAACAAAAACAGAAGAAAAGCAACGTAAAGTAAATCAAAATATTCTAATTAATATACCTATTAAGAGTGAGAATAATAAGTATGTTGTTGTTGAATATCCTTATTTTACTCCAATTCCTGATAGTCAATTAAATAAAGCTAAGATGGTTGAGGATAACTTGAAAGATAATAAACGTGAAGATAATCCGAAAGCAAAAGCATTTATTGAAGATTTCTTTAATAAATATTCTTCTAGTAAGTCTGATGATATGGCTTATTTAATGGATAATCCTGAGGGATTAGAAGGAACTAGAGAAGTTTCTCAAATAAGAGAAATTAGATTATATCCAAAAGGCGATGATTATGTTGCTAAAGTTGAAATTTTGATGAAAGATAAAGATTCTCCTTTGGAGAATTTGGAACATTACACATTAGATATAACGAAAAAAGATGGTAAATATTACGTTAAAAATATGACTAATTCTATTGGAGGTTAATGTTATGAGTGGTTTATTTAATTTTTTAGTTTTAGGTGCTGACCGTCCATCACTTGGTGGAGTTGGTGACTGGATAAGTAATGAAGTGGGTACGGGTATTGGTTTAGTAGTATTGGTTGTTGGTATTGTAAAATGGGCTAGTGGTAAATATGGGCATATGGTTATATTATTTGTTGTTGGTGGCTTTTTATTCTTAGTTTCTAAAGGTCCTGAACAGGTATTTAATGCGATTGCAGGTGTTTGGAAAATGATTTTTGGCGGTTGAGGTGATTCCATTTGGATAAAAAAGCTTATAATTTAAAACGGACTTTTGAACAACCGATAGTGATGTATGAATTTACAGATAAATTTCGTATTAATAAGGGTTTTCGTTTAGATTTTTGGGCTACATTTTTGATTGTATGGTTTATATTATTTTTGTTATTTTGGTATTTATTACAGCCTGTCATTATGTCTATTGGTGGACTTATGTTTATTTACTTTACGGTTGTCCCTTATTATATAACGAAATATATTGTTAAGTTAAAGCAAGATGGTAAGAAATTATTTTTCTTCTTATGGGATTTTGTAATATTTGTTTTTAATGTTCAGTTAAGAAAAGTTAAATTAAGTTATGATGAAGAAGTAGAATATCATGATAAAAAAATAACATTTAAATAGCCCCTATTGGGGTTATTTTTATTGGAGGGATGACATGAATTTAAAAGCACCGTATGCAGGTTTAAGAGATAATTTGTTATTAACGAAAACTGGCGAAGTTTGGGCGTATTATCGTGTTCGTTCTGAGTCTATTTCAACAGCAAATTATGATGCAAAAGAAGAATCAAAAAAGCGTATGCGTTATTTTTTAGAGTCGATTAAAGGTTATCAAGATTTTCATTTTGAAATGTATGACCACGATTTAGATTTGCGAAATAAATTTAAAGAAATTAGTAAAGATTTTGATGATGAAGCTTTTAATGTAGCTGAATATTATTCAAAAGAAACTATTGATGTATTAGAACAAGAATTACAAATGATTACGCATAATTCTTTTGTTATGGGTGTTAAAATACGTGAATTAGCTGACGATGCAGTTACACTTAAAGAGATTTTAAAAAGTACATTATCAGATACGGCTGAGCGTATTGTTTCGAATTTTGGTTTTGATGTGAATTTAGACGATAAAATTTTAGATAAGTATAAAACATTTGAACGAGATTTGGCTGATAGTTTTCTAGGTATTGGAGGCGAGCGTTTAACTGAGAATGAATTGGCTTATATTATTAGAAAGCCTTTTATTTCAAATGCAACACATGACGTACAGGAAGAATCTTCAAGACGAGCTATTACAGATATTTATAATGCAGTAATTGACCCTACTCGCTTGAGTGTTTTAGAAGTTGAAAATGATAACGAGAAATTTTATACAACAACAGTTGTTGTTGATGATTTTCCTTTAGATATGGAATATACACATTTATTTGAGAAAGCTCAAAATATGCCTTTTCCGGTTGAATGCCATGTAAAAGCAAAAATCATTAATAACGAGAAAGTTAAGAAAAAATTTGACCGTGCGAAAATAAATCATAAACAACAAGCAAAAGAAAAGCAAGATACTGGCGACAGTGCTTCGGAAGATGTTCAAGATAATTTGTTTGTATTGAATCAAATGGAACGAGAAGTGACTGGCTCAGGTGTATTTATTGAGTGGGTATTTATGTTTGTAATTAAAAGTGATGATTATAGAGATTGTAAACGTAAAGCAAAGCGTTTGATGAAACGATTAAAGGAAACTCAAATATATGCAGTTAATCCATTAGCTGACCAGTTACAATTGTTTTATCAATGTTTACATGGTAATGATTTATTTATTAATAAGTATTGGTTACAAAGAACAACGGCAACAGGTATAGCAGAGAATTTATTTGGTGTGTCTCAAAGTTTGGGAACAAAAACGGGTTTTTATATAGGGCGTATTGATAAATTTATACGTTCTGTTTCACGTGAGGAAGCTGTTGCAAGTTCAAGGGATATAATTTTATTTAGTTTATTGTTGGCCGCAAAAGGTATTAAAGGGGTTGTCAGTGATAGTCCGCATGTTTTAATTACTGGTCAAACTGGTAAAGGTAAATCATTTTTAGCAAAATTATTATGGATTTATACATCATTTTTTAAAGGTCAAATGTTGTACTGGGATCCAAAATCTGAGTTTGCAGAATGGTTTGACAGAGTAACAGAAAGTAAGGAAATGCAAGAAAAGTATCCCCTATTTATTAATCATTTAAAAACATTTAAATATGTAACATTGAATTATGAAGATTCAACCAATTATGGTTGTCTAGACCCTATTGTATTTTTAGATGGTATTGAAGCTAATGAGATGTTGAAATCAGTGTTTGATGAAATTAAATCTTTTGAAAATTATCATCATATTGAAACGGCAATTTATCAAGCTATTTCTGATACGGTTGAAGAACGTGAAAATGGTAAAAAAGTTGGTTCATTAAATGTAATTGAAAAATTACAGAATAATGAAGATGAGCATGTAAAAAATGCAGGCGATTTATTATTTGAAAAAACGCAAAACAATATTTTAAAACTTGTTTTTAGTGATGGTACGAATCCAGCTTTAAATATTCAAGAAAAAGCAACTATTTTACAGGTTAAAGGTTTAGATATGCCTAAAGCTGATGATGATACGTCAAGTTATTCAACAAGTGAGAAAAATGGGATTACATTAATGTTATTAATTGGTAAGTTTTTAGAGAAATTCGGTTCTCGTAGAGATGTTCAAACGACTATATTTATTGATGAGGGTTGGGCTTTTAGTGCTTCAAGACAAGGTAAAAAAGTTGGTAAGCGTATAAAAAGAACGGGACGTTCTGAGAATAATTCACTTGTATTTATTACACAATCGGTAAAAGATAAAGCAGATGATGATGGTGGTAACTTTGGTTGTCATTTTGCATTTGATGAAAAAGATGAACGTGAGGATATTTTAAAATCTTTAGGCTTAGAATATTCAAAAGAATCTCCTGAAAATATGGAAATGTTGAAAGATTTGAAGAAAGGTCAATGTATATTTAGTGATTTTTATGGACGTGTTGGAAAAATGGTTGTACATTGTCCATTTGAGGAAATGACTGAAGCATTTAGAACACAAGAAGATTCTGCAAGCTCTAAAGCTGAAGAAAAATTTGCGATGTAATTTTTAGCACATACAAAATTGTATGTGCTTTTTATTTTAAAGGAGTGGATTTGATGGCAATGAATGAAATTGCTTTATTTAAAGGCGTACGTATACAGCCTTATCAGAAGTATGTTGATTTTATGTTTGCAGGTGTATTAGCATTTATTTTTTTGGTATATCGTATATACATTTTGTTTATTGATTATAAATCAGTTAATAAAAAATTGGATATATTGACGTTGTTTGCATATTTTAAACCGCATTTATTGTATTTATTAATTGGTACAGCAATTATATTTGTTATATGTAAGCTTATCGCTCAGCTTTTAATTCGTTTTAAAACAAAAGATTTAGCTGAAATGATTGAAACACAAGGCTTTCATAATCGTACAGTAATCAAGAAAACAACCGAGTATATCCCTATTGATTATAAACAAACTGAATATGACTATTATCCAACGATGTTTTATAAACGTGGTAAAAAAACTTTTGTTATTCATATTAAAAAAGACGGTTCGAGGTTTCAAGATAATTATTTAGAGTTAGAAACGATTATTGAACCAATGTTTAATTCTGAATTAGTAGAAAAAAAGCATATTGGTCGTTATTTGAGATATGAATTTATGCCACTTAAATATAAAAAGCGTATTGTTATGAATGGCGAACAAGAATCAAATACAATTTTTTATGATACAAAAATTGCTATTACGCATCAAATTACTTGGGATTTTGTGAAAGCACCTCATGGATTGGTTACAGGTATAACCGGAGGTGGTAAAACATATTTTTTATTTTATGTGATTCGTGAGTTATTCCGTAGACATTCAGAAGTACGTTTATTAGACCCAAAAGTTTCAGATTTGAGCTTTATGAAGCGCGTTATTGGTGATGATAAAGTTGCAGATACTAAAGGTCAAATATTAAAACAATTGAGAGAAGCTAATAATGAAATGGAAGAGCGTTTTAGATTAATGAATGATAGTTCGGATTATAAAATCGGAAATGATTTCCGTAATTTTGATATGCGCCCCTATTTCATTATTTTTGATGAGGTAACGGCTTTTACTTCAACTTTAGATAAAAAAGAATTACAAGAAATGAATGATTATTTAATTAATATTATTATGAAGGGTCGTCAAGCTGGTGTATTTATGTTTTTAACAGCACAAAGACCAGATGCAGATGTGATTAAAGGTAATGTGCGTGACCAATTAGGGTTACGTGTGTCTTTAGGTAATTTGTCAAATGATGGTTATCGTATGACCTTTGGTCAAACTGATAAAGAATTTCAAACGATTCATGATAGTGATATCGGCCGAGGTTATATATCTATACTTGGACAATATAATGAACCAATTTTATTTGATGCACCTTTAATGGAACAATATGATTTTGTGGAAGATGTGAAACAAATATTAAATAAGGAGTGATTTGATGAAGCATAAAAGTGTGTATCTTTTATGCTTTTTAATTTTGCCTATTCTGCTTTTAACATCTGTGAGTGCTTACGCTGTTTCTAATCCAGTTGGAGAGCCCTCACATGCAGTTAAGCCAAAAATTGAAAAGTATGATTTATCACATTATCGTTCAATATATAGTGAAAAAGGCGACTGGAATCCGTTTGGTCAAGAAGAAATTTCACGACAAATTAATAATGTGTCAGATTTTTTCTTTTCTATGACTAAGATTTTAGCAGGTGTTACAGATTATGCGATTGAAAATTTATTTCAACTAGATGTTATTAATGATTTTGCGGATAAAATCGGCGATTTTGTTGGCGATATATATCAAAAGTTATTGAGTAATTTGGCAATAACATTATTTATTATTGTTTGCTTTAACGCATTTATTATTTTTAGTGTACAAGGTAATGCAAGAGAAGCATTAAAGCGAGCGTTTTTAATTATGTGTTTGATTGGTTTTGGTGTTGGTATACTTGCGAATGCAGGTAATATTATACGTGGTACAAACAATATTGGTAAGGATTTGAATAATATAATTATGAATAGTACATCTTCTATTGATGGGAACATTGATTATATTCATGAGAATTCAGGTATGAATCATATACGTAATCAATTATTTGATATGACGATATATAGAACATATTTAGTAATGAATTATGGAACTGTAGACGAAAAAGAGATAAAAGCAAAAGGTAAAGACCGTATTGATAACATTTTAAAACAAGATTTTTCAAAAAAAGGACAAGATGAGATTGATAAAATTGTAAAAAATGAGGTTGAGAAAAAAGATAATAAATATATGACGCAAGGTTATGTATTTCAAAAGTTGGCTATTTCAGTTATTGGCTTTATTATTACTGTTTTTATGTCAATTGTATTTTTATCAATTAGTTTTGCGAAGTTGATTTTTTCTACATTTGCTTTATTTTTATTCTTATTTTTAGTATTCAGTTGGATAGTGAGTTTTATACCAGGATTTGAATTATCTGTTTTCTCTGCGTTTGCAAAAACGTTAGGCTATATTATTTTAAGTGCCTGTATGACATTCTTATTTGTGATAGTTGGTTTGTGTATCAAGCTTGCAAATAGTTTTATTGAACCGGATAGTCAAAATGCTTATTTTTTAAATTCAATATTTATAATTGTAATATTGTTTGTAATGTATAAAAAACGGGCTCAAATTATCAATTTTGTAAGTCGTGGTAATATTAGTTTTTCTCCTAGTGCAATTGGTGCTGGTGTGATGAATCGAACACAAGAACGTTTTAATAAGATTCGTCATGAACAAGCGCAAAATAAGAAAGCTAAACGAGAAAATCAAAGAGATGAACCCGCCCCACCACTTCAAAATGATAATGATTTAAGAAGAAGACAGCAGGATAAACCAATGCCTTTATTTATAAATAAAGATAATCAAAAAAATGGTAATAAGCGAAGAGAACAACAAGAGTCAATGAATGGTAATGATGTAAAATCTGCTTCTGTTGAATCAAATGCAAATGATTATTCTAAACAACCACAAAAAGCATCACAGCAAGAGCATCAAGTACGAGAAACAAGACAGCGAAAAGATATACAAAGGTCGCCACAAGTGGTTAATCAGCCATTAAATAATGAGAATCATTCAATAAATCGTAAAGAACAGAAGTCAGTTCAAACTGCTTATGATACTGATGTTCAAAAACGACAAATACAAAATGCGACACAGAATCAACAAAGTAGACAATCTGGAAATCGTAATCAACCTATTACACGTAATTCTCAGTCAAAAGACCGTCTAAAAGAGCAAAAGGATATCAATAAGCATGGTAAATAAAAAAGATATTGCTAAAAAAGTAATAGGTAAAACGCCAATAGGTGTTAAATTGAAATTAGCGAAAGTCATCATCATTTTGTGTGTGGTGGCTTTTTTTACATTTCCAGTAATTGTAATGTTTTTGTTAGCGCCTGATTCAAATAAAGATAAAGATGATGCTGGTTGTACTGTTAGTGGCGGTAATGTTTCGGCAAATGGTATTGATAAGTTTAATGAAAATGCTAAAGGTGGAAAATTAGAGGGTAAAGGAAAAGAAATACAGAAAATTGCAGAAAAAAATAAAGTACCTGTGAATATTTTTATGGCTATTATTGCGAGTGAATCACAATGGGGTAAAGGAGAAAATGCGACAAGACAAAATAATCCTTTGTCTGTTATGGGTTCAAAATCGATTCATGATTCAATATATCCAACTATTGAAGACGGTCTTAATGCGGGAGCTAAAAATTTGTATGATGTTTATATTTCTAAAGGTTTAGATACTCCTAAAAAAATAGGTCCCAAATATGCGCCTGTTGGTGCGTCAAATGACCCTAATAATATGAATGCCCGTTGGATACCAACAGTTGAAAAAATTATGAAAGATTTAGGCGGTTCAGAAGCTAAAACGTCATGTAGTAATGGTAAAGGAAAGTCTATAAAGTTTAATGGTAAATTGCCACATTGGTCAAATGATGACCCTGGAAAAGGTAATTTATACACTGCCGGTCAATGTACTTGGTATGCATACGGTATGCGTCAAAAAATGGGTAAACCTGTATCAACTTATTGGCATGATGCACATAAATGGAATGATAGGGCTAAGGCTGAGGGTTATAAAGTTGATAAAAATCCGGAACCTGGTGCATTATTTATTGCTGAACAAGGTGCAGGCGGTCATGATGGGCATTATGGTCATGTGGCTGTTGTTATTGGTGTAAGTGATGGTGGTAAAACATTTAGAATAACAGAAATGAATTGGGAAGCTGCTTTTAAAGTTAATGAACGTACATTGAAAATGACTGATGGATATAGTTTTATTCATGATAAGGAGTGAAAATAAATGAAGCAAAAAATTATTATGTTTACTCTTGTAACAGTAATATTATTTTGTGCTGTTTTAATTGGTTATCAGATTCCTAAACAACAAGTTAAAATGAAACAAAATCAAATTGAAGATTTACAGGAAGAACAACGTATATTAAGAGATAAAAATGGAGAGTTAAATAAACTAGTAAAGAGACAATCAAAAACAGTTATTTCTGATGAAGAAAAGCAAATACGTGAAGTTTCTTCAAATTTTGTTAAACAGATGTTTGAAATGAAAAAAGATTCTTCTTTTAAATCAAAAGCACCACAAATAAAGCCTTTAGTTACAAAGGATTATTACGATACATTATTTAAGGATTCTAAAGATAAATATGATTTATATGATGATATAACGGTTAATGATATTCATGTTTATTTTGATACTTATGACCCTAAAAAAGATAGTTATAAAGTTTTTGTTCAGTTCGACGAACGTATTGAAACAGATGGAGATGATAAAATTGAACATCGTCAAACATCTGCACAATTGGATTTAGTTCGTACAGCTGAAGGTTGGCGTATTGATAATTTAAAACGTTTCAATTTAAAACCTCTAGGACGTTAGTTTGTTTCAAGACGATAGCAATGATATAATTTACGTAAAAAGGAGTGAATTTATCATGAGGCGATGGTTTGTATTAATTTTAGGATTAGTTATATTATTATCTGCATGTGGTCAGAAATATGATAAAGAGATTGATGCAGTTTTAAATTCTGAAAGAAAAAGTATGAGTGAGTCTTCTTTTAAGAAGCCTGAAAAAAGTAATAGTGATTTTAAAGTATATGAAGATGGTAAATTTATAACTATTTCTTTTGTTTATGATAAAGATGGTACAGTGTGGACAAGTTTATATAAAAAAAATGAGACAACAGATAAATATGTAAAAGTTGAAGATATGAATGAAAAAGAATATCAAAGTAATCATAAACCAGTTTATGAAGAAAATAATATGAAAAAATAAAGAATCAACTCCCTATACGCTTTAGCGGTGGTATCGGGAGTTGATGAACATATATCCTCTTATAACTTATTTTATAAATAAGCTTTTTAAAAGTAAAGGAGGATATACATGAAAAAAAGAAAAAACGTAAAGAATTAGATTATAAAACACGTCTAGCTATCGCAAAGTATTTAAATGATGGTTTAAACATCATTCAGATTTCTAAGATTTTAGGTCGTGATGATGCGGTTCTTTATAGAGAAGTAAATAAGCGTTCTGTTGATGGTGTTTATAATCCTTTATTAGCTGAGGAAGATGCTATAAAATCGCGTAGTATTTCAGATGAACAAGTTGCTAAACGTAGACGTTTGAATGATGAAACAAAAGCATATATTGAAGAAAAACTTTCATTAAAATGGTCTCCTAGACAGATAGCAAGTCAAATTGAAAAAGATACAGGGCATTATATAAGTTATCCTACTATATATAGATATATTCGCAATGGATTGGTAAAAGTTGATGTTAAGCGTGATATGAGACAAGCAGGCAAGAAATATAATAAGTCTTCTGAAAAGCGTGGCAAATTAGACGTAGGGTCTCGTGTTATAAAGTATCGGCTCAAAAAGTATTAATAATCGTGAAGAATTTGGACATTATGAAATTGATACTGTTTGGAGTGTTAGACCATCAACATATTGCTTGTTAACTATTATTGAAAGAAAAACAAGATATTTATATGCTAGTAGATTAAATACACGTAAATCCAATGTAGTTTGTAATGAGATTATAAATATTATGAAACCATTATTACCCAAAAGTATAACTATGGATAGAGGTAAGGAGTTTGCTCTATTTGAACAAATAGAAGATGAATTGAATTGTAGTATTTATTTTAGTGATTTGGGTTGTCCATATCAACGTGGTTCTATTGAAAATGCAAATGGACTTTTAAGACAGTATTATCCTAAAGGTACGGATTTTGCAAATATAACACAAAAGTCATTAGATGAAGCTGTTAAACAAATTAATGCACGGCCTCGAATGATATTTGACTATAAATCGAGTGAGGAAATGCTAAAGTACCATGTAAGCACACAAAATTTTGAACCTATATTAAATGACTGTGTGAGGCACGAACCCGTCAATTAATATAGGTTAATCTAAGCGAATGGTTTACAATGAGCGCGGAAGGACAGGACGAATAAATTTTGTATATAAAATGCATAATCTAAAAAGAAGCATACTATTTAAATCTGTGGTTTTTGACAGATATTACTAGTAAAATGCTTCTTTTTCTTCTTCTGTACTCTTTTAGTAATATTTATTAAAAAAATTTAAGAAATTCTCATTTTTCTATTGACACACTGCCTATTAAAAATAAAATATTAAAGGAATTTGATGATAAAATAGAAATTAGGTATATAAGTTTATATGGCCTGCAAAACTTATATGAAATTAAGAGTATAATCATAAGTAAATTGATAAATACATCTACTAAAAATCTTAGGAAAGTCCTAAAAAGCATGAAAAATTTCTAAGTAGTACCTTATTTAAATATGAATAACTTTTCTGATAACATATTACGTTATATTGATGATAATTCATTAAAAAAGATAAAAAATTCCCTGATGAAAAATAATAAAAGTGCTTTGCTAATAATCGATGATGTTGAAAGAATGAGTGACAAAGTAAGTTTTGAAGAATTTTTGGGATTTATTAGAAATGATTTAATTGATTATTTAGACTGTAAAGTGCTATTTATAGGAAATTTAGATGAGCTAAATAAAAAAGCGGATTTTCATAAGAATAGTGAGAAAATAATTTCTAGAATATTAAAGTTTCCTAATAATAGAGAAGTAGCAATGGATATAGTAAAAAGTAATTTACCTAAGTTATTTGTAAAGAACATCTCTACTAAAGAGCTATTTAATGGTTTTTTTGATATAAGTGATGAAAAAAAAGAAATTATTTTCGAAAAATCTAAACAAAATAATTTAAATTATAAATATTACCATTTGAATATGAGAACTTTGAATTTAGTAGTTTCAAACTTCAAGTTAATTATTAATAAAATGCAAGATGAGATTAAATATAAATCAAAAGATTTTAAAATCACCTTGTACATTTCATTATTCATTTCATTATTCATTCTGTATAATGAATTTCGAAGCGGAAATTTAGGTGAATCTGAAATTAAGGATCTTCAATTTACATATAATGATTTTAACAATTTAAATACGAAAACATCTATTGCTTTGTTTAAATATTTATACAAAAATAATGAACTAGCAAATTATGTCTTTTTTGATATAGAGCTAAAGAACTTATTATTATATGGTATTTTTGATGAATCAATTTTTTTGAAAAATATAACGAATAACTTCAAAGAAGAAGATGCTAAAGCTGATTTATTAAATGTATTAAAAGAATTCTTTAAATTAAGTGAAAGTGAACTACTTGAAAAAGAAATTCAAGCTATAGAAATAATAAAAGATAAAAACAATGAAAATTTTAATTATAAAGTAAAAGCTTATTTATCTTTATTAAATTTAAAAGGAAAAAACTTATATTTAATAGATGGCATTAAAATTAGCGAATTAGAAGATGAATTAGTGGATAATTACGATTTGCATCAGAATAATTTAATAGTTGGAGATACGATAAATAGACTAGATTTAGTTAGCTTTTCAAACGAGCAACTATATGAAGAAATCAAAAGTTTAAAAGACCGTTTAATAAATAAAAGAACAACTTTGATGACTTCTATATATAACCAATACTTAGAAACTATTTTAAATGGTGACTTTACAAATAGAACTAAATTAAAAGAAGCGTATATTGGAATGAAAGATATAGATACTATAGAAATAATCTATAATAATTTAAACAAAGTATCAAATGAGCTTAAAAGTAGTAATGAGAAAATTATTAATTTAAGTGCATTCATTAAAGATAATCATTGTAATAATGATGATAATATTCAATTAGAATATATTATAGGTGAGATGAAAAAATTAAAAGATGGTACTAAAGATAGAGTTACACAAATGTGTTTTAGCATGTTGATCGATACACTGAAAGATATATAGGTGAATAATAGACATATTAATTTGTTTAATAGGATAAATATATAAAGAGTATGCTTCTTTTTAAATAGTGACTTAATAAGAATATAATTAAATTATACATTTAAATTGGCAAATCTGTACTATGATAAAATTGTAGTTTTTATTAATGATACTAAAATAAGTTAGATAAGAAATAAAAATTAAAATCCCTTCACTATTTGTTTAGCGAGGGGATTTTAGTAATGTATAAAAAAGTACAGATAAATTAATAATTTCTCAATATCATCCATTTATCTTCAATGTATTTAATAGGGTCTCAAATTTTTGTTTAAGATTTTCGTTATTGTTTTTGAGTTTATTTATACTTTGTTGGGCTGCTTCGCTTGCTTTTCCTTCAAATGTACCTTCTAAACTTTGCGAAGAATTATTAATTGTTTCAATGATTTCATTTAATGTTTGAAATTTTAATGCTACATTATTTTTAGCATTGCTAACCATATTATCAGTACTATTACGCATTTCTTGCTTTAATTGTTGTAATCTAGCTTCTTCTTGACTTTTCTTTGCATCTTTTGAGCTCATATAAATTACCCTCTTTAACTAAATAGTCCAAAAACATCGCTTTCTTCTAAATCTTTTTCTTCGAATTTATTTGCAGCAAATTCTAGTTTTTCAGCAAATTGTAGCAAGTCTTTTTTGTTTTGATCTAATGCCTGAATTAAGTCATCCATTAAACCACTATTATAAAACTTGAAATTACCTGAACTTCCCTCAACTGATAAAATCTCCATATACTGTTCAAGATCGTTAGGTGTTATAAATTCATGTGAACCGCTTAGAAGCTCTGATTGATATTTATCTAAAATGCGATTAGCCCCTGACATTGTTTCTTCTCTATATTCATCCAATGCAGTAATTATTTGTGTATACAAAAATAGTCTATCACGAATTGTGCTAGCGATATTACGCACTTCATCAGGCTGAATTATTACTTTTTTGCCTGAATTTTTGGAACTACTTTTGGTTTTTTTAACAGAGATTTTCTTTTCTGCTTTTAATTTTTTACTATCGCCTCTTTTGGGAATTAATGGTTCGTCCTCATCATTTAATTCATCATCAAAAGGATTTAAATCAATGCTTAAATCTTCTTTTTGTTTATTATTAAATCCTTCTATATCAAGGTCATTTGATTCGAATAATTTATCTTTTTTATTGAGAATAGCAAAAGGATCAAAATCATTTTCACTTGTTCTATTTAATATAGAACTATCGATTTTAATAGAGTCGAAAAATCTGCTTTTTATACCAAATGGGTCAAATAATTGAAATCTATTATTAAGAGATTGGTCATCATTAAATTGTTCAAGTTCTGGCATTTCCTTCACATTACCATCTGCATCGAAATCATTGTAAGATTTAAGCGTGTGTTGACCAATCAAAGGAAGGTTAGTTATAAATCCATCATAATGTGGCATTGATGTAATATTTTTGCCAATACGAGGATTAAAAAAATTCAAATTATTAATAGGATCATCAAAATGGCCAATATTGCGTATTTTTGAATCATAGACACCATTATCAATGTCTTTTTTAAAGTCTCCAGTAAATGAATGGTATACGTTAGGTGCTGCAAACGTTGTACCGTTATCCAGATTATGTTTTATTAAATTATATTGAGCTAAAAACGCACCTAAACTATGTCCTAATGGGTGAATTTCACTATCTGGATATTTCTTTTTAACTGATTCAGTAAAAGCATCACTTTCGTCCATTTGAGTCGGTGCAAACTTAGCTGCCCATAGATCACCGAAAAGTGCTTTATTATTTAAATTAGAAGAAAAACTAAAAAGGTCATTTTTATCTTTTATTGTATTGTATTTTTTGTGAATAGTTGAGTTTTTTAAATCTTTATAATGATTATTAATTTTTAGATTATTTGTGTTATGATGAATGGGAAGTTGTAAATCAGTACGAATATCATTTAGACTATATGGGTCAGTGCCAGCGTAACCTATTAAAAGTTGACTCTTATCAACTTTACCTTTGATTACTGGAGCGAAAACATATGCTCTAAACCCATTCTGGGTATCGTCGCGTTTTTCGATGACTTTGTAATCTTGGCCAAGAAAGTCGTATGTTTGATCTTTATCTAAATTTTCATAAGACATATCGGAAACACTTCTTGAAAGAGCGTCTGAAAGATTCAAAATAAAAACTCCTTTATTAAAAATTTAAAAGTGAGGTAAAATATGATTCGGAAAACTAAAGTTATTATTTTAATTATTATTTTAATTATAGCAATATTAATGATGTTTGCATATATGTCGCACAAGCAAAAAAAAGAACATTATATCGCCATTCAAGAAAAAAGAATTGATTTGTTTTTTAAACATAACTTAAATAATTATAAAAATATGAAAGTGACAGATTTCCATAAAACTCCAATGGGTGGGTATTTCATTGTAGGTTATATAAATGATGATAAAAAATATAAATTCCAAGCAAGTATAGATTCGGGAAGCAATAATCAATATCAGAAAAATATTGGTTACCATGATGATAAATTAGGCAAATTATTTAAAGAAAAAGACCCTAAATATAAACTCTCAGTCGATGAAATAATTGAAAAAGAACACTTGGACAAAAATGAATATGAAGCCGATCCACCGTTATTTTTCTTTTCAGGTCCAATTGAATAAATGTTATGGATAGAATGGATGAAAAATATAATTATTTAAATTTTAAAGTAAACCTGATCATGATTTAAGATTATAAGAAAGAAAAATTGACTAATGTTAAAACCAACAGTCATATGATTTGCAACGTTTATACAATCATCGTAAAACTCAGTATGCTTAATTTATTTAAAATGTTTGTCAATAAGTCCAGTGAAAAGGAGATTGATTTTTTGAATAAAAAATCTCTTATGATTGTAATTATAATTTTAATATTGATTCTAGGCGGAATCTTTTTGAAGATGAAATACGACGAAAAGAAATATTATGATGAACAAAAAGAAAGAATAACGATTTATATGAAGCACAATGTGAAAGGTTATAAAAATATAAGCTTTACTAATTGTAAAGAAAACCCAATGGATGGCTATTCTATTAGTGGTTATATAAATAATGATAGAAAGTTATCATTTACAGCTGGCATAAGATCTATTGATGATTTTCAATTTGATACTGATATTTCTTATACAGATGAATTGGGTAGAAAATTTATTAAAAATCCTAAGTCAGTTTCTGAAATAAAGAAAGAGCTAAATACGTCCAATAAATAATTGTTCATATTGTGATGAAACAAAAATATATAAATCAATAGATGACTTTAACTATGATATAAAATCTTGCAATGCTTATAAAATCTCGACACTATAAAAATGTTATAGTGCCGAGATTTTCTTAATTATTTAGTTAATTCAAAGTTTACACCAGCATCATTAGAGTTTATGACACTTTTATTAGTTATGGTGTAACCTTTAATAAAAATTTTTGATTCTATATTTGAAGCGGTATTTGTAGTTTCAGGATTATAGAAGCTACATTTATATGCTTTATCATCTTTCTTTTTAATTACAAACATGCCTTTTTCTTTTAATTCAACAGTAATTCCGTTTATATCAAAAGATTTAGTATTATCACTATAATTAACCCCAGCAAATACGCCATCATTATCTTTTATCACATGAAAATCTTCATCTTGTTTAACAATACTTACATTATTATTCTTCGATTTAAAATCACTTTTTGATAAACCAGGATACAAAACATATGCATATTTACTGTCAGATGTATTATGTGTTTGAGTTACTTCATAATACTCATCTTTTTTGTCATCTTTTTTTTGACTTTTATTAATTTCACTCCACTTACCAGTATGACTTTCTTTTTTTACAGTTATTTTTGGCTTGTCTAAGAAATGATAACCAATGTTCTTTTTAGTATCGTTGGACTCTAAAAAGACTGAATGGGTTTCCTGAGCATTAACATCTGAAGTGGTAATTTCAATATCATCTTTAAATAATTTATACCCATTTGCTTTGCGATTTTCAACACTTGTAACTGGATTCTTTGATGAATCAGTACTTTTAATGCCAGTTCCTAAGAAGACAATTTTATCGTTTAATATGAAATATGATTTTTTGGCAGTTAAAGTTTTGTCCTGATTTTCAAAATCCATACCGATGCTTGCGTATTTATTATTTAATTTTGTCCCGCCAACAAAAGATTTATCATTCTTAGTATTAGTAGATGGCATATCATTTAAAGTAGTAGTGCCTGGAAGACAAGTCATATCGGCTGTTGCCCAGAAGTTATCGCGATAGTGTTTGACATCGCTGTTATATAAATAAGACATGCCTGCACCGGTGTGCCAACCTTTTAAGTTCTCTCCGTTGATATTTTCGTATCGTGCGATGTTTTTCGATGTCATACTTAAACCAAATGCAAAGTCCAGGTCTTTATTGTGATAGGTGACACGATCCATGTCATTATATATTTTAAGTTGCTGTGTTAAATCGTTTTTAGAAATAGTACTATCATTCATTAACTTTTTCATTTTAGCTATGTCTGAATATGAATTTAAATAATTATTTTGGTTGTAACTTGAATCAGAATTAACAGAAGTTTTAACGATTTGCTTATATCTAGTTTTTGTTGAATCATCCATGGTATCATTCAACCTCAACAATGATTTCATTACAGTCGCTGACGCTGTATGACTCGTTTCATTTTCACGACTGATAGCTCTACCTCGTGATAAATCCATCATTTCACCTTTATAGATTAATGGCATAAACCCTTCGTCAATCCAATTGCTTAATGTAGCATTATCTTGTGTAGTTTTAAAAGGAGATTCTTTTATCATCGGCATCATTTGAGAAATACCCTCTAATAGTACAACACCATAAGCACCAGTGTAAGGGACATCTTGATGATCAATGTAAGAGCCATCTTTATAGAATCCATTGCGACCTTTACCAGTGGCAGAATCTTGAACATAAGTGAACACTTTATTAAAAGAATCTATAGACTTTTTCAACATATCTACATCTTCTTCAATAACACTTTCTAAAAGTTTTACTTTAGAAATGTCCACTAAATTTCCACCTTTAGCATCTTCTGATTCACCAACAGAAGATAAAATTTTGTCACTGGATGGTGCATATGTACTAATAGGTTTTGAATAATTTTTCATTTCATCTTTAGTGAGCATATCATCCATTAGAAGTAGTGTATTTGTTAATGCTCTTGGCGTACCAATTTCATAATCCCACCAATTCAATGAGTTATTCTTGGGTGTAGTTTGCCCCTTACGATTTTTAGTTAAATCCTCGACTTTTTGAGAAGGATTCTTGCCATAAACATTTTTGTGCATCCAATCTAGGGCTTCTTTTATTTTCAACTTGTTTTCAACTGTTTTTAATACCGTATTCTTATGTTGCATTGCTTCTGCGATTTTCTCGATATTACGATAGGTTTTTGTCATGTGAGAAGAATTAGTTTCAAGGTTTTCAGCTCCTGACCACAAATATGTTCTATTCGTATCAGTTTTCATGTCATCAAGTAACTTCTTGGCTTCTTTTTCTTTAGCATCAAACTTCTTCTTCATATCTTGATTATTCTCATCATACTGATCATAACCGTAGTTAACGTCGAGCCACGTCTTCTTCAATTTTTCATAATCTGGCGTTTGAACATTCGTATCAGCCACAGCGATTTGATGTTTATCAACATTTCTAAATTCACCATTATTTAAAGCAATCACTCCGGTCATTAATAACGTAATGGTGGATAATTTTTGCCATTTCTTCATTTTATTTGTCATTGACATGTCTCCTTTTTTGCGTGTGTGCAATTGATATTAGGATTAATTAATGATTCAACTTTCCAAAGGATTGGGAAATTCGTTGATGCATGGAAACCATCAGTCACCATGAGATTTATTTAATATCTAAAAATGTAAAGAAATTAAAATTGGAAAATTAAATATTAATAATCTTATCGATTATAGCATTTTAAATAATTAATTTATACAATATTTAAAGTAATTAAAATTGATGTAAAGTAAAATGTTAGAAAAGAGACAAATTTTGATTTAAGTAATAAAATGATAAGTGAACTTAAAAAGATATTAATTTAGAATAAGATTGCTATTTTATACATAATACGAAAAGTAAATCAGCGCGACTTTATGTATTTAATACTATGTCAAGCAAGTAATTTTTAAAAGGTATTTTGAAACAACGAATCATGAGAGGCGTTGAACATAGAAAAAGATAGCATGTCAAAGTAAATTGGTTTTTGAAATCTAAAATCTATAAGAAATAAATACTACACTAGGGGATTAAAATGAAAAAGAGATATGTATTTGTGGTAGTTGTTGCAATATTAATAGGCCTAATTATTATTGCATATGCGCATAATAAGCAAAAAAAGACCATTACATTGAGACACAAGAAAAGCGGATAGATTTGTATTTTAAGCATAATCTTAACAATTATAAAAATATGAAGGTGACAGATTTCCATAAAACTCCGATGGGTGGGTATTTCATTATAGGTTATATAAATGATGATAAAAAATATAAATTCCAAGCAAGTATAGATCCGGGAAGCGATAATCAATATCAGAAAGATATTGGTTACCATGAAGATAAATTAGGCAAATTATTCAAAGAAAAAGATCCTAAATATAAACTCTCTGTCGATGAAATAATTGAAAAAGAACACTTAGACAAAAATGAATATGAAGCGGAATCACCTTTATTCTTCTTTTCGGGGAGATTAGAGTGATGAAAAAGAAATATATTTTAATATTACTTATAGTAATTTTAATAGGACTGCTAGTCATTGCTTATACGCACAATAAGAAAACTAAAGACCATTACATTGAGACGCAAGAAAAACGAATAAATTTATATTTTAAGTATAACCTTAATAATTATAGCTCTATGAAAGTTACTAGTTTTAAAAAGACGCCTATGGGTGGCTATATTGTGGATGGATATGTTAATCACAACAAAAATTATGATTTTAAAGTTCTCATCTCTGTAACTGACAATCATCAATTTGAAGATAGCATAGGATACGATGATAAGACATTTGGTAAATTATTTAAAGAAAAAGACCATAAAAATGAATTAAAACCTAAAGATATTATAAAAAAAGAACACTTGGATAAAAGTGAATATGAAGCAGAACCACCACTGTTCTTCTTTTCAGGGAGATTAGAGTGATGAAAAAGAAATATATTTTAATAATAGTTAGTGTAATTTTAATAGGTATGATAGTTATTTCATATGCACATAATAAACAAAAAAAAGACCATTACATTGAAACACAAGAAAAGAGAATAGATTTATTTTTTAAGTATAACCTGAATCATTATAAGTCACTTAAAGTAACGAGATTTAAAAAGTCGCCAATGGACAGTTATTTTATAGGTGGTTATATAAATAACAATAAAGACTATGAATTCCAAGCTTTTATTAATGTAGGTGGTAGAAAGCAATTTCAAAGAGATATAGGATATGACGAAGAAAAACTTGGAAAACTATTAAAAGAGCAAGAAGTAAAAACTTGGAAAACCGTCGATCAAATAATTAAAAATGAACACTTAGATAAAAGTGAATATGAAGCGGAACCACCGTTGTTTTTCTTTTCAGGATCACTGGATTAGATTCGGTTGTATGGTGTAATAAAAATTATTATTATCCTCACAATCATTAAAGGACAAGAGTATTTTAAAAAATCATTACATAACATACAAATTTTGGTTATGGAAGTTACAATCATTTGCGCAATCGAATATTATTATGTTTAAAACTTTACGCTCCAAAAAGTAAAAAGGAAGTTAAGCAATGTTTAGTTGCCTAACTTCCGATATTGAACGCATCAGTCCAATTTGGCATAGAGCACTCTTTAGTTCTTGATGTTTCTCTTTAAAACCTTGCATATTTTACAAAAAGAAAAATTAGCAGTATAATTGAGATAACGAAAATAAGTATTTACTTATACACCAATCCCCTCACTATTTGCGGTAGTGAGGGGATTTTTATTGGTGCGGCTATATGTCACCTATTTTGTATTGCGTCTACTTAGCCAATAAGAAAAAAACGCAATGGCACAGCCACTGATGACTGGTGCTATGATGTGAACGAAAATAAGCATCACCTTATACACCTCCTCTCTGCGTCTAAATTGACGCCTGAGAGATAGGCGACTCTACTATTATATCATCTAATTGGACAAATTCTATGATAGTAGATTTTGTTAATTTAAGAAAGAAGAACATTTAGTTCAGAGTTTAAGTTATAAATGGTTAGATTATATGAAAATGGTAAGCCAAGGAATGAAATTATACGCGAGTATGATTTAACATCTTTGATGTTAGGAAAAACAGCATTTTCATTTCGCCATTTTCCTACATTTTATAAACCCATATATAACAGCGTTATTTTATGTATTTATAATTATGTCAAGCAAATAATTTTTAAAAGTATTTTGAAACAACGTTTCATGAGGGGCGTAAACGGAACATAGAAAAAAGATAGCATGTCAAAGTGAATTGTTTTTTGAAATCTAAAATCTATAAGAAATAAATACTAAACTATGGGGGTTAAAATGAAAAAGAGATATGTATTTGTGGTAGTTGTTGCATTATTAATAGTACTAATTGTTATTGCATACGCGTTTCACAAAAGTAAAAAAGAACATTATATTGAGACACAAGAAAAGCGAATCGATTTATATTTTAAGCATAACCTGAATCACTATAAGTCTATGAAAATAACAAAGTTTCAAAAAAGCCCTGTGAATGCTTACTTTATTAAAGGATATATAAATAATGATAAACAATATAAATTTCAGGCATATATAAATACAGGAGATGAAGGAAATCAGTTTAATAGTAGCATAGGATATAAGGAAGAAAAAATAGGGCGATTATTGAAAGAGAAAGATGCTAAAGACCGATTAACAGTGGATGAAATAATTGAAAAAGAACACTTAGACAAAAATGAATATGAAGCCGAGCCACCGTTGTTCTTCTTTTCGGGATCGTTGGATTAGATTCGGTTGTACAGTGAAAAAATATTTTATTATTAATTTTAGTGATTAAAACAATAAATGTAAGTAAAGATATGCGCATATTTAATTAGTGACTAAAATAATGAAAGTTAGACTGGTTATTTTAAGCTTTAGAATATAAAATATAATTAATAGATAGAGAAGATTAACAATATCTTTTAGGAGGCGATTTTTATGACTGCCATTGACAAAGTTTATTATGAAGATGTATTAGAAGATGACATACTTAATCTGCTTAAACCATATATACAGGGGAAAGAAAAGGAACTTTATATCACTTCTGATAATTTTGCAATTGATTTAAATAAAGTGACCGCATTACTGGATTTAAAAATTCAGTATGAAGATTTGGATGATGATGTTTCGGGTTATATTGATGAAAGAACTATTTATGTAAATAAAAATCATTCTAGTAATAGAAAAAGATTTACAATTGCCCATGAAATAGGACATTTTTTACACAATCATAAAAATAAAATCAAATATAGAAATAATAGTTATGCATATGACACTGAAGAAATGATTGAAGAAAGGGTGGCTAATGACTTTTCAGCTAATTTACTAATGCCCAAAAAGCAAATGGAAGCTTTAGTATATAAGTTTTACAAGGAAAATAATATTAATTTAACTTCTGGTTTATCAATTTCAGAAAGAGAAGAGTTAATTAACTATATTGCAATTAAGTTGGAAGTTTCTAAAATAGCAGCTGGGATTAGACTTTATAATTTAGGGTTGGATAAATAATGAATACTAAATATTTATATTTAAATTTCGATAAAATTTATGAAGAAAAAGATTTTTTCAACGTTTTACATGTAGACATTAACCTTAAAATATCAGAAATAAAGGAAAGTAATGAAGTATTATATAGTATTGATTCAATTACTTGTAAGAAATTGAATCATTATGATCCAAAATTAGAATCATACAGAGACAGTATATATTTATTGAATGAACGTCTAAATAATTATAATTTTAATGGTAAAAAAGAATGGAAATTATTTTACTTGTATAAAGAATTAATCCAAACTTTTGAAATATTATATGATGATACTTCAACCACGAATTATTATAGAGGTCAAGCAAATGATTGGCCAATGAAAGCAGGATTATTAAGAAATGATATAATAGATGATTTAAAAAAAGAGTTTGAGAATATATACGAAGATATGGCTTATAAGTACCCAGATTTAATAGAGTATACGTGCTTAAATAAAAAAGAATATAAAGCAGAAGATTTTAAAAAAAGAGAAAACAATATGGCTTATTTACAACATTATGGGCTAAGAACTACATTAATTGATATTACTGAAAACCCCTTTATAGCGCTCCTATTTTTAACTTCTAACTCACAAGTGTTTAACAATGCAACCTTAGACATGTATAATATCAATCCTAAAATACACAGCGAACAAAATTTGTTTTCAAGAGTAAAAATGATTAGTAAAAACAAAAGAATAATAGCTCAAAAGGGTGCGTTTTTTAACTTCGAAAAGCTATTGATTTTTCAGAATGAACAAAATGTAAATAGAGATAAAATTAATAAAATACCTCTAGTTCGTTTAAAGTTAAATTTTTCATATGACTATAAAGAAAAATTAAAAAGGGAGTTAAATCAAACGCAATCTGCTTTTCAAAAACTAAAAATAACTAGAGAAGAGAAATTGAAAAATCATAAGAGTAGAATTAAAGAAGACCTCAAAAGAATACGCAATTTAACTATGAAAACTGAACATGACATGGATAGTGAAAAATCTAATGATTACAAAGAGGAATTGGAATATTTAATTAAACGAATCTTAAAAGATGAAAGCGTTATTAAAATAGATAAAGAAATGGAAGACTTAAAAAAGAAAAAACTATATTTAGATGCAAGGTTGAAAAAAGAGGAAATCTTGACTAGTGAATATTTAAGGCCTGAGATTTGTAAAGAATTAAGGGAGAAATTAAAACAGTATCATTATGTTGAAAGTGAATTATTCCCTGACGTATACAGACATATAGGTTATATTCAATCTAATTTTCTATCAAATCAAACAAATAATCGTACTATTAATAAAAATAATATATCAGAAAATCTAGTCGATTTATTAAAACTAAAAGAAAACTAATACAATTCAAGACCATGCAAACTCATTTATAAACATTGTCCGTTTATAGAGAGGTATGCGTGGTCTATTTTTATAAAATATATTTAATTACAGGTTTAAACATCTATAACAAAATCTCAACAGCAAAAAATAAATCTCCATTAATCATTTATCTAGACTCAAGGAAATCATATATTTCTATGCCTTTTAACATATCGTCAATTTTAATGAGTAATTTCTCTACTAATATTCCAGGCAAATAGGCACGTGCTTTGGTGGCTTGCATCCATGCTGGTTTTGGATTATATTCGCCAATGTACCAATCAATGACTGTTGGTTTGATCATTTGACATAATCCAGCCACACCAAATTGGCCATTGGATTCTTTTGTAATAATTGCATGTAAAATTAAATGCTCGATTAAATCGCAGTAAACTAAGTTTTCTTTCTTTTGATAATTGTATGAGTACTTAAATTCGGAAATGAATCTTAGGTCAGATAAGTTTTGGAATTTGTCCTCGCTTATGTGATGACAATATAATCCTTCGCTAGCTCTAGTGTATTTTCCTTTTGAAATACTTTTGATTTCTCCATTTAAAAATCGTGTGTATGATTTTTCCTTATAATAGTCATCGGTTACAGCGCCATATTTATTTAAAAGGTATGCTACAGCTTGCGAGTAAGTAGCGTCTAATAATTGACTATATTCATTATATTTAGCTGTATATTCGTTTTTCTCCATTTCAATAAACCTCTTTTCAAACTTTATAAAATGAAATACTTGTAATTTAGAAAGAATAAAATCAATATCCACATAGTTAGGTTCTACTTTTATATGTCTATTTCTCTTGCATAATGCGCCAATTGATTAATATTTTGTCATTGAATTCTACATTTTTGTATTGTTTTAATAGTTCTTCAGTTCTTTGTAAACAGACTGTAACTGTATCATCAATTGATAAATTAAATGCTGAAAAGTCTTCTAACTCTGTCCCTTTGTGAATTAAATCGATAATGTCTGGTTTCACACCTAGGGTAGAGAGTGTTTCCATCATATAAGGTGTAAAGAGCGTATGCTCTGCATTGTCGATTGAAATAATACCGAGTTTAAGTTGATTAAAAAGACCATGCATAGTCATTAAGGTGTATTTTTCAAGTTGTTGTATATTTTCAAATGTTATCATAGCGGTTCTCCTAAAAATTACGATTAATCAAAGTATACCCTTATTTAACTTTAGTTTCTGCTGAATTATTTTCACGGTTATCGTGTTTTTCTTCTTTATTAACAGCATTTTTATCGTTTTTATCATCGACTTTTTGATCTGGTAAGTCATTTTGAATGGCTTTGTTATTGTCAATATCATGATGTTGAATGTCTTCCGACTCATTATCCATTTCAGCTTGATCATTCATACCTGGGTTGTATTTAGGGCTTCTCTTTTTAAATGCTTCAAATTCTTCTTTATCTTTTTCTGACATATCATCAAAAATATTAATAATCGTACCATTGTGTCGATTAACAATAGCGCAACGTTTTAATGGTGTGCCAACTGCATCGCGGACTAGATGTTCAACATAATATTCATGTTCATTACTTCGTTCAAGATTTGTTTTATAATTTAATGTTTGATTTTCGTTAGCACCTCTTGCTTTGTAATCGTTTCGAACGATATCTTCGGCTTCTTGTGGAGTCATTTGCTTTTCTGTATTTGACTGTGTAGTGTTATCAGTTTGTTGCGTCTTTTTATTAGTGTCATTTGATTTACTACTATTTTCTTTATGTTGATTAGCACCACAGGCGGTTAATAGTGACAATGATAATGTGATTGCAACGATAGCTTTGAATTTCATTTTTTTATCTCCTTGATTTGATTATGTATAATTAATTTTTCCGTAAAAGAAGGGTAGCCGAGCTACCCTGAAATTTTATTCTGTTGAAGCGTCGTACATGCTATCTTCATTGTGAATATTTTGGCTAGGAGGTGCTTCACTAGTGGTAGGTTTGCTATGGGGCATGGGCTCTACAGGAGCAGTTTCCTCATTAGATTCACTTTTTTCTACACTAGAATTATCACTTTTAGACGCATTCTGCTTATCCTCATCTTTACTAGACTTTTCGCTATCTTCAGAATCAGTATCCGCACTAGAAGTTGTAGCAGGTGTAGTAGCCGAAGCTTCATAACTTACATTATCGCTATTTGAACTCGCAACAGCTACTTCTGTATCTTGCTTGTCTTTTTTAGCTTTTGATGTTTTTTTAGCATCGGATAAATCAAATGTAATCTTCTTGACGCTAAATAAACTAGAAATAACTTCTAATTTTTTATCTTTTGCGTTGGCTATGTTTTCTGACACATCGAAAACAATTTTACCTTGAGCAGTGCTATCTGGATTTATACGCTGTAAGAAAAATGAATTTTCTATACTACCATTGTCACTTTGATTAGCAGACATTGAACCTGTATTATCTGCTTCAAATGTTTTATCACCGGATTTTAGCTTAAACATTGAACTATCAATTGTTAACGCTTCTTTACCTTTGTTTTTAATCGTCACATCAGTAACGACAAATATACCTTTAGCGTTTGTTGGTGCAAGAGATGGTCCTACAGATTTCATAGTTTCCACTGAATTTACAGTGACTTCAAGGTCGCCATTTTTAACAGTTTCACCGATTTTATGGGTTTTGTTCGTTTCTTTAGAACTATTTCCGCCAAGGTTACCTGTAATACCAGCTGTACAAGCTGAAATACCGATGATAATTAAAATGAATAATACTAGACAACCACCACAGCCTCAGAACCATCCTTTTTTAGATTTCTTTTGTCCGTATTGCTGGTTCTGTTGGTTTTGTTGATTTTGGAAAGCTTGGAATTGTTCCCATTGTCTTCGCTCTTCTTCGCTTTTGAATTGATTGCTCATGCCTAAAAAATCTCCCTCATTATTTACTATGTGATTAGTGCATAAAGCTAAATACAATTTGAATTCAATTCGCTTGTTGTTTAATATTTATCAGGTTCACATGCACGTTTATCTTTATCTCTATCTAAATGTGGTCGATATGCTGGATGATCGGCAGTGACACCATTCGGATATACTTGTCTAAGTTGCTTACAATTAGCAAATGATTGTTGCTTGTTTGTTTCAGTTGATGGTGAAGTCTTAGGTTGCGTGGATTGATGATGGTCACTTGGTTGTTGCTTTTCTTTTAAATCATCTTTCAAGTCATCTTGTGATTCTTCTTCTGCAACGTTTGGTGTGTTAATTTCATCATCTGATTGATCTGTTGTTGTTATTTCATCAATTTCATGTTGATTATTTTCAGTATTTTCATTTGCGGGTACTTCTTCGGTTGATTGTAAATCCTTATCTGTTTCTGATTCTGATTTTTCTTCAGGCATATTTTCACTTTTATCTTCGTCTTTTTGAGTTAATTGCGTTTTTGATGATTGATTACTAGTGGAATTGTCATTATTACTAAACATCATTGAACAGGCTGATAATAAGATAATTAATATAATAAAAGAAATAAGGCAACCGCCGCATCCTTTTAACATGCCACGTCTTTCAGAATTTTTAGCAGATTGGTTTTGATTCTTGTTGTTCTCTGTATTCAAAGGTAAATCTCCTCTATATTTATATGTTATTTTCATGATTTACTACATAAAACCTGGATGCATTTAAGAGGGAGTTATTAAGTGTAAAACGCTTTCACTATATCACATAATCATATTTTACCAAATTAGTAGTGGAAATACTTTATTTTTTTCAAAACTTTAAAAATATTTTTGGATTGTAGGAATGCTAATTTAATAATTGTAAAGTTGTATTACTGCTTAAAATGACACGAACATGACAATATCATTTAATAAAATAATAAATTTAATTTGATATAATATAGTGTAATTATTTTTAGAGGTGTTGCTTTTGAAAAAGTTTTTAAAATTCAAGGGGATGAAAATATGTTTAATGCTATATCTACTGATTTTTTTAAGTAGTTGTGGCACAAACAATAAAATAGTAGGCCAACGATTTGAAATACAACAACATAATGAAATAATAGGTAGAATTTACTTTTCAGCAGACTATGCACATATAAGAGGTATAGAAAAAGGCACTGTAAAATATTTCGTAGATAAAGTAGGCAGCAAACGTTACTTATTTATTGAATATATTCCGGATAATGTATTGAATTGCAAGCCGGACTTTTGGAAAACGTTAAAATATAAAAAGGACAAGGTAACATATTATGTATATCTCATTGAAAATTTAGATGATGAACTATTTCATTTAAGTGCATTACAAGATATGAATCATAGACCGATTGACATTGCAGATGATGTGGCAACAATGGATAAATCACCACATCAGAATGACAGAATAACACTAAAATTAAATAAAAATAACTGATAATAGTAGACGAATGATATAACGATATGTATTGAGCATTATAACAATCATATCAATGCATCAATTCGTCTACTTTTTTATATTTTTAAACATAACCACTGCTAGAATGTCATAAAATCGTTATAATTATAATGTAAATGATTTTGGAGGAATAGCGCATGGACTTTTGGTTATATAAACAAGCACAACAAAATGGACATCATATTGCGATAACAGACGGTCAAGAATCTTATACTTATCAAAATTTATACTGTGAAGCGAGTCTATTGGCTAAAAGGCTCAAGGCTTATCAACAATCTCGTGTCGGGCTATACATAGATAATTCGATTCAATCAATCATTTTAATACATGCATGTTGGTTGGCAAATATTGAAATTGCGATGATTAATACAAGGTTGACACCTAATGAGATGACGAATCAGATGAGGTCAATCGATGTACAATTGATTTTTTGCACCTTGCCACTGGAATTGCGAGGGTTTCAAATTGTATCGCTGGATGATATTGAATTCGCTGGAACGGATATTACAACGAACGGTTTGTTGGACAATACAATGGGTATCCAATATGATACATCGAATGAAACTGTGGTGCCGAAAGATTCGCCGTCCAACATATTAAATACATCATTTAATTTAGATGACATTGCATCGATTATGTTTACATCAGGGACAACTGGTCCTCAAAAAGCGGTGCCGCAAACGTTTCGTAATCATTATGCCAGTGCAATCGGATGTAAAGAGAGCTTGGGATTTGATCGTGATACTAATTGGCTATCTGTCTTGCCGATTTATCATATTTCGGGTCTCAGTGTACTTTTAAGAGCTGTTATTGAAGGATTTACTGTGCGCATTGTTGATAAATTCAATGCCGAACAAATTTTAACGATGATAAAAAATGAACGCATCACACACATTTCGCTTGTGCCACAAACTTTAAATTGGCTTATGCAACAAGGTTTACATGAACCTTATGATTTACAAAAAATATTACTCGGCGGTGCTAAACTATCTGCCAGTATGATAGAGACGGCATTACAATATAACCTGCCAATTTATAATTCATTTGGCATGACTGAGACATGTTCGCAATTTTTAACAGCAACACCGGAAATGTTGCATGCACGTCCTGACACTGTAGGAATGCCAAGTGCCAATGTAGACGTAAAAATTAAAAATCCTAATAAAAAAGGTCATGGAGAATTAATGATTAAAGGCGCCAATGTGATGAATGGATATTTGTATCCAACAGATTTAACGGGTACGTTTGAAAATGGTTATTTTAATACGGGTGACATTGCTGAAATAGATCATGAAGGTTATGTCATGATTTATGACAGACGTAAAGATTTAATTATTAGTGGCGGTGAAAATATTTATCCATATCAAATTGAAACGGTAGCGAAGCAATTTCCAGGTATCATTGACGCAGTATGTGTAGGGCATCCTGATGATACTTGGGGACAAGTACCTAAATTATATTTTGTCAGTGAAAGTAACATTTCAAAGGCACAATTGATTGCATATTTATCACAACATTTAGCGAAATATAAAGTACCGAAACACTTTGAAAAGGTTGATACTTTACCTTATACATCAACAGGTAAATTACAAAGAAATAAGTTGTATAGAGGATGATTTGATGAAGTTGACAGCTTTGCATTTTTATAAATATAGTGAGCCATTTAAGTCACAAATTGTAACACCGAAAGTCACTTTAACGCATCGTGATTGTTTGTTTATCGAATTGAATGATGATAAAGGAAATGCATATTTCGGGGAATGTAACGCTTTTCAAACAGATTGGTATGATCATGAAACAATTGCGTCAGTGAAACATGTAATTGAGCAATGGTTCGAAGATAATAGGAATAAATCATTTGAAACGTATGAAGCTGCACTAAAACTAGTAGATTCATTGGAAAATACGCCTGCTGCAAGGGCAACTATTGTCATGGCATTGTATCAAATGTTTCATGTACTGCTTTCATTTTCAGTAGCATATGGAGCGACAGCGAGCGGCTTATCAAATAAACAACTAGAGTCATTGAAAGCAACAAAGCCGACCAGAATTAAATTAAAATGGACGCCTCAAATCATGCATCAAATTAGAGTGTTACGGGAATTAGACTTCCACTTTCAATTGGTTATAGATGCAAATGAATCCTTGAATCGTCAAGATTTTACACAGTTACAGTTATTAGCGCGTGAACAGGTTCTTTATATCGAAGAGCCATTTACAGATATCTCAATGCTTGATGACGTAGTGGATGGAACAATACCTCCAATTGCTCTTGATGAAAAGGCGACGTCACTGTCGGCCATAATTAATTTGATAAAATTATACAATGTGAAAGTTGTTGTATTAAAACCATTTCGTCTAGGTGGCATTGATAAAGTGCAAACGGCAATTGATACTTTGAAAAGTCATGGTGTAAAAGTGGTTGTTGGCGGCATGTATGAATATGGTTTAAGCCGTTATTTTACAGCGATGCTTGCTCGTAAAGGTGATTATCCAGGAGATGTTACACCAGCAGGTTATTATTTTGAACAAGATGTGGTGTCGCATTCAGGCATATTAAAAGAGGGGCGACTCGAATTTCGCCCCCCTTTAGTGGATATAACTCAATTACAACCATATTAATGGTTATGTTTATGTGAATGCTTGCTTGCTGACTTGTCTTTTTTTAACGGAACTGGGTCAAAGCCACCTTTATGAAGCGGATGACATTTTAAAATACGACGGATGCCTAAATAAAGGCCTTTGAAAGCACCGTGGTATTGAATCGCTTCTCTAGTGTACTCTGAACATGTTGGATAAAAACGACAAGTTGGTGGAGTGAGTGGCGAAATGAAACGTTGATAAAAATGAATCATCGCCAAGAATATCTTTTTCATAATTAATGCCTCCAACGATAGTAATTAACTATTATATTAACATACAATGTAGGGATGTGATGCGCGTGAAGTTTAGGGATAAAGATAATCGTCAAGTTAATTTGACATTTAAAAAGGATAATGAGATAGCAGATGGCAATCATGTGCTAGCTATTCCAACGTTTAAAAATCAATTGCTTTTTACCAAACATAATTTACGGGGTATTGAATTTCCTGGTGGTAAAAGGGAACGCGGGGAAAGTAGTGCTGAAGCAATTACCCGTGAATTATATGAAGAAACAGGCGCCAAAGTTAAAAATATTCATTACATAGCGCAATATACCATTGAAACACATGATCAAACTGATTTTGTAAAAGATGTATATTTTATCGAAGTTGAATCATTGGTAAGCAAGAACGATTATTTAGAAACAGCAGGGCCAGTGTTGTTTAACTGTATCAATGATATTGAACTCGCACAACGGAGTTTCTTACTGCAAGATAGTACCATTTTAAAATGCGTAGAGAGGGTGCAATCACTTGGATTTTATCAAACGTAAACGAATGCCAATTGAATCTTTTACGCATCAATTCGAAGAAATTACATATTTGTCAGATGATTTACAAGTAAAAGCTTTAATGATGACACCACATCATGAAGTAAAACGCATTGTAGTATATTTGCGAGGTGGCAAAGGCCAAGTAGGACGTGTGCGCGCAGGTAGATTAATGCAATTTTCAGATAGTCAAACTTTAGTGATTGGGCCATACTACCGAGGTAACAATGGGAGTGAAGGTAAAGATGAATTTTATCGTGGCGATTTAAATGATGTGACTGAATTATTGAGGTTGCTACATGATAAATATCCGCAAGCTTTTATTCATATGGTTGGTTTTTCAAGAGGTGGACTACAAGGGTTGTTGACGTTTCAAGACTTACCTGTAAATAGTTATATCATCTGGGGTGGAGTCTCAGATATTGATTTGATGTATGAAGAGCGCGTTGATTTAAGAGGGATGTTACGTAGAATGATTGGTCATCCGAAAAAAGATCGAGCAGCATATGAGGCACGCCAAGCGATTCCAAACATTAATGAAAACAGTCCAGCAATATTAATTGTACATGGAGGGAAAGACCAGCAAGTTGGTATTCATCATGCGTATTATTTAGCGGATCAACTAGAGTTAAAAGGTGCCATGCATGAAACATTTTATCAAATGGCAGAAGGACATGTGCCAAGACCACCAGCGATGGTTGAAACATTGACTTATATTAAAGAATTTATGAACCAAGTTGAGTTGCATAGGTAGTATGAAACGTGGTGTGCGCATGGGAACTATCAATCTTTGGAGATGTGTGATATACGTTGAGTGAGGAATCGGTACTTTATGCAAAGTGGGGCAACATGCATAGCGTAAGGAATCGGTACTTTATGTGAAGACGTGCTGCTTCCATTGAATGAGTGATGTGAGTTTGGCATGAAGGTCACCTTAAATGTGATTGTTGTAATAAAATTGCCTATAAATTTTTACCATATAAAATAAGAGGAGCCAACCATTGTTAAAATTTAACAGCGGTTGGCTCTTTAATTAGTATTTAAATTTATTTGTTGAAGCTACCTTTTTCGGCAATATGTTCAACTTTTTCACCAAATTTTTCGAAGTTCTTTTCAAAACGTTGAATTAAATCTTCTGCTTGTGTTTTATATTTCTCTTTGTCGCTCCAAGCATTAATTGGATTTAAAATAGTTTTCGGTACATCTTCAATTTCTACAGGAATGCTTAAACCAAACGTACTATCCTTTGTATATTCTGCATTTTTCAATTTGCCAGAAATCGCTTGGTTTACCATTTGACGTGTGTAATGTAAGCTGATTCTACGTCCTACACCATATTTTCCGCCAGTCCATCCAGTATTAACAAGATAAACATCAACATCATGTAAATCGATAAGTTCACCTAATAAATCAGCGTAAACAGTAGGGTGTAACGGGAAGAACGGTGCGCCGAAACATGTTGAGAATGATGGTTCAGGTTCTGTCACACCACGCTCTGTGCCAGCTAATTTAGAAGTGAAACCACTCAAGAAATGATACATTGCTTGGTCTTTATTTAACTTTGAAATCGGTGGAATAACACCAAATGCATCCGCAGTTAAGAAAATAATTGTATTTGGATGTGCTGCTTTAGATGGTACTACAATATTGTCAATGTGATTAATTGGATAAGCGGCACGCGTGTTTTCTGTATAACGATTGTCTTCAAAGTCCACTGAACCATCTTCTGCAACTACAGTGTTCTCTAAAATTGCACCATATTTGATTGCGTCAAAAATCTGTGGTTCTTTTTCTTTGGAAAGATTAATTGCTTTTGCATAGCAGCCACCTTCGATATTAAAGACCCCGTTTTTATTCCAGCCGTGTTCATCATCACCGATTAGTTTACGGTGTGGGTCAGCCGATAAGGTTGTTTTACCTGTGCCAGATAGACCAAAGAATAATGCAACATCGCCTTTTTCACCAACGTTTGCTGAGCAATGCATGCTCATAATATCTTGCATCGGTAAGAGATAATTCATTACAGAGAAGATACCTTTTTTCATTTCACCAGCGTATTCAGTACCGCCGATTAAAATGACTTTGTGTTTAAATGAAATAATGACAAAGGTTTCAGATTTAGTACCATCAACTTCTGGATCTGCTTTAAAATGTGGGGCAGAAACGATAGTGAAGTTAGGTTTAATCTTTGTAGCTTCTTCTTTTGATTCAGGTCTAATAAACATATTTTTAGCAAATAAATTATGCCATGCTAATTCATTGATGACTGTAAGTTTTAACATTGTATCTTTATCGCTACCAGCGTAGCCTTTAAATACGTATAATTCATCTTTTTTATCTAAATAGTCTAGTACTTTATGGTATAACTTCAAGAAAGTTTCTTCATCGATAGGTTGATTAATTTCTCCCCAGTCAATGTTATCTCTATATGAAGGTTCTGAGACAAAAAATTTGTCTTTAGGCGAACGACCAGTATATTTTCCAGTACTTGCATTAACAGCACCAAGTTCTGTTAATACCCCTTCCTTATTGTCTAAGATTTTATTATAAAGTTGTGTCGTCGAAAGTTGAAAATGTGACGTTGGTTTTTTCAGTAATTTGTCAATTTTAGTTGTTTCAGTGTATGTGTCTACTGACATCCTAAATCCCTCCAAAGCGATAATTTAAATGTAAGCCTTTACATTTAATTAGTATAACACATTAACATAATTAATCTACAATATTTTACTGTAAATTTATTTGTGAAAAATTGACATTAATTCATTAATTAGGTAGTATTATTTTTAACGGATTCTCTTATCCTGAGTGGTGGAGGGACATGGACCCAATGAAACCCAGCAACCTCTTTTTTTATAAAAGAAAGGTGCCAAACCGTTTGCAGACAAATAGGTCTGAACGATAAGAGCGAATGGACGTATTAGGCCTTCTCTCTATATTAATAGTTAGAAGGTCTTTTTTATTTAGCTCACAGAGAGAGAATTTTCGTAATATAAATTTAAAGGAGCAAACTATGTTAAATAACAAACGATTATTTACTTCAGAGTCTGTTACAGAAGGACACCCAGATAAAATCGCTGACCAAGTGTCAGATGCAATATTAGATGCTATTTTAAAAGACGATCCAAATGCACGTGTAGCTTGTGAAACAACTGTTACAACAGGTATGGCATTGATCGCCGGCGAAATTTCTACAACAACATATGTTGATATTCCGAAAGTTGTTAGAGAAACAATCAAAGAAATTGGATACACAAGAGCAAAATATGGTTATGATTATGAAACAATGGCAATTTTAACTGCGATTGATGAACAATCACCTGACATTGCACAAGGCGTGGATAAAGCATTAGAGTATCGTGATAAAGATAGCGAAGAAGAAATTGAAGCAACAGGTGCAGGTGACCAAGGTTTAATGTTTGGTTACGCAACGAATGAAACAGAGACGTATATGCCTCTAGCAATTTATTTATCACATCAATTGGCAAAACGTTTATCAGATGTGCGTAAAGATGGTACGTTAAATTATTTACGACCAGACGGTAAAGTTCAGGTCACTGTTGAATATGATGAAAATGATAACCCTGTACGTATTGATACGATTGTCGTATCAACACAACATGCTGATGATGTGACACTTGAACAAATTCAAGAAGACATCAAAGCGCATGTCATTTATCCAACTGTTCCAGAAAACTTGATTAATGAACAAACTAAATTCTACATCAATCCTACAGGACGCTTTGTAATCGGTGGACCTCAAGGTGATGCAGGATTAACAGGACGTAAAATCATTGTTGATACGTACGGTGGCTATGCACGTCATGGTGGCGGATGCTTTAGCGGTAAAGATCCTACAAAAGTAGACCGTTCAGCTGCATACGCTGCACGTTATGTGGCTAAAAATATTGTAGCAGCAGGTTTAGCAGATCAATGTGAAGTACAATTGGCATATGCGATTGGTGTTGCAGAACCAGTGTCAATTGCAATTGATACATTTGGAACAGGTAAAGTTTCTGAAGGGCAACTTGTCGAAGCAGTTAGAAAACACTTTGACCTAAGACCTGCAGGTATTATTAAAATGCTTGATTTGAAACAACCGATTTACAAACAAACTGCTGCTTATGGTCATTTTGGACGTACAGATGTCTTATTCCCATGGGAAAAATTAGACAAAGTGGAAGAATTAAAAGACGCAGTAAAATAATAAGATGAATTGAATATAGCTAAATAAAAGATTTTCTATTATAATTAAAGTTATTCATATATTAAAAAGGAGCGTTGTTGTGATGGATTTATCTTCACCGGTAGTCATTGGACTCATTATTGCAGTAGTCATTGCATTAATCTTTTTTGTCCTTTTCTTAGTTGCCTTAGGTAGTAAGAAAAAAGTTAAGCGACAAACAGAAGAAAAGTATGAACAACAAGAACAAAACATTAAAAAGTCTCATGAAGAAGCTTTAGAGAAAGAGCGTATTCAAAATAAAAAGACAATTACAAAACAACAAGAAGATTATAATCACATGGTTAGTACAAAAGATCGTGAGATTGACGCATTAAAATTGTTCTCGAAAAATCATAGTGAATATGTAACGGACATGAGATTAATTGGTATTCGTGAAAGATTAGTTAAAGAAAAACGAATTCGACCAGAAGATATGCACATTATGGCAAATATCTTTTTACCAAAGGATGGCTTTAATAATATTGAACGAATTAGTCATTTAGTATTAACAAGAACTGGTCTTTATATTATTGATTCTCAATTGTTAAAAGGTCATGTTTATAATGGTATAAGTGGCGGTCAATTTAAAGATTTACCACCTATGGAACAAGTATTTGATACATTGGATTTAGATAAATCTAGACCGCAAACTATTGTTATGGATCAAAATGATGACAAACGTTCATTATCATTTGTAAATTATTCAGATCAAATTGAGGCAATTAAACAATTGGCTGAAGACTTACAAAAACATTTAGGTGCTAAATATACACCGACTTCAATTTTATACTTTAATCCTAAAAATGAAGGCGATGTAACAATTTCAAATTATAATCAAAATAGTGCTGTCAAAGTGCTTGTCGGTGCTGAACAATTAGACGAGTTCTTTAACAAATTTGTATTCCATGGTCGTATTCAATACAACGTGGAAGACTTACAACAAATGATGGATAAAATTGAATCATTCAATTAAATGTTAGGCTGAAGTGATGACTATATGTTGTTACTTCGGCTTTTTTAGTTTGTCATAAATTAAACAGAATTACTTTTACAATTTGATTAATATTTGAGAGATATTACTAGCATTTTAGTGGTTGATTGCTCTAAGTGTTTTTTCTCATGTATTCAACTCAGATTTGTTATGATAACAGGGTATAATACATCAAAAAGGTGAGGCGATATTTATGGAGGTTAAAACATTTTATAATGGAAACACGATGCCACAAATTGGTTTAGGGACATTTCGTGTGGAAAATGATGAAAATTGCATGGAAAGTGTTAAGTATGCCATTGAACAAGGATATCGTAGTATTGATACCGCAAAAGTTTATGGGAATGAAGAACAAGTAGGTGCTGGCATTCGTGCCGGATTGGAATCAACTGGTATTGCTAGAGAAGACTTATTTATTACTTCAAAATTATATTTTGAGGATTTTGGTCGTGAAAATGTAGCAGCTGCCTACGAAGCTAGTTTATCTAGATTAGGTTTAAAATACTTAGATTTGTATCTAGTACATTGGCCAGGTACGAACGAAGCCGTAATGGTTGATACATGGAAAGGTATGGAAGATTTATATAAAAATAATAAAGTTAAAAATATAGGTGTCAGCAATTTTGAACCTGAACATTTGGAAGCTTTGTTGGCACAAGTGTCAATTAAACCTGTAATTAATCAGGTTGAATATCATCCATATTTAACGCAACATAAATTGAAATTATATTTGGCAGCACAACATATCGTGATGGAATCTTGGTCACCATTGATGAATGCACAAATTTTAAATGATGAGACAATTAAAGACATTGCTCAAGAATTAGGAAAGTCACCTGCCCAAGTTGTTTTAAGATGGAATGTGCAGCATGGAGTGGTTACAATCCCTAAATCGGTGACACCAAACAGAATCTCTGAAAACTTCCGAATATTTGATTTCGAATTATCAGATGAACAAATGACGCGAATTGATGGTTTAAATCAAGATAAGAGAATTGGACCTGATCCAAAAACTTTTGAAGGATAGATTAAAATCGCTCAACTGATGAAAAGGTCAGATAAATTGTCAACGTTAGGTAATAGACATATTGCTTAACGTTTTTATTTTCGACTAGTTTGGAGAATTTATTGACATTCACATTATTTAAACGGCAACAAAGATTGTTTTATTTTGATAGGCATTATCTGGTGCTAAAAAATTTGCATGAAAATTAAAAAATGCTTCGTTCAGGAAGGTGTCGTAATTTACCTATTTGCTGAATGAAGCATTTTATTTTTAAATATGATAGCCAATATAACAAGCTATAAATCCAATGATGAATTGTAAAAGTGAATAATTGAGAAAAAGGTTAATATTAAATTTTGGCGTCATCATTAGTGTAAGTTCCTTGGCTAATGTTGAGAAAGTTGTTAAGCCACCTAAAAAACCGGTAACAAAGAACGCAGGGAACCATGAGATTGAAATTGATAAGCCTATAGTTAATCCAATTAAAAAACTACCAACAAGATTTACTATCAATGTTGCGATAGGTAACTTTGAAGTGAATTTATGATTGAAATAATCAGTAATGGCACTTCTAGCAATTGCACCCAAACCGCCGCCAATCATGACTAAAATGATTGATATCATGATAAACCACCACCTAGTTTTATACCGACGTAACATAACAAAATACCAAAGACATAACTTGTTACAGCATATAGTAGTAAAGTTATAAATTGTTGATGATCAAACATATGTATTAATTCTAATTGAAATGTTGAAAAAGTCGTTAAAGCACCAAGAAAACCAGTCGTAATAGCTTTTTTAAGGGTCGGATGGTTTGAAAAAAATGCAATTGTTAAGGCTGTTAGCAATCCCATTACAAAAGCACCAGTCAAATTGGCTATCAGTGTTCCGATTGGAAAACCTCCGTCAGTATTCAGAAAAGAAATGAGGTAACGTAATAAAGCGCCTAAAGCACCACCGATAAAAATATATACATATTGCATTTGGTTCACCTCGAAAAGAAGTAGTTTGAATTTAAAAAAGAGGTTTTGGCAACGCGACGACAAAAATTGTCGATGCATTATCAAACCTCATTATATGTTATATCTTGTTGTATAACTATAGCGATTAGATGCATAGTTATGATTTCGAAAATCTAATATTTTTATACGCAACAACGTCATCAAATGGATTTACTCATTTTAGCATGATACATTGTATTGTTTTGTATTAAGGCTACATTGACATTTTATCTTTTTTAAATAAAACCGAATGTGTGAACAATCGAAAAGATATGTACTAAAATAACGATTAGAATAATCCAAGGCAAACTTTTACTCGCAATTCTAATCCAATCTGCATCAGGCTTTAGTGATTTAATTGAACGATCTGCAAAAATTATAGACAATATTAGTACAATTGAGTTAATAACACTGCAGAAAAGTATTAATTTAATAAAAGAATTAAAAAGCCCACTTAGGAAAACGTTATTTGTATTAAAGAAAAAGCTTAAAATAATCATTAAGCTAGATAAGTAAAAGTATTTTTTTGAACGAGACATGCTAGACCTCCTGGATGGTTATCATTTACATATCGTATCATAAACAATCACAAAACAATAGTTTAATTACCTTGTTGACACAATGTTGCTAAAGTCATTTTTAAGAAATATAGGCAAAAAATTAGCTATATATTATAAAAGCGTGATATAAATGTTTTATATAACAAAGAAATAAAAATCATTTTTTACAAATGGTTGTAAGAAAAAGACATGCAGATGTTGTTAAAATTTTAATAAGAATCAAGGAGGCTATATTATATGGCTAAACTAAATGTAGAAGTATTTGCGGATGGTGCAGATATTGAAGAAATGAAAGCAGCTTATAAAAACAAACAAGTGGATGGCTTTACAACAAATCCTAGTTTAATGGCGAAAGCGGGCGTAACAGATTACAAAGCTTTTGCTGAAGAAGCTGTGAAAGAAATTCCAGATGCTTCAATTTCATTTGAAGTATTTGCAGACGATTTAGAAACTATGGAAAAAGAAGCAGCAATTTTAAAACAATATGGCGAAAATGTATTTGTTAAAATTCCTATTGTAAATACAAAAGGTGAATCAACGATTCCTTTAATTAAAAAACTTTCAGCTGACAATGTGAGATTAAACGTTACGGCTGTTTATACAATTGAACAAGTTAAAGAAATAACTGAAGCAGTAACTGAAGGTGTGCCAACATATGTTTCAGTATTTGCAGGACGTATTGCAGATACAGGCGTAGATCCATTACCATTAATGAAAGAGGCTGTAAAAGTTACGCATAGTAAAGACGGCGTTAAATTATTATGGGCAAGTTGCCGCGAATTATTCAATGTGATTCAAGCTGATGAAATTGGTGCAGATATTATTACATGCCCTGCAGATGTTGTGAAAAAAGTGAATACAAACTTAGGTCGCGATATTAACGAATTATCAGTAGATACAGTTAAAGGCTTTGCGAAAGATATTCAATCTTCAGGTCTTTCTATTTTATAATATATAAATATATTTAAACCCTCATAGGCATTGTGCTTATGGGGGTTTTTCATATTGGAGTCAATTTTAAATTAATATGTATTTCATTGCCTGTAGAATTTCTTGTCGAAATTCTCTGTGTTGGGGCCCCACACCCCAACGCGCATTGCCTGTAGAATTTCTTTTTTGAAATTCTCTATGTTGGGGCCTCTATAATTGAAAAGCTTATTATCATTCAGTCAATGACTGTTAATATAACAGTATAGAGAGTCTGGGATAGGCTCGATAACAATAAAAAATAGCTATGAAAAAAATCTATCGTCATAGATTTTTTTCATAGCTAAACTTAATATGTTTTGTTGTTTTGATATAATTACAGAACGTAAATATGCAATAACATTTGGAAAGTCACCTATTAATACTTTGTAAAAGCTTTGGTGTCATCATGTAAATATCAAAATAATTAATGATTTTATTGTTACATGGCTAAGAGGTTATTGATAAAATGTATTAAAATCGGTACCTCTAATCGTTTTGTTTTTAAGTAAGTATAGCCAAAAATTAAACCTGAATAAAAATACGGAAGATAACCAATCAGCGTGTTTGATTCATGTATTAGCGTGAAGAATACAGTTGAAACTATAAAACCTAAGAAAAGATGATTTCTGAATAAAATTCGTATAATCAATCCACGACAGATGATTTCTTCTGTAATTGGTGGAATGATAGCAGTACTAAGCAGAGCTATGTGGTAAGGTGCATCTTCAGACTCTTCATCTATCAATATTTCATTTAATGTAGGCGGTGCGAACGTATCATATAAGTAATCTAATCCATACATCAACAAAAATCCAAATATAATATAAAGCATATGAGGGAATTTTAATTTTTTGAAAGATAATAAATTGATGTTTAAAACTTTAAGAAGTACAACACCTAGTAATATAATAAATAGCCCAACATACTCATGGTCATAACTGATGTCTGTTCCATAATTAATTACTAAAAAAATGATCAACATTTTTAAAACTGCAATTAAATAATTGTCCTTTGTTACAGACAAATCATCAACAAAAATATTGTTATTCCTCGAAAACATATTAATTCTCCTAAAATAAAGTTTGACGTTTAATTTTTATGAAAATTAAGTTAATTATACAAGGTTTTTTATTGTTTTAAAAGCTAGTATATTATTAATTTGTATTGCATATCGTTTTGTGAATAACATGTTGAGGGGCAATCATTGTGTATTATATCAACTAGTATTATCCCCATATCAGAATGAGTAATGAGGATAGGTTATTTATAAAGTGGATTAAAATAACGACTTCTAATCGCTTTGTTTTTAAATATATTAGGCCAAAAATCACTCCAGAATATAAATAAGGTAAGTACCCAATCCAAGTATCCGATTCATGCAATGATGCAAACACTAGACTAGACACAACTAATCCAATAAATAAATGCTTTCTAAATACAACTCTTATTATCATGCCTCGAAAAACGATTTCTTCTACAATGGCAGGGATAATAGCAATTGTGACAATAGACATATACAAAGGCATATGTTGTAATTCTCGATCTAATTCTTGTTCATTTGTCGGTACGTCATGAAAATGTAAATAAAGATGATCTAACCCATAAATTAGCAATGCACCACCGATGATATAAATCACTTGTGACATTGTTAATTTTTTAAATGAGAGTAAATTAATTTTGAATAACCGTAATAACACAATACCGATGAGCACTATAAACACGCCATAAAGTATGTGTGTATCACTGACAACGAAACCAATTAGTAGAATAATAGTAATCAAGAATGCGGATAATAAAGTTAGAAAATAATTTCCACGTGCAACTGATAAATCATCATAAAACAAATCCTTGAATTTCTGCATATTTAATCCTTTCTATCATCTTTAAAATAAATATTAAAGCATTTCATTGGTATGGTCATTTTCATTATATGAGAAACTTAGATATGTTTAAAGGCGCATCATTACACTTAACTAAAACCATTTGTTTGCAATATAAACGGTGTCAATTATACAGTGTCAAATTACTAAAAATAAAATTGCAAAGTTAATTTTTGTAGATTTGATGCATGTATTTCTGTAAAATATATAAAATACACTTTCAATTGACGCTAATGTTTAAAATTACGTCAATATTATAAAGGAGAGAAATCCTTAATTATGAATAAAGCATCATTTGATAAAAAGGTTAAAAAGCAATTATGGTTTTTGAACAAAAATGAAAAACAGGCATTAGATCAACGGTTGTCTAGTATTACTGACAAGGACAATGTGAACTTTAATAAGCCAATCACCTTTGCTAATACGTACTTAAGAGAAAATGTATTTCGTAGTAAAGAAACTAAAAGTTATAGCATCTTTGTAACATTAGTGGTGATGATGTTTGCATACGTTGCTTTATTAGGTTTGTTTTTATTTGGATTAATTACAAGTCTATCTGGTGTGCAATTTTTCGTTAACCCTAAAGTAGAATTGTCGACAACGGTTGTTATTTTAACAATCATTGGGGCGATTTTATTAATGTTAGTTAGTATCTATTTAATAAAAATCACAACATCATATTTTACAAAGAAACTGTTAGAACATAAATTTAATAGTCATTAGTATTTTCAATGAAATGCTTCAATGCTAAACTTTCATAGCATTTTTTGGAAATAAGAGACATGGGTTCATCGACTTCTAATGTTTTGCCATTTTTGAAATGGAGCATAGTCGAATTCCCCATTTCCGTCATACCAATTATATAGTGTGCATTGATATATGTTTGTATCGGTGCACGCTTTTGTTTTATTGGGAAAAGAATCGTTTTCGGATTAAGGTAAATAGGCACCAGCTTGTTAATGTTGAGTATGCTTTTTGCCGCATCGATTAAAATTGATGCTGATGTAAAATGCAATTTAGCATAATAAGGAATGGCTTTAGTAATAGGGAATTCGAGATTGTATTCATGGTACAGAAAGACACATTTTGTCTCAAGATGGTTCGAAGTTGCGGTTTGGATATAAAGTAGGTGTTTTGTAGAAATGTCTTGCAAATATAGTACTCCTTTTCAATCAGTTAATAATAAAATGGTTCGCATAAATGAAATGCATATTATTGAGCGTTCCAAGAGTATTAATCATTTTAATCAACACGACACGTCGCATCTATTTAAAAAAACGTTGGCATTTACGCTTAACTGATGCCTTAATTAATTTAATTGTTGAAGTTGATAATGACATAATATCAGCAATTTCATATTGCTTATAGCCTTCAAGATAAAGCATAAGCCACTGACGTTCCCTGTGGTTTAGTAGGGCACAAACATCTTGTAAACGAAGGTCATATTCATTAAAGTATGTTGGCTGTTCAGTTAGTATTGGTGAATGATTTTCACATAAAATGATATCATTTAAACGTTTTTGTTGTCTGAATAGATCGATAAGGTAAAAGTTTAGTCGCATGAATAAAAAAGAGGATAAAGATTGATTGCTTGAGGGTTTATATATCTGACTCAATTGCCACATTTTTATCAAGAGTAGTTGATAATACTCATCATAATTATAGCTAATATTATATTTTTTTAAAAGATGGTGTATGATTTTGTGGTGTTTGTTGTATACGTCATTAAATTTCAAGTAGTCATTCTCCAAGTTATACGTATAACAAATATTTCCGGATAAAGATAGAATAAAATATTTAGAAAAATCATTCATTTGCGTAATCGCTAAATTAAGTGTTAAATATAAGACATAAGTAATTAATTTAATGTGATATGATGTATTATTACTTTGCTAAATAGTAGATAGAACAAAATTTGTAATCGGGAGGTAACAATGGATTACGCACATTTAAATTTAGAACATTTTTTTGCACGAAACGACGATTTAGATGTTATAAGAGATCGCGCTGATTTCGTGATGATAAATAACTTCACTAATGAAATGATGTATCGTGATGGTCAAATTGAAGGTACAATTGATTTAAATCAGTACTATTATAAAAATAGATCAAATGCAGCAAGTTTTATTATGATGGATTATAAAAAAGAAACTAAGTAAACGAACAAGAGAATTTTTTGTTTTTTAATACGTGAATAATAAGATTATTGATATAAAGGTTTTCAAAGGTTATACAAAAAGATAAAACATTTATGATTCGTGAATCAACGTAAAGTAATGTTGATAAATCGTTTAAAACGTTTCATTTACATTACTGTTTATTTATGAATATGTAACAATGCATAGATAAAATTGTTAAACGGTTTTAATAATGTTAAACTTTATTATCGTAGTCAAACTGAATGTATAACAACAATGACCTAAGAGGTGTGGATATGAATAAACACAAGAAAGGTTCTATTTTTGGAATAATAGGACTTGTTGTCATATTTGCTGTTGTCTCATTTTTATTTTTCTCAATGATATCCGATCAGATATTTTTCAAACATGTTAAATCCGACATTAAGATTGAAAAGTTAAATGTTACATTAAACGATGCAGCAAAGAAACAAATAAATAATTATACGAGTCAACAGGTATCAAATAAAAAGAATGATGCATGGAGAGATGCATCTGCAACTGAAATTAAAAGTGCAATGGATAGCGGTACTTTTATCGATAATGAAAAGCAAAAATATCAATTTTTAGATTTATCAAAGTATCAAGGGATTGATAAAAATAGAATTAAACGTATGTTAGTCGATAGACCAACGTTATTGAAACATACGGATGATTTCTTAAAAGCTGCTAAAGATAAGCACGTTAACGAAGTTTATTTAATTTCACATGCATTATTAGAAACTGGCGCAGTTAAAAGTGAATTAGCTAATGGTGTCGAAATTGATGGTAAAAAATACTACAATTTCTATGGAGTGGGAGCTCTTGATAAAGACCCAATTAAAACAGGTGCAGAATATGCTAAAAAGCATGGTTGGGATACACCTGAAAAAGCTATTTCAGGCGGTGCTGATTTCATTCATAAGCACTTCTTATCAAGCACAGATCAAAATACATTGTATAGTATGAGATGGAATCCAAAAAATCCAGGAGAACATCAATATGCTACAGATATTAAGTGGGCAGAAAGTAATGCAACAATTATCGCTGACTTTTATAAGAACATGAAGACTGAAGGAAAATACTTCAAATACTTTGTGTATAAAGATGACAGTAAACATTTGAATAAGTAATTTGTTAGAGTTAAGTTATGATATGACTTGCTCAAGTACAAAAAGACGCTTTCTATCGCAATAAATAGAAAGCGTCTTTTTATTACTTAAAATAGTATAAGTGTTAGATATAATCCTAAAAGTGTGAAAAATAGTACTGGAATTGTAATGATGATACCAGTTTTAAAGTATGTGCCCCAAGAAATCTTAACATCTTTTTGTGTTAAGACGTGTAACCACAGTAATGTAGCTAAAGAGCCTATCGGTGTAATTTTTGGACCTAAATCAGAACCGATAACATTTGCATAAATTAGGCCTTCTTTTAACATGCCATGGACATTTGATTGACCAATAGCAATCGCATCTATTAAAACTGTAGGCATATTATTCATTATTGATGATAAAAATGCTGAAATGAAGCCCATTCCCAAAATAGTGCTAAATAGACCGTAATTGGAAATATATTCTAATATTTTAGCTAATATTAAAGTAATGCCAGCATTTCTTAAGCCGAATACGACGATATACATACCAATTGAAAATAATACTATATTCCAAGGTGCGCCCTTAATGACTTGCTTAATATTTACAGCATTTGATTTACGAGCCAATATTAGAAATATAAAAGCAATGATTCCGGTGAAAATTGATACCGGAATTTTAGTAAATTCACTGATTAGATAGCCGAAAAGTAATATAACTAGAACAATCCATGAAATTTTAAATAGCTTTAAATCATTAATGGCATCTATAGGTTTTTTTATGTGATTTGCATCAAATGATTTAGGAATCGCTTTTCTAAAATATAACCACAAAACTAGAAGGCTAGCTAATAACGAGAATAAATTAGGGATAATCATTCTACTAAGATATTGAGAGAAACTAATGTTAAAGTAATCTGCAGAAATGATATTGACCAAATTGCTCACGATTAAAGGTAAAGACGTTGTATCAGCAATAAAACCACTTGCAATAATAAATGGAAATATGGCCCGCTTACTAAAACCTATATTTTTTACCATTGCTAATACAATGGGCGTTAAGATTAAAGCTGCGCCATCATTTGCGAAAAATGCAGCAACCACGGCACCCAATAATATGATATAAACGAACATTTTTAGGCCACTACCTTTTGAAGCATGAAGCATGTGAATAGCTGACCATTCGAATAATCCAACTTTATCTAATATTAATGAAATAAGAATGACTGATACAAAAGTTAAAGTGGCATTCCAGACTATACCTGTTACTTCGAAAACATCGGAAAAACTTACAACACCAGTAATAACAGCAATAAAGGCACCTGCTAATGCAGTAAATCCAATATCTAGGCCTTTAGGTTGCCATAATACAAATAATAAAGTTACTAGAAAAATGAATGTCGCTAAAGTTGTCATCATTAGCATTCACCAGTCTTAAGGTTATGACAAATACATCGTTGGTTAGAGGTATGAACTTTTGACAAGTTATTAATTACGGACTCAAAAATATTATGATTAAGCTGGTATAAATGTTTATTTCCGATTTTTCGTGTCGTAACTAAGTTGGTTTTTACTAATGCTTTCATATGATAGCTAAGTGTGGGTTGAGAGAATTGAAAATGTTCTAACAAATCACAAGCGCATAACTCTCCACAAGAAAGTAAATCTAGTATTTCTAATCTGCTTGAATCTGATAAAACTTTTAAATATGTTGCTAGTTCTTTATACGTCATAACATACCTCCTAGACGTTAAATAGATTATCATCTATATAGATAAATGTCTATGTTTCTTTGGTATATTTCACGATATGACTATGTAATTTAAATTTGGTTTTAGTATTAAAAGGGTATTAAAGATAAATTATAAATATTGATTTTGCAAAATATACTCTTTATTCTGCATTGAAAAAGGTGATTAGCCATATCTTGAGTGTATGGCCAATCACCTTAGTTGAATTTATTTTGTAATCAAGGGTATTGATTAAGAAGCTTTATTTTTACGACTAAAAATCATAAATAGAATTACTAATGAGATTAATATCTTTGCTATAAATTTCAATTTAATTCACCTCGTTAAAAATATTTTAACACATAAGCTGTTGTCGATATTGAATGAACATCTTTAAAACGAATCATAATTATGATGAAGTAATGAAGTATGACAATGGTGAATTCATAAAATATGGCAAATTGTTAAAAATATTTTAACACAAACACTAGATTTGATATTAAATGAAAAGTTTTAAATGGTTTAGTGGTTGTAAAAGTGAAATAATAGATTACCTTAATAAATTTTATTAAAAATACCAAATTGCTATAAATATGGGTAATAGATAAAAGAAAATATTTAAAATGACTAAAGGATGGATGATATATGCGTGTAGCAATAATCGGCATGGGAACTGCTGGTGTAAGTGTATTGAGAGAGTTAGTTAAGCACCCGAAATTTAATCAATTAGATATAGATTTATACGATGATAAAGTAAATATGGGACAGGGCGTACCATTTCAAAATGATAGTTCTGAGCTGCTAATTAATATGCCTTCGAAAAAGATGAGTTTAAATTTAGATGATGAGACTGAATTTTGGAAGTGGTATAAACAACAAACTGATTTTAATTTTGATGAACCTGCATATTTACCGAGATTTGTATTCGGACATTATATGAAATCTTATTTATCTATGTATACGAAAAAATATCCAAATATATCAACTAATTATAATAAAGTTCAAGAGATTTATACAAATTCTAATATCGATGAAACGAATTTAACTTATTACATATGTACTACAAATTCAGAACAATCATGGCAAACGTACGATTATGTATTTTTAACATGTGGTACATTTGCCTACCATGATCCATATAACTTGAAGGGCAAAAAAGGATATATCGCTACGCCTTATCCAACATATAATACGTTAGACGAAGTAAATGAACTGGACGATATTGCGATTATTGGTACAGGCCTTGCAAGTTTAGATGTTGTTCGTTATGTTGCTGCTCATCATCCGAAATTACCAATTACTATGACGAGTCGTTCTGCAAATTTACCAAGTGTAAGAGGTACAATGATAGACGTGACATTCAAGTACTTAACTAAAGACAAATTAAATGACATAAAAAAACATCATTTCGGCAATGCACCGCTTGATACGTTAGTTTCTTTATTTTTAAAAGAATGTGCTGAATATGACATTGATTTTGAAAAATTAGTACATAGACGTACAGGAAATCATATTGCAGATTTGAAGTATGATTTAGCGCGTCCAACAGAAATGGGCATTTTCCAAAGTATCATTGAATATTTGAAAGAGAATTTAAATTGGATATGGAATAGCTTAAGCATTGAAGACCAACATCAATTTAATCAAAAATACTCAAAGATGATTCAATTAAATTCAAATCCAATGCCTCCAAGAACTGCTGAACTAATTATTGAATTAATAGAAAATAAGTCTTTAATTTTGAAAAAAGATTTAGAAGATGTGAAACATGATGGCAAGTTGTATTATTTTTCATACAAAAACCAAGAATCAGTAGACATATATAATGTTGTCATTAACGCGACAGGTGCAAAAAGTCATTTAAATGAATTAGATCAAGATGATCAATTAATTAAAAATCTTGAAAATAGACAAATTGTACAAGCACATCCAATGGGAGGCATACAAATCATACCGGAAACCAATCAAGTTATTAGTCCAAGGTTTGGAACATTAACAAATATGATTGCGATAGGTCAAATGACAAACGGTGTTAATAAACTACGAAATGGTGTGAAAATGATAGTAGAACAAGTTGCGCATACAGTATCTCAATTATATGATGCTTTAGAATCGAATGAGCAAGAACAGCGAAGTGACAATCAATAATTTGTAACTAGAAGATAATAAAGAGAACGCTCTATAGAGACGCATTGAGGTTTTGATTTTAATGTCTGTTAGTAAGAATCATAGCAATGAGATGCCTATAGTACTCAGATTATATTAAATTAAAACCGTCATTAATTGTTTTTTCAGAAAACATATAGTATCATTTTAAATGTAGTTGACATACTACGTACTCAAATAATCTATAACAATTTCATATATAATTCTTTCGGGGCAGGGTGAAATTCCCAACCGGCAGTAAATTAAGCCTGCGACCTGCTAATATGTTTCGTATTAGTGGCTGATCTAGTGAGACTCTAGAGCCGACAGTTAAAGTCTGGATGGGAGAAAGAATGTTAATTATCGACAAAGATAATGTAGCGTATTTGTAAAAATGTGTACAAATAGGCTTATTTAACGATAAATTTTTCTCCTTGCATCTTAATTCATGATGTGAGGATTTTTGTTTATAGAGGTGATCATTTGAGTCAATTTATGGATTATGCGATTCAACTTGCAAATATGGTACAAGGTCAAACAGGTGTTAATCCACCCGTTGGCGCTGTTGTAGTTAAAGAAGGTAGGATTGTTGGTATTGGTGCACACTTGAGAAAAGGTGACAAGCATGCGGAGGTTCAAGCACTTGATATGGCACAACAAAATGCTGAAGGTGCGACGATTTATATTACGTTAGAGCCATGTAGTCATTTTGGTTCAACGCCACCCTGTGTTAACAAAATAATTGATTGTAAGATAGCTAAAGTAGTTTACGCAACAAAAGACAATTCGTTAGATACACATGGTGATGAGACGATACGGGATCACGGTATTGAGGTTGAATGCGTTGATGATGAACGTGCATCACAATTATACCAAGACTTTTTTAAAGCAAAAGCAAAGCAACTGCCACAAATTACAGTGAAAGTATCTGCAAGTTTAGATGGTAAACAAGCGAATGATAATGGACAAAGTCAATGGATTACTAACAAAGAGGTTAAACAAGATGTCTATAAGTTAAGACATCGACACGATGCAGTGTTAACTGGAAGACATACAGTTGAATTAGATGATCCACAATATACTACACGTATTCAAGATGGAAAAAACCCTATAAAAGTAATATTGTCTAAGTCTGGGAATATTCATTTTAATCAGCAAATTTATCAAGATGAATCAACACCAATTTGGATATATACTGAAAATCCAAATTTAACAACCAATCAAACACATATTGAAATTATTTACTTGAAGTCTTGTGATTTAACAACAATTCTTCACAATTTATATAAAAGAGGAGTTGGAACTTTGCTAGTCGAGGCAGGTCCAACCACTACTTCAGAATTTCTCCAATCTAATTATATAGACAAATTTATTCTCTATTATGCCCCGAAATTAATTGGCGGATCTGGAAATTATCAATTTTATCAAACAAATGATGTGATTGAGATACCAGATGCGAACCAATTTGAAATTGTTCATTCCGAGTTATTAAATCAAAATGTCAAATTAACTTTACGAAAGAAGTGATGATGCATGTTTACTGGCATCGTTGAAGAAATAGGTGTCGTTAAAAGTGTTCAAATTCGTCAATCAGTCAGGACGATTGAAATCGAAGCACATAAGATTACGGCAGATATGCATATTGGTGATTCCATCAGTGTTAATGGTGCATGTTTAACAGTGATTGATTTTAATCAGACATCTTTTACTGTACAAGTAATTAAAGGCACTGAAAATAAAACCTATTTAGCAGATGTTAAGCGACAATCAGAAGTAAATTTAGAGCGTGCCATGAGTGGTAACGGTAGGTTTGGTGGACATTTTGTCCTCGGTCATGTAGATGAACTAGGAACAGTTTCAAAAATAAATGAAACAGCCAATGCCAAAATTATTACGATTCAATGTAGCCAACATATTAATAAGCAGTTAGTGAAACAAGGGTCTATCACTGTGGATGGTGTAAGTCTAACGGTATTTGACAAACATGATAACAGTTTTGACATTCATCTTATTCCAGAAACGAGGCGTTCAACGATTTTATCATCCAAAAAATTAGGAGATAAAGTACATTTAGAAACAGACGTTTTGTTTAAATATGTTGAAAATATTTTAAATAAGGATAAAGACCAATTATCTGTAGATAAATTAAGAGCATTTGGTTTTTAGGAGGGGTAGCATGCAATTCGATAATATTGACAGTGCTTTAATGGCTTTAAAAAATGGAGAAACAATTATTGTAGTAGATGATGAGAATCGTGAAAATGAAGGTGATTTAGTAGCGGTCACTGAATGGATGAACGATAATACCATTAATTTTATGGCGAAAGAAGCAAGGGGATTAATATGCGCACCAGTGTCTAAAGATATTGCACAACGTTTGGATTTGGTACAAATGGTTGATGATAACTCCGACATCTTTGGTACGCAATTTACAGTGAGTATTGATCATGTAGATACAACAACAGGAATTAGCGCTTATGAACGTACATTGACTGCCAAAAAGCTCATTGATCCAAGTAGTGAAGCTAAAGATTTTAATCGTCCTGGTCATTTATTTCCATTAGTAGCACAAGATAAAGGGGTATTAGCTCGTAATGGTCATACTGAAGCGGCTGTTGATTTAGCTAAACTTACTGGTGCCAAGCCCGCTGGTGTCATTTGTGAGATTATGAATGATGACGGCACGATGGCGAAAGGACAAGATTTACAAAAGTTTAAAGAAAAACATAAATTAAAGATGATTACGATTGATGATTTAATTGAATATCGTAAAAAATTAGAACCAGAAATTGAATTTAAGGCAAAAGTGAAAATGCCTACAGATTTCGGAACATTTGATATGTATGGTTTTAAAGCGACTTACACAGATGAAGAGATAGTTGTACTGACAAAAGGTGCAATTCGACAACATGAAAATGTACGCTTACATTCTGCGTGCCTTACAGGCGATATTTTCCATAGTCAACGTTGTGATTGTGGTGCTCAACTTGAATCGTCTATGAAGTATATCAATGAACATGGCGGCATGATTATTTATCTACCTCAAGAAGGTCGTGGCATAGGATTGTTAAACAAATTACGCGCATATGAATTAATTGAGCAAGGATATGATACAGTAACTGCAAATTTAGCATTAGGTTTTGATGAAGATTTGCGAGATTATCATATTGCTGCACAGATTTTAAAATATTTTAACATCGAACATATCAATTTATTAAGTAATAATCCAAGTAAATTCGAAGGATTAAAACAATATGGCATTGATATTGCAGAAAGAATTGAAGTTATCGTACCAGAAACGGTACATAATCATGATTATATGGAAACGAAAAAAATAAAAATGGGTCATTTAATATAGGAGGACTTTAACATGAATTTTGAAGGTAAATTAATTGGAAAAGAATTGAAAGTTGTAATCGTAGTTAGTCGATTTAATGATTTTATCACTGGAAGATTACTTGAAGGTGCAAAAGATACTTTGATTCGACATGATGTTAATGAAGACAATATTGATGTTGCATTTGTTCCGGGTGCGTTTGAAATTCCTTTAGTAGCTAAAAAATTAGCCTCATCAGGAAATTATGATGCAATAATTACATTAGGATGCGTAATTCGCGGTGCTACGTCTCATTTTGATTATGTTTGTAATGAAGTCGCGAAAGGTGTTTCTAAAGTAAATGATCAAACTAATGTACCAGTCATATTTGGTATTTTAACGACTGAAAGTATTGAACAAGCTGTTGAAAGAGCAGGTACGAAAGCTGGCAATAAAGGTGCCGAAGCAGCAGTAAGTGCAATTGAAATGGCTAATTTATTAAAATCTATAAAAGCATAGAGCGCTGTTGTGAGTTCATAATCAAAGATTTATAAATGATTCAGAACTGCCAATATAATATTTAGGAGCCTAGAACACTGATTAATGTTCCAGACTCCTAAATTATTGTTTATGCCAAGCTCTATTTACGGCATAATTTTTTAATTGTACTTAAACATAACATAACTGTAGCTCCTAAAGCTGCAATTATGCCAACACGTTTTAAGCCAGCAGGTTTCACAAATTCTTTTGCAGCAAGAGAAAGGTTTTGTGGGCGTTCTGCTAATCTTCTCATAAAATACGCAAACCAATCATCGCCATAAGGTACATAAATAGTGAAATTATATCCTTCATTTGCAATTTCTTCTGCTAACTCTGATCTAAAACCATAGAGCATTTGGAATTCCATACGATCTTTTTCAATGTGATTTTCTTTCATAAATTGTTTTACATGATTAATGATGCGATGGTCATGTGTTGCAATTGAAGTGAAATTGCGTGCGTTTAACAAACGTTGTTCAATTATCTTGATGTAATTTGCATCTACGTCTTCCTTAGATTGAAATGCAATTGATTCGTTTTCTTTATATGCACCTTTAACCAAACGTAATCGTAAATCTTGGTACTTATCAACTAATTCATGGCTATCGTATAAATATGCTTGAATTACAGTACCAACATTTCTAAATTCGCCTTTTAATCGATCTAAAACTTGAACAATTTGTTGCAGGCTAGCATATTTTTCAGTATCAATATTTATATGCATATTATTGTAAGTATTTGCTTTAAGTAAAATCTCTCTTAAATTTTGGTAAGCTAATTCTAAGTCGAATTCTGCACCTAACTGACTCAATTTAACAGACATATGTGCCTTTACGCCATGTTGATGAAGCGCGTCCATAATTGTTAAAATTTGTTCTTTAGCATGATTACTTTCTTCAACTGTACCGACAAATTCCCCTAAATTGTCTACCGTAACAGTGATATTCTTGTCATTTAAGTATTCGATTGTATTAATTAACTCTGGAATTGTATTTCCGGCAACGACTTTATTGGCACCCAAACGTGGGCCCACTTTTTTTGCTGCGTTGTTTAAAAAACTATTATTAGATAATCCGATAAAAAAATTCTTTAATAGTGCCATTGCTACTCCTCCAAACCCTTGTGTTTACAATAAGTTTAGCATGAAAAAAATATTCGAGAAAGCGTTTTCATCAAAAACAATTAAAAATAATTATGTATAATTACACTATTATTGATGTTGATTTCATTTGTATATAATAATATGGACAACAATAATACTATAAATAGAAATCTACATAGTGAATTTGCTATAATTATGTTATTGAAGATTAATGAAAAAGGGGCAGTATAATAATGTGGAAGTGGGAAGCTGAAAATGATGCGAAAGGCGTCGTTGTTATTGCTCATAATATATTAGAACATACGGGAAGATATGCATATGTTATTACGATGTTAAGAAGAAATGGCTATCATGTGATTATGGGAGATTTGCCTGGTCAAGGTCAAACTTCAAGAGCTAATAAAGGACAAATTGAAAACTTTCAAACGTATCACGAAAGTTTGCTAGACTGGTTAAAGATAGCTAATGAATATAAAATTCCTACTTATGTATTAGGGGTAGGACTTGGCGGTTTGATTTTATTAAATTTACTTGAAAAAGTAGAATTGCCAATCGAGGGGATGATGTTAATTTCTCCTATGCTAGAACTTCAAAAGAATGGAAAAAATCGTAAAGATAAACTTGTTTCAAATATAGGTAAAATTTCAAAAGACACACGTTTTAATGTTGGTGTAGAACCAAAAGATTTAACACGTAATTTAGAAATTGTTGAAGAAACAGTTAACGATGGTTTAATGTTAAAAAAAGCAACGTATCATTGGTATAACACAATTAATGAGACGATGAAAGATACGATGGCTCATATTCATGACATTCAACCAATGCCAACACTATTAATGTATGGAACGAAGGATTTAATTGTTGAAACTAGGGCAATTGATGAGTTTAAAGAAAAATATCAAACACCTGAATTATATTTTAAAGCTTGGCAAGGTTTTTACCACGAGGTTCACAATGAGCCAGAACGCGATGAAGTAATGCGTTATATTCTGACTTTCTTAAATAATAGCGTCAATACAATGGGCTTTATTGTTGAAGATGACGAAATTGTAGAAATTTAATATTCTAAAAAGGTGAGACAGTAGATGCTCATCTTTTTTTTAAACTTTTTTAAGGTTGAGAATGTATATCACATTTTATACACATTTGATTTGTAAGAAATGTTTTGATTTATGCAAATCATATCTTGAAAAATAACCAATTTAGTCTCATTCGGTTTGATTTAATTTGTTAAATTTAAAGGTAACTAATTAATTTAGTTTAATCAATTTTCATGAGAGTTATATGTAATAAAAATTCAATGCGTATCTTTTTTGAAGAAATATATGTAGAATTGTTGCAATTTAATGGTAATATTGATATATTTTCTTTGTATATAAATTATAAAATTAATATGTAATAGAGTGATTTGTTTTATGTACTATTATCTTATTTCTAAATATTAACTCTAGTGATTATTGGTTTTTATACTTATTTAATTTTATTCAACTTAGACAATTGAATAGAAAGCAAGTTTATTTACACTTGTAGTTTTATGCATAAGTTAGCACATATAAGTTTTGGGATTGTTGGGATGTTTGTTAATACTTGTATGGTAGCTAAATATGTGATTATTAATTGGGAGATGTATAGCATGAAAAAAGTAAATAACGATACTGTATTTGGGATTTTGCAATTAGAAACACTTTTGGGTGACATTAACTCAATTTTCAGCGAGATTGAAAGCGAGTACAAAATGTCTAGAGAAGAAATTTTAATTTTACTAACTTTATGGCAAAAAGGTTCTATGACGCTTAAAGAAATGGACAGATTTGTTGAAGTTAAACCGTATAAGCGTACTAGAACGTATAATAATTTAGTTGAATTAGAATGGATTTACAAAGAGCGTCCTGTTGACGATGAAAGAACAGTTATTATTCATTTCAATGAAAAGTTACAACAAGAGAAAGTAGAGTTGTTGAATTTCATCAGTGATGCGATTGCAAGTAGAGCAACAGCAATGCAAAATAGTTTAAACGCAATTATTGCTGTGTAAGTTTAATAGCATAAAAAGAGGTTTTCATTAAGTTGAAAACCTCTTTTTGTCGTTGATATTTTTTTCAAATGTTAGCTACTCAATCCTAAATTATAAAAAAGTATAGCGCAGCAAATGTTTAAGAAATTTTTTCTATGGCACAAATGAATGGAGCATGATTACGTTGGTTTAAAAATTGATATTTCAAAACTTGCGCATGCTTTTGCTCCAAAGTACTCAAATAATCAAGCAAAGCTTGCTTTTCAAGTTGGCCTTCACTATGACCATGATAGATAACTAATACGATAATACCTTCGGTTGACATTAAAGATAATAACGCATTAATAGCTTGGATTGTCGTGTCAGGCTTTGTCACGATAGATTTATCACCTTTAGGCAAATAACCTAGGTTAAAAATGGCTGCATCAATATGACCTTTATGTGCATCATTTATATGATGTTCAATATTTTCATGTCCATCTTTTACTAAAGAAACATGATTGAAATCCTTAACTTTATCACGTGTATTTTCCAAAGCTAAATCTTGAATGTCGAAACCATAAACATGTCCTTCTGGTACTTGTTCGGCTAAAAATAAAGTGTCATTGCCGTTACCGCAAGTTGCGTCTACAACAATACTTTCTGGTGTTATATGTTGTTTAATAAGTGTTTTTGAAAAGGGGAGTATTCGTTCTAATTTCATTGCTTCACCTTAGACTTGTAACGCAAGCCTTGATAAGAATTTCTACGTGCTAATTCAGCGTCGATGCCATTTAATACTTCCCATTTATTAACACTCCACATTGGACCGACCATGATATCTATTGGACCATCACCGGTAATTCGGTGAACGATCATTTCAGGGGGAATCACTTCTAATTGGTCTACAACTAGGTTTGTGTATTCTTCTTGAGTCATAAAAGTTAATAAACCTTTATCATATTGTTTTACCATCGGTGTACCTTTTAACAAATGAAGTAAATGAATTTTAATACCTTGTACATCCATTTGTGCAACTTCTTTGGCAGTAGCCATCATCATGTCATAGTCTTCGCCAGGTAAGCCATTAATGATGTGTGTACATACATTGATATTATGTTTACGTAATTTTGCCACGCCATCATAATAAGTTTGCATATCATGGGCACGATTGATTAAATCAGATGTTGATTGATGGATTGTTTGTAGTCCCAATTCAACCCATAAATATGTTCGTTGATTCAAATCTGCTAAATATTCGACAACATCGTCTGGTAGACAGTCAGGACGCGTACCAATAGATAATCCCACAACACCCGGTTCTTTAAGTGCAGGTTCGAATTTTTCTTTTAACACTTCAACTGGTGCATGTGTATTTGTAAATGCCTGAAAATAAGCAATATATTTTCCTTCGTGCCATTTCTCATGCATCTTTTCCTTAATTTCTTTAAATTGTACTGCAATTGAATCTGCACGATTACCTGCAAAGTCTCCACTACCTGCAGCAGAACAAAATGTACATCCACCATGTGCTACAGTGCCATCACGATTAGGACAGTCAAACCCGCCATCCAATGCAACTTTAAATATTTTTTGTCCAAATTTATTTTTTAAATGGTAATTCCATGTGTGATAACGTTTGTTTTCAAAAGCGTATTGGAAATGATTGCCCATAAGTCATTTTCCTTTCTATAAAAAAAGAGTTCTAAGTACAGATTTTAACATATTTTAATGTTATAGTGTTTATTATAGTTTGACAAAAAAGAGAGAGGAACTATGAAATATGAATATACCTAAATCAGTCTGGTGGCTAGTAATTGGCATGGCGTTAAATATTACTGGTTCCAGTTTTTTGTGGCCTTTAAATACAATTTATATGAAACAAGAACTTGGAAAAAGTTTAACTGTTGCTGGTTTAGTGCTAATGATAAATTCATTTGGCATGGTTATTGGAAACTTATTAGGTGGTTCACTATTTGATAAATTAGGTGGATACAAGACGATTTTAATTGGAACTTTCACTTGTCTTTGTAGTACAACGCTACTTAATTTCTTTCACGGGTGGCCTTGGTATGCTGTATGGCTTGTAATGTTAGGCTTTGGTGGCGGAATGATTATTCCTGCGATATACGCAATGGCTGGAGCAGTGTGGCCGAATGGCGGAAGACAAACGTTTAATGCGATATACTTAGCGCAAAATATTGGTGTTGCTGTCGGCGCTGCAATGGGCGGCTTTGTCGCAGAATTTAGCTTTAACTATATCTTTTTAGCCAATCTTATTATGTATGTTGTGTTTGCACTTGTCGCGGTAACGCAATTTAATATTGAAATTAATGCGAAAGTTAAATATCCAACTCATTTAGATATTACTGGTAAAAAGAATAAAGCAAGATTTATTTCATTAGTACTAATTTGTGCAATGTTTGCAATTTGTTGGGTTGCGTATATTCAATGGGAGTCTACAATCGCATCATTTACACAATCGATTAATATTTCAATGGCACAATATAGTGTTTTATGGACAATTAACGGAATAATGATTTTAGTAGCACAACCATTAATTAAACCAATTCTCTATCTGTTAAAAGGAAACTTAAAGAAGCAAATGTTTGTCGGCATCATCATTTTTATGTTGTCGTTCTTTGTCACGAGTTTTGCCGAAAACTTTACAATATTTGTTGTCGGTATGATTATTTTAACTTTTGGAGAAATGTTTGTATGGCCTGCAGTTCCAACTATAGCCAATCAGTTAGCGCCAGATGGTAAGCAAGGACAGTACCAAGGTTTTGTGAATTCAGCTGCTACAGTAGGAAAAGCATTCGGTCCATTTCTTGGTGGTGTATTAGTTGATGCATTTAATATGCGCATGATGTTTATCGGTATGATGGTACTACTTGTATTTGCATTAATATTATTAATGGTTTTCAAGGAGAATAATACGCAACCTAAAAAAATAGATGCATAATGAGTAAATAGAATTAACGTTATAGACTTGAAATAAATGTCGTTATAACATAATATTAATTTGTATAATTTAATTTCGTTTGGAGCTTTTCTACAGAAAGCTAGTGATGCTGAGAGCTAGTGTTAAGGACTAAATGTAAATCGTATTAATTTTAAATTGAATGAATGACATCTCTTACTATTAAAATGAGTGCACAATTTTTGTGAAATAGGGTGGTAACGCGGCAAATGTCGTCCCTATGTAAATAGAATAGTTAGAGGTGTCTTTTTTTATTGAATAGGAGGAAATGTGTTGAATTACAACCACAATCAAATTGAAAAGAAATGGCAAGACTATTGGGACGAAAATAAAACATTTAAAACAAATGATAACTTAGGTCAAAAGAAATTTTATGCTTTAGACATGTTTCCATACCCATCAGGTGCTGGTTTACATGTTGGACATCCTGAAGGCTATACAGCAACAGATATCATTTCAAGATATAAGAGAATGCAAGGATATAATGTATTACATCCGATGGGGTGGGATGCATTCGGATTACCAGCAGAGCAATATGCTTTAGATACTGGTAACGACCCACGTGAATTTACAAAGAAAAATATCCAAACTTTTAAACGACAAATTAAAGAATTAGGGTTCAGTTATGATTGGGATCGTGAAGTTAATACAACAGATCCAGAATACTATAAATGGACACAGTGGATTTTCATACAGTTATATAACAAAGGTTTAGCATACGTTGACGAAGTTGCAGTTAACTGGTGTCCTGCATTAGGTACTGTCTTATCTAACGAAGAAGTGATTGACGGTGTATCTGAACGTGGCGGTCACCCAGTTTATCGTAAACCAATGAAACAATGGGTACTTAAAATTACAGAATATGCAGATCAATTATTAGCAGATTTAGATGATTTAGATTGGCCTGAGTCTTTAAAAGATATGCAACGTAACTGGATTGGACGTTCAGAAGGTGCCAAAGTTTCATTTGATGTAGATAATTCGGAAGGAAAAGTAGAAGTATTTACGACTAGACCAGATACAATCTATGGTGCATCATTCTTAGTCTTAAGTCCTGAGCATGCATTGGTTGATTCAATTACAACTGATGAATATAAAGATCAAGTGAAAGCGTATCAAACAGAAGCTTCTAAAAAGTCTGATTTAGAACGTACAGATTTAGCAAAAGATAAATCAGGTGTGTTTACTGGTGCATATGCAATTAATCCTTTATCTGGTGAAAAAGTACAAATTTGGATTGCTGATTATGTATTATCAACATATGGTACTGGTGCAATTATGGCAGTACCAGCGCATGATGACAGAGATTATGAATTTGCTAAAAAGTTTGATTTGCCAATCATTGAAGTCATTGAAGGTGGAAATGTTGAAGAAGCGGCATACACTGGTGAAGGTAAACATATTAATTCTGGTGAACTTGATGGTTTAGAAAATGAAGCGGCAATTACTAAAGCTATTCAATTATTAGAGAAAAAAGGTGCTGGCGAAAAGAAAGTTAATTACAAATTAAGAGATTGGTTATTCAGTCGTCAGCGTTATTGGGGCGAACCAATTCCTGTCATTCATTGGGAAGATGGAACAATGACAACTGTTCCTGAAGAAGAGCTACCATTGTTGTTACCTGAAACAGATGAAATCAAGCCATCAGGGACTGGTGAGTCACCACTAGCTAATATTGATTCATTTGTAAATGTTGTAGATGAAAAAACAGGTATGAAAGGGCGTCGTGAAACAAATACAATGCCACAATGGGCAGGTAGTTGTTGGTATTATTTACGTTACATCGATCCTAAAAATGAAAATATGTTAGCAGATCCTGAAAAATTAAAACATTGGTTACCTGTTGATTTATATATCGGTGGCGTAGAACATGCAGTGCTTCACTTATTGTATGCAAGATTTTGGCATAAAGTACTTTATGATTTAGGTATCGTACCTACAAAAGAACCTTTCCAAAAATTATTTAACCAAGGTATGATTTTAGGAGAAGGTAATGAGAAGATGAGTAAATCTAAAGGAAATGTAATCAATCCTGATGATATAGTACAATCTCATGGGGCAGATACTTTACGTCTTTACGAAATGTTTATGGGACCTTTAGATGCTGCAATTGCATGGAGTGAAAAAGGATTAGATGGGTCTCGTCGATTCTTAGATCGTGTATGGCGTTTAATGGTAAATGAAGATGGAACATTAAGTTCAAAAATAGTAACTACAAATAATAAATCTTTAGATAAAGTTTATAACCAAACTGTTAAAAAGGTAACAGAAGACTTTGAAACATTAGGATTTAATACTGCTATTAGTCAATTAATGGTATTTATTAATGAGTGTTATAAAGTTGATGAAGTTTATAAACCTTACATTGAAGGCTTCGTTAAAATGTTAGCACCTATTGCACCACATATCGGTGAAGAATTATGGTCAAAATTAGGACATGAAGAGTCTATTACGTACCAACCTTGGCCAACTTATGACGAAGCACTACTTGTAGATGATGAAGTAGAAATCGTTGTTCAAGTTAATGGTAAATTGAGAGCTAAAATTAAAATTGCTAAAGATACATCAAAAGAAGAAATGCAAGAAATTGCCTTATCTAATGACAATGTTAAAGCGAGTATTGAAGGTAAAGACATCATGAAAGTCATCGCTGTTCCTCAAAAATTAGTCAATATTGTAGCTAAATAATGTTATAAGGAGGACTTTAAAATGAAGTCAATTACTACAGATGAATTAAAAACCAAACTTTTAGAATCTAAACCAGTTCAAATTGTTGATGTTCGTACTGACGAAGAAACAGCAATGGGATATATACCTAATGCAAAGTTAATTCCAATGGATACCATTCCCGACAATTTAAATGCATTTAACAAAAAAGAGACATACTATATTGTATGTGCTGGTGGAGTTCGAAGCGCTAAAGTTGTAGAATATTTAGAGGCAAATGGCATTGATGCCGTAAATGTCGAAGGCGGCATGCACGCTTGGGGCGATGAAGGTTTGGAAATAAAAAGTATTTAAAGTAGTGACATAATTTAAAATAATATTACATTTGTAATGACACCAAGTAACGTTTCGGTTGCTTGGTGTTTTTTGCTATGAATTGCTTTCTGTTACAAAACAATCTAAAGCGTTCTTGTTATGATTTTTTAAGTGATTAATTACAAAACGGAAACTAAATTGTAATAAAATAAAACTTTATTTTATAAAATGATGATGATAAAATTGAGTGAACTTAAAATGTTGTACAAAATAATATGGTTATAAACATAATCGGGGAGCTTATATTTTTAGCATAATTCTAAACAACACAGCAGAGAATAGACAACCAGGAGGAAAACGAAATGAATTTGTTAAAGAAAAATAAATATAGTATTAGAAAATATAAAGTAGGGATATTCTCTACTTTAATCGGGACAGTTTTATTACTTTCAAACCCAAATGGTGCACAAGCTTTAACTACGGATCATAATGTGCAAGGTGGTTCAAATCAAGCATTACCTGGCAACTCACAAAATACAAATGCCGATACTAATCGAGACATAGTAAATGATTCGCAAAATACTCCTAATGCACATGCAACAGACAATACATCAACAAATCAAGCATTGACTAATCATCAAAACGTTGATGTGGCAAATCAAGTCGGGCCTGCTCCAATACAGCCTAGCGCGTCGCCTGCGCAAAATAATAATAATTCTAATGCTAATTCAACAGCAACAGAGCCAGCGGCGAATACAAATAATAATTTAGCATCAAATAACAATACATTAAACGTGCCTAATAATACAGATAACAATGATTCAGCGCGTCATCTGACTTTAAAAGAAATTCAAGAAGATGTTCGTCATTCGTCTGATAAGCCAGAGTTAGTTGCGATTGCTGAAGAAGCATCTAATAGACCGAAAAAGAGAAGCAGACGTGCTGCGCCAACAGATCCTAATGCAACACCAGCAGATCCAACGGCAGGAAACGGTAGTGCACCAGTTGCAATTACAGCGCCATACACGCCAACAACTGATCCCAATGCCAATAATATAGGACAAAATGCACCTAACGAAGTGCTTTCATTTGATGATAACAACATTAGACCAAGTACGAACCGTTCTGTGCCTACAGTAACTGTTGTTGATAATTTACCAGGCTACACACTGATTAATGGTGGTAAAGTAGGGGTGTTTAGTCATGCAATGGTAAGAACGAGCATGTTTGATTCAGGAGATGCCAAGAACTATCAAGCGCAAGGCAATGTAATTGCATTGGGTCGTATTAGAGGAAATGATACAAATGATCATGGCGATTTTAATGGTATCGAGAAAACATTAACAGTAAATCCGAATTCTGAATTAATCTTTGAATTTAATACTATGACTACTAAAAACTATCAAGGTATGACAAATTTAATCATTAAAAATGCTGATAACGATACTGTTATTGGTGAAAAAGTAGTTGCTTATGGTCCGATTTGGCGCTTATTAAAAGTACCTGAAAATGTTAGTCATCTAAAAATTCAATTTGTACCTAAAAATGACGCAATAACAGATGCACGTGGTATTTATCAATTACGAGATGGATATAAATACTATGACTTTGTAGACTCAATCGGTCTTCATTCTGGGTCACATGTCTATGTTGAAAGACGTACAATGGAGCCAACAGCAACAAATAATAAAGAATTTACAGTTACAACGTCATTAAAGAATAATGGTAACTTTGGCGCTTCATTCAATACAGATGATTTTGTATATAAAATTCAATTACCTGAAGGTGTTGAATATGTAAATAATTCATTGACTAAAGATTTTCCTAGCGGTAATTCAGGTGTTGATATTAATGATATGAATGTGACGTATGACGCAGCAAATCGAATTATTACAATTAAAAGTACTGGTGGAGGTACAGGGAATTCGCCGGCACGACTAATGCCTGATAAAATATTGGATTTGAAGTATAAGCTACGTGTGAACAATGTGCCAACACCAAGAACAGTAACATTTAACGATACATTAACGTATAAAACATATTCACAAGATTTTATTAATTCACCTGCTGAAAGTCATACTGTAAGTACAAATCCATATACAATTGATATCATCATGAATAAAGACGCATTGCAAGCCGAAGTCGATAGACGAATTCAACAAGCGGATTATACATTTGCATCATTAGATATTTTTAATGATCTTAAAAGACGCGCACAAACAATTTTAGATGAAAACCGTAACAATGTACCTTTAAACAAAAGAGTTTCTCAAGCAGATATCGATTCATTAGCAAATCAGATGCAACATACGTTAATTCGCAGTGTTGACGCTGAAAATGCCGTTAATAGAAAAGTTGATGACATGGAAGATTTAGTTAACCAAAATGATGAACTGACAGATGAAGAAAAACAAGCAGCGATTCAAGTCATCGAGGAACATAAAAATGAAATTATTGGGAATATTGGTGACCAAACGACTGATGATGGCGTTACTAGAATTAAAGATCAAGGTATACAGACTTTAAGTGGAGACACTGCAACACCAGTTGTTAAACCAAATGCTAAACAAGCTATACGTGATAAAGCAGCGAAACAAAGAGAAATTATCAATCACACGCCAGATGCTACTCAAGATGAAATTCAAGATGCATTAAATCAATTAACAACGGATGAAACAGATGCTATTGATAATGTTACGAATGCTACTACCAATGCTGATGTTGAAACAGCTAAAAATAATGGTATTAATACAATTGGTGCAGTTGCGCCACAAGTGACACACAAACAAGCTGCAAGAGATGCAATTAATCAAGCGACAGCAACGAAACGACAACAAATAAATAGCAATAGAGAAGCAACACAAGAAGAGAAAAATGCAGCATTGAATGAATTAACGCAAGCCACGAACCACGCATTAGAACAAATCAATCAAGCGACAACCAATGATGATGTAGATACTGCCAAAGGTGATGGTCTGAATGCCATTAATCCTATTGCGCCTGTAACTGTTGTCAAGCAAGCAGCAAGAGATGCCGTATCACATGATGCACAACAGCATATCGCAGAGATCAATGCAAATCCTGATGCGACTCAAGAAGAAAGACAAGCAGCAATAGAGAAAGTAAATGCTGCTGTAGCTGTTGCGAATACTAATATATTAAATGCTAATACCAATGCTGATGTTGAGCAAGTAAAGACAAATGCAATTCAAGGTATACAAGCCATTGAACCAGCTACAAAGGTTAAAACAGATGCTAAAAACGCTATTGATCAAAGTGCGGAAACGCAACATAATGCGATATTTAATAATAATGATGCGACCTTAGAAGAGCAACAAGCAGCACAACAATTGCTTGATCAAGCTGTAGCCACAGCGAAGCAAAATATTAATGCAGCAGATACGAATCAAGAAGTTGCACAAGCAAAAGATCAGGGCACACAAAATATAGTTGTGATTCAACCGGCAACACAAGTTAAAACGGATGCACGCAATGCTGTAAATGAAAAAGCGCGAGAGGCGATAACAAATATCAATGCTACACCTGGCGCGACTCGAGAAGAGAAACAAGAAGCGATAAATCGTGTCAATACACTTAAAAATAGAGCATTAAATGATATTGGTGTGACGTCTACTACTGCGATGGTCAATAGTATTAGAGACGATGCAGTCAATCAAATCGGTGCAGTTCAACCGCATGTAACGAAGAAACAAACTGCTACAGGTGTATTAACGGACTTAGCAACTGCAAAAAAACAAGAAATTAATCAAAATACAAATGCAACCACTGAAGAAAAGCAAGTAGCATTAAATCAAGTAGACCAAGATTTAGCAACGGCAATTAATAATATAAATCAAGCTGATACTAATGCAGAAGTAGATCAAGCACAACAATTAGGTACAAAAGCAATTAATGCGATTCAGCCAAATATTGTAAAAAAACCTGCAGCATTAGCACAAACCAATCAGCATTATAGTGCTAAATTAGTTGAAATCAATGCTACACCAGATGCAACAGATGATGAGAAAAATGCTGCGATCAATACTTTAAATCAAGACAGACAACAAGCTATTGAAAGTATTAAACAAGCAAATACAAATGCGGAAGTAGACCAAGCTGCGACAGTGGCAGAGAATAATATCGATGCTGTTCAAGTTGACGTTGTAAAAAAACAAGCAGCGCGAGATAAAATCACTGCTGAAGTAGCGAAGCGTATTGAAGCGGTTAAACAAACACCTAATGCAACTGACGAAGAAAAGCAGGCTGCAGTTAATCAAATCAATCAACTTAAAGATCAAGCGTTTAATCAAATTAATCAAAACCAAACAAATGATCAGGTAGACGCAACTACAAATCAAGCGATTAATGCTATAGATAATGTTGAAGCTGAAGTAGTAATTAAACCAAAGGCAATTGCAGATATTGAAAAAGCTGTTAAAGAAAAGCAACAGCAAATTGATAATAGTCTTGATTCAACAGATAATGAGAAAGAAGTTGCTTTACAAGCATTAGCTAAAGAAAAAGAAAAAGCACTTGCAGCTATTGACCAAGCTCAAACGAATAGTCAGGTGAATCAAGCGGCAACAAATGGTGTATCAGCGATTAAAATTATTCAACCTGAAACAAAAATTAAACCAGCAGCACGTGAAAAAATCAATCAAAAAGCGAATGAATTACGTGCGCAAATTAATCAAGATAAAGAAGCGACAGCAGAAGAAAGACAAGCGGCGTTAGATAAAATCAATGATTTAGTTGCTAAAGCTATGACAAATATCACGAATGATAGAACAAATCAGCAAGTTAATGACTCAACAAATCAAGCGCTTGACGACATTGCATTAGTGACGCCTGACCATATTGTTAGAGCAGCTGCTAGAGATGCAGTTAAGCAACAATATGAAGCTAAAAAGCACGAAATTGAGCAAGCGGAACATGCGACTGATGAAGAAAAACAAGTTGCTTTAAATCAATTAGCGAATAATGAAAAACGTGCATTACAAAACATTAATCAAGCAATAGCGAATAATGATGTGAAACGTGTTGAATCAAATGGTATTGCTACGTTAAAAGGCGTAGAACCGCACATTGTGGTTAAACCTGAAGCTCAAGAAGCCATAAAAGCGAGCGCAGATAACCAAGTAGAATCTATAAAAGATACACCACATGCTACGACAGATGAATTAGATGAAGCAAACCAACAAATAAACGACACACTTAAACAAGGTCAACAAGATATAGACAATACGACACAAGATGCAGCTGTCAATGATGTTAGAAACCAAACGATTAAGGCAATCGAACAAATTAAACCGAAAGTTAGACGCAAACGTGCAGCGTTGGATAACATTGATGAAAGTAATAATAATCAACTCGATGCAATACGAAATACGCTAGATACAACGCAAGATGAACGAAATGTTGCTATTGCTGCGTTAAATAAAATTGTTAATGCAATTAAAAATGATATTGCACAAAACAAAACGAATGCAGAAGTGGATCAAACTGAGGCTGATGGTAACAACAACATCAAAGTGATTTTACCTAAAGTTCAAGTTAAACCAGCAGCGCGTCAATCTGTCAGCGCAAAAGCTGAAGCTCAAAATGCACTTATTGATCAAAGTGATTTATCTACCGAAGAAGAAAGATTAGCTGCTAAACATTTAGTAGAACAAGCACTTAATCAAGCTATTGATCAGATCAATCACGCAGATAAGACTGCGCAAGTTAATCAAAATAGTATCGATGCTCAAAATATTATTTCAAAAATTAAACCAGCGACAACAGTTAAAGCAACAGCATTACAACAAATTCAAAATATCGCTACAAATAAAATTAATTTAATTAAAGCAAATAACGAAGCGACAGATGAAGAACAAAATGCTGCAATAGTACAAGTTGAAAAAGAGTTAATTAAAGCTAAACAACAAATTGCTGGTGCAGTGACTAATGCTGATGTGGCATATTTATTGCATGATGGGAAAAACGAAATTCGTGAAATCGAACCTGTTATTAATAAAAAAGCAACTGCGCGAGAACAATTAACAACATTATTCAACGATAAGAAACAAGCAATTGAAGCGAATGTTCAAGCAACAGTAGAAGAAAGAAATAGTATTTTAGCACAGTTACAAAACATTTATGACACTGCTATTGGACAAATTGATCAAGATCGTAGCAATGCACAAGTTGATAAAACAGCAACATTAAATCTACAAACAATACATGATTTAGACGTACATCCTATTAAAAAGCCAGATGCTGAAAAAACGATTAATGATGATCTTGCACGTGTTACACATTTAGTGCAAAATTATCGAAAAGTAAGTGATCGTAATAAGGCTGATGCATTAAAAGCTATAACTGCATTAAAATTACAAATGGATGAAGAATTAAAAACAGCACGCACTAATGCTGATGTTGATGCAGTTTTAAAACGATTTAATGTTGCATTAGGCGATATAGAAGCAGTAATTACTGAAAAAGAAAATAGCTTACTGCGCATTGATAACATTGCTCAACAAACATATGCGAAATTCAAAGCGATCGCAACACCAGAACAATTAGCTAAAGTAAAAGCATTAATTGATCAATATGTTGCAGATGGCAATAGAATGGTTGATGAAGATGCGACATTAAATGACATCAAAAAACATACGCAACTCATTATTGATGAAATTTTAGCAATTAAATTACCTGCTGAAGTGATAAAAGCGTCACCAAAAGTGGGGCAACCTGCTCCAAAAGTTTGTACGCCTATTAAAAAAGAAGATAAACAAGAAGTGCGAAAAGTTGTAAAAGAACTTCCAAATACTGGTTCTGAAGAAATGGATTTACCATTAAAAGAATTAGCACTAATTACAGGCGCAGCATTATTAGCTAGAAGACGTTCTAAAAAAGAAAAAGAATCATAATAAACAAAAAGACCTTAATATAACGACACTTTTTAGTGACTCAGTTATATTAAGGTCATTTTTAATTGAATGAAAAGGTTGATCTACTAGAGAGAATCGAACCCAATTTTATACTATTATTCCATTGATGCATGTGAGTAATGACCGGCATATAATCCAGCGACATGTCCTGTTACGAGTGCACTTGTAATATTATAACCACCAGTATAACCATGTATGTCTAATACTTCACCACATAAAAATAATCCAGGAACTAATTTAGACATCATGGTTTTAGGTTGAATTTCTTTTAGTGACACACCACCACCTGTGACAAATGCCTTATCTATAGGTAATGTCCCGTTTACCTTAAATACAAACCCTTTAAACATATTTACTAAGTCGTTCAATTGTTGATTTGATAAGTGATGTGATGTGGTATTTTCATCGATTTCAGCTTGTTCCAGCATGAACAATAAGTAGCGCTCTTCAATTAGTCCATGCAAGCTGTTTTTAATGATTTTATCTGGTGTGTCCGATAATAATGATGTGATGTGTTGTTTTAATTGTTCATGGTTTAATTCAGGAAATGTATCGATTGCCATTGAAATATGCTGTGTCTTTTGATTTTTTTGTTCTTTATAAACAAACTGACTACATCTTAATGCAGCTGGACCACTGATACCAAAATGAGTAAATAACATATCCATTTGATGACTGATGCGTTTTTTACCATTTTTCTTAAGTACTGACAATTCAACATCTTTTAAACTTAAGCCTTTTAGACGATTGGATTTAATGAAAGGTTCAGCTGATGTAATTGGAACTTCGGTCGGGAATAACTCCGTAATGGTATGACCTAAATCTTGTGCAAACTTATAACCATCACCTGTTGAACCAGTTTGAGGGACACTTGTACCACCTGTAGCAATTACTAGCGAATGGCTTTCATAACTATTATTTTGAGTATGTACAGTGAAAGTTTGGTCTGTATTAACTTCGATTCTACTAACAGCTTCTTCTTCTTTAATCGTTACATGTTGATTTTCTATAGTTGTCACTAAAGTATCAACGACGTCTTGTGCCTTATTGGAAACTGGAAACATACGACCGTGATCTTCTTCTTTTAATTTAACACCCCTAGACTCAAAAAAATCTATGATGGATTCATTATCAATAATTGAAAAGGGACTATATAAAAATTTCCCATTTCCAGGAATGTTCTTAATAATTTCAGCATAGGGTAATCGATTAGTTACGTTACATCTACCGCCACCAGATATTTTGAGTTTACGACCTAGACCTTTCTTTTTTTCGATGAGTAGAACGTTGTCATTTTGTTCGCTTGCAGCTACTGCCGCCATTAAGCCGCTAGGTCCGCCTCCGATAATAATTGTTTGATACATATACGCTTCCTCCAAATTTGTTACTGGACATTCAATTGCTATTTTATAGTACTTTTTTAAACTTTGCTATATCTCTTGTGTTATGAAATGACACTCGCGCTGAATATATTTATAATGTGTGTTTCATAAAAGGATAAGCATTTATTCGAACGCTATTATTATTTTAAGAGTTGTCCGCCATTTATTGGCGTTAGTAGTATAATGACAATATGAAAATTTATGAATTTCAAAGCAACTTTGAGTATTCAGTGACAACACGTTATTATTTTTGTTATGATATTTCATTGAATATACGACAATGAAATAAAGTTTTGTGATATATTCATAATAATGAAAATGATTTTACAGAGAAATAGCTTTTTATTTACAAAACATTAATAAACATGAGATAGGGAGATACGTAATGAGTGAAAGTAAAGAAATGGTGCGTGGGACCTTTTTAATTACAATTAGTATTTTGATTACAAAGGTGTTAGGCGTACTTTTTATCATTCCATTCAACTATTTAATTGGTGGACAAGAAAATATGGCGCCGTTCACATACGCTTATGCACCATATAATATTGCAATTGCAGTTGCGACAGCAGGTGTACCATTAGCTGCTTCTAAATATGTAGCGAAGTATAATGCGATTGGTGCATATAAAGTCAGTCAGAAATTTTATAAATCTAGTTTTATTGTCATGAGTATTACCGGTGTTTTAGGTTTCTTAGTACTTTATTTCCTAGCACCATATATTTCTGAATTAACTTTAGCTAGAAATGTTCACGATAAAAATGGTTGGTCAGTTGATGACATTACATGGATTATTAGAATCATTAGTATGGTAGTCATCTTCATTCCTGTATTAGCAACATGGAGAGGTATATTCCAAGGTTATAAATCTATGGGACCTACTGCGGTATCGGAAGTAACTGAGCAAATTGCACGCGTGATTTTCATATTAATCGGAAGTTATTTAGTACTAAATGTCTTTGATGGTTCTATCTTATTAGCCAATGGTATTGCTACTTTTGCAGCAGCAGTTGGTGCGATTATTGGTATATTCACACTCTGGTATTATTGGAGAAAGCGTAAGCATAATATTGATCGTATGGTCGAATCTGATTACACAGATATAGATGTGTCATATGGCAAGATGTATAAAGAAATTATTGCTTATAGTATTCCGTTCGTTATTGTAAGTTTGAATTATCCATTATTTAACTTAGTAGATCAATTTACACATAACGGTGCTTTATCTTTAGTTGGTATACCTTCACAGTTACAAGATATATTCTTTAATATGCTAAATATGTCAACTAATAAAATTGTAATGATTCCGACATCATTAAGTGCTGGCTTTGCAGTAAGTTTAATTCCTTATATTACAAAAACATTTGCAGAAGGTCGCTTACATGAAATGCATCATCAAATTAGAACATCTATTGGTGTATTAATGTTTATAACTGTTCCAGCTAGTATTGGAATTATGGCCTTGGCACAACCGTTATTCACAGTATTCTATGGTTACGATCCAATTGTTTTAGGTCATGACCCTAACCATGATGGTAGTCGTTTGCTATTCTATTATGCGCCTGTAGCAATATTAATTTCACTATTAAGTGTAACGGCGTCAATGTTACAAGGTATCGATAAGCAGAAGTTAACGGTTTATGTTATTTTAGCTTCTGTTGCAATTAAATTAGCATTAAACTACCCATTAATTATGCTATTCCATACGCCGGGGGCTGTTTTAAGCACAAGTATCGCATTATTATTCGCAATTGGTTGTAACTTCTATATTCTTAAAAAATACGCGAAATTTAAATTTAGCTATAGCTGGATTCATTTCGCAAAAATATTCTTATACTCATTTATTATGATGTTAGGTGTAGAAGCAGTATTCTTCATTGCGAACCTATTCTTAGAGCCAACAAAACTTGGATATTTAATTATTATCATTTTAGGTGTAACAGTTGGTATTCTAATTTACGGTACAATCACAATTAAAACGCGTCTTGCGGACGAATTCTTAGGTGAAATTCCTGAAAAATTAAGACGTAGAGTTAGGTTTTTACGATGAGAATAGATAAATTTTTAGCAAATATGGGCGTCGGAACACGTAATGAGGTCAAACAGTTACTTAAAAAAGGCCTTGTAAATGTCAACGAACAAGTAATTAAATCACCAAAAACACATATAGAACCAGAAAACGATAAGATATCAGTTCGTGGAGAATTAATAGAATACGTTGAAAATGTCTATATTATGTTAAATAAGCCAAAAGGTTATATATCGGCAACTGAAGATCATCATTCAAAAACCGTTATTGATTTAATACCTGAATACCAACATTTAAATATTTTTCCGGTTGGTCGTCTTGATAAAGATACAGAAGGGCTTTTATTGATAACGAATGATGGTGATTTTAATCATGAATTAATGAGTCCAAACAAACATGTTTCTAAAAAATATGAAGTTATTTCAGCAAATCCTATCACTGAAGAAGACATTCAAGCTTTTAAAGAGGGTATAACACTGTCTGATGGCAAGGTTAAGCCTGCAATATTAACTTATATTGATAATCAAACGTCACACGTAACAATTTATGAAGGAAAATATCATCAAGTTAAACGAATGTTTCATAGCATTCAAAATGAGGTATTACATTTAAGACGTATCAAAATTGCTGATTTAGAATTGGATAGCAATTTAGATTCAGGAGAATATCGTTTATTAACTGAAAATGATTTTGACAAATTAAATTATAAATAAAAGGGAGACGATTGATATGGCAAAAGGTAATTTATTTAAAGCGATTTTAGGTATAGGTGGCGCTGTAGCAGCTGTACTTGTTACACGTAAAGATAGTCGTGACAAGCTGAAAGCAGAATATAATAAATACAAACAAGATCCTCAAAGCTATAAAGATAATGCTAAGGATAAAGCGACGCAATTAGGAACAATTGCAAATGAAACAATTAAAGAAGTAAAAACAAATCCGAAAGAATATGCTAATAGATTAAAAAATAATCCAAAAGCATTTTTCGAAGAAGAAAAATCAAAATTTACCGAATATGACAATAAGACTGACGAAAGTATTGAAAAAGGTAAATTTGATGATGAAGGTGGCGCAGCACCAAATAATAATTTACGTATCGTCACTGAAGAAGATTTAAAAAAGAATAAAAATGCATTGTCTGATAAAGAATAAGGCATACAATTAATAAGTTGGTATTGAACTGGCATATTAAATTAAATTAATACAGAAAAGGAACAAAGCAGTTATCATTAATTTTATGTTAAATCGATAGCGTTGTTTTGTTCCTTTTTATTATTTTCTGACATCTTATTGTAGTTTTTATATCATTTCATGTAAAATAGGATTTAACTTATAGAAAAAAGGAAGTCGATTTCGAATGTGGAAAGAAAAAGTTCAACAATACGAAGATCAAATCATTAATGACTTAAAAGGATTATTAGCAATTGAAAGTGTGAGAGATGATGCAAAAGCATCAGAAGACGCACCAGTTGGTCCAGGTCCTCGTAAGGCATTAGACTACATGTATGAAATTGCACATAGAGATGGATTTACAACACATGATGTGGATCATATTGCAGGAAGAATTGAGGCAGGTAAAGGAAATGACGTATTAGGTATCTTATGTCATGTTGACGTTGTTCCTGCTGGTGATGGATGGGATAGTAATCCGTTTGAGCCGGTTGTAACAGAAGATGCTATCATAGCTAGAGGTACACTTGATGACAAAGGTCCAACAATTGCTGCTTATTATGCAATTAAGATATTAGAAGATATGAATGTGGATTGGAAGAAACGTATTCATATGATTATTGGTACGGATGAAGAATCTGATTGGAAATGTACGGATCGCTATTTTAAAACAGAAGAAATGCCAACATTAGGTTTTGCACCAGATGCAGAATTTCCGTGTATTCATGGTGAAAAAGGCATTACAACATTTGACTTAGTTCAAAATAAGCTTGCTGAAGATCAAGATGAACCTGATTATGAATTAATAACTTTTAAATCTGGTGAACGTTACAACATGGTACCTGATCATGCAGAAGCAAGAGTGCTTGTTAAAGAAAATATGACAGATGTTATTCAAGACTTTGAGTATTTTTTAGAACAAAATCATTTACAAGGTGATAGTACTGTTGATAGTGGCATTCTAGTTTTAACAGTTGAAGGTAAAGCGGTTCATGGTATGGACCCATCTATCGGTGTGAATGCGGGTCTTTACTTACTAAAATTCTTAGCATCATTAAATCTTGATAATAATGCAAAAGCGTTTGTAGCATTTAGTAATCACTACTTATTTAATTCAGATTTTGGTGAAAAGATGGGAATGAAATTCCATACAGATGTCATGGGTGATGTGACAACTAACATTGGTGTTATTACATATGATAATGAAAATGCGGGTCTTTTCGGTATCAACTTGCGCTACCCAGAAGGATTTGAATTTGAAAAAGCTATGGATCGTTTTGCAAATGAGATTCAACAATATGGCTTTGAAGTGAAATTAGGTAAAGTCCAACCACCACATTATGTTGATAAAAATGATCCTTTTGTACAAAAGTTAGTTACTGCATATAGAAATCAAACAAATGATATGACTGAACCTTATACTATAGGTGGCGGTACTTATGCGAGAAACTTAGACAAGGGTGTAGCATTTGGCGCAATGTTTAGTGATTCTGAAGATTTAATGCATCAGAAAAATGAATATATCACTAAAAAACAGTTATTTAACGCAACTAGTATTTACTTAGAAGCAATTTATTCATTATGCGTGGAGGAATAATATATGGAAAAAATTTTTTTAAATGGTGAGTTTGTAAGTCCAAGTGAAGCAAAGGTTTCATACAACGACAGAGGATACGTATTTGGCGATGGTATTTATGAATACATTCGAGTATACAATGGTAAGTTATTTACAGTAACAGAACATTATGAAAGATTTTTACGTAGTGCCAATGAGATTGGTTTAGATTTAAATTATTCTGTAGAAGAATTAATTGAACTATCTCGTAAATTAGTTGATATGAATCAAATTGAAACTGGGGCAATTTATATTCAAGCAACGCGAGGTGTAGCTGAAAGAAATCATAGCTTCCCGACACCTGAAGTAGAACCAGCAATTGTTGCTTATACTAAGAGTTATGATCGTCCTTATGATCATTTAGAAAATGGTGTGAATGGTGTTACCGTTGAAGATATCCGATGGTTACGTTGCGACATTAAAAGCTTGAACCTATTAGGAAATGTATTAGCAAAAGAATATGCTGTGAAATATAATGCAGTTGAAGCAATCCAACATCGAGGCGAAACTGTCACTGAAGGATCTTCAAGTAATGCTTATGCAATTAAAGACGGTGTGATTTATACACATCCGATTAACAACTATATTCTTAATGGTATTACCCGAATTGTAATTAAAAAAATTGCCGAAGACTATAACATCCCATTTAAAGAAGAAACGTTTACTGTAGATTTCTTGAGAAACGCAGATGAAGTTATTGTTTCAAGTACTTCAGCTGAGGTTACACCTGTTATTAAATTAGATGGTGAACCAGTTAATGATGGTAAAGTTGGCCCAATTACACGTCAATTACAAGAAGGATTTGAAAAGTATATAGAGTCACACAGTATTTAAAATTCTATCATCATATTTTTAGATTAAATTACTTAAATTTATCAACTTTCGTAAGTGAATTATGTTATAATTTAAAACGAAGCTTAAAAGTGTTGTTTAGAAAACACATATTAGTAAAAAGTGCCATTTTGTTTCTCATTTTCAGTTGAAATATAATGATAAAAATTATAAAATTTTCTATGAGTTACAAATATGATGTGCATCATATTTTACTAAGTACGTAAATGTTACAGTTCATAAATTTATGTTAACCATGAAAATGGGATAGCAATTATTTTGAAAACTAGAGTTTATCGCCTACAAAAGTTACAAAAACATGTAGTTTTAGACACGGTAACATTTTATGTCAAGTAAGTGACTATAGAATGTATGGTGTCAATGACAGACATTACGATTTAAATTTAGTCGTGTAATGTAGGCATTGGTTGAGGATTTAAAATAATTATCTGGACATAAAATTTGTACCAGTATGGTGTTATAAATTAGAATATATGGCTCTTGAAAAACCTATTTCTAGAGCCATTTTCTAATTGAAAGTGAGGTGGACGAGTTGGAGCAGTTTTATCAATTAGGGTGGACACTTGATTCTGCAGGTGGTGCATCTGGTGAAGCATATATGGCTGAACAAGATGGACAAAAGTTGTTTTTAAAACGAAATTCAAATCCATTTATTGCGGCATTATCAGCAGAAGGTATTGTGCCCAAATTAGTATGGACGAAACGCATAGAAACAGGCGAGGTTGTTACAGCGCAACATTGGAAAAATGGCCGTGAACTATCTTCAAATGAAATGAAGCAAACAAGAGTTGCACATTTATTAAAGAAGATACACAATTCTAGACCTTTATTGAGTATGTTAAAGCGTATGGAAATGGAACCTATTACTCCTGAGATTATGCTTAATAAAATTAATGCCTCTTTATCAAGAGAAGTTTTAACACATCATATTGTGAGAAAATCATTAACCTATTTAGAAGAGCATATACCGAGTTTAGATTCGCGTTTTTTCACTGTTGTACATGGTGATGTGAATCATAATAATTGGTTATTATCCGATCGAGATGAACTATTTTTAGTCGATTGGGAAGGTGCAATGATTGCAGACCCGGCAATTGATATCGGAATGCTGCTTTACAACTATGTTCCACAACAACAATGGTCTGAATGGCTTGAAACATATGGAGTTCAAGAGAGCTTGAATTTAAATAAACGTATGAAATGGTATACGGTAATTCAATCTATAGGTCTTGTTCAATGGTATGAAGAGCAAAAAAGATATAAGGATATGAACACTTGGCTTAAATTCCTAAATGAAGTTATGAATAGTAACATGTTTATTTAAGAGGAGAATAAAATATGAGAGTTCGATACAAACCATGGGCTGAAGATTATTTAAAAGATCATCCTGAATTGGTTGACATGGACGGTCAACATGCAGGGGAAATGACTGAATGGTTTGATAAAACGCAACCGATACACATTGAAATTGGTTCGGGTATGGGGCAGTTTATTACAACATTAGCTGCTCAAAATCCTCATATTAACTATATTTCAATGGAACGTGAGAAAAGTATCGTTTATAAAGTATTGGATAAAGTTAAAGAGATGGGTTTAACAAATTTAAAGATTATTTGTAATGATGCCATTGAATTAAATGAATATTTTAAAAACGGCGAAGTTTCGCGTATTTATTTGAACTTTTCAGATCCATGGCCAAAAAATCGTCATGCAAAACGACGTTTAACGTATCATACGTTTTTAGCGTTGTATCAACAAATCTTAAATGATGAAGGAGATTTACACTTTAAAACTGATAACAGAGGACTATTTGCCTACAGTTTAGAAAGTATGTCTCAATTTGGAATGTATTTTACAAAAATAAATCTAAATTTACATCAAGAAGACGATGGCAGTAATATTTTAACAGAATATGAAAAGAAATTTTCGGATAAAGGGTCACGTATTTATCGTATGGAAGCGAAATTCCATTCACAAAAATAGAGCACTTATGAGGGTATGTACACATACAATCATAAGTGTTTTTTCGTACTATAATGGTTCTTTAGATAAAGCATATTGGTTCTGTAATAAACCCGACAGATGGAATTTTTTCACTTTTCATATGTCCGCTTTTTTGATTTTGAATATAAAAAGGTTCTTCACCTTTTATGGTGGAAAGGTGGAACTTTTTGTTTTTTAATACAAAAAAGCGCTATTGCCTCTATAATTTAAAGTGACCAAACCCAAACTAAAGGAGACAATGCGCCTATGAACAATGTTATACTAAATACCTTTGATTTGAAAGAATAAAGCTTGCATTTTACTTGGAAATTTTAATTATTAATTTAAAATTACAGTCCGATGGTTATGATGCATTTACATATAATATGATTGCATTAATTTTTATAAGTAGTTGGAAGTGTATTAGTGTGGGGCGTTTCATTTTTGTTCGCATTTATGAATAGTGATATGATGTAATAAACACATGCTAATTGTAATAACGAATATAGAAAGAATAGGTGATGTTATGAAAATCGGGGATATATCTATTCATTATCTAAATGGTGGCAATACAAAAATGGATGGCGGTGCAATGTTTGGTGTTGTTCCGAAGCCGTTGTGGTCAAAGCAATACAATGCAAATGAACGAAATCAAATCAATTTACCGACACATCCAATTTTGATTCAAACGGCTCAATATAATTTGATTATAGATGCGGGTATTGGTAATGGTAAATTATCTGAAAAGCAATTACGTAATTTTGGTGTAGATGAAGAAAGTCATATAACTGCTGATTTGGCAAATTATAATTTAACGCCAAAGGATATTGATTATGTACTAATGACACATATGCATTTTGATCATGCTGCCGGTTTGACTGATCAAGCGGGACATGCAATTTTTGAAAATGCGATTCATGTTGTGCAACAAGATGAGTGGCATGAGTTTATTGCACCTAATATAAGAAGTAAATCAACTTACTGGGATAAGAATAAATGCGATTATAGTAACAAGTTGATTTTATTCGAAAAACATTTTGAACCGGTTCCGGGTATCAAGATGCAACATAGTGGAGGTCATAGCTTTGGCCACACAATCATTACGATTGAAAGTCAAGGAGATAAAGCAGTTCATATGGGTGATATATTCCCGACTACTGCACATAAAAATCCTCTATGGGTAACAGCATATGATGATTATCCTATGCAATCAATTCGTGAAAAGGAACGCATGATACCATATTTTATCCAGCAACAATATTGGTTCTTGTTTTATCATGATGAAAACTACTTTGCTGTAAAATACAGCGATGATGGCGAAAGTATAGATGCATATATTTTACGTGAAACATTAGTTGATAATAACTAAAAAAAGATGTATTACTAAACAAATTTTCAAGAATAAAAAATTGAGCCACATCCTATCTTACTAATTAGGGTGTGGCTCATTTTTAAGTTTTACGATCCAAATCAAATATGGATAAAATTCGTATTAACGCTCTACAATGTTAATGACTTCACCAGTATATGCATCTGCATAAAAATCATAATGAATATTTTGACCATTTTTAATAGTTGTAATTCCACCTTGATAAACTAAACGGTATTTATCAGTTTCAGGATGAACGAATGGTTCATAAACGATATATGAGCCTTTGACATTCATAAAATATGATTTTACTTCATTAAGTACTTTAACGGGATTATAGCGTTTACGATTAATAAATTGGATGATTGAAATGGTAGAAATAATTACAATGGCTACTGCAATTATTGTTGGAATTATATATTTCAGTTTAGTCATCATTTATGCTCCCTTGATTTCAAATTCATATCATTAGTTTACCATATTGAAGATGATATAATAACTTATAAGGAGTGAGAACTTTTATGAACATAAATAAAAAAGTAACATTACAACGAATTCAAACTTTAACTGAGCTTCATGGGGCACCAGGTTTTGAAGAAGAAGTAAAAAATTATATGACTCAGCAAATGGCGCCGTACGTAGATGAATTTATTGAAAATCGTATGGGTGGTTTTTTTGGTGTTAAAAAATCTAAAAATCCAAATGCAAAACGTGTAATGATTGCAGCACATATGGATGAAATTGGATTCATGATTACAAACATCACTAAAAATGGAATGATTCAATTCACAAATTTAGGTGGTGTTGCAAATGATATTTGGCAAGGACAACGCTTAGTAATTAAAAATAGAAATGGCGATAAAATTATCGGTGTTGTTTCTAATATACCTAAACATTTTCGTACTGGTAGTGAAGGTGCACCGGAAATTAAAGATTTAACATTAGATATAGGTGCTCAAAATGAAGATGAAGTGCGTGAGCGCGGAATAGATATAGGAGATACAATTGTACCTCACACGCCATTCACACAGTTATCTGAACATCGATATAGTGCTAAAGCATGGGATAATCGTTATGGTTGTGTCTTGGCAATTGAAATACTAGAATTATTAAAAGATATAGAATTAGATGTAGACTTGTATGTTGGCGCAAATGTTCAAGAAGAGGTTGGATTACGAGGTGCGAAAGCATCTGCAGAGATGATAGACCCAGACGTTGCATTTGTTGTCGATTGTTCACCTGCCAATGACGTTAAAGGTAATCAACCATTATCCGGTGAACTTGGTAAAGGTACGTTAATTCGCATAAAAGACGGTACAATGATTTTAAAGCCTGCATTTAGAGACTATTTATTAAAGTTAGTAGAAGCACATGACATTGAACATCAATACTATATGTCACCTGGTGGAACAGATGGTGGAGAAATTCATAAAGCTAATATTGGTATTCCAACTGCAGTTATTGGTGTATGTGCACGATATATTCATAGTACAGACTCAGTATTTGATATAAGAGACTATTTTGCTGCTAGATCTATACTTTCAGAAGCCATTTGTAATTTAGATAACAATCAAATAGAAACATTACAATATAAATAATCGGGTAATAACAACTATTATTTCTAAATAGTTATATATAATCATTAATTAAGGAGACATAAAAATGAAACAACTTGAATCAGAACAACAATTTGAATCTTTAAAACAAGGTGCTACAGTATTTGAATTCACTGCAGGCTGGTGTCCAGATTGTAGAGTGATAGAACCAGATTTACCGGAATTAGAAGCGAGATATCCTATGTTTGACTTCGTATCAGTAGACCGTGATAAATTTATGGATATTTGTATTGAAAATGGTATTATGGGGATTCCAAGTTTTCTAGTATATAAAAATGGAGAACTGCTTGGAAGTTATATTGGAAAAGAACGAAAATCAATTGAACAGATAGATGCATTTTTAGCTCAATACGTGTAATTTAGACTAGAGAAAAACGGGGTAATACTCGTTTTTCTCTGTTACTATGTGTTGATTTATTGTAAACTATTATAAGGTGCGAAATTAGGAGTGTTACATATGAATACCTTTCAAATGAGAGATAAATTAAAGGAACGTTTAAGCCATTTAGACGTTGATTTTAAATTTAATCGTGAAGAAGAAACTTTGCGTATTTATCGAACAGATAATAACAAAGGTATCACGATTAAACTTAACGCTATAGTCGCAAAATATGAAGATAAAAAAGAAAAAATTGTAGATGAAATTGTTTATTACGTTGATGAAGCTATTGCACAAATGGCAGATAAAACCCTTGAGAGTATATCATCTAGTCAAATTATGCCTGTCATTAGAGCGACTAGCTTTGATAAAAAAACTAAACAAGGTGTTCCTTTTATCTATGATGAGCATACTGCAGAAACAGCAGTTTATTATGCAGTCGATTTAGGAAAATCATATCGTCTAATTGATGAAAGCATGTTAGAGGATTTGAAGTTAACTGAACAACAAATAAGAGAAATGTCTCTGTTTAATGTTAGAAAATTATCAAATTCATATACGACTGATGAAGTAAAAGGTAATATTTTTTACTTTATTAACTCAAATGACGGGTATGATGCAAGTAGGATTCTAAATACTGCATTTTTAAATGAAATTGAGGCACAATGTCAAGGTGAAATGCTCGTAGCAGTGCCACACCAAGATGTGTTAATTATTGCAGATATACGCAATAAAACAGGATATGATGTGATGGCACATTTAACAATGGAATTTTTCACTAAAGGTCTAGTTCCAATTACATCATTATCCTTTGGATATAAACAGGGTCATCTTGAACCGATATTTATTTTAGGTAAAAATAATAAACAAAAAAGAGATCCAAACGTGATTCAGCGTTTAGAAGCAAATCGTCGTAAATTTAATAAAGATAAATAGAAATAATTGGATAAGGAGTTTTGTCATAATGAATTTATTTTACAATCCTAAATATGTAGGAGATGTCGCATTTTTACAAATTGAACCAGTTGAAGGTGAATTAAACTACAATAAAAAAGGTAACGTTGTTGAAATTACTAATGAAGGTAATGTTGTAGGTTATAATATTTTTGAAATTACTAATGAAGGTAATGTTGTAGGTTATAATATTTTTGAAATTTCAAAAGATATAACAATTGAAGAAACAGGTCATATTAAATTAACTGATGAACTTGTAAATGTATTCCAAAAGCGTATTTCAGAAGCTGGTTTTGATTATAAATTAAATGCTGATCTATCACCGAAATTTGTAGTTGGCTACGTTGAAACTAAAGACAAACATCCTGATGCAGATAAATTAAGTGTACTAAATGTAAATGTTGGAAATGACACATTACAAATTGTATGTGGCGCGCCTAACGTTGAAGCTGGACAGAAAGTTGTTGTTGCTAAAGTAGGTGCAGTGATGCCTAGCGGTATGGTAATTAAAGATGCTGAATTACGTGGTGTTGCCTCAAGCGGTATGATTTGTTCAATGAAAGAATTGAATTTACCTAATGCACCTGAAGAAAAAGGTATTATGGTATTAAATGACAGCTATGAAATTGGACAAGCATTTTTTGAATAATTAAGGAAGGTAGTGAAAATATGAGCTGGTTTGATAAATTATTCGGCGAAGATAATGATTCAAATGATGACTTGATTCATAGAAAGAAAAAAAGACGTCAAGAATCACAAAATATAGATAACGATCATGACTCATTACTGCCTCAAAATAATGATATTTATAGTCGTCCGAGGGGAAAATTCCGTTTTCCTATGAGCGTAGCTTATGAAAATGAAAATGTTGAACAATCTGCAGATACTATTTCAGATGAAAAAGAACAATACCATCGAGACTATCGCAAACAAAGCCACGATTCTCGTTCACAAAAACGACATCGCCGTAGAAGAAATCAAACAACTGAAGAACAAAATTATAGTGAACAACGTGGGAATTCTAAAATATCACAGCAAAGTATAAAATATAAAGATCATTCACATTACCATACGAATAAGCCAGGTACATATGTTTCTGCAATTAATGGTATTGAGAAGGAAACGCACAAGTCAAAAACACACAATATATATTCTAATAATACAAATCATCGTGCTAAAGATTCAACTACAGATTATCACAAAGAAAGTTTCAAGACTTCAGAGGTACCGTCAGCTATTTTTGGCACAATGAAACCTAAAAAGTTAGAAAATGGTCGTATCCCTGTAAGTAAATCTTCAGAAAAAGTTGAGTCAGATAAACAAAAATATGATAAATATGTAGCTAAGACGCAAACGTCTCAAAATAAACATTTAGAACAAGAGAAACAAAAAGATAGTGTTGTCAAGCAAGGAACTGCATCTAAATCATCTGATGAAAATGTATCATCAACAACAAAATCAACACCTAATTATTCAAAAGTTGATAATACTATCAAAATTGAAAACATTTATGCTTCACAAATTGTTGAAGAAATTAGACGTGAACGAGAACGTAAAGTGCTTCAAAAGCGTCGATTTAAAAAAGCGTTGCAACAAAAGCGTGAAGAACATAAAAACGAAGAGCAAGATGCAATACAACGTGCAATTGATGAAATGTATGCTAAACAAGCGGAACGCTATGTTGGTGATAGTTCATTAAATGATGATAGTGACTTAACAGATAATAGTACAGAGGCTAGTCAGCTTCATACAAATGAAATAGAGGATGAAGCTGTATCAAATGATGAAAATAAAAAAGCGTCAATACAAAATGAAGACACTGATGACACTCATGTAGATGAAAGTCCATACAATTATGAGGAAGTTAGTTTGAATCAAGTATCGACAACAAAACAATTGTCAGATGATGAAGTTACGGTTTCGGATGTAACGTCTCAACGTCAATCAGCACTGCAACATAACGTTGAAGTAAATAATCAAGATGAACTAAAAAATCAATCCAGATTAATTGCTGATTCAGAAGAAGATGGAGCAACGAATGAAGAAGAATATTCAGGAAGTCAAATCGATGATGCAGAATTTTATGAATTAAATGATACAGAAGTAGATGAGGATACTACTTCAAATAGCGAAGATAATACCAATAGAGACGCGTCTGAAATGCATGTAGACGCTCCTAAAACGCAAGAGCACGCAGTAACTGAATCTCAAGTTAATAATATCGATAAAACGGTTGATAATGAAATTGAATTAGCGCCACGTCATAAAAAAGATGACCAAACAAACTTAAGTGTCAACTCATTGAAAACGAATGATGTGAATGATGGTCATGTTGTGGAAGATTCAAGCATGAATGAAATAGAAAAGCAAAACGCAGAAATTACAGAAAATGTGCAAAACGAAGCAGCTGAAAGTAAACAAAATGTCGAAGAGAAAACTATTGAAAACGTAAATCCAAAGAAACAGACTGAAAAGGTTTCAACTTTAAGTAAAAGACCATTTAATGTTGTCATGACGCCATCTGATAAAAAGCGTATGATGGATCGTAAAAAGCATTCAAAAGTCAATGTGCCTGAATTAAAGCCTGTACAAAGTAAACAAGCTGCGAGTGAAAGCAAGACTGCGACTCAAAACACACCATCATCAAGTACTGATTCACAAGAGTCAAACACGAATGCATATAAAACAAATAATATGACATCAAACAATGTTGAGAACAATCAACTTATTGGTCGTGCAGCAACAGAAAATGATTATCAAAATGCACAACAATATTCAGAGCAGAAACCTTCTGCTGATTCAACTCAAACGGAAATATTTGAAGAAAGCCAAGATGATAATCAATTGGAAAATGAGCAAGTTGATCAATCAACTTCGTCTTCAGTTTCAGAAGTAAGCGACATAACTGAAGAAAGCGAAGAAACAACACATCAAAACAATACTAGTGGACAACAAGATAATGATGATCAACAAAAAGATTTACAGCTTTCATTTTCAAATCAAAATGAAGATACAGCTAATGAAAATAGACCTCGGACGAATCAACCAGATGTTGCAACAAATCAAGCTGTACAAACTTCTAAGCCGATGATTCGTAAAGGCCCAAATATTAAATTGCCAAGTGTTTCATTACTAGAAGAACCACAAGTTATTGAGCCGGACGAGGACTGGATTACAGATAAAAAGAAAGAACTTAATGACGCATTATTTTACTTTAATGTACCTGCAGAAGTACAAGATGTAACTGAAGGTCCAAGTGTTACAAGATTTGAATTATCAGTTGAAAAAGGTGTTAAAGTTTCAAGAATTACGGCATTACAAGATGACATTAAAATGGCATTGGCAGCGAAAGATATTCGTATAGAAGCGCCAATTCCAGGAACTAGTCGTGTTGGTATTGAAGTTCCGAACCAAAATCCAACGACGGTCAACTTACGTTCTATTATTGAATCTCCAAGTTTTAAAAATGCTGAATCTAAATTAACAGTTGCGATGGGGTATAGAATTAATAATGAACCATTACTTATGGATATTGCTAAAACGCCACACGCACTAATTGCAGGTGCAACTGGATCAGGGAAATCAGTTTGTATCAATAGTATTTTGATGTCTTTACTATATAAAAATCATCCTGAGGAATTAAGATTATTACTTATTGATCCAAAAATGGTTGAATTAGCTCCTTATAATGGTTTGCCACATTTAGTTGCACCGGTAATTACAGATGTCAAAGCAGCTACACAGAGTTTAAAATGGGCCGTAGAAGAAATGGAAAGACGTTATAAGTTATTTGCACATTACCATGTACGTAATATAACAGCATTTAACAAAAAAGCACCATATGATGAAAGAATGCCAAAAATTGTCATAGTAATTGATGAGTTGGCTGATTTAATGATGATGGCTCCGCAAGAAGTTGAGCAGTCTATTGCTAGAATTGCTCAAAAAGCGAGAGCATGTGGTATTCATATGTTGGTAGCTACGCAAAGACCATCTGTCAATGTAATTACAGGTTTAATTAAAGCCAACATACCAACAAGAATTGCATTTATGGTATCATCAAGTGTAGATTCAAGAACGATATTAGACAGTGGTGGAGCAGAACGCTTGTTAGGATATGGCGATATGTTATATCTTGGTAGCGGTATGAATAAACCGATTAGAGTTCAAGGTACATTTGTTTCTGATGACGAAATTGATGATGTTGTTGATTTTATCAAACAACAAAGAGAACCGGACTACCTATTTGAAGAAAAAGAATTGTTGAAAAAAACACAAACACAATCACAAGATGAATTATTTGATGATGTTTGTGCATTTATGGTTAATGAAGGACATATTTCAACATCATTAATCCAAAGACATTTCCAAATTGGCTATAATAGAGCAGCAAGAATTATCGATCAATTAGAGCAACTCGGTTATGTTTCGAGTGCTAATGGTTCAAAACCAAGGGATGTTTATGTTACGGAAGCAGATTTAAATAAAGAATAATTATGAGTAAGGAGTTTTATATAATGACACACTATCATTTTGTCGGAATTAAAGGTTCTGGCATGAGTTCATTAGCACAAATCATGCATGATTTAGGACATGAAGTTCAAGGATCGGATATTGAGAACTACGTATTTACAGAAGTTGCTCTTAGAAATAAGGGGATAAAAATATTACCATTTGATGCTAATAACATAAAAGAAGATATGGTAGTTATACAAGGTAATGCATTCGCGAGTAGCCATGAAGAAATAGTACGTGCACATCAATTGAAATTAGATGTTGTAAGTTATAATGATTTTTTAGGACAGATTATTGATCAATATACTTCAGTAGCTGTAACTGGTGCACATGGTAAAACTTCTACAACAGGTTTATTATCACATGTTATGAATGGTGATAAAAAGACTTCATTTTTAATTGGTGATGGCACAGGTATGGGATTGCCTGAAAGTGATTATTTCGCTTTTGAGGCATGTGAATATAGACGTCACTTTTTAAGTTATAAACCTGATTACGCAATTATGACAAATATTGATTTCGATCATCCTGATTATTTTAAAGATATTAATGATGTTTTTGATGCATTCCAAGAAATGGCACATAATGTTAAAAAAGGTATTATTGCTTGGGGTGATGATGAACATCTACGTAAAATTGAAGCAGATGTTCCAATTTATTACTATGGATTTAAAGAGTCGGATGACATTTATGCTCAAAATATTCAAATTACGGATAAAGGTACTGCTTTTGATGTGTATGTGGATGGTGAGTTTTATGATCACTTCCTATCTCCACAATATGGTGACCATACAGTTTTAAATGCATTAGCTGTAATTGCGATTAGTTATTTAGAGAAGCTAGATGTTACAAATATTAAAGAAGCATTAGAAACGTTTGGTGGTGTTAAACGTCGTTTCAATGAAACTACAATTGCAAATCAAGTTATTGTAGATGATTATGCACACCATCCAAGAGAGATTAGTGCTACAATTGAAACAGCACGAAAGAAATATCCACATAAAGAAGTTGTTGCAGTATTTCAACCACACACTTTCTCTAGAACACAAGCATTTTTAAATGAATTTGCAGAAAGTTTAAGTAAAGCAGATCGTGTATTCTTATGTGAAATTTTTGGATCAATTAGAGAAAATACTGGCGCATTAACGATACAAGATTTAATTGATAAAATTGAAGGTGCATCGTTAATTAATGAAGATTCTATTAATGTATTAGAACAATTTGATAATGCTGTTATTTTATTTATGGGTGCAGGTGATATTCAAAAATTACAAAATGCATATTTAGATAAATTAGGCATGAAAAATGCGTTTTAATATGTTTATAATAGAGTAGTATGGGTATTTATTATTAATGACATTATTACATGTTAATTAGGAGGCGTTTTTAATGGATTGGATTTTACCAATTGCTGGAATTATCGCTGCGATTGCATTCTTAATTTTATGTATCGGTATCGTAGCTGTATTAAATTCTGTTAAGAAAAACTTAGATTATGTTGCAAAAACACTTGACGGTGTAGAAGGTCAAGTTCAAGGTATTACTCGTGAAACAACAGATTTACTTCATAAAGTAAACCGTTTAACTGAGGATATCCAAGGTAAAGTAGATCGTTTAAACTCAGTAGTAGATGCTGTTAAAGGTATCGGTGACTCAGTACAAACGTTAAACAGCTCTGTAGATCGTGTAACAAATTCAATTACACATAATATTTCTCAAAATGAAGATAAAATCTCACAAGTTGTTCAATGGTCAAATGTTGCAATGGAAATTGCAGACAAATGGCAAAATAGACACTACCGTCGTGGAAGTGCAAATTACAAAGCTAATAATGTAGCAACTGATGCAAATCATAGCTATACTTCTCGAGTAGATAAATAATTAATAATTAAACAAATGCACTTAAATGAGGTTGTTACTTATTTAAGTGCATTTGTTATAGGAGGATATACAAATGACGCAACAACAAAATAATAAAAGAACATTAAAAAATAAACACACTTATCAAAATGAACCATTACCAAACCGTAAAGATTTTGTTGTTAGTTTTATAACTGGCGCGCTTGTTGGTTCAGCTTTAGGCTTATATTTTAAAAATAAAGTTTATCAAAAAGCAGATGATTTAAAAGTCAAAGAACAAGAACTGTCGCAAAAGTTTGAAGAAAGAAAAACGCAACTTGAAGAAACGGTTGCCTTTACAAAAGAACGTGTTGAAGGATTTTTAAACAAATCTAAAAATGAACAAGCGGCATTGAAGGCACAACAAGCAGCAATAAAAGAAGAAGCAAGTGCAAATAATTTAAGCGATACATCACAAGAGGCACAAGAGATTCAAGAAGCTAAAAGAGAAGCACAAACAGAAACGGATAAAAGTGCGGCTGTATCAAATGAAGAGTCAAAGGCATCGGCATTGAAGGCACAACAAGCAGCGATAAAAGAAGAAGCAAGTGCAAATAATTTAAGTGATACATCACAAGAAGCACAAGCGATTCAAGAAGCGAAGAAAGAAGCGCAAGCAGAAACAGATAAAAGTGCAGATGTATCAAATGAAGAATCAAAAGCATCGACATTAAACGTATCGAAAGAAGAGTCACAAGCTGAAAGATTAGCAAACGCTGCAAAACAGAAGCAAGCTAAATTAACACCAGGCTCAAAAGAGAGTCAATTAACTGAAGCGTTATTTGCAGAAAAACCAGTTGCTAAAAATGACTTGAAAGAAATTCCTCTATTAGTTACTAAAAAGAATGATGTATCAGAAACAGTTAATACAGATAATAAAGACACTGTTAAACAAAAAGAAGCTAAATTTGAAAATGGTGTTATTACACGTAAAGCTGATGAAAAAACACCTAATAATACAGCTGTTGACAAGAAATCAGGTAAACAATCTAAAAAAACAACACCTTCAAATAAACGAAATGCATCAAAAGCATCGACAAATAAAACTTCAGGTCAGAAAAAGCAACATAATAAGAAAGCATCACAAGGTGCAAAGAAACAAAGTAGTTCAAGTAACTCAACGACAAAGACTAATCAAAAAAATTCAAAAGCAACAAATGCTAAATCATCCAATGCATCAAAAAAATCAAATGCTAAAGTTGAAAAAGCTAAAAGTAAAATAGAGAAACGTACATTTAATGACTAAGCATACTAAAATCGTTTAATAATCAATCATAGCAGTCATCTATGTATTATATTTTTAAAAATTGAATTTCAAAATAAAAGGTAGGCATTCAGGTGCTTACCTTTTTTGATATCATCAGTTTATTTTGAAAGGCAACGCGATCATTTCATGTATTTATGTTGTTTGAAACATCTTTAGATAACAATAGTGATATTGCACATTTTAAGCTGATGATGGAAAAATATTTGATAATCAAATAAATAATGAATCTAAGTAGGTACAATGACGTTCACTAATTCAAATATGGCTGAATATGTTGGTGAGTGATGTTCACTATAGATTTATATTAATATACAAAGGTTGTTAATTTTTATTAAGCGTTAGGTTGAATGTATGAGAATTTTAGATTTATAATAGAAGATAGAAACCAAAATTTTTCTTAAAAGCTGTAATGTTGACTCAAAATAAGCTATAATCATGACACTTATTTAATTGATTAACATGTGCTAATAAATATCAATATAGAATATAACTTTCCAACAATGACTGAGAAAATCGAAATGTCAGTCAAGCATCATATAGTTAGAAAATTAATTATTTTCTGTCAATTTAGGGTTGAACTATACATATGATATTGTTAGAATATTTTTTAACATTATATTTTATTGCTTTAAAGTGGAATATACTTGAAATAATTCGTAGAGGTGAGTAAGGATGAGTAATAAATTAGAATCATACAGAAGTGAGATTGTCTCACTGAATCATCAAATTTTAGACTTATTATCTAAACGTGGTGAACTAGCACAAAAAATTGGGGAAGAAAAATTAAAACAAGGTACACGTATCTATGATCCACAACGCGAAAAAGAAATGCTTAACGACTTAATCGATAGTAACAAAGGACCATTCAACGATAATACTATTAAGCAATTATTTAAAGAAATTTTCAAAGCCTCTACAGATTTACAAAAATCTGAAAATGAAAAACATTTATATGTATCACGTAAGTTGAAACCTGAAGATACGATTGTAACATTTGATAATGGGGGCATTATTGGAGACGGCAATAAATCATTTGTATTTGGGCCATGTTCAGTTGAATCATTTGAACAAGTTGAAGCTGTTGCTAAAAACTTACATGCTAAAGGTGAAAAATTTATTCGTGGCGGTGCATTTAAGCCACGTACATCACCATATGACTTCCAAGGTTTAGGTGTCGAAGGTCTTAAAATACTTAAACAAATTAAAGATAAATATGATTTAAATGTTGTCAGCGAAATCGTAAATCCAAATGATTTTGAAGTGGCTGATGAGTATTTAGACGTATTCCAAATTGGTGCACGTAATATGCAAAACTTCGAGTTATTAAAAGAAGCTGGCCGTACGAAAAAGCCTATTCTATTAAAACGTGGTTTATCTGCTACAATCGAAGAGTTTGTTTATGCAGCTGAATACATTGCTTCACAAGGTAATCAAAACATTATTTTATGTGAACGTGGAATCCGAACTTATGAAAAGGCGACACGTAACACTTTAGATATTTCAGCAGTACCAATTTTAAAACAAGGTACACACTTACCAGTCATGGTAGATGTTACGCATAGTACAGGTCGTAAAGATATCATGTTACCAACTGCGAAAGCAGCATTAGCAGTAGGTGCTGATGGCGTTATGGCTGAGGTGCATCCAGATCCATCTGTTGCACTTAGTGATGCGGGTCAACAAATGGATTTAGATGAATTCCAAGCATTTTATGATGAATTAAAGCCTTTGTCTGATTTATATAACGCTAAAAAGTTAAAATAATATTCCAAGGAAACTATTGACTACTTAACTAATAAGTCATGTTGAAGTAGAATATTATCTTTGAATCGACAATTTTAAACTTGTAGCCATTCTAAGAGTATATTACTTTTAGAGTGGCTATTATTTTTTGTATAGAAATAAAGGTATACTGCACTTAACGATTGTTATAATACTTCGACACTTGTTCAATTTCACAATTATTAAAGATTATGACTGATAGTAGTAATTAAAATTATAACTATGAATTATCTGTAAAATATAATAGATTCACATATTTGTTACTGAAATGTGAACATTTTTCAACAAATGCAATTGATATTTGAAAAGGCTTTCTCAAAATATTACAATTAAAAATGAAAAAAGTTTATATAAAATTAAAATATATCGTTCGTTATCATTTAGCGTTTGTTTTTATTTCAGGCTTTTCGCTAAATTTTTCCAAACAAAAATATGTTACTGTAAATTAAAATATGGTAAACTATGAAAATGAAATGAAAACATGTTATTATAATGAATAAAACGTTTACAAGGAGGAAATTATGACAGTTACTATATATGATGTAGCAAGAGAAGCGCGTGTCTCTATGGCCACAGTGTCGCGTGTTGTTAATGGGAACCAAAATGTTAAAGCAGAAACTAAAAATAAAGTTAACGAAGTCATTAAGCGTTTGAATTATCGTCCAAATGCTGTTGCTAGAGGTTTAGCTAGTAAAAAGACAACAACAGTAGGTGTGATCATTCCAGATATATCTAATATCTATTATTCACAACTTGCTCGTGGACTTGAAGATATTGCAACAATGTATAAATATCACTCAATTATTTCAAATTCAGATAACGATCCTGAAAAAGAAAAAGAAATTTTTAATAACTTATTAAGTAAACAAGTTGATGGTATTATTTTCCTTGGTGGTACAATTACTGAAGAAATGAAAGAATTGATAAATCAATCATCTGTACCTGTAGTAGTATCAGGAACAAATGGTAAGGATGCACATATAGCATCTGTTAATATTGATTTTACTGAAGCTGCGAAAGAAATTACGGGAAAATTAATTGAAAAAGGCGCTAAATCATTTGCTTTAGTAGGTGGAGAACATTCTAAAAAAGCTCAAGAAGATGTATTAGCAGGTTTAACTGAAGTGTTAAATAAAAATAGTCTTCAATTAGGTGATACATTGAATTGTTCTGGTGCTGAAAGTTATAAAGAAGGCGTAAAAGCTTTTGCTAAAATGAAAGGTAACCTTCCAGATGCTATATTATGTATCAGTGACGAAGAAGCTATTGGTATCATGCATAGTGCAATGGATGCTGGTATTAAAGTTCCAGAGGAATTACAAATTATTAGTTTCAATAATACACGCTTAGTTGAGATGGTTAGACCACAACTTTCTAGTGTTATTCAGCCATTATATGATATCGGTGCAGTAGGGATGCGCTTATTAACAAAATATATGAACGATGAAAAGATAGAAGAACCCAATGTAGTTTTACCACACAGAATTGAATACCGAGGAACTACAAAATAAATTCACAAAATTAGGCATTCATCTAACGACTCGACTTATACGGGTGTTGGAAGAATGCCTTTTATTCATCATTTAAAATCGTTGCAGATTAGGTGACTTATTGACGAGTAGATTCGTACCAACTCGCTATATGCAAAGCTAATTTTTTATTTTTCTCACTAATTTCTTTTGTGCGGGGGACATAGGTATAATCATTTAAACGATCTTCCCATCTTTTAGGTAATAATTCAGATGAATAATGTTTCCATTTATTAATCCATTCTAACGGTAAATAACCACTTTGAATTGGTTGATCAATTAAACTTAAGAATACATGACTCCATGCACGTGGTACAACTCTCCAAATATTGTAGCCTCCGCCACCAAACATAATTATCTTTCCATTCGTATAAGTATCAGCTAAATATTTTACAAAATATGGAATTTCATATAATGAATGTAACGTACAATTTAGATGAGTTAGTGGATCACGATAATGTATATCGACACCATTTACGCTTAGAATAATATCAGGTTTAAAACTCTTTACGACTGGCTCAACTGTTAATTTAAAACACTCCAAAAATGATGAATCTTCGGTATACGGTTCAAGTGGGACATTTACAGTGTGTCCATAGCCGATATCTTCACCGCGCTCAGTATAGTGACCAGAGCCTGGGAAAAGAAACTTTCCGGTTTCATGGATAGAATAAGTAGTAACATGGTTATCAGCATAGAAACTCCATTGTGTACCATCCCCATGATGTGCATCGGTATCTATGATTAAAACGCGTTGATTGTATTCTTTAGCTAAGTATTGTGCAGTAATTGCAATATCATTGTATATACAAAAACCACTTGCTCGACCAGGTTGAGCGTGATGCAAACCACCACCTAAGTGACAACCATTTAATGCTTTGCCTGACATAATAAGATCTGCTAAAGTTAAAGCGCCTCCAACAATTGTGGCACTATGGCGGTGCATATGCTTAAATTGACCATTCTCTTCATCATTTAATCCATATTTCATAGCCTCATCTTCACTGATAATGCCATGTGAAGCATGCTTAATAGCTTCGACGTAATCATATTTATGAATTAACATTAATTCGTCATCTGTTGCAATTCTAGGTTGTACTATTTGTTCTGGAGACAATAAATTTGCATTCAAAAGTAGCTCTGTTGTTAATTTTAAACGCATTTGATTGAAGGGATGTTGGTCATGAAATCGATATTGTAATAACTTATCTGAATATACATATGCAGTTTTTGATAAATGTTGTTGCATATAATCCCTCCGATATTCCAAAAATTAAAAGAAAAACCGATTCATATAACGAATATCATCAAACGCTTGTTGCTGTTCTAATGTAATATTTTTGCCAATTCTTGCCATTAAACAATTAGCTGGATTACTTGTTATTTCTGGATCATCTGTAGCGAATATTTCAAGTCCACCAGTTGCCATTAACCGCTGCATTAATTTTTTATAGTCAAATACATCTAACTTTGAATTTTTTAAATCCCAATGCCAGTAATATTCTGTAGTTATAACGATATAATCCTCGAATTCTGGTGTAGAAAGGCTAAGTTGTATTAATTTTTCTGCAAGTTGTAATTGCCTAAAATTGATGCTGACTTCAATTGCCCCCAATTCGATTAAATATGGAAGGTTACCTGTAGACCAGCGCTCAATTTCATCAGGATAGTGGAAAGTGACATAACCCACAATGAGTTTATCTTGGCGAGCAACATAAATTCTACCTTCTGGTAATGTTGTAATTTCTAACAAAGCTTCAAACTGATCTTCAGCATCTCTAAATGCGGTTAAATACGCATCGAAAGTAAGCGCTTTCAAATCTTCGTGTGTTAAAGGACCTTCAATAACAAATTGCTTGTCATGTATGTAATAATCTTCGGATTGATACGTCTTTAAATGATTCATATTTTCAACTCCTCAATCGACGTCGTGATTGTATTAAATTCATTATATAGAAAATTTACAATAATTAATACTAGAAAAAGGATAAAAGTAAAAATTTTGAATAATTAGAAATGTTATGTATAATATTGAGAAAGAAAGCGTTTTCACATAACAAAGGGGGAGTTTCAAATGAAAGTCGAAGTTTATAAAGGAGCGCAAGGCAAACATAACCTTAAAGATTATGAAGAAACATATAATACTTTTGATTGGAAAGACGTAGAACAAGCATTTTCTTGGAGTGAAACTGGAAAAATGAACATGGCATATGAATGTATAGATCGCCATGTAGATCAAGGATTAGGGGATAAAATAGCATTAAATTACAAAGATGAACACAGAAAAGAATCGTATACTTATAAAGATATGCAACGGTTATCTAATAAAGCGGCGAATGTTTTGTCTGAACATGCAGAAGTTGACAAAGGTGACAGAGTATTTATATTTATGTCGCGTACACCTGAACTATATTTTGCGTTGTTAGGTGTTTTAAAAATTGGTGCAATTGTTGGGCCGTTATTTGAAGCATTTATGGAAAAGGCGGTTGCGGATAGATTAGAGAACAGTGAAGCTAAAGTGTTAATTACTAATAAGGCATTGTTACCTCGAGTACCTGTAGATAAATTACCGAACTTGAAAAAAATTGTTGTCGTAGATGAGGATGTAGAAGACAATTACATAGACTTCATTAGTTTGATGGAAACTGCTAGCGATGAATTTGACATTGAATGGTTAAAGTCGGATGATGGTTTGATTTTACATTATACATCAGGTTCTACTGGGCAACCTAAAGGTGTATTGCATGTTCAACAAGCGATGTTAGTGCACTATATTTCTGGAAAATATGTATTAGATTTACAAGAAGATGATGTTTATTGGTGTACAGCAGATCCAGGTTGGGTTACAGGAACATCTTATGGTATTTTTGCACCATGGTTAAATGGCGCTACAAATTGTATAGCTGGTGGTCGCTTTTCACCAGAACAATGGTATAGTATGATTGAAGATTTTAAAGTGACGATTTGGTATACGGCACCAACAGCTTTAAGAATGTTAATGAGTGCTGGTGACGATATTGTTGAGAAATATGACTTGTCATCGTTACGTTCGATTCTATCAGTAGGTGAGCCTTTAAATCCTGAAGTTATAAAATGGGCGAAAAAAGTATACGGTTTAACGGTGTTAGATACTTGGTGGATGACAGAAACAGGTGGACATATGATTGTTAACTATCCAACGATGGACGTCAAGCTTGGCTCAATGGGCAAACCATTACCTGGTATTCAAGCTGCAATTATCGATGATGCAGGTAATGAATTACCACCAAATCGAATGGGCAACCTTGCTATAAAAAAAGGCTGGCCATCAATGATGTATCGTATCTGGAAGAATCCAGAAAAATATAAGTCATATTTTATTGGAGACTGGTATGTATCTGGTGATTCGGCATATAAAGATGAAGATGGTTACTTTTGGTTCCAAGGACGTGTTGATGATGTAATTATGACAGCTGGCGAACGAGTTGGGCCATTTGAGGTTGAGTCTAAATTGGTTGAACACGAAGCAGTTGCCGAAGCAGGAATTATTGGTAAACCTGATCCGGTTCGCGGTGAAATAATTAAGGCGTTTGTTGCACTGAGAAAAGGATATGAACCAACAGACGAATTAAAAGAAGAAATTCGTTTATTTGTTAAAGAAGGTTTGTCGGCGCATGCAGCACCACGTGAAATCGAATTTAAAGATAAATTACCTAAAACACGCTCAGGTAAAATTATGAGACGTGTATTAAAAGCTTGGGAATTAAATTTAGATGCAGGGGATTTAAGTACAATGGAATAATGACATGAATGTTATAGAAGATTTCTTTCGAAGAATAAAGGGTGACAACATATTTCATGTTAATGTTTAAATAATCGTTTACTTTACGATAAGCAATATAAAGAGCTGTTAACTTGTGTCATATCATTTCGTAGAAAACATTTGAAAATGATGACATAACAATAATGGCATATCTTTATATTGCTTTTTATTTTTAATATGACCTTTGGAAGATGACTATTTTAAATAATAGAAAAATATAGTTATCAATAGTATCAAGCGCTAAAAGTTGTATAATACAAAACTTTAATAAGTGAATTTATTGCAAAAATGAAAGCGCTAACCCGATTTAGTCGACAAGTTTTTAACAGTTCGTTATTATATGAATGTAAGTAAAAATTTCTTAGCTACAACTTACATATTATAAATGCATAAATTAAACAAAAAGGGGCGAAAAAAGTTGACTCATTTATCAGATTTAGATATTGCGAATCAATCAACACTACAACCAATTAAGGATATTGCTGCATCAGTAGGTATTTCAGAGGATGCATTAGAACCTTATGGTCATTACAAAGCTAAAATCGACATTAATAAAATTACGCCAAGAGAAAACAAAGGGAAAGTTGTTTTAGTAACTGCGATGAGCCCAACACCAGCTGGTGAAGGTAAATCAACGGTTACAGTTGGTTTAGCTGATGCATTCCATGAGTTAAATAAAAACGTTATGGTTGCATTAAGAGAGCCTGCTTTAGGACCAACATTTGGTATTAAAGGTGGTGCAACTGGTGGTGGTTATGCGCAAGTCTTACCTATGGAAGATATCAACTTACATTTCAACGGAGATTTCCATGCGATTACAACTGCTAATAATGCATTGTCTGCGTTTATCGATAATCATATTCACCAAGGTAATGAATTAGGAATCGATCAAAGACGTATTGAATGGAAACGTGTATTAGATATGAATGATCGTGCACTTAGACATGTAAACGTTGGGTTAGGTGGACCTACAAATGGTGTACCACGTGAAGATGGCTTTAATATTACAGTAGCGTCTGAAATTATGGCGATTTTATGCTTAAGTAGAAGTATTAAAGACTTAAAAGATAAAATTAGTCGTATTACTATTGGTTACACTAGAGATCGCAAGCCAGTTACAGTTGCAGATTTAAAAGTGCAAGGTGCACTTGCAATGATTTTAAAAGATGCAATTAAACCAAACTTAGTACAATCAATTGAAGGGACACCAGCATTAGTTCATGGTGGACCATTTGCGAATATCGCACACGGTTGTAACTCAATTTTAGCAACTGAAACAGCACGTGATTTAGCTGATATCGTTGTAACGGAAGCTGGATTTGGTTCAGACTTAGGCGCTGAAAAATTCATGGACATTAAGGCGCGTGAAGCTGGATTCGACCCAGCAGCAGTTGTAGTTGTAGCAACGATTCGTGCATTAAAAATGCATGGTGGTGTAGCAAAAGATAATTTAAAAGAAGAAAATGTAGAAGCAGTAAAAGCAGGAATTGTTAATTTAGAGCGTCATGTTAATAATATTAAAAAATTCGGTGTAGAACCGGTTGTTGCAATTAATGCATTTATACATGATACCGATGCAGAAGTAGAATATGTAAAATCTTGGGCTAAAGAAAATAACGTACGAATTGCCTTAACTGAAGTTTGGGAAAAAGGTGGTAAAGGTGGCGTTGACTTAGCAAATGAAGTATTAGAAGTCATTGATCAACCTAATTCATTTAAACCTTTATATGAATTAGAATTACCATTAGAGCAAAAGATTGAAAAGATTGTGACTGAAATCTATGGCGGTTCAAAAGTAACGTTTAGTAGTAAAGCGCAAAAACAATTAAAACAATTTAAAGAAAATGGTTGGGATAATTACCCAGTATGTATGGCGAAAACACAATATTCATTCTCAGATGATCAAACGTTGTTAGGTGCACCATCAGGATTTGAAATTACAATTCGTGAATTAGAAGCGAAAACAGGTGCAGGATTTATCGTAGCGTTGACAGGTGCAATCATGACTATGCCTGGTTTACCTAAAAAACCAGCAGCATTAAACATGGATGTTACTGATGATGGTCATGCAATTGGGTTATTCTAATACATCATGTCAATTGTTTAATAAAGATAAGTAAATAGTTTAATAGACCGGACTGTTGGAGATGCATTATTTCAGCAGTTCGGTTTTTTTGCTGTGCTAAAAATAGATTCAATTTGGCGAATCTAACGGCAATGTTTGAAGATGGTTAATTAATGTATTCCAAGATAAAAAGTGGGCTTGAAGAATAGGAAAGCGATGCAATGAACATTCATATTAAAAATTTTTAATAAAATAGGTTGCAATATTTAATTGGGATGCGCTACAATTAACACTAATAATTGATGTTGATAATTATTATCAATTAAATACCATCTTATAGGAGTTGTTAACAACATGAACAAACATCACCCAAAATTAAGGTCTTTCTATTCTATTAGAAAATCAACTCTAGGCGTTGCATCGGTCATTGTCAGTACACTATTTTTAATTACTTCTCAACATCAAGCGCAAGCAGCAGAAAATACAAATACTTCAGATAAAATCTCGGAAAATCAAAATAATAATGCAACTACAACTCAGCCACCAAAGGATACAAATCAAACACAACCTGCTACGCAACCAACAAACACTGCGAAAACCTATCCTGCAGCGGATGAATCACTTAAAGATGCAATTAAAAATCCTGCAGTAGAAAATAAAGAACATGATATAGGTCCAAGAGAACAAGTTAATTTTCAATTATTAGATAAAAACAATGAAACGCAGTACTATCACTTTTTCAGCATCAAAGATCCAGCAGATGTATATTACACTAAAAAGAAAGCTGAGGTTGAATTAGACATCAATACTGCTTCAACATGGAAGAAGTTTGAAGTTTATGAAAACAATCAAAAATTGCCAGTGAGACTTGTATCGTATAGTCCTGTTCCAGAAGACCATGCCTATATTCGATTCCCTGTTTCAGATGGTACACAAGAGCTGAAAATTGTCTCTTCAACTCAAATTGATGATGGAGCTGAAACAAATTATGATTATACTAAATTAGTATTTGCTAAACCTATTTATAACGATCCTTCACTTGTAAAATCAGATACAAATGATGCAGTAGCAACGAATGATCAATCAAGTTCAGACGCAAGTAATCAAACAAACACGAATACATCTAATCAAAATACATCAACGACCAACAATACTAATGATCAACCGCAGGCAACGAACAATATGAGTTAACCTGCACAACCAAAAGCGTCAGCGAATTCAGATCAAGCATCAAGCCAACCAGCTCATGAAACAAATTCTAATGACAATACTAACGATGCAACGAATGCATCAAGTAATCAGTCAAATGGGAACCAACAGTATCCACCAGCAGATGAATCACTACAAGATGCCATTAAAAACCCGGCTATCATCGATAAAGAACATACAGCTGATCATTGGCGACCAATTGATTTTCAAATGAAAAATGATAAAGGTGAGAGACAGTTTTATCATTATGCTAGTACTGTTGAACCAGCAACTGTTATTTTTACAAAAACAGGACCAATAATTGAATTAGGTTTAAAGACAGCTTCAACATGGAAGAAATTTGAAGTTTATGAAGGTGACAAAAAGTTACCAGTCGAATTAGTATCATATGATTCTGATAAAGATTATGCCTATATTCGTTTTCCAGTTTCTAATGGGGCGAGAGAAGTTAAAATTGTGTCATCTATTGAATATGGTGAGAACTTCCATGAAGATTATGATTATACATTAATGGTCTTTGCACAGCCTATTACTAATAACCCAGACGACTATGTGGATGAGGAAACATACAATTTACAAAAATTATTAGCTCCGTATCACAAAGCTAAAACATTAGAAAGACAAGTTTATGAATTAGAAAAATTACAAGATAAATTGCCGGAAAAATATAAAGCAGAATATAAAAAGAAATTAGATCAAACTAGAGTAGAGTTAGCCGATCAAGTTAAGTCTGCAGTGACAGAATTTGAAAATGTTACACCTACAAATGATCAATTAACAGATGTACAAGAGGCTCATTTTGTTGTTTTTGAAAGTGAAGAAAATAGTGAGTCAGTCATGGATGGATTTGTTGAACATCCATTCTATACAGCAACTTTAAATGGTCAAAAATATGTAGTGATGAAAACAAAGGATGACAGTTACTGGAAAGATTTAATTGTAGAAGGTAAACGTGTCACTACTGTTTCTAAAGATCCTAAAAATAATTCTAGAACGCTGATTTTCCCATATGTACCTGACAAAGCAATTTATAATGCGATTGTTAAAGTCGTTGTGGCAAACATTGGTTATGAAGGTCAATATCATGTCAGAATTGTAAATCAGGATATCAAGACAAAAGATGATGACACATCACAAAATAACACGATTGAACCTCTAAATGTACAAACAGGACAAGAAGATAAGGTTACTGCAACGGATACAGCTGAAAATAGCAGCACTGCAACAAATCCAAAAGATGCGTCTGATAAAGCAGATGTGATAGAATCAGAGTCTGACGTGGTTAAAGATGCTGATAGTAGTGTTGACAAAGATGTGCAAAATGATGTTGATCATTTATCCGATATGTCGGATAACACTCACCTCGATAAGTATGATTTCAAAGAAATGGATACTCAAATTGCTAAAGACACTGATAAGGGTGTTGATAATAGCCTTGGAATGACATCTAATGTCGATACTGACAAAGACTCTAATAAAAATGAAGGCAAAGTTATACAACTAGCACATAATACCGATAAAAATCATACTGGAAAAGCAGCAAAGCTTGATGGCGTGAGACAAAATTATAATAATACAGACAAAGTTACTGATAAAAAAACAACTGAACATCTGCCGAGTGATATTCATAAAACTGTAGACAAAACAGTGAAAACAAAAGAAAAGGCCGGCACACCATCGAAAGAAAACAAACTTAGTCAATCTAAAATGCTACCAAAAACTGGAGAAACAACTTCAAGCCAATCATGGTGGGGTTTATATGCGTTATTAGGTATGTTAGCTTTATTCATTCCTAAATTCAGAAAAGAATCTAAGTAATTAACTGGATATAGCATATGTATGATTAGCTTTGTAGACAATGTGAAAGCAATTAAATTATAAACTATTGATTTGTTTAATAGCTTTCCTTTAGAGTATTTAAAATAAAGAACAGCAGTGAGAAATTTTCTAATTGAAAATAATCTTACTGCTGTTTTTAATATTTGGATGGATTATTGTGGTTACTTAAAAGAGTGAGCATCAATTAACGCTTTTTTCGATTTAACAAATGTGATTTAATATCATATTTTAATGCGTCGTTGTATTCTTTTTTAGTGATTTGATCTTCGATTAACATACGCTTTAATACATAATGTTGTCTTTGAATACTATATTTCAAATCTTTATCCGATTTTAATGTTCCATCTTTTTCGTAGGGTGTATAGCCATATGGGCTTTGCAACAAACCGATAAGGTATGCAGATTGTGCAATTGATAAATCTTTTGGTGGAACACCAAATAAACTATATGAAGCGGATGCAATTCCAGAAATATTAGCGCCATTATAATCTCTACCGAAGGGAACTATATTTAAATACGTATATATAATTTCATCTTTTGAGAGTAGGTGTTCTAATCTAATTGCTAGGCGAAGTTCATTTGCTTTTCTACTATATGTTTTTTCGTTGGTAAGAACTTGATTTTTAACAAGTTGTTGTGTAATTGTGCTACCACCTGAACTTTGATTAGTATTAAAAATATCTTGTATCATTGCTCTTAAAATCGCCTTTGGTAAGATGCCATCATGTTTATAAAATAAAGTGTCTTCAGATGACGTTAATGCTTTAATGACATTTGGACTTGATGTTTTAGGTCCTATAATGAGTGAGTTTTGAGAATGGTTATACTCATATAACAAATTTTTGTTATTATGATCTAATAATTCATCGCCAGGTATTTGTCGAACTTTTTTTATTAAAGCATCATCTGATAATGAGTCGGACGTTTTAGTTAAATGATGAAAATATAAAGACATCGCAATCACAGCGATAGCAACGATGGCAATGAAAATCATAAATATAAAAACAATGACATGTTTGATAGCTTTATATATCTTTTCAAATTGATATATACGATGATTCAATTGATGATTGTTGTCTTGATTCGTCATCCTTAACCTCCTAAATTACGTATAGTATACCATATTTAAGCAATTTGACTTTTATTTTAACGTTAATTATAATTAGGGAAAATGCATAAAGAATAGGATAAAAGGACAAGTAATATTATTTGAAATCATCAGAGAGCTAGTGGTCGCTGTGAACTAGTGTTTTTAATAATATGAATACACCTTTATAACTAACATGTCCTACGTTTATTAATGAACGTATCATTAATAGAGTGAACATTATCTTATGATTATGTTTAAGTTTGGTGGTAACGTGCAATCGCGCCCTTACATATTTGTTGTAAGGGTTTTTTTACGTTCAAAAAGCTTTAAAGTATTTTAACAAGTATTCACTAAATAATTATAAATAGGAGGAAATAATAATGACGAATGTATTAATTGAAGATTTAAAATGGAGAGGTCTTATTTATCAACAAACTGATGAACAAGGTATTGAAGATTTATTAAATAAAGAACAAGTGACGTTATACTGCGGTGCTGATCCAACGGCAGATAGCTTACACATTGGTCACTTACTACCATTTTTAACATTAAGAAGATTTCAAGAACATGGACATCGTCCTATCGTTTTAATTGGCGGTGGTACAGGTATGATTGGTGATCCATCAGGTAAATCAGAAGAACGTGTGCTACAAACAGAAGAACAAGTAGATAAAAATATCGAAGGTATTAGTAAGCAAATGCATAATATTTTTGAATTTGGAACAGACCATGGTGCAGTGCTTGTTAATAATAGAGACTGGTTAGGACAAATTTCATTAATTAGCTTTTTACGTGACTATGGTAAACACGTCGGCGTTAATTACATGTTAGGTAAAGATTCAATCCAAAGTCGTTTAGAACATGGTATTTCATATACAGAATTCACATACACGATTTTACAAGCTATTGATTTCGGTCATTTGAATAGAGAATTGAATTGTAAGATTCAAGTAGGTGGATCAGATCAATGGGGTAATATCACAAGTGGTATTGAATTAATGCGTCGTATGTATGGTCAAACAGACGCATACGGTTTAACTATTCCGCTTGTAACTAAATCAGATGGTAAGAAATTTGGTAAATCTGAGTCAGGTGCTGTTTGGTTAGATGCTGAAAAGACGAGTCCTTATGAATTTTATCAATTCTGGATTAATCAATCAGACGAAGATGTAATTAAATTCTTAAAATACTTTACTTTCTTAGGAAAAGAAGAAATTGATCGCTTAGAACAATCTAAAAATGAAGCACCACATTTACGTGAAGCTCAAAAAACATTAGCTGAAGAAGTAACTAAATTTATTCATGGTGAAGATGCATTAAATGATGCAATCCGTATTTCACAAGCATTATTTAGTGGTGATTTAAAATCATTATCAGCGAAAGAATTAAAAGATGGATTTAAAGATGTGCCTCAAGTGACATTATCAAATGACACAACAAATATCGTTGAAGTCCTTATTGAAACAGGCATTTCTCCTTCTAAACGACAAGCGCGTGAAGATGTTAACAATGGTGCGATTTATATTAATGGTGAGAGACAACAAGATGTTAATTATGCTTTAGCACCAGAAGATAAAATTGATGGCGAATTTACGATTATTCGTCGCGGTAAGAAAAAATACTTCATGGTTAACTATCAATAAATATAATTGCATAGCTAAATAAATTAGAGCCTACTCATTACATTCTTAGGAATGAATATGAGTAGGCTCTTAATGTACTTTTCTGTCTATAAATTATCTAAAGAAATCTCTATCGCCTTGGCCAGGTGATTGACGTTCTGATCGGCTTTGACGTTTTGGTTGTTCTTTTTGTTGTTTTAATTTCACTTTAACTTCTTTAGTTTTACCATCACGGATAACGGTAACAGTGACTGATTCACCAGGCTTTTTATTTTCATATAAATAGCTTCTTAAATCAACATCATCTTTAATTTTCTTGCCATCAATTTCTGTAATAATATCACCTTTTTTAAGATCAATATCACTATCAGCTTTTGCGACATAAATACCGTCTTCGCTATCAGTATGAAGTTGCTCGCGCTCTTCTTCAGGTATATCTTTCAAATTAATTAAACCAATACCAATCGAAGGGCGGTCTATTTTACCATGTTTTACAAGTTGTTCAATTGTTACTTTAACTTCATTACTTGGAATAGCAAACCCAATACCTTCAACTTGTGTCGCAGCAATTTTCATTGAGTTAATACCAACTAAATTACCATTAATATCTACTAATGCGCCACCTGAGTTACCTGGGTTAATAGCAGCATCTGTTTGAAGAACGCTGACTTTTGTATTACCACCAGTTGTCTCTGCGTCAATAGTACGTTCACTTGCTGAAATGATACCAGATGTTACAGAGTTAGCAAATTGTAATCCTAATGGGTTACCCATTGCGAATACGCTATCGCCAGTTTGTACTTTTGAAGAGTTGGCGAATTGAATCGCTTTAATACCTTTTGTATTTTCAATTTTAAGTACAGCAATATCAGTTACTGCATCTTTACCAACTAATTTCGCTTTAACTTGTTTTTTATTATGTAATTGGACTCTAATTTCATTTGCGCCATCAATAACATGATTGTTTGTAACGATATAAGCTGAATTGTTGTTTATTTGATAGATGACACCTGAGCCTACACCGGCTTCAGATGGTTTAGATGATTTGCCTTTTAATAAGTCGTCTACACTTGATGCTTTTTGCATATTAATAACTCCAACAATTGTAGGGGAGACAGATTTTATCATTTCATGAACGGTACCGAATTTCTTGCTTTGACCGTCTAATTGATTGCCACCTTTATTATTTGTTGTCTGGACAGTTGAACCATCTTTATTTAAAATTGTACTATTTAATACTTTGCCTATACCAAGTACTAGAAGTGCACCAATGATTCCAGCAATCAATGCAACGATGACTGTTTTAAACCATGGAAATTTAGGTCTTCTGTATCTAGGTGTTTGGCTATGGTTTGTTGTTGAATGATCTGTATGATTAAAATCTGACATACTTAACCTCCATTATATGATTTATATATGCTTTAATTATGTCTTTTTTTTATAATTATTGCTAGTAATACACTATACAACTTTAGATGTATTTTCAGACTATCTTGTTCTAGTAAAAATATAGTGATAAAATCTAGTTGTTATAAACAAATAAGTTAAGTAGGTGGCACAATGTATTCAGTGATTAGTAAGATTTTGAATTTCATTTTAGTTAAAATGTCAAAATCATTATACGTAATCGGTAAAGATAATATTCCTAAGGATAGTAAATATGTCGTAACTTGTACGCATGAAAGTTATAACGAAGTCATTATGCTAGGTATGGCATTATATCCTAATCAAATTCATTATATGGCTAAAAAAGAATTATTCAAAAATAAATGGATTGGTAAATTTTTAACGTCTTTAAATGCATTTCCTGTAGATCGTGAAAATCCAGGACCTAGTACTTTAAAACGCCCAATCAATTTGTTGAAAGATAATAAGACAGTTGGTATCTTCCCAACAGGTTCTCGCACATCGCAAGAAGGTGCACCTTTGAAACGTGGTGCTTCAACAATTGCAATGTTAAGTAAGTCACCAATATTACCTGTTGCTTATGTTGGTCCTACTAAGATTCATGGTCTTATAACTGGACAAGCATACATAAATATTGGTAAACCAATCGATATTAACGATTTACCTAAAGATTTAAAACGAAACGAGCGTATCGATTACATTACAAAAGAGATTGAAACACGAACAGCAAAGTTACAACAAGAATTGCATGAAATTGTAAAAAGTTTATAAAATAACTTGAGGTAGAAATATAGCTGGTTAGTAAGCCTAGGTGACTATAACGGAGTATCGAAGTAGTTATTCTAGTTACATTAGTAATCTTTATATTTCTACCTTATTTTAAGAAGGATGACATTCAATGTATAAATTTTTCCAAAATTTAGGGCGTTCGTTAATGTTACCAGTTGCCATTTTACCGGCTGCAGCAATTATTGCCGGAATTGGTAATACGTTAAATGCACTTCATGCGGCGCCGAAAATCGCAATGTTCTTTACTACGGTAGGTACTACGATTTTAGAGCAATTAGGTATTTTATTTGCAATTGGTGTAGCTATAGGAATGGCAAAGAAAAATGATGGTGCAATTGCGCTTGCAGCTGCGTTAGGATATTTTTTAGTTACAGTTGTATTATCACCAATGAAATTAGCGCCTTTATTAGGAATGAAAGCTTCTGAAATAAATTCAGCTTTTGAAAAGATGAATAATGGCAATGTCTTTGTTGGTATTGTAATAGGTTTAATAGCAGCTTATGCATACAATAAGTTTAGTGAAACAGAATTACCATTAGCATTATCATTTTTTAGTGGTAAACGTTTAGTTCCAATTATGACTGCATTTTACTGTACATTTTTAGTTGTCATATTGTTATTCTTATGGCCACTACTTTATTCATGGATTGTAAAATTTGGTGAATCTATAGTTGGTTTAGGATCATTTGGGGCTTTCGTATATGGTGTTGCCAACAGATTATTAATTCCTACAGGATTACATCATGCACTGAATAGTGTGTTCTGGTTTGATACGATTGGTATTAATGATATTGGTAAATTCCAAAGTGGCAAAGATGCTATAAAAGGTATTACAGGACGCTATCAAGCAGGATTCTTCCCAATCATGATGTTCGGTATTCCAGCGGCTGCGTTAGCAATGTATCATACAGCTAAAACTACTCAGAAAAAACAAGTTTACGGTTGGTTCCTAGCGAGTTCAGTTGCAGCATTTTTCGTTGGTGTTACAGAGCCGATTGAGTTTGCATTTATGTTTGTTGCGCCAATCTTATATGTTGTTCATGCGTTATTAACAGGATTATCTTTATTTATCGTAGCTACATTCCATTGGACAGCTGGATTTTCATTTAGTGCAGGTTTGATAGATTATGTGTTATCACTAATTAATCCGGTATCAAATCATCCATTGATGTTGCTTGTTCAAGGTGTTGTATTTTTCATCTTATACTATGTGATTTTCCGTGTAGTAATCCAAGTATTTAACTTGAATACGATTGGTAGAGGTGAAAATGAATTAGTTGATCCAACAGTTGTAAAAGATAATATTGCTCCTGGTGAAAATGATATTAAACAAAGTAAATATCATAATCATGCTATACAAATATTAGAAGGTTTAGGTGGTCAAGAGAATATTGTTAATTTAACCAATTGTGCAACAAGGTTACGTCTAGAGTTAAAAGACACATCTATTATTGATCAACAGAAGATTAAAAACGCCGGTGCAGTTGGTGTTACTGTTAATGGCAAACATTCAACTCAAGTTATTGTTGGTACACACGTTCAGCAGGTTGCTGATGAAATTGAAAAACATTTATAAAATTTAGACAGCTAAAGCGCAAATCCAACTCAATAGGGTTTGCGCTTTTTTTAGTCAAATAGTAGAATGATTTATATCTGAATTTTCAGAAATGGAGTGGGGATTGTGAAGAAAATTTTATTTGATGTTGATGGCGTTTTTTTAAGTGAAGAACGTTGTTTCGATGTCTCTGCATTAACGGTATATGAATTATTAATGGATAAGTGTTATTTAGGTCTTCATTCACATATAGATTGGGAAACTTTGACTGATAACGATATACAAGACATTAGGAATCGAATTTTTCAAAAAGATAAGATTTTAAACAAATTAAAATCGCTAGGGCTGAATTCAAATTGGGATATGTTATTTATCGTTTTTAGTATTCATTTAATTGATATTTTGAAAAAGTTATCACATGATGAAATTGAGGCATTCATGTATCGAGATGAGCCTGTCGAATTGAAGTTGCAAAATATAAGCACAAACATAGCAGACCGTTTTAATTTAAATGAACAACTACCTTTACAATTTTTGGATAATGTAAAAGTTGGTAAAAATAATATTTATGCTGCTTTGGAAGAGTTTGCAACAACAGAGTTACATGTTTCGGATGCTAATTTATTTAGTTTGAAGGGTGCATTATGGACGTTAGCGCAAGAAGTTTATCAAGAATGGTATTTAGGATCGAAGTTGTATGAAGAGGTTGAAAAGAAAATAGCACGAACTACTTTTAAGACAGGTTATATTTATCAAGAAATTATTTTGAGACCGGTAGATGAAGTTAAGGTACTTCTGAATGATTTAAAAGGTGCTGGTTTCGAATTAGGTATAGCAACAGGTCGTCCTTATACTGAGACTGTTGTGCCATTTGAAAATTTAGGATTGTTACCGTATTTTGAAGCTGATTTTATTGCAACAGCAAGTGATGTTTTAGAAGCAGAGAATATGTATCCGCAAGCACGACCATTAGGAAAGCCGAATCCTTTTAGTTATATCGCAGCTTTAAATGGTAATAAACGCGATAAATATGAATCTTATATCAATAAGCAAGATAACATTGTAAATAAAGATGACGTATTTATAGTAGGCGATTCGTTAGCTGACTTATTAAGTGCTCAAAAAATAGGTGCAACGTTTATTGGAACATTATCAGGTTTAAAAGGAAAGGATGCTGCAGGTGAGTTAGAAGCGCATCATGCCGACTATGTTATTAATCATTTAGGTGAACTTAGAGGTGTACTAGATAATTTGTAATTTGATTGTTGTTTGACAGCATAACTTGAAGTGAATGATTGAACCAAAGGTTTCATATTGAGTTACAATGAAATTAATATTAAAAAAATGCCAAGAAGCAATGGAAGTAATCCAATGTCTTCTTGGCATTTTGAATTTATATAAATTGTTTATGACTGTACCGTCAATTCAGTTGTGAAAATTTGATTGTATTCACCAACTTGTTTAAGTTCATCAATTATATTGTTTGAAACAGGTTGATCAACGGATAAAATCATTAGCGCATCTCCGCCCGCTTCAGTTCTACCTAAAGTCATAGATGCAATGTTGATATTGTATTTACCTAACAATGCGCCAGTTTTACCTACCATGCCTGGTGTATCATTATGATATGACACAATTTGATATTGATTTGGCTTTAAGTCTACAGAAAAATTATTAATTCTAACAATTCTTGGACCGAAACCTGTAAAGACAGAAGCACCAACTTTAACGGAATCGCTATCGTTTGATAATTCTACCTCTAAGTAGTTACTAAAACCTGTCTCTGCTTTATTATTTTCAATATTTAATGTCACTTGTTGTTGATTTAACAACATTAGAGCATTGATAATATTGACTTCAGGACCAAGATCATCTTTTAAAATATGAGTAATAATTGTACGTGTTAATAAACTACTATCAATAGAGGCTAAGTCGCCACCGTAGGTAATTTTAATAGAGCTTGGTGCATTGTACATTAATTGAATAGCTAATTCACCAACTGTTTGGCTTAAATTGATGAATGATTTTACAGTATCATCAATATTGCTTAAGTCCATTTTAGGTGCATTCACTGCATGCGTTACAGTACCATCAATTAAAATTTCGATGATTTCATTTGAAACAGAAATTGCCACTTTTTCTTGAGCTTCGACTGTTGAAGCACCCAAATGAGGTGTAACAATAATTTTATCATGTGCAACAAGAGGCGAATCAGTTGCAGGTTCATGTTCAAACACATCGATAGCTGCTCGACTAATTTGTCCTTCGTCTAATGCTTTTATTAGTGCCTTTTCATCAATAATACCACCACGTGCCACATTGATTATTTGCAAACTAGGTTTTGCTTTGGCAAAAAAGTCAGCATTAATTAAGCCTTTTGTTTTAGGTGTTAGTGGTGTATGCAATGTAACGAAATCAGAATGTTGGGCAATCTCATCAACTGTTGCCTTCGTAATGCTTAAAGATTTTGCTTTTTCATCCGTTAAGTAAGGGTCAAAAGCTAGTATTTTCATACCGAAGCTTTGTGCACGTTTAGCAACACCTAAACCAATTCTACCAGCACCAATGACACCTAATGTTTTATGATAAAGCTCAGTACCTTTAAATGCATTTCGATTCCATTCTTTATTTGTAAGTGATTGGTGTGCTTGCGGAATATTTCGAGCCATTGATAATAACATTGCTAGTGAATGTTCAGTAGCTGAAATCGTATTACCATCTGGGGCATTAATAACTAAAATACCTTTTAATGTTGCAGCATCAATATTAATATTATCTACACCAACACCGGCGCGTGCGATTACTTTTAAAGAATCAGCAGCATTTATGATATTTTCAGTAACTGTAGTTTGACTACGAACGATTAAAGCATGGTATGAAGGTATAATTTTGATTAATGCTTCTTCGGACAAACCAGTTTGAATATCTACATTGAATTGTTCGTGATCTAATAATGCTTTGATACCATCTTTTGATATGGGATCTGCAACGAGTACATTAAATTGCTTCATGAATAACCTCCATATATTTTGATATGCCTTTACCGATATAGTTAACTTTACGGTGTTCAGTTAAAATAATTTCTAAAGCAGATACTACCGATAAAATATCGAAAGGACTAATTTTCCCCATATGACCAATTCTTAAAATTTGACCTTTAAGATGGCCTTGACCACCAGCAATTGTTATTTTAAAGCGATTTTTAAGTTCATCTTTGATTATTTTCACTTCATCATTTGTGTTAGGTTTGAATGCCGTAACCGTTGGAGATGCATCTTTATCATTGACTAATAAAGTTAAATCTAATGCCTTTAAGGCGCTTCTTAATGCATTTCTAATTGCATAGTGTCGTGCTATTACGTGATTGAAACCTTCTGCTTTTACGGTTTCAACGTATGCATTTACACCTCTAAATAAAGACACATTTGGTGTGAACGGTGTAGAATTGTCAGCTTGTGACGAAATGTATTTATTTAAGTCTAGATAAAATTTTGGTGTAGTTACTTCTTTGAAACGTTCTTTTGCACGGTGGCTATAAGCTACAAAAGCTAATCCTGGAGGTAACATAATTGCTTTTTGACTACCAGAAACAAGTACATCAATTTTATCTTTGTTAATGTCAACATCAACAGCACCAATGCAACTTACGCCGTCAACTACAAAATAAATATTACTATTAAATTGATTGATGGCATTTCCTAACTCGTGAATAGGGTGTAGCACTGTCGTAGATGTTTCGCAATATTGACTAAATACTGCTTTAACTTCAACATTTAAAGTTGAAAGGTAATTGATGAAATCTTTGACATCTACAGCTTCTCCCCATGTTACGTCATAAATATGTACATTTTTGTAATAAGTTTGTGCAATTTGTTTAAATCGGTTACCAAAGGCACCTGAAACAATGACAACGAAGTGATCTTCAGGGTTTACAATGTTCAACATACTAGCTTCTAAGACGCTTGTACCGCTAGATGTTAATATAAGTACATCATTTTGACTCCCAAATATTGGCTTTAGACCTTGAAATGCTTGTTGAGCGATGTCTTCAAAATCTTTAGAACGATGACCAACCATAGGTGCTTGAATTTCTCTCATAATGGCATCAGGAACAGGGGTTGGGCCAGGTGTTAATAACAACGGTTGATGATAATACATTTATATGCCTCCTATAAATAAGATTTCACTATTTTAGCAAATTTTCTGAAAATTTAAAAGCCTAAAAAAAGTGATAACGCTATATTGTCGAACAAATGTTATCACTTAACGATTTTATTTGGCCTGAATGATGGGATAGATTTTTATGTCCACATTATTTCTTACAGCATTTGAAATCATGCAATTATTATCTGCAATTGTTATCAATTTTGGTAATCGCTTTTCTAATTGTGCTATTTGATCACTTGGAATTTGAATGTGAGGATGGTGCACAATTTTTGACATACTGAATTTTCCATTATTTAAACAAGCTGTTCCAATCGATTGTTGTTCAATTGAAATATCTGTGAACTTTGCACGTTCAAGAGTAGCTGCTAATGAGATGATATAACATGATGACGCGGCTGATACTAACATTTCATCGGGATTTGTTCCTATACCAACACCACCTAAAGAAGCAGGTATTGAAATATTCTCTGAAAGTATGTCGCCTTGAACGTTTCCGACATTGTTACGACCACCTTGCCAAGAAGTTTTGACTTTAAAGTCATGTTGATGCAATTGCTTTAACCTCCAATATAATTGTGATAGTTTAATTTTAGAATAGTTTATCAAAGTTTAACAGAAAGGTGACTTATTAATGACTCTGAATAAACTGAAAGATGAATTACAAATTGTTTCGCATCGTGGATTGCCGAGTGATTTTCCTGAAAATACAATGGTCGGTTATCGAGAGGTAATGGGGCTCAATGTTGCTATGTTAGAAATAGATGTTCATTTGACCAAAGACCAACATTTTGTTGTGATACATGATGAAACAATTGATAGAACATCGGATGGTAAGGGGCGTATTGCTGATTACACATTATCGCAATTAAAATCATTTGATTTGGGTAGTTATAAAGATGTTGCTTTTAAGGGAGAACGAATACCCACGTTAGATGAAGTACTTTCATTATGCTTAAAGTTTGATAAAAAGCTATTGATTGAATTGAAAAGTCCGAATTTATATCCAGGAATAGAATGTAAATTGCTGGCATTTTTGGAAGAAAAGAAAGTCGATGCGACACAAGTAGTTATACAATCTTTTGATATCGAATGCATCGAAAAGTTAAACACATTAGGCAGTATATATGAATTAGGTGTGCTTTGTAGTAAACGTAAGTATTGGTATAAAAAGCCAAACTTTTCAAGAATTGCTCAAATTGCTAGTTATGTTAATCCTAATTATGCATTAGTGACCAGAAAATTTGTTGATGAAGCACATCATCATCAATTACAGGTTATGCCATACACAGTTAATAAATTGAAAACTGGAGAAAAATTAAGACAAATAGGTGTAGATGGATTAATTACAGATGATCCGAAATTATTTATTAAGTAAGACGATGAATGGTTATTTGATAGAGGGATAAGGATTCGTATATCGCAATTGATATTTTTAAAAAGAAATGATGAAATTTGTAGATAATTCAACAAATAAGACTTGTAAATTCTAAGTTAATTGTAAAATAGGGTAGCTCGATATAATCTTGAATCTATCATTTTTAAATTAATAAAAAAAACACCCACAATTGTGGGTGTTTGTATTGAACGGTATTATCTTGAGTAGTACTCAACGATTAATTGTTCGTTAATTTCAGCAGGTAATTCGCTACGTTCTGGTAAACGTACGAAAGTACCAGTTAAGCTGTCAGCATCAAAGTTTAAGTACTCAGGTACGAAATTGTTGATTTCAACTGATTCAACGATGACGTTTAATTTTTGAGATTTTTCACGAACTGAAATTGTTTGACTAGGTTTAACAGAATAAGATGGAATATCAACACGTTTACCATCTACTAAGATATGACCGTGGTTAACTAATTGACGTGCTTGACGACGAGTACGAGCTAAACCTAATGAATAAACAACAGCGTCTAAACGACTTGCTAATAAGATCATGAAGTTTTCACCGTGTACACCGAATTTTTTACCAGCGATGTCAAATGTGTTACGGAATTGTCTTTCAGTCATTCCATATAAGTAACGTAATTTTTGTTTTTCACGTAATTGTAAACCATATTCTGATAATTTTTTACGTTGGTTTGGACCATGTTGTCCTGGTGCGTAAGGACGTTTTTCTAATTCTTTACCAGTACCGCTTAAAGAGATACCTAAACGACGAGATTTTTTCCAGTTTGAACCTCTGAATCGAGCCATAATAAGACTCCTCCTTTAATTCTTTTTTGTTGTTATGAATAAACAAAAAAGAGTGTTGCATGCTTACTAAGATATATTGTTTTATGTGTCTTCACCTTATAGCGACAGTTACGTGACACGTCCGCATTGGGAACAACATAGCGCTCAATAATATACAACTGCTACTTTCGTTAATTCACACAAAGTTTATTGTAACATTTTCCTGCTAACTGTCAACACTTTATTGAAAATGCTGATGTCCTTTTATGCGAGTTGCTTTTCAATAATTTTAACAATTGCTTCAAGATGTTCCTTGTCATTGTCATCAAATCGATCCGTTATAGGGGCATCGATATCTAAGACACCGATAATTTTATCATCTTTAAAAATTGGAACGACAATTTCAGACTTACTATTAGCATCACAAGCGATATGTCCTTTGAATTGATGAACATCAGCTACAACTTGTGTACGACGTTCTGAAACGGCTGTACCACATACACCTTTTCCAATTGGAATGTGGACACAAGCGGGGTGTCCTTGGAAAGGTCCAAGTATAAGTTCATTTTGTTCCAATAAGTAAAAGCCGACCCAATTAATTTGATCTAGATTATCATTTAATAAGGCAGACATGTTACTTAAAATAGCAATCATGTGATGTTCATCTTCAATAAGGCTTGCTGCTTGTTTCTTTAATAATGTGTAGTTTGTTGGGTTAATTGTTGTCATATTTAAAACCTCTTATTTTCATAGATTTTATAATAGTATAGAATTTCGAAAATATTATGGCAATAAATTCATTTTATAATTTATCCTTAAGCAAAATTACGTTATAATAGTAATGATAAATTAGGAGGAGAAGCATATGGTGTTATATATCATTTTGGCAATAATTGTGATTATATTGATTGCTGTAGGTGTATTATTCTATTTACGTTCAAATAAAAGACAAATAATAGAAAAAGCAATCGAACGTAAAAATGAAATTGAAACGTTACCTTTTGATCAAAACCTTGCACAATTATCTAAGTTGAATTTAAAAGGTGAAACAAAAACGAAATACGATGCAATGAAAAAGGACAACGTAGAAAGTACAAATAAGTATCTAGCTCCTGTGGAAGAAAAAATCCATAATGCTGAGGCTTTATTAGATAAATTTAGTTTCAACGCATCTCAATGTGAAATTGATGATGCAAATGAGTTGATGGATAGTTACGAACAAAGCTATCAGCAACAATTAGAAGATGTAAATGAAATTATTGCGTTATACAAAGATAATGATGAATTATATGACAAATGTAAGGTTGATTATCGTGAAATGAAACGTGATGTTTTAGCAAATCGTCATCAATTTGGTGAGGCAGCAAGTCTTCTTGAAACTGAAATTGAAAAATTCGAGCCAAGGTTAGAGCAATATGAAGTACTAAAAGCTGATGGTAATTATGTACAAGCGCACAACCATATAGCTGCCTTGAATGAACAAATGAAACAGCTAAGATCTTATATGGAAGAAATACCAGAATTAATTAGAGAAACTCAAAAAGAATTACCTGGTCAATTCCAAGATTTAAAATATGGTTGCCGTGATCTTAAAGTTGAAGGGTATGATCTGGATCACGTAAAAGTAGACAGTACATTACAAAGCTTAAAAACAGAGCTTAGTTTCGTTGAACCATTAATTAGTCGCTTAGAATTAGAAGAAGCTAATGATAAACTAGCTAATATCAATGATAAGTTAGATGACATGTATGATTTAATTGAACATGAAGTTAAAGCTAAAAATGATGTCGAAGAAACAAAAGATATCATTACGGATAACTTATTCAAAGCAAAAGACATGAATTATACATTGCAAACAGAAATTGAATATGTACGTGAAAACTACTATATAAATGAATCTGATGCTCAGAGTGTTCGTCAATTTGAAAATGAAATTCAAAGTTTAATTTCTGTATATGATGATATTTTAAAAGAAATGTCTAAATCTGCTGTACGATATAGCGAGGTTCAGGATAATTTACAATATTTAGAAGATCATGTCACAATTATTAATGACAAACAAGAAAAGCTACAAAATCATCTGATTCAATTGCGTGAAGATGAAGCAGAAGCAGAAGACAATCTGTTACGAGTACAATCGAAGAAAGAAGAAGTGTATCGTCGATTACTTGCTTCTAACTTAACAAGCGTTCCTGAAAGGTTTATCATCATGAAAAATGAAATTGATCATGAAGTTCGTGATGTTAACGAACAATTTAGTGAACGTCCAATACACGTTAAACAGTTAAAAGATAAAGTGTCTAAAATTGTGATTCAAATGAATACATTTGAAGATGAAGCAAATGATGTTCTTGTTAATGCTGTTTATGCAGAGAAATTAATTCAATATGGAAATAGATATCGTAAGGACTATAGCAATGTTGATAAGAGCTTAAATGAAGCTGAACGATTATTTAAAAATAATCGCTATAAGCGTGCGATTGAAATTGCAGAGCAAGCTCTTGAAAGTGTTGAGCCAGGTGTCACTAAACATATTGAAGAAGAAGTTATTAAGCAATAGAAAATAGTATGTAGTTATACTTAAATAATATGAGCTCTCTGTCAAATTGGACTGATGAGTTTAATAATTGAAGTTAGCCAACGATACGTTGTCTAGCTTCTTTTTTTATATGGATATATGAAAGGGACAATAAATATAAATAGCAATTGTTTAAAGATAAACGTAATCAAATGTGAAGTTTAAATTAATATAAGTAGTGAAAAAAGCATCGTGCTATGCATTGAGTGAAATAGTTCAATTCTTATTAAAATGGGTGGAAAAATGATTAATTTTTGTTATAGCCTTTATTTTTTATGTGATAATAGTATAATGCTTGAGTAAAAACAATTTTAAAAGATTGATGATTAATGAAAGAGAAGTGTTTATTTTGATATATCTAGATAATGCGGCAACGACGAAAGCATTTGAAGAAGTGTTAGATACTTATTTAAAAGTAAATCAATCAATGTATTATAATCCGAATAGTCCGCATAAAGCTGGTTTGCAAGCAGATCAATTATTACAGCAAGCAAAAGTTCAAATAAATGATATGGTCAATACTAATATGACATATGATGTTGTTTTCACTAGTGGTGCAACGGAATCTAACAATATCGCGCTTAAAGGTGTGGCTTATCGTAAATTTGATACAGCAAGAGAAATAATTACATCTGTTTTAGAACATCCGTCTGTTTTAGAAGTTGTCAGATATTTGGAAGAGCGCGAAGGCTTTAAAGTTAAATATGTTGATGTAACAAAAGATGGCACGATTGATTTGCAACATTTTAACGATTTAATGTCCGATAAAGTCGGTTTAGTAACATGTATGTATGTAAATAATGTAACAGGTCAAATTCAACCCATTCCACAAATGGCTGAAGTTATAAAAAATTATCCTAAGGCACATTTTCATGTAGATGCGGTTCAAGCATTCGGCAAAATTTCAATGGATTTCAATAACGTAGATAGTATTAGTTTAAGTGGCCACAAATTTAATGGGTTAAAAGGTCAAGGCGTCTTACTTGTTAATCATATTCAAAATATTGAGCCAATCATTCAAGGTGGCGGTCAAGAGTATGGTGTTAGAAGTGGTACAGTCAATTTACCCAATGATATTGCTATGGTTAAAGCGATGAAAATGGCTAATGAAAACCTTGAAGCATTGAATGCATTTGTTACTGAGTTAAATAATGACGTCCGTCAATTTTTAAGCCAATATCAAGGTGTTTATATTAATTCATCAACTTCAGGTTCACCATTCGTTTTAAATATTAGTTTTCCTGGCGTAAAAGGTGAAGTATTAGTTAATGCTTTTTCAAAATATGACATTATGATATCTACGACGAGTGCTTGTTCATCTAAACGTAATAAATTAAATGAAGTATTGGCTGCAATGGGATTATCAGACAAATCTATTGAAGGTAGTATAAGATTATCATTTGGAGCTACTACAACTAAAGAAGATATAGCGAGGTTTAAAGAAATATTTATCATCATTTATGAGGAAATTAAGGAGTTGCTAAAATAATGAAGTATGATCACTTGCTTGTTAGATACGGGGAGTTAACATTAAAGGGTTCAAATAGAAAAAAATTTGTAAATCAATTAAGAAATAATGTAAATAAGTCATTAAAAGGACTTGATGGATTTGTCGTTAAAGGCAAACGAGATCGTATGTATATTGAACTTGAAGACCATGCAGATATAAATGAAATAACAAATCGATTATCAAAAATTTTCGGTATTAAATCTATTAGTCCAGTATTAAAAGTAGAAAAATCAATAGAGGCAATGAGTGCAGCGACAATTAAATTTGCGCAGCAATTTGAAGAAAACAGCACTTTTAAAATTGATGTGAAGCGTGCCGATAAAAATTTCCCAATGGATACGTATGAATTACAACGTGAATTGGGTGGTACCGTATTGAAACAAATTGAAAATGTTTCTGTTAATGTCAAACGTCCAGATCATGAAATTCGAGTGGAAGTTAGATTAGATGCAATTTATATGTATGAAGAAGTTGTTCCGGGTTCAGGTGGATTACCAGTTGGTACTGGTGGTAAGACGTTACTAATGCTTTCAGGCGGTATAGACTCACCAGTTGCTGGGATGGAAGTGATGAGACGTGGCGTAACAATTGAAGCGATTCATTTCCATAGTCCACCATTTACAAGTGATCAAGCAAAAGAAAAAGTTATTGAATTGACACGTATTTTAGCTGAACGTGTTGGACCAATTAAATTGCATATTGTACCATTTACAGAATTGCAAAAACAGGTAAATAAAGTTGTACATCCAAGATATACAATGACTTCAACGAGACGTATGATGATGCGTGTTGCTGATAAATTAGTACATCAAATAGGCGCTTATGCCATCGTTAATGGTGAAAATCTAGGTCAAGTTGCCAGTCAAACACTTCATAGTATGTATGCAATTAATAATGTAACTTCTACCCCTGTATTACGTCCTTTATTAACTTACGATAAAGAAGAAATTATTATTAAATCGAAAGAAATTGGTACATTTGAAACATCTATTCAACCTTTTGAAGATTGTTGCACAATTTTCACCCCTAAAAATCCAGTAACCGAACCAAACTTTGATAAGGTAGTTCAATATGAAAGTGTCTTTGATTTTGAAGAGATGATTAATCGTGCTGTTGAAAATATTGAAACACTTGAAATAACTAGTGATTATAAAACTATTAAAGAACAGCAAACAAACCAATTAATAAACGACTTTTTATAAATAAAATCTTAGAGTGAATTTAAACATAAGGGGATGTTAAACTATGGATTTGAATTTAACGATGATTATAATCATAATTTTATTTGGTTTTATCGCGGCGTTTATAGATTCGGTTGTAGGGGGTGGTGGTTTAATTTCTACGCCAGCATTATTAGCAATCGGTCTACCACCATCTGTGGCTTTAGGTACAAATAAATTGGCAAGTTCATTTGGTTCTTTAACTAGTGCGATAAAGTTTATAAGGTCCGGTAAAGTGGACTTATATGTTGTTGCCAAATTATTTGGTTTTGTATTTTTGGCATCTGCATGTGGCGCATATATTGCAACCATGGTTCCGTCACAAATATTGAAACCTTTAATCATTATTGCACTTTCGTCGGTGTTTATATTCACATTACTTAAAAAAGATTGGGGCAATACACGTACGTTTACTCAATTTACATTTAAGAAAGCCATACTATTTGCAGCACTTTTTATTTTAATCGGCTTTTATGATGGATTTGTAGGTGGAGGAACAGGTTCATTTATGCTTTTTGTATTGTTAATCTTTGGTTTTGATTTTTTAAGCGCTGCAGGAAATGCTAAAGTTTTGAATTTTGCTTCTAATATAGGTGCGCTTGTATTATTTATGGTATTAGGACAAGTAGATTATGTAATAGGTTTAGTTATGGCTGCGAGTATGATTGTAGGGTCATATGCTGGGGCTCATTTTGCTATCAAACAAGGTGTTGGCTATGTGAAAGTATTATTTATTATTATTACTGCGATTTTAATTTTAAAAAATGCTTTTGATTATATTCAACAATTTGTATAAAATTAAATTCGCTTTTGATTAAAGCATGAAAATTGTAATCAAACCATAAATTGTCGTATGATGTAGTTAGAATTTTAAAATGCAGGAGGTCAAGTATATGACTGAAATAACATTCAAAGGTGGACCAATCCACTTAAAAGGTCAACAAATTAATGAAGGTGATTTTGCACCTGATTTTACAGTGTTAGATAATGACTTAAATCAAGTAACATTAGCAGATTATGCTGGTAAAAAGAAATTAATTAGTGTGGTACCATCAATTGATACAGGTGTTTGTGATCAGCAGACTCGCAAATTCAACTCTGAAGCTTCTAAAGAAGAGGGGATTGTGCTTACAATCTCAGCAGACTTACCATTCGCACAAAAAAGATGGTGCGCTTCAGCAGGTTTAGACAATGTCATTACATTAAGTGACCACCGTGACTTATCATTTGGTGAAAACTATGGCGTTGTTATGGAAGAACTTCGCTTATTAGCTCGTGCAGTATTTGTATTAGATGCAGATAATAAAGTTGTTTATAAAGAAATCGTTAGTGAAGGTACTGATTTCCCAGATTTTGATGCTGCTTTAGCTGCATACAAAAATATTTAATCATTAAAGAGATAAATCTTAAAATGTATACATCGTGTCCATCGTTGTCAACAGCATTAAAATAGAATTGTTTTCTATGATTGCTAAGACCTATGGGCACTTTTTATTGGAGAGGGACGAATATGGCAGAACAACAAACAATTATGGAACGCTTGTTTCATTCATTAGATGAAAAAGCTAAAACATTAAATAATGAAAATGGCCAAAGTTTTATTGAAAATCTTGGGCTAGCAATGGAACAAGTTTATACAAATGAACGAGGATTGTTAGAACAATCGACGTTACAAGATCGACGTAAAGCATTCCAATTTGCATATTTAAGTTTAATGCAGGAAGAAAAGATACAAGCAAATCATCAAATTACACCAGATTCAATTGGATTGATATTAGGATTTTTAGTTGAGCGATTTATGAACAATCAAGAAGAATTACATATTGTTGATATTGCAAGTGGTACCGGTCATTTAAGTGCTACTGTAAAAGAAGTGTTACCTGAAATTGCGGTTATGCATCATTTAATTGAAGTTGATCCAGTTTTATCACGTGTTAGTGTACATTTAGCAAACTTCTTAGAAATTCCTTTCGATGTGTATCCTCAAGATGCCATTATGCCACTACCGTTAGAAGAAGCAGATATCGTTATTGGTGATTTTCCAGTAGGCTATTATCCAATTGATGAAAGAAGCAGGGACTTTAAGCTAGGTTTCGAAGAAGGACATAGTTATTCACATTATTTATTAATAGAACAAGCAATAAATGCATTAAAAGATGCTGGATATGCCTTTCTAGTGGTACCAAGTAATATTTTTACAGGTGAACATGTAAAACAGCTTGAAAAATATATTGCAACAGAGACAGAAATGCAAGCATTTTTAAATTTACCACCAACTTTATTTAAAAATGAAAAAGCGGGAAAATCTATATTAATTTTACAAAAGAAAAAATCGGGTGAAACAAAGCCAGTTGAAGTATTATTGGCAAATATTCCTGATTTCAAAAATCCTTCACAATTTCAAGGATTTATGACAGAGTTAAATCAGTGGATGGACACAAATCGTCCTAAAAAATAATCTGTAATAGTATAGTCATAAAACTGTATGAATGATAAAATGAAAATGAAATAGTATAAAAAGCAAACGATGGAGGATCATTACTTATGTCAAAATTAATCTTGGCTATCAACGCTGGTAGTTCATCATTAAAGTTTCAATTAATCAGAATGCCTGAAGAGGAATTAGTAACAAAAGGATTAGTAGAAAGAATCGGATTAAAAGATTCTATTTTTACAATTGAAGTAGACGGGGAAAAAGTTAAAACAGTACAAGATATCAAGGATCATGTTGAAGCAGTTGATATCATGTTAGACGCATTTAAAAAACATAATATCATTAATGATATTAACGATATCGATGGAACTGGTCACCGTGTTGTACATGGTGGTGAAAAATTCCCTGAATCAGCAGCAATTACTGATGAAGTTGAAAAAGAAATTGAAGAATTAAGCGAATTAGCACCGCTTCACAACCCAGCTAACTTGATGGGTATTCGTGCTTTCCGTAAATTATTACCGAATATCCCTCATGTGGCGATTTTTGATACAGCATTCCATCAAACAATGCCTGAAAAAGCATATCTATATAGCTTGCCATATCATTATTATAAAGATTACGGTATTCGTAAGTATGGCTTCCATGGTACAAGTCATAAATTTGTGTCACAAAGAGCGGCAGAAATGTTAGATAAACCAATTGAAGATTTACGCATTATTTCTTGTCATATTGGTAACGGTGCATCAATTGCAGCTATCGATGGCGGTAAATCTATTGATACATCAATGGGCTTCACACCACTTGCTGGTGTAACAATGGGTACTCGTTCTGGTAATATTGACCCTGCTTTAATTCCATTTATTATGGAAAAAACTGGCAAAACTGCTGAACAAGTATTGGAAATTTTAAACAAAGAATCAGGTTTATTAGGATTATCAGGTACATCTAGTGATTTACGTGACTTATCAGAAGAAGCTGAATCAGGTAAAGCACGTTCACAAATGGCTTTAGATGTATTTGCTTCTAAAATTCACAAATATATTGGATCATATGCTGCGAGAATGCATGGTGTTGATGTAATCGTATTTACTGCAGGTATTGGTGAAAATTCAGTGGAAATTCGTGCAAAAGTTCTTGAAGGTTTAGAATTTATGGGCGTTTACTGGGATCCTAAGAAAAATGAAAACTTACAACGTGGTAAAGAAGGATTTATTAACTATCCGCATTCACCTGTTAAAGTTGTCGTTATACCGACAGACGAAGAAAGTATGATTGCTCGTGATGTTATGACATACGGTGGTCTAAAATAATTTTTTAATAAATATTAAGCGTCTATCTCCGCTACAATTATAAGTAGGAGGTAGACGCTTTTTGTATTGTTTGAAAATTAACTAGTGTAATGTCTTTTTTCACGAATATCTTAAAAAAATTAAGTAGTCGAAGAAGATTATGACAACATTATTAAGTGAGTTTTATTTATAAACAATAAAAAACCAAGTGCAGAAAGTTGCACTTGGTTCATAATGATCAAGTAGTTATCTAATGATCATCTATATTTAATTTTGATATTTTTCACGTAATTGAGTTGTTGCAACTTGTGGTTGGAAGTCTGCTGGTAACTCTTCAGTACGAACAACTAACACGTCACATGGAGCATGACGAACGATAGATTCTGATACAGAACCAACAATAAATCTTTCCACGGCATTTAAGCCTGATGTACCACTCATAATCAAGTCTGCATTAATTTCATGTGCAAGCTTTTTAGGAATGATAGATTTAGGAGAGCCAAACTCTAGACGCGTTTCTACATCTTTAACACCAGCGTTAGTAGCTACTTCTTTATAACCATTTAATAATTCTTCTGCAAAATGCTTAGATTTTTCAGTAAATTGAGCATCATAAACTTCATAAGAAGAATACGTTCTTGAATCAATTACATTCACAATTGTTAACTTCGCATCGTTACGTTTAGCAACACCAACTGCTCTGTTAAATGCCCATTCCGCTTCATGTGAACCGTCAACTGCGATTAAAATATTTTTGTAAGTAATCATAGTAAGTGCCTCCTTGTTCTTTCTTAATTTTATTTTACCACAATTTTCGGAAAAGTCAGTGTAATAACCTTTACAATTTTGTGGATTTTTGATTGCGCTTTCAAAATGTTCGCGTTAAGATGATTATGGAGGTGGATGGTATGAAAATTGGTATACCAAGGGAGATTAAAAATAATGAAAATCGTGTTGGTTTATCACCAAGTGGTGTGCACGCTTTAGTAGAAAGTGGACATACTGTTTTAGTGGAAACAAATGCGGGTTCAGGATCGTTCTTTGAAGATGTAGATTACAAAGAAGCAGGTGCTGAGATTGTTGCTGAACAAGCAAAAGTTTGGGATGTGGATATGGTTATTAAAGTTAAAGAACCTCTTGAATCAGAATATCCATATTTTAAAGAAGGACTAGTATTATTTACTTATCTTCATCTAGCGAATGAAGAAAAATTAACACAAGCTTTGATAGATAGAAAAGTAATTAGTATTGCATATGAGACTGTGCAGTTACCAGACCGATCTTTACCATTATTATCACCAATGAGTGAGGTAGCAGGAAGAATGTCAGCTCAAGTTGGCGCAGAGTTCCTACAAAAACTTAATGGTGGTATGGGAATTCTACTAGGTGGCGTTCCAGGAGTACCTAAAGGTAAAGTAACTATTATCGGTGGTGGTCAAGCAGGAACAAATGCAGCTAAAATTGCACTAGGACTAGGTGCAGATGTTACGATTTTAGATGTTAATCCAAAGCGTTTACAACAATTAGATGATTTATTCGGTGGACGTGTACATACAATTATGTCAAATCCGTTGAATATTGAGTTGTATGTTAAACAAAGTGATTTAGTAATAGGTGCAGTTTTAATTCCAGGTGCTAAAGCGCCAAGACTTGTAACAGAAGACATGATTAAACAAATGAAAAATGGGTCAGTTATTATTGACATTGCTATTGATCAAGGCGGTATTTTTGAAACAACTGATAAAATTACGACACATGATGATCCTACATATATCAAACATGGTGTGGTTCATTATGCAGTTGCAAATATGCCGGGTGCAGTACCGCGTACTTCGACGTTAGCTTTAAATAATGCTACGCTACCTTATGCGCTCATGCTAGCTAATAAAGGGTATAGAGAAGCATTTAAATCAAATCAACCATTATCATTAGGTTTAAATACTTACAAAGGTCACGTAACCAATAAAGGCGTTGCAGAGGCATTTGAAATGGAATATAAATCTGTAGAAGAAGCATTACACTTATAATTTAAATTTGATGAAAAGGGAATGAATTACAGCGTATTAAAGAATGACGTTATCATCTCCTTGGTTATTAAAATTAAATAATGATAAATTAAAGCTAGAAACAATGCGAAGAAATCATCGAACATGAATGATATTGATTCATTACATGTTACTGATGAACATACCTGCATATGTGTTTCTAGCTTGTTTGTTACATATTGCATTTAGACTTGGACAAAAATTTATGTCCTAGGCGCTACAATGTTATATTGGCAGTGTTTGACTGAATGAGAATGCGCTAGTAACAAGCTTTTCATTTTTGTCCCACTCTTATTTTTCGTAATGTGTTAATACTTCGTATCCTTCATTAGTGACAAGTATGTCATCTTCAATTCTTACACCTGCAACACCTGGTACATAAATACCTGGTTCGATTGTAATGACCATGCCAGTTTCTAACAAATTAGAATTAGTACTTGAAACATCTTGATATTCATGTTCCTGTAATCCTAGACCATGACCTAAGCGATGAGGGAAATATTCACCATAACCTTTTTCTGAAATAATATTTCTAGCGATATGATCGATATCTTTTAAAGGTATTCCAGGTTTAATTGCTTGGATTGCAGATGTTTCTGCTTCTAATACAATATTATAAATTTCTTGTGCTTCTTGGCTAGGTTCACCAAATTTAATGGTACGTGTCATATCGCTACAATAATGCTCATAAATTACACCTAAATCAAATAGTACATACTCATTGCTTTTTAATCTGCGATCTCCTGGTGTGCCATGAGGTGATGCGGCATGATCTCCAAATAAAACCATCGTATCAAAACTCATTTCATTGACGCCATATTGTTTGATTGTTTGCTCAATATGGTTGACTACTTCACGTTCAGTTACACTTTCTTTTAAATAAGAAACACCTATTTCGATACACTTATCTGCTAACTCAGCAGCTTTACGTATTTTGTTAATTTCATCTTCAGATTTAATATTTCTCAATTGTTTGATTGTTAAATCAACATCTCCGAATGAATTGACATTGAAACCAGAGATTAATTGTTTTTGGCGTGCTACTGTTAAGTGCTCGCTTTCAATTAGTAATTTATTGATTGTTTGAGGATAAAGTGAAAAAGGATTTTCAGTGTCTAAATATCCAACGATTTCACCTGTGAAAGGTGATGCTTTGACTTCTTCGACTTCCATTTTTGGACAAAATAGTACTTGTTTACCATCTTTCTTAATCAATAATGCAAATAATCTTTCATGGGGTTCGCTACGGTATCCAGTAAAATAATATACATTCAACGGTGTTGTAATCCATGCTGCATCAGCTTGTTGATTGTTCAGTTCGTCTATTATTTTTGATATTTTTGTCATTTTATAAACACTCCTCAACATAATATTACTTACATTTTATGCTAATTATTATTAGATTTCAAAATCGAGCTAATACATTAACTAGATTTTCAATTTTTAAAATTTGAGAATTTGTTATAATTAAGAGGCAAAAGGGTACTAAATTTATATAGCAATTGATAGGAGGATGCTCAAATGAAGTTATCATTTCACGGTCAATCAACGATTTATTTAGAAGGGAACAACAAAAAGGTTATCGTAGATCCGTTTATTTCAAATAACCCTAAGTGTGATTTGAATATTGAAACAGTGCAGGTAGACTATATCGTTTTAACGCACGGTCATTTTGATCATTTTGGTGATGTTGTAGAACTAGCAAAGAAAACAGAAGCAACAGTAATTGGAAGTGCAGAAATGGCTGACTATCTTTCTTCATATCACGGTGTTGAAAATGTTCATGGTATGAATATTGGTGGTAAAGCAAACTTTGATTTCGGAAGCGTTAAATTTGTTCAAGCATTTCATAGTTCAAGTTTTACACATGAAAATGGTATTCCAGTTTATTTAGGTATGCCAATGGGTATCGTGTTTGAAGTTGAAGGAAAAACAATTTATCATACTGGTGATACAGGTCTGTTTAGTGACATGTCACTTATTGCGAAACGTCATCCAGTTGATGTATGTTTTGTACCAATTGGAGATAATTTTACGATGGGTATTGATGATGCAAGTTATGCTATTAATGAATTTATTAAACCAAAAATTTCTGTACCGATTCATTATGATACATTCCCATTAATCGAACAAGATCCACAACAATTTAAAGATGCTGTTAATGTAGGGGACGTGCAAATTTTAAAACCAGGTGAATCTGTTCAGTTTTAAATAGAATATAGATTTTACACTAAAAAACACCTCGCTAATCTATGTGGAAGTTATCGTCTGCATATTTTTAATGGGTGTTTTTATATTCTACTGATTCAGTTGCGACGTGGACGGGGGAGACATCAGTGGTTCTTTATCATTTCTGACCTACTCTCGTAATTTTAGTTTTATACAATTAGACATTGATTATAAATTTACTACGATATAAAAAATCCAGAACCACAGTCATAATCATTTCTTGTGTTTACTCAGTCGTTTGAGACTGCATCATGATTGAAAGATTATTTGTGATTCTGGATAAAAATTTTATTTAACGATTAATACAGGGATAGTCGCACGTTTTGCTACTTTGTGGCTGACACTTCCAAGTACAAATTTCTTTTTGTCTTCTGCTTTACGGTTACTTAAAACAACAATTTCGTATTTACCGCTATTAGCATGTTTTAATAGTTCTTCTTTTGCATTACCACGAACAATTATTTGGTCATAATCAATACCATAATCTTCTAAAGCTTTGCGTGTTTTTTCCAATCGCTTGCTTCGTTCTTCAGTAAGTTTGTTTAAATGAACACCTGCTTTAATTGATGCTTGAGCATCTTGTTCGCTGATTGCGTTTAAAACTGTTACGACTGTACCTTCGCCAGCTAATTTAGACACTTCTTTTAGTGCTTTTTCATTTTTTAACTGAGTGTCTACACCAAGTAATATATTTTTATACATTAGTACATCCCTCCTCACTTACATTCTAATAAATAATAATGGATTTTTCCATTTAAAATTAAAGATTTTGTGATCTTTGTGTTTGTTGTATATTTTCAAAAAATAAAATAGGTGAAACGATCATTATTTCATTTCACTTCAATGCTTTTTATCCAAAATAAAGTTATAATGTAGTTAATACTGTTCGAAAAGAAGAGGTAAAGAATGACAAAACATGAACAAATTTTAGATTATATTGAATCGTTATCTATAGGCTCTAAAATTTCGGTGCGTAAAATCGCTAAATTTTTAAACGTATCTGAAGGGACAGCATATCGTGCAATTAAAGATGCTGATAAAATGGGCATGGTCGCAACGATAGATCGTGTTGGTACGGTTCGAATCGAAAAACGTAATCGTAATGAAATTGAACATTTAACTTTTAATGAAATTGTCAATATTATTGATGGCCAAGTGTTAGGTGGCAACAAAGGTATCACTAAGATGGTATCTAAATTTGCAATTGGAGCAATGGAACTCAAAGATATTTTAAAGTATATTGGGCCAAAGACATTATTGATTGTCGGAAATCGCGAAGATGTGCAGATTGAAGCTTTAAAAAGAGGCACGGCTATATTAATTACTGGTGGATTTAAGCCATCTAATAAAGTTATTGATTTTGCGAATGAACATGATTTACCTGTTCTATCATCAAGTTATGATACATTCCTAGTTGCAAATATTATCAACAAAGCACTTTTTAATCAGAAAATACGAAAAGATATCTTAATAGTTCAAGATATAATGACGCCATTAGATGATTTATCTGTGCTGTTTGATACGATGAAAATAGCAGATTATAAGCGTATGGCGAATCAAACTGGCCATACAAGATTTCCGGTAGTCAATGAGTCTTATAAATTAGTAGGTATTGTAACAAGTCGAGAGATGATTAATACGAAGGACGACGACGAAATAGATAAAGTGATGACGCGAAATCCTATTTATGTAAATGCTATGAGTACAGTAGCAAGTTGTGCGCATATGATGATTTGGGAAGGTATTGAATTGATTCCTGTCGTTTCGAGTAATAAAAAGACAGTGGGTGTGATTAATAGACAAGATGTTTTGAAGTCTATGCAACTTTTAGGAAGACAACCTCAAATGGGTGAAACAATTAACGATCAAATCGCCAAATATATAACAATGAATCAAGATGGAATTACAGTAGAAGTTTCACCACTGTTAATCAATCACTACGGAACAGTAAGTAAAGCAGCATTTGTAAGTATTATAGAAGAAACAATACAATATGAAATGCGTAAATTTAAAAAAGGTAATGTTATGATAGAGAACTTAAATATCGTGTATATTAAAACAGTACCTATTGAATCACATATAACAGTGCGCTTTGGCATACTAGACGTCGGAAGAAACTTCGCCAAAATAGAAGTGAACATGCATAGTCAAAACGACAAAGTAGCGAGCGCTCTCGTGATATGCCAAATGTTTGACGAAGTATAGGAACTTAGCAGAGAAAATAGGCATACGATAGATTTCACACAAATGTTGGAGTCCAACTTGCATTGTCTGTAGAATTTCTTTTTGAAATTCTCTGTGTTGGGGCCCCACCCCAACTTGCACATTATAGTAAGCTGACATTACGTCACCTTCTGTGTTGGGGCCCCTGAACTAATTAGTATGAAAAAATATATATCTAAATAATTAAATCGGGCAAATAGTTTAATATGGTAGAACAATTTTTATAATTTAGATATTTTGATATAGACTAATGCTTAAATTAAGCAATTTTTCTAAAAAAGGGAGAATGAAAATGATTAGTACGATGAATGAAATTATGAAATGTATCGAAGACAACGATACAATTATTATACACAGACATGTTAGACCAGATCCTGATGCATATGGTTCACAACTTGGTTTAAAATACTATATTCAGCAGAAATTTCCGCAAAAGCAAGTTTTTGCAGTGGGTGAAGCGGAATCATCATTAAGTTTTATTGGAGAGTTAGATAACATTGATGATAAAACATATCAAGATGCGCTTGTAATAGTATGTGATACTGCCAATGCTCCACGAATTGACGATGAACGTTATAGTACAGGTCGTAAACTTATTAAAATAGATCATCATCCTGCAGTTGATCAGTATGGTGATATTAATCTAGTTAATACGAACGCGTCATCTACAAGTGAAATCATTTACGATTTAATCTCACATTTTAATGATGAAGCAATTGTTAATAAAGATATCGCGAGTGTTTTATACCTTGGTATCGTCGGTGATACTGGGCGATTCCTTTTTAACAATACCTCAGAACATACTATGGAAATTGCTGGAAAGTTAATTGGGCATGATATTGATCATAATGCGCTTTTAAATAAAATGATGGAAAAGGATCCAAAAATGTTGCCGTTTCAAGGTTATGTTTTACAACATTTCGAACTTATGGATGACGGATTTTGCCAAGTTAAAATAACTGAAGATGTATTGGAGCAATTCGGTATTCAGCCAAATGAAGCATCTCAGTTTGTTAATACAATTGCTGACATCAAAGGTTTGAAAATATGGGTGTTTGCAGTTGATGAGGGTAGTGAAATAAGATGTCGCTTACGCTCTAAAGGGCAATTGATTATTAATGATATTGCGCAAGATTTTGGTGGCGGTGGTCATCCGAATGCGTCAGGAGTTTCAGTGAACAGCTGGGATGAATTTGAGCAACTTGCTAAAGCTTTACGCACGAAACTTAACTAATAGAAAGGGGCCATTCAATCATGGTGGCATATTTAAATATTCATACGGCTTATGATTTGTTAAATTCAAGCTTAAAAATAGAAGATGCCGTAAGACTTGCTGTGTCTGAAAATGTTGATGCACTTGCCATAACTGACACCAATGTATTGTATGGTTTTCCTAAATTTTATGATACATGTATTGCCAATAATATAAAGCCGATTTTTGGTATGACAATATACGTGACAAATGGATTAAACAATATTGAAACCGTTGTTTTAGCAAAAGATAATTATGGTCTGAAGGATTTATATCAACTATCATCGGAAATAAAAATGAATGCATTAGAACATGTGTCTTTTGAATTATTAAAACGGTTTTCTAACAATATGATTATCATTTTTAAAAATGTTGCAGACGAACATCGTGACATTGTTCGAGTTTTTGATTCGCATGAAGATACGTATTTAGATCATCGAAGTGTTTTAGTTCAGGGTATAAAGCACGTATGGATTCAAGATGTATGTTATCAAACACGACATGATGCAGATACAATTTCTGCACTCGCAGCGATAAGAGATAATACAAAATTAGACTTAATACATGATCAAGAAGATTTTGGTGCGCATTTTTTAACTGAAAATGAAATTCACCAACTTGATGTGAATCCAGAATATTTCACACAAGCTGACAGGATAGCTCAAAAGTGTAATGCAGAATTAAAATATCATCAATCTCTACTTCCTCAATATCAGACACCTAATGATGAATCAGCTAAAAAATATTTGTGGCGTGTCTTAGTTACACAATTGAAAAAATTAGAACTTAATTATGACGTCTATTTAGAGCGATTGAAATATGAGTATAAAGTTATTACTAATATGGGTTTTGAAGATTATTTCTTAATAGTAAGTGATTTAATCCATTATGCGAAAACGAATGATGTGATGGTAGGACCAGGTCGTGGTTCATCTGCAGGGTCTCTGGTCAGTTATTTATTGGGAATTACAACGATTGATCCGATTAAATTCAATCTATTATTTGAACGTTTTTTAAACCCAGAACGTGTAACAATGCCTGATATAGATATTGACTTTGAAGATACACGCCGAGAAAAGGTCATTCAGTACGTCCAAGAAAAATATGGCGAGCTACATGTATCTGGAATTGTGACTTTCGGTCATCTGCTTGCAAGAGCGGTTGCTAGAGATGTTGGACGAATTATGGGGTTTGATGAAGTTACATTAAATGAAATTTCAAGTTTAATCCCACATAAATTAGGAATTACACTTGATGAAGCATATCAAATTGACGATTTTAAAAAGTTTGTACATCGAAACCATCGACATGAACGCTGGTTCAGTATTTGTAAAAAGTTAGAAGGTTTACCAAGACATACATCTACACATGCGGCAGGAATTATTATTAATGACCATCCATTATATGAATATGCCCCTTTAACGAAAGGGGATACAGGATTATTAACGCAATGGACAATGACTGAAGCCGAACGTATTGGTTTATTAAAAATAGATTTTCTAGGGTTACGAAATTTATCAATTATCCATCAAATTTTGACTCAAGTCAAAAAAGATTTAGGTATTAATATTGATATTGAAAAAATTCCATTTGATGATCAAAAAGTGTTTGAATTGTTGTCGCAAGGAGATACGACTGGCATATTTCAATTAGAGTCTGACGGTGTAAGAAGTGTATTAAAAAAATTAAAGCCGGAACACTTTGAGGATATTGTTGCTGTAACTTCTTTGTATAGACCAGGTCCAATGGAAGAAATTCCAACTTACATTACAAGAAGACATGATCCAAGCAAAGTTCAATATTTACATCCCCATTTAGAACCTATATTAAAAAATACTTACGGTGTTATTATTTATCAAGAACAAATTATGCAAATAGCGAGCACTTTTGCAAACTTCAGTTATGGTGAAGCGGATATTTTAAGAAGAGCAATGAGTAAAAAAAATAGAGCTGTTCTTGAAAGTGAGCGTCAACATTTTATAGAAGGTACAAAGCAAAATGGTTATCACGAAGACATTAGTAAGCAAATATTTGATTTGATTCTGAAATTTGCTGATTATGGTTTTCCTAGAGCACATGCTGTCAGCTATTCTAAAATTGCATACATTATGAGCTTTTTAAAAGTCCATTATCCAAATTATTTTTACGCAAATATTTTAAGTAATGTTATTGGAAGTGAGAAGAAAACTGCTCAAATGATAGAAGAAGCAAAAAAACAAGGTATCACTATATTGCCACCGAACATTAACGAAAGTCATTGGTTTTATAAACCTTCCCAAGAAGGCATTTATTTATCAATTGGTACAATTAAAGGTGTAGGTTATCAAAGTGTGAAAGTGATTGTTGAAGAACGTTATCAGAACGGCAAATTTAAAGATTTCTTTGATTTTGCTAGACGTATACCGAAGAGAGTCAAAACGAGAAAGTTACTTGAAGCACTGATTTTAGTGGGAGCGTTTGATGCTTTTGGTAAAACACGTTCAACGTTGTTGCAAGCTATTGATCAAGTGTTGGATGGTGATTTAAACATTGAACAAGATGGTTTTTTATTTGATATTTTAACGCCAAAACAGATGTATGAAGATAAAGAAGAATTGCCTGATGCACTTATTAGTCAGTATGAAAAAGAATATTTAGGATTTTATGTTTCGCAACACCCAGTAGATAAGAAGTTTGTTGCCAAACAATATTTAACGATATTTAAATTGAGTAACGCGCAGAATAATAAGCCTATATTAGTACAGTTTGATAAAGTTAAACAAATCCGAACTAAAAATGGTCAAAATATGGCATTCGTCACATTAAATGATGGCATCGAAACTTTAGATGGTGTGATTTTCCCTAATCAGTTTAAAAAGTACGAAGAGTTGTTATCACATAATGACTTATTTATAGTTAGCGGGAAATTTGACCTTAGAAAGCAACAACGTCAATTAATTATAAATGAGATTCAGACATTAGCCACTTTTGAAGAACAAAAATTAGCATTTGCCAAACAAATTATAATTAGAAATAAATCACAAATAGATATGTTTGAAGAGATGATTAAAGCTACGAAAGAGAATGCTAATGATGTTGTGTTATCCTTTTATGATGAAACGATTAAACAAATGACTACTTTAGGCTATATTAATCAAAAAGATAGTATGTTTAATAATTTTATACAATCCTTTAACCCTAGTGATATTAGGCTTATATAACTTTTATCAACTAATAAATTATGATATAGTAAACTGATGGTTAGATATTTTTTAACCATCAGTTTACGTTTATATTAGTTTTTTATGCTTATTATTTTTATGAGTTTCACTTTACATTATTGATTAATCCATAAGAATAATTAGCACAAAAAGCAGTATACATAAATTGAGTAAAGAATTTTGTCGATATATCGTGAGAAAAAATAATAACTTTTTGATATATTGGTTTTGCTATCCATTATAATAATTAAAGGTATATCTTTAGATAGTATGGTTTAATGTATCTTTATAAATATTATTTTATTATCGTTTATCGCTATTTGTGTTACATAATTAAAACTATAAGTTCTTACTCATTCAGATATACCCAATATTTTTACTTTTATAATGTAATGCGTTTTATCCAAGTTATTTTTTAAAAATAAATATTGAATTAGGGGCTGATTTCATGTCATTAAGAGATGAAGCATTGGAAATGCACAAACGTAATCAAGGTAAATTAGAAGTTAAACCAAATGTAAAAGTTACTAATAAAGAAGAATTAAGTTTAGCATACTCACCTGGCGTTGCTGAACCGTGTAAAGATATATATGAAGACAAAAGAAAAGTATATGATTACACAATTAAAGGAAATACAGTTGCAGTTATTACTGATGGAACAGCGGTATTAGGTTTAGGTAACATTGGACCTGAAGCAAGTATTCCTGTAATGGAAGGTAAAGCAGTATTATTCAAAAGCTTCGCTGGTATCAATGGGGTGCCTATTGCGTTAAATACAACTGATACCGAAGAAATCATTAAAACAGTTAAATTGTTAGAACCTAATTATGGTGGTATTAATTTAGAGGATATTTCGGCACCACGTTGTTTTGAAATTGAAGAACGATTGAAAAAAGAAACTAATATTCCGGTATTCCATGACGATCAACATGGTACAGCAATTGTAACAATGGCAGGTTTGGTAAATGCATTGAGAGTTGTTAACAAAGATATTGCTAAAATAAAAGTTGTACTAAATGGTGCTGGTGCAGCAGGAATAGCCATTGTTAAATTACTATACGCGTATGGTGTAAGAAATATGGTTATGTGTGACTCAAGAGGCGCAATTTTTGAAGGACGTTCATATGGTATGAATCCTACGAAAGATGTTGTAGCTAAGTGGACAAATAAAGACAAGATTGAAGGGTCTCTAGAAGAAGTCGTAAAAGACGCAGATGTATTTATTGGAGTTTCTGTAGCTAATGCGCTGTCACAAGATATGGTTAAGAGTATGGCAGATAATCCAATTATATTTGCAATGGCTAATCCAAATCCTGAAATAATACCTGATGATGCCAAAGCAGCAGGTGCACGCGTTGTTGGTACAGGACGTTCAGACTATCCTAACCAAATTAATAATGTATTAGCTTTCCCTGGTATTTTTAGAGGTGCATTAGAGGTTGAAGCTACACATATAAATGAAGAAATGAAAAAAGCAGCTGTAGAAGCGATTGCTGATTTAATTGATAGTTCTGAATTAAATGAAGACTACTGTATCCCAGGACCGTTTGATAAACGTGTAGCGCCATCAGTTGCTCGTAATGTTGCTAAAGCGGCAATGGAATCTGGAGTAGCTAGGATTGAAGTTGATCCGCAAGATGTGTATGATAAAACAATGAAACTTACAGATTTACAATAAAAATAATTAACGTTTAATTAAAGTGCTTAAAAGTTAGCAATAAAGAGTCATTAAAATGATGAAAATGAAAGTTTATGATAAACATTCAACAGTCAAACGAATATAAATCAAATAAATTTAAACCCGTTTTTAACTGGTCAAGTTCAGTTTAAGGCTCTAAATGGTTAGAACAGAGGTTATTTGGAGGTTTTCCTATGTTTAAAGATTTTTTTAATCGAACAAAGAAAAAGAAATATCTTACAGTACAAGACTCTAAAAATAATGATGTGCCTGCAGGTATTATGACTAAGTGTCCAAAGTGTAAGAAAATTATGTACACAAAAGAATTAGCTGAAAATTTAAATGTGTGCTTTAATTGTGATCATCATATTGCTTTAACTGCGTATAAACGTATAGAAGCAATTTCTGATGAAGGATCATTTACAGAATTCGATAAGGGAATGACCTCTGCGAATCCATTAGATTTTCCAAGTTATTTAGAAAAAATTGAAAAGGACCAACAAAAGACAGGTCTTAAAGAAGCAGTAGTGACTGGTACAGCGCAACTAGATGGTATGAAATTTGGCGTTGCTGTCATGGATTCACGTTTTAGAATGGGAAGTATGGGATCGGTTATTGGTGAAAAGATATGTCGCATCATTGATTACTGCACTGAGAACCGTTTACCATTTATACTTTTCTCTGCAAGTGGTGGTGCACGTATGCAAGAAGGTATTATTTCCTTGATGCAAATGGGTAAAACCAGTGTATCTTTAAAACGTCATTCTGACGCTGGACTATTATATATATCATATTTAACACATCCAACTACTGGTGGTGTATCTGCAAGTTTTGCATCAGTTGGTGATATAAATCTAAGTGAGCCAAAAGCATTGATAGGTTTTGCAGGTCGTCGAGTTATTGAACAGACAATAAACGAAAAATTGCCAGATGATTTCCAAACTGCAGAATTTTTATTAGAGCATGGACAATTGGATAAAGTTGTACATCGTAATGATATGCGTCAAACATTGTCTGAAATTCTAAAAATCCATCAAGAGGTGACTAAATAATGTTAGATTTTGAAAAACCACTTTTTGAAATTCGAAATAAAATTGAATCTTTAAAAGAATCTCAAGATAAAAATGATGTGGATTTACAAGAAGAAATTGACATGCTTGAAGCGTCATTGGAACGAGAAACTAAAAAAATATATACAAATCTAAAACCATGGGATCGTGTGCAAATTGCGCGTTTGCAAGAAAGACCTACGACACTAGATTATATTCCATATATCTTTGATTCGTTTATGGAACTACATGGTGATCGTAATTTTAGAGATGATCCAGCAATGATTGGTGGTATTGGCTTTTTAAATGGTCGTGCTGTTACGGTTATTGGACAACAACGTGGAAAAGATACAAAAGATAATATTTATCGAAATTTTGGTATGGCTCATCCAGAAGGTTATCGAAAAGCACTACGTTTAATGAAACAAGCTGAAAAATTCAATCGTCCTATCTTTACATTTATAGATACAAAAGGTGCATATCCTGGTAAAGCTGCTGAAGAACGTGGACAAAGTGAATCTATTGCAACAAATTTGATTGAGATGGCTTCACTAAAAGTACCAGTTATTGCGATTGTCATTGGTGAAGGTGGCAGTGGAGGTGCCCTAGGTATTGGTATTGCCAATAAAGTATTGATGTTAGAGAATAGTACCTACTCTGTTATATCTCCTGAAGGTGCAGCGGCATTATTATGGAAAGACAGTAATTTGGCTAAAATTGCAGCTGAAACAATGAAAATTACTGCCCATGATATTAAGCAATTAGGTATTATAGATGATGTCATTTCTGAACCACTTGGCGGTGCACATAAAGATATTGAACAACAAGCTTTAGCTATTAAATCAGCGTTTGTTGAACAATTAGATTCACTTGAGTCATTATCACGTGATGAAATTGCTAATGATCGGTTTGAAAAATTCAGAAATATCGGTTCTTATATAGAATAATCAACTTAAGCATTTTTATGTTAAATCGTTACTGGGTTTTACCATAAATTGAAGTACATTAAAACAATAATTCAATATTTAGATACTGAATTTTAACTAAGATTAGTAGTCAAAATTGTGGCTACTAATCTTTTTTTAATTAAGTTAAAATAAAATTCAATATTTAAAACGTTTACATCAATTCAATACATTAGTTTTGATGGAATGACATATCAATTTGTGGTAATTTAGAGTTAAAGATAAATCAGTTATAGAAAGGTATGTCGTCATGAAGAAAATTGCAGTTTTAACTAGTGGTGGAGATTCACCTGGAATGAATGCTGCCGTAAGAGCAGTTGTTCGTACAGCAATTTACAATGAAATTGAAGTTTATGGTGTGTATCATGGTTACCAAGGATTGTTAAATGATGATATTCATAAACTTGAATTAGGATCAGTTGGGGATACGATTCAGCGTGGAGGTACATTCTTGTATTCAGCAAGATGTCCAGAGTTTAAGGAGCAAGAAGTACGTAAAGTTGCAATCGAAAACTTACGTAAAAGAGGGATTGAGGGCCTTGTAGTTATTGGTGGTGACGGTAGTTATCGCGGTGCACAACGCATCAGTGAGGAATGCAAAGAAATTCAAACTATCGGTATTCCTGGTACGATTGACAATGATATCAATGGTACTGATTTTACAATTGGATTTGACACAGCATTAAATACGATTATTGGCTTAGTCGACAAAATTAGAGATACTGCGTCAAGTCACGCACGAACATTTATCATTGAAGCAATGGGCCGTGATTGTGGAGATCTAGCATTATGGGCTGGATTATCAGTTGGTGCTGAGACAATTGTAGTTCCAGAAGTGAAAACAGATATTAAAGAAATAGCTGATAAAATTGAACAAGGTATTAAACGTGGTAAGAAACACTCAATCGTTCTTGTAGCAGAAGGTTGTATGACTGCGCAAGATTGTCAAAAAGAATTATCACAATTCATCAATGTTGATAATAGAGTGTCTGTGTTAGGTCACGTTCAACGTGGTGGTAGCCCAACAGGTGCGGATAGAGTTTTAGCATCACGATTAGGTGGATATGCGGTAGACTTATTAATGCAAGGTGAAACAGCTAAAGGTGTTGGAATTAAGAACAATAAAATTGTAGCAACATCTTTTGATGAAATTTTTGATGGTAAAGATCATAAATTTGATTATAGTCTATATGAACTTGCTAACAAGTTATCTATATAAGATTTCAGGAGGAATTATAAAATGAGAAAAACTAAAATTGTATGTACAATTGGACCAGCTTCAGAATCAGAAGAAATGATTGAGAAATTAATCAATGCTGGTATGAACGTTGCACGATTAAACTTTTCACATGGTAGTCATGAAGAGCATAAAGGTAGAATTGATACAATTCGTAAAGTAGCTAAAAGATTAGACAAAATTGTAGCAATTTTATTAGATACGAAAGGTCCAGAAATTCGTACGCATAATATGAAAGACGGTATCATTGAACTTGAACGTGGTAACGAAGTTATTGTTAGCATGAATGAAGTTGAAGGAACACCTGAAAAGTTCTCTGTAACTTATGAAAACTTAATTAACGATGTTCAAGTAGGTTCATACATTTTACTTGATGATGGCTTAATTGAATTACAAGTTAAAGATATTGACCATGCTAAAAAAGAAGTTAAATGTGATATTTTAAACTCTGGTGAGCTTAAAAACAAAAAAGGTGTTAACTTACCTGGTGTAAGAGTTAGTTTACCTGGTATTACAGAAAAAGATGCTGAAGATATCCGTTTCGGTATTAAAGAAAATGTTGACTTCATTGCAGCAAGTTTCGTACGTCGTCCTAGTGATGTTTTAGAAATTCGTGAAATTTTAGAAGAACAAAAAGCTAACATTTCAGTATTCCCTAAAATTGAAAACCAAGAAGGTATTGATAATATTGAGGAAATTCTTGAAGTGTCTGATGGTTTAATGGTTGCACGTGGTGACATGGGTGTTGAAATCCCACCTGAAAAAGTACCAATGGTTCAAAAAGATTTAATCAGACAATGTAACAAATTAGGTAAACCAGTTATTACAGCTACACAAATGTTAGATTCTATGCAACGTAACCCACGTGCTACACGTGCAGAAGCTAGTGACGTTGCCAACGCAATCTATGATGGTACAGATGCAGTAATGTTATCTGGTGAAACTGCTGCTGGTTTATATCCTGAAGAAGCTGTTAAAACAATGAGAAATATTGCTGTATCAGCTGAAGCAGCCCAAGATTACAAAAAGTTATTGTCAGATCGTACTAAATTAGTTGAAACTTCATTAGTGAATGCTATCGGTATTTCGGTTGCACATACAGCTTTAAACTTAAATGTTAAAGCAATTGTAGCTGCTACTGAAAGTGGTTCAACGGCACGTACTATCTCTAAATATCGTCCGCATTCAGACATTATTGCAGTGACTCCAAGTGAAGAAACTGCACGTCAATGTTCAATTGTTTGGGGTGTTCAACCTGTAGTTAAAAAAGGACGTAAGAGTACAGATGCATTGTTAAACAATGCAGTTGCAACAGCTGTTGAAACTGGTAGAGTAACTAATGGTGATTTAATCATTATTACTGCTGGTGTACCAACTGGTGAAACTGGAACTACTAATATGATGAAAATCCACCTAGTTGGTGACGAAATTGCTAATGGTCAAGGTATTGGACGTGGATCAGTTGTTGGTACTACGTTAGTTGCTGAAACTGTTAAAGATTTAGAAGGTAAAGATTTATCTGACAAAGTTATCGTTACAAACTCAATCGATGAAACGTTTGTACCTTATGTAGAAAAAGCGTTAGGCTTAATTACAGAAGAAAATGGAATTACATCACCAAGTGCAATTGTTGGTTTAGAAAAAGGTATTCCAACAGTTGTAGGTGTAGAAAAAGCTGTTAAAAACATAAGCAATAACGTGTTAGTTACGATTGATGCTGCTCAAGGTAAAATCTTTGAAGGATATGCAAACGTACTATAATTTATAAAAAACGTCTTTCCATTTATCAACAATGGAAAGGCGTTTTTTGGTTCATCTGGTATTTTATGACGTAATTAATAGGATATTTGATAATGATAATGTATGAATAGCAATCTATATAAATGTTTATATCTTTTATACATGCACATTATCAGCTTTAAACTTTCACTCATATTACTTTGGAAAGTTATTATAAAATAGAAGTATGGATGTATCTTTAAAATGATACATTATTCAATAGATGAGAAAGTAAAAGTATTGAGGCAAGTACGCAATTTAATATTATAAGTTGCATATAAAAACCCCTGTTGAACTTTAATATATTCAACAGGGGTAAAACTTGTTGTTAGTTATTTGATTTAGCAGCGATACGTTTATATCTTAAGTACATAAATCCTAATAGTATAAACCAAATCGGAATAAAGTATATCGCACGTCTTGTTTCAACATTGATAAACAATAGGCCAAACACAAATATAAAGAATACAAAAATGAGATAGCCCATATATTTTCCGCCAAATAATTTATACGTAGCCTTTTTATGAAGATCTGGATTTTTACGACTATAATTGATATAAGCGATGATAATCAGTCCCCAAACAACTAAGAATAATACTGTAGAGATTGTTGTCACATACGTAAATACCTTAGTAGCATCAGGGAAAATATAGTTTAATAATGCTGCCACGAGTAACAATGCTGATGAAGCAAAGATCGCTACATGTGGAACGCCATACTTATTCGTCTTAGAGAAATTCGGTGGTGCTTGTTGTTGACTTGATAAACCGAACAGCATACGACTATTCGAGAAAATACCACTGTTACATGATGAAGCAGCAGCAGTTAGTACTACAAAATTAATCAAGCCTGCAGCAAATGGAATTCCAATTAATGCGAATAATTTTACGAATGGACTGTTATCAGGATCAACTTGTTGCCAAGGAATAATCGACATGATAACCGCTAGAGCACCGACATAAAATATTAAAATTCTAATAGGAACACTATTAATCGCTTTTGGTATTGTTTTAACAGGATCTTTCGTTTCACCTGCCGTAACACCAATCATTTCGATTCCCACGAATGAGAATAAGGCCATTTGGAATGACATAAAGAATCCAGATGCTCCTTTAGGGAATACACCGTGCTCGTATAGGTTCGTGAAACTCGCATGTCCAAATTGAGTTTTATATGCAAATAGAATCATAACGAAACCTACGACAATTAAACCAATGATTGTTGCTATTTTAATGATAGAGAACCAAAATTCTAACTCTCCAAATAGTCTCGCACTCAATAAGTTAAAAGACATTAATAACAATACGCAAAAAAGTGCACTAATCCAGTTTGGAATTTCTGGGAACCAGAAGCTTACATACTTTGCTACAGCTGTTACTTCAGCCATACCTGTAATAATCCAACAGAACCAGTATGTCCAACCGGTTACGAATCCTGCAAAAGGCCCAATGTATGTATTGGTTACATCTGCGAAAGATTTAAATTCAGTATTTTGAATGATGATTTCACCTAAACCTCGCATAAACATAAATAACATAAATCCAATAATGATATATGTTAGTAATATAGAAGGGCCAGTTAATGCAATCGTTTGACCAGCGCCTAAGAATAGCCCTGTACCAATTGCGCCACCAATAGCAATTAATTGAATGTGGCGATTGCTTAGTTCCCTTTGTAATTTTTCAGCCATAATACATCTCCCTTAAATATAGATATGTTTATTATGCACTTATATTAGGATATATACAATTATTTTCGGTAAAAATGTGTAAAATTCCATGTTAATATACTTTGGATTTTATAATCATATATAATAACCAATTGAAAATTTTATTCTATGCTAAAAGTTGGTGATGAATATAATCTTGAAAAAGCTTTAATGGTGCTATTTGTGTCCATTCTGTGACATTTACATAGATTTACAAAATAATTGTTGCACATATAATGCCAGTTTTTATATTTCACAAACGAAATGCGTTTAGCTATAATATTAGTTGAAAGCCATTTCATAAAGAAACAGTAAAGGGGAAATTTATCATGGCAGAATTACAAAGAGGTTTAGAAGGGGTTATCGCAGCGGAGACTAAAATAAGTTCAATTATTGAAAGTCAATTGACTTATGCCGGCTATGATATTGATGATCTAGCTGAAAATGCGCAATTTGAAGAAGTTATTTTCCTATTATGGAACTATAGATTGCCAAATGAAGAAGAGCTTGCTCATTTAAAGGGGAAATTAAATCAATACATGACATTAAATCCTCGTGTGTATACACATTTTGAGGAGTATGTTACAGATCACGTGCATCCAATGACAGCATTACGTACGTCATTATCATATATTGCACATTTCGATCCTGATGCTGAAAATGAATCAGATGAAAATCGTTATGAAAGAGCAATGCGTATACAGGCTAAAGTAGCATCATTAGTTACAGCGTTTGCTCGAGTAAGACAAGATAAAGAACCAATTAAGCCTAATCCTGACTTAAGTTATGCAGCAAACTTCCTATATATGTTACGTGGGGAATTACCAACAGATATAGAAGTGGAAGCCTTCAATAAAGCGCTTATTTTACACGCTGATCATGAGTTGAACGCATCTGCATTTACAGCACGTTGTGCGGTATCTTCATTGTCAGATATGTACTCAGGTATTGTAGCAGCTGTAGGTTCTCTGAAAGGGCCATTACATGGTGGTGCAAATGAACAAGTTATGACGATGTTATCTGAGATTGGGTCAATTGAAAATGTTGATGCTTACTTAGATGAAAAATTTGCTAATAAAGATAAAGTAATGGGCTTCGGTCATCGTGTATATAAAGATGGTGATCCTAGAGCGAAATATTTAAGAGAAATGAGCCGTCAAATTACGAAAGACGCTGGTCGTGAAGAATTATTTGAAATGTCAGTGAAAATGGAAAAACGCATGGCAGAAGAAAAAGGATTAATTCCAAATGTTGATTTTTATAGTGCGAGTGTTTATCACTGTATGGAAATACCTCATGACTTATTCACGCCAATCTTTGCTGTAAGTCGTTCTGCAGGATGGATTGCTCATATTTTAGAACAATATAAAGATAATAGAATTATGCGTCCTAGAGCAAAATATATTGGCGAAACGAATCGTAAGTATATTCCGCTTGAAGAAAGAAAATAATCAATACAAATTAAAAATGAAGATGTAAAATTTGGAGGTAAAATAACTATGACTGCAGAAAAAATTACTCAAGGAACTGAAGGATTAAACGTACCTAATGAGCCAATTATCCCATTTATTATCGGTGATGGAATTGGACCGGATATTTGGAAGGCAGCAAGCCGAGTTATAGATGCTGCTGTTGAGAAAGCCTATAATGGCGAAAAACGCATTGAATGGAAAGAAGTGCTAGCTGGTCAAAAAGCATTTGATACAACTGGCGAATGGTTACCTCAAGAAACACTTGATACAATTAAAGAATATTTAATTGCTGTTAAAGGACCTTTAACAACACCAATTGGTGGTGGTATTAGATCATTAAATGTAGCTTTACGCCAAGAATTAGATTTATTTACTTGTTTAAGACCGGTACGTTGGTTTAAAGGAGTACCATCACCTGTTAAACGTCCACAAGATGTTGATATGGTTATTTTCCGTGAAAATACTGAAGACATTTATGCTGGTATTGAATTTAAAGAAGGAACAACAGAAGTTAAAAAGGTAATTGATTTCTTACAAAACGAAATGGGTGCGACAAATATTCGATTCCCAGAAACTTCAGGTATTGGTATTAAGCCAGTTTCTAAAGAAGGTACTGAGCGATTAGTTAGAGCAGCAATTCAATATGCTATCGATAATAACCGTAAATCAGTTACTTTAGTTCATAAAGGTAATATTATGAAATTTACAGAAGGCTCATTTAAGCAGTGGGGTTACGATTTAGCATTAACTGAATTTGGTGATCAAGTATTTACTTGGCAACAATATGACGAAATTGTTGAAAAAGAAGGCAGAGATGCTGCTAATGTTGCACAAGAAAAAGCTGAAAAAGAAGGCAAGATTATCATTAAAGATTCTATTGCTGACATTTTCTTACAACAAATTTTAACTCGTCCAGCTGAGCATGATGTTGTAGCAACTATGAACTTGAATGGTGACTACATTTCAGATGCATTAGCTGCACAAGTTGGTGGTATTGGTATTGCGCCAGGTGCAAACATTAATTATGAAACAGGTCATGCTATTTTTGAAGCAACACATGGTACAGCTCCAAAATATGCAGGTTTAAATAAAGTGAATCCATCTTCAGTAATTTTAAGTTCTGTATTAATGTTAGAACATTTAGGATGGCAAGAAGCGGCAGATAAGATTACAGATTCAATTGAAGATACAATTGCTTCAAAAGTTGTTACTTATGACTTTGCCCGTTTAATGGATGGTGCTGAAGAAGTTTCTACATCAGCATTTGCAGATGAATTGATTAAAAATTTAAAATAAGCAAAATAAACTTAGGTGAGTCTAGCAACTTTAATTGCTAGGTTCACCTTTTTAAATGAATTGAAGTTGGCAGCAGGATAGAAATGATAAAGAGTCACGAATGATTGATTATGTAGTGTTTCTTACACATTAACTAAAGCGAATGTGTATATAAGCTTAGGAATAAATGAGTAAAACTCATGCATAGGCAGTGGGATAGAAATGATATTTTCACAAAATTTATTTCGTTGTCCCAGAGTATGTCATGCAAATTATAGAAGGAAATAAAAGAAGTATTTTATTTATGTGTAAAGTAATGTAAAAAATGTGTAAAGATAATGTGTAGGATGTTATTTTTATAAATAGTTCGGTTATAATGTAAATATAATTATAAGTTAGGGAGGCATACCATGTCGCAAAAAGTGTTGGTAGTAGATGACGAACATTCAATCGTAACATTACTTAAATATAACTTAGAAACAGCTGGTTATGAAGTTGTTGTCGCATTTGATGGTGATGAGGCTTTAGAGAAGGTAGAAAATGAACAGCCAGATTTAATTATTTTAGATGTTATGCTACCTAAAAAAGATGGCATTGACGTATGTAAGACTGTAAGAACAAATAAAAATTTAGTCCCTATATTAATGTTAACGGCGAAAAATGATGAATTTGATCGGGTATTAGGTTTAGAATTAGGTGCCGATGACTATATGACTAAGCCTTTTTCACCTAGAGAAGTTGTTGCCCGTGTGAAAGCCATTTTAAGACGTTCTCAATTTGTAAAAGAAGTAGAAGAGATTGACGATGATATTACCATCGGATCGATACGTATTAGACCCGATTATTTTGAAGTATATAAGCATAATGAGCTATTGGAGCTAACACCGAAAGAATTTGAACTGTTGCTTTATTTGATAGAAAGACAAGGCAGAGTCATTACGAGAGAGCATATGTTAAATACGGTATGGAATTATGAATTTGCAGGAGACTCAAGAATTGTTGATGTACATATCAGTCATTTAAGAGATAAATTAGAAGATAATCCTAAGAAGCCACAACTTATTAAAACTGTGCGTGGCTTAGGCTATAAATTGGAAAGACCTAAAGAATAATGATGAAGTTTCACCACCGCTTAATGTTATTGATAAGCAGTATATTAATTATCAGTTTTGTTACATTAGGCATTATTATTCACGCTTCCATCACATATGTTTTATCAGAAAAACACGAACAAGCTCTAGCAACAGATGCAAGATCATATATTTATTTAGTCCAAGATAATGAGATTGATAAAGTTAAAGAAATTGTAAAACAGCAAAATATTGATTTATTGATAACTAAAAATGATAAAAAGGTGTTTAGTAGTGGCAAACTGAAACCTACTAAAACAATTGATAATTACAGTCAAAAAAAGGACGTTTTTATTTTTAATAAGAAGGTTAACGGTTATCATGTATGGATTAAAGGTTACAATAACGATATTACAGAAATGCATTGGACGTTGTGGAAATATCTTATATTGACATGTTTAGTTGTACTTATTTGTCTGTATTTTGCAAGCCGTAGTTTTAAGCGTACTTTAATCCGTCCCATTCAAGAAGTTACTTATGCAACACAATTGTTGGCAAATGGTTATTATCACATACGTGTACCTGAAAGTAATGTTGTAGAAACTAAAGCGCTTTTTGTGTCTACCAATGATTTAGCACGACGCCTTCAAAAGCTTAATAATGAGCAAAAAATTCAATCCAACCGTTTAAAAACAACGATTGAAAATATTCCAAGTGCTATTTTAATGATAGATCGAAATGGAAAAATCGTTGTTGCAAATAAAGCGTATTATGAACAGTTCAACATCTCGCATAATATTGAACAAGTAGGCTATCACGGCTATGTTAATACTGAAATTGAGCAATTAATTTTAGAAAGTTTTAAAGTTGAAAAACCTATCTATGAACAATTGGAAGTTGCAATAAACCAAGTCCATGCCAAGTACTTTGATATTTCTTGTGTTCCGATTTTAACTAGATCTCAAAAAAGTTTGCAAGGGATTTTAGTTGTGATGCATGACATAACAAATCTGAAACAACTTGAAAATCTAAGACGTGAATTTGTAGCAAATGTTTCACATGAATTAAAAACACCTATTACTTCAATTAAGGGGTTTGCTGAAACACTTATTGATGGTGCAAAAAATGATGCGGAATCATTAGACATGTTTTTGAACATAATTTTAAAAGAATCAAATCGAATAGAATCTTTAGTAACAGATCTGTTAGATTTATCGCATATTGAGCAACATACCGAGTTAGATACAGACTATATGAATTTATCAGATTTAACGCGGCGTATTATTGATAATATGATGACTCAAGCCAATCAAAAAAATATTTCCATTCATACTGAAATTGAAAAAGATGTCATTGTTAAAGCACAAGAAAGTAAAATTGCTCAAGTTATCACGAATTTGTTAACGAATGCAATTAACTATTCTTATGAAGATGGAGATATTAACGTTCGTGTGTATCGAGATGACTTTCGTGTCATTTTCGAAGTACAAGATTTTGGTATAGGTATTAAATTAGAAGACCAACAACGTATTTTTGAAAGATTTTATAGAGTAGATAAAGCACGAAGTAGAGATTCTGGTGGGACAGGTCTTGGATTATCAATTACAAAGCATATAGTAGAGGCCCACCAAGGCAATATTGAAGTGAATAGTCAAGTTGGCAAAGGCTCAACGTTCAAAGTTATTCTAAAAGATTATAAAGAATAAAAATTAAAAGTGGTAACAGCGCGTGTATTTTTCACGAAGTTGTTGCTGCTTTTTTATTTCGTTCAAATCTCTATTGGTATTAAATTAGAGTTAATGAAGTGGAATATATTCGGTTGTCAATTTTGTCATTTGCATATGTCGTTTTGTAAGTTATAAGTAATAGATTGTTGTGAATCAAGCAATTTTATAATATATTTATTATAATAAAGAAATTTTAGTAACACGCTTAAAATAGATGCTTAATTAAAAAGTAATAAGTTTTATTTGAACGGAAATAAATCTTAATTTAAACACTTGAATACACAAGTGTAATCATTCGTCATAGAAAAAGACGAGGGACGATTTAGATAAAATGTTGAAAAGTAATATTAAATACCTTGTTTATCTAATTTGATTGAGGAAACATGCATAGGTGAAAATTAGAAATACATTAAAAATATTGAATTAATTTTTCGACCTACAAGTTGAGGAAAATTTAACTAGATTTGAGGATTAGCAAAGTGAAAACAATTCAATTACACAAGACAACTTTGATATTAATTGCGATATTATTGTTTTATACTTTTATGGGTATCTTACTACCACTCATGCACGATGATTTACAATGGTTTAGCAATTATAATACTGATATTTTAAAAGTAGGATTTGCATCACTTAATGGTCGCTATATCGGAAATATCTTTGAAATTATAGCTGTACATGTAAGCTGGTTACGTTGGCTTTCATATGGTCTCATTAGTATGGGTATCATTTGGATGATTATGCACATTACACGTTGTAAAGCGTGGACAAGCTATTATTTGTTAGCATTTTCTTTGATGTTAATTTTACCAAGTGCTATTTATGCAGATACATATGGCTGGTTTGCAGGATTTTATAATTATGCGACATCAACACTAATTTCACTCTTTATCATTTATTATTGTATTAATGCAATTATATATAAAGAAAAGCAACCGGTAAGTGTTACAGTACTATTCTATGTTTTAAGCTTCTTCGGTCAATTATTTATGGAGAATGTGACATTATTCCACTGTATCATTTTAATTTTAGCTTTTCTGTATGAATTTACTGCAAATCGAACACTTAATTATAAATTATTGTTTTCATTTATGATTGCTACTATAGGTACAATCATTATGTTTTCCAATCCAAATTATCGCAAAATTTTATTTGAAGGATCAGAATATCAACAAGTTTCTAATAATCAAGGTATCTTTTCAAAATTTGCAGAAATGATATCGACATCACTTCCATATGGTGTCATTTTCAGTCAGGTTATAATTTTAAGTATGATTGCAGCGCTTATTATTTATCTACTGCTTAGAAGTGATCGGTATTTACATTTAACAATATTAAAGCGTCGTATCATTATGATAGGATTTATCACTTTACCGCTTTATTATTTACTATTTTACAATCAGTTTTTATTAAATAAAAATACAGATATTGGATTGGTTGGTTTTGCGAACATAATTGTATGTGGTTACTTTGCGTTTTCGATATTTGTAGGTATTTATTTGTCTATTAATGATCGTAAAACACAAATTACTTTATATTCCTTACTTATTTCAATATGTGTTTCGGCGTCGACACTAGTCATTGTTACTCCAATTGAACCAGGTAATTTTTTGATTGTTTATACGATACATGTAATCATTTTAATTATTTTATTAAAAGAATTTCGGAAATATAAGTCAATCAATGTTAATTTTATTAAAGGTGCATCACTAGTTTTAGCTGTGATATATCTTAGTGCATTTATTTATGTTCATTATGAACATGAAAAAAGAGTTCAGTTATTAAAACAACAAATTAAAGATCATCCACGACAAGAGGTTTATACAGTGGAATCATTGCCGTTTGAACATTATATGCATCATCCGTCACCAATCAATAAAAATTACCAAGAGTGGTTTAATAATTATGAAGAATTACCGAAAATGACCAAAGTTAAATATATTCCATTTGGTTCTGACGATTCATAACTTATTCTTACCTATAAAAATTTATAATAGCAGCATAAAAATATTAAAAAGTAGACATAATCATGAAATGATAATGTGCATCTCAAAAGTTGGACTTTTAACCTGACTTTATTGAGTGCTCATCAAGAACAATCATGATTATGTCTTTTTATTTTTTAGCTTAGTCTATATAGTCACTTGTTTTATTTGAAATTAGGTCGTGTATAAATACTCTATGAGATAGTTTCTTTAATTACGACATCACAGTCGAATATGCTAAAATATATATAAATTAGTTCTGGAGGTTAAAATTGTGAATAAATTAGTATTAATCGATGGTAATAGCTTAAGTTTTAGAGCTTTTTATGCATTACCTTTGTTATCAAACAAAGCAGGCATTCATACCAATGCAGTATATGGTTTTGCAATGTTACTAGAGAAGATTTTAAAAGAAGAAAAGCCAAATCATTTTTTAGTAGCGTTTGATGCAGGTAAAACGACTTTCAGACATGAAAAATATAGTGAATATAAAGGTGGACGCCAGAAAACGCCGCCTGAACTAAGTGAGCAATTTCCTTATATACGCCAATTATTAGATGCTTATCATATTAAACGTTATGAATTAGATAACTATGAGGCAGATGATATTATCGGAACTTTAAGTAAAGAAGCAGATAAAGCGGGCTTTCAGACAATTATTATTACGGGAGACCGAGATTTAACACAACTTGCAACGGATAATGTAACCATTTACTACACTAAAAAAGGTGTTACTGATGTTGATCATTATACACCTGACTTTATTGCTGAAAAATACAACGGGTTAACACCTAATCAAATTATTGATATGAAGGGATTAATGGGAGATACTTCTGATAATATACCAGGTGTTGCAGGTGTTGGAGAGAAAACAGCAATAAAATTGCTGAACCAATTTGACACAGTAGAAGGTGTTTATGAACATTTAGATGAAATTTCAGGTAAAAAGTTAAAAGAAAAACTTCAAAACAGCAAAGAAGATGCATTAATGAGTAAAGAATTAGCAACGATTAATGTAGATAGTCCGATTGAAGTAAAACTTGAAGATACGTTAATGACTCATCAAGATGAACAACAAGAAAAAATCGAATTGTTTAAGAAGTTAGAATTCAAACAATTGTTGGCTGACATTGATCAATCAGCAAGTGGTGAAGATGCAATAGAAAAGACATTTGAAATTGAAACGTCTTTTGATAATGTTGATTTTACTTCATTGAAAGAAGCGACCATCCATTTCGAATTAGACGGTGGCAACTATTTGCGAAATAATATTTTAAAATTCTCTTTATTTACAGGTGAGAAACATATTGTAATTAATGCGGATGACATAATTAATTATGCTGAACTAGTTTCATGGTTAGAAAATCCGAATACGAAAAAAGTCGTATATGATGCTAAAAAAACATATGTAGCATCACATAGATTGGGAATTGATATTCAAAATATTTCATTCGATATTATGTTGGCCAGTTATATAATTGATCCATCTCGTACGATTAGTGATGTTCAATCAGTTGTTTCATTGTACGGTCAAAGTTTTGTGAAAGACGATGTGAGTATATATGGAAAAGGTAAGAAATTTAAGGTACCTGAAGATGATGTTTTAAATCCATATGTTGCTTCTATTACTGATGCAATTTACTTTGCGAAACCAAATATGGATAAACAATTAGAAGAATACAATCAGGTAGAACTCTTAGCTGATTTAGAGCTACCGCTAGCTAAGATTTTAAGTGAAATGGAAGAAATTGGTATATATACAGATGTTCATGATTTAGAAGAAATGGAAAAAGAAATTCAAGAAAAATTAGACGTCTTGATTCGAAATATCCATGATGCAGCTGGTGAAGATTTTAATATAAATTCTCCTAAGCAATTAGGTGTTGTATTGTTTGAGACATTACAATTACCTGTTATTAAAAAGACGAAAACAGGATATTCTACTGCTGTAGATGTCTTAGAGCAATTGCAAGGTGAACATCCTATCATTGATTATATTTTAGAATATCGTCAATTATCTAAGTTGCAGTCTACTTATGTTGAAGGATTGCAAAAGGTAATTAGTGATGATCAACGTATCCATACACGTTTTAACCAAACTTTAGCGCAAACTGGACGTTTATCAAGTGTAGATCCTAATTTACAAAATATTCCGGTTAGACTTGAAGAAGGGCGTAAAATAAGAAAAGCCTTTAAACCAACTTCAAAAGATAGCGTTATATTATCAGCAGATTATTCTCAAATTGAATTGCGTGTATTAGCACACATTACACAAGATGAGAGTATGAAAGAAGCATTTATCAACGGCGATGATATTCATACAGCAACTGCTATGAAAGTATTTGGTGTAGAAGCTGATCAAGTCGATAGTTTAATGCGTCGTCAAGCAAAAGCGGTTAACTTTGGAATTGTTTATGGGATAAGTGATTATGGTTTAAGTCAAAGTTTAGGTATTACTCGTAAAAAAGCAAAAGCATTCATTGATGATTATTTAGCTAGTTTCCCAGGTGTAAAACAATATATGTCTGATATTGTAAAAGATGCCAAAGCTTTAGGTTTCGTGGAAACATTGCTACATCGTCGACGCTATATTCCTGATATTACGAGTCGTAACTTTAATTTACGTGGCTTTGCTGAACGTACTGCTATGAATACGCCAATACAAGGCAGTGCTGCAGATATCATTAAACTGGCAATGGTTAAATTTGCGCAAAAAATGAAAGAGACAACATATCAAGCTAAACTATTATTACAAGTACACGATGAATTAATTTTTGAAGTACCTAAGTCAGAAGTAGATTCATTTAGTGAATTTGTAGAAGAGATAATGGAAAATGCATTGCAATTAGATGTTCCATTAAAAGTAGACTCAAGTTATGGTGCAACTTGGTATGATGCAAAATAAAGTGAGGTTAATGGTGTGCCCGAATTACCAGAAGTAGAACATGTAAAAAGAGGAATTGAACCCTACGTTATAAATCAGAAAATTGAACACGTTATATTTTCGGATAAAGTAATCGAAGGTAAAGCTCAAGGCAAGGAAACAATTATAAAAGGAATTGAATTAGATACTTTTAAAACTTTATCGGAAGGCTATACCATTACTAATGTAGAACGAAGAAGTAAATATATCGTTTTTCAACTAGATAATAAACGAGAACAACGTACATTAATTAGCCATTTAGGTATGGCGGGTGGTTTTTTCATTGTAGATGAACTTGAAGATATTATGATACCTAATTATCGTAAGCATTGGCATGTTATTTTTGAGCTGTCAAATGACAAAAAGTTAATTTATTCAGATATACGTCGTTTTGGAGAAATTAGAAATGTTGCGTCTGTAGCATCTTATCCTTCATTTCTGGAAATAGCGCCTGAACCTTTTACAAATGAAGCATTGACGTATTATTTAAATCGAATTCATCAACAGTCTAATAAGAATAAACCAATCAAACAAGTGATTTTGGATCATAAAGTAATCGCAGGTTGCGGAAATATTTACGCATGTGAAGCGTTGTTTCGTGCAGGTGTTTTACCAGATAAAAAAGTAAAAGACTTAACACACCAACAACAAGAAATGGTTTTTTATTATGTTAGAGAAGTACTAGAAGAAGGTATTAAGCATGGCGGTACAAGTATTTCAGATTATCGTCATGCTGATGGAAAAACTGGTGAGATGCAATTGCACCTCAATGTATATAAGCAGCCGGTATGCAAAGTGTGTGGAAGTCAAATTGAAACAAAAATCATCGCGACAAGAAATAGTCATTATTGTCCAGTATGTCAAAAATAAAGAAAGAGTGAAATTATGCCGAAAGTTATTGGTCTAACAGGTGGAATCGCCTCAGGAAAATCAACAGTATCAGAACTCTTATCCGTATTCGGTTTTAAAGTAGTAGATGCTGATAAAGCAGCCAGGGAAGCTGTTAAAAAGGGGAGTAAAGGTTTAGCTCAAGTACGAGAAGTCTTTGGTGATGAAGCAATTGATGAAAATGGTGAGATGAATCGTCGTTATATGGGTGATTTAGTGTTTAACCATCCAGAAAAACGCTTAGAATTAAATGCTATCATACATCCTATCGTGCGAGATATTATGGAAGAAGAAAAGCAAGAATATTTAAAACAAGGATATAATGTAATCATGGATATTCCATTATTATTTGAAAATGAATTGGAAAATACAGTAGACGAAGTGTGGGTTGTATACACTTCTGAAAGTATACAAATGGATCGTTTAATGCAACGTAATAATTTGTCATTAGAAGATGCAAAAGCTCGTGTCTATAGCCAAATTTCTATTGATAAAAAAAGCCGAATGGCCGATCATGTTATCGATAATTTAGGGGATAAACTTGAATTAAAACAAAACCTTGAGAGATTGTTAGAAGAAGAAGGTTATATTGAAAAGCCGAATTACGGAGAAGGAGATTAATATTACTCTATAAATAAGTCATTACTTTACGTATGCGTGGATGTATGTAAGTAATGACTATTTTTTATAAAAAAGATAAATAAATCAACGGAAAACGCTTTCAAATTTCATATAATATGCTATACTAATTCCATAAAGTATAACACATAAAAATCAAGGGGTGCTTTTAATGTCAACGAATATTGCAATTAATGGTATGGGTAGAATTGGAAGAATGGTATTACGTATTGCATTACAAAATAAAAATTTAAATGTAGTAGCGATAAATGCTAGTTATCCACCCGAAACAATTGCACATTTAATCAATTACGATACAACACATGGAAAATATAATCTAAAAGTAGAACCGATTGAAAATGGATTGCAAGTTGGAGATCACAAAATTAAATTGGTTGCTGATCGCAATCCTGAAAACTTGCCATGGAAAGAATTAGATATCGATATTGCTATAGATGCAACTGGTAAATTTAATCATGGTGATAAAGCCATCGCACATATTAAAGCAGGTGCCAAAAAAGTATTGTTAACTGGTCCTTCAAAAGGTGGACATGTTCAAATGGTAGTTAAAGGCGTAAATGATGACCAATTAGATATAGAAGCATTTGACATTTTTAGTAATGCTTCATGTACTACTAATTGCATTGGTCCAGTTGCAAAAGTTTTAAATAATCAGTTTGGAATAGTTAATGGTTTAATGACTACTGTTCACGCTATTACAAATGACCAAAAAAATATTGATAATCCACATAAAGACTTAAGACGTGCACGCTCATGTAATGAAAGCATTATTCCTACTTCTACTGGTGCGGCGAAAGCTTTAAAAGAAGTATTACCAGAATTAGAAGGTAAATTACACGGCATGGCATTACGTGTACCAACAAAGAATGTATCGCTCGTTGATTTAGTTGTTGATTTAGAAAAAGAAGTAACTGCAGAAGAAGTAAACCAAGCTTTTGAAAATGCAGGTTTAGAAGGTATCATTGAAGTCGAACATCAACCACTAGTGTCTGTTGATTTTAATACTAATCCACATTCAGCTATTATTGATGCAAAATCAACAATGGTTATGTCGGGGAATAAAGTAAAAGTTATTGCTTGGTATGATAATGAATGGGGTTATTCAAATAGAGTTGTAGATGTCGCTGAGCAAATTGGAGCACTTTTGACATCAAAAGAAACTGTAAGTGCAAGTTAATACAATTAATTTATAGCCTAACTCTGACCTCGGAGTTAGGTTTTTTATTTTTAATATAATAATATTGTCATGCTTATTACTTAATAAGTAACGATATAATGTTTTTTATTGTTTCATTATTTGGTTAAATGAATTAAATTGAGGGATTCTTTTTTCATCTCTAGATTTATAGTATAATTAGGCATAATCAAAATAAAGAGGGTGATGTAATGAAATGCCCGAAATGTAATTCTACACAATCTAAAGTTGTAGATTCAAGGCATGCCGATGAATTAAATGCCATTCGAAGACGAAGAGAATGTGAAAATTGTGGAACACGTTTCACTACATTTGAACATATCGAAGTTAGTCAGCTTATAGTTGTGAAAAAAGATGGCACAAGAGAGCAGTTTTCAAGAGAAAAAATACTTAATGGACTTGTGCGTTCTTGTGAGAAACGACCAGTTAGATATCAACAACTTGAAGACATAACAAACAAGGTTGAATGGCAATTACGAGATGAAGGTCATACGGAAGTGTCTTCACGAGATATAGGTGAACACGTTATGAACTTGTTAATGCATGTTGATCAAGTTTCATATGTTAGATTTGCATCAGTCTATAAAGAATTTAAAGATGTTGATCAATTGTTAGCATCGATGCAAGGGATTTTAAGCGAAAACAAACGGAGTGATGCTTAAATGGGACGACAAGCCTTTGAATTCGGCTTAAGACCAAAGGATCAATTCAAAGTTATGCAACACTTTGATTTAAATACGAATCATTTAGAGGTATTGAATCGACTGTATACACCGCTAATTGGAACACAAGCAGTGGGTTTATACCATTTTATGACTCAATTCGTTAAAGAAAGTCATAATGAAACATTGATTCTTTCTCATTATATTTTTATGAATGAACTTAAAATTAATTTACTAGAGTTTAGACAACAAATGGACTTACTTGAAGCGATTGGATTGTTAAAGGCGTTTGTCAAACATGATGAACAAGAAACACAATTTGTTTACCAATTAATTCAACCGCCTTCAGCACATTTATTTTTTAATGATCCAATGTTGTCAATCTTTTTATATAGTGAAGTCGAGCATCGTCGATTTCATGAGTTGAAGAAATACTTTGAGTACCAACAAATTGATTTGAGTGAATTTAAACAGGTAACGAGACAATTTACTGATGTTTTTAAAGTGCCGTCTACAAAAATAGATATCGATACAAGTGATATTCCGATTAATGAACCGTACCAAGGAATCGATTTATCAAATGAATCTTTTGATTTTGAAATGTTGAGACAAATGTTAGGTAAACATTTTATTAGTCAAGACATTGTTACCAAAGATGCAAAGCGTTTAATTACACAACTCGCGACTTTATATGGTTTAACAGCAGATGGCATGAAGCATGTTATTTTAAATTCAATTACAAGTGGACAACAGTTATCCTTTGAAGAAATGCGTAAACAAGCACGCTCGTATTACTTAATGGAACACGAAAATCAAATGCCTAAATTACAGGTGAAATCTCCTGCTACATCATCTTCGACGGCCAAATCTACAGAAGCGAATCCAAAGCCACAAAGTGATGAATGGTTTGAATTACTTGAACAAACGAGTCCAATTGATATGTTAGCTTCTTGGTCTGAATCAGAACCAACTATATCGCAAAAGACATTGGTTGAAGAATTAATTGAACGTGAAAAAATGTCTTTTGGTGTCATTAATATTTTGTTGCAATTTGTCATGTTAAAAGAAGATATGAAACTTCCTAAAGCGTATATTTTGGAAATAGCATCAAATTGGAAGAAAAAAGGTATTAAGACAGCTAAAGAAGCATATAATTACGCTAAAAAAGTTAATCAACCTAAAAATGAGGGTTCTAGCGGAAATTACCAAAAGCGTGGTTCATACTATGGGCAGCGTAATCGCATTTCAAAAGAAAAAACACCTAAATGGTTAGAAAATAGAGATAAACCTAGTGAACAAGATTCGGCTAAAGATAATAGCGTAGATGATCAACAATTAGAGCAAGATCGACAAGCATTTCTAGATAAATTATCTAAAAAATGGGAGGAGGACAGTCAATAATGAAGCAATTTAAAAGTATAATTAACACGTCGCAGGACTTTGAAAAAAGAATAGAAAAGATAAAAAAAGAAGTAATCAATGACCCAGATGTTAAGCAATTTTTGGAAGCGCATCGAGCTGAATTAACGAATGCTATGATTGATGAAGACTTAAATGTGTTACAAGAGTATAAAGATCAACAAAAACATTATGACGGTCATAAATTTGCTGATTGTCCAAATTTCGTAAAGGGGCATGTGCCTGAGTTATATGTTGATAATAACCGAATTAAAATACGCTATTTACAATGTCCATGTAAAATCAAGTACGACGAAGAACGCTTTGAAGCTGAGCTAATTACATCTCATCATATGCAACGAGATACTTTAAACGCCAAATTGAAAGATATTTATATGAATCATCGAGACCGTCTTGATGTAGCTATGGCAGCAGATGATATTTGTACAGCAATAACTAATGGGGAACAAGTGAAAGGCCTTTACCTTTATGGTCCATTTGGGACAGGTAAATCTTTTATTCTAGGTGCAATTGCGAATCAGCTCAAATCTAAGAAGGTACGTTCGACAATTATTTATTTACCGGAATTTATTAGAACATTAAAAGGTGGCTTTAAAGATGGTTCTTTTGAAAAGAAATTACATCGCGTAAGAGAAGCAAACATTTTAATGCTTGATGATATTGGGGCTGAAGAAGTGACTCCATGGGTGAGAGATGAGGTAATTGGACCTTTGCTACATTATCGAATGGTTCATGAATTACCAACATTCTTTAGTTCTAATTTTGACTATAGTGAATTGGAACATCATTTAGCGATGACTCGTGATGGTGAAGAGAAGACTAAAGCAGCACGTATTATTGAACGTGTCAAATCTTTGTCAACACCATACTTTTTATCAGGAGAAAATTTCAGAAACAATTGAATTTTAAAATGATTGGTGTATAATGAATACAAATCTAAATCGTTTAAATGATTGAAGACAAGATGATCTAATCAATATTACACAGAAAGCCATTGTTTGATGAGAATATGGTTAATAAATTAGATGATTACTACTTCATTTATGGTATTTGTAATGAATACCCGGATCAAGACCGTTATCTTAAGTAGAGATATTTAATACATAACTTGTATTAAATAACTAGGGTGGTACCACGACGATCTCGTCCCTTGTATAGGGGCGGGATTTTTTGTTTTTTTCAGACATAAATGTTTGTTGGTGTCATAAATTCTCTGTTTATTGTTAATAGGTTTAATGTTAAAACGATGATTGTTGTTCAATTTTTTAACGAGGTCAGATAAAAGTATTTATAAAGCAAATAGGAGGGTTTAACATGGAACAAATTAATATTCAATTTCCAGATGGTAATAAAAAGGCGTTTGATAAAGGTACTACTACTGAAGATATAGCACAATCAATTAGTCCTGGATTACGTAAAAAAGCTGTTGCCGGCAAATTTAACGGGCAACTTGTAGATTTAACTAAACCGCTTGAAACTGATGGATCAATTGAAATTGTGACACCAGGTAGTGAAGAAGCGTTAGAGGTATTACGTCATTCTACTGCACATTTAATGGCACACGCGATTAAAAGGTTATATGGTAATGTTAAATTTGGTGTAGGTCCTGTAATAGAAGGTGGCTTCTACTATGACTTCGACATTGACCAAAACATCTCATCTGATGACTTTGAACAAATTGAAAAAACAATGAAACAAATCGTTAACGAAAATATGAAAATCGAACGAAAAGTGGTTTCACGAGATGAAGCGAAAGAGTTATTCAGCAATGATGAATACAAATTAGAATTAATCGACGCGATTCCTGAAGATGAAAATGTAACATTATATAGTCAAGGTGATTTTACTGATTTATGTCGTGGAGTTCACGTTCCATCAACAGCTAAAATTAAAGAGTTTAAACTATTATCTACAGCAGGTGCATACTGGCGTGGAGATAGTAACAACAAAATGTTACAACGTATTTATGGTACTGCTTTCTTTGATAAAAAAGAATTAAAAGCACATTTACAAATGTTAGAAGAGCGTAAAGAACGTGATCATCGTAAAATTGGTAAAGAGTTAGAATTATTCACAAATAGCCAATTAGTTGGTGCTGGTTTGCCATTATGGTTACCTAACGGTGCAACAATTAGACGTGAAATTGAACGTTACATTGTTGATAAAGAAGTTAGCATGGGGTATGACCACGTTTATACACCCGTACTTGCTAATGTTGATTTATACAAAACATCTGGTCACTGGGATCACTATCAAGAAGATATGTTCCCACCAATGCAGTTAGATGAAACTGAATCTATGGTATTACGTCCAATGAACTGTCCACATCATATGATGATTTATGCGAATAAACCACACTCATATCGTGAATTACCTATACGTATCGCTGAGCTAGGAACTATGCATAGATATGAAGCAAGTGGTGCTGTATCAGGATTACAACGTGTTCGAGGTATGACTTTAAATGATTCACATATCTTTGTTCGACCTGATCAAATTAAAGAAGAATTCAAACGCGTTGTAAACATGATTATTGATGTATATAAAGACTTTGGTTTCGAGGATTATAGCTTTAGATTAAGTTATAGAGACCCTGAAGATAAAGAAAAGTACTTTGATGATGATGACATGTGGAATAAAGCTGAAAATATGCTTAAAGAGGCAGCGGATGAGCTTGGCTTATCGTACGAAGAAGCGATTGGTGAAGCGGCATTCTATGGTCCGAAACTAGATGTTCAAGTTAAAACAGCGATGGGTAAAGAAGAGACATTATCAACAGCACAACTTGATTTCTTATTACCAGAACGTTTTGATTTAACTTATATTGGTCAAGATGGTGAACATCATCGTCCAGTTGTTATTCATCGTGGTGTTGTATCAACAATGGAACGATTTGTAGCATTTTTAACTGAAGAAACTAAAGGTGCATTCCCAACTTGGTTAGCGCCAAAACAAGTTCAAATCATTCCAGTTAACGTTGATTTACATTATGATTATGCGCGCCAATTACAAGATGAATTGAAATCTCAAGGCGTTCGTGTAAGTATTGATGACCGTAATGAAAAAATGGGTTATAAAATTAGAGAAGCTCAAATGCAAAAAATACCTTATCAAATCGTAGTTGGGGATAAGGAAGTTGAAAATAATCAAGTGAATGTGCGTCAATATGGATCACAAGACCAAGAAACAGTTGAAAAAGATGAATTTATCTGGAATCTAGTTGATGAAATTCGTTTGAAAAAACATAGATAGACAGTTGTCGCAATAAAATGCTTTGAAACTTTTATTGCGTATCAAGTTTTACAGGGTTGATTATGCGTGATGAATCCTGTATATTACAAGTTAGTTAAAATATTAAATTGAGTTAGAGGTTGCATGTTTAATTAGTAACTTGTCAGAAGTATTTATGGTACATAAGTTGAACAAGTGAAAGGTAAAGATGCCGAAATAGATATAAACCATAAATTATATCTATTGGGACAGTTTTCGAATAGGAACTGTACTGTCACAGAATGTGATGTGCTACCTTATATAGATAATTGCCAAAGTGGTTGCATATCTTAAAGGTATGTAGCCACTTTTTTACTTTTAATATCACTATATTCTGTAAAAAAAGGGTATGAAAGTAAATAAAGGTTATTTATTACTTGGCCTCTAAAACATGGAAAGGGAGCTTATATGTCAAAAGTTCAAAATGAAAGTAACAATGTTGTCAAAAGGGGACTTAAAGATCGTCATATTTCTATGATTGCGATTGGGGGTTGTATTGGTACAGGTTTATTTGTAACTTCTGGTGGAGCAATTCATGATGCAGGTGCTTTGGGTGCATTAATAGGATACGCAATTATCGGAATAATGGTATTTTTCTTAATGACGTCACTTGGCGAAATGGCTACTTATTTGCCAGTATCAGGCTCATTTAGTACATATGCTACAAGATTTGTTGATCCATCTTTAGGGTTTGCGCTTGGTTGGAACTATTGGTTTAACTGGGTAGTAACTGTAGCAGCAGATATTACGATTGCAGCACAAGTCATTCAATATTGGACACCATTACAAGGCATACCAGCTTGGGCATGGAGTGCGTTGTTCTTAGTTATAATTTTTAGTCTGAATTCGTTATCGGTTCGCGTCTATGGTGAAAGTGAATACTGGTTGGCATTGATAAAAGTGGTTACAGTTATTGTTTTCATTGCAATTGGTTTATTAACGATTGTCGGAATCATGGGTGGTCATGTTGTAGGATTCGAAATATTTAATAAAGGTGAAGGTCCTATTCTTGGTGGAAATCTAGGCGGAAGTTTATTATCTATTTTAGGTGTATTCTTAATTGCTGGTTTTTCATTCCAAGGTACAGAGTTAATAGGTATTACAGCTGGGGAATCAGAAAATCCTGAACGTGCTGTGCCGAAAGCGATTAAACAAGTATTCTGGAGAATTTTATTATTTTACATTTTAGCCATTTTTGTTATCGGTATGTTAATTCCTTATGATAGTAGTGCATTAATGGGAGGCGGTAATGACGTTGCAACCTCTCCGTTCACGCTAGTTTTTAAAAATGCAGGATTTGCTTTTGCAGCCTCATTTATGAATGCTGTTATCTTAACATCAGTTTTATCAGCAGGTAACTCTGGAATGTATGCCTCAACGCGTATGCTTTATTCAATGAGTAAAGATAAATTGGCGTTTGAAACATTTGGGAAAACAAATAAAAATGGTGTGCCATATATGTCTTTATTAGTAACTGCAATTATTGTAGTCATCATATTTGTGGTACAAAGTGTTACAGAAGGTGCTTATCAATACATCGTTGCTGCAAGTGGGTTAACTGGCTTTATTGCCTGGGTAGGTATCGCAGTGAGTCATTACCGATTTAGAAGGGCATTTGATAAACAAAATTATGATAAATCTAAATTGAAATATACAGCTAAATGGTTTCCGTTCGGACCTATTTTTGCAGCTATTTTATGTATTGTTGTAATCATCGGTCAAGATGTTGACTTTATTAAAACAGGAGATTTTAATTTTAGTCGCTTCTTAATTACGTATATGGGAATCCCAGTATTTTTAGCATTCTTTATTTATCATAAGCTTCGATATAAAACGAAGAAAATTCCATTAGAACAAGTAGATTTACGTCAAGACGTGTCAATGGATGAAATAAAAGGTTAAAATAAAAATAATTACAGTTATGGTGTTGACTTAAATGTGAATTGTTGATATGATTAACAACGTTGAATACGAAACGAACCAAGTAGAAGCACCCGCTTCTCACCTGTAGCGACGCATAAAGCAGTTGGCAGGTTAATCACATTACACATAACTGTGTATTAGGAAGAGCGGGTATTTTATACCTGCTCTTCCTTTTTGCTTGGTGCAAATTTCGTAAAAATTTTGGAGGTGTCAACCATAGCAAAAGATCAAACTCAAATCAATGACAAAATTCGTGCAAAAGAATTACGTTTAATCAGTCAAGATGGTGAACAAATTGGTGTTAAATCAAAGCGTGAAGCTTTAGAAATGGCTGAACGTGTAGATTTAGACTTAGTGGTCGTTGCACCGAATGCGAAACCACCAGTTGCAAGAATTATGGATTACGGTAAATTCAAATTCGAACAACAGAAAAAAGAAAAAGAAATGAAAAAGAAACAAAAAATTATCAATGTTAAAGAAATTCGTTTAAGTCCAACAATTGAGGAACATGATTTCCAAACTAAGTTGAAAAACGGACGTAAATTCTTAACTAAAGGCGATAAATGTAAAGTATCTATTCGTTTCAGAGGGCGTGCCATTACGCATAAGGAAATTGGTCAACGTGTGCTAGAAAAATATGCAGATGAATGTAAAGATATAGCAACAGTTGAACAAAAACCTAAAATGGACGGGCGTCAAATGTTTATTATGTTAGCGCCAACAGCTGAAAAATAATTAAAGCTATTACAGGAGGACTTATATTATGCCAAAAATGAAAACTCACCGCGGAGCAGCTAAACGTGTTAAAAGAACTGCTTCAGGTCAATTAAAACGTTCAAGAGCTTTCACATCTCACTTATTCGCAAACAAGAGCACTAAACAAAAACGTCAATTACGTAAAGCTAGATTAGTGTCTAAGAGCGACATGAAACGTGTAAAACAATTATTAGCATACAAAAAATAAGAACAAATACAGAAATCGGTAGGAATTACCTAAGGAGGAATTTTTTATGCCACGAGTTAAAGGTGGAACAGTAACAAGAGCGCGTCGTAAAAAAACGATTAAATTAGCTAAAGGTTACTTCGGTTCAAAACATACATTATACAAAGTAGCTAAGCAACAAGTAATGAAATCAGGTCAATACGCTTTCCGTGACCGTCGTCAACGTAAACGTGACTTCCGTAAATTATGGATTACACGTATCAACGCAGCAGCTCGTCAACATGAAATGAGCTACTCACGTTTAATGAACGGTTTGAAAAAAGCTGGTATCGACATTAACCGTAAAATGTTATCAGAAATTGCAATTTCTGACGAAAAAGCATTTGCTCAATTAGTAACTAAAGCTAAAGATGCTTTAAAATAATAACACTTATAAAAAAGAGATGGCATTGTCATCTCTTTTTTATTTTTTAAATAGCAAAATGCCACATTTAATCGCTAAAATATGACATATTTGCTAAAATGCATTTAAGAGAACAAACATTAAAGTGAGGAGTTTTATGCGATGTCTAAATTTGATGAACAAATCATTGTAGTACCTAGAGAAATTATTTTTAATAATGAAAAGAATACTTTCAATGGGTTTTTAAATAAGAATAAACTAGAAGGTCAAAATATTTTTGATGCGCTAAGTCAATATGAAGTTAAGCGACGCGGCGATATGGAAGAGGATCCATCATATAAACAACTCATTTCTTATTGTTTACTTGAAAATGAGCATGGCGAGATATTAGTGTATGAACGATTATCTGGCGGTGGAGAAGCTCGATTGCATGGACAATCTTCAATAGGTGTAGGCGGTCATATGAATGATGTTCCAGGAGCAGAATCTATTAACGAAGTATTGAGAGTTAATGCACAGAGAGAATTAGAAGAAGAAGTAGGTTTAAGTGAGCAAGATTCACAAAATATGGAATATATCGGTTTTATTAATGACGATAATAACGAAGTGGGCAAGGTACATATTGGTGTTGTATTTAAAATCACTGTAAGTACGAATGATGTAGAAGCTAAAGAAACAGATACTTTACGAATAAAATGGGTTGAAAAAGGCAACATAGAGTCATATGATGATTTCGAGACGTGGAGCGCATTAATCCTTCAAGATTTATAATCAAACGAGGTGACATATATGTCAGATATTATTCAGTTTCCTAACTCTTCGAAAAAGTTATATAAAGATATAAAACGTGCTGAACAAGACCAAAACTATGACCTGATGTATGAATATATTGTACAATATGAACGTCAATTTGAACTCACTGAAGAAATAGCAATGATGAAATGCCGTATGTTATATGAGACGGGGTCATTTCTTGAATTAAGAGAAGAAACAATTGTCTTATTGAAAACTGGCATACAACAATATGATGCATTGATGATTTATTATGTGAAAAGTTTGATAGGTTTGGAACAATATTTTGAAGCGGTAGAAGTAATTCATCAAATTATTGATGAGGTCAAAGATCACAAAACAAGAATGGCATTACATCCTCTTAAAGAATTTGCTAAGTCAAAATTAATTGAAGATGAAAAACGATTGACACAGTCATTAACTGATTTTGATACGTTATCAATGAGGGAACAGACGCACTTGATTTTGAAGTTAATAGACAATGGTCATTTTCAATTTCAAGAAACGGTATTATATATATTGAAATCTAATATGTACAGTTATAAACTAATTAGTTTAATGATTGAGTATTTAAGGTTCGCAAATTGTACACAAGAACTGACAATTGAAAAGTATGGTATGGATATAACTTTTGTACCAGCTAATTTAAAAGGGCTAGAACATACAACACTGAAAGAAAAAGTTATACCTAACGTTATGGAAACATTAAATGAAGGTGCTTTACATATCGCTGAAGAAGCACACCATATTATGAATAATCACTCTATCATGATTTATCCAATTGATATTGAAACTTTGTTTGAAACGAATAAATGGATTAATGCATACGAATGTTATTTCAAAAATATGTTAGGACTTAAATGTGAATTACAAAGTATCGATGCATTTAATTTTATTCAGCAATTAGATTTGAATAATAATAGTTAAATTGTTGCAAAATAATACTCAGCATTTTAATATAGTTTTGACGAAAAAAGTTGATTTACAAATATATAAACGTTGTGATTTCAATGTTTGTATAGGGAATAGACCTATGATATAATAGGGAAGTTGAAAAAATAAATTAGTTAATCATGGAGGTATATATACATGACAGCAACTTGGGAAAAAAAGGAAGGTAACGAAGGTTTATTAACAGTTACTGTTCCTGCAGAAAAAGTAAACAAAGCGTTAGATCAAGCATTTAAAAAAGTGGTTAAACAAATTAACGTACCTGGATTCCGTAAAGGTAAAGTGCCACGTCCAATTTTCGAACAACGCTTTGGTGTAGAAGCATTATATCAAGATGCTATCGACATTTTATTACCAGATGCTTATGGTGAAGCAATTGACGAAACTGATATTAAACCAGTTGCACAACCAGAAGTAAGTGTTACTCAAATTGAAAAAGGTAAAGATTTCATTTTTGAAGCAACAGTTACAGTTGAGCCAGAAGTTAAATTAGGAGACTATAAAGGTCTTGAAATTGAAAAACAAGAAACTGAATTATCTGATGATGAGTTACAAGAAGCAATTGACCACAGCTTAGGACATTTAGCTGAAATGGTAGTTAAAGAAGATGGTGTTGTTGAAAATGGCGACACAGTTAACATCGACTTTAGTGGTTCAGTTGACGGAGAAGAATTCGAAGGTGGACAAGCTGAAGGTTACGATTTAGAAATCGGTTCAGGTTCATTCATTCCTGGTTTCGAAGAGCAATTAGAAGGTATGAAAGTTGACGAAGAAAAAGATGTTGTCGTAACATTCCCAGAAGAATACCATGCTGAAGAATTAGCTGGTAAAGAAGCAACTTTCAAAACAAAAGTTAACGAAATTAAATTTAAAGAAGTTCCAGAATTAACTGATGAAATTGCTAATGAATTAGATGCAGAAGCAAATACAGTAGACGAGTACAAAGAAAACTTACGTAAACGTTTAGCTGAACAAAAAGCTACAGATGCAGAAAATGTTGAAAAAGAAGAAGCGATTACTAAAGCTACTGATAATACAACAATCGATATTCCTGAAGCAATGGTTAATACTGAATTAGATCGTATGGTGTCTGAATTTGCACAAAGAATTCAACAACAAGGTTTAGATTTACAAACGTACTTCCAAATCTCAGGTCAAGATGAATCTCAATTAAGAGAGCAAATGAAAGACGATGCAGAACAACGTGTTAAAACTAACTTAACTTTAACTGCAATCGCTGAAGCTGAAAAAATCGAAGCTACTGATGAAGATATCGATAAAGAATTAGAAAAAATGAGTAAACAATTTAATATCTCAGTTGAAGATATCAAAAATACTTTAGGTAATACTGATATCATTAAAAATGATGTTCGTATTCAAAAAGTTATCGATTTATTAAGAGATAACGCAAAGTTCGTTGAAGGAACTAAAGAAGATTAATCTTCATTAAATATTAAATTACAAAAATGAGTAGCAGATGCATAGCTTATGTATCTGCTACTATTCTTTAAGCAAAAAGTTTGTATGTTAATATGTTGCATTGTAATATCCAATCTAGTATAGTCTTTAACGAATAGGGGTGTAAAAAGAATGTTTAAATTCAATGAAGATGAAGAAAATTTGAAATGCTCTTTCTGCGGAAAAGACCAAGATCAAGTAAAAAAACTTGTAGCAGGAAGTGGTGTATATATTTGTAATGAGTGTATTGAATTATGCTCAGAAATCGTCGAAGAAGAATTAGCTCAAAACACTTCTGAAGCGATTACAGAATTACCTACTCCTAAAGAAATTATGGATCATTTAAACGAATATGTTATTGGTCAAGAAAAAGCTAAAAAATCTTTAGCTGTGGCTGTTTATAACCACTATAAGCGTATTCAACAATTAGGACCAAAAGAAGATGATGTTGAGTTACAAAAAAGTAACATTGCCTTAATTGGGCCAACAGGTAGTGGTAAAACATTATTAGCTCAAACATTAGCCAAGACGTTGAATGTACCATTTGCAATTGCAGATGCGACAAGTTTAACTGAAGCTGGTTATGTAGGCGATGATGTTGAAAATATCTTGTTGAGATTAATTCAAGCAGCTGACTTTGACATTGATAAAGCCGAAAAAGGTATTATTTATGTAGATGAAATTGATAAAATTGCACGTAAATCTGAAAACACATCTATAACACGTGACGTTTCAGGTGAAGGTGTTCAACAAGCATTGCTTAAAATCTTAGAAGGTACAACTGCAAGTGTTCCGCCACAAGGTGGACGCAAACATCCAAACCAAGAAATGATTCAAATTGATACAACAAATATCTTATTTATTCTTGGTGGTGCCTTTGATGGTATTGAAGAAGTGATTAAGCGCCGTCTTGGTGAAAAAGTTATTGGTTTCTCAAGCAATGAAGCTGATAAATATGACGAACAAGCATTATTAGCACAAATTCGCCCAGAAGATTTGCAAGCCTATGGTTTGATTCCTGAATTTATCGGACGTGTGCCAATTGTAGCTAATTTAGAAACATTAGATGTAACTGCGTTGAAAAACATCTTAACGCAACCTAAAAATGCACTTGTGAAACAATATACTAAAATGCTGGAATTAGATGATGTAGATTTAGAGTTCACTGAAGAAGCTTTATCAGCAATTAGTGAAAAAGCAATTGAAAGAAAAACAGGTGCGCGTGGTTTACGTTCAATCATAGAAGAATCGTTAATCGATATTATGTTTGATGTGCCTTCTAACGAAAATGTAACGAAGGTAGTTATTACAGCACAAACAATTAATGAAGAAACTGAACCAGAATTATACGACGCAGAAGGTAATTTAATTAATAATAGTAAAACATCAGCTTAATCATTGATGTGTTATAAAAGTGAAAAGCTCCAATCAAAGTTGACGCTCAAATAGTTTAACTTTGATCGGAGCTTTTTTATAATGTATACCGAAAGGTTCAAATATTATATAATGGTAAAGTTGAAAGAGAATATAAAAAAGTGAGGATATAAAATGAAAGTTAATCCTAATAATATAGAATTAATCATTAGTGCAGTAAAGGAAGATCAATATCCAGAAACAGAATTGTCTGAAGTTGCACTGAGCGGTCGATCTAATGTAGGTAAGTCTACATTTATCAATAGTATGATTGGCAGAAAAAATATGGCACGTACATCACAGCAACCCGGCAAAACGCAAACGTTAAATTTTTATAATATAGATGAACAACTTATTTTTGTGGATGTTCCAGGGTATGGATATGCTAAAGTAAGTAAAACACAACGTGAAAAATTTGGGAAAATGATTGAGGAATATATAACTAAGAGAGAGAATTTACAATTAGTTATTCAATTAGTTGATTTAAGACATGATCCAACACAAGATGATATCTTAATGTACAATTATTTGAAACATTTTGATATTCCTACTTTAGTTATATGCACTAAAGAAGACAAAATTCCAAAAGGCAAAGTTCAAAAGCATATTAAAAATATTAAGACACAATTAGATATGGACCCAGACGATACAATTGTAAGTTATTCATCAATTCAAAATAATAAACAACAACAAATATGGAATTTAATTGAACCGTATATTTCATAGTTTTTGTACGACAAAACTTATACAAAAATTTTAAAAATAATGTAAGCACGAAACTTTTAATTAGTACACAATTGATAACATTTTTCAACGTTCATCATTTTGTCAAAAACTCAAAAGTAAATTAGAAAGATTATAATTTATTTAAGCATCGTACTTAATTGGATTTTAAATTATGTTATAATATTTGTATTGTTAGTATATATGGGGGCGTTTCAAATGCATTTTATTGCAATTAGTATAAATCATCGCACAGCTGATGTTGCACTAAGAGAGCAAGTTGCTTTTAGAGATGATGCCTTACGAATTGCCCATGAAGATTTATATGAAACTAAATCTATTTTAGAAAATGTCATATTATCAACATGTAATCGAACTGAAGTATATGCTGTTGTTGATCAAATTCACACAGGTCGTTACTATATTCAACGATTTCTAGCTCGTGCATTTGGATTTGAAGTAGATGATATTAAAGCAATGTCAGAAGTAAAAGTGGGGGACGAAGCAGTAGAACATTTATTGCGTGTCACTTCTGGTTTAGATTCAATCGTACTTGGAGAAACTCAAATTTTAGGTCAAATAAGAGATGCATTATTCTTAGCGCAAAGCACAGGTACGACAGGAACAATTTTTAATCATCTATTTAAACAGGCAATTACTTTTGCAAAAAGAGCACATAATGAAACAGATATAGCTGATAATGCTGTAAGTGTGTCTTATGCTGCGGTCGAGTTGGCGAAAAAAGTATTTGGCAAATTGAAAAGTAAGCAAGCTATCATTATTGGTGCAGGGGAAATGAGTGAATTATCACTATTAAATCTTCTTGGTTCTGGAATTACTGATATTACAGTAGTAAATAGAACAATTGAAAATGCTATGAAATTAGCAGCAAAGCATCAAGTGAAATATGATGAACTATCATCATTACCAAATTTACTTGAAAGTGCAGATATTGTGATTAGTTCGACGAGTGCACAATCTTATATCATTACAAATGAAATGATAGAAAGAATTGCAGAAAATAGAAAGCAAGATTCACTAGTATTGATTGATATTGCAGTTCCTCGAGATATTGAACCTGGTATTAGTGCCATCACAAACATCTTTAATTATGATGTTGATGACTTAAAAGGTTTAGTTGATGCAAACTTACGTGAGCGACAATTAGCGGCTGCAACAATTTCGGAACAAATTCCTGCAGAAATACATGCACACAATGAGTGGGTTAGTATGTTGGGTGTTGTTCCAGTGATTAGAGCTTTACGTGAAAAAGCTATGGCAATTCAAGCGGAAACGATGGACAGTATTGATCGTAAATTGCCAGGGTTAAGCGAAAGAGAACGTAAAATTATATCTAAACATACAAAAAGTATCATCAATCAAATGTTGAAAGATCCTATTAAACAGGCCAAAGAATTAAGTAGTGATAAGAAAAGTAATGAAAAATTAGAGCTATTTCAAAATATATTTGATATCGAAGCTAAATGTCCTCATGAGCAAGCGAAGCAACAAAAAGAAAGCAAGGTCAAGGAAATTTCAGCGCGACGTATCTTTAGTTTTGAATAAGCATATTAATATGGTGATAATATGCAAGAAAACCTGTTTATTCGATTCAATGAAATTATATTATTAATATACTTAATCAGTATCATTTGCTATTTTTATGATTTTGTCCAAAAAAGTCATAAGATTAGAAGTTTAGGCATATATTTATTGGGGATTGTTTGGGTTTTACAAACAATCTCTTTATCTATTTTTATTATACAAACTAAACATATTCCATTAGGGTCTATTTCAGATGTATTCTATACTTTAAGTTGGCTGATTATTTCAATCTCTTTAATTCTTAACCTTATCAAAGTTTTGAATTTCTCTGTGTTTTTCTTGAATTTAATAGGGTTAACACTTTTAGGGATGAATACATTTCAACCGACACATTATACTAATAAGGTTCAGAAAATTGCTGTTGTAGACGAGTTACTGTTAGTCCATATTGGTCTAGCTGTGTTAAGTTATGTCTTCTTTGCCTTAGCTTTTGTCAATGCATTACTGTATATCATGCAATACCGTAATTTGAAGGAAAAGCGTTTTGATCAAAAATACTTTAGAATAGGTAGCGTTGCTACACTTGAATCAATTGTGTTTTATTCAACGTTAAGTGGGTGGATAATTCTCATATTTAGTATTATTTTAGGTACACAATGGGGTGTAATTTCAGTTGGTGAACGTATATTCATTGACCCGAAGGTAATACTCTCTTCAATTATTACAGTATTATATGGAAGTTATATTTTACTTAGAATCAACAAATGGTTGAATTCAAGGTATTTAATATACTATAACATTATTTTATTTTGCTTAAATATGATTAATTTATTTTTTGCAACACATTTTGTGAATTAAGAAAATAATCTAGAGCAATCCGTTCCTAGGAGGAATTGAACATGCGTAAATTAGTCGTTGGCTCCAGAAGAAGTAAATTAGCTTTAACACAAAGCCAGCAATTTATTGATAAATTAAAAGCTGTCGAGCCAAATCTAGAAATTGAAATTAAAGAAATTGTCACGAAAGGCGATCGTATAGTAGATAAACAATTGTCTAAAGTCGGAGGCAAAGGCTTATTTGTTAAAGAAATACAACATGAACTTTTTGAAAAAAATATCGATATGGCAATACACTCGCTGAAAGACGTACCAAGTGTAATTCCGGAAGGTTTAACATTAGGTTGTATCCCTGATAGAGAATTACCTTTTGATGCGTATATTTCTAAAACACATACACCACTATCCCAATTGCCAGAAGGTAGTATTATTGGTACTAGTTCATTACGTCGTGGTGCACAAATATTATCTAAGTATCCTAATTTAGAGATTAAATGGATTAGAGGTAATATAGATACACGATTAGAAAAGTTACAAACTGAAGATTATGATGCGATTATTTTAGCTGCAGCTGGTTTAAGAAGAATGGGCTGGTCAGATGATATTGTAACATCTTATCTTGATAGAGATACATTGTTACCTGCAATTGGACAAGGTGCTTTAGGGATAGAATGTCGTAGTGACGATGAAGAACTATTAACATTATTAAGCAAAGTACATAATGATGAGGTTGCAAAATGTGTGACTGCTGAACGAACGTTTTTAGCAGAAATGGATGGTAGTTGTCAGGTGCCAATCGCAGGATATGCTACAATCTCAGATCAAAAAGAAATCGAATTTACAGGTTTAATTATGACCCCAGATGGTAAAGAACGATTTGAATATACAATGAACGGAACAGATCCGGTTGAGTTAGGAAAAAAAGTGAGTAACAAATTAAAAGAGCAAGGTGCTTATGAAATTATAAAACGCTTAAATGAACAACATTAAATAATGGAGTGACGTTTAAATATGAAGCCAGTTGTAGTTATGACACAAACAAATGACATGCAAAGTGATTTAGTATCAATTATTCACAAACCTTTTATTGATATAAAGCCACTAAATTTTGATATTCATTTGTTAAATCAACGCTATGACTGGCTTATTTTTTCATCTAAAAATGCTGTGAAATTCTTTTATAAATATCTAAAAGGAATTAATGTTGATAACATTGCTGTGATAGGAAGTAAGACAGCGCAATATTGTGAATCACTTGGCATTCGAGTTGATTTTATGCCAAACGACTTTTCTCAAGAAGGATTTTTAGAATCATTTAATCAAACTAACCAAAAAATACTTTTGCCTTCGAGTGAATTGGCGAGACCATTGTTATCAGCAGCGTTATCTGAAGATAATGAAGTTGTTAAAATAGATTTATATACTTCAGTGCCTAACAAACAAAATATACAAGATGTTAAAGAAATGATAGAACATCAACAAATCGATGCATTAACATTTTCAAGTTCGTCGGCAGTACGTTATTATTTTAATGAAGGATTTGTACCAAAATTCAAGTCGTATTTTGCTATTGGAGAACAAACAGCACGGACCATTAAATCATATCAACAGCCAGTAACAATTGCAGAAATTCAAACACTCGAATCACTAATTGAAAAGATTTTAGAAAGTAGGGGCTAAAAATGAAATTTGATAGACATAGAAGATTGAGATCATCAGCGACAATGAGAGATATGGTTAGAGAGAATCATGTAAGAAAAGAAGATTTAATATATCCAATTTTTGTAGTTGAAAAAGACGATGTGAAAAAAGAAATTAAGTCATTGCCAGGTGTATACCAAATCAGTTTGAATTTACTTGAAAGTGAATTAAAAGAAGCTTATGACTTAGGCATACGTGCCATTATGTTTTTCGGTGTTCCAAACTCAAAAGATGATATAGGTACTGGTGCATACATTCACGATGGTGTTATTCAACAGGCAACACGTATTGCTAAAAAAATGTATGATGACTTATTAATTGTTGCAGACACTTGTTTATGTGAATATACTGATCATGGTCATTGTGGTGTGATTGATGACCATACACATGACGTTGACAATGATAAATCATTGCCACTACTTGTTAAAACAGCAATTTCTCAAGTAGAAGCTGGTGCTGATATTATTGCACCAAGTAATATGATGGATGGTTTTGTTGCTGAAATTCGTCGTGGATTAGATGAAGCCGGCTATTACAATATTCCTATAATGAGTTATGGTGTCAAGTATGCATCAAGTTTCTTCGGACCTTTTAGAGATGCAGCAGATTCAGCGCCATCATTTGGGGATAGAAAAACGTATCAGATGGACCCTGCTAACCGTTTGGAAGCACTTCGTGAATTAGAAAGTGATCTTAAAGAAGGGTGCGACATGATGATTGTTAAACCTGCTCTAAGTTATTTAGATATAGTTCGAGACGTTAAAAATCATACGAATGTTCCAGTTGTTGCATATAATGTGAGTGGAGAATATAGTATGACTAAAGCAGCGGCACAAAATGGTTGGATTGATGAAGAACGTGTCGTTATGGAACAAATGGTTTCAATGAAACGTGCAGGTGCTGATATGATTATTACGTATTTTGCAAAGGACATTTGTCGCTATTTAGATAAATAAGGTTTTATATGTATGATTTTCCATAAACTATAGGAGGAATTTACTTTATGAGATATACGAAGTCAGAAGAAGCAATGAAGGTTGCTGAAACTTTAATGCCTGGTGGTGTAAATAGTCCAGTACGCGCATTTAAATCAGTAGATACACCAGCAATTTTTATGGATCACGGTAAAGGCTCAAAAATTTATGATATCGATGGTAACGAGTATATCGACTATGTACTAAGTTGGGGGCCACTTATTTTAGGACATAGAGACCCTCAAGTTATTAGTCATTTACATGAAGCAATTGATAAAGGTACAAGTTTTGGTGCATCAACATTACTTGAAAATAAATTGGCGCAGCTCGTTATTGACCGAGTACCTTCAATAGAAAAAGTGCGTATGGTGTCATCTGGTACAGAAGCTACATTGGATACTTTAAGATTAGCACGTGGTTATACTGGCAGAAATAAAATTGTAAAATTTGAAGGTTGCTATCATGGTCATAGTGATTCGTTATTAATCAAAGCTGGGTCAGGGGTGGCAACATTAGGATTGCCGGATTCTCCTGGTGTGCCTGAAGGTATTGCTAAAAATACAATTACAGTTCCATACAATGATTTAGATGCACTTAAAATCGCTTTCGAAAAATTTGGAGACGATATTGCTGGTGTAATCGTAGAACCTGTTGCTGGTAATATGGGTGTCGTACCGCCGATTGAAGGTTTTTTACAGGGATTAAGAGATATTACGACTGAATACGGCGCATTGCTAATTTTCGATGAAGTAATGACTGGTTTCAGAGTCGGTTATCATTGTGCACAAGGTCACTTTGGTGTGACACCAGATTTAACTTGCTTAGGAAAAGTTATCGGTGGAGGACTACCAGTAGGTGCTTTTGGTGGTAAAAAAGAAATCATGGATCATATAGCACCATTAGGAAATATTTATCAAGCTGGTACGTTATCAGGAAATCCTCTTGCAATGACAAGTGGTTATGAAACGTTAAGTCAATTAACGCCAGAGACATATGAGTATTTTAATATGTTAGGCGATATACTTGAAGACGGTTTAAAGCGTGTATTTGCTAAACACAATGTACCAATAACTGTAAATAGAGCAGGTTCAATGATTGGTTATTTCTTAAATGAAGGACCTGTAACTAATTTTGAACAAGCGAATAAAAGTGATTTGAAATTATTTGCAGAAATGTATCGTGAAATGGCAAAAGAAGGTGTGTTTTTACCACCATCTCAATTTGAAGGTACATTCTTATCTACGGCACACACGAAAGAAGATATTGAAAAAACGATTCAAGCATTTGATACGGCTTTAAGTCGTATTGTAAAATAAATATACGGACAAATTGAGAGCCTGAACTTTGTTCAGGCTCTTTTTAAATGTATATCAGGCATGGCGGCGACTTGATAGTGAAAGTCCATATATGCTTTGTAGTCAAAACTGCTAGCGGATATTGTTATCTTAACAAACGTGAAGCTCAAGCAGCAATTTAGTCATTTTATTTTTTATTGAAAGAAGTAGAAAACATGACAATGATATATAGAAATAATTTCATTGTGTTCGTTTTATCATTTTTTATTAGTATTCTACTGTATTCATCGCACGTATTACTCCCATTTATGTTTGGTCCTATTATCGCATCAATCATTTGTGTAAAAGTTTTCAAACTTGATATTAAATGGCCATTCTTACTTAGTGAATTAGGAATTGTACTATTAGGTGTGCAAATCGGATCAACGTTTACGAAAAATGTCGTTATGGATATTAAAGACAATTGGCTTTCGATTATTGTAGTATCTATTTCGATATTATTAATTGCCTTAGTAATGGCATTTATTTTTAAAAAAATTGCACGTATTAATACAGAAACAGCTATTTTAAGTGTTATACCAGGAGCACTAACACAAATGTTGGTCATGGCTGAACAAGACAAACGTGCTAATTTGTTAGTTGTTAGCTTAACGCAAACATCACGAATTATATTTGTTGTTGTTTTAGTACCGTTCATTTCATATTTTTTTCATGATGGTAACATGCATGCGAATGGTAAGTTAACAAAAGTCTTGCCTTTATCACAAGTATTAAACATAGGGCAAATAGTTATTTTAGCGATAGCTATCTTTATAGTTTATCTAATTATGTCTAAAATAAAGTTTCCAACATTTCAATTATTAGCACCACTCATTGTATTAATTGTTTGGAATTTTTCTACAGGTCTAACATTTACACTAGATCATTGGTTGTTGAACATGGCACAACTAATATATATGATTAGAATTGGAGTTCAAATTGCGCATTTATTGTCAGATTTAAAAGGTAGACTAGCAATCGCAATTACAATTCAAAATATTATGTTGATAATTGGTGCGCTAATCATGGTTTATATCATACATTTCTTTGATAATAATCCTATTAATGAATTGTTTCTTGGTGCAGCACCAGGAGGGGTTAATCAGATAGTTTTAGTTGCATTAGCTACTGGTGCCGATGTTGCTATGATTACGAGTTATCATATTTTCCGAATCTTTTTCATCCTATTTATTATTGCACCAGGAATTAATTACTTTTTAAAATATCGTTCGAATAAGCGTGAAGATTAGAAACTATCATCCATTTAAGTTAAATTATGCTTAGGATAGAATTCATTATTAAGGTTTAAGCAAAGGTTTTACATCTATTTTTAAATTAAGATATCTAATATTAGAAGTGCATTAACATGGAACTTTAACTTGTGATTTGAATAAATTTCTACATTAAAAAACGAGACAGTCTATTAGTTAAAAATAGATGATGTCTCGTTTACTTTATGATGCTATAGCAAATTAATTGTGTCTAGGCTTTGATGGACAATCTTTTAAATGTGCATCATATAAACCGGCTGCCTCTAAAAACGAAAATACTGTTACTGGACCTAAAAATTTGAACCCGTATTGTTTTAAATCTTTAGATAGTTGTGTTGCAGTATCATCAACTGTGATACGATCAGAAGCATGTTCATACTGCAAATCTTTAGGCTTACCATTTACATAAGACCATAAAAATTTACTAAAACTACCAAATGCTTGTTCAATTTTTAAATACCCTTGAGCTTGATTAACAATTGCTTCTAATTTTTTACGATGATGAACGATATTTGGAAAAGTCATTAAGCGGTCGATATCATGAGCGGTCATTTGTGCTACCTTTTCTGGTTCGAAATCATAAAATGCTTCTTCATAGGCTTCTTTCTTTTTTAAAATAGTTAACCAAGATAGCCCAGCATGTTGTGATTCTAATGCTAAAAGTTTAAACAATGCCTTGCTATCATAGAGCGGTTGTCCCCATACATGATCATGATAGTCTAAGTAGACTGGATCTTTAGTTCCAAATGCGCATTCATTCATTTTATTCCCACCTATACATTGACTTATTTTGTCAATCATTATACTATAAGTTAAGAGTTTAATATAGGATTTGGGAAGAGTAAGTTCAAATTATTTTAAAGAGAGCATATGATTTGGTGTGAGTATGTAAATGATTTTTACTGAAGGTAGCCCACAGAGTATCTTAGCTGAACGTGATTAATAGTAGGCTAAGACGTGTTTGAGCGTTAATCATAATCTAGAGTGCTTGAAGAGATGAAGCATTTCAAATTTCACGATGATAGTATTGGTATGATTATTCCAATTATGTTAAAAGAGTGAATTTGATATTAATCATCCTTCTTGAATATAGGTGGTACCACGGAATATCCGTCCTATTTGTATATAGGATGGATATTTTTTATTTTTTAGGAGGTATAGCAAATGGAAATGAAACCAAAATATGATCCTCGTGAAGTTGAAGCGGGACGTTATGAAGAATGGGTGAAGAATGGTTATTTTAAACCGTCAGAAGATAAATCAAAAGAAACATATACAATTGTTATCCCGCCACCAAATGTAACTGGTAAATTACATTTAGGACATGCATGGGATACAACTTTACAAGATATCATTACACGTATGAAACGTATGCAAGGATACGATACGTTATACTTACCAGGTATGGATCATGCTGGTATTGCGACACAGGCAAAGGTAGAAGCTAAATTAAATGAACAAGGAATAACTAGATATGATCTTGGTCGTGAAAAGTTTTTAGAACAAGCATGGGATTGGAAAGAAGAGTATGCGTCATTTATTCGTGCGCAATGGGCTAAATTAGGTCTAGGTTTAGATTATAGTAGAGAACGTTTTACTTTAGATGAAGGTTTAAGTAAAGCAGTTAAAAAAGTTTTTGTTGATTTATACAATAAAGGAATTATTTATCGTGGCGAACGTATTATAAATTGGGATCCTAAAGCACGTACAGCTTTATCTGATATTGAAGTAATACATGAAGATGTTCAAGGTGCGTTTTATCATTTTAAATATCCTTACGCTGATGGTGAAGGTTTTATTGAAATTGCAACTACAAGACCAGAAACGATGTTAGGTGATACAGCGATTGTTGTTAACCCTAATGACGAACGATACAAAGATGTAATCGGTAAAACTGTTATATTACCAATCGTAGGACGCGAACTGCCTATTTTAGCAGATGAATATGTTGATATAGACTTCGGTTCTGGTGCTATGAAAGTGACACCAGCACATGACCCTAATGATTTTGAAATTGGTCAAAGACATCAATTAGAAAATATTATCGTTATGGATGAAAATGGTAAAATGAACAACAAAGCTGGTAAATACGAAGGTATGGACCGTTTTGATTGTCGTAAACAGCTAGTTGAAGATTTAAAAGAACAAGATTTAGTTATCAAGATTGAAGATCATGTTCATTCTGTAGGTCATTCAGAACGATCTGGCGCTGTTGTTGAACCATATTTATCAACGCAATGGTTTGTGCGCATGGAAGACTTAGCGAAACGTTCATTAGATAACCAAAAAACAGATGATCGTATTGATTTTTATCCGCAACGTTTCGAACATACATTTAACCAATGGATGGAAAATATTAGAGATTGGACGATTTCAAGACAATTATGGTGGGGTCATCAAATTCCGGCTTGGTATCATAAAGAAACAGGAGAAATATATGTTGGAGAAGAAGCGCCAACTGATATTGAAAATTGGCAACAAGATGAAGATGTATTAGATACGTGGTTCTCAAGTGCTTTATGGCCTTTCTCTACGTTAGGTTGGCCTGATTTAGAAAGCGAAGACTTTAAACGATACTACCCAACAAATGCCTTAGTTACAGGTTACGACATTATCTTTTTCTGGGTAGCACGTATGATATTCCAAGGCTTAGAATTTACAGATCGTCGTCCATTTAATGATGTGTTATTACACGGCTTAGTTCGCGCTGAAGACGGGCGTAAGATGAGTAAATCATTAGGTAATGGTGTGGATCCAATGGATGTTATTGACGAATACGGTGCTGATAGCTTGCGTTACTTCTTAGCAACGGGTTCATCTCCAGGACATGATTTAAGATACTCAACTGAAAAAGTTGAGTCAGTGTGGAACTTTATCAATAAAATTTGGAATGGAGCACGTTTCAGTTTAATGAATATCGGTGAAGACTTTAAAGTTGAAGATATCGATTTAAGTGGTAACTTATCATTAGCAGATAAATGGATTCTAACACGTTTAAATGAAACGATTGCAACAGTTACTGATCTAAGTGACAAATATGAATTCGGCGAAGTTGGACGAGCATTATATAATTTCATTTGGGATGATTTCTGTGATTGGTACATTGAAATGAGTAAAATTCCAATGAATGGTAATGATGAAGAACAAAAACAAGTTACACGTTCAGTATTGAGTTATACTTTAGACAATATTATGAGAATGCTACATCCATTCATGCCATTTGTAACAGAGAAAATATGGCAAAGTTTACCACATGAAGGTGAAACAATTGTTAAAGCTTCATGGCCAGAAGTGCGTGAATCATTGATTTTTGAAGAAAGTAAACAAACAATGCAACAACTTGTTGAAATCATTAAATCTGTAAGACAATCACGTGTAGAAGTAAATACGCCATTGTCTAAAGAAATACCTATTTTAATTCAAGCTAAAGATAAAGAAATTGAAACAACTTTATCACAAAACAAAGATTATTTAATCAAATTCTGTAATCCTAGTACGTTAAATATAAGCACTGACGTGGAAATTCCTGAGAAAGCAATGACATCAGTTGTAATTGCAGGTAAAGTGGTATTACCATTAGAAGGGCTAATTGATATGGATAAGGAAATCAGCCGTTTGGAAAAAGAATTAGCTAAACTTCAAAGCGAATTAGATAGAGTAGATAAAAAGCTCTCTAATGAAAACTTTGTAAGTAAAGCACCTGAAAAGGTTATAAATGAAGAAAAACGTAAAAAACAAGATTATCAAGAAAAATATGATGGTGTGAAGGCAAGAATTGAACAATTAAAAGCATAGGAGTTAGTAACAATGAATTACCTAGAGAGCTTGTATTGGATACACGAAAGAACTAAATTTGGCATCAAACCAGGTGTTAAACGTATGGAATGGATGCTAGCACAATTTAATAATCCTCAAAATAACATTAAGGGTATTCATGTAGGTGGCACGAATGGTAAAGGCTCTACAGTTGCTTACCTTAGAACAGCTTTAGTTGAAAATGGTTATGAAGTAGGTACATTTACGTCGCCGTTTATTGAAACATTTAATGAACGAATTAGTCTAAATGGTGTGCCAATATCAAATGACGCTATTGTAGAATTAGTATCACGTATTAAACCAGTTAGTGAAATGATGGAACGTGAAACAGATTTAGGTGTTGCAACTGAATTCGAAATAATCACAGCGATGATGTTTTTATATTTTGGTGAAATACATCCTGTTGATTTTGTCATTGTTGAGGCTGGATTGGGTATAAAGAACGATTCGACAAATGTCTTTACACCGATTTTATCAATCTTAACTAGTATCGGTCTAGACCATACAGATATTTTAGGTGGTACTTATCTAGATATTGCTAGGGATAAAGGCGCGATTATAAAGCCTAACGTTCCAGTTATATATGCTGTTAAAAATGAAGATGCATTAAAGTATGTTCGTGAACGCGCAATTGAACAACATGCAAAGCCAATTGAATTAGATAGAGAAATTGTTGTTGTATCGCAAAATGATGAATTTACTTACCGTTATAAAGATTATGAATTAGAAACAATCATTTTAAGTATGTTAGGTGAACATCAGAAACAAAATGCTGCATTAGCCATAACAGCTCTTATTGAATTAAATGAACAAGGATTAATTGAATTAGATTTCAATAAGATGATAGACGGTATTGAATCAGTTCGTTGGACTGGACGTATTGAGCAGGTGCATGACAAACCTTTAATCATTTTGGATGGCGCACATAATTCAGAGAGTATAGATGCTCTAATTGATACAATTAAACAGTACCATGATAAAGAAAAAGTAGATATTTTGTTCTCAGCAATAAACGGAAAACCGATTAACGAGATGGTCAAACATTTAAGTTTAATTGCGCATACATTTTATGCAACTGAATTTGATTTTCCGAAAGCGTTACGCAAAGAAGAAATTGTAGGTAGCATTGAAAATGACGATATACAATTAGTAGATGACTACGTAGAATTTATAAAAAATTATCAAGGTGATACATTAGTAATTACCGGTAGTCTGTACTTCATAAGTGAAGTTAAATCAAAATTAGACTTTGAAGCATTATAAAACTAAAATAGCCATGAAGAATCTATTTAATCAATAGGTAGCTTCATGGTTATTTTTTATGCTCTAAATCGTATGTGTTTATAAGGTTAATTTCTTGCCATTATTAAATTTGCCGAGCAGTAATGGGCTGTTAAAGTATCCATCAATTATGCTTAGTAATATTGAAAAATTTAAATGAAAAAGAGGTTCAATATTTGGAGAATAGTGTATATTTACATTTTGGTAATAAGTAACTATAATTTACGTAAGGAGGTTGTCATTTGGTAGTATTGTTATCTTATAGTTGCAGTTGTATTTTTAGTTTTCTATATCAATTTATATCTATTGAAGAAACGTCATTTGATTATTTACATAGAAGATCGAAATGTGATTATTGTAATTCATCACTCAAATGGTATGAATTAATGCCGATTATTAGTTTTTTATTATTAAAAGGGAGATGTCGAAACTGTCATAAGCGTATTTCGCTAACACATTTCTTTGGGGAAACCTTTGCTTTAATACCTATCGTCTTTATTAAGTATGATTTCACATACGTAAATGCTACGCTTTTTATAACTACATATGTTTTTCTGCTTATTTTTACTATGACCGATATCACTTCTTTAATGTTAGATTGTCGCTTAATTATAATTTATTGTATTGTTTCTCTCTCGTTAAGTATTACTTATCCAGTAGCTTTTATCATTATTAGTATGACCACGCATATATTCTACTTTTTATTTCGGTCATATATTGGTTATGGTGACGTTTTACTAATATCTGCACTTTCTTTGTTTTTCCCTCTCCAATTCACTATTTATGTCATTATATTTACATTTGTCATTGCTGGTTTAGTTGCTTTAATTACCATGATATTTAAGCCGATTAAACTATTACCCCTTGTTCCATTTATATTTATTTCCTTTTTTATCAATTCACTTTTTTATAATGATATCCATCAATTTTTAGGAGGCGTATATTTTTGAAAATTAAAGAAATGGTAACTTCAGAAATGCCAAGAGAACGTTTGTTAAGCCATGGTGCAAAAAGTCTTTCGAATACAGAATTATTAGCTATATTAATTAACACCGGAAGAAAAGGATTCTCGAGTATTGACATTAGTAATGAACTGCTTAAATCTGCATCGAATCTGAATGAATTGAAAAAATCTTCAATTAACGATTTGATACAAGTTAAAGGGATTGGATTACAAAAAGCAATTACATTAAAAGCGGCATTTGAGTTAGGGGAAAGGATGGGGAGAAGAGCTGAAAATAATCGTATAAAAATAACGCAACCAAGTGATGTTGCTGATTATATGATTCCAACAATGAAAGATTTAACACAAGAACATTTTGTCATTTTATTGTTAAATTCAAAAAATGTAGTGATTAAAGAAACCTGTGTTTTTAAAGGTACATTAAATAGTTCGATTGTACATCCACGTGAATTTTTTAGTATTGCGGTGAGAGAAAATGCCAATGCAATCATCGCAGTTCATAATCATCCATCCGGTGATGTAACGCCCTCACAAGAAGATATAATAACAACAATGAGGTTGAAGGAGTGTGGTTTGATTTTAGGAATAGATTTATTGGATCATATTATAATCGGTGATAATAGATTTACCAGTCTTGTAGAAGCGGGTTACTTTGATGAAAATGATTGAAGTTGATAGAATTAATGACGTATCTTGTGTATAATACCTACGAAGTACTTTCATTGGAGGAAAAATAGTGACTCTATTTATTATTATCGGGGTTCTCGTGCCAATGGTTTATACCATGCAGTTAAATATTAAAAATGAACCTGTAACAAAGCGCAATCTATTAATAACATTAGCTTTATCTACGTTAGGTATTTTAGTAACGGCATTAGCAGGTGTGATTGTTACGAAACAAGCTTTTCCTTTATTAAGTGTAGCAATAGGCTCAATTATTACTGGAATCGTTTGGGGCCTATTACTAAGTGGTAGCTACGCGCTGATACGATTTTTATCTAACGCATTTGGGCGTAAATAATAGTAATCTGTTCATCAAGTAGTATACGTGCTTGAAAACAAATTAAACTCCTAATGTGGAACTAGTTAAAAAATTCTAAACTAGTACATTAGGAGTTTTGTTATGCAGAATAGATTTAATTGTTAAATTGAAAGTGTGGTAAAAATCCACTATTTATTTGAAAAAAATCGAGCAACCATATTAAGCCTTGATATCCTAAGTAAATACATAATAAAACAAGTCCGACATAAATTAAAAATCGCAAAATAGAAAGTCCAACTCTAAAAAGGAGGATGACTAATAGTGCTATTAAAATAATTGTGAGTATACTCAATGCTACAAACCTCCTCATACGCTTTTAAATCATAACAAAATTATAAGCCATTTTAAATGAACGTGCATCAGTCCTAAGATATATCATGATTAAGGCTGAAGACTGAGGAAAATATACATAATAAAATATATAATTAGATGAAGACATTGGAGGCGAACTATGAGATTGATATTTAGTATGATTAAAAACATTATAGCAGTAATAGCAATTGTGATAATTGTTTATATCGCCTTGAAATACGCACCTTTTTTAAAAGAACAAGATTGGAATCCTGTAAATCACGATAATGATCAAATGAATCAAGTTACGCAACCCACTAATGATGCCCAACATGTTTATGTAAGTGGTGAGAAATATTCATTAAAAGAAAATGATTTAATAAAAAATGTACCATTAAGCCAAATTAAAAATGTATTTAAAATGATAGATAAACTAGAGTTTATGGCTGTGTCTGGAATGAATCGCATGGCTTATAATGATCAATATATTATAGGTCAAAGAGGAGACGAATTTATTCTTTATAAATTTGGAGATGAGTCAATGCGTGTTTACAATACTGAATTTGAAATGCAACAAGACTTAAATGAATTAGGGCAAAATTTACAACTAAAACCCGAAAATGCTTATCAATAGGAAATTATTGCATAAGAAATATATTTTAGTTATCCTGTCACTAGAATAAATTTAAAAGGTTGGTGTAGTTCAAATGGCAGAACAATCAAAACAGAAACAAGCTAATGAACAACAAAAGGCCCAGAACTTATTCGCACGTTGGAGACAACTTCAGAATTCGAACAGTGAATCCTCGAACGATACAAACAGATAATTTTAAAATTTAAATCGATTATTTAAACTACTAGTGACTGGAATGTTTGCTAGTAGTTTTTTGTTTTTAAAATGCCACAATTTTTTTTACGGAGTTGTTCATTTTCAAAGTAATTCGTAGTTAGTGCTTTATTTCATAATGGGAGTAATATAAAATAGAAAAGGATATACAATATTTTGACATAATAGAGGTGTTCTGGGTGCTTAAGTTTTTTAAAAATAACAAATTAATTGTTGTTTTATGTGCAATTATCGTTTTTATTGCATTAATTGGGCTGTCCATACGTTCACAATCTCAATCACCTCCTGAACAATATATAGGTGATTCTGTGTCTTTTGGACAACGAGTTGTGAGTTATCCAGTTAATTTTGTTGCTGGTACGATTGGGGACTTTTTTAAAAAAGGAGATTCTAAAGAATCTAAAAATAAGATTAGCCAGTTAGAATCTAAGAACCAACAATTAGAAGCGGAAAATGAAAAATTAAAAAAAGAGCTTGATTTAAAAGATATTTCAAAATTTGATCCTATTTCTACTACGGTTTTAGCAAGAAATCCGGATCAGTGGATGAATACAATTGTAATTGATAAGGGATCTAAATCAGGTATAACTTCAAATATGGCTGTGATGACATCACAAGGTTTTGTTGGAAGAGTTACTAAAGTTAATAAATTTTCTTCACAAGTTGATTTAATCTCAACTAATACACGTGCGGGTAAATTATCTGTAAATATACAACACGGTTCTAAAAATATATTTGGCTTAATTGATCGTTATGATGAAAAGAACTCAGAACTTGTAATTAGTGATATTAATAATAGAGATAATATCTCAAAAGGTGATAAAGTCGTTACAAGTGGATTAGCTGATCAACTACCAAGTAATTTATATATAGGAGAAGTGACTAAGGTTCAAAATGATCAATACGGCTTAGCTAAAGAAGTTAGGGTTAAGACTGGTGCAGACTTAACAGATTTGAGCCATGTTTATGTTGCAAAAAGAGATCCTAAAACAATTCCTGATGATGAAAGCAGGGATAAATAATGCGTACACTGTATTATTTTTTGATAGGTATTTTACTATTTTATATAGATACTGCAATTGGGCTTCTTATACCAATGCACATAGGTAAGTTTGAACTTGTATTTGTACCACACCTTACATTTATGTATATTTTAATGATGGTAGTGTATCGTAGCTTTGGCGTATCATTATTGCTCAGCATATTTTTAGGTGTAATGACTGATGTATACTTTGGTAGTATTTATGGAGTGTACTTATTTGGCTATATATTGTTTTTAGCACTTATAGATCGATTCTTTAAAATTTTTTACAAAGATCATTCGATGTTATTCATTATTATATTAGCTAGCACCTTATTATTAGAAGTCTATGTGGCATTAATATACGGTATGTTAGGATTCATTCAATTTGATATTATTCATTTTGTAGTCTTTAGATTATTGCCAACATTAATTATGAATTTTGTACTGTTGATCATGCTTTATCCGTTGATTATAAAGTTCCTTAAAAAAACAAACAATGACATTGACATGAAACGCCGTCAATGGTAAGATGCAATAGTTGAGTAGTTATAAGTAGCTACATACAACCGCTCAAATATAGGTTCAAGAACATTTTTAATGAAGAAAGCGATTTTCCCACAGAGTGCAAACGCTTGACTCATTTGCAGAAGTTATTGAAAGAAAGCGATTGTCAATCAAGGCGTTGAAGGAAGAAACGAGAAGAGTTTATCTTTATAAATGACTCGAGTTGCGACCGAAACAACGTAGAGTGCAAACGCTTGACTCAATAACGAAATGTCACCTATGTATGGCGTGACTTATTATACAGGAGGTGCAAAGTATGTTTGCTATTATTGAAACAGGTGGAAAACAAATCAAAGTAGAAGAAGGTCAAGAAATCTTCGTTGAAAAATTAGACGTAAACGAAGGAGATACTTTTACATTTGATAAAGTATTATTTGTAGGTGGAGATTCAGTTAAAGTTGGAGCGCCAACAGTTGAAGGTGCAACAGTTACTGCTACTGTTAATAAACAAGGTCGCGGTAAAAAAATCACTGTATTCACATACAAACGTCGTAAAAATTCAAAACGTAAAAAAGGCCATCGTCAACCATACACTAAATTAACAATCGATAAAATCAACGCGTAATTATTATGATTACTGTTGATATTACAGTTAATGATGAAGGCAAAGTAACAGACGTTATTATGGATGGCCATGCTGACCATGGTGAATATGGTCATGATATCGTTTGTGCTGGAGCTTCAGCTGTATTGTTTGGTAGTGTTAATGCGATTATAGGATTGACATCTGAGAGACCAGATATCAATTATGACGACAATGGTGGTCATTTTCATATAAGAAGCGTTGATACAAATAACGATGAAGCGCAACTAATTCTTCAAACAATGCTTGTGTCTTTACAAACTATTGAAGAAGAATATAATGAGAATATTAGATTAAATTATAAGTGAGGTGCATTCCGATGTTAAAATTAAACTTACAATTCTTCGCATCTAAAAAAGGGGTAAGTTCTACAAAAAACGGACGTGACTCTGAATCAAAACGCTTAGGTGCTAAACGTGCTGACGGTCAATTCGTAACAGGTGGTTCAATTTTATATCGCCAACGTGGTACTAAAATTTACCCTGGTGAAAATGTAGGTCGTGGTGGCGATGATACATTATTCGCTAAAATCGACGGCGTTGTTAAATTCGAACGTAAAGGTCGCGACAAAAAACAAGTTTCTGTATATGCAGTAGCTGAATAATTTTGTCTAGTTAACACCAGAAGTGAATCTTCTGGTGTTTTTTACTTTTTATAAAACGTTTTTCATTATTATTTTCATTTTGTTATTAAAAAATGGGAATTATAGACATTATACTAAATGTGCAACTGCATAAGAGCCCCTAATCGCTAAACTATAAGGGGACAAAGGAATACAGTTGCAGTATAAAAAGCAAAAAGTATCGAATTTGGTACTCGGAAATATCAGCAATTTGAGTAAAGTAAACTTAAAAGCAACTGCATAAGAGCCCCTAATTATTTACAATATATAAGGGGCTAAAAGGATTACAGTTGCAGCGTTTAAAGAATAAACTGTACCACAATTGGTGTTGAGAAATATAAGTATTTTAAAGCAAAGATTTATAAAAGCAACTGCATAAGAGCCCCTAATTATTTACAATATATAAGGGGCTCTAATATGCTATAATTATTGGGAAAATGAAAATTATATGTAAAAGAGGTGAGATATATGTTTGTCGATCAAGTCAAAATATCTCTTAAAGCCGGTGATGGTGGTAATGGTATTACCGCATACAGAAGAGAAAAATATGTACCATTTGGTGGACCAGCTGGCGGTGACGGTGGTAAAGGTGCTTCAGTCGTATTTGAAGTGGATGAAGGTTTAAGAACGTTATTAGATTTTAGGTATCAACGTCATTTTAAAGCAAGCAAAGGTGAAAATGGCCAAAGTAGTAATATGCATGGTAAAAATGCGGAAGATTTAGTATTAAAAGTTCCACCTGGCACAATTATTAAAAATGTTGAAACAGATGAAGTGTTAGCAGATCTTGTTGAAGATGGTCAAAGAGCTGTAGTAGCGAAGGGCGGTCGAGGTGGCCGAGGTAATTCACGTTTTGCAACACCTAGAAACCCTGCACCTGACTTCAGTGAAAAAGGTGAACCAGGTGAGGAATTAGATGTATCTTTAGAATTGAAATTATTAGCTGATGTAGGATTAGTAGGTTTCCCTAGTGTGGGTAAATCGACTTTATTATCTATCGTTTCAAAAGCTAAGCCTAAAATAGGGGCATATCATTTTACAACGATTAAACCAAATCTAGGAGTTGTTTCAACACCTGATCAACGAAGTTTTGTTATGGCAGATTTACCAGGTTTAATTGAAGGTGCATCTGATGGCGTTGGATTAGGACATCAATTTTTAAGACATGTAGAGAGAACAAAAGTTATTGTTCACATGATTGATATGAGTGGTTCTGAAGGTAGAGAGCCTATTGAAGATTATAAAGTCATTAATCAAGAATTAGCCGCGTACGAGCAACGTTTAGAAGATAGACCTCAAATCGTAGTAGCTAACAAGATGGATTTACCTGAATCACAAGATAATTTAATCTTGTTTAAAGAAGAAATTGGCGAAGATGTGCCAGTTATTCCAGTTTCAACAATAACGCGTGATAATATTGATCAATTATTATATGCAATAGCAGATAAATTAGAAGAATATAAAGATGTTGACTTCACAGTTGAAGAAGAGGAGTCAGTTGGCATTAACCGAGTATTATATAAACATACACCGTCACAAGATAAATTTACAATTTCAAGAGATGATGATGGTGCTTATGTGGTAAGTGGTAATGCTATTGAAAGAATGTTTAAAATGACTGACTTTAACAGCGATCCAGCAGTACGTCGATTTGCTCGTCAAATGCGTTCGATGGGTATTGATGATGCACTTAGAGAACGTGGTTGTAAAAATGGTGATATCGTTAGAATTCTTGGCGGAGAATTTGAATTCGTTGAATAGGAGCGTAACATGATGGACAATAAAGATTATAAAAAGTTTTATTTAATTAGAGAAGATGTCTTGCCTGAATCCGTGGTTAAAACATTGAAGATTAAAGATGCCTTAAAAAGTGATCCGACATTGTCCATTTATGATGCCGTTAAACAGTTTGATCTATCTAGAAGTGCTTTTTATAAATATAGAGAAACGATATTTCCAGTAGACGATAAAATGCTTGACCATCGAGAATTTACATTAATTTTATATGTAACTGATATTGTGGGTATGTTGGCACGTGTACTAGATGTTATATCAAAGTTAGAACTATCTGTATTAACGATTCATCAAAGTATTCCAATGGAAGAAAAAGCAACAATAACATTATCACTGAATGCTAAATCTAAAGAAACTTCAGTAGAAGATGTTATTGGCGCTTTGAGAAATTTAGATTATGTATCAAAAGTAGAATTAATTAGTATGAGTATGTAAGGATGTGCCTATAATGTACGCGTATGTCAAAGGTAAGTTAACACATTTATATCCTACACACGTAGTTGTTGAAACTGCTGGTGTTGGTTATGAAATTCAAACACCAAATTCTTATCGTTTTCAAAAGCATCTAGATCATGAAGTTTTAATTCATACATCTTTAATTGTTCGTGAAGATGCACAATTATTGTATGGATTTAGTAGTGAAGAAGAGAAAGATATGTTCTTGAGTTTAATTAAAGTCACTGGTATTGGTCCGAAATCAGCTTTAGCTATTTTAGCGACAAGTACACCTAATGAAGTAAAACGTGCCATTGAAAATGAAAATGATACGTATTTAACTAAATTCCCAGGAATTGGTAAGAAAACGGCAAGACAGATTGTCTTAGATTTAAAAGGTAAAGTGAAAATCACTGAAGAAGATAGCGATTCATTATTACAAGTAGACGCTACATCGACGGAGCAAGATCAATTCGTGCAAGAAGCAATGTTAGCGTTAGAAGCATTAGGTTATTCTAAACGAGAGCTTGCAAAAGTTGAGAAAACGTTAAATAAAAATAAATATGACTCAGTTGATGAAGCTGTTAAGGCAGGTCTTCAATTAGTTGTATCTTAATTTTAAATAGATTAATAGGGGAAGTGTTGTCATGAATGAGCGTATGGTTGATCAATCAATGCATAGTGAAGAAACTGATTTTGAATTGTCGCTTAGACCTACGAGATTACGACAATATATTGGTCAAAATTCAATAAAAAGTAATTTAGAAGTATTTATTAAAGCGGCTAAACTTCGTCATGAACCATTAGATCATGTATTGCTTTTTGGCCCCCCTGGATTAGGTAAGACAACATTATCTAATATCATTGCCAATGAAATGGAAGTTAATATACGTACAGTATCAGGGCCTTCATTAGAAAGACCTGGTGATTTGGCTGCAATTTTATCAGGGCTTCAACCTGGAGATGTTTTGTTTATTGATGAAATACACAGACTGAGTAGTGTTGTTGAAGAAGTGCTATACCCTGCAATGGAAGATTTCTTTTTAGATATTATCATTGGTAAAGGCGATGAGGCTAGAAGTATCCGTATCGACTTACCTCCATTCACTTTGGTAGGTGCAACAACACGAGCTGGTAGCTTAACAGGTCCACTAAGGGATCGATTTGGTGTGCACTTAAGATTAGAATATTATAATGAATCAGATTTAAAAGAAATCATTATTAGAACAGCTGAGGTTTTAGGCACAGGTATTGATGAAGAAAGTGCTATTGAACTTGCTAAACGTTCTAGAGGGACTCCAAGAGTAGCCAATCGACTATTGAAACGGGTAAGAGACTTCCAGCAAGTGAATGAAGATGAACAAATATACATTGAAACAACAAAGCACGCATTAGGTTTACTTCAAGTTGATCAACACGGACTAGATTACATTGATCATAAAATGATGAACTGTATTATTAAGCAGTATAATGGTGGACCTGTTGGTTTAGATACGATTGCCGTAACAATTGGCGAAGAACGTATTACAATTGAGGACGTTTATGAGCCATTTCTTATTCAGAAAGGCTTTTTAGAACGTACGCCGCGTGGCAGAAAAGCAACACCATTAGCTTATGAACATTTTGCAAAGTCGAATGAGGAGAGAGAATAACGTGAATATTGAAGAATTTGACTATGACTTACCAGAATCATTAATTGCTCAAACGCCTTTAAAAGATCGTGATCATAGTCGTTTATTAGTCATGGATAGAGAAACTGGTGAAATGAAACATTTACATTTTAAAGATATCATTGAGTATTTTAGACCTGGTGATACATTAGTGCTTAACGATACGCGAGTAATGCCAGCTAGACTTTTTGGTTTAAAAGAAGAAACTGGTGCAAAAGTTGAAATGTTAATGTTAACTCAAATTGAAGGTAATGATTGGGAAGTCTTACTGAAACCAGCTAAGCGTATTAAAGTTGGTAATAAATTGAATTTTGGTAATGGCAAAATTATAGCTGAATGCATAAAAGAAATGGATCAAGGTGGACGTATCATGCGTTTACATTATGAAGGTATTTTACAAGAAAGATTAGATGAATTAGGGGAAATGCCACTGCCACCATACATCAAAGAACGTTTAGATGATCCAGATCGTTATCAAACAGTTTACGCTAAAGAAAGTGGTTCAGCGGCAGCACCAACAGCTGGATTACATTTTACTGATGAGTTATTAACTGAAATTAAAAATAAAGGTGTTAATATCGCATTTGTTACATTACATGTTGGATTAGGTACGTTTAGACCGGTGAGCGTCGACGATGTGAATGACCACGAAATGCATAGTGAATATTATCAAATGACACAAGAAACAGCTGATTTATTAAATGATACTAAGTCCAAAGGACATCGCATTATATCAGTTGGTACAACTTCAACACGTACACTTGAAACAATTCGACGCGATCATGATAAATTTGTTGAAACGAGTGGCTGGACTAATATATTTATTTATCCAGGATTTGATTTTAAAGCTATTGATGGCCAGATTACTAATTTTCATTTACCAAAATCAACATTAGTTATGCTAGTATCAGCGTTTAGTACTCGTGAAAATGTTCTGAATGCTTATAAAACGGCAGTAAATTTAGAATATAGATTCTTTAGTTTTGGCGATGCAATGTTAATTATATAAAAAGAATGTGAGGATTTTGAATATGCCTGCAGTAACATACGAACACATTAAAACTTGTAAACAATCAGGTGCGCGTTTAGGTATCGTGCACACACCACACGGTTCATTTGAAACACCTATGTTTATGCCAGTTGGTACTAAAGCAACCGTTAAAACAATGAGTCCAGAAGAGTTAAGACAAATTGAAGCAAAAATCATTTTGGGCAACACATATCATTTGTGGTTACAACCCGGAAATGATATTATCAAACACGCTGGGGGATTACATAAATTCATGAATTGGGATGGTCCGATTCTAACAGATTCAGGCGGTTTCCAAGTGTTTAGTTTAAGTAATTTACGTAAAATTACAGAAGAAGGCGTGGAATTTAGACATCATACTAATGGGTCTAAATTATTTTTGAGTCCTGAGAAATCAATGCAAATTCAAAATGATTTAGGTTCTGATATTATGATGGCATTTGATGAATGTCCACCGATGCCTGCTGAATATGATTATGTAAAAAAATCTATTGAACGTACAACGCGTTGGGCGAAAAGATGTCTAGATGCACACCAAAGACCTGAAGATCAAGCATTGTTCGGCATTATACAAGGTGGCGAATATGAAGATTTAAGAGAACAAAGTGCAAAGGATTTAGTAGAATTAGATTTTCCTGGTTATGCAATCGGAGGTTTGTCAGTTGGTGAACCTAAACCGGTTATGTATAAAATGGTTGAACATACAGAGCAGTTTATGCCTAAAGATAAACCAAGATATTTAATGGGTGTAGGATCTCCAGATGCGTTAATCGAATGTAGTATTCGCGGCATGGATATGTTTGATTGTGTCTTACCGACACGTATTGCCAGAAATGGTACTTGTATGACATCGCAAGGTCGTTTAGTTATTAAAAATGCAAAATTTGCAGATGATTTAAGACCGTTAGATGAGAATTGTGACTGTTATACATGTCAAAACTACTCAAGAGCGTATATACGTCATTTAATCAAGGCAGAGGAAACTTTTGGTATTCGTCTTACTACTATTCATAATTTACATTTTCTGCTAAAATTAATGGAAGATATAAGACAAGCCATTCGAGAAGATCGTCTTTTAGATTTCAAAGAAGAATTCTTCGAGCAATATGGATTAAATGTTGAGAACCCAAAAAACTTTTAAGCAAGAGGAGCGTATAAAATGCAATTTTCATTACTTATATATATAGTCGTAATTTTTGCGGTTATGTATTTCTTGATGATCAGACCACAACAAAAACGTGCGAAACAGCATCGTGAGTTGATTAATAACATTCAATCTGGTCAAAGAATTACAACTATTGGTGGTATTAAAGGTACTGTTAAAGCAGTAGATGAAACAACTGTTGTTATTACAGTTAATGGTCATGGTACTGAATTAACTTTCGAAAAACCTGCTATTAAACAAGTTGACCCTTCATAACAAGAAGTGGTATTAAAAAGGATGAAACGAATAGCGTTTCATCCTTTTTAAGTTATAAGTAGTATGTAGAATAGCTTATTTTTATTCCAAAAAAAGAAATTGTGATACATAATAATTGTTAAATTTAAATTAAATATATCTATGACTATTTTTACTCCCTGCTCTAGTATGTTAATATGTATAAGGCTAATAAATTTTGTAAGAAAGATTTAACTTGCGTTATAAAATAGTATTCAAGTATTCTAAATACATACGTAAATAATGAGGTGTTCATGTGAAGAAAAGTAGTAGAATAATTGCGTTCTTGCTTTTAGTCGTATTGTTGTTTGCCGGAATGGCTGCAACTTATAAAAGTGTTATAAAGAATGTCAATTTAGGACTTGATTTGCAAGGTGGATTTGAGGTGCTTTATCAAGTCGACCCTTTAAATAAAGGCGACAAAATAGATAAAAAAGCCTTACAATCAACAGCGCAAACATTAGAAAATCGTGTTAACGTTTTAGGTGTTTCCGAACCTAAAATTCAAGTTGAAGAACCTAATAGAATTAGAGTTCAACTTGCTGGTGTAACAGACCAGAATGAAGCACGTAAAATTTTATCTTCTCAAGCTAATTTAACAATTCGCGATGCAGAAGATAAAGTAAAATTAAGCGGTTCTGATATTAAACAGGGATCTGCCAAACAAGAATTTAAACAGGAAACAAACCAGCCAACAGTTACTTTCAAAGTAAAAGACAAAAACAAATTTAAAAAAGTAACGGAAGAAATCTCTAAGAAACGTGATAATGTCATGGTTGTTTGGTTAGATTTCAAAAAAGGTGACAGCTATAAAAAAGAAGCACAAAAGAAAAACCCTAAATTTATTTCTGCAGCAAGTGTTGATCAACCAATCAATTCTGATAGCGTAGAAATCTCTGGTGGATTTAAAGGACAAGAAGGCGTTAAAAAAGCAAAACAAATCGCCGAATTGTTAAATGCAGGTTCTTTACCAGTTGACTTGAAAGAAATTTATTCAAACTCAGTAGGTGCCCAATTTGGTCAAGATGCATTAGATAAAACTGTGTTTGCATCGTTTATTGGTGTAGCATTAATTTATTTATTCATGCTTGGATTCTACCGATTACCTGGTTTAGTAGCGATTATTGCATTGACAACTTATATCTATCTAACGTTAGTAGCATTTAATTTCATTTCCGGGGTTCTAACTTTACCAGGATTAGCGGCGTTGGTATTAGGTGTAGGTATGGCTGTAGATGCCAATATTATCATGTATGAGCGTATTAAGGATGAACTTCGAATAGGTAGAACGATAAAGCAAGCCTTTTCTAAAGCAAACAAAAGTTCGTTCCTAACAATTTTTGATTCTAACTTAACAACAGTTATCGCCGCAGCAGTATTATTCTTCTTCGGTGAAAGTTCAGTTAAAGGTTTCGCGACAATGTTATTATTAGGTATTCTAATGATCTTTGTTACAGCCGTGTTCTTATCAAGATTCTTATTATCATTACTTGTTTCATCAAATATATTCAAAAATCAATATTGGTTATTTGGTGTTAAAAAGAATAAACGACATGATATTAATGAAGGTGTAGATGTTCATGACCTTAAAACTTCATTCGAGAAATGGAATTTTGTTAAATTAGCTAAGCCATTAATTGGAGTAAGTATTTTAATTGTAGTTGTCGGTTTAGTTATTCTTTATATCTTCAAGTTAAACCTAGGAATTGATTTCTCAAGTGGTACACGTGTAGATTTCCAATCTAAACAAGCAATTACTCAACAAAAGGTTGAGCAAGTTGTAAAAGGTAGTGGACTTAAAGCGGATCAAATTCAAATCAATGGTAAAGATAATAAAGTAGCAACTGTTCAATTTAAAGACGATTTAACGCGTGCTCAAGATAATAAATTGAGTGATAATATTAAATCGAAATTCGGTGACACACCTCAAATTAACACTGTATCACCAATTATTGGACAGGAATTAGCAAAAAATGCAATGCTTGCATTAATCTATGCATCGATAGGTATCATCATCTATGTATCATTACGATTTGAATGGCGCATGGGTCTTTCATCTGTATTGGCATTATTACATGATGTATTCATTATAGTAGCGATTTTCAGTTTATTTAGAATTGAAGTAGATTTAACATTTATCGCCGCTGTATTAACAATTGTCGGTTATTCAATTAATGATACAATCGTAACGTTTGACCGTGTACGTGAAAACTTACAAAAGGTTAAAGTGATTACTACAACAGAACAAATTGATGATATCGTTAATAGATCAATTAGACAGACAATGACACGTTCAATTAATACAGTATTAACAGTTATTGTAGTAGTAGTTGCTATACTATTCTTCGGTGCTCCTACGATATTCAACTTTACTTTAGCATTATTTATCGGATTGATTTCTGGTGTATTCTCTTCAATCTTCATTGCCGTTCCGCTTTGGGGAATAATGAAAAAACGTCAGTTGAAAAAATCGCCGAAACACAAATTAGTTGTATATAAAGAAAAGAAATCGAACGATGAAAAGATTTTAGTTTAAAATGAATTAAGCGGTATGTGAAACATTAAAGAGTTCACATACCGCTTTTTACTTTGTTTAAATTTAACAAAATATATATAAATAAGTTCCCGCATTCATTTTTAAAAAATGGTATAATTAAAGTCTTGATTATTTAGATAAGTGCTTTTTATTTAAAGTAATTTTAGATATAATGTCTTTTGGAAATGAGGCGTAAATATATATGATTAAACCGAAGTATAAGTGGAAATTAACTAAACCAGCTGAATACATAAGTGATGAATTAACATCAAAATTAAAGTTAACGCCAATCGTAAAAAAAATATTAGAAAGTAAATCGATTATTGATGAACAAGCAATTGAATCCATCATTTCAGATACAGATATCAATCATGACGCATTGCAATTGAGCGATATGACTAAGACTATTGAAAGAATTAAAAGAGCGATAGCGAATGATGAGAAAATCCTAGTTTATGGTGATTACGATGCCGACGGTGTTACCTCAACTACAATTTTAGTGACAACATTACAACTTTTAGGTGCACAAGTAGGATGGCATATTCCTAACCGCTTTACCGAAGGATATGGACCAAACGAGCTAGCATTTAGAAATGCTCATGATGAAGGCATAACATTAATCATAACTGTTGATAATGGCATACAAGGTCATAATGAAATTAAAATGGTTCAAGATTTAGGAGTTGATGTCATTGTAACTGATCATCATGAAATTGGTAGTACATTACCAGAAGCATATGCAATCGTACATCCAATGCATCCATCGTTTAATTATCCGTTCCAACAATTGTGTGGTGCAGGTGTTGCGTACAAATTAGCACAAGCATTGATTGAAAATGTACCTGATTATTTTAAAGCATTAGTTGCGATAGGTACCATTGCGGATTTAGTATCATTAACTGATGAAAATCGATCATTAGTGAAACAAGGATTAAAAGTCTTAAATGATCAATGTCCGACCTCTGTTAAAGCATTGCTAAAAGAAGCGGGATACAATGACAATATTGATGAAGAAACAATTGGTTTTATTATTGGACCTAGACTTAATGCTGTAGGTCGTTTAGATGACGCATCATTAGCTTGCGAATTGTTGATGACTGACGACGAAGAAGAAGCTGCATTTTTAGCAGAACAAGTTGAACAATTTAACCGCGAAAGAAAAGATATTGTAGCAACTATCACAGAAGAAGCAATGGCAATGGCAGAAATGAAAGTTAAAAATGGAGATTTATTTTTACTTTTAGCAAAAGAAAATTGGCATGAAGGTGTCTTAGGTATTGTTGCTTCGAAAATTGTCGAAACATTTGCTTTGCCAACATTAATTTTAAATATTGATAGGGAGCAAAATCATGCAAAAGGTTCCGCCAGATCAATTGATCAAGTGTCGATGTTTGAAATACTATCAGCACACCAAGAGTTAATCGCTAAATTTGGCGGCCATCATATGGCTGCAGGTATGACGATGGATATTGAAAATATAGAATCGTTAGCTGAAGGTTTAAATAAATGGATGAAAGAATTATCTAAAACAACTTCGTTAGATCCCGTAAAGCCAGTAGATGTATTATTAACAGAAAATGATATAACGATTAAAAATATTCGTGATATGAATCGTTTAAGACCCTTCGGAACAGATTTTTCTAGACCTATTTTTGAAATGGATGATTTATCAGTTTCTTCAGTTAAGGCGATAGGTCAACAAAAAAATCATCTGAAATTGACACTTGGTGAAAGTAATATCGCCGCGCTATTTTGGCAAAATGGACACTTAGAACCTGAATTACAAGATGAACAGCCAATTAATATATTAGGATCTGTTCAAATCAACGAATGGAATGGTAATCAATCACCGCAATTAATTATTCAAGATATTGCGATGAACGAACAGCAAATATTAGATTATAGAAGTAAGCGAAAAAGTTTACCTTTTACAGAAAATGATGAAAATATTGTCGTGCTTATTCATCCTAAAAGTGATAAAGTAAATGCGAATGAATATTATTATGGTGAAGAAATTAAACAACAAACTGATAAAGTAGTATTAAGAGATTTACCTACGTCAATGGAAGATTTGTCTAATTCCCTGCAACAACTGCAATTTTCTCAACTTTATATAGTTTTGCAACATAATCATTCGATTTACTTCGATGGTATACCTAATATGGATGTTTTTAAAAAGTGTTATAAAGCATTAATAACTAAACAAGAAACAAATATCCAGAAAGAGGGTATGTTATTGTGTCAACATTTAAGTGTGAAACCAGATACACTTAAATTCATGTTGAAAGTTTTCTTAGACTTAAAATTTGTAACACAAGAAGATGGTTTAATTCGAATCAATCAACAACCTGATAAAAGATCGATTGATTCCAGCAAAGTATATCAATTAAGACAACAACGTATGGATGTTGAAAAGCAATTATTATATCAAGATTTTTCAGAAATAAAAAATTGGATAAAGTCACAATTGTCGTGAGCAATTTAGGAGGAAATATTAATGGATTTAAAGCAATACGTATCAGAAGTTCAAGATTGGCCGAAACCAGGTGTTAGTTTCAAGGATATTACTACAATTATGGATAATGGTGAAGCATATGGCTATGCAACAGATAAAATTGTAGAATACGCAAAAGACAGAGATGTTGATATCGTTGTAGGACCTGAAGCGCGTGGCTTTATCATTGGCTGTCCTGTAGCTTATTCAATGGGGATTGGCTTTGCACCTGTTAGAAAAGAAGGGAAATTACCTCGTGAAGTCATTCGTTATGAGTATGACCTAGAATATGGTACAAATGTTTTAACAATGCACAAAGATGCAATTAAACCAGGTCAACGTGTGTTAATTACAGATGATTTATTAGCTACTGGTGGTACGATTGAAGCAGCAATAAAATTAGTCGAAAAATTAGGTGGTATCGTAGTAGGTATTGCATTTATAATTGAATTGAAATATTTAAATGGTATTGAAAAAATTAAAGATTACGATGTTATGAGTTTAATCTCATACGACGAATAAAAAATAATATAATTTTATCAAATAAAATCCTTCATCAAATGAATAAGAACGAATGACTTAATTAAAAAAGTTGTTTAAGTTTTCTTAACATGAGATGTTAGGATTTTTTATTTACTGAAAATGTTAGATGATTGAGCATTATACCTTAATAACAACGTTTATTTATTTCATAAATTGTAGTATCATAGAACTAATATTTAAAAAATGAAACAGTAGATTTAGGTCGAATTTTTGTAAAAGTTTTAAAAGTAGGAATAGTATACAAATTAAACTCGCTCAAGTAAAATTAATATTACGATTAATGACGACAGGATAAATATTTATCGTCGACGGACGTATGATTGGTGTGGGACAAATACTATTCAACAAGAGCACCTAAATCATTGTTTAAGGCGAAGTAATAAATATGAATGGGGTGTATCATATAATGAACAACGAATATCCATATAGTGCAGACGAAGTTCTTCACAAAGCAAAATCATATTTGTCAGCAGATGAATATGAGTATGTTTTAAAAAGCTATCATATTGCTTATGAAGCACATAAAGGTCAGTTCCGAAAAAACGGATTACCATACATTATGCATCCTATACAAGTTGCAGGTATTTTAACAGAAATGCGATTAGACGGACCGACGATTGTCGCAGGTTTTTTGCATGATGTAATTGAAGATACACCGTATACATTTGAAGATGTAAAAGAAATGTTCAATGAAGAAGTTGCTCGAATTGTTGATGGTGTGACGAAGCTTAAAAAAGTAAAATACCGATCAAAAGAAGAACAACAAGCTGAAAATCATCGCAAGTTATTTATTGCGATTGCCAAAGATGTACGCGTAATTTTGGTGAAATTAGCAGACAGATTACATAATATGCGTACCTTGAAAGCCATGCCGCGCGAAAAACAAATTAGAATTTCTCGAGAAACATTAGAAATTTATGCACCTTTAGCACATCGTCTTGGTATTAATACAATCAAATGGGAACTAGAAGATACGGCTCTTCGTTATATTGATAATGTACAATATTTTAGAATAGTCAATTTAATGAAGAAGAAACGTAGTGAACGGGAAGCGTATATCGAAACGGCTATTGATAGAATACGTACCGAAATGGACCGAATGAATATCGAAGGCGATATAAATGGTAGACCTAAACATATTTACAGTATTTATCGGAAAATGATGAAGCAGAAAAAGCAATTTGATCAAATTTTTGATTTGTTGGCGATACGTGTTATTGTCAATTCTATTAATGATTGTTATGCGATACTTGGGTTGGTGCATACGTTATGGAAACCGATGCCAGGACGTTTTAAAGATTATATTGCAATGCCTAAACAAAATTTGTATCAGTCATTGCATACTACAGTAGTAGGTCCAAATGGAGACCCGCTCGAAATCCAAATACGAACGTTTGATATGCACGAAATTGCTGAACATGGTGTTGCAGCACACTGGGCTTACAAAGAAGGTAAAAAAGTAAGTGAAAAAGATCAAACTTATCAAAATAAGTTAAATTGGTTAAAAGAGTTAGCTGAAGCGGATCATACTTCGTCTGACGCTCAAGAATTTATGGAAACCTTAAAATATGACTTACAGAGTGACAAAGTATATGCATTTACCCCAGCGAGTGATGTTATTGAGTTGCCATATGGTGCTGTGCCGATTGATTTTGCTTATGCGATTCACAGTGAAGTAGGTAATAAGATGATTGGTGCCAAGGTGAATGGCAAAATTGTACCAATTGACTATATTTTACAAACAGGCGATATTGTTGAAATACGTACTAGTAAACATTCATATGGACCAAGTCGTGATTGGTTGAAAATTGTTAAATCGTCTAGTGCCAAAGGTAAAATTAAAAGTTTCTTCAAAAAACAAGATCGTTCATCTAACATTGAAAAAGGACGAATGATGGTTGAAGCTGAAATAAAAGAGCAAGGATTTAGAGTCGAAGATATTTTGACAGAGAAAAATATTCAGGTTGTTAATGAAAAATATAACTTTGCAAATGAAGATGATTTATTCGCAGCTGTAGGATTTGGCGGCGTGACATCCTTACAGATTGTTAATAAATTAACTGAAAGACAACGTATTTTAGATAAGCAACGTGCTTTAAATGAAGCACAAGAAGTTACGAAATCATTGCCTATTAAAGACAACATCATTACTGATAGTGGTGTCTATGTAGAAGGTTTAGAAAATGTACTTATCAAGTTGTCAAAATGTTGTAATCCTATACCAGGTGATGATATTGTAGGTTATATCACCAAAGGTCATGGTATTAAAGTACATCGCACTGATTGCCCAAATATTAAGAACGAAACTGAACGACTAATTAATGTTGAATGGGTAAAATCAAAAGACGCAACTCAAAAATATCAGGTTGATTTAGAGGTAACTGCGTATGACCGAAATGGCTTGTTAAATGAGGTACTACAAGCTGTTAGCTCGACAGCCGGCAATTTAATTAAAGTTTCAGGTCGTTCAGATATTGATAAAAATGCAATAATAAATATTAGTGTCATGGTGAAAAACGTGAATGATGTTTATCGTGTGGTAGAAAAGATCAAACAACTTGGTGATGTTTATACAGTAACAAGAGTTTGGAACTAGAGGTGCAAAATATGAAAGTAGTTGTACAAAGAGTTAAAGAAGCATCGGTGACGAATGATACATTAAATAATCAAATCAAAAAAGGATATTGTTTATTAGTCGGTATCGGTCAGGACTCTACAGAGCAAGATGCAGATGTAATTGCAAAGAAAATTGCTAATGCAAGATTATTTGAAGATGACAATAATAAATTAAACTTTAATATCCAACAAATGAATGGTGAAATATTATCAGTTTCACAATTTACTCTCTATGCAGATGTAAAAAAAGGTAACCGTCCAGGTTTCTCAAATTCTAAAAATCCTGATCAAGCAGTAAAAATATATGAGTATTTTAATGATGCGCTACGAGCGTATGGTCTAACTGTGAAAACAGGTGAATTTGGAACACACATGAATGTTAATATAAATAATGATGGTCCAGTCACTATTATTTATGAAAGTCAGGACGGCAAAATTCAATGAAAAAAATAGAGGCATGGTTATCTAAAAAGGGTCTTAAAAATAAACGTACTCTAATAGTAGTGATTGCCTTTGTCTTATTTATCATCTTTTTATTTTTATTGCTGAATAGCAATAGTGAAGATAGTGGGAACATTACGATAACTGAAAATGCTGAATTACGTACAGGTCCAAACGCTGCGTATCCAGTCATTTACAAAGTTGAAAAAGGTGACCATTTTAAAAAGATTGGTAAAGTAGGTAAATGGATTGAAGTTGAAGATACATCCAGTAATGAAAAAGGTTGGATAGCTGGATGGCACACAAATTTAGATATTGTCGCGGATAATACGAAGGAGAAAAATCCTTTGCAAGGTAAAACAATAGTGCTTGATCCTGGTCATGGAGGTAGTGACCAGGGTGCTTCAAGCAATACTAAATATAAAAGTTTAGAAAAAGATTATACGTTGAAAACAGCAAAAGAATTGCAGCGTACTTTAGAAAAAGAAGGCGCAACTGTTAAGATGACAAGAACAGACGATACATATGTTTCACTAGAAAATCGTGATATCAAAGGCGATGCCTATTTGAGTATACATAATGATGCCTTAGAATCATCTAATGCAAATGGAATGACAGTTTATTGGTATCATGATAATCAAAGAGCTTTAGCAGATACGTTAGACGCTACGATTCAGAAGAAAGGTCTACTTTCTAATCGCGGTTCAAGACAAGAAAATTATCAAGTGTTAAGACAAACAAAAGTTCCTGCTGTTTTATTAGAATTAGGTTATATTAGTAACCCAACTGATGAAACGATGATTAAAGATCAATTACATAGACAAATTTTAGAACAAGCAATTGTTGATGGCCTTAAAATTTATTTTTCTGCGTAGGGCTTGCAAAAATATGTGAAAGTAGTTATCATTGATATTGAATTTTATAACTAAAACCGTTAGTATTCTTGAAATGGTAAATGAAATAGGTAGCAATCTAACTAAGATTGTGTAGGAATATAATCCATAGACTGAAAGATTATGCTGAGTAGTTTATATACATTGAACACAAGAAGAGGTGCTTTATGAAAAGTAAAGCCGTTAAACGTACGTTAAACGTTTTGAGTGGGTTTATTAAATGAACGCTTATAAAAAGTAATGATGATTACAATTAGGCATGTTTTTTAAACCAATGAGGGTGGCAACACGGATATTCGTCCCTTGTGCAGTTTCAGGCTGTGCAAGGGCTTTTTCTTTTGCTTTTAAAATTATGATTTATCGTGCAAAGTTAAGTGGTCGTATATAGTTTTAGTTTTAAAAAGGTAATTAAATAAAATAGTTTGCCGAGGGAGATGTCAAAATGATTAAAATACCTAGAGGGACGCAGGATATTTTACCTGAAGATTCAAAGAAATGGCGTTACATTGAAAATCAATTAGATGAATTAATGACATTTTACAATTATAAAGAAATAAGAACACCAATTTTTGAAAGTACAGATCTTTTTGCAAGAGGTGTTGGTGATTCAACCGATGTCGTACAAAAAGAAATGTATACATTTAAAGATAAAGGCGATAGAAGTATTACATTAAGACCTGAGGGAACAGCTGCAGTTGTGCGTTCATATATTGAACATAAAATGCAAGGTAATCCAAACCAACCAATTAAACTTTATTACAATGGACCGATGTTTAGATATGAACGTAAGCAAAAAGGGCGCTATCGTCAATTTAATCAATTTGGTGTAGAAGCTATTGGTGCTGAAAATCCTAGTGTAGATGCAGAAGTATTAGCTATGGTTATGCATATTTATCAATCATTTGGATTAAAACATTTAAAGCTTGTTATTAATAGTGTAGGGGATATGGCATCTCGAAAAGAATATAACGAAGCGTTAGTGAAACACTTTGAACCAGTAATTCATGAATTTTGTTCAGATTGTCAATCACGTTTGCATACAAATCCGATGCGAATTTTGGATTGTAAAGTTGACCGTGATAAAGAAGCGATTAAGACTGCACCTAGAATCACTGATTTCTTAAATGAGGAATCTAAGGCATATTATGAACAAGTAAAAGCTTATTTAGATGATTTAGGTATTCCATATATTGAAGATCCTAACTTAGTTCGTGGATTGGATTATTATACACATACAGCATTTGAATTAATGATGGATAACCCTAACTATGATGGTGCCATTACAACTCTTTGTGGTGGTGGCCGTTATAATGGTTTATTAGAATTGCTAGATGGTCCAAGTGAAACAGGTATTGGTTTTGCGCTAAGTATAGAGCGATTATTGCTTGCACTTGAAGAAGAAGGTATCGAATTAGATATTGAAGAAAACTTAGATTTATTCATTGTTACAATGGGTGATCAAGCAGATCGATATGCTGTGAAGTTATTAAATCATTTGAGACATAATGGTATTAAAGCAGATAAAGACTACTTACAGCGTAAAATTAAAGGACAAATGAAACAAGCAGACCGTTTAGGTGCCAAGTTTACAATCGTTATTGGTGATCAAGAATTAGAAAATAATAAAATCGATGTTAAAAATATGACAACTGGTGAATCTGAAACAATTGAATTAGACGCATTAGTCGAATATTTTAAGAAGTAGAGAGGGCGTTAAAATATGAGTAAGAGAACAACTTATTGTGGATTAGTTACTGAAGCATTTTTAGGACAAGAAATTACATTAAAAGGATGGGTTAACAATCGTCGTGACCTAGGTGGATTGATTTTCGTTGATTTAAGAGATAGAGAAGGAATTGTACAAGTTGTGTTTAATCCTGCATTTTCAGAAGAGGCATTGAAAATTGCTGAAACAGTACGTTCTGAATATGTTGTAGAAGTTCAAGGTACAGTTACGAAGCGTGACCCTGAAACTGTTAATCCTAAAATTAAAACTGGCCAAGTTGAAGTACAAGTTACAAATATTAAAGTGATTAATAAATCTGAGACACCACCATTTTCTATAAATGAAGAAAATGTTAACGTTGATGAAAATATTCGATTAAAATACCGTTATTTAGATTTACGTCGTCAAGAGTTAGCGCAAACATTTAAAATGAGACATCAAATTACACGTTCTATTCGTCAATATTTGGATGATGAAGGGTTCTTTGACATCGAAACACCAGTACTAACGAAGTCAACACCTGAGGGTGCACGTGACTATTTAGTACCATCTCGTGTCCATGATGGTGAATTTTATGCATTACCACAATCGCCACAATTATTTAAGCAATTATTGATGATTAGCGGATTTGACAAATACTACCAAATTGTAAAATGCTTCCGTGACGAAGATTTACGTGCAGATCGTCAACCTGAATTCACACAAGTCGATATTGAAATGAGTTTTGTAGATCAAGAAGATGTGATGCAAATGGGTGAAGAAATGCTTAAAAAAGTTGTTAAAGAAGTTAAAGGCGTTGAAATTAATGGCGCTTTCCCACGCATGACATATAAAGAAGCGATGCGTCGCTATGGTTCTGATAAACCAGATACGCGTTTTGAAATGGAATTAATTGACGTTTCTCAATTAGGACGTGATATGGACTTTAAAGTATTTAAAGATACTGTTGAAAATGATGGTGAAATTAAAGCAATTGTCGCTAAAGGTGCAGCTGAACAATATACACGTAAAGATATGGATGCTTTAACAGAATTTGTAAACATCTATGGTGCTAAAGGATTAGCATGGGTTAAAGTTGTGGAAGATGGTTTGACAGGTCCAATTGGACGTTTCTTTGAGGCAGAAAATGTTGAAACATTACTTACATTAACTGGTGCTGAAGCTGGTGACTTAGTAATGTTTGTTGCAGACAAACCAAATGTCGTTGCACAAAGTTTAGGTGCATTACGTGTCAAATTAGCTAAAGAATTAGGTTTAATCGATGAAACAAAATTAAACTTCTTATGGGTGACAGATTGGCCATTATTAGAATATGATGAAGATGCGAAACGTTACGTTGCAGCACATCATCCATTTACATCTCCAAAAGAAGCCGATATTGCTAAGCTTGGCACTGCGCCAGAAGAAGCTGAGGCAAATGCTTATGACATAGTATTAAATGGTTATGAATTAGGTGGCGGTTCAATCAGAATTCATGACGGTGAGTTACAAGAAAAAATGTTCGAAGTTCTTGGATTTACTAAAGAACAAGCACAGGAACAATTCGGCTTCTTACTAGATGCATTTAAATATGGTGCACCACCTCATGGCGGTATTGCATTAGGATTAGACCGATTAGTCATGTTATTGACTAATAGAACAAACTTGAGAGATACAATTGCATTCCCTAAAACAGCATCTGCTACATGTTTATTAACGAATGCGCCTGGTGAAGTTTCTGATAAACAATTAGAAGAACTTTCTTTGCGAATTCGTCACTAAATTTTAAAAAATCAATAAACTTTGGTTTGTTATAATTTCATTAATTTTAATTATGTGGTAATATAACATCATAAGATAGTCATCTGAGTTGTTCGTAAGTTTGCTTTTTAATTTGGGCCTAACACTCTTTGATCAAGGGAGCCCAATGGGTTTTCTTGCAGCGTACACGCCTTATATGAAGGACGTACAAAACAAGAAACAGGGCACCCACCTGTATATAACAGGCCGAATGATCAAGCTATTATAACTACGGCAATACGGACTCTATCGATACGCAAGACTTTGTCTTGCGTATTTTTATGCTTTTCTTTAAGTTTTTAATAAAGAATTAGTTGGGTTTAATAGCGTTTAATAATTGTTTCCTCGTTGAATTTTGGAAAAATAATCAAAGCAATAATGCTAAACATAAAATTTTAAGTTACTATGTACTTATGTATAAATCAGTGAAAGAGGTAAAATAATGAAACATCAATTTTCAAGAAATGAACTAGCGATTGGACATCAAGGTTTAGATTTATTGAAGCAACAAACTGTTGTCATACTTGGCGTTGGAGGTGTTGGTTCATTTGCTGCGGAAGCATTAGCAAGAACGAATATTGGTCATATTATATTAATAGATAAAGATGATGTTGATATTACAAATGTAAACAGACAATTACACGCTTTAACTACAACGGTAGGACAAAGTAAAGTTTCTTTGATGGAAGAACGTATTAAATTAATTAATCCAGATTGTAAAGTCACGCCTTTACATATGTTTTATACAGAAGAGACATATGAAGAAATTTTCGATAATTACGATATAGATTATTTTGTAGATGCAAGTGATACAATAATGTACAAAGTACACTTAATGAAAGAGTGTCTTGACCGAGGGATTAAAGTGATTTCCAGTATGGGTGCTGCAAATAAAACAGATCCAACACGTTTTACAATTTCAGATATCTCTAAAACACATACCGATCCAATGGCCAAAATTATTCGTCAAAAATTGAAAAAACTAGGAATTCGTAAAGGGATTCCAGTTGTATTTTCAGATGAAAGTCCAATTGTCATAAGAGAAGATGTAAAAGATATAGTTGGAGATAAAAATGCTATCAATCGAAAAGGACAAATGCCACCTTCTTCAAATGCCTTTGTGCCAAGTGTAGTTGGATTAATTTGTGCAAGTTATGTGGTGAATGACGTATTAAAAGATATTCCAGTTCGTCGCATTAAAGACAAAGGGCAATAATTAAAATTGAAAGTCATAATTTTCAACGTAAGGCAAGTGTAACCATACCATAAAACTAAAACTGACTAGTTCGCAAGCATTGTAGAATATGCCTCGTGTACTAGTCAGTTTTGTTTTGATTATAGCTAAAATATCAAAGGTAATCGATTTAATCTTATTTTTATGGCCTTTGTTTAAGTAAATTGTTATATATTTCTTTGAGTTGTCGTTCACTTTTAGATGTCGTTTTTGGTTCATAATAAATTTTGTTTTTAAGTTTATCAGGTAAATATTGCTGTGAAACATAGCCATTAACATATTGGTGTGGATATTTGTAACCAATAGATCGGCCTAAATCTTTAGCACCTTGATAATGTCCATCTTTTAAATGGTTTGGAATTTGGCCCACATGACCGTTTCTAATATCGGACAATGCACTATCAATGGCACTCATTGCTGAATTTGACTTAGGTGATAAGCATAGTTCGATTACTGCTTGGCTTAGTGGGATTCTAGCTTCTGGTAAACCTAGACGTTCTGCTGATTCAATAGCAGCAAGTGTTCTCTGACCAGCATTAGGTGAGGCTAAGCCTATATCCTCATAGCTAATTACAAGTAATCGTCGAACTATTGTAGGTAAATCTCCAGCTTCAATTAATCGTGCTAAATAATGTAAAGCGGCATTGACGTCGCTACCACGGATAGATTTTTGGAAAGCGCTCATAACATCGTAATGCATGTCACCATCCTTATCACTTACAAATGCACCTTTTTGTAAGCAGTCTTTAGCATCTTGCAATGTAACATGTCGATAACCGTCCTTGTCATTATCTGCGCTTAATACAGCTAATTCCAATGCATTTAACGCACTACGAACATCACCTTGACTTTGTGTAGAAAAGTAGGTCATGGCATCTTCATCAATTTTGGGTTGATATGTTTTCAAACCATTCTCTTCATCTTCTATTGCACGAGTTAACGCTTGGCGCACATCTTCGTCATTTAAAGGATATAACTCGAAAATTTGCGCTCTTGAACGAATCGCTGGATTGATAGCATGATAAGGATTTGAAGTTGTAGCACCGATCAAGACGATTTTGCCATTTTCTAAATGAGGTAATAAAAAATCTTGTTTGGCTTTATCTAGTCGATGGATTTCATCTAATAACAAGATAACTTGACCAGACATTTTAGCTTCTTCAACAACAAGTTGCATATCTTTTTTAGTGTTAGTTACAGCATTCAATTGTCTGAATTTATATTGCGTACTGCCCGAAATTGCTTTGGCAATACTTGTTTTGCCTATACCAGGTGGACCATAAAAAATCATTGAAGTTAATTTTTTTGTGTCAACCATTCTTCTGATAATGCCTCTTGGTCCCACTAAGTGTTGTTGGGAAATGATTTCATCTATATTTTTTGGGCGCATTCTCGACGCTAATGGTTCTGTACTCACATTTGTCACACCTTTCTTATACTATCTTAACTCAAAAAATGCTAAAATGGGAATATCAATATTCGAATTAAGTGAGGTTATACAATGAAAATTTCTACTAAAGGGAGATATGGACTTACATTGATGATTTCTCTTGCTAAAAAAGAGGGGCAAGGATGTATATCATTAAAGTCAATTGCTGAAGAAAATAATTTGAGTGATTTATATTTAGAACAGCTTGTAGGTCCTTTAAGAAATGCGGGGTTAATTCGAAGTGTACGCGGTGCTAAAGGTGGATACCAATTAAGAGTGCCAGCGGAAGAAATCTCAGCAGGGGATATTATAAGACTGTTAGAAGGTCCAATTACATTTGTTGAAAGTATTGAATCAGAACCACCTGCGCAAAAACAACTATGGATTCGCATGAGAGATGCAGTGAGAGATGTTTTAGATAATACAACATTGAAATATTTAGCGGAATATGTAGATACAAGTGAAGATTTAGACGGATACATGTTTTATATTTAACCGTATAAATACTATACTATAACATAAAAACTTCATATTATAATGTTTAGCGAACCTCCTTTGTGGTATATAAATATATACATCTAAGGAGGTTTCACTATGGCAGACGAAAGTAAGTTCGATCAATTTAAAGGCAATGTTAAAGAAACAGTAGGTAACGTTACTGATAACAAAGAATTAGAAAAAGAAGGTCAGCAAGATAAAGCGACTGGTAAAGCAAAAGAAGTTGTTGAAAATGCTAAAAACAAAATAACTGATGCAATTGATAAACTTAAAAAATAAGTTCAATTAAACTAATCAAATATAAGAGGAGCGATTAATATGAGTTTTATAGATAAAGCTAAAGACGCAGTAGAAAAATTTAAAAATAGCGATAATGAACAAGTTAAAAATGTAAAAGATAAGATAAATGAATATACAGGATCTAATAACGAAGAGAAAAAAGAAAATGAAGATAAAGAGAAATAAATTTCTTTAAATTTTGGATATGATTTTCAATATTTTGAAAGCGCCCCATCAAATAAACACTTACACAGTGTAAAATTGAAGGGGCGCTTTAATATTTGCATTAGAATTTTAAGTGAATTTGAATCATTACTAAAATAAATAATTGAACAATAAAGACAACTTTTATTCAAAATGCTGTTACTGTTTATTTTTATTAATATTATGGATACATACTTTCACTTAGTTTATTTATCACATTATAAAGTGTTTTTTTCATTTAACTGATTTATAACATTTTTGAATCGACGATAAGAGTCTAATTGCATATCTTTATCATAAATATAACTTATAGCCATAATTTCGTTGACTTCACCATAAGTTTCCATAAAATCTTGAATTTTTTGTTGAACAGTATTTTCTGAACCTATTAATGATATTTTCTGTCTTTCCATAGCCATCGCATATTCTCTCGGCGTTAATATATTTTGCAGTTCATGTGTTGGCGGTTGAACGGGCTGCATTCTGCCACGAGTGATACTAACCATTACTTGTGCCATAGATGAAGCTAAATATTGTGCTTCGTCATCATTTTCAGCAACGATTGTATTTAAACATACAATAACATAAGGTTCGTCTAATACATCAGAAGGTTCAAATAACGTTTTGTAGATTTCGATAGCTTCTTTCATTTGTTGAGGTGCAAAATGTCCAGCGAACACATATGGAAGCCCTTTGCGAGCAGCTAAATGTGCAGAATCTGTTGAAGAACCAAGAATATATAAAGGCACATTTTTACCTACTGCTGGATAAGCACGAACATATGCTTGTTGGTGAGCGGGGCCGAAATATTGTTGTAATAATGAAACTTCTTCCGGAAATTTATAAACACCATCATGTTGATCTCGTCTTAATGCACTTGCGGTCATCATATCTGTTCCAGGTGCACGTCCTAATCCTAAATCGACACGATTTGGAAATAATGTTGCCATCGTGCCAAATTGTTCCGCAACGATTAATGGAGCATGGTTAGGTAACATGATTCCTCCAGAACCTACACGTATGTGTTTCGTATGTTCTAACGTATGTTGAATTAATAAAGCAGTTGCTGAACTTACTAGGTTGGGAGCGTTATGGTGTTCAGCAATCCAATATCTTTCATATGATAATTCGTCTAAATGTTGTGCGAGCTTAACCATATCATTAATTGCTGTTCGTTCATCTTCACCTTCTCGAATAGGGACAAGGTTTAATGCTGAATATTTAATCGCCATTTTTATATCGTCCTTCCTTTTTTTGATATAAGAAGTATACCAATCGAATAACCAGATAAATATTAAATTGCTCATAACCAAAATAATAGTACGTTACATTTTACAAATGATAAAATATCTTCAAATACTAAAATTTATAAAAAAGACAAGAATAAAGCGATAAACTTAAAAAGCCTATCGAAAAGCATGTGTAGAAAATGGTAAAATATAATTAAAAACATTATAAATAAAGTTAAACAGAAAAGTAGAAAAATAGTATGTAAGGTGCTATTATTGGAACATTGATAAAATTGTGAGGAGTGTCCAAACATGGAAATTTATGCAGATTATGCTGCGACCACACCAGTAAAACCTGAAGTAGTAGATGCGATGATGACGATTTACAATTCGCATTATGGTAATCCATCATCAATACATGCTAAGGGAAGAGATGCGCGTAAATATTTAGATGAGTCAAGACGTCAAATTGCACAATTACTTGGTGCAGATACACATGAAATTATATTTACGAGTGGCGCAACAGAATCGAATAATACGGCAATTAAAGGCATAGTAAAAGCAAATGAACAATTGGGTAATCACATTATCACATCGAAGATTGAACATCATTCTGTGTTACATGTTTTTGAACAATTAGAGCGAGAAGGTTTTGATGTAACATATCTAGATGTTGATGATACAGGTGCTATTGATTTAGATCAACTTGAAGAAACAATTACAGATAAGACGATTTTAGTATCTATTATGTTTGTAAATAATGAAGTTGGCACAGTGCAACAAATTTATGATATTCAAGATATTATTGCTGAGACAAATGCATATTTCCATGTTGATGCGGTTCAAGCAATTGGACATCTTGATGTTAAGTTTGACGAATTTGAGATCGACGCAATGAGTATTACTGCTCATAAGTTTGGCGGACCAAAAGGTGTCGGTGCATTATTAGTTAAAGACCATGTCACATTAGATTATCCTCAACTTGGCGGTGAACAAGAATTGAAACGCCGTGCAGGCACTGAAAATCTTGCACAAATTGTTGGGATGGCTAAAGCATTACAATTAGCAGAAAAGAATCGAGACGATAACAATATTCATTTAATGAATTTAAAAGAACAATTTTTAGTTAAATTACAAGAAAGAGCGATTCCATTTGAATTAAATGGTTCAATGACGGATGCTACAGGCCATATTGTAAATCTATATTTTCCGTTTGTTGAAGTTGAAACGATGTTAACATTGTTGGATATGGCACAAATCTATGTGTCGTCTGGATCTGCATGTACAGCAGGCTCTACACAACCGTCGCATGTTTTAGATGCAATGTTCGAAGATGAAGAGCGATCAAATCATTCGATTCGATTTAGTTTTAACGAATTGACTACTGAAAATGAAATTAATGCAATTGTAGCTGAAATTCATAAAATATATTTTAAATTTAAGGAGGAGTCATAATTGTCAAATAAAGATATACGTGTTGTCGTTGGTATGTCAGGCGGTGTAGATAGTTCTGTAACAGCCCACGTCTTAAAAGAACAAGGTTATGATGTCATTGGCATATTTATGAAAAACTGGGATGACACTGACGAAAATGGCGTATGTACTGCAACTGAAGATTACAACGATGTTATTGAAGTGTGTAATCAAATTGGCATTCCATATTACGCTGTTAATTTTGAAAAAGAATATTGGGATAAAGTCTTTACGTATTTCTTAGATGAATATAAAAAAGGTCGTACTCCAAACCCAGACGTTATGTGTAATAAAGAAATTAAGTTTAAAGCCTTTTTAGATCATGCGATGAATTTAGGTGCAGATTATGTAGCAACAGGACATTACGCACGCATACATCGTCATGAAGATGGTCATGTTGAAATGTTACGTGGTGTAGATAATAATAAAGATCAAACATACTTCTTGAATCAATTATCTCAACAACAACTTTCAAAAGTGATGTTCCCAATTGGCGACATCGAAAAGAGTGAAGTGCGTCGAATTGCTGAAGAACAAGGACTTGTTACTGCTAAGAAAAAAGATTCTACAGGCATTTGTTTTATCGGCGAAAAAAACTTTAAAACATTTTTATCTCAATATTTACCTGCGCAACCGGGTGATATGATTACACTTGATGGTAAGAAAATGGGTAAACATAGTGGGTTGATGTATTACACAATAGGACAAAGACATGGTTTAGGTATAGGTGGAGATGGCGATCCTTGGTTTGTTGTCGGTAAAAACCTAAAAGATAATGTTTTATATGTAGAACAAGGATTCCATCACGATGCATTATACAGTGACTACTTAATTGCTTCAGACTATTCATTTGTAAATCCAGAAGATAATGACTTAGATCAAGGTTTTGAATGTACAGCTAAATTTAGATATCGCCAAAAAGATACGAAAGTTTTTGTGAAACGTGAAAACGACCATGCACTACGTGTTACTTTTGCTGAGCCAGTAAGAGCAATCACACCTGGACAAGCAGTTGTTTTTTATCAAGGTGATGTGTGTCTTGGTGGAGCAACAATTGACGATGTGTTCAAAAATGAAGGTCAATTAAATTATGTTGTTTAAGCAATGACAACAATAAATTACTTATTTGAAGTTTCAGCGTTGGAAATGACGAAAGACAGTTTTTGATGAGAATAATTCATGATGATAGAGTCTGGGACATCACAATGTCCTAGGCTCTACAATGTTATATTGGCGGGCCCCCAACACAGAAGCTGACGGAAAGTCAGATTTCAATAATGTGCGAGTTGGCGGGGCCCAACACAGAGAATTTCGTAAAGAATTTTAACAGGCAATGGAAGTTGGCGGGGCCCAACACAGAGAATTTCGTAAAGAAATTCTACAGGCAATGAGAGTTGGGGATAACAAATTAATTTTGTAAAAATATCATTTCTGTCTCACCCCTATGCATGAGTCTAATTATGTATTCCTATTTTAAGTACATAATAGTGGTGGCTAATGTGGAAGAACCATTACATAATAAACCGTTAATGGTTCTTTAGCATTTCCATTCCATTCCCGCTTTTTCATGAATGAAGATGATATTAGATTATATTTTATTCGTTGTTAAGTGATTCGAGACATACAATTTATCAAGATGTTATAATTGATGAGAAATGAGGTTCGTAAATGATAGATCAACAAACAATATATCAATACATACAAAATGGAAAAATAGAAGAAGCGTTACAAGCATTGTTCGGAAATATCGAAGAAGATCCTACAATTATTGAAAATTATATTAATGCCGGCATAGTACTTGCTGATGCGAATGAGATTGAAAAGGCAGAGCGTTTTTTCCAAAAAGCTTTAACAATAGATCCGAAGAATGGCGTCGTATTTTATAATCTAGCAAATGTATATTATAATCAGCAACGTTATCAAGAATCTATTAAATTATATCAACAAGCATTACAAACAGAGATTGAACAAGTTGATTGTAATTATATGATCGGTATGGCGTTTAATCAGTTAGAATCATTTAAGCTGGCATTGCCGTATTTAATGACTGCTGCAGAACTAGATAAAGACAAAGATGCAGAAGTTCAATTTCAATATGGTCTTGTATTATGTCAATTAGAGATGTTTAATGAAGCCATAACTCAACTTAAACATGTATTAACGATTGATAAAAATCATGTTGATGCAAGATACAATTTGGGTTTAGCGTTATTTATGAAAAATGAGAATATTGATGAAGCCATAACTCATTTTAAAGAAGCTGTGACTATCGACCCTAAACACTTATTAAGTCAGCATGCGCTGAAAACATTCACTAAAATGAAAGAGGAGGAGTAACATGTCAGACCCTACACTATTTGATTATTCAATGATCAAAGGTACTGTTGAAGCGATATTGTTTCAAAACAGTGATAATTTTTATACAGTGCTTAAAGTAGATACTATTGAAACAAATGAAGACTTTGATACAATGCCAACTGTTGTAGGGTTTCTTCCGAATATTGTTGAAGGCGATGTCTACACATTTAAAGGGCAAGTTGTTGATCATCCACGTTATGGTAAACAATTAAAAGCAGAGACTTTTGAAAAAGAAATGCCACAAACGAAAGAAGCAATTATAAGTTATTTATCAAGTGATTTGTTTAAAGGTGTAGGTAAAAAGACAGCTCAAAATATTGTTAATACATTAGGTGACAATGCGATAAACGATATATTAGATGACCATTCAGTTCTAGAAAAAGTTTCGGGATTATCTAAAAAGAAACAGAAACAAATTGCAGAACAAATTTCAGCAAATCAAGAATCTGAAAAAATAATGATTCGTTTACATGATTTAGGGTTTGGTCCTAAACTTTCAATGGCAATTTATCAGTTTTATCTCGGTGATACACTGACTATTTTAGATCGAAATCCATATCAATTGATTTATGATATTAAAGGTATTGGTTTTAATAAAGCAGATCAACTTGCTAGAAATATTGGTATCGCTTATAACGATAATGAACGATTAAAAGCTGCGTTGCTCTATACGTTAGAAGAAGAATGTATTAAACAGGGACATACATATTTGCCTATCAATGTTGTTATAGATTTAACGGTTGATGTCTTAAATTATCAAGATGAAGAGGTCATCGAACCTGAAAAATTAGACGAAATGTTGCAATACTTAAATGAGGAAAAACGACTAATTATTGACAATGAACAAGTTGCAATTCCAAGTTTGTATTATTCTGAAATCAAAAGTGTTCAAAACTTATTCAGAATAAAGACGCATACAAATAAACTTACGGAAATTGAACAGTCAGATTTACAAATGCATATTGGCGAAATAGAGGATGCGAATCAAGTGAACTATGCAGCTTCACAAAAAGAAGCTTTGCAAACGGCTATCAATTCTAAGGTGATGCTATTAACCGGTGGACCGGGAACAGGAAAGACGACAGTAATTAAAGGCATTGTAGAATTATATGCTGAGATTCATGGCTTATCATTAGATTATGATGATTATGTCAATGATGATTATCCAGTTGTATTAGCAGCGCCAACAGGAAGAGCGTCCAAGAGACTACAAGAGTCAACTGGATTAGAAGCTATGACGATTCATCGTTTAATAGGTTGGAATCAAGACACAAAGCCAGAGGATATATTAGAAAATGAAATTAACGCACGACTCATAATCATTGATGAGATGTCTATGGTAGATACTTGGTTGTTCCACCAATTTTTAAGTGCAGTTCCTTTAGATGCACAATTGATATTTGTAGGTGATGAGGACCAATTGCCTTCTGTAGGTCCTGGTCAAGTATTTAAAGATTTAATTGAATCGAAAGCTATACCACGAGTTAATCTGACTGAAGTATATCGTCAACAAGATGGTTCAAGCATTATAGAATTAGCACATCGAATGAAGTTGGGTCAGAAAATTGATATTACACAGCGTTTTCATGATAGAAGTTTTATTAACTGTCAGGCAAACCAAATACCAACAGTTGTTGAGAAGGTAGTTACTAGTGCTGTTAATAAAGGGTATACTATGGCTGATATTCAAGTGCTTGCACCAATGTATAAAGGAAATGCCGGTATTAAACGTTTAAATCAAGTTTTACAAGATATTTTAAACCCTAAAAAGAAAGACACACGAGAAATTGAGTTTGGTGATGTAGTCTTTAGAAAAGGTGACAAAGTATTACAACTTGTTAATAGGCCAAATGATAACATATTCAATGGTGACATAGGAGTTATTGTTGGTATTTTTTGGGCGAAAGAAAATGCCCTTAATAAAGATGTGCTTGTTGTGGATTTTGAAGGTAATGAAATTACATTTACGAAACAAGATATGATGGAATTAACACATGCATATTGTACATCAATCCATAAATCACAAGGTTCAGAATTTCCTATTGTTATCATGCCTATTGTTAAACAGTATTTTAGAATGTTACAAAGACCGATATTATATACTGGTTTAACTAGAGCGAAAACCAGTTTAGTTTTACTTGGTGATTCAGAAGCATTTGATATTGGATTGAAAACAAATGGTCAAGCGCGTTTAACACAATTATGTACATTGTTGAAAAATTATTTTAATTCAGAAGATGAAGACATGCTGGAAAATACAGCAACTAATGATACAGGAGCTTCGCAAACGACAATAGATGATCAAGTAGAAGCGCCAATGTCATCGAATGCTAGTGAAGAAGTTACGTCTGATTCAACAAAAACAGATACAAATGTATTAACGGAAGCTACAATGTTTAAAATTGACCCAATGATTAATATGGGAGAAATCACGCCGTATGACTTTATAGAACGTTGACAACAAGCGTAAATGTAACTAAAATAGAATTAAATTCGTATAAAGATGAGTAGTTAATGATTTGTTTATCAGAGATGTACTGGTTGGTGAAAAGTACAACAAACATTAGTGAACGCTACTTTATGCACAACTGTATAGTCGATTTAAAGTGATAAATGTATTGAATTGCATTTATAACTAGGGTGGTACCGCGATAACGTTCGTCCCTTTTGAGGATGGGCGTTTTTTATTTTTTAATAATAAAAAGTGATATTGATTTATACTAGTTTTTCAAATCGACTATCTGTGTCATCAATTTTTATGGAATGGTAATTTAAAAACAGTAAATAGGATGTGTAAATGATGAAAAAGTTAAAAGCGAGTGAAATTAGACAAAAATATCTAGATTTCTTTGTTGAAAAAGGACATATGGTTGAACCTTCTGCACCATTAGTGCCAATTGATGATGATACATTATTATGGATTAATTCAGGTGTAGCAACATTAAAGAAATATTTTGATGGACGTGAAACACCTAAAAAGCCAAGAATTGTAAACTCTCAAAAAGCTATTCGTACAAATGATATTGAAAATGTTGGTTTCACAGCGCGTCACCATACATTCTTTGAAATGTTAGGTAACTTCTCAATTGGTGATTACTTTAAACAAGAAGCGATTGAATTTGCTTGGGAATTTTTAACGAGTGATAAATGGATGGGTATGGAGCCAGATAAATTGTACGTTACGATTCATCCGGAAGATATGGAAGCATACAACATTTGGCATAAAGATATTGGGCTTGAAGAAAGTCGTATTATTCGCATTGAAGGTAACTTCTGGGATATTGGTGAAGGACCTTCAGGACCGAACACTGAGATTTTCTATGATCGCGGAGAAGCATATGGACAAGACGATCCGGCAGAAGAAATGTATCCAGGTGGAGAAAATGAACGCTATCTTGAAGTATGGAACTTAGTATTTAGTGAATTCAATCATAATAAAGATCATAGTTACACACCATTACCTAATAAAAACATTGATACCGGCATGGGGCTTGAGCGTATGGCCTCAGTTTCTCAAAATGTACGTACTAACTATGAAACAGATTTATTTATGCCTATAATGAATGAAATCGAAAAAGTATCAGGTAAACAATATTTAGTAAACAACGAACAAGATGTGGCATTTAAAGTAATTGCTGACCACATTCGTACGATTGCATTTGCAATTTCTGATGGTGCATTACCTGCCAATGAAGGTAGAGGATATGTATTACGTCGATTGTTACGTCGTGCCGTTCGTTTTAGTCAAACGTTAGGAATCAATGAGCCATTTATGTACAAACTTGTTGATATTGTTGCAGACATTATGGAACCATATTATCCAAATGTTAAGGAAAAAGCAGATTTCATTAAGCGTGTTATAAAGTCTGAAGAAGAACGATTTCATGAAACATTAGAAGATGGTTTAGCGATTTTAAATGAATTAATTAAAAAAGCTAAAGCGACAACAAATGAAATTAATGGGAAAGATGCATTTAAATTGTATGATACGTACGGGTTCCCAATTGAATTAACTGAAGAAATAGCAGTGCAAGCAGGATTGAAAGTTGATATGACAACATTCGAGTCAGAAATGCAACAACAACGTGATCGTGCACGTCAAGCACGTCAAAATTCTCAATCAATGCAAGTTCAAAGTGAAGTATTGAAAAATATTACATCTGCAAGTACTTTTGTTGGTTATGATACTGCGACAGCTCAAACGACACTAACACACTTGATATATAATGGTGAAGAAGTTTCACAAGTTGAAGCGGGTGAAACAGTATACTTCATGTTAACGGAAACACCATTTTATGCAGTCAGTGGTGGACAAGTTGCGGATACAGGTATTGTATATAATGACAATTTTGAAATTGCTGTTAGTGAAGTAACCAAAGCGCCAAATGGTCAAAACTTGCATAAAGGAGTAGTACAATTTGGCCAAGTAAATGTTGGCGCTACAGTGTCTGCTGAAGTGAACCAAAATGATCGACGTGACATTCAAAAGAACCATAGTGCAACACATTTATTACATGCAGCGTTGAAATCAGTACTGGGTGATCATGTTAACCAAGCTGGTTCATTAGTAGAAGCAGATCGTTTACGTTTTGATTTCTCTCATTTTGGTCCAATGACTAATGATGAAATTGATCAAGTTGAACGCTTAGTAAATGAAGAAATTTGGAAAGGTATTGACGTTAACATTCAAGAAATGGATATTGTTTCAGCTAAAGAAATGGGCGCAATGGCATTATTCGGTGAAAAATATGGTGATGTTGTGCGTGTAGTAAATATGGCACCATTTTCAATTGAATTATGTGGTGGTATTCATGTCCGCAATACTTCTGAAATTGGCTTATTCAAAATAGTAAGTGAGTCAGGTACAGGAGCTGGTGTGCGTCGTATTGAAGCATTAACAGGTAAAGCAGCTTTCTTATATTTAGAAGATATTCAAGAGAAATTTAATACGATGAAATCACAGCTGAAAGTGAAATCTGATAATCAAGTAGTCGATAAGTTAACACAATTGCAAGATGAAGAAAAAGCATTATTAAAACAATTAGAGCAACGTGACAAAGAAATCACATCACTTAAAATGGGTAATATTGAAGATCAAGTTGAAGAAATCAATGGCTATAAAGTATTGGTTACTGAAGTGGATGTACCAAATGCGAAAGCAATTCGCTCGACAATGGACGATTTTAAATCTAAACTACAAGATACAATTATCATTCTTGCAAGTAATGTTGATGATAAAGTATCGATGGTTGCAACTGTCCCTAAATCTTTAACAAATAATGTTAAAGCCGGTGATCTTATCAAACAAATGGCACCAATCGTTGGTGGTAAAGGTGGCGGTCGTCCAGATATGGCTCAAGGTGGCGGTACACAACCTGAAAATATCTCAAAATCATTAAGCTTTATTAAAGATTACATTAAAAATCTATAATTTAAAGCCATAATATTGTATGATGATAGTGAGTTATATTTGTAATTAAAGGAGTGTCGCAAATGGAAAACTTTGATAAAACAATGAAATTCGACTATGAAGAACTTCCAACACAAGATGTAAGAGATGTTTTAAATAATGTTTATCGAACATTAGATGAACGAGGATATAATGCCGTAAACCAAATTGTAGGTTATTTATTATCAGGTGACCCTGCGTATATTCCACGCCAAAATGAAGCAAGAAATCAAATTCGTCATATTGATAGAGATGTTATTATGGAAGAGCTTGTTTCTTACTATTTAAAAGAGCAAAATAAATAATTTATGTTACAACATAAAATTTTAGGACTCGATGTCGGTAGTAGAACGGTAGGAATTGCAATTAGTGATATAATGGGTTGGACGGCACAAGGATTAGACACACTCCGAATCAATGAAGAAAATAATGAATTAGGTATTGACCAATTAGTAGACATTATTAAAAAACATAATGTGGGTACAGTCGTAATAGGACTACCTAAAAACATGAATAATTCAATAGGATTTCGAGGCGAAGCTTCGTTAACATATAAAGAAAAATTATTAGAAGCTTATCCTTCTATTGAGATTGTGATGTGGGATGAAAGATTAAGCACAATGGCTGCTGAACGATCATTATTAGAAGCAGATGTTTCAAGACAAAAAAGAAAACAAGTGATTGATAAAATGGCAGCGGTATTTATTTTACAAGGCTATTTAGATTCACTACATTAAAAGGAGATTTTACTATGACTGAACATAATCATGATTCACAACTAGAAATTAATAACGAAGAAGAATTATTAACTTTATTCGATGAAGAGGGAAATGAAGTTTTATACCGAAAAGTTTTAGAATTTTATCATCCTGAATTCAAAAAAGAGTATGTTATCTTAGCTGAAGAAGGTGCTCAATCAGATGAAGACGATATGATTGAGCTTGTACCAATGATCAATGAACCAGATGAGTCAGGTGACGGTGGTAAGTTAGTACCAATCGAAACTGATGAAGAATGGGACATGATTGAAGAAGTTGTAAATACTGAAATGGAAGAATAATTAAAAAGATTTTACTCTTGCTAACCTTAAGATGGGGAGGCAAGAGTATTTTTTTAAGTCAAACAATGTATAAATAATTAACGCTTATAATTTTATTGAAAATATGGTAAAATATCTAAAGTTAAATTTTATATGAATGATTCGCTTCTATAAATAAAATAGCTTTGCGTCTAACACGAAATCAGTCATTTAATTGGTTGGCAAAATTATAATCAATTGTGAAGGCTGATTTATTTTATTGTCATAATCATATTGACTTATTTTACATAAAGGAAGTTTAAAACATGGATGACCTAAATAAAAAATATTTAATAGATTTACATCAACATCAAAATAGTTCAATCGAAGTTTTGCGTGAATTTGCCGAAGTAAATGAAGTGCCAATCGTGGATCGTTTAACATTAGATTTAATTAAGCAATTAATTCGTATGAATAATGTTAAAAATATTTTAGAAATTGGTACAGCAATCGGCTATAGTTCTATGCAATTCGCTTCTATATCTGATGACATTCATGTCACAACGATAGAGCGTAATGAAACGATGATTCAATATGCTAAACAAAATTTAGCTACTCATCATTTTGAAAACCAGGTTCGAATTATTGAAGGTAATGCTTTAGAGCAATTTGAAAATGTAAATGACAAAGTTTATGATATGATATTTATTGATGCAGCAAAAGCGCAATCAAAGAAATTTTTTGAAATATATACACCACTTTTAAAGCACCAAGGTCTCGTAATTACAGATAATGTTTTATATCACGGTTTTGTATCGGATATTGGGATTGTTAGATCGAGAAATGTAAGACAAATGGTTAAAAAGGTTCAAGATTATAATGAGTGGTTAATAAAGCAACCAGGATATACAACGAATTTTTTAAATATAGACGATGGATTAGCGATTTCAATTAAAGGAGAATGACTATGACAGAATTACTTGTCACACCCAAGTCATTAAGCCATATGGAAACACTTATTGATTTAGGTGCAGATGCTTTTGTAATTGGCGAGCAAAAGTTTGGTTTAAGACTTCCAGGGGAATTCAATAGACAACAAATGACAGAGGCTGTCGCATTAGCTCACAAAAACGATAAAAAAGTATATGCGGCGGTGAATGGATTATTTCATAATTATCATTTAGATGCTGTAGAAGATTATATTAATTTTTTACATGAAATACGAGTTGACAGAATTATTTTCGGGGATCCAGCAGTAGTAATGTATGTGAAGGCGCAAGAAAATCCAATACCACTTCATTGGAATGCAGAGACGTTAGTAACTAATCATTTTCAATGTAATTACTGGGGTAAAAGAGGCGCATCAAGAGCTGTCTTAGCACGTGAGCTGAATTTGGATGAAATTATTAATATAAAAGAAAATTCAAATGTGGAAATTGAGGTGCAAGTTCAAGGAATGACTTGTATGTTCCAATCAAAGCGTATGCTACTAGGCAATTATTATACGTTCCAAGATCGTCAAATGAAAATTGAACGTCGCAATGATGAACAATCTTTATTGCTTTATGATGAAGAAAGACAAAATAATTACCCAGTTTACGAAGATTACAATGGTACGCACATTATGTCACCAAACGACATTTGTTTAATTGAAGAATTAGCACCATTTTTTGAGGCGGGTATAGATTCATTTAAAATCGATGGTATTCTACAAACGGAAGAATATATTAATGTGGTAACGGAACAGTATCGTCAAGCGATAGATTTGTACAATGAAGATCCTGAAATCTATGAAGATGAGAAATTTATGTTGATGGACCCAATTGAAGAAATTCAACCTGATCATCGACCATTTGACGAAGGTTTCTTATATAAACAAACAGTATATTAAGGAGGTTAATCATGAAGACAATAGAAGAGATTAAATCAACTCCTAAAACAGTTATGAAGAAACCAGAATTATTAGCACCTGCTGGAAACTTAGAAAAGTTAAAAATAGCAGTACATTATGGCGCTGATGCCGTATTTTTAGGTGGTCAAGAATATGGATTACGTTCAAATGCTGATAATTTCACGATGGAAGAAATAGCTGAAGGTGTTGAATTTGCGAACCGTTACGGTGCCAAAATTTATGTTACGACAAATATTATTGCACATGATGAGAATATTGAAGGTCTAGAATCATATTTGCGTAATTTGGAAAAGACTGGTGCGACAGGTATCATTGTTGCAGATCCTTTAATTATCGAAACATGTAAAGAAGTTGCGCCAAAACTTGAAATTCATTTATCTACTCAACAATCACTTTCTAATTACAAAGCTGTAGAATATTGGAAAGAAGAAGGATTGGATCGTGTTGTATTAGCACGTGAGACCGGCGCGATGGAAATGCGTGAAATGAAGGAAAAAGTAGATATTGAAATCGAAGCATTTATTCATGGTGCTATGTGTATCGCCTATTCAGGTAGATGTACATTAAGTAATCATATGACTGCAAGGGATTCCAACAGAGGCGGTTGCTGTCAAAGTTGTCGTTGGGATTATGAATTATTAGAAGTTGATGATAATGGTGAACTTGATGTATTTTATAATCAAGGTGAAGTTACACCATTTGCGATGAGTCCTAAAGATTTAAAATTAATCGAATCTATTCCTCAAATGATGGATATTGGTGTGGACTCATTAAAAATTGAAGGACGTATGAAGTCAATTCACTATATTGCAACAGTTGTCTCAGTATATCGTAAAGTCATTGATGCGTATGCGGCAGATCCTGACAACTTTAAGATTAATCCGGAATGGTTAATTGAGTTAGATAAATGTGCAAATAGAGACACTGCACCTGCATTCTTTGAGGGAACACCTGGTTATGAAGAACAGATGTTTGGTCAACAACAATCTAAAAAATCACCATTTGATTTTTGTGGTTTGGTATTAGATTATAATGAAGATACAAAAATTGCGACTATTCAACAACGAAATAACTTTAAACCAGGTCAAGAAATAGAATTCTTTGGTCCAGAAATTGAAACATTTACACAAGTAGTAGAAGCAATTTATGATGAAGAAGGTAACAGCTTAGACGCGGCGCGCCATCCATTACAAATCGTTCAAATTAAAGTGGATCGCCCGATATATCCAAACAACATGATGAGAAAGGAAATTGGCTAATGAAAGCTACTACAATCATTGGCATAGCTGGTGGATCTGGCTCAGGAAAAACAACTGTAACTAACGAAATTATGAAAAACTTAGAAGGTCATAGTGTCGCTTTACTTGCTCAAGATTACTATTATAAAGATCAAAAGCACTTGACTTTCGACGAGCGCCTAGAAACCAATTATGACCATCCATTTGCATTCGATAATGATTTATTAATTGAAAATCTTAAAGACTTGAAAAATGGTAAAGCAGTAGAAGTACCGACATATGATTATGCTAGTCATACAAGAAGTGACATTACCATTGATTTTAAACCTAAAGATGTTATTATCGTAGAAGGTATTTTCGCTTTAGAAAATAAGGTATTACGTGATATGATGGATGTTAAAATATATGTTGATACAGATGCAGACTTGAGAATATTACGCCGTTTAACACGAGATACTAAAGAGCGTGGGCGTTCAATGGACTCTGTTATCAATCAATATTTAAGTGTTGTTAGACCTATGCATGACCAATTTATTGAACCGACTAAGAAATATGCTGATATAATTATTCCTGAAGGTGGGAGCAATAAAGTTGCAATAGATATTATGACAACAAAAATTCAGTCTTTAGTTAGCAAGCAATAGTATAATTCAGTAAAGGAAGATGACAATATGGAAAATCAAAAGCAATATCCAATGACTCAAGAAGGTTTTGAAAAATTAGAGCGTGAACTTGAAGAATTAAAAACAGTTAAGCGTCCTGAAGTTGTAGAGAAAATTAAAGTTGCACGTTCATTTGGTGACTTATCAGAGAACTCTGAGTATGATGCAGCAAAAGATGAACAAGGATTCATCGAACAAGATATTCAAAGAATTGAGCATATGTTAAGAAATGCATTAATCATTGAAGATACTGGAGATAACAACGTTGTTAAAATTGGTAAAACAGTAACGTTTGTAGAATTACCAGGTGATGAAGAGGAAAGTTATCAAATCGTTGGTTCAGCTGAATCAGATGCATTTAATGGTAAGATTTCAAATGAATCACCAATGGCTAAAGCGTTAATTGGTAAAGGTTTAGATGATGAAGTGCGTGTTCCACTACCTAATGGTGGCGAAATGAACGTAAAAATTGTTAATATCCAATAAATGATCAAATAGATTGTTTAATTGCGCGATTGAAGTGTGTTAATGATACTTCGGTCGTGCTTTTTTATATTCAAAATAAAAAAATCGGACAGATGAAAAGTGAAAATTTTCCATCAGACCGATTGATAGCAGAATCTAAATTAGTGTAAGAGTTTCAATATTAACTACTCCATTTTAAAAAAGCAAAATATTTCCGAAGAAACAAATTGATTATCATTTGTTATTGTATGCGATTTGAATTACTTATTAAACAACTTGTGCTTCTCAATGATACAATGAAAAGGTATTCAATACTGGTTTATTGCAATACAAAGGGGGATTTAGAGTGGATGTAAGATTTATTAACGAGCAGACGATTATGATTTATTTTGAAAATAAAATATCCGAAGAGACATATCGAAATGTCACAGCAATGGTACGGTGGATACGAGAAAAAGAAATATTAGAAATTCAAGATATTGTCCCTTCGTATCGAGCAGTTCTAATATATTTTGATGAACAAGCTATAACACCTTCTAAATTAATTGAAAATTTAGAACTTAACAAATTTAATGAAAAAAATGTTCATGCTGTGAATCAAACCAATAGTATTATTAAAATACCTGTTCAATATGGTGGTACATATGGACCTGATATTGAAGAAGTAGCAAAGCATAATCGAATAACTGTTGAGCAAGTTATTGAAAAACATACAAGTAAACCTTATTTAATATATATGCTAGGATTTATGCCTGGATTTCCATACTTAGGCGGACTTGATGAACAACTACATACACCTAGACGTAATCAGCCAAGGTTAAAAATTCATGCAGGTTCTGTAGGTATTGCGAATAATCAAACAGGACTATATCCATCAGATTCTCCTGGCGGATGGCAAATTATTGGACGCACACCGTTAAAAGTATTTAGCAGCGAGCGTGAACCAATGTCAATGTATGAAGCAGGAGAATGGATACAATTTTATGCAATAGATGAACAGGAATTTATACAAATCGAAAGAGATATATCAGATGGCAACTTTAATGTTGATGACTGGGTGGTGATCGAAAATGTCAATTAAGATTTTACAACCAGGTCTCTTTTCAACGGTACAAGATCTAGGAAGAAAAGGTTATGAACATATTGGGTTTTCAGGCGCAGGTGCCATGGATCAATTTAGTTTTAAGGTTGCGCAGTCATTAATTAACAATGATGGTCCAGCGATTGAATATACTTTGATTGGTCCTACCATTCAATTTAATACGCAAAATACATTTGTTATAACCGGTGGTAGTGTTAATGCCTCGCTAAATAATAAAACTATATCAATGAATTCTGTCATATTAGCTGAGAAAGGTGACATTTTAAAAATAGGTGCTATAACCAAAGGTGCACGCGGTTATCTTACTTTTGGTCATACTATCAACGTACCTCCAATTGCTGAAAGTTATGCAACACATACCCGAAGTAGTATAGGAGGATTCAAAGGTAGAAAGTTATTAGCTAATGATGTAATAACAGTGAAAATAAATAATGACTTTAAAGAAAACATTGGAAAGACTATTCATTTACAGGACGATTTATTGCCAGAAAATAATATTATACACATTCTTCAAGGACCTCAATTCGAGGCATTTTCTGAAGAGGCTAGAGCGAAAATTGTAAATCATCCATATTTAATTACCGAACAATCAGACCGTATGGGGTATCGTTTGGAAGGTGACAGCGTTGCACCTATTAATCAAGCAGATATCATTTCTGAACCGGTTGCTCTTGGCAGTGTTCAAGTACCAAATGATGGTCAACCTATTATTCTTCTTAATGATAAACAAACGATAGGTGGTTATACCAAAATTGCAACTGTATGCAAATTTGATCTGCCAAAGTTAGCACAGATGAAACCACAAGATACAATTCAATTTAAATGGATATCATTCCAAGAAGCTGTAGATAAGAATCGGGAACAAATGTCTCTGTTTAATGAAATTCTTAAGAGTCATCAAAAGACTCCAATTTTTGATACATCTAGCTTGCGACATACTTCGAAAAAATTAGCAACAATTTTAAAAGGGGATTTGTAAAATGAATATTGAAAAAATCGAACAAATAATCAAATTAGTGAAGGAAAATGATGTTAAGAAATTTAAATATAAAAATTTTGAAGATGAAATAGAAATTGACTTCACTGATTCGAATCATTTGGCTGCACACAGTAATCAATCAAATCAAAGTATGAACAATAATGATTTGACAGCTTCAAAAGTGAATGATAACTCCGATGTTTCGACAAATGATTATCATGACATTAAATCACCAATGGTAGGTACATTCTTTTTACAAGACAGTAAAGAATTAACTGAACCAATTGTGAAAGTCGGTGACAAAGTTAACAAGGGAGATATTATAGGATATGTTGAAGCGATGAAAGTATTAAACGAGGTAACAACAGATGTTGCTGGAGAAATCACTGAAATAGTAGCTGATCATGGCACAAATGTTGAATACGACCAAGTTTTGGTACGTATTAAGTAAAGGGGGTAAGTAAATGCTTCGTTGTTTAATTGCGAACAGAGGTGAAATTGCTGTAAGGATTATAAGAGCTTGCAGAGAATATGGGATTGAAACTGTAGCAGTTTATGCAAAAGGGGACGAGCAAAGCTTGCATGTACATTTAGCGGATCAAGCTATATGTATTGGAGAAGCTAATGCTTTAGATAGTTATTTAAATATTGACCGCATCATATCTGCTGCACAAATCACTGGTGCTAATGCAATTCACCCAGGATATGGCTTTTTATCAGAATCAACAAAATTTGCTCAAACCGTTGAGGAACAAGGCATAGCGTTTATAGGGCCTACTAAAAAAACGATGGAAATGATGGGGGATAAAATAACAGCAAGACAAACAGTTCATCATGCAGGTGTTCCTGTGATTCCAGGATCAAATGATGCTGTGAATCATGTGTCTGAAATTGAGAAGCTTGCCAAAGACATCGGTTATCCAGTTGTTATCAAAGCTGCCAGTGGCGGTGGTGGTAAAGGTATACGTATTGTAAAGAAAGCTGAAGATTTAGAAAAGGCATTTAAAGAAGCTAAAAGTGAAGGAAAAAAATACTTTGATGATGATCGTGTTTATGTTGAGGCTTTTATACCTGTTGCAAAACATGTTGAAGTTCAAGTTATGGGGGATGGGCAGGATAATTATGTACATTTAGGGGAACGTGATTGTTCTGTACAACGTAAAAATCAAAAATTAATCGAAGAATCTCCTTGTGCAGCATTAACTGAAGAAAGACGACAACAAATATGTAACGATGCTGTTAAAGTTGCACGTGCAGCAAATTATAGAAGTGCAGGTACGATTGAATTTTTAGTAACTGATAACGCACATTACTTTATTGAAATGAATGCTCGAATACAAGTTGAACATACTGTTACAGAGATGCGAGCAGAACGTGATTTGGTTGCAGCACAATTGTATTTATTGGAACATAATCATTTACCTTTTTCACAAAACGATATTCAATTTAATGGTCATGTGATAGAAGCGAGAATAAATGCCGAAAATCCTGAAAAGAAATTTCAACCAACACCAGGTAAAGTGACAGCGTTACATTTACCTCAAGGCTTTAATGTGCGAGTCGATTCTTTACTATATCACGGTTATCAAGTTTCACCATATTATGATTCTTTAGTAGCTAAAGTAATTGTAAAATCTCATGATAGAGCTTCAGCAATTGATAAATTGAGAGCTACCTTAGATGAAATGGTGATAGATGGATTTTCTACAACTGCCGATTTTTTATATGCAGTTTTAAATTATCCACTATATCGTGATGGAGATGCAAAAGATGTTGATATTAAATTTTTAGAAAAACATCAAATTGTTAAAGGGGTGGAATTATAATGCGAGTTGATTTGAATTGTGATTTAGGCGAAGCATTTGGAAATTATTCCTTTGGTGGTGATCATCAAATTATTCCGTTAATTACAAGTGCGAATGTTGCTTGTGGTTTTCACGCTGGTGATGAAAATGTAATGAATGAAACGGTAAAACTTGCCAAAGCACATAATGTTGCAGTAGGTGCACATCCTGGTTTACCTGATTTGAAAGGCTTTGGCAGACGAAATATAGATATCTCTAACGAGGAGATTTATAATTTGATGATTTATCAATTAGGTGCATTACAAGGGTTTTGTCGCATTCATCAAGTTAAAATTAATCATGTTAAACCACATGGTGCATTGTATCAGATGGGTGCAAAAGACAGAGAAATAGCAAGCGTTATAGCACAAGCTGTTTATGACTTTGATCCATCACTAGTGTTAGTAGGATTAGCAAATTCATATCTAATTTCAGAAGCAAAGAATGTCGGATTAATTACAGCTTCTGAAGTGTTTGCTGATAGACGATACGAAGATGATGGGCAGCTCGTTAGTAGAAAAGAAAGTGATGCTGTGATTACTGATACTGACGAAGCACTTAAGCAGGTTTTGAAGATGGTGAAGGAAAATAAAGTTATTTCAAAAAACAATAAGGAAGTAACGTTACAAGCAGATACAATTTGTGTGCATGGTGATGGAGAACATGCATTATTATTTGTTTCGAAAATTAGAGAAATTTTAATGAAAGAAGGCATTGATATTCAATCCTTATAGGGGGCTAAAAAATGGGGAGAAATTTAAAGCTTAAACATCGCGAAAGTGATTTTGAATTTACTAAAAACCATAAGAGATTATTGTTAGGTTCTGTATTTCTAATGGCAACCTCTGCAATAGGACCAGCATTTTTAACACAAACGGCAGTATTTACATCGCAATTTTTGGCGAGTTTCGCATTTGCCATATTACTGTCTATTATCATTGACATTGGTGCACAAATTAATATATGGCGCATATTAGTTGTAACTGGTTTAAGAGGTCAAGAAATATCAAATAAAGTTGTTCCTGGGCTTGGTACTGTTATCTCAATATTGATTGCATTTGGTGGTCTAGCTTTTAATATTGGTAATATTGCTGGTGCCGGTTTAGGTTTAAATGCAATTTTTGGATTAGATGTAAAATGGGGCGCAGCTATTACTGCAATCTTTGCAATATTAATCTTTGTAAGTAAAAGTGGACAAAAAATTATGGACGTTGTTTCAATGATTCTTGGTATTGTGATGATTTTAGTTGTGGCATATGTGATGTTTGTTTCTAATCCACCTTATGGTGATGCTTTTGTGCATACATTTGCGCCAGAACATCCAATGAAATTAGTCTTGCCAATCATTACGTTAGTTGGTGGAACTGTAGGTGGTTATATTACCTTTGCAGGTGCACATCGTATATTAGACTCTGGCATTAAAGGTAAGCAATATTTACCATTTGTAAATCAATCAGCAATTGCAGGTAAACTACAGGTATTATGAGAACGTTACTTTTCCTAGCGGTATTAGGAGTTGTTGTAACAGGTGTGACACTAAGTTCTGAAAATCCACCAGCGTCAGTTTTTGAACACGCAATTGGACCAATTGGAAAGAATATTTTTGGTATTGTGTTATTTGCTGCAGCTATGTCATCAGTAATTGGCTCAGCATACACAAGCGCAACATTTTTAAAAACACTTCATAAATCACTTAAAGAAAGAAGTAATTTAATTGTGATTGTGTTTATCGTTATTTCAACAATGATTTTCTTATTTATTGGAAAACCAATCAGCCTTTTAATTATAGCAGGCGCGATAAATGGATGGATTTTACCTATTACGTTAGGTGCAATTTTGATTGCAAGTAAAAAGAAATCAATTGTAGGTGATTATAAACACCCAAATTGGATGTTCATCTTTGGTATCGTTGCAGTACTTGTTACAATATTGACAGGTATATTCTCATTCAAAGAAGTGCTTCAGTTATTTTAAAAGACATTTCGACTAATAGCATCACTGTAAATGTTGTTAGTATTAGGCCGAAATGTGTTTTGATTATCGGTGATTCATTTATACAGCATAATTAGATATATTTTAAGAGAGAGTGGTGCATGACAAGTGTACTGCTCTTTTTGTTATGATGAAAAATCTTTTTCTATTGATTGAGAAAATAGTTATTTATATAGTTTTTAAAGAAAAAAAGTGATAATATTTAGCTAATCTAATGAAAATGGATTTATTGGACTAAAAATACATTTTAAATGAGTAGAGGAGGCTGCAAATGGGTTACAGAACTTTAAAAAGTATTTTTCATGAACACAATGAAAGTAAAATGAAGGAAGAGTATATTAAGCGATTTAATTCTTTAGCATCTTTCAATACTAATATTAATATCATACCTATGGAAAATGGAAAAAAAGTTAATGATTTGGAATATCCTCTATTCTTTATGGTGACTAAAAATCTATCAAAAAACAAGAATTAATATCAATTAATAGTAGAAAAATTGATAGAGCACTTAATTCTTTACCATATGCAGCTAGAGAACAATATTTTAATGATTTATTAATCGATGAATTACAAAGTACTAATGAAATTGAAAATGTATTTAGTACTAAACAAGAGATTGCACATGCGTTAAATAACCAAGCATCAGACTTTCTTAAGTTCAGGGGCCTCGTGGATCAATATAAAGAGATAGAACTTAATAAAAAAATTAAAGTTGATAATGTAAGAGACATTAGAGCGATTTATGATAAATTAGTTTCAAATGAAATTAACGAACAAGATAAGTTAGATGGAGAGCTATTTCGTAAAAATTTTGTCGGTGTGCATGATGGGTCAACGAATAAATATATACATGTTGGGTTACAACCTGAAACCAAAATTGTTGAATATATAGGTGAAATGCTAACATTTTTAAAATATTTTGATGCGCCTCAGCCGTTCAAAATCATGGCTAGTCATTATATGTTTGAATATATACATCCTTTTTATGATGGCAATGGTAGAGTTGGAAGATTTATAATTGCCAAGCTCTTGAGTGATTATTATGATAATTATACTGCTTTGACATTTTCATATGTTATAAATAGGAATAAATCGAAATATTACAAGGCGTTTATGACTGCTTCAAATCATTTGAATTGTGGTGATTTGACGGAATTTATTGACACAATGCTTGAGTTATTGATAGCAGGACAAGAAAGAATACTTGATGAGTTAATACCAAAAATGGATGCGACTGAAAAATTAACGCTTTATTTAACTAGTCATTATAAAAAGATAGATTATGAATTTTTGTATCTCCTTTCAATGGATAAATTGTTTGGAAATAAAAGAAATAGATTAACATTAATTGATTTAGAAAACATATTGGGAGTAGGAAGAGTAAAAATTAATAATACAATTAAAAAATTTGGTAACTACTTAGTTAAAATTAAAAGTAGACCAACAATTTATGAGATAAGTGATGAATTTCTAAATTCGATTATAAAATAAATGTAATATGTGATTCAGCTATACTTATTGTATTTGTAAGATTGCGTAATTGCTTCATTAAAAAATATATTTGTTGAGAGTGGTGCATGACAAGTGTACTGCTCTTTTTGTTGTGTATCAGTATTGTGATGTTTTAATTCGAATATTATATGAATCATTATGAAATTTAATAAAAATAATTGAAATAATTATCATTTTTTCTGATATACTGTTAAACGGTTTGGAATTTTTAAGTTTACACTGTATTGGTTGATATAACTCAACTAATAATTGCGAACAGAGTATTTCAAATTGAAAAGTATTATGAGTGTGATACATAAATCAAAATTGTAGGCTCAAGGGAGTGGGACAGAAATGATATTTTCGCAAAATTTATTTCGTCGTCCCACCCCGGCAAGGTTGACTAGAATTGAAAAAAGCTTGTTACAAGTGCATTTTCGTTCAGTCAACTACTGCCAATATAACTTCGTAGAGCATAGAACATTGATTTCTTTCCTAGCCTGTTTATCATTTATGTCTCGCTCTCAAATGTAAATTAATAATTGTTTTGGGGGAGTTTGAAGTAAAATATTTAACAGGATTTATTTTAATATTATTGTTAGAAGGAATTTTTACAAATTCAGCAAGTGCAATCGAATATTCAGACTTACATCATAAAAGTAAACTTGATTCCAAGCGTCTATATAATGCTAAGGTGTCATTTGCTAATCCAACTGATCTTGAAAATAAAAAAACAAATGATAGACTGTTGAAGCATGATTTGTTATTTCATGACATGTTCTTAAATGATGCTTGGAAAAAAGATTTAAAAGTTGAATTCGAAAATGAGGCACTTTCAAAGAAATTTATAAATAAGAATATTGATGTATATGCTGGAAGCTATAGCTATGAATGTCATGGGGGAGAAACCAATAAAACGCAATGTAGTTATGGTGGTGTTACTTTAAGTGACAATAATAAATACGATGATTATAAGAATATACCTTGTAATTTATGGATTGACGGACATCAAACAGAAATAGAACTAACTGCAGTGAAAACGAAAAAGTAAATTGTTACCATTCAAGAATTAGATGTTCAATTAAGAAATTATTTGAATGAGAAGTATAAGTTGTACGAACAAGGTGGCGACATTGTTAAAGGGTATGTTAAATATCATAATGATGATGAAAAAATGTAGAATATGATTTTTATAATTTAAATGGTGAGTATGGTCATGAGGTATTAAAAATGTATGCTGATAATAAAACTATCAATAGTGACAAATTGCATTTAGATATCTATTTATTCAAATCATAATTTAAGTGAGTTAATCATTAATGATCTTTGACAGTGAAATATAAAGTACCTGTCATTATATTGTTACAAATAAAAACAGCAGTAAGGAGGCTATTACTCAGAAAAGTCTTACTGCTGTTTTCTATTAGAATAATCTTTAATGCACACAGGAATTCGATACGAAACAAATATGATTAACTGTATAATTACAAAATAAAACTACTATAGTAAAAAGAAGATAAAGACGATGATAATAAATGCATCGAATATAATTTTCTTAATGTTTTTATCAACAACATCAGGTAAGGACATAAGTATAAATCCTAGAATTAGAGTGTAGCGACATATGTTCATAATTGTTGCTGTAAACTCGATATTAAATGAAAACTTTAAAAATATACTTATAAATAAAATGACAAACGACGCAATTGCAATAAAACTGCCGTATGTAGCTATCTTTGTTACGAGACTATTTTGATTATTTTCAGCCATTGTAAAATCCTCTTATTTCATCATTATTATTTTAAACATATCATTTTCCTGTTATTTAATAAAGTTTCTTGACACTATTGGTTGATGTAATTGATATGATTAGTTTTTGAAAAATACACAAATTAGAAGCATCTATTTCACTGTTATGAGTTCATAAATAATTATTTATGATACCAAGGTATTGTGAAAGCTTTTTATAAAAATAAAGCAAAAGTTTTATACAGTAATGAAAATCATGATACTTGTCGTTGTAGTGATTAAAATGTGATAAAATAACAAATGCTAGGATTTTTTAAAAGAGGTGAATCAAAGGATGATTGGTATAATTGGTGCCATGGAAGAAGAAGTAACAATATTAAAAAATAAATTAACACAATTAAGCGAAATTTCAGTTGCACATGTTAAATTTTATACTGGCATTTTAAAAGATAGAGAAGTAGTGATTACCCAAAGCGGCATTGGAAAAGTTAATGCTGCAATTTCTACGACATTATTAATTAATAAGTTTAAACCGGACATCATTATTAATACAGGTTCTGCTGGAGCTTTAGATGAAAGTTTAAATGTAGGTGACGTTCTTATAAGTGATGATGTAAAATATCATGATGCGGATGCAACAGCATTTGGTTATGAATATGGACAAGTACCACAGATGCCGGTAGCATTTCAATCAAGTAAACCTTTAATAGAAAAAGTATCTCAAGTTGTACAACAACAACAATTAACAGCTAAAGTAGGCTTAATTGTAAGTGGTGATAGCTTTATCGGTAGTGTTGAACAACGCCAAAAAATTAAAAAAGCATTTCCAAATGCGATGGCGGTTGAAATGGAAGCAACTGCAATTGCACAAACATGTTATCAATTTAATGTACCATTTGTTGTAGTTCGTGCAGTTTCAGACTTAGCAAATGGAGAAGCGGAAATGAGTTTCGAAGCATTTTTAGAAAAAGCAGCGGTATCATCAAGTCAAACTGTTGAAGCATTAGTGTCTCAATTATAAAAAGGTAAAGGTGAGTTAAATGGGTTTAGTTCGCAAGTTTTTTATGCCGAATTCATATGTTCAATCAATATTTCAAATTGATTTAGACAAGTTAGTGGACAAAGGCGTTAAAGGTATTATTACAGATTTAGATAATACGCTAGTAGGTTGGGATGTTAAAGAACCTACAGAACGTGTTAAAGCATGGTTTAAGGAAGCTAATGAAAAAGGAATCACTATTACAATTGTGTCTAATAATAATGAGTCTCGTGTTGCTAGTTTTAGTCAGCATTTAGACATCGATTTTATTTTTAAAGCGAGAAAGCCAATGGGAAAAGCGTTTGATAAAGCAATAACTAAGATGAATATAAGACCTGATCAAACTGTTGTTATAGGTGACCAAATGCTTACTGATGTATTTGGTGGTAACCGTCGAGGTTTATATACAATTATGGTCGTTCCAGTTAAACGAACGGATGGCTTTATTACTAAGTTTAATAGATTAATTGAAAGACGATTATTACGTCATTTCAGTAAAAAAGGTTATATCACATGGGAGGAAAATTGATTGTCTGACATTTTAAAATGTATCGGTTGTGGTGCGCCACTTCAATCTGAAGATAAAAATAAACCTGGGTTTGTACCAGAGCATAATATGTTTGGTGATGACGTGATTTGCAGACGTTGTTTCCGCTTGAAAAATTATAACGAAGTTCAAGATGTAGGATTAGAAAGTGAAGACTTTTTAAAATTATTATCAGGACTTGCGGATAAAAAGGGTATTGTCGTCAATGTTGTGGATGTATTTGACTTTGAAGGATCATTTATTAATGCAGTTAAACGTATTGTCGGAAACAAAAAAATCATTTTAGCAGCAAATAAATTGGATTTATTGCCGAAGCAAATTAATAAACGTCGAGTTAAAGAATGGCTAAAACGAACAGCAAGAAAATATGGTTTGGAAGCTGACGATGTCGTATTAATTTCAGCTGAAAAAGGCTGGGGCATAGACGACTTATTATCATCAATTGCGAATATTCGAGAAAATGAAGATGTGTATATTGTAGGGACAACGAATGTTGGGAAATCTACATTGATTAATAAACTGATTGAAGCTAGTGTTGGTGAAAAAGATGTAGTAACAACTTCAAGATTCCCTGGAACAACTTTAGATATGATAGATATTCCATTAGATGAAACATCATTTATGTATGATACACCAGGTATTATTCAAGATCATCAAATGACGCATTTAGTTAGTGAAAAAGAATTGAAAATTATTATGCCTAAGAAAGAAATAAAACAACGCGTATATCAATTAAACGAGGCGCAAACATTATTCTTCGGCGGTCTAGCGCGCATAGATTATGTATCAGGTGGTAAACGTCCGTTAATTTGTTTCTTTTCTAATGACTTGAATATACATCGTACTAAAACGGAGAAGGCCAATGATTTATGGCGTAATCAACTTGGCGATTTATTAACGCCACCTGGAAATCTACAAAATTTTGATCTTAATGAGGTAAAGGCTGTTAGACTTGAAACAGGCAAAGAGAAACGCGATGTTATGATCTCTGGTCTAGGCTTTATAACTATAGGACCAGGAGCTAAAGTAATCGTTCGTGTTCCTAAAAATGTTGATGTTGTATTAAGAAATTCTATTTTATAAGGTGATTTAAAAAATGAAATTTGCAGTTATCGGAAATCCTATTTCACATTCCTTGTCGCCCGTTATGCATAGAGCAAATTTTAATTCTTTAGGATTAGATGATACTTATGAAGCTTTAAATATTCCAATTGAAGATTTTCATTTAATTAAAGAAATTATTTCAAAAAAAGAATTAGATGGCTTTAATATCACAATTCCTCATAAAGAGCGTATCATACCGTATTTAGATCATGTTGATGAACAAGCGATTAATGCAGGTGCAGTTAACACTGTTTTGATAAAAGATGGCAAGTGGATAGGGTATAATACAGATGGTATTGGTTATGTTAAAGGATTGCACAGCGTTTATCCAGATTTAGAAAATGCATACATTTTAATTTTGGGAGCAGGTGGTGCAAGTAAAGGTATTGCTTATGAATTAGCAAAATTTGTAAAGCCCAAATTAACTGTTGCGAATAGAACGATGGCTCGTTTTGAATCTTGGAATTTAAATATAAACCAAATTTCATTGGCAGATGCTGAAAAGTATTTAGCTGAATTCGATATTGTTATTAATACAACACCAGCGGGTATGGCTGGAAATAACGAAAGTATTATTAATTTAAAGCATCTTTCTCCCAATACTTTAATGAGTGATATTGTTTATATACCATATAAAACACCTATTTTAGAGGAAGCAGAGCGCAAGGGAAACCATATTTATAATGGCTTAGATATGTTTGTTTACCAAGGTGCGGAAAGCTTTAAAATTTGGACTAATAAAGATGCTGATATTAATTCTATGAAAACAGCAGTTTTACAACAATTAAAAGGAGAATAACATATGCTTACTGGCAAACAAAAAAGATACTTAAGAAGTTTAGCACACAATATTGATCCGATTTTTCAAATTGGAAAAGGCGGTATCAACGAAAACATGATTAAACAAATAGATGATACGTTAGAAAACAGAGAATTGATTAAAGTACATGTACTACAAAATAACTTTGATGATAAAAAAGAATTAGCTGAAACATTAAGCGAAGCTACGCATAGTGAATTAGTGCAAGTGATTGGATCTATGATCGTGATTTATAGAGAATCTAAAGAAAATAAAGAAATTGAATTGCCATAATAATGAAAAGGATAGTACTTTACGGCGGTCAGTTTAACCCTATCCATACTGCACATATGATAGTAGCTAGCGAAGTATTTCATGAATTACAGCCAGATGAATTTTATTTTTTACCTAGTTTTATGTCTCCATTGAAAAAGCACCATGATTTTATAGACGTTCAGCACAGATTAACAATGATACAGATGGTTATCGACGAGCTTGGTTTTGGAGATATTTGCGACGATGAAATTAAACGTGGTGGTCAAAGTTATACCTATGACACGATCAAGGCATTCAAGGAGCAACACAAAGACAGTGAGTTGTACTTTGTTATTGGGACGGATCAGTATAACCAACTAGAGAAATGGTATCAAATTGAATACTTAAAAGAAATGGTTACTTTTGTAGTTGTAAATCGAGACAAAAATAGTCAAAATGTTGAAAATGGTATGATTGCAATTCAGATACCTAGGGTAGATATAAGTTCGACAATGATTCGACAAAGAGTTAGTAAAGGTAAATCTATCCAAGTTCTTGTTCCTAAATCCGTTGAAAACTATATTAAGGGGGAAGGATTATATGAACATTGAAAAAGCAAAACGGCTTGCAAAAGAGAAACTGCCAGAGAAACGTTATAATCATTCTTTAAGAGTTGCAGAAACAGCGATTAAATTAGCAGAAATTTATGATGGAGACACTAGTAAAGTAGAATTAGCAGGTGTATTACATGATTTCTGTAAATATGATGATTTAGGTAAAATGTATCAAATTGTTCGACAATACGAATTAGGTAATGATCTACTGAGTTATGGTAGTGAAATATTGCATGGCCCAGTGTGTGCAGCAATCATGGAACATGAATATGGTATCAATGATGAGGAAGTATTAATGGCTATCAAATACCATACTACGGGACGTCAACAAATGACAAAAACTGAAAAACTGATTTTTATTGCAGATTACATCGAACCTGGTAGAACAATCCCAGGAGTTGATGATATTCGAGATATGGCATACAATCAAGGTAGTTTAGATAAGACAATTTATGAAATTTCTAAACGCACAGTACTATTTTTAATACAGAAAGATATTACGGTATATAATAAGACAATTGACTGTTTAAATTATTATAACTATAGTGACGAAAGAATAAAGGATGATTAAATGAATTCACAAGAATTATTAGCAATTGCTGTGGATGCAATTGACAATAAAAAAGGCGAAGATACGATTTCTTTAGAAATGAAAGGTATCAGCGATATGACAGATTATTTTGTTGTAACGCACGGAAATAATGAACGACAAGTTCAAGCGATTGCTAGAGCGGTGAAAGAAGTAGCCAATGAACAAAATATAGAAGTAAAACGTATGGAAGGTTACAATGAAGCGCGTTGGATATTAATTGACTTAGCTGATGTTGTGGTACATGTTTTCCATAAAGACGAACGAAATTATTATAATATTGAAAAGTTATATCAAGATGCACCATTAGAATCATATGGTCAGGTTGCGTATTAATTATGTCGCAATATGCAGAAATGAGCCTAGTGTACGATCAATTGACTCAAGATCAACCATATGAAAAATGGTTTGAAATTGTAAAAAATCACTGCAAAGATGAATCAAATATTTTAGATATTGGATGCGGTACTGGTAGTTTAACAGTTCAATTAGAAGCTTTAGGTAATGTTACTGGTATGGATTTAAGTGTTGATATGTTGACTGTTGCAGCTCAAAAATCAGCAAATGTAAATTGGCTTGAAGGAGATATGACATCGTTTGATTTGCAACAACAATTTGATATCATCACTATTTTTTGTGACTCTCTAAATTATTTGCAAGATGAAACTGCTGTTATTGAAACATTCATCAATGTTTATCGTCATCTGGCTGATTCAGGTGTATTTATTTTTGATGTACATACTGTTTATAAAATGATGACTTTGTTTAATAATCAAAGTTATATTGATGATAAAGGGGACATTTTTTTAGCATGGGATGCTGTGCAAGGAGATTTACCTTTAAGTGTTTATCATGATATGACATTTTTCATTCGACATGAAGATGAAACATATTCAAGATTTGACGAGTCTCATTTTCAGAGAACATTTGATGAAAAGACATATTTGTCTTGGTTAACTCAAGTTGGTTTTAAACATGTTGAAACATTTACTGATTTTAATATAGATGAACATAATGAAGATGCAGAAAGATTGTTTTTCATTGCGAAAAAATAAAAGTAAAACCACTCGCTCAGACGTGTATAAAGTTGAGGAGTGGTTTTATTGTATCAATTTTTATTACGCTATAAAGATTTTTTAGCTCAATGGAAGTTATATATTATAAGTGCTGTTGTTTTAATTATGGTATTAATTGGTTTTATATTCTGGAGACAAGATGATTATACTTCAAGAGATTTTGAAAATAAAGATACTGTTCTGAAACAAAGCACTAGTGAAAATAGTAGTTTGTCCAAATTAGAAGATGTCCAGGTCAAAGATGGAGATAATTCCAAAAATAAAGGTCCTGTATATGTCGATATAAAAGGTGCTGTTAAACATCCTAATGTTTATAAAATGACATCTAAGGATAGAGTAGTTGATTTACTTGATAAAGCACAATTATTAGATGATGCAGATGTAAGTCAAATTAATTTGTCTGAAAAATTAACAGATCAAAAAATGATTTTCATTCCTCATAAAGGACAAAAGAATGTTGAACCACAATTTGGAGCAAACAGTGTGCACGTAAAAAATGGGAACACAAATAATACTAAAGTAAATTTAAATACGGCATCTGTATCAGAATTGATGTCTGTTCCTGGAGTAGGGCAAGCTAAAGCTAATGCAATTGTTGAATATCGCAACCAACAAGGTGCATTTCAAGAAATTGACGATTTGAAAAAAGTAAAAGGTTTTGGAAGTAAAACTTTTGATAAACTGAATTCTTATTTCACGACATAATGGATTATTTTAATTGCAAATTTTATTTTTTGTGATTAATCTTATATTATTAGAAAATGTTACTAAATTTTAAGTATGGAAGGTGAACATCTTGGAAAGAATCAAATGGGAAGAATATTTTATGGCACAAAGTCATTTGCTAGCATTACGTTCAACTTGTCAAAGATTATCTGTAGGTGCAACGATTGTTAAGGATAATCGTATTATTGCTGGTGGTTATAATGGCTCTGTAGCTGGCGAGGTGCATTGTATAGATGAAGGGTGTTTAATTGAAGATGGACATTGTATCAGAACGATACATGCAGAAATGAATGCTTTATTACAATGTGCAAAACAAGGTGTATCTACTGAAGGTGCAACAATCTATGTTACTCATTTTCCATGCCTAAATTGTACAAAGTCAATTATTCAAGCAGGTATAAAGCGTATCTACTATGCAGAAGATTATCATAACCATGAATATGCAACTAAATTACTCAAACAATCTGGTATTGAATTTAAAAAAATTCCATTTTCACCTGAATATGTTGCTGAATATCTGACTAAAGGTTGATGTTTTGCTGTATGTCGCGTTATCAATGATTGTAGGAGTGCTTTGGAATTCTAGCAAAGTGCTCTCTACATTTCTTTTTATTTTACTTTTGTATATTGCTTATCGTAAAAATAAAATCGTATATGCCCCTATTTCTCTCTTTTTAATCATTTTCTCCTCATGGTATTTACATTATTCACAACAAGCAATATTTAATTATATCAATTATATTGAACGTAATTCTCAGTTTAATGAGCGTGCTCAAGTAATCCAAATTCAACGTCAAGGTAGTGACACATATAAAGGTAGGTTGAGTTTAAAAAATGAAATATATCCTTTCTTTTTAACAAATAAAAAGAATTTTGATTTAAAGAAAATTGAAAGTCGTAATTGTATTGTTAAAGGACAATTCAAAGTTAATGACAATAAGTTTGTAACTCTTAAATTACAAAGTATAGTTGTACAAAGCTGCCTAGAATCGAACCGGTCTAATTTAATTGAGAAACATAAACAGTTTATAATGAATCGAATTTATGATTCGGGTATTAAGTTTCCGGATCGTATTATGGCATTGATTACTGGTGACGTAAAAGAAATTAATGAGCAATTTAAGGAACGTGTTAAAGAAATAGGTATATATCATTTGCTGGCAGTTAGTGGCTCGCATATAGCTGCAATTGTATTCTTAATTTACCAACCTTTAAAACGATTAAATTTACCTTTATTTGTCATTAAAGGAATTACAATCATTGTATTAGCCTTATTTGCTCAATACACAAATTATGCACCTAGTGCTGTAAGAGCTATAATAATGACAACGCTTGTACTGCTTATTACTAATCAAATTAAAATAAAGGGTATTCAGCTTTTAGCATTTGCATTTATAATTATGTTTATTTTAAATCCACTAGTTGTTTATGATATTGGATTTCAATTTTCATTCATCATTTCATTTTTTATTATGTTACTTTTTCCTTTTTTACAGCAATTGTCGAAGTTACAATCATTATTCATAATTACGTTTATTGCACAATTAGCTTCATTTATCGTTGCCATTCCAAACTTTCATCAACTTCAATGGGTGGGATTTTTATCTAATTTGATTTTTGTACCATACTATTCGATTATATTGTTTCCTCTATCTATTTTATTCTTTATTACAAGTCATTTTATTGTGGGATTAACGCCGCTAAATTACTTGGTTGACCTAAGTTTTAATTTTCATGACTGGTTACTAGACCTATTCACAAGAATCAAGCAATCACATTTTTCTGTTCCCAAGTTTAATGATTGGATATTTATAATATTTATAATTTCCGTTTATTACATATTTTGGTTATTGGCTAAACGTAAATATATATTGGTTACGTTTTGGACTATAATTATTCTGACATTATTAATAACGTTTCCAACAAATTCACATCACAAAATTACAATGTTAAATGTGGGGCAGGGAGACAGTATTTTATATGAAGGTGGTAAGAACCAAAATGTCTTGATTGATACAGGTGGGAAAGTGATTGATGATACTAAACAACCTAGTTATTCAATTTCTAAATATCATATTTTACCAACGCTAAATGAGAGAGGGATAAATGAATTAGAGTATCTAATTTTAACACATCCACACAATGATCATATTGGTGAATTGGAATATATTATTAGTCATATTAAAATTAAACATATAGTGATATACAATAAGGGATATAGTAGTAATACATTGATGTTATTATCGAAATTAAGCCATAAGTATAACATTAAACTTATGGATGTAAGGCAAGTTAGTAGTTTTAAACTTGGAGATAGTAGTTTTCTATTTTTTGATAGTTTTATTCCAAATAGCCGAGATAAAAATGAATACTCGATTATTACTATGATTACATATCAAAATAAAAAAGTTTTATTAATGGGCGATGCTAGTAAAAATAATGAATCTTTACTTCTAAAAAAATATAATTTGCCGGAGATTGATATTTTAAAAGTAGGACATCATGGGAGTAAGACAAGTAGTTCTAAAGAATTTATAGAGATGATTAAGCCTAAAATAAGTTTGATTTCTTCTGGAAAGAACAATATGTATCATCTTCCTAACATAGAAGTTGTTAAACGATTGCAAAGGATTCGCAGTCGCATTTACAATAGCCAACAAAACGGTCAAGTTACAATAGACTTAGATGATAATTTAAAAGTTGATTCAAACTCTTATGGAAATGCAAGTGGTTTATAGATACAGAAACATGATATAATCTATTGATGTGTCAAACGAATGAAAGGGTGTACTGAATGAGCGACAATATTGTAGCTATTTATGGAGATGTGCCTGAATTGGTTGAAAAACAAAGTGCAGAAATCATATCACAATTTTTGAAAAGTGATAGAGATGACTTTAACTTTGTGAAATATAATTTATACGAAACAGAGATTGCACCAATTGTTGAAGAAACATTAACATTGCCTTTCTTTTCAGATAAAAAAGCAATTTTGGTTAAAAATGCATATATATTTACAGGTGAAAAATCGCCAAAAGATATGGCTCATAATGTAGATCAATTAATAGAATTTATTGAAAAATATGATGGCGAAAATTTGATTGTCTTTGAGATATATCAAAATAAACTTGATGAAAGAAAAAAGTTAACTAAAACTCTAAAAAAGCATGCAAGGCTTAAAAAAATAGAGCAAATGTCTGAAGAAGAAATAAAAAAATGGATTCAAAGTAAATTAAATGAGAATTTCAAAGATATCAAAAGAGATGCATTAGATTTATTTATTGAGTTGACAGGTATTAACTTTAATATTGTCTCACAAGAGATAGAAAAGTTGATTTTATTTTTAGGCGATAGACCAACAATTAATAAGCAGGATGTTAACCAAATTATTAATAGAAGTTTAGAACAAAATGTATTTTTACTGACTGAATACATTCAGAAAAGAAAGAAAGAACAAGCAATTCATTTAGTAAAAGATTTAATAACAATGAAAGAAGAACCTATTAAATTACTTGCACTAATTACAAGTAATTACCGATTATTTTATCAATGTAAGATTCTGAGTCAAAAAGGATATAGTGGACAGCAAATTGCTAAAACAATAGGCGTACATCCATACAGAGTAAAATTAGCGTTAGGACAAGTAAGACATTATCAACTTGATGAATTATTGAATATTATAGATGCTTGTGCGGAAACTGATTATAAACTTAAATCATCATATATGGATAAACAGTTAATACTGGAATTATTCATTCTATCTTTATAAAAAATAAAAGTTCAAGCATGCGCTTGAACTTTTATTTAAAAAGATTATTTATTTGCAGTCATTAATTGTGATTTAATACGGTCAGCTTTGTTTGAATGTATTAAATTACTTTGAGCAGCTTTGTCTACTAACTTAACTGCTAAGCTTACTAATTCATTTTTATTATCAGCGTTATTTGAAACAGCTGTTTTAGCGTTTTTAACTGCTGTACGCATTGCACTCTTTTGTGAAATGTTGCGTGCTTCAGCTTTTTCAGTTGTTTTTACACGTTTAATTGCAGATTTGATATTTGCCATTTCTGTCACCTCCTAAAAGTGAGTTCATCTTATCAAAATTTTATTTGATTACAACAAGAAATATTTTAACAAAAGTCTAACCGTTGTGCAATCATTTATTTGATGGGGTTAGCTTAAAATTTTGCAGATTTAATAAATTGTGTTGGAAACACAATCAATACGTTTTATAATTATAAGTACGTAATTAACATATTAACATATCGCAAGTATGTATTTAAATAAAGATTGTTATAAATTCAAAGTTCATCCAAGATTATGGCGTTTGCATTTACCTATTAAAAACGTTATTATATCAAAGATGCGAAAGATAATACGGGTTTATTTTATGAAAGTGAGAAGGATAAAATGGATAATGAGCAACGCTTAAAAAGAAGAGAGAATATAAGGAATTTCTCGATTATAGCACATATTGACCACGGAAAATCTACATTGGCTGATAGAATTTTAGAAAATACCAAATCAGTTGAAACAAGAGATATGCAAGATCAGTTACTAGATTCAATGGATTTAGAAAGAGAACGTGGTATTACAATCAAATTAAACGCAGTACGTTTAAAGTACGAAGCTAAAGATGGAAATACTTATACATTCCATTTAATCGATACGCCTGGACACGTCGATTTTACATATGAAGTGTCACGTTCTTTGGCAGCTTGTGAGGGCGCGATTTTAGTAGTAGATGCGGCTCAAGGTATCGAAGCACAAACATTAGCAAATGTTTATTTGGCATTAGATAATGAGTTAGAGTTATTGCCTGTTATTAACAAAATTGATTTACCTGCTGCAGAACCTGAACGCGTGAAACAAGAAATTGAAGATATGATAGGTTTAGACCAAGACGATGTTGTTTTAGCAAGTGCTAAATCTAACATTGGAATTGAAGAGATACTTGAGAAAATAGTTGAAGTTGTGCCAGCTCCAGATGGTGACCCAGAAGCACCACTAAAAGCGTTAATATTTGATTCTGAGTATGATCCATATAGAGGGGTAATTTCATCGATAAGAATTGTAGACGGTGTTGTTAAAGCCGGAGATAAAATTCGAATGATGGCCACTGGTAAAGAGTTCGAAGTAACAGAAGTTGGAATTAATACACCTAAGCAACTTCCAGTTGATGAATTAACAGTTGGTGATGTTGGTTACATTATTGCAAGTATTAAAAATGTTGATGATTCTAGGGTTGGTGACACAATCACATTAGCTAGTAGACCTGCATCAGAACCATTGCAAGGTTATAAGAAAATGAATCCAATGGTATATTGCGGACTGTTCCCAATAGATAACAAAAATTATAATGATTTAAGAGAAGCATTAGAAAAATTACAATTGAATGATGCATCATTAGAATTTGAGCCTGAATCATCACAAGCATTAGGTTTTGGTTATAGAACTGGTTTCTTAGGTATGTTACACATGGAAATAATTCAAGAAAGAATTGAAAGAGAATTTGGCATTGAATTAATTGCAACCGCACCATCTGTAATTTATCAATGTATTTTAAGTGACGGTTCAGAAGTGACGGTTGATAATCCAGCACAAATGCCAGACCGTGATAAAATTGATAAAATATTCGAGCCATATGTTCGTGCAACTATGATGGTTCCAAATGACTATGTAGGTGCAGTAATGGAATTATGTCAACGTAAACGTGGACAATTTATAAATATGGACTATTTAGATGATATTCGTGTAAATATTGTTTATGAATTACCTTTAGCTGAAGTTGTATTTGATTTCTTCGATCAACTTAAATCTAATACTAAAGGATATGCATCATTTGATTATGAGTTCATCGAAAATAAAGAAAGTAATTTAGTGAAGATGGATATTTTATTAAACGGTGATAAAGTGGATGCTCTAAGCTTCATAGTCCATAGAGATTTTGCATATGAACGTGGTAAAGCATTAGTTGAAAAACTTAAAACGTTAATTCCAAGACAGCAATTTGAAGTACCTGTACAAGCTGCAATAGGACAAAAAATTGTAGCACGTACAAATATTAAATCAATGGGTAAAAACGTTTTAGCTAAATGTTATGGCGGTGACATAAGCCGTAAACGTAAATTACTTGAAAAACAAAAAGCAGGTAAAGCTAAGATGAAAGCAGTTGGTAATGTTGAAATTCCACAGGATGCTTTTTTGGCTGTATTGAAAATGGATGACGAATAATTTTTTAAAAATCAATTAACAATTTACAATGAATAAAGTTTAATAACTAAAAAGAGGGAGCCTAGGATAAATTAACGTCCTGGGCTTTACAATGTTATATTGGCAGTCATCGACAGAGTTAAAATGAGCTTATAACAATGGGGCCCCAACATAGAAGCTGACGAAAAGTCAGCTTACAATAATGTGCAAGTTGGGGTGGGACGACGAAATAAATTTTGCGAAAATATCATTTCTGTCCCACTCCCTTATGCATGAGTTTAACTCATGTAATTCTATTTTTAAGTACATATTACCTCTGGCTAATGTGTAAGAGCCACTACATAATAAATCATTAGTGGTTCTTTATTATTTCTATCTCACTCCCTCTTAACATTTATAAATATTAAAATGAATCGATATATTAGACAATTATTGATTAAACGTTAAAGTTAAAAGTAAGAATAATTGCAGATAGTCCAACAGGATATAGCCGATTGGATAAACAGTCTGAGAAGCGGGGCATTAAAATGACAGTACAAAGTGCATATATACATATTCCATTTTGTGTAAGAATATGTACATATTGTGATTTCAATAAATATTTTATACAGAACCAACCTGTAGATGAGTACTTAGATGCACTAATAACAGAAATGTCTACAGCAAAATATAGGAACTTAAAGACTATGTATGTAGGTGGCGGCACACCAACGGCCCTTTCTATTAATCAGTTGGAAAGATTACTTAAAGCAATACGTGATACGTTTACAATCACAGGTGAGTATACATTTGAAGCAAATCCTGATGAGTTAACTAAAGAGAAAGTCCAACTATTAGAGAAATATGGAGTAAACAGAATTTCAATGGGCGTTCAAACATTCAAGCCGGAGTTATTGTCTGTTTTAGGTAGAACGCACAATACTGAAGATATTTACACGTCGGTGTTAAATGCTAAAAACGCCGGTATTAAATCAATCAGTTTAGATTTAATGTATCATTTACCGAAACAGACGATTGAAGATTTTGAACAAAGTTTAGATCTAGCTTTAGATATGGATATTCAACATATTTCGAGTTACGGCTTAATACTTGAACCTAAAACCCAATTTTATAATATGTATAGAAAAGGTTTGCTCAAACTTCCTAATGAGGATTTAGGTGCTGACATGTATCAGTTGCTGATGTCTAAGATAGAACAATCTCCTTTCCATCAATACGAAATATCTAATTTTGCATTAGATGGCCATGAATCAGAACATAATAAGGTTTACTGGTTTAATGAGGAATATTATGGATTTGGAGCAGGTGCAAGTGGTTATGTAGATGGTGTTCGTTATACGAATATCAATCCAGTGAATCATTATATCAAAGCTATAAATAAAGAAAGTAAAGCAATTTTAGTATCAAATAAACCTTCTTTGACTGAGAGAATGGAAGAAGAAATGTTTCTTGGGTTGCGTTTAAATGAAGGTGTGAGTAGTAGAAGGTTCAAAAAGAAGTTTGACCAATCAATTGAAAGTGTCTTTGGTCAAACAATAAATAATTTAAAAGAGAAGAAATTAATTGTAGAAAAGAACGATGCGATTGCACTTACAAATCGAGGGAAAGTCATTGGTAATGAGGTTTTTGAAGCTTTCCTAATAAATGATTAAAAAAAATTGAAATTTCGAGTCTTTAACATTGACTTACTTTGACCAATTTGATAAATTATAATTAGCACTTGAGATAAGTGAGTGCTAATGAGGTGAAAACATGATTACAGATAGGCAATTGAGTATATTAAACGCAATTGTTGAGGATTATGTTGATTTTGGACAACCCGTTGGTTCTAAAACACTAATTGAGCGACATAACTTGAATGTTAGTCCTGCTACAATTAGAAATGAGATGAAACAGCTTGAAGATTTAAACTATATCGAAAAGACACATAGTTCTTCAGGGCGTTCGCCATCACAATTAGGTTTTAGGTATTATGTCAATCGTTTACTTGAACAAACATCTCATCAAAAAACAAATAAATTAAGACGATTAAATCAATTGTTAGTTGAGAATCAATATGATGTATCATCAGCATTGACATATTTTGCAGATGAATTATCAAATATATCTCAATATACAACTTTAGTTGTTCATCCTAATCATAAACAAGATATTATCAATAATGTACACTTGATTCGTGCTAATCCTAATTTAGTTATTATGGTTATCGTATTTTCATCAGGTCATGTTGAGCATGTACATCTTGCTTCAGACATACCGTTTAGTAATGACAAACTAAATACAATATCAAATTTTGTTACTAACAAACTAACTGAGTTTAATCAGAATTTACAAGATGATATTGTCTCTTTTGTTCAATCAGAGCAGGAAGAAATATTTATCAATAAATTGTTAAATACGATGAATAATCATATTTCTAATCAAAGTAATAGCATTTATATGGGGGGGAAGGTTAAACTTATTGATGCATTGAATGAAAGTAATGTATCTTCAATTCAGCCCGTTCTACAATATATAGAATCAAATAGAATTGCAGAATTATTACAAGATATATCTTCACCAAATATTAATGTAAAAATTGGTAATGAAATTGATGACAGCTTAAGTGATATTTCAATTGTAACAAGTCAATATCATTTTGATGAAACGTTAAAAGGTCAAATCGCTGTGATTGGACCTACAGCTATGCATTATCAAAATGTCATTCAATTATTAAATAGAATTTGGTAATGATGGATTAGAAAGTATTGGAGGACAGAAAATGACAAATAAAGACGAATCAGTTGAAAAAAACACTGAATCAACAGTTGAAGAAACAAACGTCAAACAAAATATTGATGATTCAGTTGAACAAGCTGAAGAAAGTAAAGGTCATTTACAAGATGAAGCAATAGAAGAAACGTCTGACGAGAATGTTATTGAAGAAATAGATCCAAAAGATCAAAAAATTAATGAACTTCAACAATTAGCAGATGAAAACGAAGAGAAATATTTAAGGCTCTACGCTGAGTTTGAAAATTATAAGCGTAGAATTCAAAAAGAAAATGAAATAAATAAAACATATCAAGCACAACGTGTGTTAACAGATATTTTACCAGCAATAGACAATATAGAACGTGCACTTCAAATTGAAGGTGATGATGAGACTTTTAAATCTCTTCAAAAAGGTGTACAAATGGTGCATGAAAGTTTGATTAACGCACTAAAAGATAATGGTCTTGAAGTTATTAAAACTGAAGGTGAAGCATTTGATCCAAATATTCACCAAGCTGTAGTTCAAGATGATAACCCTGATTTTGAATCTGGCGAAATCACTCAAGAACTACAAAAAGGATACAAGCTTAAAGATAGAGTATTAAGACCATCAATGGTCAAAGTAAACCAATAACTTAAATTTGGCGAAAAGACATTGTTTAAAATTAAATTAATTTAATGATTAAATGGAGGAATTTTATTATGAGTAAAATTATTGGTATAGACTTAGGTACAACAAATTCATGTGTAACAGTATTAGAAGGCGATGAGCCAAAAGTAATTCAAAACCCTGAAGGTTCACGTACAACACCATCTGTTGTAGCTTTCAAAAATGGAGAAACTCAAGTTGGTGAAGTAGCTAAACGTCAAGCTATTACAAACCCAAACACTGTTCAATCTATTAAACGTCATATGGGGACTGATTATAAAGTAGATATTGAAGGTAAATCATACACACCACAAGAAATCTCAGCTATGATTTTACAAAACTTAAAAAATACAGCTGAAAGCTATTTAGGTGAGAAAGTTGACAAAGCTGTAATTACAGTACCTGCATACTTTAACGATGCTGAACGTCAAGCAACTAAAGATGCTGGTAAAATTGCTGGTTTAGAAGTTGAGCGTATCATTAATGAACCAACAGCTGCAGCATTAGCATATGGTTTAGACAAAACTGATAAAGACGAAAAAGTTCTTGTTTTTGACTTAGGTGGCGGTACATTTGACGTATCTATCCTAGAATTAGGTGACGGTGTATTCGAAGTACTATCAACAGCCGGTGACAACAAACTTGGCGGTGATGATTTTGACCAAGTAATTATTGATTACCTAGTTGCAGAATTCAAAAAAGAAAATGGCGTAGACTTATCTCAAGATAAAATGGCATTACAACGTTTGAAAGATGCTGCTGAAAAAGCTAAAAAAGACTTATCAGGTGTATCACAAACTCAAATCTCATTACCATTTATCTCAGCTGGTGAAAACGGTCCATTACACTTAGAAGTAAACTTAACTCGTTCTAAATTTGAGGAATTATCAGATTCATTAATTAGAAGAACAATGGAACCTACACGCCAAGCAATGAAAGACGCTGGCTTAACAAACTCAGATATCGATGAAGTTATCTTAGTTGGTGGATCAACTCGTATTCCAGCGGTACAAGAAGCTGTCAAAAAAGAAATCGGTAAAGAACCTAACAAAGGTGTAAACCCGGACGAAGTAGTGGCTATGGGAGCTGCAATCCAAGGTGGCGTTATCACAGGTGACGTTAAAGACGTAGTATTATTAGACGTAACACCACTATCTTTAGGTATTGAAATTTTAGGTGGACGTATGAATACGTTAATTGAACGTAACACTACGATTCCTACATCTAAATCTCAAATCTATTCAACAGCAGTAGATAATCAACCATCAGTAGATGTACACGTATTACAAGGTGAACGTCCAATGGCTGCGGATAATAAAACACTTGGTAGATTCCAATTGACTGATATTCCACCAGCTGAACGTGGTAAACCTCAAATTGAAGTAACGTTTGATATCGATAAAAACGGTATTGTAAATGTAACTGCAAAAGACTTAGGTACAAATAAAGAACAAAGAATTACAATTCAATCAAGTTCTTCATTATCAGACGAAGAAATCGACCGTATGGTAAAAGATGCTGAAGTTAACGCTGAAGCAGATAAAAAACGTCGTGAAGAAGTAGACTTAAGAAACGAAGCTGACAGCCTAGTATTCCAAGTTGAAAAAACTTTAACTGATTTAGGCGAAAATATCGGTGAAGAAGATAAAAAATCTGCTGAAGAGAAAAAAGACGCTCTTAAAACTGCTTTAGAAGGTCAAGATATAGAAGATATTAAATCTAAAAAAGAAGAACTTGAAAAAGTGATTCAAGAATTATCAGCAAAAGTATATGAGCAAGCGGCTCAACAGCAACAACAAGCACAAGGTGCTAATGCTGGTCAAAACAACGATAGTACTGTAGAAGATGCTGAATTTAAAGAAGTAAAAGACGACGACAAAAAATAATTAAACAATACAATTAGAATGTTGTCATGATCTGAAAAGTCAAAGTCAATAGAACATTGGCTTTGGCTTTTTATTTGGATAGTATGACATATTACGTTAAACTATATGAGTTAATTAAGAAAAGGAGAGATAGCTGTGGCCAAAAGAGACTATTATGAAGTTTTAGGCATTAGTAAAGATGCTTCAAAAGATGAAATCAAAAAAGCGTATCGAAAGCTTTCGAAAAAATATCATCCAGATATTAACAAAGAAGAAGGTGCAGATGAAAAGTTTAAAGAAATTTCTGAAGCCTATGAAGTTTTAAGTGATGATAATAAACGCGCAAGCTATGATCAATTTGGACATGACGGGCCACAAGGTTTTGGTGGACAAGGATTCAATGGCTCTGACTTTGGCGGTTTTAGTGGCTTCGGTGGCGGCGGTTTTGAAGATATCTTTAGCTCTTTCTTCGGTGGCGGCAGACAAAGAGATCCAAATGCACCGCAAAAAGGTGATGATCTTCAGTACACAATGACATTGACATTTGAAGAAGCGGTATTTGGTACAACAAAAGAAATTTCAATCCGTAAAGATGTAACATGCGAAACATGTCATGGTGATGGTGCAAAGCCTGGAACAAGTAAAAAGACTTGTAGTTACTGTAATGGCGCTGGTCATGTAGCTGTAGAACAAAATACAATTTTAGGTAGAGTTCGCACTGAACAAGTTTGTCCTAAATGTAATGGAAGTGGTCAAGAATTTGAAGAAGCTTGTCCAACATGTCACGGAAAAGGTACTGAAAATAAAACGGTTAAATTAGAAGTGAAAGTACCTGAAGGTGTCGACAATGAACAACAAATTAGATTAGCTGGTGAAGGCTCTCCAGGCGTGAATGGAGGACCTGCTGGTGATTTATACGTAGTATTTAGAGTTAAACCATCTGAAACATTTAAACGTGATGGTGATGATATTTATTACAAATTAAATGTTAGCTTCCCACAAGCAGCTTTAGGCGATGAAATAAAAATACCAACATTAAATAATGAAGTTATGTTAACAATCCCAGCTGGTACACAAACAGGTAAGCAATTCCGCTTAAAAGAAAAGGGTATAAAAAATGTTCATGGCTATGGATACGGAGATTTATATGTTGATATTAAAGTAGTAACACCTACTAAATTAACAGATAGACAAAAAGAACTAATGAAAGAATTTGCCCAATTAAATGGTGAAGAAATTAATGATCAACCTTCGAATTTTAAAGATAGAGCAAAAAGATTCTTTAAGGGAGAATAAAGTATGAACTGGACAGAGCTTTCAATTATTATTAATCATGAAGCAGTAGAATTGGCTACCAATATACTTGAAAATCATGGATCAAATGGTGTCGTGATAGAAGATTCATATGATTTAATTAATCAACCAGAAGATAAATACGGTGAAATTTACGCTTTGAAAAAAGAGGATTATCCAGATAAGGGAGTAAGATTGAAAGCCTATTTTAATGAGTTGACTTATGATGATAAGTTGCGACAGCGAATTAAAGATGAGTTATTAAACTTAGATGAACTTGATCAACATAACGTTCAATTCAGTGAGCAAATCATTGCAGAAACGGATTGGGAAAATGAATGGAAAAACTATTTCCATCCATTCCGAGCGTCGAAGAAGTTCACAATAGTCCCTAGTTGGGAAACATATGCTAAAGAAGCGGATGAAGAGCTTTGCATTGAGCTCGATCCAGGTATGGCTTTTGGAACAGGAGATCATCCGACTACAAGTATGTGTTTGAAGGCAATAGAAACATATGTATTGCCACAGCATTCAGTAATTGATGTTGGTACTGGCTCAGGTATATTAAGTATTGCAAGTTATCTAATCGGTGTAAAACGTATTAAAGCGTTGGATATTGATGAAATGGCAGTGAGTGTAGCTAAAGAAAACTTCAGAAGAAATCATTGTGAAACGTTAATTGAAGCTGTTCCAGGTAACTTATTGAAAGACGAAACAGAAAAATTTGATATTGTAATAGCAAATATTTTAGCGCATATTATTGATGAAATGATTGATGATGCTTATAATACTCTAAATGAAGGCGGTTATTTTATTACTTCTGGTATTATAAAAGAGAAGTATGAAGGTATACAGTCACATATGGAGCGTGTAGGTTTTAAAATTATTTCAGAACAACATGACAACGGTTGGGTTTGTCTTGTTGGCCAGAAAGTGAGTGAATAATGTGCAACGTTATTTCATAGACCAAAACGCTGATGTAAGTCAGCGTTTTTTTATTACAAAAAAAGAAGATATTCATCATATAACAAATGTAATGAGATATGATGTTGGTAGTAAAATTATTTTAACTTTTAATGATCAAACAGTTTATTTATGTGAAATTGCTGATATAACAAGTGATAAAATTGCAGTTGATTTAAAAGAAAAACAAAATATTAATACAGAATTGCCAGTTGATGTTACGATTTGCAGTGGACTAATTAAAGCTGACAAATATGAGTGGTTGCTACAAAAAGCTACTGAATTGGGTGCTTCATCGTTTATAGCTGTTAGCATGGAACGTTCAATTGTTAAATTAAACGAGGCAAAAGTTGCCAAAAAGATAGAACGTTGGCAAAAAATAATTAAAGAAGCTGCTGAACAAAGCTATCGTTTAGTGATTCCATCTATTCAATTCGAGTCGAATTTAAAATTAATTTGTGATACTATTGATAATTATGACTATATTCTTATTGCACATGAAGAGGAAGCAAAAGATGGTGAGTTAAGCAATTTCAAGCAAACTTTACAACAATTCAAGGCTCAGGATAAAGTGTTGATGATTTTTGGTCCTGAGGGTGGTTTGTCAGAAAATGAAATTTCATTATTTAGTAATACTAGTACAGTTGTTGGTCTTGGACCGAGAATTTTACGGGCAGAAACTGCGCCATTGTATGCGTTAAGTGCAATAAGTTATGAAAAAGAATTAATGGGGTGAATATTTATGTCAACAGTTGCGTTTCACACATTAGGTTGTAAAGTAAACCATTATGAAACTGAAGCAATCTGGCAATTATTTAAAGAAGCAAACTATGAGCGCGTTGACTTTGAAGCGAATGCTGATGTATTTGTTATTAATACTTGTACAGTAACGAATACAGGTGATAAAAAAAGTCGTCAAATTATTAGACGTGCAATAAGACAAAATCCTGATGCTGTAATCTGTGTAACAGGTTGTTATGCGCAAACTTCATCAGCTGAAATTATGGAAATTCCTGGTGTCGATGTAGTAGTTGGTACACAAGATAGACATAAACTATTAGGTTACATTGATGAATTCCGTAAAGAACGCCAACCAATTAATGGTGTTGGAAATATCATGAAAAATCGTAAATATGAAGAATTAGATGTCCCTTATTTTACAGATAGAACACGTGCGTCATTAAAAATTCAAGAAGGTTGTAACAACTTTTGCACATTCTGTATTATTCCATGGGCTCGTGGCTTAATGCGTTCAAGAGATCCGGAAAAAGTAGTTGAACAAGCGACGCAACTAGTGAATTCAGGATATAAGGAAATTGTATTGACGGGAATTCATACAGGTGGATATGGTCAAGATTTAAAAGATTATAACTTGGCCCAATTATTACGTGATCTTGAAACGATTAATGGATTAGAACGAATTCGAATTTCTTCAATTGAAGCAAGTCAACTTACAGATGAAGTGATTGACGTTTTAGAACGTTCAACAAAAGTTGTGCGTCATTTGCATATTCCGTTACAATCTGGTTCAGATACAGTATTAAAACGTATGAGACGTAAGTATACAATGGATAGGTTTTCGGAACGATTAACAAAATTGCATAAAGCTTTACCAGACTTGGCAGTTACGAGTGATGTAATTGTTGGTTTCCCAGGTGAAACTGAAGAAGAGTTCCAAGAAACATATGATTTTATCGTAAAGCATAAGTTCTCTGAACTGCATGTTTTCCCTTATTCTCCTAGAATTGGCACGCCAGCTGCAAGAATGGATGACCAAATTGATGAAGAAATTAAAAATGAACGCGTGCATAAGTTAATTACGCTTAGCAATCAACTTGGAAAGTTATATGCGTCTAAATTTGATCAAGATGTGCTTGAAGTAATTCCTGAGGAGCAGGGTGACACAGAAGGTACATTAGTTGGATATGCAGATAATTATATGAAAGTACAATTTGAAGGTGACGAATCACTCATAGGTCAAATTGTAAAAGTTAAAATTACGCAAGCAAATTATCCATTAAATGAAGGGCAAGCAATTAAAGTTGTTGATTTCGCAACAAATAAATCTGATAGAGAAGTTTTAGTTTAAGTATTCCTTGATTCATACCATAAGGTTCCGTATTAAAGATATAGGTTTTGTAACGTTGTTTTAACAGCTTCACAATTTACTATATAAACAACTCTTCTCATTAAATAAATTATTAAGAGATTTTTAGAACAAAATCTAAAAGTCTTTGTGATTTTGATGTGAAATATGTTTCAAATAAAAAACAATTTACTAATTGACCATAAATTACAGATATATTATACTTATAAATGCATAGTTTTACTGTGCAATTGACTATAAAGTTCCGTTGATATTTGGAGGGAGGGAAATACAGATGTCTAAAACAGTAGTACGTAAAAATGAATCACTTGAAGATGCGTTACGTAGATTTAAACGTTCAGTTTCTAAAAGTGGAACAATCCAAGAAGTACGTAAACGTGAATTTTACGAAAAACCAAGCGTAAAACGTAAAAAGAAATCAGAAGCTGCACGTAAACGTAAATTCAAATAATTAATACCTCTGTTGACTCCCTCAACACGAATATTAATTATATAAAATAAACATCACAAGTTAGTGTCTGACACTAATATGTGATGTTTTTTTGTTGTCAATTTTTAATTTAAAAAAATTATATAGTTTATAAATAATCAAATTGATATTCTATAGGTTCTTATAACTATAAAGTATATTCAATTTCATGTATAATTAATGTGAGGGCGAGGTGAAATTGTGAGTTATAATAATTTTTTACAAATGACAACTATCTTGGAATCAACGGCTGGAGATACTTGGGTTGAACAAGTTAGTAATATAATTGTTCAACCTATTTTTACGTTAATATTAACCTGTTTGACATTCTTAGGATTTGCATATCAACTTTACTCTAAAAAAATCAATGCAGCTGGTATTATCGCCACATTATCATTACTTATTTTATTTTTGGGATTTCTAATCCAAGGAAATGTCAATATGCATTCTATCTTAATATTCTCAATTGGCGTTATATTAGTTGTAATTGAATTATTTGTAGTTGGTGCAGTAATTGGTATTATTGGCATGATACTGATAACTATAAGCATAACAACGCTCGGTGATAATTTGCTATTTATGCTTGCGAATGTTATCGTTGCCTTGATTTTAACGATTGTAGAATGGGTGATATTAGTGAAGATTTTCAACAGAAAGATTCCGTTTTTGGATAAAGTTATCTTAAAAGATTCAACTAATTCTGAGTCAGGTTACAATTCTCATGATAACCGCTCGCACCTCGTAGGAAAGACTGCTCAAACAGTTACAGATCTTCGACCTGCAGGGATTATTTTTTGTGAAAATGAACGTATTGATGCTGTTTCAGATGGCAACTTTATTTTACGCAATAAAACGGTAAAAATCCTTGAAGTTGAAGGAACAAGAGTAGTTGTGAGGGAAGTAGATTAATTAAAAGGAGCGATACCATGTTTAGTTTAAGTTTTATCGTAATAGCAGTTATTATAGTAGTTGCATTACTTATTTTATTCTCATTTGTACCGATTGGTTTATGGATTTCAGCGTTAGCAGCTGGCGTTCATGTTGGTATAGGTACATTGGTTGGTATGCGTTTACGTCGTGTATCTCCAAGAAAAGTTATAGCGCCATTAATTAAAGCGCATAAAGCAGGACTAGCATTAACAACAAACCAATTAGAATCGCATTATCTAGCAGGAGGAAATGTTGACAGAGTTGTTGACGCTAATATTGCTGCACAACGTGCTGACATTGACCTTCCTTTCGAACGTGCAGCTGCTATTGACCTAGCAGGACGTGACGTATTAGAAGCGGTTCAAATGTCTGTTAATCCTAAAGTCATTGAAACTCCATTTATCGCAGGTGTAGCAATGAATGGTATTGAAGTGAAAGCCAAAGCTCGTATCACAGTTAGAGCTAATATTGCTCGACTTGTTGGTGGTGCTGGTGAAGAAACAATCATCGCACGTGTTGGTGAAGGTATCGTTTCAACAATTGGTTCTAGTAAGCATCATACAGAAGTACTTGAAAACCCAGATAATATTTCTAAAACAGTATTAAGCAAAGGTTTAGATTCAGGTACTGCATTTGAAATTTTATCAATTGATATTGCTGACGTTGATATTAGTAAAAATATTGGTGCAGACTTACAAACTGAACAAGCATTAGCAGACAAAAATATTGCACAAGCAAAAGCTGAAGAACGTAGAGCTATGGCTGTAGCAACTGAGCAAGAAATGAAAGCGCGTGTACAAGAAATGCATGCTAAAGTAGTTGAAGCCGAATCTGAAGTACCATTAGCTATGGCTGAAGCATTACGTTCAGGTAATATCAGTGTTAAAGATTATTATAATTTGAAAAATATCGAAGCTGATACAGGCATGAGAAATGCAATTAATAAACGAACTGATCAAAGTGATGATGAGTCACCTGAACATTAAGTCGAGAGGTGATTAAATGAGTGTCGGTATTCTAATTTTTGTCATATCAGTGATCATTTCTATCATTACTACTATGCGCGAAAATAGTCATAAAGATAGACAAAATCAAAAGCCACCTCAAAAAACATCTACCGATAATGAACCAAAAAAAGGTGGCTTTTTTGAAGAAATTGAGCGAACGTTTAAAGAAATAAGTGAAGAATTAAATGAAGAAGAAAAGAAATCATCGAAACGAAAATACGATGATACGTTACCACCTTTATTCGATGAACTTCCAAAGGAAGAGCCTAAATCGAAACCTGTTGTAGAACCTATGGCACCTAAAAAACAACAAGAAACAAAACCGATGACAGAGAAACCAATTACAGTGCCTAAAGCAGAACCGGTGGAGCAGAAACATAGACCTTCTAGACAAGATAATTCTGACGAAATTAGACGTCAATTAGAAAAATCACTTAGAGATGATATTAAAACGATTCGTACTGACATTGATAGAGAAAAAGAAAAGCAAATTGCTAAAATGGAAAAACGTGCTAGAGATATTATTGAGGATAAATACTTATCTGAACGTACAAAACGTTTGAAATTAAAGCAGTTGTTTAATTCTCAAAATGTCGAAAAAGATTTGACTAAATCAGCGTTCCAATTTGATAAAGATGAAGTAATCAATGGTATGATATGGTCAGAAATTTTAGCTAAACCAAAACAATTATAAAATTTTTGAAAACAAGCACTATCGTAATGGTAGTTGCTTGTTTTTTTACGTTAAGAAAAATTGAAAATCAAAGAGAATCTTTCGAGAAATATGAGTTGTTTAAATTACAACAAAAAATTGATTAGTCTAAAATTGAATCTGTTTTTATGACAAGGTGAAAAGTATAAATGATTATTTTAAATTAAAGAAAAATCAGTAAGTCAATGCAAAGATGTTTAAATCAATCAATTGCATGATATAATTAAGTAGATATTAAAGCATCATAGAATGAATATAAATGATATATGAAAAGGAGCGCGTGTATGCCTGGAATTATACAAATAGACGATATGAACCAATCTCAAGCTTTAATTGGAAATAATGATGAACATTTAAAAGCAATTGAAGAGAGTTTCGATGTTGTCATCCATGCAAGAGGACAAGAAGTTGCCGTTAAAGGTACAAAAATAGAAAACGTAGAAAAAGCGGAATCAGTATTAATCAATTTGCTGAAGGTTATTGATTTAGGTAATAATATTACAATTAAAGATGTTGAAGCAGCTATTAAAATGGCGCATAATAACACAATTCAACATCTGTTAGATTTATATGATGAAGAGATAACTAAAGATGCATTTGGTAAGACGATTCGTGCGAAAACGATGGGGCAACGTATATATGTTAATGCCATGAAAAATAATGATTTAGTATTTGGTATAGGTCCTGCTGGTACAGGTAAGACATTCTTAGCTGTAGTTTATGCAGCAAAGCAACTCCGTAAAGGTACTGTTAAACGTATTGTATTAACAAGACCTGCTGTTGAAGCAGGAGAGTCACTTGGATTTTTACCAGGAGATTTGAAAGAAAAGGTAGATCCATATTTAAGACCTTTATATGATGGTCTATATACTGTTCTTGGGCGTGAACAAACAGAGCGATTTATTGAAAGAGGCATTATCGAAATAGCGCCACTTGCATATATGCGCGGACGAACATTAGAAGATGCATTTGTAATTCTTGATGAGGCGCAGAATACGACACATGCGCAAATGAAAATGTTTTTAACAAGACTAGGTTTTGGCTCAAAAATGGTAGTTACTGGTGACCAAACTCAAATCGATTTACCTAAAGGTGTTAAAAGTGGACTTAAGGAAGCGGTCAGTAGGTTACACAACGTTAAAGGTATAAGTATATTGAAATTAGATCAGAGCGATGTAGTAAGACATCCATTGGTAAGTAAAATCATTGAACATTATGAAGGAGAGAATTAAATGTTTACGATAGATTTTAGCGATCACACAGGCTTAGTTAAAGATGCTTGGTATAAACAAATTGAAGATTTATTAGAATTTGCTAAAAAAGAAGAGCATATAGAAGACGATGCTGAGCTTTCTGTTACATTTGTAGATAAACAAGAAATACAAGAAATTAATCGAACATATAGAGATAAAGATAAAGTTACAGATGTAATCTCATTTGCTTTAGAAGAGGATGAGCCAGATATTGATTTTAGTGGTCTTGATATACCACGTGTTTTAGGGGATATAATTATCTGTACGGATGTAGCGCAAGAACAAGCAAACAATTACGGACATTCTTTTGAACGAGAATTAGGATTTTTAGCATTACATGGATTTTTGCATCTATTAGGTTATGATCATATGACTGAAGCGGATGAAAAGGAAATGTTTGGTCGACAAGATACAATATTAAACGCATATGGATTAACACGAGACTAATTATGAAAAGGTTTAAATATGCACTTGATGGGCTGAAAATCTTAATTCAAAAAGACTATAAATTTCTTTTACATGTGTTTGCAATGATTGTTGCTATTGTCTTTGGTCTCGTACTAAATATTAATCGGATTGAGTGGATATTTATACTCATTGCTATTGCATTAGTTCTCACTGTTGAAGCTTTAAACACTGCTATTGAATATGTTGTAGATTTAGTGACCGTTGAATATCATGATTTAGCTAAATACGCTAAAGATATAGCGGCTTTTAGTGTACTTATAGTTTCAATATTAGCATTTATTATAGGTTTAATAGTATTTTTACCACATTTTATAGCGTTATTTTAGGGAGGCATATATGAGTTATCAACCTCATTATTTTCAAGAAGTTAGAAAAGCACAACAAGAATCATATTCGCCATACAGTCATTTTAAAGTAGGGGCTTATTTAAAAACGAAAGACGGTAGAACTTTTTATGGTACCAATGTAGAAAATGCTTCTTATCCATTATCGATATGTGCTGAACGAGCTAGTTTGGTATCGGCAATTTCTCAAGGATACAGACCAGGTGATTTTGAATCAATAACTGTAACCGTAGATGCAGATAAACCGTCATCACCTTGTGGTGCATGTCGTCAAGTTTTGAAGGAATTATGTGATGATGATATGCCTGTGTATATGACAAATCATAAAGGAGATATGGTTATGATGACAGTCGCAGAGTTACTACCATTTGGATTTTCAGGAAAGGATTTAGAATAAATGACAGAACATAAATCAGGATTTGTTTCAATTATAGGTAGACCAAATGTAGGGAAGTCAACATTTGTTAATAGAGTGATTGGCCATAAAATAGCAATCATGTCCGATAAAGCTCAAACAACTAGAAATAAAATTCAAGGTGTAATGACAAGAGATGATGCGCAAATTATATTCATTGATACGCCAGGTATTCATAAACCTAAACACAAATTAGGTGACTATATGATGAAAGTCGCTAAAAATACATTATCTGAGATAGATGCAATCATGTTTATGGTTAATGCCAATGAGGAAATTGGACGAGGCGATGAATATATTATAGAAATGTTGAAAAATGTTAAGACACCAGTATTTTTAGTATTAAATAAAATAGATTTAGTGCATCCAGATGAATTAATGCCAAAGATTGAAGAATATCAAAGTTATATGGACTTTACAGAGATTGTACCTATTTCAGCATTAGAAGGGCTAAATGTAGATCATTTTATTGATGTATTAAAGACGTATTTACCCGAAGGACCAAAATATTATCCAGATGATCAAATTTCAGACCATCCTGAACAATTTGTAGTGGGTGAAATCATTCGTGAAAAAATCCTTCATCTTACAAGTGAAGAAATCCCTCATGCGATTGGTGTTAATGTGGACCGTATGGTTAAAGAAAGCGAAGATCGTGTTCATATCGAAGCAACTATATATGTTGAAAGAGATTCGCAAAAAGGAATTGTCATTGGAAAAGGCGGTAAAAAGTTAAAAGAAGTAGGAAAACGTGCGAGACGTGATATAGAAATGCTTCTAGGCTCTAAAGTTTACTTGGAATTATGGGTCAAAGTTCAAAGAGACTGGCGAAACAAAGTTAACTTTATTCGCCAAATTGGTTATGTTGAAGACCAAGATTAATCTTAAAAGTGGTGAAGATAATTGTTAATGCGCCAAAAAGGGATTATCATCAAAGCAGTTGATTATGGTGAATCTGATAAAATTATCACGATTTTAAATGAGCATGGTGCAAAAGTACCACTTATGGCAAGGCGTGCTAAAAAAGTTAAGACGGGTTTGCAAGCGCAAACGCAATTGTTTGTTTATGGTTTGTTTATTTACAATAAGTGGCGAGGTATGGGAACGTTAAATTCTGTAGATGTTATTAGTCAACATTATAAATTACAAATGGACCTTTACGTAAGCAGTTATGCGTCTCTGGCAGCTGAAACTATTGAGCGTTCAATGGATGAAGGGGACGTTGCACCATATAACTATCAATTATTACAATTTGTTCTTGAAAAAATAGAATCAGGTACATCTGCACAGTTAATGTCAGTCGTTGTTATGTTAAAGTGTATGAAACGATTTGGTTTTACCGCATCATTTAATCGCTGTGCTGTGAGTGGTAATGACACACAAGCAGATTTAATAGGTTATAGTTTTAAGTATGACGGTGCTATTTCAAGGCAAGAGGCTTCTAAAGATGTACATGCAGTTATATTATCGAATAAAACACTATATTTATTAGATGTATTACAAAAATTACCAATAGATAAAATGAATTCATTGAATATCCATCAAGAAATTATTGATGAAATGTCAGATATCATTTTAATGTTATATCGTGAATATGCAGGTATGTTTTTTAAAAGTCAGAAACTAATCAACCAATTAAAAAGATTGGAACAATAACATAAAATAATAAAAGGTATTCAAGTAGCCACATAGATGTGTTTATTTGAATACCTTTTTCGAATAGAAAAGAGATACTGGCAATTTTACTAACCAGTATCTCTTTTTATAAATTATATAGCCACCACATATGGTGGAGAGTCTTTTTAATTAGAATTTTGTTTTTTCAGTTAAGAAAGCTTCTAACTCTGAGATTGGCATACGAACTTGTTCCATTGAATCTCTGTCACGTACTGTAACTTGATTATCTTCTAATGAATCAAAGTCGAATGTTACACAATAAGGTGTACCAATTTCATCTTGACGACGATATCTTTTACCGATAGATTGTGATTCATCGAAATCGATTGAGAATTTAGAACTTAATTGCTCAAAAATCTTAATCGCTTCGCCAGATAATTTCTTGCTTAAAGGTAAAATCGCTGCTTTATATGGTGCTAATGCAGGATGGAAGTGTAAAACTGTACGTGCATCTTTACTACCTTCAACGCCTTCTTCATCATATGCATCACATAAGAAAGCTAATGTTACACGATCTGCACCAAGTGATGGCTCGATACAATATGGAATATATTTTTCGTTCGTTTCTGGATCGTGGTATCTGAAATCTTCACCAGAGTGTTCAGCATGTTTACGTAAGTCGAAGTCTGTACGACTTGCGATACCCCATAACTCACCCCAACCAAATGGGAATTTATATTCAATATCAGTTGTTGCATTTGAGTAATGAGATAATTCATCTTCATCATGATCACGTAAACGCATATTTTCACTACTCATATTTAAGCTTGTTAACCAGTCACTTGCAAAAGTTTTCCAATAATTTTGCCATTCGATTTCTTCACCAGGTTTACAGAAGAATTCAAGTTCCATTTGTTCAAATTCTCTTGTTCTGAAAATGAAGTTACCTGGAGTGATTTCATTACGGAATGATTTACCAATTTGACCGATACCAAATGGTAATTTTTTACGCATTGAACGTTGCACGTTTTTATAGTTTACAAAAATACCTTGTGCTGTTTCAGGACGTAAGAAAATTTCATTTGTAGAATCTTCAGTTACACCTTGGAATGTTTTAAACATTAAATTGAATTGGCGAATTTCAGTCCAGTTAGCAGTTTTACTTACAGGACAAACAATACCTTCATCGTCAATAATTTTTTTCATTTGTTCAAAACTTAAACCATCGGCAATGAAGTTTTCATCACCTTTAACATCTTGCATATAATCTTCAATTAATTTATCAGCGCGATATCGAATTTTACTATCTTTATTATCAATCATTGGGTCGTTGAAGTTGTTTAAGTGTCCTGAAGCTTCCCATACTTTTGGATTCATTAAGATTGCAGCATCGATACCAACGTTAAACGGTGATTGTGTAATGAATTTTTGCCACCAAGCTTTTTTAACATTATTCTTTAATTCAACACCTAAAGGACCATAATCCCATGTGTTTGATAAACCACCGTAAATATCACTACCAGGGAACACAAAACCTCTGTGTTTTGCTAATGAAACAATTGTATCCATATCTTTTGCCATAATTACCTCTCCTCATACATGAAAACGCCCCATGGAAAATAACAGCATAGTAAATATGCTTTACTTCCATGGGACGAGTTAATATTTTAAATTGTATATAATACAAAATAAGTTACGTATTTAACCCGCGGTTCCACCCAAATTAGTGTAGTCACTCGCTTTTATTTTAAAATGATTCGTTGCGCCAATCTTATTGTTAAGCTTACACTATCCTTAACTCGCTGTACGTTTATTCTAATTGATAGATTATTTAAAGGCAAGTAAAATTAATGTGTTTGTGACATGAAAGAAATATCGGTATAATAATAAGTGAATAAAAAAGGGGTGAAGACCTATAGAACTCAGTCAAAGACAAGAACGAATCATCGAAATTGTTAAAACTCAAGGACCCATTACTGGTGAACAAATAGCAGATAAGTTGAATTTAACAAGAGCAACGCTTAGACCAGATTTAGCGATATTAACAATGTCAGGTTTTTTAGAAGCGCGTCCCCGAGTTGGATATTATTATTCAGGTAAATCAAAAGGTAAATTTTTTAATGAAAAACTTCGACAATTTGAGGTTAAGGACTATATGTCTCAACCTGTTGTGCTAAGAGAGAATACAACAGTTTATGACGCTATTTGTACAATTTTTTTAGAAGATGTAAGTACATTATTTATTATTAATGAAGATAACGATTTTGTTGGTGTGTGTTCAAGAAAAGATTTATTAAGAGCTTCAATGATTGGAGCAGATATTCATACAGTACCTATCAGTGTTAATATGACACGTATGCCTAATGTCACTTATTTAGAGGAAAGCGAATTAGTCATATACGCAGCAGATAGAATGATTGAAAAAGAAATTGATTCGATTCCAATTGTAAGAAAAAAAGATAATCAAAAGTATGAAGTAATTGGAAGAATTTCCAAAACAACAATAGCTAAGTTATTAGTAGCATTATATAAAGAATAGGTGAGAAGTAATGGAAAAAATTAAAATTATCGTAGCTTCAGATTCTATAGGTGAAACGGCAGAGTTAGTTGCTAGGGCAGGTATTTCACAATTTAATCCTAAGCAATGTAAAAATGAATTATTAAGATATCCATATATTGAATCTTTTGAAGATGTTGATGAAGTGATTCAAGTTGCTAAAGATACAAATGCTATCATTGTTTATACACTTATTAAACCTGAAATGAAGCAATATATGAGTGAGAAAGTAGCAGAATTCCAATTGAAGTCCGTCGATATTATGGGGCCATTAATGGATTTATTATCAGCATCAGTTGAAGAAAAACCTTATAATGAGCCAGGTATCGTTCATAGATTAGATGATGCATATTTCAAGAAAATTGATGCGATAGAGTTTGCAGTTAAATATGATGATGGTAAAGATCCTAAAGGATTACCTAAAGCTGATATTGTTTTACTTGGTATTTCGAGAACTTCAAAGACACCATTATCCCAGTATTTAGCGCATAAAAGTTACAAAGTTATGAATGTACCGATTGTACCAGAAGTGACACCGCCAGATGGCTTATATGATATTGATCCAAAGAAATGTATCGCACTTAAAATAAGTGAAGAAAAATTAAATCGCATTAGAAAAGAGCGACTAAAACAATTAGGACTAGGTGACACAGCTCGATATGCAACAGAAGCACGAATTCAAGAAGAATTGAATTACTTTGAAGAAATCGTAAGTGAAATTGGATGTCCTGTCATTGATGTTTCTCAAAAAGCAATCGAAGAAACAGCAAACGATATAATCCATTATATTGAACAAAATAAATCGAAATGATTTCATTTTTGTCAAAAATTAGGTATAATAGTATAACTAATGCTTAATAGGTGATTTAATTTGCGAATAGATCAATCGATCATTAATGAAATAAAAGATAAAACCGATATTTTAGACTTGGTAAGTGAATATGTAAAATTAGAAAAGAGAGGACGCAATTATATAGGTTTGTGTCCTTTTCATGATGAAAAGACACCTTCATTTACAGTTTCTGAAGATAAACAAATTTGCCATTGTTTTGGTTGTAAAAAAGGTGGCAATGTTTTTCAATTTACTCAAGAAATTAAAGACATATCATTTGTTGAAGCGGTTAAAGAATTAGGTGATAGAGTTAATGTTGCTGTAGATATTGAGGCAACACAATCTAACTCAAATGTTCAAATTGCTTCTGATGATTTACAAATGATTGAAATGCATGAGTTAATACAAGAATTTTACTATTACGCTTTAACAAAGACAGTCGAAGGCGAACAAGCATTAACGTACTTACAAGAACGTGGTTTTACAGATGCGCTTATTAAAGAGCGAGGCATTGGCTTTGCACCCGATAGCTCACATTTTTGTCATGATTTTCTTCAAAAAAAGGGTTACGATATTGAATTAGCATATGAAGCCGGATTATTATCACGTAACGAAGAAAACTTCAGTTATTACGATAGATTTCGAAATCGTATTATGTTTCCTTTGAAAAATGCGCAAGGAAGAATTGTTGGATATTCAGGTCGAACATATACCGGTCAAGAACCAAAATACCTAAATAGTCCTGAAACACCTATCTTTCAAAAAAGAAAGTTGTTATATAACTTAGATAAAGCACGTAAATCAATTAGAAAATTAGATGAAATTGTATTACTAGAAGGTTTTATGGATGTTATAAAATCTGATACTGCTGGCTTGAAAAACGTTGTTGCAACAATGGGTACACAGTTGTCAGATGAACATATTACCTTTATACGAAAGTTAACATCAAATATAACATTAATGTTTGATGGGGATTTTGCGGGTAGTGAAGCAACACTTAAAACAGGTCAACATTTGTTACAGCAAGGGCTAAATGTATTTGTTATACAATTGCCATCTGGCATGGATCCTGATGAATACATTGGTAAGTATGGCAACGACGCATTTACTGCTTTTGTAAAAAATGACAAAAAGTCATTTGCACATTATAAAGTGAGTATATTAAAAGATGAAATTGCACATAATGACCTTTCATATGAACGTTATTTGAAAGAACTGAGTCATGACATTTCACTTATGAAGTCATCGATTTTGCAACAAAAGGCTTTAAATGATGTTGCACCATTTTTCAATGTTAGTCCTGAGCAATTAGCAAACGAAATACAATTCAATCAAGTACCAGCCAATTATTATCCAGAAGATGAGTATGGCGGTTACATTGAACCTGAGCCAATTGGTATGGCACAATTTGACAATTTGAGCCGTCAAGAAAAAGCGGAGCGAGCATTTTTAAAACATTTAATGAGAGATAAAGATACATTTTTAAATTATTATGAAAGTGTTGATAAGGATAACTTCACAAATCAGCATTTTAAATATGTATTCGAAGTCTTACATGATTTTTATGCGGAAAATGATCAATATAATATCAGTGATGCTGTGCAGTATGTTAATTCAAATGAGTTGAGAGAAACACTAATTAGCTTAGAACAATATAGTTTGAATGATGAACCATATGAAAATGAAATTGATGATTATGTCAATGTAATTAATGAAAACGGACAAGAAACAATTGAGTCATTGAACCATAAATTAAGGGAAGCTACAAGGATTGGCGATGTAGAATTACAGAAATACTATTTACAGCAAATTGTTGCTAAGAATAAAGAACGCATGTAGCATGTGGTTTTAAAGAATAATACGAATAATGATTATGTCAAAATGTATAAGGGTAAATGATAGTTACCGCATTTAAACAACACTATTGAAAAATAAATATTGGGATTAGTTCCTATTTGTAAAATAAAATTAAAAATATGGATGAATTAATTAAGAATTTAGTTTAAAATAGCAATATTGAATAAATTTCGAATGTTCATATTTAAAATCGGGAGGCCGTTTCATGTCTGATAACACAGTTAAAATTAAAAAACAAACAATTGATCCGACATTAACATTAGAAGATGTTAAGAAGCAATTAATTGAAAAAGGTAAAAAAGAGGGTCATTTAAGTCATGAAGAAATTGCTGAAAAACTTCAGAATTTCGATATCGACTCTGATCAAATGGATGATTTCTTTGATCAATTAAATGATAATGATATTTCACTAGTTAATGAAAAAGATAGTTCAGATACTGACGAGAAACTGAATCCAAGTGATCTTAGTGCCCCTCCAGGTGTTAAAATAAATGACCCAGTTCGTATGTACCTTAAAGAAATTGGGCGTGTTAACTTATTAAGTGCACAAGAAGAAATCGAATTAGCCAAACGTATTGAACAAGGTGATGAAGTAGCAAAATCAAGACTTGCAGAAGCGAACTTACGTTTAGTTGTAAGTATTGCTAAAAGATACGTAGGTCGTGGTATGTTATTCCTTGATTTAATCCAAGAAGGTAATATGGGTCTTATTAAAGCTGTTGAAAAATTTGACTTTAACAAAGGATTTAAGTTTTCAACATATGCAACATGGTGGATTAGACAAGCAATCACTCGTGCAATTGCTGACCAAGCACGTACAATTCGTATCCCTGTGCATATGGTAGAAACAATTAATAAATTAATTCGTGTTCAACGTCAATTATTACAGGACTTAGGTCGAGATCCAGCACCAGAAGAAATTGGTGAAGAAATGGATTTACCAGCAGAAAAAGTTCGTGAAATTTTAAAAATTGCGCAAGAACCTGTTTCATTAGAAACACCAATTGGTGAAGAAGATGATAGTCATTTAGGGGACTTTATTGAGGATCAGGAAGCACAAAGTCCTTCAGATCATGCTGCTTATGAATTATTAAAAGAGCAATTAGAAGATGTGCTTGATACATTAACTGATAGAGAAGAAAATGTATTACGATTAAGATTTGGTCTTGATGACGGCAGAACAAGAACACTTGAAGAAGTTGGTAAAGTTTTCGGTGTTACACGTGAACGTATTCGACAAATCGAAGCAAAAGCACTTAGAAAATTAAGACATCCAAGTCGTAGTAAACGTTTGAAAGACTTTATGGATTAATTTATATCAATTTTAATGATTGATACCAAGACATGAATAAACGCTTATTTATTTTTAGATTAAGATTTAACTTGAGTGAGGTTGGTACATTGAATAATGTTCAACCTCTTTTTTCATAAAGGAGAATAAAATGATTTCGTTAAATAACCGATTAACGACGGTAAGTCGATTTTTAAAACAAGGTACAATCGCGGATATTGGCTCAGATCATGCTTATTTGCCAATCTATGCAATACAAAACCATTTATGCGAATGCGGTATTGCTGGAGAAGTTATTCAAGGCCCTTTTCAAGCTGCTGTGAAAAATGTAGCTGCAAACCAATTAGTAGATAGAATTGATGTACGTTTAGGGGATGGCTTAAGTGTTATTCATCCTGAGGATGTAATCGATAATATCACAATTTGTGGTATGGGCGGACCACTTATCGCTAAAATTTTAAAAGATGGGCAAGATAAGTTAAGTCAACATCCAAGGTTGATTTTACAAAGTAATATCCAAACTGAAAATTTAAGACAAACATTACAACAATTGAATTATGAAATAATTGATGAAATAATAATGGAAGAAAAAGGCCATATTTATGAAATTGTTGTAGCAGAATATTCTACGCAATTAATAGAGCTATCATCTGATGAATTGAAATTCGGACCAAAATTGCTGAATAACAAAAATGAATATTTTATAAAAAAATGGCAAAGAGAGTTAGAAGCACTTTATCATATTAAATCGAAACTCAATACTGAACAACATCGTCAACGTTTAGCTCAAATTAATGACGAAATTGCTGTAATTGAAAGGGTGTTATAGTAATGAAAATAGCTGATTTAATGACATTGTTAGATCATCATGTGCCATTTAGAACTGCTGAATCTTGGGATAATGTAGGATTGTTAATAGGTGATGAAGATGTTGAAGTTACTGGTGTTTTAACAGCATTAGACTGTACGTTGGAAGTAGTAAATGAAGCAATCGAAAAAGGTTATAATACTATTATTAGTCATCATCCTCTAATCTTTAAAGGTGTAACATCATTAAAAGCTAATGGTTATGGTTTGATTATTAGAAAACTAATTCAACATGACATTAATTTAATAGCGATGCATACAAATTTAGATGTAAATCCTCATGGTGTCAATATGATGTTGGCGAAGGCGATGGGATTGAAGAACATTTCAATAATAAATAATCAACAAGATGTATACTATAAAGTTCAAACATATATACCTAAGGATAATGTTGGACCATTTAAAGATAAGCTTAGTGAAAATGGATTAGCACAAGAAGGTAATTATGAATATTGTTTCTTTGAAAGTGAAGGAAGAGGGCAATTCAAACCAGTTGGTGAAGCTAATCCAACAATAGGACAAATTGATAAAATTGAATATGTAGATGAAGTTAAAATTGAATTTATGATAGATGCATGTCAAAAGTCATGGGCTGAGCAATTAATTAAACAATACCATCCATATGAAACACCGGTATTTGATTTTATTGAGATAAAACAAACATCTCTTTATGGACTTGGCGTTATGGCAGAAGTGGATAATCAAATGACATTGGAAGATTTCGCAGCTAATATTAAATCTAAATTAAATATCCCAAGTGTCCGTTTTGTTGGTGAGTCTAATCAGAAAATTAAACGTATTGCAATTATTGGTGGTTCAGGTATTGGATATGAATATCAAGCTGTTCAACAAGGCGCAGATGTCTTTGTTACAGGTGATATTAAACATCATGATGCCTTAGATGCTAAAATTCATGGTGTGAACTTAATTGATATTAATCATTACAGCGAATATGTGATGAAAGAAGGTTTAAAAACGTTACTAATGAATTGGTTCAATACAGAAAAAATAAATATAGATGTTGAAGCATCTACAATTAATACAGATCCATTTGAATATATTTAAACTAAAATCTCGGGATTTCTAAATTTTGAAATTTCGAGGTTTTAATATTTTTATTTAAAATAGCACATTTATACTTTATAATAGTAAAGATGAACATATAAGGAGGCCAAATCATGGCAAAACATCCATTCGAACAATTTAATCTAGAATCTAGTTTAATTGACGCTGTGAAAGACCTTAATTTTGAAAAAACAACTGAAATTCAGAATCGAATTATTCCAAGAATACTAAAGAGAACAAATTTAATTGGTCAATCTCAAACGGGTACAGGGAAATCTCATGCATTTTTATTACCATTAATGCAGTTAATTGATAGTGAAATAAAAGAACCACAAGCAATCGTAGTTGCACCAACAAGAGAACTTGCACAACAACTATACGATGCAGCGAACCATTTAAGCCAATTTAAAGCTGGTGTTTCAGTTAAAGTTTTTATTGGTGGTACAGATATAGAGAAAGATAGACAACGTTGTAATGCACAACCTCAATTGATTATAGGTACCCCTACTAGAATTAATGATTTAGCTAAAACGGGACATTTACATGTGCACTTAGCATCATATTTAGTTATTGATGAAGCGGATCTTATGATTGACTTAGGATTAATTGAAGATGTAGATTACATCGCTGCAAGATTGGAAGATAATGCAAATATTGCGGTGTTTAGTGCTACAATTCCAGAACAGTTACAACCATTTTTAAATAAATATTTAAGTCATCCAGAATATGTAGCTGTCGACAGTAAAAAACAAAATAAAAAGAACATCGAATTCTTTTTAATACCTACTAAAGGTGCAGCTAAAGTTGAAAAGACTTTAAATTTAATTGATATACTAAATCCATACTTATGTATTGTTTTCTGTAATAGTAGAGATAACGCAAATGATTTAGCACGTTCACTAAATGAAGCTGGTATTAAAGTTGGTATGATTCATGGTGGTTTAACGCCACGTGAACGTAAACAACAAATGAAACGTATACGTAATTTAGAATTCCAATACGTTATAGCCAGCGATTTAGCATCTCGTGGTATTGATATTGAAGGTGTTAGTCATGTCATCAATTTTGATGTGCCAAATGATATTGACTTCTTTACACATAGAGTCGGCCGAACTGGCCGTGGGAATTATAAAGGTGTAGCAATTACGCTTTATAGTCCTGATGAAGAACACAATATTTCATTAATAGAAGATCGCGGTTTTGTTTTCAATACTGTTGATATTAAAGATGGTGAGTTAAAAGAAGTTAAAGCGCACAATCAGCGTCAAGCAAGAATGCGCAAAGATGACCATTTAACTAATCAAGTGAAGAACAAAGTTCGAAGTAAAATTAAAAACAAAGTTAAACCAGGTTATAAGAAGAAATTTAAACAAGAAGTTGAAAAAATGAAACGTCAAGAGCGTAAACAATTTAGTAAGCAGCAAAATAGACAAAAACGTAAGCAAAACAAAAAAGGTTAGGTGTGTTTTATGTTATTAGGATCACATGTTTCAATGAGTGGTAAAAAGATGTTAGAAGGTTCTGCTATAGAAGCGCATGAATATGGTGAAACAACATTTATGATTTATACTGGTGCACCTCAAAACACGCGCCGTAAAAGTATTGAAGATTTAAATATAACTAAAGGTCATGAAGTGATGGAAAAATATGGCTTATCTAATATTGTTGTTCATGCACCATACATCATTAATATTGCAAATACAACCAAACCAGAAACGTTTAATCTTGGTGTAGATTTCTTGCAACAAGAAATTGAAAGAACGCAAGCTATAGGCGCTAAAGATATTGTATTACATCCAGGTGCACATGTTGGAGCTGGTGTTGATGCCGGAATTAATAAGATTATTGAAGGATTAAATGAAGTTTTAACGAATGACAATAATGTACGTATTGCGCTTGAAACGATGGCAGGTAAAGGTACAGAGATTGGTCGCTCGTTTGAAGAGTTAGCACGTATTATTGATGGAGTTCATAATAACGAACGTTTATCAGTATGTTTTGATACATGTCATACGCATGATGCTGGATATAATGTGAAAGAGGACTTTGATGGCGTATTAAATGAATTTGATAAAATCATTGGAGTCGACAGGATTAAAGTTGTTCATGTCAATGATTCTAAAAATGACCGTGGCGCTCAAAAAGACCGACATGAAAATATTGGCTTCGGTTACATTGGTTTTGATGCATTAAATTACATTGTGCATCATGATAGTTTTAAAGATATTCCGAAAATCTTAGAAACACCTTATGTTGGTGAAGATAAGAAAAATAAAAAACCGCCATATAAACTTGAAATTGAAATGTTAAAACAACAGCATTTTGACCCAGAATTAAAAAATAAGGTTATGCAACAATAAAATGATAATGCTCTCTTCAAGAAATGCGATAAATAAAACTTGAAGGGGGCATATCTCTTTATTTTGTCTAATTTTGAGTCGTAAACATTACTGTTTACATATGTTACTAGGAGTTGTATAGTTGAATGCGAGGTGAGAATACGATGACACCAGTCTTTGAATTGAAAAATGTCAATTACTACTATGATCATAAAAAAGTGTTAGAAAATATAAACATTAAAATAAATAAAGGTGAATTTTTAGCAATTGTTGGACCAAATGGTGCTGGTAAATCAACATTATTGAAGTTGATTCTAGGATTATTACCTTTACAAAGTGGTGAGATTTTTGTTGAAGGTATTGATTTTAAAAATAAGAAAACATCAATTAAATTAAGCTATGTATCACAAAAAGCAAATGCCTTTAATTCAGGTTTCCCAGCAAGTGTTAAAGAAGTTGTTTTAAGCGGATTAACAAAGACAAAACGTCTTTTCCAAACATTTAATAGCAAAGATAATGAAAAAGTGATTAAAGTACTAGAAAGACTGAATATAAGTGATTTAATTCATAAAAATATAGCAGAATTATCAGGTGGTCAACAACAACGTGTAATGATTGCTCGAGCATTGATTTCAGAACCTGCAGTATTAGTACTTGATGAACCGACGAATGGTATTGATGCAAAACATGTAAGTGAATTTTATAATACTTTAGATCAATTAAAACAAGAAGGTATCACTATTATCTTAGTTACTCATGATATTGGTGTTGTAGCAGATACTGCTACTGAAGTAGCATGTTTAAATAAGCATTTGCATTTCCATGGTACAACTGATGAGTTTAAATCACTTGATGAAGTTGAAATTTCAAAAATTTATGGACATCCTGTACGTTTTGTCGATCATCAGCATAATCGAGAATGTTGTAATTAATAAAGATTTGAGTTTATTTAAAATGGAAAGGCGTGTCACAATTGATAGATGCATTATTGAATTTTGATTTTATGAGGTACTCTTTAATTAGTGGTATCTTGATAGGTTTTATTGCGCCTCTAATCGGTGCTTTTATCGTTGTTAGACGACTATCACTTATAGCTGATGCTCTAAGCCATGTAACTTTAGGTGGTATATCCTTCGGTATGTTTTTACTTACTATTATGCCAACACTAGTATTTATTAATCCAATGTGGTTTGGAATCTTATTCGCAATAGTAGGTGCGCTACTAATTGAAAAATTAAGAACGTCATACACTGCTTACCAAGAAATTGCTATTCCAATTATAATGAGTGCTGGTATCGCCTTGAGTGCAATCTTCATTTCATTAGCTGATGGGTTCAATCAAGAAATTGTTGGATTGCTATTTGGCTCAATAAGCGCAGTGAATATAAGTGATTTAACAACGATTATTGTCATTGCCATCATAGTTGTTCTGTTTATTACATTGTTTTATAAAGAATTATTTATATTGTCATTTGATGAGGAATATAGTAAAGTCATTGGCATTCCTAAATGGATTCAATTTTTATTTATTGTTATTGTAGCGATGGTTATTTCTGCCTCAATGCGTGTTGTAGGGATACTGTTAGTAAGTGCGTTAATCACGTTACCAATTGCAATAAGTATGCGAATAACAAAAAGTTTTAAGCAATTGATATTACTAAGTGTATTTTTAGGTGAATTATCAGTAATATTAGGCTTAGTCCTAGCTTTCTATATGGACATTTCTCCGGGTGGTGTAATTGTAGTTCTACTAGTTATTTTACTTATGATTACAATGGCTTATCAGAAAATGCGAATGAAGTTTAAAAAGGGAGCTAATATCAATGAATACAAATGATGCTATTAAAATTTTAAAAGAGAACGGTTTAAAATATACAGATAAACGTAAAGATATGTTAGATATTTTTGTCGAAGAAGATAAGTATATAAACGCAAAGTATATACAACAAGTTATGGATGAAAATTATCCTGGAATTTCATTCGACACAATATATAGAAACCTGCACTTATTTAAAGATTTAGGGATTATTGAAAATACAGAACTTGATGGTGAAATGAAGTTTAGAATTGCTTGTACAAATCATCATCATCATCATTTTATCTGTGAAAAGTGTGGAGATACAAAGGTAATAGATTATTGTCCAATAGATCAGATAAAATTATCACTACCTGGTGTTAATATTCACAAACACAAACTTGAAGTTTATGGTGTATGTGAGTCTTGCCAAGATTAATATAAAGAAATGAGATTTATGCACATTTGGTCAGATGTATGCATAAATCTCATTTTTTAAATTATAGAAGATAAAGGTTCATTTCATACTCCGTTCGTATGATTTTATGGCAAATCTGTTAACTTTTTATATACAAAATGTTTAATTATTTTTGATTTGAGTTATATTAAATGAGTAGAGAAAATAATAAGTAGTAGAATTTAAGCAAATTCTTTGTTGAACCAGTCACTGCTTGTTATTATTTACTTACAGACATTTTAGGAGGATGATTATTTATGGCTTTTGAATTACCAAAATTACCATACGCATTTGATGCATTAGAACCACATTTTGACAAAGAAACTATGGAAATTCACCATGACAGACATCATAACACTTATGTTACGAAATTAAATGCTGCAGTAGAAGGTACAGATTTAGAATCTAAATCTATTGAAGAAATTGTTGCTAATTTAGACAGTGTACCAGCTAACATCCAAACTGCTGTACGTAATAATGGCGGTGGACATTTAAACCATTCATTATTCTGGGAGTTACTTTCACCAAACTCAGAAGAAAAAGGTACTGTAGTAGAAAAAATTAAAGAACAATGGGGTTCTTTAGAAGAATTTAAAAAAGAATTTGCTGACAAAGCAGCTGCACGCTTTGGTTCAGGTTGGGCTTGGTTAGTCGTAAACAATGGCCAGTTAGAAATTGTGACTACACCAAACCAAGATAATCCATTAACTGAGGGTAAAACACCTATTTTAGGTTTAGACGTATGGGAACACGCTTATTACCTAAAATATCAAAACAAACGCCCTGACTACATTGGCGCATTTTGGAATGTAGTTAACTGGGAAAAAGTTGACGAATTATATAATGCAACAAAATAAAGTATGATTACTTGTTCGGTCTCTTAAATGAGACCGTTATTTTTTGTCAAAAAGATAGAAATAATTTCTAAATTCATATATGATTTAAAGTGAAAGACTTTGAATAGAGGTAGGTAGTTTTGTTAAAAAGACTAAAAGAAAAATCAAATGATGAAATCGTTCAAAATACAATTAACAAGAGAATTAACTTTATATTTGGTGTGATTGTATTTATTTTTGCAGTACTAGTACTACGTTTAGGTTATTTACAAATCGCACAAGGCTCACATTATAAACAAATTATAAAAAATGATGAAAACATTACAGTGAATGAGTCTGTGCCAAGAGGTCGTATTTTAGACAGAAATGGGAAAGTTTTAGTTGATAATGCTTCTAAAATGGCTATTACATATACTAGGGGTCGAAAAACAACACAATCGGAAATGTTGGATACGGCTGAAAAGTTATCAAAGCTAATCAAGATGGATACTAAGAAGATTACAGAACGTGATAAAAAAGATTTCTGGATTCAGTTGCATCCTAAAAAAGCAAAAGCAATGATGACAAAAGAACAAGCTATGTTAGCAGATGGAAGTATTAAACAAGATCAATATGATAAACAACTGTTATCGAAAATCGGAAAATCACAATTAGATGAATTGTCTTCTAAAGATTTACAAGTTTTAGCCATTTTTCGAGAGATGAATGCAGGAACAGTTTTAGATCCACAAATGATAAAAAATGAAGATGTCAGTGAAAAAGAGTATGCAGCAGTTTCTCAGCAACTTTCCAAATTACCAGGTGTTAACACGTCTATGGATTGGGATAGAAAATACCCATATGGCGACACTTTAAGAGGTATATTCGGAGATGTATCGACACCTGCTGAAGGTATTCCCAAAGAATTGACAGAACATTACTTATCCAAAGGATATTCACGCAATGATCGTGTTGGAAAATCTTACCTAGAATATCAATATGAAGATGTATTGCGTGGTAAGAAGAAAGAAATGAAATACACAACGGACAAATCTGGTAAAGTTACATCTTCAGAAGTGTTAAATCCTGGTGCTCGCGGTCAAGATTTGAAATTGACGATCGATATAGATCTTCAAAAAGAAGTAGAAGCATTATTAGATAAACAAATTAAGAAGCTTCGCAGCCAAGGTGCAAAAGATATGGATAATGCTATGATGGTTGTACAAAATCCTAAAAATGGAGACATTCTTGCGCTTGCCGGAAAGCAGATTAATAAGAGTGGTAAAATGACTGATTATGACATTGGTACGTTTACTTCTCAATTTGCAGTTGGATCTTCTGTAAAAGGTGGAACATTATTAGCTGGTTATCAGAATAAAGCTATCAAAGTTGGAGAAACAATGGTCGATGAACCATTACATTTCCAAGGTGGTTTGACAAAACGATCATACTTTAATAAAAACGGGCATGTATCTATTAATGATAAGCAAGCTTTGATGCATTCATCAAACGTATATATGTTTAAAACAGCATTAAAATTAGCGGGAGACCCTTATTATTCTGGTATGGCTTTACCATCAGACATAAGTTCACCTGCCCAAAAGCTAAGAAGAGGATTGAATCAAGTAGGCTTAGGTGTGAAAACAGGTATAGATTTACCAAATGAAACAAAAGGTCAAATCGAACCATTAACAAATAATCCAGGTAATTATCTAGATTTATCAATTGGTCAATATGATACCTATACACCATTACAATTATCACAATATGTTTCAACTATAGCGAATGATGGTTATAGAATACAACCACACATTGGATTAACGATTCATGAATCAACTAATAAAGATGATGTTGGTCCACTCAAGAAGAAAATTAATGGCACTGTCTTGAACAAGGTTAATAATACTGAAAAAGAAATCAAACAAATTCAAGAAGGATTCAAAATGGCATTTAATGATAAAGATGGTACTGGATATGTTAGTTTTAAAGATACAGTAGTGCCTACTGCTGGTAAAACTGGTACCGCTGAAGTGTTCCAAAACGGAGAGCCAAGAGTTAACTCTACTTATATAGGATACGCGCCAATTGATGATCCAAAATTAGCGTTTTCAATTGTATATACAAATCAGCCTGTACCACCACCATGGTTAACAGGTGGAGACTTAGGTAGAGATGTAATTAACTACTACTTTAAGCAGTTAGGTAAAGACGATAAAAATAAAGACAAAGACAAATAAAATTTAACCTGACGATTATGTAGCGCATGGTTGTAAAATTTTAACTTTGCAAATATTATAGATGTTGGTATAATAATAAAGTCGTATTTAGAAATGATAAGGAGGAATAACCATGCGCGTAAACGTAACTTTAGCTTGTACGGAATGTGGTGACAGAAACTACATTACAACTAAGAACAAAAGAAATAATCCAGAACGTGTTGAAATGAAGAAATTCTGTTCACGTGAAAACAAACAAACTTTACACCGTGAAACAAAATAATCATTAAAATTAAATTTAAATTAACAATAAAAAAGGTGAAATCTCAAAATAAGAGGTTTCACCTTTTTAATTGTGCACACGTATGAAATGATAAAAGATTTTCAATTGAAATAATAAATTTTAGAATTGTCGCATAATTCATCATGACAACATAATGACATGTATTGTTATTAACGATATAATAGAATTGAATAAAGTGGGTGATAATGTGACTAAAAATGAGATTAGAAAATATATTTTACATAAAATGAAGACTTTTAATAAAGCTGAAAAGCGAAAAGCAGACACATGGTTAAGAAATCAATTTTTTGCAACTGAAGAATACAAAGAAGCAAACGCAATTGCGCTAGTTCTTTCTTTTAATCATGAAGTAGATACTTTTTCTATTATTGAACAAGCCTTAATGGATCATAAACGTATTTTTGTGCCGAAAATGGATTATTTAAATCATCAAATGACTTTTAAAGAGATATTTAATCTAAAAGATATTGATGTAGATAAGAAGGGGATTTACTATCCAACTTCAAAAGGTGAAACAACGAATAACCTAGATTTAATTGTTGTTCCTGGTGTTGGATTTCAAGACGATGGATATAGAATTGGGTATGGTGGTGGCTATTATGACAGGTTTTTAGCTAATTATCAGACAAAGACAATAAGCTTATTATACGATTTTCAAATAACATCATTTGAACCGGAATCATTCGATCAACCAGTCGATAAATTGATTATATATCAATCAGCATAGTGGAGGACTAAATGAACATAGACAAACAATTTTGGAAAACAATATATTATTGGATTAGGTACTTGAATTTTGATATTGTCAGTAGGGAAAAAGATGACCAAGAAATTTGGTTAGCCCATAAAAGAAAAAAACAAGTAGTCATTTTTAAACAACATATCAAGTCTACCCAAGAAATACGTTTTGACAAAGCGAAAGTGCTTGAACACAAAGATGAAATAGCAAATTTTATTTCTTTCGAACCACAAAGTTTTGAATTTTATTATTTTACAGAATCGGAATTTTCAGAAGAACAATTAAATGAAGTTTCGACAATTAGAATTAAATTCAATGTTATAAGACACACAAAAGATTTGATAAAGCATATGCCGAATATATTTTTGGCTAGACTTATTTCAGAAGATAATGATAAAAAGACATATATGTTCTATAAACGCAAAGTATTAACCGATAACTTTTTAGATAAATATATGCAGAAATTTTCACCGGCAACATACACAATAATATTTGTAAATGTCTTAATATGGTTATGTATGATTTTATATTTAAATAATTTTTCGGATGTAAAATTATTAGATGTTGGCGGGTTAGTGCATTTTAATGTCGTACATGGTGAGTGGTATCGAATTGTTACATCGATGTTTTTACATTTTAGTTTTGAACATATACTTATGAATATGCTTTCATTATTTATTTTTGGTAAAATAGTCGAAGCAATTATTGGTTCATGGAGGATGTTAACTGTATACTTTATTGCAGGGCTGTTTGGAAACTTTGTATCACTATCATTTAATACGACTACAATTTCAGTTGGGGCTAGTGGTGCTATATTCGGTCTGATCGGATCAATTTTTGCGATGATGTATGTTTCAAAAACATTTAACAAAAAAATGTTAGGACAGTTATTAATTGCATTAGTGATATTAGTTGGTGTTTCTCTGTTTATGTCAAATATAAATATTGTGGCGCATATTGGAGGCTTCATTGGTGGTTTATTAATAACTTTAATTGGCTATTACTATAAAGTGAATCGTAATATTTTTTGGATTTTACTAATCGGTATGCTTGTTATATTTATTGCACTTCAAATTAGAATTTTTACAATTAAAGAAGATAATATTTATAATAAATTGATCAAAGATGATATGACTAGTGGTAATTATGATAATGCTCAAAATATTGTGAAGCAGACAATAAATAAAAATTATGCCGATGATCAAACATATTATTTAAGTGGTATGATTATGGCTACTATCAATTCTAAGTCTGAAGGTATGACAGAATGGGAGCGAGGACTTAGAATGTTTCCTAAATCAGGTTTATTAAATTTTGAGTTAGCGATAGCAAATCGTTCATTAAATGATGATGAAAAAGCATTAAAATATGTGCGTAAAGCATTAAATGCAGACCCTAAAAATACAGATTATATTAACTTAGAAAAAGAGTTGACTAAATCAAATGAGTCGAAAAATAAATAACTTTTATGATGTACAACAGTTATTGAAAAGTTACGGATTTCTAATATATTTTAAAAATCCAGAAGATATGTACGAAATGATTCAACAGGAGATTTCATCATTGTATCAATATGAACTGTTATCTAAGGAAGAATATTTGAAATGTACGTTGATAATTAATCAGAGAAGGAATGAACAGAAATGACAAAAATTATTTTAGCAGCTGATGTAGGCGGGACGACTTGTAAATTAGGTATTTTCACACCTGAATTAGAACAATTACATAAATGGTCTATTCACACTGATACATCTGATAGTACAGGTTATACACTTTTGAAAGGAATTTATGATTCGTTTGTTGAAAAAGTAAATGAAAATAATTATAATTTTTCAAATGTACTTGGCGTAGGTATTGGTGTTCCAGGTCCTGTTGACTTTGAAAAAGGTACAGTAAATGGAGCAGTAAACTTATATTGGCCAGAAAAAGTTAATGTACGTGAGATTTTTGAACAATTCGTTGATTGTCCAGTGTATGTAGATAATGATGCTAACATAGCTGCTTTAGGGGAGAAACACAAAGGTGCTGGTGAAGGTGCCGATGATGTTGTTGCCATCACACTTGGTACAGGACTAGGTGGAGGAATTATTTCAAATGGTGAAATCGTACATGGTCATAATGGCTCTGGCGCAGAAATAGGTCATTTTAGAGCAGACTTCGATCAACGATTTAAATGTAATTGTGGTCGTTCTGGATGTATTGAAACAGTTGCTTCAGCGACAGGCGTTGTTAACTTAGTCAACTTCTACTATCCGAAGTTGACGTTTAGATCTTCTATATTAGAATTGATTAAAGAAAATAAGGTTACAGCAAAAGCTGTTTTTGATGCGGCTAAAGCTGGTGACCAATTCTGTATTTTCATAACTGAAAAGGTTGCAAACTATATTGGATATTTATGTAGTATTATTAGTGTTACAAGTAATCCGAAATATATCGTTCTAGGTGGAGGAATGTCTACTGCAGGACCTATTTTAATTGAAAATATTAAAACAGAATATCATAATTTAACATTTGCACCTGCTCAATTTGAAACTGAAATTGTACAAGCGAAATTAGGTAATGATGCAGGTATTACAGGAGCAGCAGGATTAATCAAGACCTATGTATTAGATAAAGAGGGGGTAAAATAATGGCTATTGTTGATGTGGTTGTTATTCCAGTTGGAACGGAAGGTCCGAGTGTTAGTAAATATATAGCAGATATTCAGAAAAAACTTCAAGAATATAAAGCGATGGGTAAAATTGATTTTCAATTAACACCAATGAATACTCTAATTGAAGGTGAATTAAGCGATGTATTAGAAGTTGTGCAAGTGATACATGAATTACCTTTTGATAAAGGTTTAAGTAGAGTTTGTACAAATATCCGTATTGATGACCGACGAGACAAATCTAGAAAAATGAATGATAAACTAACATCAGTACAAAAACATTTAGAAAATAGTGGTGAAAACCTATGAGGATTTCAAGCTTAACTTTAGGCTTAGTTGATACTAATACGTATTTCATCGAAAATGACAAAGCTGTTATTCTGATTGACCCTTCAGGTGAAAGTGAAAAAATTATTAAAAAATTAAACCAAATAAATAAACCATTAAAAGCTATTTTATTAACACATGCACACTTTGATCATATCGGAGCAGTCGATGATATAGTTGATCGATTCGATGTCCCGGTTTATATGCATGAAGCAGAGTTTGATTTTCTAAAAGATCCCGTTAAAAATGGAGCAGATAAATTTAAGCAATATGGATTACCAATTATTACAAGTAAGGTAACTCCTGAAAAGTTAAACGAAGGTAGCACAGAAATAGAAGGATTTAAGTTTAATGTGTTACACACACCTGGACATTCACCAGGAAGTTTAACATATGTGTTTGATGAATTCGCAGTTGTTGGAGATACATTATTTAATAATGGAATCGGACGTACAGATTTATATAAAGGTGACTATGAAACGCTAGTTGATTCTATTCAAGATAAAATATTTGAATTAGAAGGCGATTTACCTTTATTCCCTGGACATGGTCCATATACGACGGTTGATGATGAACAATTAAATCCATTTTTACACGGTTAAATTGAAGTAATAAAAACACCTCCTACGTGATTATATGTAGGAGGTGTTTTTTTGAAGATTCTATTTCAAGAAATAATTAATAAAGCGATAGAAATGAAAGCGAGTGATGTACATTTTATTCCAGTTAAAAATGAAGTAAGTATTAAATTTAGAATTAATGATAACTTGGAGCAGTATGAACAAATTGGGAATAGCATTTATCAAAAGTTATTAGTTTATATGAAGTTTCAAGCTGGGCTTGATGTTTCTACACAGCAAGTCGCACAGAGCGGTCGATATAGTTACCATTTCAATAAAATATATTTTTTGAGAATATCAACTTTACCATTGTCACTTGGCCAAGAAAGTTGTGTTATCAGAATTGTACCTCAATTTTTTCAACAACAGAAATCAACTTATAAATTCAATGATTTTAAACACCTCATGAATAAGAAACAAGGATTACTATTGTTTAGTGGGCCAACTGGTTCAGGAAAGAGTACATTAATGTATCAAATGGTCTCATACGCGAATAAAGCCTTGAATTTAAATGTAATTTCTATAGAGGATCCTGTAGAGATGCAAATTCCTGGTATCGTGCAAATTAATGTGAATGATAAAGCTGGCATTAACTATGTAAATTCGTTTAAAGCTATTTTAAGATGTGATCCTGATGTTATTTTAATAGGTGAAATCAGAGATAAAGATGTTGCCAAGTGTGTTATACAGGCTAGTTTAAGTGGTCACCTTGTTCTGACTACATTGCATGCAACTGATTGTAAAGGTGCTATTTTAAGGCTATTAGAAATGGGCATTTCTGTACAAGAATTGATACAGGCAACTAACTTAATTATAAACCAACGACTTGTAACTACTATTAAGCAACAGCGACAATTAGTATGTGAAATTCTATCTCAGCAACAACTCCGATATTTCTTTTCCCATAATCATTCATTACCATCATCATTTAAGAACTTAGAAGATAAACTTGATGATATGACAAAAGCAGGTGTCATTTGTGAAACTACAATGGATAAATACATTTAAACTACATTCTAAGAAGCGACAATTAAGTAAGGCCCAACAAATCGATTTACTTTCAAATTTATGTAATTTGTTGAAATATGGTTTCACTCTGTATCAAAGTTTTCAATTTTTAAATCTTCAAATGACATATAAAAATAAGCAATTAGGTACCACCATTCTAAGTGAAATTTCAAATGGTGCACCATGCAATAAGATATTATCACTGATAGGTTATAGCGATACTATCGTCCTGCAAGTATATTTGGCAGAAAGATTTGGCAATATCATAGACGTTCTAGAAGAAACCGTAAATTATATGAAAGTGAATAGAAAGTCAGAACAACGATTGTTAAAGACACTGCAATACCCCTTAATACTAGTTTCTATTTTTATTGCTATGATTATTATATTAAACCTCACAGTAATTCCACAGTTTCAACAATTATATACTTCTATGAATATTCAACTATCTTCTTTTCAAAAAACATTGTCTTTTTTCATTACCAGCTTACCTACTATAATTGTAGTAATGCTCATAATAGTATCTATGTTGGCTATTATTATGAAATTAATTTATAACAATTTAAATATGCTCAATAAGATAAACTTTGTGATGAAACTACCGCTAATATCAGGCTATTTCCAATTATTTAAAACTTATTTTGTAACTAATGAATTAGTGTTGTTTTATAAAAATGGTATTACACTTCAATCAATAGTAGACGTTTATATTAACCATAGTAGTGATCCATTTAGACAGTTTCTAGGTAAATACTTATTAACTTATTCAGAAATGGGATATGGTTTGCCTCAAATTTTAGAAAAACTAAAATGCTTTAAGCCTCAATTAATTAAGTTTGTGCTACAAGGTGAAAAGAGAGGGAAGCTAGAAGTAGAACTAAAGTTATATTCGCAAATATTAGTAAAACAAATAGAAGATAAAGCGATAAAACAGACTCAGTTTTTACAGCCTATTTTATTTTTGATTTTAGGTTTATTTATTGTCGCAATTTATTTAGTAATTATGTTACCGATGTTTCAAATGATGCAAAGTATAAAATAATGGAGGTTAATATATGTTTAAATTTCTTAAGAAAACTCAAGCGTTTACATTGATAGAGATGCTATTAGTGTTATTAATCATCAGTTTATTATTAATTTTAATCATTCCAAATATTGCTAAACAAACTGCTCACATACAATCAACAGGTTGTAATGCACAGGTAAAAATGGTTAATAGTCAAATTGAAGCGTATGCATTGAAACATAATAGAAATCCATCGTCTATTGAAGACTTAATTGCAGATGGTTTTATAAAAGAAGAGCAAAAGACATGTAAATCAGGAGAGACAATAACAATTAGTAATGGAGAAGCAGTTGCAAATTAGAAAACAGTCAGCATTTACTATGATTGAGATGCTTGTGGTAATGATGTTAATCAGTATATTTTTACTTTTGACATTGACATCTAAAGGATTAAGCAATCTTAGAGTAATAGATGATGAGGCAAATATCATTTCTCTTATTACTGAATTGAATTATATTAAGTCGCAAGCTATAGCAAATCAAGGATATATCAATGTTAGATTTTATGAAAACAGTGACACTATTAAAGTAATAGAGAATAATAAAATACGATTTCTAAAACTAAAAGTAGGCAAAATAATTAATGTTGCAAAAGTTAATATTATTGCCTTTGATAAAAAAGGGAATATCAATAAATTTGGTAGCATAACAATTGATAATAACAATTCAATTTATAGAATAATATTCCATATTGAAAAAGGAAGAATTCGTTATGAAAAGCTATAAGTGTAAAGGATCATTCTTAATAGATAGTATGGCTGGATTTTTGCTTATTGGATTGATTACATTACTATTGATACCAATGATGAATCAAATGCAAGCGAGTATAAACCATAAACTACAAACAATTGATGCTTCTAAAGTAATTTTGACGACTGTATCTAAAATTAATAAAGAAGAACTTAAGAAGGGGGTAACTATAGGGAAATATGATATTAAGCAAAGTGACCAACAAATTTGTGCTATTTCAAAAAATACCACTTCTTATCAAAAGACATGTATACAGTATTAATGTCAAAGCTTTTTCGCTAATTGAAATGTTAGTAGCGATGATGGTTATAAGTATAACTTTACTAATTGTTCCAGACTTAATTAGACTTAACAAAACTTTTCTAATTGAAAGTAGGGAATTAACAACTGTAGATTTCGAATTTTTCTCAAGAGATATTCTAGAGGATTTTAAAGGTGTAGATAGAAACGATATTGAAATTAGGCAACAGCGTATCATTTTACATAAAGGTGAAGAAATGATCGAATACAAATTAATAAATAATAAAATTATTAAAGTTGTAAATGACAGAGGAAATATAACAATGATTAATAATGTTACAGCATTTACTGCAAATATCTACTATAAATCTATTATTAAAATAACGATAACAGTTAAAGTCGGTACAAATCTGCAGACTAAAACAATTTATGTATAACTTACTAGAATTTAAATGAGTACTATTAAAAAGGACGTGAAATAATTTATTAATTTTGATTTATATAAAGAAAAAGGATATGTTACGCCGTTCTTATTGATGCTAACAGCAATTTATTTTTCCATTTTCACTTTTTATATCAGTCAATATAGTTTAAAATTAAAGACATTATATAATATTGAAACTGACTATAACTATAAGATTGTTTTGTTATTGAAAGAAGGGAAAACGCATGAATCATGATAAATCACCAATAATTTTAATTGGTTTCATGGGTACCGGTAAATCTACGATTGGTAAATACGTTGCAGATGAGCAAAATTTATCATTTATTGATATAGATTCATATATCGAAGAAAAGTATAAGTTAACAATACCAGAAATATTTAGTAAACATGGTGAACAATATTTCAGGAATTTAGAGTTCACATGTTTGCAAGAATGTATTAACACTGCAGATATAATTGCTACTGGTGGTGGTATTATTGAAAGTGAAGAGGTATTTAATTTTTTGAAAAATCAAAAAAACATTATTTGGTTAGATTGTAATATTGATATTATATATAGTCGAATCAATGATGACCCACATCGACCTAATGCAAATAATAAGACAATCAAGCAGTTAAATGACTTGTATTGCTCGCGGATTTTAAGATATAATGAAATCGCATTCAAGAAATTTGATAGTCATTTGCTATCAATTTCAGAAATATATTATGAATTGCTAAATTTAATAAAAGCGAGTGATCAGTATTAGAGAGAATAGAGCGTTAAGACTCTATCGCCGAAGGTGCAAGTAATTTATTACGAAACTCTCAGGCAAAAGGATAATACTGTAACGCGTTCCTGAATTGGTGATTTATAAACAGGGTAGCGATTGCTATCCTGTTTTTATAATTTTAAGGGGGTATTTCAATGTCAAGTGATTTAAAACAAACACCTTTATATCAAAATTATGTTGATAGAGGTGCAAAAATTGTGGAATTCGGAGGATGGGCGATGCCTGTTCAATTTTCAAGTATTAAAGAGGAGCATAATGCTGTTCGATACGAAATTGGCCTGTTTGATGTTAGTCATATGGGTGAAATTGAAGTGACAGGTAAAGATGCTAGTCAGTTTGTGCAATATTTATTATCAAATGATACTGATAATTTAACTACTTCAAAAGCATTATATACTGCTTTATGTAATGAAGAAGGCGGTATTATTGATGATTTAGTAATATATAAATTAGCTGACGACAATTATTTATTAGTTGTTAATGCTGCTAATACTGAAAAAGATTTTAATTGGATTTTAAAACACAAAGAGAAATTTGATGTTGAAGTACAAAATGTATCAAACCAATATGGTCAATTAGCAATACAAGGACCAAAAGCTAGAGATTTAATTAATCAATTAGTTGATGAAGATGTAACTGAAATGAAAATGTTTGAATTTAAACAGGGTGTCAAATTATTTGGAGCGATCGTCATTTTATCTCAGTCAGGTTACACAGGTGAAGATGGGTTTGAAATTTATTGTAATATCGATGATACTGAAAAAATTTGGGATGGTTTATTAGAGTATAATGTTATGCCATGTGGGTTAGGCGCTCGTGATACATTAAGATTAGAGGCTGGATTGCCATTACATGGACAAGATTTAACTGAATCAATTACACCATATGAAGGTGGTATCGCTTTTGCAAGTAAACCATTAATTGATGCTGATTTTATTGGTAAATCTGTATTAAAAGATCAAAAGGAAAATGGTGCACCAAGAAGAACAGTGGGATTAGAATTACTTGAAAAAGGAATTGCAAGAACTGGTTATGAAGTTATGGATTTAGATGGAAATATTATTGGAGAAGTAACTTCAGGAACACAGTCTCCATCATCAGGAAAATCAATTGCACTTGCAATGATAAAAAGAGATGAGTTTGAAATGGGTAGAGAGTTGCTTGTTCAAGTTCGTAAGCGTCAATTAAAAGCGAAAATTGTTAAGAAAAATCAAATTGATAAATAATTAAAAAGGGGTGTGCATTGTGAGTCATCGTTATATACCTTTAACTGAAAAAGACAAGCAAGAAATGTTACAAACAATTGGTGCAAAATCTATAGGAGAATTATTCGGTGATGTACCAAGTGGCATTTTATTAAATAGAGATTTAAATATTGCTGAAAGCGAAGCGGAAACAACGTTACTTAGAAGATTAAATCGCATTGCAAGCAAGAATATCACTAAAGAAACGCATACATCATTTTTGGGTGCTGGTGTTTATGATCATTACGCGCCATCAGTTGTGGATGCTATGATTTCAAGATCAGAATTTTACACAGCATATACGCCATATCAACCGGAAATTTCTCAAGGTGAATTACAAGCCATTTTTGAGTTCCAAACTTTAATTTGTGAATTAACAGATATGGATGTAGCAAATTCTTCTATGTATGATGGGATGACTAGCTTTGCTGAAGCATGTATTTTAGCATTTAGTCAAACAAAGAAAAATAAAATTGTAGTCTCAAAAGGTTTGCATTATCAAGCATTACAAGTACTTCATACTTATGCTAAGACGCGTAAGGAATTCGAAGTAGTGGAAATCGATTTAGATGGCACTGTTACAGATTTGAAAAAATTAGAAGCAGCAGTGGATGATGATACAGCAGCTGTTGCAGTTCAATATCCAAACTTCTATGGTTCAATTGAAGATCTTGAAAAGATTCATAGCTTTATTGAAGATAAAAAAGCATTATTTATCGTATATGCAAATCCATTAGCATTGGGATTACTTACACCTCCAGGTTCATTTGGTGCAGATATTGTTGTAGGTGATACTCAGCCATTTGGAATTCCTGCTCAATTCGGTGGGCCACATTGTGGATATTTTGCAACGACGAAAAAGTTAATGCGTAAAGTACCAGGTAGATTAGTCGGTCAAACACAAGATGATGAAGGTAATCGTGGCTTTGTATTAACATTACAAGCACGTGAACAACATATTCGACGCGATAAAGCGACATCTAATATTTGTTCTAACCAAGCATTAAATGCCCTAGCGTCATCAATTGCAATGTCAGCACTTGGTAAACAAGGTATCTATGATATTGCAGTTCAAAATATAGAACATGCTAACTATGCTAAACAACAATTTATTAAAAAAGGTTTTGAAGTATTAGATGGTACATCTTTCAATGAGTTTGTAGTCAAATTTGACAAACCAATTCAACAAGTTAACGAGGAATTAGTGAAGTACAATATTATCGGTGGTTTTGATTTAGGTGTTGTTTCAGACGACTTTAAAAATCACATGTTAATAGCTGTAACTGAATTAAGAACAAAAGATGAAATCGATACATTTGTAGAAAAGGCTGGTGAGTTAAATGACTAGTAAATCAAGTCCATTAATTTTTGAAAGATCTCGTGAAGGCAGATATGCATATTCATTACCAATAAGTGATATTAAAACAAATTCTGTTGAGTCATTGTTAGATGATAAATTTATTCGTAAAAACAAAGCGGAGTTTCCTGAAGTTGCTGAACTAGACTTAGTACGTCATTATACTGAACTTTCAAATAAAAATTTCGGTGTAGATAACGGATTTTATCCATTAGGTTCATGTACGATGAAGTATAACCCTAAAATTAATGAAAAGGTTGCTAGAATACCAGGATTCAGTGAATCACATCCATTACAAGATGAAGACCAAGTTCAAGGTTCATTAGAAATTATTTATAGTTTACAAGAAGAATTAAAAGAAATTACTGGTATGGATGAGGTAACATTACAACCAGCTGCTGGTGCACATGGTGAATGGACTGCATTGATGATATTTAAAGCTTATCATGAGAATAATGGTGAAGGTCATCGTGATGAAGTCATTGTGCCAGATTCTGCGCATGGTACGAATCCAGCCTCAGCTTCATTTGCAGGATTTAAATCAGTTACTGTAAAATCAAACGAACGTGGCGAAGTTGATATTGATGACTTGAAACGTGTTGTAAATGAAAATACAGCAGCTATTATGTTAACTAATCCAAACACTTTAGGTATTTTCGAAAAAAATATTATGGAAATCCGTGAAATCGTCCATAATGCTGGTGGTCTATTATATTATGATGGTGCGAATTTAAACGCTATTATGGACAAAGTTCGCCCAGGAGATATGGGATTTGATGCTGTTCATTTAAACTTGCATAAAACATTTACTGGTCCACATGGTGGCGGCGGTCCTGGTTCAGGTCCAGTCGGTGTAGTAAAAGAACTAGCAAGTTACTTACCAAAGCCAATGGTTATTAAAGATGGCGACAAATTTAAATATGATAATGACATTAAAAATTCTATCGGACGTGTAAAACCATTTTATGGTAACTTTGGTATTTACTTAAGAGCTTATACGTATATTCGAACTATGGGAGCAACTGGCCTTAAAGAGGTTTCCGAAGCAGCGGTTCTTAATGCGAATTATATTAAAGCACGTTTATCTGAACACTTTGAAATACCTTATAAACAATATTGTAAACACGAGTTTGTGTTAAGTGGTGTTCGTCAAAAAGAATTTGGTGTACGTACTTTAGACATGGCTAAGCGATTATTAGATTTCGGTGTACATCCACCAACAATCTACTTCCCATTAAATGTTGAAGAAGGTATGATGATTGAACCGACTGAGACAGAGTCTAAAGAAACACTTGATTATTTTATCGATACATTAATTAGTATTGCTGAAGAAGCTAAAAATGATCCTGATAAAGTGTTAGAAGCACCATATACAACTGTGATTGATCGATTAGACGAAGCTACAGCTGCTCGTAAACCAATATTAAAGTTTGAAAATCTTAAACAGGAAAAATAAGGTGTTAAACACATATTCCGAGAATTATTATTCTAACTTTGTATGAAGATTTAAGGATAATGGTTTTAAAATCAATTAAAAAAGACAATTTCTATTTGAAAAAGAAAACTAAACCGAAGTAATAACTCTTAGGGTTTGGTATTATTCTTTCATAGAAATTGTCTTTTCACTTTTTAGATTGAGGTAATTGAATCGTATTGAAAATGAGTTGAACTCTCTTTATTATGCAGAAACTAAATTTAATGATCTGTGAAGCTAGAGAAATATAGTAACAGTCTTTGTTAAAAAATTAAAATCCTTTGTTAAAAAATTAAAATCTGAGTATTGTTATTGATGATCAATTAACACTCAGATTTTATTAAATCGTATATTAAATTTACAAAACTATTTTTTAGACTTTATTTTTCCAGTCCATTTTTTATAGCCGCCTTTTAACATATAGATATCTGTATATCCATTCTTTTTCAAAATACGAGCGGCTCTATAGCTAGCAATCCCATTGGCATCACATAAGTATACCGGTTGGTCTTTTCTTAATCCTTGGAATCGTTGCCTGAACATTGTCATAGGAATATTGCGAGACCCATTAATGTGACCGTAGTCATAGTCAACTTTCTCTCTAACATCGATGACTTGAGCTTTTCTAATCCCATTATGGAATTCATTTTGATCTAATTCTTTAACAGCTCGCTTGTTAAGAATTTGTTGAACAATCATATAAGCAATAATTGCTATAACTAAAATTATTGCGATGTACAAACTAGCACTCATCTTGCATCCTCCCTAATTAAACGATAATATAATTATAAGACTGTTAGGTCAAATTATCAAAATATTTCACTAAAGAATTGCAATTATTATTCATTTAGTTAAATTGATTAATTAGCGAATCAAATATTATACATTTTGCTGATAGGAGTTCTTGAATATGACTGAAACTTGGAATTTTATTAATACAGGAAGTAAAGACCCATATTATAATATGGCAATGGATGAAGCGTTATTAAATTTTGTCTCTAGAGGTGAAATTGATCCGGTTATACGTTTTTACACATGGAATCCTGCAACATTATCAATAGGTTATTTCCAAAGGCTACAAAAAGAAATTGATATTGATAAGGTTAAAGAGAAAGGTTTTGGTCTCGTAAGGCGTCAAACTGGTGGCCGTGGGGTGCTTCATGATAAAGAGCTAACTTACAGTGTGATAGTGCCTGAATCGCATCCCAATATGCCTTCTACTGTTACAGAAGCGTACAGAGTGATTTCACAAGGATTATTAGAAGGATTTAAAAACTTAGGATTTGATACTTATTTTGCGGTACCTAAAACGCCTGAAGAGCGTCAAAAATTAAAACAACCTCGAAGTTCAGTGTGTTTTGATGCACCAAGTTGGTATGAGCTAGTTGTTGAAGGCCGTAAGATTGCTGGGAGTGCTCAAACGAGACAAAAGGGCGTAATCCTCCAACACGGTTCGATTTTACAAGATATTGATATTGACGAATTGTTTGATATGTTTATTTATAAAAATGAAAGATTAAAATTAAAAATGAAAGAGGCATTCGTTGAAAAAGCAGTTGCCATCAATGATATTTCAGATGAACACATTACTATTAGTCAAATGGAAGAAGCTTTCGAGAAAGGTTTTAAGAAAGGTTTAAATATAGAATTAAAGCCACTTGAATTAACAGAAGTTCAATTGGCAGAAGTGGAAGAATTAACTGAAAAATATCGTTCAGATGAATGGATGTTTAGAAAGTAGTTTTTAGAATAAAAAATGGAAGCACGTAGACTATTTTAACTACAAGTGCTTCCATTTTTTTATCTATTTTCTTCTTTGATTTCTTTTATACTTACGCATTGCTTTGCGATATTTGCGTTGGTCTTCAGTTAAGATGAAGAAATAATAAATCAGATAAATAATACCAGCTATTACAGCAAAGCTTACTAACATTCTGACGATTGAAAAAATAAAGGCATCTAGATTCATTACTAATCCAATCGCAGCAATTATAAGTACAAGGTAAAATATTATATTACGCATTAAAAGACTCCTATCATGATTTTGCATTTAAGTTTAATTTTGACAACGCTTGTTGTCCTTTTGTAAGTTGTTTTTTATCTTTATTTTGATAGCCATTTTTAATATCATCAAATGCATGATTCAAATCAGAGTTTAATTTATCGATATTTTTAGACGTTTTTTTATCATCATCACTAAGTGATAAACCATCGATAGCATCTTTGTATGAAGTGTGAGCACTTTGAATATCATTAGAAATTTGATTTAATTTCGATTGAACATTCTTATCGCCTTTGTTTTTACTTACATCCTTTTCAATATCGTTATAGGATTTCAAAGCTTTAGCAACTTTGTCGTAGTATGTTGATGTAACATTCATCAATTTAATTTTCGTATTATTAGATGCAGTTTTTTTACTATTTTCTTTATCCTTTTCAAGCCCTTTAATTTTAGATTTAGAATCACTAATTTGTTGATTAAGTTCTTGAATATCTAGTTTGAGTTGATGATTATCTTCTCTTAAATCTGTTGTTTTTTCTTCTAATGGTGCTAAATTTTGTGATCCACATCCAGCTAACAATAATGTTGCGCCAACAATTGAAACCAATTTTTTCATTACTATCTCCCTAAAATCAATATCTATTATTTTTTATCCTTATTATGATATTATTTTAATGTATAAAGTTGAAATGCACAAACGTTTCACTAGGAGGTAATAAGATGAGCAGAATAACACAAGTGCATCGTATTTTAGAACAAAAACATTTAGATGCGATTATCATTCTTTCGGATTACAATAGAAGATATTTATCAGGTTTTACTGGTACCAGTGGAGCACTTATCATATCTAAAGATAAACAATATTTGATAACAGACTTTAGATATATTGATCAAGCAACTAAGCAGGCGCCAAATTATGAAATTATTAATCGTAAATCTACTATCATTGGTGAGATTAAAGAATTGCTACACCAAGAGAATTTTGAAAATGTAGGCTTTGAGGGGCACCATGTGAGTTATGATACATACCTTGAATTAAATAAAAGCCGTATATCATTAATAAGCATTTCTAATACTGTAGATAAAATTAGAGACGTAAAAGATGCTGACGAAATTGCATTGATTCAAAAAGCAGCAGATATCGTTGATGAAACATATGAATACATACTAACGGTTGCAAAAGCTGGTATGACTGAAAAAGAATTAAAGGCAATATTAGAAAGTAAAATGCTAGAATTAGGAGCAGATGGACCATCATTCGATACGATTGTAGCATCTGGTCATAGAGGTGCATTACCACATGGTGTTGCAAGTGACAAAATTATTGAAAAAGGCGACATGATAACATTGGATTTTGGTGCTTATTTCAATGGATATTGTTCAGATATTACTAGAACATTTGCTATTGGAGAACCAGATCCTAAACTGAAAGAAATATATCAAATAGTACTTGAATCTCAAATGAAAGCAATTAATGAGATTAGACCTGGCATGACTGGTGCAGAAGCTGATGCCATTTCAAGAAACTATTTAGAGTCAAAAGGGTATGGAAAAGAATTTGGACATTCACTAGGACATGGTATTGGTTTAGAAATCCATGAAGGGCCAATGCTGGCTCGTACGATACAAGATAAACTTCAAGTTAACAACTGTGTTACAGTAGAACCTGGTGTTTATATAGAAGGTTTGGGCGGTATAAGAATAGAAGATGATATTTTAATTACAGAAAATGGTTGTCAAGTCTTTACTAAATGCACAAAAGACCTTATAGTTTTAACATAAGCGTGTAAAATGAGGAGGAAACTGAATGATTTCGGTTAATGATTTTAAAACAGGTTTAACAATTTCTGTTGATAACGCTATTTGGAAAGTTATAGACTTCCAACATGTAAAGCCTGGTAAAGGTTCAGCATTCGTTCGTTCAAAATTACGTAATTTAAGAACTGGTGCAATTCAAGAGAAAACGTTTAGAGCTGGTGAAAAAGTTGAACCAGCAATGATTGAAAATCGTCGCATGCAATATTTATATGCTGACGGAGATAATCATGTATTTATGGATAATGAAAGCTTTGAACAAACAGAACTTTCAAGTGATTACTTAAAAGAAGAATTGAATTACTTAAAAGAAGGTATGGAAGTACAAATTCAAACATACGAAGGTGAAACTATCGGTGTTGAATTACCTAAAACTGTTGAATTAACAGTAACTGAAACAGAACCTGGTATTAAAGGTGATACTGCAACCGGTGCTACTAAATCGGCAACTGTTGAAACAGGTTATACATTAAATGTACCTTTATTTGTAAACGAAGGTGACGTTTTAATTATCAACACTGGTGATGGAAGCTACATTTCAAGAGGATAATCTCTAATTTGTTAACAAATAGCTTGTATTCACTATACTGATTTAACGTAAGATATTCCAAATAAGTCTCATAAAGCTATTGCCTAAAATGATTATAGGTTATATGCTGATATGAGGCTTTTTATTTTTAAAATAAATTTTAAAATATAAAACGAATCGTCTAATTGGTAGTAAAAAAACATAGACATGAGTAAGGGTATATATCTACATATCATATTGTTGAGGATAAGAAATAATAGCTAATAAAAATAACATTGATATGTTTAACTGAATGCATAAAATTTTTAATCAAGAGTTAAGATGAGTCAATGTTAAGTAATAAATCCACAAGTGTTTTTAATTTGAAATGTGGTTTTATTATAACTTTGGGATAGACCTATAATGTCGCCTGCGATATGAACATGCTTGAATTGAAGAGTTGTCTCAAGTAAAATAGACGGGTAGATGAAAACAAACTGAAGGAGTCAGTAATAATGAACTTTAAAGAAATCAAAGAATTAATTGAAATTCTGGATAAATCAACTTTAACGGAAATCAATATTGAAGATACTAAAGGCAAAGTGACGCTTAAGAAAGAAAAAGAAACTGAGATTATCACGCCACAAATCTCACAAATGCCATTTGAAGCTGCGGCAATGCCTATGCCTCAAGTACAATCAACTGATAACAATAAAACTGAAGCTCCAAAGCCAACTTCAGATAATCACAAAACAATTAATGCACCTATGGTAGGTACATTTTACAAATCGCCATCTCCAGACGAAGAAGCCTATGTGCAAGTTGGGGACACTGTTTCAAATGAAACAACAGTGTGTATTTTAGAAGCAATGAAACTATTTAATGAAATTCAAGCAGAAATTTCAGGTGAAATTGTTGAGATCTTAGTAGAAGACGGACAAATGGTAGAGTATGGCCAACCGTTATTTAAGGTGAAATAATGAAAAAGGTTTTAATTGCAAACCGCGGTGAAATCGCAGTTAGGATTATTCGCGCTTGTCGTGATTTAGGCATCCAAACTGTTGCAATCTATTCTGAAGGGGATAAAGATGCGCTACATACTCAAATTGCTGATGAAGCATATTGCGTAGGTCCCACTTTGTCTAAAGATTCATATTTAAATATTCCGAACATCTTATCTATTGCAACTTCTACAGGTTGTGATGGCGTTCATCCGGGTTATGGCTTTTTAGCTGAAAATGCTGACTTTGCAGAATTATGCGAAGCATGCCAATTGAAGTTCATTGGACCAAGTTATCAATCTATCCAAAAAATGGGTATCAAAGATGTTGCTAAGGCAGAAATGATCAAAGCCAATGTTCCAGTTGTTCCTGGTAGTGACGGTTTAATGAAAGACGTCTCAGAAGCTAAGAAAATCGCTAAAAAAATTGGTTATCCGGTCATCATTAAAGCTACTGCTGGTGGTGGCGGAAAAGGTATCCGTGTTGCTCGTGATGAAAAAGAACTTGAAACTGGCTTCCGAATGACAGAACAAGAAGCACAAACTGCATTTGGTAATGGTGGACTTTATATGGAGAAATTCATCGAAAACTTCCGCCATATTGAAATCCAAATTGTTGGGGACAGCTATGGTAATGTAATTCATTTAGGAGAACGTGATTGTACAATTCAAAGACGTATGCAGAAATTAGTGGAAGAAGCACCTTCCCCAATTTTAGATGATGAAACACGTCGTGAAATGGGAAATGCAGCAGTTCGTGCAGCGAAAGCTGTAAATTATGAAAATGCGGGAACAATTGAGTTTATATATGATTTAAATGATAATAAATTTTATTTTATGGAAATGAATACACGCATTCAAGTAGAACATCCTGTAACTGAAATGGTAACAGGAATTGATTTAGTTAAATTACAATTACAAGTTGCTATGGGTGACGTGTTACCGTATAAACAAGAAGATATTAAATTAACAGGACACGCAATTGAATTTAGAATTAATGCTGAAAATCCTTACAAGAACTTTATGCCATCACCAGGTGAAATTGAGCAATATCTTGCACCAGGTGGATATGGTGTTCGAATAGAGTCAGCATGTTATACTAATTATACGATACCGCCATATTATGATTCGATGGTAGCGAAATTAATCATACATGAACCGACACGAGATGAAGCGATTATGGCTGGCATTCGTGCATTAAGTGAATTTGTGGTTCTTGGTATTGATACAACTATTCCATTCCATATTAAATTATTGAATAACGATATATTTAGAAGCGGTAAATTTAATACAAACTTTTTAGAGCAAAATAGCATTATGAATGATGAAGGTTAATAGGAGGTCAATCCATGGTCAAAGTAACTGATTATTCAAATTCAAAATTAGGTAAAGTAGAAATAGCGCCAGAAGTGCTATCTGTTATTGCAAGTATAGCTACTTCGGAAGTCGAAGGCATCACTGGCCATTTTGCTGAATTAAAAGAAACAAATTTAGAAAAAGTTAGTCGTAAAAATTTAAGCCGTGATTTAAAAATCGAGAGTAAAGAAGATGGCATATATATAGATGTATATTGTGCATTAAAACATGGTGTTAATATTTCAAAAACTGCAAACAAAATTCAAACGTCAATTTTTAATTCAATTTCTAATATGACAGCGATAGAACCTAAGCAAATTAATATTCACATTACACAAATCGTTATTGAAAAGTAATGTCATACCTAATTCAGTAATTAAATAAAGAAAAATACAAACGTTTGAAGGAGTTAAAAATGAGTCGTAAAGAATCCCGAGTGCAAGCTTTTCAAACTTTATTTCAATTAGAAATGAAGGACAGTGATTTAACGATAAATGAAGCGATAAGCTTTATTAAAGACGATAATCCAGATTTAGACTTCGAATTTATTCATTGGCTAGTTTCTGGCGTTAAAGATCACGAACCTGTATTAGACGAGACAATTAGTCCTAATTTAAAAGATTGGACTATTGCACGTTTATTAAAAACGGATCGTATTATTTTAAGAATGGCAACATATGAAATATTACACAGTGATACACCTGCTAAAGTCGTAATGAATGAAGCAGTTGAATTAACAAAACAATTCAGTGATGATGATCATTATAAATTTATAAATGGTGTATTGAGTAATATAAAAAAATAAAATTGAGTGATGTTATATGTCAGATTATTTAAGTGTTTCAGCTTTAACGAAATATATTAAATATAAATTTGATCAAGACCCACATCTCCAATCTGTATTGATTAAAGGTGAGCTTTCAAATTTCAAAAAGCATTCAAGTGGTCATTTATACTTTAATGTGAAAGATAAAGAAAGCGTTATAAGTGCCATGATGTTCAAAGGTAGTGCTTCTAAATTAAACTTCGAACCTAAAGAAGGAGATGAAGTCTTATTAGAAGCACGTGTTTCTGTTTTTGAACGTCGTGGAAACTATCAAATTTATGTAAATAAAATGCAATTAGATGGTATAGGGAACTTATATCAAAAATTAGAAGCATTAAAGAAAAAATTAACTGAAGAAGGTTGTTTTGATAAAGCGAATAAGAAATCAATACCTAAGTTTCCTAAAAAAATTGCAGTTTTAACAGCGAGTACAGGTGCCGCAATTCGAGATATCCATTCAACGATAAATAGTCGTTTTCCATTAGCTGAACAAATACAAATTAGTACTTTGGTTCAAGGTGAAAAAGCAAAAGACGACATTATTGAAAAAATTGAATATGCAGATAGTTTAGGTGTAGATACCATTATTGTAGGTCGAGGCGGTGGATCCATAGAAGATTTATGGAATTTCAACGAAGAAGCTGTCGTCCGTGCAATATATAATTGTAAGACACCGATTATATCAGCAGTAGGTCATGAAACAGACTTTACATTAAGTGATTTTGCTGCAGACATCAGAGCTGCGACTCCAACTCAAGCTGCTGTTATTGCAACACCAGACCAATATGAATTGCTGCAACAAATACAGCAATATCAGTTTACATTGACTCGTTTCATCAAGAAACATTTAGAACAACAACGTAAACATGTTGAACATTTGTCATCGTATTACAAGTTTAAACAACCAACTTTATTGTATGATCAACAGATACAACGTCGTGATGATTTAGAAAAGAGACTGAAACAACAAATTCAGGCAACTTTTGAACAACAGAGACATCGATTAATGCTGTTGCAGCAACGCTATAATTTAAAAGCGTTACTAAGTAGTGTTAATCAAGAACAACAAAATAATCTTCAATTGACAAACCAACTTGTTAAATTATTGAATTCTAAGATATTAAGTTATAAAAATGATTTGAAAAATAAAGTAGAAAACTTAAACAATTTAAGTCCAACTAATACAATGTTGCGTGGATATGCAATTGTTAATAAAAAAGACGAAGTCATTACGAGTACTAAAGATTTAACAGAAAATGATCAATTGACGTTAACAATGAAAGATGGCTTAGTAGATGCAAAAGTTACGAAAGTAAGGTGTAATAATGACTAAAGAAACGCAAAGTTTTGAAGAAATGATGCAAGAATTAGAGCGAATTGTTCAAAAATTAGATAATGAAACAGTATCTTTAGAGGAATCATTAGATTTATACCAACGTGGTATGAAACTATCAGCAGCTTGTGACACAACTTTAAAAAATGCCGAAAAAAAGGTGAATGACTTAATAAAAGAAGAAGCTGAGGATGTAAAAAATGACGAATCTACCGATGAATAAATTAATAGATGAAGTCAATAATGAATTATCGGTTGCGATAAATAAATCAGTAATGAATACTCAGCTAGAAGAAAGTATGTTGTATTCATTAAATGCTGGAGGTAAACGCATCCGACCAGTTCTGTTATTACTCACTTTAGATTCACTAAATACCGAGTATGAGTTAGGTATGAAGAGCGCAATTGCACTAGAAATGATTCATACATATTCACTTATTCATGATGACCTACCAGCGATGGATAATGATGATTATCGACGAGGGAAATTAACGAATCATAAAGTATATGGTGAGTGGACGGCGATATTAGCAGGTGATGCTTTATTAACTAAAGCATTTGAACTTATTTCAAGTGATGATAGATTAACTGATGAAGTAAAAATAAAAGTTCTACAACGGCTGTCAATAGCAAGTGGTCATGTTGGAATGGTCGGCGGTCAAATGTTAGATATGCAAAGCGAAGGCCAACCAATTGATCTTGAAACTTTGGAAATGATACACAAAACAAAAACAGGAGCACTATTAACTTTTGCGGTTATGAGTGCAGCAGATATCGCTAATGTCGATGATGCAACTAAAGAACATTTAGAAAGTTATAGTTATCATTTAGGTATGATGTTTCAGATTAAAGATGATTTATTAGACTGCTATGGTGATGAAGCGAAGTTAGGTAAAAAAGTGGGCAGCGATCTTGAAAATAATAAAAGTACGTACGTGAGTTTATTAGGAAAAGATGGCGCAGAAGATAAATTGACTTATCATAGAGACGCAGCAGTGGATGAACTAATGCAAATTGATGAACAATTCAATACAAAACACTTATTAGAAATCGTTGATTTATTTTATAGCAGGGATCACTAAAAGCAAATATATCGATTAGCAACAATTGTTAAGTTTGAAATGTCTCAAAAGGCATATTCAACTGACGTTGTTTGTTAATCGATTTTTCTCATGTTGAAACTTAAAATTATGTTAAAGACTTTCATCTAAAAATAGAATTTTCAATTTCTATACGACAATATTCGCATCTGTGATATCAATGTGATTTTAATTAAATATGTTCAAACAATTGACGCTTATTAAATCTAATAATTAGCAAGTTTATTACACATATATTCATTTTTATACATATTTTAAGCAATTGTTATGCGTAATATGAAAAATATTTATAAATAGATAATCAAGATAGATAAACCATGTTTACCCTTTTTACGTAAAGGTGTTTAGTAGTCGTAAATCAGTGCATGTGTTAAAATAAATGTATAAATATTCGTAATCAGAGGTGTTTACTGTGCCCAAAAAATCGGTTAGGCATATAAAAATTAGAGAAATTATTTCAAATGAACAGATAGAGACACAAGATGAATTAGTTAAACGATTAAACGATTATGATTTAAATGTCACTCAAGCAACTGTTTCTCGTGATATTAAAGAACTACAACTTATTAAAGTACCTATACCTTCAGGTCAATATGTTTATAGTTTACCAAATGATAGAAAATTCCATCCTTTAGAAAAATTGGGACGTTATTTAATGGATTCCTTTGTTAATATAGATGGTACTGATAATTTACTTGTTCTAAAAACATTACCTGGTAATGCACAATCTATTGGAGCTATATTAGATCAAATCAATTGGGAAGAAGTACTAGGCACAATTTGTGGTGATGATACTTGTTTAATTATTTGTCGAAGCAAAGAGGCAAGTGATGAAATCAAGTCAAGAATTTTCAATTTGTTATAAGGATGCGATGAGTTTATGTTACAAACCTTATCAATCAAGCAATTTGCTATTATTGAAGAGTTAGAAATTCAATTTTCTGATGGTTTAACTGTTTTAAGTGGTGAAACGGGTTCAGGTAAGTCAATTATTATAGATGCAATTGGACAATTAATTGGAATGAGAGCTTCATCTGATTTTGTAAGACATGGTGAAAAAAAGGCTGTCATCGAAGGTATATTTGATATTGACGAGAGTAAAGATGCTATACATATATTGAAAAATATGGATATTGATGTAGATGAAGATTTTTTATTAGTTAAACGGGAAATTTTCAGCTCTGGTAAAAGTCTTTGTAAAATTAATAATCAAACAGTTACTTTACAAGATTTACGAAAAGTTATGCAAGAATTATTAGATATTCATGGCCAACATGAAACGCAATCTTTGTTGAAACAAAAATACCATTTAACATTATTGGATAATTACGCAGAATCACGTTATCAAGATTTGTTGGATAAATATCACCAAACTTTTCAAAATTATAAAGCCAAAAAGCAAGGGTTAGAAGATTTAGAATCAGCAGACCAAGCATTGCTGCAGCGTTTAGATTTAATGAAATTCCAATTAGAAGAATTGTCTGAAGCACATCTAAAAGAAGGCGAAATAGAGCAACTTGAAATAGATATTAAACGCATTCAAAACTCTGAAAAATTAAGCTTAGCTCTTAATAACGCACATATGACATTAACGGATGAAAATGCTATCACTGATCGTTTGTATGAACTAAGCAACCATTTGTTAACAATAAACGATATAGTTCCAAACAAATATGACAAATTAAAAGAAGATATTGATCAATTTTATTACATTTTAGAAGATGCAAAACATGAGTTATATGATGAAATGGCTAATACAGAATTCGACGAACAAGTGTTAAATGAGTATGAATCTCGTATGAATTTGCTGAATAATTTAAAACGCAAATATGGAAAAGATATTTCAGAATTAATCGCATATCAAGAAAAACTTAATAATGAAATCAATAAAATTGAAAACTATGAACAAAGTACATCGCAGTTACGAGAAGAAATAAATGCATTGTATAATCAAGTTATAGAGGTTGGACAAGCGTTATCTAAGCAGCGTCGTATAGTTGCTAGGGAGTTAAGAGACCACATTGTATCGGAAATTCAAAACTTACAAATGAAAGATGCAAATCTTGAGATTTCATTTAAAAAATTAGAAGAACCGAATATTGATGGAATCGAATTTGTAGAATTTTTAATCAGTCCTAATAAAGGGGAACCATTAAAAAGCTTAAATAAAATTGCGTCAGGTGGAGAACTTTCTAGAATTATGTTAGCGTTAAAAAGTATTTTTGTTAAATCGAGAGGTCAAACTGCAATTTTATTCGATGAGGTTGACTCAGGTGTATCTGGACAAGCCGCACAAAAAATGGCAGAGAAAATGCGAGATATAGCAGAATATATACAAGTTATTTGTATATCTCACTTGCCACAAGTTGCATCGATGAGCGACCATCATTTATTAATTTCGAAATCATCAAAAGATGATCGTACAACAACACAAGTTCAAGAGTTAATTGGCGATGATAAAGTAGATGAAATTGCACGAATGATTTCAGGTGCAAGTGTTACTGATTTAACTCGTGAAAATGCAAGAGAAATGATACAACACAATCAAAGACATAGATAATTTCCAAAGTGTGTTGAATACTCATTTATGGATTTATTTATGTGCATTCAAACTAAATAGACAATCATGTAAAATAGGTAATTAATGGACATGAAAACTATGTATTAATAAATTTTCAATGGATATATATCATTAGTTAGGAGTAAGAACATGTCAGAGAAACAATATGATTTAGTCGTTCTCGGTGGAGGTACTGCAGGATATGTTGCTGCGATACGTGCGTCTCAATTAGGTAAAAAAGTGGCAATAGTAGAACGACAACTATTAGGAGGTACTTGTCTCCATAAAGGTTGTATTCCTACTAAATCGCTGCTTAAATCTGCTGAAGTATTTCAAACAGTAAAACAGGCAGCAATGTTTGGCGTTGATGTCAAAGATGCTAATGTTAATTTTGAAAATATGTTGGCACGAAAAGAAGACATTATTAATCAAATGTATCAAGGTGTAAAGCATTTAATGCAACACAATCACATTGACATTTATAATGGCACGGGACGTATTCTAGGTACATCTATATTTTCACCTCAAAGTGGCACAATATCTGTCGAATATGAAGATGGTGAATCAGACTTATTACCCAACCAATTTGTATTAATTGCAACTGGTTCTTCGCCTGCAGAGTTGCCATTCTTATCATTTGATCATGATAAAATTTTATCTAGCGATGATATATTATCATTAAAGACGTTACCATCAAGTGTTGGTATTATTGGTGGTGGTGTTATCGGAATGGAATTTGCATCATTGATGATAGATTTAGGTGTTGACGTAACAGTTATAGAAGCTGGTGAAAGAATTTTACCAACTGAAAGTAAACAAGCTTCACAACTATTAAAAAAATCATTGTCAGCACGTGGTGTTAAATTCTATGAGGGAATAAAACTTTCTGAAAATGATATCAATGTTAACGAAGATGGTGTTACATTTGAAATTTCCTCAGACATAATTAAAGTAGATAAAGTGTTGCTATCGATTGGTAGAAAACCTAACACATCAGATATTGGTTTAAACAACACTAAAATAAAACTTTCAACATCAGGACATATTTTAACGAACGAATTTCAACAAACTGAAGATAAACATATTTATGCAGCTGGTGATTGTATTGGAAAATTACAATTGGCACATGTTGGATCAAAAGAAGGTGTTGTGGCTGTCGATCATATGTTTGAAGGGAACCCAATCCCAGTAAACTATAACATGATGCCTAAGTGTATTTATTCACAACCTGAAATTGCTTCTATCGGTTTAAACATTGAGCAAGCAAAGGCAGAGGGAATGAAAGTTAAAAGTTTTAAAGTACCATTTAAAGCAATTGGTAAAGCAGTGATTGATAGCCATGACGCAAACGAAGGGTATAGCGAAATGGTGATTGATCAATCAACTGAAGAAATTGTGGGTATTAATATGATTGGTCCACATGTAACAGAATTGATTAATGAGGCATCACTGTTACAGTTCATGAATGGCTCGGCATTAGAATTAGGACTAACAACACACGCACATCCTTCCATCTCTGAAGTGTTGATGGAATTAGGATTGAAAGCAGAAAGTAGAGCTATTCACGTATAAATAGGAGGATTTAACATGATTGATTATAAATCATTAGGCCTTAGCGAAGAAGACCTAAAAGTAATATATAAATGGATGGATTTAGGTAGAAAAATAGATGAAAGACTGTGGTTATTGAACCGTGCAGGTAAAATTCCATTTGTTGTAAGTGGTCAAGGACAAGAAGCAACTCAGATTGGGATGGCATACGCATTAGAAGAAGGTGATATTACTGCGCCTTATTATAGAGATCTAGCTTTCGTTACTTATATGGGTATATCAGCGTATGATACGTTTTTATCAGCGTTTGGAAAGAAAGACGATGTTAACTCTGGTGGAAAACAAATGCCATCACACTTTAGTAGTAGAGCTAAGAATATTTTGTCACAAAGTTCACCGGTAGCAACTCAAATACCCCATGCTGTTGGTGCTGCTTTAGCTCTAAAAATGGATGGTAAGAAGAAAATTGCAACAGCAACTGTTGGTGAAGGTAGTTCAAACCAGGGTGACTTCCATGAAGGTTTAAACTTCGCGGGTGTACACAAACTTCCTTTTGTATGTGTCATTATAAATAATAAATATGCAATTTCAGTACCTGATTCATTACAATACGCAGCTGAAAAATTATCGGATAGAGCACTTGGTTACGGTTTACATGGTGAACAAGTAGATGGTAATGATCCATTAGCAATGTATAAAGCGATGAAAGAAGCAAGAGATCGAGCTATTTCTGGTCAAGGTTCAACTTTGATTGAAGCAGTAACAAGTCGTATGACAGCTCATTCATCAGATGATGACGACCAATATCGTACGAAAGAAGAGCGTGAAGCGCTTAAAAAAGCAGACTGCAATGAAAAGTTCAAAAAAGAGTTGCTTTCAGCTGGCATTATCGATGATGCTTGGTTGGCAGAAATAGAAGCGGAGCATAAAGACATCATCAATAAAGCGACAAAGGCTGCTGAAGACGCGCCATATCCAAGTGTCGAAGAAGCCTATGCATTTGTGTACGAAGAAGGGAGTCTTAACTAATGGCTAAATTATCTTATTTAGAGGCGATTCGCCAGGCACAAGACTTAGCTTTACAACAAAATAAAGATGTATTTATTCTTGGTGAAGATGTTGGTAAAAAAGGTGGCGTATTTGGTACTACTCAAGGACTGCAACAACAATATGGTGAAGATAGAGTTATCGATACGCCATTAGCTGAGTCAAATATTGTTGGAACTGCCATTGGTGCAGCTATGGTAGGTAAAAGACCAATTGCAGAAATTCAATTTGCAGATTTTATTTTACCTGCAACAAATCAAATTATTAGTGAAGCTGCGAAAATGCGTTATCGTTCAAATAATGATTGGCAATGCCCATTAACGATTCGTGCACCATTTGGTGGCGGTGTTCACGGAGGACTATATCATTCACAAAGTATTGAAAGTATATTTGCTTCATCACCAGGTTTAACAATTGTTATACCTTCAACACCGTATGATGCTAAAGGTCTATTATTATCTTCAATTGAATCAAATGATCCTGTTTTATACTTTGAACATAAAAAGGCTTATAGATTCTTAAAGGAAGAAGTGCCAGAAGAATATTACACTGTACCTTTAGGAAAAGCAGATGTTAAACGTGAAGGTGAAGATTTAACAGTATTTTGTTATGGATTAATGGTCAATTATTGTTTACAAGCCGCTGATATTTTAGCAGCAGACGGTATCAATGTTGAAGTTGTAGATTTACGAACTGTTTATCCATTAGATAAAGAAACAATTATTGATCGTGCTAAACATACAGGTAAAGTTTTACTTGTTACTGAAGATAATTTAGAAGGTAGCATTATGTCAGAAGTGTCAGCGATTATTGCAGAGCATTGCTTGTTCGATTTAGATGCACCAATCATGCGTTTAGCTGCTCCAGATGTACCATCTATGCCATTTTCACCTGTATTAGAAAATGAAATTATGATGAATCCAGAAAAAATCTTAAATAAAATGCGTGAATTAGCAGAATTCTAGGGAGGGAAAGTCATGGAAATAACAATGCCTAAGTTAGGTGAGAGTGTTCATGAAGGTACCATTGAACAATGGTTAGTTTCTGTTGGTGATCATATTGATGAATATGAACCATTATGTGAAGTTATTACAGATAAAGTGACGGCTGAAGTCCCTTCCACGATATCAGGAACAATTACAGAAATTTTAGTTGAAGCGGGGCAGACGGTAGCTATTGATACAATTATCTGTAAAATTGAAACTGCTGATGAAAAGACAAATGAAACAACTGAAGAGATACAAGCAAAAGTGGATGAGCATACTCAGAAATCTACTAAAAAAGCTAGTTCAACAGTGGAACAGACATCTACTTCTAAACAAAATCAACCACGAAATAATGGTCGCTTTTCACCTGTTGTATTTAAACTCGCTTCAGAGCATGACATTGATTTATCACAAGTTGTAGGTAGTGGATTTGAAGGTCGTGTAACTAAGAAGGATTTAATGTCAGTTATTGAAAATGGTGGTACCACAGCTCAATCTGACAAACAAGTTCAAACACAATCAACTTCAGTAGATAGATCAAGTAACCAATCATCTGAAGACGATAGTGAAAATAGCACAATACCAGTAAATGGTGTGCGTAAAGCAATTGCACAAAACATGGTTAATAGTGTAACGGAGATTCCACATGCATGGATGATGATTGAGGTTGATGCTACAAACCTTGTGAATACGAGAAACCATTATAAAAACAACTTTAAAAATAAAGAAGGATATAATTTAACGTTCTTTGCTTTCTTTGTAAAAGCTGTAGCAGATGCTTTAAAAGCATATCCATTATTAAATAGTAGCTGGCAAGGAAATGAAATTGTCTTACATAAAGACATTAATATTTCAATTGCTGTTGCTGATGAAAATAAATTATACGTACCTGTGATTAAGCATGCAGACGAAAAGTCAATCAAAGGTATAGCTAGAGAAATTAATACTTTAGCAACAAAAGCGCGTAATAAGCAATTGACAACTGAAGATATGCAAGGTGGAACATTTACAGTTAATAATACTGGTACATTTGGTTCAGTATCATCAATGGGTATTATAAATCACCCTCAAGCAGCGATTTTACAAGTAGAATCAATCGTTAAAAAGCCAGTAGTAATTAATGATATGATTGCAATTCGAAGTATGGTTAATTTATGTATTTCAATTGATCATCGTATTTTAGATGGTTTACAAACAGGTAAATTTATGAATCATATTAAACAGCGTATCGAACAGTATACTTTAGAAAATACAAATATATATTAGTGATAACATAGATGCATCTATCGACAACTTGTTTTATCTTGTTCTTGTCGATGGATGTATTTTTTTGGCAATAAAATATTTGCAATATATTCAAAAAAAGATAAAGAACAATAATCAACATGGTTGAATGCATTTTTGCAGTAAAGTCAAAATAAGACATCGTACTTGAAACATATTAAAGAAAACAGGTGAACAAATTAGTTTCCATGATTTTAAGCACAATAATGTTTGGTATATTGTTAAAATTGTGTCTAAATATAGGTGTGATTCAGATTAGTTTATTGAACAATATGTTATTAATTAGTAGAATGAGGATAGTTTAAATATAAAGGGATAGGTGATTGAACTTATGGACATGAATTTCGATTTATACATGAACGGTGTTGTAGAACAAGCAAGGAATGAAATTGAATCTGCGGGATATGAGCAATTAACTACTGCAGAAGATGTTGACAAAGTTCTTAAACAAGATGGTACAACACTAGTTATGATCAATTCTGTATGTGGTTGTGCAGGTGGTATCGCAAGACCAGCAGCATCACATGCTTTACATTATGACGTATTACCTGATCGTCTAGTGACAGTATTTGCTGGACAAGATAAAGAAGCGACACAAAGAGCGCGTGAATACTTCGAAGGTTATGCGCCTTCAAGTCCGTCATTTGCATTAGTAAAAGATGGAAATATTACAGAAATGATTGAAAGACATCAAATCGAAGGTCATGATGTGATGAACGTAATTAATCAATTACAAACATTATTCAATAAATATTGTGAAGAAAGATAAGAGGCGCTAACCCATGTTAAAGTTAAATCCTTACAAGATTGGATTTAGAACAATAAAAACAGCAGTGGGTATGACTTTAGGTGTAATTATTAGTAAGCTGTTAGGTTTAGATAATTATGCTTCAAGTGCCATATTAGTCGTATTATGTATTAAACATACAAAAGTACATTCGCTACAAGCGATTATTTCAAGATTAGTATCATGTTTTTTAGTATTGTTTTTAGGTTCAGCAATATTTAGTTTATTAGGCCAGAGTCCAATTGTACTCGGTATTATCGTATTGTTATTTATACCATTAACTGTCGTATTAAAAGTACAAGAAGGTGTCATTACGAGTTGCGTTATATTACTTCATGTTTTTAATGCAAAATCAATTGATGCACATTTAATTGTTAATGAAACATTATTACTGTTAATTGGACTAAGCATTGCATTTACAATGAATTTAATGATGCCAAGTTTAGACAAACAACTAGACGAATACAAATGTAAAATTGAGCAACAAATTGCTGATATTTTTAGTAAATATAGTTATATTTGTGAAAAATATGAAGATACCATTGCGATTGAATTTGAAGCGTTACTTTTAAATATTAAAAAGGCGAAGTCTATCGCGTTCCGAGATGTTAAAAATCATTTTGTTAGAAACGAAAATTCATACTATCATTATTTTGATATGCGAGAAGAGCAAGTGGAATTGTTAATGAGAATGAAACCGCTCATCGAAAGTATCTGTCATAAAGATCCACTTTTAAATGATGTTGCGTCACTGCTGAAAGAAATTGGTCTAAATGTGAATAGTAATGACTATACAGCAATGCGTTTACACAATTTGTATGAGACGCGTTTGAAATTGGATGAACTGCCATTGCCAACAACACACAAAGCGCTTAACTCGAGAGCAAGTATTATTCAAATATTAAATGAATTAGAAGAATATTTACAAATCAAATCGCAATTTGGTTCATTGAAAATGCATAGTGAAGTAGCTTAAAAAATAATCCATCCGTATGACCCATGTTTGAAAGTAATCGTTGCAATACGATAACTTATTAATACATGCGTTTATAACGGATGGATTTTTAATTGTATGATTTTGTATAGGTAGTTGAGATATGGTTTATAAAATTGGAATGATACTCGTTAATAACAATGCTAATACAACTGATACAAGCATAACGATAATGATAATTCTTAAAACTTTATTTTGCATTTTGTGTGCCTCCAAATGAATAACCTTTGTATTAATAATTACGACATAAGATATAAAATTTTTAACTTGAGACGATATAACTAGCAATCATCATAAAGGAATATTATAAAAAACATGAGTAAGTTTGCTTATGTCATTTTCCTCATTATACGATATCTTTGAAAAATCAATCAATATATTTTTGACAAAGCTTAGTTTGAGTTACAATAAATATATATATTAAATTGAAAATAATATGACACAATTTACAAGCCTGATAAATCTGTGTAACGTCAATTACTGTAACATTTTAATTCATCAATTTTTACCGTTTGGCGTACTTGAAAATTTTGATAAAAGGGGTTCCATTATGATTAATGAGCAAAGATTACTTAATACGTTTTTAGAACTTGTACAAATCGATTCTGAGACAGGGAATGAATCAACAATCCAACCTATTTTAAAAGAAAAATTCATATCATTAGGGTTAGATGTTAAAGAAGATGAAGCGGCTAAACATCCTAAATTAGGTGCCAATAATCTAGTGTGTACAATGAAAAGTACTATCGAAGAAGGCGAAGTACCTAAATTATATCTAACGAGCCATATGGATACTGTTGTACCCGCAATTAATGTAAAGCCAATTGTAAAAGATGACGGCTACATATACTCTGACGGTACGACTATTCTAGGTGCAGATGATAAAGCAGGATTAGCAGCTATGCTTGAAGTTTTGCAAGTGATAAAGGAACAACAAATCCCACATGGACAAATTCAATTTGTGATTACTGTTGGGGAAGAATCAGGTTTAATTGGTGCTAAAGAATTAAATTCAGAGTTGTTGGACGCGGACTTTGGTTATGCTATTGATGCAAGTGCTGATGTCGGTACTACGGTTGTAGGTGTACCGACGCAAATGTTAATTTCAGCTAAAATTTTTGGCAAAACGGCTCATGCAAGTACGCCAAAAGAGGGTGTTAGTGCTATTAATATTGCGGCGAAAGCAATTAGTCGAATGAAATTAGGACAAGTTGATGAAATCACTACTGCCAATATTGGTAAGTTTCATGGCGGTTCAGCTACGAATATTGTTGCAGATGAAGTCATTTTAGAAGCAGAGGCACGTTCTCACGATCCAGAAAGAATAAAAACACAAGTCAAACATATGACTGATGTGTTTGAAACTACTGCATCAGAATTAGGTGGGAAAGCAGTAGTTACAGTGGAGCAAAGTTATCCAGGATTTAAAATTAATGATAATGAAACGGTTGTTAAAATTGCACAAGAAAGTGCTCGTAATTTAGGATTATCTGCAAATACAATTATTTCTGGTGGTGGTTCAGACGGCAGTATTATTAATACATTTGGTATTCCTTCAGTCATTTTAGGAGTGGGTTATGAAAAAATCCATACAACAAATGAGAGAATGCCGATTAAATCATTGAACTTGCTTGCAAGTCAAGTGTTAGAAATAATCAAAATAGTTGCGCGACAATCGAAATGATTTAGTGTAGTGTATGTCTATTTTGTGATACAATACTAATGAAAAATCAACAAGTGAGGTAAGTAATATGACACAACAAATTGGAGTTATTGGTTTAGCCGTTATGGGTAAAAACCTAGCTTGGAATATTGAATCACGCGGATATAGTGTATCTGTATTTAACCGCTCAAGTGAAAAAACTGATTTAATGGTTGAAGAATCAAAAGGGAAAAATATTCATCCAACGTATTCATTGGAAGAATTTGTTAATTCTTTAGAAAAACCACGTAAAATTTTATTAATGGTTCAAGCAGGTAAAGCTACGGATGCAACGATTGATAGTTTGTTACCTTTATTAGATGATGGAGATATTTTAATTGATGGTGGTAATACAAACTATCAAGATACTATCAGACGTAATAAAGCATTAGCACAAAGTGCAATCAACTTTATTGGTATGGGCGTTTCTGGTGGTGAAATTGGAGCGTTAACTGGTCCGTCATTAATGCCGGGTGGACAAGAAGAAGCTTATAACAAAGTTGCAGATATTCTTGATGCAATTGCTGCAAAGGCAAAAGACGGTGCTTCATGTGTTACTTATATTGGACCAAATGGTGCTGGACACTATGTGAAAATGGTACACAATGGTATCGAATATGCTGACATGCAATTAATTGCAGAAAGTTATGCTATGATGAAAGAATTATTAGGCATGTCTCATGAAGACATTGCTCAAACGTTCAAAGACTGGAATGCTGGTGAATTAGAAAGTTATTTAATTGAAATCACTGGTGATATTTTCATGAAATTAGATGAAAATAAAGAAGCATTAGTTGAAAAAATTCTTGATACTGCAGGTCAAAAAGGTACAGGAAAATGGACTTCAATTAACGCATTAGAATTAGGTATTCCATTAACAATCATAACTGAATCTGTATTTGCACGTTTTATCTCTTCAATCAAAGAAGAGCGCGTAAATGCTTCTAAAGAATTAAATGGTCCAAAAGCATCATTTGATGGTGACAAGAAAGACTTTTTAGAAAAAATTCGTAAAGCATTATATATGAGTAAAATTTGTTCCTATGCACAAGGTTTCGCGCAAATGCGTAAAGCAAGTGAAGATAATGAATGGAATTTAAAACTTGGTGATTTAGCTATGATTTGGAGAGAAGGTTGCATTATCCGTGCACAATTCTTACAAAAGATCAAAGATGCTTACGATAATAATCCTGGATTACAAAACTTATTGCTAGATCCTTACTTTAAAAACATCGTTACTGAATATCAAGATGCGTTACGTGATGTTGTCGCAACTGGTGTTCAAAATGGTGTACCAACACCTGGTTTCTCATCAAGTATTAATTACTATGATAGTTACCGTGCAGCTGATTTACCTGCAAACTTAATTCAAGCACAACGTGACTACTTCGGTGCTCACACGTACGAAAGAAAAGATAAAGAAGGCGTATTCCATACACAATGGATTGAAGAATAATATTGACTATTGAGCCTGAGACCTTATGAATTTAGGTAATGTTAAAGAGACAATTTCTATTGTTTATTTGATAGAAATTGTCTCTTTCCTTATGTATTTATCGAAATTTACTACGCATGATATATTCAATGATTTTCTTTCTCTTGTCAAATTAAAATTTTTAACTTTTATAAATTAACGATATCTATCCTCATAGAATTTGTCCGTTTAAGTGTAGACGTTTTACTTACATACTATTAAGATAGCATTAGTTAATAATTTTAATATTTAGATAAATAGATTACGTTTTATTATTTGATGAAGAAGAGGGATAGAATGTCATATGCTTCTGTATTGTTTAATAAGAACTTTACTTTTTATTTAATAGGGATAGCTTTTTCTAACATAGGCAGTGCTTTTACTACGTTTGTTTTCCGTTAATGATTTTAAAGCTTACTGGCTCTGCATTTCAAGTTGGCATAGTTTCTGCACTAAGTTTTATACCTTATGCAATTTTAGGACTGCCAGCAGGTGCTTTAATTGACAGATTGAATAAGAAGACCATAATGAAATGTGCTGATATAATTAGGCTCATTTCATATTTAAGTATACCAGTATTAAGTTTTTATAATATGTTAAGCATCTTTCAAATTTATGTAGTTGCAATCATTTCAGGTATTGGATTAGTATTTCACAGTATTTCTGAGGTTTCGATAATCCCAAGTATTGTAAAAGAAGATTTGGCGAGCGCAAACAGTTATATATACGCTACTCAAAATGTTTCGGAATTTTTGGGCCCTATAATTGGAGGTTTACTTTATACATATATGGGATATTCAATATTGATTTTTATAGATTCTATGACTTTTTTACTCTCATTTTTCAGTTTGATATTAATTAAAATTGAAACAAAGAGTATATTCAATCAAGAAAAGTTGAGTGGAAAAAATTTTTTGAGCGATGTTAAAGTTGGATTTGATTATCTATTATCTAATTCAACTATTAGAGTAATGGCTGTTGTTGTAAGTTTATCCAATCTAATTATCTCACCTTATTATATTTATATAGTAATGTTTGTAAAGGAAGACATGAATCAATCATCTCAAGCATTGGGGTTAGTTTTAGGTATCTCATCATTAGGTGCGCTAATCGGTTCATTATCTGCAAGTTTTCTCTTGAAATTATTTAATTTCGGAAAACTAATTGTAATTATATTATTTTTAGATACAATTTTTAGATTAATGTTACCATTTAGTACTTATATTTTTATACTCATCCCACTTTTAGGGTTGACATATATGACACAATCCATTTTAAATATAGCGATAATCACACTGAGGCAAAAGAAATGTTCAGAACATATGTTAGGACGTGTTAATAGTGTTTTTAAAACAATGGTTTTTGCATTCAGAGCTATAGGCCTTTTTTTAGGCGGCATATTACTTGAAAATAAAGGTGGATTTTATGCACTTACGATCAGCGCTGTGTTATTTATACCATTAGTGTTATATATACTGAAAAATAGATTTTATAAAGTAGAAGAATAGTAAGGAGAAAATTAATGAAAAACAGCCAAAATATTGTTTGTATTGGTGCAGCAAATATAGATAAACAATTATATTTAAAATCTGAATTGGTTAATAAAAGTTCAAACCCTGTATCTTCGATAAGCGTATCTGGAGGTGTAGCTAGGAATTTAGCGTATAATATTGGCAAATTAAGTAATAAAAAAACTATTCTATTAACTTTATTAGGTAATGATAAAGAAGCTGATTATATTTTAAATGAAGCTAATAAGTTTATCGATTTAAAACATATAAAAATTATAGAAAATATGAACACAGGAATGTTCACTTCTGTAATAGATTATAATGGGGAAATGATATGTGGTTTTGCAGATATGGATATATATAACTTAATAAATAACAAATATTTAAATGAAAAAATAGAAGTAATAAAAAATGCAGATTGTGTGGTTGTAGACTCTAATATTCCCAAGGAAAGTATACAATATTTAATTCAGTTGTGTGGAAAGAGTAATATTCCAATAGGTATAATCCCAGCATCTATAAAGAAGGTGAGAAACATACTAAAAAACTTAGCAAAGATAGACTATTTAATATTTAATAAAAAAGAAGCTGAAGCTTTTTGGAACGTTTCTTTAAATACTAAAAGTGATTATAAAAAAATAAAAAAATTAGTAAAACTTCAGAAATAAAAAATATAGTTATCACTAATGGAAATGATGATATCTTTTATACAAATGGAGAATTAAGCATATTTAAAAATGTTCAACAGAGTTCAAATATAATTAATGACACAGGTGCAGGAGATGTTTTTTCAGCATCAGTATTTCATTATTGGCTTGAAAACTATGAAGTTGATAATTACTTAGAAATGGCATTGTTTAATGCCTGTTCTACAGTGAGCACTATATATAATACTTCCATGATTAATTAGCAACACATGTAAATGGCAACTATAAAAATGGCTGCTATGTCAAATTGGACTGATGAATTCAATATAGGAAGTTAGGCAACTAAACATTGTATAACTTTCTTTTTAGTTATTGGAGCGTAAAGTTTTGAACATAATAATATTCGATTGCGCAAATGATTGTAACTTCCATAATCAAATCATGTACGTTTAATTAATTTTATTATGTTAGTTATACATTCTAATGGACAATGTGAGCTACACCCAGTTAAGTTGACATAGAAAATACGAAAACTTTGAACGAAGTATTTCATTGATATATGTCCCAGATGACATGTTTGATTAATGAAGTTCTATGTGGCTACAACATATAAAAAATTACACAAGTATTATCTTTGACCTTAAAAGCATCCCGCCATATTTTTAAGCATTTTGTGAAGTAATAAAATATTTACTGTGTTATGATAGCATGTACTATAGAGAAATAGAGGTACTATTTTATGGAAAAGTTAAATCAAGTTATGTTATATGTTGATGATGTTGAAAAAGCGAAAGCATTTTGGACAGAAATTTTAGAATTTGTTGTTGTAAGTGAAACACCGTTAGCTGAGGACTATGTTGCAGTTGAAGTATCACCTACGAAAGATGCTGAAACGTCATTGACGATTATGGCAAAAGAATTTATTGAAAAGTATAGCCCGGAGGTGAACCTAGGAACACCATCTTTAATGTTTAAAGAGAAAAACTTTGATGCATTATACTCAAAATTAAATGATTTAGGTTTAACTGGGCATGATATAGTAGAAATGAATGGTCAACGTGTATTTAATTTCCAAGATGGCCAAGGTAATTATTTTGCAGTTAGTGACTAAACAATCGATTTTAATATTTATACAAACCTTTATATTGATTTTCGGATTGAATTTCAGTATGAAGGTTTTATTTTTATCGTTTTATGCAATCGTTTGCACAAATCTTTTGACTTTTTTAGAAAGTGTGACTAAACTGGTATTATACAAAGGTTGGAAGCGTTTTCCAGTACAGAGATTAACAGGAGGTGATTAAATGGTTACGATTAAAGATGTTGCACTAAAAGCCGGTGTTTCTCCTTCGACAGTTTCAAGAGTTATAAAAGGAAATCAACGTATAAGCGAAGCGACAATTTCAAAAGTGAAGAAAGTTATGGAAGAATTGAATTATTTTCCTAATACCGCTGCTAGAACTTTAATTACTAACCAAACATATAAAATTGGTTTAGTGTTAAAAGGGTCTGAGGAGCCTATTCGACTGAATCCATTCTACATCAATGTATTGCTAGGAATTTCTGAAACGTGTAACCAGCATGGCTATGGTACACAAACGACAGTCTCAAATAATATGAATGATTTAATGGATGAAGTTTATAAAATGATTAAACAACGAATGGTTGATGCGTTTATACTGCTCTATTCAAAAGAAAATGATCCGATTAAACAAATGTTAATTGATGAAAGTATGCCATTTATTGTGATTGGTAAGCCTACATCGGATATAGATCATCAATTTACACATATAGATAATGATAATATATTAGCTTCTGAAAATTTGACACGACATGTTATTGAACAAGGTGTAGATGAATTAATATTTATTACAGAAAAAGGCGATTTTGAAGTTTCGAAAGACAGGATTCAAGGATTTGAAACAGTTGCATCACAATTTAATCTGGATTATCAAATTATTGAGACTAGTAATGAAAGAGAAGTTATTTTTAATTACATGCAAAATCTGCATACGCGTTTGAAGGACCCAAATATTAAACAGGCAATCATTTCGTTAGATGCTATGTTACATTTAGCGATTTTAAGTGTCCTATATGAACTTAATATTGAAATTCCGAAAGATGTAATGACAGCAACGTTCAATGATTCTTATTTAACCGAAATTGCGTCACCACCTCAAACCAGTATTGACATCAAGCCTCGAATGTTAGGTCAACAGGCTGGTGCAGCAATTTTAAATATATTAAAAAATAAAGCACAGGATGTTATTGAACTCGTCATTATAGATACAGAATTAAAAATAAGAAAATCAACACAGCGATAGCAAAGGAGTTTTAAAATGAATAAGCAATGGTGGAAAGAAGCAGTAGCATATCAAGTATATCCAAGAAGTTTTAATGATAGTAATCACGATGGTATTGGGGATTTACCTGGAATGATTGATAAATTGGACTACTTAAAAGATTTAGGTATCGATGTCATTTGGCTCAGTCCAATGTTTAAATCACCTAATGATGATAATGGTTATGATATTAGTGACTACCAAGAGATTATGGATGAATTTGGAACGATGGAAGACTTTGATCGTTTATTAAAAGGTGTTCATGATAGAGGTATGAAGCTTATTTTAGATTTAGTTGTGAATCATACATCTGATGAACATCCTTGGTTTATAGAATCCAAATCTAGTAAAGACAATCCCAAACGTGATTGGTACATTTGGCAAGATCCAAAGCCAGATGGCTCTGAACCTAACAACTGGGAAAGTATATTTAATGGATCTACATGGGAATATGATGCTAATACTGAGCAATATTATTTCCATCTATTCAGTAAAAAACAACCTGATTTGAATTGGGGTAATCCGGAAGTTAGAGATGCTGTATTTGAAATGATGAACTGGTGGTTTGATAAAGGCATTGATGGATTTAGAGTAGATGCAATTACGCATATTAAGAAGACGTTTGAAGCGGGTGACTTACCTGTACCTGAGGGTAAAACATATGCCCCAGCATTTGATGTAGATATGAATCAGCCAGGTATACAAACTTGGTTACAAGAGATGAAAGATCGCTCATTAAGTAAGTATGACATTATGACTGTTGGTGAAGCGAATGGTGTAAGCCCTGATGATGCTGATGACTGGGTCGGGGAAGAAAATGGTAAATTTAATATGATATTCCAATTTGAACATTTGGGACTGTGGAATAGTGGTGATTCTCACTTTGATGTAAATTCGTATAAGTCTGTATTAAATAGATGGCAAAAACAACTTGAAAATAAAGGTTGGAATGCGTTGTTTATTGAAAATCATGACCAACCACGACGTGTATCGACGTGGGGTGACGATGACAAGTATTGGTATGAATCAGCAACAAGTCATGCAGCAGTTTATTTCTTGCAACAAGGTACGCCATTCATTTATCAAGGTCAAGAAATTGGTATGACGAATTATCCATTTGAAAGTATTGAAACATTTAACGATGTTGCTGTTAAAAATGACTATCAAATTGTGAAAGCTCAAGGTGGAGATGTAGACGCTTTACTTGCGAAATATAAAGATGAGAACCGAGATAATTCTCGCACACCAATGCAATGGGATGATACGTTAAATGGAGGATTTACAAATGGTGAACCGTGGTTCCCAGTGAATCCGAATTATAAAACTATCAATGTTGCACAACAATTAGAAGATGAGGATTCAGTATTACAATTTTATAAAGATTTAATTCAATTAAGAAAGTCTAATGATGTATACGTATATGGTCAATTTGATTTAGTAGATGCTGAAAATTCACAAGTTTTTGCGTACACGAGAACATTAAATGAAAAGCAAGTTCTTATTGTAGGTAATCTTACTAACCACGAAGCAGAATTAACTGTACCATTTGATATAAGTCATGGAGAAGTGAAGCTATTTAATTATGATGCCAAAGTTAATTTAAAACAGTTACTTCCATATGAAGCATGTGTTATCGAACTAAATTAACATATTAATATGCCCCCTAATAGAATCTAAGGCCATTTGTAGACCTATAGATTTATTAGGGGGCTTCTTTGTTTTTAATTATTTAATCTTCGTCATAAGGACTCTGTTTAACAGGAATCCAAAGCTGAATTTTAGTGAATGGGTCATTAAATGAAATATCGAGAGGGTACACTTCAACATATAAATCATTTCGTTCATATGGCAATGTTAACTGCAAACTTGATTCAATATAGTACCAAGCTTCATTAGTTGCATAATCAATTTCACCTTGTAAATTGAATTTCGCACAATGTTTGCCAGGTAAAAATCGACTTTCTAAGTGTGCAGGATAACGTTCACTTGGTACACCTACAAATATTTCTAAACCATTTTCAAGAGGACAACTAATAACAAATAGTTCAAATGGACTAACGTCATTATATCGTCGTAACTCTTTAATTTTACCATCAATGAGCAAGTCTTCTAAAAAATCCGGAACATTAAAAGGATGTGACAAATACTTAGTGTCTATAAATCGTGCATATCCAACCAATGAAATATCATCTGTCTCTTCTAATCTGTATGGATAAGGTGCTCTCTCAGTAGTTGATAATTTGATATATAATCGCTCTTGAATTTGTAATTCATCTTTTTTAGTAGAAGCTTGAATAGGTGATACGCCGTGAAAATCACTAAAATCATTTGCAAAATCATTTGAATTTGCATAGTGATATTTTTTAGCGATATCTACAAGTCGTGTAGCACCATTAATCACATCATTTGCAGCGAGTGTCATTTTACGCGCGCGTGCATAAGCTTCTGGAGATAAGCCGACAATCATTTTAAATGATTGATCAAGATGGTATGGCGAAAGACCAACGTAATCACTTAATTCTTGCAAATTGAAAGGCTCTAATAAACGATCTTCAATATAAACAATTGCCTGTTGTATTTGCTTGATAACGTCCAAAACTTTCACTCCAATTAATTCAATCATTTATTTTTATTCTACATTATTTCTATAAATTATACACCCATTTGTTCAATGATTATTAAAATAGTTTTGGGCATTGTAAAATATAATTTCATAATATAGTCTAGAAAAAAAGCGAATGATAGAACAATTGATATACTTGATTCGTAATCAATCCTTGTCATTCGCTCATTTATTTTTGTTTAACATGTGCGCTTTAATTCAATTATTGAATATCGTCCCACCAATGGTTACCATCACGAGCAAGTAATAAATCACTTTCTAATGGACCATTAGTACCTGATTCATAGTTAGGGAATTCTGGATCAACCATATTCCATTCATCTTGAATTGCATCAACAAATTTCCATGTTGATTTTAATTCTTCCCAGTGCGTAAAGTTAGTGGCATCACCTTTAAGACAATCGAATAATAGATTTTCATATGCATCTACAGTATTCATTTTATCTTGAGCGCTCATTGAATAAGACAATTGAACAGGTTCAGTTTCGATACCTTGTGTATTTTTCTTAGCATTTAGATGTAAAGATACACCTTCATTTGGTTGAATATTGATTACTAATAGGTTTGAATCTAACAGTTTATCAGTTTCATAGTATAAGTTCATTGGTACTTCTTTAAATTCAACGACAACTTGAATTGTTTTAGATTTCATACGTTTACCAGTACGGATATAGAATGGTACGCCAGCCCATCTAAAGTTATCAATTGTTAATTTACCTGAAACAAATGTAGGTGTGTTAGAGTCATCTGCAACGCGATCTTCATCACGGTATGCTTTAACTTGTTTACCATCGATATAGCCTTCGCCATATTGACCACGAACAAAGTTCTTTTTAACATCTTCAGATTGGAAATGACGCAGTGATTTAAGTACTTTTACTTTCTCAGCACGGATATCTTCACTATTTAAACTAATAGGTGCTTCCATAGCTAATAATGCAACCATTTGTAACATGTGGTTTTGCACCATATCTTTTAGCGCACCACTTGATTCATAATAACCACCACGATCTTCAACACCTAGTATTTCAGAAGATGTAACTTGGATGTTTGAAATATATTTGTTATTCCATAATGGTTCAAACATCGCATTCGCAAAACGTAATACCTCGATATTTTGAACCATGTCTTTTCCTAAATAGTGGTCAATACGATAAATTTCTTCTTCTTTAAATGATTTACGAATTTGATTGTTTAATGCTTCGGCTGATTTTAAATCACTACCGAATGGTTTTTCGATAACAAGGCGTTTAAATCCTTTTGTATCAGTAAGACCAGAAGATTTTAGATAATCAGAAATAACGCCAAAGAATTGTGGTGCCATTGCTAAATAGAATAGTCGATTACCTTTTAATTCAAATTGGCTGTCTAATTCATTACTAAAATCTAATAATTCTTGATAGCTTTCTTCATTACTAACATCATGTCTATGATAGAAGACATGTTCCATAAACGCGTCAATTTTGTTTGTATCTTTTACGTGCTTTTGAATTGATGATTTTACTTGATTACGGAAATCATCATTAGTAATGTCACGACGTCCAATACCGATGATGGCAATATGTTCATCTAAATTGTCTTGTTGGTAGAGATGGAATATTGATGGAAACAACTTACGATGGCTTAAGTCACCAGTTGCACCAAAGATTGTGATTAAACAAGGGATGTGTTTGTTTTTAGTACTCAAGATTAAAACCTCAATTCTTAATTAGATATATGATTTATTATTATAAGATAATCCATTCAGCAGGTCATTCAATATGCTCGACAGTATGCAGTGTCTTAAATGAAATATCGATTCATGTATCATGTTTAATGTGATACTTATTAATGATAAGTATAACGTAATTATCAAAATTTATATAGTTATGTCTACGTTAAAGTTAGAAAAATTAACTAGCAAAGACGAATTTTTAACAGATTTTGATTCAAGTATAAATTAAAACTAAATTGATACAAATTTTATGATAAAATGAATTGAAGAAAAGGAGGGGCATATATGGAAGTTACATTTTTTGGAACGAGTGCAGGTTTGCCTACAAAAGAGAGAAATACACAAGCAATCGCCTTAAATTTAGAACCATATTCCAATTCCATATGGCTTTTCGACGTTGGTGAAGGTACACAGCACCAAATTTTACATCATGCAATTAAATTAGGAAAAGTGACACATATATTTATTACTCATATGCATGGCGATCATATTTTTGGTTTGCCAGGATTACTTTCTAGTCGTTCTTTTCAGGGCGGTGAACAAAAGCCGCTTACATTAGTTGGACCAAAAGGAATTAAAGCATATGTGGAAATGTCTATGAATTTATCAGAGTCACATTTAAACTATCCAATTACATATATTGAAATCGATGATCATCTAACATATCATCATGATGGTTTTACTGTAGAGGCGCATTTACTTAATCATGGTATTCCATCATATGGATATAGAGTAATGGCACCTGAAACTACAGGTACAATCAATGTTGAAGCGTTAAAAAACATTGGTCTTGAACCAGGTCCTAAATATCAAGAAGTAAAATCTCATGATACATTTGAACATAATGGTCAAGTTTATCAATCAAAAGATTTTAGAGGTGAGTCCAAACAGGGTCCAATTGTAGCAATTTTTGGTGATACAAAACCATGTTCTAATGAACGTGTGATTTCTAGAGATGCTGATGTGATGGTACATGAAGCGACCTATATAGATGGTGAAAAGCATTTAGCCAACAATTATCATCATAGCCATATTGAAGACGTATTTGCATTGATAAAAGAAGCCAATGTTAAACGTACGTTGATTACACATTTGAGCAATCGCTATAATACAGAAGATATAAATGAAATTTATCAAACATTGATACAAAATGAAGATACGCCGAATTTTAATTTTGTGAAAGATTTTGATAGTTTTAAAATCTAATGACAAAGTAATAAACAATGCTTGCCAAATAGTAAAAATTTATAAAAATAACCCGTCAAACACAGTGCTTGCGATGATGCATACATGTGTTGGCGGGTTTGTTTTTATTGGTCTTCTATATTAGAAAGTTCAATACTACGGTCGACGGCAGCATTTAGACAATCTTCGAAAATAGATACTAAATCATATTGTGACAATGTATCAAGGCCAGCTTGTGTCGTACCACCTTTAGAGGTAATATTTTTTCTTAATTGAGCCATGCTCAAATCTGAACGTTCAATCATCTTACTTGTACCTATAATAAGGTTGCGTATAGATTCTTCAACTTGTTCTTTTTCTAGTCCAAGTTTCGTACCAGCTTTAACGTATTGCTCGAATACATGATATAAAAATGCTGGGCCGCTTCCGGTGATAGCTGTTACTTGATGTAAATGATCCTCTGATACTTCAATTACTGAACCAAATGCTTTAACTAAATCGTTAATTTCATCTTTAGATTTAGGGTCAAAGTTGTTTGAAAAACTAATGCCAGTAACTGAGTGTCCAACTTGCGCATTTGTGTTTGGCATAATTCTAGCAACTGGATTTTGGCATTCTAATTGCTGTTTAATATAATCAATCGGAATACCTGCCATAATTGAAATGAAGCAATTGTCTTTTGTAATATGTGGTTTGATGCGTGTTGCTAGAGCATCAAAGTCATGTGGTTTGGTACCTAAAAATACATAATCTGCATCTTTTAATAATGTCGCATCATCATAACTATAGTTAACACCTAGTTTTTCAGCGAATGCTTTTAAAGCTTGTTCATTAGATTTATTTGTTAAATATATATCATTGGCATCTAAGTTGCTTGAGTTAATAATTCCTGTAAATATAGCTTGTGCCATATTACCAGCTCCATAAAATACGAGTTTCATTAACGTCACATCCCTTTAGTTTTTGATTTGTATGTTATATTTTCTTATTATTGTATATATATTAGGAAAGATAATCAACTTGTCTCAATTATGTAAAGTTGATAAATTGCATTCTATATAATGGAAAAGGAAGGTTAATTGATGAAAGGACAACATTTTATAGTGACTGGTGGTACGAGTGGTTTAGGTTTATCGATTGTCCGAAAGTTACTAGAAAATAAAGTGCATGTAACGTTGTTGGTGCGTGATGTTGATAAAGCAACTAGAATCTTTGACCAGGAATTGGGGAAAACTATAAATGTTATTCCTTGTGACTTAAATGATTTGAAGTCGATACAGGCACTGCAATTTGAAGACAATACATTATTCGATGGATTCATTTATAGTGCAGGTTTAGGTTATTTCAAATCTATTTCAGACCATAGTTTTTCAGAAATGATCGAAACGTATCAGCTTAATTTAATTAGTTTTAATGTTTTATATACTGTGTTGAGACCATATTTAACATCTAACGCACATATTGTAGGTATTTCAAGTCAAGCTGCATTTTCTACACAAGCAAATGCTGCACATTATGGGGCATCGAAAGCAGGGTTTTATGCATTAATGAATGCTTTAAGACTAGAGTCACCAAACTTACATATCATGACAGTTAATGTTGGCCCGATTGATACACCTTTTCATCAAAAAGCCGACCCATCAATGAAGTATGCTAAAAAGATGGGGAAAATTATGCTTGATGCTAATCAGCTTGCAGAAGATATCATTTATGGCATTAAAACAAAACAATTGGAAATTAATCGGCCTAAATGGATGCATCATGCGTTGAAAATGTATCAAATTGCGCCTAGATTTTTTGAACGATGTTTCCCTAAATTATTTAAAAATAAAGCATAAATAGGTGGGATGGCAATGAACTGTCAATCGGAGAGTGTGGTAAGACTTTGTGTACGATATGCGGAACAACTATCAGTATTTGAAGAATTTACAGTGCTGGATATTTTAAGCGATATTTCTGTAGACCAAATTTCAGACAGTACATTATATTATACTTGTGAAAAATTCAAACTACTTGTGTTGCAAGGAAATGTGTTGGGTGTACAAGTAATAACTAATAATGATGAATTAACATGCGAAGTGAAATATAGAAAGATGTTTTAATAAAATTATTAAAAGATGAAGTGGCAGAAGTTTGCTTAAGGCACTGCCGCAGGGCGGAATTACTAAATACTGATGCGTAAGGACAACTCTTTAATTACTATTATAAGTGAGCAATCTTAATCATAAATTATAGCGAATTTTACATAAACAACAGCAGTAAGGCATTTTTATAATGAAACGCCTCATACTGCTGTTTTTATTACTGAAAATGACTTCTACACTAAATGATTGGTATATTCCAAATCCTTTACACGAGCTCTTGCTGTTTTAATCTGATCTAAACTAACTTTAGTATGATAGTTTTCAATATTTTCTTTTAATTGGTCGACGCTACTTGCACCTACAATGATGGAACCAAGCACGTCATGTGATGTTAAATAACTAAATGTCAATGCAGATAAATTACTTTCAATTTCTTTAATAGAGGCTATTGTTTCACCCAATTCATCATGAGAATAATCAAAAATACCATCTTTAAATTTATTGTCGAGCACATTAACACTGTTTGAAGTTAATAATCCTTTAGACACAGGTCCTCTTGCCAATACTTTAACATCATCGTTGTGAATTGCATCTAATAATGATTCTGGACGATTATCAATCAAATTGAATTGAGACATTATCGTTTCGATTTGACTATGTTTTAAATAATAATCAATTACATTTGGGCGAATAGAAGAAATACCGTAAGCACGTATAATTCCTTCTTGTTTCAATTCATCAAATGCGCTTATTGTTTCGTCTAATGGATCATCAATGGTTCCGCCATGAAGTTGATATAAATCGATATGATCAATACCTAAACGCTTTAGTGAACCTTTAACCGCCTCTTTAATATAGGATTTACTCGGATCCCATGTTGTACTGCCATCTTTTGTTAAACGATTGCCTACTTTTGTACCAATGACAATATCATCGCGTTGTTGATATTTAAAAAGTGCCTTACCAACAACTGATTCATTTATACCTTTATCGTACATGTCTGCTGTATCAAAATAAGTGATACCATTTTCAACAGCACAATCTATAATTTGTTCGGCTTTTTTTAAATCTGTACCTAAACTCATGCAACCTAGACCTAATTCAGATAATGCAATACCACTTTTTAATATATTTTTTTGCATGTCTGTTCTCCTTTCGATACACTTTAGCTAACAAGCATAGTGTATCAATATATAATATGAATTTAAAGGAACGTGATTATAATGGATTTAAATGAAAAAACAATTGATCGAACAGTTATTTATAATGGCAAAATTGTAGATGTAGAAATTCATACAGTGACATTACCAAACGGTGAAACGTCAACAAGAGAATTAGTTTATCATAATGGTGCAGTTGCTGTTTGTGCATTGACACCTAAAAAAGAAGTCGTATTAGTGAAACAGTATCGTAAACCAGTAGAAAAACCATTGTTAGAAATTCCAGCTGGTAAATTAGAAGATGATGAAGATAGAGTCGAAGCGGCTAAGCGTGAATTAGAAGAAGAAACAGGATATATTGCCAAAGAGTTAACACATGTTGTAGATATGTATGGTTCACCAGGTTTTTGTGATGAACAATTATCAATATATTTTACGGATAATGTAGAAGAAGGCACAGTTCACTTAGATGAAGATGAATTTGTCGAAGTCATTAAAGTTCCGATTGAGAATGTTAAATCGATGCTAATGAATAAAGAAATAGAAGATGCGAAGACTATCATTGCATTGCAACACCTATTATTAAATTATAATCATTCTAAATAACAAATGAGAAAAGCTTGCATTTTATTGAGAAAACTGTTAGTTTTAATTGTGAAGTTTGAAATAATTTGTAATGATTTTAATTATTAGTAGGGGAGTGGACATCGTTGGAAGAACGATTAAATCGCGTTAAGCAACAATTACAACAATCATCATATAAGCTAACGCCACAACGCGAAGCTACTGTTAGAGTTCTAATTGAAAATGAAAAAGATCATCTAAGTGCTGAAGACGTATATCTGAAAGTAAAAGACAAAGCGCCTGAAATTGGCTTGGCGACAGTATACAGAACGTTAGAGTTGTTAGCTGAACTAAAAGTTGTCGACAAAATTAACTTTGGTGATGGCGTCGCTCGTTTTGATTTAAGAAAAGAAGGCGCAAAACATTTCCACCATCATTTAGTATGTATGGAATGTGGTCGTGTAGATGAAATCGATGAAGATTTGTTACCAGAAGTTGAAAATCGAGTTGAAAATGAGTTCAATTTTAAAATTTTAGATCATCGTTTAACTTTCCATGGTGTGTGTGAAACGTGCCAAGCTAAAGGTAAAGGATAGTAAATTGCGTAGGTTAAATTAACCTTCGCTTTTTTTAGAGGTGTGGTTATGGAAACAATTATTGAAGAATATTTGCGTTTTATACAAATTGAAAAAGGACTAAGTTCTAACACAATTGGTGCTTATAGACGTGATTTGAAAAAGTATCAAGATTATATGACTGAACATCATATCTCGCATATTGATTTTATAGATCGACAATTAATTCAAGAGTGTTTGGGGCATTTAATAGACCAAGGGCAATCTGCTAAATCCATTGCGCGATTTATTTCAACAATCCGTAGTTTTCATCAATTTGCTATAAGAGAAAAATATGCGGCGAAAGATCCAACGGTATTATTAGATTCACCAAAATATGACAAAAAATTGCCTGACGTTTTAAATGTTGACGAAGTGTTGGCTTTATTAGAAACGCCGGATTTAAATAAAATTAATGGTTATCGTGATCGTACGATGTTAGAACTTCTGTACGCAACGGGAATGCGTGTATCTGAATTGATACATTTAGAGCTAGAGAACGTGAACTTAATAATGGGGTTTGTACGCGTATTTGGTAAAGGCGATAAAGAAAGAATTGTGCCATTAGGCGACGCAGTCATTGAGTACTTAACTACTTATATTGAAACGATTAGACCGCAACTTTTAAAAAAGACTGTTACTGAAGTCTTATTTTTAAATATGCATGGTAAACCTTTATCACGACAAGCAATATGGAAAATGATTAAACAAAATGGTGTAAAGGCAAACATTAAAAAGACGCTAACGCCACATACGTTGCGCCATTCTTTTGCGACACATTTATTGGAAAATGGCGCAGATTTAAGAGCAGTGCAAGAGATGTTAGGTCACTCTGACATATCTACTACCCAACTCTATACACATGTTTCAAAATCTCAAATTAGAAAAATGTATAACCAATTTCATCCTAGAGCATAAAGTGAACCATAACTCAAAAGTCACAATACACATGACTAAAAATGTCTGTGCTATTGTGGCTTTTGAGTTATGGTTGATTAATTACGTCTATGTTTTCTTAATTGAATCGCTTCTTCTTTTGCTGCAATCACTTCTGAACGATCACGCCGCATGTGATGGTCTACAATAAAAGGATCTGTTGCTGTTTCGTGATTATAATCATAATCTGGATAGTTGGCCTTGATGATGCGCTCAAAGTCTGGAGTTATTGGTAATATAACAGATGAAAAAGGCTTTGCTGCATTCAATTTTGCAATCTGTTTCTCAATTAACAACTGATAATCATTTAAATTAAGGTATAACGCATCTCTATCTTTAGCATTTTGTATTATTTCTTTAGATTTATTAAAAGACTTATAGGCGCCTTTTAAATTATTGCGGCGATAATGGTAACAAGCAGTTGCAAACAAGATTAAACTAACAACTGCATCTTGCTTACTGTAGTTATTTTCAGCTTTCCATGCATCTTCTAAAATGTCATGACATAGGAAATAATGTTGCTTAGTATGAAATTGATAATAGAAATTTATCAGTGCCTGTTGCATTTTGTTATCACCCCAATTTAAAAGTAAGTTATTTTCATGCTATAATATTTTAGAGAATTATGCACATATGACGCAATACGAGGTAGATATTATGTATGAAGTTAAATTAGATGCTTTCAATGGACCATTAGATTTATTACTGCATCTTATCCAAAAATTTGAAATAGATATTTATGATATTCCTATGCAAGCATTAACAGAGCAGTATATGCAGTACGTTCATGCAATGAAACAGCTTGAAATTAATATTGCAAGTGAATACCTAGTATTAGCGTCAGAACTCTTAATGATTAAAAGTAAGATGCTATTACCACAATCAACATCAGATATAGATGTTGATGATGACCCACGGGAAGATTTAGTTGGGCGTTTAATAGAATATCAAAATTATAAAGAATATACTGCTATTTTAAATGACATGAAAGAAGAAAGAGATTTTTATTTTACAAAAAGACCGACAGAGTTATCTCATTTGGAAACAGATGAATCTTGGGATCCAAATCATACGATTGACTTAACTGAATTAATTGTAGCTTATCAAAGAGTTAAAAATAGAGTTGAGTTAAATACACCTAAATCTGTTGAAATCCGAAAAGAGACATTTACCATTCAACAAGCTACAGAACAAGTGACATCGAGATTGAAAGATAAAGATCATTTTAACTTCTTTAGTCTGTTTACGTTTTCTGAGCCAATTGAACAAGTAGTCACTCACTTTTTAGCTATTTTAGAGATGTCAAAAGCAGGAATAATTAATATTGAGCAACAACGTAATTTTGAAGATATTAACATTATTAGAGGAGTGAACTACCATTTTGGATAATCATGGTATATTAGAGTCGCTATTATTTACAGCTGGCGATGAAGGTTTAGATGAAAAACAGCTATTAGAAATTTTGGATATATCGAAAGACCAACTCGTAGAATTAATTGAAAATTATTCATCACATGGATTAATAATACAACGATTTGGAACGACGTATGTTTTAACGACTAAAAAAGAAGCGTCAATGTATATTGAACAATTAATTGAACAAAAGTCACAAATGAAATTATCACAAGCAGCAATGGAAGTACTATCAATTATTGCTTATAACCAACCATTATCAAGAAGTGATATTGAATTAATTCGTAGTATCAATTCAGATGGTGCGGTCAAGACATTGATTGCCAAAGGACTAGTTGAGGCTAAAGTGGTCAATGAACAGCGTAGCCAACAATTAATTACTACTGATTTATTTTTAAATGTATTTGGTATTTCCAATATAGAAGATTTGCCGACAACTGAAGAAGACGATGAAGAAATGGATGCTTTTTTCAGTAATCTAGTCAATCAAAAAGGAGAAAATAATGACTAAAGAATTAGAACGATTACAAAAACGTATAGCTAATAGCGGTTATACTTCAAGACGTAAAGCAGAAACTTTAATTTCTGAAGGAAAAGTGAAAGTGAATGGTACGACTGTCACTGAATTAGGAACAAAAGTGAAGCCATCAGATACGATTGAAGTTGAAGGTATTAAAATAGAGCTAGAAGACAAAATTTACATTTTATTCCATAAACCAACTCAAGTGATAACAAGTGTATCTGATGATAGAGGACGTACAGTGGTTACAGATTACTTTAAAGATATAGAAGCGCGTATTTATCCTGTTGGTCGTTTAGACTATGATACTTCTGGATTGTTATTACTTACAAATGATGGTGAATTTACTAATTTAATGACACATCCAAGATATCAAATTAAGAAGAAATATGTAGCAAAATTAAAAGGTTACTTAATGAGAGAAGAAGTGAAAGCGCTAGAAAAAGGTATTGAATTAGAAGATGGTATGACGCAACCGGCTGAAGTGAAAGTTAAGAAACAAGATAAAGATAAAAACACAACATTGGTTGAAATTACAATAACAGAAGGTCGTAATCGTCAAGTCAGAAGAATGTTCGAACATTTTGGTCATCAAGTGACGAAACTGTCTCGTATTGAATATGGGCCTTTAAATGTTGTCGGTTTGAATGCTGGTGAAGGACGTGTATTGACGCCTCATGAAGTAAAAGTGATGCGTCATTTAGCAGAACATGGGAAATAATTAAATAAAATATGTATTTATCACAAAGTTTGAGAATTTTTTCACAAAATTTTAGGTTTTTAATAACTGTATGCGCTTTCCTGTGATATAATACTTTTGTAAAGAAAAGCATGTGTGGGAGGTATGACCTGTATGTCGAACGAAATACTTATCGTAGATGATGAGGATAGAATCAGAAGGTTACTTAAAATGTATTTAGAAAGAGAATCTTTTGAAATCCATGAGGCAAGTAATGGCCAAGAGGCTTATGAACTTGCAATGGAGAATAATTATGCTTGCATACTACTAGATTTAATGTTGCCTGAAATGGATGGTATCCAGGTGGCAACTAAATTGCGTGAACATAAACAAACACCGATTATTATGTTGACTGCTAAAGGTGAAGAAACAAACCGTGTTGAAGGTTTTGAGTCTGGTGCAGATGATTATATCGTCAAACCATTTTCACCAAGAGAAGTAGTCTTAAGAGTTAAAGCACTTCTAAGAAGAACGCAATCTACAACTGTAGAACAAAGCGAACCTCACGCACGTGATGTGATTGAATTTAAACATTTAGAAATAGATAATGATGCACATCGCGTACTTGCTGATAATCAAGAAGTTAATTTGACTCCTAAAGAGTACGAATTATTAATATATTTAGCTAAAACACCAAATAAAGTATTTGACCGTGAACAATTATTAAAAGAAGTTTGGCATTATGAATTCTATGGTGATTTAAGAACAGTTGATACTCATGTTAAACGACTTAGAGAAAAGTTAAATCGTGTGTCTAGCGAAGCTGCGCATATGATTCAAACAGTCTGGGGCGTTGGGTATAAATTTGAGGTTAAATCTAATGATGAGCCGGCTAAATAGTGTCGTAATTAAACTGTGGTTAACTATTATTTTAATAGTGACGACAGTTTTAATTTTATTAAGTATTGCTTTAATTACCTTTATGCAATACTATTTCACACAAGAAACTGAAAATGCCATAAGAGAAGATGCTAGACGTATAAGTTCACTGGTCGAACAATCACATAATAAAGAAGAAGCAATAAAATATAGTCAAACATTAATTGAAAATCCTGGTGGGTTGATGATTATAAATAATAAACATCGTCAATCAACGGCTTCGCTTTCTAATATTAAAAAGCAAATGTTGAATGAAGTAGTCAACAACGACCATTTTGACGATGTGTTTGATAAAGGTAAATCTGTTACTCGAAATGTAACGATTAAAGAAAAGGGCTCATCTCAAACATATATTTTGTTAGGCTATCCAACAAAAGCACAGAAGAATAGTCATAGCAAATATAGTGGAGTCTTTATATATAAAGACTTGAAATCAATCGAAGATACAAATAATGCTATTACGATTATCACTATAATTACGGCTGTTATTTTCTTAACAATTACAACAGTCTTTGCGTTTTTCTTATCGTCAAGAATTACAAAACCTTTAAGACGTTTAAGAGACCAAGCTACACGTGTATCTGAAGGGGATTACTCTTATAAACCTTCTGTCACAACGAAAGATGAAATTGGTCAATTATCACAGGCATTTAATCAGATGAGTACAGAAATCGAAGAGCATGTCGACGCATTATCCACATCTAAAAATATTAGAGACAGCTTAATTAACTCTATGGTAGAAGGTGTCCTAGGTATTAATGAGAGTCGACAAATTATCTTATCGAATAAGATGGCGAATGATATTATGGACAATATTGATGAAGATGCTAAAGCTTTCTTATTAAGACAAATTGAAGATACTTTTAAATCAAAACAAACGGAAATGCGTGATTTAGAAATGAATACACGATTCTTTGTTGTGACCACAAGCTATATCGACAAGATTGAACAAGGAGGTAAAAGTGGTGTTGTTGTGACAGTTCGTGATATGACTAATGAGCACAATCTAGATCAAATGAAGAAAGATTTCATTGCTAATGTATCACATGAATTACGTACACCGATATCATTACTTCAAGGTTATACTGAATCAATTGTAGATGGTATTGTTACAGAACCGGATGAAATAAAAGAATCGCTTGCCATTGTCCTTGATGAATCGAAACGTTTAAATCGTTTAGTTAATGAATTGTTAAATGTCGCTCGCATGGATGCTGAAGGGTTATCCGTAAATAAAGAAGTTCAGCCTATTGCAGCGTTACTAGATAAGATGAAAATTAAGTATCGTCAACAGGCTGATGATTTAGGTCTAAATATGACTTTTAATTATTGTGAGAAGCGTGTTTGGACTTATGATATGGATCGCATGGACCAAGTACTAACGAACTTAATTGATAATGCATCACGTTATACGAAACCTGGTGATGAAATTGCAATTACTTGTGATGAAAATGAAAGCGAAGATATTTTATACATTAAAGATACAGGTACAGGCATTGCACCAGAACATTTACAACAAGTATTTGATCGTTTTTATAAAGTTGATGCAGCGAGAACGCGAGGTAAACAAGGTACCGGTTTAGGTTTGTTCATTTGTAAAATGATTATCGAAGAGCATGGTGGTTCCATAGATGTTAAAAGCGAATTAGGGAAAGGCACAACATTTATTATTAAACTACCAAAACCAGAATAAAATTGAATATAGTTATTTCAGAACGCATGTTATTGATTAGAGACTCTAATTTATAGCATGCGTTTTTTTATTGATGTGGGGAGTTTTGTATGTGGATTAGGATTTAGGGTTTAGGGTTTTTGCGAATATCAACTATTAAATATATTACTAATTTATATAAAAATATAAAGTTTGATAAAGTTATTTATTTGATTATAAAAATAGGGTAAAATATAGATGTATTGTAATAATTAAATTATTCGAGGTGTCATATGAAAAAATTCATTGGATCAGTTTTAGCTACGACATTAATTTTAGGGGGATGTTCCACGATGGAAAATGAATCAAGTAAAGACACGAATACAGAAACAAAATCAGTACCAGAAGAAATGGAAGCTTCAAAATATGTAGGACAAGGCTTCCAACCGCCTGCAGAAAAAGATGCGATTGAATTTGCGAAGAAGCATAAAGATAAAATTGCCAAACGAGGCGAACAATTTTTTATGGATAACTTCGGTTTAAAAGTTAAAGCTACCAATGTTGTAGGTAGTGGCGACGGTGTAGAAGTATTCGTGCATTGTGATGACCACGACATCGTATTTAATGCGAGTATTCCATTTGACAAATCGATAATAGAGAGTGATAGCTCATTAAGAAGTGAGGATAAAGGCGATGATATGAGTACTTTAGTAGGTACAGTGTTGAGCGGCTTTGAATATAGAGCTCATAAGCAAGAGTTGGATAGTTTAACAGAAGTTTTGAAAGAATATAAAAGTAAATATAAATATACTGGTTATACAGAAAATGCAATTATGAAAACGCAGAATAGTGGTTTTAGAAATGAATATTATTATTTGACTGCAATTCCATATACTTTAGATGAATATAAAAAGTATTTTCAACCCTTAATCAAAGAGGATGATAAGACTTTTAGTGATGGTATGAAAAACTCAAAAAAACAACTTAAAGATAAATCTCGTCCATATGTTGTTACAACTTTATTTAGCACTAAAGACAATTACACTAAAGATAATACAATAGACGAGATGATTGATTTTTCTGAAGTACTAAAAAAGAAAAAGAATATTCCTCATGATTTGAATGTTTCTCTTCAAATTACTGATAAATATATAAATTCAGCAAGACCTAGTTACAGTAAGAAAGATTCAATAGAAGTAGGAGTATTTAATCATGAAAAAAATTAATGATAGAGATTTAGCAGAATTAAGTGGATACTGGGCATATCAAGATTTGGACAAAAGATATGTAATTAGAGTAAATAATAATAAATATAGACTAATTGAAGATTATTCAGACAATCCTAATTCTAAAAGTTTTGGTGGTACAGATGCAAAAGTTTTTGAATTGGTAAATAGCAATAATGAATTAACAGGACAACAAGCTATTATCTTCCAAGGTACAAATAATAATAAGAGTATCGGAAGCAACAATCCTTTTCGTGGGAAGGTTGCTGATGATTGGATTGAAAATATAAAGTTAATGAATGATAAAAATAAGTCAACTTCTTTATTAGAACAAAATAATGCTTATATTAAATCGTATGAACAGAAACTAAAAGATGCAGATACACTTAAAAGCTCTGATTTTTTAAGGAAATATAAGAAAAATCCGTCTACGTATAAAAACAAAACTATTAAGTCTGATGGAGGCAATTCTCAAGGGGGAGCAAGTGCTAACCACCAAGGGATGATTAACCCGAATAAAAATATAGTTTCTACAAACCCTGCCATGTTACCAAAGTCAATATGGGAAAATTTCAAATCTCAAAACTTTGAAAATATGATTAATTATCATAGTAAGTTTGATATTTTATCTTGGCTGCAGGATCCATTTGCCACTCCGACACTAGGAAAACGAGTGAATTTAGAAACTGGTGTGCCAACGATGGATGGATTAGTAAATAGTCATTTAGGTTATAAAAGAAAATTAAATCCAAGATATAATACTTATAAGGATTTAGCAGTTTATAAAATTAAATCAGTTAAAGATACTATGATTAAAAATGGTAAAAAAGTCAAAAAAACTATTGAAATCGATATAAATATGGATGATAGAATTCCAATTAATGTGTGGACAGGAGATTCAATAGCGAGAACGGGTAAAGGGACTCCTATAAAATTAAATCTAGAAAATCTTAGTGCATTAAGTAATTTGGTAACTGGTGAAACAAGTAATATGTTAACCGATTGTGTAAATTATTTGAATGAGAGCTATAATATTTCACAGGTTGAAAATGCTAATTTTGGAGAAAGAAAACATAAACTTAAACAAGATTTTAAAAAGATTGTCGAAGTTGATATCCTTGAAGGAATGAGTAGAGAATTAACTTCTTTGAAAAAGGATGCATTTAGCGCAATTGATAATGTCAAAAAAAATCTTGTTGGAATTGCTTTCATATTTTCATCAGTTGCAGTCCTTATTTTTGAATTAAATACTATTGAAGAAATGCTTGAAGATTTAGATAAAAAATTACAACGTGGCATAGAAAGTTTACATGATTCATTGGATAACGTAATTAAAGAAATGTTTAAAAATTTAGATCATGATTTTGAAGATGGCGTGACAGAGGAAATGATGAAGCATTTAAATGTTGTGAATAATAATATAAATTTTGTAAAAAAACAAAATGATGTATATGGAGAGCAGATAACCGATATTAAAAATATAATGTCTCATCAAGATGCAACGGTAATGGATGGAAACTTATCTATTAATTATAGCGGTGAACATATGATTTCGGGTCAAGTACAATCTTCTAATTATTTAACTAGAAAAATGACAATTTTAAAAAACCATATTGATAATGCAGTTAACAAAATTAGTGATTATGTTCAAGAAGCTTACAATAATTATTTTGAACCAGTATTAAACTACATTCTTGAAGTTATACATTCGGTAGAAACAGCTGTGAGACATATTTATGAAATAAGCAGTTTAATATACAAAGTAACAATGAAAATAAAGATAAAGGCTATGGGAATAAATGTCGACGAAATTGATAAAAACCTTGAAGTTTTAAAAAGTAAACTTAAAAATTTAGATGAATTTTTAAATAACTTAAAAACAGCTTCACCAATTTTAGAAAATCACTTAGATGACATTGTTAGAAATATGAAGCCATTAATTGTTAATCAAATTTTTGAACCATCTCATTATGATGATATGTTTATTTTAAACACTCAAGCTCATGCACGTCTTGATCAAATGGCACAACAGTTTGAAGTTGTTTGTAATGGCTTGAACGAAAATGAAGGGCAAGCTATTCAAACAATGGATCAATCTGCTTCGTTAATTCGTTCAAACTTAATTCAAGTTAAAGAACAATTAGAAAAACTAGCAGTATACTAATTATTTATTAAAAGCTACTTGTTTTCATTGAGAATAAGTAGCTTTTTCAAACATAAAAGTTTTACAAACACATAAATAGGTGATGAAATATGCTTAAAAAGGCAAAATTAATCTTAATAGCAACGCTACTGCTATCAGGATGTTCAACTACCAATAACGAATCTAATAAAGAAACAAAATCTGTACCAGAAGAAATGGAAGCTTCAAAATATGTAGGACAAGGCTTCCAACCACCTGCAGAAAAAGATGCGATTGAATTTGCGAAAAAGCATAAAGACAAAATTGCCAAACGAGGCGAACAATTTTTTATGGATAACTTCAGTCTAAAAGTTAAAGCTACGAATGTTGTAGGTAGTGGCGACGGCGTAGAAGTATACGTGCATTGTGATGACCACGATATCGTATTTAATGCGAGTATTCCATTTGACAAATCGATAATAGAGAGTGATAGCTCATTAAGAAGTGAGGATAAAGGCGATGATATGAGTACTTTAGTAGGTACAGTGTTGAGTGGCTTTGAATATCGAGCACAAAAAGAAAAGTATGACAATTTATATAAATTTTTCAAAGATAATGAAAAGAAATATCAATATACAGGATTTACAAAAAAGGCAATTAACAAGACACAAAATAATGGCTATGAAAATGAATATTTTTATATAGTTGCAAATATACCGACGCTCCAAGAATATAGAAAATATTACGAACCCCTAATAAAGAAGAATAATCTGAATTTTAAAAAAGGTATGAAAGAAGCAAGGAAAGGAGTAGGCTATAAAGCTGAAATAGAAGTACATACTACATTGTTTTCGAAAAGTAGTAACTTTTCAAAGGACAAAAAATTAGATGATGTTATAGATTTGTCTGAAAGTACGAAAAAGTTACACCTTAATTTTGAAAATACGGAAATATTTTTACAACTAGCAAAATCTACTATTAGTACTAATCGAGTTAATTACAGTGATAATGAGTCTATAAGGATTGAGGTCGAATGACTTGAAATCAGCTAATTTCTCTATATTCTAAACAAACACATAAATGGGTGATGAGCTATGTTTAAAAGAACTAAACTAATCTTAATAGCAACACTACTGCTATCAGGATGTTCAACTACCAATAACGAATCCAACAATGAAACAAAATCAGTACCAGAAGAAATGGAAGCTTCCAAATATGTAGGACAAGGCTTCCAACCACCTGCAGAAAAAGATGCGATTGAATTTGCGAAGAAGCATCGTAAAGAATTTGAAAAAGTAGGTGAACAATTCTTTAAAGATAACTTTGGACTAAAAGTTAAAGCTACCAATGTTGTAGGTAAAGATGATGGTGTAGAAGTTTATGTGCATTGTGAAGATCATGGCATTGTATTTAATGCAAGTCTACCTTTGTACAAAGACGCCATCCATCAAAAAGGTTCAATGCGTAGTAATGACAACGGTGATGATATGAGTATGATGGTGGGTATAGTGCTGAGTGGCTTTGAATATCGAGCGCAAAAAGAAAAGTATGATAATTTATATAAATTTTTCAAAGAAAATGAAAAGAAATATCAATATACAGGCTTTACAAAAGAGGCAATTAACAAGACACAAAACGTCGGGTATCAAAATGAATATTTTTATATCACATATTTATCAAGAAATTTAAAAGAATATCGAAAGTATTATGAACCATTGATTCATAAAAATGATAAAGAACTTAAAGAAGGAATGGAACGAGCAAGAAAAGAGCTAAATTATACTGCTAATACAAATACTGTAGCAACGTTGTTTAGTACGAATGATGAAAGGAATAGAAAAGAAAAGATAAATAATGTAATAGACTTATCTGAGAAAATTGAAAAAACAAAAGATATGCCAATCAAGAATACTATAACTACTCAATTGGGAAATAAACTAATTGGCACAAAAAAAGCTCGTTTTGATGACAAGAAAGTAGTGTCATTTGGAGCATTTGAAGATGAATAAAATTAATGATAGAGATTTAACAGAATTGAGTAGTTATAGGGTTTATCAAGACATCAATAAAGATAATGACTTTACAGTTAACGAAAAACGATTTAAGCAGGCAGATGTATTTGAAGATTTATATAGAGAGAAACTATAAGACGCAAATAAATTAAGAGAGTATAATTATTTACAAAATGAAACTTTTAAAAGCGCATAAATAGGTGATGAGATATGCTTAAAAAGGCAAAATTAATCTTAATGGCAACGATACTACTATCAGGATGTTCCGCGATGGAAAATGAATCAAGTAAAGACACGAATACAGAAACAAAATCTGTACCAGAAGAAATGGAAGCTTCCAAATATGAAGGACAAGGCTTTCAACCACCTGCAGAAAAAGATGCGATTGAATTTGCGAAGAAGCATAAAGATAAAATAGCTAAACGTGGTGAACAATTTTTTATGGATAACTTCGGTCTAAAAGTTAAAGCTACCAATGTTGTAGGTAGTGGCGACGGTGTAGAAGTATTCGTGCATTGTGATGACCACGACATCGTATTTAATGCGAGTATTCCATTTGACAAATCAATTATTGACAGTAATAGCTCATTAAGAAGTGAGGACAAAGGCGATGATATGAGTACTTTAGTTGGTACAGTGTTGAGTGGCTTTGAATATCGAGCACAAAAAGAAAAGTATGACAATTTATATAAATTTTTCAAAGATAATGAAAAGAAATATCAATATACAGGATTTACAAAAGAGGCAATTAACAAGACACAAAATAGTGGATATGAAAATGAATATTTTTATATTACGACTATACCGTATAATTTAACTGAGTATAGAGACTATTTTGAACCATTATTAAACAAAAGTGACAGTGAATTTTCAAAAGAATTGTCAAATGTTAAGAAGCAATTAAAAGATAAGTCTAAACTTTCGGTAACTACTACTCTATTTAGTAAAAAAAGAACTATACTAAAAAAAGTAACAGTGAAAATGTAATAAAAATGGCAGAAGAAATAAAAAAAGAAAAAGAGATACCAAACGGTATAGATCTTAGTATAAAATTTTCGGACAATAAAATAAATACAGTTAAACCAAATTATAACGGTAAAAGCACTTCAGAATATGGTGTGTTTGACTAAGAATAAAATAAATGATGAATATTTAGCGGAGATTAGTGTATATTGGCTAGATTAAGTATTGAAAGACAATTCTACTATTGTTGTGAAGGCAAATAAGTAGAAGGTTTTAAGTATAACTTCTGGCGATTTAAATAATAATATATATGGAAGTGCTGATACAAAACTTTTTAACCTACTAGATTCTTATAATTTGCTTTCCATTTTATGACGATTTTGACCCAATTGAGTGATAGAATCAAAAAAACCATCCCAACAACAGACAAAACCACAAACCAATCAAAACTACCCAAACAATGCTCGCAAATCACCAATGAAACATTCTCCAATTACGTAACTATGATCTAATTAAAGCATAGTTATTGAGGTTTTGTGATATATAGTATAAAATTAATGAGAATTAAATTTAATAATGTAAAATTCATCTTCGGGGTCGGGTGTAATTCCCAACCGGCAGTAAATAAAGCCTGCGACCTGCTAGTATGTATCATATTAGTGGCTGATCTAGTGAGATTCTAGAGCCGACAGTATAGTCTGGATGGGAGAAGATGGAGGTTTTTTGTTGTGCAATAATCCTCCTATTCTTACGAGATGAATGGAAGGAGAAAATTGAATATGCAACAAAATAAACGTCTTATCACAATAAGTATGTTGAGCGCGATTGCGTTTGTATTAACTTTTATCAAGTTTCCTATACCATTTTTGCCACCATACTTAACTTTAGATTTTAGTGATGTACCGTCACTACTAGCTACATTTACGTTTGGACCAGTTGCCGGTATCATAGTTGCACTGGTTAAAAATTTATTGAACTACTTATTTAGTATGGGCGATCCAGTTGGACCATTTGCTAACTTTTTAGCAGGCGCAAGTTTCTTATTAACTGCTTACGCCATCTATAAAAATAAACGTTCAACAAAATCTTTGATTACTGGATTAATCATTGCAACAATCGTTATGACTATTGTGTTGAGTATCTTGAACTATTTCGTTCTATTACCTTTATACGGTATGATATTTAACTTAGCTGATATCGCAAATAATCTTAAAGTAATCATTGTTTCAGGAATTATACCATTCAATATTATTAAAGGTATCGTCATTTCTATTGTATTTATTTTACTATATAGAAGGCTTGCGAATTTCTTGAAAAGAATTTAATCAAATTAAAGCAAAATAATATACACATAATAATAAAAAGCAGGTGACTATCAATAAACGATAGCTTGCCTGCTTTTTCTATGAAACATTTGTCTAAAAAATCAATTATTCAAATTTTAAAGCGTCCCCATCAAATGATTCGTCTGCAATTTTAATAGAATCTGTAGGGCATCCATCAATTGCATCTTCCATATCTTCATATAATTCCTCAGGTACTTCTGCGGTACCTTGGTTATCGTCAAGGATTACGAAAGCAATACCTTCGTCGTCGTAATCATATATATCTGGCGCTGCTGCACCGCATGCACCACATGCAATACAAGTATCCATATCAACGATTGTATATTTTGCCAATGTCTTCGCCTCCTTTGATAAAAATGCTAAAATAGTAATGTGACTAAAATTTTAGACAGCATCATTTTTATTTTCAAATTATCCGTTTTACAGAGTGAGGGTTAAACTTGCAACACATTATAAAAACAGCATTACAACAAACATTTAACTATAAAACAAATAAAAGTATTTACAATATCTTAGTTGGTAAGAAATCTCACCAAACCTTTTTTGACGCTTGTAGTCAACAACAGTTGTCATTATATCACAGTTTACCACTATTAAAATATCCGTCTTTTGAGCTATTTTTAGAAAATATAACTGAATTTAATGCTGAAATGGAAATCATGTTGCATCCTAGATATACATTTGAAAGTATGGGGCAAACATTTCAAGCAATTCAACTATTAGTGCAAACCATGTCTAATACTATGCAGCAAGATTTTCGTTTCGTACCAATCTCTCAAAATAATAAGATACAAGAAACTGTAAAAATTGTCTATAACTATATTAAAGAAAACCAATTACAAATTGACTTTGAAAATGAACTACATAACTTGTTTAAAGCAATAACTTTAAAAGGGCCATGTTACTTACATTATTATTTGCAAGGCTATGATGAACCAATGTATACGAGACAGCAAGTTAGTTTAATAGAAAAACTATCTCAACAGCAATTGTTTGAATTCGAAATGAATAATTTAGTGACAATGATGTTTGAATTAGAAAGTGGAGAATATACTATTTTATCAAAAATAATAATGAAACCTACATTATTAAATCAAACCTATATTACTTATACAAGATTGCTTGAACAATTCACGATAGAAGATATAGCGGCTCAACAACAAGTTAAAATCAATACTATCGAAGATCATGTACTTGAAATCTTAATCAAAGGTTATATGTCTAATTACGATGATTATGTTGAACAAGAAGATCAACTGCAATTTTTGAATTTTTATCAACAACATCGTGGTGAACGATTAAAATTTTACAAAGAACAATTTGACACGTTATCATATTTTCAATTAAAAGTATTAATCGTTGGTTTTGAAAGAGGTGATCTGAATGTTGCATGATATTTTACGAAACAAATTTGGCTTCGAGAATTTTAAACCGGGACAACAGGAAATTATAGAAAGTATAATGTCTCAACAACACACTCTAGGTATTCTTCCAACTGGAAGTGGAAAGAGTTTGTGTTATCAAATACCTACGTATTTATCAGGTAAGCCGACATTAATTATCTCACCGTTAATATCTTTAATGGATGACCAAGTTATGCAGTTGAAAATAAATGGAGAAAAACGTGTAACATGTATTCACTCTGGTATGGATGAAATTGAGAAAAAGCATAATATTAAATGTTTACGACATAGCCGCTTCATCTTTCTAAGTCCAGAATTTCTCCTGCAGCCGTCAAATTTTAAATTAATATCTATGATAGACTTTGGCATGATTGTTCTAGATGAAGCACATTGTCTATCTGAATGGGGATATGATTTCAGACCACATTATGCTCTAATTGGAAAAGTAACAAAGCATTTTAAAGAAGCGGTTGTCTTAGCATTGACAGCAACTGCACCACCGCATTTGCAAGATGATTTGACGGAAATGCTAGAGATTCAATTCAACGTTATTAAAACTACAATGAATCGCCCAAACATAAGCTTTAAGCATCTTAATTTTCATGATGATGAAGATAAAATTGAGTGGTTGCTGCCGTTTCTACAACAGTCGGGACCAACGATTATTTATGTCTCATCGAAAAAGATGTGTCTGAATTTAGCGCAACTTATTTATGATTCAGGTTTTCTTACTGGCATTTATCATGGTGATATGAATTATCAAGAGCGACACACAGTTCAACAACAATTTTTAAATAATGATATTCCGATTATAGTCGCAACGAGTGCTTTTGGTATGGGAATTAATAAAAAAGATATTCGCACAATCATTCACTTTCATCTTTCAACAAGTCCTTCTAACTACATTCAAGAAATTGGACGTGCGGGTCGCGATGGTGAACTAAGTCAGGCAATTAGTTTATTTCAACCGGACGATAAATATATTTTAGAAACGTTATTATTTGCAGATATGATAACAGAAGAAGATGTACAAAATTTCGAAATAGGAGAATTTTTAGCACCCGATAAACAAGACGTTTTGACAACGTTGCATTCATTCTATAGTATCGGCGCCTTGAAACAGGTATTTAAGAAATCATTTAAACGAAAGCAATTAGGATTCTTTCGTATGATTGGCTATTGCAAATTGGATCAATGTAGACGGAAGTATTTATTAGAATTTTTCGGTGAATATCCACCGGCACAAGATCGATGTTGTGACAATGATTCTAATATAACTGATATCGCAATTTTAAATAAGAAGAAGGTAATTAGAAGTATTGGATTTGATGAAAAGTTGCAAAATTTATTTCTCAGATAGTATTACTTTACTAAAAGAAAATTGACAAGCTATAATTAGTGTATACACAATTGAAAAATGATTGAAATAATTTTGAAAAATATACATAAACATATGTCATGTGGGTATATTTTATGTAAAATCATTGTAATAGAATAGAAAGGAAGATGGCTATGTCTAATAATTTTAAAGATGACTTTGAAAAAAATCGTCAATCGATAGACACAAATTCACATCAAGACCATACGGAAGATGTTGAAAAAGACCAATCAGAATTAGAACATCAGGATACAATAGAGAATACGGAGCAACAGTTTCCGCCAAGAAATGCCCAAAGAAGAAAAAGACGCCGTGATTTAGCAACGAATCATAATAAACAAGTTCACAATGAATCACAAACATCTGAAGACAATGTTCAAAATGAGGCTGGCACAATAGATGATCGTCAAGTCGAATCATCACACAGTACTGAAAGTCAAGAACCTAGCCATCAAGACAGTACACCTCAACATGAAGAGGGATATTATAATAAGAATGCTTTTGCAATGGATAAATCACATCCAGAACCAATCGAAGACAATGATAAACACGAGACTATTAAAGAAGCAGAAAATAACACTGAGCATTCAACAGTTTCTGATAAGAGTGAAGCTGAACAATCTCAGCAACCTAAACCATATTTTGCAACAGGTGCTAACCAAGCAAATACATCAAAAGATAAACATGATGATGTAACTGTTAAGCAAGACAAAGATGAATCTAAAGATCATCATAGTGGTAAAAAAGGCGCAGCAATTGGTGCTGGAACAGCGGGTGTTGCAGGTGCAGCTGGTGCAATGGGTGTTTCTAAAGCTAAGAAACATTCAAATGACGCTCAAAACAAAAGTAATTCTGGCAAGGTGAATAACTCGACTGAGGATAAAGCGTCTGAAGACAAGTCAAAAGAACATCATAATGGTAAAAAAGGTGCAGCAATCGGTGCTGGAACAGCAGGTTTGGCTGGAGGCGCAGCAAGTAATAGTGCTTCTGCCGCTTCAAAACCACATGCCTCTAATAATGCAAGTCAAAACAATGATGAACATGACCATCATGACAGAGATAAAGAACGTAAAAAAGGTGGCATGGCCAAAGTATTGTTACCATTAATTGCAGCTGTACTAATTATCGGTGCATTAGCGATATTTGGAGGCATGGCATTAAACAATCATAATAATGGTACAAAAGAAAATAAAATCGCGAATACAAATAAAAATAATGCTGATGAAAGTAAAGATAAAGACACATCTAAAGACGCTTCTAAAGATAAATCAAAATCTACAGACAGTGATAAATCAAAAGATGATCAAGACAAAGCGACTAAAGATGAATCTGATAATGATCAAAACAACGCTAATCAAGCGAACAATCAAGCACAAAATAATCAAAATCAACAACAAGCTAATCAAAATCAACAACAGCAACAACAACGTCAAGGTGGTGGCCAAAGACATACAGTGAATGGTCAAGAAAACTTATACCGTATCGCAATTCAATACTACGGTTCAGGTTCACCGGAAAATGTTGAAAAAATTAGACGTGCCAATGGTTTAAGTGGTAACAATATTAGAAACGGTCAACAAATCGTTATTCCATAATATAACTATATAAATTGTAACTGAACTGCTATATACGAACGTGCATATTATAAAGTTTCTCTAAATATTATTGAAAACTTAAATTGCGCTTATAAGTATGTAGCAGTTTTTTTATTTAATAAGTATGGACATGAATATTGGCATATCAATTAAATTTTTTACATAGTCATCAAAAAGATAAAACACCACAATCAACAAATTTAACGAGGAAGAATAAAAAATAAATCAACATATTAAATTGTAGTGTTATTCAACTCCGTAGCTAACAATTCTCTATGCATATTAAACAAATTGTCGAAAATATATCATAAATCTTCAAGCACAGACTTAGCGCATCAATCACTGAACTGTTATAATAGTTTGGGATTAAAGGAGGCCGGAACAATGCAAAAAGTTGAAAGTATCATAATTGGTGGAGGGCCATGCGGATTAAGTGCGGCTATTGAACAAAAAAGAAAAGGTATTGATACCTTAATTATTGAAAAGGGTAATGTCGTTGAATCAATCTACAATTATCCTACTCACCAAACATTTTTCTCATCAAGTGATAAATTAAGTATTGGGGACGTACCGTTTATTGTTGAAGAAAGTAAACCAAGACGTAATCAAGCGCTAGTTTATTACCGAGAAGTTGTAAAGCATCATCAATTAAAAGTAAATGCATTTGAAGAAGTATTAACTGTTAAAAAAATGAATAATAAATTTACTATTACTACGACGAAAGATGTTTATGAATGTCGATTTTTAACAATCGCGACAGGCTATTATGGTCAGCATAATACATTAGAAGTTGAAGGTGCGGATTTACCTAAAGTGTTCCATTATTTTAAAGAGGCACATCCGTATTTTGATCAAGATGTTGTTATTATCGGTGGTAAGAATTCGGCTATCGATGCTGCTTTGGAGTTGGAAAAAGCTGGTGCTAACGTGACGGTTCTATATCGTGGTGGAGATTATTCGCCTTCAATTAAACCGTGGATACTTCCAAATTTCACAGCATTAGTAAATCATGAAAAAATTGACATGGAATTTAATGCTAATGTTACCCAAATAACTGAAGATACTGTGACTTATGAAGTAAATGGTGAAAGTAAAACGATACACAATGATTATGTATTTGCGATGATTGGTTATCATCCCGATTATGAATTTTTAAAATCTGTAGGCATTCAAATTAATACAAATGAATTTGGAACAGCGCCTATGTATAATAAAGAAACATACGAAACAAATATCGAAAATTGCTACATTGCAGGTGTGATTGCTGCAGGGAACGATGCGAATACCATTTTTATTGAAAATGGTAAATTCCACGGTGGTATTATTGCTCAAAGCATGCTAGCTAAGAAACAAACGCCGTTAGAATCATAAAAATAAAGGTCTATGTACTAAATAACTTAGTTTTACAACGACTGACATTCATGATATGTCAAATGAGGTTGATGACTAATTATTGTACATAGACCTTTTTATGTTACGTAATCATTATAATTCAAAATATGATTTGATTTCAGCTTTATCTAAATTATTGCTTAACGCGACTAATAATTTTAATCTTGCTTTTGGACCATTCAAACCGTTAGAAAAAATAAAACCTTGTTGTGCGAGTTGGTAACCACCACCATCGTATGCGTAAGTTGGACTCACAATACCATTAAAGGAACGTGAAACTAGCACAATAGGTATATTTAAAGATACTAATTGTTGAATGCCTTCTAATGCGCTTGGAGGCATGTTGCCTTGCCCTAACGCTTCAATAACCATACCATCGATACCTTCACGACTATAAAAACTAAAAATGTCACCTGGCATACCCATATATGCTTTTACTAATGGTACATTTAGTTTCTCATTGACATTTTCCAATGCTTGTTGGCGATATGGCATATGATGGAATTGCACACGATCCTTTGTCAATACACCTAGCGGACCATGATTTGGACTTTGAAATGTGTTTGTATTAGACGTATGTGTTTTGGTAACATTACGCGCCGTATGTATTTCATCATTAAATACAACCATCACGCCTTTATGTCGGGCCTTTTCATCAGAGGCAACGCGAATAGCGGAAATATAATTATATAATCCGTCAGAACCAATTTCATTAGACGAGCGCATTGCGCCAGTAATAACAACAGGTTGCTCGATACCTAATATTAAATCAAGTAAAAAGGCAGTTTCTTCTAACGTATCGGTACCATGCGTGATAACGAAACCATCATAATATTTATTTGTTACTGCTTCTAAAATAATATCCTTTAATTGTTTAACATGTTGGATTGTCATATGAGGTGATGGTACATTAAAAGGATTTAATTCATCTATTTGTGCATATTGATTTATGACATCTTGATGCAGTGAAATAGGGTTAATATCATTTGTTACTACTTTATTAGATTGGTCTTGTGACATACTAATGGTGCCACCAGTATGAATAACAAGTAGATGTTTCATATATTTCCTCCTATATTTCATTTACCTAATTATGATAAAATATTATTCATAAAACGACAAGGAAGGGAAATGACGCATGAAAGCCATTAATATTGCATTAGATGGTCCAGCTGCTGCCGGAAAAAGTACAATTGCAAAACGTGTAGCCAGTGAACTATCAATGATTTATGTTGATACAGGAGCAATGTATCGTGCATTAACATACAAATATTTAAAATTAAACAAAACTGAGGACTTTGCAAAACTAGTTGACCAAACAACATTAGATTTAACTTATAAAGCAGATAAAGGTCAATGTGTCATTTTAGATAACGAAGATGTAACAGACTTTTTAAGAAATAATGATGTGACGCAACATGTTTCATACGTTGCATCTAAAGAGCCAGTACGTTCATTCGCCGTTAAAAAACAAAAAGAGTTAGCTGCAGAAAAAGGTATCGTAATGGATGGTCGCGATATCGGAACTGTAGTGCTACCAGATGCAGATTTAAAAGTATATATGATTGCATCAGTTGAAGAGCGAGCAGAAAGAAGATATAAAGATAATCAATTAAGAGGAATCGAATCAAATTTTGAAGATTTAAAACGTGATATTGAAGCACGTGATCAATATGACATGAACCGTGAAATATCACCATTAAGAAAAGCAGATGATGCAGTGACATTAGATACGACAGGCAAGACGATTGAAGAAGTTACTGACGAAATTTTAGCGATGGTGAGTCAAATTAAATAATCTAGTAAGTCATAAATATCTATTTGTAATGTGCAACGCTTAATGCATATACAAATTGAATGTGCTGATAATGATTTACTCAACTTAAAAGGTGATTTTTATTCAACGATGAATGAAAGTTGCCTTTTTACTTTTGGTAAAAGTTAATGCGTCAGTCAAGTGTGTATGTTTTTCAAAAAGTTAACAGAAATAATAAAGGTAAATTATTAGAATTCCAAAAATAATTCATTAAATTCATAAAGCATTTTACAAATGGTAAGAAAATGAGTGTTACAAATCTAAGAATTGCAAAAGAAGCTGATTTAGTCACAAAAAATGTCCTATGTAATAATTCGAGAAAGATGCACTATATACGGTCTTCTTACTATTCAAATGTAAAAGTTGCTTATTTGCGTGGCTTTTTGTTTTATAAAAGTATAAAATTTTACTATAATATATCTTGTAGAGAACAATGAAATGACAGACTTATAAAACAAAATAGTGAGCTATGCTAATTTTTATACAAAAAATATGTATAAACATAGCGGACTTTATTACTTGTTTGAATATATGGTTGTAATAAATATATGTCCAACTAATACACAGAATGAGATTAAGTGACATATTTATGGATACGACTAATTTACTAAATGTAATAAAGGTAGAATTTCTTGACAATTCTGTCAGTTTATAAGATGTTATAAATATGTAGTGTATAAGGAGGCAAACAAGATGACTGAAGAATTCAATGAATCAATGATTAACGATATTAAAGAAGGTGACAAAGTCACTGGCGAGGTACAACAAGTTGAAGACAAGCAAGTTGTTGTTCATATCAACGGTGGTAAATTTAATGGGATTATTCCTATTAGTCAACTATCTACGCATCATATTGATAGCCCAAGTGAAGTTGTAAAAGAGGGCGACGAAGTTGAAGCATATGTCACTAAAGTTGAGTTTGATGAAGAAAATGAAACTGGAGCTTACATCTTATCTAGAAGACAACTTGAAACTGAGAAGTCTTATAGTTATTTACAAGAAAAATTAGATAATAATGAAATCATCGAAGCGAAAGTAACAGAAGTAGTTAAAGGTGGTTTGGTTGTTGATGTAGGACAAAGAGGTTTTGTTCCGGCTTCACTAATTTCAACAGACTTCATTGAGGATTTCTCTGTGTTTGATGGACAAACAATTCGTATTAAAGTTGAAGAATTGGATCCTGAAAATAATAGAGTCATTTTAAGCCGTAAAGCAGTTGAACAAGAAGAAAACGATGCTAAAAAAGATCAATTATTACAATCTTTAAATGAAGGCGATGTTATTGATGGTAAAGTAGCGCGTTTAACTCAATTTGGTGCATTTATAGACATTGGCGGTGTCGATGGTTTAGTGCATGTATCTGAACTTTCTCACGAACATGTTCAAACACCAGAAGAAGTAGTTTCAATTGGTCAAGATGTTAAAGTTAAAATTAAATCTATTGATAGAGATACAGAACGTATTTCATTATCAATCAAAGATACGTTACCAACACCTTTCGAAAATATTAAAGGTCAATTCCACGAAAATGATGACATTGAAGGTGTCGTAGTAAGATTGGCAAACTTTGGTGCATTTGTTGAAATTGCACCAGGTGTACAAGGGCTTGTACATATTTCTGAGATTGCACACAAACACATTGGTACGCCAGGTGAAGTATTAGAACCTGGTCAACAAGTAAATGTTAAAATATTAGGTATTGATGAAGAGAATGAAAGAGTATCACTATCTATTAAAGCAACATTACCAAACGAAGATGTTGTTGAAAGTGATCCTTCTACGACTAAGGCGTACTTAGAAAGCGAAGAAGAAGATAATCCAACAATTGGCGATATGATTGGTGATAAACTTAAAAATCTTAAACTATAATTTAATATTTAATAGTCAACTCCACATGTTTATGATTGCATGTGGAGTATTTTTATGTAACAAAATATATCCGGAATGATAACGTGGACAAATTTAACTAAGTGTTTTTTAAGATAAAGTTTTAAGTGCTGATTTTTATCATTACAGTAATAAACTCATTTTGAATACACAGTCTCATGTGATATTATTAAAAAGATATAAGAAAGAGAGGAAGTTAGCTTATGACTAAACCTATAGTAGCTATTGTAGGTAGGCCTAATGTAGGTAAATCTACAATTTTTAATAGAATAGTTGGAGAACGTGTTTCGATTGTTGAAGATACGCCAGGTGTAACACGAGATCGTATTTATTCTTCAGGTGAGTGGTTAACACATGATTTCAATATTATTGATACAGGTGGTATTGAAATTGGTGATGCACCATTCCAAACACAAATTAGAGCGCAGGCAGAAATCGCCATAGATGAAGCGGATGTTATTATTTTTATGGTTAACGTGCGTGAAGGATTGACACAAAGCGATGAAATGGTCGCTCAAATTTTATACAAATCTAAAAAACCGGTCGTATTAGCGGTTAACAAAGTAGATAATATGGAAATGCGTACAGACGTGTATGATTTCTATTCATTAGGATTTGGTGAACCGTATCCGATATCAGGGTCACATGGTTTAGGTCTTGGTGACTTGTTAGATGCAGTTGTTTCTCATTTTGGTGAAGAGGAAGAAGATCCTTATGATGAAGATACAATTCGACTATCCATTATTGGACGACCAAACGTAGGTAAATCAAGTTTAGTAAATGCTATTTTAGGTGAAGATCGCGTTATCGTTTCTAATGTTGCAGGGACAACGAGAGACGCTATTGATACAGAGTATAGTTATGATGGACAAGATTATGTTTTAATCGATACTGCTGGTATGCGTAAAAAAGGAAAAGTATATGAATCAACTGAGAAATATTCAGTATTAAGAGCTTTAAAAGCGATTGAACGTTCAAATGTTGTTTTAGTGGTCATTGATGCAGAACAAGGCATTATTGAACAAGATAAACGTGTTGCAGGATATGCACATGAACAAGGTAAAGCAGTCGTGATTGTCGTAAATAAATGGGATACTGTGGAAAAAGATAGTAAAACGATGAAGAAATTTGAAGATGAAGTACGTAAAGAATTCCAATTTTTAGATTATGCACAAATTGCTTTTGTGTCTGCTAAAGAACGCACAAGATTACGTACATTATTCCCTTACATTAATGAAGCAAGTGAAAACCATAAAAAACGTGTTCAAAGTTCAACTTTAAATGAAGTCGTTACTGATGCAATTTCCATGAACCCTACACCAACAGACAAAGGTAGACGTTTGAATGTCTTTTATGCAACACAAGTTGCTATAGAACCACCGACATTTGTTGTATTTGTTAATGATGTAGAATTAATGCATTTTTCTTATAAACGCTATTTAGAGAATCAAATCCGTGCCGCTTTTGGTTTTGAAGGTACACCAATTCATATTATAGCTCGAAAGAGAAATTAACGATTGGGGGATAACAATGACTAAAATTACCGTTTTTGGTATGGGAAGTTTTGGGACAGCCCTTGCCAATGTTCTTGCAGAAAATGGACATGATGTTTTGATGTGGGGTAAAAATCAAGAAGCTGTTGATGAATTAAATACATGTCATACAAATAAAAAGTATTTAAAATACGCGAAATTAGATGTTAACATCATCGCTACTTCAGATATGACCAAAGCAATTCAATATGCAGATATTTACTTAATGGCTTTACCTACTAAAGCAATGCGAGAAGTTGCTACTCAAATTAATGATAAGCTGACATCTAAAAAGACTTTTATACATGTTGCTAAAGGTATTGAAAATGGGACATTTAAACGTGTGTCAGAAATGATTGAAGATTCTATTTCACCTGAATATAATGCAGGTATTGGCGTGTTGTCAGGGCCAAGTCATGCGGAAGAAGTTGTAGTCAAGCAACCAACTACAGTTGCTGCATCATCAAAAGATAAAAATGTAAGTAAATTAACGCAAGATTTATTTATGAATGATTATTTGCGTGTGTACACGAATGATGACTTGGTTGGTGTTGAACTTGGTGGTGCATTGAAAAATATCATCGCAGTAGCAAGTGGTATCGTAGCTGGAATTGGCTACGGTGATAATGCAAAAGCTGCATTAATGACTCGTGGCTTAGCGGAAATTAGCAGATTAGGTGAAAAGTTAGGTGCCGATCCTATGACATTTCTAGGTTTAGGTGGTATCGGTGACTTAATCGTTACTTGCACATCAACACATTCTCGAAATTTCACATTAGGATATAAGCTTGGACAAGGTGAATCGATGGATCAAGCATTATCTGAAATGAATATGGTTGTTGAAGGTATTTATACAACTAAATCCGTTTATCATTTAGCTAAAGAAAAAAATGTGGATATGCCAATTACAAATGCATTATATAGAGTATTATTTGAAAATATCTCAGTAAAAGAATGCGTAAAATATTTAATGGAGCGCGATAAAAAATCTGAATAAAATGTGTATTATTACACATATACAGCTAATAATTACGTAAAATGAATAGAAATGGCTTAAATTCAACGTTTTTGCCACATAAATGATTGCGATTTATGTAATGCTTGTGTTAAAGTTTTACCATAATGATATAAACATATCATTATCAAACCTCAGGAGGTGAATGTCTAATGAACAAAACAGATTTAATCAATGCAGTTGCAGAGCAAGCTGATTTAACTAAAAAAGAAGCTGGTTCAGCAGTAGATGCTGTATTCGAATCAATCCAAAACTCACTTGCTAAAGGTGAAAAAGTACAATTAATTGGTTTCGGTAACTTTGAGGTACGTGAACGTGCTGCACGTAAAGGTCGTAACCCTCAAACTGGTAAAGAAATTGATATCCCAGCAAGTAAAGTTCCAGCATTCAAAGCTGGTAAAGCATTAAAAGATGCTGTAAAATAATTTTACTTAAAAAGCCCTGAATAAGGGCTTTTTATTTTGCTTTTAATACTTACAACCTGTACATAAATTGTAATGTTCTTCTAAGTTTTTAATCTTTGGAACATTCATTGTTTAAGCGTTCAAAATATTACATGACATAATAGTTTTGATAAAAATAGCAACTACAAAATATACATATGAATAATGAGATTAATTGTTAGCGTTGAGTTTACTTAAAAGGTAACCATGTCTACTATAGTATTTTACGTTATTTAAAAAGATGAATAATGTAAATGAAGTAAGGGTTATTATGAGAATTACAAAAGCTACATAAATTACCGTTAGTTTAAATTGAAATTTAAAAATGATAAGTAATCTTAATGCTTCAAAAGATTTTAATTTCTTACATATAATGTTAATATGAATAGTGATAATATCGTGAGGTGTAGACATGGAAACAACTGTTAGCAAATTGGAAAGACAAATAGAAGAAAGATTAAAGGGTGTATCAGAATATGAATCCATTAATATTAATCATCGGTTAGGTAAGTTGCTTGATTCATATGATATTCCAGATGTTGCCAAAGTAGCATGCCTCACAATTGACACATCAATGAGACACCTTGATGACATTACATATAATCATTTGTCTAAACATTCCATTTTGATTGGAGATTTAATTAGTGCACATTTTTATACGCTACTAGCAGAAATCAATGATTTATCATTTCAAAATGAAATTAGTAAAGCAATTGTTGAAATTAATGAATTGAAATCTTCATTACATCATCAAGCTTTAAATGATTATGAAATTTCTCAAGCAATAGTAAAAATTGAAACACTTTTCCCATATATTACGTTATCTCATTTCGGTATCAATATTGATGAGTCGGAAATATATAATTATTTATTTGAAGATATGTCTGATTACTATCCATCATACTTCAAGAAATATAATCAAAGTGAAGTAAAGCATTACTTACACGATATCCAAAAAAGTTATTTAAAAAGTAGAGGTAATTAAGCATGGCTGACAATAAAGCAAATAAAGAGCAAGTACATCGCGTTTTTCAAAATATTTCAAAAAAATATGACAGATTAAATAATATTATTAGTTTTGAGCAGCATAAAGTATGGAGAAAACGTGTCATGAAAGACATGGGTGTTAGAAAAGGTACGAAAGCATTAGATGTTTGTTGTGGTACTGGTGATTGGACAATAGCATTAAGCAAAGCTGTAGGATCAACAGGAGAAGTTACTGGCATTGACTTTAGTGAGAATATGTTAGAAGTAGGAAAAGAAAAAACTGCTTCAATGGAAAATGTTAAACTTGTTCATGGTGATGCAATGGAATTGCCGTTTGAAGACAATTCTTTTGATTATGTAACAATTGGGTTTGGATTAAGAAATGTGCCAGACTATTTAGTCGCGTTAAAAGAAATGAATAGAGTACTTAAACCAGGTGGTATGGTTGTATGTCTTGAAACGAGCCAACCAACTTTGCCAGTCTTTAAACAAATGTATGCATTATACTTTAAATTTGTTATGCCTATTTTTGGAAAATTATTTGCAAAATCAAAAGAAGAATATGAATGGTTACAGCAATCTACGTTTAATTTTCCTGGAAAAGAAGAGTTGAAGCGCATGTTTGAAGAAGCGGATTTCATAAATGTAAGAGTACGTAGTTTTACAGGGGGCGTTGCTGCAATGCACCTTGGCTATAAAGAAAAAGATAATACCAAAGGTGATTAACGTGGCAAAGTTAAACATGAACAATGAAATTAAGAAAGTGGAACAACGACTTGAAAAGGCAATAAAAAGTAAAGATTCTGTATTAGAACAGGCATCATTACACTTATTGTCTTCTGGTGGTAAAAGAGTACGCCCAGCATTTGTAATTCTGAGTAGCCAATTTGGCAAAGATGAACAAACGTCTGAACAAACGTATCAAGTTGCAGTCGCATTAGAGTTAATTCATATGGCAACACTTGTTCATGATGACGTTATTGATAAAAGCGACAAGCGTCGAGGCAAGTTAACCATATCAAAGAAATGGGATCAGACAACTGCTATTTTAACTGGGAATTTTTTATTGGCATTAGGACTTGAACACTTAATGGCAGTTAAAGATAATCGTGTACATCAATTAATATCTGAATCTATCGTTGATGTTTGTAGAGGGGAACTTTTCCAATTTCAAGACCAATTTAACAGTCAACAGACAATTATCAATTATTTACGACGTATCAATCGCAAAACAGCACTGTTAATTCAATTATCAACTGAAGTTGGTGCAATTACATCTCAATCTGATAAAGAAACTGTACGAAAATTGAAAATGATTGGTCATTATATAGGTATGAGCTTCCAAATCATTGATGATGTATTAGACTTCACAAGTACCGAAAAGAAATTAGGTAAGCCGGTCGGAAGTGATTTGCTTAATGGTCATATTACGTTACCGATTTTATTAGAAATGCGTAAAAATCCAGACTTCAAATTGAAAATCGAACAATTACGTCGAGATAGTGAACGCAAAGAATTTGAAGAATGTATCCAAATCATTAGAAAATCTGACAGCATCGATGAGGCTAAGGAAGTAAGTTCGAAGTATTTAAGTAAAGCTTTGAATTTGATTTCTGAGTTACCAGATGGACATCCGAAATCACTACTTTTAAGTTTGACGAAAAAAATGGGGTCAAGAAACACATAGTATTTATGAAAAGTATTGAAAGCGCTTTACCAACCTGTTAATATATAATAGTAATATACATAAACCTATTAAACACAGGGGGATACATAAAGTGGAACGTACATTTTTAATGATTAAACCAGACGCAGTACAAAGAAATCTAATTGGTGAAGTAATTTCAAGAATTGAACGAAAAGGACTAAAACTTGTCGGTGGTAAATTAATGCAAGTACCAATGGAACTTGCTGAAACACATTATGGTGAACACCAAGGTAAACCATTTTATAATGATTTAATTTCATTTATTACATCAGCACCAGTGTTCGCAATGGTAGTTGAAGGTGAAGATGCAGTTAATGTATCTAGACATATTATTGGCAGCACCAATCCTTCAGAAGCTTCACCAGGATCAATTAGAGGTGATTTAGGTTTAACTGTTGGTAGAAATATCATTCACGGTTCAGATTCATTAGAGTCTGCTGAACGTGAAATTAATTTATGGTTTAATGAAAATGAAATTACTAGCTATGCTTCACCACGTGATGCATGGTTATATGAATAAAATATAAGCTATAAACCTTTATGATTAATAAAAGGAAAAAGGGTTTTGTTATGTGGTTAGTGATTTATGACCATTCATAACAAAACCCTATTTTTATACGGACTGATTAACTTTATAAAAAATGATCAGTCCATTTTCTTTTATATAAAGAAATATAGCTTGTATATTATTTATTCGTGGTTAGCTACGATTATATGCGGTATAAGTTGTTCGAATAAATTTTAAATTTTCAAATGGTTGTTTAAACAATCTAACAATATTAGAAATTCATAATACTTTTCTCGTTGTGAATATATTATAATGAATCTTAGTTCGTTTAATATTAAGATAATTCTGACATTTAAAAAGAGATATAAATCAATTTCTTAATTGAGCTTGAAAACAAACATTTATGAATGCACAATGAATATGATAAGATTAACAACATATTATAATGTTATCGTGGAAGTATGAAAGGAGCGAGTGTGTATGAGATACCTAACATCAGGAGAATCACATGGACCTCAATTAACAGTTATTGTTGAAGGTGTACCTGCAAATTTAGAAATTAAGGTTGAGGATATTAATAAAGAAATGTTTAAGCGTCAAGGCGGTTACGGACGTGGACGTCGTATGCAAATTGAAAAAGATACAGTGGAGATTGTTTCGGGTGTAAGAAATGGTTATACATTAGGTAGCCCTATTACAATGGTTTTTACTAATGATGATTTTACACATTGGCGAAAAATTATGGGCGCTGCGCCAATAAGCGATGAAGAACGAGAAAATATGAAACGTACAATTACGAAGCCAAGACCGGGACATGCAGATTTAGTTGGCGGTATGAAATATAATCATCGTGACTTACGAAATGTATTAGAACGTTCATCTGCCAGAGAAACAGCAGCACGTGTAGCGGTCGGTGCACTATGCAAAGTTTTATTAGAACAATTAGATATCGAAATATACAGTCGTGTTGTTGAGATAGGTGGCATTAAAGATAAAGATTTTTATGATTCAGAAACATTTAAAGCAAACCTTGATCGAAATGACGTCCGTGTAATTGATGATGGCATCGCACAAGCAATGCGCGATAAAATTGATGAAGCGAAAAACGATGGTGATTCAATAGGGGGCGTAGTTCAAGTTGTAGTTGAAAATATGCCTGTTGGTGTAGGTAGTTATGTACATTATGATCGTAAATTAGATGGAAGAATAGCACAGGGTGTTGTTAGTATTAATGCATTTAAAGGTGTAAGTTTTGGAGAAGGATTTAAAGCAGCTGAAAAGCCTGGTAGCGAAATTCAAGACGAAATTCTCTACAATACTGAATTGGGCTATTATCGTGGGTCAAATCACTTAGGTGGTTTAGAAGGCGGTATGTCAAATGGAATGCCAATTATTGTAAATGGTGTAATGAAACCTATTCCTACGTTATATAAACCATTAAATTCAGTTGATATAAATACTAAAGAAGACTTTAAGGCAACAATTGAACGTTCTGATAGTTGTGCTGTACCTGCAGCAAGTATAGTGTGTGAACACGTTGTTGCATTTGAAATAGCGAAAGCATTACTTGAAGAGTTTCAATCAAACCATATTGAACAACTTCAACAACAAATTGCTGACCGCAGACAATTAAATGTTGAGTTTTAACAACGAGAACAATTGAGGTGTGATCATGAAATTACAAACAACCTATCCTTCAAACAATTATCCAATATTTGTTGAACATGGTGCAATTGACCATATTAGCACGTATATTGATCAGTTTGATCAAAGTTTTATATTAATTGACGAGCATGTAAATCAATATTTTGCTGATAAATTTAATGATATTTTATCATATGAAAATGTGCATAAAGTCATTATTCCAGCTGGTGAAAAGACGAAAACATTTGAGCAATATCAAGAAACATTAGAATACATTTTGTCTCATCATGTAACACGTAATACAGCGATTATAGCTGTTGGTGGTGGTGCGACAGGAGATTTTGCAGGATTTGTAGCAGCAACACTATTAAGAGGTGTCCATTTTATACAAGTTCCCACAACGATTTTGGCGCATGATTCTAGTGTTGGCGGTAAAGTGGGTATTAACTCAAAGCAAGGTAAAAACCTTATCGGTGCATTTTATCGTCCAACTGCTGTTATTTATGATTTAGACTTTTTAAAGACGTTACCATTTGAGCAAATATTAAGTGGCTATGCAGAAGTTTATAAGCATGCGTTATTGAATGGTGAATCAGCGACGCAAGATATCGAACAGCACTTTAAAGATAGAGAGATATTACAGTCATTAAAAGGTATGGATAAATATATTGCTAAAGGTATTGAAACGAAGCTAGATATTGTTGTTGCAGATGAAAAAGAACAAGGTGTACGTAAATTTTTAAATTTAGGTCATACATTTGGGCATGCTGTTGAATACTATCATAAAATACCACATGGTCATGCAGTGATGGTTGGCATTATCTATCAATTTATAGTTGCGAATGCTTTATTTGATTCTAAGCATGATATTAATCATTATATTCAATATTTAATACAACTTGGCTATCCTTTAGACATGATAACTGACTTGGATTTTGAAACGTTATACCAATATATGCTAAGTGATAAAAAGAATGATAAGCAAGGTGTACAAATGGTCTTGATTAGACAATTTGGAGATATCGTTGTACAACATGTTGATCAACTAACATTACAACATGCATGTGAACAATTAAAAACATATTTTAAGTAGGTGAATGAAATGGTAAATGAACAAATCATTGATATTTCAGGTCCGTTAAAGGGCGAAATAGAAGTGCCGGGCGATAAATCAATGACACACCGTGCAATCATGTTGGCGTCGCTAGCTGAAGGTGTATCTACTATATATAAGCCACTACTTGGTGAAGATTGTCGTCGTACAATGGATATATTCCGATTATTAGGCGTAGATATTAAAGAAGATGAAGATAAATTGGTTGTGAATTCACCTGGATATAAAGCTTTTAAAACACCTCATCAAGTTTTATATACTGGAAACTCTGGCACAACGACTCGATTGTTAGCTGGTTTGTTAAGTGGTTTAGGTATTGAAAGTGTTTTGTCTGGCGATGTTTCCATAGGTAAAAGGCCGATGGATCGTGTTTTAAGACCGTTAAAAAGTATGAATGCAAATATTGAAGGAATTGAAGACAATTACACCCCATTAATCATTAAACCATCTGTAATTAAAGGTATTAATTACAAGATGGAAGTGGCAAGTGCACAAGTGAAAAGTGCCATCTTATTCGCAAGTCTATTTTCTAAGGAAGCGACCATCATTAAAGAATTAGATGTAAGTCGAAATCATACTGAGACGATGTTCAGACATTTTAATATTCCAATTGAAGCAGAAGGGTTATCAATTACTACAATCCCTGAAGCAATTCGATACATTAAACCTGCAGATTTTCATGTTCCTGGCGATATTTCATCTGCAGCGTTCTTTATTGTTGCAGCACTTATCACACCAGGAAGTGATGTAACAATTCATAATGTTGGAATCAATCCAACACGTTCAGGTATTATTGATATTGTTGAAAAAATGGGCGGTAATATTCAACTTTTCAATCAAACAACTGGTGCTGAACCTACTGCTTCTATTCGTATTCAATACACACCAATGCTTCAACCAATAAAAATCGAAGGAGAATTAGTGCCAAAAGCAATTGATGAACTGCCTGTAATAGCATTACTTTGTACACAAGCAGTTGGCACGAGTACAATTAAAGATGCCGAGGAATTAAAAGTAAAAGAAACAAATAGAATTGATACAACGGCTGATATGTTAAACTTGTTAGGGTTTGAATTACAACCAACTAATGATGGATTGATTATTCATCCGTCAGAATTTAAAACAAATGCAACAGTGGATAGTTTAACGGATCATCGAATAGGAATGATGCTTGCAGTTGCTTCTCTACTTTCAAGCGAACCTGTCAAAATCAAACAATTTGATGCTGTAAATGTATCATTTCCAGGATTTTTACCAAAACTAAAGCTTTTAGAAAATGAGGGATAATATAAAATGGAAGATATCTATAAATTAATAGACGATATCAATCTACAAAAACTAGAAAATTTAGACTCTCGTGTTAATGAAGCAATAACTACTGACAACGATGACGCATTATTTATTCTAGGAGAGACACTTTACAATTTTGGATTAATGCCACAAGGTTTAGAAGTATTCCGCGTGTTATATCACAAATATCCAGACGAAAGTGAATTGCTGATTTATTTTATTGAAGGTTTAATGTCTGAAAATCAAACTGACGAAGCGTTAGAATATTTAAGTTATGTTGAACCATCACCTGAAAAGTTGATGTTAGAAGCAGATTTATATCAACAAATTAATATGATGGAAGTTGCTATTGATAAATTACAAGAAGCACTTGAACTAGAGCCAAATGATCCAATAATCCATTTTGCGTTGGCTGAAATGTTATATTATGATGGTCAATATTTACGTGCTACCTCTGAATACGAAACTGTTTTAGAAACTGGTGAATATCAAGTTAATGGTGTAAACTTATTCTCTCGTATGGCAGATTGTAGCTTACAAAGTGGTAACTATAGTGATGCGATTCGCTTATACGATGAAATTAATGAAGATGAAATGACTTCAGAAGATTATCTCAAAAAAGCCATTTCTTACGATAAAAATGACATCACTCAAGAAGCAATTAAAATAATGACTACATTACTTTCTAAAGATCCTGATTATATTCAAGGCTACTTGTATTTACAATCATTATATGAAAATGAAAAAAATTATCCAGATGCCATTGAAACGGGTAAAGAGGGATTACGACTAAGTCAATTTTATAAAGAGTTAATGTATACAACTGGATGTTTGGAAATAGAACACGGCGATGCTAATGAAGGTGTATTATTGTTAAAACAAGCATTAGAGGTTGATAATGCTTACCAAGAACCATTATTGATTTTAAGCGATTTATATCGTAATGAAGAAGATTATGAAGCAATCATTGAATTATTAACATATGTAGATGAAGAAGATTTGGATCCTACATTCATCTGGCATTTAGCGTTCGCCTATGGTCAAGAAGAGCGAGATAAAGAAGCTCAACATTTCTTTGAATTAGCATATCCAACTATGAAAACAAATATTGATTTTATGAGTGATTATTATTTCTATTTAATTGAAATTGGTCAAATGGAACAAGCAATTACTATTTTAAATCAATTGTTGGAACTAGAACCAAGTAACGAAAATTGGCATGACGAATTATCAAGATTACAATCTTAAAATGGGGTATTTGATGTCAGAGACACTCAATCAAATTAAAGAAAGTTTTATTGAATATTTACTTTTTCAATATCGATTTAAGTCGCGTATTGCAGTTTGGGTGCTTAACTATATAAAAGTGAATGAGGCGAAATTGGCAAACATTCATTTTGTAGATACAAAAATTAATCATCATGAAACATTAGAAATTGCAGAAGTGGGAAGTCACGCTTCTGCAATTCAATTTACTAAGCATAATATAAAGTTAATGAATACAAATGAAATATTTGATTATATCGCTAATCATAACGGTGCTTTTGATATTCAAATTCACTTCGCAAACGTGTCAAAGCGTGAGCAAAGGCTAGATGATTTAATAGTTGCTCAACTAACGGAATCGCCCAGCTATCAAACTTATCTTCATGATTTAAATAGTATGGCTATAGATCGGCATAAACATGCGTTATTAATAGATTACTTGCTACATAATATTGATTTAAGTTTACAGATGAATGAAAAGCAACGTTTTTATCAACTAACGCAAATTTTAAATACACTCAAGCTAGTAAATAAACATAATCAATTTGAGGACTTAGCAGATGACGATTAATAAACTTTGGCAATATACTCTTTATCAACGTTCTTGGCTAATGATGCTACTCATTTGTAATATATTAGGGATGATTTATGGTTATATATGGTATGGTGAACAATTAAGTCATACGCCGTGGCAGTTTAAGATTTTTGTTCCAGATAGCCCAACTGCAATATTATTCTTAGTTATTTCAATCTCATTGATATTAATACAAAAACAAAATAGTATTATCGATGCACTGGCATTTGTAACATTATTCAAATATGGGATTTGGGCAGTTATTATGAATATATTATTTATTATTGAGCAAGGTGATATTACAGTAAATGGCCTGGTATTAATGTTTTCCCATAGTATAATGGCTGTTCAGGCAATTTACTTCTATCCTAGGTTTAAACGTTCTATGATTGGAATTAGTGTAGCGATGACTTGGGTATTTTTGAATGATTATATTGACTATTTTCACCTTCAATTTCCATATTATGATTTTATAACTACACATGTGTGGCAAATTGGTGTATTATCATGTTGTCTGAGTGTTTTTGGACTTTTGCTTTATATTGAATTAAACAAATTATTAAAGTGTAAATGATTTGATAAAAACTGCAAATGACAGTAAAATATTTATAAAGGAGAGTGAGTTTATTGTCTTCAATTTTTACTATGATAATTTATTTCGTAATATTAATGGTGCTTCCTTTATGGGCACAACACAAAGTTAAATCTAACTATGAGAAATATTCACAAGTTAGATCAACTAGTGGTAAAACGGGTCGTGAAGTTGCATTAGAGATTTTACATGCAAACGGTATTTATGATGTCGAAGTTGTTAAAGGTGAAGGATTCTTAACAGATCATTACGATCCTAAAAAGAAAGTTGTTTCACTATCTCCTGCAAACTATGACAGACCATCAGTTGCTGGAACTGCAATTGCAGCCCACGAAGTTGGTCATGCCATTCAAGATCACCAAGGATATTGGTTCTTAAGATTCAGAGCAGCATTAGTACCTGTTGCAAACCTAGGGAGTTCATTAAGTTATATGATCATCATGTTAGGTATTATCTTAACAGCGATAGGTAGTGCATTTGGTTCAACTGCTTTATGGATTGGTGCTGGTTTAATGTCATTAGCGGTATTATTCTCAATTGTTACGTTACCAGTTGAGTTTGATGCGAGTTCAAGAGCGATGAAACAAATTACGGCATTGAACATTGTAAATGAAAAGGAATACAAACATGCGCGTAAAGTATTATCTGCAGCAGCAATGACTTATGTAGCAGCAACTGCTGTCGCTGTAGCAGAGCTTGTACGTATTATTTTGATTGCGCGTTCAAGTGATTAATCTTATAGATTAACAATTAACTTAAATTAGACACTTATTAACTAGCTAATCACATTTTGTGTGGTTGCTAGTTTTTTTGTGCTTATTTTTCTAATGGTAGATTATTCAATATATTATTTTATTGTAGTGGTACGAATCATAAAGTTATAATCTCAATTTCAATTGATTTAATTTAGTTAGGAATGCATTACATTTATATAAACTGAATTATTAAACTACTAAAAAAAACAACTTGTCATCTAGTTTAGCTAGAGTCAGTAGATTGCACTAAACATGCATGAGACTTCAAATTGATATATACTATATTAGAAATGCAATATAAGGAGAACGTAGAAATGAAATCAATGGTAGAAATGCAACGTGAAGTTGATGAATATATTGGACAATTTAAAACAGGATATTTTTCACCATTAGCTAACTTAGCTAGATTGACTGAAGAAGTGGGCGAACTTGCACGTGAAATAAATCATACCTATGGTGAAAAAAAGAAGAAAGATTCAGAGGAAGCAAATACGATTAAAGCAGAATTAGGTGATAATTTATTTGTGTTGTTATGTTTAGCGAATTCAATGGGAATAGATATGACAGAGAGCTTTAATGAAACAATGGAAAAGTTTAATACAAGAGATAAAAATCGATTCAAAAGAAAGTGAATATAAAAATATATGCTTTATTTGGATTTGATTAAGATTAAAAACATAGACTAATGAATTGCATCGCATGAAATCATATTATTTTTAAAGTAAGTATAACTAGATAAATGATTATATATACAACACCTGTTTTTTAGATATTTGAAATTATAAACTCAACATTACTATAAACTTAAATTTAAACAATTATCTACGCATCGAGAATAATAGAAAGAGAAATAGAAAGAAAGGATGGGCAAGCGAATGAAGATAGGTATAACATGTTACCCGTCCATGGGTGGCTCTGGAATTATTGCCACAGAATTAGGAATTAAATTAGCAGAGCGAGGTCACGAAGTACATTTTATCACTTCAAATATCCCGTTTAGAATAAGAAAACCATTACCGAATATGATTTTTCATCAAGTTGAAGTGAATCAATATGCAGTTTTTCAGTATCCACCGTATGATATTACGTTAAGTACTAAAATCGCTGAAGTTATTAAAGAATATGATCTTGATTTGTTGCATATGCACTATGCTGTACCTCATGCAATTTGTGGGATTTTAGCTCGTGAGATGTCAGGTAAAGATATAAAAATTATGACAACGCTACACGGTACTGATATTACTGTTTTGGGCTATGATCATTCACTCCAAGGTGCAATTAAATTTGGCATTGAAAAAAGTGATATTGTGACAAGTGTGAGTAAATCTTTAGCGCAAGAAACACATGAAATTATCGAAACTAACAAAGAAATTATACCGATTTATAATTTTGTACGTGAAAATGAGTTTCCAACTAAACATAACACAGCATTAAAATCACAATTTGGTATAGCACCAGATGAAAAAGTGTTAATACATGTATCGAATTTTAGACAAGTAAAACGCATAGATACTATTATAGAAACATTTGCAAAAGTACGTGAAAAGATACCTAGTAAATTAATTTTACTTGGTGATGGTCCTGAATTAGTGCCAATGCGTCAAAAGACGAAAGAGTTAAACGTAGAAGAAGATGTTTTATTTTTAGGGAAACAAGATTGCGTAAGTGAATTTTACCAATTATCTGACTTAGTATTATTATTAAGTGAAAAAGAAAGCTTTGGACTAACTTTACTTGAGGCTATGAAAACAGGCGTCGTTCCAATTGGTTCAAATGCCGGTGGAATTAAAGAGGTTATTAAACATGGTGAAACTGGATTTGTCGTAGATGTGGGTGATAGTGATTCAGCGAGTGACTATGCTATCCGATTACTTGAAGACAAGGTGTTATACAACAAACTTCAGAAAAACATGCTAGCAGATATTGCTGAACGTTTTGGATCAGAACTCATTACAGATCAATATGAGTATTACTATCAAAAAATGCTAAATGAGCATAACAAAAGTAAAGGCGAGTAATAATATGGATAAATCATTATTTGAACAGGCAAGGCCTATATTAGAACAAATTCAAGACAATGGTTTTGAAGCATATTATGTAGGTGGCTCTGTAAGAGATTATGTCATGGGAAGAAATATTCATGATATAGATATCACAACAAGTGCAACGCCAGATGAAATAGAATCTATCTTTAGTCATACGATACCTGTAGGTAAAGAACATGGCACCATAAATGTAGTTTTTAATGATGAAAATTATGAGGTGACAACATTCCGGGCTGAAGAAGATTATGTCGATCACCGTAGACCAAGTGGTGTTACATTTGTTCGTGATTTATACGAAGATTTGCAACGAAGAGATTTCACGATGAATGCGATAGCAATGGATACAGCAAACAAATTGTATGATTATTTTGATGGTCAACAAGATATTAATAATCGAATAATAAGAACTGTAGGTATAGCTGAGGAACGATTCCAAGAAGATGCTTTACGTATGATTCGATGTTTAAGATTCCAGTCACAATTATCATTTGATATTGCAACGGAAACATTCGAAGCGATGCGTACACAAATGGCAGATATTAAATTTTTATCAATTGAGCGTATAGTGATTGAACTAACTAAATTAATGCGAGGTATTAATGTTGAAAAGAGTTTTAATCATTTAAAATCGCTGAAAGCATTTAATTATATGCCATATTTCGAACATCTTGATATGAATCAAATTAATGTGACTGAACCAATTGATTTAGAATTGTTGATTGCTATAGTATCAGTTAAATTTGATATTAATTACTCATTGAAGCCTTTAAAGCTAAGTAACCGACAAGTAAAAGATATCAATCAATATATTCAAATTATGAATGCATTACCAAGTATTATTACAAAAGAACAATTAAAAATGTTTGTTTATGATTATGATACGAATCTCATTAAAAATGTAATGGTTGCAGCAGACGTGTTAAAGGCAAATGATATTCAAGGACATGAACCATTAATCGTTAACCTTCAAACGATTGATGAAACATTACATCGTTTACCTATGCATAATAGAAAAGACATGATGGTTAATGGCGGTGTACTTATGGCACATTTAAATGCTAAAAGTGGTCCGTGGTTAAAAGATCTGCTAAGACAAATTGAGATAGCGATTGTAACTGGTAAAGTAAGCAACGAAGAAACTGAAATTTTGAAATGGGTGGATAATCATGTCAAAATATAGTCAAGATGTACTTCAATTACTCTATAAAAATAAACCGAATTATATATCTGGACAAAGCATTGCGGAATCACTTAATATATCGCGCACTGCAGTAAAAAAAGTGATTGACCAATTAAAGTTAGAGGGATGTAAAATAGATTCAGTAAATCATAAAGGACATTTATTACAACAACTCCCAGATATTTGGTATCAAGGTATAATAGACCAATACACAAAAAGTTCTGCTTTGTTTGATTTTAGTGAAGTATACGATTCAATAGATTCTACACAACTTGCTGCGAAAAAGTCACTTGTTGGAAATCAATCTTCATTTTTTATCTTGAGTGATGAACAAACGAAAGGTCGCGGGCGATTTAATAGACATTGGAGTTCTTCAAAAGGGCAAGGACTATGGATGTCTGTTGTATTAAGACCTAACGTTGCATTCTCAATGATATCTAAATTTAATTTATTTATTGCATTAGGGATAAGAGATGCGATTCAACATTTTAGTCAAGATGAAGTCAAAGTGAAATGGCCGAATGATATATATATTGATAATGGTAAAGTGTGTGGTTTCTTAACTGAAATGGTTGCTAATAATGATGGTATAGAAGCAATAATATGTGGTATAGGTATTAATTTGACGCAACAACTAGAAGACTTTGATGAAAGTATTAGATATAGAGCAACAAGTATACAATTACATGATAAAAATAAATTAGATAGATATCAATTTTTAGAGAGATTACTTCAAGAAATTGAAAAAAGATATAATCAATTTTTAACGTTACCTTTTTCTGAAATTCGTGAAGAATATATTGCAGCTTCTAATATCTGGAATAGAACGTTGCTATTTACAGAAAATGATAAACAGTTTAAAGGACAAGCAATTGATTTAGATTACGATGGCTATCTAATTGTTAGAGATGAAGCGGGTGAATCACACCGTTTAATTAGTGCAGATATAGATTTTTAACACTAAAGCAAGGAGAGATAGCTATGGGTATGGCAACCTATGCCGTTGTGGATTTGGAAACAACAGGCAACCAATTAGATTTTGACGATATCATTCAAATTGGTATAACGTTTGTGCGCAATAACCAAATTATTGATACATATCATTCTATGATTAGAACAAATTTAGAGATTCCGCCTTTCATTCAAGCGTTAACATCCATTGAAGAAAATATGCTACAACAAGCGCCATATTTTAACCAAGTTGCAGAAGAAATCTACGATAAGATAAAAGATTGCATTTTTGTCGCTCATAATGTAGATTTTGATTTAAATTTTATTAAAAAGGCATTTAAAGATTGTAATATTCAATATCGTCCCAAAAAAGTTATAGATACACTAGAAATCTTTAAAATAGCTTTTCCTACAGATAAAAGTTATCAATTAAGTGAATTAGCGGAGGCACATGGTATTACCTTAGCAAATGCCCATCGAGCTGACGAAGATGCCGCTACTACTGCTAAATTGATGATATTAGCTTTTGAAAAATTTGAAAAGTTACCGTTAGATACTTTAAAGCAATTATATTATTTAAGTAAACAGTTGAAATACGATTTGTATGATATTTTCTTTGAGATGGTTAGGCAATATGATGCAAAGCCATTGGATAAATCGTACGAAAAGTTCGAACAGATAATATATCGTAAGCAAGTTGATTTTAAAAAGCCGACAACAAATTATAATGGCAGCTTGAAGTCTTTATATAGCAAAGCTGTAGATCAACTTGGCTTAACATATCGACCGCAACAATTATATTTAGCGGAAACTATATTAGATCAGCTCATGCATAGTGAAAAAGCAATGATTGAAGCATCACTAGGCAGTGGTAAATCATTAGCATATTTACTTGCGGCCTTGATGTATAATATTGAAACTGGGAAGCATGTCATGATTTCTACCAATACTAAATTACTGCAAAGTCAATTGTTAGAAAAAGATATTCCAGCAATGAATGAAGCGTTGAATTTTAAAATTAATGCACTATTGATTAAAAGTAAAAGTGATTACATTTCATTGGGACTTATTAGTCAAATTTTAAAAGATGACACAAGTAATTACGAAGTGAATATCTTGAAAATGCAATTGCTGATTTGGATTACAGAGACGCCGTCCGGAGATATACAGGAATTAAATTTAAAAGGTGGTCAAAAGATGTATTTTGACCAGAAAATTGAAACATATGTACCGGCACGTCACGATGTTCATTATTATAATTTTATTAAGCGAAATGCACAGAACATTCAAATTGGTATTACAAATCATGCACATTTAATTCATTCTGATGTTGAAAATTCAATATATCAATTGTTTGATGATTGTATAGTGGATGAAGCACATCGCTTACCAGACTATGCCTTAAATCAAGTGACAAATGAGTTGAGTTATGCTGATATTAAATATCAGCTTGGTTTGATTGGTAAAAACGAAAATGAAAAATTGTTAAAGGCAATTGATCAACTGGAAAAGCAGCGGATTTTGGAAAAATTAGATATTGCACCAATTGATATTTTTGGCTTGAAGGCTAGTATGAATGAGATTCATGAGTTAAATGAGCAATTGTTCTCAACGATATTTACGATTATCAATGATTCTGATGTTTATGATGATGATATTCATCGCTTCCATAATGTATTTACTTTTGAAACAAAAGACATTTTGAAGGATTTACATGCGATTATCGATAAGTTAAATAAGACGCTAGAAATATTCAATGGCATTAGTCATAAAACAGTTAAATCATTACGGAAACAGTTGTTGTATTTAAAAGATAAATTTAAAAATATCGAACAAAGTTTAAAAGCTGGACATACTAGTTTCATTTCAATTAAAAATCTATCTCAAAAATCAACAATACGTTTATATGTGAAAGATTACGCTGTAAAAGATGTATTAACGAAACAAGTATTGGAAAAATTTAAATCACTTATTTTTATATCTGGTACTTTAAAATTTAATCATTCGTTTGATGCTTTCAAACAGTTATTCAACAAAGATGTTCACTTTAATACATTTGAAGTTAACACATCGTTACAAAGTGCAAAAAATACAAGTGTATTTATACCGAGTGATGTAGCATCTTATCAATATAAAAATATAGATGAGTATGTAGCATCGATTGTAAGCTATATTATTGAATATACGACTATAACGTCATCAAAATGTTTAGTCTTATTTACGAGTTATAAAATGATGCATATGGTACAAGATATGCTAAATGAATTGCCAGAATTTGAAGATTATGTTGTATTAACACAACAGCAGAACCAAAATTATAAAATAGTACAACAGTTTAATAATTTTGATAAAGCCATACTGCTTGGTACGTCAACATTTTTTGAAGGCTTTGATTTTCAAGCAAATGGTATTAAATGTGTGATGATAGCGAAGTTACCGTTTATGAACAAGCATAATGCAAAATATTGGCTTATGGATTCTGAATTCACTTCAACTTTCAAGGAATATGTATTACCTGATGCAGTTACACGTTTTAGACAAGGACTTGGAAGATTAATTAGAAATGAAAATGATCGCGGCATAATAGTTTCATTTGATGATCGACTCATAAACAGTAATTATAAAAACTTTTTTGAACAAACACTTGAAAATTATCGTCAGAAAAAAGGCGACATTCAACAGTTTGGAAAATTATTAAGACAAATTCAAAAAAAGAAAAAGTAAAATACAAAGTAAAATTCTTGTGACATGACATGTGCTATGTTCTGTTACAAGAATTTTTGTTTGGTCGTCAAAATTTGAGTTTTATAATTAAACTTGAATGTTAGCACAAAAAACGACCTTCATACTAATAATATTGAGGCTTTATTATATATTTTGTCTGAAACTGATGATTGTATTGTCTTAATATAAATTAATGTTCAAATCTGTGCTTAAATCATTACCATTTACACGTTATCTTTTAGTCTAGTTCTAGAACTTGAAAGCGGATTTTGTTAAAATGAATGAGTATTGTATAACGAAAAAATAAATAGGAGAATGGTTATGAAAACAACGATTAAACAAGCGAAAGATCATTTAAACCAAGACGTTACAATTGGTGCTTGGCTAACAAATAAACGTTCAAGTGGTAAAATCGCCTTTTTACAATTACGTGATGGAACAGGCTTTATGCAAGGCGTAGTAGTTAAATCAGAAGTTGATGAAGAGGTATTCAAACTTGCGAAAGAAATTACTCAAGAATCATCTCTATATGTTACAGGCACAATTACAGAAGATAATCGTTCTGACTTAGGATACGAAATGCAAGTGAAATCAATTGAAGTTATTTCAGAAGCGCATGACTATCCGATTACACCTAAAAATCATGGTACAGAATTCTTAATGGATCACCGTCATTTATGGTTACGTTCTAAAAAACAACATGCTGTAATGAAAATTAGAAATGAAGTTATTCGTGCAACGTATGAATTTTTCAACAAAGATGGATTTACAAAGGTTGATCCACCAATTTTGACAGCAAGTGCACCAGAAGGTACAAGTGAATTATTCCATACTAAATACTTTGATCAAGATGCGTTTTTATCTCAAAGTGGTCAGTTATACTTAGAAGCTGCGGCAATGGCACACGGAAAAGTATTTTCATTTGGTCCAACTTTCAGAGCTGAAAAATCAAAAACACGTAGACACTTGATCGAGTTCTGGATGATTGAAGGGGAAATGGCTTTCACAAATCATGCTGAAAGTTTAGAAATTCAAGAACAATATGTAACACATGTAGTAAAATCAGTTTTAGAAAATTGTAAACTAGAGTTGAAAATGTTAGAGCGTGATACATCAAAACTTGAAAAAGTTGCGACACCATTCCCTAGAATTTCATATGATGATGCAATTGAGTTCTTGAAAGCAGAAGGCTTTGATGATATTGAATGGGGCGAAGATTTTGGTGCGCCACATGAAACAGCCATTGCTAATCATTATGATTTACCGGTATTTATTACTAATTATCCAACTAAAATTAAGCCTTTCTATATGCAACCAAATCCTGAGAATGAAGAAACTGTATTATGTGCAGACTTAATTGCACCTGAAGGATACGGTGAAATTATAGGTGGTTCTGAACGTGTGGATGACTTAGAATTGTTAGAACAACGCGTTAAAGAACATGGATTAGACGAAGAAGCATATAGTTACTACTTAGACTTACGTCGTTATGGTAGTGTACCACACTGTGGATTTGGTTTAGGTTTAGAGCGTACAGTCGCATGGATTTCTGGTGTTGAACACGTTCGTGAAACAGCGCCATTCCCAAGATTATTAAACCGTTTATATCCATAAGTTTTAGGGTCGTTACTTAAAATTTATATTATGATAATAAAAAGAATCGTCCAGCCTATATTAATAGCTGGGCGATTTATGCTTGGAAAATGAAGAATGATAACGGCTTATATTAATCATGAACAAACTTTTGTTTAGTAACTATATTTGGAAAATAAATAGCTCGTCTGATTATACATAAAGTTCATTGTTAAAATCTAGTTTTAAAAAATACTGTTATTTAAAATTTGTTTGCTACTAGTTAAATATATTAAGCATTTTAGTCGAAAATTAAAGAAAATGATTTATACTATTAAGTAATGGTTAAATTTAAAAGGGGGCACGAACATGGATAAATATCAATTAAAAGCAAGACCTGTAGTGATACGAAGAGAATTATTAGACCATTACAGTGACTTAGGTTTAGATGAGCAAGATTTAGTCATTTTGCTTAAATTGATTTATGCTTCCGAAACATCAAACAAACAGCCTTCAATTGAATTACTTCAGAAGGGCTCAACTATGCAACCACGTGATATTACAATGGTTATTCAAAATTTGATTCAACGTGAATTGCTAGAATTACAAGTTCAAAAAGATGAAGAAGGTAGATTTACTGAATATATGAATCTAGATCCTTTTTTCGAAAAATTAAGTCATATATTGAAGCAACAAAGTATGGAAACGAAAGAGCAAAATAGTAAAGAAAAATTTAAACAATTATTTAGAGTTTTAGAGGATACATTTGCAAGGCCGTTATCTCCATATGAAATAGAGACGTTAAATCAATGGATTGATGTTGATAAACACGATACTGCAATTATACAAGCGGCATTAGACGAGGCGAATAGTTTGAATAAACTTAGCTTTAAATATATGGATCGTATTTTACTTAATTGGAAGAAAAACAATGTCAAAACAATTGACGATTCTAGAAAAATAAGAGAAAAATTTAATAAACCGAAAATGACGCACACAGTTAAAACGGTACCTAAATTTGATTGGTTAAACGGGGAGAACCTTGATGGTAAGTAAGAAAAAAGCATTAGAAATGATTGATGTTATAGCAAATATGTTTCCGGATGCAGAATGTGAACTAAAACATGATAATCCGTTCGAATTAACTATTGCTGTATTATTGTCAGCGCAATGTACAGACGTTCTAGTAAATAGAGTAACAACTGAGCTGTTTAAAAAATACAAAACGCCTGAAGATTATTTGGCAGTCAGTGATGAAGAACTTATGAATGATATTCGTTCTATCGGTCTGTATCGTAACAAAGCTAAGAATATTAAGAAACTTTGTCAATCTTTGATTGATCAATTTAATGGAGAAATACCACAAACACATAAGGAATTAGAAAGTTTAGCAGGTGTAGGACGTAAAACTGCTAATGTAGTCATGAGTGTAGCATTTGATGAACCTTCATTAGCTGTTGATACGCATGTAGAACGTGTTTCTAAACGCTTAGGTATTAATCGTTGGAAAGATAATGTGAGACAGGTAGAAGACCGTTTATGTTCTGTCATACCTAGAGATAGATGGAATAGGAGCCATCATCAACTCATTTTCTTTGGAAGATACCACTGTTTAGCCCGAAAACCTAAATGCGATATTTGTCCATTATTAGAAGATTGTAGAGAAGGACAAAAACGTTATAAAGCTAGTTTGAAAGAAGCGTGATAATATGACAAATATTACAAAAGAGGTATTTGATAATTTAGAACAAAAGATTGATGTATTTGCCAAAAATAAGACATTAGGTTCTAGTGAAGCAAAACCTTACTTGGATGAATACCATAGTAAAATTATTGATTATTTTAAGCAGGTTAATGACATAACTGGCAATATTGATTTTGATAATTTAAATCAATATCCTGTTGTGCCAATGAATTTTAAAGAAAGATATGATTATATGATTGAACGTAAATATCATTTTATGGGCTATCGACAAATGAAGACCTTTAAAACTGAATTGATTAAAATGAATGCTAGTTATCAAACAAGGTTAAAGAATAAGCAGGTATAGACAAGTTTGATCATTTCCTAATGTTGAAAAGATGTAAAACTAATTCATGCACACATATTTGTATTTATGTTAGGTGTCATGTCATTACAACGTCTTAATATAAAAAATGTCCATCTACATCATAATGGATATCTTGAGGTATGGTTTAAGATATCTATTTCGAATCGTAGGTGGATTTCTTATATCTATGATTGTGAATATACGTTGCAAACATGTTGATATTTCACTGATTAACGTACTCAGGGAATTGATAAACATATCAATTTAAAACAACGTCTAAGATGACTATGAGAAAATATAATCATAATTTTAAAAATGGGTACAACCACTTTTGCAATTTCAATAATTTTACATAGCTAAAGATGTGAATATGAAAGACTATTTAGATGTTTCAAAATGTATGTGAATAACTGATTTTACGGTTTCTACTAATATAGCAATAGCGTATGAATACATATAAAAAAACCTCAGCTACACCATAAATATGGTATAACTGAGTTTTTTATGTTGAGTGGATTAGTTGAATATACCTGTTAATCCACCGCTGTTTCAAGATTGTTGAGATCTAGTATTGTTATTTGATTGTGCAGTACCACTGCTGTTTGCTGATGTGTCACTACCACCGTGTGTACTACGATTTGTAGTGTTGTTATCTTGACTACCAGAAACATTGATTGATGGGATACTACCACTTACTGAGCTAGGACGTTTAAAGTCTTCGCCATCTCTAGATGAAATTTTTGACATCACATTTTCATATAAGAACTGTGGATATTCTTGTTGGCTATGTCCCACAAATGAGTTTTCACCATATTGTTTAACTTTACTGAAGCCCATCCACACTGACATAGTGTATTGAGGTGTAAAGCCGTTAATCCACACGTCTTTCGCTGCATTATCAGGTAAATTATATTGTGAATAAGTTTCAGCACCGTAAGTACCAGTACCTGTCTTAGCACCCATATTTACTCCAGATACACCATGGCCATATGCAGAACCATATGGTTTAAATGTACCTTTTAGCATCTCAGCTAACATGTATGCAGTGTAATCACTCATCGCTTTATGGCTAGTATGATCGTATTCGATTGTTTCACCATCACGAGTAACTACTTTTTGAATTGAATGCGCGTTGTTATAAGTACCACCGTTAGCGATTGCAGCAAATGCTGATGCTAATTGTGTTGGTGAGAATTCTGAAGCAGAACCACCAAGTACTTCAGATGGACCAATATCGCCTTCGTAGTTTAAGCCAAGTTTGGCAGCGAATTTCTTAGGTGCATCATTACCAGCATTTTGCTTAACTGATTGCCAAGCTTTTAAAGCTGGGATATTGAAACTTTGTCGTAAAGCATCATAAATAGATACAGTACCGTGACTCTTCGTATCATAGTTTCTAAATGTAGATCCATCAACTTGATATGAAGATTCATCTTGAATCGCATGGTTTGTTGCCCATTTCATATTTTCAATGGCAGGTCCATACGCTAAGAAAGGTTTTAAAGATGAACCAGTAGGGTGTGGATCTGTTGCTTGGTTTCTGTTAACGACGTCTTTGAAATCACGTCCGCCAGATATAGCAACTAAACCACCAGTTTTACTATCAAGAATCGTTGCACCAACTTGTTGGTCTTTATTCTTGTAGAAGCTACCATTATCAACATCATTTTGTAATGTTTTTTGAACATCTTTATCCATGTTTGTATAAATTTTAATACCACTTTGTAATACATTACCTAAATTTTCATCTTTGAATGCTTTATTATTCATTAATTCAGATTTTACAAAGTTAACGTATGAATTATACTCAGAATCTTGATTTGTATCAATGTTTTGACGTTCTTCAGCAGTACGATTTACTAAGTTCGCTTTTAAATCGATTTTCTTAGCATCTTCCCACTGTTTATCTGTAATGCGTTTATGATAATGCATTAAGTATAAAACAGTGTTTTTACGATCTTCAGCAGCTTTTGGATGATCATAAATATTATAGTTGTTTGGAACCTGAGGTAAACCGGCTAAATAAGCTTCTTCCGCTAAGTTTAAATCTTTTAAATCTTTATTAAAGTAATACTTAGCAGCAGCTTTAATACCTGTTACGCCATCAGAATAGTAAATTTTATTTAGATATACTTGGAAGATATCATCTTTACTATACTCTTGTTCTAAACGATATGATAAGTATGCTTCTTGAGCTTTACGTCCAATAGATTTATGTTGTGATAAAAATGCATCTTTAACAACTTGTTGTGTTAATGTTGAGGCACCTTCAGAACCAAATCCACCAGTCAAGTTCTTACCAATTGCACCGAATAAACGTTTATAATCAAGTGCGCCATGTTCGTAGAAACGATTGTCTTCAGTTGCAAGTACTGCGTCTTTCATTGATTTCGGCACGTCTTTTAAATTTACATGCTCATGTCTTTGGCCATTATCTAATGTTTTAACAAGTTCTCCGTTCTTGTCATATATCTTTGCAGGAATCGGATCTTGTAATTTAGCTTCGGTAAAAGCAGGTGCTTTCCAAGCATAATAAGCAAACAATAAGATACCTAGTAAAAGAACAACAAAAAATGCAATAATCATGAAGCCAATAATCTTAATAATCGTTCTCTTCACATTTCTATTCTTTTTTGAGTTGGATTTCCCACCATTATTACCATTTTTCTTAGGCTGAGAAGATCCTTTGTTTTCCGTCATACGCGGTCCTCACTTTCATCTAATATCAACTTATCAACTGCTTTTAGATAGTCTAATCTTGGTTGATACTGATAAGGAATATGGTAACCATTTTTTCGTATTTCATCAACTGTTATAGACTTTTTAATATTATCTTTATATCTCTTCCAAAATATTTCGAATTTTGAATAGGGTAAAAGATAAACTTCATCTAGCGTTTTAAAACGAATCATTAAAAACACAATACCTTTTTGTTGATATGCATTTTTCATATGTTCGACTTGATGGTCATGAATATTATTTAAAGGAAAGGACGTCTTGTTTTTAGTTTCCTTTGCTTCAAAATCAATATAATAACCTTGATAAACGCCGTTGTAATCAGTTGTTGAAGGTGTACGAAAATAAGCTTCGTTAATCACAGCTTTACTCCGCTTAGGATAGTTGACATTAACTATTTGTACTGGCGTAGGCTTTTTGTGAATAACTGCAATGTCGCTTTTAAGATAAAACGCATTTGAATGTTCGATATCTTTTTCAAGTGACATACCACGTCCACCATACTCAATATTACTAAAGGCAGCGGTCTTTTTCCCTCCGTCTATAGCACTATTTTTACGATATGGTTTACCATTTGGATAATTCATAAATTTCACCACACAAGTTTGGTAGTAAACGTTGTTTATTATACACAACATTATAGTGAAATACCAAACTTAAATTAGTATAAATGCGAAAGACACAATACACCAAAGCTTATTTTAACGTGATTTCAGCATTAACACAATAATATTATAATACATTTACCGTTAATGTTGGAATTTTACACACAATTTTAATTAATTGAAAAGTTTTGCTTATAAAAATGAATACTCATTACAATATTTTTGAATTTTGTTATAAAAGTCAAATCATGATCAGTAATTATTATTTTTGAGGCAAGTACAAGTATGTGTTGTTAATCAACAGAGGTGTATTTGATTTAAATGATTTTATTAGATTAAAAGTATTTTCATCGTATAACAACATACACGATAAAATTTTGTATTTATATAGGAAGTTTTTAGATTTACTTGATTTAACAGATAACACATTTGAAAATAAGTTAAATCAAATTATATAGAGTGTTAAAACATGACGAATACAGTATATTGTGATAAATTAAAAAATGTAGGAGGCGTCCTCATGAATGATGTAGTCGAATCACTAATTTATGAAGTTAACAACATGCAACAAAATTTCGAAAATGTGAAATCACAACAACAAGATCATGATTTTTACCAAACTGTAAAGCCATATACTGAACATATTGATAGCTTGCTCAATGAGATCAAATTACATCGTGAATTTATTATAGAAGTACCTTATATGAATTCAAGGAAATTTGAGCTATTGATTGCTAACATTGAACAACTTTCTGTCGAATGTCATTTTAAGCGAACAAGTCGAAAGTTATTTATTGAAAAGCTTAAAAGTGTTCAATATGATTTACAAAATATATTAGATGGCGTAACTAAAGAGGGTACTTATGGTTAAAACAGTTTATGTAACAGGTTACAAATCATTCGAATTAAACATTTTTAAAGATGACGCACCTGAAGTACATTATTTAAAACAATTTATAAAACATAAAATTGAACAACTGTTGGATGAAGGATTAGAATGGGTGTTAATACAAGGGCAAATGGGTATAGAATTATGGACTGCAGAAGTTGTTATTGAATTACAACGAACATATGATTCGTTAAAGTTTGCTGTAATTACACCGTTCCAAGGACATACAGAAAAGTGGAATGAACATAATCAAAGTAAGTATGCCAACATAATTAAGCATGCAGATTATGTTGATAGTATTTTTCATACGTCGTATCAAGGTCCTTTTCAATTTAAACAAGCAGATCAATTTATGCTTGAACATTCGGATCAAACATTGCTCATTTATGATGAGGAACAAGAGGCGAGTCCTAAGTTCTTCAAGCAGATGTTAGTTGATTTTATGGATAAAACAAACTATACTTGTGATATTGTGACGTTCGATGAATTAACAGCATTCATCAATGACTTACAGTGGTCTGAAGATCAAAGTTTCTAATGAGGTGGAAAAAATGTCAGATGTTTCATTGAAATTATCAGCAAAAGATATTTATGAAAAAGATTTTGAAAAAACAATGGCTCGTGGCTATAGAAGAGAAGAAGTAGATGCATTTTTAGATGACATTATTGCTGATTATCAAAAAATGGCCGATATGAATAATGAAGTTGTAAAATTATCAGAAGAGAATCATAAACTTAAAAAAGAATTAGAAGAATTAAGACTACGTGTAGCAACATCTAGACCTCAGGACAATAAAAGTTTTTCTTCGAATAATACAACAACAAATACATCTTCAAATAATGTAGATATTTTAAAACGTATTTCAAACTTAGAAAAAGCTGTATTTGGTAAATAATTACTAAATACAAAAGTTTAACTGTCTTACTAATAATGACTATGTTATAATTTTAAAAGTGATATTTTGGGTAATCGCTATATTATATAGAGGAAAGTCCATGCTCACACAGTCTGAGATGATTGTAGTGTTCGTGCTTGATGAAACAATAAATCAAGGCATTAATTTGACGGCAATGAAATATCCTAAGTCTTTCGATATGGATAGAGTAATTTGAAAGTGCCACAGTGACGTAGCTTTTATAGAAATATAAAAGGTGGAACGCGGTAAACCCCTCGAGTGAGCAATCCAAATTTGGTAGGAGCACTTGTTTAACGGAATTCAACGTATAAACGAGACACACTTCGCGAAATGAAGTGGTGTAGACAGATGGTTATCACCTGAGTACCAGTGTGACTAGTGCACGTGATGAGTACGATGGAACAGAACATGGCTTATAGAAATATCACTACTAGTTTAGCTCTCCTAGATGATGGAGAGCTTTTTTCATGAAAAGAACACTTAAAATTAACGCCTTATCTTGATATAATGACACTGCTTTGTTTTAAAATGATAAGCAAATGCGTTAATGTATCAGCGATTAAATTTGTTGGAAATGTATAAAAAACACAAGCTAAGAATAAAATACCTGTATAAAAGGAGAATCATATATGTTTCAATTACTTGCAGTTTGTCCGATGGGATTAGAAGCTGTTGTTGCTAGGGAAATTCAAGAATTAGGCTATGAAACAAATGTTGAAAATGGCCGTATATTTTTTGAAGGAGACGCAAGTGCAATTGTAAAGGCAAATTTATGGTTGCGCACAGCAGACCGAATCAAAATTGTTGTTGGACGTTTTAACGCAACAACATTTGACGAATTATTCGAACAAACCAAAGCGCTCCCTTGGGAATCTATTATTGATAAAGAAGGTAACTTCCCAGTTCAAGGTAGAAGCGTTAAATCAACACTACATAGTGTGCCAGATTGTCAGGCGATAACTAAGAAAGCTATTGTTGAACGATTACGTCGCGCATATAACGAAAAAGGTTGGTTAAATGAATCAGGTGCGAAATACCCCGTTGAAGTTGCCATTTTAAAAGATAATGTATTATTGACTATCGACACATCAGGTTCTGGTTTGAACAGACGTGGTTATAGATTAGCACAAGGTGAAGCACCAATTAAAGAAACGTTGGCAGCAAGTTTAATCCGTCTTGCAAACTGGAAAGGTGATACACCTTTAATTGATCCATTTTGCGGTTCGGGTACAATAGCTATAGAAGCTTGTTTAATTGCTCAAAATATCGCACCTGGTTTTAATCGAGAGTTCGTATCAGAGCAATGGAACATCATGCCAGCAAATATTTATGATGATTACCGTGATGAAGCGGATAAGATGGCTGATTATGATAAAGAAATCGAAGTATATGCTTCTGATATCGATCCTGAAATGGTAGAGATTGCTAAGCGTAACGCTGAAGAAGTGGGGTTGTCTGATATTATTAAATTTAGTGTAAAAGATGTCAATACATTAACAATTGATACAGAAGAACCGGTTGCGTTAATTGGAAATCCTCCATATGGTGAACGTATTGGTGATCGTGAAGAAGTTGAAGAAATGTACCGTTATATTGGTAAACTAATGAAACAACATCCATTTTTATCTACATACATTTTAACAAGTAATAAAGAATTTGAATATTTAGTAGATCGTAAAGCAACGAAGCGACGTAAGTTATTTAATGGATATATAGAATGTACTTATTATCAATACTGGGGTAAAAAGACAGAACGTAAAACTATTGAAAACTAAAGTGTTTCTAATGCGTGACTAAAACTAGTAATAATTATGTTCTCATGATAATAGGTACTTTTGAAAAATGGAGGAGTCTATAAATGGGTAAAAAAATGGGTCTAGGTTTATCTATAGCATTGGTTGTTATTGGTATTGCCGTTGTATGTTTAATGATTTTTTCTAGTCAAAAAACGACTTATTTTGGTTATATGAATAGTAATACAAATGCAGAAAAAGTTGTCAGTGAAAAAGATGGATTAGTCAAACATAATATCAAAGTAGAACCATCAAATGATTTTAAACCGAAAAAAGGAGACTTTGTAAAATTAGTTTCTAAAGATGATGGGAAGACATTTTATAAACAAGAGATTGTTAAACATGATGACGTCCCACACGGTTTAATGATGAAAATTCACGACATGCATATGAATTAATAAAAAGCATCTATAACGTAATTTGGAAGAAGTAAAGTAATCTTCTTATACGTTTTAGATGCTTTTTTATCTTCAAATTCAAAAAATCGGACAGATGGGAGTGGGACAGAAATGATATTTTTACAAAATTTATTTCGTTGTCCCACCCCGGCAAGGTTGACTAGAGTTGAAAAAAGCTTGTTGCAAGCGCATTTTCATTCAGTCAACTACTGCCAATATAATATTATAGACCCTAGAACATTGATTTATCTCCCAAGCTCCATCAGTTCGATTTATTATAGAACCTGTTTTAAGTAATTAGAGAATCATTTTGTAAATTTCGTCAGTTCAAAACTTTAAGTGCATTATTGTTTAGCACGACGATCTTTAATATATAATATTAATTCAATTATAAATACTAGGATAAGTGATAATCCAAATAATGGCATTAATAGTCCTAATACAATTAAACATATGATGAGTGATATAGATGCTGGTTTTTTTACGCGATGTGGTACTTTTACTGCAGTATTTTTTGTACGATTTATCCAAGAGACAAATCCCATACCAATGGCTACTAATAAAGCGATACATACAAATAAATTAATGATTTTGTTTACAATACCGAATAAATGACCTTCGTGAAGCGGAATGCCCCACGTAAACCATTTAGCAATAATACCGTAGTCATCATATTTAATCGTACCTAGCTTTTTACCGCTATATTGATCAAAATAAAGTGTTTGTTCCTTGTAAGGAGATACATCTAGCCCAGTAACACCTGAATTACTAGTATTAGATACAATAAAGGTGCCAATTTTATCACTTGGATATACGATTGAAAACGGCTTTTTAATACCAGATTTTTGCGCCTGTTCAACGACCTTATCAATAGATATTTGATAATCTAATTTAGTTTGAGGCATTGCTGCATTACCATGATGACCACTTGAACCTTTTTCGGATGAAGCTGGCTGTTTATTTTTACGTGTAGCCCAAGGTAATTCATTCAAATCTGATTTAGGTGGATTAATCGCTAATTCACCTTGACCAAGGTCACCGTTTGTGTCCATCATACCGGCAATTTTACTGCCCATAAAACCAGACCATGGCAATCCAGTTAAGACTAATACAAATACTGGAATTGCAATGATAATTCCAATCATTGCGTGCCACTTTTGCCAATGAAGTGCCTTACTTTTGTTAGAAATTAAATGCTTCTTAATGAGTAAATAAGTACCAGATAAAATCATGAATATCGTCCAACATGCGGTTAACTCAACTAAATAATTAATAATAGTATTTTCAGTAAACAAAGAACTATGTATACTTCGCATCACATTAGAATACGTATGTTTCGCATTTTGATCTGCAACAAATTGATTGTTATGATCTAGAAAGACGTAACGCTGATTTCCTGCCATATCACTCAGTGTAATTCGTTTGTTATATGGTTCATCAAGTATGCTAACTTTACTTACAAAGAATCCTTCATATTGTCGTTCAACTTGATGTACTGCATCATTTAATGTTTGATGCGTTTTGACATCACTGTCACCAAAAAACTCATTCTTATAAATATTATTTTCAACTTCTGGAAAGAACAAATAACCAATGCCCGAAATGGTTAAAGTGATTAACAGTGGAGCAATAAATATTGCTGCGTAGAAATGTAATCTTTGTAATGGATTAAATGTATTTTTCATATTTCCCTCCCAATTGGCTATTATACGGTGTCAATTCTGTGACGTGTGTGAACAAACTGTGACAATATTTATTTTCTAGAAAAATTTAACAATGATTTGTGATTTTTAGAAAAATGAACTTTTAAGTTGGAATGTTTGAAGAAAATTGATTATTCATATGTTTTATCAAGCAGCTATGATAAAATTTAAACATAATACAATGCGAGCCATTCAACGACCTTTGTTTAAATGGACATCGATATTGTATGAATTCGTTTTAACAAGCAAGCATTTCTATGTGAACGAACCAAAGGGGAAAGTAACATGATTAATAAAGAACAATTAGATCTTTTATATAAATTAAAAAAAGAAGTTGAAAAGTCGCGAAATGAAGCACTTTTACATACAATTAACCAAGTAATTAAGAAAGTATATTTGCAGCAATATACATGTTCGTTCGTTGGACATTTTTCTGCAGGTAAATCGACACTGATAAATTTATTAATTGAACAAGATATCTTACCAAGTTCACCTGTACCAACGACAAGTAATACTGCTATCGTGTCAGTTTCAGACAATCACGATATTATTGCTAATTTGCCGAATCAAACGTATGCCAAATTATCTAATTATGATGAAGTAAGGGAAATGAATCGCCAAAATGTCGACGTTGAATCTGTAGAAATTAATTTTCAATCAGCTAAATTTGAAAATGGGTTTACGTTGCAAGATACACCAGGTGTTGATTCAAATGTTGCATCACATCAGTCAATAACAGAACAATATATGTATACAAGTAATATGATATTTTATACGGTTGACTATAACCACGTTCAATCTGAACTTAACTTTAAGTTTATGAAGCATATAAATGATGTTGGAATACCTGTTGTGTTTATCATTAATCAAATTGACAAGCATCAAGACGATGAATTGTCATTCGCTACGTTTAAATCTCGAGTTGAAAAATCAATTGCAGATTGGGACATTAAATTAGAACACACCTTTTATGTATCGAAATTTGATCACTCTGAAAATGAACTTGGAGCATTATCAACTTATCTAGTTTCATTAGATCAACATAGAGAAACAATAGAGGATTATACATCAAGAACGGTTGAATATATTACCGAAGCTCAGCTAGATTACATTCAGTCTGAAATTCAGGAAGTACTAGAAGATTTGGGTATCGAAGAAGCAGAGTTTGAACAAGCATTTTTAAATAGTCAACAACATCAAGCAATTAGTGAAGAGGCGCAACTTTTAAATAATCCAGATGAATTAATGGCATTTTTAAAGAATAAGCGTAAAAATATTTTAGAAAATGCATACATTATGCCGCATAATATGAGAGAAATGTTACGAAGTTATTTGGAAAGTATGTCTCAAGACTTTAATGTTGGTGGCCTTTTTAATAAAAAGAAGAAAAAGCTTCAAATTCAACAACAGCGATTATTAACAGCGACAGATGCGTTACAAGAACATGTTAATCAACAAATTCGTCAACCAATGCGAGAAGATATGTCATTTGTTACGCGTTTTATCAATAAAAAAGAAGCTTCAGATAAAGTATTAAATCAGCATTATGACGTTAAGCCGGAAATGATTGAAGGTTTATATCAACCACAAACATCAATCAGCAATACTTATGTACTTACATTTTCAGACGAAGTGGTTAAAGCCATTAAGAAATATGTTGAACAACAATCAACACCAATTTTTAAAGAAATAATAGAAAATGTGCAGGCAGATGAATTACCAACAGAAGAAAGTGATGATTTAAAAGAATATCAACGTTATACAGAATTAAATGAGCTGCGTCAGTCATTGACGACTAAGAATTATCGTCATTACTATATTCATTTAGATGAATCTCTAGATAAATTAGTAGATCGACAAGAGACAACATATCAAGTGGCTACTGATAATGCTAAGGATAATCGTGATAATCAGCAGCTAAATCAGAATACAGCTACAACAAATATGTCTATAGATATTCAAAAAGCACTTGATATAATTTCGGATGTGCCTTTGTTCAAGCGTACAAAGCAGGATATCCACGAAACATTAACACGTATAGATAATAAATTAATAAAAATAGGTGTATTTGGAACGTTTAGTGCGGGTAAAAGTAGTTTGATAAATGCATTATTAGGCGAGCATATTTTAGTTAGTTCTCCAAATCCTACTACAGCAGCTACTACAGAAATATCTTATGGAGACGAGAGTTATATAACGCTAAAATCACAATCGCAATTATTAGATGAAATTAATGCAGTAGTTGAATACCAAGATATATCTTTTTCAACTATAGAAGACTTTATTAATTCAGATTTAGAAAAGTTAAAATCACATTTAAATAAAAATCAACTCGCTTTTGTTCATGCAGTTGAAAAACATTATAATTTGTATGTCAGTATGTTGGAAAATGGAGAAAAACATGCCATTAATCAACAGGAATTGAAAAAGTGGAGTGCAGAAGATGAATACGCAACATTTGTTAAAACAGTACACATTGCATTAATGCATGATTGGTTAAAAGGTAAAATAATTGTTGATTCATTAGGGCTACACTCAAATAACCAAAGGCATACAAATGAAACCGAGCAAATTTTAACTTCTTCAGACTTAATCTTGTATGTAAGTTATTTTAATCATTCGTTTACTGATAATGACAAGGCGTTTATAGAACACATGAAAGATATGAACCAGTTGAATGAAAACCAAGCATTTAAAATGGTAATTAATGCTGCTGATTTAGCAGAAAGTCAAGATGATCTTGAAGCGGTTGAAACATATGTATCAGATGCATTAAGACAAGTACACTTACAATCAGACATTTTTGCTGTATCAAGTCGAAATGCATTGCAAGCTGAAGATAAGGGCATTGATCAATTAAAACAAAGCATACAACAATTTGTTGATGTTGAATCTAAATCAATTTTAGAACAACAAATGATTCATCAGCTTCAACAAATGGATCATTCTTATGTAGAGATGATTACAGAATTTGAAACAAATAAAGCTGATATTTCACGTCGCCAACATAGGTTAACAGTCTATAAAGATAAACAGCGTTTACAACATCAATTAATTGATGCGACGCTACAACATACAGACAACGAAGTTGAAGAACAAGTTTATCATTTAAATGCCCGTTTAAAACTACAACTACTAGACGATATTAAATCAGTGTTTAATTCTCAAATGACGCAAAATAGTGATTTTAATGAAGAAAAGAAAGTGTCTACGAAAGTATACTTAGATCAAATTCATCAACGATTGTTTTTAGAGCAATCTTTAATTACAGAACGTATAAAAAAATACTTTAAAAATCAACTCACTGAGCAAATTGCACCAATCGTTCAACAATTAGCAGATTTACATGTCATTGTTAATCCTCAGTTTAACTTTGAATCAGCTAATATAGAGCAACCATTATTGCACATTGATTTCAACGATATGCTAAATGCATTGCCTAAACAATTAACAAAACGTAAAATTTTGAATCCAAATGGGCAAAGAGATATACATGAATCAATTTGTCAAAGTACGTTAGGATTATTACAACCACAAATGGGATTATTGAGGCAACAGCTTGAATTATATGTAAAGCAAATGGCTGTAGAAGCTGAATCGCAATTTGAAAGTTTTGAAGCTAATATTCAAACGCAAATAAACGATTTATTAGCATTTGATTTAGATACAACACTTATCAATCAATTGAAAGATAAACATCAACAACTGAAAACTATTTTATATTAAGAAAGAAGGAACGTTTTAAATGCCAAATAAAATATTACTTGTAGATGGTATGGCGCTATTATTTAGACATTTCTACGCTACAAGTCTTCATAAACAATTTATGTACAATTCACAAGGTGTACCTACAAATGGAATACAAGGATTTGTGCGTCATATCTTTTCGGCAATACATGAAATACGCCCTACACATGTAGCTGTATGTTGGGATATGGGGCAATCAACTTTTAGGAATGATATGTTTGACGGTTATAAGCAAAATCGTTCTGCACCACCAGAAGAATTGATACCACAATTTGATTATGTTAAAGAAATTTCAGAGCAATTTGGCTTTGTAAATATTGGCGTTAAAAACTATGAAGCGGATGATGTTATAGGTACATTAGCACAACAATATTCAACTGATAACGATGTCTATATTATTACGGGCGACAAAGATTTACTGCAATGTATTAATGACAATGTTGAAGTCTGGCTAATTAAAAAAGGTTTTAACATTTATAATAGATATACATTACATCGTTTTAACGAAGAATATGCTCTTGAACCACAACAACTAATCGATATTAAAGCGTTTATGGGTGATACAGCAGATGGATATGCAGGTGTTAAAGGTATTGGCGAGAAAACGGCTATTAAGTTAATTCAGCAATATCAAAGCGTTGAAAATGTGGTTGAAAACATTGATGCATTATCAGCTGGTCAACGTAATAAGATAAATGACAATTTAGATGAACTATATTTATCGAAGCGACTTGCTGAAATTCACACACAAGTACCAATTGATAGTGAAGCGCTTTTTGAGAAAATGTCATTTGCAACAACGCTTAATCATATTTTATCAATTTGTAACGAACATGAATTACATGTTTCAGGAAAATATATTTCATCCCATTTTTAAAAAGTATAAGATTTTATGAAAAATTAAACCAATTAAGTATAAAAAGACTATTTCTATCGATACAAGGTAGAAATAGTCTTTTTGCGTATTTGAATATGTCAGAGTGAATAAATAAGCCGAATTTTGATAGATACATATTTGATTAATCAATAGAGTATAAAGAATTATATTTCATCCAAATAAATTACCATACACTACAAAATAGTACAGTTACAACTTTATTAATCTAAAAAACATATTTGATTAATTAGTTTTTGAGTCAATGTATTAATACAACTATAAATCAAATGGAGTATAAGAAATAAATATAGTGGTATAATTGCACATAATATTTAAGAATAATAATAATATATTAAATATTTATTAACAAATTATAGATAAAATATGAATAATTAATTAATGGTATTTACATATTCATAACCAAAGGATAAAATAATTGTGAAATTATTCACAAATGAAAGAGGAGTGTTGCAAATGTTAGTTGCAGTAGTCAAAGAATTAAAACAAGGTGAAGGACGTGTAGCTTGCACACCCGAAAATGTGCGTAAGTTAACGGATGCAGGACATAAAGTAATTGTTGAAAAAAATGCTGGCATTGGTTCAGGATTTTCTAACGATATGTATGAAAAAGAAGGCGCTAAGATCGTAACTCACGAACAAGCATGGGAAGCTGATCTTGTTATCAAAGTAAAAGAACCTCATGAAAGCGAATATCAATATTTCAAAAAGAATCAAATTATCTGGGGATTTTTACATCTAGCATCTTCAAAAGAAATAGTAGAAAAAATGCAAGAAGTTGGTGTAACTGCGATTAGTGGTGAAACCATTATAAAAAATGGAAAAGCAGAATTATTAGCGCCAATGAGTGCTATAGCAGGTCAACGCTCAGCAATTATGGGAGCTTACTACTCTGAAGCACAACATGGTGGTCAAGGTACTTTAGTGACTGGTGTACATGAAAATGTGGATATACCTGGTAGTACATATGTGATTTTCGGTGGTGGCGTAGCAGCAACAAATGCAGCAAATGTTGCCTTGGGACTAAATGCTAAAGTAATCATTATCGAGTTAAACGATGACCGCATTAAATATCTTGAAGATATGTATGCAGAAAAAGATGTCACAGTAGTCAAATCAACACCAGAAAATTTAGCAGAACAAATTAAAAAAGCAGATGTATTTATTTCTACAATTTTAATTCCTGGTGCGAAACCGCCAAAATTGGTTACTCGTGAGATGGTTAAATCAATGAAAAAAGGTTCAGTATTAATCGATATAGCTATTGACCAAGGTGGAACTATTGAAACAATTAGACCAACTACAATTTCTGATCCGGTGTATGAAGAAGAAGGTGTGATTCATTATGGTGTACCAAATCAACCAGGAGCAGTCCCAAGAACTTCAACAATGGCATTAGCACAAGGAAATATTGATTATATATTAGAAATTTGTGACAAAGGCCTAGAACAAGCAATTAAAGATAATGAAGCCTTAAGTACTGGAGTAAACATTTACCAAGGACAAGTGACAAACCAAGGATTAGCTACATCACATGACCTAGATTATAAAGAAATATTAAATGTTATCGAATAGATAGTAATTTAAATGAAATTGAGTGAAATGAATATTTTAAATATAGCATTATAGTTTGGACTAAAAATTTACAAAACGGAAGGATGTAATTATTATGACAACCAACACAGTTACATTACAAACAGCACATATTGTAAGTTTAGGAGATATCGAAGAAGCTAAAGCAAGCATTAAACCATTTATTCGTCGAACACCTCTAATTAAATCAATGTATTTAAGCCAAAGTATAACTAAAGGGAATGTATTTCTAAAATTAGAAAATATGCAATTCACAGGATCTTTTAAATTTAGAGGCGCTAGCAATAAAATTAATCACTTAACGGATGAACAAAAAGAAAAAGGCATTATCGCAGCATCTGCTGGGAACCATGCTCAAGGTGTTGCTTTAACAGCTAAATTATTAGGCATTGATGCAACTATCGTAATGCCTGAAACAGCACCACAAGCGAAACAACAAGCAACGAAAGGCTATGGGGCAAAGGTTATTTTAAAAGGTAAAAACTTTAACGAAACTAGACTTTATATGGAAGAATTAGCGAAAGAAAATGGCATGACAATCGTTCATCCATATGACGATAAGTTTGTAATGGCAGGCCAAGGAACAATTGGTTTAGAAATTTTAGATGATATTTGGAATGTGAATACAGTCATCGTACCAGTTGGCGGTGGAGGATTAATTGCAGGTATTGCCACCGCATTAAAATCATTTAACCCTTCAATTCATATTATCGGTGTTCAATCTGAGAATGTTCATGGTATGGCTGAGTCTTTCTATAAGAGAGATTTAACTGAACATCGAGTGGATAGCACAATAGCAGATGGTTGTGATGTAAAAGTTCCTGGTGAACAAACATATGAAGTAGTTAAACATTTAGTAGATGAATTTATTCTTGTTACTGAAGAAGAAATTGAACATGCTATGAAAGATTTAATGCAGCGTGCCAAAATTATTACTGAAGGTGCAGGCGCATTACCAACAGCTGCAATTTTAAGTGGAAAAATAAACAATAAATGGCTTGAAGATAAAAATGTTGTTGCTTTAGTTTCAGGCGGGAATGTTGACTTAACTAGAGTTTCAGGTGTCATTGAACATGGACTGAATATTGCAGATACAAGCAAGGGTGTGGTAGGTTAAAACATTTAATCTGAAAAATGAGGTGTAATTATGTCAAATGGTAAAGAATTACAAAAAAATATAGGTTTCTTCTCAGCGTTTGCTATTGTTATGGGGACAGTTATTGGTTCAGGAGTATTCTTTAAAATATCAAACGTAACAGAAGTAACAGGAACAGCAGGAATGGCCTTGTTTGTATGGTTCCTAGGCGGCATCATTACCATTTGTGCGGGGTTAACAGCAGCAGAACTTGCTGCTGCAATCCCTGAAACAGGTGGCTTAACAAAGTATATAGAATATACATACGGTGATTTCTGGGGCTTCCTATCAGGCTGGGCACAATCATTTATTTATTTTCCGGCAAACGTAGCAGCATTGTCTATCGTATTTGCGACACAGTTAATTAATTTATTCCATTTATCTATAGGTTCATTAATACCAATAGCAATCGCATCTGCGTTATCTATTGTGTTGATAAATTTCCTAGGTTCAAAAGCAGGCGGAATTTTACAATCAGTTACCTTAGTTATTAAATTAATTCCAATTATTGTTATCGTTATCTTTGGTATTTTCCAATCAGGAGACATCACTTTTTCATTAATTCCAACTACAGGTAATTCAGGAAATGGTTTCTTTACAGCAATTGGTAGTGGTTTATTAGCAACTATGTTTGCATATGATGGTTGGATTCATGTAGGAAATGTTGCGGGAGAACTTAAAAATCCTAAACGCGATTTACCTTTAGCGATTTCAGTTGGTATCGGTTGTATTATGGCTGTGTATTTATTAATTAACGCTACATTCTTATTAACACTGCCAATAGAACTACTTGCAGGAAATTTAAATGCAGCATCAGATACATCAAAAATATTATTTGGAGAAAATGGCGGTAAGATTATCACAATCGGTATATTAATATCTGTTTATGGTACGATCAATGGCTATACTATGACTGGTATGCGCGTACCATATGCAATGGCTGAAAGAAAATTATTGCCATTTAGCCACTTATTCGCAAAATTAACAAAATCTGGTGCACCATGGTTTGGCGCAATTATACAACTTATAATCGCTATCATCATGATGTCAATGGGTGCCTTTGATACAATTACAAACATGTTAATTTTTGTTATTTGGTTGTTCTATTGTATGTCATTTGTTGCGGTAATAATTTTAAGAAAACGTGAACCAAATATGGAACGACCATATAAAGTACCGTTATATCCAATCATACCTTTAATTGCTATTTTGGCAGGATCATTTGTATTAATTAATACACTGTTTACACAATTTATATTGGCAATTATTGGGATTCTAATAACAGCACTTGGTATACCAGTTTATTACTATAAGAAGAAACAAAAAGCAGCATAAGGTAAGATAACTAGCATTGAGAATAATTGAATGGACTACTAATAAATTTAAAGTTTTGCACATTAAAATCAAAAACCATTCAATTATTCTATCGAACAGACAAATTTCTGTTATGGAATTTGTCTGTTTTTCAAAAGTATAGGGAGGCAAATAGAGATGGAAAAGCCGTCAAGAGAGACATTTGAAGGCAATAATAAGTTGTTAATAGGAATTGTTTTAAGTGTAATAACGTTTTGGCTATTTGCACAATCATTGGTTAATGTTGTACCAATACTTGAAGATAGTTTTAATACAGATATTGGAACGGTTAATATCGCTGTTAGTATAACTGCTTTATTTTCAGGAATGTTTGTAGTAGGAGCAGGTGGTCTTGCTGATAAATATGGCAGAATTAAACTCACGAACATTGGTATTATCTTAAATATATTGGGTTCATTATTAATCATTATTTCAAATATTCCTTTATTACTTATTATAGGAAGATTAATTCAAGGACTTTCAGCAGCATGTATTATGCCTGCAACTTTGTCTATTATTAAGTCATATTACATTGGGAAAGATAGACAACGCGCTTTAAGTTATTGGTCAATTGGCTCATGGGGCGGCTCTGGTGTTTGTTCATTTTTTGGAGGTGCAGTTGCAACACTTTTAGGTTGGCGTTGGATTTTCATCTTATCAATTATAATTTCATTAATTGCGCTGTTTCTTATTAAAGGCACACCTGAAACTAAATCTAAATCGATTTCTCTAAATAAATTTGACATTAAAGGTCTGGTTCTTTTAGTCATTATGCTTCTCAGTTTAAATATTTTAATTACTAAAGGATCAGAATTAGGTGTTACCTCACTTCTTTTTATCACTATATTAGCAATTGCAATTGTATCTTTTAGTTTATTTATAGTTCTTGAAAAGCGTGCTACAAATCCTTTAATCGATTTTAAATTATTTAAAAATAAAGCTTATACAGGTGCAACAGCTTCAAACTTTTTGTTAAATGGTGTTGCAGGAACATTAATAGTAGCCAACACATTTGTTCAAAGAGGTTTAGGATATTCTTCCTTGCAAGCAGGAAGTTTATCAATCACTTATTTAGTAATGGTACTAATTATGATTCGTGTTGGTGAAAAGTTACTTCAAACATTCGGATGCAAGAAACCAATGCTAATTGGAACAGCAGTTCTTATTGTCGGAGAATGTCTCATTTCATTAACTTTTTTGCCAGAAATATTATATGTCATTTGTTGTATTATAGGTTATTTATTCTTTGGTTTAGGACTAGGAATATATGCTACACCATCAACAGATACAGCAATTGCAAATGCACCGTTAGAAAAAGTAGGCGTAGCTGCAGGTATCTATAAAATGGCTTCTGCATTAGGAGGAGCATTTGGCGTCGCATTGAGTGGTGCAGTTTATGCAATCGTATCAAATATGACAAACATTGATACTGGTGCAATGATTGCATTATGGTTAAACGCAGGTATGGGAATTTTATCATTCGTTATCATTTTGTTACTTGTGCCTAAACAAAACGACACTCAATTATGATAATTGAGAATTAAATTGAAATCATAAAGGTCGCTACAATATTAAACAAAAATATAAACCGATTCTTATGTGTAATCATTATAAATGATTCTACATAAGGTCGGTTTTTTATTACCCTTTTACACTACTTTATTTATAATTATTATAAATTGTCACAAATTCAATTTACCTACCAATATATTTTGTGTTATTATATTCTGGAGCATAAATAAATTGTTCAACACATAGTTGTAATGTATTTCAATACTTTTTAGATAGATTGCGAAATTGTATTGAATCGTCATTGTTTTAAATTTTTAAATGAGAATGGAATGAGCATTACAATACACATGAAATCAAATGTAAATACATTCACAACACAACAGAGACATAACAACAAGATAAGGAGTGAACAATAGCTGTGAATTATCGTGATAAAATTCAAAAGTTTAGTATTCGTAAGTATACCGTTGGAACATTCTCGACGGTCATTGCGACGTTAGTATTTCTAGGATTAAACACATCACAAGCACAAGCTGCTGAGACAAATCAACCAGCTAGTGCATTAAAACAGAAACAACAAAATGGTGATACGCAGACTGAGAATCGAGAAGTAGAAGTTCAAAATTCACAAAATGGTCAATCATTATCTGCGCCTATTGAAAATGAACAACCAAATAATAATCAAACAAACCATGTAGATGCTAGTGCAGTACAATCATCTACAACAGAACATGACCAACCAGTATCTCAAAATGAGCAAGCAAAGAAAGATACGGCAGCTGCTACGCCAACACAATCGGCTAAAGCGGCAAGTAAGCATGAACAAAGCGAAAGTCGCGCTGCTAACAAAAAGGAAAACGACAATAAAGCGACACATGTAGAAAGTCATGAAGCAAATGTAGTCACAGCTTCAGATTCATCAGATAGTGGTAACGTACAACACGATCGTAATGAATTACAAGCATTTTTTGATGCTAATTACCATGATTATCGCTTTATTGACCGCGAAAATGCAGATTCTGGGACATTTAACTATGTAAAAGGCATTTTTGACAAGATCAATACGTTATTAGGTAGTAATGATCCAATAAACAATAAAGACTTGCAACTTGCATACAAAGAATTAGAACAAGCTGTTGCTTTAATTCGTACAATGCCTCAACGTCAACAAACAAGTCGACGCTCAAGTAGAATTCAAACGCGTTCGATTGAATCAAGAGCTGCAGAACCAAGATCAGTATCAGACTATCAAAACGCAAACTCATCATATTACGTTGAAAATGCTAATGATGGTTCTGGGTATCCTGTAGGTACATATATTAATGCTTCTAGTAAGAGGGCACCATATAATTTACCTACTACGCCATGGAATACGTTAAAAGCATCAGACGCAAAAGAAATCGCACTTATTACAGCAAAGCAAACTGGAGACGGTTATCAATGGGTGATTAAGTTTAACAAAGGTCATGCACCACATGAAAATATGATCTACTGGTTTGCACTACCGGCCGGACAAACTCCAGTTGGTCGAACGGAGTTTGTAACAGTGAATGCAGACGGCACAAATGTACAATGGAGTAACGGTGCAGGAGCCGGTGCGAACAAACCACTTCCAGAAATGTGGCCATATGGGGTAAACGACTCACGTTCGTGGGACTACAAAATTAGAAATAGGAGTGGGCAGGTGATTTATGATTGGCCAACTGTCCATATTAATAGCTTAAAGGATTTAGCACGTGCAAGTGACTATTTTAGTGAAGCTGGAGCAACACCTGCTACAAAAGCTTTTGGTAGACAAACATTCGAATATATTAATGGTGAAAGGCCGACAGAATCACCTGGTGTACCAAAAGTTTATACATTTATTGGTAAAGGTGATGCAAGTTATACGATTTCATTTAAAACGCAAGGTCCAACAATTGATAAGCTGTACTATGCAGCAGGTGGGCGTGCTTTAGAATACAATCAATTATTTATGTATAGTCAGTTATATGTCGAATCAACACAAGACTATCAACAACGTCTTAATGGTTTAAGACAAGTGGTTAATCGTACTTATCGTATAGGTACAACTAAACGAGTAGAAGTGAGTCAAGGAAATGTACAAACAAAAAAGGTATTAGAAAGTACGAACCTAAATATAGATGACTTTATGGATGATCCATTAAGTTATGTTAAGACACCAAGTAATAAAGTATTAGGTTTTTATCCAACTAGTGCAAACACTAACGCTTTTAGACCGGGTGGAGTCAATCCATTAAATGAATATCAATTAAGTCAATTATTTACTGATGATAAATTGCAACAGGCAGCTAGAACTGGCAGCCCAATACGATTAATGATTGGTTTCGACTATCCTGATGCTTTTGGTAACGGTGAAACTTTAGTGCCTGTTAACTTAACAGTATTACCTGAAATTCAACATAACATTAAATTCTTTAAAAATGATGACGGTCAAAATATTGCTGATAAACCTGCTTCAAAACAAGCTGGACATCCGGTTTTCTATGTATATGCAGGTAATCAAGGGAATGCTTCAGTAAACTTAGGTGGTAGTGTAACATCTATACAACCGTTACGTATTAATTTAACAAGTAATGAAAACTTTACAGATAAAGATTGGCAAATTACAGGTATTCCACGTACATTACACATTGAGAATTCAACAAATAGAACTAATAATGCTAGAGAACGTAATATTGAACTGGTTGGTAATTTATTACCAGGCGATTACTTTGGAACAATACGATTTGGACGTAAAGAACAATTATTCGAGATTCGTGTTAAGCCACATACGCCTAGAATTACTACAACAGCAGAAGAATTAAGAGGTACAGCATTACAAAAGGTACCTGTAACCGTTACGGATATTCCATTGGATCCATCTGCATTAGTATATTTAGTTATACCTACGTCTCAAACAAGAGATGGTGGTTCTGAGGCAGATCAAATACCATCAGGTTATACAAAAATTGCGACGGGTACACCTGATGGGGTTCATTCAACGATAACGATACGACCAGAAGATTATGTAGTATTTATACCTCCGGTAGGTAATCAAATTAGGGCGTTAATATTTTACAATAATGTAGTTGCCTCAAATATGAGTAATGCAGTAACTATTTTACCTGATGATATTCCACCGACAATTAATAACCCAGTTGGATTAAATGCGAAATATTATCGTGGCGATGAAGTTAGCTTTACTATGGGGGTTTCAGATAGACATTCTGGATTAAAAAGTACAACTATTACGACATTGCCAAGTGGTTGGACATCAAATTTAACTAAATCCGACAAGAAAAACGGCTCATTAGCTATTTCAGGTAGAGTCTCTATGAATCAGGCCTATAATAGTGATATTACATTCAAAGTGTCAGCAACCGACAATGTCAATAATACGACGAATGATAGTCAGTCTAAACATGTGACAGTGCATGTAGGTAAAATTAGTGATGATGCGCATCCAATTGTCTTAGGAAATTCTGAAAAAGTTGTCGTTGTAAATCCGACTGCTTTAACTGGTGATGAAAAGCAACGTATTACTACTGCGTTTATGAATAAAAACCAAAATATAAGAGGTTATTTAGCTTCATCAAATCCAGTTACAGTAGATAATCATGGTAATGTCACATTGCAATATCGTGATGGGTCATCAACTACGCTTGATGCGACAAACGTGATGACATACGAACCAGTTGTTAAGCCTGAATATCAAACTGCTAATGCTGCTAAAACGGCAACGGTTACAATTGCTAAAGGGCAATCTTTTAATATTGGAGATATCAAACAATATTTCACTTTAAGTAATGGACAAGCGATTCCAAGCAGTTCATTTACAAACATTACATCGGATAGAACGATTCCAACTGCGCAAGAAGTTAGTCAAATGAACGCTGGCACACAGCTATATCATATAGTTGCTACAAATGCGTATCATAAAGACACTGAAGATTTCTATATCACTTTGAAAATCATTGATGTGAAACAACCAGAAGGTGATCAACGTGTATATCGTATGTCAACATATGATATAACTACTGATGAAATTTCAAAAGTGAAACAAGCATTTATCAATGCCAATAGAGATGCGATTTCATTTGCAGAAGGAGATATTTCAGTAACAAATACACCGAATGGTTCTAATGCGAGTACCATTACTGTCAATATAAATAAAGGTCGATTAACGAAATCGTTCACATCAAATCTTAATAATATGAACTTCTTACGTTGGGTTAACTTCCCTCAAGATTATACAGTGACATGGACAAACGCAAAAATTGCAAATAGACCGACTGATGGTGGTTTATCATGGTCTGATGATCATAAATCATTAATTTATCGCTATGATGCAACATTAGGTACGCAAATTACGACGAATGATATTTTAACTTTGTTAAAAGCGACAACAACGGTGCCTGGATTACGTAATAACATTGCTGGTAATGAAAAAGCACAAGCAGAAGCTGGTGGTAGACCAAACTATAAAACAACTGGTTATTCACAATCAAATCCAACATCTGATGGTCAACGACAATTTACGTTGAATGGTCAAGTCATTCAAATAATGGATATTATTAATCCTTCAAATGGATTTGGTGGGCAACCTGTTACAAATTCAAATGTCCGTGCGAACCACAGTAACTCGACTGTCGTTAGTGTTAATGAATCAGCAGCTAATGGTGCGGGTGCATTTACAATAGATCATGTAGTAAAAAATAATTCTACGCATAATGCAGCTGATGCAGTTTATAAAGCGCAGTTATACTTATCGCCATATGGACCAAAACAATATGTTGAACATTTAAATCAAAATACGGACAATACGAATGAAGCAATTAACATTTATTTTGTACCTAGTGATCTAGTAAATCCAACGATTTCAGTAGGTAATTACACAAATCATCAAGTATTCTCTGGTGAAACATTTACCAATACGATTACAGCGAATGATAATTTTGGTGTGCAATCTGTAACAGTACCAACGACATCACAATTGACAGGCACTGTTGATAATAATCATCAACATGTTTCAGCAACAGCACCAAATGTGACATCTACTACAAATAAAACAATTAATTTGGTTGCAACTGATACAAGCGGTAATACTGCAACAACGTCATTCAATGTCACAATTAAACCTTTACGTGATAAATATCGAGTTGGAACATCATCAACGGCTGCTAATCCAGTGAGAATTGCCAATATTTCGAATAATGCGACAGTATCGCAAGCTGATCAAACAGCAATTATTAATTCATTAACGTTTACAAGCAATGCACCAAATAGAAACTATGCAACAGCAAGTGCAAATGAAATCACTAGTAAAACAGTGAGTAATGTGAGTCGTACAGGAAATAACGCACAAGTAACTGTAACTGTTACTTATCAAGATGGAACAACATCAACAGTGACAGTACCTGTAAAGCATGTTATTCCAGAAATCGTTGCACATTCGCATTACACTGTACAAGGGCAAGACTTCCCAACAGGTAATGGAGCAAGTGCATCTGATTACTTTAAATTATCGAATGGTAGTGCCATTCCAGATGCGACGATAACATGGGTAAGTGGTCAAGCGCCAAACAAAAATAACACAACTATAGGTCAAGATATCAATGTAACTGCACATATCTTAATTGATGGTGAAACAACCCCAATTACGAAAACAGCAACATATAAAGTGGTAAGAACTGTACCAAAGCAAGTCTTTGAAACAGCCAGAGGTGTCTTATACCCAGGTGTTTCAGATATGTATGATGCGAAACAATATGTTAAGCCAGTAAATAATTCTTGGTCGACAAATGCGCAACATATGAATTTCCAATTTACAAATTCATATGGACCAAGTAAAGATGTAGTAGGTATTTCAACAAGGGATATCCGAGTTACTTATGATAATCACCAAACACAAATTATCAAGATTTTATCTAAAGTTAAGCCTGATCCACCGAGAATTGACGGAAACTCTGTGACATACAAAGCAGGCTTAACTAACCAACAAATCAAGATTAATAATGTTTTAAGTAGTTCTTCTATTAAATTATTTAAAGCAGATAATACACCATTAACAATTACTAACACGACTTATGGTAGTGGAAATACTGCAGTAGTTACTGTAAGTGATGCGTTACCAAATGGTGAAATTAAAGCAAGATCTTCGATTTCAATGAATAATGTAACTTATACGACACAAGACGAACATGGACGAGCTATAGATGTAACAAGAAATGAATCTGTTGATTCAAATGACAGTGCTTCTGTACATGTGACACCTCAATTACAAGCGACTACTGAAGGCGCTGTATTTATTAAAGGTGGCGACGGTTTTGATTTCGGTCATGTAGAACGATTTATTCAAAATCCACCACATGGGGCAACGGTTGCATGGCATGATAATCCAGATACATGGAAGAATACAGTCGGAAACACTCATAAAACTGCGGTTGTAACATTACCAAATGGTCAAGGGACACGTAATGTAGAAGTACCTGTCAAAGTTTATCCAGTTGCTAATGCCAAAGCGCCATCTCGTGATGTTAAAGGTCAAAATTTGACTAATGGAACGGATGCGATAAACTACATTACATTTGATCCAAATACAAACACAAATGGTATCACTGCAGCATGGGCAAATAGACAACAACCAAATAACCAACAAGCAGGCGTTCAACATTTAAATGTCGATGTAACATATCCAGGTATTTCAGCTGCAAAACGTGTACCTGTTACTGTGAATGTATATCAATTTGAATTCCCTCAAACTTCTTATACAACAACAGTTGGTGGCACTTTAGCAAGTGGTACGCAAGCATCAGGATATGCACATATACAAAATGCTACTGGTTTACCAACAGATGGATTTACGTATAAATGGAATAATGCAGCAACAGGTACAAACGATGCAAACTGGGCAGCAATGAATAAACCAAATACTGCACAAGTCATTAATGCAAAATATGATGTCATCTATAATGGACATACATTTGCAACATCTCTACCAGCGAAGTTTGTAGTAAAAGATGTTCAACCAGCGAAACCAACTGTTACAGAAACGGCAGCAGGAGTAATTACGATTGCACCTGGAGCAAACCAAACAGTGAATACACATGCCGGTAACGTAACGACATACGCTGATAAATTAGTTATTAAACGTAATGGTAATGTTGTGACGACATTTACTCGTCATAATAATACGAGTCCATGGGTGAAAGAAGCATCTGCAGCAAATGTAGCAGGTATTGCTGGAACGAATAATGGTATTACTGTTGCAGCTGGTACTTTCAATCCTGCTGATACAATTCAAGCTGTTGCAACACAAGGTAGTGGTGAAACAATCAGTGACGAACAACGTAGTGATGATTTCACAGTTGTCGCACCTCAACCGAACCAAGCGACTACTAAGATTTGGCAAAATGGTCATGTTGATATCACGCCTAATAACCCGTCTGGACATTTAATTAATCCAACTCAAGCAATGGATATTGCTTACACTGAAAAAGTGGGTAATGGTGCAGAACATAGTAAGACACTTAATGCTGTTCGTGGTCAAAATAATCAATGGACAATCGCCAATAAACCTGACTATGTAACGCTAGATGCACATACTGGTAAAGTGACGTTCAATGCCAATACTATTAAGCCAAATTCAGCAATCACCATTACACCGAAAGCAGGTACTGGTCACTCAGCAAGCAGTAATCCAAGTACATTAACTGAACCGGCAGCACATACTGTCAACACAACTGAAATTGTAAAAGATTATGGTTCAAATGTAACAGCAGCTGAAATTAACAATGCAGTTCAAGTTGCTAATAAACGTACTGCAACGATTAAAAATGGCACAGCAATGCCTACTAATTTAGCTGGTGGTAGTACAACGACGATCCCTGTGACAGTAACTTACAATGATAGCAGTACTGAAGAAGTACAAGAGTCCATTTTCACAAAAGCGGATAAACGTGAGTTAATCACAGCTAAAAATCATTTAGATGATCCAGTGAGTACAGATGGTAAAAAGCCAGGTACAATTACGCAGTACAATAATGCAATTCATAATGCGCAACAACAAATCAATACTGCGAAAACAGAAGCGCAACAAGTGATTAATGATGAGCGTGCAACACCACAACAAGTGAACGCAGCATTATCTAAAGTTCAAGCTGCACAAACTAAGATAAATGAAGCTAAAGCATTACTTCAAAATAAAGAAGATAATAGCCAATTAGTAACATCTAAAAATAACTTACAAAGTTCTGTGAACCAAGTACCATCAACTACTGGTATGACGCAACAAAGTATTGATAACTATAATGCGAAGAAACGTGAAGCAGAATCTGAAATTACAGCAGCTCAACGTGTCATTGATAATGGTGACGCAACAGCACAACAAATTTCAGATGAAAAACATCGTGTCGATAACGCATTAACAGCATTAAACCAAGCGAAACAAAATTTAACAGCAGATACACATGAATTAGAGCAAGCAGTACATCAATTGAATCGTACAGGTACAACGACAGGTAAGAAACCAGCAAGTATCACTGCATACAATAATTCGATTCGTGCACTTCAAAGTGACTTAACAAGTGCTAAAAATAGTGCCAACGCTATTATTCAGAAGCCAATTAGATCAGTGCAAGAGGTACAAACAGCATTAACGAATGTAAATCGTGTAAATGACCGATTAACGCTAGCTATTAATCAATTAGTACCTTTAGCTGATAATAGTGCTTTAAGAACTGCTAAAACGAAACTTGATGAAGAAATCAATAAATCAGTAACTACTGATGGTATGACACAATCATCAATCCAAGCATATGAAAATGCTAAACGTGCGGGTCAAACAGAATCAACAAATGCACAAAATGTTATTAACAATGGTGACGCAACAGACCAACAAATTGCCGCAAAAAAAAACTAAAGTAGAAGAAAAATATAATGGCTTAAAACAAGCTATTGCCGGATTAACACCAGACTTGGCACCATTACAAGCTGCGAAAACTCAGTTGCAAAATGATATTGATCAACCAACGAGCACGACAGGTATGACAAGTGCATCAGTTGCTGCATTTAATGACAAACTTTCAGCAGCTAGAACTAAAATTCAAGAAATTGATCGCGTACTAGCATCGCATCCAGATGTTGCAACAATTCGACAAAACGTGACAGCAGCGAATGCTACTAAAACAGCACTTGATCAAGCACGCAATGGCTTAACAGTAGATAAGGCGCCTTTAGAAAATGCGAAAAATCAACTACAACAAAGTATTGATACGCAAACAAGTACAACTGGTATGACGCAAGATTCTATTAATGCATACAATGCGAAGTTAACAGCTGCACGTAATAAGATTCAACAAATCAATCAAGTATTAGCTGGTTCACCTACTGTAGATCAAATTAATACAAATACGTCTGCAGCAAATCAAGCGAAATCTGATTTGGATCATGCGCGTCAAGCTTTAACACCAGATAAAGCACCGCTTCAAACTGCGAAAACGCAATTAGAACAAAGCATTAATCAACCAACGGATACAACAGGTATGACGACCGCTTCGTTAAATGCGTACAACCAAAAATTACAAGCAGCGCGTCAAAAGTTAACTGAAATTAATCAAGTGTTGAATGGCAACCCAACGGTCCAAAATATCAATGATAAAGTGGCAGAGGCAAACCAAGCTAAGGATCAATTAAATACAGCACGTCAAGGTTTAACATTAGATAGACAACCAGCGTTTACAACATTACATGGTGCATCTAACTTAAACCAAGCACAACAAAATAATTTCACGCAACAAATTAATGCTGCACCAAATCATGCTGCACTTGAAACGATCAAGTCTAACATTACAGCTTTAAATAATGCGATGACAAAATTAAAAGACAGTGTTGCGGATAATAATTCGATTAAATCAGGTCAAAATTACACTGACGCAACAACGGCTAATAAACAAGCGTATGACAATGCAGTTAATGCAGCTAAAGGTGTCATTGGAGAAACGACTAATCCAACGATGGATGTTAATACAGTGAACCAAAAAGCAGAAACAGTGAAATCTACAAAAGGCGCTTTAGATGGTCAACAAAACTTACAACGTGCGAAAACAGAAGCAACAAATGCGATTACGCATGCAAGTGATTTAAACCAAACACAAAAGAATGCATTAACACAACAAGTAAATAATGCACAAAATGTACAAGCAGTAAATGATATTAAACAAACGACTCAAAGCTTAAATACTGCTATGACAGGTTTAAAACGTGGCGTTGCTAATCATAACCAAGTCGTACAAAGTGATAATTATGTCAACGCAGATACTAATAAGAAAAATGATTACAACAATGCATACAACCATGCGAATGACATTATTAATGGTAATGCACAACATCCAGTTATAACACCAAGTGATGTTAACAATGCTTTATCAAATGTCACAAGTAAAGAACAGGCATTGAATGGTGAAGCTAAGTTAAATGCTGCGAAGCAAGAAGCGAACACAGCATTAGGTCAATTAAATAACTTGAATAATGCACAACGTCAAAACTTACAATCGCAAATTAATGGTGCGCATCAAATCGAGACAGTTAATACGATTAAGCAAAATGCAACTAACTTAAATAGTGCAATGGGTAACTTAAGACAAGCTGTTGCAGATAAAGAGCAAGTGAAACGTACAGAAGATTATGCGGATGCAGATACAGCTAAACAAAATGCATATAATAGCGCCGTTTCAAGTGCTGAAACAATCATTAATCAAACAACAAATCCAACGATGTCTGTTAATGATGTTAACAGTGCAACTTCAGCTGTTACTACTAATAAAAATGCATTAAATGGTGATGAAAAATTAGCACAATCTAAAACAGATGCTGCAAGTGCAATTGATGCATTACCACATTTAAATAATGCTCAAAAAGCAGATGTTAAATCTAAAATTAATGCTGCATCAAATATTGCTGGTGTAAATACTGTTAAACAACAAGGTACAGATTTAAATACAGCGATGGGTAACTTGCAAGGTGCAATCAATGATGAACAAACGACATTAAATAGTCAAAATTATCAAGATGCGACACCAAGTAAGAAAACAGCATACACAAATGCGGTACAAGCAGCGAAAGATATTTTAAACAAATCAAATGGTCAAAATAAAACGAAGGATCAAGTTACAGAAGCGATGAATCAAGTGAATTCGGCTAAAAATAACTTAGATGGTACGCGTTTATTAGATCAAGCAAAGCAAACAGCGAAACAGCAGTTAAATAATATGACGCATTTAACAACTGCTCAAAAAACGCATTTAACAAATCAAATTAATAGTGGTACTACTGTCGCTGGTGTTCATACGGCTCAATCAAATGCGAATACATTAGATCAAGCGATGAATACGTTAAGACAAAGTATTGCCAACAAAGATGCGACTAAAGCAAGTGAAGATTACGTAGATGCTAATAATGATAAGCAAACAGCATATAACAACGCAGTAGCTGCTGCCGAAACGATTATTAATGCGAATAGTAATCCAGAAATGAATCCAAGTACGATTACACAAAAAGCAGAGCAAGTGAATAGTTCTAAAACGGCACTTAACGGTGATGAAAACTTAGCTACGGCAAAACTAAATGCAAAAACATACTTAAACACATTGACAAGTATTACTGATGCTCAAAAGAACAATTTGATTAGTCAAATTAGTAGTGCGACAAGAGTGAGTAGTCTTGATACTGTAAAACAAAATGCGCAACATCTAGACCAAGCTATGGCTAGCTTGCAAAATGGTATTAACAACGAATCTCAAGTGAAATCATCTGAGAAATATCGTGATGCTGACACAAATAAACAACAAGAGTATGATAATGCTATTACTGCAGCTAAAGCGATTTTAAATAAACAACATGGTCCAAACACTGCGCAAAATGCAGTTGAAGCAGCATTGCAACGTGTGAAAACTGCGAAAAATGCATTGAATGGTGATGCCAAATTAATTGCAGCTCAAAACGCAGCGAAACAACATCTAGGTACTTTAACGCATATCACTACAACACAACGCAATGATTTAACAAATCAAATTTCACAAGCTACAAACTTAGCTGGTGTTGAATCTGTTAAGCAAAGTGCGAATAGTTTAGATGGTGCTATGGGTAACTTACAAACGGCTATCAACGATAAGTCAGGAACATTAGCGAGCCAAAACTTCCTAGATGCTGATGAGCAAAAACGTAATGCTTACAATCAAGCTGTATCAAATGCCGAAACAATTTTAAATAAACAAACTGGACCGAATACAGCGAAAACTGCAGTCGAACAAGCACTTAATAATGTTAATAGTGCGAAACATGCATTAAATGGTGACGCGCGATTAAATCAAGCGAAGAACACAGCTAAACAACAATTAGCGACAATGTCACATTTAACTGATGCTCAAAAAGCAAACTTAACATCGCAAATCGAACGCGGTACGACTGTTGCAGGTGTTCAAGGTATTCAAGCTAATGCCGGTACTTTAAATGAAGCAATGAATCAATTGAGACAAAGCATTGCTTCTAAAGATGCGACTAAAGCGAGCGAAGATTATCATGATGCGAATACAGATTTACAAAATGCATACAATGATGCGGTAACTAATGCTGAAGGTATTATTAGTGCAACGAATAACCCTGAAATGAATCCAGATACGATTAATCAAAAAGCGAGCCAAGTGAACAGTGCGAAGTCTGCATTGAACGGTGATGAAAAATTAGCAGCAGCAAAACAAACTGCGAAATCAGACATCGGTCGTTTAACAGACTTGAACAATGCACAACGAACTGCGGCAAATGCTGAAGTGGATCAAGCACCAAATCTTGCAGCTGTCACAGCGGCTAAAAATAAAGCAACATCGTTAAATACAGCGATGGGTAATTTGAAACATGCACTTGCTGAAAAGGATAATACGAAACGTAGTGTCAATTACACAGATGCGGATCAACCTAAACAACAAGCGTATGATACTGCGGTTACACAAGCAGAAGCAATTACTAATGCTAATGGCAGCAACGCGAATGAAACACAAGTTCAAGCAGCGCTTAACCAATTGAATCAAGCTAAAAATGACTTGAATGGTGATAATAAAGTTGCTCAAGCTAAAGAAACTGCGAAACGTGCATTAGCTTCATATAGTAACTTGAATAATGCGCAATCAACTGCAGCAACTAGTCAAATTGACAATGCAACGACAGTAGCAGGCGTAACTGCTGCACAAAATACTGCTAATGAGTTAAATACAGCAATGGGTCAACTTCAAAATGGTATTAATGACCAAAACACTGTTAAACAACAAGTGAACTTTACAGATGCTGACCAAGGTAAGAAAGATGCTTACACAAATGCTGTTACGAATGCTCAAGGTATTTTAGATAAAGCACACGGTCAAAATATGACGAAAGCACAAGTTGAAGCTGCATTAAATCAAGTAACGACTGCTAAGAATGCTTTAAACGGTGACGCAAATGTAAGACAAGCAAAATCAGATGCGAAAGCAAACTTAGGCACATTAACACACTTAAATAATGCACAAAAACAAGATTTAACATCACAAATCGAAGGCGCAACAACAGTCAACGGTGTAAATGGTGTTAAAACGAAAGCACAAGACTTAGATGGTGCAATGCAACGATTACAATCAGCAATCGCAAATAAAGATCAAACTAAAGCGAGCGAAAATTACATCGACGCAGATCCAACTAACAAAACAGCATTTGATAATGCCATCACACAAGCAGAATCATACTTAAATAAAGATCACGGTGCGAATAAAGATAAGCAAGCTGTTGAACAAGCAATTCAAAGTGTAACGTCTACTGAAAATGCTTTGAACGGTGACGCAAACTTACAACGTGCTAAAACTGAAGCTACGCAAGCTATCGATAACTTGACACATTTGAATACACCACAAAAAACAGCATTAAAACAACAAGTGAATGCTGCGCAACGTGTATCAGGTGTAACTGATCTGAAAAATAGTGCTACATCACTTAATAATGCGATGGATCAATTAAAACAAGCAATTGCTGATCATGACACAATTGTAGCTGGTGGTAATTACACTAACGCGAGTCCTGATAAGCAAGGTGCTTATACTGATGCATATAATGCTGCGAAAAACATTGTAAATGGTTCACCTAATGTGATTACAAATGCAGCAGATGTTACAGCAGCAACACAACGTGTCAATAATGCTGAAACAGGTTTAAACGGTGATACAAACTTAGCAACTGCGAAGCAACAGGCTAAAGATGCATTACGTCAAATGACACATTTATCTGATGCACAAAAACAAAGTATTACTGTTCAAATTGATAATGCGACACAAGTAACTGGCGTTCAAAGTGTGAAAGACAACGCGACAAATCTTGATAATGCAATGAATCAACTTCGAAATAGTATTGCGAATAAAGATGAAGTAAAAGCGAGTCAACCATATGTTGATGCAGATAGAGATAAACAAAATGCATACAACACAGCTGTTACAAGTGCTGAAAATATCATTAATGCAACGAGTCAGCCGACACTTGATCCATCTGCAGTAACACAAGCAGCTAATCAAGTGAACACTAACAAAACTGCGCTTAATGGTGCACAAAACTTAGCAAATAAAAAGCAAGAAACAACTGCCAACATCAACCAATTAAGTCATTTAAATAATGCTCAAAAGCAAGATTTAAATACGCAAGTGACAAATGCACCAAATATTAGCACAGTAAGTCAAGTGAAAACTAAAGCTGAACAATTAGATCAAGCAATGGAACGTTTAATCAACGGAATCCAAGACAAAGATCAAGTGAAACAAAGTGTTAACTTTACAGATGCAGATCCAGAAAAACAAACAGCATACAACAATGCGGTAACTGCTGCTGAAAATATTATTAATCAAGCAAATGGTACAAATGCGAACCAATCACAGGTTGAAGCAGCACTTTCAACTGTAACAACTACTAAACAAGCATTGAATGGTGATAGAAAAGTAACAGATGCTAAAAACAATGCAAACCAAACATTATCTACGTTAGATAACTTAAACAATGCACAAAAAGGTGCTGTTACTGGAAACATCAATCAAGCGCACACTGTTGCTGAAGTAACGCAAGCCATTCAAACAGCTCAGGAACTAAATACAGCGATGGGTAACTTGAAAAATAGCTTGAATGATAAAGACACTACACTTGGCAGTCAAAACTTTGCAGATGCAGATCCAGAGAAGAAAAATGCATACAATGAAGCGGTTCGTAATGCTGAAAATATTTTAAATAAATCTACAGGTACAAACGTGTCTAAAGATCAAGTTGAAGCAGCTATGAATCAAGTGAATACTACAAAAGCAGCGCTTAATGGTACTCAAAACCTTGAAAAAGCTAAACAACACGCAAATACAGCGATTGACGGTTTAAGCCATTTAACAAATGCACAAAAAGAGGCATTAAAACAATTGGTACAACAATCGACTACTGTTGCAGAAGCACAAGGTAATGAACAAAAAGCAAACAATGTTGATGCAGCAATGGACAAATTACGTCAAAGTATTGCAGATAATGCGACAACAAAACAAAACCAAAATTATACTGATTCAAGTCCGAATAAAAAGGATGCGTACAATAATGCTGTCACAACTGCACAAGGTATTATTGATCAAACGACAAGTCCAACTTTAGATCCGACTGTTATCAATCAAGCTGCTGGACAAGTAAGCACAACTAAAAATGCATTAAATGGTAATGAAAACCTAGAGGCAGCGAAACAACAAGCGACACAATCATTAGGTTCATTAGACAACTTAAATTATGCGCAAAAACAAGCAGTTACTGATCAAATTAATGGCGCGCATACTGTTGATGAAGCAAATCAAATTAAACAAAATGCGCAAAACTTAAATACAGCGATGGGTAACTTGAAACAAGCGATTGCTGACAAAGATGCTACGAAAGCAACAGTAAACTTCACTGATGCAGATCAAGCAAAACAACAAGCATATAACACTGCTGTTACAAATGCTGAAAACATCATTTCAAAAGCTAATGGTGGCAATGCAACACAAACTGAAGTTGAACAAGCAATCCAACAAGTTAATGCTGCAAAACAAGCATTAAATGGTAATGCCAACGTTCAACATGCGAAAGACGAAGCAACAGCATTAATTAATAGCTCTAATGACCTTAACCAAGCACAAAAAGACGCATTAAAACAGCAAGTTCAAAATGCAACTACTGTAGCTGGTGTAAACAATGTTAAACAAACAGCGCAAGAGTTAAACAATGCAATGACACAATTAAAACAAGGCATTGCAGATAAAGAACAAACAAAAGCTGATGGTAACTTTGTCAATGCAGATCCTGACAAACAAAATGCATATAAACAAGCAGTAGCAAAAGCTGAAGCATTAATTAGCGGCACACCTGATGTTGTCGTTACACCTAGCGAAATTACTGCAGCGTTAAATAAAGTTACACAAGCTAAAAATGATTTAAATGGTAATACGAACTTAGCAACAACGAAACAAAATGTTCAACATGCTATTGATCAATTGCCAAACTTGAATCAAGCGCAACGTGATGAATACAGCAAACAAATTACGCAAGTAACACTTGTACCAAACGTCAATGCTATTCAACAAGCGGCAACTACGCTTAATGATGCGATGACACAATTGAAACAAGGTATTGCGAATAAAGCACAAATTAAAGGTAGCGAGAACTATCACGATGCTGATACTGACAAGCAAACAGCATATGATAATGCAGTAACAAAAGCAGAAGAATTGTTAAAACAAACAACAAATCCAACAATGGATCCAAATACAATTCAACAAGCATTAACTAAAGTGAATGATACAAATCAAGCACTTAACGGTAATCAAAAATTAGCTGATGCTAAACAAGCTGCTAAGACAAATCTTGGCACATTAGATCATTTAAATGATGCGCAAAAACAAGCGTTAACAACACAAGTTGAACAAGCACCAGATATTGCAACAGTTAATAATGTTAAGCAAAATGCTCAAAATCTGAATAATGCTATGACTAACTTAAGTAATGCATTACAAGATAAAACTGAGACATTAAATAGCATTAACTTTACTGATGCAGATCAAGCTAAGAAAGATGCTTATACTAATGCGGTTGCACATGCAGAAGGTATTTTATCTAAAGCAAATGGCAGCAATGCAAGTCAAACCGAAGTGGAACAAGCGATGCAACGCGTGAACGAAGCGAAACAAGCATTGAATGGTAATGACAATGTACAACGTGCAAAAGATGCAGCGAAACAAGTGATTACAAATGCGAATGATTTAAATCAAGCGCAAAAAGATGCGTTAAAACAACAAGTCGATGCTGCGCAAACTGTTGCAAATGTAAACACGATTAAGCAAACAGCACAAGATTTAAATCAAGCAATGACACAATTGAAACAAGGTATTGCAGATAAAGACCAAACTAAAGCAAATGGTAACTTTGTCAATGCTGATACTGATAAGCAAAATGCATACAACAATGCGGTAGCACATGCTGAACAAATCATTAGTGGTACACCAAATGCAAACGTGGATCCACAACAAGTGGCTCAAGCGTTACAACAAGTGACTCAAGCTAAGGGTGATTTAAACGGTAACCATAACTTACAAGTTGCTAAAGACAATGCGAATACTGCCATTGATCAGTTACCAAACTTAAATCAAACACAAAAAACAGCATTAAAAGACCAAGTGTCACATGCAGAACTTGTTACAGGTGTTAATGCTATTAAGCAAAATGCTGATGCATTAAATAATGCAATGGGTACGTTGAAACAACAAATTCAAGCAAACAGTCAAGTACCACAATCAGTTGACTTTACACAAGCGGATCAAGACAAACAACAAGCATATAACAATGCAGCTAACCAAGCGCAACAAATTGCAAATGGCACACCAACACCTGTATTGACGCCTGACGCAGTAACACAAGCAGTTACTACAATGAATCAAGCGAAAGATGCATTAAACGGTGATGAAAAATTAGCGCAAGCGAAACAAGATGCAATAGCAAATCTAGATACGTTGCGTGACTTAAATCAACCACAACGTGATGCGTTACGTAATCAAATCAATCAAGCACAAGCGTTAGCTACAGTTGAACAAACTAAACAAAATGCACAAAATGTTAATACAGCAATGAGTAACTTGAAACAAGGTATTGCAAATAAAGATACCGTCAAAGCAAGTGAAAACTATCACGATGCTGATGCCGATAAGCAAACAGCATATACAAATGCAGTGTCTCAAGCGGAAGGTATTATCAATCAAACGACAAATCCAATGCTTAACCCAGATGATATTACTCGTGCATTAACTCAAGTGACTGATGCTAAAAATGGCTTAAACGGTGAAGCTAAATTGGCAACTGAAAAGCAAAATGCTAAAGATGCTGTCAATGCAATGACGCATTTGAACGATGCTCAAAAACAAGCATTAAAAGGACAAATCGATCAATCGCCTGAAATTGCTATAGTGAACCAAGTTAAACAAACAGCAACGAGCCTAGATCATGCAATGGATCAATTATCACAAGCTATTAATGATAAAGCTCAAACATTAGCGGACGGTAATTACTTAAATGCAGATCCTGACAAACAAAATGCGTATAAACAGGCAGTAGCAAAAGCTGAAGCATTATTGAATAAACAAAGTGGTACTAATGAAGTACAAGCACAAGTTGAAAGCATCACTAATGAAGTGAACGCAGCGAAACAAGCATTAAATGGTAATGATAATTTAGCGAATGCTAAGCAACAAGCGAAACAACAACTGGCGAATCTAACACACTTAAATGATGCACAAAAACAATCATTTGAAAGTCAAATTACACAAGCGCCACTTGTTACAGATGTCACTACAATTAATCAAAAAGCACAAGCGTTAGATCATGCGATGGAATTATTAAGAAATAGTGTTGCGGATAATCAAGCGACATTAGCGTCTGAAGATTATCATGATGCAACTGCGCAAAGACAAAATGACTATAACCAAGCAGTAACAGCTACTAATAATATCATTAACCAAACAACATCACCTACAATGAATCCAGATGAAGTTAATCGTGCAACGACACAAGTGAATAACACGAAAGTTGCATTAGATGGTGATGAAAACCTTGTAGCAGCTAAGCAACAAGCGAACAATAGACTTGATCAATTAGATCATTTAAATAATGCGCAAAAGCAACAGTTACAATCACAAATTACGCAATCATCTGATATTGCTGCAGTTAATGGTCACAAACAAACAGCAGAATCTTTAAATACAGCAATGGGTAACTTAATTAATGCGATTGCAGATCATCAAACCGTTGAACAACTTGGTAACTTCGTCAATGCTGATACTGATAAACAAACTGCTTATACTACAGCGGTAAATGAAGCAGAAGCCATGATTAACAAACAAACTGGTCAAAATGCGAACCAAACAGAAGTAGAACAAGCTATTACTAAAGTTCAAACAACACTTCAAGCGTTAAATGGAGATCATAATTTACAAGTTGCTAAAGCAAATGCGACGCAAGCAATTGATGCTTTAACAAGCTTAAATGATCCTCAAAAAACAGCATTAAAAGACCAAGTTACTGCTGCAACTTTAGTAACTGCAGTTCATCAAATTGAACAAAATGCGAATACGCTTAACCAAGCAATGCATGGCTTAAGAGAAAGTATTCAAGATAACGCAGCAACTAAAGCAAATAGCAAATATATCAACGAAGATCAATCAGAACAACAAAACTACGATCAAGCAGTGCAAGCCGCAAATAATATTATCAATGAACAAACAGCAACATTAGATAATAATGCAATTAATCAAGCAGCGACAACTGTGAATACAACGAAAGCAGCATTACATGGTGATGTGAAATTACAAAATGATAAAGATCATGCGAAACAAACAGTTAGTCAATTAACACATTTAAACAATGCTCAAAAACATATGGAAGATACGTTGATTGATAGTGAAACAACTAGAACAGCCGTTAACCATGATTTGACTGAAGCACAAGCATTAGATCAACTTATGGATGCATTACAACAAAGTATTGCTGACAAAGATGCAACACGTGCGAGCAGTGCATATGTCAATGCAGAACCGAATAAAAAACAATCATATGATGAAGCAGTTCAAAATGCTGAGTCTATCATTGCGGGATTAAATAATCCGACTATCAATAAAGGTAATGTAACAAGTGCGACACAAGCTGTAACATCATCTAAAAATGCATTAGACGGTGTTGAACGATTAGCGCAAGATAAGCAAACTGCTGGAAATTCTCTAAATCATTTAGACCAATTAACACCAGCACAACAACAAGCACTAGAAAATCAAATTAATAATGCAACAACTCGTGATAAAGTGGCTGAAATTATTGCACAAGCGCAAGCATTAAATGAAGCGATGAAAGCATTAAAAGAAAGTATTAAAGATCAACCACAAACTGAAGCAAGTAGTAAATTTATTAATGAAGATCAAGCACAAAAAGATGCTTATACGCAAGCTGTACAACACGCGAAAGATTTGATTAACAAAACAACTGATCCTACATTAGCTAAATCAATCATTGATCAAGCGACACAGGCAGTGACTGATGCTAAAAACAATTTACATGGTGATCAAAAACTAGATCAAGATAAGCAACGTGCAACAGAAACGTTAAATAACTTGTCTAACTTGAATACACCACAACGTCAAGCACTTGAAAATCAAATCAATAATGCAGCAACTCGTGGCGAAGTAGCACAAAAATTAACTGAAGCAGAAGCACTTAACCAAGCAATGGAAGCTTTACGTAATAGCATTCAAGATCAACAGCAAACGGAAGCGGGTAGCAAGTTTATCAATGAAGATAAACCACAAAAAGATGCTTACCAAGCAGCAGTTCAAAATGCAAAAGATTTAATTAATCAAACTAACAATCCAACGCTTGATAAAGCACAAGTTGAACAATTGACACAAGCTGTTAACCAAGCTAAAGATAACCTACACGGTGATCAAAAACTTGCAGACGATAAACAACATGCGGTTACTGATTTAAATCAATTAAATGGTTTGAATAATCCGCAACGTCAAGCACTTGAAAGCCAAATAAACAACGCAGCAACTCGTGATGAAGTAGCGCAAAAATTAGCTGAAGCAAAAGCGCTTGATCAAGCAATGCAAGCATTACGTAATAGTATTCAAGATCAACAACAAACAGAATCTGGTAGCAAGTTTATCAATGAAGATAAACCGCAAAAAGATGCTTACCAAGCAGCAGTTCAAAATGCAAAAGATTTAATTAACCAAACAGGTAATCCAACACTCGACAAATCACAAGTAGAACAATTGACACAAGCAGTAACAACTGCAAAAGATAACCTACATGGTGATCAAAAACTTGCTCGTGATCAACTACAAGCAGTAACAACTGTAAATGCATTGCCAAACTTAAATCATGCACAACAACAAGCATTAACTGATGCTATAAATGCAGCGCCTACAAGAACAGAGGTTGCACAACATGTTCAAACTGCTACTGAACTTGATCACGCGATGGAAACATTGAAAAATAAAGTTGATCAAGTGAATACAGATAAGGCTCAACCAAATTACACTGAAGCGTCAACTGATAAAAAAGAAGCAGTAGATCAAGCGTTACAAGCTGCAGAAAGCATTACAGATCCAACTAATGGTTCAAATGCGAATAAAGACGCTGTAGACCAAGCATTAACTAAGCTTCAAGAAAAAGTGAATGAGTTAAATGGTAATGAGAGAGTCGCTGAAGCTAAAACACAAGCGAAACAAACTATTGACCAATTAACACATTTAAATGCTGATCAAATTGCAACTGCTAAACAAAATATTGATCAAGCGACGAAACTTCAACCAATCGCTGAATTAGTAGATCAAGCAACGCAATTGAACCAATCAATGGATCAATTACAACAAGCAGTTAATGAACATGCTAACGTTGAGCAAACTGTAGATTACACACAAGCAGATTTAGATAAGCAAAATGCTTATAAACAAGCTATTGCTGATGCCGAAAATGTATTGAAACAAAATGCGAATAAGCAACAAGTGGATCAAGCACTTCAAAATATTTTAAATGCAAAACAAGCATTAAATGGTGATGAACGTGTAGCACTTGCTAAAACAAATGGTAAACATGATATAGAGCAATTGAATGCATTAAACAATGCTCAACAAGATGGATTTAAAGGTCGCATCGATCAATCAAACGATTTAAATCAAATCCAACAAATTGTAGATGAGGCTAAGGCACTTAATCGTGTAATGGATCAATTGTCACAAGGAATCACTGGCAATGAAGGACGCACGAAAGGTAGCACGAACTATGTCAATGCAGATACACAAGTTAAACAAGTGTATGATGAAGCGGTTGATAAAGCGAAACAAGCACTTGATAAATCGACAGGTCAAAACTTAACTGCAGAACAAGTTATCAAATTAAATGATGCAGTCACTGCAGCAAAGAAAGCATTAAATGGTGAAGAAAAACTTAATAATCGTAAGTCTGAAGCATTACAAAGATTGGATCAATTAACACATCTAAACAATGCTCAAAGACAATTAGCAATCCAACAAATTAATAATGCTGAAACGCTAAATAAAGCATCTCGAGCAATTAATAGAGCAACTAAATTAGATAATGCAATGGGTGCAGTACAACAATATATTGACGAACAGCACCTTGGTGTTATCAGCAGCACAAATTACATCAATGCAGATGATAATTTGAAAGCAAATTATGATAATGCAATTGCGAATGCAGCACATGAGTTAGATAAAGTGCAAGGTAATGCAATTGCAAAAGCTGAAGCAGAGCAATTGAAACAAAATATTATTGATGCTCAAAATGCATTAAATGGAGACCAAAACCTTGCAAATGCCAAAGATAAAGCAAATGCGTTTGTTAATTCGTTAAATGGATTAAATCAACAGCAACAACATCTTGCACATAATGCAATTAACAATGCCGATACTGTATCAGATGTAACAGATATTGTTAATAATCAAATTGACTTAAATGATGCAATGGAAACATTGAAACATTTAGTTGACAATGAAATTCCAAATGCAGAGCAAACTGTCAATTACCAAAACGCTGAAGATAATGCTAAAACAAACTTCGATGATGCTAAACGTCTAGCAAATACATTGCTAAATAGTGATAACACAAATGTGAATGATATTAACGGCGCAATTCAAACAGTCAATGATGCAATCCAAAATCTTAATGGTGATCAACGACTACAAGATGCTAAAGACAAGGCAATTCAATCTATTAATCAAGCTTTAGCTAATAAGCTAAAAGAAATCGAAGCTTCAAATGCGACGGATCAAGACAAGCTTATTGCGAAAAATAAAGCAGAAGAATTGGCAAACAGCATCATCAACAACATTAATAAAGCAACAAGTAATCAGGATGTATCTCAAGTTCAAGCATTAATTGACGAAATTGATCGAAATCCAATTCTAACAGATAAGGAAAAACAAGCGCTTAAAGATCGAATTAACCAAATACTTCAACAAGGTCATAACGACATTAACAATGCGATGACTAAAGAAGAAATTGAACAAGCCAAAGCACAACTTGGACAAGCGTTACAAGACATTAAAGATTTAGTGAAAGCTAAAGAAAGCGCGAAACAAGATATTGATAAGCAAGTTCAAGCATTAATTGACGAAATTGATCGAAATCCAATTCTAACAGATAAGGAAAAACAAGCGCTTAAAGATCGAATAAATCAAATCCTGCAACAAGGTCATAACGGCATTAACAATGCGATGACTAAAGAAGAAATTGAACAAGCCAAAGCACAACTTGGACAAGCGTTACAAGACATTAAAGATTTAGTGAAAGCTAAAGAAAGCGCGAAACAAGATATTGATAAGCAAGTTCAAGCATTAATTGACGAAATTGATCGAAATCCAAATCTAACAGATAAGGAAAAACAAGCGCTTAAAGATCGAATAAATCAAATCTTGCAACAAGGTCATAACGGCATTAACAATGCGATGACTAAAGAAGAAATTGAGCATGCCAAAGCGCAGCTTGCACAAGCATTACAAGACATTAAAGATTTAGTGAAAGCTAAAGAAGATGCGAAAAATGCAATTAAAGCATTAGCAAATGCGAAGCGTGATCAAATCAATTCAAACCCTGATTTAACACTTGAACAAAAAGCAAAAGCGCTCAAAGAAATTGACGAAGCTGAAAAACGAGCACTAGAAAACATTGAAAATGCTCAAACTAAAGATCAATTAAATCAAGGATTAAATTTAGGATTAGATGATATTAGAAATACACATGTATGGGAAGTTGATGCACAACCTGCTGTAAATGAAATTTTTGACGCAACTCCTGAACAAATCCTTGTAAATGGCGAACTCATTGTCCATCGTGATGACATCATTACAGAACAAGATATTCTTGCACACATCAACTTAATTGATCAACTTACAGCGGAAATTATTGATACACCGTCAACTGCAACAATTTCTGATAGTTTAACAGCAAAAGTTGAAGTAACATTGCTTGATGGATCAAAAGTGATTGTTAATGTTCCTGTGAAAGTAGTAGAAAAAGAATTGACAGTAGTTAAACAGCAGGCGATTGAATCAATTGAAAATGCGGCACAACAAAAGATTAATGAAATCAATAATCACGCAACATTAACACCTGAACAAAAAGAAGCTGCGATTGCGGAAGTTAATAAGCTTAAACAACAAGCTATTGAGCAAATTAACAACGCAGCAGATGTTCATACGGTGGAAGAAGTTCAACACCAAGAACAGGCGCATATTGAACAATTCAATCCAGATCAATTTACAATTGACCAAGCCAAATCAAATGCCATTAAATCAATTTCTGATGCTATCCAACATATGATTGATGAAATTAATGCTAGTAAGGATTTAACTGATAAAGAGAAGCAAGAAGCTATATCTAAATTAAATCAGTTAAAAGATCAATCAATTCAGGCGATTCAACGTGCGCAAAGCATCGATGAAATTGCGCAACAATTAGAGCAATTTAAAGCGCAACTAAAAGCGGCCAATCCATTTGCTAAAGAATTGGAAAACCGTAAAAAAGCTGCGATTTCAAAAATTAAAGATATTTCTACAGATAAAATTGATCGCATTAGAAATAGCACAATTGGAACTGCTGAAGAAAGACAAGCAGCAATGAATCGAATTAACGAAATTGTGCTTGAAACAATCAAAGATATTAATAATGCGCAAACGCCACAACAAGTTGAGGCTGCATTGAATAATGGTATCGCACGAATTTTAGCAGTACAAATTGTAACATCAGATCATAGCAAACCTTCATCAAATTCAGATGGTCAATCTAATAGTCATTTACACGTTGGTTATGGCACTGTAAATCATCCATTCAATAGTTCGCCTATTGGACATAAGAAGAAATTGGATCAAGATGATGAAATCGATCCACTTCATATGCGTCATTTCGGTGACCGAATTGGTAATGTTATCAAAAACGCACTTGGCGTTGTTGGTATTTCTGGATTACTTGCTAGCTTCTGGTTCTTCATTGCGAAACGTCGTCGTAAAGAGGATGAAGAGGAAGAATTGGAAATTAGAGATAATAGCAAAGACAAGAAGAAAGGTTCAATAGAAGGTACTAAACATTTACCACTTTTATTTGCGAAACGTCGTAGAAAAGAAGATGAAGAAGATGCTATTGTTGAAGAAAAAGATTCGCTAAACAATGACGAGTCACTCGATAAAGTTAAACATACGCCGTTCTTCTTACCTAAACGTCGCAGAAAAGAAGATGAAGAAGATGTGGAAGTTACAAATGAAAACACAGATGAAAAAGTGTTGCAAGATAACGAACATTCACCGGTCTTAATCGCAAAACGACTCAAAGATAAAGATGGAAATGTTGAAACAACAACTAGTATTGAATCTAAAGATGAAGACGTTCCTTTATTATTGGCTAAAAAGAAAAATCAAAAAGATAACCAATCCAAAGGGAAAAAGTCGGCATCAAAAAAACCTTCTAAAAAGGTAGCAGCTAAAAAGAAGAAAAAGAAATCTAAAAAAAATAAAAAATAATTTGTTTCTTCGATAAAAAGAGGAGCACCGATTGAAAATATATCAGTCGGTGCTCCTTTTATTTGTTCTTTTTAATAAATTTGTACAATGCTTGCTGTGCATGTTGATTCGCTTCTTTGTTTTGTTCTCTCGGAATCCATTTAACAAATAATAAATCAAAATCTTGTTCAAATATTTCCAATTGATCAAAATAAGGTTTGAATTTGGCATTTTTTACATAACCAGCGTTAACACTATCCGCAATTAACTTAGAGTCAGTGTACAACAACGCATTACTAACATTTAATTCACGTGCATGTTCTAGTGCATAAATACATGCTGCCCATTCTGCTGTGTGATTATCCATTTCACCTAACTCATGTGTATATGTATAATGCTGCTCATCTTCTTTGATTACAATGGCACAAGTACTTATGCCTGGATTTCCTTTCGTCGCAGCATCAAAATTTATTTTCGCCATAATAAACCTACTTTCTATTCAATACTTAGTTAAAGTTACTATTACTGTAATACAAAATACGTTGGGTAATCCATAAAAAAACACGCATCACTTAAATAAGTAACACGTGTTTAAAATACTCGCTGAGTCAAAGATGATTTTCTAATACGTAGTACTGTAATATACTTCCTAAAAAAATCATCTTGATAAAATTTTCTCAAATATCAGCCTTAAAACTTATTCTTTTATGTAGTAAGTGCTTTAATAGCCTTGATCTAATTTATCAATCTTACCTTTACGATAAAATGATTTAGCAATATATCCAAATGGTACATTGAAAACTGTTGAAGCTAATTTTAGTACGTACGTTGTAATAAATATTTCAAATACAACTGTACCAGGTAAACTTCCGATAAATGCGATAGCTACAAATATAGCTGTATCAATTATTGAGCTTAAAAATGTACTACCGTATGCACGGATGAAAAACGTTTTATCAGAACTAAATACTTTTTTAATTAGTGAAAAGATAAATACATCAATATGTTGACCAATAATATATGCGACAATTGAGCCTAAAGCTATACGTGGCACAACATCAAAGATTGCGTGTAATGCTTTTTGTGCCATATCTTCTGGTGCAGGAATAAAATGTAATGACAATTGCATAACAATAATCATAATTAATGTTGATGAAAAGCCTAACCAAACTGCTCTTTTTGCAACTCTACGCCCATAAATATCGTTTAATATATCTGTTGCTAAATAAATAGAAGCAAACATGACATTACCTAAAGTTGCTGAAATACCAAAGATTTCTACAGTTTTAATCACTTGTATGTTGGCAATGATTGTGCCAATTGCAACCCATGCAATTAAACCTTGTTTACCAAAAAAGCGATACATAAGTACCATAAGCACGAACGTTGCAATAAACGTAACTAGTCCTAAAATTTCATTATACATATTAAAATGTCCTCCTAAATTTTGATCATACGGGTGTTTAGAAACCGCTCAATAAATAACTTACTCATTTTACTGAAAAATCGTTTGCGATGCAATAGCATTTGAATATAAATACATTTTACGTATAGAATTGTAAAAGGTTTCATTCAAATCTTAGGGTCAAAAATGTTATAATATTTTTATGTCAAATTTAAAACAGTAACACTTATTTACAAGGTTGCAATATTTTGAAGTAATAAAGGAAGTGTCGCGTATTTTAACTTATTCAGAGCAAAATGCACTCGCGAAAATAGATGATTTAATGAATACTTATTGCAATCAATGTCCAATCAAAACTCGTCTGCGTAAATTAGAGGGGAAAACGAAGGCGCATCATTTTTGTATCAATGAGTGTTCAATAGGGAAAGAAATAAAACAATTAGGAAATGAACTTCAATAGGAGGAAGTCAAATGCAAATTATATCTATATCAGAAACACCGAACCACAACACAATGAAGATTACACTTAGTGAAAGCAGAGAAGGTATGACATCAGATACGTATACTAAAGTTGATGATTCACAGCCAGCATTTATTAATGACATCTTAAAGGTTGAAGGCGTTAAATCAATTTTCCATGTTATGGACTTTATTTCAGTAGATAAAGAAAATGACGCAAATTGGGAAACAGTATTGCCAAAAGTAGAGGCTGTATTCGAATAAATTTTTCATCAACTAGTATTCGGGGGGAATAAAGTATATGGAAATTTTACGTATAGAGCCAACACCTAGTCCAAATACAATGAAAGTTGTTTTGTCATATACAAGAGAAGACAAGTTATCTAATACTTATAAAAAAGTAGAAGAAAATCAACCAAGATTTATAAATCAGTTGTTATCTATAGATGGTATCACTTCCATTTTTCATGTCATGAACTTCTTAGCTGTTGATAAGGCACCAAAAGCTGATTGGGAAGACATACTACCTGATATTAAAGCTGCTTTTTCAGGTGAAAGTCAGGTGTTGGAATCTGGAAAAGACCCACAAATTGACAATCATTTTGGTGAAATTAAAGCTGAACTATTAACTTTTAAGGGTATACCGTATCAAATTAAGCTAACTTCTGCTGACCAAGAATTAAGAGAACAATTACCACAAACATATGTTGATCATATGACTCAAGCGCAAACAAAACATGACAATATTGTTTTTATGCGTAAATGGCTAGATTTAGGAAATCGCTATGGAAATATTGAAGAAGTAATGGATGGTGTCCTAGAAGAAGTACTAGCTACCTATCCAGAATCACAGTTACCTGTATTGGTAAAACATGCTTTAGAAGAAAATCACGCAACTAATAATTATCATTTCTATCGACATGTCTCTTTGGATGAATATCATGCGACTGATAATTGGAAGACTCGATTAAGAATGTTAAATCATTTTCCAAAGCCGACTTTTGAAGATATACCGCTGCTTGATTTAGCTTTATCTGATGAAAAAGTACCGGTTAGACGTCAAGCGATTGTACTATTAGGTATGATTGAAAGTAAAGAAATTTTACCGTATTTATATAAGGGGCTTCGTGATAAAAGTCCTGCTGTAAGAAGAACTGCAGGGGATTGCATAAGCGATTTAGGGTATCCAGAGGCACTACCAGAAAAGGTGCTACTATTAGATGATCCACAGAAAATCGTTAGGTGGCGTGCTGCTATGTTTATCTTTGATGAAGGTAATGCAGAGCAGCTTCCCGCACTTAAAGCCCATATTAATGACAATGCGTTTGAAGTTAAATTACAAATTGAAATGGCCATATCTCGTATTGAAAACGGAGATGAAGCACTTGGTTCAGTATGGAAACAAATGACGAACAGAACAATTTAATTGGAGGAATTAAATATGAATGCATATGATGCTTATATGAAAGAAATTGCGCAACAAATGCGTGGCGAATTAACTCAAAATGGTTTTACAAGTTTAGAAACGAGCGAGGAAGTATCAGAGTATATGAACCAAGTAAATGCTGATGACACTACTTTTGTAGTTATTAACTCTACATGCGGCTGTGCAGCTGGATTAGCAAGACCAGCTGCAGTAGCTGTTGCAACACAAAATGAACATAGACCTACAAATACAGTTACAGTTTTTGCTGGGCAAGATAAAGAAGCAACTGCTACAATGCGAGAATTCATTCAGCAGGTACCATCTAGTCCTTCGTATGCTTTATTCAAAGGTCGAGATTTAGTTTATTTTATGCCTAGAGAATTTATCGAAGGTAGAGATATTAATGACATTGCAATGGACTTAAAGGATGCCTTTGACGAAAATTGTAAATAGTACACATAAATAAATATAAAGGTTAACACATTTTATAATATTAAAAATGGTGTCTGTCATTGAAAATAGAGAATATAGTTGTATTCCATTTGTTATATAAAGAACGTTCTTACCAACTATATTTTCTAGAAATTTAACTGTTTTAATAGGACATCAAACATAATATTCAAATCATGTGTTAACCTCTTTTTTAAAATTTTTTAGCATTAAAGTTATAGATTTGGGTAAACAATTAGCAATTGGAAACATAGATCACGTTATGATGTGGCAGGTACTTAATCATCATTTTATAAATAAAGTAACGGAATTCATGATATTAATATCATATTCCTAAAATGAGTGATAACAAAATGCTACATAAAGTTAAATTATATCGAACTAAATATACATACTATAAATAATAAAAATGAGGTGTTATCGCATATGTTGAATTCATTTGATGCAGCATATCACAGTCTTTGTGAAGAAGTTTTAGAAATAGGAAATACACGAAATGATCGCACAAATACAGGTACGATTTCGAAATTTGGTCATCAACTTCGCTTTGACTTATCTAAAGGATTTCCACTATTAACGACAAAGAAAGTTTCTTTTAAATTAGTAGCGACCGAATTATTATGGTTCATTAAAGGAGATACAAATATCCAATACTTATTAAAGTATAATAATAATATTTGGAACGAATGGGCTTTTGAAAATTATATCAAATCAGACGAGTATAAAGGTCCAGATATGACAGATTTCGGGCATCGTGCATTGAGTGATCCTGAATTTAACGAACAATATAAAGAACAAATGAAACAATTTAAGCAACGTATTCTTGAAGATGATACATTTGCGAAGCAATTCGGTGATTTAGGAAATGTTTATGGTAAACAGTGGCGAGATTGGGTTGATAAAGATGGTAATCATTTTGATCAACTTAAAACAGTAATTGAGCAAATTAAGCATAATCCAGATTCAAGACGACACATCGTATCTGCATGGAATCCAACAGAAATTGATACAATGGCACTTCCGCCTTGTCATACAATGTTCCAGTTTTATGTTCAAGATGGTAAGTTAAGTTGCCAGTTATACCAACGTAGCGCAGATATCTTTTTAGGTGTGCCATTTAATATCGCAAGCTACGCTTTATTGACGCACCTTATTGCCAAAGAATGTGGACTTGAAGTAGGAGAATTTGTGCATACATTTGGAGATGCACATATTTATTCAAATCATATTGATGCGATTCAAACACAATTAGCACGTGAAAGCTTCAATCCTCCAACATTAAAAATTAACAGTGATAAGTCTATTTTTGACATAAATTATGAAGATTTGGAAATTGTTGACTATGAATCACATCCAGCAATAAAAGCTCCAATAGCAGTGTAGTCGTTGCATAGTTAGCTAACCATATAGACATCAAAATGACATCAAAGTATTTTCAAGTGCAAAAAAGTACTTTTTTGTGTTAAACGTTTTCATAAATTATGCAAAATCATTATTTCTATCACACTTTATGATAAAAATTGTGTTAAATTAAAGATAACTTAGTAATTAAAAATGAAATGATAGAAGAAGGAGGATAATCATGACTTTATCCATTCTAGTTGCACATGACTTGCAACGAGTAATTGGTTTTGAAAATCAATTACCTTGGCACCTACCAAATGATTTGAAGCATGTTAAAAAATTATCAACAGGTCATACTTTAGTAATGGGTCGTAAGACATTTGAATCGATTGGTAAACCACTACCGAATCGTCGAAATGTTGTACTTACTTCAGATACAAGTTTCAACGTAGAGGGCGTTGATGTAATTCATTCTATTGAAGATATTTACCAACTACCGGGCCATGTTTTTATATTTGGAGGGCAAACATTATTTGAAGAAATGATTGATAAAGTGGACGACATGTATATTACTGTTATTGAAGGTAAATTTCGTGGTGATACGTTCTTTCCACCTTATACATTTGAAGACTGGGAAGTTGCCTCTTCAGTTGAAGGTAAACTAGATGAGAAAAATACAATTCCACATACCTTTCTACATTTAATTCGTAAAAAATAAGGGGGAAAACGACCATGACAAAACAGATTATAGTAACAGACTCAACATCCGATTTATCTAAAGAATATTTAGAAGCAAACAACATACATGTAATTCCTTTAAGTTTAACTATTGAAGGAGCTTCATACGTTGACCAAGTAGATATTACATCAGAAGAATTTATTAATCATATTGAAAATGATGAAGATGTAAAGACAAGTCAGCCAGCCATAGGTGAATTTATATCTGCTTATGAAGAACTAGGAAAAGATGGTTCTGAAATCATAAGTATTCATCTTTCTTCAGGACTAAGTGGTACATTTAACACTGCTTACCAAGCAAGTCAAATGGTAGATGCTAATGTAACTGTTATTGATTCAAAATCTATTTCTTTTGGTTTAGGGTATCAAATACAACACCTAGTAGAGCTTGTAAAAGAAGGTGTCTCAACTTCTGAAATAGTTAAAAAGTTAAATCATTTAAGAGAAAACATTAAATTATTTGTAGTTATAGGGCAATTGAATCAATTAATTAAAGGTGGCAGAATTAGTAAAACAAAAGGTTTGATTGGTAATCTTATGAAAATTAAACCAATTGGTACACTAGATGATGGTCGCTTAGAGCTTGTGCACAATGCGAGAACTCAAAATTCTAGTATCCAATACTTGAAAAAGGAAATTGCTGAATTTATAGGAGATCATGAAATCAAATCCGTTGGTGTCGCACATGCTAACGTCATTGAATATGTTGATAAATTGAAGAAAGTTTTTAATGAAGCTTTTCATGTGGATAATTACGATATAAATGTAACTACACCAGTTATTTCTGCACATACTGGTCAAGGTGCGATTGGCCTCGTAGTCCTTAAGAAGTAAATTTAATCTTTTCAGTGTTAATTACTTCCATTTCAATCCTTTATAGACTAAATTTATAATTAGATAGATAGAGGAGGTAATTCATATGACAAAAGAATATGCAACATTAGCAGGAGGATGTTTCTGGTGCATGGTTAAACCATTTACATCATATCCAGGCATCAAGTCAGTCGTATCTGGTTATAGTGGCGGTCATGCTGATAACCCAACTTATGAACAGGTATGTACGAATCAAACCGGCCATGTCGAAGCAGTACAAATTACGTTTGATCCAGAGGTTACTTCCTTTGAAAATATATTAGACATATATTTCAAAACATTTGACCCAACCGATGATCAAGGGCAATTTTTCGATAGAGGCGAAAGCTATCAACCAGTCATTTTCTATCATGATAAGCATCAGAAAAAGGCTGCTGAGTTTAAAAAGCAACAATTAAATGAACAAGGTATTTTCAAGAAACCAGTGATTACACCTATTAAACCATATAAAAATTTCTATCCAGCTGAAGACTACCATCAAGATTATTATAAAAAGAACCCGGTACATTATTACCAATATCAACGTGGTTCAGGTAGAAAAGCGTTTATAGAATCACATTGGGGGAATCAAAATGCTTAAAAAAGATAAAAGTGAACTAACAGATATAGAATATATTGTTACACAAGAAAATGGCACTGAACCACCATTTATGAATGAATATTGGAATCATTTTGCTAAAGGGATTTATGTAGATAAGATTTCTGGTAAACCTTTATTTACATCTGAAGAAAAGTTTCATTCTGAGTGCGGATGGCCTAGCTTTTCCAAAGCGCTTGATGACGATGAAATTATAGAATTAGTCGACAAATCATTTGGTATGGTAAGAACTGAAGTGCGTTCAGAAGAATCAAATAGTCATTTAGGACACGTCTTTAATGATGGACCTAAAGAAAGTGGCGGCTTAAGATACTGTATCAATTCCGCTGCAATTCAATTTATTCCATATGAAAAATTAGAAGAATTGGGTTATGGCGATTTAATATCACATTTTGATAAGTAGGAGTGGAAAGTATGTTTAAAAAATTATTCGGAAAAGGCAAAGAAGTTCAGAAAGATATCGCAATTTATGCACCATTAACTGGAGAATACGTGAAAATTGAAGATATTCCAGATCCTGTATTCGCACAAAAAATGATGGGCGAAGGGTTTGGTATTAATCCAACTGAAGGAGAAGTTGTGTCTCCAATTGCAGGACGTGTTGACAATGTCTTTCCAACTAAGCATGCAATTGGTTTAAAAGCAGATAACGGCTTAGAATTATTAGTTCATATCGGTTTAGACACAGTTCAATTAGACGGTGAAGGATTTGAAGTGTTAGTGTCTAGTGGTGATGAAGTTAACGTCGGAGATCCATTAGTAAGATTCAACCTTGAATATATTAATAATAATGCTAAATCTGTTATTTCACCAATTATAATTACTAACACTGATCAAGCGGCTTCTATTAATATTTATGATGAAAATGCTGTGATTAAAGGTGAAACTAAAGTGATTGATGTGACAATGAACTAATGAAAAACTATTCGTTTTATCAATTTGTCATGACAGTGCGTGGTCGACACGACGATAAAGGTCGTCTAGCAGAAGAGATATTTGACGATCTTGCTTTCCCAAAACACGATGATGATTTTAACATACTGTCTGATTATATTGAGACACATGGTGATTTCACATTGCCAATGTCTGTATTTGATGATCTATATGAAGAATATACGGAATGGCTAAAATTTTAATATAATTTTTAATAATAATAGTTAGAACCAGGGTGATGCAAGTTGTTATCCTGGTTTTAATTTGTTGATTTGTCAATTTAAGTGCAACAGTTCATCACATAAAACTTCATAAGGAAACTTCCAATTTAAACACTTTCTTGGTCGATAATTAATTGAGTCTAATGCATAGTTAAGTTGCTCTTGATTTACTTTAGCTAAGTCTGTTTTCTTAGGGAAAAATTCTCTTAGTAAACCATTGGTATTTTCATTTGTACCTCTTTGCCATGCGGAATATGGATCAGCGAAGTAGACATTAATATTAAATTGGTTTTCAATATTTTGATAACAAGAGAACTCTTTCCCTCTATCGACAGTAATAGTTTTAACGGCACCTTTAGGTAGATGTTTGATAAGGTTATTAATTGCCGTCTCCATAGAATTAGAGGAACGATCAGGCATAAGTACACAATAATAATAACGTGATTTTCTTTCTGCGAAAGTAGCAATGCACCCTTTACTTTTGCCTCTGCTGGATACAATTGTGTCAGCTTCCCAATGACCGAATGTATTACGTTTCTTTATTTCCTTAGGACGTTGTGAAATAGGACGGCCAATATTAAACTTACCTCTAGTTTCTTTAGGTTTCTGTCTTTTTCCTTTTTGACGAAGGCATGAAATAAGTTCGAAATTAATCATATTAGAGTTAATCCATCGATAGATGGTTTTAAAACAGATTTGGTTTTGTAATAGACGACCTACGATTTGTTCAGGAGACCAGTGGCATTTTAAATAATATTTAATGATATTACCAAGTTCTGGAGTAAATCGAGTAGGACGACCACAAAGTTTTCTTTTGGTTTCATAATTTTTTTGAGCTGTTTCAGCTTGATATGACTGATTTAAATTATTCCTACTAATTTCACGTGAGATAGTAGATACAGATCGTTTTAATTTACGTGCAATAGATCTTAAAGAATAATTTTCTTGACGTAAAACCTCTATACGTGCGCGTTCAGTTAGTGTAAGATGGTTATAGCTCATGTTGGCACTCCTTGTATGTGTTTTTGTGGTTATTAACATCTTACAACAAAGTGCCAATTATGGGCATTTTTTATGAATTTTTATAGGTGTTGCACTTAATATTACAATCCGTCATTTAAAATAAACTAAGTTGTGACTAAAAATTAATCAATTATAGTGAAATATGGTGCGCTATCTTGCATAAATTGATATGATTAACTACACAGAATTTAAAAGTACATAATAAGGAAGTGATACAATGGATGATAAGCAACACACAACTTCATCCGATGATGAACGCGCTGAAAATGCAACAAGCAATCAAGACCAACAAACTAATTCATCGAAACGCGTTCACTTAAAACGTTGGCAATTCATATCAATTTTAATTGGTACAATCATAATAACAGCTGTCATCACAGTTGTTGCATATATTTTTATAAATCAAAAAATAAGTGGTTTAAACAAAACTGATCAAGCAAACTTAAATAAAATTGAAAATGTGTATAAAATCTTAAATAGTGATTATTATAAAAAACAGAACTCTGACAAGTTGAGTAAAGCTGCAATTGATGGCATGGTCAAAGAATTAAAAGATCCTTATTCTGAATATTTAACAAAAGAACAAACTAAATCCTTTAATGAAGGTGTTTCAGGTGATTTTGTAGGTATTGGTGCAGAAATGCAAAAGAAAAATGATCAAATTATGGTTACTAGCCCTATGAAGGGTTCTCCAGCAGAACGTGCTGGCATTCGTCCTAAAGATGTCATTACTAAAGTAAATGGAAAATCAATTAAAGGAAAAGCATTAGACGAAGTTGTCAAAGACGTTCGCGGTAAAGAAAACACTGAAGTAACTTTAACTGTTCAAAGAGGCAGTGAAGAAAAAGACGTTAAGATTAAACGTGAAAAAATTCATGTTAAAAGCGTTGAGTATAAGAAAAAAGGTAAGGTTGGAGTTATTACTATTAATAAATTCCAGAATGATACATCAGGTGAATTGAAAGATGCAGTTCTTAAAGCTCACAAAGATGGTTTGAAAAAGATTGTTTTAGATTTAAGAAATAATCCAGGTGGACTACTAGATGAAGCTGTTAAAATGGCAAATATTTTTATCGATAAAGGAAAAACTGTTGTTAAACTAGAAAAAGGTAAAGATACTGAAGCAATTCAAACTTCTAATGATGCGTTAAAAGAAGCGAAAGACATGGATATATCCATCTTAGTGAATGAAGGTTCAGCTAGTGCTTCTGAAGTGTTTACTGGTGCGCTAAAGGACTATAATAAAGCTAAAGTTTATGGGTCAAAAACATTCGGTAAAGGTGTCGTACAAACTACAAGAGAGTTTAAAGATGGTTCGTTGTTAAAATATACTGAAATGAAATGGTTAACGCCAGATGGTCATTATATTCACGGTAAAGGCATTAAACCAGACGTTACTATTGACACACCTAAATATCAATCTTTAAATGTCATTCCTAATACGAAAACATTTAAAGTTGGAGACGATGATAAAAATATTAAAACTATTAAAATTGGTTTATCAGCTTTAGGTTATAAAGTTGATAATGAATCAACGCAATTTGATCAAGCTTTAGAAAATCTAGTTAAAGCTTTCCAACAAGCGAATAAACTCGAGGTAACTGGTGAATTTAATAAAGAAACGAATAATAAATTTACTGAGTTATTAGTTGAAAAAGCTAATAAACATGATGATGTTCTCGATAAATTGATTAATATTTTAAAATAAAGCGATACACACTACTAAAATTTTATTATTATTATGTTAATGACACGCTTCCTAAATTTGCAAAGATAGCAATTTAGGAGGCGTATTTATTTTTATTGACGTCTAACTCTAAAAGATATAAATTAGACATTTACAAATGATGTAAATAACACAATTTCTATCATCGCTGTTAACAATTCATGCTTTAATATACTATGAGCATATACTTTTTAAATAGTATTATTCACTAGTTTTAACAATCAATTAATTGGTATATGATACTTTTATTGGTTATTTTTATCCCATAGTGTGATAATTACTATTTTTCATTCATAATAAAGGTTTAAAGCATGCTAATAGTGTGTAAGATTAACATGTACTGAAAAACATGTTTAACATAACGATATAAGGAGTGACGTACATGATCCGTCTAGGTAAAATGTCAGATTTAGATCAAATCTTAAATCTAGTAGAAGAAGCAAAAGAATTAATGAAAGAACACGACAACGAGCAATGGGACGATCAGTACCCTCTTTTAGAACATTTTGAAGAAGATATTGCTAAAGATTATTTGTACGTATTAGAGGAAAATGACAAAATTTATGGCTTTATTGTTGTCGACCAAGACCAAGCAGAATGGTATGATGACATTGACTGGCCAGTAAATAGAGAAGGCGCTTTTGTTATTCATCGATTAACTGGTTCGAAAGAATATAAAGGAGCTGCTACAGAATTATTCAATTATGTTATTGATTTAGTTAAAGCACGTGGTGCAGAAGTTATTTTAACGGACACCTTTGCGTTAAACAAACCTGCACAAGGTTTATTTGCCAAATTTGGATTTCATAAGGTCGGTGAACAATTAATGGAATATCCGCCATATGATAAAGGTGAAGCATTTTATGCGTATTATAAAAATTTAAAAGAATAGAGGTAATATTAATGACGAAAATCGCATTTACCGGAGGGGGAACAGTTGGACACGTATCAGTAAATTTAAGTTTAATTCCAACTGCATTATCACAAGGTTATGAAGTGCTTTATATTGGTTCTAAAAATGGTATTGAAAGAGAAATGATTGAATCACAACTACCAGAAATTAAGTATTATCCTATTTCGAGTGGTAAATTAAGAAGATATATTTCTTTAGAAAATGCCAAAGATGTATTTAAAGTATTAAAAGGTATTCTTGATGCTCGTAAAGTTTTGAAAAAAGAAAAACCTGATCTATTATTTTCAAAAGGTGGATTTGTATCTGTGCCAGTTGTTATTGCAGCCAAATCATTAAATATACCAACTATTATTCATGAATCTGACTTAACACCAGGATTAGCGAATAAGATAGCACTTAAATTTGCCAAGAAAATATATACAACATTTGAAGAAACGCTAAACTACCTACCTAAAGAGAAAGCTGATTTTATTGGAGCAACAATTCGAGAAGATTTAAAAAATGGTAATGCACATAATGGTTATCAATTAACAGGCTTTAATGAAAATAAAAAAGTGTTACTCGTTATGGGTGGAAGCTTAGGAAGTAAAAAATTAAATAGCATTATTCGCGAAAACTTAGATGCATTATTACAACAATATCAAGTGATACATTTAACTGGTAAAGGATTAAAAGATGCTCAAGTTAAAAAATCAGGATATATACAATATGAATTTGTTAAAGAGGATTTAACAGATTTATTAGCAATTACGGACACAGTAATAAGTAGAGCAGGGTCAAATGCGATATATGAGTTCTTAACATTACGTATACCAATGTTATTAGTACCATTAGGTTTAGATCAATCCCGAGGCGACCAAATTGACAATGCAAATCATTTTGCTGATAAAGGTTATGCTAAAACGATTGATGAAGAACAATTGACAGCACAAATTTTATTACAAGAGCTAAATAAAATGGAACAGGAAAGAACTCGAATTATCAATAATATGAAATCGTATGAACAAAGTTATACGAAAGAAGCTTTATTTGATAAGATGATTAAAGACGCATTGAATTAATGGGGGGTAATGCTTTATGAGTCAATGGAAACGTATCTCTTTGCTCATCGTTTTTACATTGGTTTTTGGAATTATCGCGTTTTTCCACGAATCAAGACTAGGGAAATGGATTGATAATGAAGTTTATGAATTTATATATTCATCAGAGAGCTTTATTACGACATCTATCATGCTTGGGGCTACTAAAGTAGGTGAAGTCTGGGCAATGTTATGTATTTCATTACTTCTTGTGGCATATCTCATGTTAAAGCGCCACAAAATTGAAGCATTATTTTTTGCATTAACAATGGCATTATCTGGAATTTTGAATCCAGCATTAAAAAATATATTCGATAGAGAAAGACCTACATTGCTGCGTTTAATTGATATAACAGGATTTAGTTTTCCTAGCGGTCATGCTATGGGATCAACTGCATATTTTGGAAGTAGTATCTATTTATTAAATCGATTAAATCAAGGTAATTCAAAAGGTATTCTTATAGGGTTATGTGCAGCTATGATTTTATTGATTTCCATATCACGTGTATATCTAGGTGTACATTATCCAACAGATATTATTGCCGGCATTATTGGTGGCGTATTTTGCATTATTTTATCAACGTTATTACTTAGAAATAAATTAATCAATTAAATAGTAAAAAAACAAAAGCAGTAAACCTAAAGTGTCGTAAGGGTTTACTGCTTTTATAAAACGTTGTTATAACGTATATTGTCTTTTACGGGCATATAAAAGGGGAATATTTGAAAATGACCAATCCAACAAGAACGAAACGTTGTGGGGGGATGTTCTATGTGGTATTGATAATCATTTTCAACTACTATTATACATTAGTGAGAATCATTGTCAATTAGAAACTAAAACTTTTTTTGAATATTTTTTAAGAATAGTAAATAAAACGCATGATTACGCTATTTTAGAAAATAAAAAAATTTGTATTTCTCAGTAGAATTAGAATATTTAAAAGTGATGAGGCTTAAAAATTATATTGTTACATACTTCTTTTGAATTCATACATTAAGAAATGTTACTTGCAAGTTCAAACAGGCACATTGAAATGATGTGTGATAAATGTTTAAACTACGGTCATTTTGTGAAAATAAAGATAATAACTATTCATTTTACATTAATAAAAGTCAGTATACGACAACAATTGATATTGCGGTAAGACCTTGTGTTACAGTATTCTATATTTAAGTACTGCAATCAGAATTAACAGAATTCCATTAACTGATTATTAAATATTTGAGTTAATAAATAATTAATGATTGTAGCTTGAAAAATTTAAAACATGGTTATTGATTTGTGATAAAATTTAAACGTAAACAAACTAATTTAAAAAGCAACTATTGTATAGAAAAATACAAAATTTAAAATATATTACCTTATTAGAAAAAGTCGTAATATGAGGTGTACAAATGACGCAAATTTTAATAGTAGAAGATGAACAAAACTTAGCAAGATTTCTTGAATTGGAACTCACACATGAAAATTACAATGTGGACACAGAGTATGATGGACAAGACGGTTTAGATAAAGCGCTTAGCCATTACTATGATTTAATCATATTAGATTTAATGTTGCCGTCAATTAATGGCTTAGAAATTTGTCGCAAAATTAGACAACAACAATCTACACCTATCATTATAATTACAGCGAAAAGTGATACGTATGACAAAGTTGCTGGGCTTGATTACGGTGCAGACGATTATATAGTTAAGCCATTTGATATTGAAGAACTTTTAGCAAGAATTCGTGCGATTTTACGTCGTCAGCCACAAAAAGATATTATCGATGTCAACGGTATTACAATTGATAAGAATGCTTTTAAAGTGACGGTAAATGGCGCAGAAATTGAATTAACAAAAACGGAGTATGATTTACTATATCTTCTAGCTGAAAATAAAAACCATGTTATGCAACGGGAACAAATTTTAAATCATGTATGGGGTTATAATAGTGAAGTAGAAACAAATGTCGTAGATGTTTATATAAGATATTTACGAAACAAATTAAAACCATACGATCGTGACAAAATGATTGAAACAGTTCGTGGCGTTGGGTATGTGATACGATGACAAAACGTAAATTGCGCAATAACTGGATTATTGTTACCACGATGATTACGTTTGTCACGATATTTTTGTTTTGTTTAATTATTATCTTTTTCTTGAAAGATACACTGCATAATAGTGAGCTTGATGATGCAGAAAGAAGCTCAAGCGATATTAATAATTTATTTCATTCTAAGCCTGTTAAAGATATATCTGCATTAGACTTGAATGCATCTTTAGGTAATTTTCAAGAGATTATTATTTATGATGAGCATAATAATAAATTATTTGAGACATCGAATGATAACACAGTGAGAGTTGAACCTGGTTATGAACACCGGTATTTTGACCGCGTAATAAAAAAACGTTATAAAGGCATTGATTATTTAATTATTAAAGAACCAATCACAACGCAAGATTTCAAAGGGTATAGTTTGTTAATTCATTCACTAGAAAATTATGATAACATCGTAAAATCATTGTATATTATTGCGCTCGCATTTGGAGTGATTGCAACAATTATAACTGCCACAATTAGTTATGTATTTTCAACTCAAATTACTAAACCGCTTGTCAGTTTATCAAATAAAATGATTGAGATCCGACGAGATGGTTTTCAAAATAAATTGCAATTAAATACAAATTATGAAGAAATAGATAATTTAGCAAATACGTTTAATGAGATGATGAGCCAAATTGAAGAATCATTTAATCAACAAAGACAATTTGTTGAAGATGCATCACATGAATTACGAACACCATTACAAATTATTCAAGGTCATTTAAATTTGATTCAGCGATGGGGAAAAAAAGACCCAGCAGTATTAGAAGAATCGTTAAATATTTCTATTGAAGAAATGAATCGTATCATAAAATTAGTCGAAGAATTACTTGAATTGACTAAAGGAGATGTAAATGACATTTCTTCTGAAGCGCAGACCGTGCATATTAATGATGAAATTCGCTCGCGAATACACTCATTAAAACAATTGCATCCTGATTATCAATTTGATACGGATCTGACATCTAAAAATCTAGAAATTAAAATGAAACCTCATCAATTTGAACAATTATTTTTAATCTTTATTGATAATGCAATTAAATATGATGTGAAGAATAAGAAAATTAAAGTTAAGACAAGGTTAAAAAATAAGCAAAAAATAATTGAAATTACAGATCATGGAATTGGTATTCCAGAGGAAGATCAAGATTTCATTTTTGATCGCTTTTATCGAGTGGATAAATCTCGTTCAAGAAGTCAAGGTGGTAATGGACTCGGATTATCTATTGCGCAAAAAATCATTCAATTAAACGGTGGATCGATTAAAATTAAAAGTGAGATTAACAAAGGAACAACGTTTAAAATCATATTTTAATCATGTTTAAGACGTCAATCAAAGTCATAGAATCAATTTTTTAAGTGAGGCTGGGACATAAATCAATGTTCTATGCTTTACGAAGTTATATTGGCTGTAGTTGACTGAACGAAAATGCGCTTGTAACAAGCTTTTTTCAATTCTAGTCAGGGGCCCCAACAAAGAGAAATTGGATTCCCAATTTCTACAGACAATGCAAGTTGGGGTGGGACGACGAAATAAATTTTGCGAAAATATCATTTCTGTCCCACTCCCAAGAACGACTATAAAACAAATAATCAGGGGTTCTTTATCATTTCTGTGGAATTCACCTCCCAAAATTTACAATAAAATACATCTATAAACCTAGAAGAATCAACGCTTTTGTTGATTCTTCTTTTTAGTAGATAAATAGGTAAATCTACTTTAACAAATAACTAAATAGTGATATTATTACATTGTAAGCGTTTCAACATTTTTGTGGAGGGTGTAAAATGACTAACGAAAGAAAAGAAGTTTCAGAGGCTCCTGTAAACTTCGGTGCGAATTTAGGTCTAATGTTAGATCTATATGATGACTTTTTACAAGATCCATCATCTGTACCAGAAGATTTACAAGTCTTATTCAGCACAATTAAGAATGATGACTCAATTGTACCAGCTTTAAAAAGTACAAGTAGTCAAAATAGCGACGGCACAATTAAGCGTGTCATGCGTTTGATTGATAATATTCGCCAATACGGGCATCTTAAAGCCGATATTTATCCTGTAAATCCTCCGAAAAGGAAACATGTACCTAAATTAGAGATTGAAGACTTTGATTTAGATCAACAGACTTTGGAAGGTATATCAGCAGGAATTGTTTCAGATCACTTTGCCGACATTTATGATAATGCTTATGAAGCAATTTTAAGAATGGAAAAACGTTACAAAGGACCAATTGCATTTGAGTATACACATATTAATAACAATACCGAACGTGGTTGGTTAAAAAGAAGAATTGAAACGCCATATAAAGTAACGTTAAATAATAACGAAAAAAGGGCACTATTTAAACAATTAGCGTATGTTGAAGGGTTTGAAAAATATCTTCATAAAAACTTCGTTGGTGCAAAGCGTTTTTCAATTGAAGGGGTAGACGCACTTGTACCGATGTTACAACGTACTATTACGATTGCTGCGAAAGAAGGTATTAAAAATATACAAATAGGCATGGCTCACCGTGGACGTTTAAACGTTTTAACGCATGTCTTAGAAAAACCGTACGAAATGATGATTTCAGAATTTATGCATACAGATCCAATGAAATTCTTACCTGAAGATGGTAGCTTGCAGTTAACTGCTGGATGGACTGGTGATGTGAAATATCACCTTGGTGGCATTAAAACTACTGATTCATACGGTACAATGCAGCGTATTGCACTGGCTAACAATCCAAGTCACTTGGAAATTGTTGCACCTGTTGTTGAAGGGCGTACGAGAGCAGCACAAGATGATACGCAGCGTGCTGGGGCTCCGACGACTGATCATCATAAAGCAATGCCAATTATTATACACGGCGATGCTGCTTATCCTGGTCAAGGTATTAACTTCGAAACAATGAACTTAGGAAACTTGAAAGGCTATTCTACGGGTGGTTCATTGCATATTATTACTAACAATAGAATTGGATTTACCACAGAACCAATTGATGCACGTTCAACAACTTATTCTACAGATGTGGCTAAAGGTTATGATGTGCCAATATTCCATGTCAATGCAGATGACGTTGAAGCTACTATTGAAGCAATTGATATTGCAATGGAATTTAGAAAAGAGTTTCATAAAGACGTCGTTATTGATTTAGTAGGTTATCGTCGTTTCGGACATAACGAAATGGATGAACCATCAATTACTAATCCAGTTCCTTATCAGAATATTCGCAAACATGACTCTGTTGAATATGTGTTTGGTAAAAAGCTTGTTAATGAAGGTATCATTTCAGAAGATGAAATGCATTCATTTATAGAACAAGTCCAAAAGGAACTAAGACAAGCACATGATAAAATTAATAAAGCTGATAAAATGGATAATCCAGATATGGAAAAACCTGCAGAACTTGCATTGCCGTTACAAGCAGACGAACAATCATTTACGTTTGATCACTTGAAAGAAATAAATGATGCATTGTTAACATATCCGGATGGCTTTAACATTTTGAAAAAGTTAAACAAAGTTCTTGAGAAGCGTCATGAGCCGTTTAATAAAGAAGATGGTTTAGTTGATTGGGCACAAGCAGAACAACTTGCATTTGCGACAATCTTACAAGATGGTACACCGATTCGCTTAACTGGTCAAGATAGTGAACGTGGTACATTCAGTCATAGGCATGCCGTGTTACATGATGAGCAAACAGGTGAAACATATACACCTTTACATCATGTTCCTGATCAAAAAGCGACATTTGATATACACAATTCTCCGCTTTCAGAAGCAGCAGTAGTTGGTTTTGAATACGGCTATAATGTGGAAAACAAAAAAAGCTTCAATATTTGGGAAGCGCAATATGGTGATTTTGCAAATATGTCACAAATGATTTTTGACAACTTCTTATTCAGTTCTCGCTCAAAATGGGGAGAACGTTCAGGATTAACATTATTCTTACCTCATGCATATGAGGGTCAAGGGCCTGAACATTCATCAGCAAGATTAGAGAGATTTTTACAATTAGCTGCTGAAAATAATTGCACAGTTGTCAACTTATCTAGTTCAAGTAATTATTTCCACTTATTGCGTGCACAAGCAGCTAGTTTAGATTCTGAACAAATGCGACCATTGGTTGTTATGTCACCAAAAAGCTTACTGAGAAATAAAACAGTTGCAAAACCAATTGATGAATTTACTTCTGGTGGATTTGAGCCAATTTTGACAGAATCATATCAAGCGGATAAAGTTACAAAAGTTATTTTGGCAACTGGCAAAATGTTCATTGATTTAAAAGAAGCATTAGCTAAAAATCCAGACGAATCAGTATTACTCGTTGCGATTGAAAGATTGTATCCATTCCCAGAGGAAGAGATTGAAGCATTGCTAGCACAATTACCAAACCTTGAAGAAGTGTCATGGGTACAAGAAGAACCTAAAAATCAAGGTGCATGGTTATATGTTTATCCATATGTTAAAGTACTAGTTGCAGATAAATATGATTTAAGTTATCATGGCAGAATTCAAAGGGCTGCTCCAGCTGAAGGCGATGGAGAAATTCATAAACTTGTTCAAAATAAAATTATAGAAAATGCATTAAAAAATAACTAGGGGGAAATAAGTCATGCCAGAGGTTAAAGTTCCAGAATTAGCAGAATCTATTACAGAAGGTACCATTGCAGAATGGTTGAAAAACCTAGGGGATAGCGTAGAAAAAGGTGAAGCTATTCTTGAATTAGAAACTGATAAAGTTAATGTCGAAGTTGTATCTGAAGAAGCAGGTGTATTATCTGAACAACTTGCAAGTGAAGGCGACACTGTAGAAGTTGGACAAGCAATTGCTGTCATCGGCGAAGGTAGTGGCAATGCTTCTAAAGAAAATAGTAACGACAATACTCCACAACAAAATGATGAAACAACAAATAATAAAAAAGAAGAAACAACAAATAAATCGGCAGATAAAGCTGAAGTCAATCAAACAAATGATGACAATCAGCAGCGTGTTAATGCTACACCTTCTGCGCGTCGATATGCTCGTGAAAATGGTGTGAATCTTGCTGAAGTAAGTCCGAAAACAAATGATGTTGTTCGTAAAGAAGATATTGATAAGAAACAACAGGCACCTGCATCAACACAAACAACACAACAAGCACCTGCAAAAGAAGAGAAAAAATACAATCAATATCCTACAAAACCAGTGATTCGTGAAAAAATGTCACGCAGAAAGAAAACAGCTGCTAAAAAATTATTAGAGGTATCTAATAATACAGCTATGCTAACAACATTTAACGAAGTTGACATGACAAATGTTATGGAATTGCGTAAACGTAAGAAAGAACAATTTATGAAAGATCATGATGGTACTAAATTAGGATTTATGTCATTCTTTACTAAAGCTTCTGTAGCAGCTTTGAAAAAGTATCCAGAAGTTAATGCAGAAATCGACGGCGACGACATGATTACGAAACAATATTATGATATTGGTGTAGCTGTTTCGACAGATGATGGACTATTAGTACCATTCGTAAGAGATTGTGATAAAAAGAATTTTGCAGAAATCGAAGCAGAAATTGCTAATTTAGCTGTTAAAGCACGAGAGAAAAAACTTGGCTTAGATGATATGGTTAATGGTTCATTTACGATTACAAATGGCGGTATTTTTGGATCAATGATGAGTACGCCAATTATCAATGGTAATCAAGCTGCAATCTTAGGCATGCATTCAATTATTACAAGACCAATTGCGATTGATCAAGATACAATCGAAAATCGTCCAATGATGTATATTGCATTAAGCTATGATCATAGAATTATTGACGGTAAAGAAGCAGTTGGATTCTTAAAAACAATTAAAGAATTAATTGAAAACCCAGAAGACTTATTATTAGAATCTTAATCCACAACACAAAATAGTTTACTATTCCTAAAAACGGGATCAAATCAATAACAAACAGCAGTAAGTTTATTTTCTAGTCGAAATATCTTACTGCTGTACTTTATTTTTACAATGCTTCGTATTAAAATGTGAGTTTAATTTTGACTACTTAAAAAATATATCATTTCTATATGAAATAGACTCACGATAGAAATATAGCTAGAATAGCGTGTTTCAATATGCTAATGAAATCATTTTAGATAATAACAAGCGATGAAATTTATGAATTCTATAAGCGCCTTTAGTTAATTTAAAATCATCTGAACAAGATGTACATTCACTTTATGGACACGACATATATATGTTTTTCATGTACTACAGAAAAACGAAATATCCCAATATCCAATCGCTATATACAGATACTCATTAATGACATACTCAATAGCAACCATAACAATATTATGTTAGCTATTTAAATGAAATAGTTCTTTTAAAGAAATACATTTTTCACATATTAATCTATAATCAAAATCAACTGACCGATATTCTATAATTTATGATTAAAATAAGTTATAATATAATAGTAAAGATAAAGATAGAGGTGGCTATAATGTGTGGACTTAGAAGTATAACATTAGGTACAACAAATATAGAACAGACAAAACATTTCATGGTTGACATATTAGGATTAAATTGTGAAGAACTTCTTGAAAACTCAATTCGTTTCGGCGATGCAGATATAAGCCCAGGAACAAGACTTCAATTTATACAAGTTCCAAGTGAGCAATTAGAAGAATCTCACTTTGTGGGTATTGGATTACGTACACCAACTGACTCAGGTCTAGAGGAGTATGCGGAAATATTATCGAGTAAGGATATTCCATTTACAACAGTTAAAGAATTAAATGGCAATAAATATTTCAGTCTCGAAGATAACAATGGTCATATTTTCTCAATATATTCAAACGAGAATAATTATGGCGTTGGTTTAGGTATGCCTTCTTTCGAAAGTGCGGTCAATCCGTTACATCAAGTGCAAGGTTTAGGGCCAGTGATTCTTAAAGTGAATCATGTAGATATTACAGGTCAAATTTTAACAAATATATTCGGACTTGAAGTATTTGCAGAATACCAACCCTTCGACAATGCTGACTATCATGTCCAAGTATTCAAAATTGGAACGGGTGGTCTAGGTGGCGAAATACATTTAATGCCTGTAGAAACCGAAATGACAATGCCGGCATATGGCGCAGTCGATCAAGTTGAGTTTGAAACGAAAGATGTAGATTTCTTTAATCAAGCGAAATCGCGCTTAGATGAAGTGGAAATACCATATCAAACACTTGAGCAAGATGATATTGAATCAATTAGAATTACTGAAAACAGTGGATTATCGTTTATATTCACTTTACAAAAATAATTTTTTTACGATAGTGAGGACAAAATTTATGTTACATGAAACTTGGAAAGAACGTACGCCAATCAAGAAAGTAGAAGTCATTAATACAGATGCAAAGAAATTTACAGTTTCTGACATGTTAACTGTAGGCAAACAATATGATGTTATCAACGAAACTGAAGAATATTATCAAATAATAGATAATTCAGGATTAGTTGGCGGTTACTATAAAACATATTTCAAAGAAGTTTAAACGCATAATTATTGAAATGAATCCTAATATGAGATTTTCAATTAGTAAATTTGGTAAAATATAAACAATTCGCATACTAAGCATTGCGTTTTATATCAGAATAGAATAGTAAACTAAGGCATTTGGAGAACTTATTCCATGTCTTAGTTTTTTAATTTATTTAAAGGAGAACGTTTTAAAATGGCACTAAAACATTATAAGAATTCAGATTCAACAGTTTTCAATGATGCGAAGGCATTATTCGATTTAAATAAAAATATTTTACTTAAAGGTCCAACAGGTTCAGGGAAAACGAAGTTGGCAGAAACATTAAGTGAAGTTGTTGATACACCCATGCATCAAGTCAACTGTTCTGTTGATTTAGATACAGAAAGCTTATTAGGCTTTAAAACAATTAAAACAAATGCGGAAGGACAACAAGAAATTGTCTTTGTAGATGGTCCAGTTATTAAAGCTATGAAAGAGGGGCATATTTTATATATTGATGAAATAAATATGGCTAAACCTGAAACATTACCTGTATTAAATGGGGTCTTAGATTATCGTCGTCAAATTACGAATCCATACACTGGTGAAGTAATCAAAGCTGTACCAGGATTTAACGTTATTGCAGCGATAAATGAAGGTTATGTTGGTACATTGCCAATGAATGAAGCACTAAAAAATCGCTTTGTTGTTATTCACGTTGACTATATTGACGGGGACATTTTAAAAAATGTAATTAAAGAGCAAAGTTTATTACAAGATGATAAACAAATCGAACAAATTATTAAGTTTAACGAAGATTTACGTACTATGTCTAAGCAGGGACAAATTTCTGAAGAAGCCGCTAGTATACGTGCATTATTAGACTTGTGTGATTTAATCACTGTAATGCCAGTTGAACGTGCAATTAAACGTACAATTATTGATAAATTGGAAGATGAACGTGAACAACAAGCAATATATAATGCTGTAGAACTAAACTTTTAAAGAGGGATAAAACATGAGTGATCGTTTCATAAAATTTAACGACGAACAGTTAGATGCCAAGCAAGTAATGATGTTGCAAGACTTAGCTCGACTCTTATTAAAAAATGAACAAACACAAGTTAAAATCCAAAAATTCCCTTACTATAATCCTGTTCAAAATGTTTTGATTACGAGTTGGTTTTGGTCACATCGACCAAGCCATATCGAAATGGCTGGTTTAAAAACAGATGTTATGTTAGCTGCTTACGGTTATCATATGATGGATGTACAAATTGTAAATGAAGTAGTACAAGATAAAACTTTTAAACACCCTAAATTTTATCAACAACTTTTTAAATTATTAGAAGATATGCGCGTATTAAATTCTATTAAAGTTGAGCGCCCAAGTACTGCTAAATTAATTGATCTTTGCTTAGATACACGGATATCATATACGGAATCTCAAATTAAAGTGTATCGTACTAAAACACAATATACAGATTTATTATTTTTGTATTTAGAACATGCATTTTTAAGTCAAGATTTCTTTGATATACCATCTATACATTCAGATTTAGATGATATTTTAGTTAATATGTTCTTATATTTACCTAATTTTTTCCAAAATCAAAATTCTGAAGATAATATGTATCTGGCTCAAAGAATTATGTATCAAGTAGATGATATTTTAAAAGAAGATATGCTAAACGAATATTATTACTTACCTAAAACACTATATAATACATTAGCTAGTCCAGAGTTTGAAGATTTAAAGAGAACTGATGCAAGTCAAGTCGATGGGCAAGATGATACTTCAGAAGATGATGATAACGAAAGTGAAAAAGCTGACTCTAAATCTGCAGATAGTGAGTCAAAAGGTGGCGCCTATTTAGAAATGGAGCTTCACGAAGGACAAAATAGTGAAACATTAGGTAATGATGAAGCACGTGAAGGCGATGCTACAGACGATATGACTGATATGATGACCAAAAAGGGCAAAGGATCAAACGATACGCTAAATCGTGAAGAAGGCGATGCTGTTGGTCAAAGCCAAGCATTTCAACTTGATGGTGTGAACAAAAATGTAGAAATAAAATGGCAAATTCCTGAAATTGAGCCACAATATGTTTTAGAATATCAAGAATCGAAACAAGACGTACAATATGAAATCAAAGACTTAATTCAAATTATAAAGAAAACGATTGAACGAGAACAACGAGATGCACGTTTTAATTTAACAAAAGGGCGATTACAAAAGGATTTAATTAATTGGTTTATCGACGATCAGTATAAATTGTTTTACAAAAAACAAGATTTAAGTAAATCATTTGATGCGACGTTTACATTGTTAATTGATGCGTCAGCAAGTATGCATGATAAAATGGCTGAAACGAAGAAAGGTGTAGTGTTATTCCACGAGACGTTAAAAGCATTGAACATTAAACATGAAATTTTATCATTCAGTGAGGATGCCTTTGATTCAGACGATCATGTACAACCAAATATCATTAATGAAATTATTAACTATGATTACTCAACCTTTGAAAAAGATGGCCCACGTATTATGGCACTTGAACCTCAAGATGATAATCGTGATGGTGTTGCTATTAGAGTTGCAAGTGAACGATTAATGCGTCGAAATCAACATCAACGATTTTTAATCGTATTTTCTGACGGCGAACCGTCTGCATTTAATTATAGTCAAGATGGTATTATTGATACGTATGAAGCTGTAGAAATGTCACGTAAATTTGGCATTGAAGTATTTAATGTATTTTTGAGTCAAGATCCAATAACTGAAGATGTTGAACAAACAATTCATAATATTTATGGTCAATATGCCATTTTCGTTGAAGGTGTTGCGCATTTACCTGGACATCTCTCTCCATTATTAAAAAAATTACTACTTAAATCTTTATAAATAAGTTTAAAATATGAGTTTATATGAAATTGTGAATAAAAGTCATCAGTTACTATTTAAAAAGTAAATTTGAAGAATTTTATTTTCTGGCATAATTTGATTTAAACAACACATGTGTTTTGTTTCTGCTATGTACAACATATTCCATATAGACTCTTGATTATTTTTTGTGCTAAAATATTAACTTGTAAATTATTTCGTGTTTTAAAAAAAGGAGTAACTCTATGAATAAAAATACATGGGTCATTGGGTTTACGCTCTTCGCTATGTTTTTTGGCGCAGGCAATCTAATTTTTCCTCCTAATCTCGGATTGGATAGTGGTCAATTTTTCTGGCCCGCCATTTTAGCGTTTGTTCTAACTGGGATTGGTTTACCATTATTAGGTGTGATTGTAGGTGCACTTGATAAAGAAGGATATATTGGCGCATTAAATAAAATTTCACCTAAATTTTCAATATTGTTCTTAATCATCATTTATTTAACTATAGGACCACTTTTCGCAATACCTAGAACTGCATCTACATCTTTTGAAATGACAATTACACCAATTATACATAGTAATAGTAGTATCGCTTTATTTATATTTACGATTATCTACTTCATAGTCGTTTTGTATATTTGTTTAAATCCATCTAAGTTAATCGATCGTATTGGTTCATTATTAACACCATTATTATTGATTACTATTTTAGCGATGATTATTAAAGGATACTTAGACTTTAGCGGTAATAGTGCTGGAAAGGGCAATGAAGCACTATATCATTCTAATTTTTCAAGTTTTGCTGAAGGCTTTACACAAGGCTATTTAACAATGGATGCCATTGCAGCAATTGCTTTTTCAATGATTGTTGTTAATGCAGTAAAACTAACAGGTATTACTAAAACAAATCAAATATTCAAACAAACTTTGACTGCTGGTTTAATTGCAGCAATTGCTTTAATTTTCATATATATTTCATTAGGTTATATTGGTAATCATATGCCAGTAAGTGACATGAAACTAAATGAATTGAAATCACATGACCGTAACATTGGGACATATTTATTAACGACAATGGCTTCAACAGGATTTGGTTCATTCGGAAAGTATTTATTGGGCATCATTGTGGCGCTGGCATGTCTAACTACAGCATGTGGGCTTATTGTTGCAGTTTCTGAATATTTCCATAGAATCGTACCTAAAGTATCATACAAAGCATTTGTATTAGTTTTCATTTTAATGAGTTTTATTATTGCTAACCAAGGTTTAAATGCTGTTATCTCAATGTCAATTCCGGTATTAAGCATTGTATACCCAGTAGCAATAACTGTTGTATTATTAATTTTAATTGCCAAATTCATACCGACAAAACGCATTACACAACAAATTCCAGTTATTATCGTATTTATATTGTCGATTTTCAGTGTTATTAGTAAGTTAGGTTGGCTGAAAATTAACTTTATAGAATCATTGCCTCTAAGAGCGTATTCTTTAGAGTGGTTCCCAGTAGCAATTATTGCAACGATATTAGGCTATCTAGTCGGCATATTTGTAAAACAAGATCCAATTAAATATCAACAGGAATAACGAAAAAAGGAAGCATCTCCAATTTAATCGTAGGATGCTTCCTTTTTTGTTATATCTAATTCGTAATTTATGATTGTTTATTCGGTCCTTTGATGTTCACTAAATGTGACTTTAAATCTTGTTCTAATTGTTGTAATTCTTTTTCAGCTAATTGTCGTTCTTCGCGACCGTGTTGTTGAATAATTAATGTTTCTTCAATTGTCTCAATAATGTTACGCTGTGTACGTTTCAATGTATCAAGGTCAACAATGCCACGCTCATTTTCTGTTGCAGTTTCAATCGCATTTTGTTTCAACATTTCAGCATTTGCTGTTAATAAATCATTAGTTGTATCAGTGACAGCTCGTTGTGCAGCAACTGCATTACGCTGTCTCATTAATGTAAGCGCAATGGCCATTTGATTTTTCCATAGTGGAATACTTGTCAAAATTGAACTTTGTATCTTCTCGGCAAGGGCTTGATTAACATTTTGAATCATACGAATTTGTGGCGCAGTTTGCAACGCTATTTGTCTTGAAAGCTGTAAGTCATATATGCGTTTATCTAGTCTATCTATAAATTGCTGCATATCTGCAACTTGTTGAATATCCATTTGATTAGTGGATTGCTGCGCTTGCTGTTGCAATTGTGGTAGCTTTTCATTTTCTAATTGCAACTTTTTTTGCTGTGCAGCAATGATATGCAATGATAAGTCATCAAAGTATTGTTTGTTTTTATCATATAGCGTATCTAATAATTCAATATCTCTTGTTAAATGTGTTTGATGTTTCTGCAGTTGAATCGTTATGCGATCGACTTGAGCACTAACTGATTGCATTCTTGAAAAGATTTCATTGATAGACGACTTTGCTCTGCTAAAAATTCTTTTTAACATAGATGGTTTATCAGTATTTAACTCATTTGGATTAACTGACTTTAGTTTTGACATTAGATCTGACAAAGTATCTCCAATAGGACCAACATCTTTACTTTGTACCTCATCCAACATTTGATGTGAAAATTGAGACATTTGTTTCTGTAAATCAGAACCAAACGCTAATAAACCTTCATTGTCTAAAGGGTTAATTTGTTTACTGATTGTGTCTACCTGTTTTTGTTGTTCAATTGTTAACTTTTCTTTTTGAATAGTAGTATTCGATAATTCTTTATCGCTTATAAAATCATCTAGTGGATGGCTTTCTTTGAAACTTTTATTTTCAGTCATCAATCATCTCTCCAATAGTTGCTATTTTACATCAATCTTGATGATGCTTTTGATGTAACTTATTTAATTCCATTTCAATATCTAAACGTTCATAATCATCTTCGTTGAGACGCTTTAAATCAGCGATTAATGTTCGTTTGACCTCATCCAAAGTAATTCGTGTTTGTTCTAATTTTTGCTGTTCATTAATTGATTTTTTGGGCATTTTTGCTAGACGTGTATATGCATCAACCAAATTTAAAGCATTATCAATATGAGAATAAAAAAAGCCCTCAACTTTATAAAATGATGCAGGTCTCTGTCTAACTGTCGTATAAATAGAACGTGAAATTTGGTATATATCATTAATTTGCCTAAAATCTTTAATTGATCTTATATTGACATACGTTTTTAAAATACCTCTAAGTTTTTGGTGTGTATGATTTAACTGATTTCGAATATAGCGATAGTCTTTTCTAGTCAAACCAATTTCGTTTAAATATTTGCGTGAAGTGAGTTTTTGTATCGGTAGGTATGTCATTAAAAAGCCAACAATACCAATAGACATATCAATTAAAAAAGATACATCAAGTGCAATTATCCCAAATATGCTTGTTAAAAACGCTACAGGAATTCCCACTAACACCCCAAATATATGAGAAATATTATATCTCACTGTCATCTTCCTTTATTTAGCATTTTATATTGATCGAAAATCCGATAATTTTTGATTTAGTTCTAACTCTTCAAGTTGATGGCTCGTTACATTTGATGCTGGTGAGGCACCTTCAATTACACCTTGAATAAATCTCTCTATATCTGCGTCATCCCCTTGTGCATATATCTCTACATAGTCATCTACATTTTGAACAGTACCGACAATGTTATAGTTCATTGCAATGCGTTGTGTAAAATATCTAAATCCGACGCCTTGAACGCGTCCGAATACTTGTAAATGTATATGTCTCATTTTTACCACCTCATAATGTTATTATACGTAGTTTTACTTAAAAAAACTAATAATTACTATAGTTAATACTTTGTTTGTTTCAAGTCGTCAAACTTGATTTTCAGAGGATAAAGGTATAAAAATAAGTATAGAGTTTTGAAGTATGGAAGGGGTCTTTAATAATGTGGACAGTTACCAAAATTAGAGCCGATTATGAGGGATGGTGGTTATTCAGTGACTGGCCAGAAAACATTGTTGAAAAATATCAATATCAAGATTTTGATGACATGTTTAAGCACTATCAACAATTGATTAATCAATGTAAAGTTCAGTTCGATAACTATGTCACAGGCAAATATAATATTTATGCATTTTATAATAATTGTGACATGAACTATTGCGAAGATTGTGAAGAGGATTTACAAATATTTTATAGTTTCATTGTTTTACAAAATAATGAAGTATATTATAAACTACCAATAATTGATTAAATGAATATTTTTTATTATTGTATTGCAATTTGGTAATAACTGCACTATAATACAAGTTAAGCAGATGATTATTCCATATTGCAAAGAATATTTGAGTGAAATTTGCATGTATTTTTTGTAATATGCGAATAAGCATATTGAATGAATTTTAGTCTTGGAGGTTTCAGATTATGAAACAAGGTACAGTTAAATGGTTTAACGCTGAAAAAGGATTCGGCTTTATCGAAGTTGAAGGAGAAAATGACGTATTCGTACATTTTTCAGCAATTAACCAAGATGGTTACAAATCATTAGAAGAAGGTCAAGCTGTTGAGTTTGAAGTAGTTGAAGGCGACCGCGGTCCACAAGCTGCAAACGTTGTTAAACTATAATTCTTAGATTTGAATCATTGATTTTAACTAACACCTTACCAAGAAGTAAGGTGTTTTTATATGCTTATTACAAATACTTAACGCGATGAGTTTCTCAACCAAATTGAGAACTCTTTTTTTATATCACCAACATTGTTTGCAATAGAAAAATATATTTATATAATATAATTATGGTGTACAACGACGAGGTGATTTTATGAAATATCTTATCCTTAGTTTAGTTGCTAATTTATTAGTTTTCGGTGTATTATCTGCAATTGGTTTAAATATTAATATTTTAGCGGCAATGATGATTGTATTAGTGATTCCGATAATGATTTCTGGGATTGTATTTTTCAAAACTAATATTGATAAAACATACATATTTTTTAACATCATATTCATAGACTTTTATTATTATATTTACAATGTACATTTAATGACTTTGCCAAAGTTTAATAATTATATCAAAACAGAGATGATGGAATTAGAACATATTGATGTATTAATAACAAGTAAAGATTTTGGTTTTGATGAAATTTTATTTTTTACACTTTATTTGTTATTAATCCTTATCGTTTTATATTATTTGAAAAAGCAATTAAAGAATAAAACCTAATTTCATGATGCTTGTTTAAAGTGTGGTATGTATATGATGCTTTAAATTAGTTGAATAGAGCTAACTAAATTAAAGGATTAACGACAAAAAATAAACACTTTCTAACTAAAAAAGTGCTGTTCTTCCTTTTTTAGAGTATATGTCCAAGCATGTTATCTACAGCCATCTATAATGCTTAAAAATTCCCCGAGTCACAGTATAATTTTCTGTTCTTCGGGGATTACTTTATTTATTTTTATTTTGTATCATTAATAATAAGTTGTCTTAACGATTGTCGCTTAATAACTTCACGTGCTTTGCCATCTTTTAAAAAAAACACAGAAGGCTTTTGCATTTGATTGTAATTGGATGCCATAGAGTAATGATATGCACCAGTTGATAATATAGCAAGATAGTCTCCACGTTTGACTGATGAAGGTAATTTAGCGTCTTTAATAATGATATCACCAGACTCACATAATTTTCCAGCTATAGTTACACTGTCATCTGCTTCTTCATTTCTATTAACAAGCAATGCTTGATACTTTGCGTCATAAAGTGCAGTTCTGATATGATCACTCATACCGCCATCGATTGAAACATATTTATTTATCTCTGGAATTTCTTTAATGGTTCCAACTTCATATAAAGTAACGCCAGCTTCACCTACAATAGATCGTCCTGGTTCAATACCTATTTCTGGTGCATCTATACCTAGAACTTTAATTTCGGATTTTATTGCGTCTGTAATATCTTTAATACCACTTTCGATAGGGAAACTTTCATCACCTTCAACATATTTAATACCAAAGCCACCACCAAGGTTTAATAATTCAACTTGAATGTCTTGCTCTTTAAGCCAACGTAAAACAATTTTAGCAGTTTCAATAAATGCTTCTGTACCTTCAATCTGTGAACCAATATGACAATGTACACCTTTTAATTTAAGATACTTAGATTGTTGCACTTTGTTAATTGCTTTTATAGCTAAGCCATATTGAATTGATAATCCAAACTTACTATCTTCTTGACCAGTTTGAATAAATTCGTGTGTATGTGCTTCAACACCTGGATTAACTCGTAATACAACTTGAACCGTATCATTAGCATAGCGGTCTATTAATTCAATTTCTTCTAATGAATCTATAACAAAATAACCGATGTTATTTTCTAAAGCATACCTAATTTCATGTTTCGTTTTATTGTTACCATGGAAATGGATGCGACTTGGTTCAAATCCCGCTTCTAATGCCGTATATAATTCACCTTCAGAAACAACATCTAACTGTAAATCTTCCTCAGCCACCAGTTTGACCATTTGAAGACAAGTAAATGCTTTAGAGGCGTATGAAATATTGTATTTTAATCCACTATCTTTAAATGCGCGATGGTAACGGCGCATCTGTTCTCTAATTTGTAGTTCATCATAAACAATGGTAGGTGTACCAAAGCTTTGCGCAATCGTTTTTAAACTAATACCATCCATTGTTAATTCGCCATTTTGATTATATTTAACAGTCATTTGAAATGTACTCCTTTTTTAAAGAATCATGATTCATAGCACTTAATTGTTCAGAATTTGCACCAACACCTTTAAAGGTATATTCATCGATGCGGATATCATTATTATAAAGAATAACTTCATCTTGTGCATGTACATTGCCATCTACTTCAACAAACATATGGCTCATCATTAATGCACGTATCGGGTAGCGTTTACCATTGATAAGTGCTTCATGTTTAGCACGAGTTCGTAAAATTCCATCGCCATAACCGATATCAACTACAGCTAATTTTGTATTGTTTTTAGTCACTTCAAAGGCAAAGCTATAACCGCAATAATCACCAGCTTGTACTTCGCGCACTTGAATAACATGTGCTTTTACAGTCAATGACTGAACTATTTCATGTTGATTCAGTGAACTATATGGTCTTGAACCGTATAACGCAATACCTACACGCGCATGTGTATGGTGGGGTAGTAATATTTGTCCTTCCCGATAAAAACTCGCACTATTTTGAGCATGGATTAGGTCGAACTGATAACCTTCAGATAAAAGTGCTTCAACAATTTCCATCCATTGTGAACGTTCAACATTATAATCTGACACATCGAATTCATCAGCATATCCAAAATGGGTCCATAAACCACTAATAATCATTTTTGCATTTTGATTATGATGGTGATCTTTCAATACTTCTTTAATTTCGTTTAAATCTTTAAATCCAGACCGATGTAATAAATTTTCAAATTCTAAGTGAACATGAATACCTGCTAAATCATTTTTATGGTTATAGTAATATGTCAACGACGGCAAAGTCATGTGTATTTGATGTTCACGGACTAAATCAAACTCGTAAACTGCATTCATTAAAAAGATTGTTGCATCTGGAGCAAGTTGTCTAATTTGAATTGCTTCTCGTAGTGATGTTGTGCTAAATGTATCTATACCTGCATGGATAAACTGAGTTACAGCAAATTCTAGGTCATAGTGATATGCATTATTTTTAACAACTGCCATTAATGGCTGATTGTTTTTGACTGTGATTGCATTTTGTAAAAATATTTTCTTATTTACAGACCATGTTGCTGTCAATGTATTACACCTCTTTGTAATTATTTAATAAATTTTCGTAAAAATTAACCACGTTTATTAACACTTTTTCATCAAAATTTAAATATGATGTGTGCAAACCAGTTACAAAACCTTTATCTTCATTTCGTGTTCCTATAAAAACAAAGTAAGCTGGAGCTAGTTGTTGACCATAAAAACTAAAATCTTCCCCAAATAAGAATGGCGTTGGTTTGTCATAGACATTTAAATCAGCTTTTATTAAGGCGTCCTCTATTTGAGTACGTAATTTCGGACTATTGATTGTAGGGGGATAACCTTCTGCAAATTTAACTTCACAGTCTACATTAAACAGAAGCTTGACACTTTCTGCTATCTTGTGCATTTGATTTTTAACGATTGTTAAATCATCAATATCATATGTACGAATTGTACCTTCTAAATAACCATTACTTGGTACAGTGTTAATCGCTTCACCAGCTTTAAAATGACCAATATGAACAATATTTCGTTTTAAACCGTTAAGGTGAAATTGTTGAATTTGTGATATTTGAGTTAATACATGTTGTAATGCTTCACCACAAGAATGACCTTGTTCTTTATCAGCAACATGACTTGACAGGCCTGTTAAGAAAAAGCGATACTCTGTTGCGCTGGCCGTAATTTCTTCATCTCTTATCACTGCAATGCCTTCATCAGCAAATGGGTTAACATGAATACCAAATACCGCTTCAATTGGATACTTATCAAAGGCACCGGCTTTTATTAATCGATTTGCACCGCCACCAGTTTCTTCTGCAGGTTGGAAAATGAAAACGACATTTTGCGGTAATTGCCCCGCATCTTGCATGTCTTTGCAACGTTGTACAAAAAGCATTAATGCAGTTGTATGACCATCATGTCCACAAGCATGCATCACATGATCAGATTGACTGCGATAAGGTACATCATTTTCCTCCAAAATAGGTAATGCATCAATATCAGCTCTATACGCTATCGTATGTGAGCCATTACCTTCTAAGTATGCAATGACGCCAGTTTCCAATGGGCAATCGTATTTAATATTTAAACTATCTAAAAACGCTTTAATATAAGCAGTTGTTTCAAATTCATGTAAGCTTAATTCAGGATGTTGATGTAAATGACGGCGATGTTTCGTAACAAATTCTAATTCATTCATAATTATCAATCCTTTGTGTTAAATTACTATATAAATAGTGTAACGTATTTCGAAATTTGTGATCATAAGTTTATTTAATGATAAACAATAAGGTTGAGACATAATCGTATCTCAACCTTGAAATTATTATACGTTGACGTCACTAGTCATTCAGTTTTCTTAATGCTGCTACAATCTCTTTTTTAGTATCTTGTACTTCAGAAGCTTGCTTAATCACTTTCGCAGGTGTACCAGCAACAACTGCACCAGCTGGTACATCTTGAGTCACAATCGCGCCAGCTGCAACAATAGCACCTTTACCAACACGTACACCTTCTAAAATAACTGCATTTGCGCCGATTAATACATCATCCTCGATTATAACTGGTGAAGCACTAGGGGGTTCAATCACACCTGCTAATACTGCGCCAGCCCCTACATGTACATTTTTACCAGTTGTAGCACGACCACCGAGAGTAGCATTCATATCAATCATCGTACCTTCGCCAACGACTGCGCCAATATTAATTGTTGCACCCATCATAACGACAGCACCATCTTCAATAATAGCTTGTTCTCTAATAAATGCACCTGGTTCAATACGTGCATTAGTATTTGTTAAGTCTTTTAATGGAATGGCAGAATTGCGACGATCCATTTCAATTTCTATATCTTCGAATTGACTACCATATGCTTCGTAAAAAGGTTTCCAATCATCTGCTTCACAAAAGATTACTTTAGATTGTTCTGAACCAAATACTTTAAAACTTTCTGGATATGTGATGCCTTCAAAATTGCCATTTAAATATACTTTAATTGGTGTAGATTTTTTAGCATCACTTATATATTGAATAATTTCTTCAGCTGTTAAATGTTGTACCATAAAATAATCGATCTCCTTTAATATGTTTATAGGTTGTCAAACGTATAAAAGCCGTTTGGTTTATTAACTAAGCGTTCTGCTGCTTGTATTGCACCATTCGCAAAAATATCTTTTGATTGTGCACGATGCGTGATTTGAATCGTTTCATCAGTGCCGGCAAATAGAACTTCATGTTCACCGACAATCGTACCTCCACGAATAGAATGAATACCAATATCTTGTGGCTGGCGTTTTTCATTTAATTCATGTCTATCATAAACAGGAGTTACATTTTCTTTCAAAGATACAATCACGTCATATAATTTTTCTAACGTACCGCTTGGTGCATCTACTTTTTTATTATGATGTGCCTCAGTCAATTCGATGTCGAAATCATCAAGTAGGGGAACAGCAGCTGCTAAAATTTTAGTCAGTGCATGAACGCCATAACTCATGTTCGCGCTGAAAAACACAGGCATATTTTTACTCAATTCATCTAACTTATTAAGTAGTTTTTCTTTCTCGCCAGTTGTTGCCACGACTAATGGCAAATGAAACGCTTCATCTAATAAAGGGAAAAGCAGATTTGGATTTGAAAAATCTATTGCAACATCGGCATCTTTAACATCAGCAATATGTTGGTATTGTTGATATGGCGTTGTTGCTTTCGGTGTATTTTCAATGACCCCAACGATTTCATGTCCTTTTTCTTCTGCTAATCTAGCAACGCGCTGATTCATTGCACCATAGCCAATTAGTAATATTTTCACTCATTTTCACCCGCTTTAAATGTGTCATATGCTTCACGAAGCACTTTAGTATCTGTATCTTCTAGGCTAACCAATGGTAAACGTAATTCATAGTTTCCAAATCCTAAATAACTTGTTAAAGCTTTAATAGGAATTGGGTTAATATCAACTGATAGGGCTGATAACAGTGTGCCGATTGGTTTAAATTGATCTTGAATATCTAATCCACTTTGTTGAGCATCGTATAACGCTTGAAATTCTTTAGGAATGACATTGGCAATAACAGAGATAACCCCTTGACCGCCACGTTGATAGTATTCGACGACGTTGTCATCATTGCCACTATATAATGCAAATGAATTTGTATCAATTCGCTTTTTCACTTCTTCTAAATACTCAAAATCATTCGTAGCATCTTTTAAAGCAACTATATAAGGATGTTGACTTAATATTTCTACAGTTTCTGGTTCAATTGTCATGTTCGTTCTTGAAGGAACATTGTACAGCACGACTGGTAATTTCACAGCATCTGCAATCGCTTCAAAATGTTTTACTAAACCACGTTGATTCGTTTTGTTGTAGTAGGGTGTAATTAACATAATTGCATCAGCCCCTAAGGCTTTAGCTTGGATTGAAGCTTGGATTGACTTTTCAGTATCATTAGTTCCAGTTCCAGCTATGACAGGAACACGTTTATCTACAAGATCAATAACTGTTTTTAGAATGAGTTCTTTTTCATCTGTTGTTAAAGTAGGGCTCTCAGCAGTAGTTCCATTAACGATGATTGCTTGGGCATTATTTTCTAGTAAAAAATTAACGTGTGCTTTCAAAGCTTCAAGATTAACTTTGTTATTTGTAAAAGGGGTTGTAAGTGCAACGCCAACACCCTCAAATAAATGTGTCATTTTAATTCGCTCCTTTTAAACGCATAACTTGTTCCAATACTTGTACAGCATTTAATGCAGCACCTTTTAATAAATTGTCTGATGTACACCATACATGGAAAGTATTTTCTAATGAATCATCTCTACGTATACGGCCAACAAATACTTCATCTTTATTAGTAGAATTGATTGCCATTGGATATTCATTGTTCTCTGGATTGTCTACTAAAACAACGCGATCATCTTGATCAAATAATGCTTTAATATCTTCTGCAGTCGCTTCTTTTTCAAGTGTTACATCAATTTCAACACTATGACTATCTTGAACAGGAACACGTGCACATGTTGCTGTTACTTTTAAGTCTGGCGCATTTAAAATTTTTCTCGTCTCATCAATCATTTTTTGTTCTTCTTTTGTATATCCGTTTTCTAAAAACACATCAATATGCGGTAACACATTATTATAAATTGGATGTGGATATGCTTCTGGTGCTTTACCATTTACACCTTCAGCTAAATCTTTCTTACCTTTCATCCCTGAACCTGATACAGCTTGATATGTTGTATATGCCACTCGTTTTAAACCATAAGCATCTTGCAATACTTTTAATGGCACAACAGACTGAATCGTAGAGCAGTTTGGATTGGCAATGATACCTCTTGTAAAAGTAGGTTCATTGACTTCCGGAACGATTAAATCAATATCTTCTGCCATACGCCATTGACTTGAATTGTCTATAACGATTGCACCACCTTTTTCAAAGAGTGGGGCAAAGTGTTCGCTTGTACCGCCACCAGCACTCATTAATACATAATCGAAATGTTCACTTGCACGAGCATCAGTTAATTCTTGAACTGTATATGTTTTTCCTTGAAATTCAACTTCTTTCCCTGCAGAACGTGCTGATGAAAATAATACTAATTCATCGAAAGGAATATTTTTACGATTTAATGTCTCCAACATTTTTGTACCTACTAATCCTGTTGCACCCACAACTGCTAATTTTGTCATAACTTGTCACTCCATTTTATAATAATTTCCAATTTTTAGAATATTTTAACAATCATTTTACCATTAAATGTTAAATGCGTCATATAGTTTTTCCACCGCTTGTTGCCCATTAAAATCATCAATGACGTATGAAATACTTATTTCAGATGTTGTTGTTTGGTAGAAAGGTATATTATTTTCAATTAATGTCAAAAATGCTTTTGATGCCACACCTGACATATCACGCATGCCTGAGCCAATTAATGAAATTTTGACATAATGCTCATTGATTTTATAAGCTAATGCTTCATATTGATTCTTTAATGTTTTAAGAATCATAGAAATTTGATGAAAATCACTATCTTTAATCGTGAAGGATAGTTGTAGTCCATCCAAGTTGACGATTTGTGAAATCATATCAACATTTACAGCACCTTCTTCAAGTTCCGTAAATAGTTGGGTAAGTAGCTGATTGTCAGGTAGGGGATAACTAATTGTTACATGCATCATATGTTTATCCAAAGCCACACCAGTAACTGCTTTTCTCTCTAATATTTCTTCATTTGACATAATCCATGTTCCTTTCACGTTCGATAAAGTTTTTCCTAAATATAAAGGGATATTATAGTTTTTAGCTAATTCAACACTTCTTGTTTCAAGTACACCAGCACCTAAAGCGCTCATTTCCATCATTTCTTCATATGAGACGATGTCTAGTCGTTTAGCTTTTGGTAAAAGTCTTGGGTCAGTGGCATACACACCATCAACGTCGGTATAAATTTCACAAGGTATTTGATTACTAACAGCAAGTGCCACAGCGGTCGTATCAGAACCACCTCTGCCTAAAGTTGTTAATTCCTGATGGTCATTGATGCCTTGAAATCCAGCAACTACTAAAATATCGTTTTCTTGAAAGGCTTGTTCAAATGTTTGAGGATTAATTTGAGCAATTTTACTTTTTAAATGATGGCCAATGGTTTTAATACCCGCTTGATAGCCAGTCATTGCTTTTGCATTCACACCGATATCATTTAATACCATTGATAAATAAGATACAGTTTGTTGCTCTCCGGTTGTCAATAATAATGCCAGTTCTTGTTGTTTTGGTGTTTTAGTCAATGTCGATACATTCGTCATTAATTGATCTGTTGTGTTACCCATAGCACTTACAACGACAATTAATTGTTCATCTTGATTGACCCGCTCCTTTAACATTTCAGCGATCCTTTTTATTTTTGTAAAATCACTGACGGATGATCCGCCAAATTTCAACACGCTTCTTGTTACCATATAATCCTCCTAATTGTTAGGAAGGGCACACAATAATAAAAAAAGAACAAGTTCGGAATGCGAACTTGCTCTTAATCTATATACAAGTGATGCACTCCATTATTTTTAAATAATGACAAACTCTCAGCTCTTAACCAAAAAGTCCAACAAATTATAACTGCTATTATAATCGCTTCGGCATCGCACCCTTTCAAATTTAGCTGTTAGCAGACAGTAATCTAAACTTTACTCATGATTGATGCGCCTCATCAAAATATTATTAAATTGGTATGTGTTCATTATACATATGACAAATATGAATGTAAACCGATAATTTAGATTTTTTGGAATAACCTGAAAATTCAAGTTATAGCGTTGCTTATATTATAAAAGGTGGTGAGAATGAAACTTTTTTGAAAAATAAAATCCGAAATACTTATAGCGTACTCAATATGCACATTAAATAAATGTACTCTTTTAATGCGTTGATAACTGTATTTGTAATTTAGAGAAGGGGTGTTCACTGTGCTGATGTGCTAAAAAATAAAAAAGACACCTCGATGCTATAAATATTAGCATCGAGACGTCCAGTTAATGTCTATTAAATTGAATATAGTCTCGGACATGAATCAATGCCCTAGGCCCTGCAATGTTATATTGACAGTAGTTGACTGAATGAAAATGACTTTGTACCTAGCTTTTTTCAATACTTGTCAGCGTCTCACATAGAGAAATTGGATTCCTAATTTCTACAAACAATACGAGTTGGGGAATAAGTCCCAATATAGAAGGTGACAGTAATGTCAACTTACAAAAATGTGCAAGTTGGCCGGGCCTCAACACAGAGATTTTCGAAAAGAAATTCTACAAATTATATTTATTTTAAAACGCCGATTTCTTGCAAGTATTCTTCATATGGAATTTCTTTTGAAACGCCGCCTTGTTTATTTAAATCGATAACACGGTTTGCAATCGTGTTGATAAATTCAAAGTCATAAGAAGTAAAGATGATAGAACCTTTAAATGATTTAAGGCCATCATTGACAGCAGTAATACTTTCTAAGTCTAAGTGGTTAGTAGGTTCGTCAAGTAAAAGTACATTCGCACTTGATAACATCATTTTACTTAGCATACAACGTACTTTTTCTCCACCTGAAAGCACACTAGCTTTTTTCTTAACTTCTTCACCACTAAATAACATACGACCTAAGAAACCACGTAAAAATGTTTCTGTTTGTTCATCTTCAGGAGCATATTGTCTTAACCAATCAACGAGATTCATATTTACACCCTCAAAGAACTCTGAGTTATCTTTAGGGAAGTAACTTAACGATGTAGTAACACCCCATTTAAATGAACCTTCGTCTGGTTCCATTTCGCCAGCTAATATTTTAAGTAATGTTGTTTTTGCAATTTCACTATCTCCAATTAAAATCGCTTTATCATTTGGATTCATTGTGAAGGATACATTATCTAATACTTTTTCGCCGTCAATTGTTTTAGAAAGATTTTGAACGATTAATAAGTCGTTACCAATCTCACGCTCAGGCGTGAATTTAACGAAAGGATATCTTCTTGATGATGGTTGAATATCATCTAATTCAATTTTCTCAAGTTGTTTTTTACGACTTGTTGCTTGTTTAGATTTAGAAGCGTTAGCTGAGAAACGAGCAATAAAGTCCTGTAACTCTTTCATTTTTTCTTCTTTTTTCTTGTTTTGTTCTTGAGCCATCTTTTGAGCTAACTGACTAGATTGATACCAAAAATCATAGTTACCAACATAAACTTTAATTTTACCAAAGTCTAAATCAGCGATATGAGTACATACATTATTTAAGAAATGACGGTCATGTGATACTACGATAACAGTATTATCAAAGTTAATTAAGAAATCTTCTAACCAACTGATTGCTGGAATATCGAGACCGTTAGTAGGCTCATCCAGTAATAGTACGTCTGGTTCACCGAATAAACTTTGCGCTAATAATACTTTAATTTTTTGGTTGTTTTCTAATTCAGCCATTTTTTTATCGTGTAAAGTTGGATCGATACCTAAACCGGATAAAAGGTTAGCTGCATCAGCTTCAGCATTCCAACCATTCATTTCTGCAAATTCACCTTCAAGTTCAGCAGCACGGATACCATCTTCATCACTGAAATCTGGCTTCATATAGATTTCATCTTTTTCTTTCATAACCTCATAAAGACGTTCGTGACCTTTAATTACAACATCAAGCACGCGTTCATCTTCATAAGCATAGTGGTCCTGTTTTAAAACAGCTAGACGTTCATTTTTACCTAATGAAACATGTCCTGTTTGAGAATCTAATTCACCAGATAATATTTTTAAGAATGTTGATTTACCTGCACCATTCGCACCAATTAATCCATAACAATTACCTTCTGTAAATTTAATATTTACATCTTCAAATAGTTTACGATCTCCAAAACGTAAACTCACATCAGTTACTTGTAACATGCATTTTCTCCTTTTTTTCATTCGATATTCTAACGGAAGAATTATATCATATTATCGTCACAGTTTCGACCTCATATAAGTTGTAATGATAGAATGACTCACACATGTTATAATAATAAAGAATACAAGAATCGAAGGAGAATAACATGGCATTAGACAAAGATATAGTAGGTTCTATAGAATTCCTTGAAGTAGTAGGGTTACAAGGCTCAACTTACCTTTTAAAAGGACCAAACGGTGAAAACGTAAAGTTAAACCAATCAGAAATGAACGATGATGATGAATTAGAAGTAGGTGAAGAATATAGTTTCTTCATTTATCCAAACCGTTCAGGTGAATTATTTGCAACTCAAAATATGCCTGATATTACGAAAGATAAATATGATTTTGCTAAAGTACTTAAAACGGATCGCGATGGGGCACGTATAGATGTTGGATTACCCCGTGAAGTGTTAGTACCATGGGAAGATTTACCAAAAGTGAAATCACTATGGCCACAACCTGGAGATCATTTGCTAGTTACATTACGAATTGACCGTGAGAATCATATGTATGGACGTTTAGCGAGTGAATCTGTTGTAGAAAATATGTTTACACCTGTACACGACGATAATTTAAAAAACGAAGTCATTGAAGCCAAACCATACCGCGTATTACGAATTGGTAGCTTCTTATTAAGCGAATCAGGTTACAAAATTTTTGTACATGAATCAGAACGTAAAGCTGAACCGAGACTAGGTGAATCTGTTCAAGTTAGAATTATCGGTCATAATGATAAAGGTGAGTTAAATGGTTCATTTTTACCACTTGCACATGAACGTTTAGACGATGACGGTCAAGTCATCTTTGATTTACTAGTTGAATATGATGGTGAATTACCATTCTGGGACAAATCAAGCCCTGAAGCGATTAAAGAAGTATTCAATATGAGTAAAGGTTCATTCAAACGTGCAATCGGTCACTTATATAAACATAAGATCATTAATATAGAAACTGGTAAAATCACTTTAACTAAAAAAGGTTGGAGTCGAATTGAGTCAAAAGAATAATCATTTTTACACGTATCGTAGGATGCGTGTTTTTTTATTCAATATTAAATCGGACAGATGAAGTAGATTTTTAATTTCATCTGTCCATTTTTTGTGTTCATATTTAAATTTGGAAAATTTATCAGGAAACATTTCAATTTTACTGATGAAGCAATATTTTTCAGATTAACAAAAAATAATATTTACATTTTCTTAACAAACATTTATGTAACATTTACAGTTTCTAAAGATGAGGTTAATAATTCGAGGTTAAGATAAAGATGTAATCAATACAAATACTATTTGTTGTTCATACAGGGAGGATATTTCAATGAAAAAATGGCAATTTGTTGGTACTACAGCTTTAGGTGCAACACTATTATTAGGTGCTTGTGGTGGCGGTAATGGCGGCAGTGGTAATAGTGATTTAAAAGGGGAAGCTAAAGGGGATGGCTCATCAACAGTAGCACCAATTGTGGAGAAATTAAATGAAAAATGGGCTCAAGATCACTCGGATGCTAAAATCTCAGCAGGACAAGCTGGTACAGGTGCTGGTTTCCAAAAATTCATTGCAGGAGATATCGACTTCGCTGATGCTTCTAGACCAATTAAAGATGAAGAGAAGCAAAAATTACAAGATAAGAATATCAAATACAAAGAATTCAAAATTGCGCAAGATGGTGTAACGGTTGCTGTAAATAAAGAAAATGATTTTGTAGATGAATTAGACAAACAGCAATTAAAAGCAATTTATTCTGGAAAAGCTAAAACATGGAAAGATGTTAATAGTAAATGGCCAGATAAAAAAATAAATGCTGTATCACCAAACTCAAGTCATGGTACTTATGACTTCTTTGAAAATGAAGTAATGAATAAAGAAGATATTAAAGCAGAAAAAAATGCTGATACAAATGCTATCGTTTCTTCTGTAACGAAAAACAAAGAGGGAATCGGATACTTTGGATATAACTTCTACGTACAAAATAAAGATAAATTAAAAGAAGTTAAAATCAAAGATGAAAATGGTAAAGCAACAGAGCCTACGAAAAAAACAATTCAAGATAACTCTTATGCATTAAGTAGACCATTATTCATTTATGTAAATGAAAAAGCATTGAAAGATAATAAAGTAATGTCAGAATTTATCAAATTCGTCTTAGAAGATAAAGGTAAAGCAGCTGAAGAAGGTGGATATGTAGCAGCACCAGAGAAAACATACAAATCACAATTAGATGATTTAAAAGCATTTATTGATAAAAATCAAAAATCAGACGACAAGAAATCTGATGATAAAAAGTCTGAAGACAAGAAATAATAAGACGCAATTTCAAATGTGTCTTGAAACATGATTTTGATGGTGAATCATTATTTAGAGTGCAAAGCTTGATTTATCGAGACGCTGATTTTGACATTCAGTTAGTCTACAAGCTTATCAACTTAAAATAGTGGTTCATCATTATTTTACAAATCTAATTATTTTGGGAGTAATAGAAAGAGGTTTGATTATGACTTCATCTACTAATGTTAAAGCTTTAATTGAAAAAAATAATAATAAAAAAGGGAAGCATAATGACAAAATTATACCAGTTATTTTAGCTGCAATTTCAGCGATTTCCATTTTAACAACACTAGGTATATTAATCACATTGCTTTTAGAAACCATCACTTTTTTCACCAGAATTCCAATAACTGAATTTCTATTTTCTACTACTTGGAATCCTACCGGCTCAGACCCTAAGTTTGGTATCTGGGCATTGATAATAGGGACTTTAAAAATCACAGTTATTGCGACTATATTTGCAGTTCCAGTCGGGCTTGGTGCAGCAATTTATTTAAGTGAATATGCAAGTGACCGTGCACGACGCATAATAAAACCGATATTAGAAATTTTAGCAGGAATACCAACAATTGTGTTTGGTTTCTTTGCATTAACCTTTGTTACACCAGTATTAAGATCTTTCATACCTGGTCTTGGAGAGTTTAATGCTATAAGTCCCGGCTTAGTTGTAGGTATTATGATTGTCCCTCTCATCACAAGTTTGAGTGAGGATGCAATGGCATCTGTACCAAATAAAATTCGAGAAGGTGCCTATGGACTTGGAGCAACTAAATTAGAAGTAGCAACTAAGGTCGTACTTCCTGCAGCAACATCAGGTATTGTAGCTTCAATAGTTCTCGCGATTTCAAGAGCAATTGGAGAAACGATGATTGTATCATTAGCGGCAGGTAGTTCACCAACAGCTTCATTAAGTTTAACAAGTTCAATTCAAACAATGACTGGATATATTGTTGAGATAGCGACAGGTGATGCAACATTTGGATCAAATATTTATTACAGTATTTATGCTGTAGGATTCACATTATTTATCTTTACCTTAATCATGAATTTACTTTCTCAATGGATTTCTAAGCGTTTTAGGGAGGAGTATTAATATGGAAACGACAGATAATAATAGACAATCACTCGTCGATCAACAACTTGTCCAAAAACATTTATCATCCAGAACGGTTAAAAATAAAGTGTTCAAACTCATATTTTTAGCATGTACATTATTAGGACTTGTCGTACTTATTGCGTTGTTAACTCAAACATTGATTAAAGGGGTAAGTCATTTAAATTTACAGTTTTTCACTAATTTTTCTTCTTCAACACCATCTATGGCTGGCGTTAAAGGCGCATTAATCGGTTCACTTTGGTTAATGTTAAGTATCATTCCATTATCAATCATCCTAGGAATAGGTACAGCTATATACTTAGAAGAATATGCGAAAAACAACAAATTTACTCAGTTTGTTAAAATCAGTATTTCCAATTTAGCTGGTGTACCATCAGTTGTATTTGGGTTATTAGGTTACACTTTGTTCGTTGGTGGTGCCGGGATTGAAGCCTTGAAAATGGGTAACAGTATATTGGCAGCAGCGCTAACAATGACCTTACTGATATTACCAATTATTATTGTTTCAAGTCAGGAAGCAATTAGAGCTGTACCTAACTCAGTACGCGAAGCTTCTTACGGCTTAGGTGCTAATAAATGGCAAACGATAAGACGTGTTGTCTTACCAGCAGCGTTACCTGGTATTTTAACTGGATTCATTTTGTCTCTTTCAAGAGCACTGGGAGAAACAGCGCCACTTGTGCTTATCGGTATACCAACTATATTATTGGCAACACCTAGAAGTATATTGGATCAATTTTCAGCATTACCTATCCAAATATTTACTTGGGCGAAAATGCCACAAGAAGAATTCCAGAATGTTGCATCGGCAGGCATTATCGTTTTACTAGTTATCTTAATCTTAATGAATGGCGTTGCGATTATTTTACGTAACAAATATAGTAAAAAATTCTAATTTAAACAATCAATCTAATTTATCTATTAAAAAGGGAGTATTAAATATGGCGCAAACACTTGCACAAACTAAACAAATATCTCAAAGTCATACGTTTGATGTCTCACAAAGTCATCATAAAACACCAGATGATACAAACTCACATTCTGTTATATATTCAACACAAAATTTAGACTTATGGTATGGCGAAAATCATGCATTGCAAAATATTAATTTAGATATTTATGAAAACCAAATTACTGCCATTATAGGTCCATCTGGTTGTGGCAAATCAACATATATTAAAACTTTGAATCGAATGGTTGAGTTAGTACCCACAGTCAAAACAGCTGGTAAAATACTATATCGCGATCAAGACATTTTTGATCAAAAATATTCTAAAGAACAATTACGTACAAATGTGGGCATGGTCTTCCAACAACCTAATCCATTTCCAAAATCAATATACGATAATATTACTTACGGGCCAAAGATTCACGGTATTAAAAATAAAAAAGTTCTTGATGAAATCGTTGAGAAATCATTACGTGGCGCTGCAATTTGGGATGAATTAAAGGATAGGTTGCACACAAATGCATATAGTTTATCCGGTGGGCAACAACAGCGTGTTTGTATCGCGCGTTGTTTAGCAATTGAACCTGAAGTCATTTTAATGGATGAACCCACATCAGCATTAGATCCAATCTCAACATTAAGAGTAGAAGAGTTGGTTCAAGAACTAAAAGAAAAGTACACAATTATTATGGTTACACATAATATGCAACAAGCAGCTCGTGTATCAGATAAAACTGCATTTTTCTTAAATGGTTATGTCAATGAATATGATGACACTGATAAAATTTTCTCTAACCCATCAAACAAGAAAACAGAAGATTATATTTCAGGAAGGTTTGGTTGATATATAATGGCAATAATTAGACAACGATATCAGGAGCAACTTGATGATTTAATAAAAGAATTACGTCGGTTAGGTGCAAATGTCTATGTGAGTATTGAAAATGGTATAAAATCATTAAGTATTGACGATAGAGGCTTTGCACGACAAACAGTTAAAAACGATAAACATATCAATCAATTAAATTATAATATTAATGAGCGAGTTATCATGTTAATTACAAAGCAACAGCCCATTGCGAGTGATTTGCGTATGATGATTTCTTCATTAAAAATCGCCTCCGATTTAGAAAGAATAGGAGATAATGCATCGAGTATTGCCAATATTCGATTGCGTACGAAGATTACAGATGATTATGTGTTAACCCGTTTAAAGACAATGGGTAAACTAGCTATGTTAATGTTAAAGGATTTAGATCAAGCATTTAAAAAGAAAGATACCGTATTAATAAGAGAAATAATTGAGCGTGATGAAGATATCGATGACTTATATAGTCATATTATTAACGCAACGTATCTTATTGATAACGATCCATTTGTCGCTGCACAAGCCCATTTAGCAGCAAGACATCTAGAACGTATTGGTGATCATATTATTAACATCGCTGAAAGTGTTTATTTTTATTTAACAGGTACACATTACGAACAATAACTTAAAGTTATTACTATAAAATCCCTTACGATAAATATATATTTCTATTATTCATAAACCCTCAAAAAAACCAAGATTCTCACAATTAGTAATGTGAAAATCTTGGTTTATATTGTTCTACTATAAGTTGTCTCGCATCCTAGTTATTTGCTTGCTCAATTTCATCTGTTAATTTTTCAACTTCATCCACTAAATCAGAAATATATTGAATTGTAGATTTAAGTGGCTGTTCTGTAGTAATGTCTACACCCGCAATGTTTGCAAGTTCGACAGGTGATACACTACCACCTTTTTTCAATGTTTCTAACCAAGCATCAACAGCTGGTTGGCCTTCATTTTTAATCTTTTGAGAAACGACAGTCCCGATTGTTAAGCCAGCAGAATACGTATACGAATATAATCCCATATAGTAATGAGGTTGACGCATCCATGTTAATTCAGCACCCTCAGTCATGTCTACTGCATCTCCGAAAAATTGTTTATAAACATTTAGCATTATTTCATTTAATGTCGGCGCATTTAAAGATTCACCTTGATCTACTTTGCGATACACTTCACGTTGATAAGCAGCTTCTAATAAGTGGGTAACCATATTATGATAATATGTTCTAGATAAAATTGAGCCAATAACCCAACGCTTAAATCTTGGATTATCACTTTTGTTAAATAAATAATTGGCCATCAACATTTCATTCAATGTAGAAGGGGCTTCAACAAAGTACATTGATGCTTCTGATTCAAGATATGGTTGATGTTTTTGAGCTAATGTAAAATGACCTGCATGACCTAATTCATGTGCTAAGACAAATGCTTCAGCCATTTTACCAGTCCAAGAAATAAACACATATGAATGTGTAAAGTATGGACTTGCACAAAATGCGCCTGTATCTTTACCTTTATTTTGTGCAAAATCAATCCATCGCTGATCGTATGCTTCACGTAACATGTTTGTATAGTCATCACCTAAAACACTTAACGCACCGAAAATATAATTTTTTGAGTCTTCAATTGAAATCTCTGGTTCATAATCAGGGTCTACAGAAATTTTTAAGTCTTCAAAACGCATGTTATCTAATCCGTGAATACGTTGTAAAAGTTTAGCATATTTCTGCATAACTGGTGCCAAGTCACGCATAATCATATCGATTTGACGGTCAAACATATCACGCGTTACTTCTTGACTATGTAATAAATAATCGATGACCGATTCAAACCCACGTAAATCAGCTTCAATTTTTTCTTGTTGTACTTGCATATTATATGTAGCCGCGGTAGTATGCTGATATTTTCGAATCCCATCGCTAAACGATTTGAAACTTTTACGTCTAAACTCAGGATCTTTATTATCTTCATAATCATTTTCAAACGTAGCATAGTCGACAGGGTACGTTGTACCATCATGTTCAAATGAATCGAATGTAATATCTAGCATTTTTGTCGTGCCGTATAAATCGTAAGGACTGTTTAGCGTAGGTGATAAAATTGCTAATAATTGTTCTACCGACGCAGATAATTGGAATGGCTTTTGTTTTATTAACTGTTTAATATAGTGTTGATATGGACATGATTTTTCTAATTGTTGAAGTATTTCTTCTGGTAATTCAAGTATTTCTGACTCTACAAATGATAATTGGCTAACAATTTTACCGTATGTAGTAGATAATTTAGCGCTCAATACTTGTGCCTCAATATTACTAGTATCTACACTTAAACGTAGTTCTGCATAATTACTTAAGCGATCTAAGGCAATTAAAATATTTTCTAATTCAGCTAAAGCAGTATTAATTTGTTCGATTGAATTTAATGTTGTTGCATATGTATGATGAAATTGATTTGCTTGTTGTACTAGAGCGTCAATACTTTCATAATATTGTTGATCATCTTTAAATAAGTCTGTTAAATCCCATGTTTCTGAAACAGGAACATCTTCTCTTAAAGGTAAACCTTGAGACATATAATCACTCCTTTGGTATAATACATTCATTATACATAATTTTGTCTCCTAAACGATAATGTTACGATTCCCATGTCGCAAGGAACAATGATTTTTCTAATAGTAGATAGAATATTGCTTGAAACTGACTGCTATTGTTTAAGTTTTTAAAAATTTATAATAAAATGTATACAAGGAAAGTAATGAAATAAAAGGAGAATGAATATGACATTATTCGATATGCCTAATTATTTATGGATCACAACTTTAATAATGATTTTATTAACAATATTCTGTTGCTTAGTTTTAAATAAATGGTTTGTATCAGCAGTAATTACATTTGTTATATTAGGTGTGCTTGCATTTTTTATTCCAAATTTTCAAGATATAAAATATCAACCATTATTAGGATACGCGGCGTTTTTAGCGATCATGAGTTTATTAATTAGTTTTCTATTATGGTATTTTACAAGAAATTGGCGTAAAGAAAGAAAAGCGCGTAAATTAGAAAAGCAAATTGAAAAATACGGCTATGAGGGCGCTGAACTTCGCCGTAAAGATAAGAAATAATATTCGACAACTATATGCACAAAATCATCAACTTTTAAGTTACACTGCAGTAACAATTATTTCGAAAGTGGTGGAATACAGTGCTATAGTTGTTTTTGTTTTGACTTTTTTATATTTTACATGGTTGACTTGATTCTAAATATTATATTTTATAATGATTTTGTTAAAAAATTAAATATACTTCAATTTCTTTTTGGATAATACTATAATGAACGTTAGTTCTTAATATGTAAGTTGCATATACATGCGCCATTCTCATGTAAATAGAAAGTGTTAGTAATTTACACAAAGAGGGGGACTATTATGTTCATAATAAAGTCTATTTTGTATAGACTGATACAAATGATAGTTGTTTTATTTGTTATTTCTACACTTGCATTCATTTTAATGAAATTATCACCAGGCAATCCTGTTGATAAAATATTACATCTTGATGTAGCACAAGTGTCGACGGAACAAATAAATGCAACCAAAGATAAATTGGGATTAAATGATTCTTTATTGGTACAGTGGTGGCATTGGATGAATCATTTATTACATTTTAATTTAGGAAAAAGTTTTGAATCAAAAGAACCGGTAACACAGATATTATTCAACTATGCACCCATAACACTACTCATATCTTTTTCAACATTAGTAGTGTCATTATGCATATCTATACCGCTCGGCATTATAGCAGCCAAACGATTTCATAAGTTATCTGACAAAGTGATTAGAGTGATCTCAACTCTATCAATTAGTTTACCAGCGTTCTTTATCGGTATTATTTTATTATTTATTGTCACAAATTTAATGAATATAGATAGCGTTATACTAAGTCAGTTTATATTACCTGTACTCACGCTATCTTTAGGTATGTGTGCATACATCATTCGCTTAGTGCGTTCTAATTTATTGATATTATTGAAAAGTAATATCGTACAAGCATCAAGATTACGCGGTATGAATGAACGCTATATTTTAATTCATGATTTACTAAAACCAACAATTTTGCCGATTATCCCATTATTAGGGATTTCACTTGGTAGTCTAATAGGTGGTACTGTAGTGATTGAAAATTTATTTGATATACCTGGTATTGGTTATCTATTAATGGATAGTATTAAATCTCGAGATTATCCTGTTATTCAAGGATGCGTGTTATTTATTGGCTTCTTCGTTGTTATTATCAATACGATTGCTGATTTATTAACGTTATTACTTGATCCGAAGCAGCGTTTACAATTAGGAAATCCGAAAAACAAAACCAATACACCATTGATATCAGAAAGTAGTGACCGTCATGCATAAAATATTTTCAAAGAATAACCTTATCTTTTTTGTATTCGGCGCATTTATATTTGTGATGATTGTACTACAATTCTTTGTCAGTAGTGAAAATGCAACCAAAGTCAATTTATCACAAACTTTTGAACCTATTAGTTGGTTGCATTTATTAGGAACTGATGATTATGGGGGAGATTTATTTACCCGAATTATTATCGGTGCACGTTCAACATTGTTTGTTACTGTTTTAACATTAATAGCTATCGTTGTCATAGGTGTTACACTAGGTCTATTTGCCGGATATAAAAAGGGGTGGATTGAACGATTAGTGTTAAGGTTTATTGATGTTGGTCTAAGTATTCCAGAATTTATCATCATGATTGCTTTAGCAAGCTTTTTCCAACCATCGTTATGGAATTTAGTTATTTCAATTACAGTAATAAAATGGATGAATTACACAAGGTTGACTAGAAGTATAGTTAATAGCGAAATGAATAAGCCTTATATAAAAATGGCACAATTATTTCATGTACCTATAAGAACAATATTAATACGTCATTTAACACCTAAAATTATACCGGCTATTATCGTTTTGATGGTCGTTGATTTCGGTAAAATCATTCTATATATAAGTTCACTATCATTTATTGGGTTAGGTGCACAACCGCCAACACCAGAGTGGGGCGCTATGTTGCAACAAGGTCGTGATTTTATTTCGTCTCATCCAATTATGTTGATTGCACCTGCTTCAGTCATTGCTATAACTATTTTAATTTTTAATTTAACCGGTGATGCGCTAAGAGATAGATTGCTGAAACAACGAGGTGAATATAATGAGTCTCATTGATATACAAAATTTAACAATAAAGAATACTAGTGAGAAATCACTTATTAAAGGGATTGATTTGAAAATTTATAATCAACAGATTAATGCCCTGATTGGAGAGAGCGGCGCTGGAAAAAGTTTGATTGCTAAAGCCTTACTTGAATATTTACCATTTGATTTAACCTGCACGTATGATTCGTACCAATTTGATGGGGAAAATGTTAGTAGATTGAGTCAATATTATGGTCATACAATTGGCTATATTTATCAAAATTATGCAGAAAGTTTTAACGACCATACTAAATTAGGTAAACAGTTAACTGCGATTTATCGTAAGCATTATAAAAGTTGTAAAGAAGAGGCTTTGTCCAAAATTGACAAGGCTTTGTCGTGGGTTAATTTACAAAGCAAAGATATATTAAATAAATATAGTTTCCAACTTTCTGGGGGCCAACTTGAACGCGTATACATAGCAAGCGTTCTCATGTTGAAACCTAAATTAATCATTGCAGACGAACCAGTTGCATCATTGGATGCTTTGAACGGTAATCAAGTGATGGATTTATTACAGCATATTGTATTAGAACATGGTCAAACATTATTTATTATCACACATAACTTAAGTCATGTATTGAAATATTGTCAGTACATTTATGTTTTAAAAGAAGGTCAAATCATTGAACGAGGTAATATTAATCATTTCAAGTATGAGCATTTGCATCCGTATACTGAACGTCTAATTAAATATAGAACACAATTAAAGAGGGATTACTATGATTGAGTTAAAACATGTGACTTTTGGTTATAATAAAAAGCAGATGGTGCTACAAGATATCAATATTACTATACCTGATGGAGAAAATGTTGGTATTTTAGGCGAAAGTGGCTGTGGTAAAAGTACGCTCGCTTCATTGGTTCTTGGCTTATTTAAACCTGTTAAAGGAGAAATTTACTTAAGTGACAATGCTGTGTTACCGATTTTCCAGCACCCTTTAACTAGCTTTAACCCTGATTGGACGATTGAGACCTCATTAAAAGAAGCGTTATATTATTACAGAGGTCTAACTGATAATACTGCTCAGGACCAATTATTAATACAACATTTATCTACTTTTGAGTTGAACGCGCAATTATTGACTAAATTACCAAGCGAAGTGAGTGGCGGACAATTACAAAGATTTAATGTCATGCGTTCGTTATTAGCACAGCCTCGCGTTTTAATATGTGATGAGATAACTTCAAATTTAGATGTTATAGCTGAACAAAATGTAATAAATATATTAAAAGCGCAAACGATTACGAACTTAAATCATTTTATCGTTATTTCTCATGATTTATCCGTGTTACAACGCTTAGTCAATAGAATTATCGTTCTTAAGGATGGCATGATAGTCGATGATTTTACAATAGAGGAATTATTTAATGTTGATAGACACCCTTATACAAAAGAATTAGTGCAAGCATTTTCATATTAGTTATTTAAGAATGCGATAATTCTAGACTTGTTATAAAATATAGATAAATCAAGTATATTAATCTAGACACATATCGATTTTATTTTCTATATCTAAAAATAATAATAAAAAGGAGTATCATCATGGGATTACTTGATATTGCAAGTATTCGTTCTATAGAAAGAGGCTTTAATTATTATCAAAGTGAATGCGTAATTAACTTAAAATCATTTTCAGAAACGCAGCATGAGGCTGAAGTAAAGGGCAGTGGTAACAAAGTATATCGTTGTTATATTGATATGGAACATCCTAGAAAATCCAAATGTAATTGTCCTCTTGCTGATGGAAGACGAGTGATATGTAAACATATGATTGCATTACTCTTTACAGCTAGTCCAGAAGCAGCAAATAAACATATAATCATGTTAAACGAAGTTGAAGAAGACTATCACTTACGCAGAAATATGTGGATTGATTCTCTTAAAGAAATGATTAATGATATGAGTGAAGAAGAACTCCGCGACGCATATTTAAACATGTTAATTGAACATGGAGAAATGGCAGAATTATTTGGATTAGATGAAGAGGACGAATTTTATTAAAATAGCCCCTATCCATTGATAATGATTATCATTTGATAGGGGTGTTTTTATTTATATGATTTTAAGACTTTGCAAATAGCTAGTGCATTATTATCGATGTGTTTGACTTTATCAAGTTTCAATATTGCGTGTGTGTATGCTTCTGATGGTCCTATAATATAGCCATTACTAGCATGTTGTAACATGACAATATCATTGTGATCATTACCAAATGCTATATATTTAACATCTGCATCAAATATATATTGTAATGCAGTATATTTATTAATATTTTGCGCTGTTATATCAATGTTATATTCATTTGAATGGTGAATCATTTCCAATTCTTGATGGTATTTATTGAGCTCATCTAATATAGTTGTAATTTGTGTCGGTTCTATATTTAATAAAATAATCTTGATCGGTGTGTCGATATTTGCAACATCAATACAACTGGCCAGCTTATGTGGATCTAAACGCTCAAAAATAGCGTTCTCAGCGTCAAGTTGTGCAGCATAATTCCAATCATCATCAATAATATAATCTAACTCATACTTTTGAATTATTTTTAAGATATGATGATATGTATCTGTATGAATTGGTTTGATAACAGAAATCATTGATTGCTGTGAAATCATAGCACCATTTGCGCCAATTAATGTATGCTGATAAAAATACTGATGGTAAAACTGGCAACAAATCACGAATCGGACGTGCTGATGCAAATATAAGTTCATGACCAGCATGTTGTAATTGTAACAATGTATCAATAATAGTCTGGTCAATTAATCGGCCGTCAAAACAAAGTGTACCGTCAATATCAAAGACAAATTTCATCAAATCACTCCAAACAATATAATACCATGATTATAGCATAAGTAAGTTATGTGACGATATTAGATAATGATTATGATGTAGGGTACCTTTTGCGTTAGACACATATAACTTCCTATAATATATATTATGTAAACTAGAAATGAAATTCCATAAGGGGACTTATATAACTGTATGTTTGTGACGTGTTTATGTCAGTAAACTAAATTTACATTCATGCTATGTTTCATTAAACCAATACTCACGTTTTGGTGCATATTAAATCTATGTATCGATAATATATCTATCATCATTTTTATTTCTAATATACAAACTGATTACTTTGCTAGAATTTGTTACAGCAATCATTTCTCATGCATTTTATAAATTACATATGACATTTGATATCACGCACTTGCAAACACACATATAAAATCAGATATAAATTGTTATGCTAAGGTTTATTCACCAAAAATATAATACATATTGGCTTGTTTTGAGTCATATTGAATGAATTAAAACGTATACTCAACTTAATCATTTGAAAATAGATTGTGCAATTCGTATTTATATTTATTGCAATCACTTGTTAAACTTGTCATTTAATAAATCATTAGAGGCTTTATTAAAAAGCATAAAAAAGAGCCTATAGTATCAATAACTATAAGCCCTAACATCATTTACATCTATTTCTTTAATTTTTTACGTAATTTATCCAATGTTGTGAACAACCAATATTTCACTTTATGAATTGGTTTATAGAAATCCCCTATTAATTCTTCGATTTGTACATTAAATCCACGTTTAAAGCGGTATACGCCATAATCTTCACCGTTTTCCGTAAAATCACCTGATAAACCATAGAAATTATAACGATCATAACCATTATCGAAGCAATAGTTAATCATAAACCAATGCATCATGTAAGGTCCCATAAATTGATTGTATTTTTCTGATGAACCACCAGAGAAATAATTCACTTCATATGCATTTGCAAAATAAACGCCAGAAGCAAGGTTTAGAATTGGGCCGTCCGTTTTGCTCAATTCACTTGCATTCAATAATTCATGCTGATCATGATCAATTTGCTTATCTAATTCTGCAATTTTCTTCATTTGTTTATCTGATTTGTTTTCTTTCGCCATCATTTGATCACGACGATTTTCTTTGTCATTCAATTCCTGTTGCAACTTTAACACATATTCATCAAGGTCAATATATGCTAATGGTACTAATACTTTATCTCCATATGTGTCAATAAAGTTATAAAAATAATCATCTGTTTTTGATACAAATCCAGCACGCTCTTCAGTTTCACGATATAAATCTAGGAATAGATTGAACTCATCATGTTCAAGGAATCTTACTTTAACACCATAGTTTATCGCTTTATTAATATTACGTTTACGTTGACTATCAAATGTCTTTTTCAATGTTTCAGGTGTTTTACCTTCAAGGTTTAATACGCCCATCCATCGTACTTGGCTCGATGTATCATACTCAGTTGTAAAGCCATGATGCTCGTAACCATGCGATTTAAACAAGTTTACTAAGGCATCATTTTTCTCGCGACCTTCAAATGGCACGATATCTTTATCATATAGATGATATAACCAATACGGATCTAATTTAACATATAAACATTGATGTTGCTGTAAATATTTATCTAACTCTTTTAAATAATAATCAACTAATCCTAAATCTGAAAAATCCATTACTGGACCACGATTCGAATAGTAAACATAACTTCCCATAGTAGGAATTTTAGAGAAAAGGCTTGCTGCAATTACTTTGTTATTGTCGTCTTTAATACCTAATAAAACTACTTCAAAGCCATCATTCTCACGGGTAACTATATTTTCTTTTACTTGGAAATAATGACTTTCCAATGATGGATTTTGTACAAAGTTGTCAAATTCGGTAACAGTTAACTCTGTAAATTTCATGTTTTGATAATTCCCTTCCTAAAAAATTCTGTCTTTAACTTTTTTAAGTGCGGTATATGCTGCGTAAACAGGTTTATTAATTGGTTTAATAAAGTCACCAACATATTCAATAATTTCAGCATTGTAACCTTTTTTGAATTTAACTACACCAGCATCTTCAGCATCTTCTGTAAATTTACCACTAACACCATAGAAATTATAACGGTCAATGCCATGATTTAATGCATAATTAATCATTTCCCATTGCACTGCATAACTTCCGGCAAAATGACGGAATGCATTTGATGTACCACCAGCATAATAAACAACTTCAAATGGATTGATAAAGAAGAAACCAGCAGAGATAGGTAATTCATTACCATGTTCTTCTTGAAGACGTTTACCTTCTTCAATCTTTTGCTCATTTGCATCAAGTTGTTGTTGTAAGTTATCTCGCTTGTTATGTGCTTTTTTATTTTCAGGACGTTTTTCAATATCCTTTAATGCTTTATTTAAATCTTTATTTAAAATATCACGCTCTTCATTTAGTTCTTTAATATATTCATCAAAATTGATATACGCTAAAGGCACTAACACACGCTCTTTGTAATATTTTAAGCGATTGTAATAAAACTTGTCATCACGATCAGCAAAAGCTTTTGATTCTGACGTATCTTCCATAAATGATCTAAAAATTGGTAGTTCTTCTTCAGATAAATATCTTACTTTAACACCATTCTTTTTAACTTTTTTCGTGTTTCTTTTTCTAAGTCCATCCATATTTTTAATGATGTCATCTGCTGTTTTATCTTTTAAATCTAACACTGAGTGATAACGAATTTGTAGCACAGGATCAAATCCTTTATGGAATCCAGTATGTTCAAATCCTAAGTTACTCATTTTATCAAAGAACCAATCATTACCAGCATTACCTGTAATCTCGCCATCATGATTCAAGTATTGATATGGTAAATATGGATCGATATGTAGGTATAGACAACGATGTTTTTTAACATATTTTGATAATTCATTAAAGAAAAAGTGTACGAGTTCTTGATTTTCATAATCGATCACTGGACCGCGATTTGAATAAAAATACTTGAACACTTTCATAACAGGTACAGCAGTAAGTAAGCAAGCTGCAATAACCTCGTTATTATTGTTTTTTATTCCCACTAAATGTGTTTCATAACCTTCAGCAAGCTTTAACTCATAGTGGCCAACAGTTTGCGTGAAATGACTGTATGGCATGCTATCTGTAAAGGCACCAAACTCTTTAGCTGTTAAATTTGTAAACTTCATTATCATTACTCCTATTTGTCTCTCGTTAATTAATTTCATTTCCGTATTTGCAGTTTTTCTATTTCCCCTCTGCAAATGTCAAAAATAATAAATCTAATCTAAATAAGTATACAATAGTTAATGTTAAAACTAAAACATAAACGCTTTAATTGCGTATACTTTTATAGTAATATTTAGATTTTTGCATACAATTTCAAAAAAAGTAATATGAACGTTTGGGTTTGCTCATATTACTTTTGTATCATTTCTATTCAATTTTATAATTCACCGTTTTTCACTTTTTCAAACAGTATTCGACTAATTTTTTTAAATCAAGTAAACTTAATTATTCAATGTTTGCTGGATAGATTGTAAATATTTAATGATTTCTTCACGCGTGTTAGATTTAAATCGTTTTACTATTTCACTACCAATAACGATACCATCTGCAACCTCTTTTATATCTGCAACATGTTGTGGAGATCTTATACCAAATCCTGCGACAACTGGCACATTGGCTATCGCTTTAATTGACTCAATTTTTCGTTTTAATTCTGGGTGAAACGCACCGTTTTGTCCTGTCGTCGCATTCATTGTCACAGTATAAATAAAGCCTTCCGCATATGATACGATATCTTTTATACGTTTGTCATCAGTAGTCATCGCAACTAACGATATGATTTTGACACCATAGTGACTAAATTGTTGTTTTAAACGCTGCGATAATTCAAATGGTAAATCAGGAATAATTAAGCCGTAGACACCGGTATCTCGACATTTTTCAAAAAACGCTTGTTCTCCATAATGACAAATTATATTATAATACGTCATTAATACATACTGACACTTAATTTGATTACCGTGTTTTTCTAATTGCTCGAAAATATAATCTATCGTTATGCCTTGTTTAATCGCTTGTTGACCTGCTTCCATGATAACTGGACCATCAGCAACCGGATCAGAGAAAGGTACACCAATTTCAATTATATCTGCACCATTTTCACTCAACAATGTTGCATTTTCAATCAAATCTTTATTGCCCATAATATAAGGTATAAATAATTTAGTCATTTGCAAGACCTCGCTCTGCCATATATTGTCTAATTGTTTCCATATCTTTATCGCCACGTCCAGAAATTGTTACTACAATAATATCTTCTTTCGACATCGTAGGCGCTAGTCTTTCAACATAACTCAGTGCATGTGCACTTTCAATTGCAGGTATAATACCTTCATGTTTTGTAAAGTTGATTAAAGCATTCATTGCTTGTGTATCACTTGCATTTTCAAAAGTTACTCTACCAATGTCGTGGTAATAAGAATGTTCTGGCCCAATACCAGGATAATCAAGTCCTGCTGAAATAGAATGTGCTAGTTGCACTTGCCCACCTTCATCTTGAATTAAATACATTTTAGTACCATGTAATACGCCAGGTGATCCTTTGCCAATTGCAAGTGCATGTTTATCAGTATCCTCGCCTTGACCTGCGGCTTCAACACCGTATAAAGCAACATCATCTTTAATAAATGGATAAAATGTACCGATTGCATTTGAGCCACCACCGATACATGCTACAATTGCATCCGGAAGTCGACCTTCTTTCTTCAATATCTGTGATTTTATTTCTTTACCAATCACACTCTGAAAATCTCTAACAATCGTTGGGAATGGGTCTGGACCCAATGCAGAACCTAATAAATAATGCGTATCATCTACATGACTTACCCAATATTGCAATGCTTTATTAACTGCATCCGATAAAGTCCCTTGACCATCTTCAACTGCCACAACCTTTGCACCAAGTAATTCCATTCTAAATACATTAAGTTGTTGTCTTTTAATATCTTCACTTCCCATAAAGACAACAAGTTCCATATCAAATAATGCAGCAACCGTAGCACTAGCTACACCATGTTGACCCGCACCTGTTTCAGCAACAAGCTTCTTCTTGCCCATTCTTTTAGCGAGCAACGCTTGACCTAACGCATTATTAATTTTATGGGCGCCTGTATGATTTAGATCCTCTCGTTTTAAATATATCTTAGCGCCACCTAAGCTTTCAGTATACGATGCAGCATATGTAAGTGGCGTCGCGCGTCCTACATACTCTGATAAATAGTATTCAAGTTCTCTTTGAAACTCTGGGTCTGCTTTTGCCTCTTTATAAGCTTTTTTCAACTCAATAATTGCTGGCATTAATGTTTCTGGAACATATTGCCCTCCGTATTCACCAAAGAAACCTAATTCATCTGCTTCTGTTTGTATTTGTTTATTCATTTTCTCTATCTCCTTTCACAATATTTACAATTGCTGTCATTTTTTCTATATCTTTTCGCCCATTTACTTCTATACCTGATGCAAGATCAAAACCTTGATGTGATAATTTAAATTGATTAACTGTTTGAATATTTTCAGTGTTAATGCCTCCTGCTATCAAGTAAGGTATGTCTTTTATGTTCTTCAAAATAGTCCAGTCATATGTTTGACCGGTACCACCATACGACACTGAGGGGGTGTCGATAATAAATAAATCTACGAACCCTTTATATTTATTTATGTTTTGGATTATGTTTTCATCTGCAGCTAAAGCTTTAGTAATTTTAATGCTTGAATACTTCTTTTTTATTTCCTGTATAAAATCAATAGATTCTGTGCCGTGTAACTGTATTGTGTTAATTGGCGTATTGCTTAATACGTGTTCAATAGTTGTTAAATCAGGATTTACCACGACACATACTTTGTCAATATGATCTGGAACAGCAGACGCTAACTTTTTTATTTGGGTAATTGTTTGATGCCTTTTACTTTTTTCATAATGGATGAAACCTATCGCATCAATAGGTAATTGACTGGCCGCTGTAACATCCTTAATTGATGTAAAGCCACAAAATTTCAATTTCATCATGACTTCACCTTTTGCATTTTCAGTTGTGGTAAAAATTCAGATAGATTGTCACAACGCATAAGCGCCTCACCTATTAGTAAGCCATCGATACCACTATGCAAGATTTTTCTTACATCAGATACATCGTGAATTCCACTTTCAGAAATATAATAATGATTTGGTTTTTTATTTTCTAAAATAGTATTTGTATGTTCCACATTTGTGACAAATCGTTTTAAGTCCCTGTTATTTACACCAATCAATTTAGCATTAACCTTATAGGCACGTTCTAATTCATGACGATCATGTACTTCAACTAACACTTCTAAATTTTGCGATATAGCGTAGTTATATAAATCTTTCAATTGTTTATCCGATAAGATATTAACAATCAGTAAAATCATAGATGCACCAGCTTGTTTGGCAACATCAATTTGAAGCGGATCTATAATAAAATCTTTGCATAATACGGGTAATGTTGTTTTTGTTGTCAATGCTTGTAATCTTTCAAAACTACCACCAAAGTACTTTTCATCAGTCAAAATGGATACAGCATTTGCACCATATTGCTCATAATCTGAGATTTGTTGCGATAAATCTCGTTCAGGTAAGTTGAAATGCTCCCTTCAAAGTAGACATTGAAAAAATGAAAACTTTGAAGGGAGCTTTATTTATGTCAATAAAACCTAAAGTAGACATAGATGTACTGCTATATATGTTTCAAGAATATGAAAAAGGCGTGTCGTTTCAATACTTAATCGATACATTACAATTAGATATTAATGTCAATACTTTGTATCCTAAGTATAAATATTATAAAACCCATGGTATTGAAACACTACTTACACAAAAACAATACAATCACTATTCAAAGGAACTAAAATTAAAAGTTGTAAATGAATATTTGAATTCAAATCAATCAACCCAAGACATCGCAATCAAATACAATATTCGTAGTTCGACACAAGTCAAAAATTGGATAAAAATGTATACTGTAGGAAAAGAGATTAAGAATCAATCTCCTAAAACTGGGGTGTATATCATGAAAGCAAGAAAAACCACATTTGAAGAACGTGTAACAATTGTTGAATATTACTTGAATCATAAACAATCTTATAGAGAAGTTGCAGAACACTTTAATATCTCATACGGTCAAATTTACCAGTGGGTTCATAAGTATCAAGCACATGGTAAAAATGGATTAGTAGATGGCAGAGGCAAAGGAAAACCCAAATCTATGATGACGCCAGAAGAACAAAAAGAAGCTGAAATTCAAGCATTAAAAGCACAAAATCGATTATTAGAGATGGAAAATGACGTTTTAAAAAAGTTTCAAGCATTGGAAAGAGAGATGATTCAAAGAGAAAACAAATCACGGCATACAAAACGATCGAAGCGTTAAAACATCAATACCCTATCCAACGCTTGTGTCGTATTTTAGGCATTTCTAGAGCGAGTTATTATAAGTGGGTACATTATCAATCGAGTGAACTTGAATTAGAGAATGAACAGCTTAAGCGAGAAATAGAATCAATCTATCATAAGTATAATGGTATTTATGGCTATCGTCGCATTTATATCTATATTCGCTTAAAACTAGGTAAACAAGTAAACCGAAAGCGAATTTATCGTTTGATGAAAGAACTTAATTTAAAAGCAGTAATACGTCAAAAGCGAAAACCTTATCGACGTTCAACGCCACAAATCACATCAGAAAATAAGCTTAATCGACAATTTGACATTGATACGCCAAATAAAGTTTGGTTAACAGATGTAACAGAATTTAAAATCAAAGAAGGTAGTAAGATATATTTGAGTGCCATTTATGACTTAGGTGCTAAACGTATTGTTAGTTATGAGCTAGGCCCTTCTAACAATAATCAATTAGTATTTAAAACATTCAATCAAGCGATAGAAAAAGTAGAAAATACCAAAGGTATTTTATTTCATAGTGACCGAGGTTTTCAATATACATCGAAAACATTTAAACATATGTTGGATGAATGTGGCATGATTCAAAGTATGTCACGTGTTAGCAAATGTATCGATAACGGTCCAATGGAAGGTGTATGGGGTACAATAAAAAGTGAAATTTTTAGAGGAAATAAGCACTTTAAATTTAATAGTGTAGAAGAAGCTACAAAAACAATTCATGATTTTATTCTTTTCTTTAATCATGAAAGAATTACATTAAAAATGGCTGATTCTGTATAACAACAAAACCAACCATTAATTTTAATTATTTAATTGTCTACTAGACTGGGTGCAGTTCAAGTCATTAACTGTAGGACTCTTCGATTTAATTTCTGCAATAATTGCTAGCTTTGGTTCTTTCTCAATTGCATTTATAAAAGATTTTTTATTCTGAATGTTCACACTTTTCAAGGTATTAAGTTTGTCTTGATAATAGCCATTTTGTAAAAGTAACTGTTTATATTCAACAATTTCTTCTAAAATTGTCATGTTATTCACCTCTCATTTGATGGTATTTTTTCAAAGCTTCACCATTATCTATCAAAGTGCTTGCGAGTTCTATGCCTTCTGCGATGCTATCCACTTTCTCTGCAACATATAGACTTAAACCTGCATTAAGTATGACAACATCACGGCGACTTGACTGATCTTTACCATTCAAGATATTAAGTGTGATTGCTAAGTTTTCTTCAGGCGAACCACCTTTAAAATCACTATTCTGTGCATATTTCAAACCATAATCAGTCGCATTTAATGTGTAATTTTTGATTTCTCCATCTTCAGTCAATTCATATATCAAATTATCACCAGACAACGTTGCTTCATCCATACCATTCGCACCATGTAATACGATTGCACGTCGTCTACCTAAATCTTTAATTGTCTTTGCAACTAGTTTTAGTTTTGTAGGGTCAAAGATACCTACCATTTGATACGTTAGGTGATAGGGATTAATTAATGGACCTACAAGGTTTAATATTGTAGGCTTACCTATCATTTTTCTAACTGGTTGCATATATTTCATTATTGGATACGATTCTGTTGCGCCGATAAACACGAGGTTTTTTTCATCTAATTGCTTTGGCGTATCATCAACAGACGTAGTTTGAATGTCCATTTGATTTAACAAATCCGTACTACCTGAATTTGAAGTCACACTTTTATTTCCATGTTTTATAACTTTTACGCCAGCACTTGCTACAACAAAAGCGACAGTAGTTGATATATTGAAGCTATTAGACTTGTCACCACCTGTACCACACACACATACCGCCCTCATAACAAGGCTGATGTGGGTACATTGTATTAATTAAACTACGTACAATATATGTCAATTCTTGTTGTTGAATTTCTCGTTCCGAATACGAACTCAGTAATTCATATTTTATATCAGTTCCGATACTTGGGGAAATAAGTATGTCGATTAACTCCTTAATGTCACTTTCAAGCAATATAGATTCAGTTTGGATTCTTGTTAGTAATGTCATGGTTTTCATCCTTTCTTCACGTAATTAATAAAATTTGTAATTATTTTGACACCATAGTCTGTAGCAAATGATTCAGGATGGTACTGAATACCATAATGCGGTCTTTCTTTATGCTCGAATGATTGTATACAATCATCAGTACGTCCAGTAATTTTCAATTCTTCTGGAAAATTATCAGGATTACTTATTAATGAATGGTATCTCATAATAGAAAATTGTTCTGGTACATCTTGATATAACAGATGTTGATGATGCGATATAACCTTAAGCGTATCAACTTTTCCGTGCATAACTTTGTCGCCTTTAATGACTTCTCCACCGTAATAACAAGTCAGTGCTTGAGCACCTAGGCAAATACCTAAAATGGGTTTATCTTGATAGGATGAGATAATTTTCATTAAATGTTGGTCGTCTAATGGATGCCCAGGGCCTGGTGAAATAATGACAGCATCAACAGATTGATTCAGCACATTATCATCATCAGGGTATTGAATAATGACATCAGTGTGTTGTGCCACAATATCCACTAGGTTATACGTAAAGGAATCATAATTATCTACAACTAAAATCATGGGCTTACCTCCAATAAACTTTTGGCTTTCAATTTCGTTTCATTTAGTTCTTTTTCAGGAATAGAATCATATACAACCCCACAACCAGCTTCTACGTTGATATACTGCTCATCTATCATCATCGTTCGAATTGCTAATGCAAAATCTAAGTTATGATTACAATTTATGTATCCAACACCACCACTATAAACGCCACGTTTATGTGGATATTGTTCGTAAATTCTTTCGATTGCACGTAATTTTGGTGCACCTGAAACGGTACCTGTTGGTAATAAATTCGCAATAACTGTCATTGGCGATAAATTTTGATTTATTTCACCTGTGACTTCACTTACGATATGCATAACATGTTCATATTTTTCAATAACCATTAATTTAGTAATTTTTGAGGTACCTATTTTACTTACTCTATGAATATCATTACGCCCTAAATCAACAAGCATACGATGTTCACTGCATTCTTTAGGATCATTAAGTAGTTGTTTCATATTCTCATTATCTATTTGTGTCGTCTCACCACGTTGAATCGTACCTGCAATAGGATTAGTTGTTACAATTTGATCTTTGACACTTACGAAACTTTCGGGAGAACTACCGACAATGTAGGGTTGATCGATATTAAGATAATACATATATGGACTTGGGTTTTGTCGTTTTAAATTTTGATACAGTTGAAACGTAAGTTGATTTAAATGCTGATTAGCATGATGCGCATATTTGTAAATTCTTGATGGCACAACTTGGAACATATCCCCTTCTGTTATTTTCTCTTTGAAATACTGAATCATTTCGACAAATCTTTCTTCAGAAATATTTGATTGAATTTCTTTAGTTTTAAAATCAAAATCTTGTGTAGGCATGAATGGTTGGATTTTAGTTAAGTCTTCGATAGACTTATTAACTCGATTCTCAAGATCTGATTTCGTTGAATTTGAAAATTGATTCGTCGCGATGATATATAACTCATCTTTGTAATGGTCAAATACATAAACTTGTTCAACCATATATAACCGTACATCGTGTTGCTTGTGATCCTCTAATTGTATTGATTGCAATTTAGGAAATTCATGTCTTACTAAATCAAAGCTACACGTCCCAACATATCCAGATATAAACGGTATTGGCTTAAGTTGCTCATCTTGAATATTATGGTAGTCTTCATTTATTTTAGTCGTTAAATAATGATACGGTCTTTCAGTGATTTGATACGACTCTTTTAAAGTGCTTACTGATAATACATCGTTATCTAAAGTTAAAGTACCGTAGATATCAAATATCACTATAGAATAGCGACCCTTAGTTTGTTGTTGATTTGTACTTTCCAAAATGATCTTCTTGGAATGAAGTTGTGCTAAAACTTCAGGTGTTACATTTGCTTTTATTTTTTTATAGAATACATCCATTCTTTACGCTCCTTTCTAAAAAAACGTCAGCATCCTTATCAATATAAAGGACGCTGACGCGTGGTACCACCTAAATTAACCGAATATTCGAAATATTCATAGTTCACTCTTTACTATATATAATTTTTCTGTTGCAGACAAAACCCAATTTCATTAATCTCGGTGTTAGTTCACATCACCCACTAACTTTCTGTTGCTACCTTTAACTAACTACTACATTTTGTCTAAATAAAAAGACACCACATAACGCATATACCTGTAAGGACGCGTTACCGTGGTGCCACCTTAGTTAACATAATTCATGTTCACTTTCAAAACTCATTCAATTGTTTTCCAAAGTCCAATTCACAAGATATGGCGTGCTAATTCCCATCACCCATTAGCTTTCTATTTGCTACGTTTCATATCTGCTACTATTTCTTTAGAAAATTCTAATTATTTTTATAGTTCATTATATTACATAGGTCGTTCACATTTGTCAACACTAATTGTTTACTCAATTGGTGATAAGCAATATGCATATAGTAATTTCTCTGTCGCTTTAATAGAATCAATATGTGTTCGTTCCATTGCATGAGATGATTCAATGCCAGCGCCAAATAAACCATGTCTGATATCCGCACCAGCATGTAAAGCTGCTGAAGCATCTGAACCATAATATGGATATATGTCTACTTTATATGGAATATTATTTATTTTGCAAAGATTAACTAGGTGTGATTTCAATTGCTTATGATATGGACCTGAAGAATCTTTGGCACAAATAGAAACTGTATATTCATCGGATGCTTGACCGTCTCCCAACGCGCCCATATCTAATGCAATATATTCTTTGATTTTCGAATCAATTGATGCATTTGCACCGTAACCTATTTCTTCGTTATTAGAAATATAAAATTGCGTTGTATGTGGTAATATTATTTGCTCTTCTTTTAATTTCTTTAGTAATTTTAGTATCATCGCTACGCTAGCTTTATCATCTAAATGACGAGATTTAATAAAACCTGATGACGTGATAACTGTACGTGGATCAAAGCTAACAAAATCACCTACTGAAATACCTAAACTCTTTGTATCTTCTTCTGATGTAGTTACTTCATCAATTCTTATTTCCATATGCTTTTGGTCTCTAGGTATTTCATGATTATTTCTATATACATGAACACTTGTTTCATGCAGACAAATGGTTCCTGTATATATTTGACCAGCATCAGTTTTAATTTGGCAATATTCACCCTCAATCGCGTTATACGTGAATCCTCCAATTAATTCTATTGCTAAGCGCCCATCTTCTTTAATTTCTTTAACCATTGCACCTAAAGTATCAACATGAGCAGTAATACAGCGTTGTACTTCATCATTTTTGCCTGGCACTGTTATTAATAACGCACCTTTATTTGTTAGTGTTGTTTGATAACCCAAGTCTTTTGCATATTTTTCGACAAATTGAATTGCTTCTTCTGTGTCTCCTGAAGGACTATTAATACCTGTTAATGTTTTAATCATTTCTAATATTGGTTCCATTGATTTACCCCTCCGTTGCCATTGTGTTACTATACTCTTTATTGTAGATGATTTATATCCGTTTATCTATTAATGCTATTATCGATTTTTATTTACTATTGCACTGTGTCAACAGCTCATTTACAATGTTATTATTCTGAAAATTTCGAAATAAGGTGATTTATATGACAACAGTTTTATTTGTTGGGCTTGGATTAATTGGTGGAAGTCTTGCTAGCAATATAAAATACCATAACCCTAATACTAATATTATTGCATACGATGCAGATACTTCTCAGTTAGATAAAGCTAAATCAATCGGTATTATTAATGAAAAATGTTTAAATTATAGTGAAGCTATTAAAAAAGCCGATGTAATTATTTATGCAACACCTGTTGCTATCACAAATAAATATCTTAGCGAGCTTATACATATGCCAACTAAACCTGGTGTTATTGTTTCTGATACTGGTAGTACTAAAGCAATGATACAGCAACACGAATGCAGTTTATTAAAGCATAATATTCATTTAGTCAGTGGTCATCCAATGGCTGGTAGTCATAAATCCGGTGTACTAAATGCTAAAAAGCACTTATTTGAAAACGCTTATTATATTTTAGTCTACAATGAGCCAAGAAATGAGCAAGCAGCAAACACGTTAAAAGAACTGTTATCACCTACTCTTGCTAAATTTATTGTAACTACTGCTGAAGAACACGACTACGTAACAAGCGTCGTAAGTCATTTACCTCATATCGTTGCATCTAGTTTAGTTCATGTTAGTCAAAAGAACAGTCAAGAACATCATTTAGTCAATAAACTTGCAGCTGGTGGTTTTCGTGATATCACTCGTATAGCTAGTAGTAATGCACAAATGTGGAAAGATATCACCTTGAGTAATAAAACGTATATTTTAGAAATGATTCGACAGCTAAAAAGTCAGTTTCAAGATTTAGAAAGACTAATTGAAAGCAATGATTCTGAAAAATTGTTATCATTTTTTGCCGAAGCTAAATCGTATCGTGACGCACTGCCCGCTAAACAACTAGGTGGACTAAATACTGCGTATGATCTATATGTAGATATTCCGGATGAATCAGGTATGATAAGCAAAGTGACTTATATCCTAAGTTTACATAATATATCTATAAGCAACTTAAGAATCTTAGAAGTACGCGAAGATATATACGGTGCTTTAAAAATTAGTTTCAAAAATCCTACCGATCGAGAACGCGGTATGCAAGCATTGAGTGATTTTGATTGTTATATCCAATAATTATTGAGTCTCTTTTGATAAATTCCATGTATTCTTAGATATTATTGTGAAATCTATTGTGATATATGAAATATTTATCTTTAGAGACTTATTTTATACGAATCACAGTTATATATTCCTTAAACCGTATAGTCATTACATCTTATGTCCAGCCATTAAACCTAATCTACCATGTTTTGTACCTGCTTCTGTAAACGATACTGCTTTGGACACAATACCTTTGCTGTATTTCAAATGTAATTGGTCTATCGTTTTAGCTAGACATTCGTCACGTTTGCGTTGGTATTCATCTTCAAACAGACTTAACTGTCGCTCATCCTCATTAATAAATTGACTCAAAGATATACTTAGCGTACGATATAGTGCTTGTTTATTACATAATTTATCTGCGAAATGCATTACTACTTTATAAATATCTTTTTCTAGGTTTGTTGGATCTTTCAAAGTATATTGCTTATGTACACCACCTTCATCACTATAGCCAAAGGCAAAATGTATCGTTCTTGCCACTTTTTTTCTTGCTCGAACTCTGCTAGCAACATCTTCAATTAACTCTTGCATTACTACTTTTGCTTCGTCAAAATGATAATCTCTCATTAATATTTGACTTTTGCATATCGATGGATTGCTAATCTTATGCTTTTCACGTACTTTACTCTGATCTATCCCATTCGCATGTAGATGCATATCAACACCTAAAATACCGAACTCTTTTTTTAAAAATTTATATGGATATTTTGCTAAATCTCCTATAGTAAAAATCCCTCTTTTATTCAATTTGGCTTCTGTTCGACGATTAATACCCCAAAAATCTCTCAAGGGCTGAATTGGCCATAATTTTGTTGGTACATCTTGATATCGCCATTCAGCTATACCATTTTGATTATGCTTAGCTTCAACATCCATAGCAATTTTACTTAATAACATATTAGAACCAATGCCCACAGTACAATAAATGCCTGTTTCTTCATAAATTTCACGTTTAAGTCTTTCGCAAAATGCATGTACTGTAGAACTAAATCTATGATAGCTATCAGTAACATCCATAAAAAATTCGTCAATACTATATTGGTGTAAATCTTCAGGTGGAATATAACGCAATGCAATCTTAGAAATAGCAACTGAAACATTAAGATATTTACGCATACTTGGATTGATAATGTAAATATCATTTCTATGTGGTATTTCAAACAATCGCGATCCTGTCTTGATGCCTAATTCTTTTAATTTAGGTGTCGCAGCCAATACTACAGAACCCTGACGCTTAGTATCTGCAACAACAGCTAACTTTGTTTCTAATGGATCTAGCCCCTTTTCAATACAAGAAACACTCGCAAAAAAACTTTTTTGATCAATACATAGAACATCCCTATCTTCTAATAAATGATAATTATACACTGTTATTCCTCCCTTACTTGAATTCCATTATATACGAACACTTGTTCTATTTCAACCATTTTAGAACAAATGTTCTATTATTTTACAAATGAATTTTTAAGTATTACATGATATACTCAAATTAATAATGATTAGGAGGTTTGGATGATGCCAATCGTCAATGTAAAATTATTAGAAGGTCGTTCGGATGAACAATTAAAAAATTTAGTTAGCGAAGTTACTGACGCCGTAGAAAAAACAACGGGAGCAAATAGACAAGCAATTCACGTTGTTATAGAAGAAATGAAACCAAACCATTATGGTGTGGCTGGCGTAAGAAAGTCAGATCAATAATTCTTCATAAGATGCATGCCAATTAATTCTTTGAAAACGAACAAGAGTCTGGGACATAAATCCCTAAAAAAACAGCAGTAAGATATTTTCTAATTGAAAATTATCTTACTGCTGTTCTCTATTTATACAATACTTCGTATTGAATGGCTTCGCTTTCCTAGGGTGCCGTCTCAGCCTTGGTCTTCGACTGGCACTGCTCCCTCAGGAGTCTCGCCATTAATACTACGTATTAACATGTAATTTTACTTTGAAATACTTTAAAAAAATAAGACACTTTCGTATAATTTAATAAATACCACTAAACTAAATTAACGAGGTGCCTTATGTATAAAAATTATAACATGACCCAACTTACACTACCAATAGAAACTTCTGTTAGAATTCCTCAAAATGATATTTCACGATATGTTAATGAAATTGTTGAAACGATACCTGATAGCGAATTCGATGAATTCAGACATCATCGTGGCGCAACATCCTATCATCCAAAAATGATGTTAAAAATTATCTTATATGCATACACTCAATCTGTATTTTCTGGTCGTAGAATAGAGAAATTACTTCATGACAGTATTCGAATGATGTGGTTAGCTCAAAATCAAACACCTTCTTATAAAACTATTAATCGTTTTAGAGTAAATCCTAATACTGATGCATTAATTGAATCTTTATTTATTCAGTTTCATAGTCAATGTTTAAAGCAAAATCTTATTGATGATAATTCAATTTTTATTGATGGTACAAAAGTAGAAGCTAATGCCAATAGGTATACATTTGTGTGGAAGAAAAGTATTCAAAATCACGAATCGAAATTGAACGAAAATTCAAAAGCATTATATCGTGACTTAGTTGAAGAAAAAATAATACCAGAGATAAAAGAAGATGGAGATAGCGATTTAACAATAGAAGAAATAGATTTAATTGGTAGTCATTTAGATAAAGAAATCGAAGATTTAAATCATTCTATTCAGAACGAAGATTGTACTCAAATTAGAAAACAGACCCGTAAAAAAAGAACTGAGATTAAGAAGTTCAAAAAGAAATTTGATGATTATTCCGAAAGAAAAAGTAAATATGAAGAACAAAAATCGATTCTTAAAGATAGAAATAGCTTTTCTAAAACTGATCATGATGCAACTTTTATGAGAATGAAGGAAGACCATATGAAAAATGGCCAACTTAAGCCAGGATACAATTTACAAATAGCGACAAATTCTCAATTTGTTTTATCCTATGACCTATTTCAAAACCCGACAGATACTAGAACTTTAATTCCATTTTTAACAATGATTCAAAATACCTTCGGTTATTTACCGGAGTATATTGTAGCTGATGCAGGTTATGGTAGTGAGCAAAACTATATGGCTATTATAGATGATTTTAATAAAACGCCACTTATTACGTATGGTATGTTTATTAAAGATAAAACGAGAAAGTTTAAAAGTGACATTTTTAACACTCAAAACTGGAAATATGACGAACTTAATGATGAATTTATATGTCCTAATAACAAAAGAATAGGTTTTAAAAGATATGCATACCGTAATGATAGATATGGTTTTAAACGTGACTTCAAACTATATGAATGCGATGACTGTTCAGCATGTTCTTTGAGGCAACAATGCATGAAGCCAAATTCGAAATCCAATAAGAAAATCATGAAGAATTATAATTGGGAATACTTTAAAGCCCAAATTAATCAAAAGCTTTCTGAACCAGAAACGAAAAAAATCTATAGTCAAAGAAAAATTGATGTAGAGCCTGTTTTTGGATTTATGAAGGCTATTTTGGGTTTCACTCGAATGTCAGTTCGAGGAATAAATAAAGTTAAACGAGAGCTAGGTTTTGTATTAATGGCACTTAATATAAGGAAAATAGTAGCTCGACGAGCTGTATATTATCAAATACATTTAAAAAAAGCTGATTTCTATCAAATAATTAATAGAAATCAGCTTTTTTACATTGCCTAAGAACTTAATGTCCCAAGCTCTTGTTTATTTTTAATCTTCATCTAAAAAGTCTTTAATAGCTTGTTTATTTGTGTTTTTATTAATCTGTAATGCACTACCATCAGTATTTGTATTGACATCTTCGTATGAGTTCTTGATTGGCACAGTCAATGACTTAACATCTTTTTCACCTCGGATACCAAAACTCAAACCTGTTTGGAAGATCCCTGAATCAGGAATGTTTGTATTCACATAGCCTCTTAAAATACCTGCAACTTTTGGTAATTTAACAACTGTTCTAAAATTAACCATTTCTTTTTTCAAAGTTTGCATTACTTGTTGCTGACGTCGCACGCGTCCGAAGTCACCTTCAGGGTCGTGACGGAATCTTGCATAACCAAGTAATTCTTTACCATTCAACCTATGGTTACCCTTTTTCAAAGATACACCAATATTTTTCGACATATCTTTTTCGACATTAATTGGTACACCTTCTGGCATTAATTCATCAATCATTTTCTCAAATCCAGTAAAATCAACTACTGCATAATATTCAGGATTAATTCCTAAATTTTTATCAAGTGTTTTTCTAAGTAGCTCTGGACCACCTAAAGCGTATGCTGAATTAATTTTGTGTTTTCCATACCCTGGAATATCTGCATAAATATCACGCATGACAGACATCATTTTCATCTTTTTATTGATAAAGTCATATTGAACAACCATGATAGAATCTGTTCTTGATTGTCCACCTTGTGCTTTATCTGCACCGAGTACAAGAATAGAAATTTTACCATCATTTTTTACTGGTCCATTAAATTGATGTACTTTAACATCTTTCGCATGTTTCTTGGCATATTCTACACCGCTATTGTAACTATGTACAATATATACAACTAATGCGATAAGTAAAATTACAACAATCAGAAGAATGATAGGTAATTTCCTAATTTTCTTCTTCTTTTTTCGCTTAGGCGCCGAAGTGCGATGTTCACTTTGACGTCTATATTCGTTGTCATTAGTTTCTTTATCCATATTTACCTACCTTATATCTTCAAAAATAGATTTTTGTGTACTATAATAATCACATATTAACGTTATATAAAAACAATTCAAAAAGCAAGTGATTTCTTAATAAATCGTACTAAGGTCTAATGAAAGGATGTCAAAAATGAATATTAATACAGCTTATTTTGCCGGAGGTTGCTTTTGGTGTATGACGAAACCATTTGACACCTTTGACGGCATAGAAAAAGTAACTTCTGGATATATGGGCGGACATATTGAAAACCCTACTTACGAACAAGTAAAATCAGGTACGAGTGGACATTTAGAAACTGTTGAAATTCAATATGATGTTGCATTATTCTCATACAATAAGTTATTAGAAATATTTTTCTCAGTCATTGACCCATTAGATACAGGTGGTCAATATCAAGACCGTGGTCCTCAATATCAAACAGCTATTTTCTACACTAATGATCATCAAAAAGAACTCGCTGAGACTTATATCGAGCAGCTTAAAAATACGATTAATGCTGATAAGGCAATTGCAACAAAAATATTACCAGCGTCACAATTTTACAAAGCCGAAGACTATCACCAAGATTTTTATAAGAAAAATCCAGAGCGTTATGCAGAAGAACAAAAAATACGCCAAGAATACAAAAATAAACAATAACATTTACACTTGATGAAACTGATTGGACTGATAATAAAAGTTAGGCGACTTAACTTAAGTTCATTTCAATATTAAAATACGGTACAGATAGGAAACTTAAATATTCTTATCTGTGCCGTTTTTTATAAATCATTCTTTATAGAAACCAAAAAATCCAAGCGCTTCAGGCATAACTGTATACCTATTAGCACTTGGATTTTAATTATTTGTGACGTATTACACGCATTACTTTAGAAAGTGATTCCCAAAGCGAATTATCTTTACGATAAACTAAAAAGCGTGGTTCCCAATTCGGATTATATTTAGATTTATAACGACGTAATCCTTGGAAACGATATAGACCGTTGAAATGTTCAAAGACACGACCTGCAAGTCTTTCTCTTAAATATGAATAATGCAATTGACCAACGTTCGATAACGTTGCCATACCCATATTAAATTTTGTATAACCTTGTTCTTTACTCCAAAGTAACATGTGCAAGTATAATCCATCCATTAACGGTAAATCTAACTCTGGCAACCATCTAATTAAATCGACTGAAATGGCATCATTAAAGTATGTTGGCATTAAACTACAAAATGCAATTACTTCATTATTTTCATTGCGCATCACACCAATTGGCGCTTTAGATAAATATGTTTCATTAAATTGACCAACAGAGAAATGCATTTCCTGACGATTATCTAACCACAAATCACTGACATGTTGAAGTTCATTTATAAATTCAGTTGAAAACGGTGGTTCAATAATTTCGAATGAAATATTAAGTTCATCGAATTTGTTTAAAGTCGCTCTAAATCCACGGCGTTTTTTACCTGAAGTTGAAAATTGCGTTAAATCAATAATTGCTTCTTCACCTAATTTGAAAAATTGGTTGCCGAAATTATGATATAAAGGCATGTGTTGATCTGTAACTTGATAGAATATAACATCATAGCCTAAATACTCAGCGTAATTATAGAATGCTTCTAACAATTCATCAAAGGCATTTTCATCACCGATTGGATCGCCAAGAACTACTAACGAACTTGCTTTATAGCGATACATTAAAAATGCATTTTTATCTTCATTAGTAAAGAACTGTTTATCACCACTATAAATTAAATGACTTAAATAATTCCCACCATATTGATCAATAATCTCTTCGCACTCTTCAATATTAGAAGATATACGCACTTTACTAAATTGATAATCGAATAACCACGCAATTGCACCAACAATAATTGCGATAATTAAAATGGTAATCCAGAAATAATATTTAAGTACAGACGTATGCATTTCGATTGTATAAACATCTAAAGCATAAAATGTTCCAGCTATAAATATATGGTTGATGTAGAGTATAAATATGCTGAACAAAAGCATTGCGACTAGATTTCTCATTCGAATTGGACGTTTTAACCTACGTGCTCTACGGAAAGCAACAATAAGTAAAGCAAAGATAATAACTAACCAAGTTATTAAAATGTATGACGCATAAGTGAATAACGTCGCGACAATAATTAAGATAATCGAAATCATTGCATAAATAATGGCACGTCTACTTTGTTTATAAATACCTACAACATTAAGTAAAAGTAATAAACAGGCACTTGTATGTATTGCCAATAAAAGATAATACGTTAAATGATTGCCATCATATAAAGCATCGTATACAATCGTCAAATTATTTACAAAGAAAATCATACTTGTAAAGAATACTAAAATTGCCAATGATAATGATGGTATTTTAGCAATAATATCTTTTTGATACGACATTAAAAACGATGTCACATCTTTAGCCGGAATGAAATATTTAGATCCTTCAATATATTTCTTAGCTGAAGTACCAAACTCAAATGATGAAAGGATTAATGCAATAATCACTGGTACGAAATAGTACGCAAAGCGATAAAGTAGTAGCATTAATAATACTTTTTCTTCAGGTACACCTAACGTTTTAAAGCCTAATAAAACAACTAAGTCGAAGGCACCAAAACCACCTGGAATAAAGCTGACTAATCCAGATAATGCAGCAATAATGAATATTGCAATAAATGACATAAATGAGACATGGACGTCAACTATGACACCACAGAAGTATAATACAACTGCAGCGGCTAACCATTCCACACATGACACTAATGTACAATACAAGCCTACATAACGATTGTTTTTATCGGGCGGTCTAACCATTGAATATATAATAAATAATGGTAAGAACAACGACACAGCATAAAGTACCCATCTCACCCACGTAATTTTATTTAAAATTAATGATGCATCAAAAACATGGAATACGATTAACAATGATAACAAACTTAAACCTGTCAACATTGAAATCAGTATTAATGAAATAAAGTGAACCAATTTCTTTTTATCATGCGTATAGTTTTTGTAAACCATTGCTCTTACACCGGCACCAATAAAGCCACCAAAGCCTACAATCGCATTTAATGCATTAATGATATAACTTACTCTTAAAACTTTTCCTAATGAAATATCCATTTTTAAAGCTCTAGATAAAATCACATCATACATTGAGAGAATAACAAGCGATGCCCCACCACCAATAAATAATAAGACAAGGGACATACGGTTGATTTTACTAAATTCAACCAAAGTATCTTTAAAGTTAATCCCAGATAACTCTCGATACAACGTGATTACTACAAAAATAAATAAAGCTGTAGCAAACGTAATTTTTAAGATTGAAAATATTTTGTTTTTAACTTCCTGATTCATTTTTTCACATCAATTCTAATTATTTCTGTTATAAATCAAAATATATCATATAAACCATAAAAATAGCATATCATTTACCTTTGATTTATATAACACTTTTGTCATATTGACATCTGTATTAAGAAGTAAATAGAAAATATTTCTATCTCAAACAGAACAATATGGTTATCTATACTGATTCATATTTAACATAAAGAAAATGATGAATCAATACTTATGAAAAATATTATTAATTAACAGCTGATTATGAGTGCTTCTTAATATATTAAAAATACCACTTGTTTTTATTTTCGATATAATAATGAAGTACTAATCAAGTCACAAATACTCGCTTCATTATGCATGTGCTTTATAAATGGCTAAACTTTCATAAAAATTTATAAGCTAAACATGTGCTGATAATCATAAATTTGAACACCTAACATTATAAGCACCATAAAAATACCAACAAACGTATAGTCTATTGGTATTTTTAATTACTTATTCAACTATTTTATTACTTTCTTTAATATCATATTCACCTACATCATTACCATAGAAACGATTGTATCGACGTTTAAATAATTGGAATAAATGAGTAACTAATACTTTTAAAATAGCATATCCCGGAATACCTAAAATAACGCCTACAATACCAAGCAATTTGCCTGCACACAGTAAAATGAAAATGATTGTAAGTGGATGAATCTTAAGTGTTTTACCCATGATATTTGGTGAAATGAAGTGCCCTTCAACAAATTGTACTAAAGTCCATACTACTGCTAATTTTAAGAGCATCCACGGCGATGTTATAGCAGCTATGACAATAGCTGGTGAAATCGCTATAGTAGGCCCTAAATATGGCACAACACTTGTAACTGCAGCAATACTAGCTAATACTAAGCTATATTTCAACCCGATAACCGAATAACCGATAAACAACAGTATACCGATACAGAATGAAACGATAATTTGTCCTTGAATGTATGAACCAACTTGAACACTCATTTTTTCAAGTAGATCATGAAAATCTTTTCGGAATTTCGGTGGCATAATATTCGTTGAAAATTCTTTGAAGTGATGTCCATCTTTAAGCATAAAGAATAGTACAAATGGTGTTGTGACAATCACAACGCCAATATTAGCAATCGTTTCTGCAAACGTTGCAATTTTAGACCCAAAGCCATCTGTAAATTCACTTAACATAGATGGTATTTTCTTAGGTAAAGAATTTAACCAATCATTAATTTGACTATAATACGAAGAGAAAAACGTATTATTTGCTATTTTATCAATAGAATTAATTAATTTTTCTAGATATTGCGGTGAATTTTTAACTAAACTATCTACTTGCGAACCAATAATAGGTATCAATAAATTAACAATTAACGTAATAACACCTACTACAGCTAGATAAATAATAGAAATACCTGCAACTCTTGGTATTCTATAACGCTCCATCATATTTACGATTGGGTTAAATAGATAGAATAGAATTAAAGAGACGATGATAGGTGCTGCTATCGTCTTAAAAACGATGATAAAAGGATCAAAAACGTATGATACTTTTTCGAAAATAAAAATAACAATACCCAACAATACTAGTGCTATTAATGAGAAGACTAAATCATTCCCACCAACAAACTTCATATACCGTGATTCGGTAAATTTTAAAAAGTTCTTTCTTATATTCTTTTCATTTTCATTCAATTATAGATTCACCACCACTTAAAATATTCATAAGATGTTGTATAAAAACAGTCCACTTATGTAAAATTACTAACATCAATGATACCATACAAATACCCTTTACAGTAACGAAACGCCCGTGTAATACACTTAATTTAGGATTGATTAATCCTTTCTTCAAAATGATGAATGTGTAATGTTAAATATATAATTTCAGACTCACTGATATTAACATCAAATTGTTTTTGTATCATAGTTAAAATTTTATATGCTGTGTTATAGCAAATCGGATAGTGATTTTTAATCATAGACACAAAATCATCTTGTGCATGTATATATTCTTTTCTTCTTAATCGGCGAATTAAAAATTGTACATGTCTTATAAAACGTTGGTATTGTAATGATTCCTTATCAACAGTTGTCACAAGGTCTGATTCAATGATATCTATACCTTTTTTAATAACATTATTGATCAAGGTCATCTCATGCATAGATAAATCTTCTGTGTTAGATGCAATATGTAATGCAATAAATCCTATCTCATCTTCAGGAAAATGCACATCTAATGCTGCATTTAACTGATCAATTACCTGTTTAGCAATATGATATGCATCACTATATAACTGCATAGTTTCCATAACAAATGGATTACTAATAACTTGATTTTGTTTTAAGCGTTTATAAGCAAATATAATATGATCCGTTAATGAAACTACAAGTTGTTTTGAATCAACATTCATCGCAGTATTAGAAATAAAATTCAACGAATCAATAATTACTTGTAATACATTATCATCAGCGATTTCAACTAAACTTTTATAATGTGCTTTTTGTTGTTCACTCTCTAATTTATAAATTTTCTCTATTGTAATAGTTTGGTCGTTTAACGTCATTCCCTCTTTTTTGTTAAAACCAATACCTTTACCGATTAAAATAACTTCTTGATCATTATTAGTACATACTACGACATTGTTGTTCAATGTTTTAGTAACAATATATTCTCCCATTATCATCACCTATTTTTCTATTATTAAGATTATATATCGGAAATGTCTAACTTAAAAGTATAATAATTTAAATACTTGTGTTCTATTACACGCCTATCCTATATGATATATCTTAATTTAATTTCGATGCCTCTCAAAGTGGAATAACTTTAATAAAAAAATCTGACTCCCATATTTGCAAATAATGCTATTTATTTATATATTATCTGAATTAATACTCAATACAAACTAAAAAGTACTATTAAATTGTGCAAAGCTAAAATAAAATTATATTCATCTATCCAACAATATGTCTTATCAATGGTATAGTCTTTGCACACCAATGAAGGAAATAAATCTCAATCTTACTATATTAATATTTAATCAAATCTTAGATTAACTAGTGTAATGATACAGATAATTATTGAGTACAAATTTAAAACCCTGAGATTTTCGCATTAATTTGAAAACCTCAGGGTTTATTTGATTTTTATAAAATGAATCGTTACATTAAAAATATTTATTTATCAGAGTTCTTATATTTGTTAGCGCCCCAAGCACTAATTCCAAATAAGTTAATTTCTAAGTTTTCAGGTTTAAAAACAGGATTCTTGCCTTCTTTTTTCTGCTTTTGATAATCTTTCATCAATGCAAAAGCTACATTGGACAGTCCTATAATGGAAATAATGTTTACAATTGCCATTAAGCCCATAAATAAGTCTGCTGTATTCCATACTGTTTCTGTTTTTACAACTGCACCGACAAAGACAAGTACTACAACAAAACATCTAAAAATAAATAATATCACACGGTTTGTTGATAAAAATTCAATATTAGATTGACCGTAATAGTAATTACCTACCACAGATGAAAAGGCGAATAATGTAACTGCTATTGTTAAGAAAATACCTCCAGCAGAACCTAAATGTTCATTAAGTGCTGATTGGGTAACTGCAACACCTTGAGGTGCGTTATCACCAAATTTCAGTCCTGAATATAATAAAATCATGATTGCAGTTGCTGTACAAACCAACATTGTATCAAAGAACACACCTAATGATTGGATTAAACCTTGCTTGACCGGGTGTGGCACTGCAGCAGTTGCCGCTGCATTCGGCGCAGAACCCATACCAGCTTCATTAGAGAATAAACCACGTTTAATACCTTGAAGAACCGCAGCACCTACAGCGCCACCAGTTACTTGTTCGATACCAAATGCACTTTTAATAATCGTACCTATCATAGGAACAATTTGATCTAAATTAAATAGCAATATTACTAAAACCATACCAATGTAAATAATAGCCATAATCGGTACAATTAACGAAGATAACGTAGCAATACTACGTACACCACCAAATATAATAATAGCAGTTACGATTGCTAAAATAATACCTGTGATTACTGGACTAATATTATATTGCGTATTTAACGACTCCGCAATTGTATTAGATTGCACTGTGTTAAATACAAATGCAAATGTAATTGTAATTAAAATCGCAAATACGATACCTAGCCATTTTTGATTTAAACCTTTAGTAATATAGTAAGCTGGACCACCACGGAATCCACCATCTTTATCATGTACTTTATAAACCTGAGCCAAAGTCGCTTCTATAAATGCACTCGCTGCACCTATAAATGCAATAACCCACATCCAAAATACTGCACCTGGACCACCTAAAACAATCGCAGTCGCAACACCAGCAATATTACCAGTACCAACTCTCGAACCAGCACTAATCGCAAATGCTTGGAATGGCGAAATACCCTTCTTACCATCTTCTAAAGTTTCTGGACGTTCTACTAAAGCTCTAAACATTTCAGGTAACATTCGTAATTGGACGAATTTAGAACTAATTGTAAAGAAGAATCCAGCTGTCAATAATAGACCAATTAAATATTGAGACCATATTAAATCGGTACCAACATGGACAAATTCTTTAAACCATCCAGGAATTAAACTATCGAAATCTTTCAAAATAAACCCCTCGCATCCTCTACATGAATCATGCACCTTCTATAAAATTAGACCGAATTGAAACTTCAGTAAATATAGAGATACATCATCATTTCTTATACAATACAAGAGATTTATATTAGTTTGGTCAAAGTATATCGCTATTTTAACGATAAGTACTTGGTCAGCATTTAATATAAATCCCTTGAATTTAGTCAAAATTTAACATTACTGTATTTTATCATTTAATTTCGTTATTGCATATAGTTTTTAGCTAATATACATGTCTATTACTTCACCAAAATCATCGGTATCTACAATGAATGAGCCATTTGTATATTGTTCAGATTTATGAATATCATTAATTAAACCATGTTCTTCGTTTGATTTTGAATATAATGTATATTGACTATGTTCACCTGTCACTACATGTGCAGCTACTATACGATGTGGATTTTTCTTTAATTCTTTTAATAAAGTTATTCCACGTTGTGCTCTTTTAGCAACTTGTAAGATTTTAAAACTAATACATTTTAACGAGCCGCGTTGTGTGGCCATCAATATAGTATCATTTTCAGAAACACCTTCTGTCATAACAACGAAATCTTCTGCTTTAAGATTTATTGATTTAACACCAGCTGCCCTTAATCCGGTATCTGATAGTTCACTTGTATTATAAGTTAAAGACATACCTTTATTTGTAATGATGGTAATTAATTGATCTTTTTCAAAGCGCATAACACTAATCAAATCATCATTTTCTTTAACTTTAGTAGCAATTAAAGGTTTATTAAAACGCGTTGTTTTAAATAGAGGCACTGTACTTTTCTTAATCATGCCATTTTGAGTCGCAAAAACATAAAATGCATCTGTATTAAAGTCCTTTTCATTAAAGACATTAATAACCACTTCATCTTCTTCGATAGGAACTATTTGTGATACATGTTGCCCCAATTCTTTCCAACGAATATCTGCTAATTTATGAACCGGTATAAATAGATAACGACCTTTATTTGTAAATACTAGTACGGTATCTTGCGTATTTACTTCTTGATGTTTAAGTAAACTGTCACCATCTTTTAAACCAATATCTTCAACACCGCTAGCATTATAGCTACGAATAGAAGTACGTTTAATATATCCATGACGTGTCATACTTAAAATAACTTCTTCACTAGGCACCATAACTTCTTTGTCAATTTTAATTTCTTCAATTTCTGCTTCAATTAAAGACAGTCGTTCAGATTTGAATTTCTTTTTAATTTCATTCAATTCTTCTTTGATGACATTCAATAATGCATCATGGTTATCAAGAATATGACGTAATTGTTTGATTAATGCTTCAAGTTCTTTATGTTCACCTTCAAGCGCAACTATGTCAGTGTTTGTTAAACGATATAACTGTAACATTACAATTGCTTCAGCCTGTTCTTCTGTGAACTCGTATACTTCGATAAGGTTTTCTTTAGCGTCACGCTTGTTTTTAGAGCTACGAATCAATTCGATTACTTTATCTAAAATTGACAACGCTTTAATCAAACCTTCAACGATATGCATGCGTTTTTCAGCATTATCTAATTCAAACTTCGTTCTATTTGCAACAACCTCAATTTGATGATTTAAATAACTATCTATAATTTGACGAATACCCATCAATTTTGGACGACCATCACTAATAGCGACCATGTTGAAATTATATGAAATCTGTAAATCAGAGTTTTTATAAAGATAATTTTTGATTGATTCACTGTTCACATCTTTTTTCAATTCAATTGCTATTCGTAAACCAGTTCTATCAGTTTCATCACGTACTTCAACGATACCATCGACTTTTTTGTCAGCACGTAATTCATCGATACGTTTTACTAAGCTACTTTTGTTCACTTCATATGGAATTTCAGTAATAATTAACTGTTTACGTCCATTGCGTAAAGTTTCTTCTTCAACTTTAGAACGAACTATAATTCTACCTTTACCTGATTCATAAGCTTTTTTAATACCATCAATACCTTGAATAATACCGCCAGTTGGAAAATCAGGACCTTTAATATATTTCATTAATTGATTGACTGTAATATCCGGATTATCAATATATTTAAGTGTTGCTTGAATCACTTCAGCTAAATTATGTGGTGGTATATCTGTCGCGTAACCTGCAGATATACCTGTAGAACCATTCACTAGTAAGTTAGGAAATCTTGATGGCAATACCATTGGTTCGAGCGTCGTATCATCATAGTTTGAAATGAAGGAAACTGTCTCTTTATTAATATCACGTAATAACTCTTCAGCTAGTAAGCTTAACTTAGCTTCAGTGTAACGCATTGCCGCTGGTGGATCATTATCGATACTACCATTATTACCATGCATTTCTATTAAGACATGTCGTAACTTCCAGTCTTGACTTAAACGGACCATTGCTTCGTACACTGAGGAGTCTCCATGTGGATGATATTGACCAATAACATCACCGACTGTTTTCGCACTTTTACGGAAATTTTTATCGTGTGTATTACCACTTGAATACATTGCATATAAAATACGACGTTGTACTGGTTTTAAACCATCACGAACATCTGGCAATGCACGCTCTTGAATAATATATTTACTATATCTTCCAAAGCGATCACCTAAAACATCTTCAAGTGATAAATCTTGAATTATTTCACTCACTAGATTTCCTCCTCATCAAATTGATCATTTTCAAGCACTTGTACTTCAGAATTATCTAAAATACTTTGGTCCTCTTGCATACCAAACTCAACATGCTTTTCAATCCATTCACGTCTAGGTTGTACTTTGTCACCCATTAATGTTGTTACACGTTTAGATGAACGCACTTCATCTTCAACTTGTACACGAATTAAAGTTCGTGTTTCTGGGTTCATCGTCGTTTCCCATAATTGTTCAGGGTTCATCTCACCCAAACCTTTGTAACGTTGTAACGTGAAGCCCTTACCAAGTTCTTTTTGTAATTTATTAAGCTCTTCGTCTGTCCAAGCGTATTCAACTCGCTTTGTTTTGCCTTTACCTTTTTCCAATTTATAAAGTGGAGGTAAAGCAATAAATACACGACCTGCTTGAACAAGCGGTTTCATATATTTGAAGAAGAATGTTAACAATAGCACTTGAATATGCGCACCATCAGTATCAGCATCAGTCATAATAATTACACGATTATAGTTACTATCTTCAATTTTAAAGTCAGTACCAACGCCTGCCCCGATTGTGTGGATAATTGTATTAATTTCTTCATTTTTAAAAATATCTTCCAGACGTGCTTTCTCTGTATTAATTACCTTACCACGTAATGGTAATATCGCTTGGAATTTGCGGTCTCGTCCAAGTTTTGCTGAACCTCCCGCAGAATCACCTTCGACTAAATACAATTCATTTTTATCTGTATTTTTACTTTGTGCAGGTGTTAATTTACCAGATAGCAAAGTGTCTTTACGCTTGTTTTTCTTACCTGAACGAGCATCTTCACGAGCTTTACGTGCAGCTTCCCTTGCTTGTTGTGCTTTAATTGCTTTTTTTACAAGTGATTTAGACAATTGTCCTTTTTCTTCTAAATAGAATGGTAATTTGTCTGCAACTACTGAATCAACAGCACTTCTTGCTTCAGAAGTACCCAATTTAGATTTCGTTTGTCCTTCAAATTGTAGTAATTCTTCTGGAATACGTACAGACACAACAGCTGTTAAACCTTCACGAATATCATTACCGTCTAAGTTTTTATCTTTTGTTTTAAGTTCATTAATACGACGTGCATAATCATTAAATACACGTGTCATTGCTGTTTTAAAACCAACTTCATGTGTACCACCATCTTTAGTACGTACATTATTTACAAAACTTAAAATACTTTCTGAATATTGATCATTATATTGGAAAGCTACGTCTACCTCTATACCATTTGCTTCACCTGAAAATGTAGCCACGTCATGCAAAACTTCTTTTCCTTCATTGACATAACTAACAAATTCTTTGATTCCTTCTTCATAATGGTAATGCTCTTGACGCTCTTTACCACTGCGTAAATCATTAAGCGTTATTTTTAAATTTTTCAATAAGAACGCAGACTCTTGTAGTCGTTCACTTAAAACATCAAAATTAAATGATGTAGATGCTTTAAAAATTGTGTCATCAGGTTTAAATGTTACTTTGGTACCTGTTTTCTTAGTTTTACCTTTTTTCACTAAACCAGAAGATGGCGAACCACCGTTTTTAAAACTTTGATGATATATATTACCATCTCGATGGATTTCAACTTCAAGCCATTCACTCAATGCATTTACAACTGAAGCACCAACGCCGTGAAGACCACCTGAAGTTTTATAGCCGCCTTGTCCAAATTTACCTCCTGCATGTAAAACAGTAAAGATAACTTCGACTGTCGGTTTACCTGATTTATGTATACCTGTTGGCATACCACGTCCATTATCTTCTATAGAAATACTACCATCTTTATTAATTGTTACATCTATTTCGTTACCGTAACCATTCAATACTTCATCGACGGAGTTATCGACAATTTCATATACTAGATGATGTAATCCCCGTTTATCAGTTGATCCAATATACATACCAGGTCTTTTACGAACTGCTTCTAACCCCTCTAAAACCTGTATTGAATCATCTGAATAATTATTTTGTTTATTCATTGCCAATGATTTCGCCTCCTGCAAACGTACGTTCGTTTTTAAAACTATACAATAGTTATTCTTATATAAATCAGCGTAAAATGCAAGTGTCAATTAACTTTCATAGCTTAATTCCATATATTAATCCCCGTTTTTAAAAATTTTAGCCGTAATTTAAACGAATATGATAAAATAGTCCTAAGATATTAAAGGATGTGTAATATTTATGATGATAATCGTCATGTTACTACTAAGTTATCTTATCGGCGCTTTCCCAAGTGGATTCGTAATTGGAAAATTATTTTTCAAAAAAGATATTAGACAATTTGGTAGTGGTAATACTGGCGCTACTAATAGCTTTAGAGTATTAGGTCGTCCTGCAGGATTCTTGGTAACATTTCTAGATATTTTCAAAGGGTTCATAACTGTTTTCTTCCCTTTATGGTTACCAGTTCACGCAGATGGCCCTATTAGTACTTTTTTTACAAATGGTTTAATTGTAGGCTTATTCGCTATACTTGGACACGTTTACCCAGTTTATTTAAAATTCCAAGGTGGCAAAGCTGTTGCAACTAGTGCAGGTGTCGTCTTGGGAGTCAACCCGATACTATTACTAATACTTGCAATTATCTTCTTTATTGTATTGAAGATTTTTAAATATGTTTCTTTAGCAAGTATCGTTGCAGCAATTTGCTGTGTGATTGGCTCGCTTATCATTCAAGACTATATTTTATTAGTCGTTAGTTTCTTAGTTTCAATCATATTGATAATTAGACATCGCTCTAATATCGCAAGGATTTTTAGAGGCGAAGAACCTAAAATAAAATGGATGTAACAATTTTTTGACATTAGTCCATCATTGCATATTTTTTTGCAGTTGATGGATTATTTTATTTTTGCAAAAACAATTTTTTTAACTTAAAATTCAACTATACTTAGTTTTTTTACAAGAACATTTGAGACCGAGACATAAATCAATGTCATAGGTTCCACAATGTTATATTAGCTGTAGTTGACAGAACGAAATGCGCTTATAACTAGCTTTTTTCAATTCTGGTCGGCGGTCCCAACATAGAAGCTTATGGAAATTCAGCTTACAATAATGTGCAGGTTGGGGTGGGCTCCAACACAGAGAATTTCGAAAAGAAATTCCACAAACAATACGAGTTTGGGCCCACTCCCATTCTGTAATAAATATAGGAGGTCATTGTTATGCAAATAGAACTTACTGATGCAGCAGTAACTTGGTTTAAAAATGAACTTGAGTTACCTGAAAATAATAAAGTGCTCGTGTTTTTTGTAAGATATGGTGGCGAATTCCAACTCAAGCAAGGATTTAGTCCTGCTTTTACAGTTGAACCAAAGGAAGATGTTGATATTGGCTATGAACAACAATATGACGATTTAAATGTTGTCGTAGCGGAAAAAGATTTGTGGTACTTTGAAGATGACCACATTATTGTAAATGTAGTTGATCACGAAGATGAAATTTCTTATTCCAAAAAATAACTAAAATAAAACGAACTTGTTTACACATTCTGATGTGTACTGAACCTCGGAAGTTGTACTTTGGTTTAGCACATCTGATGTTGTATGAACAAGTTCGTTTTTGCTATATATATTAGCTTATCTTCACGCTAATTATGTTAATGTTAACGTATTGACTATTTTTTATAGATTAAATATTAATATTGCCTCTCCAAACATTTATAGTAACTTATAAAGAATCAATACCATCCATTATCTCTACTATTTTCCCTTCATTATTGAGCGCTTGCACTTTACTATAGGCTTCATGCCAATCTGGGAAATAACGATCCAACCGTATAGGCTTAAAAGTATCTTCTTTAATGCAAATCAATTCTGTGGAACCTGTAGTTGCAAGTTCACCTTTTTCATTAAAAATCTCATATTTATACACTGAACGTAATCTCGAATATTTTTCAACCCAAGTTTTAACTTTAACTTTTTCTGGATAAAAAATAGACTTTTTATAATTGACATTGAGGTCAGTCACAGGTGAAATGATTCCTTGTTTTTCCATATCAGCATAACTAAAACCTAACTTCGATATATAATCCAACCGCGCAACTTCAAACCAAGTTGCATAATTCCCGTGATAAATTACACCCATCTTATCAGTTTCAGCATAACGCGCTTCTATTTCTGTAATACTATATATCATTTTAAGCCTTCTTTCAGTTTAACTTTATATCTCATTCTAACATAAAATACAAGAAGAGGCCGGCCAAGAACACAAAGGTTTTGAACCGACCTATTAAATCATAAAGTTTATAGAGCTATTTTTAGAGCACTATCAAAGTGCCTCAAATACCGATAAAAAATTTACTGTGATACCTATTTTTTATTGCGCTAATTTATTTCTTAAAACCATTTGTAAAATACCACCGTGGCGATAGTAATCCATTTCAACAAGTGAGTCAAAACGAACCATAGCGTCAAATTCTACCAAATCACCATCTTGCTTCTTAGCAGTAACTTTGACGTAGTCATGTGGTTGAACATTTTCATCAATATTAACAGAAATTTCTTCTGTACCATCTAGACCAAGAGAATCAGCTGATTCACCTTTTTTAAACTCTAATGGTAATACACCCATCATAACTAAATTTGAACGATGGATACGTTCATAACTTTGTGCAATAACCGTTTTAACACCTAATAAGTTTGTACCTTTTGCTGCCCAGTCACGAGATGAACCCATACCATAATCGTTACCAGCTAATACAACTAAACCTGTACCATCTTCTTTATATTTCATTGCAGCATCAAAGATAGGCATTACTTCATTTGTTGGCCAATAAGTTGTAAAACCACCTTCAGTACCTGGCGCTAATTGGTTTTTAATACGTATATTAGCAAACGTACCTCGAACCATTACTTCGTGATTACCACGTCTTGAACCATATGAATTAAATTCACGAATAGGCACTTGGTGATCTTGTAAATATTTACCAGCTGGCGTATCTTTACCAATTGCACCTGCTGGAGAGATGTGGTCAGTTGTCACAGAATCACCGAATTTACCCATAACACGTAAACCATTTAACGGAACAATCGTACCCGGTTCTTTAGATAATCCTTGGAAGAATGATGGATTTTGAATGTATGTTGAATTAGGATCAAAGTCATATAGAGGTTGATCAGTTACATCAATCTCATTCCATAATTCGTTGTTATTGTATACGTTATTATATTCTTCAATAAATAATTCAGGTGTTACAACACTATCAACGGTATCTGAAACTTCTTTAATTGATGGCCAAATATCTTTCAAATATACATCTTCACCGTCATTACCTTTACCAATAGGTTCATTTTGTAAATCAATATCAACCGTTCCAGCTAATGCATAAGCAACAACTAACTGTGGTGAAGCTAGGTAATTGGCTTTAACAAGAGGATGGATACGACCTTCAAAGTTACGGTTACCAGATAATACAGATGTCACTAATAGGTCCTCATCAGCAATCGCTTTTTCAATTTCTGGTAATAAAGGACCTGAATTACCAATACAAGTTGTACATCCATAACCAACCAAGTTGAAGCCTAAATCATCTAAATAGGGTTGTAAGCCAGCACCTCTTAAATATCCGGTAACAACTTTTGATCCTGGTGCTAGAGAAGTTTTAACGTATTCAGGAACTTTCAAGCCTTTTTCAACTGCTTTTTTAGCAACTAAACCTGCACCTAACATTACATAAGGGTTAGATGTATTTGTACATGATGTAATTGCTGCTATTGCAATATCACCTGTTTTCATTGTAGCTTTTGATCCATCTTTGAAGTTAATTTCTGCTTTCTTATCAAATTCACTTTTATCTAAACCGTGTCCTTGGTTGCCCGCTGGAGCTGTTACAGAATTTTCAAATGATGATTTCATATCACTTAAGAAAATTAAATCTTGAGGACGTTTTGGTCCTGAAAGCGATGCTTCAACTGTTGATAAATCCAATTCGATAACATCTGTATAATTAGGATCTTCTTTTTCAACATCAAAGAACATATGGTTTTGTTTCAAATATTCTTTTACAAGCGCGATATGTTCGTCTGATCTACCAGTTAACTTCATATATTTAAGAGATTCATCATCAACTGGGAAGAATCCGCAAGTTGCTCCATACTCAGGTGCCATGTTTGCGATTGTAGCACGGTCTGCTAGTGGTAAATGTTGTACACCTGGACCAAAGAACTCTACAAATTTGCCAACAACACCTTTTTTACGTAGCTCTTGAGTTACTCTCAACGCTAAATCAGTTGCTGTTGCGCCTTGTGGTAATGAATTTACTAGTCGTACACCAATAACCTCTGGAATTGGGAAATAAGAAGGTTGTCCAAGCATTCCAGCTTCAGCTTCAATACCACCAACACCCCATCCTAGTACGCCAATACCATTTATCATTGTTGTATGTGAATCAGTACCAACTAATGTATCTGGAAATGCAGTTTTTTCACCATCTACATCACGAACATGTACAACACTTGCTAAATATTCTAGGTTAACTTGGTGAACTATTCCAGTTGCAGGAGGAACTGCATTGTAATTATCAAATGCTTTCGTTGCCCAATTTAAAAACTGATAACGTTCATAGTTACGTTCAAATTCTAATTTCATATTACGTTCAAGTGCTTCTGGGTTTGCATAGCTATCCACTTGAACTGAGTGGTCAATAACTAAATCCACCGGTACTTCTGGATTAATTTTAGTAATATCTCCCCCAACGTCATCCATTGCTTTACGTAAAGAAGCTAAATCAACTACGGCTGGTACACCTGTGAAATCTTGTAAAATAACACGAGAAGGTTTAAATGGTACCTCGCCTTCATTTCCATCTTTTCCAAACTGACTTAAAGCTTTAATATGATCGTCTGTAATTACAAAATCATCTTCTTGACGAAGTAAAGATTCTAACAAAACACGAATTGAATAAGGTAATTTCGAAACTTTAGTAATACCTTGCTCTTCTACAGCTTTTAAATCATAGTAAGTATAACTTTGGCCATTCAAGTCAAAATGTTTTTTTGATTGCTCTTTAAAATTTGCAGCCATTTAATGATCCCCCTTGATACATTTTTATATTTATATGCCTTGATTAAATTGTATTATTATATTTATTGATAAACAACTCATCATGCTTAGAAAACGCTTAATTTAGGTTTTGACTTTTTAATCAGAGTATATAAGTAAAACTTATCATGCAGGTAAGGTGTAATAAGTATTTTTTATTAATTGAGAATAATTATCAATTTCGTGAATGATTCAATTCAATTTTTAAACGTATTATTTCATTGAGCAGAAAGAAAATTATTGCGTCAAACTTTAAAATTTCTTTTCAATGTCATTCTTTTGATATACACATACCGAAATATGTTTAGTTAATTTTTGTTTATACCGTCGTACATCACTTTAGCTTTGTCAAACCCCTTACTATTAAGTTGTCATAAATAAACCTATTTTAAAATATAAAAAAATCGAGAATTCGTAGTTTAATAACGAAATTCTCGTTCTTATCATTTTGAATATACTCAATTTTCCACAAAAATAAACAAGTAGTATATCTGTTCTAGCTACTAGAATGACATACTACTTGTTATTAAAATACTTGACTAAATTTTATTAGTTATCTTTTTTCTCTATATTTCTACGTGACTGACGCTTTTCAAGAATGTCAGATTCATAATCTTCTTGTTGACTCTTGATATATTCTTGTAAGCGGTGTTTATTCGGAGTCAATGTTAAACCTAGGAATTTACGTTCCTGGTTTGCATCCTTGTAGAAACTTACCATCATGAGTATGACGACAAAGGAGAATGGGAATGCACTTATAATTGCAGCACTTTGAATCGCATTTAAAGCTTCAGCACCGTTACCGCCACCAGCTAATAAAAGTACAAATGCTATTAAGGCCTGTGAAATTCCCCAAACAACTTTTACCATTCTAGATGGATTTAATGAACCAAATGTTGTTTGCATTCCTAATACAAATGTTGCTGAGTCAGCAGATGTAATAAAGAATGATGCAATTAATAATAATGCAATCAACGATAAAACAATGCCAAATGGCACATGATTAAACACTCCAAATAGCTGTGTTTCAGGAGTCATATCAAAAATTTCTTTGTATTTCTTACCTGTCTCGATGCCTAATACACCAAAGACACTAAACCATACAAAACTAACAATTGCTGGAACTAGCAAGACACCAGAAATGAACTCTCTAATTGAACGTCCTTTTGAAACTCGTGCAATAAACACACCAACGAATGGGCTCCAACTTAACCACCAACCCCAGTAATAAAGTGTCCATGAAGACATCCATTCACGTTTTTGAGGATTTAAAGCAGCTGTATCAAAACTATTAAACAAGAATGTGTTTAGTAAACTACCCGTAGAGCTAGTTAACATATTTAAAATAAGAACAGTTGGTCCAACAATTAAAGCAGCTACCATTAAAATAGTACCTAAACCAATGTTCAAGTTACTTAAGTATTGAATACCTTTACTTAATCCAGACCATGCACTTGCTATAAATAAGATAGTAACAACAATGATGATAATCGCTTGTACAAACGTATTGTTTGGAACATTGAACAAGTAATGTAAACCACCATTAATTTGTAGAGCACCCATACCTAACGAAACAGCTACCCCAACGATTGTCGCAAATACAGATAAAACGTCAATAAAAATCCCAATAGGACCTTCTACTTTATCACCTAAAAGAGGACGTAAAGTTCTAGATAATAAACCTGGTTCACCTTTACGGAATTGCGAATATGCCAACGCTAACGCAACAACACCATAAACAGCCCAAGCATGGAATCCCCAATGGAAAAATGTTGAACGTAGGGCTTCAGTATAAGCTTCAGTAGTTTTGGGATCTGCCGTAGGTGGCGTAGCAAAGTGCGCCATCGGTTCAGCTGCACCATAAAACACCAAACCTATCCCCATACCAGCACTAAACAACATAGCAAACCATGAAATTGTATTAAACTCAGGTTTGTCATTTGGTTTACCTAGTTTAAGTTTTCCAATAGGACTAAAAATAAGGAATATACAGAAGAACACGATAATCGTAGTAAGAATAAGATAATACCAACCTAACTTTTCTGTAATCCACATTTTAATATTATTGGTAACATAGTTGAATTGTTCAGGTAAAAATGCACCAAGTAATACGACTATAGCAACAACAATTGCACTATAGATGAAGACTGGTGAATACTTCTTTCCATTTGGATTCTCTGGTGAAGAAGAATTCATAATTAATTACTCCCTTCAATTCTATATTTAATTTTATGTAGTAGAATAAAAATATTATCTAAACATTTTATTCAATAACTCACGCACCTTTATAGGATAACAAAGGTCTTTGCGATAATCAAATTTTCTTAAATAATCTATTTTCTAATTTTTTTATTTGTTGTATAATTGAGGTTACATTTAAAAAAGAGAGGTTGAGTGTAATGTTAAAAGAATTCAAAGAGTTCGCCTTAAAAGGTAACGTCTTAGATTTAGCAATTGCTGTTGTGATGGGTGCAGCTTTCAACAAGATTATATCTTCATTAGTAGAAAATATCATTATGCCATTAATTGGTAAAATTTTCGGATCAGTTGATTTTGCTAAAGAATGGTCATTCTGGGGTATTAAATATGGTTTATTTATCCAATCTGTTATCGACTTTATTATCATCGCGTTTGCTTTATTCATCTTCGTTAAGATTGCAAATACCTTAATGAAGAAAGAAGAAGCCGAAGAAGAAGCAGTTGTGGAAGAAAATGTTGTGTTATTAACTGAAATCAGAGATTTATTACGTGAGAAAAAATAATTTTTAAATAAAAAGAGATGGGCTAAGGTTGTTCTATACATTCCAAAGTACCATCTCTATTTTTTATGTTTTAATTTCTTTTGAATCTTGTTGAACTCTGATATTGATCTGATTTCACTTCTAAAACTAAAGGTATTCTATTTTTCAATTCGCTCACATGTGAAATAATCCCAACCATTCTACCAGTTGATTTAAGATTTAACAAAGTGTCTAACGCTGTTTCAAGCGTTTCTTGATCTAATGTACCGAATCCTTCATCAATAAAAATTGATTCTAGTGAAATACCTCCTGATTGCTGCTGTACAATTTCACTTAACCCTAAAGCTAATGCAAGCGACGATTGGAAAGTTTCTCCACCTGATAACGAGCTAATATGTCTAGACTTATTTGAATGCAAATCAAATACATCAATTTCTAGGCCACTAAGACCATGAGAAACCGCTTCTCGCCTAATTAGTTGGTATCGATTATCTGACATTGTCGCTAATCTCAGATTTGCTTGAGCAATAATTTGATCTAAATAGTAAATTAAGACGAAGTTTTCCAATGTAAGATTTTTGTTATTCTTACCACTGACAATCTCAGCCAATTGAAATATTTCTTGTTGATCCTTTAATTCTTGATTTAAGTAATTAATATGCGAAACTATAGATTGTGTTTTATTAATATTATTTTGACATTGATAATGAACAGCAGAGTATTCATCTATCAGTGTATTCATCTTTCCTTTTTTTAGTTCATATTCATCTTTTAATTTATCAGAGTCCAATAACTCTTTATCTTTGGTTAATGATTCTAACCTAGCTATTTCCATTTCAAATTCATGATAACGTTTTTTATAAGTATCCCTTTTCTGCTCTAATTCCTCTTGCTCGCCCCTCCAGGCTATTATTTCATTTATATCATTGTTATCAGTTAAATTCAGCCTCGACATTTCCATTTCAATAGATTGTTCATTCAATTCTAAGTCATTATTGTAAGTTTCTAGTTGTTTTTCATAGTGATTTAGATTATTTTGCTCAATTAACTTTCTTTGAGATAATTGTATTAACTTATCTTCAATCTGGTTTGAGTGTTCTTGATGTTGATTCACATCTTGTACATACTTCTTATAATCCACCTCAAAATTAGTGATATTATTATATTTCGAGAGTGTTTCAAATTCAGTGATGAGATTTCGACATAATTTCAACTCAGATTCATTTTTATTTAGACGCAATTGTTTATTATGAATTTGCAACGTTAAATTATCTTTTTCTTCTTTCATTTGTTCTATAAATTTATTAAGCTCTCTTTGATTATTCAATGCATTTTCATTTTCTAGCAGACGCTTATTCAATACTTCGAGTGAGAAATCACTTTGCGTTTTAATATTAATATTCGATATTTTTTCATTAACAAATTTAATTTCAGAATTATGTACAGCAATATTCGATTTCATAGTGTGGATATTTGCTTCAATTTCTTTAATTTCATTTTGACGTTTAGCGATACTGTCAAAATCAATATGATGCCCTAAATCCTGAATTTCATTACCACATATCGGACATTGATCTCCAATCTTTACAGCAGATTTAATTTCACTTATAAAACTTTCTTTATCATTTAAGTCCAATTTTGATTTATCGTAGCGATCTAATTTTATTTCGAGATTCTTCAATGTAGATGTTTCTTCATTAATTTGATTCTCTAACTCTTGCTTACTACCTAATAGTTTATCTAATTCAGCTTTAGCTTTTTCATTTTCTTTAATTACATTAATTTCATTATTTATGTTAGTTATCGCATTATTTAGTTCGATAATTTTCTCGTAATCACTTTCGTTATTACCTATTGAATCTTCGACCTTTTCTAAACCTTCAATTAGATTATTTAATTCATCAGCTAATTGTTCACCCTCAGTTCTCAAGCGTTCAATATTGAGATAACTTTGTTGATACTTATTAATATCGTTAAATAATACTCTAGTTTTATCAATAAAAGAGATTTTACTTTCAATTAAATCTCCGTTTTCTTCTAACATTCTTTTCTCTTTGTCTATGTTTCGCTTATCACACTCAAGATTCAATATTTTATTATTGGTTTCAGAAATATCTTTTTTGCTATTAGCGATTTTAGTTTCAATTTTTTCTCTATTTTCAATATAATTCAATAGGTTTGTAATATCTTGTAACAACTTTAACTTAGCTTCAATTTCCTCTATTTCAGGTTGTTGCTCTTTCAATTGAACGAAATCAATTTTATTTTTGTTGAGTTGATTAATATTATCTTTTAATATATTATTTTCTAGTGTTTTCTTTTCTATTATTTCATAGTCTTTAATAGCAGTTTCTTTACTTTCATTTACAAATGCTAGTATTTCTTTCGACCTAGCTTGTAAAAGTGGTATATTTTCAATCACTTTGTCTATCTGTTGAGTGGCAACCTCTAATAAGCCTTTTATTTTGTCATCATCAAATGATTCAATTTCTTGCCATAAAAGGTCAATTTGTTGATATCTATTCTCGATTTGAGCATTTTCTTTTTTTACTTCTTCTTTTAATATTTCTCGTATAGCTTCAAATTTTTCACTGTCAAACAGCGTTCTTAATATCCCTTGCTTTTCACGACTGTTTGATATTAAAAAGCGTTTGAATTCACCTTGAGGCAAAATAAACAATTGTCGGAATTGATCTGCATTTACTCCTAATAATTCAATAATGAATTGGGTACCTGAAATTACTTTACTTTCTCTAATTTCATACTTGCCATCCACCATCTCAAATACATCAAATTTAGCGTTCGTTTTTGTTGTATTACCTTCTTTGATATAAGGGCCTTGTCTATGCACTTTATAAATTCGATTATTTAATTGAAATTCAAACGTTACTGACATCGGCTGTTTACCATCAGCGAAATGACTTCTCAAATCATTTTCTTCTCTTTGTTCAGTTGATGCTTTACCAAACAAGGCATAAGTCATTGCATCAAAAATCATTGTTTTACCCGATCCAGTCTTACCACTTATTAAAAACAATTCATTATTATCAATTTTAGAAAAATCAATTTCTTCTTTTAAAAAGGGGCCGAAATTATTCAACTTTAAATGTAATGGTTTCATTCATTAATCCTCCTTTCTCAATTCGTTTTCTAAAATATTTTTTATCTTATTAGATTGGATATCCGATAATTCTTTATCAGTTATATGGTTATAAAACATTTCGATGATTGACATGTCATCTTTTTCACTTATTTCTATAGCATTATTTTCTTCATTGTAACTAAAAGTTTCATTCGTCAGCGCTAAAGTATTAGGATAAATTTGTTTTAAACTCATCATTGGATCAGTAATATGAGACATATTTTTAAGTTTAAAATGTAAATAATTATCTTTATTTTTCACATGAACTTTTTCATTAATAACATCATTATATTCGCCCGAGATAATTTCCAATTGTCTAAGCGGCTTAAGAGGAATAAATACATCGTTAATAATGCCATCATTAATTGTTACACGTCTATACCCTTTTGCTTGACCCGCTTCCGAAAATGAATACTGCAATAAGGAGCCACTATATTTAATTTTGTCGTCTTCTATACTAAATGGATGATGCAAGTGACCTAGCATGACATAATCAAATATATCAAAAACACCTTTCTGAACTGATTCAACCGTTCCAATAGTTAATGGTCTTTCAGAATCAGATGTCTTTCCACCTTGAACAGTCAGATGACTAATTAAAATATTGATGGCACCTTCATCAATTTCCGGTGCTATTGTTTCAATACAGCGCGTAATTCCTTGTTGATGCGTTTCAATGGTGTCATCTTCAAAATAGTGTTTCATTTCGCTCACAGTAGCATAAGGGAGTGTATAAAAATTAACCCCATTTATCTCTATTGGTGAATTAATCGATGTAAAATCTGTTCTTATAAATAACTGATTATTTTCAAACCAACTCGCCCCATAGTTTAATCTCTCTTTACCATCGTGATTTCCGCTAATCATAATTATTGGTATACGCAGTTCTAAATTCAGCTTTCCAATCGCTTGTTCTAATAACATGATTGCATCTTTACTTGGATATGTTGTGTCATATAAATCTCCAGCTATCACAATGATATCAGGTTCTTCTTCTTTCATTTTTTCTACGAACATATCTAAAATATACGCTTGATCTTCTAAAAGCTGTTTGCCATTTAATATTTTCCCTAAGTGCCAGTCTGCTGTATGTATAATTTTCATTACTGCCTCCATATAGAACATTTGTTCGCTTTTATTTTAATATAATCATTTCACCTTTTCAAGTAAAATTAAAACCACTCATTGACTGATTTAGAAGTCGATCACAAGTGGTTTTAGAAGTAATTAATTGATTAATGTTTTCTTTAGTTTTTTGTATTTATATAGCATTGCTACTCTCCAAGGAACAATCATACAGAATGCTAATAAAAAGAACATGCCGCCTAATTCTCCAGGATCTATTTCATTACTAATGAATATTTTCATCACAGTACGAATGACAAGTAATGAAATCAAAATAACTGGAAATGCTTTAGATCGTTTCATATAAATTTCTGTACCTTTGACTTCAAATCGAGAAGTCCAAATTAGAACTGTAGAAAAAAGCAAACCAATTATAAAGGCTTCTAGCATTTCCGATCCTGTTAGCCTAAAATATGGAACGACGTACATCAATGCACCAGTCGCCATAAAAAACGGTGGCAAAACTATTTTTTTCTCATTTACCGGATAATTTTGAGCTTTCATACGAATAACTATAACTAGAGTTCCCATAAATAAAGCTACAATGATTGAAAATATTAAATAGAGCACGCAGACACCTTCTCGTTAAATAAACTCTCTGTAAATCATACAAAATGAATTATAGCATTTCTCAGTCTATTCGTCATTTTGTTAACTTTAATTTTAATAAACATATTTATCCTTATTAATTTGATTATAAAAAGAGGCCATTTCCATATCTGGAAAATAGCCTCTATCAATTGCGAATTTACTTTTTCGCACTCTTCATATTTTGATCCATATTTTTATTCATCATCGTCATCATTTGATTAATTTTCTTCTGAGAAGGTTTTTGACCCATTTGCATCATCATCATACGAAGCATTTCTTCGTTGATTGGTGGGTTTTTCTTCAAGTAGTCCATCATATATTTTCTAGCTAAAAGGAAACCTCCAATTAAACCTAAAATTAATGCAGCTACTATAAAAATAATTGCTAACCAAGTTGCCATTGTTTCACCCGCTTTCTTTATCCTACTGAATTTTACTAAATTCATCACATTATTTCAAGAACTAGTTTATTCAAGTATTTTAATATCGATACTAAAAATAATATCAAAAATCATGCTGTTATAACAGAGGTTTTAAAGATTAATCTGAAATAGTATATTTTCAAAACTTATCACTTATGATGTAGTTTGAGTGCGATACTCTAAATTTCAACACTTTAAAAGAAGCCTAAGATTATGCATCCTAGACTTCTAAACATACTCGCTTTATAAATTATTCTTATAAGCTCATAACTTGGTTTAAGATATTTTCTTTTGTAAAGCCATATTTTTCAACTACTAAATCGCCAGGTGCACTTGCGCCAAAGCCGTCAATAGCAATAACTTTACCTGCAGTACCTACATATTTATGCCATCCAAGCGGTGAAGCCATTTCAATCGCAACACGTTTTGTTACGCTTGATGGAATAACTGATTCTTTATATTCTTCAGATTGTTGTTCAAATGCATTCCAGTTAGGCATTGAAACAACACGCACTGATTTACCTTGTTTTTCAAGATCTTTAGCAGCTTCAACTGCAAGACTAACTTCTGAACCTGAAGCTAATAATAGAAATTCTGGTGTCTCTTCAGAGCCATAAACTGTATAGGCACCTTTTCGAACGCCTTCTTCAACTACATCTTCTGGTACATCTAAAACCGGTAAGTTTTGACGTGTCAATACTAATGAAGTAGGTGTAGATTCAGATTCTAAGGCAACTTCCCATGCTACTCTTGTTTCATTACCATCAGCAGGACGGATAACATTCATATTTGGAATGGCTCTTAATCCAGCTAATTGTTCAATTGGTTCATGAGTAGGACCATCTTCACCTACTGCAATTGAATCATGCGTGAAGATGAACGTTGCATTTAATCCCATAATTGATGATAAACGTAACGCTGGTTTTAAATAATCACTAAATACGAAGAATGTTGCACCATATGGATGTAAACCTCCATGTGCAGCCATACCATTTACAGCAGCACCCATAGCAAATTCACGTACACCAAACCACACATTTTTACCTTCAGGTGTTTCAGAACTATAATCTGTTGCATCATTTACATTGGATTTGTTTGAACCAGCAAGGTCTGCTGATCCACCAAAGAATGAAGGGACAGTTTTACTGATTGCTTGAATAACAGTACCAGAATCAGCACGAGATGCACCATTATGACCAAATTCAAAACGTGGTAATTCATCCTTATAATTTTTAGGCAATTTACCACTAATCGCTAATTTAAATTCTTCTGCTAATTCAGGATATGTTTCTGCATATTTTTCTAATAATGAATTCCATTGAGATTCATCTTCATTAGCACGTTTTAACATAGTATTTTGGAAAATTTCGTATACTTCTTCTGAAACATTAAAACGTTTTTCAGGATCTAAACCGTAATTTTCGAATGTTAATTTTCTTTCATCTTCACCTAAAGGTGCCCCATGAACACCATTAGTTCCTGCTTTATTCGGTGAACCAAATCCGATTGTTGTTTTAACTTCAATAATTGTTGGTCCTTCTTGAGATTTAGCTGTAGTAATCGCTTTATCAATTTCTTCTAAATCATTACCATCTTTAACTAGTAAGTAATTCCAACCATATGCTTCAAAACGAGCTTTTGTGTTTTCAGAAAAAGCTTTGTTTAATTCGCCATCTAATGAAATATCATTTGAATCGTATAAAACAACTAATTTACTTAATTTATTATGTCCAGCAAATGAAGCTGCTTCATGCGAAATACCTTCCATTAAATCACCGTCAGAAGCTAATACATATGTGTAATGATCTACAACATTATATCCTTCTTTATTAAATTTCCCTGCTAGGTGATCTTCTGCTAAAGCCAATCCAACTGACATAGCAAAACCTTGTCCAAGTGGTCCAGTAGTAACTTCTACACCATCTGTATGTCTGTATTCAGGATGACCTGGTGTTTTAGAACCCCATTGTCTAAATTGCTTTAATTCTTCTAATTCTAAACTACCAGAAACATGTAACAAGCTATACAATAGTGCTGAACCATGCCCTGCAGATAATACGAAACGGTCTCTATTGAAGTAATCTTTAGATTGTGGATTAAAATTCAGATGACGTGTCCACAAAGTGTAAGCCATTGGGGCAGCTCCCATAGGTAATCCTGGATGACCAGAATTCGCTTTTTCGATTGTGTCGATACTTAGTGCACGTAGCGTATCAACAGCTAATTGATCTTTTTCATTAAACATCTTGTGTATCTTCCCTTCTTCAATTTTATCAAATACATTATAACTTATTTTAAAATAAAAAGATAAGTAAAATACTTATTTCAAGTTATAATGTCAGAAAATTCTTTACAGATTTGTGTTTTAATTTTTATTATCTCTTTTTTGTTGTATCTCTTTAATTTTTTCAGGTGTTACATCATTACCTTCTGGATCAATTACTTTAGTATTTTCAATTTGTTGTTTAAACCCTTTTCTAAAACTCTCAAGATAAGCTTTTCTTAACGCTGTTTGCTCCTTTGCTTCTTCTTGAGTTAATCCTACTTCTTTTTTCTTTTTAGCTAACTCGTTAATTCTTTCGATATTCAAATCAGAATTACTCAATTAAAAAACCTACCTTCAATTTGTTTATTCAATCATTATAATACTTTAACAAAATATAACAAATTTAAGATCAGCAAAAAAGTAATAAAAAACGCTATTTCGCAAAAATAGGCAAAATAACGTTGTGACAATGTATCAATTTATTAAAGCGAACACTTTCCCATCTCTTTGTTCGCTATTGTTTGTAGGGTCTTTATGTTCGTATGCTTTATTTATCGTATTGTTCTTAATTTGATGGTCAGTCATTTCGTACACTTGTTCCGAGTGAGCACTAACGTTCGCACTTAACAAGAATATTGCAAAGGCTGCACTTGAAACTAAAAATATGATGATATATGTTGATACGTTTTTATATTTATTGTAAAACATCATTTTCACTCCTAGAACATTTGTTTGTATTAGTAATTTATAAGAACTTATGTTCTGTGTCAATATTTTAACGAACAAATGTTTGTTTTGGTTGTGAATTAATGATATACTGTATTTAAATTAATTTAGGGAGTGCCTATATATGAGAGAATTAACAAAACGACAAAGCGAAATATATAACTATATTAAACAAGTTGTTCAAACGAAAGGTTATCCGCCTAGTGTTCGCGAAATTGGTGAAGCAGTTGGCTTAGCATCCAGTTCAACTGTTCATGGTCACCTTTCACGTCTTGAAGAAAAAGGCTATATAAGAAGAGATCCAACGAAACCACGTGCTATAGAAATTGTAAGTGATCAAACAAATGATAATATTAATATGGAAGAAACGATTCATGTGCCAGTTATTGGTAAAGTCACAGCAGGTGTTCCTATTACCGCAGTAGAAAATATTGAAGAATATTTTCCATTACCTGAACACTTAACATCGACACACAATAGCGACATATTCATATTAAACGTCGTAGGCGACAGTATGATTGAGGCTGGTATATTAGACGGAGACAAAGTAATTGTTCGCAGTCAAACCATAGCAGAAAATGGAGACATTATTGTTGCTATGACTGAGGAAGATGAAGCAACTGTCAAACGCTTCTATAAAGAAAAAAATCGTTATCGATTACAACCTGAAAATAGTACAATGGAGCCAATTTACCTCGACAATGTTGCTGTAATCGGGAAAGTAATTGGTTTGTACCGCGAAATGTAATATTTTAAACCGTTATATATTATCGTAATTGTTAAGCCCTCATTTTTATAAATTTTGGACCTCTTGAAAAAGTTACGTTTTCAAGAGGTTTTATTTATTCTAATCTAAATTCAGTTCAAACAGAAATTGCGAATTGTTAGATAATCTCATTCTTTAATATAAATTTTGAATTACAGATTCCTGCAAAATGTTACACAAATTAAAACTCGCCCCCGTAATAATTTACAAGAGCGAGCCATTATTATTTTTTTCTTTCTTTTTTATTAAGTATATCTTTGACGCGTTCAAGTATATCCGCATCTTTTGGTTTATCTGTTGTCATCATGTTTATCTACTTCCTTACAGACAAACATTACCCTTTAATCTCATGCCAAAAACATTAATCAGTATAATTTTCTGTCCAAAAAGGTTGTTTTTCATCATTAAAATCAACACCAACGCCTAATATTTTAAACGTATCATTTAAAATATTTTTTCTGTGACCAATAGAATTCATTAATCCTTGATGTGCATAGATACTACTAACTTGACCATATGCTAAATTCTCTCCGGCTGAGTTAAATGCAATACCATCTTTTTTCAATCGATCAAATGGTGATTGACCTTTTAAATTTGTATGATCAAAATAATGATTTTTGGCCATATCTTTACTATGCTTACGAGCAGTTTCAGAATTCTGTTTAGAATACTTCAATGTAGATAATTGATGTTGTTTTCTTTCAGCATTAACTAAATCAAAATTTTGTAGTTCAAAACTATCTGCAAGCGATTTCGAAGGTGCTCCATATTGTTCTTTTAATCTATTTTCCATAGCATCACTTACTTGTAAAACAGCTGTTACATTATTACGTCGATGCTTATCATAAAATACCGTCGTATAAATGTGATTTTTATGGAAAACATCATATTCTTTATTATTTTGTTCGTAACGCACTCTACCTTTAACAATCTCTGTTTCTGGTTCACCTAATCTTTGCCTTACAACCGATTTCGGTGTATTGTATTTAATTTTTGATTTTGAAGTGATGATATTTTGATTTGTATATAACGCATTAACTTTATCTTTAATGTAACTTACCATGATAAAATTATTGTAATCACCATCATAATACGTATACCACTTCGTACCATATTCATTAAATGTCACTCTTTTTGGTTTATTTAATGTTTTCTCAACATCTGATTTCGACATGTTCATTTGTATATTGTTAAAGGCAAATTGTTGTTTCTTCGGCGTATCCAATTTATTTTCCGCAGAAATTGTTTCTTTATTGATGTGAATGTCAATATATTGTCTTACTTCATTTTGTAAATGAATGAATGGTTTAAATTCTGTTATTGGCGCAATGATAATAATTGATAAAAATGCAACAACAGTTACTATGAATTTTTTAATTTACATCACCTACTATAAATATTAATCTCTATCACCGTTGAAAATAGAGTTTCTAACAATAACATAATCTACAGTACGTAATGATTTCAAGTCTTTTCCACCGGCATAAGAGATTGAACTTTGTAAATCTTGTTGCATTTCTTTTAGCGTATCCGTTAACGAACCTTTATGTTCTACAAACATTTTTTTACCTTCAACATTTTTATGTTCGCCTTTTTGAAATTCAGATGCACTACCAAAATATTCTTTATACTGTTTACCATCAAGTTCTACAGTTTCACCAGGTGATTCTTCGTGTGCCGCAAATAATGAACCAATCATGACCATTGATGCACCAAATCTAATTGACTTAGCGATATCGCCATGCGTTCTTATACCACCATCGGCAATCAAAGGTTTACGAGCTGCTTTACTACATATGTTTAATGCCGCTAACTGCCAACCACCAGTACCAAAACCTGTTTTAATTTTTGTAATACAAACTCTACCAGGACCTATACCGACTTTGGTAGCATCAGCACCAGCATTTTCTAATTCTCTAACACCTTCTGGCGTACCAACATTACCAGCAATAACAAAACTATCAGGTATATGGGTTTTAATATGTTTAATCATGTTTATCACTGAATCTGAGTGACCATGCGCAATATCAATTGTAATATATTCGGGGATTAACTTTTCTTGAGCTAATTTTTCTATAAAATCAAATTCCGCTTTCTTTACACCAACTGAAATAGATGCAAATAAGCCTGAATTTTGCATATGTTTTATAAAAGGTATTCTTGCTTCTTCATCAAAACGATGCATGATATAAAAGTAATCATTTTCAGCAAACCATTTCGCTAATTTCTCATTCATAACTGTTTGCATATTTGCAGGAACTACAGGTAGCTTGAATTTTTTCGGACCAAATTGGATAGTTGTATCACATTCAGACCTACTTTCAACTATGCATTTATTAGGTATTAATTGAATATCTTCGTAATCAAATATTTTCACTTTAAATAGCCCCTTTAAAAACTAATTATTTTTAAATGCAAATTAAAAACCGAATGTTTCCTTATTAATATGAGAAAACATTCAGTTTATAGCATTCGTATATACTGTACATTGTTTTATTGATATTGTAAATGGGCTAAAGTACGAAATTTGATTTTACCAACTTGATTTTTTAACACCTGGAATTTGTCCTTTGTGCGCATGTTCTCTAAACGCAATACGAGACATTTCAAATTTACGTAATACACCTCTAGGTCTTCCAGTTACTTTACATCTTCTAGTTAAACGTGTAGGTGATGAATCTCTTGGTAATTTTCTTAACGTTTCGTAATCACCTTTTGCTTTTAACTCTTTACGTAATTCGTAATATTTATTTACTAACTCTTCTCTTTTTCTCTCTTTTGCTATTTTAGATTTCTTAGCCATATATAGTTACCTCACTTTTTATCAAATCGTAATTATTACGATTTATATAATAACACAATCCTCACATAATTCAACAGTAAAGTTTCATTTCTTTGTTAAATCATTTTTTAAACCATCAAATTTAACATCAAAGTGTATTGTCGAACATTTATAAAACATATCCACAATTACTTCTTACTTATTAAATCCCGCATTGAAATTTTAAATTCTACTATATTAATTACTCTTTCAAGCATTCGCTAACAAAGTGACTTTATAAAATTAGTAATCTATTTCCTTCTATCAATATTCTCAAATTTTAATAAAGTAACAACTAATACAAACATATATTGTTCTATCGATGAAACTCAATTCATTAATCACTCTTCACAAAAATTTCATAAAAAAGCGAGCTCCCCCATATAATAGGTAAGCCCGCTTTATTTTCAAATCGTCGTATTTGAATGATAAGAATTACTTAGTTTCACGATGTAACGTATATTTGTTTAATCTTGGGCAATATTTTTTCATTTCAATACGCTCAGGATTATTACGTTTATTTTTAGTAGTGATATAGTTACGATCGCCACATTCTGTGCATGCTAATGTTACGTTTACGCGCATGTTAAACACCCTCTCTTGTTAGGAATCTTTACGATTTATTATGATATCATAAACTGCTCAACTACGCAATATAGAAACTACATATCAAATTTATTTTTCAAAGTTTTCGTATGTTTCATCATTTTCAGTTTCAAGATCAATAGAATTTATATCAATACCTAATGCTTTTGCAACACCTTTACCATATTCTGGGTCAGCTTTGTAACAATGACGAATATGACGTCGTTTAACATCATCCGTTACGCCTTCCATTGCATTTGCTGTATTTGTAAAAATTCTTTCTTTAGCGTCCTCTGATTGTAATCTAAACAATTTACCTGGTTGTTCAAAATAATTATCATCATCTTGACGTTGATTATATTCATAGCCGTATCCATCAGTTGGGAATGGTGGCTTTTTATATTCAGGTTGAGAATCAAATTTACCATGGTTATTTGGATAATAATGTGTTCCTCCACCTTGGTTATTGTCAACTACGCGCATTTGACCATCTCTACTAAAAGGACAAATATTTTCAATACCAACACCTTTAGGTTGGTTTACAGGAATCTGCCAATGATTAACTCCTAATCGATATCTTTGCGCATCGCCATATGAGAATAAACGCCCTTGCAGCATTTTGTCTGGAGAAAAATCTAATCCTGGAATAATATTAGTTGGTGCAAACGCAGCTTGTTCAACATCCATAAAGTAATTATCTGGATTTCTATTTAATTCAAACTCTCCAACTTCAATTAGAGGATACTCATCGTGATACCATACTTTTGTTAAATCAAATGGATTATCTTTATGGTTTTTAGCTTGTTCCTCAGTCATTACTTGAATATACATTGTCCATTTTGGATAATCACCTTTTTCAATGGCTTCGAATAAATCGCGTTGAGATGAATCGCGATCTGTTGCTATAATTTCAGCAGCTACTTCATCAGTTAAGTTTTCAATACCTTGTTGCGTTCTAAAATGGAATTTAACCCAAACACGTTCACCAGAATCATTATACATAGAGTATGTGTGTGAACCGAACCCATGCATGTGACGCAAATCTTTAGGAATCCCTCTATCTGACATTAAGATCGTTACTTGGTGCAATGCTTCTGGAAGCCCCGTCCAGAAATCCCAGTTATTTTGTGCATCTCTCATATTTGTTCTAGGATCTCGTTTCACCGCACGATTTAAACTAACAAATAACTTTGGATCTCTAAAGAAGAATACTGGTGTGTTATTCCCTACTAAATCCCAGTTTCCTTCTTCAGTGTAGAACTTTAACGCAAATCCTCGAATGTCACGCTCCGCATCAGCAGCACCACGTTCTCCTGCTACAGTAGAGAAACGGGCAAACATTTCGGTTTGCTTACCTATTTCAGAGAATATTTTAGCATTCGTATATTTTGTTATATCTTTAGTTACAGTAAATGTCCCAAATGCACCAGAACCTTTGGCATGCATACGACGCTCAGGTATTACTTCTCTATCAAATTGAGACATTTGCTCTAAGAAGTAAATATCTTGCATTAAAAGAGGTCCCCTAGGCCCTGCTGTCATACTATTTTCTCGATCTGATACTGGATGCCCAAAAACACCAGTTAACTTTTTATCTTGTCGTGACATAGTCATCCCTCCACAATTTATAATAATTATAATTTAATACATATTATAATTTAACCCCATCAGAATTACAATTAAACATGCTCAAGATGATTAAAAAATCAGAAAATTTTAATTTTTCCGCTATACAGTGCTAAATAGTTATTGAATAGTACACTTAAAAAGCTTACAATAATGGGTATATTTAAATAGATGGGAGACTAAATATGGAAGATAATAAAATGAACCGTAGTCTTAACTCAAGACACATTTCCATGATTGCTATAGGTGGTGCAATTGGGACTGGTCTATTTGTAGCTACTGGTAATATCATTTCTCAAGCTGGTCCTGGAGGCGCTATACTCGCTTATCTTGTTATTGGTGTCATGCTATATTTCTTAATGGCATCAATTGGAGAGTTGGCAACATTTTATCCAGTATCAGGTTCATTCAGCTCTTATTCAACACGCTTTATTGACTCATCTCTAGGCTTTACCATGGGATGGTTGTATTGGGCATTGTGGTCATTAGTTACAAGTGTTGATGTCATAGTAGCGTCAAATGTGCTTTATTTCTGGGACACATTTAAATTTTTCCACCCCATTACTTGGAGCTTAATCTTTATTACAATTTTACTATTATTAAACATTTTTTCTGTAAAATCATTTGGAGAAACTGAGTTTTGGTTATCATTAATTAAAGTGTTAACAATCATCGTATTCGTTATTTTTGGCTTTTTAATGATTTTCGGTATCTTAGGTGGTCATGCATATGGATTTGAAAACTATACAAAAGGCCAAGCACCGTTTGTTGGTGGTATCTCTGGTTTCCTAGGCGTATTATTAGTCGCTGGATTCTCAGTTGGTGGTACTGAAGTAGTAGCAGTAACTGCTGGCGAATCAGATGATCCTAAAAAGTCTATGCCTAAAGCAATTAAACAAGTGTTTTGGCGTATTCTTTTATTCTATGTATTATCAATTGCAGTCATTGGTGCAATTATTCCGTACACAGATCCATCATTATTAAGAGCAAGTAGTTCAATAAGTCAAAGCCCATTTACAATTGTATTCGATAGAGTAGGCATAGCCTTTGCAGCATCAGTAATCAATGCGGTTATTTTAACTTCACTATTATCCGCTGCAAATTCAGGTGTTTATACAACAGGCAGAATGTTGTATTCCTTAAGTTCAGACAAAAAAGCACCTAAATTTTTAAGTAAATTAAACAAGACAACAAAATTACCATTAAGAGCATTATTAACTACATATGCAGTCGTTGTTATTGTTATTATTTATGCAAACTTTAATTCAAATGCCGTTTTTAATTTACTTGAAATTATTGGTTCAATGATTATAGTTGTTTGGGGATCAAGCATTTGGTCACAAATACGATTGCGACAAGCTATTAAAAAACAAGGTCAAGATCCTAATAAGGTCCTACCATATAAAGCACCTTTTTATCCATTAGGACCAATCATTGTCATCGCTACGCTATTATTCTTGCTATTTGGTGGTTCAGTTGAATATATTTTAAAAGATCAATGGTTAAATGCTTTTAAAAACTTTTTACCTTTAATCATTCTAGCGTTGATTTACTTTATTCATAAAATCATTCACAAAACAAAATTTGTAAAGCTAGAAACAATTAATTTAAAACCACACGATTATGACAATCAAAAATAAATAAATTCCCACACGGCAGATGCTTTAGATTATCTATAGCATTTGCCGCTTTTTTAATGGTGTAAAGTAGATATACTTTAATATCTTTTTCTAGTATAAAGTGTATTAACTAGTATTCTGTTTATATTTTATTATGACCATGTTACCATTCTTTATTTTAGATATTTTGCATATCGTGTATAATATAGATAACAATAACTTTTCAGGGGTGAAATTCAATGATTGGACAAACAAATTTATTTGATGATGTACTAAAGCAAGATGAGAGATTTGTTATTGTAGTTCAAGCATTAGAAGAAAAGAACGGACAATTATTAAAGAGAACTTTAAGGGAATATCCCGGTTTAAACCATAAACAAATGAATGATTTATTTACGCACTTAAAGGAATTATTTTCCGAAGAATCATTTGCTGAAAACCAATCAGCGTTCAGTATTACAGTTTATACAAATTTAGATTATACTGCTGACCAAATATATGCTCATGTAAAACGCTTCAGAGGGAAGCATGACTGGACACAAACAGCTAAATAAAATCAAGATGCTTGCAGTGATTTTAACAATTAATGTTAGATTGTCACTGCATTTTTTAATACATTCGTTATTACTCAGAATGATTCAAATTTATTTATCTACCTTCCGTGACTAATTAATACTTGATTTACTTAAAAAATATGCATCTACTCTATTCTTTAGATATCATTACTAATCTATAATATGTATTTCAAATGCGCCATATTATAGCTAACGCATTTTCACATAAATAAAAAGCCTTGACACAAGATATCTTATTCAAATATCCTGTGCTTAGGCTTATTTTAAAATTTATAACAATTTTTTGAGCGCATGTGGAATACCATTTTCATTATGGTCCAACGTAATTTCATCTGCATATTGCTTAAGTTCATCTGATGCATTCCCCATAGCAATAGCTAGACCTGCGACTTCAAACATTGATTTATCATTCATACTATCACCAAAAGCAATGACTTGATCCACCGAATATCCCAATTTGTGACATAACGCTTTAATTGCATTACCTTTTGAAACATCTTTAGCCATAAATTCTAAGAAGAATGGCTTACTTGTCGTAGCATCTACATTATCATTGAACACACCATTCAAATCAATTCTAGCTTCTGTAATATTCGCTACATAATCTACACCCATGACCTTAGGAACATCATCTTGAATATACGCTTTAATGTCATCAACACGTTTCATCGGTAAACCAGTTAATTCTGCTTCAATATTCATATATTCATGTTCGCTGTCGTAAATAATTTGACCATCATGATATGTAAGAACGAAAAAGCCTCTATCTCGACAATAATCTACAATTTCATCGAAATCCTGCTTACCAATCGATTTACTTACTTCTACTTCTTCATTAGTCATGTTAATCGTTTTACTGCCGTTATAACTAATAATATAGCTATGATGTTCAGGTAATTTTAAATCTCTAGCAGTTGGAATCATACCTTCAGTAGGTCTACCAGATGCTAAAACAACATAATAACCTTCATCTTGAATTGCTGTTAAATAATTTGCAGTTTCTTCTGATATCACATTATCTGAATTTAGCAATGTGTCATCCATGTCTAAAACGACAACTTTATAATTTGTCATATCGCATTAAATCTCCTCTCTATTTCACATTCAATACTATTTTACAATATAAAGTGTCTATTGGTATACAATTCGTTCTTTAACACCACTAACATTAATATCCACTAATTCAGAATGACATGTAACTACATTTCTATTTAAAGCGCGAACTAATTCGCCACTATTTTCTTTGCGACTAAATATTAAAATAGTTGGTCCAGCACCACTAATTACAGTTGCATAGGCATTATGTTGACTAGCAATTGTTTTCACTTCATCAAATTCAGCAATTAAATGCTGACGATACGGTTCATGAAAGCCATCTTGTTGCATGAGTTTACCTGCTAATTCATAATTGTGCTGTGCTAATGCACAAATCATTGTATTACTAATTGCACTACTTTTAACGGCTTCACTATGTGTTAATTTTTGTGGTAAAGCACGTCTTGATGCTTCTGTTTTTAGTTCATAAGTTGGTATCGTTACAATCACATCCACGTCTGGTATGTCGATATGTGCAACTGACGTTTCTTTCGTGACATCATTATAATATCCAGCGATTAAACCACCATAAATGGTCGGCGCAACATTATCAGGATGTCCTTCGATTTCAGTCGCTAATTGTAATACCTCGTGTTTAGATAGTTGGATATCACCAAAATAATTTGCGATATATATAGCTCCTACTAAAGCAGAAGCTGACGAACCTAACCCTCTTGCCAATGGAATATCACTTCTCATTTCGATACATAAATTAGGCAAGTCAACACTATATTTAGCAGCAACTTGTTGTGCCACATGATAAATAAAGTTTGTTTCGTCAGTAGGTAATTGCTTCGATGCATCATCATGGAAAATATATTCCCATTTTGTCCCTGATGTTTCTTTTACAGACAGATGCAAAAATTTATCTAAAGCCATACCTATAGAATCAAAGCCAACTCCAAGGTTGGCTGTTGATGCAGGAATTGTTAACTCCAAAACATTCGACATGTTATAAAGCTCCTTTAATATAATCGATAATGCTATCTTTATCATTTGGCAATGGCTTTATCGGATTATCTAATAGTGAAATAGCAGTATCTGGATCTTTTAACCCATTACCAGTTAAAATCGCAACTACTTTTTTACCTTGAGGTAATTTACCTTGTCTGTGCAATTTAATTAAACCTGCAATAGAAGCATTACTTGCTGGTTCACTAAAGACACCTTCTTTAGTTGTCATTAACTGATATGCTTCTAAAATTTCATCATCAGTAACACTATCTATTAATCCATTTGATTCTTTAAGAGCATTAGTCGCTTTATCCCAACTAGCAGGATTACCAATTCGAATAGCAGTTGCAATCGTTTCAGGATTTTTAATGACTTTATTTTGAACAATTGGTGATGCACCTTCAGCTTGGAAGCCAAACATTTTCGGCAATTGTGATCCTTTAGCTTCATGATATTCTTTAAAGCCTTTCCAATATGCAGTAATATTACCTGCATTACCTACAGGAATCGCTAAAATATCAGGTGCTTCACCGTCTAATTGTTGTACAATTTCAAATGAGCCTGTCTTTTGCCCTTCGATTCTAAATGGATTGACAGAGTTTACAAGCTCGATTTCGCCACTTTTTGCAATTTCTTTTACAATTTCTAAAGCTTCATCAAAGTTTCCTTCAATAGAAACGATTTCTGCACCATACATTACTGCTTGCGACAATTTACCTAATGCAATTTTACCTTCTGGTATTACGACGATAGCTTTTAAACCTGCTCTCGCTGCATATGCTGCTGCAGACGCTGATGTATTTCCAGTCGAAGCGCATATTACAATTTTCTTACCTTGCTCTTTTGCTTTTGTCACAGCCATTACCATACCGCGATCTTTAAATGAACCTGTCGGATTGGCACCTTCATACTTCACATATAAATCTATACCTAGTATTTCAGACATATTTTCACAATGAATGAGTGGTGTATTTCCCTCATTCAAAGTTAATTTTGGTGTATTTTCATTTACTGGTAAATGTGCTTTAAACTCTTCTACTAATCCTTGCCATCTTCTCATTATAATTAAACTCCTTCTACTGGGTATACTTTGTCAACTTCGTATCCATGCTTAGTGATTAATTCTTCCGGTGATGATTCCAATCCAACTATAACAGCGGCATATGCTTGATTATCGTAATTTGCAACTCTTAATGATCGGTGAAATGGTAATATTGCCTTTAACTCATTTTCAAAATTTTCAATTGAACCTTTGACATGATTCACTACTACAAAGAAATTGGATTTTTCTTTAATATTAATTTCTGCATCAGAATCCATCATTTCCCTTGTTTTATCTGTCTTTAATTCAAAATGTGGTGGCAATGTGTGTAAATCTGATTCAAAGAATAATGCTACATTCAATAAATCACTTACAACGGCACTACCTGTTGCTAAACTGCCTGCTCCTTTTCCATAAAACATCGTGTCACCAACGGCATCACCAATGACATAAATCGCGTTATATTCATCCTCTACAGCTGCTAATTGATGCTTTTTATCAATTAACGTTGGTTCTACTGATGCATTAACTTTGCCATTTTCATATATTCCCTTACCAATCAATTTAATTTTATACCCCAGTTGATCGGCTACATTAATATCAGTTAAAGTTACACCACTAATTCCTCTTCGTTTAACGTCGTTTAATTTAATGACTTGGTTAAATGATAAATATGATGTAATGACAACTTTACGCGCTGCATCTACCCCTTCTACATCATCAGTTGGATCCGCTTCAGCAAAACCAAGCCTTTTCGCTTCATCAAGTGCTTCCTCAAATGTCGTTTGCTCTTTAGTCATTTTTGATAAAATAAAATTAGAGGTACCATTTAAAATTCCCATAAATTTTGAAATATTATTCGCATTCAAACCATTATTTATGGCATTTACGATCGGAATACCACCTGCTACACTCGCTTCAAACTTTAAAGCTACACCATTTTCTTCTGCTAAATCTTCTAAAAGTTTAAGATGTACTGCTAATAAATCTTTATTTGCGGTAATAACATGTTTTTTATTTTTAAGTGCTGTTCTTAACCAATCTACAGTTGGTTCAATTCCTCCCATGACTTCAACGATAATATCTAATGAATCATCATTTAAAATTTCATTAACATCTTCAGTTAAATGATATTGACTAATATTTAGCGGTCTCTTTTTAGATTTATCTCGAACAAGAATATGCTTTATGACAATATCTTTATTTAATGTATCTTGAATTTGCTGTCGGTTCTCTTCGATGATTTTAACAACACCAGATCCGACAGTACCTAATCCTAATAATGCTATATTTAATTTTTTCATTTTATGTACCTCCGTTTGTGCTTTTGAGAAAAACAAATGTATTATTGAAAAACACTAGATGATAGTATAGTATAGAATTATTCTTTATTTTTGTAAAGTTCGTAATATTCAAAATATAAATACATAATATCATTCTTACTTACAAAACTGAATACAATTTTCTGATTTTTTAGAAAGGTTGGCATGCACTATGAAAGTTTCCAAATTCGGTGGTAGCTCCGTCTCCAATGCTACTCAAATTAAAAAGGTTTTAAATATTGTTAATTCTGATCCAGAGCGAAAGATTGTTATCGTTTCTGCTCCAGGTAAAAGACATGATAATGATATTAAAACAACTGATTTGTTAATCAGATTATATGAAAAGGTCATTAATCATCTTGATTATCATGATAAAAAAAGAGAAATTATTCAGCGTTATGATGATATTGTAAAAGAATTGCAAATGGATGAAAGTATTTTACGGACGATAGATGTGACTTTGGAACATTATATTAATCAATTAAAAAATGAACCGAAGAGACTATTAGATGCATTACTTTCTTGTGGTGAAGATTTTAATGCGCAATTGATAGCTTTATATAATAATAGTCAAGGTATACCAACAAAATATATATCACCGAAGGAAGCGGGTATTTTTGTTACTGACGTCCCACAAGAAGCACAAATATTAGATAGTGCTTACTCTGAAATTAAAAAATTAAGAGATTATGATGAAAAACTAATTATCCCAGGATTTTTTGGCGTATCTCATGAAGGATATATAGTTACATTTCCACGTGGCGGATCAGATATAACTGGCGCCATCATATCAAGTGGTGTTAGAGCTACAATTTATGAAAATTTCACCGATGTGTCTGGTATTTATAAAGCTAATCCAAATATCATCAAAGATCCTGAATTAATCGAAGAAATCACTTATCGAGAAATGCGTGAATTATCTTATGCTGGTTTTAGTGTTTTCCATGATGAAGCCTTACAACCACTTTATAAAGATCGCATCCCTGTAGTTATTAAAAATACGAACCGCCCTCAAGATAAAGGTACATTTATAGTGCATGATAGAGAAATAAATGCGAAAAATGTGATTAGCGGTATAAGTTGTGATAAAGATTTTACTGTTATTAATATCAAAAAGTATTTAATGAATAGACAAGTCGGCTTTACTAGAAAGATATTAGGTGTCTTAGAGGATAATAATATTTCATTTGATCATATGCCTTCAGGTATTGATACTATCAGTATCGTTATGCGTTCAAAACAAATTCAAAATAAAGAAACAAAAGTATTAAATGAAATTCGTCAAAAATGTGATGTTGATGAGCTAAGTATTGAGCATGATTTAGCAATTTTAATGATTGTCGGCGAAGGTATGAATAAAGTCATTGGTACTGCAAATAAAATTACACATGCCTTAGCTGAATCAAAAATTAACTTAAAAATGATTAACCAAGGTGCTTCGGAAATTTCGATGATGTTTGGAATTCATGTAGATGATGCTGAAAAAGCTGTATTATCTACATATGAGTTTTGCTATCGCGGGGTTGCATTAAAAAACTTGTGTGATAAAAACTAATATAAAAGCAATTCGTAACACATGTATTCAACTGCGTTATGAATTGCTTTTTCTTAATTATTTATTGTTCTCTGGATTGCATCCTTAATACGTTGCTCACCTACTACAAATTTTAAAATAAAAAATTGATAGTAGCTTAATGCATCTATGACGCGTTTATAATTGGAATAATGATGATACTGATGGTGTTGCATTAGATCATACATTAGAACAATCTCTGGTTTAATATAATCCACATCCCAATTTAGACTATGGAAGTAAATGTTACTCTTAGGTATACGTATATTCGGATCCAATCTAAAAATCCATTCATCGTTTACAACATCATAAACGAAAATACTCATTATTGTTGTATTATCATATTGCACATAAACTTTTGCAATTTTTGAAAGTGATAAATCTTCTTTAGCTATTGCTTGATCTTGCTTATCTATGTATAGTAACGCATATGATTGCGGAATAACTTTCACAATATCACTTAAACGCTTACGTTCCACGCATATTTCAACAATAGAAGGTAATTTTAATTCATCATTTAAGAAAAGCTGCATGGCAACTTCACCGTGAAATTTAAATAATTGCGATGATGTTTTCATTAAATTGTCCACTAATTGTTCTTTAGCATTCATTTCATTCACTCTCAAATACACCTCCTAAGCAAGCGCTTTCACAAATATCATTATACATTTTAAAATTAATGAATTCAATCTTCAAAATACTATGAGTGACCTAATTCTGTAATTTAAATGACCGTTATAACATAAATTCGACATAAACTTGAATTCACGAATCTTTCACGTCATATTCATTGAACATCAATATCTGTCAGTTTATAATTTGATTATAACAATGATGAACTAAAATCAACTAATAAAAATGTGGGAAATTGAATAACAATTAATCTTTATTAATTATTATTGTATACAAAGTTAAAGAAGTCAAAAAGGATTGGTGAAAAAATGTCTTTTTATGTTGTACTTATCATTATCATTGTAGCATTAATTGGTATATTAGTTTTAAATCAAAGGTATAGTAATAGTAAAATAGATACCGAAGTTTATGCAAGAAAGCAACTTATTAAAAAGAACAAAGCATTAAGTGCAGAAAATGCTGAATTAAGAAGTCAAATGCTGAGTTCTAATAATGATGTTGGCCACCATGCATACAAAAATGCTAAAAGAGAATTACGCAAGATTTTAGACAGCTATCTCGAAAATGGTAAATTAAAATATTACGATATTATCGTTACAAGCAATTTAGCTACTAAACATCCGTTTTTCGAGTATGCACGTTCATTTGATTTTATCATTGTTTCAGATATCGGTTTAATAAACGTTGATGTAAAAAGTTGGGGTGAAAAAACATTTTATCACTTTGATGTACCTGATGAGCATGATACAGAAATGAGCAATAGTAATATTGAAAAAGTTGTCGGTCATTACATTAGTCAGCAATATCATGATCAGTTTAATTCATCAAGAAAGTCTATCTATACTTTTACAGAAACTGTTCAACCAAATCGTGTTATTTATGATTTTTATGATTATGATCCGTATCAATTAGCAGCAAATAATGCTAAAGCATTAAAGGATCATATTGAACAAAACTTTAACTTTAAAGTCCAAAGTACCGGTGTTATTTACTTTAGTGATGGTACAGTTAATATCATTCAAGGCTCTGAAGAAAGAGATAAATATGTTGATACAGTTTCAACAAAATCTTCGTTACGACGTATTATTAGCGAAGCCATAGAGCTATCTAAACACCCTTTAAATAAAGAACAGGTTAATCAAATCACAGCTATATTCAAGTAAAATCAAAGGCATAATAATCCATTACGCTCGATACGCACTATGGTTATTATGCCTTTAAATTATTTCTATATATAAATTTATGGTAATAATAAATCGATGCTTCAAGTATATTTTACTTTAATATATATAATCACCTATTTAATTATTTACTCCAAATATTTAATTTCTGTTGTTTAGCTTTATTTTGTGCTTCTATAAATACATTTCTATATTTGCCATTTGGTGAAAAATACTTTTCTCTAGCAAGTCCCTTTTCCACTAATTCCTTATTGTACATACGATCTTTACTTATCCATACATACGCCAATGTTCTACCATAGCGATCTTGTTTTTCTTTATCATATTCTAAATAAACATCTTGATTTGTTAATGTCTTCTTACTATAATTTGATGCTTCTTTGCCAAATGGTTGTACAGGCGTATTCGGTTTCACCGTTTCTGGCGTATCAACCCCTATAAGCCTAACTTTAATTTCTTTACCATTTTGATTTGCAATAAATGTATCACCATCCACAACTCTTTGAACATGTACTTTATCTTTACCATTTAAATCTTGTACAGTTTCATGATTTGTTCCCTTTTTAAAAGGACCCTTATGATTCATAAATTGAAATGCTAATACACCTACAATAATGATGGCTACCACAATCATAGCAAGCGATTTATTTGACTTCATTTTGCCACCTACTTCTCTTTTTTCATTCCGATTAATCATATAAAAGTTAAGAAATATCGTCAATAGCCATATCTACATATTTCAATATTTTGGAAAGCTATAGCATGATATAATGTTATTGTTAAGGAGTGAAAATGAATGAACATTTCAAATGAAAATACAGTCACATTAATTGCAGTAATTATCGCAATTATCATTGGTATTTTCCTACAAATATTTTTTAAATTACCATTAATAGTGACGGCAGTACTATCTATTTTATTGGGTATCTTTGTAGGCTTTATCGTTTACCTGATTGTTTCGTTTTATAATAAACGAAAAAATTAGTTAACAAATCTAACTTGCGAGTACCAAAATAAAAGTATTGAGTAAGATTTTGATTATTGACTCACTTTCAAAGTCTCTTAAATCAAAACACTCAATACTTTTTTGTTTGTATTTAGATCCAGCCTTTTTCATTTGCCTTTTTCCAAGCATCAAAACGATTATCTGCAAATAATTTATCAATTCTAACAGATGTATAATTTCTAACTGTTCCATCTGTCAAAAATAATTTTTCACTTATTTCTTTACTACTTAAACCATTGCCAATTTCCCTTAATACAATTTGTTCTTTTGGCGTTAATGGGTTTTTATCTGTGAAAAATGAAGTCATAAGAGAAGCACTATATTCTTTCTTACCGTTATACACTTTATAAATTGTTTCCACTAATTCTTCTATAGAACGTTCTTTTAAAACATATGCATCCACATCATTTGCAACAGCTTTTTCAAAATACCCCGGCCTTTTAAAAGTTGTTACAATAATCACTTTAATATTCAAATGCTTCTTTCTAATTTCTGATAAAACTTCAAGTCCAGTCATGCCTGACATTTCAATATCTAAAATAACTACATCAGGATGGTGTGCCTCAATAATTTTTATTGCATCGAGACCATTATCTACATCGGCTAAAATTTCAAAATCACCATGTAGTTTAATTAATTGAACCATTGCCTGTCGTAACATATTTTGATCTTCTGCAATAATTAAAGAAATCATGCTATTCCCCCTGTAGGCATTTCGATGATTAATTTAGTACCTTTATTCGATTCAACTTCTAATGTTCCATTTAAATGTTTTACTCGTTGTGAAATATTCTTTATTTCACAGCCGCTGTCAATACCTTCTCCATTATCCTGTATAATGAACTGTAATTTATGTTCATTCATAGCTCGTAATTGACCATGAACTTTTGAAGCATTTGCATGCTTAATCACATTGTTTATCGCTTCACGAGCAATCATTACTAAAATGGATTGTTTTGTAGGACTCAATAATTGTGCCAGTTCTTTATTTTCAAACGTAAACTGAATGTCAGCATCTTTTAAAATTTTACAGATACTCTCAATTTCTTCAATAAATGATGGTAATCTTATATCATCGATGATTTCGCGTACTTTGTTCAATGATTCCCGCGACAACTTATTAATCGCTAACAATTCAGCTTTTGCATTTTCAGTATCAGAATCAATAATTTTATAAGCTAATTCTGATTTTAATGATAAACTTGCAAACACATGACCAAGCGTATCATGTAAATCTTGACCTATTCTATGACGCTCTTGTTCAGTTATTAACGTATTAATATACCGATTTTTTTCTTCTATTTCTTTTTTATATTCACGATCTTTCACTTTTTTTAAATTATCAAACACGATTAACAAAATAACAACATAATAAATCGTCATTGCAACAAAATAGTCGTTATGTACTAAGTAAGTAATTGTAAAACATATAATCATCGTTAATATGAAAAGATTAGTTGCCATTTTTTTAACATTATTTTTAAAAGTAAATGGAATGGCAAAAGCACTATAAAAGAAAAACAAACTTAGCATTGGATGTACACTGAAAACAAAATAACAAATAATAAAATAATGAATAATCAACAAAATGTAAAACATTAATGTATTAAGTCTATTATTTACTATAACTAATATAAGATACGATAACGAAAAGACAATGACTGATATAATATACAACCATGTGGGACCATATACTTCATTAAAAAATATACCGGCAATAGGAAAAATTAGATAAAGTATAGACGATATTTCAGCAATTGAAGTATCTTTTAAAAATTTCATATTTTATTCCGCCCTTTTAAAATGACTAATACAATATACTGCTATAATACTCCCTAAAGCATACAAGAGTATTATAACAAATGATATTAAATTGATATGATGATTTGAAGCAATATCTACACCTAGTTTACGCAAATGATAGCTCGGTAAAACATGAGCAACATGTTGAAGCCAATTCGGAAATGTGTTTATCGGAAACCACAATCCACCTAATACTGCTAATCCAATTGTTACGATATTGGCTAAAGCACTTGTTTTTTGAATATCATTTAACAAAGAAAATAATATGCCAAAAGTTATTAATAGAGACGCACCTAACCATAAAAATATTCCTGACTCTAACCATTGAACTGCACTCATTTCAACACCTTTATAAAAATGCCCAACCATAAAAATCACTAATATCGCTATTGCAAATTGCAGCATAGTTTTCACTACTTTTGAAATATAATAACTAGTAAAAGTAAATGGTGTTACCATTAATCTTTGGCGCCATCCATTTTGTTTTTCATTAATAATATCTAATGGAAAAGTTAGTAAGCTAAAACTTAACAAACTATAAACCGTCATACTATACATATACTCTTTATAAAATTTAGGTTTAACATCTTCCGGCAAATCCAATATCGAAGTAAATAATATATAGAAAATAACAGGAAATAAAATAGATAATATTAATGTTGTTTTTTTACGCAGTATAACTTTAAATTCGATTTTCAAGTAACTTAGTATCATAATTAGATCCCCTTTGCTTTTTATTGTTGAAGTATGAATCAACAATTGAGACTTTTTGTATTTCAATATCATCCAAATTAATATGAAGTTGTTGAAGATATAAAATCGTATCATTTACATTTGAAGTAATAATTTTGATGGTGCCATTATGATTTTTTTGAATAACTAAATCATCTTTATCTGGTTTTAACTTTCTTTTATATTCATCGGATAACGTAATCTGAGATTGCTGATTGGTTCTAATATGTGACGTTGAATCATTAAGTTTGATTTCTCCATTTTCTATCAAAATAATTTTGTCGGACATGCGCTCTACTTCTTCTATATAGTGCGATGTATAAAGAATCGTCCGATTTTCTTCTTTTAACTTAGCTATTATTGACCAAAAATATTCTCTCATTTCAATATCCATATTTGACGTTGGTTCATCTAACAAAATAAGCTGTGGTTGTCCTATTAAAGATATTACAAAATCAAGTAATCGTTGTTGACCTCCAGATAATTTATTTGCAAATTGATTCAATTGATTAGAATTAAACTTTGTTAGTTCTATTATTACGTCCAATGTTAATGGATTTTCATAAAATGATTGATATAATTTGATAATTCCAATTACCTTCAATTGATCTGGAAACATCGTTTTCTGAAACATTATACTGCGATTTTCACTTTGCAATAATTTGTCTTTATCCAAAATCACGCCATCATCAGCAATTATTTTATTGCTTAAAATATCAACTAATGTTGATTTTCCAGCACCATTTTTTCCGATTAATGCGGTACATGTACCTTTTTCAATATCAAATGAAATGTTTTTTAAAACACGATTTTTCTTAAATGATTTATTAATATTAGATATTTGAATCAAATGAACCACCTCTTAATATTTTATTAATTTAAGATTAGTAAATTTATTCGATTTAAAATAGGATACTTTGTCATAGATTTGAAATGACAAATGTCATCATTAGGTTTACATAACATATTTATCGTTATTTAATTTGGATAAAATAAAAAGAGCCTCTATAATCGAGACTCCTTACAAATAAATTATAAAATTGGCGAAACTAATTTAGCTAACGATTCTTTGAATTTAACAGACAGCGGTCTATTGGCATATGATTCTTCAGTAAGTTGTTTTGATTTTGTAATATCATGTTCATAAGCCACCCTTAAATCTTTAGCAAGATTTTCATCATATACAAAGGCATTTACTTCAAAATTTAATTCAAAACTTCTAAAGTCCATATTTGCTGTGCCCACTGATACTATTTCATCATCAATTAAGCACATTTTAGAATGTATAAATCCATTTTCATACGTATAAATTTTAACACCACTTGATAATAAGTCAGAGGCATTTGAAAATGTCGCCCAATAAACTAAAGGATGATCTGGCTTACATGGAATCATTAAATGTACATCTACACCTGATTTAGCTGCAATTTTAATGGCATTTATATATGAATTATCCGGAATGAAATAAGGCGATTGCAAATATACCGACTTCTTAGCGCTCATAATCATTTTTGTATAACCATATTCAATTTGATGCCAGTCACTAGCTGGGCCACTTGCAGCTATTTGAATTGGTGAATTACCCAATGGTCCGTTCTTTTTAGGGAAATACTTAACATCATATTCAAATTGAGGTCGATGTGCTTGCGAATTCCAGTCTAAAATAAAGCGCAATTGTAATGCATCAACTGCATCTCCTTGAATTCGTAAATGTGTATCTCTCCAATATCCTAGTTTACCTAAACCAAGGTATTCATCTCCAATGTTAAATCCTCCGACATAACCTAATTGACCATCAATAATAATGATTTTTCTATGATTTCTGTTATTCATACGGAAATTTAATAATGGTAGTTTAGACGCAAAAAATGCTTCAACTTCGCCACCTAATGATTTAAAGTGATCAAAATTTGCCATCTTAACATTTTTAGAACCAACATCATCATATAATATTTTTACTTCTAAACCTTGTTTCAATTTTTCTTCTAAAGCATGTAAAATTCTTTTACCTAAACCATCTAAAGCGAAAGTATAGTATTCTAAATGGATATATTCTTTTGCATTTTTAATATCTTTTAAAACTTGATCGTATAAATCATTACCGTCAATGAAATGATCAACTTTATTATTTTCAGTTAAAAAACCATCTTGATCCATCAAAAGCATACGTACTAAATCATGATGTTTTTGAACTTGTTTGTTATCAGTACCATAATTACCTTTATCAAAGCTTTCTATTTGTTGTTTCAAAAGTCCATCGAAATCCGTTAACACGTTACCATTGTTTTTATTCAATTTGCGTGCCGAAACGGTTCTACCAAAAAACAAGTAAAGAATAAAACCAATCAAGGGTAAGACAAAAAGTACAAATAGCCATGCCCAAGTTGAACTCGCTGTACGCCTATTTCTTTCTAAAAAGATAATAATAAAAGCTAATACTAAATTAATGATGAATCCAATGGCTAAAATAATAGTAAATAACGTTCCTAAATCGTTTGAAAATGAAAATTGCATAGTTTATTTCTCCTATAAAGAGCTTGGGACATTAAGTTCTTAGGCAATGTAAAAAAGCTGATTTCTATTAATTATTTGATAGAAATCAGCTTTTTTTAAATGTATTTGATAATATACAGCTCGTCGAGCTACTATTTTCCTTATATTAAGTGCCATTAATACAAAACCTAGCTCTCGTTTAACTTTATTTATTCCTCGAACTGACATTCGAGTGAAACCCAAAATAGCCTTCATAAATCCAAAAACAGGCTCTACATCAATTTTTCTTTGACTATAGATTTTTTTCGTTTCTGGTTCAGAAAGCTTTTGATTAATTTGGGCTTTAAAGTATTCCCAATTATAATTCTTCATGATTTTCTTATTGGATTTCGAATTTGGCTTCATGCATTGTTGCCTCAAAGAACATGCTGAACAGTCATCGCATTCATATAGTTTGAAGTCACGTTTAAAACCATATCTATCATTACGGTATGCATATCTTTTAAAACCTATTCTTTTGTTATTAGGACATATAAATTCATCATTAAGTTCGTCATATTTCCAGTTTTGAGTGTTAAAAATGTCACTTTTAAACTTTCTCGTTTTATCTTTAATAAACATACCATACGTAATAAGTGGCGTTTTATTAAAATCATCTATAATAGCCATATAGTTTTGCTCACTACCATAACCTGCATCAGCTACAATATACTCCGGTAAATAACCGAAGGTATTTTGAATCATTGTTAAAAATGGAATTAAAGTTCTAGTATCTGTCGGGTTTTGAAATAGGTCATAGGATAAAACAAATTGAGAATTTGTCGCTATTTGTAAATTGTATCCTGGCTTAAGTTGGCCATTTTTCATATGGTCTTCCTTCATTCTCATAAAAGTTGCATCATGATCAGTTTTAGAAAAGCTATTTCTATCTTTAAGAATCGATTTTTGTTCTTCATATTTACTTTTTCTTTCGGAATAATCATCAAATTTCTTTTTGAACTTCTTAATCTCAGTTCTTTTTTTACGGGTCTGTTTTCTAATTTGAGTACAATCTTCGTTCTGAATAGAATGATTTAAATCTTCGATTTCTTTATCTAAATGACTACCAATTAAATCTATTTCTTCTATTGTTAAATCGCTATCTCCATCTTCTTTTATCTCTGGTATTATTTTTTCTTCAACTAAGTCACGATATAATGCTTTTGAATTTTCGTTCAATTTCGATTCGTGATTTTGAATACTTTTCTTCCACACAAATGTATACCTATTGGCATTAGCTTCTACTTTTGTACCATCAATAAAAATTGAATTATCATCAATAAGATTTTGCTTTAAACATTGACTATGAAACTGAATAAATAAAGATTCAATTAATGCATCAGTATTAGGATTTACTCTAAAACGATTAATAGTTTTATAAGAAGGTGTTTGATTTTGAGCTAACCACATCATTCGAATACTGTCATGAAGTAATTTCTCTATTCTACGACCAGAAAATACAGATTGAGTGTATGCATATAAGATAATTTTTAACATCATTTTTGGATGATAGGATGTTGCGCCACGATGATGTCTGAATTCATCGAATTCGCTATCAGGTATCGTTTCAACAATTTCATTAACATATCGTGAAATATCATTTTGAGGAATTCTAACAGAAGTTTCTATTGGTAGTGTAAGTTGGGTCATGTTATAATTTTTATACATAAGGCACCTCGTTAATTTAGTTTAGTGGTATTTATTAAATTATACGAAAGTGTCTTATTTTTTTAAAGTATTTCAAAGTAAAATTACATGTTAATACGTAGTATTAATGGCGAGACTCCTGAGGGAGCAGTGCCAGTCGAAGACCAAGGCTGAGACGGCACCCTAGGAAAGCGAAGCCATTCAATACGAAGTATTGTATAAATAGAGAACAGCAGTAAGATAATTTTCAATTAGAAAATATCTTACTGCTGTTTTTTTAGGGATTTATGTCCCAGACTCGTTCCAGATTATTTATTTACAGATAGAGTTAATATTGCATTAAACTCTTCTTCATTATTTGGAAATGTTCTTTCCTCAATTTCTTTTATTGTAATATTTACTAATTTCAAATTTGCAGCTTCTTCAGAACCTAAAAATTCGTTAATATTTGATTCTAATAATTCTAAAGTCTCAGATGTAAAAGTTTTAAGTTTAATTTGTTCCATTTAAATCCCCTCTTTTCTCTATTTCCTAAATCATAGAACTTTTAACAGTAAAATTCAATCATTAATATATGTGTTTCGGCACGCAAAGTAATTGTGGTAAAAAATTAATTAATTTTCATAATGTATTGTTTGATGTATAATATATTTATTCAACTTCGCGATAATGCGATACAAACTTTAACCATTCATAATACATTTTAAATATCGAACTAGTTTTGAAATTGGTTTATCTTATTAAAATGTTGATATTAGTTTTAGGGGGAAATGTAGTGATTTCATTCGAAAATGATTATTTAGAAGGTGCTCATGAAAAAGTATTAAAACGATTAGTAGATACAAATCTTGTACAAGCTTCGGGATATGGCTTTGATCAATTCACAGCTCAGGCAATTGAAAAGATTAAAGATACAATTGACTGTCCAAATGCTACAATTCGTTTTTTAGTAGGTGGAACACAAACCAATCAGGTTGTTATTAATTCAATGTTAGAAAGTTACGAAGGGGTCATTTCAGCAGACACTGGTCATGTTGCTGTGCATGAGGGCGGTGCAATTGAATATAGTGGACATAAAGTAATTACTATACCCTCTAAGGAAGGAAAAGTTAGTGCTTCAGATGTTGAAACTTACATGGAGACATTTAAAAGTGATTTTAAAAAGGACCATATGGTATTCCCAGGAATGGTATATATTTCTCATCCTACTGAATATGGCACATTATACTCTAAATCAGAATTGGAAGAGTTATGCAAAGTATGTAAGCAATATCAGCTTCCATTATTTATGGATGGTGCACGATTAGGGTATGGATTGATGAGTGATCAATCAGATATGACTATTAAAGACATCGCTAAATATTGTGATGTATTTTATATAGGTGGTACGAAGATAGGTGCATTATGCGAAGAAGCAATTGTTTTTACGAAGAATAATGAACCGAAACAATTTACCACTCGAATCAAACATCACGGTGCACTTTTAGCAAAAGGACGGTTAACAGGCATACAATTTTTAGAATTATTTACGGATAATTTATATTTTAATATAAGCAGACATGCTATCGAAATGGCAAATAAGATGAAAGACGGGTTTATAAATAAAGGCTATCGTCTTTACTTTGATTCTCCAACCAATCAACAATTTTTTATTTTAAGTAACGAGAAAATAGCAGAGTTAGAACAAAAAGTTAAATTTGCTGTTTGGGAAAAATACGATGATCAACATCGTGTTGTTAGATTCGCAACCAGTTGGGCGACAACCGAAGAAAATTTAAATAAACTATTAGAATTAATCTAATAATGCTGTTATATGTCATCTGGCAAATCATTTATTAATTAATCAAGATCAGTTGAGTAGTTGTGTTTATTTATATATGAAACTGCTCATTTGTAGCCGTTGATGATATAAAATTACATTATTCCAAAACAAGGTACTACAGATTATTGAGTATCTTGTTTTATTTTATATATTTAAAATTGTTAATTTGTGCTGTATTTACTTTAATTTGACGAGATTTGAGAAGTATTATGATGGTTGTAGTTATTTTATGAAAGTAATGTATTAACAATCGAATTACTAAGTCTATATTGGTAGAAATATCGATGTTTAGTTTAAATGGAATGCACTATTTAAGTTTTTAATATGGAGATGTTTGTGACTTTTCGATGATTAAGATTTTTATAGGTGTGCATCTTTACAAATAAACTTTGTGTTTAAAATTGAGCTTAGGAAATCGATAGGTTTAGATGAGGATATTGTTGAAGGTATGTGTCTTGTATCCTTAGTTGTTAAAAAAGTGTATAAAAATAGCACCGCTTTCTCTTTATCTGTGTAGAAAGGATGCTATTTTGTAATTATTTGTATGTCTTTAATTTTATTTTCTGATATATCATATGTAATTCTACCTGTATCAATTTCTATCGAATTATAACCATCAAAATTATCAATTTTATCATCAAAGTCTATCACTTTTCCAATTAATATTTTATTATTAGTAAGCGTTAATTTGACTAATTTGCCTATGTATGACTGTAAATTCATTTTTAATCACTCCTTTTTAATATACGGAACTACATGAAAACCAGTTTTAGAATAATGAACTTCACCTAATTTCATTTCAGTATTGTTCTCTACCCGATATTTACCTTCACGCTCTTTAAAGAACTTGTCTCGCCAATTGCCGAGATGTGGCACTGTGGTACTTCTACACCAAGGATGCATAGGTGGCGCATTCACACCTGGTATCATATCTTTAACTTTAAATATTTTTCCGTTAAGTGAATGACATAATTTAGATGTTTTACTATCTATTTTGGCAACATATTTATATTCGCCATCTTCGCCTAAATCTTTAAGATAAGCTATCTTTTGTGATTCTGCTATTTCAGTAAATAGTTAAAAAAGCATATAAAAATAGCACCACTTTCTATATTTTTGTGTAGAAAGGATGCTATTTAGATTGTTTCTCTTTTCCCTTATTTTTTTCATCGTTTTTTTCAGTTAACAACCTGAGCAATTCTTTTTTAGATAACTTACCGTCTAACATCATTGTCACCTTTTAATCACCTATTTCTTTATATTATATTATCGTTATTGTATAACTCTTTTAATAACCTTTCAATATCTTTTGTACTAATTACATCTAGAGATTTTTCTATTAATAAGTTTGCTATCATTTTTTTCATTACTTTTTCTTTAAAATGTTCTGTCTTACTTATAAATTTAATACGTCCTTTATTAGTTACAATTGTCATAGTCTTAATAGAATTATTAATAGTAAAAACTGCTAAATCATTCAATGAAAATCCTGACTGTCCAGGATGGTTATGTAACATAACAATTGAATTCGGTTTACTGTCAAATAATAATTCGGTTGCTTTTTCCCCTGGCACAAAAGATACACTATTTTGATCGCCATATACTTTTGTAACTTTAGCACCTTTTAATAAATAAGCTACTTCATTGCTATCATTGTTTTCTTTGGCATTTTTAATACGTTCATCTGATTTTTTGCGTTCTCTAGCTATACGCTCTTTAATCAATTGTGATACTTCCTCTTGAGAAAATGTTTTCTCATTCTGTTGTGATTGTTCATCACTGTTGTCTAGTTGCTCTTCGTTCTGAGTTACATCAGTAATATTACTTTCATTTTTTTCCATGAGATATACCTCCGTTTATAGTCTGTCGACTGATATTCCATACTTGCTTTTAAAATGTCATCAGCACGTTTTGGACAATAAAAAATAACCTTCACATTGGAAGGTTAAAAAAATGTATAAAAATAGCACCACTTTCTCTTTATCTGTGTAGAAAGGATGCTATTCTGTAATTATTTGTATGTCTTTAATATCTGATTCATCAATAGAATAAAAACCTAAATCTGTTTCTAAATCCATGCAATAGTTACCAGAATCACTTTCTAACGGATTTTCAAAATCTATAACAAAACCTTTTAATTTTTCATCATTTTTTAGTGTAACTATAACATTTTTACGATATACATCTTTGATTAACATTTTACTTCTCCTTACTTACAAATGGTACTATATGAGAACCAGTTTTAGAATAATGTATTTTACCATATGCAGTATTAATATATTTTCCACCTGCATAAGCTTTTCCTATAGTTTTTTCGAAATTAATTATTTCCTTACGATTAAATCCAAATTTATCCACTAATATTTTGCCAGTCATTGAGTATTTCTTTAATAAATCATTTAATTCTTCTATAGAGAGTATTGTATAGCTAGGAAACCTCTCATCATTCTGCAATGCATAAATTTTATTTTTTAAATATAATTTATGACCTAAAGAATGTCTATTCTGTTTTTCAGGATTTATTTCTATTTTTATTTTACCACTTTCAATCATTTCTTTCATCTGGTTTTTAGCTTTTTCCTGTAATTTTGCTTCTTTTACTTCTACTTGATATTTACCTTCACGCTCTTTAAAGAACTTGTCTCGCCAATTGCCAACATGTGGCACTGTGGTACTTCTACACCAAGGATGCATAGGTGGCGCATTCACACCTGGTATCATATCTTTAACTTTAAATATTTTTCCGTTGAGTGAATGACATAATTTAGATGTTTCACTATCTATTTTGGCAACATATTTATATTCGCCATCTTCACCAAGTTCTTTTAAATATGTTAACTTTTGTGATTCTGCTATTTCAGTAATTAGTTAAAAAACACATAAAAATAGCACCACTTTCTCTTTATCTGTGTAGAAAGGATGCTTTAATACCATGCATATATATATTCATTCGGAAATTTATTTTCATCAATAAAATTTAATATTGCATGAAATGATTTATCTCTATAAATTAAAATACCTTTTTCATTTTCAACTTTTGATAATTTATAGTCAATTACCTTTGAATCTAATTTATTTACTGTTATTTCGCCTTTCCCTTTTTCTATTTTATCTTGTGGAATATATTCATATACTATAACTTGATTATCTTCTTTTAACTTCCTCATAATAATCAATCAAATCACCCTATTTCTCAATATAATTAGAAAAATTGTATTTTCTTTCTACAATCCCATGTGCTTCTCTATAGTAATAATTATATTTATTCTCAAACAAATATTCATAAGCTCTTTTAACTAGGTTTTAATTCAAATTGGTATTTTTAGAAATTATATCTACTTCTATATCCTTATTCCTTTGACGTACTGATTTATAATACATTTTTTTCTTTTTTAAATTATATAATCATGTCTTAACTCAATCTTCGATTGGAAGTTATTTAATTGAGACATGACATTTATGAAGGAATGCTATTTTACATTATGAAAGGTATTAAACCAAATTATGCTGAGCTTGGTCGACAATATAATTGTGATTCAAGAACAGTTAAAAAATATTATGAAGCAGGAAAATAAAATGAATTAGAACGATTGAAGAAAAGACAACAAAATAAGAAAGCATCAAAGCTAGATTCATTTAAAGAAATTAATAATAAAAAAATTGAATTAGGATATACAGCTATGGCCATTTTTAAATATATGGAGAAAAAGGGTTATGAAGGTAAATATAATATTCTAGAAGAATACTGTAAAAATAAAATACAAAATGAGACTAAAAAAATAACATTTTTTTGAAGATAGTATAAATATTTGTTTCTTAGATAACAGTGTTGTTGGTAAAACACACCTAACAATCTCATTAGGAATTGAGGCATGTAAACAAAATATAAAGACTAGATTCTATACTTTCAAAGAATTAATAGACTTATTAACTGTCACAGATTCCAAAGAAATCATTAATAAAACATTAAAACAATTAAGCAGAATAGAGTTACTTATCATTGATGAAATTTGTTATTCTGCCATCACCAAAGAACAAGCTGATTTATTCTACCAGTTAATGTCACTAAGGTATGAATGGAAATCAACAATAATTACGACTAATATTCCATTTTCGAGTTGGGGAGAGTCATTTAGTAATAAGATTGTATCAGCAGCTATAATTGATCGGTTAGTTCACCATTCAAAAGTATTTAAAATTACTGGAGAATCATATCGATTAAAAGATTATAAAACCGAAAAATCATTAAATATACGACAATCTTAAACCACTAAAAAACGACATTTTCAAACCTCCATAAAACAGCATTTTTAAACCGCTATTGACATTAAGATTATATAAAAGGCAAATATTAAAGCTAAAATTCCGATTAGATAATTAATAAAGATTATTATTCTAGTTTTAGTTAAGTTTGTCATTTTCATCACCTCGTAATATAATACGTGGGAGGGGATATCCCCCTCTATAAAAAACATTTTATTATTGTGGCAAGTGTTGCAAAGCCTAAAGTGTAGTTGCGGAAGATTTCGCTTTTGGCTTTTGCGATATTTGTCATTTTTTCTTCTCTTTCCAACCTGTTTTGTATCCAACACTTTTTTAAAAACTTTTTTCGTTTTTTTACATAAAAAATAACCGCATCAATAAAGGTACGGTTATTACTTATTTATATTCAGAACAATATGTTTGACCTTTTTACTTAGCTATTCAAAAGTTCTTTCTCAGTTTTCTTAAGTCTTTCTTTTTTATCTAAACCATGATGTAATACATATTTATATGTATTTTCAATAAAATTATTAACTTCTTTTAATGAGTCAAACATTTTATATTCAATATTCTCAAAGTAGAAATTATTAACAAACTTTTTCTTATAACTTTTTAATGATTGATTAGTTTGTTCGAATTCACATTTAAGCCCATCCAAAAACATATTAATAAGTTCTAAATTGTCTATTTCATCATCAAATGATAAAATTTTTCTTCTTTGGGTTATAAATTTAATTTCATTCTTATGATAACTTTCTCCTATAATTTCAAATGCCACACCTACAGCTAAATTACTATGGAGATAAATATCTGGATAATAACTTAAAATCGAATAATTCACTTTGAACATAACTAATCACTCCTTGTACAGTGGTGAAGCAAGTATTATTATTAAATTGTAGGAGGGAAAGTCCCTCCTGACTGATTAACGCTCGAATGTCCATTCAATCTTTATAAAGTAGAGATTTATTAAGATTAACAATTTGGTACATTTGAGCTTTTTTATTCCCTTCACTCGCACTTACTTAAACTTATATGCTCATTATATAAATATAAAAAGCTATAAAAATTTAATGGAAATGCCCCCTTCGAAGTAGACATTGAAAAAATGAAAACTTTGAAGGGAGCATTTCAAGACGATCCATTCCAATCTTTTTTATCATGACGGATTGTAATATTAAGTGCAACACCTATAAAAATTCATAAAAAATGCCCATAATTGGCACTTTGTTGTAAGATGTTAATAACCACAAAAACACATACAAGGAGTGCCAACATGAGCTATAACCATCTTACACTAACTGAACGCGCACGTATAGAGGTTTTACGTCAAGAAAATTATTCTTTAAGATCTATTGCACGTAAATTAAAACGATCTGTATCTACTATCTCACGTGAAATTAGTAGGAATAATTTAAATCAGTCATATCAAGCTGAAACAGCTCAAAAAAATTATGAAACCAAAAGAAAACTTTGTGGTCGTCCTACTCGATTTACTCCAGAACTTGGTAATATCATTAAATATTATTTAAAATGCCACTGGTCTCCTGAACAAATCGTAGGTCGTCTATTACAAAACCAAATCTGTTTTAAAACCATCTATCGATGGATTAACTCTAATATGATTAATTTCGAACTTATTTCATGCCTTCGTCAAAAAGGAAAAAGACAGAAACCTAAAGAAACTAGAGGTAAGTTTAATATTGGCCGTCCTATTTCACAACGTCCTAAGGAAATAAAGAAACGTAATACATTCGGTCATTGGGAAGCTGACACAATTGTATCCAGCAGAGGCAAAAGTAAAGGGTGCATTGCTACTTTCGCAGAAAGAAAATCACGTTATTATTATTGTGTACTTATGCCTGATCGTTCCTCTAATTCTATGGAGACGGCAATTAATAACCTTATCAAACATCTACCTAAAGGTGCCGTTAAAACTATTACTGTCGATAGAGGGAAAGAGTTCTCTTGTTATCAAAATATTGAAAACCAATTTAATATTAATGTCTACTTCGCTGATCCATATTCCGCATGGCAAAGAGGTACAAATGAAAATACCAATGGTTTACTAAGAGAATTTTTCCCTAAGAAAACAGACTTAGCTAAAGTAAATCAAGAGCAACTTAACTATGCATTAGACTCAATTAATTATCGACCAAGAAAGTGTTTAAATTGGAAGTTTCCTTATGAAGTTTTATGTGATGAACTGTTGCACTTAAATTGACAAATCAACTCATTTAAAACTTAACACTTATTTTCCCTTATTCGATGCTAATTTCGTGCAATAAATTCTAAATGAAACGACATACTCCTTTTTCACAAATTGGAATCTACTATTTTTGTATTTTAATTATTATAATATCCATTCACCATATGATTTTTATTAATAGTTAAATCAAATAAACATAGCTTGATTAATTTATACAGTAGTTAAATTACAAAACTTTATTGGCATATTCATATAATTTTTCTGTTGTATTCAGGGTTAGATTATCTACTTCGCGTTTGCCCTGTCTTAATTGTGAAAGTACATATTGAGAAACTCCAGTTTTTTTAGAAATTTCATATCCTGTTAAATTACTTTCAATTAATTCAATTATCTTTTTCTTGTATTCTGACATTTTTTTCATCTCCATATCTGTACAATGTTTACTACTTTTTTTCGAAATTCTGTGAACTCAACGTATTTTTTATTTATAAATGATTTTATTATTTTTCTATTCATTAATGGCTATCATCACTTCATAATAGTTAAATTTCATATTTTCAATTTTTGTTTCTACATATTAACGACTTTTCATCATCAATTACTTTATCAAAGACAAACGATTTGTCTTGTATACCTTACGTCTTTTACTAAACTTCAATGTTTAACCTTTTATGTATTTTTATTAGATTAGTGTCTTTCAATATTCAAACTACTAACTCCAGTAGTCTATTAAATTTGAGATATAGAGATATCTTTAGACTTTAATTTTTCCGGAGTCATATAGACTTCTCAAATACTATACATTTATTTCATAATTTTGAACCCTAATATTACTAAAATAATTATAAACGTCCCTATTAAAAATTCTATTTTCTCTTTTTTATTTGTTTTTCGCACTTTAATAGTTATCTTCATTTTACTAATGGTGAGAAAGTAATATTTTATTCAAAGAATATGACTTCGTATTAAATCAAATCTCACATTCTTATTAGTTTGCAAATTCAATAGTCCTATCAGAATTAAAATCAAAACATTCAAACTATTTTATCGTTTTTACTTCCTCGACCATTTTCACCTCCTTATAATCTATATAAATTATGTTTACCACACGATTCTTTACACTTGATGAATTAATTTTGTTAAGAAACATTTAGGCATGTAACTTTGTAATAAAAACATTTTCAAATAAATGTACCAAAAACTTTCATGAAATAAAGTATACTTTTCAAATCTATTAATTTTAAAAATCATAAAATCAAATGCTATATTAGAATATAATTATCACAAATCATCATATATGCCAATTACACAATCTAATATAAAAAATTATCAATGAAAAATTATGCGCATAAACATTATTACAAAATATGTATAGTATAGAATACTGCATTAAAGTTAACTTATTTACTGTGTTCAGCCTTCTATATCATCACTTAAAGATCATTTAAATTTTTATGGAAATGATAATATAATAATGCATACTTTTGATTGTTTAAACATGTACAATTTTAAAAACCTAGAGATAATTTTATTGAGGTGAACAAAGTGTGGACACACAATCATGAAATTAATAGAAATTTAATCTCTTGTCCATCTAATCAAACAAGGTATATTTATTAGCACTCTGAATTATTTTCTGACGACTTTTGATACTCATATAACTTGATTATTGTTTTAAATTTGGCATCCTTTATTTTAGTATTACCTACCTTTAAATCAGTAACTGTTTGACGTGGTACACCTGAGTTTTTTGAAATACTATATGGTGTATTGTTAGTTAATAACTTTTCTATTTCACTTATAATAGTTTCAATCTCATTCATTTTTAATCACGCTCTCTTTCTATTTATAATTATAATTATCCTAATGCAGTAACTACGTTTAGCAATACATTGTTTCTTTGTAGTTGCCAAACTAGTTAATTCATAAACTAATGCCTAATAGTATTGGCGTTTTTTATTATATATTGATAAAATTTCTTGTCTCAATCTATTCTATATTATATTATTTGATAATTTTTTTATTTATATTCACATTAAGCTATCCATATTTAATATACTTTAAAATTAGATGATTTAAAAGGCTCACTCCATGATATTTCAAAAGATATGGCCTTATTTTAATCTTCAATCATTATTTCTAATTGTTTTTGGTAATTATAGAGTTTTTCCGCTGTTTCTAAAGTTAAATTATTCACTTTTCTTTTCCCGCTTCTTAATTCACTTATACCACCATAAGAAACACCAGTGTCTTGATTAATTCTATAATTAGATATTGATTTATCATTTAGTAATTTTTCTATTGTATTATAAATTTCTTTAAACTGGTTCATAATTTTTGTAAAAATGAAAGAATAGTTTATTTTTTTCTAGTTAAATTAATAATAAATAATATTAAAGTTGCAATGTTAAGATAGAGAGTTAATTTTTTCCTTAATTCTCTTGTCATAAATACCACCTCCCTATTTAATGTGGTAAAGGTCTTTTGTTCTTTACCTTTTTAAAAGAACGATTTGATAAAATTAAGCACTTGAATTATTATGCTCGTCACAGCTATTCGAAATTTAATTTTGCTATTCGTTCTTTTTCTTTAACCATTCTTATCATTTTTTCTCCTTTCCTCTTTATAGTTATTTAACATTCCACAAATTGTTGTAAGTGATATGTTTGAATTCCCATATCCAATGACAAGATTTATAATTTGCAATTCTAAATTATAATAACCTATATTTTTCAAAATCACTTTGTTTTATGATTAACATCCATCTAAGAGCACCTAAAGGTTTTTATGTAATGTAATAAACATTTCCATTTATACATATACATCTTGTAAAAAAGAAAGAACTCCATATATACTCAAAAGGTATACTGAAGTTCTATATATTATATAAAATTATTATACTATTTTGAAAAACATAAGTAAATCACTAAACATGATTTCTTTCACTTTTAGAAAACTTTTAATACTATAAAAACACCCACTCAGTCACTAGTTTGGGCAGTTATTGTATGCCTATTGAACTCAATGCTTATATTATAATACCTTTTTCGCATATTCATATAAGATCTTTGCATTCTTTAAGCTTAAATTTTCTATTCTTCTTTCTCCACGGCGCATAGCATTAATATTACCGTAACTTATCCCAGTATCTTTATTAATTTGATAACTCGTTATCTCTTTGTTTTCTATCAATTTTTTGATTGTATTGTATATTTCATCATAGCAATTCATAAATTAGATGAGGCAAAAATTTTTAATTTTTTAGAATATCAATAGTAGTATAACTAAAATGAAAATACCGATCGATAAACAAAAAGATATTTTTTGTTTTGTTTCTCTTTTCATATAGTATTACCCCCTTAATAATGAGTAGTAAGGCCCCTCTTTTCGGGGTCTTACCTTAGAACGTTCTGCGAATGAATTCGATGAGAAGTAATATGAATGTGGCTATTTTCAAGTAATACTCAACGTTTTCGCGACGTTCTTTTATCACCTCATCTCATCACCTCCAAATATATTAAAATTCATGTGAACTAAAATATAAAATGGTCTTCCCCAGCTTTAAAAAAATAAATACATAAAACATTTACTTGACCAAAACTTGACCAAATCCATTTTTTTACAAAAGTGGTCAAGTGAAATTCCACCTTTCCAAATCAAAAAAGAGCTAAAGCAAAACGCTCTAGCCCTTGATATTACTGATTTCCCATCATTGTTTAGCGTATTAATATTGCTTCATGTACTGATCTCTTTCCCATTCAGATACTTGAGTTCTATAGTAATCCCATTCAATTGATTTTGAATTAATAAATTGATTATAGATATGATTTCCTAAAGCTTTTTTAATAACTTCATTTTCACGCATTGCTTTTAATGCAGTATAAAGTGTTGAAGGTAAGTCTTGAATGCCTACTGCTTCACGTTCTTCACGGTTCATTTCGTAAATATTTTGGTTAACTGGTTCTGGAACTTTTAATTTATTTTTAATGCCGTCTAAACCAGCTTCTAAAATTGCAGCTAACGCCATATATGGGTTCGCAGCTGGGTCAACTGAACGTACTTCAATACGAGTTGATAATCCTCTTGAAGATGGTACACGGATTAATGGTGAACGGTTTTTACCACTCCATGCAATATAACATGGCGCTTCATAACCAGGTACTAAACGTTTATATGAGTTTACTAACGGGTTACATACAGCAGTATATCCTCGTGCATTTTTAAGTACACCTGCTGTAAATTGATATGCTGTTTCCGTTAAGCCCATTTCAGTATTTGGATCGAAGAATGCATTTTCTTTACCTTTGAATAATGAAACGTTAAAGTGCATACCGCTACCATTCACACCAAATAATGGTTTAGGCATAAATGTTGCGTGTAAATTATGTTTACGTGCGATTGTTTTAACAACCAATTTAAATGTTTGGATATTATCACATGCTGTAACAGCATCTGCATATTTAAAGTCAATTTCATGTTGACCAGGGGCAACTTCATGGTGACTAGCTTCAATATCGAAGCCCATATCCTCTAATTCTAAAACAATATCACGACGACAGTTTTCACCTAAATCTGTAGGTGCTAAATCGAAATATCCACCATCATCATTAAGTTCTAAAGTTGGTTCCCCTTTTTCATCCAACTTAAACAAGAAGAATTCTGGTTCAGGCCCTAGGTTAAAGTCTGTGAAGCCTAAATCTTCCATTTCTTTTAATACACGTTTTAAGTTTGCACGAGGATCCCCTTCAAATGGTGTTCCATCTGTTTTATATACATCACAAATTAAACGTGCAACTTTACCTTGTCCAGCAGTCCATGGGAAGATTACCCAAGTATCTAAATCTGGATGTAAGTACATATCTGATTCTTCGATACGTACGAAACCTTCGATAGAAGAACCGTCAAACATCATTTCGTTATCAAGTACTTTTTCTAATTGGCTTACAGGCACTTCAACATTTTTAATTGTTCCTAAAATATCAGTGAATTGTAATCTTAAATATCTTACATTTTCCTCTTCTGCAAATTTACGAATGTCGTCTTTAGTGAAAGTACGTTTTGGCATTTTAAAATCCTCCAAATTTTATTTAATAAATCGGGATAAATCACCACGATTTATTGGCAAAGTTTCTCCAATAGGCTTTTGCGTGGCATCTACAATCATCTTTTTTCTTATCTCTTGTTCATCTGTTGTTAAATGCTCTTGTGAGTCATAAATGATTTGTTTAATCCCTTTGATATTAAATCCTTTTTCTAATAATGATTTAATTTCTAGTAATCTTTCCAAATCATTGAGTGAGAACAGACGTTTTTGACCTTCTGTTCTTTCAGGTTTGATGAGTTCATGTGTTTCATAGTAACGTATTTGCCTTGGCGTTAAATCCGTTAACTTACTTACTACACTCATAGAGAAGACAGCCATATTTCGTCTGATTGCATCATTCGATATCATTGTTCCTCTCCTCTACTTTTGAACTTGTTAATAACTTATCATAATTTTTTTAGGATTTCAAAAATATGTCAGGTTTTCTAACATAAAGCTCAAAACATTGATATAACTGCGATTTCGACCTCTAAAACGCCATAAAACGACCTACAGCTAAAATATTTTTTCAATTTTTAAAAATAATCTGATAAATATTCGCAAAAAAATTTCACCCAAAACATATTATCATTTAGGGTGAAATTTAATCTATTATATAAGTCCTTGTTCTTTCAACTGCATAACAGCTCTTGTCACAGCAATTTTAACGTGTTCATATGTTAATCCTCCTTGAACATATGCTTCATAAGGAGGACGAATAGGTCCATCTGCAGATAATTCAATCGATGAACCTTGAATAAACGTACCAGCTGCCATAATAACATCATCTTCGTAACCAGGCATATAACTAGGTTCTGGACTAAAATGTGCATTAATTGGGGATGCGTGTTGAATACTTTGACAAAATGAAATCATTTGTTCTTTCGTTTTAAATTTAACTGTTTGAATTAAATCAGTTCGTTTTTCGTAGTACTTCGGCGTTGTGTTCATATTCATTTTTTCTAAAAATAAACTAGTAAACAATGCACCTTTAAGACTCTGACTGACAACGTGTGGTGCTAAAAAGAAACCTTGATACATTTCAAGCAATGCATTTAATGATGCACCCGCTTCTTTACCAATACCAGGTGCTGTCAATCTATAACCACATCGTTCAATTAAATCTTTTCTACCAGCAATGTATCCACCAATCTTAGCTAAACCACCGCCAGGGTTTTTAATTAATGATCCTGCTATTAAATCGGCACCACATTCTATAGGTTCACGTCTTTCAACAAATTCCCCATAACAGTTATCCACAAATATTAAAATATTAGGATGCACTTCTTTCAACCTAGTAATCACCTGTTCAATTTCATTTAGAGGAATTGAAGGTCTTTGATCATAGCCTTTCGAACGTTGAATCGCTATTACTTTGGTGCGCTCAGAAATCCCATCTAACACACTTTCAATATCGATCTTACCTTCTTTAAGTGCAATATCTTTATATGATACGCCGTGCTCCATTAAACTTTCAATACCATTTCCGTTTACACCAATGACTTCAAGTAAAGTGTCATATGGACTTCCCGTTATATAAATTAATTCATCACCATGTTTTAATAAACTTTGTAATGCAATAGTAATCGCATGCGTACCTGAAATAATTTGTGGGCGAACAATTGCATCTTCTGCTTTAAATGCCTGCGCATATATTTCTTCTAAATGATCACGTCCAAAATCATCATACCCGTATCCTGTTGATCCTTGTAGATCACTTTCGGTTGCTTTGACATGATGAAATGCATTTAATACTTTTTCTTGGTTAATATATGCAGTTTCTTCAATTTCTTTAAAATATGGTGCTAACGTTGATTCGACGTCAGCTACTATCTTACTTATATCTTTCATTTGAATTTCGTCCTTTTATTATTTTTTAAATCCTTTTATACGATAAACATTTTCAATTTCATCATATTTAAGTTCAGTCACTAATGTATGTTGTTTTAGAAAATATAATCGATCTGCATTATTCGTCGCAATTGCCTCATCATAATAAGTTAATTGCCTTTTGATTTCATCAATAAATAAAGTCTTAACAAGTAATTTATCACCATCATTTTTAGATGAAACAAAAACATTAGGCAAATCACTTGCTGGACGATTTGATGCATGATCACATAAGTCCTTTTTATTAAAAATAACTATTTGAGAAATATGACTCATATCTAATTGTTTGATTAAATCATTAACTGTGTCATACTGCGTACGGTATTCAGGATGGCTACTATCTACGACATGTACTAATAAATCTGCACCTTTAGCCTCTTCTAAAGTTGATTTAAAAGCTGCAATTAACGTCGTAGGTAGTTTCTGTATAAAACCAACAGTATCTGAAATAATTAAATTAAATCCATCATTTATTTGAATTTGTCGTGTTTTAGGATCTAACGTTGCAAATAATTGATCTTTTTCATACGTCTCTTCATTTGCTAAAACATTAAACCATGATGATTTACCAGCATTTGTATAACCAACTAAAGCTACTTGAAACACCTGATTTTGATTTCTTTTATTTCGATATCTTTCGCGATGTTCTTCTACCGTTCGCAATTGAAGTTTTATTTCATTCATACGAGTTCGAATATGTCTACGATCCATCTCTAACTTCGTTTCACCAGGGCCTCTAGTTCCAATACCGCCACCTAAACGAGAAAGACTTTTACCATGGCCTTGCAATCTAGGTAATAAATAATCAAGTTGTGCTAGCTCTACTTGCAATTTACCTTCTTTACTTCTTGCTCTTAATGCAAATATTTCAAGAATCAACTGAGTTCTATCAATAATTTTTACACCTAAAGCTTCATTTAGTGATTTGGATTGTGCAGTCGTTAATTCATCATTTGTGATGACTACATCAATATCTTTGAACTCAATAAATGCTTGAATTTCTTCAATTTTACCTTTACCAACATAATATTTGCGATCTACACGATCTCTGTTTTGAGTAATTTGACCCAACACTTCAAGTTGGCAAGTCTCTGATAAAGATGATAATTCCTCCATTGTAGACTCAAAATTAAATTGCTTATCATCTTGAGCATGTACACCGACTAATACAGCTTTTTCTAGTTTATTTTTAGTATCATGAATTTGTTGCTGAGCCATGTTATACATCTCCTTAATAAAATCCTACTCAAAGTATTCTATCATAGAGTTTTAGTAAAGACTATTACACGATTTTATGGTACATTTTAAGTAAATCGAAAGGATGATTCAATGGAGACAATTTATGATTTTGTAGTAGAAACAAATAAAGGTGTTACTTACAAATTAGATGCATATAAAGGTGACGTTATGCTAATTGTCAATACAGCTAGCGAATGTGGCTTTACTTCACAATTCGAAGGTTTGCAATCATTATACGAGAAATACAAAGATCAAGGGTTTGTAATTCTAGGTTTCCCTTGTAATCAATTTGGTGGCCAAGAACCTGGTTCAGGCGAGGAAGCAGCTCAAAACTGTAAATTAAACTATGGTGTTACCTTCCCTATGCATCAAAAAATAGACGTAAAAGGGGAACATCAATTACCTTTATTTAGATATTTGACTGCGGCACAACATGGATTCTTTAATGAGAAAATCAAATGGAATTTCACTAAGTTTTTAGTGGATCGTGAAGGTAACGTTGTTAAACGATTTGCACCTCAAAAAAAACCTGTTCAAATCGAAAGAGAAATAGAAAAGTTATTATAAAATATACTAGCTCATAGCAAATAAAACGCTTCATATAAAGTCGTATCATATATTGACTCGACCTTTATATGAAGCGTTTTTATTACAAACATTCCTCTATTGTATCTTGTCATTTGAGCATCATTTAATTGATGTCACATATGACTTTATTTCTATATCTATTTATCATACTTCAAACGTTATGTACACGAGTCATTAAATCGTGCCCATATGATTACAACTTATTCTTCACTTTCAGTAGATTCTTGAGCTTCAGTTTCTACTGTATAAGTGCTGATCGCATGTTTGTAAATCAAGTGTTGTTTGCCTTGAGAATTTAAGCTTACGACATACTTGTCGTATTCTTCAATAACACCTTTCATTTGGAAACCGTTTAGAAAGAATACAGTTACTTCAGTTTGGTTTGCTTTAAAATTCTCTAGTGCTTTGTCTTGGATGTTTTCGTTTGCAATCATCTGTCGGACTCCTTTTACTTAATCTGGGTTGTAATCTCATCTAACATCATTTGAAGTGACATATTTTCTTTATCTAACCAATGAACACTCATTTTATTCTTGAACCATGTCATTTGTCGTTTTGCATATTGGCGTGAATGTTGCTTTAAATCATTGACAGCATCTTCATAAATCATTTGTCCGTTAATCACAGGTATTAATTCTTTATATCCAATAGCTTGCATACTTTGGCAAGATTCATAGCCTTGTTCAACAAGTTGTTGCACTTCTCTAAATAATCCGTGATCCAACATAATATCAACACGTTTATTTATTCTTGAATATAATGTTTTACGCGACATTTCAATCCCTATTAATAATGTATCATAATTTTCAGTAAATTGTTGCACTTTCTTACGATTACTTAAAAGTTTTTTTGTTTTAAAATAGTATTCGATAGCGCGCAATACTCTCTGTCGATTGTTTGGATGAATATTTTTGGCAGAAGCCTCGTCAAATTGAGCTAAATATTCGTGTAGTTGCTGATTATCTAAATGTTCTAATGCAGATAACTTTTGTTTAACTACCGATAATTGTGCAGGTGTAACTGTTTCATCTTCTAATTCATAATTATATATTAATGATTGAATATATAAGCCTGTTCCACCTGCTATGATTGGAACTTTACCTCTATTCGTTATATCAGTAATTAAATCTTCTGCTAATCGCTTGAATTCATATGCTGAAAATGTATCATCAGGATTCAAGATACCAATTAAATGATGTGGAATACCATCCATTTCTTCAGGTGTTACTTTTGCAGTTCCAATATTCATATGTTTGTAGACTTGCATAGAGTCACCGCTTATGATTTCACCATTGATACGCTTCGCGAGTTCGATGCTAAGCTCTGTTTTACCTGAAGCAGTTGGCCCCACAATTACTACAATAAAAGGCTTATTTTTATTCATATTTAATTCCACTTTCTTTATTTTTTATAAAATTGATTCAACCATTTAAACAAGTCTTCCCAAATTTTGTCATGATCTTTTTCAAATAACACTTCATGACGTTTATGATGATAAAGATTAACTTTAACATTTTTAATGCCGGCTTTTCTATATATATTCGCCAATTTTAAAATCCCTTTACCATAATCACCTAAAGGATCGTCATATCCTGAAACTAATAATATAGGCATGGCATGATTTAACTTTTTTATATTTTTTAATTGTGATGTATGTAGCATATAATATGCTGTTTGATATAATAATTGATTTGACACATTAAATCCACTATATGGATCTTTAATAAAGTTGTCTACTTCAGTTGGATTACTAGAAATCCAATCACTTTGTGTACGTAATGGACGTATTTTTTTATTAAAACTATTTGATACTAACTGGTTAACCCATTCAACCCGTTTCTCGGCACCATAAATTTTTGTAATCAGTTGTAACACCTTAACGGTTGGTAATCCTTTCCATAATGGATACATACCAGTACCACTTAAAATTAGACCATCAACATATTGCGGATATGTTTCTACAAACAATCTAGCTATAACGGATCCCATTGAATGTCCGATTATAATGTATGGTTTATCAACATTGCCTCTCACTGTTTGCGCTACTTCAAAGGCATCACCGATAACTCGTTTCATACCATCGTAATGCCCTCTTGTTGATTCATCAATATTAATACCATGTCCTCGATGATTATGACGTATCACATCGAAGCCATGCTTAGAAAGTGCATGTGCTAATTTATCGTAACGTTCCATATGTTCAGCCATACCATGAAATATATGAATAATTCCTTTTGAATCTACATCTGTAAAATTCACTTTAACTTCAATATTCGTATTATCTTGTACAGTTAATTTAAATTGTTTTTCAGTCATCATCTCACACCTTTAATAACAACGTTTTTATATTCGCTTTTATTATTATCATACATTTAGTGATGCATAGTTTCAATTGACTAATGTATCTCATATAAAAAAACTGATGCCCTTAAAACAGGACACCAGTTTATGATTGTACAAATTAATTATTCTTTAACTGCTGGTTGATTATTTCCATGTTGCGCTTCTTTAATTGCTTGCTCAACTTCTTCAGTATAAGCCTCAATTTGAGCTGGAGAATAGTCTAACATATCAGCCATAATATCGATGATACTATCTTTATAATCTAATACATCTTTAATATTGAAGTACATTTTACCAGAACGACGAACTAAGAAATCGTTAGGTTTGTATACCATTTCTTGTTGAATACTATAAACAAGTTCTACATAAATTTCTAATGGTAACTTGCTGTCATGGTATTGAGATGTTTGCGCAATGTTGAACAATTCATCAACATTTGAACCATATTTAGATGCTAAACGTCTCGCAACATCTTCATCAATGCCGAATCCTTTAGCTACATCTACTTTTTGCTCTACAAACGCATCAAAGTTCTTGCTACCACCTACATCGCCACCAGAAATTGCCAGACCTTTTGTATTACATGGACTAAATGTTAAACCATAGTCTTTTTTCAAGCGTTTAGATACTAAATCAACAATGTCTTGAGCCATGTGACGATAGCCTGTTAATTTACCACCTGCAATAGTTAATAAACCTGATTTACCTTCCCAAATTTCATCCTTACGAGAGATTTCAGAAGGGTCTTTGCCCTCTTCGTAAATTAATGGTCTAATTCCTGCCCATGTTGATTCAATATCTTCATCTGTAACATTAACACTAGGGAACATGTAATTAATCGCATCGATTAAATAATCTCTGTCTTCTTGTGTAGTTAATGGTGAAGATTTGATATTGTCATAGAATGTATCTGTAGTACCTACATACGCTTTTCCTTCACGCGGGATTGCAAAAATCATTCTTCCATCTTTTTCAGTATCAAAGTATACTGCTTGACCTAATGGGAATTTTGATTGATCAATAACAACATGTACACCTTTAGTTAAACGTAATTTTTTATTATTGCGTGCATAATCACCACTTCTAACATCATCAACCCATGGACCTGCTGCATTAACCACTTTTTTAGCCTTAATTGTATAATTTTCATTAGTTAATTTATCTATAACATTAACACCATTTACTTGTTGATTTTTATCATAAGTGAAGTGTTCTGACTTAGTATAGTTGATAATTTCTGCGCCTTTTTCGGCAGCACGCTTCATAACTTCAATAGTTAAACGCGCATCGTCAGTACGATATTCAACATAGTAACCGCCGCCTTTTAGACCTTCTTTTTTAACTAATGGTTCTTTAGCTAAAGTTTCTTTTTTAGATAACATTTTTTTACGTTCAGACTTCTTAACACCTGCTAAACGATCATACATTCCTAAACCAATTGATGTTGAGAATTTACCAAATGTTCCACCTTTATGCATTGGTAAAAGCATCCACTCTGGAGTCGTAACATGAGGCCCATTTTCATAAACAATCGCACGTTCTTTACCAGTTTCGGCAACTACTCCTATTTGGAATTGTTTTAAGTAACGTAAACCACCATGGACTAATTTTGTAGATCTTGAGCTTGTTCCTTGTGCAAAGTCTTGCATTTCAACTAATGCAACTTTCATTCCTCTTTCACTCGCGTCTAGTGCAATACCTGCACCTGTAATACCGCCACCAATAATTACTAAATCATATTCATCATTTCTTAAATTCTTTTTAATATGTTCTCTCTTAAAAGTAGACAATGCCATTCCAAAACGCCTCCTAAAAAATGTAAAAACGAGAGACTTGTCCCACATAAACAATCCTTCAATTGTACATGTTCGAACAAATCTCTCGTTTCTCGATTCAAATATTAACTTAAATTGATTGTATCACAATGTTTATACAAAAGTCTAATCTACAAGTTTATTCTGTTTTAAAAACTTGTGTTGCTTCAACAGCTTTTTTCCAACCTCTATATAATTTTTCTCTTTCGCCTTCATCCATTTTCGGATCGAATTTTTCTTCTAATTTCCAGTTTTTAGCGATATCATCTTTACTCTCCCAGAATCCAACTGCTAAACCTGCTAAATATGCAGCACCTAAAGCTGTAGTTTCTTGAATTTCAGGTCTTTCAACAGAAGTATTAACAATGTCTGCTTGGAACTGCATAATAAAGTTATTCTTAACTGCACCACCATCGACACGTAAACTTTGGACATCGATACCAGAGTCTTTTGACATTGCTTCCATAACGTCACGAGTTTGGTAACATAATGATTCTAATGTTGCACGGATAAAGTGCTCTTTTTCAGTTCCACGTGTTAAACCGAAAATCGCACCACGTGCTTCAGAATCCCAATATGGTGTTCCTAAACCTACAAAAGCTGGAACAACATAAACACCCTCAGTAGAGTCAACTCGTGTCGCATAACTTTCTGATTGTGGTGCTGAATTAATCATTCTTAATCCATCACGTAACCATTGGATTGCTGAACCCGAAACAAAGATGGAACCTTCAAGCGCATAATTTACTTTTCCATCAATACCATAAGCAATTGTTGTTAATAAACCACTTTCAGATTTAACCGCTTTGTCACCTGTATTCATTAACATGAAGCCACCAGTTCCATATGTGTTTTTCACGTCACCACGTTCGAAGCAAGCTTGTCCAAATAATGCTGCTTGTTGATCACCAGCTACACCAGCAATTGGTACTTCTTGACCATAGAAGTGGTAATCAATTGTCTTACCATATACTTCACTTGAAGGTTTAACTTCTGGCAACATATTTTTAGGTACTGTAAGTAGTTCTAATAACTCATCGTCCCATTCTAAATCATGGATATTAAACATTAATGTACGACTCGCATTTGAATAATCAGTAATATGCGCGGCTTTTCCTGATAATTTCCATACTAACCAAGTATCAATCGTTCCAAATAATAGATCGCCATTTTCTGCTTTTTCTCGTGCACCTTCAACATTGTCTAGAATCCATTTAACTTTTGTACCTGCAAAATACGGATCTAAAAGTAATCCTGTCTTATCTCTAAATGTTTGTTCATATCCTTGTTGTTTTAATTCTGAACAAATTGATTGTGTTTGACGTGATTGCCAAACAATTGCGTGATAAATTGGGCGGCCAGTATGTTTGTCCCAAACAACCGTTGTTTCACGTTGGTTTGTAATACCGATACCTGCAATTTGATCAGCTCTAACATCATTTTCATTAATTACTTCCGTCATTACAGCTAACACAGATGTCCAAATTTCATTTGCATCATGTTCAACCCAACCTGATTGTGGAAAATATTGCTTAAACTCACGTTGTGCTACCCCTGCAATTTCCCCTTTTTGATTGAATAAAATCGCTCTTGAGCTTGTTGTTCCTTGGTCTATAGATAAAATATATTTTTCCATTAGTAGTATCTCCTTTATTAAAAAAATAATCGCTAACCCATTGTACAAAATCCGTTAAATTTTGGCGAAAAAATAGCATAATCCATGAATCAAACATGTTAAATTATGCTATTTACATTTCTTTTTATTTTAGTAAATTGATTCGATATCACCTTTTTTTGATGATTTATTTAAAATGTAACCTAAAATCAAAGTAATAATAACTACAACAATTGCAATTGCACAACCAATATTAAATGTATGTTTATAAAATACAGCGTATACTACCGCACCTAATAAACCACCGGCAATTGGTCCTAAGATAGGAACGATTGCATATGACCAATTTGAACCACCTTTGCCAGCTATTGGTAAAATCGCATGTGCAATTCTCGGACCTAAATCACGTGCTGGGTTGATTGCATAACCAGTAGCACCGCCTAAACTTAATCCGATTGCAACAATTAATGCTCCGACAATTAAAGGATTTAAACCATCAGCAATTTTGTTTACACCGATAAATAAAATACCTAAAGTTAATGCCATTGTTCCGATAATTTCACTTAAAAAGTTGGCAAAGTAATTCTTAATAGCCGGTGCTGTAGAGAAAACACCTAATTTCGCGCCAGCTTCTTCTGTCGCTTTCCAATGTGGCAAGTACATTAACCATACAATTGTTGCTCCGACAATTGCACCTAACATTTGAGCAACAATATAACCAGGAACTAATGACCAATCAAAACTTCCGTCTAATGCAAGAGCTAAAGACACCGCTGGGTTTAAATGTGCACCTGAGAATTGACCAACAGCATACACACCCATTGTAACCGCTAATCCCCATCCAGCTGTGATGACAATCCAATCAGCACCATTCGCAGCACTTCTCTTTAAATTGACATTGGCACAAACGCCACCACCAAAAAGGATTAAGATTGCAGTTCCTAGGAATTCTGCTAAATATACATTCATATTAAATGTCCTCCCAAAAAGACAAAGAGATTCCTACACTAGCAGTTTGGCTCGTAGAAATCTCCCGTCTCTATTCTATGTATTAACTTTTATTATATTTGTTATAATACTATTGAGATGAAAGCGTTGTCAATGGTTTTTGTAAAAATTTTGTCAAATTTAATTTTTCAAGTCTTTATAAAAGTGATTTAATTTGAAAACTAGAAATATCAATCCTAACTAAATTATTTATGACGCCATTTTGTTTAAATGACATTCTTCAGCCATATTTTTTATGACTAGTTGCATTTTTTACAAATAAACACCTCTATAACTTTAATGATTTTAATCGTTTTAGAGGTGCTAATTATTTTATTTAATTATTCTTTGTATGATACCTTAAATTCCTTATTACATATCCCATATGAAAACGGCTTTTTTAATATGTTATATGACTAAATCTAGTGAAAAATCTAATTTTTGCAGACTTATGATTCACCAGAGTTTATCATAACTAGTTGTTACATATTTCGCTCCATTTTTAACAGCTTCATTAACTTCATCTATTGTATTAATTAGGCCACCTGCAATGACTTGTGTGTTTGTTTCTTTCTGAATATGATGAATCGCTTTACTCGCAACACCCGGAAGTACTTCAACAAAATCAGGTTCAACTTTTTTTATCAAATCTATACTGCGTTTCAATGCTTGACTATCAATAATAAACACTCTAAAAATCGTTAAAGTATTTAATGATTTCGCTTTTTTTATTACTTTAGATTTAGTCGATACAATACCTTTTGGCTTGTATTGCTGAATAATAAATTCACTTGCAAATTCATCGTGACTTAAACCTTTTATCAAATCTATATGAATAAAACACTCTATATGATTTTGCTTCAGCAATTCCATAATACTTTTTATATGTCCTATATGCATATCTAGAAGCACACACATTTTATAATCTGTTTTAATCAGTTTCTCTAAATCTTTAATGTTTCTTATGGCAGGCAATATGTTGTTATTCACTTGATTCATCCTCTCTACATCACACGCTTAAATAATTTTTCTAATTCGTATTTTGAAAAATTAATGATAATTGGACGACCATGTGGACATGTAAATGGATCTTCCGCTTCTCTTAATTGATCAATTAAATCAGACATTTCATGTTTTTGTAAATAATGATTCGCTTTAATAGATTTTTTACATGACATCATGATTGCTACATCTTCACGTAATTTTTTGATATCTACTTTTTTCTCTTCCAAAATTAGCTCAATCATATCTTTAATAATTTCTTCTACTTCATCTTTAGGGAACCAAACTGGATAGCTACTTACAATATAATCATGACCACCAAAATGTTCTAACATGATACCTACTTGTTGAAGCTCATTTTTATATTGATCAATGACTAATTGTTCATCTTTTGAAAAATGAAATGTTAACGGGATTAATAAATCTTGTATTTCATTGGTAACTTCACCTATTTTATCTCGAAAATATTCATATTTTATTCTTTCTTGAGCTGCATGCTGGTCAATCATGTACATGCCAAATTCATTTTGAGCAATAATATACGTTCCATGTACTTGGCCAACAATTTCCATATATGGAATTCTTCGTTTAGGGTCTTTACTTTTTGTTCCTTTAATATCGTTTACATCATAATAATCATCAGACGCTTTATTCTCATAATTTTGCACAGATGTATCGTCATTTGAATCAAATGTTTGATCCATTTCTTGTAAAATTTCTTGTTGTTTTTTGAAGTAGTCTTCATCTTTTTCACGTGTATTATTATAACCAGAAGATTCATCATCAGCTATTAAACTTTCAGATGTTTTCGTTACGAATGGATTATATGAATCTTCTTTTATAACTATCTCATCGTTTTGATTTTCTGCCATAAATGGCTTACTGTTACTTTCTTCAGATGAAAACGTCTTCTCTTGTTTATTCTCTGTGTTTTGTCTTTGTTCAAATTCGATTTTTTGTTGTTCGAATGAATGTAACACTTTATTTTTTTTCGGCACATAATCCAAGTTATTTTTAGGAATTAATATACGGTCTTTAAATGCTTCTTGTATTTTGCTCACTATCAATTGATATAGTTGCTCTTCTTTTGATAAACGCACTTCTAGTTTTGTTGGATGAACATTTACGTCTACTAAGATTGGATCCATTTCAATATTAATATAACAAATCGGGAACCTACCTATTGTTAAGAGTGTATGATAGCCTTCTAAAATCGCTTTATTTAACATAAAGTTTTTAATGTATCGTCCATTAATAAAAATAGAAATATAGTGCTTATTACTTCTAGAATGTTCAGGCTTTGCAACAAAACCTTCAATGTGATAATCACTTGTATCTCCAGATATATGTACTAAATCTCGTGCAACTTTCATCCCATAAATCTCTGCCATCACTTCATTAGTTCTTCCTGAACCATTTGTACTTAACATTGTTTTGCCATCTGAAATGAGTGCTATTCGAATGTCCGGATGACTCATTGCCATTCTGTTGACAATATCTGTTATTTTACCTAGTTCAGTGTATAAACTTTTTATATATTTTAAACGTGCTGGTGTATTATAAAATAATGATTCTACAAGTATATCTGTTCCTTTTTTCGCTTTTGCAGGCTTATGATTTAATATTTCACCATTTTCTACATATATTTCATTTCCATTAGCATTATCCGTGCAAGTCTTCAATGTTACTTTAGCAACTGATGAAATACTGGCTAGTGCTTCACCACGGAATCCTAACGTCCTAATATGAAATAAATCTTCATCTTGATCTAACTTACTAGTCGCATGTCTATGAAATACTAATCCTAAGTCTTCCGCTTCAATTCCGCTTCCATTATCGACTACGCGAATAGATTGGACGCCAGATTCCTCTACTTCAATACTTATTTCTGTAGCGCCTGCATCTATAGCATTTTCCAACAGTTCTTTCACAACAGAACTCGGTCTTTCAACTACTTCACCTGCTGCGATTTTATTTGCTAATGAGGTTTGGAGTTCTTTAATTTTCCCCATTTTGCAACACCTCTATTTTAATTGATTTTGTAATTCACTTAACTTCACCAATGCCTCAATTGGTGTCATATTAGATAAATTCAAATTTTTAATTTGTAGTTCAATCTCGCTTTCTTGATCATTTTCAAACAAATCAAATGATGCTTGTTCAAAGTCTTTTTGAGATAAAGTATCAGTTGTTTCTTCAACACTTAAGTTTGAATTTTCTTGATTAATTTCAGGTTCATTTTCGACCATTTTTAAATTTGATATCGATGATTTTTTACCAGCAGACGCTTCAAACTCGCTTAGGATCACTTGTGCTCTGCTAATAACTTTTTCAGGTAAATCAGCTAATTTCGCAACTTGAATACCATAACTATCGTCAACTGCACCATCTTTGACTTTATGCAAGAATATAAGTTCACCTTTATATTCATTAGCAGCGACGTGAACATTTTTTAGACTTGGTAATGCTTGATCTAATGTTGTCAATTCATGATAATGTGTTGAAAATAACGTTTTAGCATGTGATGTTTCAGCTACATACTCTATCATTGCCTGCGCTAAAGCTAAACCGTCATACGTTGAAGTACCACGTCCAATTTCATCGAAAATAATCAAACTATCCTCTGTTGCATAAGTTAATGCCTTTTGTGCTTCTAGCATTTCTACCATAAACGTACTCTTACCTGAAACCAAATCATCTGCCGCACCTATTCTAGTGAATATTTGATCAAATATAGGTAACACAGCCTCTTTACAAGGGACATAAGCTCCCATTTGGGCCATTATACTAATTATGGCAACTTGTCTCATATACGTCGATTTACCAGACATATTCGGACCTGTAATTAAATATATAAATGTTTCGTTATCTAATCGACAATTATTAGGCACATAGTCATTATAATCCATTACTCTTTCCACTACTGGGTGCCTAGATTCCACTAATTCTAATGTTTTATTTTCACTAAATGAAGGCCTAGTATAATTATATTTTTGAGCAATTTCTGCAAAGCTCTGTAAACAATCTAACTCTGAAATAATTTTAGCTTGATGTTGTAAACGTTCAGTATATTTTTTAACTTCTTCACGTAGCTGAACAAATAATTGATATTCTAATTCAATGGCTTTGTCTTCCGCACCTAAAATGATATCTTCTTTTTCTTTAAGTTCATCAGTTATAAATCGTTCCGCATTCGATAACGTTTGCTTCCTCATATAACCAAATTCACTTGGTTCAAAATTTTGCAAGTTGGCACGTGTTATTTCTATAAAATAACCAAACACTTTATTAAAGCTTATTTTCAATGATTTTATTCCTGTACGTTGTCTTTCTTTTGCTTGTAGTTCTGCTAACCATGTTTTTCCGTTTTTTGAAGCTTCAAGATATTCATCTAATTGCATATTAAAACCAACTTTGAATAGTCCACCATCTTTAACTGAAATTGGTGGTTCTTCTACTAAACTCTGTTCTAATATATCAAGTAAATCATCAAGTGGTTCTAGTTGATTAACTTGTACAAGAGTATCCTGATTCATAGAATTTAGTAATGCTTTAATATTCGGTATTTCAGAAATGGAATGTTTAAGTTGAATTAAATCTCTCGCATTAACATTTCCGTAACTAACACGCCCAACAAGACGTTCAATATCATACACTTGATTAAGATATGTTCTTAAGGTGTCTCTTTCTATGAAATGAGCACTAAATTCATCAACGATATCTAATCGTGCTTCAATTTGTTCTTTACTTATTAGTGGTCTATCTATCCATTGTTTTAATCGGCGTGCTCCCATTGGTGTTTTCGTTTCGTCCATCAGCCAAAGTAGCGTTCCTTTTTTGGATTTTAATCGAATGCTTTCCGTTAACTCAAGGTTTCTCTTAGCATAAAAATCCATTTTCATATAATCTATAGCTGCATATTGAACAGCATCCTCAATATGCGATAAATCACGTTTTTGTGTATGATGAATATAATCTAGCAATAATTGTGTCGCTTGATACATTAATTTATGTTCAGTTTGATTCACACTGTAGATTTCAGATGATAACGTTTCCCTGACTGTTATTGTTTCTGTCACCATATTAATTTGTCTTTTTAAATGATCGGAAATATTGTCATTGATAACAACTTCGTTAGGGTTTATCGTCGTAATTTCATTTAATAAAGTCGCTTCATCATTAAAATGTGTAACCTTTAATTCACCAGTAGAAACATCACAGTAACTAAGCGCAATTTCAGGTTGATTCATAACAAAACTTAAAATATAGTTATTTTGTTTATCATCTACACCACCTTGCTCCATCACAGTTCCTGGAGTCACAATTCTTACTACCTCACGTCTAACCATACCTTTCGTTTGTTTCGGATCTTCCATCTGTTCACAAATAGCTACTTTATATCCATTATTAACAAGTGTATCTATATAACTATCTGCAGAATGATACGGAACACCACACATCGGAATTGGATTTTCTTTTTTAGCATCTCTTTTAGTTAAAGTAATTTCAAGTACACGTGATGCCTCCTTGGCATCTTCATAAAACATTTCATAGAAATCACCTAGTCTAAAAAATAATAAGCAATCTTGGTATTCTGATTTTATTTTTAAATATTGCTGCATCATTGGTGTAACATTAGACATATTATTTCTTCACAACCCTTGTCTCTTTTTAAAATTTGTCTTTACAATATATTCGTTTGTAAGCTTTCTAATTATTAATTATTTAACTTATACATTTTAACATACTTACTTTTACAAACCTATTCATACCATATAATAACGAAGCATCTTAAATGTATAAGAAAACGCCTCAAACCTAATAAAATGTGTTAATAGCATGTTTAGAATTATATTAAAATTCTAACATTCAAGACATTTAATTAAGTAAGGGCGTTCAATATTAAAATGAACAATGACTCTGTTTGAAATCATATATCATAAAATTATTTTATAAACCTTTGAAGAATACCACGTTTTTTTAGAGTAAGTAATAAGAAATAACTTATAATAGATCCGATAGCACTTGAGACTATGAACGTAATCATTAACGGTTTAATGAAGAAGTCTTGAAGCCCAAGGAAATATGCTAATGGTATACAAATTAAACTTCCGATGACACCAGTTCCAAGTACTTCACCGACCGCGGCCATGAATATATGTTTACGATATATGTAAAACATACTAGCCAATAAAACTCCAATCATACTACCCGGAAATGCAAAAGCTGTACCAGTTCCAAAAAGAACTCTTAAAATTGATGATATAAGCGCTTGAGCTAATCCATACCAAGGACCTACTATGACCGCACTTAATACATTTACAAAATGCTGTACTGGTGCTGCCTTAACTGGTCCTAGAGGAATGATGATAATACTGCTTAATACAACATTTATTGCAATTAAAAGTGCAGTTATAGCCAGTTTTCTTGATTTCATATGATTGTTCTCCTTTTTGTTTGTAATTAATCACTATGTTTGGCTTTATTATGGTCATTTAAACGTGTTTCCATTGTTGATACAAACATTTTCAATAATTGATTCGCTTCATATTGTGAAGTTTGAAACTGTTCAACTATGGGCAATGTATTTATTTCTGCTTCTATACTTTGAATGGTATGTTCCGACTGTTCTAGCGCATTTTGTTTCCCGTAATTTTGAAAGTTTACTGCTTGTTTTTGATGCTTTTTTAACATATCCATTTTAGTCTTTATCGTTTGGTTCTGATGAATCTGTGCTTCAATTTGTTGATATGTTTTGATAGTATCCAAATTTTTAATTTTATTTGCAATATTATCCGCTTGTTTCAACACGTCATCTTTATTATACATTTATTGAATCACCATTTCCGGCTCTACTTCCTTTACAAAGCTGCCATTTAATGAATACTGTTTAGCTTCATCTATTCGTACTTCCACTAGTTTACCAATCATTTCTTTAGGCGCTTTGAAATTAACTAACTTATTTTTATCAGTGTAGCCAGCAAGAACCTGATCATCTTTTTTACTACTACCTTCACAAAGTACTGTTACAGTTTGTCCTTCGTACTTACTCATAGCTATTTGTGAATAATGACCAACTTTTTTATTCAAACGTTGCAATCGTTCCTTTTTGACATCTAAAGGTACATTATCTTTCATTTTAGCAGCAGGCGTACCATCACGTTGTGAATACAAATACGTATATGCATGTTCAAAACCAACTTCATCATACAAAGTTAAAGTTTCTTCAAATTGTTCCTCTGATTCATTTGGATACCCTACAATAATATCTGTAGTTAATGCTACATTTGGAATTCTATCTTTGATTCGTTTTACTAAATCCAAATAACTTTCTCGTGTATATTTTCTACCCATTATTTTTAATACTGCATTATTTCCAGATTGAACTGGCAAGTGGATATGAGGAACGATATTACCACCCTCTGAAATAACATCAATCATGTGATCTGTGAAGTCCCAAGGATGACTTGTTGTGAAACGAACTCTTGGAATCGCTATTTTAGAAATTGCTTGTAAAAGGTCTCCTAAGTCATATTCTATATCCTGTAAATCTTTACCATAAGAATTTACATTTTGACCTAAAAGCGTTATTTCTTTGTAACCTTCACGAGCAAGTTCACGTACTTCATCTATAATGTCTTCAGGTCTACGGCTTCGTTCTTTGCCTCTTGTAAATGGAACAATACAATATGTACAAAACTTATCACAACCATACATAATATTGACCCATGCTTTAATGTTGCCTTCACGGACTTTTGGAAGATTTTCAATAACGTCTCCTTCTTTAGACCATACTTCAACAACCATTGCTTTAGATAAGTATGCTTCTTCTAAAATTTCTGGTAAATGATGAATATTGTGTGTACCAAATATCATATCTACATTTTGATACGATTTTAAAATTTTATTCACTACTGACTCTTCTTGTGACATACAACCACAAACTCCGATTAAAATATCAGGTCGTTCTTTCTTCAAATGCTTCAAATTACCTATTTCACTAAAAACTTTGTTCTCGGCATTTTCTCTAATCGCACATGTATTAATTAAAATAACATCTGCAGTGTTAATATCAGTCGTTGCTTGATAGCCTAATGCTTCAAGTATACCAGCAATGACCTCAGTGTCATGTGCATTCATTTGACATCCATATGTTTTAATTAAAAATGTACGCTCGTTCCCCATACCGCGATATTTTTCATCAATTTGGAAATCTCTATTATAACGAACTTCTTGTTTACCTCTTTTTTTCGCTTCTTTTAAATTAGGCGATTGATAAACATGTTCAAAATATTTACTATAATCTTTTTCTGCTTTCTTATCTCTCTCAGCTAAAACATCTACAGAACTTGCTTTTCTTTGTTCTTCGTTCACTTTACAAAATCCTTTCTATTTGCCCGTATCATTTAATAATTATATTAAATTTAACTATAAAGTGCAAAAACAGTTAAAGTTATACGTCATCTCTAACAAGCCAATTCAAATCCAGTTTACTTCACTTTTAATGTTATTCATCATATTTTTCAGTTAAAGTTTCAATAGTAATGCCGTCTGGCACATGATAAAACTTAACTTGGCTAATAATACTTGGACATTCAAGTTCCACCATTCGTTCATTTAACGATTGTATTAAAATTAAACATTCATTCATATTTCCTTGTACTGTCGTTTCTAACGGACCTACTCTAAAATGCAAACCAGATTCGTCAATTATTTTAATCGCCTCGTCTACGTAAGGTATAACATTGTCATTGTCTGGTGTTTTAGGAATTATTTGTACACTCATTAATGTGTCTTTCATTTTTAAAAACTCCTTTATATTTTGTAATAGTAAAAAAACTGAGTAGCATAAATGGATCTGTTATAAATACATTTATACGACTCAGTTTTAATTATTAAATAAATTGTTCAGTTAATGCATTGAACGTGTCTTCAGTAATTTTGATATCTCTTTTAGCTAGTGGTGTATCATCTAACTCTTTGATTTGAGATTCATATGATGGGGTTTCTTTATCTTGATAAACAATACCAGTTACTAAAGATTCATGTTCAATAACAGTTTTAGTCGCTAATTGTTTATCTGTAGAATCATAGTTTTCAATGTCATCAACACTTGTTAAATGTTCTTTAAACCAATCGTATGTGTTAATTTTATTATAAGTCACACATGGTGAAAAGACATTAACAAATGAAAACCCATCGTGATTAATTGCATCTTCAATTAGTTTTGTTAATCCTTTAATATCACTTGAAAAACCTTGGGCTACAAATGTGGCACCAGATGATAATGCTAATTCTAAAGGCGCAACATTTTTTTCTATATTACCTTTTGGCGTTGTTTTAGTAACAAATCCTACTGCTGATGACGGCGATGTTTGTCCCTTTGTCAAACCATAAATTTGATTATCCATGACTATATACGTCATGTTCATATTTCTTCTTAAAGCATGGATTGTATGCCCCATACCAATAGCATAACCATCACCATCTCCTCCAGATGCAATAACAGTTAAATCTTTATTCGCCATTTTTACACCTTGAGCTAAAGGTAATGCACGTCCGTGAATAGAATGAACGCCATAAGAATTAATATATCCTGAAAGACGGCCAGAACATCCTATACCGGTGATGATAGCTACTTGTTCAGGTTCTAACCCTATATTTGCGGCTGCTTTTTGAATTGCAGCTTGTACTGAGAAATCGCCACATCCAGGGCACCAGTTAGGCTTAACATTATTTCTAAAATCTTTAAATGTCGGCATCTATACCATCTCCTTTATTTCAGTAGCAATTATTTTACCTTTTTCTTCGATTTCATGTGGTAGGAAAGGTGTCCCATCATACTTTGTATAATTTTCAATCTTATCATGAATATTGACATTCATTTTTATAATACTAGCCAATTGTCCTTGATAATTGTGCTCCACTACAACGACTTTCTTCGCTTTATTAACTGCATCTTGAATAACGCTTGTTGGGAATGGATGCAATTGTCTAATTTGTATAGTGTTAACTTTTATGCCTTGTTGATTCAAACGATTACTACCTTCTTGAATTGCACCTTTTGTAGAAATAAAACCGATATAAAGAATATCTGCATCTTCATGTTGTAAGTTAGCTTCTACTGGCGATTCAATTAGTAACTGCTCAATTTTACGCATTCGTTTTTCCATTTGTTGTTGTCTATTTGACGCAGATTCGCTAGGTTTACCTTCTTCATTGTGTTCCACACCAGTTATATGATGAATACCTCCTTTAACACCCGGGATAGGTCTAGGAGAAACACCATTGGATGTTAACGCATAACGCTTGAAATAACCTTTATCATCTTCTTCACGTTCAATATCAGATTGAATGATTTCACCACGTTTAATTTCAATGCGATTATAATCTAATTTTTCAACAGTTTGTTTTCCTAAAGATAATTGTAAATCACTTAGAACTATAACAGGGCATTGATATTGTTCTGCTAAATTAAAGGCTTCCATAGTTAAATAAAATGCATCTTCTGCATCAGTAGGTGCTACAACTATTTTTGGAATATCACCATGTGTACCATAAATCATTTGCATTAAATCTGACTGTTCTTGTTTCGTAGGTAATCCAGTAGAAGGTCCACCTCGTTGGGTATTAATTATGACTAATGGCGTTTCAGTCATACCAGATAATCCAATTGCTTCCATCATTAAAGATAAACCTGGACCAGCACTAGCCGTAAACGCTCTGACTCCACCATAATTTGCACCAATAGCCATAGTTACAGCAGCAATTTCATCTTCTGTTTGAATAACCGCTCCGTTTACTTTAGATATATTGGCAATCATATATTCCATAACTTCAGACGCAGGTGTAATAGGATATGCCGCCATAAATTGTGAACCTGCAGCAATTGCACCTAATCCAATGGCATCGTTACCAATCATATATAGATGTGGTAGTGCATCTGTTGACTCTAATTCAAAGTCCCCGTCGATTTCAGATAAGCGAGATTGCATTAATTGATAACCTTCGTTTAATGCTTGGATATTGACTTCAACTACCTTGTCACCTTTTTTAGAAAACATATTAGTAATAAGTTCTTCAAATGTATTTGTATTCAAATTCATCAATGCGCTAGTAGCACCTATTGCAACCATGTTTTTCATTAATGCTGTACCTAATTCTTTAGCGGTTGCTGTAAAAGGTAATTCAATAAGCTGTGCATGACATCCTTCTGGTTTCACAGGTTTAGCCTTGGCATCAGCTAAAATGATACTGTCTTCTCTCATTTCATGATGGTTAACATCAATTGTTTCTTGGTCAAATGCAATCAAAATATCTAAATCATCACTAATTGCATGAACAGGCGTCGTAGAAACTCTAATTTTATTATTCGTATGTCCACCTTTGATACGACTTGAAAAATGTCTATATCCATATAAATAATATCCTTTTCTATTCATAGCCGTTGCGAAGATTTCCCCAGTTGATTCAATACCTTCGCCTTGTTGACCGCCAACTTTCCACGATAATTGTGGTTTCATAGTTATATGCCTCCTATGGATATATTTCATATTAAATGATAACAAAAAGAACCACCGATTTACTATGTAAACAGTGGTACTATATTAAATTCATACTAATGGACGATAGGGTCCAATTAGAATGTTTACTTACGTAATTTTAAAATGTTGAAAATGGATGGTCATCATTTATCAATATACGTTCGATGTGCTTTGTTTTACCTTCTTTGTCCAAATCAATAACAACACCAGATAATACACTTCTACCTTCATTTGGAACAACATGTCTTTGTGGCAAACTAGTGATAAAACGCTCAATTACCTCTGTTTTATTTATTCCTAAAATGCCGTCATAAAAGCCTGTCATACCAACATCCGTTATATACCCTGTACCCTTTGGTAAAATACGTTCATCTGCTGTTTGAATGTGTGTATGCGTTCCAACAACAGCGCTAGCTCTACCATCTAAATGCCATCCCATTGCATACTTTTCAGAAGTTGTTTCTGCATGAAAATCAACAAATATAAACGGAGTTTGTTCTTGTGCTTCCTTGACTAATTGATCTGCCTTTTTAAAAGGATCATCAATATCTGGCATAAACGCTCTTCCTTGCAGATTAATAACTGCAAGTTTAATATCATTAATTTTTATAAATCTCATACCAATTCCCGGCGCTTCATCCGGAAAATTAGCTGGTCTTACTAGTCGTTTTGCTTCATCTATAAAATCATAAATTTCACGTTGACCATATGTGTGATTACCCATAGTCATGAAATCTACACCATTTCTTAGTAATTGTTTATATATTTTTTCAGTCAAACCTTTACCATGCGCTGCATTTTCAGCATTTACAATTGTAACTGTTGGTTTATACTTTTGCTTCAGTTGAGGTATGTACGTTTCAATTGCGTCTCGTCCAATTTTACCTACGATATCCCCTATAAACATTATTCTCATGTTTTGTTCATCCTCTCATAAATACTAGTTTAATTCATACGTTCTAATATTTAAAGTAAATATTAAATTCTTTGAATTATTTTTCTTCAATTATAGAGAGACATTACTTTGTCTGAAAACTTCAATATGTTAGTATTAAGACATCAAAATAAATAGGAGTTGTAAATAAATACATGTCTATTAATATTGATCCAGAAAAATTTGCAGAATTAGTGGTTATGTCTAACCCATCAAAATTCGAAGATGCAGAGGATATAGCTAAAGAAAGTTTAAAGCTTTACATTAATGCATATCGTTTAGCAGAGAGATATTCAACAATTGCAACAAATTGTTATGATACTGCAGAAGTTATAAAAGAATTAAAGAAAACAGATTTACAATTAAAATAACTCAACTTAGAAATAATTTCTAATTAATATTACAGAAGAGAAGATGTGTTACATCTTCTCTTCTTTTTTTAGTTTGAAAAAGCAATCACCTTTATAGGTTTACATAATATAAATATAGTAATTATGAACCTAAAACATTTTTATTAAAAGCAATAACTTCTTATTTAATATAAGGTCCATCTTACTTTCAAATAACTACTGTCTAATATAGTTATTACCAATAAAGTACTGTCTAACTAGATTGAAACTACAACTTAAAAAAGCTCCCTCACTAATTTGTGAGGGAGACAAAAATTATTTCGCATATTCTACTGCTCTAGTCTCTCGAACAACTGTCACCTTGATATGACCAGGATATTGTAATTCATCTTCAATCTGATTTTTAATATCTCTAGCCAATCGATAAGATTTTAAATCATCAATTTCTTCAGGAGATACAATCACTCGGATTTCTCTACCTGCCTGAATCGCAAATGCTTTTTCTACACCATCATAACTTTCTGATAACGTTTCTAAACGTTCTAATCGACGAATATAATTCTCTAATGTTTCTTTTCTTGCACCTGGACGAGCCGCAGACAATGCATCTGCAGCAGCAACAAGGATAGATATAATAGATGTAGGTTCAACATCACCATGGTGAGAATGGATTGCATTAATAACTGTTTCATTTTCACCATATTTTTTCGCTAATTCTACACCGATTTCAACATGACTACCTTCTACTTCATGATCAATTGCTTTACCAACATCATGTAAAAGTCCAGCTCGTTTCGCTAATGTCTCATCTTCGCCTAGCTCAGCAGCTAACATACTAGCAAGATGCGCAACTTCAATTGAATGTTTAAGTACATTTTGACCGTAACTTGTACGATAGTTTAAACGCCCTACAATTTTTACTAAGTCAGGATGCATATTATGTGCGTTCACTTCAAATGTAGCTTGTTCACCTGCTTCTCTTATAATATCGTCTACTTCTTTTCTAGCTTTTTCGACCATATCTTCAATTCTACCTGGATGAATACGTCCATCAGATACTAAGTTAACAAGTGCTGTTCTAGCAATTTCTCTTCTTATTGGATCAAAACCAGATAATATAACTGCTTCTGGTGTGTCATCAATAATTAAATCAATGCCAGTTAAAGTTTCAAGTGTACGGATGTTTCGTCCTTCACGTCCAATGATTCGACCTTTCATCTCATCATTAGGTAAGTTAACTACTGATACCGTTGATTCACTTGTGTGATCTGCTGCTAATCTTTGTACTGCTGTAGCTAATAATTCTTTTGCTGTTTTATCAACTTTTTCTTTAGCTTCTTTTTCTTTTTCTTTAACAAGTACTGCAATATCTTGTGACAGTTCTTCCTCTACTCTTTGAAGTTGCTCATTAATAGCTTCTTCTTGAGTGAGACCGGAGATGCGTTCTAATTCTTGTTCATGCTTCATTATTAACGTTTGAACACTACTCTCTTTTGCATCTACTTGTTGTTGTTTTTCTTCAATTTTTGATTCTTTTTGCTCTAAAATCTCATCTTTTTTATCTAATAGATCAGATTTACGCTCTAAGTTTTCTTCTTTTTGAAGAAGTCGGGTTTCTTGTCTTTGAAGTTCGCTACGTCTTTCTCGTAGTTCTGCTTCAGTTTGTTCTCTTAGGATTTGGTTTTCTTCTTTTGCCTCAAGTAATTTCTCTTTTTTGATATTGTCAGCTTCTTTATGTGCTTGATTTACAATATCTTCGGCAGTTTGTCTAGCTTGTGATTGCTTTTGAAGCAACAAATTTCGGGCAACAACATACCCTCCAACAACTCCTAGAATGATCCCCAGCAAAATGAGTAGGAGGCTTAATAAATTCACACAAACACCTCCTTTTCTAGGGTTTGCTCTTTATATGAAATTCAATATGACTTTATGAAATTATATATAAATCATACAAATTAATTGTACGGTTTATAGGAGATAAGTGTCAAGTTATCAATTTGCACTTTTGCACTATATTGAATGCTATTTCTACTATTTTCTAAAGTTTTGAAGCTCGATTATAAAACTATTGATAATGTAAAAATAAATAAAATAAAAAACCTTATAGTCTCGATTTGAAGTGCATCCCATAAAGTTAGATATTATTCCAGCTTTATGAGATGAATATCACTTTCAATCAATCCTATAAGGATATTTGCTAAGTTTAACTATAGATATAAATTTGTGTACTATTCTTCGTCAAATAATGACTTTGGTGCATCTTCCGTTTCTTCAACATCACCGTCAGATATACCTAATTTTTCTCTCAATTTACGATCAATTTCTTCTTTAATTTGTGGATTTTCTTTCAAGTACATTTTAACATTTTCCTTACCTTGACCCATTCGTTCGCCATTGTATGAATACCATGCTCCTGATTTATCAACGATGTCGTTTTCAACACCTAAATCAATAAGTTCACCCTCTTTAGAAATACCTTGTCCATACATAATATCAACTTCAGCTACTCTAAATGGTGGTGCCACTTTATTTTTAACGACTTTAATTTTAGTTCTATTACCTACAATTTCTTGTCCTTGTTTAAGCTGTTCTGCACGACGTACTTCTAGTCTTACTGAACTATAGAATTTTAATGCACGTCCACCTGGTGTAGTCTCTGGATTACCGAACATAACACCAACTTTTTCACGAATTTGGTTGATGAAAATAGCAGTTGTATTTGATTTAGAAATAGCACCTGAAAGTTTACGTAACGCTTGTGACATTAAACGAGCTTGTAAACCAACGTGAGTGTCTCCCATTTCTCCTTCAATTTCAGCTTTAGGTGTTAAAGCAGCAACTGAGTCTACAACTACAATATCAACTGCACCACTTCTAACAAATGCTTCAGCGATTTCAAGACCTTGTTCACCATGATCCGGTTGCGATAAATATAAATTATCGATATCTACGCCTAATGCTTGAGCATATTCTGGATCTAAAGCATGTTCAGCATCGATAAATGCTGCCACCCCGCCATTACTTTGTACTTCAGCAATAGCGTGAAGCGCTACTGTTGTCTTACCAGAACTTTCAGGACCATAAATTTCAATAATTCGTCCTTTAGGATAGCCACCTACACCTAGCGCATTATCTAATGTAACTGAACCAGTTGATGTAGTTGAAACTCGGCGACCTATATTGTCACCCAACTTCATTACGGCACCTTTACCGAAAGATTTCTCCATATTTTTAATTACTGTATCTAAAGCTTTTTGACGATCGTTATCCAAAGCGAGACCTCCTAATTGAAATTGCTATCTTTTAATTATCTTACCAATACTATACAAGGATTCAAAATAAAATACAAGTGTTTTGCGAATATTTGTTCGTGTAAAATCTTGAAATCAAAACACAAAAACGAACAAACGTGCTTATATTTTTATCGATAATACAATTAATTTGTTGTTCTAAGCCAATTTAATAACCTTATAAGCGCATAATTTTGACTTCTGTTCTTTAATAAATTTCTAGATTCAGACATTTTAAATTGCTCAGTTTTAAATTCTAAGTTATTATCATAGCCTATATGGACTACACCATCATACTCTAATAGAATAATTGCTGATGACACATTAAATAATTTATTAACAAATTGCACTGCATCTTTTAATTGCTGCTCAATAGGTTTATTAATATCAACAAAGTTTTCATTGTGATTAATCATACCCTTTAGAACATCGTTTAAATCCACTTCTTTCAATCGATGATATAAAGCACCATTAGTAATACCATCATATATTACAAAAGGTTCATTAATTTTCTTTATTACAGCTTGCTCAATTAATGTGTCATCTGAACCATAATAATATTCTCCAATACGATCAAGAATTTCTTGCTTAACAGGTTGAATCAATGATTGTGCTTGTTCTTTTGAGTCGGCATTTGCAGTCAATCTAATATATACTTCATGACTTCCTGCCAAAGGCGCAATCGTAGGATTAGTCTGTTTATCGATAAGATCTATTAATACTGTTTCTACTTTAGATTCACCTATTCCAGCAAATCTTAATAGTTCAGAGTGTATAATTCGATTATGGTTTATAAAATGTGACAACAATTCATTTTTTACCATTGGTTGCATTTCTTTCGGTGGACCTGGTAATAAAATAATTTGTTTGTTTTCAAAATTCACCATCATTCCTGGAGCCATGCCATGATGATTTGCTAATACAGTTGAACCTTCAATTACTAAAGCCTGTTGTTTATTATTAGGTGTCATTTCTTGTCCTTGTTCCTCAAAATAGCTTTCAATATATTTTAAAGAAGGCTCATCAATAACTAAATCTTTACCAACAATCTGGGCCACTGTATGCTTCGTTAAGTCATCTTTCGTAGGACCTAAGCCACCTGTTAAAATAACAGTATCATATTTTTCTAACGCATGACGAACACTTGATTCTAAACGTTTTTTATTATCTCCAATAACTTTATGTTCTAATACATTTTGTCCAATTTCATTAAATACTTTAGATAGAAATTGTCCATTGGTATTAGCGATTTGACCTAGCAATAGTTCTGAGCCTACAGCAATAATGGCAATTGACATTTATATCCCCCTTGTATCGTTTAATTCATTTTTTCATGTATTCCATTTAAAAATTCACATCAATTTTAAATTCAATGTATCAGATGCTACAACACATTTCCCTAAAAAATGAACAAATATTATTTTACAATATATCATTATAAACAAATGCGTGGCTAATTTCTAAAATTGGGATTAAAAAAACTAGATTCCATATGAAAATGAAATCTAGTATAAACAAATATTTATTTTTGTTTAAAAACATCTCTACCTTTATAAAAGTATTCAATACCAGATAAGATAGTAAAAATAACGCCAATGTATAATAAAATTTGTCCTAATGACAAACCAATCAATGTTGCCAATGGATCACCTAATAACAACCAAGTAATTGCTACCATAGTAACTGCTGTTTTAATTTTACCTAATTGACCAGCTGCACTTACAAATCCTTGTTCAATTTGTAGTAAACGTAAACCAGTTACGGCAAATTCTCTGGCAATAATAATGATTGCTACTACAGAATTGGTTAGTCCTAGTTGCACAAGAACAATTAAAGCACTTGCAACTAATAATTTATCCGCTAATGGATCCAAAAATTTCCCCATATTTGTAACTAAATTCCATTTTCTAGCTAAATAACCATCAACAAAATCGCTAAGGGAAGCCAATATAAAAATAAAACCACTGATTAATAACTCAATTCTTATTTCATATCCTCCTAGAAATGACACATTGCCAAATCCAAAATCAACTAACGCAAACAATATAAAAACTGGTATTAACACTACTCTAAAAACCGTAATCTGGTTCGGAATATTCATTATACATCCTCATTTCTCACTAATTTATTTCTGTTAAAATATTAAAACTAACATGATCCATAACAATAAAGTTATTAAAACTGTAATACCCATGATTACTAATAATTGTATTGGCTCTTTTGATTTACTCTTATAATCTAAGTCTTTATTATTATTGAAAACTGTAATTACTTCGTCCCATTCGGCTTGGTTCGATGGAATTTCATCTTGATGAGCTTGAATTAATTGGTTAGGTTCAATATTTACTACGCTTGCATATTTTCTAATAAATCCTTCGCTGTAATTTTTATTCGGTAGTTGATCGAATTCATTATTTTCAATATGCACTAGCATTTCACGTTTAATTCCAGTACGTTGCTCTAATTCTGTTAAAGTCATTCCTAACCTTTCACGTCTACCTTTTAGCGCTTCACCGACCGTTTTCAATTCATAGCCTCCTTACACTTACTCGAAGAAACCAAAACCACCACCAAATGGATCTCCAAAATCTAAATTATTCTTACTTTGGACTGTCTGTTTCTTCATTTCTTCGTAATGTATTTCTTGATTTTCATTTTCTCTCAATTCGATAATATAGTCAAAATCTTCCATTGTACAAGTACTTGTTTCAACAAATAAATCTGGGTGTTCAACGACTTTGATTGAAGGTAACGTCATAACTTCGTTAACAAGCTCTTGATGTTTTGGATTAGATTCTCTGGCAGTAACTGCACCATCAATAATATATACATGATTGGCATCATATTCCCCTTTAATTAGAGAGCTACGTACAGTTTGTTTTATTAAAGTAGAACTAATAAATAACCATCTCTTATGTGCACAAACACTTCCCGCAACAATTGATTCGGTTTTACCAACCCGTGGCATACCTCTAATGCCAATCAACTTATGACCTTCTTCTTTGAACAATTCAGCTAAAAAGTCTACTAACAAGCCTAAATCTTCACGCTCAAATCGAAAGGTTTTCTTATCTTTTGCATCTTGCTCAATATATCTACCATGTCTAACTGCAAGACGGTCTCTTAATTCTGGTTTTTTAAGCTTTGTTATTTCAATTTCATTTATACCACGAGCTATTTGCTCAAAACGTTCAACTTTTTCAAGATTGTCTGTTTTAATTAAAAGGCCTCGTTTACCTTGATCAACACCATTAATTGTAACAATACTTATACCTAACATACCTAATAAACTAGATACATCACCTAAAAGACCCGGTCTATTAATTTCAATTTCGTATTCTAGGTACCATTCTTTTTTCTCTGCAACTGTCATGGTGAACCTCACCCCTTGTTTAATTAACAAATTATGATTCATTGTAATATTCATATTATAACATCAATCATAAAAACATTTGCTCATAAAAATAGTTCTATATTTTAAATATACCAAGCCCCATTAACTTTCTGTATAGTTCCAGTAACACTTCTAGCATTTGGGTGATATAAATAGGCGCATGTATGAGCAACCTCACTCGGTAAAACCAATCGCTGTTGTGGTAATTCAGTTATCATTGCTTGAAGTTCATCTTCTTGCCACTCACTTGCCATATTACCAGCTACAAAACCAGGTGCGATAGCATTTACTGTCACTGATGTTAGTGCAAGCTCTTGACTAAGCGCCTTAACGAAACCTAATTGTGCACTTTTCATCGTCGAATAAATAGTTTCCATGCTAGCTCCTGTCTCACCCCAAATTGATGAAATTACAATAATTCTTCCATTGTCACTTTGACGTAAAACATCAACGAAATATCTACATAATCGAATTAATTGCAAGACATTTAACTGATAACATGCATCAATATCATGGTCTTTCATATCTTGTAAAACACCATATAAAGACTGACCACTTGCATATATTAAACAGTCTAATGATTTAATGTCACCAAATGTTTTGTCAATATCAATTGTTTGAGATAAATCCGCTTGTATAAAATGAACTTTATCATCATTAAATTTGTTAGTTAATTCATTTATATCAGTACGATAATATTGCACATAAACTTCAAATCCATCAGTTAATAATTGTTTGACTATCTCAGAACCAATTGAACCAGAACCACCTAATACTAATGCTTTCATTACTTTTTAATCTCCAAACGACTATCGACTTGCTGATCTAAATTTAAATATAACGATGACGTTTCATTAATACTATCTAACGTGATGTTTTCAACAATGTCTAACATGTCAAACACACTAACACCTTCAAAATACAATTTAGTATATTGATTAGCAATATATTCAGGTGAGTTTAAACTTGATATGAATTCACCTATAAATTGCTTTTTCAAAAGTTCAAATGCTTCTGCATCTTGGAAATTGCCTTTTTTATCGCGCAACTCATCTAATAATAATTTTTTTAATTTATCTGGTTCTTCAGTAGCGCTTGTCACGATTGAAAAACTATACGTCGGCTCTAGTACAAATTGATAACCAAATGTATCATCGATAAGTCCTTCGTTTAATAAATTCTGATAAAAATCTGTTTCTTCCCCAAAAATTAACTCAAAGAATAATGACATTTCTAAATCACGTTGTACATATTTTTGAGGCGCTTCTTGTAATGGTTTATTTTTAAAACCAAGCATTAGTCTTGGTGATTGAATTTTCATAGATTCAGTAACAAATGCTTCTTTAACATCCTCCGGTTCATCAACAAGTCCTCGTTCGATTTTGGGTTGGTTAACTTTATTACGAGCATCCTCGTGTTGTTTTACTATTCGACATATTGCTTCAGGATCCACATCACCAACAACAAATAAAACCATATTTGATGGATGATAAAACGTTTCATAACATAGATACAAATCATCTTTTGTAATATCGTATATACTTTCTACACTACCGGCAATATCAACACGTATTGGATGTTGTTGATACATTGCACGCAATGTATTAAACATTAATTTATATCCAGGTTGTTCTTGATACATTTTTATTTCTTCTGCAATAATACCTTTTTCTTTATCAACAGTTTCTTTTGTAAAATAAGGCGTTTCAACCATTGTAAGTAAACGTTTAATGTTGTTTTCAATATTATCAGTTGCACTGAACAAGTAGCTTGTACGATCAAAGCTTGTAAACGCATTTGCTTGTGCATTTTCTTCAGCAAACGCAGTAAATAAGTCTTCTTCTTCTTTTTCAAATAATTTATGTTCTAAAAAGTGAGCAACTCCATCAGGTACAGTAACAAATTGGTCTTGTCCAAGGGGTTTGAATTGATTATCTAATGAACCAAATTGTGTAGTGTAAGTGACAAATGTCTTTTGAAAACCTGGTTTGGGGATAATAAATAATCGTAAACCATTTTCTAATTCTTGTTCGAATACTCTTTCGTCTATTAATTCATAATAACGCTCTTTCATTATTTATCCCCTCCTTTTGTCAACACATAGATTGTATCTAAAAATGCTTTTTCAGCAACAGAAACAATATCTTCGCGACTTACCTTCTGTATATCATTTATAAATGTTTCTTTGCTTTGTGGTTGCTCTAATAATATTTGGTTATGCATAATCTCTATAATACTTTTCGGACGATCTTCAGATTCATATCGATGAGAAATGATTACTTTTTTAGCTAACTCTAATTTTTCTTCAGTGAAATCTCCTGCTTTTATTTTTTCAAATTCACTTATAATAGTGTCTTTTGCAGTTTCGTACTTATCGCTTGAAACCCCACTCAAAACAAATAAATAGCCATTTTTGCCATCAATTTGTGAATGTATAGAGTACGCTAAACTTTGCTTTTCTCGCACTTCATTAAATAAAACAGATGAAGGATCTCCTCCAAACATCATGTTAAATACAACAAAGGCAGCATATCCACTTTGTCCATATTGTGTTGGAAATCGGTATCCCATATTTAATTTAGCTTGATCCACGTCATCATATTCAACAATATAATCAACTTCTTCATCGTGTAAATGATGAGTAGAATGTTGGAATTGATGTTTATCGAATGGTTTAAGTGCAAATTTTTCACGTATTTGTTTCTCAACACTTTCAGGTTCTACATTGCCGACAACATAAACAGAACATTGATCATTATTAATCATTGATTGATATGTATGATATAGTGTTTCAGCAGTAATATGTGGGATTTGTTCTAGTTGTCCTGTAGATAAGTATTTATATGCTTCATTTTCAAACATATGGTCGAGTAATTTTAAAAACGAATATTGTGCTTTGTTATCTACCATTGCTTCTATTTTTTTGGCTAATAATGTTTTCTCTTGGTTAACAAAATTATCATTGAATGCTTTATTTTCAATTAATGGATTCCAAATGATTTCTTGTAATAAATCTAATCCTTGATTAAATAATGATTCACCGTTTCTTAAATAACGTTCATTAACAATTTCTAATGAAAATGTAATGACATGCTGATCTTTGAATTTTGAAATTGTACTATTCACATACGCACCATATAAATCGGCTAAGTGATTATTAAATGACTTATCGGTTGGCCATTTCTTAGTTGCTCGAACTAATAATTTGCTTAATAATGATCTAGCTGTTATTGTGTCATATTCTAAAGGTGCCATAAATTTAAAAACTATAGTAGTTGTTTTAAATTTAGTTGTTGGTGAAACTTTGATATGTATATTTGGTTGAGATTGTCTACTCAAATATATAGCCTCCTCTATATCTTCTTACATCTATATTTTTCTAGTGATTTTAAATTGAACTAAGCTATTTTTCATATAATTTAATGAATACAAAATAGGTTCATCTGATTCATTGTAGTGCGTAATTTTTAATAAAATCAAACCTTCGTGTGGCGAAGCATTCAGTACTTCGGATATTCGAGGTTCATAATTTACCGCTTCAATTTCTGTATCAGCGTAACAAATATTATGATTACTTTGTTCTTTTATCGCACTTAGTATCGATCCATTGCTCATTTGATACTCTGTACATGTTAATTCTTTTTTAGCAATTTTATCTAAACAATAGACGACCGGTTCTCCATCGGCAGTTCGTAATCGTTCTATAATGGTTACTGGATATCCTTCTTCAACACTCAACAAATTTGCATCTAACATAGTTGCTGGTTGCTCATCAAAATTTAAGTATTCAGTTCCGCATTCAAATCCTGCATTTTTAATCATTTGCCCAATACTTATAAGTTCATTCAATGGATAAAAGAAAGGGGGCAGTGACTTAACACTTGTGCCCTCTTCAAAATTATCTTTAATGACTTGTTCAGTAATCAATGCCTGAATTGCTTCATAAACATCGTCGGTTTTTACATTTAATTCTCTGGCAATTGATAAATTACTTGGAAGTTGGTCACCATATTCCAATTTATTTTGCTTAATCAAATTTAAAATGTATTGTTTAACGTTATATACCGCATTCATTTCTGACATTTTTTTACACCTCGTCATTATTAAGATCTATTAAAACTTGTCTAGGCTTGCTTCCTTTTTGTGGACCGATTACCTGATTGCGTTCTAAATCATCCATCAACCTAGATGCTCTATTATAACCAATTCTAAATTGGCGTTGTAACAATGATGTACTTGCCTTTTGTTGTTCAACAACAAACAAATACGCTTCATCATATAAAGCATCTTCACTTTTCATTTCCGATTTATCCACTGGTGCATCTGGTTCCATTTCTTTTACATAATTTGCCTGTTGTTGTTCTACTACATAATTTACAACATCTTGCACCTCTTGGTCACTTAAAAACGCCCCTTGAATACGTGTTTGTGATGAATCACCATTTCCAACGTATAACATGTCACCTTTACCAAGTAACTTTTCTGCGCCGCCAGTACCAATAATAGTTCTTGAATCTGTTTGAGAACTCACAGCAAAAGCAATTCTAGATGGAATGTTATTTTTAATGATACCTGTAATTACATCCACAGAAGGTCTTTGTGTCGCTACAATCAAATGTATACCTGCTGCACGTGCCATTTGTGTGATACGTTGAATCGCATTTTCAACTTCTTTACCAGCTACCATCATTAAATCTGCAAGCTCATCTACAATAACAACGATATAAGGTAATTCTGGTTGCTTCTCATCTAATTCTTGATTTTGCTTACGGATTAATTCGTTATAACCTTTAATATTTCTAGTTGATGAATGTTGGAATAAATCATAACGTCTTTCCATCTCAGCTACAATTTTTTCTAAAGCTTGAGCAGCTTTATGAGGATTTGTAACAACCGGAATTAATAAATGTGGAATTCCGTTATAAACATTTAGTTCAACCATTTTCGGATCGATTAACATAAGTTTAACTTCATGCGGCTTAGCATTTAATAAAATACTTGTAATAATACCATTTATACAAACAGATTTACCACTACCCGTCGATCCTGCCACCAATAAGTGTGGCATTTCATTTAGTGGAACAGTAATTGGATCACCTGATATATCTCTTCCTAATCCAACTTCTAGTTTATTATTAGACGGGAATTTTTCATCTAAAACTTCTTTTAGTGAAACTAATGAAATTTTCTCATTTGGCACTTCAATACCTACTGCAGAGCGACCAGGTATTGGCGCTTCAATTCTAACATCTTTTGCTGCTAAAGCTAATGCAATATCATTATGCAAGTTTACAATTTTACTCACTTTAACCCCTTGAGCTGGTTGAATTTCATATTGAGTTACTGCAGGACCAATTTTAATTTGTGTCACTTTTGCATTTACCCCAAAATCTTTTAATGTATTCTCTAGTACTTGTCCTTTACGTTGCACTTCAGCTTTAGATGTTGCTTTTTGTTTTGCAGGTTGATTAAGTAAAGTTAACGGTGGAACAACATACGACACATTCGTAACTTCACCAGCTTCTTCAATAGTGTTTTCACTTTCAACACTGTTATGAGTTTGTTCTATTAATTGTTCTTGCTGATCTGCTTGATGATGATTTACGATGTTATTCGAACTATTCTCTGCATCAAACACTCGTTTTTTTCGACTTGGTTGACTCTGGCTTTTACTTTCATTTTCAGTATGCCCATAAATTGGAATATCTCTTTCTTGAGGCACTTCCGTAAAATCACTCACATCTTTTATTTGTGGCTGTTCATTTTGACGTGCCTTTTGTTCTTCTTTAAGTCTCGCTTTTTCTTCACGCTTCAATTGTTTTTCTTGGTTTCTTTCCGACATTTTTTCATTAAATGAACCAAACCAAGCTTTTATATTTTCCAGTGCAACTTTTGCAACATCACGATGTTGATGGTTTGTTAATAAAATAACACTTGAGCATAATAATAAAATAGTAATAATACATACACCAAATAATGAAATTAAAGGTACGCTTAACTCTAATAAATAAAAGCCTAATACACCGCCACCAAAATTTGGAAAATGACTGTGTTGGTATGACTGATACACATAAGAAAGTACAGGTTCTCTTTCAGCTTTGATACCACTATTAAAATGAAAAACTAACTGTGATACAAATAGCAATGCAATTTGCAATACAATCGAACCAGCCGTTCGTCTAGTTTTAGGAATACGTTTAGAGTATGTAATAAAACCAGTTGCTAAGAGTACTAAAATATATGTTAAATATCTACTGTACCCAAATAAATAATTAAAGAAGCTGTCAATTAGACGACCTATTATTCCTAATTGGAAAACACCCAACACCATTAATACAACTACTAAAATAGCTATGACATAACGTATCGGATTATCATTCTTCTTTTTCCTCGAATTTGTTCTTTTTTTTGATGTTGTTTTTTTCTTAGCTGTCGATTTCTTTTTTGCTTGTGCCAATTGACGCACCTCCTTATGTTGCTTTAGTTAAAACGACGTTAATCTATATAATTTCCTATTTGATGTTTAGAATATGTAGTCCAAACAGACGATGAAAGAGGTTAGAACAATATCATCTATGTATCAATTTACTTAAGATAACAGATTAATCGTTACCCCTTTCAATTGACCATCATAAAATATAAGTAAATTGTCCATGACAACCATTATATTTCGGTGACTTGTTCTGACCTCTTTTATGTTAATGACTTTTTGATTAAATTTCAGAAATTACTGGAATAATCATAGGACGACGTTTTGTACTTTCGAATAATAGTTTACTAATTTGATCACGCATATTTTGCTTAATTTCAGACCATTCTATGCGTTTTTCTTGTAAACCAGCTTCTACTATTTCACGTACTTTCTCTTCTGCTTCACGTAATAAGTCTTCACTTTCACGTACATATACAAACCCACGAGATTGAATTTCAGGTCCCGCAGCTATACGTCTATTTTTAGGATCTAACGTTACTACAGCAATAAAGATACCATCTTCTGCTAAAAGATGACGGTCTCTCAACACGATATTTCCTACATCCCCAATACCAATACCATCTATTAAAATATTTCCTGAATTTACCTTTTCATTTAATATCATATCTTTACCGTTGTAATTAATGACATCTCCTTTTTCCACAAGGAAAATCTTTTCTGGTGCAACACCTGCTTCAGCTGCTAGCTTCGCATGTGCTATCTGCATTTTAAATTCACCTTGTACAGGAATAAAGTATTCAGGTTTCATAATATTAATCATCATTTTTAATTCTTCCATGCAACCATGACTTGAAGCATGAATCTTCTTGTTATTTGGAATAATATGTGCGCCAGCACGTACAAGCTCATTTAATGTATTCGCAATGATAACTTCCATATTAGCAGAAGCCGTAATTGCTAAAAATACAGAATCGCCTTCTTCGATATTCATAATTTTATGCTTATGTTGCGCCATTTGACTTAAGGCTTCTACAGGTTCTCCTTGCATACCAGTAGCTATAATTATCACTTCATTTTTAGGATAATTATCAACTTCTGTTATAGGAATTAGCAAATCTTTAGGAATGTCGAAATACCCCATTTTACGAGCAATATTAAATGAACTTTCAAGTGATCTTCCTAAAAATGACACTTTACGATTTAGCTTGCTAGCAATATTTAAAACTTGCTGAATACGTATAAAGTTCGAAGCATAACATGAAACAATCAAGCGACCTCGCACTTTTGCAAAAGCATCATACATATGATGTTCAATCACATTTTCCGGAGTATTATATCCAGGTTTCTCTGCCTCAGTAGAATCACTGATTAAGACAAATACGCCTTCTTCACCAATCTCTGCCATACGTTTAATATCTGGTGCATAATGTCCATGTAAACTTTGGTCAAACTTAAATTCACCTGTATACACAATGGCACCATATGAAGTGTGAATACAAACACCTAAACTATCAGGAATACTGTGTGTCGTATTAAAGAAACTAATATTCACGTTTTTGAATCTCATAATTGAATCATTATTAACTGTGTAGTAGCGAACTTTTTTATCAATATTACGGGCTTTCATATTTTCTTTAATTAACGCTATTGTCAATTTAGATCCATATACTGGTGCATCTAATTGTTCTAAAACATAACTCACTGCACCAATCGCGTGCTCATGTCCGTGTGTAAGGAATATACCCTTCAATTTTTCTTTATTTTCAAGTACGTATGAAATGTCTGGTATAACAATATCAATACCTAGCATTTCGTCTTCTGGAAACATAAGTCCAGCATCTAACATAAACATTTCATCGTCTACTTCAACGATATACATATTTTTAGCAATTTCGCCAACACCGCCTAATGGTATAATGCGAATATCTTTATTCTTTTTCTTTATTAAACTCAAAATATTACCTCCTAAATTTGTTACCCGTCCATATATAAACTCACTATTCATTATAAGTTAAAAAATACTTGATGTACACTATTAATCACTATACATACAGGATAATTAACAGTTGTACACAAAATAATAAAGCGTTTTAAAATGTTCAATACAACAAATTCAAAATGGGTCACTTCGTAAAAAATGGCATAAAAAAATCACATGACGATACATTGTCGTCATATGACTTTAAATATTATTCTTCTAATGCTCTGTGTGATGCATTTACTCGACCTTGTTTATCAATTTCAGTAATTTTAACTTCAATTGTGTCACCAATTTTTAATACATCTTCCACTTTTTCAATTCTATTTTTTGAAATTTGTGAAATGTGAAGCAACGCATCTTTACCCGGGAATAGGCCTACAAACGCACCGTATTTTTCAATACGTTTAACAGTGGCTTGATAAGTTTGACCTACTTCCGCTTCACGTGTAATTTCCTCAATGATTTCACGAGCACGATTTATCATAGCTTGATCAACGGCACCAATAAAGATAGTACCATCTTGTTCGATATCTAATTTAACGCCTGTTTCATCAATAATTTCGTTAATTTTTTTACCACCAGGTCCGATAACATCTCTAATCTTATCTGGTTTAATTGTCATAGTTACAACTTTTGGCGCGTAAGCACTTAATTCAGTACGTGGTTGATCAATTGTTTGTAACATATGATTCATTATTTCTAAACGACCACGTCTCGCTTGTTCTAGAGCCTCTTCGATAATTTCACGCGTTAAACCGTCAATTTTAATATCCATTTGGATTGCTGTAATACCTTCTTTAGTACCAGCGACTTTAAAGTCCATATCACCTAATGCATCTTCCATACCTTGGATATCTGTTAAAATCGTATAGCTATCTTCACGTGTAACAAGGCCCATAGCAATACCAGCAACTGGTGCTTTAATCGGTACGCCCGCATCCATTAAAGCTAATGTTGATCCACAAATTGACGCTTGAGATGATGAACCGTTTGATTCAAGTACCTCACTTACAATACGAATTGTATATGGGAAATCAGCAGTATCAGGAATAATATATTTTAATGCTCTTTCACCTAACGCACCATGTCCAATTTCACGACGACCTGGCGCACGTACTGGACCAGTTTCACCTACTGAAAAATTCGGGAAGTTATAATGATGCATGAATCTTTTTTCTTCTTCAGGTCCTAAACCATCAATTAATTGATAATCACCTAAAGCACCTAATGTTAAAACTGAAAGTGCTTGAGTTTGACCACGTGTAAATAGACCTGAACCATGCGTTCTAGGTAAAATACCAACTTCAGAATCTAATGGACGGATTTCATCAGGTTTACGGCCGTCTGGTCTAATTTTTTCATCTGCAATTAAACGTCGAACTTCTTCTTTCACTAATTCATTTAAAATTGCATAAACTTCTTTAATAAGTAATTCATTCTCTGGATCTTCTTCATCGATAAATTCATTGACGATTTCTTCTTTTAAGTTATCAAGATTTTCATCTCGTTGTTGTTTATCAAATGTTAAAACTGTTTCTTTAAGTCCTTTTTCTTCGGTTAAAGATTTTACACGTTCAACTAGCGCTTCATCACGCTCTGTTGGAATAAATTCTTGTTTAACAGGTTGAATGTGGTCGACGATTTGTTGTTGGAAATCAACTAAACGTTGAATCTCTTCATGACCAAAGAAAATCGCCTCTAACATTTCTTGTTCAGTAATCTCACTAGCGCCTGCTTCTACCATGTTTACTGCATCTTTATGACCAGCTACTTCAAGGTCTAAACGAGAAACTTCTTTTTCTTCTACTGTTGGGTTAATGATATATTTACCATCAATATAACCCACATTTACACCGGCGATTGGCCCTTGGAATGGAATATCCGACACACTAAGCGCCATAGATGAACCAATCATTGCAGCCATTTGTGGTGAACAATCAGGATCTGCACTTAATACCATGTTCATAATTTGAACATCATGCTTATATCCTTTAGGGAATAAAGGTCTAATTGGTCTATCAATTAATCGCGCAGTTAATGTTGCATCGTCACCAGGACGTCCTTCTCTCTTTTTAAATCCACCAGGAATTTTACCCGCAGCGTACATTTTTTCTTCATAGTTCACTGTTAATGGGAAGAAATCTCCATCACGAGGTTCTTTTGATGCAGTTGCCGTCGATAACACGACTGTATCTCCATAACGAACCAATACAGCGCCATTTGCTTGTTTAGCTAATTGCCCTGTTTCAATCGTTAAAGATCTTCCTGCCCATTCAGTTTTAAAAACTTTCTTTTCTTGAGACATTATAAATCTCCTCTCTTGAATCTAATAGTTATATCATATCATTTATTATCGTATTTTAATATTAGTTATAAAATATTGAATTGGAAAAAAAGAGAGCGGGATATCCATCTATTATTTACAAAATAGACTTATCGTCCCACCCTTATCAGTATAAATATAAGTTATATTTTTTTAAAAAACATACTTTATTTTTAATATCTTGATTATTACTCTAGGTGTACTTATATCATCTTTATCTCATTGTAACCTTATTATTCACTCAATATTAGCTTAACATATAATAAATGTTAATATTTGTAAAAAACTTTTTAATATAAATTAAGGTTGGAACATAAATATGCCCCAACCTCAAAGACGTTATATTAAGATTAACGACGGATACCAAGTGATTTAATTAATTCACGGTAACGTTGAATATCTTTACTACGTAAGTAGTTTAATAAATGTCTACGACGACCTACCATTTTTAATAATCCACGACGTGAATGGTGGTCTTTTTTGTGTGTACGTAAGTGTTCGTTTACTGCGTTGATTTCTGCAGTAAGTACAGCGATTTGTACTTCTGGTGAACCAGTATCAGTTTCGTGTACACGGTATTCTTTAATGATTTCGTTTTTACGTTCTTGTGAAATTGCCATAATCAATTTCCTCCTTAAAATGTTTGAATACTCCTTAATCCGAGTTAGGCGTTGGAGATTCGACCTACTAAGAAAAAGGTGTGGTATAGATTGTTTATATAACTATACGCAACTCTAAATATTATAAGCTACTTCATCACCAAAATCAACTGCTAATAAATATTTAGCACGCGATTTATCATCGTTCATTTGTTTAACTAATGGGTCGATACCATCAAATTTAATCTCAGGACGTAAGAAATGATGCCAATTCACGGTCACTCGTTCACCATAAATATTATCCTCAAAGTCAAAGATATTCACTTCGATGACAACTTCTGCTTTGTTAGGATCATGAAATGTTGGCTTTACACCTATGTTAGCTACCCCTCGATATAATTTATTTTCAGTGCCGATTTCAATACTAACGGCATAAACACCTTTACGAGGTAACAAATAATCATCACTAGGTTGAATGTTAGCTGTTGGGAAGCCAATAGTTCTTCCCCTTTTTTCACCTTGCACTACAGTGCCTTTAATAGAATATATATAGCCTAAAGCATCATTCGCTTTTTGCAACTCACCATTGATTAAATCTTGACGAATAGAAGTTGTAGAAATTTTTTCATTTTCAATTTCTTGTTTATTCACAATTGTCGTATTAAACGCGTCATATTCTTGAAGAACAGTCATATTACCTTTTCCAAATTTACCAAAAGTAAAATCAAAACCAGCAATGACTTCTTTTACATTATTTTTAATTATATAATTTTCAACAAAATCTTCAACGCTCACATTAGCAAACCTAGATGAAAAATTAACCACTATACAATAATCAATATCATGTTGGCTAATTTTTTCGATTTTATCTGAAAGTGGTGTTAAATAGGTTGTTCGTTTTCTTTTAGGATTCAACACGACAGACGGATGCGGGTCAAATGTCATCACCGCTTTTTTTAAACTGCGTGCCTCAGCTATTTCGTTTAATATATCAAAGACTTTGTCATGACCTTTATGCATGCCATCGAAAAATCCGAATGCCATTGCAACATCCTCTGTAATATACTGTTTAGATTGTATAGGATGTGTCACTTCTATGACTTTCATAAATTCTATCTCCTTTAATTAAAGACTTTTTTAGGTTTAATTTCTGATTCTTTTGTAGGGTGTACCATATAAATTGCTAATACTTTTTCTGAATCATCATCAATAAATACAATTTGGTCTTTAATTTTGTTATCAAATTCATTTTTATTAAATTTCTGCCCATTTAAAATACGTTTTTTTATGTGCGAATCTTTAATTTTAATACTTGGCAAACCCTTTAATCCATATTCTAAAGGAAACAATTTATTTTGCAATGAATCCTGCTCATGAAGTTCTTTTATTTGTTCTAATGTAAGGCTATCTTTCAACACAAATCCACCAGACTCGATTCGCGTTAATTTCGACATATGTGCCGGAAAGCCTAATTTCACACCGATATCAGTCGCTAACGTTCTAATATATGTACCTTTGCCACAGATGACACGTATTTTAAAATGACACTCATTTTCTTTAAAATCTAATTCAGATATACGCCCAATATCTTTAATATTAACTTTACGCTTTGGTCTTTCAACTGTTTCATTATTACGCGCATATTCATATAATTTTTTACCATTCACCTTGACTGATGAATACATTGGCGGAATTTGTTCAATGATACCTTTAAAACTTTCTAACAATCGGTCAATATCGTCATTGTTGAAATTAGCTGAATGTACACCCTTCATTTCCAATGTATCACCCGTTTGATCTTCAGTTGTTGTACTTCTGCCTATCGATACCGTTGCCTCATAAGCTTTACCCATATCCATAACATAATCACTAACTCTCGTTGCATTACCTATACATACCGGTAACACGCCTGCAACTTCAGGATCAAGCGTACCAGTGTGCCCTATTTTTTTAGTCTTTAAAATTTTACGCAATTTGAATACGACGTCATGACTTGTTAAACCACGTTCTTTATATACTGGTAATATACCGTTATACATGTTGTCACCTTCTTTTTTAAAAATATATTTTAATAGCGTATTAACTGAATTTATTCATAAAAAAACTGGAAAATGTTAACTATTTCTACACATCTATGTATTAACTGTTTAATGTTAATATACCGATATTAAGAAATTATCAAACATTTTCCAGATACCTAACACTAAATTATCTATCTTGTTTGTGTAAATCTTGAATCATTCGTTCAATTTTATTACCATATTCGATTGATTGATCATATTCATACATTAATTCCGGCATAATACGTAATCGCATTCTAGAACCTAATTCAGACTTAATGAAGCCTTTTGCTTTATCAAGTGCTTTAAATGTATTTTCTACTTCTTTATCGTTACCTAATACAGTTAAAAATACTTTAGCCTGCGATAAATCATTTGTTAAAACAACATCTGTAATTGTAATAAAACCAACTCGAGGATCTTTGACTTTATTGTTGATGATATCCATTAATTCCTTCTTCATTTGTTCACCAACACGCTCTGCTCTCATACTGCTCATTCTTGTCACCTCTTTATCTTTAAGTTCAATTGTTATTTGCATTTTTTAGTGTAACAATGCTTAAACAATTATTTTAGCTCACACGTTATTTTAATAAATTAAGCCTATAAAATCAAATAAAGTTTGCCGTAAGATAGGCATTTCAACAGAAAATTTTCCAATAATAGTCGACATTATATTTTGTCATTAAAAAGCATTCTAGGTCACCACAAAATTTTATACAAAAATCATGTCTATATAACGTAACTTTTAATAGGTAATCTATTCTAATAAAAAACCAAAAGCTTGTATCAAATATGCTCCCTATAAAGTAAACACTTAAAAAGTGTAATATTTATAGGGAGCATATCAATCTTAACTAAACTTTTAGCTTGTAATTTATTTAATTAACGCTTAATTTCAACCATTTCAAATGCTTCGATAACATCGCCTTCTTTAAGGTCATTGTAGTTTTCAATTGTAATACCACATTCATAACCTTTTGCAACTTCCTTAGCATCATCTTTGAAACGTTTAAGTGTATCTAATTCGCCTTCATATTGAACAATACCATCACGAATAATACGTACACCAGCATTTCGCGTAATTTTACCTTCAGTAACATAACATCCAGCAATAGTACCAACTTTAGAAACTTTGAATGTTTGACGAACTTCAGCTTGTCCGATAACTTGTTCTTCAAATTCTGGATCAAGTAAACCTTTCATCGCTGATTCAATTTCTTCGATAACATTATAAATAACTCTGTGTAAACGCATATCAACATTTTCAGCTTCTGCAGCACGTTTTGCACCACTGTCTGGACGAACATTGAAACCAATGATAATACCATTTGAGGCATTAGCAAGTGTCACGTCTGACTCGTTAATCGCACCAACCGCTGTATGAATGATACGAACATTTACGCCTTCAACATCAATTTTCATTAATGATGCAGCTAAAGCTTCAACAGAACCTTGAACATCACCTTTAATAATAACGTTTAAGTCTTTCATTTCACCTTGTTTCATTTGTTCAAACAGGTTATCTAATGAAACATTTTTACTTTCTTGACGTTGTTGTACAATGCTAGCTTCGTGTCTTGATTCACCAATACGACGAGCTTGTTTTTCATCACTAAATACAACAAAGCGATCCCCAGCTTGTGGCACATCATTAATACCTGTAATTTCAACAGGCGTTGATGGACCAGCCGTTTTGATTCTTTGACCTAAGTCATTAACCATTGCACGGATACGGCCGTAAGTATTACCCACTACAATCGCATCACCAACATTTAATGTACCGTTTTGTACTAATAATGATGCAGAAGGACCTCGTGATTTATCTAATTCAGCTTCGATAACTGTACCAACAGCACGGTTTTTAGGATTTGCTTTAAGTTCTTGAACTTCTGCAACTAATCCTATCATTTCTAATAAATCGTCGATACCATCACCACTTAATGCAGAAAGTGGAACGAAAATTGTTTCGCCGCCCCAATCTTCAGGAATTAAACCATATTCAGTTAATTCTTGCATAACTCGATCAGGATTTGAAGTTGGTTTATCAATTTTATTTACTGCAACAATAATTGGTACTTCTGCTTCTTTAGCATGGTTAATTGCTTCAATTGTTTGTGGCATAACACCATCGTCAGCTGCTACTACTAAAATTGTAATATCTGTTACTTGTGCACCACGCGCACGCATCGTTGTAAATGCAGCATGTCCCGGTGTATCTAAGAAAGTGATTTTTTTGCCATCGTTTTCAATTTGATATGCACCAATATGTTGAGTGATTCCGCCTGCTTCACCTGCTGTAACTTTTGTATGACGAATTGAATCTAATAAAGTAGTTTTACCATGGTCAACATGTCCCATAATTGTTACAACAGCTGGTCTCTCAATTGCTTCTGGATCATCTTTTTCGTCTTCGAAGTAGATTGATAAATCTTCTTCATTAATCACAACTTCTTCTTCAACCTCAACGCCATAATCATCGGCAATTAATTCGATTGTTTCTTGATTTAATGATTGATTGATATTAGCAACAATACCAAGTAAGAATAATTTTTTGATAATTTCTGATGATTCAACATTTAATTTATCCGCAAATTCGCCTACTGTAATACCTTCTTGATATGTCACTTTTGATGGTATTTCTTTTGGAGCAGCTGGTTGACTTTGTGGTTTATTATTCTTGTTATTTTTCTTATTATTTCTATTATTCTTTTTATTGCCTTTGTTGCCTTTATTATTTTGTTGTTGATTCTTTTTGTTATCTTTTTGTTGCCCTTTATTTTGATTTTGATTGTTTGATTTTTGGTGATTATTTTGAGTGCTTTGTTTATTGTCGTTCTTTTGTTCTTTTTTGAACTTTTTATCTAATGCTTTAATTTGGTCATCTTCCAAAGCTTGCATATGATTTGAAACCTCAATATTCATGCTTTTTAACTCATCTATAATCTCTTTACTCTTTAGATTTAATTCTTTCGCATATTCGTAAATTCTTTGTTTACTCATATAATCACTCCTTATGATATTCATCTATCATTGATAGCAACTTTTTAGCAAAGCCTGGGTCAGTAATCCCTACATTAACACGCTCACCTTTTCCAAGTGCTATTCCCAATTCATTTCGATTTCCAAACTTTCTGAATGGAACTTTGTAACTCTTACATTTATCTGTAATTAATTTAGCTGTATTATTAGACGCATCATTTGCAACAATAACGAGCTTCAAATTTCCTTTTTTAATTTCATTAACAATGACTGATTCACCTGTTTTTACTTTACCGGCTCTCATTGCTAATCCTAAAAAGTTTAATATTTGATCTATACTCATTTTGGGATCTCTTCTCTATAAATTAATCTAATAATTTCTTTGTAAACCGGATCCAATTGCTCTTTAGATGCTTTAAAATATTTTTCTAAAATTTCTTTTTGTTGTGCTTTTTCAACCATAGCAACATCTTTAGAAACATACGCGCCACGGCCTTGTTTCTTTCCAGTAACATCCGCAAAGATTTCGCCTTCTTTATTAACAACAACACGAATCATATCTTTTTTGGGATGCATTTCATTTGAAAGAATACATTTTCGCATCGGAATTTTTTTCTTTTTCATAGATACTTCACTCCAACCTATTATTCAGATTCTTTCTCTACATTTGTTTCAACTGAAACATCAGTTACCTCTTCGGTTGATTCTGTTGTGTCAGCATCTTCTAAAGCAACATCTTCTTCAGTTACTTTTTCAGCTTCAACTACTGGATAGATACCCGCTTCACGCGCATCTGTTTCTGATTTAATATCAATTTTCCAGCCGGTTAATTTAGCAGCTAGACGTGCGTTTTGTCCTCTTTTACCAATCGCTAATGACAATTGATAATCAGGAACAACAACTACTGTAGATTGATTTGTTTCATCAACAATAACTTCTAACACTTGAGAAGGGCTTAAAGCATTTTTTACAAATACTTTTGGATCTTCATTCCATTGAACGATATCGATTTTTTCGCCACCTAGCTCTTCAACAACAGCTTCAACACGCGCGCCTTTGGCACCAACACATGCACCAACAGCATCTATATCATTGTTTTCAGAGAAGACACTAATTTTAGAGCGATCGCCAGCTTCACGTGCTACTGATTTAACAATTACAGTACCATCGTAAATTTCTGGAACTTCTTGTTCAAATAAACGTTTTAATAAACCTGGATGGCTACGAGAAACATAGATTTGAGGACCTTTTGTCGTTTGTTCCACTTTGTTAACATATACTTTGATACGTTCGTTAGGAATATATTTTTCGTTAGGACTTCTTTCTGCTTCAGATAAAACAGCTTCAATACGACCTAAATTCACATATACATAACGATGGTCAACACGGTCAATAATTCCAGTAAGTATGTCTTCTTCTTTGTCTATAAATTCTTCAAATAAAATTTCACGTTCAGCATCACGAAGACGTTGCATTACTGCTTGTTTCGCTGCTTGAGCACCTACACGACCAAAATCTTTAGGTGTTACATCTTCTTCGTATATATCACCAATTTCATATGCAGGGTTTTTAACAAGCGCTGTACTTAAATCCACTTCATCTCTGTCGTCAAATACTTCTTCAACAACATCTTTACGAGCGATAACTTTGAAAGTACCTTGATCCATATTTAATTCCACACGGACATTTCTTGCACTATCATAATTCTTTTTGTATGCAGTAATTAAAGCTGCTTCAATAGCATCAATTAATACTGCTCTAGGAATCTTCTTTTCTTTTTCTAAATACTCAGTAGCTAATAATAATTCATTACTTGACACGTTTTTTCCTCCTCATCACGTTAAATCATAACTGCGTGACGTGCTTTTGCTATTTTGTCTCTCGGTATCTCTATATCTTTCGTTCTTGCTTTGATTTTAACTTGTACTACAATTGTTTCATTATTGACTTCTTGTAAAATGCCTAACCATTCCTTTTCACCTTCAATTGGTACATATAAAGAAACAAATACAGGTTTAGTTATTGCATTTTGGAAATCTTGTTCTTTTTTAATTGGACGTTCTGCACCAGGTGACGCTACGTCTAAATAATACATTTCAGGAATAGGATCATTTGCATCCATAGCTTCACTTATTTTTTCAGAAGCTAGCGTACAATCATTTAAATCTACGCCACCTTCTTTATCAATAGAGATTCTAAGAAAATGATCTCTACCCTCTTTGACATATTCAACGTCTACAAGTTCAAAATTCAAGTCTTCCATAATTGGTTTAACAATCACTTCTACTTGTTCTGTAATTTTACTCATACAGGCCTCCCTTTTTGGCAAATAGAAAAGAGCGGGAATCTCCCACTCTTCTGCCTGAGTTCACTAATTTTTAAGCAACTTAATTATAGCATAAGTTTATGCTTGAAACAAATGACTTCACTATTAATCAGAGATTCTTGTAAAAGTTTGTTCATTTATTTCATCATTACATTCGAATAGACTCGTAAGACGTTGAAAAGAAATACAGGTATAACTTTGTGTCCAGCAACAATTTTGTATTTCTTTAACTACGCCATACGAATTAAATAAATACCTTGATTATTTCATTTTACATATCGAATATCGAAAGTTGAGCTTTATCTGGTAAATTCGGTAATGAGCCTAACTCATCTAAATACTCAATAATTTTCTGAGATAATCCAGCTTTTTTGTTTAAATCTTCTTTTGATAAAAATGGTCCATCGTCACGAGCTTCAACAATTCGTTTCGCAACGTTTTCGCCAAGCCCAGGCACTGATATGAACGGCGGAATAAGTGTTTCGCCTTCAATGATAAATTCGAACGCTTGACTCTTTTCTAAACTAATCGGTTGCATTCGATAACCCCGATGCGCCATTTCATTCATAATTTCCAAGACAGTTAATACGTCTTTTTCTTTTTTACCTAGATCCATATAGCGAGAATACATGTCTTTTACAGTATTTCGTATGCTTGTTTTATCTTTAATCATCGTGATTAAATCAAAATCTGACGCACGAATTGTAAAGTAAGATGCATAGTAATAAAGTGGATGATGTACTTTGAAATATGCGATACGTACTGCCATTAAAACGTATGCTGCTGCATGGGCTTTAGGGAACATGTACTTAATTTTAAGACATGAATCTAAATACCAATCCGGCACTTCATTTTCTTTCATCGTTTCAATCATTTCTTCAGTTAAACCTTTACCTTTACGTACTGACTCCATTATTTTAAAAGCCATTGATGGTTCTAGACCAGCATACATTAAATAAACCATGATATCGTCACGACAACCAATTACACTTGATAAATCACATATACCTGTTTTAATTAATTCTTGAGCATTACCTAACCACACATCTGTCCCATGAGATAATCCTGAGATTTGAACTAATTCTGAAAATGTTGTTGGCTTTGTATCTTCTAACATTTGACGCACGAATCCTGTACCGAATTCTGGTACCCCAAATGTACCTGTTTTACATAAAATTTCATCTTCAGTAACACCCAAACTTTCAGGTGTACTAAAAATCTGCATAACTTCTTTATCATCTACAGGTATTGTTTTTGGATCAATCCCTGATAAATCTTGAAGCATACGAATCATTGTTGGATCATCGTGTCCAAGTATATCAAGTTTTAATACATTATCATGAATAGAATGGAAATCAAAATGTGTCGTCATCCATGCTGAATTTTGATCATCGGCAGGATATTGTATCGGCGTAAAATCATAAATATCCATGTAATCAGGTACTACAATAATACCCCCTGGATGCTGTCCAGTTGTACGTTTAACACCTGTACATCCTTTAACGAGTCGATCTATTTCAGCACCTCTTTTGTGGATGCCTTGATCATTCAAATAGCCTTTAACATAACCAAAAGCAGTCTTTTCAGCAACAGTACCAATTGTACCTGCACGGAATACTTTATCCTCACCAAATAATACTTTTGTGTAGTTATGGGCATTTGGTTGATATTCACCACTAAAGTTTAAGTCGATATCAGGAACTTTATCTCCTTTAAATCCTAAAAATGTTTCAAACGGAATATCTTGTCCTTCTTTAATAAGTGGCGCTCCACAAGTTTCACACGTCTTATCAGGTAAATCGAATCCTGATCCTACTGAACCATCATTGAAAAATTCACTCGTTTTACAGTTCGGACATATATAGTGTGGCGGTAACGGGTTTACTTCAGTAATCTCAGTCATTGTCGCCACAAAACTAGAACCTACTGAACCACGGGAACCAACTAAGTATCCATCATCTAATGATTTTTTAACTAAACGTTGCGAAATTAAGTAAATTACCGCAAATCCATTACCGATAATACTTTTTAATTCTTTTTCTAATCGATCAATTACGATTTGAGGCAGATCTTCACCATACAGTTTACGCGCATTTGCATAACTTAGTTCTCTAATTTCTTCGTTAGCACCTTCCATACGCGGTGTGTATAATTCATCTTTAATAGGAACAACACGTTCAATTCGATCTGCTAATTCGTTTGTATTTTTCACAACAATTTCATGCGCTTTTTCTTCACCTAAAAAATGAAACTCGTTTAACATTTCATCTGTAGTTCTAAAATGTGCTTCCGGTAAAGTTGAGCGATTAAGTGGATTGCCGGGTTGTGATGCTATTAAAATTTTACGTGCGATGCCATCATGTTCAAACAAATAGTGTGCATTTCCTGTCGCAATAACAGGAATACCCGCTGTGTCACCTGCATGAATTAAACGTTGATAAATTTCATGTAATGTTTCAGTATCTCTAATAAGCTCTCTATCAATTAAATCTTGATAAAGTGCCGGTGGTTGAATTTCAATAAAATCATAATATTTGGCAATTTTTTCAACTTGGCTCTGGTCCTTCTGCATAACTGCCGTAAATAATTCACCTTCATCACACGCTGTACCTACCAATAATCCCTCACGATATTCATCTAACAATGAACGTGGAATTCGAGGCGTACGGTAGAAATACTTCACCAATGATGCACTTACAATTTTAAATAGATTTTTAAGACCTTGTTGATTTTGTACAATTAATGTGACATGACTAGGTCTTGCACGTTTATATGCATCTTCATTACTGAGTTTTTTGTTAATTTCGTTATGATTTAATACGCCTAATTCTTTCATTTGTTGAACCATTTTTATGAAAATGTAAGCTGTTGCCTCTGTATCATAAATGGCACGGTGATGTTGCGTTAATTCTACACCGTATTTTTTAGCTAAGAAATTTAAACCATGTTTACCATATTCAGTATTAATCGTACGAGATAATTCTAATGTATCGATAACACCATTCGTAGATGGTCCAAATCCAAGACGTTCATATCCCGTGTCGATGAAGCCCATATCAAACGAAGCATTATGTGCTACGAATATCGCATCGCCAACCCATTCTTTAAATTCTGTAAGTACTTCTTCAATCTCAGGGGCATCTACTAACATATCATCAGTAATATGCGTCAAATTGATAATCGTTTCCGATAATCGTTCATGCGGATTACTAAACCTTTCAAACTTATCGATGATTTCGCCGTTATGAACTTTCACAGCTGCAAGCTCGATGATTTTATCATACTGATTTGATAAACCAGTTGTCTCGACGTCGAATACAACATAAGTAGCATCTTTTAATACGACATCTTGTGGTTTGTATGCAATCGGAACACCATCATCAACTAACATACCTTCCATACCATATATCATTTTAATACCATGTTTTTCCGCTGCTGCGTGAGCATCTGGAAATGCTTGCACAACATTATGGTCTGTAACCGCAATGGCTGGATGTCCCCAGTCTGCTGCCTGTTTAACATACGCACCAATATTTGGTATACCATCCATTTGACTCATTGCAGTATGTAAGTGGAATTCTACACGTTTTTCTTCAGCCTTATCTTTTTTTGTCGCTTTTTTAATCTCTTCAATATCAGACATCATCATAACTAAATCTCTAATAAATGTATCTTCTTCAATACGACCTTGAGCCCTAACCCATTTACCAACACTTAGCGCTTTAAAATGTTCTAAATCATCTTTGTTTTTACGAGTAAACATTTTTAAAACTAAAGAGTCCGTATAGTCAGTCACTTTAATTTCTACGATATGACGACCACTTTTAAGTTCTTTTAAGTTAATATCAAAAATGACACCCTCTATTGCAACTTTATACTCTTCCTCAATAATAGATTCAATTGGTTTAATATTTTCAATTTGAATCGGCTTACCAATTTGACACTTATCGACAGCACTTTCGTTGTTATCTTGTTGTTTCGCTTTTTCAGCTTTCATTTTTTCAAGTTTCTCTGTTGCCAATCGTGCACTTTGTTCGTCTTCTTCTTGAATATGTGCTTCTAAAGAAGCTAAGTTTTGTTCTTGATCATTATCATTTGTTTCGAATATGATTTTATCGATATCAAAACCACAATTTCTAAACGCTTTGATAAGACTTCCATTGCATGCCTTATCAAAATGATTACGTTCAATGTCATTTGATACCATTACTTTTAATACTTTTCCAGACATAATAAGCTTTTTCTGTTTCAATTGACCTTTAACTTTTGGAGATAAAGCTGTTTGGTCAATACAGTGCCCAAAGTATTTAATTGCATGTTCATCTTGATTCGTGCCATTCGTTACCGTAAAACGACATGTAACGTTGGCGATATCTTTAAACTCTTGCTCTATTGCATTTATAAATAATAAATAATCTTCATGAGCTAAGAATTGTGGTAATGTAATATGAAATTCCCATGTTCTGTTTTTGTTAGAAACATCTATACGTGTCAGTTCACCTGAATTTAAAATTTCAGCATCTAATTGATTTGAAATTTTAATTTGATCAGCAAGCACTTTAAATTTTTGTTGCTCTGTCATTGCCAAGACAATTACCACCTTAAATAGAAATTACTTTTACGTGTTCGAACAATATTTAGATTATGTGAGCATAGTAATGATAGAAAATTAAATGCTTTATATTTGGCTAATCATAATATTGTTAAAACAAATTTATCTTTAATTATACTATGTCTTCAGTCATTTTTCATCGAATAATCATTATATCAAAAATAATAAGAGCAGGACATAAGCATCTGATTTCTTTCAGCTTTTTCCTACTCTTATAATTCATTCGATCTTAATTATTTTAAATTATCATATTTATTTGTAATGACAGTCATTAAGTCATCAATGTGGACTTCTTCGCTATCACCTGTTAAACGTTCTTTAACTTCTACAATACCTTCCGATGCACGTTTACCAACAACAATTCGCAGTGGTAAACCAATTAAATCGGCATCATTAAATTTGACACCAGCACGTTCCTGACGATCATCGTACAACACATCAAATTTAGTATTAAATTCAGCATATAGTGCATCCGCTAGTTCTCGTTGATCATCTTTCTTAGGATTAATAGAAATTAAATGTAAATCAAATGGAGTAACTGATTTAGGCCAAACAATACCATTATCATCGTGATTTTGTTCAACAATCGCACTTAGCGTTCTAGAAATTCCAATACCGTAACAACCCATAATTAACGGTTGGGCTTTTCCTTGATTATCTAAGAATGTAGCATTCATTGATTCTGAATACTTAGTACCCAATTTGAATACTTGACCAACTTCAATTCCTTCAGCAAAATGTGCAACGCCTGAACCATCACTTAACTTTTCGCCTTCTAAAATAAAACGGAAATCGCCATATTCATCAACGTTGAAGTCTCTACCTACATTTACATTAATTAAGTGATAACCATCTTCGTTAGCCCCGACAACTAAATTATTTAAATCTTGCACAAAATTATCTGCATAAATTTTGATCTCTTTATCAATTACAGGACCTAGTGAACCAGGATTTGCACCAACTAAATTAACAATTTCGTCTTGTGTTGCTAATTCAATATTATCTGTGCCGAAATAAGATTTTAATTTAATGTCATTAATTTCATGATGTCCACGCACTAAAACCATAATATATTCGCCATCAACTTTGAAAATCATCGTTTTAACGATTTCATCTACTGGTCTACCTAAGAAGTCTGCCAATTCTTGCGCAGTCTTAACATTTGGTGTTTCAATTTTTTCTATAGGTTGCACAGTAGTATGCTTATGATTTGGTTCGTAAACGACTTCTGCTTTTTCGATGTTAGCAGCATAGTCACTTTCTTTACTGTAAACGATTGTATCCTCACCGATAGCACTTAATGCCATAAATTCATGTGTATGGCTACCGCCAATAGCACCTGAATCTGCAACTACTGGTCTTGCGTTAATGCCAACTCTCTCAAAAATACGGCTATACGCTTGATACATATCTTGATACGTTTGATCTAATGATGCCTCGTCAGCATGGAATGAATACGCATCTTTCATAATAAATTCACGACCACGAAGTAAACCAAAACGTGGTCTCTTTTCATCACGGAATTTAGATTGAATTTGGAATAATGTCATCGGTAATTGTTTGTATGATTTCAATTCATTTCTTACTATTGATGTAACTAATTCTTCATGTGTTGGACCTAATGCAAATTGTCTTCCATGTCTATCTTGTAAACGCATTAATTCTGGGCCATATGCACCCCAACGTCCTGATTCTTCCCATAATTCAGCTTGTTGTAACGCTGGCATTAAAATTTCAACAGAATCGATACGTTCCATTTCTTGTCGCACAATTGCAGTAATATTATTTAACACACGTGTTGCTAGCGGTAAATAACTATAAATCCCACTTGTACTTTGTTTTATCAAACCCGCTTTCAATAATAAACGATGACTTTGTGCTTCTGCTTCTGATGGCACGTCACGCATCGTTGGTATAAAAACTTTGGATTGCTTCATAATTATTTATCCTCCTAAATTATAAGAAATATCGTCGAATATCATTCCACGTTACTAATATCATAATAACGACCATGAAAATGGCACCAATAGCGATAATCGTTGTTTCCGCTTTTTTATTAACTGGTTTTCTGAAAATCGCTTCATATATAACAAATAAAATACGACCACCGTCTAGTGCAGGAATAGGAATTAAATTCATAATACCTAAGTTTACACTTAATAACGCAGTGTATCCAATTAAGCTAATGATACCCGCTTTAACAACTGAGTCGACGTTATGATAAATACCAACCGGACCATTTAACATATCAAACGAGAATCCGCCCGTAAATATACTAGCCAACATACCTACTACAGCTGAAAAAATATAAGTACTACCGATTAAAAAGCTTTTAAATCCATATACAATTGGTTTGAAGAGTGTATGTTCACTCGCTGGTTGGAATCCGAGAACATACTTCGTCTCTGAACTTACTTTAGTCAGTTTTCTTTCGGTCTTTTTAGGTGTTAATTCAACTGACTTTGTTTTACCATCACGTTCAAATTTAACAGTCGTCTTATTATCTTTAACTTTATCTAACGCCTTATCAACATCATCAAATTCAGATATTTTATATTTGCCAATTTGGACAATTTTATCGCCTTTTTGTATGCCTGCTTGTTGAGCTGGATACTTATCTGCGACTTGTTCTACAGTAGAAGTAGGTGTACCTTGATAATATGCAAGACCAATAAATAGAACTAAAGCTAATATAAAGTTAAATAACGGTCCCGCAAATAATGTTAAAAATTTCGGCCATGGCTTTTTATGTGCAAATTGTCTGTCTCTCGGAGCAATTTGAACTAAGCTACCATTTTCAACAAAGAAAGACTTTCTAGCAATTTTAAAATGATGTCTTTCATTATCATAAGCAGTGATACCTTCTATGAATAAGTCATCTTTAAAATCACATTTTTTAACTTCGATCGCTTCAATTTGTTGAAACTTATGATGATCATCTAATATGATATGTGTTATTTCATTTTCTTCATTCAGTTTAATTTTAACGTTCATACCAGGCTCGACTGGTGGCTCTTCTAAGCCATCTCCTGCCATACGAACATATCCACCAACAGGCAATAACCTAATAGTGTAAAGTGTTTCATTTTTTCTAAAACTAAAAATTTTCGGCCCCATACCGATCGCAAATTCTGGACACATAATGCCTGCTCTTTTCGCAAAAAACATATGGCCATATTCATGAACAGTTACTAGTACACCAAAAACAATAATAAATGCAATTATTGTAACTAAATAGCTCACTCGCTACACCTCGATTGTTTATAAATTTCTTTTATTTTAAAAATGATTGCTGTATACGTAACATAAGTCATTATAATATGATACTGACAAATCACAAAATATAACGTCTAATTTTCAAAGTTAATATTGCGTATAATTTTCAAAAGGAGTTCTGAGATTCATTAAATTATCTCAGCAACTCCTCTTTACGTTTATTGATTTGTTCTCAGCATTAAGATTGTATTAATAAAATATTTAATAATGGTAACACAAACATAAAACTGTCAAATCGGTCTAAAATACCACCGTGTCCAGGTAGTATTCGACCTGAGTCTTTAACGCCGAAATGACGCTTAAATCCTGATTCCACTAAATCACCTAATTGACCAAATAAACTTAAAATCAATGTCACTCCAAGTAATATCCATACATTCATATTGAAATCTACAAAATATAACATTGCAAGAGGCACTATCAAACTACAGAACAAGCCACCTATGAATCCTTCGATTGTTTTATTCGGACTTATTACTGGCCAAAGCTTATGTTTACCCATCATTTTACCAAATAAGTAAGCCCCTGTATCTGTAAGCCAAACAATTAAAAAGGCATATAATATGTAATGTAATCCTTCTGATCTCGTTTCATAAAAGAACATAAAACCAATGCCTACATAAGCCACAGACATTAAGCAAAATGCAGCATCCATAAAACTAAATCTGTTTTTAGATAAGACAGTATAACTTAATACAATAAAGCTCATTGCAATTAAACTTTTTAATTGAATTACTTGTACCCATGGCCCTGCATGTTGTGGCAACATAATGATGATAAGACCAACTGCACTAATTAAACCAGGAACTGAAACAAATTTAATCATATTCATATTCAACAATTCTTTTAATGCAATCAATGCTAATATATTAGCAAATATCATTAACACAAGGCCGCCTTTTAACAAGATAGGCAAGAATACGATTAAGGCAATAATAGCTGTCAGCGTTCTAACTTTCATACTATACTACTCCTCACTCAATCCGCCAAAGCGTCTTTGACGTGACTGATAAATTTTAATACATTTAATTAATTCATCTTCGTCAAAGTCAGGCCATAATTTTTGATTAAAGATAAATTCACTATACGAAACTTGCCAAATCAAGAAATTACTTATTCTTTGTTCTCCTGAAGTACGAATTAACAACTCTGGATCAGGATAGTCTTTTGTCATTAAATGATTGTTTATATATGTTTCATCTATGATATCACTATTCAAACCTTGTTGATGAAGCTCGTCAAACATATTTTTAATACTATGAACAAGTTCTGCTCTGCCACCATAATTAATTGCAAATATTAATTTTAAGCCGGTATTATTAGCTGTCTTTTCTTTAGCATTATTTATTGCTTCTATCGTTGATTTTGGCAACTTATCAGTAAATCCAATTGTTTCAACTTTGACATTTTTTTCAATTAGTTCCGGTAAAAATGTCTTTAAGAAATTGACAGGCAAATTCATAATATAATTTACTTCACTTTCAGGTCTTGACCAATTTTCAGTGGAAAAGGCATATAAAGTTAAGTACTTAACACCAATATCACTAGCTACCCTAGTAATTTTTTTTATTGTTTGCATACCTTCGTAATGACCTTTAATTCTAGGCATTTTTCGCTTCTTAGCCCATCGCCCATTACCATCCATAATAATAGCGATATGTTCAGGTATATTAGACGAGTCTAATTCTTCATTATAATTATTTATAGTGTTCTTTTTATTTATTAGCTTTTTAAACATGGTCTTTCCTCCGAGCCTGATCATCTCTGTCATATAGTATAAGTTACTAAACAATCATTATCATTTTATCATACTCATTTAATGCATTGAATAAGCAAATAAAAAAACTGTACCAAAGTCTGACTCGGTACAGTTTACACCAGAAATGTGACATACATACTGAGGTTAAAAATTACATAACTTTATTATATCAATATACCTAATGCCTATTATTTATAAAGTATATGTTTAATTAACTTGTTTAAACACCATTTTTATGCTCATTGTGAATTTAAATTATCACATGCATCTTTGATTTAATTAAACATGCCCATTTTAAATGTTACATTATCGTTTAATACTGGCATTTTAATATGTCATTGTATATTAGTTTTATACTGACATAATATCTTTTTCTTTATCAGCAATCATTTGATCAATTTCTTTTATTGAATTGTCTGTTGCTTTCTGAACATCTTCAGTACCACTTCTCAACTCATCTTCAGTAATGTCGCCATTTTTTTCATCTTTTTTCAACTGATCATTCATATCACGACGAATATTTCGAACAGATACTTTAGCTTCTTCACCAATTTTCTTAACATCTTTAACGCGCTCTTTTCTACGTTCTTCTGTTAAGGCAGGTACAGCAATACGTATCACTTCACCATCACTTGTTGGGTTGACACCTAAGTTAGCTGCTATTATCGCTTTTTCGATGTCAGCTACAGAAGTTTTGTCGTATGGAGAAATAACAAGTAAACGTGCTTCTGGAACATTGATGCTTGCTAATTGTTGTACAGGTGTTGGTGCACCATAGTAATCAACTGTTACGCCATTTAATAAATTTGAATTAGCTCTTCCTGCACTGATGTTCGCTAATTCACGTGATAAGCTTTCGATTGATTTTTGCATTCTTGATTTAGTTTCATTAATAATGTCACTCATTATTTTACACCTCTAAATTTATTTTGTAATTAACGTACCTATCTTTTCACCCATAACAGCACGTTTAATATTTCCTTCTTCCATAATAGAGAAAACAGTTAACGGAATGTTATTATCCATACAGAATGAGGATGCTGTTGAATCCATTACTTGTAAACCTTCTTGAAGCATTTGAATATGCGTTAAATGTTCATATTTAACCGCATCTTTGTTTACTTTAGGATCTGCAGAATATACACCATCTACATTATTTTTGCCCATTAAAATAACATCTGCTTCAACTTCTGCAGCACGTAATGCCGCTGTAGTATCTGTAGAGAAGTATGGGTTTCCAATACCTGCAGCAAAAATAACTACACGTTTCTTTTCTAAGTGTCTAATTGCACGACGACGAATATAAGGTTCAGCCACTTGCTTCATTTCAATAGATGTTAATACTCGTGTATCACAATCCAATTGTTCTAAACTATCTTGTAATGCTAAGGCATTCATTACAGTTGCAAGCATACCCATGTAATCAGCAGTTCCACGGTCCATACCTAAGTCACTACCTGTTTTACCTCTCCAAATGTTTCCGCCACCAACGATTACTGCGATTTCACAGTCCATTTTAGCAACTTCAGCCACTTGCTCAGCAACACTTTTAATAATTACTGGATTTATGCCAAATCCTTTTTCTCCAGCTAACGCTTCACCACTTAGTTTCAAAACTACACGTTTATATTTAGAAATTTGAGCCATTTTCTTATCCTCTCTATCGTGAATATATGTAACATATACAAGTAAAGAAGACACAGTTGTCGTTTTATTAGAATGATTTACATTTTAATAAAGCAACATTAAAGGTGTCTTCTTCCTTGTTTTACTTTATGACAGATTATTTCATTTGTCCTTTAACTTCATCCGCAAAGTTTTCTTCGCGTTTTTCCATACCTTCGCCTACTTCATAGCGTACGAAGTCAACAAGTTTTCCACCTTTTGTTTTTAAGAAAGCTTCAACTGTTACATCAGGGTTTTTAACGAAGTCTTGATCTACAGCACAAATTTCTTGTAAGTATTTACGTAAACGTCCTTCCACCATTTTTTCAACGATGTTTTCTGGTTTACCTTCATTTAATGCTTGTTGTTTTAAAACTTCTCTTTCGTGGTTGATTTCTTCTTCGCTAACTTGTTCAGAAGAAACATATTTAGGGTTGATTGCAGCGATATGCATAGCAACGTCTCTTGCTGCTTCTTCGTCAGTTGAACCTTCAACAACTGTTAATACACCAATGCGTCCACCCATGTGTAAGTAAGCGCCGAAAGCATCGTTATCAGTTTTAGTTCTGATAGCAAAACGACGAACACTTAATTTTTCACCGATTGTTGAAATTGCTTCTTTAATTCTTTCATCAACTGATTTACCATTTGGTAAAGTTGTTTCCATTAAAGCTTCAACAGTTTCAGCTTTTGTATCTAATACTTGATTAGCGATTTCTTTAACTAACTCTTGGAAACCTTCGTTACGAGCAACAAAGTCTGTTTCAGAGTTGATTTCAACGATAACTGCGTCGTTACCTTTAGTTTCTACATGTACTAAACCTTCAGCCGCAATACGGTCTGCTTTTTTAGCTGCTTTAGCAATACCTTTTTCACGTAGGTAATCAATCGCTTTATCGATGTCACCATCAGTTTCAGTTAGCGCTTTTTTACAATCCATCATACCCGCGCCAGTTTTTTCACGTAATTCTTTAACAAGTTTTGCTGAAATAGTTGCCATTCATTATTCCTCCAATAAGTTATCATTTTATATATTATAATTTTAGCATTATTATAGGCAAGATTGCCAATACTCTAATTGAATATTTGTAATTTGCCTTGATTTTCTTTTTAAAAAAGGTGATAAGCATTAATATCTTATCACCCATTTAAACTATATCTAAGTCAGATTCAACAGTTGATTATTCTTCAGTTGCTTCTGTTTCTTCTGATTTTTCTTTTTCATCTAAATCGATGTTTTGTTCTGCAGCTACTTCTTCATTAGAAACGCCTTGTTGACCTTCTAAGATTGCATCTGCCATTTTAGCAGTTAATAATTTAACCGCACGGATAGCATCGTCGTTTGCTGGGATAACGTAGTCAATTTCGTCAGGATCACAGTTAGTGTCAACGATACCTACGATAGGAATATTTAATTTACGAGCTTCAGCAATTGCATTACGCTCTTTACGTGGGTCAACTACGAATAATGCTTGAGGCATTGATTTCATATCACGAATTCCGCCTAAGAATTTGATTAAACGGTCGTATTCTTTTTTAAGTTCTACTACTTCTTTTTTAGGTAATACTTCGAATAAACCATCTTCTTCCATTTTTTCAATTTCAGAAATACGTTTGATTCGTTTTGAGATCGTTTTATAGTTAGTTAATAATCCACCTAACCATCTTTGGTTAATGTAGAATTGACCAGCACGTTCTGCTTCAGATTTAACTGATTCTTGTGCTTGTTTTTTAGTTCCTACGAATAAGACTTGTCCACCATCTTCTGAAACTTGTTTCAAGAAGTTGTATGCCTCGTCTACTTTTTTCACTGTTTTTTGTAAGTCGATGATATAAATACCATTTCTCTCAGTGAAGATATATTTTTTCATTTTTGGGTTCCAACGACGTGTTTGGTGACCGAAGTGAACACCCGCTTCTAGTAATTGTTTCATTGAAATTACTGCCATTATAAATTCCTCCTATTGGTTAATTACCTCCATAGCAAACTATTGTAAAGACAATATACAAATATTGCACCCTTTACACAATCACGTTTGATATGTGTGTATTGGCTTTATAGCCGAAAATAAATATAACATAATGCCGTGTCTAAAGCAAATGTTTTTCAAGCATTTTTTCATAAATTTAAAGGTAATTCTATCATGTTAATGCGGAATATCAATTTGATTGAAAATTAGACAAAAATAAAGAAATGACTTCAACATAATCATCAAAGTCATTTCGTTGACTACTGCCAAGATAACATCGTTACGACTAGGACATTGAATTATGTCCCAGACTCATCGTTTTACTTACTTTTTTCTAATTCATCTAAGAATTTTTCTTTTTTAACTTTAATGAAAGTACCTTTCATTCCTAAAGAACGTGATTCAATTACACCAGCACTTTCTAATTTACGTAGTGCATTTACAATTACAGATCTAGTAATACCAACTCTATCTGCAACTTTTGATGCGATTAATAGGCCTTCTGTACCGCCAAGTTCTTCAAAGATATGTTCAATTGCTTCTTTTTCAGAATAAGATAATGAATTAATTGCCATTGTAATAGCAGCTTTATCGCGCGCTTCTTTTTCTACTTCACTATGCTTCTCACGTAAGATTTCCATACCAATAACTGTAGCAGCATATTCACCTAGTACCAAATCATTTTCATTAAAGTCATCGTGTACTCGACCAAGTACTAATGTACCTAATCTTTCTCCTCCGCCTAAAATTGGGAAGATAGTTGTACGACTATCTATGAATAATTCTCTGTTTTCAGGTGGGAAAACTGTTAATACATTGTCGATATCAATATTTGATTCTGTTTGTTTAACTTCCATTAATCGTTCTGTATATTCACTTGGAATATGTCTTTCTTCCAACATTTGAATAATTCTTTGACTTTTTAATAATTCATTTAGACTCGATCCTAAAATTTTACCTCGACGCGATACAATAAATACATTTGTTACAGTTACGCTACTAATCGTTTGTGCTACATCTTTAAAATCAACCGCAATACCTTTGTGTTTTTGAAGTAACGTGTTTAACTCTCTCGTTTTAGATAATAAGCTCATGAATTTTTCTCCTTTTGTATATTTTTATAGAATAAATGCACTTAAATCTTTATTTGTTGAAATTGATTTTAATTTATCATCAACATATTGTGGGGTAATATCTACAACTGCATTCGGCATACTTGGTGCTTCGAATGATAAATCTTCTAACATCTTTTCTAAAATTGTATGAAGTCGACGTGCACCAATATTGTCTGTATCTTGATTTACTTGATAAGCAATCTCAGCTAAACGAGTAATTGCTTCATCGGTAAAGTTTACAGTAACTTCTTCTGTTTGAAGCAATGCTTCATATTGTTTAATTAATGACAATTTTGGTTCTGTCAAAATTCTTACAAAATCTTCTACCGCTAAACTATCAAGTTCAACTCTAATCGGAAAACGACCTTGCAATTCTGGTATCAAGTCACTCGGCTTAGATACATGGAAAGCTCCAGCACCTATAAACAGCATATGTTCAGTATTCACAGTACCATATTTGGTTTGAATAACGCTACCTTCAAGTATAGGTAAAATATCTCTTTGCACACCTTGTCTTGAGACATCTTGACCACTATTATGATTATTCGTCGCAACTTTGTCGATTTCATCTATAAAGATGATACCCATTTGTTCTGCTAATTCAAGTGCTTCTTGGTTAGCGCTTTCTTGATCAATTAGTTCATCCGCATAACTATCAGCTAAGATTTTCCTTGCCGTCTCAACAGCAACTTCTCGCTCAACTTTCTTTTTAGGCATTAATTGATTCATCATCTCTTGCATTTGCTGATTTTGATTTGTACCTAGCATACCTAAAGCACCAGGATCTTGTTCGACTTTAATTCTTACCTTTTCTTTTTCAAGTTTTCCTTCTTCTAATTGTCTCTTAATTTCAGAACGTTTTGTTTTAATTTCCTCAGTAGGTGGTTCTTCTTCATCTTCGTTATTTTGTCCGAAATTTGGAATTGCACCTCCGAAAAGTGACTCTAAAGGATTATTCGTTTGAGACGCTTTCTTTTTCATACTTGGAACTAATAACTTAACAAGTTTTTCATTGGCCTTAGCTGTTGCTTCATCTTGTACCAATGATTTTTTCTGCGCCTTGACTAATCTTACTGAAACATCAACAAGATCTCTAACCATACTTTCAACATCTCGTCCTACATAACCTACTTCAGTAAATTTAGTAGCTTCTACTTTTATAAATGGTGCGCCGACAACTTTGGCCATTCTTCTTGCAATTTCAGTTTTACCAACACCGGTTGGTCCAATCATCAAAATATTTTTAGGTGAAATTTCTTGCTTTGATTCCTCATCCAATAAACTTCTTCTGTATCGATTACGTAGGGCAATTGCCACTTTACGTTTAGCATCATTTTGTCCAACGATGTATTCATTTAATTTAGATACGATTTCTTTTGGAGTTAATCTTATTCCAGCTGTATCCATTAATTTCATTCCTCCGTCTTTTAACTAAAATTAATTGCTCATAATTATTTATCATGCTCTGATTATTATAGTGTTTCGACAACAATATTATCGTTGGTAAAGACACAAATATCAGCCGCTACTTTCAAGCTCTCATATGCCATTTCTTCAGCAGACAAATGCGATGCATGGCGTTTCAATGCACGTCCTGCGCTTAATGCATAGTTGCCTCCTGATCCAATAGCGATAAGGTCATCATCTGGGGCAATAACTTCGCCAGTTCCACTGACAACTAAAATAGCATCTTTATCCATTACAATTAGCATAGCTTCTAATTGACGTAATTGTTTATCGCCTCGCCATTCTTGTGCCAATTCAACAGCAGCTCTTTCTAAGTTACCACTAAACTGTTGTAATTTTGTTTCGAATTTTTCAAATAACGTAAACGCATCTGCTACACTACCTGCGAAACCAGCTAACACTTTACCTTCATATAAACGACGCACTTTTCTTGCCGTTTGTTTCATGATGACTTGTTGACCAAGCGTTACTTGCCCATCTCCAGCCATAGCTGCTTTCCCATTATGTCTTACAGCATAAATTGTTGTTGCATGTAATGTTGTATTACTCATGTTTCATTCTCCTTTTTCGCTCGAGGATGTGCATTTAGATACACTTTTCTTAATTGTTGGTTAGATACGTGTGTATATTTACCAGTTGTTGACAAATTAACATGACCTAATAACGATTGTACTGTTCTTAGGTCTGCACCTTGATTCAATAAATGCGTTGCAAATGTATGTCTGAGCTTGTGGGGATGAATCTCACTTACGCCTGCTGTTCGTTTAACAATATCATTTAAAACATATCGTACACCGCGTTCAGTGATTGCTTCACCCTTCATATTTACAATAAGAAAATCATGATTGCATGACTGAATTGGTTTGAAATGTTCTAAATAATTTTCGATGCTTTGTCTACAATAAGCACCAAACGGTACAAAGCGCTCTTTGCTCCCTTTTCCTAATACGGTAACACCATTCGCGTAAAAATCTATATCTTGTTTTTTAATATTAACTAATTCCGAAACACGGATACCTGTAGCATATAACAATTCAAGAATAACTCGATCCCGTAAACTTTTTGAAGTGTCCTCTTCTACAGTTTTAAATAACGCTTCCATTTCTTCTTCGTAAAAGAATTGCGGAAGATATTTTTCTTTTTTCGGATGTACTAATTGAACAAATGGATTAATAATGTTCTCATCAAGCGTCATCCAATATTCATAGAAAGTTCTTAACGTTGAGATTTTACGAGAAACAGATGTTCTTTTCAAATGATTTGAATATAAATAGCTCAAATAATTTCTAGCATCTCTGTATTCAAAAGTATTCAACTGTAAATGTTCCTGTTCTAAAAATTGATTAAACTGAATTAAGTCATCTTGATATGATTTCAATGTGTGTTCTGAAAAATTTCGTTCAACTTTCAATGTATTTAAAAATGCTTCTTGAATATGATTCAATACATTTACCCTCCATCAATAAGAATTGTAGCATATACAGCAAAGGGCTTACAGTAATTTGATAATCAATTCTAAATCTTTTGAGAATTAAATAATTGTAACTAATCGGAAAACCTGTTAATTAGAATACCTCTTTTGTAAATTAATTACTAAAAGTCTTTATTAATAGCCTTACTATTTATTCTTTCATTGTCTTTTAAATAAACTTTATTTAAAACATTCACTTACATGTTACATCAATCAACTTATTGCGTGTTATTTATTTAGATATTTATTTGAATACGAATTCTAAATTGTCAGAAATACGTAACAATTCCAAAATTAAAAAGACTAGGATAAGTATTTTCCATTTAGAAAGTCATTACTTACTCGTTGATGACTTAAGAATGAATAGCATATCTAGTCTTTCTAACTATTTTATAAAGTTTTTTTGAAATTTTCTAAGTAATCCAAAGCTCTATTAGCTTGTGCTTCATAGCGTTCTTTTTTATCTTTAATTCTAGTTTCTAAAGATGGTAATAACCCGAAGTTAGCATTCATAGGTTGGAAATTCTTATTGTTTTTAGCATGAGAAATATAGTAAGCCATACTTCCAATCATAGTTTCTCTCGGAAATACTATCTCACCTTTGCCTAATATTTTATGCGCAAGATTGATGCCTGCAACTAAGCCGCTAGCTGCGCTTTCTACATAACCTTCAACACCAGTCATTTGGCCCGCAAACTGTATGTTTGGTTGTGAAATCAATTCATATTTCTCGTTTAATACGTCCGGTGAGTTAATGAAGGTATTTCTATGCATCACACCATATCTGACAATATCAACATTCTCTAAACCTGGAATTAATTTAATGACTTCTTTTTGAGCTCCCCATTTTAAATGTGTTTGGAAGCCGACAATATTGTAGAGTGTGCCAGCAGCGTCATCTTGTCTTAATTGAACCACCGCATAAGGACGTTTCCCAGTCTTTGGATCTTCTAATCCTACTGGTTTCATTGGTCCAAATAGTAATGTCTTGCGTCCGCGTTCTGCCATTACTTCAAAAGGCATACAACCCTCGAAATATTTTTCTTTTTCAAATGAATTTACAGGCGCAGCTTCAGCTTCTAATACTGCATCATAAAAGCGATTAAATTCATCCTCAGTCATAGGACAGTTTAAATATGCAGCTTCACCTTTATCATAACGGGACTTTAAGTAAACTTTATCCATATCAATAGATTCTTTTTCAATAATTGGAGCAGCCGCATCATAGAAATAAAGTTGATCTTTACCAGTAATGTCCACTATTTCTTGTGCAAGGGTTTCTGTAGTAAGTGGTCCTGTTGCGATAATTGTGTATCCATCTGGAATGGCATTAATTTCTTCATTAATAACTGTGATATTTTCATGATTTTTAAGTGTTTCAGTAATATAACCTGAAAAATCGTGTCTATCAACTGCTAATGCACCACCAGCTGGAACTCGTGCCTTATCAGCCGCTTCAATAATTATAGAATTCAATCTTCTCATTTCTTCTTTTAAAACACCCACACCATTAGTTAAAGCATTTCCGCGTAATGAATTGGAACATACAAGTTCCGCAAATTTATCAGTATGGTGCGCTGGTGTTTGTTTAACAGGTCTCATCTCTATTAGATTAACTTTAATTCCTCTTTCAGCTAATTGATATGCCGCTTCTGAACCGGCAAGACCAGCACCTATTACATTTACAGTTTGAGTCATTTCTATACTCCTTTTATTGTCATTTATGTCTTTTAATTATGTTGTTATGTTAATATTATCCGCACTTATTTAGATTAATCCATTACTATCTTTAAAATAAGATTCACTAATGATTCTATTTAACAATCTTAAAATGTCTCTAGGAAATAAAAATATTATTTCTGCGCTGCCTCTTTATAATCGCAATTTGAACATATTACTTGTGTTGTCTTGCCTTTTTTATTTTCAACAAGATATTGGTTACATTTTGGACAATCTCTTCCAATCGGCTTATCCCAAGAGATAAAGTCGCATTCAGGATATTTCGAACATCCATAAAAGACACGATTCTTTTTAGATTTTCTTTCTACGACGTCACCATCATTACATTTTGGACATTTAACACCAATAGACTTAACTATCGCTTTTGTATTACGACAATCCGGGAAGTTTGAGCAAGCCATAAACTTACCATAGCGCCCCATTTTTATAACCATAGGAGAACCACAAACTTCACAGTCTTCACCGGCTGGCTCATCTTTGATTTCAATCTTTTCCATCTCTTCTTCAGCACGTTCAACATCTTGTTTAAAGCTACTAAAGAAACCGTCGATTACTTTTCTCCATGTAATGTCGCCTTCTGCAATCTTATCAAGTAACGTTTCCATATTCACTGTGAATTCCACATCAATAATCTCTGGGAAGTATTCTTTCACTTGTTCATGAACTATTTCTCCCAACTCAGTAGGAACAAAACGCTTACTTTCTAATTTGACATAGTTACGCTTTTGAATCGTATCTATTGTCGGGGCATAAGTTGATGGTCGCCCAATTTTCAATTCTTCTAGTGTTTTTACTAATCTCGCCTCAGTATATCTTGGAGGTGGTTGTGTATAGTGTTGAGCTGGTTCAATTTGAGTTGCTGTGACTTTATCACCTTGCTCTAATTTAGGCAGTTTATTTTCCTTTTCGCTATCACTATCATCTTTAGTTTCTACATAAAGTGTCATAAATCCTTTAAACTTGATTGTTTGACCATTCGCTCTAAATTTAATGTCACCTTGTGTTATGTCTAATGAGACTGTATCAAGTATTGCTGGAGCCATTTGACTAGCAACAAATCGTTCCCAAATTAATTTGTATAATCGATATTGGTCTTTCGTTAAAAATGACTTCATATCATCTGGCGTACGCATAGTACTTGAAGGTCTAATAGCCTCATGGGCATCTTGGTCACCTTGTTTCCCTGATGCTTTACGTTTAGAAGTGTAAGATTCACCGTATTTATCAGTTATATACTGTTTTGCTTCAGCTTTGGCAGTATCTGAAATACGTGTAGAATCGGTTCTCATATATGTTATTAAACCAATCGTACCTTGTTTTTTCAAATCTATACCTTCATATAATTGTTGTGCGACCATCATTGTTTTTCTAGCTTTAAAGTTTAATTTACGTGCCGCCTCTTGTTGTAATGTAGAAGTTGTAAATGGGTTTGCTGGATTACGCGTTTTTTCTTTTTTAGTCACGTTTGTAATTTCGAATTGATCTCCATCTAATGCAGCTGTAATTTTCTCAACATCTTTTTTCGTTTTTAATTTAAAAGGTTTATTTTTATAATGAAGGAATTTAGCATTGAATTTTGATTTTTTGTATCTAAATTCTCCTTCAATAGTCCAATATTCTTCTGGTTTAAAGTTTCGTATTTCATTTTCACGGTCAATGACTAAACGAAGTGCAACAGATTGAACTCGACCCGCTGACAACCCTTTTTTTACTTTTTTCCATAGAACTGGCGAGATGTTATAGCCAACTAATCTATCTAATATTCGACGCGCTTGTTGTGCATCGACTAAGTTCATTTCAATTTCTCTAGGATTTTTAAAACTTTCTTTAACAGCGTCTTTAGTTATTTCGTTGAAAACAACGCGATTTTCTTTAGAATCTTCAAGCTCTAAAATTTTTGATAAATGCCAAGCAATTGCTTCACCTTCACGGTCGGGGTCACTTGCGAGAAAGACGTTTTTCGCTTTTTTTGCATGTTTTTTCAATTCTTTTACAACAGGACCTTTTCCGCGTATTGTTATATATTTTGGTTCGTAATTATCTTCAGTGTCGACACCCATTTGACTTCTTGGTAAGTCTCTGACGTGTCCCATTGAAGCTATAACTTTATATTTCTTACCTAAATACTTTTCAATGGTTTTTGCTTTTGCAGGCGATTCAACAATGACTAAATTATCTGCCAATGTCATTTCCCCCTCGCTAATCTAATTACTAAAGATAAATGATAAACGCTTAATTTTGCTTTTGTCAACGTTTTATATCTAAACAAATCATTTTCCCTGTCTATTTTTTATAGATTTTATTAAAAAATAAATTACAAAGGGTAACAAAAGAAATATGAAGCAACTCGTTATTTTTAGTTTTAAATATAGTAGTCTTCAAATATATCATTAGCGTTTAATACTACCTTAGCACCTTCTTGGATACGTAATAAATTACCTTTTGTCATAGGATTAAACATAGATCCAGGTAAAACATAAACATTTCTATTTTGCTCTAATGCAAAATCTATCGTGATGTGACTACCACTTTGTTCCTTAGCCTCAGTAATTAAAACCCCTTTTGACAAACCGCTGATAATTCTATTGCGCTCAGGAAATCTATATTTAGCAATTGGTGTATGTGGTGGATATTCGGATATAACTAAACCTATTTCTTCTATTTTATTTCTTAATGCTAATGTGCTTTTGGGATAATGTGTTTGATGGCCAAAGGCTAAAACTGCTATTGTAGGGAGATTGTATTTTAAAGCTATTTGATGTGCCATTGCATCAGCTCCTTGAGCAAGGCCGGAAACAATTGTTAAATATTTGCTTTTATCATTTGATAATAAAAATTCTAAAGACTGTTGGGTATAACTTGTAGAATCTCTTGCACCTACTACTGCCAAATGATGCATATTATTTATTAATTTGATGTTCCCTCTATAGAAAAGAAGTAATGGAAATTGATATATTTCTTTTAATAGCACTGGGTATTCAGTATCCATATATGTAATGTAACTTACTTTTAATTTCTGCAGTTCTTTAATAATATCGTTATGATCAAGTTTTATAAAAGCATAGTATTTACGTAATAAATGAACATTTTCTTCCCTATTCACCCATTCACATAAATAACTATCTTTTTTTCTGCCCCCCTCTTTAATTACATTAGGGTATGCCATTAAAAATTGATGAATTTGTTTAGTCGAAAAGTGTGCCCAGTATAACTTAAGCAAAAATAGTCTAATCAATAAATCAACTCCTTTTTTTAATCATACAAAATCATATTCTATTTTTGTTTTACATTTCTAATACAAAAACATTGTCGATGTAATGTTATTTTAAGGAGTAAAATACCGACTTAAAAAGTGAAAAGTATGTTGGAAAGAATTTTAAATTTCAATTTCCAACATACTTTATAATCAAACCTTATAAATAAGTTTTGCAAATTTATATAGAATTGGTCTTACTGGTTTGATGAAATCACCAATTAATTCTTCAACATGTGCATTAAAACCTTTTTTAAATTGTTGTACACCAAAATCATCCGCCTCATCACTAAAGACGCCTGTTATTCCATAAAAATTATACCTATTAATATTATGTGATTTTGCATATTTTATCATATGCCATTGTAGATGATATGCGCCCATATACTGATTATATTTAGGATTTGATCCACTTGATAGATAATAAACTTCATCATCAGTACATATAAATAAAGCAGCAGCTAAATCCAAAACAGGTCCATCTTCTAATATTAGTTCTTCGGTTTTACTAATTCTATTATTAATACTAGATAATTGCATATTTAACTGATTTAATTTAGATTTATTCTTTTTAGAATTTGGATTTTCATTTAATGCTCTGTTCACAGTCATCATTTCATTTTCGATTTTCAATAATTGTATTTTTAATTTATCTTGATATTCATTAAGATCTATACAAGCTATCTTTAACATTGCCTTATCTTTATATATTTCTTGCATTCGTTTAAAATAATCTTCATTCATGAAATGAAAACCATGTTTTTCTTCAGCCATTTGAAACAATTTATAAAATCGATTTGTTTCTTCAATAGATAAATCTTCAACCTTAACACCAATCTCAATAGTCTTTTTTATATTTCTTCTAGTTTGGTATTCCATTTCTTTTAAAAGTTGATTCTCATCTTTATCTTTTAAATCCAATACAGAAATCCACCTAATTTGGCTTTTATTTGAATATCCTGTTGTATAACCTTGATGGAGATACCCAATTTTTCCTAGCATCTTTACTATCACTGAATTATTATAATTCTTTATTATCCTACCATTCGCATCTCTTAAATTCTCTATTAAATATGGATCAACAAGAATAAATACACCTCTATTTTTATAAATGAATTTAGATAATTCTTTAAAAAAGTAACAAACTAATTTAGCATCGAAATAATCAAGTAAAGGACCTCTATGAGAGTAGAAATATTTGTAGAATTTAAAAATACGTGCCTCTGTTAATAAACATGCAGCTATAACTTCATTTTTATCATTCTTCACTCCCACAATATGTGCTTCATGATTTATTTTATTTCTATAATTATATAATTCTATAGACTGTGTATAATGTTTGAAGTGCTTTTTGGTGTAGTTGGTAAATTCTTCTTCACTTAAAGTTGAAAATTTCATATTTCAATGTCCTGCCTTCGATTTAAATTATGCTTTTTTAAATGGTCTAATAAAAATCATATCATTTTCATAATTATGAACAACTTTATGTGCAACCTCTGCTTTACGCCATCCACCATTATTCCAGTTTTGATCTAAACTTTGGAACTTCATTAATTTTCCATCATAATCACCATTTAAGACAATAGCTGTATGACCATATCCTCCACCAAATCTTCCACTAAAAACCACTAAGTCCCCAGGTTCAGCTTTGAAAGTTGGTGTGTTGTGATAAATTTTAGCTTCACTATTAAAATTATTTGCATATGGTATATCTTTAGCTCCATATCCTTTTAATCCATGACCATAAAGATGATTCCAATACACATTGACTAAATCGAAACATTGCCATCCATAACTACCGTCGAAATCCCATCCTCTATTCTCTAATGTTTTCAAATAATTTAATGTACTGTTATTACTATTACTTTTATTATTTGAAGGCACTGTTTTTGGTTTTGGTTCTACTAATGGTGTCATTGGCACTTTTAATTTTTGACCAATAAATATTAAATTAGGATTTGCTATATTATTTGTATTTTGAATATTTGAAACTGTAGTTTTGTATTTTAATGCTATAGCACTAAGTGTGTCACCTTTTTTTACAGTATAGATTTGTGTTTTTGGAGCTTCTCTAAAACTGTAGTAACCAAAGTAATTATTAGTACCTTTATTCACTTTCTTCTGATTAGAATTTTGAGCTTCCAAGTTTGCAATTTTAATTTCTTTAGTAGGTTCATTGTTATTAACAACTAGATTGTTACCTTGGTTTGAGTTTTTCGGAGTATTTGAAATCTTCATATCTTGATTAATTTCATTTCCATTTGAAATTGCTGATTTGTTGTCTAACTTTAAACTTGTGTCCGATGTTTTAACAACAGCTTCATTTTTTATTTTGTCTTTTGTCGTATTTTTATTAGCATTTAACTCTGATTTCGCGAATACATTTTGCTCATACCCTCTTGTAAAATCTTTAGATTTATCAATTTCATCTGCATATGCTTTGTTCGACATACCCAATGCCAAAAACATACCTATTGAAATTGACAAAATTCCAATACTAACTTTTCTAATTGAATAGCGTACTTTACTTTGTTGTTTATTCATGATGAAACACTCCTTACAATAATATATAAATATTATAACATAGTGCACTATATATTTTAATAAAAATTTGCTTTGTTTTAGAAAGCTATTGAAGGAGGTAAAATAATTAACTTGCCTTTTCAAAATATGAAAAGTGTACTTAAATTCATCGCACGACAAATAGCCCATTTCCGATACTTTTATAAAGTATGGAATGGGCTATAGCCATTTATATCATCTTTTAACTTTATTTATTAACTGTTAATAATAATTCATAAATACCTGCTTCTTTAGCAGCTTCAATTAATGTTGAACCAATTTCTGAAGGTGTTGCCGCTGTTTTCACACCACAACTATTTAATGTTTTAATTTTCTCTTCAGCAGTACCTTTACCACCTGAAATGATCGCACCAGCATGTCCCATACGTTTTCCAGGAGGTGCTGTTTGTCCACCGATAAAGCCTACAACTGGTTTTGTCATATTCGCTTTAATCCATTCAGCTGCTTCTTCTTCAGCTGTACCACCGATTTCACCAATCATAACAACTGCTTTCGTTTCGTCATCTTCATTGAATGCTTTTAAAACATCAATAAAGTTTGTGCCATTTACTGGGTCTCCACCAATACCAACAGCTGTAGTTTGACCAATACCTTCTTCAGTCAATTGGTGCACTGCTTCATATGTTAGTGTACCTGAACGTGATACTACACCAACATGACCTTTTTTGTGAATATAGCCAGGCATAATACCAATTTTACATTCATCTGCTGTAATCACACCTGGACAGTTTGGACCAACTAAACGTGTTTTTCTACCTTGTAAATAGCGTTTAACTTTAACCATGTCTAATACAGGAATATGTTCAGTGATACAAATAACCATATCTAAGTCTGCATCAGCTGCTTCTAAAATTGAGTCTGCAGCAAATGGTGCTGGAACGTAAATGACTGAAACCGTTGCCCCAGTTTCATTTTTAGCTTCTTCAACAGTGTTGAAAACAGGAACGCCTTCAACAACTTGACCACCTTTACCAGGCGTCACACCTGCTACTATTTTCGTACCATAATCAAGCATTTGTTTTGTATGGAAAAGGGCAGTAGACCCTGTAATACCTTGTACCATTACTTTAGTATTCTTATCTATAAATACACTCATCTTAGTGCTCCCATCCTTTCCTTATGCTTCTTTGACTAGTTTAACAATTTTTTGTGCACCTTCAGCCATTGTTGCTGCTGGTTCAATTGCTAATCCTGAGTCTTTTAAGATTTTTTTACCTAACTCAACATTTGTACCTTCTAAGCGTACAACTAGTGGTAAAGTTAAATCTACTTCTTTTACAGCTTCAACGATACCTTCTGCGATAACATCACATTTCATAATGCCACCGAAAATGTTTACAAAAATACCTTTAACATTTTCATCACCTAAAATGATTTTAAATGCTTCAGTTACTTTTTCTCTAGTAGCGCTTCCGCCTGCATCTAAGAAATTGGCTGGGTTTCCACCGAAATGATTAATCGTATCCATTGTTGCCATGGCTAAACCTGCACCATTAACCATACATCCGATGTCACCATCTAATGCAATGTATGATAAATCATGTTTAGACGCTTCAATCTCTTTCGGATCTTCTTCTTCTAAATCACGTAATTCTACAACATCTTTATGTCTGAATAATGCATTATCATCAAAATTAATTTTAGCATCTAATGCCAATACATCACCATCAGCTGTTGTAACTAATGGGTTGATTTCTACGATTGAACAATCTTTTTCAATGAATACATTATAAAGTGCTAATAAGAATTTAGCAGCTTTGTTAACAGATTCTTTAGGAATATTAATATTAAACGCAATTCGTCTTGCTTGGAATGGTGAAAGTCCGATTACTGGATCGATAGTTTCTTTGAAGATCTTTTCAGGAGTCTTCGCAGCAACTTCTTCAATCTCAGTGCCCCCTTCTTCAGACGCCATCAATGTTACTTGGTCAGTCGCACGATCAATAACGAATCCAACGTAATATTCTTTTTGAATAGCACAACCTTCTTCGATATATAAACGCTTAATTTCTTTACCTTCTGGACCAGTTTGATGTGTCACCAAAGTTTTCCCTAATAATTCTTTTGCATATGTTTCTACCTCAGATAAAGATTTAGCAATTTTTACTCCGCCTGCTTTACCTCTACCTCCAGCATGAATTTGTGCTTTCACAACATATACATCAGAATTTAATTCTTTTGCTTTCTCCACCGCTTCTTCAGCAGTAAATGCTACTCGTCCTTCTGGAACTGCAACGCCCATTGAACGAAATATTTCTTTACCTTGATACTCGTGGATATTCATCTTCCATCCTCCTGTTACTTAGGTTAAGTTCCCTTACAATTATAAAAAATGTAAGCGCTATTGTAAACTTAAATGCTACTTTTTTATCATTTAATTGAATTTTACGATTTACAGTAACGATTTTATAGGTTCAAAGCTTTTTCTATGCTCTTTCATAATGCCAATATCATCGATTGCTAGTAAATGTTGTTTGGTACCGTAACCCGCATTTTTTTCAAAACCATATTCAGGATAATCTTTAGATAACTGTGTCATATAATCATCACGAAAAACCTTTGCCATGATGCTTGCAGCTGCAATAGACACACTTCTTGCATCACCCTTGATTAAAGATACTTGAGGCAGTGCATTATCAAGCGTCATCGCGTCTATCAATAAATGCGTTGGTTGTACTGATAATCCATCAATAGCTCGCTGCATGGCGATTTGAGTAGCTTTATAAATATTAAATTCATCTATTTCTTCAGCTGTCGCGATACCATATGCAAAAGCAGTAACTTCATTTTTTAGTGCTTCATTTAATTCTAGACGTTTCGTAACAGGTACTTTTTTCGAATCATCAAGGCCCAAATAATTGTGATTTGAATTTAAAATTGTTGCGCATGCAACGACTGGACCTGCTAAAGGTCCTCTTCCAACTTCATCAATACCACAAATAATAGCATTAGGATTCTCTGTTAATATTTCATTTTCAAAGTAAGTCATTTCAACATACTTTTCTTTTAAAGCTTGTTCTTTTTCTAACGCTTTTCTTCGTCTGGCTATGGCATTTTGTACACCTTTTCGCTCATCTAAAAAGCATTCATGATTTTCTAATTCTTCTATTGTATTAACCGCATTAATCAACTGCGTTACTTCTTTAATTGTTAGCGTCATTTGCTAATTCCTCAGTCATATCTTTAAAAATATCAAAACAATAATTTCCTATTTTAGCATTTCGAATATCATAAATAATCAGTTCAATGACTGCTTCGTAATCAATTTCATTACCACGTCGAATTAAGCCACGTTTTTTCCCTATCGCATCAAACCACGCTATGATTTCTGCATCTTCAGGAACTTCGATTTTATAATGTGCTTTTAAGCGCGCTAAATCATTTTGAATTAAAAAGTTCAGTCCATAGATGGCAACTTCATCTAAGTGCACAATACTATCTTTAATCGCGCCTGTTAAACTCAACTTCTTACCGACCTCTTCATCTTCAAATTTAGGCCAAAGAATCCCTGGTGTATCTAATAGTTGTAATGCATTACCAACTTTAATCCATTGTTGTTGTTTGGTCACACCTGGTTTATTACCAGTCTGTGCAATACTACGCTTTGCCAGTTTATTTATTAATGTGGATTTACCAACATTTGGAATTCCAACAATCATCGCTCTAATCGCTCTTGGCTTAAGTCCTTTTGCTTTTTCACGTTCAAATTTTTCAGCAGTCGCCTTAATTGCTGCAGCTTCCACTTTCTTTAAATTTTTACCGTGCTTAGCATCCACTGATACAGGATAGTATCCTTTATCAATAAAAAATTGTTCCCATTTTGACATCTCATTTAAATTAGACATATCTTTTTTATTTAATATAACAACACGTGGTTTTTGGTTAATAACTTCATCTATCATAGGGTTTCTTGAACTATATGGAATTCTTGCATCTACTAGTTCAAACACTACATCTACTTTTTTTAATTGTTCACTTACTTCTCTTTTGGCTTTCGCCATATGTCCTGGATACCATTGAATAACCATTCAATTCACCTTACTTTCGTCAATTCTTTTCTCATTATTAAAATCTATAACTTGTTAATTATAGAACAAATTCATTAATTCAACTATATTTATTTTAACATTGTCACACTTCTTAACAATGCTTTAGATTAAGGTATAAGTGATTATTCCAAGTTTTCTCTAATTAAAAATTATCATTTATTAAATCTAAGCTGCTTATTAGGTGATATTCAATTAATACAGTATGACATTTTTATTATTCAATATATTTGTTTAATGATAAACTAAAAATAATCCAAAGTTTAAGTAACTATGATAAGGTATCTGTTCCACAGTCATCTTTGTCTTTACCTATCGAGAACCTCATTAACTTTAGTTTCAGTTAAACTTAATTTTAAATTTGAAAGTTGAGGATAATGTTGTGTTAAAAAAATGGTTAAATTCAAACGTCAAACAATTCTTGGTCATAACTTTCATGAGCGTAATATTAACGCTTATTTTATTTTCTACTCATATCTATGAATATATTGTGAATGGTACTGTTTTTAGTGGATCTGGAGATGGATTCCGTCAAATGATGCCATTTCAAATGTATTTGTATGAACATCTAAGTAGTTTTTCTAGTTTATATGATGCATCGTTTGGATTAGGTGGCGATTATATGAAAGGACTATCATATTATTATTCGCTGTCACCTTTAATGTGGCTCAATTTTCTATTCATTAAAATAGGAGAAACTGTTGGTATATTTAATCCGACAACAATACATTTTTGGCCGACAAACCAACTTATTATGGCTATGGTACGAGCTATCATAACATTTGTCGTGACCTTCTACTTATTTAAAATATTACACTTTAAACGCTCAACAAATATGATCGCTACGATTTTATACGGCATGTCAACTGTCGTTATATACTTTAATTTTACTTGGTCATTTTATGGAAATTTATTATATTTATTGCCATTATCGATTCTTGGTTTGGAAAGATATTTTCAACAACGCAAAATCGGTATTTTCATTGTTGCGATAGCCTTAACACTATTTAGCAATTTTTATTTCAGTTATTATCAAGCTATTATTATAGGTTGCTACTATTTATATCGACTCATTTTCACTTACAAATATGACATTGTCTCTAGAACACAAAAATTAATTTGCGTCATATCTGCTACAGTTTTGAGTGTGTTATCAAGTGTATTTGGTTTATTCACTGGCATTTCTGCGTTTTTGGAAAATGACAGAAAGCAAAATCCCAATGTTGATATACCGTTTTTGACACCACTTGATTATCATTATTTTTTCTTTAGCGATGGATTTTTCATTACGATTTCAATTCTCACTATCGTTGCATTATTGTCATTCAAACTGTATCGTTTTTACTTTTATAGACTTTTCGCAATAGTAACATGGGTATTATTTATTGGTTCATTATCACAGTATTTTGACAGTGCTTTTAATGGTTTTTCATTTCCAGAAAGGCGTTGGGTGTATATCTTAGCACTATCATCAAGTGCTCTTTGCGGATTGTTTATTCAACATTTATCAACATTAAATATGAAATATTATTTAATCAGAACAATACCAGTAAGCATCATCGCATTACTTTATGTATTACTATCACCGACACACCCACTCGCACTTATAGTAGGTATTATCCTGCAAATGGTGCTTGCTGTTATTTTAAAATTTAGTTTATGGCGTTATAAAAAATTAACCGTTGCAATATTAGTATTAATCGTTATGATTCAACAAATCGTCATTTTAGATAACAACAAAAATATGGCAATCAAACCTTATCAACAATCATTATCATCGTTGAAACAACATGATTACCATAGTAACTATGTAAACCAGCTTATAAAAAAGATAAATAAAAATGCAACAGGCCCATTTAATCGCATTGATTATATGTCAGACTATGCATTAAATTCACCATTTATATATCATTATAATGGCATTTCATTATATTCTAGTATTTTTAATGGAGACATTTTAAAATATTATGACAAGACACTCCAAATTAATATGCCAATCGATAAAAACAGCACTTATAGACTACTTGGCAATCGTCAAAATTTACTATCACTTTGGAATGTTAATGATCGAATTAGAGTGAATCATGATGACAACTTACCATATGGATTTAAAATTAACTCTGAACACAAAGACAATAAAGTTCGTTGGATTCATTCTAAAAATACCATCCATTATCCAAGTGCACATATTACAAATAAGGTCTTTTCCAATAAAGAATTAAAATCTCCATTAGATAAAGAACAAGCAATGTTGCAAGGGATTGTTTCTAACAATACTAAAGATGTTAATACACATTTTAAAGCCAATAAAAATTTACTATCAGATTCAACAATTAAATTAAATAGTGCAGCCTGGCAATCTCCTACAAAACATTTATTACAAGTTAAACAAAATAATGGTGGTCTAACTGTACAGTTGCCAAAATCAGTTTCTAATCAATTTAAAGATTTGTATTTTGAAATGGATTTAGAATTACTTTCGCCGGATAAAGCTCATGATGTTAAAGTGAATGAATATACACAAGAAAGAAATAAACTCACTTATAAATATCGACGCTTTGTAACACCCGTAACGATACGCATTAAAGCTTCAGATAGAATTAGATTATCATTGCCTAAAGGTAAGTATCGTGTAAATTTAAAAGGGATATACGGCGAAGATTATACCACGCTTAAAGACGCTTCAAATTCATTAGAGGCTGTCAAAGTTAGAAAGACAAAGCAAGGTTATACTATTACTAAAAATAAAAATTCATCTGGGTATATTGTTTTGCCAACAGCATATAATCAAGGTATGAAAGCGACATCAGGTGATCAAAGTCTTAAAGTTGAACAAGTAAATGGTGTTATGACCGGCATTAAAGCACCTAAAAATATAACAAAGATTCAATTGAGCTATACCCCACCATACTATTATTTACTTATAACAATTACTATATTTGGCATTATATGTAGTATTATTTTCACGAGATGGGCAAGACAAAAATAATGTTGCTACGCACATATTTAATAAATCTACTAAGTCCTTTTTCATGGCACTTAGTAGATTTTTGTTTATATAACCATTTTGAGCAAACACGTTATGAATAAAGAAGGGAAAAACAATTACATTATCAACTTTACATTAATAAAACAGCAAAAAAAGCCATCTATATCACTCCATAAAAGTGACCTAGATGGCTTTATTGATTGAGTCGAATTTGACTCATACATAGCTTTGTTTAAATGCTGATTAACGAATTTCTTGGATTCTAGCAGCTTTACCACGTAAACTACGTAAGTAATATAATTTAGCACGACGTACTTTACCACGACGTTTAACTTCGATTTTTTCAATTTTTGGTGTGTGTAATGGGAATGTACGTTCCACGCCAACACCTGATGAAATTTTACGAACTGTAAACGTTTCAGAAACGCCACCGCCACGACGTTTAATTACAACGCCTTCGAATACTTGGATACGCTCACGAGTACCCTCAATGATACGTACGTGTACACGTAAAGTATCACCAGGACGGAAACTTGGTAAGTCTGTACGTAATTGTGATTTAGTTACTGCTTCGATTAATTTGTGATTTGTCATTATAAATTCTCCTCTTCAACCTATGTTCTTGCCTCGACAAATATATAGCAGCGGATCATAGTGATTTTTGTGTTTCCACACTCAGATTATGTTAGCACAATACTAACCTTTTTTCAATCCTATTTTATATCTTTCTAATATTTGCTTATCTGCATTAGTTAATGGATATTTTTCAATTAAGTCAGGTCTTTTATTATATGTGCGGATCAACTTTTGCTCATGTCTCCATGCATCAATATTGGCATGATTTCCAGACAATAAAACATCTGGAACTGTTAGACCCTTAAATTCACGCGGACGTGTATATTGCGGAAACTCTAATAACCCATCAGAAAATGAATCATCTTGATGTGACTGTTCATTACCTAAAACACCTGGAATCAGTCTAACAATAGCATCAGTCATGGTCATCGCTGGCAATTCTCCACCTGTTAAAACATAGTCACCCATTGATATTTCATCTGTGACAAGATGTGTTCGGATACGTTCATCGTAACCTTCATAATGTCCGCATATGAAAACGATGTGGTCAGCCTTGCTTAATTCAACAGCTTTCTGATGTGAAAATGGCTCGCCTTGTGGACACATTAAAATAACGCGTGCTTGTTCTGTGACATCTAAGTCTTCCATCGCATTAAAAACAGGTTCAGGCTTTAACACCATACCTTGTCCGCCACCATACGGATAATCATCTACTTGGTTGTGCTTGTTAATTGCATAATCTCTAAAATTAACCGTATTGATTTGTAATTTATTGTTTTCTTGGGCACGTTTCATAATTGAATGATTTAAAACACCATCAAACATTTCAGGAAATAAAGTTAAATAATCAATTTTCATTAATCCAACAATCCTTCCATTGGCGTGATGATAATTTTTTTATTTTCAACATCCACTTCTTTTACAACATCAGCAATATAAGGAATCAAATATTCTTTAGATCCTTTAATCACCCACACATCATTCGCACCTGTTTCAAATATATTAATTACACGACCTATTGGTGTTTCTTGATCATCAAAAACTGTACATCCTATAATATCTGAATAATAAAATTCATTTTCCTCAAGTACGATATCTTCATGATCACGCTCTTGATAAATAGAACTCCCTTTTAAATGCTCAATATCATTAATATTATTAATACCTTCAAATGTGAGCATATGAAGCCCTTTATGCACTCTATGTGACTTAACAGTATATTCAAGGTCGTTATTGTTATGCACAACTGTCAGCACTTGACCGGGTTGAAAACGAACGTCTGTAAAGTCTGAATTGGATTTTACTTTAATTTCACCTTTAATACCATGTGTGTTAACAATTTGACCAACTTCAACTCTCATTCTATTACCTCCAACTCTATGCTTTGAACACTTCTATTTTAATTGAAAATAATTCAAAGAAAAAGGGCACCATTATGGTACCCAATACGTTCTATATTACTAACATGTGATATTCCCAACGTATCATTGAGTAATAACTGTCAGTGTAAACGAGTTATTCTTATTGTTAGAACAATTTTACGCTAAATTACTTAGCTTTCTTTTGTTCGTCAAATTTTTTCATAATACCTTCTTTTGATAAGATATTGTGAACTGTATCAGTTGGTTTCGCACCATCATTTAACCATTTTAAAGCTAACGCTTCGTCAACTTTAATTTCTGGAGCATTAGCGCTCGTTGGGTTATAAGTACCGATTTGTTCGATGATACGTCCGTCACGTGGAGAACGAGCATCTGCTACTACGATACGATAGAATGGATTTCTTTTTGAACCTAAACGTGTTAAACGAATTTTAACTGCCATTTATAAAATCTCCTTTAAGTCATGTTTTAATTTTTATTTTCTACAAGAAATAATATTAACAGGTGTGTGAATGTTTGTAAAGAGTTTTTTCTTTACCTAGAAAATTATTGAACCTTTTCCTTACAAAAATAACTATGTGATTACTAAATTAGACTGTTAATAGGTTATAAAAATTCATAGTAGCCTTCACCACATACGTGTTTAGTTAATTTATCCCGTAAGGACATGAATGGTACCACTTCTACCGCACACGTTCTCCCAATATAACTTATTAATATTAGCAACAATAACCTCATGTTCTAGCAAATCAGCAATTTCAGTATTTAATTATTATTGTGTATCTAAAAATATGCACCCCATAAAGTTATATTCTTTAGTATAACTTTCGGGATGCACATCTCATTGCAACAAAAATCAGCATGTTAAATTAAACATTAAAATGGTAAGTTCATACCTTTTAACATATTTTGCATTTGATTGCGTTTACCTTTTTTACCTTTACCGCCACCAGTGAATTGTTTCATCATTTTCTTCATATCGTTAAATTGTTTCATCAAACGATTGACTTCTTGTAATGAACGTCCAGAACCTTTAGCAATACGCTTTTTACGTGATACATTCAATGTGTCTGGATTGTTTCTTTCAGCCGGCGTCATTGACTGGATAATCGCTTTAATATGATCAATTTGCTTTTCACTCATATTAAGCTTATCTAGCCCTTTCATTTTATTCATACCTGGAATCATTTTCATAATATCATCCAGTGGTCCTAAATTTTTCACCTGATCAAGTTGTTCTAAAAAATCATCTAAAGTAAATGATGACTCACGCATCTTTTTCTCTAAATCTTTTGCTTTTTCTTGATCCACATCTTGTTGTGCTTTTTCAATTAAACTTAACACATCACCCATACCTAAAATACGTGATGCCATACGTTCAGGATGGAATAGCTCTAAACCATCTAACTTTTCACTCATACCAACAAATTTAATTGGTTTTTGTGTCACCGAACGAATAGATAAAGCTGCACCACCACGTGTATCACCATCTAATTTAGTTAAGGTAACACCTGTGACATCAAGTTGATCGTCAAATGATTCTGCAACATTGACAGCATCTTGACCCGTCATTGAATCGACAACTAACATAATTTCGTTTGGTTTAGCAATGTCTTTTACTTCTTTTAATTCGTTCATCAATGCTTCATCGATGTGTAATCGACCTGCTGTATCAATGATTACAAAGTCTAAATGTTCTTCTTTAGCATGTTTTAATGCATTAGTTACAATTTGTTGTGGCTTTACTTGATCCCCTTCACTGTATACAGGAATATCAATTTGTTTTCCTACTGTTTGTAATTGATTTATCGCTGCTGGACGATAAATATCTGCTGCAACTAACATTGGTTTTTTGTTGTATTTTTTACGCATCAATAATGCTAATTTACCTGCAGTTGTTGTTTTACCAGCACCTTGTAAACCAACCATCATAACAACAGTAGGTGGTTTATTTGACATATTAATCGATGTATTTTCTCCACCCATCAACTTCGTTAATTCATCTTGAACTATTTTAATAACTTGTTGCCCTGGTGTTAATGATTGCATTACATCGGAACCTAATGCGCGTTCTGATACTGTTTTAATAAATTCTTTTACCACTTTAAAGTTTACGTCAGCCTCAAGTAACGCTAATCTTACTTCACGCATCATTATCTTTATATCAGCTTCAGTAAGTTTACCCTTACCACGCATTTTTTGCATCGTCGCTTGCAGGCGTTCTGATAAGCCTTCAAATGCCATATCGATGTCCTCCCTCAATTTATATCTATTCTAAGTCTTCTAATTGTTGAATATAACGTTGTATTTGTTCTGGATTACTTAAATGTTTTTTCATTTCATCATATATTTCTCGGCGTTGCTCAAATTTCTGGTATAATTCCAATTTCTTTTCATAATCTTCAACTAAATCGCCAGTTCTTCTTATATTATCATAAACTGCTTGTCTACTCACATTAAAAGTATCTGCGATTTCACTTAAAGAATAATCTTCGAGATAAAATAATTCCAAATAATTACGTTGTTTATTCGTCAATAAGGATTGATAAAAATCAAACAAATAATTCATTCGTAACGTTTTAACTAAATCATTTTGCCCCATGATTATCGTCCTTTTCTTCTGTTACAATTTGATCATTTTCAACTGTTGTTATTTCTTCATTTTGTTCAATCATATCAGCGAATAAGCCGTAGACATAACTTTCAGGGTTAAATGGTTGTAAGTCATCTAATTGCTCACCTAAACCTACATATTTAACTGGAATGTGCAATTCATTACGAATGGCTAATACGATACCACCTTTGGCTGTACCATCTAATTTCGTTAATACAATACCTGTAACATTTGTTACTTCTTTAAAGTTTCTAGCTTGTGACAACGCATTCTGACCAGTTGTAGCATCTAAACATAGTAATGCTTCATGAGGCGCATCTGGCACTGCTCGATTAATTACACGCTTAACTTTTTCTAATTCTTGCATTAGATTTGTTTTATTTTGTAAACGTCCAGCGGTATCACAGATTAAAATATCAACACCTTTGTTTTTAGCGGCATTAATCGCATCATACATAACAGCAGCTGGATCAGAACCTTCACTTTGGCTAATTACATCTACACCAACACGTTCGCCCCAAACTTTCAATTGATCAATAGCACCCGCTCTAAAAGTATCGCCCGCAGCTAACATTACTTTTTTACCTTCCATTTTATATCGGTAAGCTAATTTTCCAATTGTTGTTGTTTTACCAACACCATTCACACCAACCATTAAAATGACATTTAAACGACCATCTTCTAAGTTCATAGCTTCTGAATTATCATCTTCTTGATGGTAAATCTCTACGATTTTTTCAACAATGACTTCACGCAAATCTTCAGTATCTTGAATATTACGTCGTTGTGCTTCCATACGTAATTCTTCAGTTAACGTCATCACTGTATTAAAACCGACGTCTGCAGTGATTAACATTTCTTCTAAAGCTTCAAAAAAGTCTTCATCTACTTTACGATATCTCGCTATCAAATTATTTAATTGTTCTTGGAAATTTTGACGAGATTTTTCGAGTCCTGCTTTAAATTTAGCACCCATTTTTTGAGCTTCAATTTCTTCAAAATCTTCAATTGATATTAAGCCATCGTCATCAAAATCCGCTTCACTCAACTTGCGTGGCTTCTTTTTCACTTCAGCATTTTCTGCTAAATCATTTACGTCCTGCGTTGAACCTTCAGAATGTGTATCTTCTAATTTGTCTTGACCTTGTTCTTCTGTTAAGGATTTAACTTCATCATTTTCTTTATTTGTTGCAAACTTATCTTTTAAGCGTTTAAAAAAGCTCATTATTGCTCCTCCTTCAACACATCATCTATTGTATTTAAATTCACACTCACAAGTTTAGTAACACCTGATTCTTGCATTGTTACACCGTATAACCTATCTGCAAATTCCATTGTTCCTTTACGGTGTGTAATAACAATGAATTGTGTTTCGTCTGATAACTCATTTAAATATTTTGCGTATCTAATAACATTCGCTTCATCTAATGCAGCTTCAACCTCATCTAATATAACAAAAGGTGCAGATCTTACTTTTAAAATTGCAAATAGTAAAGCAATAGCAGTTAATGCACGCTCACCACCACTTAGTAACGATAAATGTTGCAACTTTTTACCCGGTGGTTGTACCACAATATCAATACCAGCTGTTAAATAATCGGCTTCAGTTAATTGCAATTCTGCATCGCCTCCACCAAACAATTGTTTGAACATAGCTGTAAAATGTCCTTGAATAGCATGGAAAGTTTCTTTAAATCTTTCAGTAACCTCTTGATCCATTTCACTTATAATTTGCTCTAATGTTTCTTTAGCTTTACGAAGATCTGTACGTTGCTCACTTAAAAATGTATAACGTTCATTTAACTCTTCAAATTGTTCAATTGCATTTAAGTTTACAGGACCTAGTTCATCAATCGACATCTTCATTAATTTAACTTTTTTACGTAATGCGTCAATCGATTCATCACTCGTATATTCAGATTTTGCACGTTCAACAGTCAATTGATATTCATCATTTAAATGATCTATCGCATGATGAATTAATACATCTAGCTTTGATTGTTCAGCTTTAATATCTTGGTAGTGATTTTCGATAGCTAAAATATCTTGGTGACAAACTTGTAGTGTAGCTTCTTGCGCATCGATTTGTTCATTCAACTCAATACGTTGTTGTTTCAATTTATCTAATTCATCAGATAAGCGTGTTCTCGTTTCTTGTTGACCATTAATTTGATCTTTAATATTTTGAAAAGCTTGTTCGCCCATCACTTCATCCGAATTAAAGAATGCTATTTTTTCTTTAACATCATTTAATTGATGTTTGGTTTGTTGACTTTGATTATTTAATCGATCTATTGTCTGTTGTTGTGTTTTAATACGCTCTTTAACCACAGCAAGATCAGATTGTTTCTGATGTAACGTTTGTTGTGTTTTAGTTAAGCTTTCCTTACCTTCTTTAGAAAGTTTTGTGTAGCGTTCAATTTCATCTTCTAGTCGTTTTAAAGATGCTTTAATACTTTCTAAATGAGTTTCTTTTTCACTCAAAGTTTGTCGACTTTTGTCACTCGTATAACCATCATTTTTTTCAAATTCAAATTCTTCATGATCATTTTTTATTTGTGTTTCTTGTGTAGTTAATCTATCGAGCTCCATTTCAAAATGATGCACTTGCTCTTTAAGTGTATTATGCTTTTGACTTTTTTCAAAATACAGTTCACTTAATTGATCACTTTTTATCTTCAACTCTTTAAATTGTTGTTCAAATGATTCTGTTTGACGCAAGTAATCTTCTAATTGGTGTCTCATTGTTGTCAACTCGTCTTTTTGAGACAGAATACTTTTTGACTTACGAGCGCCACCACCAGTCATAGAACCACCAGGATTTACAATATCACCTTCCAAAGTAACAATACGAGTTCGATATTTAATCGCACGTGCCAATTCATTTGCATGCTTTAAATGATCAACGATAATCGTATTACCTAATAAATTCCCGATAATATTTTGATATTCTGGTGCTACTTTAACTGCTTCCGAAGCAATACTAATAAATCCGTTTGCCTCTTTAGCAATAGACTTAATATCAGTCGCTACCGCTCTACTCTGTATAACATTTAATGGTAAAAACGTCGCACGACCTAAATTACGTTCTTTTAAAAATTGAATAGCCTGGCGTCCATCTTTTTCTGAATCTACAATGACATGTTGTAATGAAGCACCTAATGCTGTTTCAATTGCCTGAGTTAATTTAGATGGCACATCAATAATTTCCGCAACTGCACCATGAATACCCTTTAATTCTTTATTTTTAGCTTTCAAAATATGTTTGACGCCATTGAAAAAATAAGTATATTCTTCCTCTTGCGTTGCCAAACTATCAATACGTGTTTTCATTTTTTCGGTATATCGATATGCTTGATACAATTTCTCTTCGTATTCGTTTTGTGCTTTTTTTGTATCAGTGAGGTCTTTTTCTATATTTTTAATTTCTTTATCTACAGCAGAAAGTTCTTTGTTGGTCTGTTGATATTCTTTTTTAGTCGTTTTTATTTGACCCTGAATATCTTTCAATTGCTCAAAGACTTCAACTAATCGAGAATCTAGTCTTGATTTTTTAACCTCATTCTCTTCTATAGTATGCTTTAAAAAACGAATATCATTGTTAACATCTGATTGCTCTGACATTAATGTATAGTATTCGTTTTTAATTTCTTCCAATTTTTCATCGTGTGCTTCGTCTGAAACATATAGTTGTTCTTCAAGTTCACGAATGACAGCATTGAGTTCTTTTTGTTTACTTTTCAGAGACTTATAAGTATCTTGAGCTTCAGAAATCTCACTTGATATATTTTCTAAAAGCTCAATTAAATTTTCTTGTTCTTCTTCATATCGTGCATTTGTTTCAGATTGATTTTTCTTACGTTCTACTAAAACATTTAATTGTCCCGTATATTTTTCAAAGGCTTCCGTAGCTTTTACTAATTGATAATTAAGCGATTCAACATCATTATCAAGTTGATGACGCTTACCTTTATATTGTTGAATTTGTTGGCTTAAACGTTGCTTGTCAGCTTCTTTATTTGCTTGTTGACCTTGTAAATCATTTAAACGTTGATCTAATTGTCTATTGTCATTTGTATATTGATCAATATCGTGCACTGTAACTACAATGTCACTATGTTTCATTTGGTGTGAAAGTGTCTTATATTCTTTAGCTATAGCTGCCTCCTCTTTTAGAGGTTCTACGCGACCTTCCAAATCATATAAAATGTCTTCTACTCTCGTTAAATTATCTTCTGTTTGGTCAAGTTTATTTAATGATTCAGCTTTACGTTTTTTATATTTAAGTACACCAGCCGATTCTTCAATAATTTGACGTCTATCAATTGGTTTAGCATTTAGTATTTCATCAACTCTACCTTGCGAGATAATGCTATATGCTTCTTTCCCCAATCCAGAATCTAAAAATAAATCGGCAATATCTTTTAATCTTGCACGGTCATTATTTATGTAGTACTCACTTTCACCACTTCGATACAATCTTCTTGTTACAATAACTTCGTTTTCATCAACACTGAGCTTTTTAGAATGATTATCTAATCTTAACTGTACTTCAGCATAATTTTGAGCTTTGCGATGTTCTGCACCTGAGAAGATAATATCTTCCATTTTTGAGCCACGTAATGATTTAGCCGATTGTTCACCCAACACCCATTTAATAGCATCTGTAATATTACTTTTACCGCTTCCATTTGGACCAACAATTGCAGTCACACCTTTATCGAATTGAACATTGGTTTGATCTGCAAAAGACTTAAATCCAATGGCATCTATTGATTTTAAATAAACCATCCTAAACTCCTTATCACAATTTTAAAGAACACATGTATACGATATTTTAGTATTTGTATATTAAATTTCGAAGTTGTTCCATAAAATATTAAAAATTCTTCCATAAATCCTAAATCGAACACCTATATGTCGTATCATATAAATTTCTATTTAATTTGCTTTAATTGCTTATAGGCACTTTCAGCAGCGCGTTGTTCTGATTCTTTTTTCGTTTTCCCTTTACCTTCAGCTATTGCTTCCCCTTGCAGAATAACTTCTGAAGTGAATAGACGATGATGTGCCGGTCCCTCTTCTTTTATTAAATTATAGGTTACATCACCTTTATTTTGCTGGTGCACATATTCTTGGAATTGTGTTTTAAAATCTACCACGCCTAATAACTCATTTTGTTCTACATGTGGGAAAATGACTTTCTCAGCAAATTTCCAAACTATATCTAGTCCTTGATCCAAATACAATGCCCCAATAAATGCTTCGAATGCGTCTGATATTAATGATGGTCTTGTACGTCCCCCTGTTTTCTCTTCACCTTTACCAAGTAAAATCATTTCGTTCAATCCAATTTTATTCGCAAATATTACAAGTGAGGGCTCACATACAATAGTGGCACGCATTTTTGTTAAATTCCCTTCTGGCAAGTTGGGATGTTTATCAAATAAATATCGTGAAACCGTCAATTCTAATACCGCATCACCCAAAAACTCTAAACGCTCATTATGGTCTAAACGATTCATATTAAAATCATTAATAAAACTCGAATGCGAAAATGCTTGTTGGTATAAATCAATATTTTGATAAGTAAAGCCTAACTCTGTCATTTTAGTATCAAAGCGCTTTCTAAAACGATTAACTATCTCACTTTTCTTTTGTTTAGACATTATTTTATCTCCTTTATGTGTTGCTCTTGAATCATCTTTAATTTTACGTTAAAACTATTGATAATTAAAGAAAAAAACTGAGTCGACAATACTGACGACCCAGATGTAAGATTTATTATTTTTCAAGACTGTTAATAAATTTAACAGCATCACCAACAGTGTTGATTTTTTCAGCTTCTTCATCAGGAATTTCAGTACCAAACTCGTCTTCTAATTCCATTACTAATTCAGCGATATCAAGTGAGTCAGCGCCTAAATCATCTTTGAAAGATGCATCTTCAGTTACTTTATCAGCGTCTACACCTAAACGGTCAACGATGATATCTTTTACTTTATCGAAATTTTCCACGTCGATTCACCTCCTTTAAAAATGCCTATACATAGACTATTATATTTTCCCATTTTAAATTCTAAAAAACAAGTAGAAATTTTAGAAACAGTTATCAATTTATTGATTACTGTTTCTTAGGGAGAAATTCTGGAACCATATCTTGGTTGCTTAGAATTTCCCCCGCAAAGTTGACTAGGTCAGGCATTTCTCCATTGGATGACCAGTCAACCACTGCGTCAATGAGCTTTAGCTCAAATATATTACATGTACATTCCACCATTTACATGGATTGTTTGACCTGTAATATATTTTGCTTTGTCTGATGCTAAGAACGCTACTGTATTAGCAATATCTGTGTCTTGACCAAAACGTGCTAACGGAATTTGAGTCAACATTTGTTCTTTAAGCTCATCACTTAAAGCATCTGTCATATCAGAAACAATAAAACCAGGTGCAACTGCATTTACAGTGATACCACGAGATGCTAATTCACGCGCCGCAGATTTAGTTAAACCAATAACACCTGCTTTTGTTGCAACATAGTTTGCTTGTCCCGGATTACCTACTGCTCCAACAACACTTGATAAATTAATGATAGCACCACTACGTTGTCTTAACATTTGTGGTGTTGCTTTTTGAATACAGTTAAATACACCTTTTAAGTTTGTGTCAATAACATCATCCCACTCTTGTTCTTTCATACGCATTAATAAATTATCGCGAGTAATACCTGCATTATTTACTAAAACATCTAAAGAACCAAATTGGCTAACTACTTCTTTAATCATTGCTTTAACTTCATCAGCATCGGCAACATTTGCTTGAATCGCAAAACTGTCAACACCTTTAGCTTTGATTTCTTCGACTACTGCTTCAGCTTTCTCTTTGCTGCCTGCATAGTTTACTGCTACATTATATCCTTCTTCTGCTAATTGTAACGCAATACTACGTCCAATTCCTCTTGATGCACCTGTTACTAAAGCACTCTTAGTCATTTTCATTCCATCCTTTCACATCTTCTAAAGTTTGAATTGATGTTAACTTAACATCTCTATTTATTTTTTTAATTAAGCCAGATAAAACTTTTCCAGGACCAATTTCAATAAAATGATCAACACCTTGGTCTATTAGCCATTCTGTTGAGTTAATGAATTGTACTGGTGAATATAATTGTTTGACCATATTAGATTTAATTACTTCTTTGTCAGTTTCACCTTGCGCATTTACATTTTGAACTACAGGAAACTTAGCATCACGCCATTCAAATTGATTAATATAACTTGAAAAATCTTCTTCAATCACTTTCATTAGCGATGAATGGAATGGGCCAGATACTGCTAAAGGCATGACACGCTTTGCACCTAATGATTTACCTTTTTCTACTAGCTCATCAATTAAAGCTTTGTGACCTGAAACAACAATTTGACCTGGGCAATTAATGTTTGCTGGTTCAATTATTTTGTCATCAGATGATAATGACTTACAAATTTCATCAACTTTATCAAAATCTAAGCCCAATACTGCAGCCATGCTTCCTACACCAGAAGGAAATGCTTGCGCCATTAATTGACCACGTTTTCTAACAATTTTAACTGCATCTTCAAATGATAATACGTCAGCTGCAACTAAACTTGAATATTCACCTAAACTATGCCCCATAGTAAAATCGGGATTCAAATTTTTTAGTGCTGCTAATAATGCCGAACTATGCGTCAATAAAGCTGGTTGCGTGTTTTCAGTTTCACCCAATTTACCTTCTTCGTCAGTAAACATTGTCTCTAAAATATCAAAGTCTAATGTGTTTGCTGCTGAAGTTAAAATTTCAGTTGCTTGATCGTTGTTGTTATATAAATCTTGTGCCATACCAACTTTTTGGGCACCTTGTCCCGGAAAAATAATTGCTGTTTTACTCATTTGATTCACCTACAGTCTCTTTCATTGTTTGTACAATATTTTGCTCTCCTGCTATTTTTGCTTGTCTAATTGCAGAATAAAAAGCTTTAGCATTTGAACTACCGTGTGCTTTAACTACGGTACCTTCCAATCCTAATAATACGGAACCACCGTATTCTGAGTAATCCATCTTTTTAGCGAATTCTGCTAAATCTTTCTTCAATATTGCACCTGCTATTTTATTTTTAGTACTACTCATAATCGTATCTTTTAACATTTTACCGATTGATTTTGCAGTACCTTCTAAATTTTTAAGGACCATGTTCCCAGTATAGCCATCGGTAACTACAACATCTGTATCGCCATCCATTAATGTCTTCGCTTCAATATTCCCAACAAAATTCAATGAATGATCTTGATTTAATAACTCATATGATTTTTTCGTTAAACTATTACCTTTAGCTGGCTCGGTACCTATATTTAATAATGAGATTTTCGGATTATCAATACCTCTAATTTTTTGAGCATAAATATCCCCTAGTTGCGCATACTGTAATAAGTGTTCAGGCTTAGCATCAGCATTTGCACCAACGTCTAAAAAGACAAAACCTTTTCCATCAATCGTTGGCAATGTTACTACTAAAGCCGGTCTAGCTACACCTTTAATACGTCCAACAATGAATAAACCAGCTGACATTAAAGCACCAGTATTACCTGCTGACACACATCCATCTGCCTCACCAGATTTCACAGCTTCAGCCATTTTTACCATTGAGCTATCTTTTTTACGTTTAATCGCTCTAACAGGCTCATCTTCCATTTCAATCTTTTCAGAACAATGTCTAAATTCGATTCGTTCATGGTTCAGATTATACTTTTTTTCGTCACCGAAAAGTATAATTTCTAGATCTTTAAAGTCTTCAACAGCCTTTTGTACGGCTTCTAATACGATATCAGGCGCATTGTCGCCACCCATCATATCAATTGCTAATTTAACCATAATTTTATCCTCGCTTATCATAAAACATTTTAAAATTTCCTTTGAAAACTAATGTATGTTTAACATATGACTTTACTTCGACGTAATAATGTTTTGCAGTTTGATTTACAACTCGTGCTTCTGCTCTTACCGTATCATTTAATTTTACTTTTTCAATAAATTGAATGCTACTCTCATGAGTTAAAACTGTTGGTTGCTTAATTAGCGCAACACATAATGAATTTGCCTGAGCAAACAGCACATGACCACGCGCAATTCCAGTTTTATGAAAAACAGAATCCGATGTAATATCTAAAATTGATTGCGCTTTAACATTTGGATTGACTTGAATCAAATCACCAATAAATTCTTGTTCTTCAATAGAACTTATTTGGTCATAATTTTTTTCAGCAACTAATTTAATACGCTTCCTTAATTCTGGTATGTTTAAATAAGTGCGATCTAAACGAATTGTTTGTATACTCACTTGAAATAAGTCGCTTAGTTCATGGTCTGTGATGAAGGGATTGCTATCAATTTGTTGTCTGATTGCTTCTCTACGTTTATCTTTCTTTAGTTTCAACGTCTCACCCCTCATTTTTTAGTACCTAGTCTTAAACATTCCTCACATATCATAACACTTTCTATTTAACCGACTCAACAAATAACTGTATTATTTAGCTATTATTTAGTCGAAAATTTATAAATTTTTAAAATACCACTTTACATTTAAATAGTTCAAGTGTCATATCACTCAATTAACGAAGTGTTGCACTTAAATTGACAAATCAGCATGGTAATTAGTCAAAACTGCGATGTAATAAATTTTCTTCAACAAAATGACGTAAATGTTGATACGTATTTTCAAAGAATACGCCAGATTGAATAAGTTCAGCTGCTTCATCACGAGCAACTTCTAACATACGATAATCTTCAACTAAATTGGCAACTAAGAAATCTGGCAATCCACTTTGTTTAACACCAAAGAAATCTCCAGGGCCACGCATTTCTAAGTCTCGTTCACTCAATTCAAATCCATCCGTTGTTTGTGTCATAATTGTCATTCTTTCAATTCCTGTTTCTGTTTTAGGGGATGCAATTAAAACACAGTAACTTTGCTGGTCACTTCTACCCACACGACCGCGTAACTGATGTAAAGTTGATAATCCAAAGCGATCCGCATCATAAATCATCATAAAAGTTGCATTCGGTACATTAACACCTACTTCAACAACAGTAGTAGAAACTAAAACATCTATCTCATGATTGCTAAACTTTTGCATGACCTCATCTTTTTCATCGGCAGACAACTTACCATGCAATAACCCTACACGGGAAACACCATAATACTGTTGTAAAGACTCGTACAATGCGACAACATTTTGAACATCTTCGAGATGCTCAGAACTTTCTATAAGCGGGCAAATAACATATGCTTGACGACCTTTTTTCAACTCTGAGGTCATTTGCATCAAAACTTTATCGTATTGCTCATGCTTTGCCCAAGTAGTAATGATAGGTTTACGACCTTTTGGTAATTGTTTAATTGAAGACACATCCATCTCACCAAAAACTGATATTGCTAGTGTTCTTGGTATCGGGGTTGCTGTCATAAATAACACATTCGTCATTGCACCTTTTTCTCTTAAAAGTTGGCGTTGATTCACACCAAATCGATGTTGTTCATCTGTAATTACTAAACCAACATTATGGAAAATCACATCATCTTGAATCAATGCATGGGTTCCAATTAAACAATCAATCGTACGATTTTCAAGTTGTTCTAAAAGTATTTTTCGTTTCTTACCTTTTACTGACCCAGTTAACAACGCAACATTCATAGAATCTCCAAATAAAGCAATTAAACTTTCAGCATGTTGCTCTGCTAAAATTTCAGTTGGTACCATCAATGCTGATTGATAACCAGCCGTTTTTAACGCATACATACAAATTGCAGCAACTACTGTTTTTCCTGAACCTACATCACCTTGAAGTAATCGATGCATACGTATTGGTGCTTTTAAATCTCTAAAAATTTCATTAACACTGGATTTCTGTGCTTCAGTTAGTTCAAAAGGCAAACGATCAATAAATGATTTAACTTGGTCTAAGTCATAATCAATTTCAATTGCTTCGTCAGATGACTTTTCTAATCTATTTAGCCATTGCATACGTAATTCGAATAAAAACAGTTCAGTAAATGCATAGGTTCTACGAGCACGTAATAAATCCTCTTTACTTTTAGGATGATGTAACGTGTTCAAAGTAAAGTCCAAGGTCTCTAATTTATATTTTTCTCTTAGTTCATCAGTTAACCATTCATGAATTGTCACATCATTTAACGCTTGTCTAATTTGGTCTCGTATTTGCTTTTGTTTAATACCTTCCTTAATACGATAGACTGGTTCTAATTGAACATCTGCGTTTTCTTGAGTTTGTGTACCTTGTGAATTCAAGAAAACCCTATTACCAGTAATTTCCTGTTTAACCCTATTCCACTTACCTTTAACAGTTATAGTTTGATTTAATTCGATTTTCTTTTTTAAATACGGTTGATTGAAAAAAATACATTTGACAGCAATATTATTTACCATTAAATGAACAGTTAATTTTGATTTATTTCTTCCAAAAAATGCAACTACTGGAGCTGTATATACTTGTCCTTCTATCGTAACGTTAGATTGATCTTCTGCTTGATTCAAATCAATCACTGTATTATCTTCATATCTAGTTGGCAAATAAAGAACAAGATCTTCCACTGTATGAATATTTAGTTGTTGCAATACTTCTATTTTCTTAGGACCTATACCTTTTAATTGTAAAAGAGAATATGGACTTTCTATTAAGTTTACTTTAGCCAAAATAAATCACCTATGTTTTATTTGATTTTACGTATCATTTAGTATGTTATTTATTTTATCATGACTAAGTTGAACATGACATTGTTAGCAACTCGAGAACGATACTTTTAACCCGCAATATCACTAAAATAGCAAAATAAAAAACTACCAACTGATGATTTATCATTGGTAGTTTTTTATTTTAAATTTTTATTCTACTGAAAAGAAATATTGATAAATTGGTTGTCCACCTTCATGAACTTCCACTTCTACATCTGGATATTGCTCTTCAATCCAGTTTATCATGTTATCTGTAACTGCTTGCTCTGCATCTTGACCAATAATCACAGTCAATATTTCACTATCATCTGCTAACATCTCATTTAACAACTCAGTAACCGTTGTTAATTGATCACTTTGGCTGCTTACAATCTTATCTTCAATCAAGCCCATAAACGCGTCTTTTTTAATCTCAACGCCATCAATTTTCGTATCACGAACAGCGTACGTTAATGAACCAGATTTAACGTTATTTACTGAATCAGCCATTTGCGCTTTATTTTCTTCAAGTGTTGCGTCCACATCATATTGGAATAGTGCGCTTATACCTTGAGGAATAGATTTCGTTGGAATAACAACTGCTTCTGCATCAACAATACTCGCTGCTTGTTCACTTGCCATTAAGATATTTTTATTATTCGGTAAAATAATTGCACGTTTACATTTTGATTGTTCAATGACTTTAACGATATCTTCTGTAGAAGGATTCATCGTTTGTCCACCACTAATGATATGTGTGGCACCCATTGATTTAAATATCTCTGAAATACCTTCACCCATAGAAATAGTAATAATTGCTGTTTCAACCGTTTCCATTTTCGGTTTAGCTGTGTGCTGTTCTTTTCGAATCACTTCACGATGCTGTTCTCTCATATTTTCAACCTTAAGTTTAATTAATTCACCATATTGTTGACCATAATTAAACACTTTACCTGGGTATTCGGTATGCACGTGAACTTTCACAATTTCTTCATCATTAATGACTAATAAAGAATCACCAAATTGACTCATATCTTGCCTGAATTCTTGTTCATCAAAGGCTTTTTTATTCTTTCCAAAACGAACCATCATTTCAGTACAATAGCCATAAATAATATCTTCAGTATTAATTACACCATGGAAATCATGTTCATCATGTACAAATTCATCTTTATCTAGCTTTGCAACTTTGGCTTCAACTTTTTCACCTTTAAGCGCTTTTAAGAATCCTTCGTAAACGCATAACAAACCTTTACCGCCACTATCAACAACACCAACTTCTTTAAGTACAGCTAATAAGTTTGGTGTGTTTTCAAGTGATTCATTGGCTTTTACAATAATGTACTCCATTAATTCTATACAATCTTCAGTATTATTTGCTTTTTCTATTGCAGCTTGCGCAGCATCTTTTGCAACTGTAAGTATTGTACCTTCAACTGGTTTCATAACAGCTTTATATGCCGTTTCAACACCAGCTTGAAAACTTTCAGCTAACAATTTTGAATTAATTTCAGATTCACTTTCAATATTTTTACAAAATCCTCTGAATAATTGTGACAAGATGACACCAGAGTTACCTCTTGCACCCATTAGTAAACCTTTCGAGAATGTTTTACCTAATTCGCCGATATTTTTCGACAAATTATTCTCTACTTCTTCGCGACCTGAAGTCATAGTAAGATTCATATTTGTTCCTGTATCACCATCTGGCACTGGATACACATTCAAAGAATCTACCAAATCTGCATTGTTAGATAAATTTTGTGCCCCTTGTATAATCATATCGGCAAATAATTTACCATTAATTTTGCTAATCATTTCAAGTTGTCCTCCTAAGCTTTCTTGCCTGTATTATTCACACGTACACCTTGTACATATATATTGATTGAATTTACTGATACATTAAGTGATTTTTCCAAAGTATATTTCACTGTTGATTGTACATTATTGGCAACTTCAGATATTTTCACACCGTAACTTACAATAATGTACATATCTATATCCACTACGCCATTATTTTCAGTTACTTTGATGCCTTTAGCATAATTTTCATGTCCTAGTATTTCCGCAATACCATCTCTAACTTGTTGTCTAGATGCCATACCTACAATACCATAACATTCAACGGCCTTTCCACCTACAACCGAAGCAATCACTTCGTTTGAAATATCAATTTTACCGTAATCATTTGAAATCTCTAATGTCATATCTTTGTCCCTCCTAAATTTCAAAGTTTATTATTCGTTTCCCCTAATCACTTTTAAAATTTTACCACTTAGTGTAGTCATAAACGCTTTAAGTTTCATTGATTATTTTTATAAAATATCAATGGTACAACTTATCAGAATGACTTACGCTTAAATCACCTATTATATTTTGAGTAAACTGAATTTACACTCATGACGATTATGTATAGGCATTTTCTTTTAATAGATGTAGTATCATTAAATAAAAAGTTTAAATGTTTCATTCACTTATTTCTCTAAAATATCATACTACATAACTTCACAGTCTACAATTATATCACAAAACTCAGTATTTTTGACTTTTATGTGAAAATTATTCATTGTTTTTCAAATGAAACTATGCTATCTTAATTAAGTATATAAGTAGTTATGTGTATTTATATTTATTAAAGGAGGTACTCATATGGGTAAACAATGTTTCGTAACAGGTCGTAAAGCTTCGACTGGTAACAGACGTTCACACGCTTTAAACTCTACTAAACGTAGATGGAACGCTAACCTTCAAAAAGTTAGAATCCTAGTTGACGGTAAACCTAAAAAAGTTTGGGTTTCTGCACGTGCTTTAAAATCTGGTAAAGTAACTAGAGTTTAATAAATATATTGCACATAAAAAATGTGACCTTATGTGGAGGACGCATTTACTTAAGAACTAAGAGCTCAACCTCTTAGTTCTTTTTTGTTACAAAACAATACATAATGGTTCATAGTGAAATTCGAACTATCAATATAATTTGGTTAAAACGTTTAATAATGGTTCTCTGTCAAATTGGACTTATGGGTTCAATATCGATTTTGGCACATAAATCAATGTACTAGGACCTACAATTTTCCTTTCAATAATAAATCACGCCATAATCTTCATTAATTACAGCGTGATTCATCTATTATTATGCTATAAATTCTATACTATAAACGTCACTTTATTAAATAACTCATGGACTTTATTAAAAATCTTCGCATATTTGAATATACTTAATTTAAATCTGTACTTCTAATTTGCAAAATCAACCCATCATGTACAGTTACTTTCGCTTGCAAAGACTCAATTTCATTTGAAATAGTTAAAGTAGAACCTATATTAAGCATTTGTCTAGCTAAATTATATTTAAAACCTGCTAGAGAAAGTTCTACATCATCAGTCATCGGTATAAATGAAATGTACGGATAACTCTTATCTTTTTCAACTGTATGTTGACCTTTAGGCAATAATTCAATTTTATTTTGTTGATCGATAACTTCTATATGAACATCATGTTTATAATATGCTTTTTTCAATAATAACTGAATTGCCCCAAAAAAGTGATCTAATCGTCCGCCTGTTGCACCATAAATTGTAATACTATCAAATCCAAGTGCAACAGCTTTATCAACCGCTAAAGCTAAATCCGTATCAGCTTTTTCAGCTTGAACTGGTTTGATTTGTAACTGTTCTGTTAGAAGTTGGCGTTCTTCTTTACTGACTGAATCAAAGTCTCCCACTGAGAAAAAAGGGATAATTTGATGCTTCAATAAAATCAAAGCACCTCTATCAACGCCGCCCCATTTACCTTCATTACTTTTGGCCCAAATATCTTGCGGCAAGTGTCGATCAGAACATAATAAATTTATATGCATATACACTCAACCTTTCAATGCTTGTGTGACTTTTTTATAATCCTCTTGTTTAAAGAAAAATGAACCTGTTACTAGCATTGTAGCACCATTTTCAACACATACTTTCGCTGTATCGGTATTTACGCCTCCATCAACTTCAATATCAAAGTTTAATTGACGTTCCATTTTAATAGCATTAAGACCCGCTATTTTTTCTACGCATTGATCAATAAATGATTGACCACCAAACCCTGGGTTAACTGTCATCACTAGTACATAATCAACAATATCTAAAATAGGTTCAATTTGTGATATTGGTGTACCAGGATTAATTACTACACCAGCTTTTTTATCTAAATGTTTAATCATTTGAATAGCACGATGAATATGAGGCGTTGATTCGACATGAATTGAAATCATATCGGCACCATGTTCTGCAAATGATGCAATATACTTTTCTGGATTTTCAATCATCAAATGTACGTCTATAGGTAATGTTGTGCCTTTTCTTACTGCATCTAATATTGGTAAACCAATAGATATATTAGGCACAAATTGACCATCCATAACATCAAAATGAACTCCGTCGACACCTGCTTCTTCAAGTCGTTTTAATTCATGTTGTAAATCCAAAAAATCAACAGATAATAATGATGGATATAGTTTTGTCATTTAATATCTAACCTTTCTATTTGAAATTTCATTAAATAGTTGTAAATAATGGTCGTATCTAAATTGCGCAATATTCCCTATCTCTAATTGATGCTTAACATTACAATTAGGTTCTTTGATATGATTACAATTCCTAAACTTACATGTTTCACCATATCGATTTAATTCAAGAAAATAATCTTTTATTTCATCTTTATCTATATGATCAAAATCTAAAGCACTGAATCCAGGTGTGTCTGCAATATAACCGTTTTGACGTTCGAATAGTTCGACATGTCTTGTAGTATGCTTTCCTCGATTTAATGATTTTGATATATCATTTGTCTCAAGATTAAGTTCTGGACGATAATGATTTAAGAAAGTGGACTTACCGACACCTGATTGACCACTAAGTACTATAAGTCCAGCTGACCAAGCTTCTACAATTTTTTTTCGATCATCATCATTTCCAATAAATTCAGTCTCATAGCCAATATTTTCATATATTTTCAACAACTCATTAATTTCGAACTGCTTTTCAATTGGTGTTTTATCTTTTTTTGTCACCAAAATTCTCGCATTTAACTGATACGAATGTGCAATAACTAAAAATCGATCTAATAATTGCGTTGAAAAATTTGGTTCGACAGCACTCATTACAATTACTAGTGTATCTATATTACTTACAGGTGGTCTTTTCAACTCATTTTTCCGCTCATACACTTGATGAATATAGCCTTCGTTAATGTTTTGTACATCAAATTCCACTATATCTCCAACTACCGGTGAAAATTTTTTCTTTCTAAATAATCCTCGTGGTTTTGTATTGAAACGTTCGCCATTAACGTCTACTTGATATACCCCACTAATTGATTTCACTATTCGACCTGTCTTCAAAATGGCACCTCTCGATTAATTTTACTGCATTTATTATATCAAAGACTGGAAAATTAATATATAAATGACCATTTCAAATGATATAAATATTGTGAGAGCGATACAGAATTCATAGACAATGCTCACCTGTATATGATGACATGAAGCATTTTAAAACTACCGCAATCTCAACATAAAAATACCGAGACTTCCAAATAGAAACCTCGGTACATTTACTTCAATTATATTTAAACATCATCATAGCTGACTTCTTTTTCAGCTACAGTTTTACCGTCTACTTTAACAATATAACTTGCTGTTTTTCCTTTTTCAATTCTTAAAGGAATGTCTATACGTTGATCACTAGTAATGTCGAAACTACCTTTTTCTGTTGAACCGTCATTATCTTTATCTTTAATATAAACTTTAACTTTTTGTGACTTATCATTTTTACCAGTGTATGGTACATCTACCGATTCAGTTGTCGTTTTGACATCTGATGAGTCGCTTTTTTTACCTTTAGAAACAACAAATGAAATCGTTGACCCCTCATCTACTGATTTCCCTTTAGGAGATTGAGAAATCACATCACCCTCATCAATATCGTCACTATACTCTTCCTTACTTTCAACTTTAAATCCTTTTTCTTCTAAGGCTTTTTTAGCTTTGCTAAAGGATTTATGTTCAAAGTCTTCTACATAAACTTGTTTAATGCCTAAAGATTCATATAGTTTAATATTAGAATCATGAATAGCGATTTCAGTATTTGCGGTTACACTTTGATTTGCAATGTATCCTTTTGGTGCTTGATTATTATATACTTTTTCAATCGTAACATCTTTAAGACCTAACGATTTTAATTTCTGCAAGGCTTCCTCCTTAGGTAAACCAATAACATTTGGCATTTTAACCTTTTCAGGGCCTTTTGATATAACAACATCAACACTGTCACCACGTTCAACACGTTCACCTGTATTAGGAGTTGTCTTAATAATTTCATTTTCAGGATATTTATCACTATAACTTCTAGAAATTTTACCTAATTTCAGATTGTTTTTATTGAATATTTGCTCTGCTTCTTTTACAGATTTCCCGATTACATCAGGTGTCTCTTCGTATTTATTACCAAACATTGCCATTGCCACAAAAGAAACAAGTGCAATCATTAACAACGAAAAGATTAGTGATAAGAGCACAATCTTTCGTGTTGATTTCTTTTTAGGTTTTGGTTCGTACACGGTACCTTCTGGCTTTTGGAATTGCTGATGATGAGCAGGCCCATTTACAATAGGTACTTGCGTCGTTTCACGTTTAGGTTGATTCGACTTATGTTCACTAATATGCTTTGCTAGATCTTCTTTTTTCAATGGTACCGCTATCGTTTTCATTTTATCGAGTTCATAGACATCTTCATTCGCTCGATTTTCATGTAAAACACTACTCAAATCATCTTTCATTTCTTGAATTGTTTTGTAACGATTCGCTTTGTCTTTTTCTGTAGCGCGTAAAATGACATTACTTAAAGATTGCGGAATATCCTTACGTACATCGGTTGTCACATTTGGCACAGAATCCTGAATATGTTTAATCGCAATGCTAACTGCAGTTTCTCCATTAAATGGTGGTTCACCAACAAGCATTTCATATAACACAATACCTATAGAATAAATATCTGTACATTCATCCGTTGCCTCACCTTTTGCTTGTTCTGGCGAAAAGTACTGCACAGTACCTAACACATGATTAGTCTGAGTTAAAGACGTCTCACTTAAAGCTTTAGCAATTCCAAAATCAAATATTTTCAACGTTTTATTGCTGTCAATTAATATATTTTGTGGCTTAATATCTCTATGTACAATACGCATATCATGCGCATGTTTAATGCCATCCAATATTTGATTCGTAAAATTAATCGCCGTGTCAACACTTAATGGCCCATGACTTTCAATATACTCAGACAAAGTCGGACCTTCAATATATTCCATTACTAAGTAGTAACAGTCATCTTCTTCATCAACATCGATCATACTTACTATATTTTGATGTGATAGCTGTGATGAGTTATGTACTTCTCGTTCAAAACGTTTTAATGTTTCTTCTTTTTCTCTAGGTGGTATAAAAATCGCCTTAATTGCAACTTTAATGTTAAGTATCGTATCTTCTGCAAGATAAACGGTACTCATGCCACCGCCGCCAAGCTTATCTACAATTTTATATCGTTCATTTATTATTTTACCTATCATACTTTATCACCTTCAATAGCCGCGAGTATGAAAGTAACGTTATCTTTCGAATGGTTATCTAATGCCAATTGCATTAATTGATCACCATGATCTTCTATTGTACCTTCTTTTACTAACAAACGCTTAATTTCATTGTCTTTAACATAATCAGTTAATCCATCTGAATTTAATAATAAATAATCATAAAAATTTAATCGCTTAATAAACAAATCTGGACTCACACGTTTATCTGTGCCCATCACCTTCGTAATAATATTACGTTGTGGATGTGTAAATGCTTCTTCCGGCGTAATTTGACCCGTTAAAACAAGATGATTAACAAACGAGTGATCACTAGTAATTTGTTCAATTTGTCGACTATTAATAACATAGGCTCTAGAATCACCGACATTTGCTATCACAACTGATTTTTCAAAAACAAGTGCACAAACACATGTTGTACCCATACCTTTATATTCTGCATTTTCTTGTGCATAGTGATATAACTGAAAATTTATATCTTTTATATTATTACGCAACCAATTTTCAGCTTGATGTTGTTCTATAAGATTTTCCGCTTCAAAACGGGATTTCAACTCATCTGTAACAAATTTACTTGCAACTTCTCCTGCTTTATGGCCGCCCATACCATCACACAGAACTAAAAGTTGTTGATTAGTTTGATTATAAAAAATACCACCCGCATCTTCATTCTTATCTCTATGTTGTCCAGTATCAGTAAAAAATTGTGCCTCTAGCATTTGTCTTTACCTCGTTTCTACTTGTCGTTCCTTTGCTCTTAATTGACCACAAGCTGCGTCAATATCTGAACCTTGTTCACGACGTATTGTGGCATTAATTCCTAGTCTCTTTAATTCTTTTTCAAATTTAAAGATATCATTTTTAGCCGTTTTTACATAATTTCTTTCTGGAACATGGTTGACAGGAATTAAGTTAACATGGCAGTTTAAGCCTTTTATTAAATGTGCTAATTCTCTTGCATGTTCTAGTTGGTCATTCACACCACCAAACAGACCATATTCAAAAGTAACACGACGATTTGTTTTTTCTTGATAATATTGAATTGCTTCGATTAACTTCTCAACATTATATGCACGGTTAATTGGCATCAAGCGTGATCGCACTTCATCTTTTGCGGCGTGTAAGCTTACAGCAAAATTAATTTGAATATCTTCGTCCGCAAAGTCATATATTCTAGGAATGATACCTGATGTTGATACTGTAATGTGACGTGCACCAATATTTAAACTGTTATCATCATTGACGATTCTTAAAAAGTCCATCATTTCATCATAATTTTCAAATGGTTCACCGATACCCATTATGACAATTTGAGATACGCGCTCTTCTGTAGCATCAAGGGCTTTTTGAACTGTTAAAACTTGTGAAACAATTTCGCCAGCTTCAAGGTTTCTTTTTAAGCCGCCAAGTGTAGAAGCACAAAACGTACATCCGATACGACAACCTACTTGTGTCGTTACACATACTGAATTTCCATAATCATGTCTCATTAAAACAGTTTCAATTGTATAGCCATCTTGTAATTCAAATAAGAATTTAATTGTACCGTCTTTACTTTCTTGTTTTACTACAGTTGTTAAAGTTGTAACAGTAAAGTTATCTTTTAAAAGCTGTCGTAAGTCTTTCGATAAGTTCGTCATTTCATCAATCGAATCTACTCTTTTTTGATATAACCATTCAAAAATCTGTTTCGCTCGAAATTTTTGTTGACCTTGTTCAACGAGCCAGTTTTGCATTTCGTCAAATCGCAATGAATATATTGATTGCTTGTCAAAATTTGGAAGAAATTTATTCTTCTTTTTCTTTTCAGCAGTTATCATTCCTAATTGTCCTTTCTTTTTATCTTAGTGATAAAGAATCCATCTGAATTAAAGTCTTGCGGCATGATTTGTAACGTTTTGACCAACTCTCCAGTTATCGGATGTTGAAACGGTTCAAATTCGAAGTTTTTATTATTTTTCAAAAACGTATAAATCACGTTTTCATTTTCTAGTTGCTCTATTGTACATGTGGAATAGATGATTTCGCCACCTATTTTTACATTGTTTTTTACATTTTCCAATATTTCAAGCTGTAAATCAACTAGTGACTCAATATGTTGTTTGCTTTGAGTATATTTAATCTCCGGCTTGTGTCTCATAACACCTAATCCGCTACATGGTGCATCAACAAGTATCTTATCGTATGTTTTATCATAAGGTTTTGTCGCATCATGTTGAAAAGCTTTAATATTTGTTAATCGTAATTTTTTTATATTAAAATTAATTAAGTCTATTTTGTGATCATGTATATCTGAAGCGTCAACTTGCCCTTCTGGCATTAAAACTTCAGCAATATGACAAGCCTTACCGCCAGGTGCACTACATGCATCTAATACGTGATCATGTCGGTCTACATTCATAATGTGTGCAACAAACATTGAGCTTTTATCTTGAATTGAAACGAATCCATCTTTAAATGAACGAGAATGAATAATTGGTTGTCCTCCTATATGGAGACAATAAGGTAAGTCATGATCTTTTTCAACGTCATAACCTTCGTCTTGCAACTTTTCAATAATATCATCTAATGATGCTCGCGTCAGGTTGGCACGCACAGTTGTTGATGTCGTTTCTAAAAATGACTGTAAAATCGTTTCAGTTTCTTCGAGACCATAATGTGTTGCCCAATGATCTATAATCCACTTCGGCATACTATACTCGATTGCCATTCTTTTTTTAGGATCTGCAATTTCATTAAAATCAGGTAAGTCACTACGCATCATTGTTCGTAAAATGCCATTTACGACATTTCCGTTGTGATAGCCACCGCGTTCTTTTGCTATTTCAACTGCTTCATTAATGATGGCGTGATTTGGAACTTTATCTAAATAAACATATTGATAAATACTCATCCATAATAATTGCCTAACCCATGCCTTAATCTTTGTTTTCACAAAAGGCTTTAAATAAAAATCTAACGTATATTTTCTTTTAACGGTTCCGTAGACAATTTCTGTAAATAAAGCTTTATCCATTACATTTAATTCATTTTCTGACAACACTTCATTGATACGCAAGTTACTATACGCACCTTCATTTAATATATCTTGAATCGTGTCAAAAGCAAGACTTCTCACGTTTTCTATCATATAAGTTTCTTCCCTACTAGTGTGTTTTGCGCACCACTTAAATAATTGGCAGCTAACATTCTCTTTTTCCCAGCCAATTGCATATCTTTAATTGCAACAGCTTCATTATCATTTGTAGCAACAATAATGGCTTTTTTAGTCGTTTCTATAATTGTTCCAGGCTCGTTTATCTTATTAGTCTCAACGAGTTCAGCATCGTATATTTTCAAGTTAGTGTCATCCATAGTTGTATAAGCAACTGGCCATGGTGATAATCCTCGAATTTGATTAAACACTTGTCTTCCTGGTTTATTCCAGCTAATTCGCTCATCTTCGCGTCGAATATTGGAAGCAAATGTTGCTTGCGTATCATCTTGTGGTACACTTTCATTTGTACCCTCTATAATTGATGGTAAAGTTTCTTTTAATAAATCTGCTCCTAATACACTTAATTTATCATGCATCGTACCGACATTATCATTTTCTTCTATTTTAATTGCTTGTTGCGAAATAATATTACCCGCATCTAATTTTTTAACCATATACATAATTGTTATGCCGGTTTCTTGTTCACCATCGATAATTGCCTGATGAATTGGTGCACCACCTCTATACTTCGGCAACAATGATGCATGTACATTAATTGCGCCAAGTTTTGGTAATGCCAACAATGATTCAGGTAATAATTGTCCAAAAGCGGCTGTTACAATTAAATCTACATCTAATTGAAGCAATTGTTCTAATTCTTCTGATCCACTTAATTTTTCAGGCTGATATACAGGTAAATCATATTTCATTGCAACTTTTTTAACTGGTGGTGGTGTCATAACACGTTTACGTCCAACAGGTCGATCTGGTTGCGTTACGACTGCAATGACATCATGTTCTGCAATAAGCATTTCTAAAACAGTTGTTGAAAAGTCTGGTGTACCCATAAATATTATTTTAGTCATTTATAAAATATGCCTCCACTTCTTTATCTGTTAAAATACGGTCCGCACGTTCTGTAAAAGGGATACCGTTCATTTGATCTATAATATGCAAAATCATTCTTGCTACATCTTCATGTGCAGTTAGTTCAACTTTGTTCCCATTGACGTCATAACTTTCGACAACGATCATTTTACTTCTTGTCACTTCGCCGTAAACATCTGGCAATGTAATTGAACCTTCTAAGTCTGTTATCGTTTCATTTGATTGACTAATAATTTTCGGATTAACAAGTTGTAATAATCCTTCCATTTCCATATCAATGATTGCCACTTGCAATGACTGATTAATTTGAGGTGCACATAAGCCAGCAGCTTCTTGTGCATACATTGTATCTTCTAAATCTTGTAATAATCTTTTTAACGAATCATCAAATTTTATAACTGCTTGCGCTTTTTTCGTTAAAATAGGATGCGATGCTGGTACTAACTTTTTAATCGCCATAGCTCTTACTCCTCAATAAAATTCATCAAACCATTATAACGTAAATATATTAAAAATGCGACCTTACATCATAGAATGTATATTTTTCAATTTAAAGATTGTAATGTGATTCATTACGTATATTTCACACGTAAAATAATACAATGCAACTGAAATGAAATCCTAAATTTATTGTAAGGATTGAAAAACTGAAATTTAGATGATTGGGAATGCTGAAACTAGAATGTTTGAACTAAAAGTGGGTAAAATAAAAAGAGAAGCTAATGTCATTATAAGCAATTCAACTGGAGGGAAAGAAATGCAAGTAAACAAAGTTATTTATATTTTATTAGCATTGTTCTTAGGTAGTTTTGGTATTCATAAATTTTATGCCGGCAAGAATATGCAAGGTATTCTACACTTAATATTCTGTTGGACAGGTATCCCACACATTTTAGCAATTATTAGTGCAGTGATTACTGTTTTCAAACCTGCTGATGAACAAGGTAATGTCACTTTATAAATTGATAAAAATAAATCCCGATGACAATCATTTATTATTTGCGAATCATAGAGTTATAGTTATTACGAACTCTATATGATAAGCAGCAATGCTGATTGTTTATCGGGATTATTATTGCGATTATTTAATGTAGCACACTATTTATTTTCCGCACAGTAAATACTATTTTAAAGAATCATCTGACGCTGTTTCATAGTTTGATTCGTACTCTTTAATATATTTACTTAGAACAACAAAATGTGCGTTACCAAAATCACTAGATGCATTTAAGAAATCCATCCCTACTAAATTTAAAACTTTTGGATCTGGATTAGACTTGTCTTCATAATTTTTTGGTGAAAAAGTGAAATATGCCAATGCCGGCATCACTTCATCTTTAGTATCCTTTGATCCATGCGTCATAAATGAAACGCTTGTTAAAGGTACTCCGAAAGATTTGATTTGAGCTACGCTATATGGAACTGGCTTTGGATGATCAAGTTTAGTTAGTTGACTTAATTTTTTTAACTTAGAATAATCGTCATATTTAATTGCATCATCTTTATGTATTACGTAAGAACCTGGTTCGACTGATGCATAAACTAACTTTCCATCTTTATATTTTGTCATAATTTCTGCGTAAAAAACAGGTGTGTTTGAATTGCCAATTTTCTTTCCATCTGGATCTACATACCAATAATCAACTTGTTTTACATCATCGTGTGTTTCAATCACTTTCCTTTTTATACCTTTCTTACCTTTAAAGAATGCATCAACATCTTTTATAGAAGATCCTTTTGAATCTTTTGTAAATCTATAATCTGCAAGTTCCACTTTACCCATTAATTCTTTGTAATCTTTCCATCCTTGAATCCCTTTACTATTCGTAAACGACTTTTCTGTCATTAATGGATCCAACTTATCTAGAGATGGCGCATCTTTAATTCCTTTCATTTTCTTCTCTATTTCTTCAAATTTCTCTAAATCTGGATCTTTCTCTTCTTCCGATTCTTTTTTTACAGTTTCTTGTTTTGATTCTTCTGATTTCTTTGATGATAATTTATGATTCCCACCAAAAGAACAACCTGCTACGACTAAAAGCATAATTAAAAGTAAACATCCCAGTGTCTTTTTCATAAACTTTCTCCTCTTAAGTTATTTTGTTTGAATCAAATAAACATACATAAATTTAAAAAACTTATTTATATTGATATTTTACATTAACCATCAATATTTTTAAATACTTTAATTGATAATTTAAGAAAATTGTTTTGTCTAATAATTTAAGTAGTTAAAACATAGATAGATATAAAATAGTTTATAGCCATTAAATTACAAGTGTAAAATTTGCACCATTTCAATTTGCCATTTAAAAATAGTTTGCATAATCATTAGTACTTTTATTTATCAGTAAGTATGGCACTTACATTAAAATCAGAATTCGTAAATGAAAATACTAATAAATCCCTAATCAAATCAAAATCACGTAAGTTATAAAGCCATATAAAAAGACAGAATATAAACTGCTAATTTAAATGGTTAACAGTTGTATATTCTGCCCTTTTTCTGCCCTTAAAGTAAAAACAAGACCTTTCAAACTCTTAGGAAACATTGGTATTAAAGTGTTTTAGTCAAAAAATTACATCATCATCTGTGGATCAATATCAATCTTCAACGCTAATTTTTCTTTTATAAATTTTTCATGGTAATAGTCATCTAAAAACTGAATGGCTTGTAATAATCCAGGTTCACTTTTATATTTCACTAAAATTTGGAATCTAAATTCATTGTTGATTCTCGCAAGTGCTGCCGGAGATGGACCTAGTACAAGCGCTTTTTCTGTTAAATGCTGTAATAAAATTTTATGAACATGTTGCGATGCTTCCATAACCTTCTTCATTTCTTTATGTGAGATTGTGAAATTAATCAAATAATAATACGGTGGATACTTTCCTAATTTACGATATTCCATTTCCTGACGATAAAATGTTAAATAATCATTTTTTTGAACATCCAATATTGAATAATGATCTGGATTATACGTTTGAATGATGACTTGACCTGCCTTTTCATGACGACCAGCTCTACCAGCCACTTGCGTTAATAGTTGATAAGTACGTTCGCTCGCCCGAAAATCAGGTAAATTTAACATTGTATCTGCATTCAGCACACCAACTAAAGTAATGTTTGGATAATCTAATCCTTTCGCAATCATCTGAGTACCTAGTAAAATGTCACCGTTACCTTTTTCGAATTCAGTCAATAACTTTTCATGTGCACCTTTCTTTGAGGTTGTATCTACATCCATCCTAATTATGCGCGCATCTTCAAATTCTTGTTGCAATAGTTCTTCAACTTTCTGAGTACCAGTACCTACTTGTCGAATGTGTTCACTCTCACAATTTGGACATTGATTCGGTGGTGTCTCTTGGTAACCACAATAGTGACATTTTAATAAGTCTGTCGTTTTATGATACGTTAATGAAATATCACAGTTTGGGCATTGCGGTACATATCCACAATCCCGACATAACATAAATGATGCATAACCACGTCGATTTAAAAATAAAACAACTTGTTCCTGTCGATCTAATCTTAATTGTATGGCTTCACGTAAATCTTTTGAAAACATTGACCGATTACCTTCACTCAATTCTTCACGCATGTCTACGATATCAATTTCAGGTAAAGCTTGTTGGTTCACTCTGTTTGGTAATGATAGCAAATGATAAACACCTTTTTCAGCTCGTGCATAACTTTCAAGACATGGTGTTGCACTTCCTAAAATGACTGGGCAGTGATGATATTCACTTCGCCATTGGGCAATTTCTCTAGCGTGATATCTCGGATAATCTTCTTGCTTATATGTAGATTCATGTTCTTCATCAATGATGATTAACCCTAAATTTTTGAAAGGTGCGAACACACTTGACCTTGCACCAACACTTACTCTCGCACGACCATCCCTAATTTTTTGCCACTCATCATAACGTTCCCCATTAGATAAGCCAGAATGTAATACAGCAACGTCATCACCAAATCGACGTTTGAAGCGTAAAACCATTTGCGGTGTTAGAGCGATTTCAGGAACTAACATCATCGCCTGTTTTCCTTGACTTAAAACATCTTCTATCGTTTGTAAATATACTTCTGTTTTACCTGATCCCGTCACACCATGAAGTAAAAATGTTTCTTGCTCTTGGCTTACAATTTTAGCTTTAATCGCTTCATATGCTTTATATTGGTCTTCTGTTAATTGCTGTTTTGATTCTTGTTCGAAAACACGATCTTTAAATGGGTCTCTTTCAACAACCGCGTCATATTTTTCAACATAACCTTTTTTGATAAGTCCATCTAAACTAGATTTTGAAAAGCCCATATCCTCAATATCAGTTAAAAATATTGTTTTATGTTGTTCTTCAGACAAGTAAGCATACAAATCATATTGTTTAATAACTTTCTCCAACTTAGCTAATACTTCATCAGGATGATACCCTTCAATGACACGAACAGCACGCTTGGTTTTTTTAGTTATATTTTGTGTGAGAATCGTTCTTTCTTCAACGATATCATCTTTTAACAACTTCATAAGCAATTGAATATCATTATTTTTTTGCGCATCTTTATAATAATAGTAACCATGCTTATCAAATTTTTGTAATAAAGTTGAAGGTACCTCTATGTCATCTTTCATCTTAAATGCTTTTTTATACTTCGCTTTAATAGCACTCGGAAGCATCACTTCTAGCATAGAAATACGTTTAATGACATGAGTTGAACCCATCCACTCACTTAAAGCTATTAATTCTGATGTTAATTCTGGTTGTATATCTTTCACTTCTATGATTTTTTTTAACTTCGAAACGTCAAGTTGTGCATCAGGTTCTGCTGTTACTTCCATTACATAACCTTGAATCGTTCTTGGTCCAAAAGGTACAATCACACGCACACCAGGTTGGATGACAGATTCGAGTTGTTCGGGAATTATATAATCAAATTTATAGTCAACGCTCTTCGACGCGACATCGACTATGACTTTCGCTATCATTATTGCCACCTAGTTTCTAGTTCATCTAAAATTTGTGCAGCTAATACTACTTTTTTTCCTTTCTTGATATTTACTTTTTCATTATTTTTAAAATGCATTGTCAATTCATTATCATCAGAACTAAATCCGATAGACATATCTCCAACATTATTTGAAATAATCACATCTGCATTTTTCTTGCGTAATTTTTGTTGTGCATAATTTTCAATATCTTCAGTCTCTGCTGCAAAGCCTATTAAATACTGTGATGTTTTATGTTCACCTAAATATTTAAGAATGTCTTTAGTACGTTTAAAAGATACTGACAAATCACCGTCCTGCTTTTTCATCTTATGTTCTAATACATCAACCGGTGTATAGTCAGATACGGCTGCTGCTTTTACAACAATATCTTGTTCGTCAAATCGGCTTGTCACTTGTTCAAACATTTCTTCAGCACTTTGAACATGAATAACTTCAATATCTTTTGGATCCTCTAGTGTTGTAGGCCCCGCAACTAATGTCACGATAGCTCCTCGATTTCGCAATGCTTCAGCTATTGCATAACCCATTTTTCCAGAAGAACGATTGGATACAAATCTGACTGGATCGATAACTTCAATAGTTGGTCCGGCTGTAACCAATGCGCGTTTATCTTGAAATGAACTATTAGCTAAACGATTACTATTTTGAAAATGAGCATCAATAACAGAAACGATTTGAAGCGGTTCTTCCATACGTCCTTTAGCAACATAACCACATGCTAAAAATCCGCTTCCTGGTTCGATAAAATGATACCCATCTTCTTTTAAAATATTAATATTTTGCTGCGTACGTTTATTTTCATACATATGCACATTCATAGCAGGCGCAATAAATTTCGGTGTCTCTGTTGCTAGCAACGTTGATGTCACCAAATCATCAGCAATACCTACACTCAATTTTGCAATTGTATTTGCCGTTGCAGGTGCAACAATGATTGCATCTGCCCAATCACCTAATGCTATATGCTGTATTTCTGAAGGATTTTCTTCTATAAAAGTATCTGTATAAACAGCATTTCGACTTATTGCTTGAAATGCTAATGGTGTCACAAATTTTTGTGCGTGATTCGTTAACATAACGCGAACTTCATACCCAGATTGTGTTAACTTACTTGTCAAATCAATCGCTTTATATGCCGCAATGCCACCTGTAACGGCTAACAATATTTTCTTCATATTCAATCTCCCTTAAATATCACTATGACATTTACGCTTTACATCATCATATGCGCACAAATGCTCATTACTTTTTTATAGATACAAATTTAGTATTATTATAACATCAATCATTGGATAAACTAAAAAAACACACCTACATAGGTGCGTTTGATTTGGATATGCCTTGACGTATTTGATATACGTCTTGCTTCACATATTTTTAATGGTCGAAACTATTCTTTACCATAATAATCGCTTGAAATAACAGGGCGAATTTTACCGTCAGCAATTTCTTCTAACGCTCTACCAACTGGTTTAAATGAATGATATTCACTTAATAATTCAGTTTCAGGTTGTTCATCAATTTCACGCGCTCTTTTCGCTGCAGTTGTTGCAATTAAATACTTTGATTTAATTTGTGACGTTAATTGGTTTAATGGTGGATTTAACATTATTTTTTAGCCTCCAAAATCATTTTTCTATACTTAGCTTCTACGCGCTCTCTTTTTAAGTGCTCAGCTTCTACAATACATTGAATTCTATTCTTCGCAAGTTCTACTTCATCATTAACTACAACGTAATCGTATAAATTCATCATTTCGACTTCTTTACGTGCTTCGTTAATACGACTTTGTATTTTCTCATCAGATTCTGTTCCTCTACCTACTAATCGCTCTCTCAAGTGATCTAAACTTGGAGGTGCTAAGAAAATAAATAACGCATCTGGAAATTTCTTTCTAACTTGCTTTGCACCTTCTACTTCAATTTCTAAAAATACATCATGACCTTCGTCCATTGTATCTTTAACATATTGAACTGGTGTACCATAATAGTTGCCTACATATTCAGCATATTCTATAAATTGGTCATCTTTAATTAAAGCTTCAAACGCATCCCTAGTTTTAAAAAAGTAATCTACGCCATCAACTTCACCTTCACGCATTTGACGTGTTGTCATTGAAATAGAATACTTATATGATGTACTTGGATCTTCAAATATTCGTTTTCTAACAGTACCTTTACCTACTCCAGATGGTCCTGATAAAACGATTAACAATCCTTTTTCATTATCCATGCCTTACGACCTCTCTAAGCTAATCTTCTATTATTTAAATATGATATCACATTGTTCTTTATATTGTATAGCATATTTGAAATTGCATGCCATAATTTCTATTAGGTCTAACAATATCGTTATATTGCACGATTAATTTTAATTAAATAAATTGAATTGCGAACTTTTAGATAATGTTAAATGTGTGGCATAATGTATGATTCAATAACTATACCGAAAAGTTACAATCATGTTAAAATGAAACGAATGATATGAAGAAGGTGGAAGATAAATTATGGCTTATGATGGCTTATTTACAAAGAAAATGGTTGAGTCTCTACAATTTTTAACAACAGGACGCGTTCACAAAATCAATCAACCTGATAATGACACGATACTAATGGTTGTACGTCAAAATAGACAAAACCATCAATTGTTATTGTCAATCCATCCAAACTTTTCAAGATTACAATTGACTACTAAAAAATATGATAATCCATTTAATCCACCCATGTTTGCGCGTGTTTTTAGAAAACACTTAGAAGGTGGTATTATCGAATCGATTAAGCAAATTGGTAATGATCGTCGCATTGAAATCGATATAAAGAGTAAAGATGAAATTGGCGATACTATTTACCGCACTGTCATCCTTGAGATTATGGGTAAACATAGTAACTTAATTTTAGTAGATGAAAATCGTAAAATAATTGAAGGATTTAAACACTTAACACCAAATACGAATCACTATCGAACAGTAATGCCAGGATTTAATTATGAAGCACCACCTACTCAGCACAAAATGAATCCGTATGATATTACAGGTGCAGAGGTGTTGAAATATATCGATTTTAACGCAGGTAATATTGCTAAACAATTATTGAATCAGTTTGAAGGGTTTAGCCCTTTAATTACGAATGAAATCGTTAATCGTCGTCAATTTATGACTTCATCAACTTTACCAGAAGCATTCGACGAAGTAATGGCAGAAACCAAGTTACCACCTACTCCTATTTTTCATAAAAATCATGAAACAGGTAAAGAGGATTTCTATTTTATAAAGTTAAATCAATTTAATGATGATACAGTTACGTACGATTCATTAAATGATTTACTTGATCGTTTTTATGATGCGCGTGGCGAACGGGAACGCGTTAAACAACGTGCGAATGATTTAGTTCGATTTGTTCAACAGCAGTTGCACAAATATCAAAATAAATTAGCGAAGTTGATTGAAGAATATGAGCAGTCTAAAAATAAAGATACTGAACAGTTATATGGTGAATTGATTACTGCTAATATATATCGAATTAAGCAAGGCGATAAAGAAGTGACGGCATTGAATTATTATACGAATGAAGAAGTTGTCATTCCTTTAAATCCTACAAAATCCCCATCTGCAAATGCTCAATATTATTATAAACAATATAATCGTATGAAAACGAGAGAACGTGAATTACAGCATCAAATTCAATTGACGAAAGACAATATAGATTATTTTTCAACAATCGAACAACAATTACATCATATTTCTGTCCATGACATTGATGAAATTAGAGATGAATTAGCAGAACAAGGCTTTATGAAACAGCGTAAAAATCAAACTAAGAAAAAGAAAGCGCAGATTCAATTACAACATTATGTATCAACTGATGGCGACGATATATATGTTGGCAAGAATAACAAGCAAAATGATTATTTAACAAATAAAAAAGCTAAAAAAACTCACACATGGTTACACACAAAAGATATTCCTGGTTCACATGTCGTTATATTTAATGATGCACCAAGTGATACGACAATCAAGGAAGCGGCTATGTTAGCAGGATACTTTTCAAAAGCTGGTAATTCTGGACAAATACCTGTTGATTACACGTTAATTAAAAATGTGCACAAACCATCAGGTGCAAAGCCTGGGTTTGTAACATATGACAATCAAAAAACTTTGTATGCTACACCTGATTATGAACATATTCAAAAAATGAAACAATCATAATCAAGTTGTCGACAAATAAACACCTCACCATAAGAAAGGCCTACTTTCTTTTGCGAGGTGTTTATTTTTAATTTGATGCGTTCATTGAAACGAAGTATCGTGTTTTTTAATAACGTATCATCATTTAAGTTAAAAATTATCTTTGTGATTTTAAAAATGAGTGAAACTAAAATGATAATGTGTACTTAAAATAGGAATACATAGGTAAAACGCATGCATAAGAAAAAGTGTTTCTTTATCATTCAACGCTGTACGAATCCTTTTACTCAGGTAATGCTAATTGAAAACTTACTCCAAACTTATCTTGAACCCAAGCAAACTCTCTGTATGGTGGCATATTCGTTTTTGGCATTAAAATGGCACCTTCATCTTTTAATCCATTAAATAGTCGTTCCATTTCAATAGTATCTTTTACTGTAACAAATAATGAAATCGCAGGATTCATTGGTAATTCTGTGCCACTATTAGCATCAATCGCCATGAATACTTGTCCATTTAATGTAAATATTGAGTGTTGTACAGTCCCAGGATCACCAGGTCCATTTTCACCATACTTAGCCATTGTTATAATCTCACTATCTTCAAATAAGCTTGTGTATAGTTTAACAGCTTCTTCAGCTTGGTTATTAAACATTAAAAATGTCGTAATTTTTGGAATATCCATGCTATGCCTCCTATAGATTGAACTTCTATAACTACTATTATCTTAACATAATTAAAATGACAAAAGCGCGTCGTACCGTTATGTGCACGAATGACAAATGTCTTATTGGCCTGTTGATTAAATCACATAGTTAACGATAAAAATTACGCAAGATTAAAAATATGATACATATGTTAATAAATGATACTTATCATAGGTATTAATGTTTTGACTTATTGTCAAATTTGATTACAATTAAAATTAAGTTAAAGGAGGGACGTTATGTTACATTATGTGATTCCAGTATTAGTCCTATTACTCGTATTCTTAATTGGTTGGATTTTAATAAAGTTAATTATCCGCTAATAAATTTTTTATATAATAAAAGCTATAGTGTTTGTAATATTCGGATGCGGTTAAGCAGCCCCTGATATTAAACACTATAGCTTTTTTGTTTTTAAATTTGTCCTTGTTTACGTAATATATCCTTTACATGTTTAAATAAATCATCATTATGATTTATAGTTGTTTTATTTTTTATATGTTTTTGCTTCGTTGAACTTTCGTCGACATCGTGACTACTAGATAGATTGGAATCATTTGAATGATTGATAAATTCGTTACAATGTTTTATCTTCCCATATAAATCATTAGATGTTTTGTCATTCATTTGTTGAATTCCTCCTTCTAGTGTCTATATTATGCTAAGTTGTCTCTCCATTCAACTAATGTTTGGATATCTTCACTAGAAATTTTACCTTCATTTTCAGCTACTTCAATTAATTCATTGTAATCACTTAAAGTGTAAAAAGGTAGTTGAATATTGCTAAATGTATCATCTGCTTTTTTCAAACCGTAAGTAAAGATAGCAACAACACCTAATACTTCTGCACCTGCTTGTTTTAAGGCTTCAACTGCTGTGACTGAAGATCCCCCTGTCGAAATTAAATCTTCTATCACAACTACTTTTTTACCTTCACTTTTAGCACCTTCAATTTGATTTTGCTTACCATGACTCTTATTTGATGAACGAACATAATTCATTGGTAATTTTAATTTTTCAGCAATAAAAGCTGCATGTGGAATACCAGCTGTTGCAGTACCAGAAATAACTTCTACTTCAGGAAAGTGTTCTTTAATTAAGTTAATTAAACCATCGCGGATTGCGCCTCGAACTAAAGGATAACCTAACGTAACACGGTTATCACAGTAAATCGGTGATTTAATACCTGAACTCCATGTATATAAATCATTTGGTGATAATGTTACAGCTTCAATATCTAATAATGATTTTGCAATTTCTTTAGCCATTATACTAACCAACTTTCTTTAATTTTATGATAACTTTCGACTGGATTGTCACTTTGTGTAATCGGTCTACCGACTACAATATGCGTCGAACCAAGCTGTCTTGCTTCTTCCGGTGTCGTAATACGGTGTTGGTCATCTTGAGATGCACCTTTAAGTCTAATGCCTGGTGTTACTTTTAAAAATGATGTACCTAACTTTTCAGTCAACATACGACTTTCAAGAGGTGAACAAACAACGCCATCTAAACCAGCTGCATTTGCTAACTTGGCATAATTTAAAACGGCCTCTTCAATCGATGTTTGTATATTTTGTTCGTGTCGTAACATGTCTTCTGTTGTTGACGTAAGCTGTGTTACTGCAATAATTTTTGTATGTTGATTATGTTTTCTTAATCCTTTAATGGCCTCAGACATCATTTTTACGCCACCAGCAGCATGAACATTTACCAGATCAACATTCAATTTAGCTAGTCCTTCCATCGCTTTACCAACTGTATTGGGAATATCATGCAGTTTTAAATCTAAAAATACATCATGCCCTCTTTCTTTTATCTCATTAATTAATTGAGGACCTTCTTGATAAAAAAGTTCCATACCTACTTTTACGAATAATGATTCATCAAATAAATCTAAAAATTGATTTACTTTTTCTTTTGATTCAAAATCTAATGCAATAATTGGTAAATCTTTCATCATATATGTCTCCCTTTACGTTAAGAAATTCACTAAAATAATGAGGCTGTAATATAAACTTCTTTAAGTAAATGGTTAATTACAGCCCCACCGATACAGTTTGATTGATTTACATTTGACGCATTGTAAATGTCATACTTTCAATTACATTCGTTAAGGCATTAGCTGTATCTAAAGATGTCAAACATGGAATACCATTTTCAACTGTAGTACGTCTAATTTGGAAGCCATCTCTTTCTACTTCTTTACCTTTAGTCATTGTATTTATAACGATTTGAACATCACCATTTTGAATACGTGTTAATAAATCATTTTCGCCACCAATTTTGCCTACTACTTCTGCAGGTATGTCATACTCAGCTAATTTATTAGCTGTTCCAGACGTTGCTAAAATTTTATAGCCAACTTCATTTAAGCGTTGTGCCAATTTAACAACTTCCTCTTTATCTTTGTCACTGACAGTCATTAATACTGTACCGTGATCTTTAACTTCAACACCACTACCTGTTAACCCTTTGAATAACGCCTTTTCTAATGTTGTATCTTTCCCCATTACTTCACCTGTAGACTTCATTTCAGGTCCTAAAGTAATATCAACATTTTTCAATTTATTAAAACTAAATACCGGTGCTTTCACAAATACACCCTCAGCATATGGTTGAACCCCTTCTTGATAACCCATATCTGTTAGTTTTTCCCCAATGATTGCTCGCATAGCTAATTGTGCCATTGGAATATCAGTAATTTTACTTAAGAATGGTACCGTTCTACTAGAACGTGGATTTACTTCTAAAACATACACACCATCGTGAGCTATAACGAATTGAATGTTGATTAAGCCAATGATGTTTAAACCTTTAGCTAATTTTATAGTATAGTCCTCAAGCGTTGCTAACTCGTCTTCTGTCAAAGTTTGTGGCGGATATACAGCGATTGAGTCACCACTATGCACACCAGCACGTTCAATATGTTCCATAATTCCTGGAATAATGACCGTTTCTCCATCACAAATCGCATCAACTTCAATTTCTTTACCAGTTAAATATCTATCGACTAATACCGGATGTTCCGGACTCGCTTTTACAGCCTGGGTCATATAGTTTTCTAACTCTTTGTCATTGTCTACAATTTCCATTGCGCGACCACCTAATACATAAGAAGGTCTTACTACAACCGGATATCCGATTTCTGCAGCATTCGCTAATGCTTCCTCAGGTGATGTAGCTGTTTTCCCTTGTGGCTGTGGCACGTTAATTTTTCTTAATAGTGCTTCAAATTCTTTTCTATCTTCAGCACGATTTAGATTTTCTAGTGAAGTACCAAGTATTTTAACACCATGTTTAGCCAATTTGTCTGCTAAATTAATCGCTGTTTGTCCTCCAAATTGTACAACGACACCTTTAGGTTTTTCTAAATTAATGATATTCATCACATCTTCTTCAGTTAAAGGTTCAAAGTATAATTTGTCAGAAATTGAGAAGTCTGTTGAAACTGTTTCTGGATTGTTATTCACAATTATCGCTTCGTACCCTGCTTTTTGAATTGCCCAAACGGCGTGAACTGTCGCATAGTCAAATTCTACACCTTGGCCGATTCGAATTGGTCCAGAGCCTAATACTAAGATTTTTTCTTTGTCAGTAACTATGGATTCATTTTCAGTTTCGTATGTACCATAATAATATGGTGTTGAAGATTCAAATTCAGCTGCGCAAGTATCAACCATCTTGTAAACAGGTTTAATATCATTTTCCATACGCAATTGATATACTTCTTCTTCCGTCATATTAAAGCGATGCGCTATTGTTTTATCACTAAATCCATAATCTTTTGCATATTTAAGATATTCTAAATCACCTTGATGCTCTTTTAATTGATGCTCAATATCAATAATGTTTTGGAACTTGTGTAAGAAGAAGTAATCTATCTGAGTCATATTATGAATTTCTTCTAATGTTGTGCCTCTTCTAATTGCTTCGCCGATGAAAAATAATCGTTCATCATCTTGGTGTGAAATACGTTCTTTAATATAATCAAGATCGAAGCTTTCACCATTTGGTAATCCTAAGTGATGCACACCATACTCAAGTGATCGAATTGCTTTTAACAATGATTCTTCGTAAGTTCGACCAATGGCCATAACTTCACCTGTTGCTTTCATTTGTGTGCCAAGCTCTCGTTCTCCTTTTTCAAATTTATCAAAAGGAAATCTTGGTATTTTTGAAATCACATAGTCTAAAGTTGGTTCAAACGCTGCATAAGATGTTCCTGTAATTGGATTTAACATTTCATCTAATGTTAGACCAACCGCGATTTTAGCAGCTAATTTTGCAATAGGATATCCTGTTGCTTTTGAAGCTAACGCTGATGAACGTGATACACGCGGATTTACTTCTATAATATAATAATCGAATGAATGGGGATCTAATGCTAATTGAACATTACAACCACCTTCGATACCTAATGCTCGAATAACTTTTAATGAAACATCACGTAACATTTGATACTCAACATCCGATAATGTTTGGCTAGGAGCTACAACAATTGAATCGCCTGTATGAATACCAACTGGATCAATATTTTCCATGTTACATACAACGATGGCATTATCGTTTTTATCACGCATTACTTCGTATTCGATTTCTTTAAAACCTGCGATAGATTTTTCTAATAAACATTGCGTTGCTGGACTATAATGAAGACCATTTGAAACGATTTCATGTAATTCTTCATCATTATGACAAATACCGCCTCCGGTACCACCCATCGTAAATGCTGGTCTAACAATTAGCGGGTATCCCACTTGCTCTTTGAATTTAAAGGCTTGCTCTACTGTATTTACAATGTCACTCTCTGGCACAGGAACGTTTAAATCATTCATTAATGTTCTAAACATTTCACGGTCTTCTGCTTGTTGAATTGATGTTAGCTCAGTTCCTAATAATTGGACGTTATTATCTTGAAGCACACCACTTTCGTGTAGTTGAATCGCCATGTTTAAACCTGTTTGACCACCTAAAGTTGGAAGTAAAGCGTCAGGTTGCTCTTTACGTATAATTCGCGCTATAAAATCATGAGTTAACGGTTCGATATATACTTTATCCGCAATTTCCTTATCAGTCATGATTGTCGCTGGATTTGAATTTACAAGAATAACTCGGTATCCCTCTTCTTTTAAAGCTAGACATGCTTGTGTTCCAGCATAATCAAATTCAGCTGCTTGACCTATGATAATTGGCCCAGACCCTATTACTAAAATTGTTTTGATATCATTACGTTTAGGCATTGATATGACGCTCCTTTTCCTTAAAATTAGTCATCATTGCTACAAAATCATCAAATAGATAGTTTGAATCTGACGGTCCTGGATTTGCTTCAGGATGGTATTGAACAGAAAATGCTGGTAATGTTTTATGTTTTAAACCTTCTACAGTACCATCATTTAATGCAAGATGAGTAACTTCTAAATCAGTACTTTTTAACGAATCTATATCTATTGCATATCCATGGTTTTGACTCGTAATATCAACTTTTCCAGTCTCTAAATTTTTAACTGGATGGTTCGCACCACGATGACCAAACTTCATTTTAAATGAGCTTGCTCCTTGAGATAATGCAAAAAGTTGATGTCCTAGACAGATACCAAAGAACGGAATTTTCCCTAAAATTCCTTGAATCATTAGAATCGCACATTCTACAACTTCAGGATTACCTGGTCCGTTTGATAGCATAACGCCATCTGGAGCCATTGCTAAAATTTCTTCGGCAGTAGTTGTATATGGTACAACTGTGACGTTACAACCTCTGACGTTTAATTCTCGAACAATATTTTGCTTCTTACCAAAGTCTACAAGTACGACACTTAGATCCTTACCTGTCGAAACATACGGTGTTTTAGTCGAAACGATTTCTACTTCGTTTTTAGGTAATTCTACTTGTTGTAAATGTTTGACAAGTTGATCAATATCTTCTTTTCGATCAGTAAAACCAGCTTTTAACACACCGTGTTGTCGAATTTTACGCGTAATACTTCTTGTATCAACACCTGCAATCCCTGGAATTTGATGCAATTCTAAAACGTCATGAAGTGTCTTTTGCTGTCTAAAATTACTTGGATGCGCACTCGCTTCTTTCACTACAATACCGTTTAATGTAGGTACTAATGATTCAAAATCGTCTCTATTGATACCATAATTACCGATTAATGGATACGTAAAAGTAATGATCTGACCTGTATATGATGGATCTGAAATAGTTTCTTGATAACCTGTCATCGCTGTATTAAATACAATTTCTCCTACAGTTAAGTTATCAGATCCTAAACGGTAGCCTTCGTAAAAAGAACCGTCTTCTAACACTAGATAACGTTTGCTTTGCATATTATTTATCCCCCTCAAATTTAACTTCGCCTTCAACCATTGTTAAGATCGGATTTCCATAAACTTTATAGCCGATAAATGGTGTATTATCTGCTTTTGATAAGAAATCTTCTCCTTTAATTTCTTGTTCACTATCTAAATCAATGATTGTTAAATCTGCATAACCATTTTCTTTTAATGTGCCGTATTCTAAATTAAATGTTTCACATGGTTTAATTGTTAAGTAATCTACTAATTGTTGTAATGTCCAATCACCATTTTTTACAAAATGCGTATATAATAATGGGAATGCTGTTTCACTGCCAACAATTCCGAATGGTGCTTTTTCCATTGGTTGTGCTTTTTCATCACGTGCATGTGGTGCATGGTCTGTTGCGATACAGTCAATTGTACCGTCTAGTAACCCTTCTAACAAAGCCTCTCTATCTTCAGTACTTCTCAATGGTGGATTCATTTTATAAATGGCATTATTACCAGGAATATCATCTTCTGTTAACAATAAATGGTGTGGTGTAACTTCAGCTGTAACATGAATGCCTGCGCGTTTAGCATCACGAATGACTCTAACACTTTCTTTAGTAGAAACATGACATACATGATAATGACAACCTGCTGCTTCAGCTAATAGTACATCTCTTGCGATTTGAACAGATTCACAAATGTTTGGAATACCTGGTATACCTAACTCTTTACTGCGTTTCCCTTCATGCATTGCACCACCATAGATTAATGAATTATCTTCACAGTGTGCTACGATGGCTTTGTTTACTTTTGCAGCTTCAATCATGCCTTCATACATCATGCTTGCAGTTTGTACTCCTACACCGTCATCTGTAAACGCAAAGGCACCTTCTTTTACTAGTGCTGGGAAATCAACCAATTCTTTACCTAATTGACGTGTTGTAATTGAAGCATAAGGTAATACACGTACTTGAGCATTGTCATCGATTAATTTTTGTAAAGCTTCAAAATGTTCTACAGAATCTGGTACCGGTCTTGTGTTAGGCATTGGACATACAGTTGTAAATCCGCCTCTAGCAGCAGCTTTAGTACCAGTTTCAATTGTCTCTTTATATTCACCACCAGGTTCGCGTAAATGAACATGAACATCGACAAATCCAGGTGACACAAAGTGACCTTTCGCATCTATGATGTCAATACCATTGCTTGGTTCAATTGCAGGTGCAATTTGTTTAATTACCTTACCATCAATTAAAATATCTGCTTGTTGTAATTCACCATTTTGTAATACTTTACCGTTTTTAATTAATTTCATCATTTTCGTCCCCTTACCTATTTTAATAATTCATCAATGACTGCCATCCTTAAGTAAACGCCATTTTCCATTTGCTTAAAAATTCTTGATTTTGAAGCTTCTACTAAATCGCTTTGTATTTCTACTCCTCTATTCACAGGTGCCGGATGCATGACAATAGCATGTTCTTGTAATTTGTTATAACGCACTTCATTTAAGCCATGCTTTTGATGATAATCATCTGCTGCAAATCTAGTTTCTTCTGCAAGCCCATGTCTTTCATGTTGAATTCTTAATAACATAACTATATCTACTGTTTCTATAACATCATCTATATTTACATAAGGCGCTTCTAAAGAATCATCAATCCAAGCATTTGGGCTATTAAACATTACGTTTGCACCTAATGCTTTTAAACTATGATAATTACTACGTGCGACACGTGAATTTTTAATGTCGCCACAAATCAATACATTCAAGCCTTCAAAATATCCATATTCTTCATATATCGTCATTAAATCAAGCAAACTTTGTGTTGGATGTTGTCCACTACCATCACCAGCATTCGCAATTGGGATGTTAATATTCGCTAATTTTTCATAGTAGTTATTAAACGGATGTCTAATGACTAATAAATCACAGCCAATACTTTCTAAAGTTTTACATGTGTCATATAAAGATTCACCTTTTGAAACAGATGATGTTGATGTTTCAAAGCTAATCGTTTTTAACCCTAGCTTAAGTTCTGCCATTTCAAAACTACATTTTGTTCGAGTAGAATTTTCAAAGAATAAATTTGCGACATATTTCCCTTCAAAGTTTGGTAGTTGACGTTCACCAGATTTAAATTGACTTGCCTTTTGGATAAGTTTGTATATTTGATCTGTAGATAAATGTTCCATTGATAATAAATGATTCATAAAAGCGCCCTCCTTAATTTGTAAATCTTAATTGTTTTGTTTTTTCTCTTTAGGTAAGATTAAGTTCAAAATAATTCCTGAAAGTGCAGCTAATGCCATTCCTTCAATTTGAAGGTTGATACCAATTTCTTTTAAGTTAAATACTAAATTACCGATACCTACAACTAAAATTACTGAAGCTATAACTAAATTTCGATTGTTCGCAAAATCTACTTTGCTTTCAACTAACATTCTTAAGCCACTTGCTGCAATAATACCGAAAAGTAATATAGATACTCCTCCCATAACTGGTGTAGGTATAGAAGAAATTAATGCAGTGAACTTACCAATGAATGCTAAAACAATTGCTATAACTGCCGCACCACCAATGACGTAAATACTGTATATTCTTGTAATCGCTAATACACCGATATTTTCACCATATGTTGTACTTGGTGGTCCACCAATAATACTGGCAAACATTGTAGAAACACCATCACCAATGATTGATTTATCAAGTCCTGGCTTTTCAAAGAAGTTTCTACCTACGATTTTATTCAGTACCATTTGGTGCCCAATATGTTCACTTACTGTTACGAACACAATCGGAATCATTACAAGTACAAGTCCTAAGTGAAATGAAGGTACATAATCTTTAAATGGCAGATAAATATGAGGGAAATCTATCCATTTTGCTGACATAATTGCATCAAATTTCACAATCCCCATAAAAATCGCTACCACATAACCTACGATAATACCTACAAGTACTGGAATTAAAGATAGGAATCCTTTAAAAAATCCTTGAACGAATATTGTTACAAGCAAGGTTATCATTGCAACAATTAAGAAACTGATATTGTAACCTTTCATATCTCCAGGATTTTCATACATTGCCATATTGACTGCAGTAGGCGCTAAGCTTAAACCAATTACCATGATGACTGGTCCTACAACAACTGGTGGTAATAATTTCATTAACCATGCTGTCCCACTTAATTTGATTAGAATCCCGATGATGACGTACATAACACCACTCATGAATAATGCTACAAGCATGTCTCCTAAGCTATGCGTACTTAATCCCGTGATAATTGGTGTGATAAATGCAAAGCTAGATCCCAAGTATGCTGGTATTTGCGCCTTCGTTATTAAGATATAAAGTAATGTACCGATTCCCGAAGCTAGTAACGCTGCTGATATTGGTAATCCTGTTAAGAATGGTACTAGTACTGTTGCGCCAAACATCGCAAATAAATGTTGTAAGCTTAAAAATGCCCATTGCGCTGGTTGTGGTTTTTCATTTACATCTAGTACAGGTTTTACTGTTCGTTCAAACATTTCATCATTTTGCATAATATTCATTTCCTCCGATAATAAAAAAATCTCTTTACATCAGTATATGTAAAGAGACAAAAAGTGTGACAAGTTGCTACAAGTCATTTTCGTCCATAGAAATTGACTTATAGTTGTCGAACATGAGGGTATTATTAGATAAACAAGCATATGAAAACTTATTTATCATTCAACTCCCCCACCTTTTTCAGTCTCTCGTACTGAATTAAAAGGGGTATTATTTAATTATAACTGCATTTCTTTGATCCATTTCTTCTAAATAGACACTTACCGTTTCCTCTTTAGAAGTAGGTATATTTTTACCAACAAAATCTGCTCGAATTGGTAACTCACGATGTCCTCGATCAACCAAAGCAGCCAAACCAATTTTAATAGGTCTAGCATTTAGCAAAATAGCATCAAGTGAAGCACGAACCGTTCGACCAGTATACAGCACATCGTCAATAATGATGACTACTTTATCTGTAATATCTGTGTCGATGTCTATTGCGTCTTTTGTCGTAAGTGATGACATATGCTCTATATCATCTCTAAAGTATGTAATATCAATTGTTCCAGTAGGTATACGTTGTTGCTCAATTTGATGAATTTTATCTTGTATACGATTCGCTAAATATTCACCTCTTGTTTTGATACCTAAAAGAATTAAATTATCAGTACCTTTGTTATACTCCAAAATTTCATGAGCGATTCTCGTTACTGTACGTTGTATTGCGGCATCATCCATTATGATACGTTCAGACATATTCTCACCCTTTCAAAATTTAGAAACAAAAAACCTCATGTCTTTAATATCGACATGAGGTTTAGTATATACAATCATCCTATTTACATAGAAGAATCGTAGTATTACTACTTATTCTTGCATATGTGAAAGTGTTATGATTCATTTTAGTATATATCTATATTTTCATGTCTTTGACGTCTCTCTGAACGCTCAATTAAAGACTCTTTATGTTGTACTTAAACTGTTATAAGGATAATACTAATCAGGCGCTTTGTCAATCTATATTGAAAAATTAACCATTCTCAGTAAAAATGTTAACCTTAATCTATTTTATAATGTGTTTTCATTTTTAAAAAAACGAAAACGATAAATACTTATAGTTTACATAATAATGTTATCGTAATTATAGCACGACACAATTATACATCTCTTTTTCGAATTGTATCTAATAAATCTTCAAAGTCTTGTGCTAATTCAGCATGTCTTTCAATATATTCACCTGTTACTGGATGTTCGAATCCAATAAGTCCAGCATGTAAAGCTTGACCACCAATATCCAATGTCTTTTTCGGTCCATACTTTGGATCACCAACTAATGGGAAGCCAATATATTTCATGTGCACACGGATTTGATGCGTACGTCCTGTTTCAAGTTGACATTCAACAAGCGTATAATCTTTAAAATGTTCTAGTACGTTAAAATGTGTCACTGCTTCCTTACCATCATCAACAACAGCCATAGATTGACGATCATTTTTGTTTCTACCAATTGGCGCATCGATTGTTCCGTAATCATGAGGAATATTCCCGTGAACTAAAGCGATATATTTTCTTTTAACAGATTTATCCATTAATTGTTCTACAAGCCCACGATGAGCAATATCATTTTTAGCAACCATTAATAAACCAGAAGTATCCATATCTATACGGTGAACAATACCTGGACGAATTTCTCCATTAATACCCGATAAATCTTTAATTTGATACATTAAACCATTAACTAATGTATTGGTATAATGACCTGGTGATGGATGAACTACCATGCCTTTCGGTTTATAAACAACTGCAACGTCATCATCTTCATAATAAATATCTAAATTTAAATTTTCAGGTAGAATGTCAGCTTCAACCACTTCTTTTTCAGTGACAACTATATGATCATTAAGTTTCACTTTATAATTAGATTTAACAACTTTATCGTTTGCAACGACTAAACCTGCTTTAATCCAATCTTGTATCTGGTTACGAGACCAATCACTATTTAATTCAGGCAGCAACTTATCTACACGCATACCTGTTTGTTCTTTATCTGTAATGTTAAATTCATAAGTCTCCATTACTTAACCTCCTTCTCCTTTTTATTGGAAGTATCCTTTAATAAGGCAATAATAATTAATATTACACCAATTGTTAAACTTGAATCTGCGATATTAAATATTGGAAAATCATAACCAAAAATATTTGTATCAATAAAGTCAACAACTTCTCCTGTTAAAACTCTATCAATAAAGTTTCCAAGTGCACCTGCAAAAAGTAAACTAATAGCAACTTGCATAAACAAATTATATTGAGCATCTTTAATAAAGAAATATACTAAGGCTATTAATATAATAATGGTAATAATAAAGAAAAATGTCATTTTTCCACTCAATATTCCCCATGCAGCACCATTATTTCGATGTGATGTTATGTTTAAAAAGTGCGGTATCACTTCAAATGAATCTCCAATTTTCATTGTAGTAGCTATAATATATTTAGTAACTTGGTCAAATATAACGACAAATACTGCTATTAAAATGGAAGTGCCAATAAAATATTTTTTGTGCATTTTCGTTCCTCCAATCAATCGTCCATAAGACAACTCTTTATATTATAGCTTACACCTGCTAATAAAAAAAGTAAGCATATTACATTAAATCTAATGTTACTAACTCAATACTTGATAAACTACTATGTTTTGACATTAAAAATTATGAAAGCAGCCTCATGGGAAACCTCATAAGACTGCCTTCATAGCTTGTATAAAAAGATCATTAAAAACGATTCATTATATGGTTCGTCCATTCAAAGTATTTACTAATCTTCAACTTCGATATGATTAAAGCGATAATAGATACCATCCGGACCTTGTAAATTTAAATGTGTTGTTTCAGGATAATGAAAGTCAACAATTGCTAATCCATACGTATCAAAATTTTCTACACGTTTCGTTGCTGATACCCAATCATTCATGGCCAAATGTTGATAATAGCCATTCGATGCTAAAAATATTGAATAATCATCCATATATGCCGATTGCTCTAATCCAAAATAATCGAGGTAGTAGTCTTTTACCTCTGATAAATGAATTGTCTTAATATGCAATGCACCTATAATAGCGTCATCTGGAATACCTAACCATAACAATTTTGTTGCATGACTCACTAATCTCGGTACATTTAATGGTCTAATATCAATTTTTACTAAATCATTTTGCCTCGTCCATTGCGCTTCGTCTTTATCAACATAAAATTTAAAACCGTTTCCTTCCGGGTCTTCAAAAAATAATGATAACGAAGCAGGCTGTATACCTCCGTTAACTGGAATATCATATTCGCTTAAATGAATTAGTAAATTAGCTAAATCACTAATTTGAGGTAGTTTAATTGCGATATGAAACAGTCTCGCTTCTGACATTAAAGGTTCACGTCCATTTTGTAATTCAACAAGTGTAATGACATGATTATTTTGACCTACTTCATATTGGATCGATGTTAATGTCTCATTTATAATATTTAATCCTAATACGTCCTCATAAAATGGCTTTAATTCATTCTTATCTCTCACATTTAAAGTGATACCATTTACAAAGTTTGCGTTACTGTTATGATACATTCAATTAACTCCTATCAAATTCAATATCTGTGCTTACTTTTACTTAAAATTATCGCGAACATAATTGAGAATAGCAACTATAACGCATTTATAAGCTTCAGAGAATTTGTACCATTCCTGAATAATTTTTATTTTAGTAAATCACACATTTTTTTTACATATGACGGATTGTAATATTAAGTGCAACACCTATAAAAATTCATAAAAAATGCCCATAATTGGCACTTTGTTGTAAGATGTTAATAACCACAAAAACACATACAAGGAGTGCCAACATGAGCTATAACCATCTTACACTAACTGAACGCGCACGTATAGAGGTTTTACGTCAAGAAAATTATTCTTTAAGATCTATTGCACGTAAATTAAAACGATCTGTATCTACTATCTCACGTGAAATTAGTAGGAATAATTTAAATCAGTCATATCAAGCTGAAACAGCTCAAAAAAATTATGAAACCAAAAGAAAACTTTGTGGTCGTCCTACTCGATTTACTCCAGAACTTGGTAATATCATTAAATATTATTTAAAATGCCACTGGTCTCCTGAACAAATCGTAGGTCGTCTATTACAAAACCAAATCTGTTTTAAAACCATCTATCGATGGATTAACTCTAATATGATTAATTTCGAACTTATTTCATGCCTTCGTCAAAAAGGAAAAAGACAGAAACCTAAAGAAACTAGAGGTAAGTTTAATATTGGCCGTCCTATTTCACAACGTCCTAAGGAAATAAAGAAACGTAATACATTCGGTCATTGGGAAGCTGACACAATTGTATCCAGCAGAGGCAAAAGTAAAGGGTGCATTGCTACTTTCGCAGAAAGAAAATCACGTTATTATTATTGTGTACTTATGCCTGATCGTTCCTCTAATTCTATGGAGACGGCAATTAATAACCTTATCAAACATCTACCTAAAGGTGCCGTTAAAACTATTACTGTCGATAGAGGGAAAGAGTTCTCTTGTTATCAAAATATTGAAAACCAATTTAATATTAATGTCTACTTCGCTGATCCATATTCCGCATGGCAAAGAGGTACAAATGAAAATACCAATGGTTTACTAAGAGAATTTTTCCCTAAGAAAACAGACTTAGCTAAAGTAAATCAAGAGCAACTTAACTATGCATTAGACTCAATTAATTATCGACCAAGAAAGTGTTTAAATTGGAAGTTTCCTTATGAAGTTTTATGTGATGAACTGTTGCACTTAAATTGACAAATCAACTCTCAAAAAAACTCTCTTCATCATGTCAACAAAAACTACAACATGATTATGAAGAGAGCTTTAATTTATATCATCTGTATAAGTACTTTATACAATTTCAATTATACAAGTGATTTTACAACTTGTTGGCATCGTGGGCATAGATGCGTCAATTCATCAACAGCACCAAGATCCTCTGAATAGTTCCAACATCTTTCACATTTTTCACCATCTGCATGTTCGATGACAATATCACCATGTTCATAAGCTGTTGCCTGATCATCTAACTTATCTACAACTTTAACTTGTGACACGATAAATAATTGATGTAATGCATCAAATGAAGTTAAGAATTCAGATGCATTAAATTTATCGTTACTAGCAATCGTAACTTTAGCTTCTAATGATTTACCAATAACTTTTTCATTACGAGCAGTTTCTAATGCACGGTTCACATCATCACGTAAATTCATAAATGTACGCCATTTATCCAATAAAGCTTGATCTACTTCTACAACTTTAGGCATGTCTGCTAAGTGAACACTTTCTTCTTTAACATGTGGTGTATGAGACCAAACTTCTTCAGCTGTATGCACTAAGATTGGTGCTAACAACTTCGTCATATCAACTAAAATTTGATATAACACTGTTTGCATACTACGACGGATATGAGAATCACGTTGTTCAATATATAAAATATCTTTACCGTAATCCAAATAGAAATTACTTAACTCAACATTGATAAAGTTTTGAACTTCTTGATAAATATTTAAGTAGTCAAAGTTTTCATAGTTGTTAATCGTACTTGCAGTAAATTCACGTAAACGATTTAGCAAGTAACGATCAACTTCTAATAACTCTGATTCAGGAATGCTATCTGTATCAGGATTGAAATCATTAATATTACCTAACATAAATCTTAATGTATTTCTGATTTTACGATAAACATCAGATGTTTGTTTTAAAATTTCATCAGAAATTCTAACATCAGCTAAATAGTCCGTACTACTTACCCAAAGTCTCGCAATATCAGCACCTTTTTGTTTAACCACTTGGTCAGGTACAATCACATTACCTAAAGATTTACTCATTTTCTTACCTTCACCGTCCATAACAAAACCATGAGAAAGTAAGAATTTATAAGGTGATACTCCTCTTGTAGCAACTGAAGTTGTAATAGAAGAGTTGAACCAACCACGATATTGGTCACTACCTTCTAAATACATATCTGCTGGGAAACTTAATTCCGGTCTTGTTTCCAACACGCCACGGTGTGATGAACCAGAATCAAACCAAACGTCCATAATGTCTGTTTCTTTAGTAAATGTACCGTTAGGGCTGCCTGGATGTGTAAATCCTTCTGGTAGTAAGTCTTTCGCTTCTCTTTCAAACCAAATATTTGAACCGTGTTCTGCAAATAAATCAGCAACATGATTCACTGTTTCTTTCGTCATGATAATTTCGCCATTTTCAGCATAAAATACTGGTAACGGTACACCCCAAACACGTTGACGAGAAATAACCCATTCGCCACGGTCACGAACCATATTGTAAATACGTGTTTTACCCCAATTTACTTTGAAGTTTGTATTTTCGATTGCATCTAAAATATCTTGTCTTACTTTACTGATTGAAGCAAACCATTGTGGTGTAGCACGGAAAATTACAGGTTTTTTTGTTCTCCAGTCGTGTGGATAGCTATGTGTAATAAAGTCTAATTTTAATAGTGCACCTTTTTCTGTTAATAAATCAGTAACGGCTTTATTAGCTTTATCATAGAACATTCCTTCAAATTGGCCGCCTTCTTCAGTAAATACACCTTTATCATCGATTGGACTAATTACTGGCAATTCATATTTTTGACCAACAATATAGTCATCTTCCCCGTGACCTGGTGCTGTATGTACACAACCTGTACCAGCATCTGTAGTAACATGATCACCATTAATCACTAACGATTCTCTATCTAAGAATGGATGTTGTGCTACAACATACTCCAATTCCTTACCTGTGTATTCTTTTTCTAATTTGATTGATGCTTTATCCCAATCCAGTGCTTCTGCTACGGCGTCAGATAAGGCTTCTGCAATAATATATTTTTCGCCATTTACATTGTATTGACCGTATTTTAATTCTGGATGAACGGTAATCGCAACATTTGATGGAATTGTCCATGGCGTTGTTGTCCAGATAATAAATTTAGCATCTGCATCAACGACACCTTTGTCATCTTTAACGTTAAATGCAACGTAAATTGATGCTGAACGTTTATCGTGATATTCAATTTCTGCTTCTGCTAATGAAGACTCACTTGAAGGAGACCAATAAACTGGCTTTTTACCTTTATAAATTAAACCTTTATCTGCCATTTCTCCAAAAATACGAATTTGTGCAGCTTCGTATTCAGGTTTTAATGTAATATATGGATCATTAAAGTCACCACGAACACCTAAACGTCTAAAATCTTTTTTCTGTAATTCAATTTGTTCTAAAGCAAATTCTTTACATTTCTCACGGAATTCAGCTGTTGACATTTTCTTACGGTCAACACCTTTTTTCGTTAATGCTTGTTCAATTGGCAAACCATGTGTATCCCAACCTGGTACGTATGGTGCATAGAACCCTTGCATAGTTTTATAACGTACAATAAAGTCTTTTAAAATTTTGTTCAAGGCATGTCCCATATGTAAGTTACCATTCGCGTATGGTGGGCCATCATGTAAAATGAATGTTTCGTTACCTTTATTTTTTTCTAACGCTTTATGGTATTGATCTTCTGCATCCCATTTTTCTTGAATTTGCGGTTCCTTGTTTGGTAAACCACCTCGCATTGGGAAATCTGTTTTAGGCATTAATAACGTTTCTTTGTAATCCATTTTTTTCACTCCTTAAAAATTTAAAAAACTCTAAGTTAAATTAAAAGGGACGATTGCTCGCGGTACCACCCTTATTAACTCAACTTAGAGTTCTCTCATTACATTATTTAAATATTAAAAAGCCAGTGATATAACATACATGCTTTTACTAGGCTCTCACCATTACCTAATTCGCTGTGAAAAGTTAAATGTATATTACGCGTCTGTCTTTATTTAATTCTTACTTCTTAGTTGTTTCTGAATCATTGGATTGTTGATTATTGTCTGATGTATTTGATGCATTATTTTGTGCATTTGCTGCAACTTCATCTGGCTTTAAATCATTTTCATGCAAATGATGAATATTTTCAAGCGTCACTTGTTCAGCGTCTAAATCATAATTCAACAAGTAATCCCAATCTTCGTTTTTTAATAAGTCTAATTGCGCTTCAACTAACATACGGAAACGCGATCTAAATACTTTTGATTGACGTTTCATATCTTCAGTCTGGAATGCTAAACGGCGTGCTTTTTCTACCGCGTCACCAACCATTTGATTAGCTTGTGCTTCTGCCTTAGCTATAATCGCTTCAGCTTGTTTCTCTGCAGCTTGCTTAGTTTCTTCACCAGCTTTTTGAGCTTGTATCAAAGCATCACTTACAGATTGATGCACGTCTTGATAAGACTTAATATTAGTATCTCTCTCTTCGATTACTTTTTCAAGTTGTTTTTTATCTTCTTTAAGACGTTCAATTTCAGTGCTTAGTTGCTCCAAAAAATTAGCAACTTCAGTAGGTTCTAAACCATTCTTTACACGTGAAAACTCTTTATTCTTAATTTCATTTGGTGTAAAAGGCATTTGTTATCCTCCTTAAATCATTACTATTTGAATAATGTTCTATAGGTAATGTGCGTTTTATCTTTTTTAGTTTTACCACCTAAGTCAGTAATGTGTGCTCTACCAAAACCTTGGATGGATATTAAATCATTTGCTTGTAATTGAAAATCTGCTGAATCAACAATAGTGTGATTCACTTTAACACGTTTTTTTTCGATTAGTTGTTTCGCAATCGTACGTGATTTACGTATCATTTCTTTAATAACAACATCTAACCTTAAAGAACTAACTGTTGCACTTTCAATTTTCCAATTCTCATTAGATTGTATCATATCTGTTACTGGAATAGTATAAAGTTTAACTGATGCGCCTTTAATACGTTGTAATTCTAACATAATAAATGATTCCAATCTACTTGTCAAAACAAATTGAATTCGTTCATTCACAATTATATCTCCAACTTGTTCGCGTTCGATACCTAAAGACATTAATGTCCCTAAAATATGTTGATGTTTTAAAGTGACGAATTTTTCAGGATAATCTATTTCCATTAAAGTTAAATCAAAGTCACTTTCTTTAGGTTCGTAATAGTTCGGCGAAATGATTGCTCTTTTTCTTTCAGCATTAGGCCCGCCATAAAAAGATACGTTTAAATCTTCATAACTGCCACAAATCACTTCCAATATATATTGCCCTCTTGGATCTAAAAAATGCGTTAATACTGGTGCATAATGCTGTTCCGCTTGATCACATTTATCCGTTAGCTGATCAATTAATTCGTATTCTTCCTGTCTAAAGTGTTGATAAATATCTATGTTAATCACTACCTTAAAAAAATTATAAAATACCATCTATTGCCCTTATATTTAGAAAAATACATATCAAAAACGAGGCTAAAGTATCATGTACCCTTGCCTCGTTATGTCGCTTAATTTATTGTAATTGAATTAAAATCCAATTAAAGATTTGGAGTAACCCTTTTTGGAATAATACTAAAACGATAATTGCAGCGATTGATGATATGTCGATAATTCCAATAGGTGGAATTACTTTTCTAAATGGTTGTAAGAAAGGTTCATATATTTTCGCTAAAAAATAACCTACCTTAGTTTCTCTAATACTTGGTACCCAAGATGTAAAGAAATATATAATCATGCCGAAATAATAAATTTCAACAACAAAAAGGATAAATTTAAAAATTGTAGCTAGCACATTTATATCCATATGTTAACTCCTTAGTCGAATGAATGTTCCATATTTTCAATATGGTCTGTAATGCTTCCAGCTACTTCCACATTATCAGGCGTACATAAGAAAATATCAGTACCTACACGTTGGATATCTCCACCGATTGCATAAACAGTACCGCTTAAAAAATCAATAATTCTTTTCGCTGATACTTTATCAATACGTTGTAAATTGACAAGTGTCGCACGGCGGTTTTTAAGCTCATCAGCAATATCTTGTGTATCTGAAAAAACACGTGGTTCGAATAAACACATTTTTGAACTTTCTTGTGATGCATTGTTTGGTGTAGCATTGTTCATAGTTACAACATTACGTGAATTATTTTTTGAATAATTAGACATACGGTTATTCCTTTCTTCTGACGTTGTTGTATATCTTGATGCAGATTTTTGAGGGACTGATTTGATTGCGTTTTGTTTTGTTGTTTGTTGTGACTGCTCTTTTGCTGGCGCTTCATTTACCTGTTGTTGTTTGTCAGGTACTTCTACTTCCTCTTCATCATCTATTACAAAAAATCCACTAAATAAATCTTTTAAAGCCAAGTGGCTCACTCCTCTTCTCCTACAAGTTTAGTCCCAATTCTAACAAACGTTGCACCTTCTTCAACTGCAATAAGATAGTCATTACTCATTCCCATTGATAATTCATCACAAGGCGCATATTCTAAATTGAGTCGTTGTATTTCTTCTTTTTTCAAACGTAACTGTTTAAATAACGATCTAATATATGCTTCATCATCTGTCAATGGTGCCATCGTCATTAAACCTACAATTTCGATTTTGTCATATTTTTTAAGATCATCTATAAACTGATCAACATCTTCTAAAGCAATACCATGTTTAGAAGCTTCTCCCGAAACGTTCACTTGCAAGAAACATTTAATTTTATGTTCTGCACGTTTGTTAATTTCTTTGGCTAAGCTCAATCGATCTAAAGCATGGAAATAATCTACGTCGTTTATAACGTCCTTAACTTTTCGAGATTGTAATGATCCTATAAAATGGATCACCGCATCTGATGGTAATGCTTCTTTCTTTTGAAAAAAGCCTTCCAATCTATTCTCACCAAAATGTCTTATTCCAGCCTCATACGCTTCTTTAGCTCGCTCTATTGTAACATATTTTGTAACTGCAATCACGTTTGGTTTTGTTGAAAAATTATTTTTTTCACTTTTGTCATTAATTTGTGTTGAGATTTGTTGTAAATTATCTTTCACACGCAAACATATCTCCTCCTTGTTTACTGTTGACCAATGAATGCTAACATGCGTCCTGTTTGACCTTTTTCTAATCGATAAGAGAAAAATAACTCTAAATGTTCAGATGTAGCATACGCTGTCGTATAAATATTTTCTTTAGGAACACCATAATTATTTAATAATGCAGCATTGGCTTTTTTCAAATCAACACCATGACGATCTCGTCCTCTAGTTTCAATATAGTTGGCACTATCAATTGGCAATGTTTCAAATTTATTTTTAATATCATCATTAATTTCATAACTTGATGATGTAGATGGTCCAATAACGACATGTAAGTCTTTCAAATCAAAGTTCACATGTTTTAGCACTTCTTTTACAATTTCAGTATAGGTACCACGCCACCCTGCATGGGCCAATGCAATAAAATGATGTTTTGTACTATAAAAATATACTGGTACACAGTCTGCATAACACATCGTTAATAAGACATTACTATCATATGTGTACATCGCATCAATACCATGAAGCGCATCAGTTAAAGTGTCTATATTTGTGCCTATATCATCCTTGGTAATACAAGCGACTTTATTTTCATGTGTTTGGATGGGAAACACCCAATTTTTTCTATCAAACGCAATTTCTTCAGCTAATTGCAATTGATGTTGAGTAATATTATATGGGCAATCATCAATATATCTCGCCATATTAAAAGCATTTTTAGGATAGTCACTTAAACCATCGCCTCTAGTTGTAATACCTAGAGTAATACCTTGTTGTAATAATTCTTCATATATTAAATGATGCGGTTGCTTTTTAAAATTATCATTCACTCGATCGTCACCATCATTTCATTTAAATTATCTTCGTCTAACTGTACAAAGTTAATAATTATATAATATAACATTTATGTTTAAAGTTAAAATGTTGCGCAAATAATTTTCGACTTAATTTTGACACGATACTTAAACACTTTTAATGACTTCGAAAAACTTAAATGTCCTTCTACATGTTCTAAAAATTAGTAAAAAAATCATCAGATATGTTATCTGATGATTTGTGTTGAATTATTTGTGTATATATTAACCGATTAACGTCTTGTTCTTCTTGAACGTCTTTCTTCTCTATTTCTAATGAAGCTAGGAATATCATCTTCTTTAGTTGTATGTGTTCTTTCACTTACACTATCAGTTGCTTGTGCATTTGATGAATTTGAAGTGAATGATTCATCTTTAGAAGTTGCATTGCTAGAAGTATTTACGCTTGTTCCGAATCCAGTGCTACCAGATTTACGACCATGTGATGTTGGTTTGTCATCAAAACCAGTTGCAATAACTGTTACAACAATCTCATCTTGTAATTCAGGATTAATAACTGTACCGAAAATCATATTAACGTCTTCATCTGCAGCATCTTGGACAATATCAGCAGCCTCTTGTGCTTCAAATAATGACAATGACTCGCCACCAGTAATATTCATAAGCACACCTTGTGCACCAACGATAGATGTTTCAAGTAATGGAGAAGAGATTGCTTTTTTAGCAGCTTCTACCGCTCTATTTTCACCAGAAGAAACACCAATACCCATTAATGCAGAACCTTGGTTAGACATAATTGTCTTAACGTCTGCAAAGTCTAAGTTTACTTCACCAGAAACAGCGATTAAGTCTGAGATACCTTGTACACCTTGGCGTAACACGTTATCAGCTTCTTTAAATGCTTCCATCATTGGCGTAGATTTGTCAACGATATCTAATAAACGGTCATTTGGTATAACGATTAATGTATCTACTGCAGCTTTCATAGCTTCTACTCCAGCAGCAGCTTGAGTTTGACGTTTACGTCCTTCAAAACTAAATGGACGAGTTACAACACCAACAGTTAATGCGCCCATTTCTTTTGCAATTTTAGCAACGACTGGTGCTGCACCAGTACCAGTTCCGCCACCCATACCAGAAGTAACAAATACCATGTCTGCACCTTGGATTGCATCTTCAATTTGTTCACGAGATTCCTCTGCAGCTTTTTTACCGATTTCAGGGTTAGCTCCTGCTCCTAAACCTCGTGTTAATTTTTCACCGATTTGGATTTTAGATTCAGCTTTAGATAAGTTTAAAGCTTGACCGTCTGTGTTGATAGCGATAAATTCAACATTATTCATTCCATGGTCAATCATTCGGTTTACGGCGTTGTTACCGCCACCACCTACACCAATGACCTTTAAAGTCGCTAAATGATTAAATCCTTGTTCAAATTCTAACATTTAAATTTCCTCCTAGTTTTATTGGCCAATAATCATTCAAATAGAGATTTCATTAGTTTTTTGAATTTACTTTCTTCTTTATCTTTGTCTTGAACATGTTCATGATTCTGTTTATGTTCCTGATGATTATCTTCTGATTGATAAATTTCTTCATCTGATGACTCTACTTCATTTTCATGAGTATCTTTTTTGTTTGTTTTACGTTTAAACCAATCAAATCCGCCTAATTTAGATTCGTTATCTTTGTCTTTCACATCAATAACATCTTCTTCAGTTTCTTCATTATCATGATAATTAATTGTAACATAATCTAATAACTCATCAAAAGCGATACTACTAGAAATTGTAGAAATTGCTGAAGAAAATTCAGGTTTTCTAATTCCCATTTGTGATGGCGTGTGAATTCTAACTTTTTCACTTACCATATCTGATAATAATTCTTTTACGCCAAGTAAGTTTGCAGATCCACCAGTTACAATAAACCCACCATTTACTTTTGTTAATCCTAAATCTTGTAAAACATCAAATACTTCGAAGAATATTTCTTCTACACGCGCTTCAATAAAGTCACTCAAATCTTTTTGAGTATACTGTACTGTTTCATCACTATCAACCTGTTCAACAGTGAAGATATCTTGATCTGAAGCAGAATCATAGAATGCATGACCGTATTGGTGTTTAACTTTTTCAGCAGTTTCATAAGAAGTGTTTAATCCTTGTGCAATATCGTCTGTAATATCACGCCCTGCCATTTCGATAGAATCAGCATCTACTAATTCACCGCGTTCATAAAAAGCAACTTGCGTAACGTCTTCACCAATATCAATGACACATGCACCTAACTCTTTTTCAGTAGCTGTTAGGATTGAACCATAGTTATACGCATCAGAATAAACATCTAATACATCAACACCACATGCTTCAACGCATTTAATCATATTAATTAAAATCGATTTTTGAATAGCAATTACGCCTGCTTCAACCTTTAATGAATGTCTGGCAATTAATTCTTTAGGGTCTGAAACCTCATTTTCTTTATCGACTATAAAACGAATTGGGAATACATTAATTACTTCTGTTTCTTGCACATCATTTTTTTCTCTAATACCTTCTAATACTTTTTCGATATGTGAACCGTTGATTTCTGTATCCTCATAAAAGTCGATTTCATTTGATTCATCATAAACTTCCGTTCCAATGATAGGTAATTTCAGGAAAACTTCTTTAATATCAACACCCGAAGCGATTGATGCCTTTTTAATTGTGTCTTTGATTGCTTGTCGCGCAATATCAAAATCATCAATTAAACCATTTTTTATACCGCTCGTGTAGGTTTGTCCTGTACCTATCACATTTATACCATTGTGAAATTTCTCGCCTACTATTGTTTTTACGCTTGATGATCCAATATCAATACTTACGTAGTAATGTTCTTCCATAGATAGGCACCTCCTGACAAATTACTATTAAAAAAATACACTATCCTTAGTTTACAATACGTTGAATGGCTTGTGAACTATAAACATAGACAATATCAAAATTTTTTAATTATTCTTACTTGATTGTTTGTTAATCTTGTTTAAAACGCTTTGTAATTCTTCTTTTGCTTGATTTTCCTCTTGAGATGATTTAGTCACATTTTTATCGCTTTCTGATTGAGTAGACGTGTTTCCACGGTATGGGATAAATGAAGCACCGACTGATAAATCAATATAGCCTCGTGTTTTTAGTTTACCCGAACTATCTCTTGATAATGATTGTGACATCTGCGGATAATATTTCATTTTCTTAGATATCGTCGAAATATCACCGATTACTTGAAGTCCATCCGTCGTAAACAATTCAATTCTGCTTTGTTTGTTTTTACTTGGGGCGTATGTCACTTCGGCAATATATCGTCTAACTTCAGGTGTCATTTCAGATAACGCCTTAATCATATCATCTTCTTTTGTACCTTTGAAACCATCCATGACAGGTGCATCATTAATTTTGACATCATTTGAACCTTTAAGCAATTTACCATTTTCTAATAAAGGTAAATATTTACCTTTATATTTCACTAAAGCAATAATTTCATTTTCTGTGATATCTACGTTTAATGTGTTTGGTAATTGCTTGTGTATCTCAACACTTTTGATTAATGGATCCTCTTCGAGATCATTAATAGCATTTTTTTTACTAAACGTATACATCCTCGAATCATTTTTAACACCTAAAACTTTGTTTATCTTTGAAGTACTAACGTGATTATTTCCATTTATATTTACATGCGCAATTTTACTAAGTGGTGAAAACATGTAAATTAATATAACAGCAATCAACAATACCAATATTGTAATAACACTGTATTGGATTCGTTTTTGTCGTTTACGTCTTACCTTCCGCTTTTCTTCAAGTGTTAATGGTTTTAATTGTGTTACTTTACTTTTTCGTTCTTTTTTCGTTACTGTTTCCTCATCATTCGAGTCGCTATTTTGTTCATTTGGAGCTGATTGATGTTGTTCGTTGTCGACTGCAATTCCATTCGATTCATTTTGGTCGTCAGTTTCTTGATTATATCTATAATCCTCATTTTCAATATTAGAGTCTGTAGAATCATCGATATTATTATCATTCGCATGACTAGAAGCAGAATCATTATTTTCTTCATTGCCTTGTTCTTTTTTGAAGTCTTTATTTATCAAGTAAATTTCTTCATCAAAATCAGCTTGTTGAGATGTATCATCTTTATTTTGATTAGAAAAATGTGTAGCCTTTGATCTTTTTCTTTGCCGTCTTTTCTTAGATGTATTCCTCGTAAATAATTCTAATTCATCTTTATCTTCATTTGATTCTTGTTGATCGTTCTTCGTTTTATCATCCATCAATACTCACACCCTTTAATAAGATGGTAAATGGGCACGGAATCTTTCAATAAATTTCTCTCCACGCTCTTCAAAAGTACTATATTGATCCCAACTTGCACAAGCAGGTGACAATAATACAACATCATTGGGTTCTATAATATCTTGTACTTTATCAACAGCGTCTTCGACATTGTTCGCTTCAATGACCGATTTCCCTTGACTATTACCTAGTTTAGCAAACTTAGCTTTCGTTTGTCCGAATACAACCATCGCGCGAACATTTTCCATATAAGGAATGAGTTCGTCAAATTCATTCCCTCGATCCAAACCACCACATAACCAAATGATTGGTTGATTAAATGAATTTAAGGCAAACTGTGTTGCTAGCGTGTTTGTTGCTTTGGAATCATTATAATATTTATTAGTTCTATTAGTACCAACATATTGCAATCTATGCTCTATTCCTGAAAATGTAGTTAAACTATCAATAATTGCTTTAATAGGTACACCAGCTAAAATACAAGCAAGCACAGCTGCTAATATATTTTCTAAATTATGTTCACCAGGCAATACTAAATCTTCAGTGTTAATAATACGAACACCTTTATAAACGATAAAACCATCTTTAATATAAATACCATCAACTTCTTGTTGTGTTGAGAAATACAATGTCTTAGCTTTTAATTCTTCCGACTCTATCACTTGTCTTTGATGATAATTACAAATCAAATAATCTTCTTCCGTTTGATTTTTATATATTTGCTTTTTAGCATTTTGATAGTTTTCTAAATTTTCATGGTAATCTAGATGCGCTGAATAAATGTTAGTAATTATAGCAATGTGTGGTTTATACTTTTCGATTCCAAGTAACTGGAATGACGACAACTCTGTAACTAAATAATCTGTAGGCTTTACTTCTTGTGCTACTTTAGATGCAACATAACCAATATTGCCGGATAATCTTCCAGTTAAGCGACTTTTTTTAAACATATCTCCAATTAGAGAAGTAACTGTCGTTTTACCATTTGTACCTGTTACAGCTATGATTGGTGCTTCAGAGATTAGATAACTTAACTCAACTTCTGTTAAAATTTTCAAACCTCGTTTCACTGCTTCATCAATAATAGATACTGTATATGGTATTCCAGGATTTTTAACAATTATTGGATTTTTATCAAGTAATGTTAATGGATGACTTCCACTTACAACAGAAATGCCCATAGATTCTAAATCTTTTGCATGAGCATCTTGTGATAAGTCTTTCCCATCATTGACAGTCACATTCGCACCTAATTTACTTAATAATTTAGCTGCTTCATAACCACTTTTTGCCAAACCGACGACTAATACATTTTTATTTTCTAACCCTGTGTAATTAAGCATCTTAATGCACTCCAATCCATAAACCGATTAAACCTGAAATCAGACCAACAGCCCAAAATACTGTAACTACTTTCCATTCACTCCAACCTATCAATTCAAAATGATGATGAATCGGACTCATTTTAAATATACGCTTTCCAGTCAATTTAAAGCTAGCGACTTGTAACATAACAGATAATGTTTCAATTACGAATACTAAACCTATAAAAATTAATGATAATTCCTGATTAAGCATGATTGAAATCGTAGCAAATATACCACCTAAAGCTAAGCTACCTGTATCTCCCATAAACACTTTAGCAGGGTTAATGTTATATGGTAAAAATCCTAAAAGTGCAAACAACATAATGATACAGAAAATACCAATCGCCGTTTCTCCTAACACAAAGCTCATGATGGCATACATTGTAAATCCGATAATTGACAGTCCAGTTGCTAATCCATCTAAACCATCTGTTAAATTTACCGCATTAGAAAAACCTACTTGCCAAAAAACAATGAAAATAACATATGCAAATGATAGTGGGATTGCTACATTCGTAAATGGAATATGTATGCTCGTAGAAAAATTCGCCAAATGAAATACATTACTTAAAACAAAGAAAATAATCGCAATACCAATTTGCGCCAAAAACTTCTGTTTACTTGTTAAACCTTGGTTATTCTTTTTAACAACAATAATATAATCATCTATAAAACCAATTAACCCAAAACCAATCGTCACAAATAATAACAGTATGATTGGATTAGCTTGATCTACAAATATAATAGCCACCAAAGACGTTATCACAATACTTAATAGAAATGTTAGTCCACCCATCGTTGGTGTACCAGTCTTCTTCATATGGCTTTGTGGGCCTTCTTCTCGAATACTTTGACCAAATTTCATCCTTTTTAATGTAGGTATTAAAACAGGTACCAAAACAAATGTAATCACTAGCGCTAATAACGCATATACAAAAATCATAACTATCTCCTCTTCTTAATCCAGACTTTTTTAACCACTAATATATTATCAATTTTTCAATTAAATAAACAAAGTTGTAATCAAAATTTATAATTTTTCTTTTTTACGGCATAAGAGGCCAGTATAAAAAGTTTGCCTATAACAAACAAGTTAATCTGACCTCGTCTACCTTAAAATTCTCTATCAACACTTATTTATAAAGATTAAATGAAGATGTTGTTTTCTATCACAGCATTACTTTAGTAAAAACAAATAGTGACAATACACCCTTATTTAATGTAGCCATTCTTGTTAGTCCGACTTATCTTTGTCAGTTTTACTGTCAGATTTCTTCTTATCATCTGAATTTGAATCAGAATTATTCGTCGAATTGCTGTCTACATTCTCTGATGAAAATTCTACGTCTATTTTATCTTTTTCAGTAAGTTTTTGTCCCTTACTAATTGATTGGTGGGACACAAAACCGCTACCTTTTAAATTCACTTTAATATTTGTTAGGTTTTCAAAAGCAATGACATCTTCTTTCGTCCATCCTGACATGTCAGGCATAGTTAAGTCTCCATCTGTTAATAACAGTACTTTACTATGAGGTAAGACTTTATTCCCTGCTTTTATAGATTGCGCTTTTATTTGTGTGCCAGAACCGATAGTAACTGGTTCTAATGATTTTGCACTCACATTATCAATAGCTTTTTGTTTGTCTTGACCTTCAACATCTGGCACTTTACTATACTCTGCATTAGATGTGTCATCTTTTGATTTACCTACATTTAAATATTTCAAAGTATTTTCCATTATTGGTTTAAACGCTTTACTAACACCTAATTCATAAGCTTCTTGGTCATTTTTTTGTGCCAAGCTCATACCAGCGTATACAATAACTTTAGGATTTTTCTTCGGTGCGTCACCCATAAAACTTACGAAATATGGGTTTGGACCTTTAACGTATCCACCACCATTAGGTGCAGCGACTTGTGCTGTACCAGTCTTACCTTCGACCTCATAACCATCAATACGATAGTTTGCAGCGTGACTCTTCTTACTATTCACAACTAAATCCAATTGCTTTTCAACTTTTTCAGCAGTATCTTTTGTTATTGGTTTGCCTGCGATTTGTTTTTGACCTTTATAAAATTGTCTTTTACTAACAGGATTTTCAACGCTATTCACAAACCATGGCTTTAACATATTACCATCATTAAAGAACGCTGATTGCGCCTGTAACATTTGAACAGGTGTTACAGTTGTCGATTGACCAAATGATGACGTTTTTTGTTGTAACTCATTACTCCATCCAATTTGACCAGGTGCTTCTCCATCAAACATACCTTTAGTTGATTTTCCAAATCCAAATCGTTCATACCAAGATTTCATTTTGTCTGCACCAACTAAATCTTGTAAATGCATCATCAATGTATTAGATGAATAAGTAAATCCGAGTGACATTGGGATTTCACCCCAACCGACTCTATTCCAGTCTGAAATACGTGAACCCATAATATCTCTATGTCCAGATTTATATTTCTTATCAGGATCAAAAGCACCTTCTTGAATAGCAGCTGCTAACCCATATGATTTAAATGTTGATCCAGGCTCATATGTGTTTTGATATAGATCATTTGCCCACTTTTTACCAAAATCTTTACCAGTTTCAGGATTAAATGTTGGTCGCTGACTGTATGCTAAAATTTCTCCAGTTTTGGCATCCATGACAACCGCAAATAAATCTTTCGGCTGGTATCTTTCAACCATGCCATCTAAAGCCTCTTCAACAAATACTTGAATATTTGAATCGATTGTTAAATGGACATCATCACCACGTTTAGGCTGCTTCTCTTTTTTAGTATTTGGTGCAATATATCCCCAAATATCATGAATATATCTCAAAGATCCTTTAGATCCACTTAAATAACTATCAAAAATCTTTTCAACTCCAAGCGCACCTTTAAGTTCACCAGTATCCGGATTTTTCTGAGCTCTACCAATTAAGTGTGATGCAAAATTGCCATTTGGATAAAATCGTTCTGTTTCAGGCAATAAAGAAATACCAGGCAAATTCATTTTCTCTATTTTCAATTTGTCCTGATACGTTAAATTTGTTCCTTTGCGTCCAAATTCAATTTGGAAGGCTTTCTTTTGACTAAGTCTCTTTTCAATTTCCTCTGGCTTCATATCAATGACTGTAGATAATTTCTTTGCAGTCTCTTTTTTATCAACTACATGCCTAGGTTTTTTAGAATTGGCACTCGCCTTTTTATCTATTACTGCAACAAGTTTATATCTTTCTACATCTTCTGCTAGCACTTTACCATTACGATCATATATCTTTCCTCGTTCTGGTTGTTGTGCATTCTTAACTAAATACTTCTCATTTGCCTTCATGACTAAATCTTGACCATTAGAATGTCCAGTAATCATGATATATGAAATTCTTAAAACCAATATAAAAAAGAGCAGTCCGAATAAACCAACAAGTAGGACTGCCCCTATTTTATTTTTTTTAATTTTAATTTTTTGCTTCGCCATTACTACGCACTACCTTTACATTATCGTTCTCAAGGCTCATCCCCTGTTTCTTAGCCTTTTCGTATATGCGTTCATAAGAAGAATTCTTTTTGATTTCAGATTGTAAAGCACTGTTTTCACTTGATTGTTTATCTATTTTATAATCTAAATCTGCAATCTTTCCTCGCGTATCATACGCATCCATTTTTAAAGATAGCATATAAATACTTAACATAGCAATTACAGTAATCAAAGTTATGTATAAAACTTTTTCAAATTTAGTTAATTGTACAACCACTTTTCTCGAAACAGTCTTCTTTTCGGGCTTAGTTTGTGGTTGTTGCTTCGGTATACTATTATAAACTTGTTCGTCATATGGTTGGTACACTTTTTCTACAGCCATTATTAATTGCTCCTTATTTAAGTATTTCAGCTACACGTAATTTCGCGCTTCGTGCTCTGTTATTGTCATCTAAATCTTCTTCTGTAGCGGTAATCGGTTTACGATTAACACGCTTTAACTTAGGTGTATATGCTTCTGGTATAACTGGTAATCCTCTTGGTACCTCTGGACCTTTTTCATATTCTTGGAACACCTGTTTACATAAACGATCTTCTAAAGAATGGAAAGTGATTACCGAAATCCTGCCGTCTACTTTCACTAATTCAATCGCTTGTTCTATTGAATCTTCAAAAGCTGACAATTCATCGTTTACTGCAATTCGTAGTGCTTGAAATACTCGTTTTGCAGGATGTCCGCCTTTTCTTCTTGCTTTTGCAGGAATACCTTCTTTTATAATGTCAACTAATTCTAATGTTGTTGTTATTGGTTGTTGTTCGCGATGTGCTTCGATTCTTCGAGCTATCTGTTTTGAAAATTTCTCCTCGCCATAGCGATAAAAAATCTTCACTAACGCTTCATATGACCAATTGTTAACAATTTCATATGCTGTTAGTTCTTGTGTTTGGTCCATACGCATGTCTAATGTTGCGTCATGGTGATAACTGAATCCTCGTTCTGGAATGTCGAGTTGTGGGCTTGAAACACCCAAGTCGTAATAGATTCCATCTACTTTTTCAATGTTTAAGTCTTTTAATATTTGAGTTAATTCACGGAAGTTGCTATGAACAAAAGTCACCTTATGCAAATGATCCTTTAATACCTCTTTAGCATTATCAATTGCAGTTTGGTCTTGATCGATTGCTATTAATCTTCCGTCGTCATTTAATTGATTTAGTAAATAAAGGGCATGTCCCGCTCCACCTAGCGTACAGTCAATGTACACACCATTTTCTTTTACATTTAAATAATCAATGGTTTCGTTTAACATAACGCTGATATGATGAAACACTTCAATTCCTCCATTTTAAAAATCAAAATCTATTAAATCTTCAGCAATATCTTCGAAACTTTCTTCAGATTCTTCATAGAAATCATTCCAAGTTTCTCTATCCCAAATCTCAATACGATTTGAAACACCGATTACTGTACATTCTTTAGTTAAATTAGCGTATTTCCTCAAGTTTTGAGGGATGTTAATACGCCCTTGCTTATCAAGTTCTACTTCAACAGCACCAGAGAAGAACATACGCATAAACTTACGTGCGTCTTTTTTTGTCATAGGTAAGGTTTTCATTTTCTCTTCAATCTGTTGCCATTCGTCTAGAGTGTAACCGAATAAACATTTATCAAGGCCTCTTGTGATAATAAAACGCTCATTTAAGTCATAACGAAACTTGGACGGTATAATCATACGTCCTTTTGTATCTAATTGATGATCGTATTCTCCCATGAACATTTTTTATCACCTCACCTTATATATAATTTACCACATCTCCCCACTATCCACCACTATTTATACAAAATTTGTGAAATTTATTTTAAAAAACAAAAAAATGCCCGATTTATCATTATGATAAATCGGGCTAAACCCTTGGTATATTAAGGTTTTATAATAATATGATCAAAAGTGTAAGAAAGTGGTGGATAGGTGGAGGGCTTGAACACATCTGTCCCAAAATCATTCAAAATTTGAAGTGGATTCCATATTCTTTCTTGTAATCCTCCCATTGGATGGAGTGTTTCTTGAATTTCTCTAAATTGCTTCATACTGATGTCGTTTTCTCTTTCAATGTTTAAAAGATAACGTTTTAACAAATAATCATACTGTTGTATATGAATTTCATTATTTTTATTCACAAGGTTAATATTATTTTGATTCCCCGCCACTTCATCTAATAAGTCTTGGTATAGACGACGCTGTTGTTCTATCATACCTTCTACCTTTTCAATAAATTGATCTGATGCTTGTTCTCTAATAAACTTACTTCTTTCTCCTTCAACACCATCGACTAACACTTTTTCTAATGGAATATTGTATTTCGAAAGTAATTTTTCAATACGGTCATTTAAATAAGTAATTCTAAGCCTTGGCATCACGATAGGCATTTCAACATCAAATAGTTCAAATACATCTTTTAGTTCAGCCCAGTACTTAATTTCACTCGGCCCTCCAATAAATGCCACCGTGTTAAATAGCCATTCTTCCATTAATGGTCTTGTCACTACATTATTAGAAAATAATTCAGGTTGATTTTCCGCAATATTAATAATTTCTTCCTTTATATATTTCTTATCTGTTTTATTTAATCTAAAATGCTTACCATCATACGAAACTAATTGACGCATATTTTCATCATGTAAGAATAAATGAACATTTGTATCTGTTTGTATCATCGCCTTCAAGCCTTGATTTTGAGTACGTTTTTGTGTTGCTCTAAAAGCATCATCAAGCAACTGATGTTTTTTCAAAATCTTTTTAAACATAGGCGCTTCCATTTTTCTTAACGGCTCAAACTGCGCATCTATAAATAGAACGCCATATGCTTTAAATGTTTCATGCAGTAGTGCTTTAAACATATCAGTCCACGAGTCATATTGGTCAATAATTCTGTCACAAATCTCAAGTAGACCTTGTGTATGAACAGTTTCTTTCATATGAATGAACATCGTTTTTAAAGTTTGTTTCAACTCAGCCTTATCAGGATAATATCTAGAGACAGTCGTCTCTGGCATCTCCATTGTATGATATTTAACCTTATGCAGTGACCCATGATTTTCGTTATAAACAAATGTATGATTCACTTCATCGAAATCATGATCTTCTCCTGCAATCCAAAAAACTGGTACTACTTGTTGCTTATGTGTATCCGTTAATTCCTTAGATAAGGTAATGATTGAAAATATTTTATGGAATGTATACAATGGTCCCCCGAAAAGCCCTGCTTGTTGTCCACCAGTCACAACTTTTGAACCATTAGCTAAATGTTGTATGTTTAATTCTTGTTCACTAGAAAGCTTTAAATCATTCATATATTCACGAATAACATTCGCTAATGCCGCTTCTCTTCCATTATTTTCTTTAGACATTCTTTTTTCAAAACTAATTTGTTGAGCTGCATCATATTGAAATAATCCTGTTATTACAGGATCACTGCTCTTTATTTTTGGTATAAACTGATCTTTTTCATTTAAACTAACTACTTTACAGTCCATGTTTTTTCTCCTTAAGTACGCGATTACAAACTATAGTATAAAGTCTATACCGGTGATTGACAATTTTACGGCTTGAAAATCAATTTAATCATGGAAAATTTATAATATTCATTGTTTTACATTTTCAAATCAATGAAAAACACAAGTGGTTTAATGTATAATAATAGTAGTAAACAAATAAGGGGTAGATAAATATGAGTGAAATCAAACGTCTTGAAATTAATTACAAAACTGACGAATTATTCGAAAACTTTAGAGCGTTTGGCAACAAAGACTTATACATGGTCAATGAGTTAAACGGTCAAATGATTGACGCAAGTTCAGATTCACCATTTTATGGCATATTTGTCGGAGATCAATTAGGAGCTAGAATGGCATTACTTAAAAAAGGTGATGTCGAAGAAATCTACTTCCCAGATTTTGAAGATTATATATTATTATGGAAGTTAGAAGTATTACCAAAATATCAAAACAGAGGGTACGCTTCAGAATTGATTGATTTTGCAAAGAGTTTCAATATGCCAATTAAAGCCATTGGCAGAAATGATTCTAAGGATTTCTTTTTACATCATGGATTTACAGATGTGGAAGCTAAAAATATAGAGGGACATGATGTCTTATTGTGGAAACCATAAGATAATAATATTCGACACTACGAGAATGAAAATGCATCTTTTCGTAGTGTCTTTTTTACAATTACTTTCTTAGCTAATATAAGTAAATCATTTTCAAATTATTTGTCTTAACGTACAATTTCATTTAGTTGTTTCCATGAATTAATTTCATAATCAGGTATAATTCCTGGATTATGATCAAATCCTCTAAAATTAAACCAGCAAGTAGCTATACCCGCATTGATTCCACCTAGAATGTCAGATGTTAAAGAATCTCCAACTATAATCGAGTGCTGTCTTTCATCCTCACCAATATCATTAAAAACATAATTAAAAAATTCCGGATTAGGTTTTTGATATCCTGTTTCCTCAGATATAAATATCTTTTTAATATATTTATGCAATGGCGTCTGATTTAACCTTCTCTTTTGCGTTTCTGTTACACCATTAGTAACAATATATAGATTATGTCTTTTCGATAACTCGACAATTGTTTCTAATGTTTGATCAAAGTATTTAACTTTAGCTTCTGCTAATCCATTTCTAAATAACACATCTGCACGATGCCCATCAACTTCCATTTGATGATGTTTGAAGTAATTTACAAATCGTTCTGATAATACTTCAGACTCCGTTAATTTATTTTGTTGAAAAGCTTCCCAATGTTGGTGATTGATTTTTTTAAATGTTAAAAAATCATCCTTTGTTGCTTTATGATTAAAAACATTCGCCATATAGTAAAATGCCCATTCTTCTGCATCATAAAAATCAACAATTGTATCATCAAAGTCTATCAAAATATTTTTATATCCCAATTTCCCCATCTCCTATATTGTCTATGTATCTAAATCTTAACAGAGGCTCAAATTTCTGCAAATAAAATAAACTGAGTGCATAACATTAAAGTATGCTCACCCAGTTTATTTTAAAGAATATTAGTTATTATATTAGAATCCGAATAATTTACCTAGTAAACCTACGCCATTTTCAACGATGCTCACAATGCTTGTGCCTAATTTTGCGCCGTCATTATTAATTGCTGCAGTTACGGTATCTTTAATTGCGTTAAATAAACCTTCCATTGAAAACACTCCTTAAAATTTAAATTTGAAGATAACAAAAACGTGCGTAGCTTTTAAATCACCGAAATGTTATTCGCTCAACGTTTTGTTGTTGTTATTTTAAAATAAATTTGATGCAATTAGTTTGTTTATCCGCACAACATCTTATAATGTACTTAACTGTACTTTAAAGAGAAAAGATATACAGTTAGGCATTCAAAACTGTATTTAACACAATTAAGTTGCCTGAATTCGTATTTAAGTCTTATTGAACCTTTTTAGATAAATAGCTCTATAATAGTGAAAAATATAAACATTTTTTATTTACAAGGTATTGCTAATTTAAGTTCATTTAGATATAATAATTCTTGTGTTGTTAAACGTGTCCTGGTAGCTCAGCTGGATAGAGCAATGGCCTTCTAAGCCATCGGTCGGGGGTTCGAATCCCTCCCAGGACGTTTATAGTATTTTTATACGCATTACCAAACAAAAGAGTTTGAAATGCTCCCTTCAAAGTAGACATTGAAAAAATGAAAACTTTGAAGGGAGCTTTATTTATGTCAATAAAACCTAAAGTAGACATAGATGTACTGCTATATATGTTTCAAGAATATGAAAAAGGCGTGTCGTTTCAATACTTAATCGATACATTACAATTAGATATTAATGTCAATACTTTGTATCCTAAGTATAAATATTATAAAACCCATGGTATTGAAACACTACTTACACAAAAACAATACAATCACTATTCAAAGGAACTAAAATTAAAAGTTGTAAATGAATATTTGAATTCAAATCAATCAACCCAAGACATCGCAATCAAATACAATATTCGTAGTTCGACACAAGTCAAAAATTGGATAAAAATGTATACTGTAGGAAAAGAGATTAAGAATCAATCTCCTAAAACTGGGGTGTATATCATGAAAGCAAGAAAAACCACATTTGAAGAACGTGTAACAATTGTTGAATATTACTTGAATCATAAACAATCTTATAGAGAAGTTGCAGAACACTTTAATATCTCATACGGTCAAATTTACCAGTGGGTTCATAAGTATCAAGCACATGGTAAAAATGGATTAGTAGATGGCAGAGGCAAAGGAAAACCCAAATCTATGATGACGCCAGAAGAACAAAAAGAAGCTGAAATTCAAGCATTAAAAGCACAAAATCGATTATTAGAGATGGAAAATGACGTTTTAAAAAAGTTTCAAGCATTGGAAAGAGAGATGATTCAAAGAGAAAACAAATCACGGCATACAAAACGATCGAAGCGTTAAAACATCAATACCCTATCCAACGCTTGTGTCGTATTTTAGGCATTTCTAGAGCGAGTTATTATAAGTGGGTACATTATCAATCGAGTGAACTTGAATTAGAGAATGAACAGCTTAAGCGAGAAATAGAATCAATCTATCATAAGTATAATGGTATTTATGGCTATCGTCGCATTTATATCTATATTCGCTTAAAACTAGGTAAACAAGTAAACCGAAAGCGAATTTATCGTTTGATGAAAGAACTTAATTTAAAAGCAGTAATACGTCAAAAGCGAAAACCTTATCGACGTTCAACGCCACAAATCACATCAGAAAATAAGCTTAATCGACAATTTGACATTGATACGCCAAATAAAGTTTGGTTAACAGATGTAACAGAATTTAAAATCAAAGAAGGTAGTAAGATATATTTGAGTGCCATTTATGACTTAGGTGCTAAACGTATTGTTAGTTATGAGCTAGGCCCTTCTAACAATAATCAATTAGTATTTAAAACATTCAATCAAGCGATAGAAAAAGTAGAAAATACCAAAGGTATTTTATTTCATAGTGACCGAGGTTTTCAATATACATCGAAAACATTTAAACATATGTTGGATGAATGTGGCATGATTCAAAGTATGTCACGTGTTAGCAAATGTATCGATAACGGTCCAATGGAAGGTGTATGGGGTACAATAAAAAGTGAAATTTTTAGAGGAAATAAGCACTTTAAATTTAATAGTGTAGAAGAAGCTACAAAAACAATTCATGATTTTATTCTTTTCTTTAATCATGAAAGAATTACATTAAAAATGGCTGATTCTGTATAACAACAAAACCAACCATTAATTTTAATTATTTAATTGTCTACTAGACTGGGTGCAGTTCAGTTCCGTGATTACGGGGCTCTTTTTGTTTTGAATTTCAGTAATATAGTATGATGCGTCACCAAAACGTCCCCGCACAAGCCCAGAAAATACAGTGATAAAAACAAGCATGCATATTCGTTATAGAATTTTTTGACACACAATTGACACGCGTCTGACACTTGTTTACACATTTTTAATTAAGTAATTTTGCGCTCAAATTTCCTCTATACTGTACCTGAACTACACCAAAACTACACCAAGATTTTTAACACTCACCATTTGCATGCGTAGAGATTTTTATTATTATATTATTCCTATAGATTTTGATACTATTCAAAATTTTAGGGACTTTTCAGGGACCCGAAATCCTATAATTATAATTATATACATCTGAAAAATAACCACGTCCATCGAGACGTGGTTTTCTAATTATTTAACTCACTAATTATTCTTCATAATTTTCATCACTAAATATACCATTGGCAAATTTATAAAGTAGTTCAGCGTTTTTCAATGACATATTGTCTAATGATCTTTCATTTTTTCTCATTCTGTGTATTGTGCTTTGTGGCACTCCTGTTTGTTTTGATATATGTAAACTGCTCAAATCACTGTCTAATAGTTTTTGAATTTGATTTCTCATTTTGTACACTCCCTTGTAAATCTTCAATCATCATTTAAATTAAATAAATACTTTTCCCACATTCCATATTTAGGTAGCAAAGCATACCTCAAATATCATTAATTTTGAGATTTAAATGTCAATTATGTGTCTATCAATCCAATATACACACTCTAAAAACGTAATAGTACACTCTCTTCTTATTAATAGTCCATAGCAATCATGATATAATTAGTGAAGAAAATCACATAAGAAAGGTTGTAAATCATGAGACTTCAAAAAGCACCTCTAGTAACGTCAGGACTAGTCTTAGGATTATTAGGCCTGGGTAATCTATTAAAAGACTTATCTCTTACTTTAAACGCTATTTGCGGAATCTTTGCTTTCTTGATTTGGATTCACCTTTTATGTACTATGCTCAAATATTTTAATAATGTGAAAGAACAATTAAACAGCCCTCTAGTTTCATCTGTGTTCACAACATTTTTCATGTCTGGCTTTTTAGGTACTACTTATTTAAATACATTTTTTAGTAATATAACATTTATCAATAATTTAATAACGCCTATTTGGATTTTATGCCTTGTGGGAATTATGATGCATATGATTATTTTTTCAATTAAATATTTAAAAGATTTTTCACTTGAGAATGTTTATCCTTCATGGACTGTACTTTTTATTGGTATTGCTATCGCAGGATTGACGGCACCCGTCAGCGGATATTTTTTCATAGGTCAATTAACAGTAATATATGGCTTTGTAGCTACTTGTATTGTCTTACCTATAGTTTTCAAGCGATTAAAAGCATTTCCATTGCAGACGTCAATCAAACCGAACACATCGACAATTTGTGCACCATTTTCTTTAGTCGCTGCAGCATATGTTATAGCCTTTCCTAAAGCGAATGCTTTTATCGTAATTATACTTTTACTATTAGCTCAAATATTTTATTTTTACATCATTATACAATTGCCTAAATTACTAAAAGAACCTTTTTCGCCAGTATTTTCAGCTTTCACATTCCCTTTAGTAATCTCTGCAACTGCTTTAAAGAACAGTTTGCCTGTGCTTATGTTTCCAGTCATTTGGAAGGGCCTTTTGTTTATCGAAGTGTTATTAGCCACTGTAATAGTACTTAGAGTCTTTATAAGATATCTTCACTTCTTTTTAAAAAAGGAAAACCAAGATAAATTTCTTCGTAATGCGTCTCAGTAACACTATTACCAAGAATTTACACGCATATTTAATAACTAAAAAAGGGGCAGGTAATCTTGCCTCTTTTTAGTGTATATCAATGCCTCTTTGATTTAATATCATCTTATTTATGAACAACAATGATACCTTCTGACTAAAGCTGTAGTAACTATACTAGAACGTCTAGTTCATAAACACGTTTCACTCTATTCTTTATTTAAATAATATATAAGCAGCAAACGCCAAGGCTAATATACCAATAAAATAATTAATAAAGATTTTTATTTTAGTTTTTGTAATAGTTGACAAGTTTTATCACCTCTTAACATCGATAAATTAAACGCCGTTATTTTTCCTCTGCCTATCTTTTATCATTTCAGAAGGTACTCCGAAAATAAACATCAGAATAAATAATATAATTGGCAAATGTGGTATGTTTCCTAGCAAATACCATCTTAAATTCCAATCAAATACCATATTTGCATACGTCACAAAATATTTACTAAATAATAATACTACGCATATTCCAGTTAGTGTATCTAAAACCTTTGTCAAATGTGTCATTTATAGCCATCCTTTATTTATGCTATTTTCACAACCAAATGTATCATGTGTTACAAAAACTGTTTACAGCAAATATATATTTACCACGATAAATATAATATACCATAGATCTAACATTACATTAAAAACATATTTTAAAAATATCATTATTAAATAGAACATTGTATCAATTACTTACTAATGTTATCATTACCGCCATTATTTTCTAAATCAAAATAATAATGCACCTCGCTTAGTTTAGTATTTCTACAAACCTACGAGATGCATATAACCCAATTAGTATTTTTTATAATATAGCATTTCAAATTATGAATAAATTAGTACTTGCGTAATTAGTACTCCGCCACCGAAAATCAATACAAAAGCAACTACCGGCCATACAAATCGGAACCAATGTGAATATCGCATGTTTAACATTTGTAGTGTGGCCATAACAAGTCCAGTCGGCGCTAAGAATAACATAGCATATTGACCAAATTGATATGTCGTAACGATGACGAACCTTGGTATACCTACTGTATCAGCTAGTGGTGCAAAGATAGGCATTGATAATACCGCTAATCCAGAAGATGATGGCACGATAAAACCTAAACAGAAGAAAATAAATAGTAATACGATGATAAATAATGGTCCACTCATATGTTGAACTAAAGATGATGAAAAGTGTAAGATTGTATCTGAAATCATACCTTCATTCAACACTAAATTAATACCTCGAGCTAATCCAATAATTAAAGATACACCTACTAAACTTGATGCACCATTGACAAATGCATCTACAGTCCCTTTTTCTCCCAATCCAGATTTACCTGTCCCAGCAATAAACATTATTATAATTGTAAATATTAAAAATGCTGAAGCCATAACTGGGAACCACCAACCTTGCGTCATAACTCCCCATACCATAATTGGAAATGGTAGTACAAATAATGTAAGGATTATCTTCTTACGCAAAGTAAAATGGGCACTATCGTCATCTTTTAACACAGACCATTGCTGTTCAAAAGCATCTTTGTCTTCATAAGAATATGACGCTTTAGGATCTTTTTTAATTTTTTTACAGTACCAATATAAATAACTAATAACAAAAATCGCACCGACAATACAAGCACCTATTCTCCAATACAAACCATCCGTGAAAGTTGTACCAGCTGCATTAGAGGCAATTACAACCGAGAACGGGTTAATAGTTGAAAAGGTACTACCGACAGAGCTGGCAAGGAATATGGCACCAACAGAAACGATAGAATCGTATCCTAACGCTATAAATATAGGGACTAAAATCGGATAGAATGCGACAGCTTCTTCTTCAATACCACATAACGTCCCGCCGATAATCATTAGTATTGATACAAACACAATTAGCATAAATTCATGCCCTTTAGTTTTCTTTGTTAAAGCTAGCAATCCCGATTCAAAAGAACCACTGGCTTGAACTACGCCAATAAGTCCCCCTGATACAAGAATGAATACCATGATATCAACCGCTTCTATCGTACCTTCAACCATGCTACTTGTTATTTGTTCTGGTCCAGCTGGATGTTGCTTTAATCTTTCATAAGTATTCGGAATTGATACCGGCTTATTAATTGCACCTGATTTAAATTGTTCAATCTTAATTTTAACCCCCATTTTGTCTAGTTCCTGTTGCGTACCTGGAACCTTTTTCACTTGGTTATGAGGGTTAACTATCTTTAGTTCTTGGGATGAAGGTTCGTAAGAAAGTTTAGAATATGCACCAGCAGGAATAACCCATGTTGCTATAACTGCAACAACCGTTAAAATGAATAAAATCATAAATGCACCTGGCATTTTTAATTTAAATCGTTTTTTCTTTTCACTTTCATTAATTGTATTTTCCACGGTTTCATCTCCTTCGACATTTAACCTAGCATTTCTACCTTAAAGATTTTATAAATATAAATTAAGAAAGTGCACCCCGCATCAAAATAGAGGCATTATTTTCAGGGGTGCACATAAATAATAAAAATCATGCATTTGACATATAGTAATTGAAAAGCGTTTCAATTCAATTACTTTTTAATCACAGTACCTACTTTACCCTCTAAGGCAGCATCTAATTCATTTAATGATGTTATAAGCACACTTCCTTTTGGATTGTTTTCAATAAATGATATGGCTGCTTCAATTTTTGGTAACATACTTCCTTTTGCAAATTGATTTTCGTCTATATATCGTTTTAATTCATCAACATTTGTTGTTTTCAAAGGCTGTTGGTTTTCAGTGTTAAAATTAATATATACATAATCAATTGCAGTTAAAATAATCAATTGATCGCATTGAATATTAGCACCCAACAACGCACTTGTTTTATCTTTGTCTATAACTGCATCAATACCTTTAAAACCATCATGTTGCTCTCTAATTACTGGTATACCTCCACCACCAGCAGCAATAACGAGTGTATCATTTTTAATAAGTGTTTTAATACTCTCTAATTCAATAATAGAGATGGGTTGTGGTGAAGGAACAACACGTCTATACCCTCTTCCAGCATCTTCAACAAATGTAAATCCTTTTTCTTTTTGAATTTGTTCAGCTTCTTCTTTGTTGTAAAATAACCCAATTGGTTTTGAAGGATTGTTAAATGCCGGATCATTTTCGTCAACTTCAACTTGTGTCACTAGTGTTACCACTTGTTTATCCATTCCAATAGAATGCAATTCGTTTTGTAAGCTTTCTTGTAATTGATAGCCGATGTAAGCTTGACTCATTGCGCCACATTCAGCAAATGGAAATGCCGGACCTTGGTTGTGTTCTGCAGCATAGTTAAGTCCCAAATTAATGCTTCCAACCTGTGGCCCATTACCATGACTAATAACAATCTCATGTCCTTTTGTTATTAATCCTACTAATGATTTCGCAGTATTTTTAACAAGCTTGAGTTGTTCTTGAGGTGATTTTCCTAAAGCATTCCCACCTAATGCTACTACTATTTTCGCCATCATATTCACTTCCTTATATCATTTAAAATTCACCCAATGTAGCAACCATGACTGCTTTGATTGTATGCATTCTGTTCTCAGCTTCTTGGAATACAACTGAAGCTTTACTTTCGAATACTTCATCTGTAACTTCCATTTCTCGAATACCATATTTTTCAAAAATTTGTTGTCCAATTTTGGTATCAGCATTGTGGAAAGATGGTAAGCAATGCTCAAAAATAACATTTGGATTACCAGTTTTATCCATCATTTCTTTATTTACTTGATAAGGTTTCAATAATTCAAGTCGTTCTTTCCATACTTCATCAGGTTCACCCATTGATACCCAAACGTCAGTGTAAATTACATCCGAACCCTTTACACCTTGGTCAATATCATCTGTGATTAATATGTTGCCACCATTTTCAGCGGCAATATTTTTACAGCGATTTAATAATTCATCTGTTGGATTTAATTCTTTTGGACAAACTAAATGGAAGTTCATACCCATAATGGCAGCACCTTGCATTAATGCATTTGCAACGTTATTACGTCCATCTCCAACATATGTAAAGTTAATATCTGCATAATCTTTTTTCAAAACTTCTTTTGCTGTTAAGAAATCAGCAAGAACTTGAGTAGGATGATCTTCATCAGTTAAACCATTCCACACTGGTACGCCTGAATATTCAGCTAAAGTTTCTACTGTTCTTTGTGAAAAACCACGGTATTCAATGCCATCATACATTCCACCAAGCACACGTGCAGTATCTTTAGTTGTTTCTTTTTTACCCATTTGTGATCCAGTTGGGCCTAAATAAGTTACATTAGCACCTTGATCATGCGCTGCAACTTCAAATGCACATCGCGTTCTTGTAGAATCTTTTTCAAATAACAGTGCAATATTTTTATTTTTTAACATAGGCTTTTCAGTGCCAATATATTTAGCACGTTTTAAATCCTCGGAGAGTGTTAATAAGAATTCTACCTCTTGTCGTGAAAAGTCTAATAAAGTTAAAAAACTTCTGTTTCGTAAATTTTTCATTAATAACAACTCCTTTTATTTTAGTTACACCTAAATTGTAAGCGCATACAAAATAAACACAACCTACTATTAAAATTTGTAATATTTTATCAATAATTAAATGAACATTTTATTAATATTAAATTTAAGTAGTAGGAAATAATTAAAATAAGTACTACATTTAAAGTATAACTATTTTTCAAGTAGTTAGAAAATTCAATAAATAACTAATTTAACGCAATTAATATCATAATTAGCATCAGTTTTAATTTATTAGCACTCTTTTCATTTTATAATTGGCAATGTTCCAATGCTTAAAAATGAAAAATTTTACTTAAATCACACGTTCAACTGTTTATGTTTATTTAACATAGTGTTAGCTTTTATTTAATTCCGAATCGGTGCAATACCTTATATACTATGGGTAATTCACGCAAAGGAGATTATCATATGAAAAAGAACATCACGAACAAAATTGTTTTATCAACAGCATTGTTACTTTTAGGAACTACATCAACACAACCGCCTAAAGCACCAATCAGTTTTTCATCTGAAGCAAAAGCATACAATATAAGTGAAAACGAAACGAATATCAATGAATTAATCAAATATTACACGCAGCCACACCTTTCATTTTCTGGAAAATGGCTATGGCAAAACCCTAACGGTACCATACATGCAACATTACAAACGTGGGTTTGGTACACGCATATTCAAGTATTTGGTCCTGAAAGTTGGGGCAACATTAATCAATTAAGAGATAAATATGTAGATATTTTTGGTACCAAGGATGAGGATACTATAGAAGGCTATTGGACTTATGATGAAACCTTTACTGGAGGTGTAACACCAGCAGCTACTTCATCTGATAAGCCTTATAAATTATTTTTAAAATATAAGGATAAACAACAAACTATGATTGGTGGACTTGAGTTTTATCAAGGTAATAAACCAGTAATAACTTTAAAAGAACTAGATTTCCGCGTACGTCAAACTTTAATTAAGAACAAAAAGCTATATAATGGAGAATTTAATAAAGGTCAAATTAGGATTACAGGTGGTGGTAATCATTATACGATTGATTTGAGTAAAAAGTTAAAACTAACTGACACAAACCGTTATGTTAAAAATCCTCGACATGCAGAAATTGAAGTCATTCTTGAAAAATCTCATTAGTATCATTCATTGAGTGAATACAAATAGACTGAATGATTTAATTGATTTCTCTCTTTTTATAAACTTATTATTCCTCGCATATAACATTCCTCGTAAAGGAGATTTTCTAATGAAAAACAACCTCACAAAAAAAATTATTTTATCAATAGCATTGACTATGATAGGCACAGCTACAAGTCAATCCCCTCATTCACCGATTAGTATGTCATCTGAAGCAAAAGCATACAATATAAGTGAAAGCGAAACGAATGTAAATGAATTGACTAAATATTACACACAACGCCATTTAACATTTTCAAATAAATGGCTATGGCAAAAAGATAATGGTACAATCCATGCAACATTGTTACAGTTATCATGGTTTAGTCATATTCAAGTATTCGGCCCTGAAAGTTGGGGTAATATTAATCAATTAAGAAATAAATATGTAGATATTTTTGCTTTAAAAGATTATGAAACCTGGCGCACTTATATGTTAGCCCAAGAAACATTTACTGGCGGTGTTACACCAGTAGCAAAACCTAGCGATAAACATTATAAATTGAATGTAACATATAAAGATAAAGCAGGAACATTTATTGGCGAATATCAATTTTATACAGGTAATAAACCAGTTTTAACTTTAAAGGAAGTTGATTTCCGAATCCGCCAAACACTAATTAAAAACAAAAAATTATATAATGGTGATTATAATAAAGGCCACATTAAGATTACAGGTGGCAGCAACAACTACACAATAGATTTAAGCAAAAGATTAAAATCAACTGATGCAAATAGATATGTTAAAAACCCTCAAACTGCACACATCGAAATCCTCCTTGAAAAATCTAGCTAACATCGAAATCGAAGTAAACAGAAATAAGCACAATGTTTACATTGACGCCGTTCATTTTTAAATTTGTTAATTCTCGTATTGATGATTACGCAGAAAGGAGAAGTTCGAATGAGAAAGTGCATTATGAAAAAGTTAATTTTAATGACAACATTGTTATTATTAGGAACAACAGCTACACAAACCTCTAATTCGCCATTAAATGTTTCTACAGACGCTAAAGCTTATCATATTGGCCAAGACGAAACGAACATCAATGAGTTAATTAAATATTACACACAACTGCCTCTCACATTTTCAAATAGATGGTTATACCAATATGATGACGGCAACATTTATGTTGAATTTAAGCGTTATTCTTGGTCAGCGCATATACGATTATGGGGTGCTGAAAGTTGGGGCAACGTTAATCAATTAAGAGACCGCTATGTAGACGTGTTTGGTTTAAAAGACGAAGACACTAGCCAGTTATGGTGGGTATATCGTGATACATTTACAGGTGGTGTAACACCTGCTGCATCACCTTCTGATAAACCATATAGTCTTTTTGTCCAATACAAAGATAAACTACAAACAATTATTGGTGCACATAAGATGTACCAAGGTAATAAACCAATATTAACATTGAAAGAAATTGATTTTCGAGCACGTGAAACACTAATTAAAAATAAAATATTATATCATGAAAATCGCAATAAAGGTAAACTTAAAATCACCGGTGGCGGCAATGACTTTACAATTGATTTGAGTAAAAGATTACATTCTGATCTTGCAAATGTTTATGTTAAAAATCCTCAAAAAATAACAGTCGAAGTCCTCATTGATTAAATAAGGTCGTATGATTTATATCGTAAATACTAAGGATAAACAATATTTGAGTAATACTACAAAATGTCTCAATAGTACTTACACAATCATTAATTTAGTACACAGAATATTAAATGCGATTTGGAGTCTAATAGAAATGCCAAGTCATTCTCTGGGTTTGGGCCCGCCCCAACTTGCATTGCTTGTAGAAATTGGTAACCCAATTTCTCTATGTTGGGGCCCCACCCCAACTTACATTGTCTGTAGAATTTCTATTCGAAATTCTTTTTGTTGGGGCCCCTGTCTCTAATTTAAAGTCTTGTTATAATCGCATTTTTGTTTGGTCAATGTCTGTCTATATAATATTGTAGAGCTTGGGACATTAAGTTCTTAGGCAATGTAAAAAAGCTGATTTCTATTAATTATTTGATAGAAATCAGCTTTTTTTAAATGTATTTGATAATATACAGCTCGTCGAGCTACTATTTTCCTTATATTAAGTGCCATTAATACAAAACCTAGCTCTCGTTTAACTTTATTTATTCCTCGAACTGACATTCGAGTGAAACCCAAAATAGCCTTCATAAATCCAAAAACAGGCTCTACATCAATTTTTCTTTGACTATAGATTTTTTTCGTTTCTGGTTCAGAAAGCTTTTGATTAATTTGGGCTTTAAAGTATTCCCAATTATAATTCTTCATGATTTTCTTATTGGATTTCGAATTTGGCTTCATGCATTGTTGCCTCAAAGAACATGCTGAACAGTCATCGCATTCATATAGTTTGAAGTCACGTTTAAAACCATATCTATCATTACGGTATGCATATCTTTTAAAACCTATTCTTTTGTTATTAGGACATATAAATTCATCATTAAGTTCGTCATATTTCCAGTTTTGAGTGTTAAAAATGTCACTTTTAAACTTTCTCGTTTTATCTTTAATAAACATACCATACGTAATAAGTGGCGTTTTATTAAAATCATCTATAATAGCCATATAGTTTTGCTCACTACCATAACCTGCATCAGCTACAATATACTCCGGTAAATAACCGAAGGTATTTTGAATCATTGTTAAAAATGGAATTAAAGTTCTAGTATCTGTCGGGTTTTGAAATAGGTCATAGGATAAAACAAATTGAGAATTTGTCGCTATTTGTAAATTGTATCCTGGCTTAAGTTGGCCATTTTTCATATGGTCTTCCTTCATTCTCATAAAAGTTGCATCATGATCAGTTTTAGAAAAGCTATTTCTATCTTTAAGAATCGATTTTTGTTCTTCATATTTACTTTTTCTTTCGGAATAATCATCAAATTTCTTTTTGAACTTCTTAATCTCAGTTCTTTTTTTACGGGTCTGTTTTCTAATTTGAGTACAATCTTCGTTCTGAATAGAATGATTTAAATCTTCGATTTCTTTATCTAAATGACTACCAATTAAATCTATTTCTTCTATTGTTAAATCGCTATCTCCATCTTCTTTTATCTCTGGTATTATTTTTTCTTCAACTAAGTCACGATATAATGCTTTTGAATTTTCGTTCAATTTCGATTCGTGATTTTGAATACTTTTCTTCCACACAAATGTATACCTATTGGCATTAGCTTCTACTTTTGTACCATCAATAAAAATTGAATTATCATCAATAAGATTTTGCTTTAAACATTGACTATGAAACTGAATAAATAAAGATTCAATTAATGCATCAGTATTAGGATTTACTCTAAAACGATTAATAGTTTTATAAGAAGGTGTTTGATTTTGAGCTAACCACATCATTCGAATACTGTCATGAAGTAATTTCTCTATTCTACGACCAGAAAATACAGATTGAGTGTATGCATATAAGATAATTTTTAACATCATTTTTGGATGATAGGATGTTGCGCCACGATGATGTCTGAATTCATCGAATTCGCTATCAGGTATCGTTTCAACAATTTCATTAACATATCGTGAAATATCATTTTGAGGAATTCTAACAGAAGTTTCTATTGGTAGTGTAAGTTGGGTCATGTTATAATTTTTATACATAAGGCACCTCGTTAATTTAGTTTAGTGGTATTTATTAAATTATACGAAAGTGTCTTATTTTTTTAAAGTATTTCAAAGTAAAATTACATGTTAATACGTAGTATTAATGGCGAGACTCCTGAGGGAGCAGTGCCAGTCGAAGACCAAGGCTGAGACGGCACCCTAGGAAAGCGAAGCCATTCAATACGAAGTATTGTATAAATAGAGAACAGCAGTAAGATATTTTCTAATTGAAAATTATCTTACTGCTGTTTTTTTAGGGATTTATGTCCCAGACTCTACTCTTTATTTAATGATTTAATTATGACTGCTCTTTTAATGATGTATAATAACTATATAGTTTTATAATTGTTCTAAATCTAGCATCTTCTATTTTCGTTTTACCATTCCTCAAATCTTGTACGGTCTGATACGGCACCCCTGAATTTTTCGATATTTTGTAGCCTGATTGAGACTCAAACAAAGATTGAATAGCGTTGATAATTTCATTCAACTCTGTCATTTTTAACCCTCTTTCTTCTATTAACAATATACAATGTTGTTATTAAAACAGTCAGTGTATGAATGACTTCATTTCCTAAAAATATATTCAGCCATATAATAATTAGAAATGCGATATAAAATAGTTTCATTATAATCCCCTATCATTTTTATATTTATCACTTTCCACTTAGTTTCAACATTAAAAGCTAACCTAAGTTTAAGATTCTCTTATAACGCCTATAACTAGAAGTCTACATTTTCCCTTGTATAACATATTTTACAATGTTTTATAATATTACACTACACCCTTTTACATTTTTATACGAAATTACAATACTTTGTTAAAATTAATTCGCACAAATATTCCAAGACAATTAATTTTTCTCTATTCATAATTGATTAATTATACTAGTTAATATACAGTTAACTTTTATTTAATAGTTAATTAATTGATTTAATTCTAAGATATTTGTATTTTTATATTGTAATCGATTACATTTTAAAGTTAAATAAATACCCAGTTTTAAAGAAATTAATCAATAAAATTAGCTTTGTCTTTTCCTTGGTTCATAAAGAGTTCATTCAACTTTGACTAAGCCTCGACATTGAAATGCTTCCTTTCAAATATTAATTAAAAGTTAAAAACATATTCTTAAAATATTCACTCATCATCACTCAATCATTTAACAGTTGCTACATTAAATATACTAATATAAACGATGATAAATATTTGATATGTCTCAACTGCATTATTCTAAATTGACATATTGATTATTGTTTCCTCAAATCGTTTTAAAAAATAGAAGGATGATGAAAATGAAAACACGTATAGTCAGCTCAGTAACAACAACACTATTGCTAGGTTCTATATTAATGAATCCTGTCGCTAATGCCGCAGATTCTGATATTAATATTAAAACCGGTACTACAGATATAGGAAGCAATACTACAGTAAAAACAGGTGATTTAGTCACTTATGATAAAGAAAATGGCATGCACAAAAAAGTATTTTATAGTTTTATCGATGATAAAAATCACAATAAAAAAATATTAGTCATCAGAACGAAAGGTACCATTGCTGGTCAGTATAGAGTTTATAGCGAAGAAGGCGCTAATAAAAGCGGTTTAGCCTGGCCTTCAGCATTTAAGGTACAGTTGCAACTACCTGATAATGAAGTAGCACAAATTTCTGATTACTACCCTAGAAATTCAATTGATACTAAAGAATATATGAGTACATTAACTTATGGATTCAACGGTAACGTGACTGGTGATGATTCTGGAAAAATTGGCGGTTTGATTGGTGCAAATGTTTCAATTGGTCATACACTCAAATATGTTCAACCAGATTTCAAAACAATTTTAGAAAGTCCAACTGATAAAAAAGTAGGTTGGAAAGTTATATTTAACAATATGGTGAATCAAAATTGGGGACCACATGACAGAGATTCTTGGAACCCAGTATATGGCAATCAACTTTTCATGAAAACAAGAAACGGTTCAATGAAAGCAGCAGAGAACTTCCTTGACCCTAACAAAGCAAGTTCTTTATTATCTTCAGGATTCTCACCAGACTTTGCTACAGTTATTACTATGGATAGGAAAGCAACCAAACAACAAACAAATATAGATGTAATATACGAACGAGTTCGTGATGACTATCAACTACATTGGACTTCAACAAATTGGAAAGGTACCAATACTAAAGATAAATGGACAGATCGTTCTTCAGAAAGATATAAAATCGATTGGGAAAAAGAAGAAATGACAAATTAATGGTTATGTACACTCAAATAGTCACATAATAATATTAGCCGATAACATCAGAAATGATGTGCGTCGGCTATTTTAGTTGCAGTATAAAATTAAACATCATGAATAGTAATATACCTATTATGCTTTTCAGTATATATTCACGGCTAAAATCATGATTACGGTACTGATTTCTTAACTACAAACATTTGAAATTCATTGTTGTCAAACCCTTTAATTAAAAGTTTTGAAATTGTTCAAAACTTATTGAACACATTATGTGTTAATATATTTGCAGAATTATTTTAAAATCGTTTTAAAACTATACTGAAATAAGAAGATAAAAAGTATAATAAGTACATATAATTGAAAATAATTTCTAGAAATCTATTTATCTCTAATCTAGATATTGTAAGAAGTTGTATGAATAAGTTAAACTTAGATTGAATCAGTTTAAATGTTCAAGGAGGATGACAAATGGTTTTTAAAGATTGGGAAATTAATGTTGTTTACTCAGGGAAACATGAAGTAGTTACAAACGAAAATAGTTTATTTGTTATTGATGAAGATTATGATGTCGCAATCGCAATCAATTATTTAGATAATAAATTAAAAGTTAGTCATGTTAACTATGGCTCTGAATTTACAATTGACGCATCTAACAAAGTACTTGCGTTGATGATTCATAATCCAAATATTGACGAGAATTAAATATTAAAAAACATTTAGAAACATAAAGGCATACTATATATAGTCTTTTAAACGTATAACGAACGAAAATTAGAAATTCGGATATTCATTACACTATTAAAATGCAATTTTTCAAAGCATTTAAAAACAACAGTTAAGGTGGTGACCAAAAATTAACATTGTGTATAACATCATTGTATATATAGCATGCATGATTAACTTCGGACTGATTATCGTCCCATTGCTAACTACCAATGACGCAGATTTTGTTTGGACTTCTTCGTCATTAATATATATGATCCTTTTAACACTACTTATATTAATTGTTTATATTAAAACTAAAGATAGTTTACAGCTAACAATATTTATACTTAGTGTGGCATTAATCCTTCTATACTGTGCACCTTTACTGTTCATTTATGTATTCTAATGTTTCATTAATATTTTAATACGTCAGTTTAAAAACAAACAAATTGGAAAATAAACGAAACAAGTTATCATCTAATTTAACATGATACTCACTTAAAATTTGAAACAACGAGCAGCCTAACTTAAGCTTTATATCTTTATTTCAAGTTATGTTTTCAACTATTTTAATGCAATTTACATTTAGATTAAGGAGTAAACATCATGAATAAACATATAAATAAAAAGACCACAAAGCATCTTGAAGATTATAAAAAGGTTCAACAAAGAAATTCGGAGGAAACAAATAGAGGTTGTTTAAAAAGCGCCGCCATGCTTATTGTCTTATTTCTATTCATTATATTTGGCATCGTGGCATGTTCGACACACGTTAACTTTTTCTTCCAATAATATACTCATTGAGTAAAAATCAGAACGTTTCATACTACGTTTAAATTTATCTATGGGAGCACTATAAATATTTTTTAGATTGTACAAAGCAATTTTGTGCATAATATTTCTAACTATTATATTTATATTTGTCTCCCCTATTTTTTGTATACATTGCTCATACATAAATTTTAAATTGCAGAATTTTTAACTGTACAAATAAAAAAACAGGCGAAGACAATTCTATTTTTGTCTCTGCCTGTTTTTTATTATCTATTTATAATTTCATCAATTTCTTTGTAAATGTTTTCTAATCCAACTTTAGCTTCAGCCATTTTTGCGAAATTATTACTTTTTAGTGCTGCTTTTGCTCTATATTGGTTCATCATAATCATACGTTTGTAGTATGGGTTTAAGCTTCCTGCAGCTAAATCATTTACATAAGATTGATCAAGTAATGATTTCAATTCTTCAGCAATTCGTTTATCATGAAACTCACTTTGAATTATATAGTCTTTCTTACTACTTGCATCTGCTTTATTCCCATCTAACGTTGATACTGCTGTTGTTGATAATAGTACTGCTAATGTTCCTGCTACTATATATTTTTTAAATTTCATTGTAAATTCTCCTTTTAAAATTGATACTTAATGATTATATAGTCAATTTTAGGAAAGTTACATTAACCTGGCATTAAATAACATAGTCGTTTTATTAATAAAAAATAATATAATATTAAATTATTTTGAACTTATAATAATGACAGAAGTATTATCTCACTAATCCTTGCTTTAATACTTGATCAATTCGCTCTTGCAATATCATTTTCTTAACATTGTATTCAAATGATACTAAGTTGACTGCCTTTTGTGCTTTTCTATGTGCGCTCACAGTATGTGTTTTTTCAAATTCTCTCACAAGATTTTGGGCTTGAATCAATTTTTGTTCTTTTTTAATAGTTGCCTCAGTTTTCGCTGCTGGTTTATTAAATTGTGGACGTGCACCATATTCGAATGTACCGTCATTATATTCCACGATGTTATAATCATGTCTAAACTTAATATATTTAGGTGTTGTATTAAATTTTGGTCTAGATTGATATTTAAAAGTACCATCATTGTACTCTACGATATTGTGATTAATACTCACTGGTTTCTTTTCTCTTGGACCGTATCCTTCGCTTGCATCTGCAGTTGACGCAATTGTAGTTGTAGTAATACCAATTGCCGCTATCGCTAGTAATGATTTTGCTATCAATTTATTTTTCATGTTAATTATCCTCCAAATTATTATCTTACATTTATTAAGTTATCCTATTTATACAACTTTTGAAATTAACTAGTTATTAATTAACTATAAACACTTTATAATATAGACAAAATATAGTTATCTATCTTGTGTCTCATCAATACTTATACACTAGTCAAAAATTTCATGCCTCTACTTTTCGAATTTCAAAAATAAAACTACACAACAAAAAGACACCATTTGAATGTTGGTGTCTGATGGTATAATTTCATAGATTTTATTTGTAACTTCTCATTCTATAGTTAAATATTGTAACCCAGCTAATAATCAAAGTTGGTAGAATTACTAAATTCAAATTAGACACGTCAAAAAAGACTGATTGGAAATTGTCGATATTAATATCATTAATGTCCATTTTTTCATTTACTGCTTGATAGATCGCAAAATAAACTAAGAACCATTGAATTAAATGTTCTAAAACGACAACCTCTGTTAAATCGACATTCTTTTTTCTAAAAAGTAATCTAACTATAAATAATTGGAATATACTTGAAATCAAGATCAAAATAATACCCATTAAGAAAAAACTACCAAAATCAATTGTGATAAATTGAATAATACCATAAATAATTACGGCAGATATTGCCAGTGAAATATATCCTATAAAGATAAACACCACACCCATAAAGAGTGTCTTTAAGAACAGAAAAGGCTTCTTTTTATTTGTAACCAAATAGCTCAATATACAAAGTAGTAATAGAATTGTTAAAATTTTAATTATCATCGTTTGACCTCAATATGTTTATTTATATCTTTATTATTGACCACGAAAAAATAACAATCACTTAAGTGATTGCCAATAATACTCAATGCCTACTCTATAGTAATCTTGGCACGTGATTTTACACTATTTTATCTATTTAAAAATGTAAGTGTTGAATTATGCTTACTTCGAAAATGCATAATACAACTAAATAGTATATTTTTTAACTTATATATTAATCATAACATATCAACCTTAATTAGAATATATCTCTTATTTCTTTATAAGTAAAATTATACATATTAATTACTTCTCTACTATGTGTCATTTCTATGTTTTATAAACATTAATTATCAAAAACGCTATATGTATAACAATTTGGACTACTTGTCTACCCAACATTGCAATTAAATGTAGAGAAATATAAATATCGTTTTAACAATAAAAATCATTCAATCATAGTTGAGTGACGTTTACTAATATTATTATACTATCAATAAATTCAATAATACCTCAAATAAAAATAATAACATCAAATTCATCAATATTCTTTTTCAATTGCATTAAACCTTATTAATTTGCACTTAAATTTAATTAATGAAGTGTTAACTGGTAAATGCTTGAAACCGTTTGTAAAATAGCAGTGTACTCGCATTAGTAAGTACAAATCTATTTTACAGGGAGAACTTATTATGAAAAAAAATATTACAAAAGTAATTATTGCATCTACAGTCATCGCTACAGGTCTTCTAACTCATTCAAATGATGCTAAAGCTTTCTTTAGTTATGAATGGAAAGGATTAGAAATCGCTAAAAAGTTAGCAGATCAAGCTAAAAAAGATGATGAACGTGCTACTAAATTAATTGACGAAGGTTTTAAAGGTGAAACTGTTAATGACCTATACATCATTGTCAAAAAATTAAGCAAAGGCGATGTGAAAAAAGCTGTCGTTAAAATGAGAAATGGAGGACCTAAAGATTTCTATACTTTTGACTTAACTCGTCCTTTAGAAGAAAACAGGAAAAATATTCCCTTAGTTAAAAATGGTGAAATCGACTCGATCTATTGGGATCAATAAACACACTGAATTAAATAGTTGCACGCCAAACGTTGGAAAACAATGCTAACGTTTTGGCGTGCTTTTTTATATGCTGCAACTCCCAATTTATTTATCATCTTTACGACTGTTTAATAAAGCACGTATGATTAACACAATACCTCTAAATCCGCGAAAATTCTAACGATTGTTAATACATATGCTTGGCGTTATCCCGTCATTCAAAACACCTATCACATACATTTTCAAAGGATTTTCTAAGATTTACCCCAATATACTCATCAAGTAAAATACATACAATGTTTAAATAACTTTCATCAGATTACACATAGTAAAAAAGCCACACTCTATAGCATGGCTTCTATCAATTATTTTAAAGTATTATATTTTAAAACTAGATCGATTTGTCTTTGTAATTTTTTCTTTTCATAGCTGTGTTGGAAATGAATTAAGTTAACAGCTCTTTGTGCTTTACGGTGTGTTGCAACAGTTCTTGTACGTTTGAACAAGTTTACAGCTTTTTGTGCATCCACAACTTTTTTATTTACTTGTTTTTTAAAGTTTGTTTGATACTCGTTATATTTTTCAGCCTTAGTTTGTGCATGAGATTCACCGGCAAATGTTGATACCGTTAAACTAATAGCAGCTATGCTTAAAATTGATTTCCCAATAAAATTCTTTTTCATAATTAATAACACCTATCCTCAAATATTTATTTTGTATATATTTATAATAATAGACAGAAGCAAAAAACTACATTAACTATTTATTAACTAAACATTAATATTTGTGTCACTACATTTCTGAATTTCAAGAATTTTGCTACTCCATATTTTAACCATCAAATTATTGATATAATTTATGCCTTTAGAAATCCTTTTAAATATGTATACGATTCATGATTTTAACTAAAATTTCAAATTTCCTGACTTCTTGGAATCTTAATTTTATACTTTTTAATAATACACTTTTAACCAAATAATCAACAGGATTCAACCAAATAGGACAATCAACAATCACTTTCCCAAAAAGTACAATTCTTTTCATAACATAAATGTGTTATTCATACCAGTTACCTTCTAAAAATTGTCAGCAACACTTTTAAACAAACATTCATGTCACGACCTCCTAGTTAAATCAGTCTATAAACTAAAAAAAGCCATAGCTACTTTTAATTTAAAAAGTAGTATGACTAATTGTTTCATGTTGTCGGTTTTTAAAATTCACTGTACCTTGTAATGTTTGATCATCAATCAAAACTTCCGCATACGATTCTTCCATTGAACTTCTAGATTGAGATATACTTCCAGGATTAATAACATGAACACCATTAATATACTCATATTTTGCAACATGTGTATGTCCATAAAAAGCAAATACACAACCTAATTCACGTGCTTGCTCAGCTAATAAATATCTTGTTCGATTGACTTGATATAAATGTCCATGAGTGTAAAATGCTCTCACGTCATTACATTTTGCGACCGCTTCATTTTCAAATTCTGGGTAAAAATCACAATTGCCTTTTACCCTACGAAATAAGCTAAGTTCTGTATCATCATACTCAAATTCTGAATCGCCTAAATGCAAATACATATCAGCATCTGGGTGTGCCTCGTAAATTTGGTATAAAATGCCAGATTCAGTATGATTATCACTCACAACAATCCATTTAGACATTTTGATCACCCGCAAGATAAGCTTCTAATAAATTAATTGCATTTCGTCTATGGCTAATTTGACCTTTTTGTTCTTTAGAAAGTTGCGCCATGGTTCTATCTAATTTCGGTACATAAAATATCGGATCATATCCGAAACCATTTTCGCCATATTTCCCATCTGCAATTTCACCTGAAACAGTACCTTTAAATACTTTTGTTTCCATATCAGGGCCACTCATACTTATGACACAAACAAATTGTGCACGACGATCAGTTGTATTACCAAGCTTATTTAATAATTTTTCAATATTTGCTTCATCGCTTTTATTTTCACCAGCATAACGTGCAGAGTATATACCTGGCTCACCATTTAATGCAAAAACTTCTAGTCCACTGTCATCAGCTATGACCGTTTTATTCAATGCTTTTGCAGCAGCTTCTGATTTTAATATAGCATTTTCTTCAAATGTTGATCCTGTTTCTTCCACATCAAAATCTAGTATTAGTTCTGAAATACCTATTACGTGGTAATCTGGAAATATCACTTTAAAGTCATTTATTTTCCCTTGATTATTCGATGCAATAACAATCTCTTTCATTAAAAATCCTCCTAGTCATTCACTGATATACGTTCCACATTGACAGATAAATTTAGCCATTCTTTGATAATGTTAGTAATATGTGTGGTATCACCTGTTGCAAAAAATCGATGATCTGGATGTTCAGTATAACTTGCATGTTCATTACTAAATGTTAGCAATGCACTAACTTCACGAGCCGTTTCTAATCCAGACGAAATCACTGTCTTTTTACCACCAAAATAATCATAGATAGGTTTATAGAGCAATGGATAGTGGGTACATCCTAAAATGACAGTATCAGACTCACTATTACGCCAACGTTTCAGTGTTTGATGAATAACAATGCTTGTAATTGTTGGATCACTATATCTCATTTGTTCTACAAGTGGCACAAAACCTGGACAGGCAACGCCATGTACCTCTACATGTGGATTTATACGTTTAATATGTGTTCGATATGCTTCAGATTTAATTGTGCCTTCCGTTCCTAGTACTAATACATTTTGATTTCTAGTCGTCATTATTGCTGTTCTAGCACCTGGTTCAATTACGCCAATCACTGGGATTGATAAGGTCTTTTGTAAATATTCTAAAGCTACAGCAGTTGCAGTATTACAAGCAATCACGAGCATTTTTATATCAAATTCCATTAATTTACGAGCGATTTCAACTGTATATTGTTTTACTTGTTCTCCTGGTCTTGGCCCATATGGACATCGCCCAATATCACCTAAGTAATAAATCGTCTCATTTGGCAACTGACGCATAATTTCTTTAGCTACTGTCAAACCTCCGACACCAGAGTCTATTACACCTATTGGTTTATTCATATTCGGTCATCCTTACTTTTAATTTAATTTTTAGTTTATCATAACTAAGCATTGGATTTTAGTATTATGCACTGTGTTTACCATTTTTGTCATTATAATATAATACTTATTTTAAATTAGCTCACTATCATATTGTCATGTAATGTAACTATAAAAAATCCCTTCTAAGTTTTTGTGTATCTCCATTCAATTTAATTTTGAAAGGAACATAACATTTTAACTCAAAAGGGATTAATTTTTATTCTACTTCATGGTCTGAACCAAAGAATGATTTAAACATGTGGAATGTTGTTTCTCTGTTCATTGCTGCAATGGATGTTGTTAATGGAATACCTTTAGGGCAAGCATTAACACAGTTTTGTGAATTACCACATTGCTGTAAGCCACCTGTACCCATTAATGCATTTAAACGTTCATCTTTAGTCATAGATCCTGTTGGGTGCAAATTAAACAAACGAACTTGCGAGATTGCTTGCGCACCAACGAATTTATTATTTTCAGTAACATTAGGACAAACTTCTAAACATACACCACATGTCATACATTTAGATAATTCATAAGCTGTTTGACGTTTTTTCTCTGGCATACGTGGCCCCGGACCTAAATCATACGTTCCATCAATTGGGATCCATGCTTTCATACGTTTTAAGTTATCGAACATTCTAGAACGATCAACTTGTAAGTCACGGATAACTGGGAAAGTATTCATTGGCTCTAAACGAATAGGTTGTTCTAATTGATCAACAATCGCAGAACAAGATTGTCTTGCACGACCATTGATAACCATAGAACATGCTCCACATACTTCTTCTAAGCAGTTCATATCCCAGACAACAGGTGTTGTTTTTTCACCTTTAATATTAACTGGGTTACGTCTAATTTCCATTAAACATGCAATGACGTTTAAATTTTCACGATATGGAATTTCAAATGTTTCTTCATAAGGCTTAGAATCACTTGTATCTTGTCGTTTAATAATTAATTTTACTGTTTTTTGTTTCGGTTTAGATTGTATTTCATGTTGTGGAGTGTTTTTCACTGATTGTTCAGTCATTATTTTTTACCCCCTTTAGACTTACTTGTGTAATCACGTTTACGAGGTGGTATTAAACTCACATCGACGTCATCATAAGTAAACTGTGGTTTTTCAAATGCGCCTTGGAATGAGGCCATTGTCGTTTTTAACCACTCTTCATCATTACGCTCTGGGAATTCTGGTTTATAATGGGCACCGCGTGATTCGTTACGGTTATATGCACCAATCGTAATCACACGTGCAAGTACTAACATGTTCCATAATTGACGAGTAAAGAATACCGCTTGGTTACTCCAAGTTTGAGTATCTTCCATATCAATATCTTCATAACGTTTCATCAATTCAACAATCTTTTTATCTGTTTCTAACAGTTTTTCATTTTCACGAACAACAGTTACATTTGCTGTCATAATTTCACCAAGTTCACGGTGTAATTTATATGCATTTTCTGTACCGCGCATAGCTAATAATTTATCAAAACGTTCTTGCTCTTCAGCTTTACGTTTTTCAAAAATACTTTCGTCCATATCAGTATATGATCGATCAATATTTGAAATATAATCAATCGCGTTTGGACCTGCTACTGTACCACCATAAATCGCTGATAACAATGAATTGGCACCTAAGCGGTTACCACCATGTTGAGAGAAGTCACATTCTCCAGCTGCAAATAACCCTTTAATATTTGTCATTTGATCATAATCTACATATAGACCACCCATTGAATAGTGGACAGCTGGGAAAATCTTCATTGGTACTTTGCGTGGGTCATCACCAGTGAATTTTTCATAAATTTCAATGATACCACCTAGTTTTACATCTAACTCATGTGGATCTTTATGTGACAAATCAAGATATACCATGTTTTCGCCATTAATACCTAATTTTTGGTTAATACATACATCGAAAATTTCACGCGTTGCGATATCACGAGGTACTAAGTTACCATAATCAGGATATTTCTCTTCTAAGAAGTACCAAGGCTTACCATCTTTATATGTCCAAATTCGTCCACCTTCACCACGTGCTGATTCACTCATTAGTCGTAGTTTATCATCACCAGGTATTGCAGTAGGATGAATTTGAATGAACTCACCATTAGCATAAATAGCGCCTTGTTGGTAAACAATGGAAGCCGCTGATCCTGTATTAATCATTGAGTTTGTTGTTTTACCGAAAATAATACCAGGGCCACCCGTTGCCATAATAACTGCATCTGAACCAAATGTTTCAATCTCAGCAGTTGTCATATTTTGTGCAACGATACCTCTTGCACTATCATCGTCACCTTTAACTATGCCAAGGAATTCCCATCCTTCATACTTCGTAACTAATCCATCTACTTCATATGCACGAACTTGTTCATCCAATGCATATAATAATTGTTGTCCAGTTGTTGCCCCTGCATATGCTGTTCTGTGGTGTAATGTACCACCGAAACGTCTAAAATCTAATAGACCTTCATTTGTTCTATTGAACATTACGCCCATACGGTCTAATAAATGAATAATTTTAGGTGCTGCCTCTGTCATCGCTTTAACAGGTGGTTGGTTTGCAAGGAAGTCGCCACCATACACTGTATCATCAAAGTGAATCCAAGGAGAATCGCCTTCCCCTTTAGTATTGACCGCACCATTAATGCCACCTTGGGCACAAACAGAGTGCGAACGCTTTACTGGTACAACTGAGAACAAATCTACATGTGCACCTTTTTCTGCCGCTTTAATTGTTGACATTAAGCCCGCTAGGCCACCTCCGACAACAATAAGATGTTTCTCTGCCATAAAAATTTCACTCCCCTAAATTTTCAATCTATATTTGTTAAATGCGATGTATTACATAAAGGCAATAATTGCAGTAACACCAATATACGAAATAACTAAGAATACGATTAATGAAACCCATGTAAATACTCGTTGTGATTTTGGAGATTGAAGTCCACCCCAAGTAACTAAGAATGACCATAAGCCATTTGCAAAGTGGAACACAACAGCAATAATACAAATAATATAAAATATTGCCCATCCAGGATGTTGCAATGTTTCATGCATTAAATCGTAATTCACTGCTTTGCCGTAAAATGCTTTTTGTAAACGTGTTTGCCATAAATGGATACCAATAAAGATAAATGTTAAGATACCACTCACTCTTTGGAAGAAGAACATCCAGTTTCTAAAAATCGAGTAATGTCCAACATTTTCTTTTGCTGTAAATGCAATGTGTATACCAAACAAACCGTGATATAACAACGGAATGTATATAAATAAAAATTCTACAATAATTAGAAATGGTAATGATTCCATAAAGTTAGATGCTTTATTAAACGCTTCAGCACCTTGTGTTGCTTGGTGATTCACTAATAAATGAACGACCAAAAATGCACCTATTGGGATAATACCTAATAACGAGTGAATACGTCTTAGATAAAATTCATTTTTTGATTGAGCCAAAAGGAGTCCCCCCTGTGAACGAATATTTAATTTATTGAGCTATTTATATTAAACGTACGCTTAACCCCCTAAAGTGATATCGTTTCTAGCGTTGTCATTATCATTAAGCGAAACATTTTAAAGACAAATACACACTGCACGATCACCAAACTGCATGTCGAACAATGTAAAATTTGGATTTAATATTTAAGATTGCTTGTGATGATAAACTTTCTCATTTAGAAAACGCTTCCACGTACATTCAAAAAAATAACTTTGTTAACCATATTGTAACATTATTTCATATATTTTGGGGCATGAGAATGATTCTCACGCCCTGTAATTTATTTATGCAATTGTTCATGTAGGTTCTTTGCAACGTTTTCAGGAATACCTATATTTTTAAAATCTTCAAGTGTAGCTTCCTTCATTTTCTTGATTGAACCGAATGAACGCAATAATAATGTTTTACGTTTGCTACCGATACCATCTATATCATCAAGGATTGATTTCAAGCCTGTCTTTTGACGTGTTTGTCTATGAAATGTGATTGCGAATCTGTGAACCTCATCTTGGATACGGTGCAACAAATAAAATGCTTGGCTATTTTTCTTCAGTGGTACAATTTCTGCACTAGCGCCATATAATAATTCAGATGTTTGGTGTTTATCATTTTTCTGCAAACCTGCAACAGGGATATCAAGACCTAATTCGTTTTGTAGCACATCAATAACCCCGTTCATATGTCCTTTACCACCATCTACTATTATTAAATCAGGTAATGGTAATCCTTCGTTTAAAACGCGAGAATATCGTCGTCTTACTACTTCTCTCATTGATTTGTAATCATCTGGACCTTTAACCGTTTTGATTTTATACTTTCTATAATTTTTCTTGTCTGGTTTACCGTCGACAAATGTAACCATTGCTGACACTGGATCCACACCTTGAATATTAGAATTATCGAATGCTTCAATTCTAATTGGTGTTTGAATTCCCATTTGTGTTCCAAGTTCTTCAATAGCTTTAATTGTTCTGGACTCATCACGTGATATTAATTCAAATTTATTATTTAAGGATACTTTAGCGTTATGTGCAGCTAAGTCAACCATATCTTTTTTGGGACCTCGCGCGGGTTGAACGATTTTAGTGTCCACAACAGATTGAATCATTTCTTTATCCAAATTACGTGGTACATGAACTTCCTTAGGTAAAATATGTTGGTTTAAGCTATAAAATTGTCCAATAAATGTATAAAATTCTTCTTCTTCTGTTTGCTGTAATGGAATCATCGTTGTATCTCGCTTTATCATATTACCTTGTCTTATAAAGAAAACTTGGATACACATCCATCCTTTATCAACACTATAACCAAAGACATCACGAATCGTTTTATCTGATGACATAATTTTTTGTTTGTTAGTTAGATTTTGAATATGTTGAATTAAATCTCTGTATTCTTTAGCTCGTTCAAAATCAAGTGATTCACTTGCAGTTAACATTCTCTCTTCTAAACTTTTTAAAATTGTTTTGTCTTCCCCATTCAGAAAATCAGTAATTTCCTTCGTCATTTGTGCGTATTTACTCAAATCAACGTCATATACACATGGTCCTAAACATTGTCCAATATGGTAATAAAGACATAATTTATCTGGCATCTTATCACATTTGCGATATGGATATATTCTGTCTAATAACTTTTTAGTTTCTTGAGCAGAATATGCATTCGGATACGGTCCGAAATATTTACCAGTACCTTGTTTTACAGTTCTCGTCACTAGTAGTCTAGGATATTTTTCCTTCGTAATTTTAATAAATGGATAACTTTTATCATCCTTTAATAATATATTATATCTTGGTTGATATTGTTTAATCAGATTTAATTCAAGTAAAAGTGACTCTGTTTCACTAGACGTGACAATAAACTCAAAGCGACGTATTTCACCAACCAGTCTCGTTGTTTTAGCATCATGAGCGCCCGTAAAATATGATCGCAATCGATTTCTTAGCTTTTTAGCTTTGCCAACATATATCACTTGATCGTTACGATCTTTCATTAAATAGCAGCCTGGTTCCATAGGTACGACATTTAATTTATTTTTAATTCGTTTCTTATAGTCTTCCAAAAATATCCCCCCTTCTAATTTTAAAATGAATGATGCTACGAAAGCGCTTCAAATTTATCACCGCTAATTCTAGTTCATAATCAACATCTTCGAGTACGACTTTTCATGCACATCATGTAATATTGAACATTGTTTTATCAAACCAACTATTACATATCTATCAGCATGTTTGATTATCATTTAACGTTCATAGATTTATTAATCCCACCATTCTCAAGTCGTAAACAATATGATGACTTATCATTCAACTTTATATATTAAAAACACAAACAAAAACTGGAGCAATTCATTAAAGAAATGCCCCAGTCGTCATTGGTTGTAACTTATAAATGTTTATCTAAAACTTCAGCTAAGTTTTCTTTTGGTTGGAAACCAACAACTTTATCAACTGGTTGACCGTCTTTAAAGACGATTAATGTTGGAATACTCATCACTTCATATTTAGCTGCAGTTGATGGATTTTCATCAACATCTAATTTTAAAATGTCAGCTTTACCTTCATAGTCAGCTGCTAATTCTTCTAATACCGGAGCGATCATTTTACATGGACCACACCATGTTGCCCAAAAATCTACTAATTGTACACCAGATTCTACTTTTGAATCAAAATCTGCATCTGTTACTTTAACGATTGCCATAAATGCCAATCCTCCTTAATTATTATTATGATGTTCAAATTATATCAGATAACATGCTTCATGTATTTCTATTTGCTCAATTTTTATGCTTATTTCAAATAACATGTTTGAAATGTATTCTTGTTGCTTTACATTATTTTAACTGCAGCTAATTAATTTATCAAATTATAATTTATTTTAGTGTTGCAACGGTAACGCCAAATCCACCTTCGCTTGGCATACCACCTCTAAAGTCACTAACACTTTTATGCTTTTTCAAATGTTGTTGTACACCTTTTTGAAGTGCACCTGTACCTTTACCATGAATGATATAAACTTGTTCGTAATTACTTAAAACGGCTTGATCTAAATATTGATCTAGTTCAATTAAAGCATCCTCATAACGATAGCCTCGTAAGTCAAGTTCAGTTTTAATTGTTTGACGATTTTGACGTGTAACCATTTTCGTTGGTTTAACTTTTTCTTTTTGTTTTTTCTCTAAATCTTCAATAGGTAACTTCATTTTAATAATTCCCATTTGAACAATTGCTTCTTCATCATTGACAATTTCTAAAACTTCACCCTTTTGACCGTAAGATAATACTTTTACTTCATCACCAGCAACAATTTTATCGTATTTTTGCTTTTGTACATTTTGCTTTATAGATTTCGCTTCATAATGATCATCTAATCGTTTCTTCTTATCAATCAATTCATGTTCTTTAACATCTGCACCTTTTTGTTCACGCAATTGTCTTAGGTCTTTAATAATATCGTCAGCTTCTTTTGTTGCTGCTTTAATTTTTTGATTCGCTTTTTCTTTAGCATCTTCAATTAGAGATTTTTCATAATTTTGGAATTGTTGATACTGCTTAGATAAATCATCATGCACTTGCTCCGCTTCTTTTACAAGACGGTCCAGTTCTAACCTCTGTGTCTCTACACGTTTGTAATTACGCTCTAATGATTCAATCATTTCATTTATTTCTTTTTCATCAGTACCAATCATCGTCTTAGCCTTATTAATAATATTCAAACTAAGACCTAACTTTTTAGAAATATCAAAAGCATTTGAACGACCCGGCACACCCATTAATAACTTATACGTTGGACTCAATGTATCTACATCAAATTCTACACTCGCATTCATAACGCCTTCTCGATTATAACTATATGCTTTAAGTTCAGGATAGTGCGTCGTTGCCATTACTAGAGAACCAATTTTTCTAACATGATCTAAAATGCTCATTGCTAATGCAGCACCTTCACTTGGATCTGTACCTGCACCTAATTCATCAAATAAAACTAAACTATGTTTGTCTGCATTCTTTAAAATTTCAACTATATTCGTCATATGAGATGAAAAAGTTGATAATGATTGTTCTATTGATTGTTCATCTCCGATATCGCAATATACGTTTTTAAATACACTCAACTGACTACCATCAAGTGTTGGAATCAACAATCCTGATTGAGCCATAACAATAATTAAACCTAATGTTTTTAATGTTACTGTTTTACCACCTGTATTCGGTCCTGTAATAATTACCGTTTCAATATCTTCCATAAATTTGATGGTATTAGCTACAACAGTCTCACGATTTAATAATGGATGGTATGCTTTAGGTAAATATACAGTACGTTCCTCTTTAAATATCGGCTTTGTTCCTTTAATACTTCTACTATATCTCGCTTTTGCGATTAAAAAATCTAACTGACCCATGACTTGTTCTGCCACAAGTAGTGCATCTTTGTCCGCAGCAACATAACCAGTTAGTTGCGTTAAAATGCGTTCTTTTTCAATTGCTTCATCATGACGTAATCGACTAATTTGATTATTCATTTCAACAACTGATGATGGCTCAATATACAATGTTTGTCCTGAAGCAGATTGATCATGTACAATCCCATTAAAATCTTGTCGATATTCAGCTTTGACAGGTATAACGTTTCTTTCATTCCTAACTGTTACAATAGCATCTGATAATTTTTTCTGATTTGCTTGGCTTTTAACAATACGGTCCAAATTTTGTCTAATACGTTGATTCGTGCTAGAAATTTTACTTCTAATCCCTTGCAATTCATAACTCGCATTATCATATAAATCATACGTATCGCATGTTTCATTTATTTGTTGAAAAAGATCAGTTAACACAGGTAATTGATTCATCTTGTCATCTAATATTGGGTATTTAACACCTTCATCTTCTTCAACCAATTGATTATAAAATGTCTTAAATTGATTTTGTACTTGAATTAATCTTTTTATCAAGTTAAGCTCTGATACATTTAAAACGCCGCCAATATTAGCGCGATGAATGAATGCTGATACTTTAGATAAGCCACTCAAGCTTGGTAAACGATGCTTATTATAGATTTGAGCAATCTCATCCGTTTCTTCCATTTGAAAAACAACCGTTTCAAAATTAGTAGCTGGCATCATTTGATTGACCTTTTCCAAGCCTAAGTCACTAATTGTTTCATTGGCAACGAGTGATTTTATTTTATCAAATTCTAAGACGTCTAATGTTTTTTGTCTCATAAAATCCCTCTATTTCTTAAGTTTTATATTATTTTCAATAAAGTCTTTAAAAGCTTCACGCGATAATGCGTTAATCACTCTATCTTTTGTTACAAATCCTTTTTGCGCAGTTGCTACGCCATAATTCATAAAATCTAAATGATTTGTATGATGGGCATCAGTGTTAATAGTTAATTTCACATTTGGATATTTACGAACGATATCAGCGCTCAAATCCAGTCGATGTGGATTGGCATTAATTTCTAATACTGTATTCGTTTCTTCAGCTAATGCCATTAATTGTTCAATATTCGGTTTATAACCATCTCTTCTACCTATAATACGCCCTGTTGGATGCGCTATATGTCGCACGTATGGATTGCGACATGCATTAGCTAATCGTTCCATAATTTGTTCTTCTGATTGGTTAAAGCTTTGATGAATAGCTCCAATTACGTAATCAAGTTGTGCTAAAATTTCATCATCATAATCCAGCGAGCCATCAGGTAATATATCCATTTCTGTACCCGAATAAATATCAATTTCACTATATTCTTTATCTAAAGCTTTAATTTCTTCGTTTTGTCTTAAAAGTCTTTCTACTTGTAAGCCATTAGCAACACGTAAACTTTGTGAATGATCAGTAATTACCATGAATTTATAACCTTTTGCGATATTTGCTTCTACCATGTCTCGAATGGAAAACGCACCATCACTAAACGTTGTATGCATATGAATATCACCATTAATATCATCTAATGTAATGATATTACTTAGATCTTTATCAAATTCGCTACCATCTTCTCTCATAGCAGGTGGTATAAAATTCACATTAAAATGTTCATATATTTTGGCTTCACTATCATATTGAATTAATGTACCATCAGCTTGTTCAATTCCATATTCACTTACTTTTTCATCCCGTGCTTTAGCAAGTTGTCGAATTCTTATATTATGTTCTTTTGACCCAGTAAAATGCTGCAATGTATGATAAAAAGCCCTTGGTTCAATTAATCGAAAATCGACACCAATCGTTTCATCATCATACGCTAATTCTAATGAAACTTTTGTGTTCCCCACTGCAACTTCTTTTACTTTATTGGGAATATTTAATAATTGCTGCTGCACTGCTTTTGGGTTATCGGTACTTATTATGAAATCTAAATCTTTGCTCATTTCTTTAAAACGACGGAAGCTTCCTGCAGATGAATATTGATCGATATAATTTAATGTATCTATATAATCAATGATTTCTTGATTAAGTCTTCTCATTTGATCAATTGGATATCTATCTTTCTTAGCACCAAGTTGTTTCACAGCTTCTAATATGTTTTGTTCCGTTTTCTTAGCAAATCCGCTTAATTCACTAACTTTTCCATTTTCACAAGCAACTTGAAGTGAAGCTTTATCAACAATATTCAACTCTTTATATAGCTTAGCAATTTTCTTGCTTCCAAGTCCTTGAATTTTCAAAAGTGGAATAAGACCTTCCGGAACTTCTTCCTGTAATTGCTGTAAATACTGAGATTCACCGGTCTCACGGTAATCATTGATTACTTCTGCAACACCTTTACCAATGCCTTTTAACTCCGTTACATCAGATATTTCATCTAATGGTCGTTCATCTAATTCAAGACTTTGAGCTGCTTTTCGATACGCTGATATTTTAAAAGTATTTTCCCCTTTTAATTCCATATAAGTAGCAATTTGTTCTAATAGTTTGATAACATCTTTTTTTGTCATAATAACACTCCATAAAAAGAAGACCAGGACGTATCATTAATATATACCTTTGTCCTGACCTCTTATGATAATTTATAAATTAATGGTGAAAGCCGATAAATATGGGATGTGAAAAATCAATGAATGACTCACAATAGATATTTTAAGCTGATGTTGTAATGCTTCGTTAGGATATAATGCCAATAGATATAACGTAAAGTGTAAGACAATTATCGTCATAAACACACCAACTATCATTCCCATTGCACGACTGAAAATATGAATGTTTTGATACGCTATTATTTTATCAAAAGTTACGATAATTAGATATAAAATGAACTTACAAAACAATGCAATCATTAAAAAAGCTACAATCGCTTCAAATCGATTTTGTAGATGATTAAAATGAAACGCAAAAGTTGTATTAAATGCTGTTGTTTTAGGATATGGAATAAATACAATTAATCTTTCTACAATAGATTTGTAAAATTGACTGGCAATCCACAATGATACAATCGTTGCACTCAAATGTATCATAGATAACCAAAAACCTCGTCTGAATCCAACGATGACAAAATACACAAAGAAAATGATTATGATAAAATCAATGATCATTTATTGCTCACGCTGCTGCAATTTGTGAATTTGTTGTTTCAAACGTCGATTTTCTTCTTCTAGTAGTACTTTTTCATGCATAATATTCACAGCAGTTAGTATTGCTTTTCTTGAAGTATCTAAACCTGCTGCTTTATACCCTAATTCTTTTATTTTATCATCAACTAAATGTGCTACATATCGTATGTGCTCTGGGTTATCTTCCCCAACAATTGTAAAAAGCTGATCATTAATTGATACATTTACCTTGTTTTTAAACTGTGCCATTTATAATTTCTCCTGATCCTTTTTTTAAAATCTAAATTCACGTTATAAAATATGACTGGATAGTTTGTCTGAATTTGATACTAATATTGTTATATTGCAATTATGATAAAACAACAACACAATCTCTATAGATGACTTAATGTTCTTTTTATAATGAAATGAAATAATGTAAAGAATTTTCTATTCAATACTTTACCATGTTTAAATTGTGTCACTATAACATTTTCATAAACATTATACATGACCACTATGTATTTTGTAAGTATCCGCAATTAATTCTTTACAACATATATAAATGTTTCTGACGTTATTATCATTTATGATATGATTATTTTTGCTAATGATAATGAAATTATTACGAAAGGATTTACACAAATGGCGAATATCGTTTTTAAATTGTCGGATAAAGACATAACGACATTAATGTCACGCATTTCTTTTGATACTGAGAATTTACCTCAAGGTATGAAAGCACGTGCAAAGTATCAAAATACAACTGTAAATATTTACCAATCAGGTAAAGTCATGTTTCAAGGTAATCATGCAGAAGCTGTGTCTGAAGAACTTCTACCGCAGCATTCTCAATTGAATACTAATAAAACTAAAAAGAAAAATACGGCCAATTCTTCTCTTGAACAGACTTTAATGTATGATCAATTTAACTGTATTGGTAGTGATGAGGCTGGAAGTGGCGATTACTTTGGTCCGTTGACTGTGTGTGCTGCTTTTGTTACCAAAGAGCATGTCCCTATTTTAAAAACTTTGGGTGTAGATGATTCAAAAAAATTAACCGATACTAAAATTGTAGAACTTGCTGAGCAATTGGTTACTTTCATCCCACATTCACTATTAACACTACACAATGAAAAATATAATATTCAGCAAGCAAAAGGCTGGACTCAAGTAAAAATGAAAGCTGTTCTTCATAATGAAGCCATCAAAAATGTACTTGAAAAAATTGATTCGTCTCAATTAGATTATATCGTCATTGATCAGTTCGCAAAACGCGAAGTGTATAGCCATTACGCATTATCTGATATACCACTTCCAAAGAAAACAAAATTTGAAACAAAAGGAGAATCGAAGTCATTAGCCATTGCAGTGGCAAGCATAATTTCTAGATACGCATTTATTACATATATGGATCAAATATCAAAAAATATTAATATGACGATTCCTAAAGGTGCTGGTGCTAAAGTCGATGTAATCGCCGCCAAAATAATAAAAAATTACGGTATTTCACGTTTAGATTCCATTTCAAAAAAACATTTCAAAAATCGTGAAAAAGCCCAAAAAATTTTAAAGCCTCTTTGATTTATAATCATTAGAGGCTTTTATGCAGTTGTGCAAAGCATCAACTGTAATCCGCTGAGCCTCTATGATTTATAATCAAGATAAATTGGATCCTAATAGGAAATCCTATTAGGTAAGTCATACTAATTTGCTTTGTTCATAAGTATGACTTTATATGCAGTTGTGCAAAGCATCAACTGAAAACCACTCTTCCTCTTTGATTTATAAATGAAATGGAACCTAATAGGTGAATCCAAAAATAAAACCCCATGTTAGTGATATCAATCTACTTCAGATATCCTTATACATGGGGTTTAAATCATTATCTAATAACAGCACCTTGTTCAATTAATGCTGCTTCAATTTCCGCTTGTACTTTTGAAACGCGTTCATCTGTCAATGTTTCTTCTGTGTCTAAATAATTTAAACGTATTGCAATTGATTTTTTACCTTTTTCTAAATGTTCGCCCTGATATACATCAAAGACAAGTGTATCTTTTAATATATTGCCACCGTGTGCATGAATCGTTGATAATAAATCAGCTGCTGGAATATTTTGATCTACTTCTAATGCAATGTCACGAGACATGCCTGGGAATCTCGGAATTGGCTGGTAATTAATGTAACCTACCGACACAGCCATTAATGCATCAAAATTCAACTCAAAAACATACGTACGTTTTAAATCATTATCAGCTGCTAATGTTGGGTGTAATTCACCAATAAAACCAATAACTTTATTCTCTAATAAGATTTCAGCTGTACGACCTGGATGTAATCCATCAATATCAGCACGACGATAACTAAATTCAAGGTTTAACTTTTCAGATACTCGATCCACGACACCTTTTGCTAAATAAAAATCAACCGTTTCTTTCTTACCTTGCCATTGATTGACTACATAATCTCCAGTTAAAATACCACTTAAATATTCAACTTGATCTGGTAGTTCACCTTCACCATTAGCAAAGAAGACATTGCCGATTTCAAATAATTTTACATCTTTATTTTTACGTGCCACATTATATGATGCCGCTTCGATTAAATGTGGTAATAAACTTTGACGTAATGACGCATGCGCTTCACTCATTGGCATCAATAAATCAATTGTTTGACGCTGTTGCATCGCAAATGCAGTAGCATCTTCTTTAGAAACTAACGAATACGTAATAGCTTGGTCTAATCCAGCACCTTCTAACACTTCTTTAACCATTCTCGTTTTATATTGGCGATCAGTTAACTGACCACTAGTAACTTTTTCGAAGACAGGTAATGTTGAAGGAATATCATCGTAACCATAAATACGTGCAACTTCTTCAATTAAATCTTCTTTAATTGTAATATCTTTGCGACGTGACGGCACTTGCACTGTAATAACATCATCATTTATTTCTGTATCAAACCCTAATTGATTAAAAATAGTAACAATATCATTTTGTGACAAATCAAATCCAATAGTGCGATTAATTTTATCAGCAGTGATGTCGATTGGTGTAATAAATGCACCAAGTTCTCCTGAAGACACTCTATCTTTTAGCACTTTTCCGTTTGCATAAGTTTGTAATAAATAACATGCACGGTCGACTGCTTCATCTACAAATTCAGTAGCTATTCCTTTTTCAAAACGACTAGATGATTCACTGCGTAAATTTAAACGTCTTGATGTATGACGAATTGAAACTGGATCAAAAATAGCACCTTCAATAACTATATTTGATGTATGTTCTTTAACTTCTGAAAAATCGCCACCCATAACACCAGCTAATGCAATTGGAGTTTGTCCATTAGTAATAACAATATCGCTCGTTAATAATTCACGTTCTGTATCATCTAATGTTGTCATTTTTTCGCCTTCATTAGCTTGACGAACAACAATCTGTTGTGAACCAATCGCATCTTGATCAAACATGTGCAATGGTTGACCGTATTCTAATAACACATAATTTGAGATGTCGACAACATTATTAATAGGACGTATACCTGCTTTTATTAAGCGTACTTGCATCCAAATTGGCGAAGGTTCAATTGTCACGTCGTGAACAACACGTGCACTATAATATGGTACTTTATCTTCATTTTCAATTGTCACAGTCAGTTCATCATTTGCAGATAACTCAAGCTCATTTGATGTTGTCTCTGGCTTAGTCATTTTTGTATTATATAATGCTGCAACTTCATAAGCAGTACCTATCATACTTAAAGCATCAGCACGATTCGGCGTTAAATCAAATTCCATTACTTGATCATCTAAATATAAAGCTTGTAAGGCATCTGTTCCTGGAACTTGGGATTCACTAAATACAAAAATGCCTGATTCAAAACTTTTCGGTATATAGTTACTTGAAATACCAATTTCTTGTAACGAACAAATCATACCTTCCGAACGTTCACCGCGTAATTTGGCACGCTTAATTTTAATACCACCAGGCAATCTACCACCTACTTTAGCAACAATGACATATTGTCCTGCATCAACGTTCGGGGCACCACATACGATTTGTACAGGTTCGTCTTCTCCGATATCAACTTGGCAAACATTTAATTTATCAGCATCAGGATGTTTCTCTTTTGACTTAACGAAGCCAACAACTAAATTTTTGATATCTTTTGTGTAGTCAATTAAATCATCCACTTCAATACCTGTGCGCGTAATACGTTCTGCCAAATTACTTACAGAATCATCGATTGTTACATATTCTTTCAACCATTCATTTGATATCAACATTACATGTCACCTCTATCTTCTACCGCTTTAAATTGATCTAAAAATCTCACATCATTAGTATAGAAATGACGAATATCTTCTATACCATATTTCAACATTGCAATACGGTCTGGTCCCATACCAAATGCAAATCCAGAGTACTCTGAAGAATCAAAACCAGCCATTTCTAATACATTAGGATGTACCATTCCAGCGCCTAAAATTTCAATCCATCCTGTGTGTTTACACACATTACAACCTTTTCCTTTACATTTAAAACATGACACATCAACTTCTACAGAAGGTTCAGTGAATGGGAAGTAACTTGGACGTAAACGAATTTCACGATCAGCACCAAATAATTTCTTAGCTAACAATTCTAAAGTACCTTTCAAATCACTCATTTTAACGTTTTTATCAACAACTAATCCTTCAATTTGTGTAAATTGATGACTATGTGTCGCATCATCAGAGTCACGACGATACACTTTACCAGGGCAAATAATTTTAACTGGACCTTGACCATGACGTGATTCCATCGTACGTGCTTGCACTGGTGATGTATGCGTACGTAATAAAATTTCATCCGTAATATAGAAACTATCTTGCATATCACGTGCAGGGTGTGATTTAGGTAAATTCAGCATTTCGAAGTTATAATGATCTTGTTCAACTTCATATCCATTGACAATTTCATAACCTAAACCTAAGAATAAGTCTTCAATTTCTTCTATTGTACGTGTTAATGGATGCTTTGAACCGATTTCAATATGACGACCTGGTAATGATACATCAATTGTTTCTTCAGCCAATTGCTTATTTAATTTTTCTTTAACTAACATCTGTTGTCTTTCATCTAATTCATTTTGAATTGTTTGACGCAATTCATTCACTTTTTGACCAAACGCAGGCTTCTCTTCATTCGGCAAATCCTTCATCAATTTCATTAGTCCGCTAACTGACCCTTTTTTACCTAAGTATTTCACTTTAACTTCTTGCAGTGCACGTTCATCATTTGCTTCATTAATATCTACAAGCGCTTGTTGTTTTAACTCTGACATTGTTTGTTGTTCAGACATATGTCACTGACCTCCCTATTCGAACTATTCATTTTCTATTTATCATATTTGTTGTTTAACTAAAAAAAGACTTTCATCCTCTTAAAAAATAAGGGACGAAAGTCATTTCCGTGGTACCACCCAAATTTATGCCTAAGCATACACTTGTTTAATATTGATAACGGATTGTCTTTCCGACTTAAATCTCTTTAAGTAACCAAAAAGGTGAAAAGACTTTAAATAATTGGAATAACTTGCAGTCACGATTATTCTCCCTAAAACAATTATTTATATAAATGTCCATGCCTTTTTATTGGTTTATATTCAATTGTGTATGCAATCACGTAGAAATGTTCTGTTAAACAATTAATTATAATTATATCGGAAAACTTTCAACACGGTCAACCTTTCAAATGATAAAGTAAAATACTACCTGCAATCGCTACATTTAAACTTTCAGCTTTACCATAAATAGGTATGATTAAATTTTGTGTAGTATGTGCTAATAATTCAGGATTAACACCTTCTCCCTCATTACCTAATAGTAATGCAAAAGAATCACTTGAAGTAACTTCTTTATATGCCACTGCGTTTTCAAGTGCTGTACCATAAACAGGACCATTAAACTGAGTAATAAACGTATCGAGATCTTGTGTCATAACTGGCAAATGAAAAACACTACCTTGACTCGCTCGCAACACTTTATCTTGATAAGGATCTGTCGTACCCTTTTCCATTATTACAGCATCCATTCCAGCAGCATCCGCAGTTCTAATTAATGTGCCTAAATTTCCAGGATCTTGAACACGATCGATAAGCAATACTTGTTGTGCTTTAGAAATATCATATTGTGGCTTCTCAATGATTGCGAAAAACCCTTGTGGTGTCACTGTACCTGATAAAGATTCAGCAACTTTCATGTTTATTTCAAAAACTTCTTGCGCGTATGCGATAATTTGCTGATCTAATCTTGCCGGTTCAATTGCAAATAATTGTGTAATTACAATCCCACTTTGATAAGCTTCTTCAATTAAATGCACACCTTCAATTAAAGCTAATCCAGTTTTATCCCTCTCACGTTTCTTTTTTAGCTTGTTCGCTTGTTTAATTCTATTATTTTGTGCAGAAGTAATTTGTTCCATAGATAGCTCCTCGCTTTATTTTTAAAAATAAAAATATTAATCATTAATAAGATGAAAACATTTGATTGTATAGTTAATATTAATTAATCGATTTTATCACTCATATTATTTCAAATTGTATAAATTTCTTTTATCGATACTACTACTATAAATCATACGCCCCAAAATATCATTATTAATTCTTTTCTTCTTCAAAATAAATCAAAATCATATATTTGATGATTATTTTCAAAGCACATTCATATCAAACTACGTTTTAGCAATTTGTTGTTAGCATGTTTGTGTTCATTAAAAAAACGACCATCATCGGTATCATGTATGGTCGTTACAAAAGCTAACAATACCAATTGTCATAACAAGTACTGCAACCTTTTTAAATTCAATTATTTCATGTAACTATAGCCTATATCATATGTAATTACTTTGTTATTAATAATCGGGCTACTTTCATCTTCATTTTTACTTCTAACATGTTTATGTGCTGCTTTAAAGACATCAGATTTTAACCAATCCGTAAAAGCTTGCTTTGATTTCCAAACTGTTAAAATTTTCACTTCATCAAAATCTTCTTGTTCTAAAGTTTGTGTAACAAACATGCCATCAAAGCCTTCTAATGTTTCAATCCCATGTCTCGTGTAAAATCGTTCTATAATATCTTTTGCTGTTCCTTTTGTTAACGTCAGCCTATTTTCTGCCATAAATTTCATAATTATCCTCTTTTCTGTTTAACTTACCTTAATTATTTTTGCGACAACAACAATTCTTTTCGTTGTTTCACTATATGCATCTTCGCACGTTGATAAAGTCATTATTTTATCTTTTACCGTTACATTAACATCTGAGTTAATTACAGATTTACGTTTTGTCTCATCTAAAAATTGTTGATAATCTTGATCATTTTCAAAATCTGTACGTATGTAATTATCTTTAGTAGTAGTTTTATATGCACTAAATACTTGCAATTGATATTTACCATATTTATTGTCAAATTCAATTATCTTGTGTTTTTCATAAAAAGATTGCTTTAAATAATCTTCTAACACATCAAACATCGTATTATCACCGACATGGTGCCCGTATAAAATAGTATTATGATTTAAAATCTTCAATTCATTTCTAAAATCCATAAAAATACTACCTTTACGTCGATGTTCTCGCTCAAAATCTAAATTTAAATAATCGTGATTTGTCTTACCTTGTAGTACTGGATAATTCAATGATGTTCCTGATAATTTTATCCATCCAACAATGTCTTTATTTATTTTTTCAAGTGATTCAAATTGTGGTCTCACATGTGCTTGATGTTTGCTCATCAACATTTGAAATTTTTGTTGTAATTTCTCATAATTTGCGCGTTCTTGCTTGTCTTCAATATATGTTTGAACAATTTTGTAACCAAAAATGATAATAATTACAACCAATAAAATTTGTACAATAGTTAAAAATCGCTTCATTCTCATAAAAATCCTCTTTTATTAACGACGTTTCTTCAGTCATCACTAAACCAGTTGTTGTACCGTTTTAGATTCGATTTCGTTGACTTTGACAAATTAAGTAAATTAGCATTGGACCACCGACAATCATTAAAATAGCATTGGCTGGAATTTCTAAAGGAGGCTGTATCACTCGTCCTAATAAATCAGCCACTAACAATAGCCATGCACCAATAACTGTAGAAAACGGAATAAGTACTCTGTAATTGCCCCCAACTAGCTTTCTAACCACATGTGGCACAATAATACCTAAAAAGGCTAGTTGTCCAACAATCGCAACAGTTGCACTTGCTAAAAATACTGCTAATAAACCTGTTAACCATCTGTAACGATCAATATTAAAACCGATACTTCGCGCTTGTATGTCATCTAAATTTAGTAAATTCAATTTAGGGGACAATAGTAATGTTAATATTAATCCCAATAATGCTGATACTGCTAATATGTATACGTCACTCCATATTTTCATTGTTAAGCCTTGAGGAATTTTCATTAAAGGGTTTTGAGTTAAAATTTCTAAAACACCATTTAATAATACGAATAACGCAACACCTACTAATATCATACTAACAGCATTGAATCTAAATTTAGAATGCAACAATATAATTATTAAAAATGGTATTAAACCTCCAATAAAACTTAATAATGGTAAGTAAAAGTACAATTGTGGAATAAACAACATACAAAGTGCTCTCATTATAAGTGCACCTGATGAAACGCCAATGATATTCGCCTCTGCCAAAGGATTTTGTAGTGCTGCTTGTAATAATGCTCCAGAAACTGCTAACATTGCGCCAACCATCAATGCAATTAATATACGTGGCAATCGCAAATCAATAATTGAATCCACTGCTTCATTGCTACCAGTTGTAAATTTTGTAAATAGGTCATTAAATGACAATTTAATTGTACCGGTTACAAACGAAATATAAGCCGTTGCGATTAAAATGACTAACAAACATAAAAATAGTAGTTTCTTTTTATTTTTTATCATCATATCAACTCACTATTTTTTATCCTTATAAAATAAATCATATAATTGAGTCATTGCCTTATCAGCATCAACATTTGCTGTAATACCGAATGGCACTTCCTCTAAGTCATAAACATGATTATTTTTCACAGCTTTAAAATGTTTCCAAATATCATTTTGTTTAAATTCTTTTTGAAACATTTTCTTAACTTCTTCAGGCATTCCGTGTGGTAATCGTAAAATAATATCTGGATTGATATTCAACAAATTTTCAGTATTAGACGAAATATATTGACGATCTTTCACTTTAATAACATTTTCTCCACCTGCTATTTTAACTAAATCACCAATATATGATTTATCAGTTGCTACTAAATAGCTACCAGGTACACCCATTAATATTAATACTTTGGGATGTTTCTTTTGTTTAGCTGCTTTATTTTCAATTTTTTGCTTTACAGAATTTAAATGGTCATTTAATTCTTTTGCTTGTGCTTTACGATTAAATTGATCACCTAATTGTGTAATCGACTTTTGCATCCCTTTTAAACTATCAAAATCATAAAAGTAGCCTTTCATATTTAATTGTTTGTAAAATGGTTGCATTTCATCTTTAATCGTTGACACACTCAAAACATGTGTTGGTTTTAACTTTTTAACAGCTTCAACATTCGGCTCCATTGGTTGACCAATTTCCGGTACATCTTTATAACGATTAGGCAATGTCTTATATGACGTGGGTTTGCCGACAATTGGTAAATCCAATTTGTCCAATGTCATTGTCAATGCAACAGTTGTTGGTACGATTCTGAATTCGCCGGATTTAGTTGATTCTTGAGAACTGGAAGATTGACAGCTGGTTAAGATAACGACGCTTATCACTAAAATGGTTAAATACTTTATGATTCTCAAACTTGGTTACCTCTCTTTCTGCTGTATAAATGTGCCGAAATAAGTAAAATGGTTGCTAACACAATGCCAACTGCAAATAACATATATTGCTTTTTATGATTTGGTTCATCAAGTTCTTTAATATCACTAGATAATTGACTACTATTCTTGCTATCATCATCTCTATTAAAAGCTGGTAACGCTTTTTCTTTTTCAACTACTTTTTTCTTTTCCTTTTTTGATTTTTCATCTTTATGTTTCGGTTGCTCTTTGTGATTATTTTCAACCTTTTTTACTGTTGGAGGGCTATTTTCAACTTTTAATGTACCTGATGCTTTAGGTCGCTCGTTTTCAATCTTTTTATTACTGTCTTGTTGCACTTTATCTTTTTGTACAGGAATATCATTTAATCCTTTTTCAGTAAAAAGGCTAGTACGTCTTTCCTTAATGTCTGATTTTTGACTATCTTTTTTGTCATCAATATCTTTTTTAAGCTGATCTTGATTATTTTCTTGATTTTGATGTTTTGAAGGCACTTCTTTTGCATCGTCATGTTGTACTTTTTTCTCTTTAAAATGAATAGAATACAGCATTTCTTTGTTATCTAGATCTTTCTTTTCAGCCAACGTTTTAACATGCATATTGATTTTATCCATATGCTGTTCAATTAAAATTCTTACTATTGTGTCATCCTTTTCATCTTTTATAACAAAGGGGAATTCTTCATTTTTGTCATTTTGAAAAACAAGTTGTTCTTTATCAATTTGACCTTTTAGTTTTACTTGCAAGTAAATTTTACCAGTCATATCTGAAATCAATTGCGCCTTTTCGTCAACTAGTTGTTGTTCCTCAGTTACATTTTTATTTTCTTGATTAAAAATTAGTAATTCTAACGCTTTATTCTCTTTTATCTTTTCATCAAAAATTGATGAAGTTAATTCTGTTTTATCTTTTGCTTCAGGTTGATTAAATTTGGCTGATGGATATTTTATCTCATCAGCCAACACGCTACCAATCATTGTTGTATATGTAAGAATACCTAAGCTAATAATAGCTATAATAGATTTTGTAGCAATTTGTTTAACATTTCTCATTATTCCACATTGCCTTTAGATTTTTTTCTAACAAACAATGTGATTGCGATTAATAATGCTAAGGATGCAACTGGTATTGCATATATATATGCAGGTGTACCAGCATTTGTTTGTGGATTTTCTACTTTGTCTTTATTCGAACTGTTAGATTCACTTTGACCAGTAGTCGCTCCATCAGATCCTTTGTCACTACCTGAAGCAGAATTTTTATCATCTTTACCTGGTGCATTAGCACCTGCTACATCAGATGGTCCATTAAATTTATATGTAATATTGTAATGATGGTCATATTTGAAAGGTTTTCCGTTCACTTTTTCATCGATATAAACATCAATTTTCCCATCTATTTTACCGTTTAGCTTACTTACTTCAAATTCAGAAGTTCGTTCATCTTTGGCAGTATTTTTACTAATAATTCTTTCTTTATGTCCTTCTATACTCATTCCTGTAATCCAATGACTGTGGTTTACAGTTATTTGAACATACAATTTACCATTTTTCTTAATGTACTTTGCCGGTTTATTAAAATAGTCATTAGCAATCGACGTGTCATTGGTATTGTATTTGTAAACCTCATAATTCAAAGTACCGCTATCTGCGGCATTTGCAGTATTACTGAATGTCGCGATGATGATAATTAACGCTAAAATCATTGTATTAAAAACTTTTAAAATATTTTTCAAAACATAATCCTCCTTTTTATGATTGCTTTTAAGTCTTTACTAAAATCATAAATAATAATGATTATCATTGTCAATATTTATTTTATAATCAATTTATTATTGTTATACGAAAATAGATGTGCTAGTATAATTGATAACCATTATCAATTGCAATGGTTAATCATCTCATATAACAACACATAATTTGTATCCTTAGGAGGAAAACAACATGACAAAACATTATTTAAACAGTAAGTATCAATCAGAACAACGTTCATCAGCTATGAAAAAGATTACAATGGGTACAGCATCTATCATTTTAGGTTCCCTTGTATACATAGGCGCAGACAGCCAACAAGTTAATGCGGCAACAGAAGCTACGAACGCAACTAATAATCAAAGCACACAAGTTTCTCAAGCAACATCACAACCAATTAATTTCCAAGTGCAAAAAGATGGCTCTTCAGAGAAGTCACACATGGATGACTATATGCAACACCCTGGTAAAGTGATTAAACAAAATAATAAATATTATTTCCAAGCTGTATTGAACAACGCATCATTCTGGAAAGAATACAAATTTTACAATGCAAACAATCAAGAATTAGCAACAACTGTTGTTAACGATGATAAAAAAGCTGACACTAGAACAATCAATGTTGCTGTTGAACCTGGGTATAAGAGTTTAACTACAAAAGTACATATTGTCGTGCCACAAATTAATTATAATCATAGATATACTACGCATTTAGAATTTGAAAAAGCAATTCCTACATTAGCTGACGCAGCAAAACCAAACAATGTTAAACCGGTTCAACCAAAACCTGCTCAACCTAAAACACCTACTGAGCAAACGAAACCAGTTCAACCTAAAGTTGAAAAAGTTAAACCTGCTGTAACTGCACCAAGCAAAAATGAAAACAGACAAACTACAAAAGTTGTAAGTAGTGAAGCTACAAAAGATCAAAGTCAAACACAAAGTGCTCGTACAGTGAAAACAACACAAACAGCTCAAGATCAAAATAAAGTTCAAACACCTGTTAAAGATGTTGCAACAGCGAAATCTGAAAGCAACAATCAAGCTGTAAGTGACAATAAATCACAACAAACTAACAAAGTTACAAAACAAAACGAAGTTCATAAACAAGGACCTTCAAAAGATTCTAAAGCTAAAGAATTACCAAAAACTGGTTTAACTTCAGTTGATAACTTTATTAGCACAGTTGCCTTCGCAACACTTGCCCTTTTAGGTTCATTATCTTTGTTACTTTTCAAAAGAAAAGAATCTAAATAAATCTTCGTCATACTCATAACTTAATATATTTTTTATTTTAAATTTTATTTAACCTATGTCATAGATATTACATAATCTATAACATAGGTTATTTTTTATAAAATAACATTGCAATTAACTACCATTTCAATGTACAATACAAGTAATCAATTGATAATGATTATCAGTTGATAATATACAATTAGGAGTTGTTTCTACAACATGAACAAACAGCAAAAAGAATTTAAATCATTTTATTCAATTAGAAAGTCATCACTAGGCGTTGCATCTGTAGCGATTAGTACACTTTTATTATTAATGTCCAATGGCGAAGCAAAAGCAGCTGAAGAAACAGGTGTTACAAATACAGAAGCACAACCAAAAACTGAAGCAGTTGCAAGTCCAACAACAACAACAACTGAAAAAGCTCCAGAAGCTAAACCAGTAGCTAATGCTGTCTCAGTATCTAATAAAGAAGTTGTGGCCCCTACTACTGAAACAAAAGAAGCTAAAGAAGTTAAAGCAGTTAAAGAAGTTAAAGCCCCTAAGGAAGCAAAAGAGGAAAAACCTGCAGCAAAAGCTGACAACAATACATATCCTATTTTGAATCAGGAACTAAGAGAAGCGATTAAAAACCCTGCAATAAAAGACAAAGATCATAGCGCACCAAACTCTCGTCCAATTGATTTTGAAATGAAAAAGAAAGATGGCACTCAACAGTTTTATCATTATGCAAGTTCTGTTAAACCTGCTAGAGTTATTTTCACTGATTCAAAACCAGAAATTGAATTAGGATTACAATCAGGGCAATTTTGGAGAAAATTTGAAGTTTATGAAGGTGACAAAAAGTTGCCAATTAAATTAGTATCATACGATACTGTTAAAGATTATGCTTACATTCGCTTCTCTGTTTCAAATGGAACAAAAGCAGTTAAAATCGTAAGTTCAACTCACTTCAATAACAAAGAAGAAAAATACGATTACACATTAATGGAATTCGCACAACCAATTTATAACAGTGCAGATAAATTCAAAACTGAAGAAGATTATAAAGCTGAAAAATTATTAGCGCCATATAAAAAAGCGAAAACACTAGAAAGACAAGTTTATGAATTAAATAAAATTCAAGATAAACTTCCTGAAAAATTGAAAGCTGAATACAAGAAGAAATTAGAAGAGACGAAAAAAGCTTTAGATGAACAAGTGAAATCCGCGATAACTGAATTCCAAAATGTACAACCAACAAATGAAAAAATGACCGATTTACAAGATACAAAATATGTTGTTTATGAAAGTGTTGAGAATAACGAATCTATGATGGATACTTTTGTTAAACACCCTATTAAAACAGGTATGCTTAATGGCAAAAAATATATGGTAATGGAAACTACTAATGACGATTACTGGAAAGATTTCATGGTTGAAGGTCAACGTGTTAGAACAATTAGCAAAGATGCTAAAAATAACACTAGAACGATTATCTTCCCATATGTTGAAGGTAAAACTCTATATGATGCTATCGTTAAAGTTCACGTAAAAACGATTGATTATGATGGACAATACCATGTCAGAATCGTTGATAAAGAAGCATTTACTAAAGCCAATGCCGATAAAACTAATAAAAAGGAACAACAAGACAACTCAGCTAAGAAGGAAACTACTCCAGCTATGCCTAGCAAACCAACAACACCACCTGTTGAAAAAGAATCACAAAAACAAGACAGCCAAAAAGATGACAATAAACAATCACCAAGTGTTGAAAAAGAAAATGACGCATCTAGTGAGTCAGGTAAAGACAAAATGCCTGTTACAAAACCAGCTAAAGCTGAAGTAGAATCAAGTAGTACAACTCCAACTAAGGTAGTATCTACGACTCAAAATGTTGCAAAACCAACAACTGCTTCTTCAGAAACAACAAAAGATGTTGTTCAAACTTCAGCAGGTTCTAGCGAAGCAAAAGATAGTGCTCCATTACAAAAAGCAAACATTAAAAACACAAATGATGGACACACTCAAAGCCAAAATAATAAAAATACACAAGAAAATAAAGCTAAATCATTACCACAAACTGGTGAAGAATCTAATAAAGATATGACATTACCATTAATGGCATTAATAGCTTTAAGTAGTATCGTTGCATTCGTATTACCTAGAAAACGTAAAAACTAATTAATCGTCTTTATATTTAATTATTAAATTAACAAATTTTAATTGGCAGATGAGGTATTCCGATACCTCGTCCGCCAATTATTTTTTGCAATATAAAAAGTCCCACTTAAAACAATTATTTTAAGCGGGACTTTTTATATTGAGTAACTAAAATTATTTAGCTGCTACTTCTTCGCCATTGTAAGAACCACAGTTTTTACATACACGGTGTGATAATTTGTATTCGCCACAGTTTGGGCATTCAGTCATACCTGGTACTGAAATTTTGAAATGCGTACGACGTTTGTTTTTTCTAGTTTTAGAAGTTCTTCTTTTTGGTACTGCCATGATATATCCTCCTTAGATTATAAACGAAAAATACTAAATGTTAGTTTAATTAACAACATTATATCATTAATTAAACTACTTATTGCTCTTTATCATATAATTGTTGTAATTTTTGAAGCCTTGGATCAACTTGTCGTGATTCTGAATCATCTTGTTCTTGCTGTTTAGCAAGCTCATCTAATTGATCCTCATCGATTACTTCCCAACCATTACCTACTGTCAACATTTGGTCACTTTGCTCTGAATAAGCTCTCATTGGTTTCTCAATAATAACTATATCCTCGACAATATCCTGAAGATTAACCATACCATCTTTAATAATGTGATAGTGTTCATCTACATCATCTTGATCATCGTTATACTGATTGTACCCTTCTAAATCAAATACTTCTGTAGTAGTTACATCTAGTGGGACTTTAACTGGTACAAGAGTACGTGCACAAGGCATTGTATACGTTCCAGTAATGTGAATATCCGCAACGACTTCTGTTGACTTAATGGTTAACTGACCTTGGATTGTAATTGGAGATAAATCAATTAAATCTAATGATTCTTTTAAATTGTCAAAACTCACCGTTTGATCAAATTCAAATGGCTTACCTTGATATTTCCTTAATTGCGTAATTGACCATTTCATATGGCTTCACCTCTAACAAGCACAAAATTTATTTTAACTTTCTAAGAACAAGTTGTCAAGATTTTTTCTTAACATATCATGTTCTGTTACAATATTAATAATGAATACCGAAAGGACGAATTGCAAATGAAAAGCGTTGGCTTAATCACAGAATATAATCCCTTTCATAATGGGCATCAATATCATATTAATCAATCTAAAAAACTTACAAATGCTGACGTTACTATTGCAATAATGAGTGGTAACTTTGTCATGCGTGGCGAACCAGCAATCTATAATAAGTTTACTCGTGCAAAAATGGCATTATCAACAGCTGATTTAGTTATCGAACTACCAGCAACTGCCAGTTTATCATCTGGCGATCATTTTGCCGAACTAGCAGTTAAAGTCGCAGATTATATGAGTGTCGATACAATTGCATTTGGTAGTGAAAATAATAATATCAAAACATTAAAGCAATTAGCTCACAGCATTAATGAAATTGAACAATCCGAATCCTTTTCACAAAAAGTAAAAGAAGGTAAAAGCTACCCTCGTATCATTAGCGAATTATTAGAGCATCATGAAGCACTAGCAAGTCCTAACAACATACTTGGTATTAGTTATCTGAAAGCAATTGCTAAACATGCTAAAAACATCAATGCAATTTCTATTAAGCGAGAAAATGCTCAACATCATGATTCATTAATTCAACATCATAAGTTTGCAAGTGGTACATCTATTAGAACATCAATCATTAGTCAAGATGATCATTGGCATCATGTGGTACCTAAAGATATTCAACACCTGTACGTAACACCTCATATAACATTAAATCAAATATTCCCATATTTGAAATATCAAATCATAGCTATGACTACAGAGTCATTAAAGAATATTTATACTGTTACTGAAGGTTTTGAAAATCGTTTAAAATCTTACATTAATGAAGCAACTGATTTTCATCATTTTGTAAAATCACTAAAAACAAAGCGTTATACATATACGCATATCCAAAGACTGTTAATGAATGTATTATTAAACATTAAACCTACAGATGTTACGAGAAACATTCACGCAGTTAAAGTATTAGCAATGAACGACCGTGGCAGACAATATTTAAAGCATTTAAAAACAGTGTTCCCAGAAAGACAATATATAACCAATATTAACAAAAGCAATGCACATTACTTCACAAATGAAATCAAAGCAACACACATATACAATGCAATAAGCGGGCAACAACAAACAGATTTCAACACGCCTGTCATACAGCAATATCGTTAACAAATGAAAACAGTATTTTAGGATTGTAAACCATGATAAACCTAAAATACTGTTATTTTTATTACTTAAATTTCTTCTTCAATGCCTTTTCAACATAAGGTGGAACGAATTCAGAAATATCTGCTCGATAAGCTGCAACTTCTTTAACAATACTTGAACTTATAAATGAATAATTAGTACTAGACATCATATATAACGTTTCAATTTCATTGTTCAACTTTTTATTCATTGAAGTTAAGCGTAATTCATATTCAAAATCACTGACCGCTCTTAAACCACGTATGATTGTTTTAGCTCCTACTTGTTCACAATAATCGACTAGTAAACCACTAAATTGATGAACCTTGACATTAGGTAAATGTTTAACAGATTGTTCAATTAAATCCATACGCTCTTCTAAACTAAACGTACCTTCTTTTTTACTATTTTTAAGAACACAGACATGAATTTCATCAAATCTATCTGTACTTCTCTCAATAATGTCTAAATGACCATAAGTAATGGGGTCAAAACTACCCGGAATGACCGCTATTGTATGTTCCATGCTATTCTCCCTTTTCTAATAACAATGTGTCTGTCAACCCATAATGGTAACGTTTAATCATATTAAACGGTTGATAGTCTATTTCTTCATGATTGCTAAATTCACAAACGATGATACCATTTTCTTTCAATAAATTAAACTCTGAAATTAGTTTTAAAGCTTTATCAATGAGACCTTTATTATAAGGTGGGTCTAAGAAAATGACATCAAATTGAATATCACGTTTTGACAATGCTTTTAAAGCTCTATCTGCATTATTTTTATAAACTTCAGATTGTGCCTCTAAATCCAAATTCGCAAGATTTGATTTAATAACTTTTACAGCTTTAAAATTTTGATCAACAAAGATAACCTTATCTATACCTCGAGAGAGTGCTTCTATTCCAAGCGCCCCGCTTCCTGCAAATAAATCTAAACCTATACCTGACACATCATATAAACTATTAAAGATACCTTCTTTAACTTTATCCATAGTTGGTCTCGTATTACGGCCTTCCATACTTTCTAAAGCTTTACTTTTATGTTTACCTGCAATGACGCGCATGTTGTTCACACTTCCAATTCATTTAGTTATTTAATATAATTTATTGAGAAAAAGGAGAATGATAAACCAATGAAACAAACATTTATTACACTTGGTGAAGGTCTAACAGATTTGTTCGAATTCATGACGATGATTGAATATAACCATCAACGTATTGATAAAATTATCTATTTTCATTCACCACAAGCTGAAAATAAAAAGTCATCTGTAGCAATCATTATGAACCCTACAACTGGCAATCATTTCCAAGCATTTTATATCATGATTAACGCTATTAAATATCCATATCCAGATTCAAATAAAAAGTTTCAAATGATTAATGATTGCGCTGAAAAATTCGACATACCAATTTTAGGTATCGATGTACAGCCTCCTCAAGCATTTCATGATTTATCGTTATATTATAATTATTTAATTAGTGTGTTAAGGCTCCAAAAATGGATACCAGAACTTCAATAATATTAATTATATATTTCGTGTTTCTCTTTTTCGTAAGTTTTCTTTAAGTATTTATATGGTGAGCCATCAATGTGTCTAACGTATTTAAGTTGCATTAGTTTATGTACAATTTGATCAACATCTTGCTCATTCACATACATAATTACAAATTTACGATCTCTATTTGAATGAACGATATGTCCATATTTTCGGATTTGTCGTTCATGTTTCATATGTTTTAAATAAACTACAATACTAGTTCTTGGGATTAAATTCATTTAAACCTCACTCCATTTATTTTCAGCATTAATCATATCATGTCTTTATTAATTTTAAAATATTAAGCTACCTTAATTATGTCTTATGTAATTGCACGATAAATGTATTTAGATTATATTAAGCATCATTATATTAATTCAATTCTCAAGAGCAACACTATATGATTAACCGCACATTTTGCTGTAGTCAGAACTATGAATTTGTTAAGCTATAAAAGTAAACGAGGAGGAATTTTTTATGAAAAAAGTAAACAGAAACATTTTAAATGCGGTACTAGTCGGTGCTGGATTTGTAAGTAGTTTGTTAATGATAAATAAAAATAAAGTGATTACTAAAAAGCAAACCATCCCTGCTTTTTTCAAAGGCAATGCACCATATATATTTGCGCATCGCGGTGGTATGGCTTTAAGACCAGAGCAAACGCAACTTGCATTTGACTATGCAAAACAATTAGGCGTTGATGGTTTTGAAACAGATGTGAGACTCACAAAAGATCAACAGCTTATCGTTTTTCATGACGCAACAGTCGATAGAACGACGAACGGCTCTGGAAAAGTCAGTGCCCATACATTAGCAGAATTAAAAAAATTAGACGCAGGTTATCACTTCAAAGATATCAATGGACTAACACCATATCGTGGTCATGCACACACAGCTATACTAACCTTCGATGAGTTGCTGAAGCAATATCCTGATATGTATATAAACGTAGACTTAAAGGATGCTCCTGAATCCTATGAAGGCTCAATCGCACCACAAATTATGTTTGATACAATTGCAGAGAATCAAGCATTTGACCGTGTTCTTGTGACAAGTTTTTATAAAGAACAAATCGTACGTTTTAATAAAATTGCACAAAGATCTGTTGCAATTGGTGCTAGCCAACAGGAAGTTACAGAGGCATTTTTAAAATATCATTTATTAGGTGGTAGGTACTACCAACCATTAGCACAAACGTTCCAAATGCCTACTCATTTTAAAGGTATTAATTTGACTTCATCTCGTTTTATCAAATGGTTAAATGATATGAATGTCATTCCAGGCTATTATGGCGTAAATAGTATAGATCTGATGAATGATTTATACCAAAAAGGTGCACACACGATTGTGACAGATCGACCAGATTTAGCACAACAATTCAAACAATCAATAAACAACAAACAATAAACAAAAACATCGAGTCAGATGCTAGTAAATGGTTTCAATAACCATCTTTTTCTGACTCGATGTTTTTTATAATGAACAATTACAGGATCCGCCCGTCGCACAACCACTATGTGATGTTTGAAAGAATGGATTGCCTGTTTCTATTTTGACATGTTCTGAAACAGCGTACGCAATTTTCGTAACAACTTCATCAATTAAATGTTGAAGTGCCATTTCCCTAGCTTTGTAATGCATCACAACGTCAAGCATCTCATATGCTCTTTTGCGTTGTCTTGTCTCTAACATGACTTTCTTATAATCAGGATGATATTTCCCGAAACGCATTACTTCATCATATTTCTCTTTTGATTTTAAAAATGATTGATAAAGTAAATGGGCTTCGTCATTGTTTTCGAGCGCCTGTTTAGCTTGCTCAAATGATGCATAAATATCTGATGCAACTATCATATCAGCCAGTTCATCAATATCATCTAATATCGCTAGTGAAGCTTCATTAATCATAAATACCCCTCATTGTTATTTTTCTAAGAAAATTAGTGAATAATAATCTCTCATTACATCTCCACCCATCTCATCGTATTTTGAATTTAATAGACGAGATCGATGTATATCTGAATTCATCCAACTATGGATTAATGTTGGTACATCATTAAACGCATAACCAACATTTTGAGCAGTTGTTTTATAAGTAACATGATTTTTATCTAATTGCCCTCTTAATGCGTCCTCTGTAAATTCAACACTATCAGAACCATTAGAGGTCGCTTCATATAAGTTATTAGATGCAATATGTGCTAAATCGCTATTGATTTTCAATGGTTTTAATCCTTTTAATTTTCTCATTTCATTCGTTACTTCATAAAGAGAAATTAATTGATTTGGATTTTGCTCAACTGGACGCTTATTATGCTCTTCTGACGTAGAATTAGAATTTAATCGATAAGGTTCAATATCTGCTAACATTTCTTTTGTTAAAAATCGTACACTTAGCACCTTTTTCGATTGTTGATCAGAATACACTTGTGCATATATGTTGCCATATTTAATCAATGTTTGTGTTTTTAAATCTTCATCTGAAAGTTCAAATTCATATTTTTTACCATCAACTGTAAAGGACGGTTCTGGATTAATACTTGTATGATTAAAAATTTCTGCAGAATGTTGTCCTATTTTTAACGGACTAACATTGACATTCTCACCTGTAGCATACACTGAAACGATTTCTTCACGTTTAGTTGAAACAATGTAATAACTGTTTTTGTCTTTAAACACATAATTTTTGTAACCATCTCTAAAAGGGTAGACACGATCTGCTTGTCCAAATTTAGAAGTAAGCACTTTAATGTCTTTACCTACCCATGTACCAACACCTTCTTTAGGCTTTGGATTTTCAGCATGGTTATTTGATTTATTCACCTGTTCAGATCTATTTACTTTATTACCTTTATTCGGGTTCTCTAATACATCAAATTTTAATCTCGGTGAATAAAAAAGATATATTAAAAATCCAACTAAAAATAATACTCCGACGACTCTTATAATTAACTTTTTCATCAATCAACCACCTAAAAAGTATTAATACTATTGTAAAAAACAACACATTAATTAGCAAATTTTCAACACTGACATAACTGTGTCATTTCGATGAAACAAAACCATCTTCAGGCACAATGTTAACATCATAAAGATTTTCCCTACAGTCTATATCATAACCTATCTTTATGTTTTCAGGTTGAATTTCATTATTAGGATTAAAATATGTATAAAAAAACGGACAGTTAAGGTATCAAATGAATACCATCAACTGTCCGACTATTCTTCATCAAAAAACCTGATAAAACAAATTGCCTTATCAGATTAGTATCATTTGTAAAAGCGTATTAATGACCAAATGTTGCTTTAATCAGTGATGTCGTTTCTCCACCTGGATATAATACATATAATAATAAGTAAACTGCTACACCTGTAATTGCAGTACAGAACCATATAACTGAAGCGAATGGCCCGAATTTGCGGTGCACATTATATTTATCTTTAAATGCAGTAATAATTTGAACTAGACCTAGAATACCACCAATTGTTGCTAAATTAATGTGGAAAAATAAGAAAATTGTATAATATTTCTTAATTGATGCTGGTCCGCCAAATGCTGTATTACCGATAAAAATCGTTCTACTTGCATAGATTAAGAAAAAAGTTAAAGCAAAAACAGCTGCAGCTAACATAACATTTTTGTGTTTATCTATTTCCCTTTTCCAAATAAGTCTCCAACCAATGGCAATTAAAATTGCACTAATGACAATACATGTCGTACTTATCGTTGGTAAAATTGGAACGCCCATATTTTTCATCCTAACTTAATTAATCTAGATCAAAGTAAGTAATGAAACAATCACAGCTAACACGAAAAAGATCACTAAATAATTTAGTGAATATATAAACATTTGTGTTGCCCATTTTGTTTGATCTGAATTTTTCTTAAATGTTGTTAAACCTAATGCAATCCATCCTAAATTTAATAATGTAGCTAACACTACGAATACGACACCTAAATTTATTAGTAATAAAGGCACTGGCAATAAAATAATCAACCAGATAAACATACTGACACGTGTACGTTTAAAGCCCTTAACTGATGGTAACATTGGAATATTTGCAAGTGCATATTCATCTTTACGTTTAATAGCTAAGGCATAAAAATGAATTGGTTGCCAACAAAATACAACTAAAAACAGCGCAATCGCTGTTAAACTAATTTGTCCTTCAATTGCAACCCATCCAATTAGTGGTGGTACTGCTCCAGGAAAACTCCCAATCACTGTGTTCCATGTTGTATGTCTTTTAGACCATATTGAGTAATAAGACACATAACCTACAATCCCCATAAGACCAAGTACGCCTGATGGTATATTCAATAAAAACAAACAAATTTCTCCAACTAACATCATACCAAAACTTAAAAGTAATAAATTTTGATCTGTAATTCTATTATTTACAGTTGGTCTATTTTGTTTACTAGGCATAATACGATCAATATCTTGGTCGTAATAATTATTTAACGCACATGCGCCACCCATAATTAAAGTAGATCCTAATAGCATTAATAAAATTTGAGGTATTGATGATAAGAAGGAATGATTTGTCATTACAACTGCTAGCCATGCGCCCGCAAAAGCCGGAATTAAGTTACCTTGAACAAGTCCCATTTTAATTATCTGTTGCAATTCTTTGAAGTTAACTCTGCTAATATTTTGTGACAAAGTATGCTCTTTGCTCATAATCCCCCTCCTTAAATTTGTTCATATAAGATTATGATATCTTAGATTGCATAAAAAGACTAGGTTTAATAAAATTAAATTGTGACAAATTAACGACAAGAGAAAATGTCAATTTTGTGACACAAATAACATTTAATTTATTGCTATAATGTATATGTTAGAAAATTTTAATAAGTAGAATCATGCATCTAAAAGAGATTAATATTTAAGCTTCAAATTTGAGTAACTGTGACTGAAATTTTATAGCAGTGAACGGCACATCATTGTCGTGTTATTCATATCATTGATGATAGTCGATCACTTCTAATACTAGAAACAATTAAATTATATAAACTGTGTTGGATCCCATCTCTTCAAATCCAACTGTTAGGTTCATTCATAGTATTAACTCAAGTTCAGCTATTAAATCAAAATCTCAGTGATGCGTTTTTTTATGATGGGGTGTATAAATTGTTTGGCAAAAAGAATTTAAAATGGTTAGGTGTCGTAGCAACGTTAATGATGACATTTGTACAACTTGGTGGAGCCTTAGTTACCAAAACCGGATCAGCTGATGGTTGTGGTTCTTCTTGGCCACTATGTCATGGTGCGTTGATTCCAGAATTCTTTCCTATTGATACGATTATTGAATTAAGTCATAGAGCCGTTTCAGCTTTGTCTTTATTAATGGTCTTATGGTTAGTTATCACTGCATGGAAACATATAGGCTATATTAAAGAAATTAAACCTTTATCAATCATTAGTGTTGGATTCTTATTATTGCAAGCATTAATCGGAGCTGCTGCTGTTATTTGGCAACAAAACGATTACGTTTTAGCATTGCACTTTGGTATATCATTAATCAGTTTCTCATCTGTATTTTTAATAACATTGATTATTTTCTCTATAGATCAAAAATATGAAGCTGACGAATTATATATCAAAAAGCCATTAAGACGTTTAACATGGTTAATGGCAATCATCATTTATTGTGGTGTTTACACTGGTGCACTAGTGCGACATGCGGATGCAAGTTTAGCATATGGTGGTTGGCCATTGCCATTCCACGATCTTGTACCACATTCAGAACAAGATTGGGTCCAACTCACGCATCGTATCATGGCTTTTATAGTGTTTACGATTATTATGATTACTTATATTCACGCTGTTAAAAATTATCCAAATAACCGTACTGTTCATTATGGTTATACAGCTGCATTTATACTTGTTATATTACAAGTTATCACAGGTGCATTGTCTATTATGACTAATGTTAATTTGATAATCGCACTATTCCATGCATTATTTATCACTTATTTATTTGGTATGACAACATACTTTATCATGCTAATGTTACGATCAGTAAGAAGTGACAAGCAATAACAAAAAAGCAAAGAAGCTGTGACATAAATCAATGTTCAATGCTCTACAAAGTTATATTGGCAGTAGTTGACTGAACGAAAATGCGCTTGTAACAAGCTTTTTTCAATTCTAGTCAACCTTGCCGGGGTGGGACGACGAAATAAATTTTGCGAAAATATCATTTCTGTCCCACTCCCTTTTTATATCAATATTTAAAATTAAACCTAAGACAAGTAAAAACGAGATTACACGTCAATTGTTGTGTAATCTCGTTTTATTTTAATCATTTTAGTCAGTTGCTTTTTCAATTTCGATTAATAAATCGCCTGTCGCTATTGTGTCACCATTATTTACAGTTACTTGTTTAATCACACCGTCAAATGGTGCTTGAATTGTTGTTTCCATTTTCATAGCTTCAGTAATTAGCAACGGCTGATTAGCTTTCACAGTTTCACCTACACTAACCTTGACTTCAGTTACTGAACCTGGCATTTGCGCACCGATATGACTTGGATTACTCTTATCTGCTTTTGGCTTAACGTTCGCATTTGTATGCACATTTTCATCTTTAATATAAATACGTCTCGCTTGACCATTCATCGCATAGTAAATCGTTCTATTACCATTTTCATCTGGTTCACTAATCGTTTCTAGTTTAATAATTAATCGTTTACCTTTATCGATTTCGATTTCTACTGTTTCACCATTACGCATTCCAAAGAAGAATGTAGGCGTATCAAGTAACGATAAGTTTCCGTATTGATTTCTAGTTTGAATATATTGTTCATATACTTTTGGATATAATACATAACTAATAATATCTTGCTCCGTAACAGGACCTTGTTGCTCTTCTTCAAGCAACTCACGGACTTTTTCAAAATCAACTGGCTCTAGATATTCACCTGGACGAGCTGTTAATGCTTCTTGGCCTTTTAAAATAACCGCTTGTAAATCTTTATTAAAACCATTTACAGGTTGTCCTATTTCACCTTTGAAGAACGACACTACTGATTCTGGGAAATCTAATTTATAGCCATCTGTAATAACGGATTGTTCATCAAGATCATTTTGTACCATATAAAGTGCCATATCACCAACTACTTTAGACGATGGCGTTACTTTTACGATATCACCAAATAAGAAATTCACTCTGCGATACATATCTTTGACTTCATCAAATCTTTCGCCTAAACCTAAACTTTTAGCTTGTTGACTTAAATTCGAATACTGTCCACCAGGCATTTCATGTTGATAAATTTCAGTATTCGGTGATTTGATATCACTTTCAAAGTCTGAATAATAAGTACGTACAGTTGACCAATAATGACTAAGTGACTCCATACCTTCAATATCAGTTCTAAGGTGACGTGGGAAGCCATTTAATGCATAATATAACGAATTGGCGCTTGGCTGACTTGTTAAACCACTCATTGAAGCAACAGCAGTATCAATGATATCGACACCAGCATCTATTGCTTGTTTGTACGTTAATAAACCATTACCACTTGTATCATGAGTGTGAAGATGGATTGGTAAATCTACAGCTGCTTTTAACTCACCAATCAATTCGTAAGCAGCTTTAGGTTTTAATAAGCCTGCCATATCTTTAATCGCTAAAATATGGAAACCTTCACGTTCTAACTCTTTAGCTAGTTTGACATAATACTCTAAAGTATAAATGTTTGATCGCTCAGGATTTAAAATGTCACCTGTATAACAAATAGTACCTTCTGAGATTTTGCCCGCTTCTTGTACTGCTTCATTGGCAACTTTCATTTGATCTACCCAGTTTAATGAATCGAAAATTCTAAAGACATCTATGCCTGCTTTAGCACTTTCTTGTACGAATTTATGAATAACATTATCAGGATAGTTTTTATAACCAACTGCGTTTGAAGCACGTAACAACATTTGGAATAATACATTTGGAATAGCTTTACGTAGACGTTCAAGTCGTTCCCATGGGTTTTCCTTCAAGAAATTATATGCCACATCAAATGTAGCACCGCCCCACATTTCTAGTGAGAAACCATCTTTAAATACGTCCGCTGTTTTGGATGCGATATTAATCATATCCTTAGTTCTAACTCGTGTAGCTAATAATGATTGGTGTGCATCTCTAAAGGTTGTATCTGTTAGTAAGACATCATCCTGCTTTTTAACCCATTCAGCTACACCTTTTGGACCTACTTCATCAAGCAATTGTTTCGTACCACTAAATGAAGCGATTTTACTTGAAGATACAGTTGGAATTGATGCTAATTCATAGTCTGGTTTCGGACGTTTCTCAACATTTGGGAAACCATTAATTGTTACATTACCTATATATTCTAATGTTTTAGTACCTCTATCTAGAGACGGCTGAATGTCGAAAAGTTCTGGTGTTTCTTCAATAAATTTAGTTGTGTAATCACCACTTGTGAACTTTTTATTCTTCATTACATTAATTAAGAATGGAATATTAGTTTTAACACCACGAATACGCATTTCTCGTAATGAACGTACCATTTTTTCTTCTGCTTGTTTAAATGATATCGCATGTGTAGATAATTTTACGAGTAATGAATCATAATAAGGTGATATCTCAGCACCTTGGAAACCATCTCCAGCATCAAGACGTACACCAAAGCCACCGCTTGAACGATAAGCAATGATTGTTCCAGTATCCGGCATAAAATCATTTAACGGATCTTCTGTTGTAATACGACATTGGATGGCATAGCCTAATGTTGTAATATCTTTTTGTTGCGGCATATTAATCTCTTCACCAAATAAATCGGCACCTGCTGCAACTAAAATTTGTGTCTTAACAATATCAATTCCTGTTACCATCTCTGTAATTGTATGCTCTACTTGTACACGAGGGTTAACTTCTATAAAGAAGAATTCGTCACCAGATACTAGAAATTCAACAGTACCTGCATTGACATATTTAATATTTTCCATCAATTGAATTGCAGCATCACAAATACGTTGACGTAATGTTGATGATAATCCAACTGATGGTGCAACTTCTACAACTTTTTGATGACGACGTTGTACTGAACAATCACGTTCAAATAAGTGTACGATATTTCCATGTTCGTCACCTATGACTTGTACTTCAATATGCTTTGGATTATCAATGTATCTTTCTATGTAAACTTCACTATTACCAAATGATTTTTCTGCTTCTGATTTTGCTCTATGGAAAGCATCTTCTAATTCACTTTCTTCACGAACGATTCTCATACCTTTACCGCCGCCACCACTTGTGGCTTTAATCATTAGCGGGAAACCAGCTTCTTCTGCAAATTCTTTTGCTAATTCATATGATTTAATTGGACCGTCTGTACCAGGAATAACTGGTAAATCTGCCTTGATAGCCGTTGTACGAGCTTTAACTTTATCTCCAAACATATCTAAATGTTCTAAATGAGGACCAATAAATTTAATCCCTTCTTCTGCACAACGACGCGCAAATTGTTCATTTTCACTTAAAAATCCATAGCCAGGATGAATCGCATCCACATTCGCTTGTTTTGCTACATCAATGATACGCTCAATATTTAAATAACTTTCAGCAGGACCTAAATCACTTCCAACTAAATAGGATTCATCTGCTTTATATCTATGTAATGAACTTTTGTCTTCATTCGAATAAATTGCAACTGTGCTGATGTCTAATTCTGCTGCCGCTCTGAATATACGAATTGCAATTTCTCCACGGTTAGCAACAAGTAACTTTTTTATTTGTTTCAATAGCGATACACTCCTCAAACTATTAGAATTTTCTAACTAATTAGATAATAAAATTTTATCTTAAAGCGCTCTGTTTTGCTATAGTTATGTTTCAAATTTTCAAAATTTAACATTCTTGAGACAATTAAAACCTCCGCTTCAAAAATAATAATTTCAAAAAGGATTATGCAACAACAGGTAGTTCACGTTTTTGTTGTGATACATTTTCGATTTCTACAACTCTAAAAAATTAAAAATAAAATTGTAAAACATCAACATTTATTATCAATAGCGATAACTTTATCTTATCATCATGATTCTAATTTCGCCACCACATTTAGTGATTTTTAGTCATAAAATTTAGTTATAATTATACGTTGTTTTGTTTATAAAATTTGATAATCATGAGTAATCTCGTAATATCAAAACAAAAAGGAAGTTAAGCGTTGTTTGGTTGCTTAACTTCCGTTATTGAACTCATCAGTCCAATTTGACAAAGAGTATATAAATAGCCAATGTGTAGCATTGCTTAATGACAGAAGTCATCTCGCGCTAAATATTGGCTAGTATTTTTTAATTAAATTGTCTTCTTATATCAACTTTTTGTTGTTGTTTCTTTCGTTGCTGGTCTACTTTGATTTGTTTACCTACAATCAGAAGTAATCCCATAGCAATACTTAAACTAATCATTGATGATCCACCAAAGCTGATAAATGGCAATGGCACACCAGTTAATGGAATTGTTGCCGAAATACCACCAATGTTTACAAACGTTTGGCTTCCAAAGTATGTGGCAATCCCAACACACACAAGTTTATAAAAATATGATGATGTTTTATTTGCAAACTGGAAGGCACGATATACAATAAAGAACTCTAAAGTAATAACTAGCAATCCTCCGATTAAACCTAATTCTTCGCAAATAATTGCAAAAATAAAATCTGTATGTGGTTCTGGTAAATAGCCCAATTTCATTGCACTATTTCCTAATCCTTTTCCAAATACGCCACCGTTACCTATCGCAAGCAATGAATTGGAAATATGGTATCCAGTTCCTGATTCGAATTGGAATGGATCTGTTAGCGTACTAAATCTGGCAGTTAAATAACTTGGTAACCAACCAGCCATTAATGCAATGACAAATACTACTAAGAATCCTAGTACTGCTGGTATTCCAAATCTTAGGACTTTGTTTACCCCAATTCCTGAATAAAAAATAATCGCAACTAAAATAATTAATATTAGTAATGTTTGCCCTACGTCTTTTTGTAAGAAAACTAAAAACGTACAACCTAATGCTAATACAATAGGACTTAAAATTAATTTTGGTTTACTTAATACTCTAGGCATTTTTTTACTAATCATAAATGGGATATATAATATGATTGCAATTTTTAATAACTCAGATGCCTGTAAGTTCATAAATCCTAAGTTTATCCAACTTTTAGAACCATTAATATCTTTACCGATTACTAACGTCAGTAATAATAGCGAGACGATAGTTATAATCATACCTTTTTGCACTTTAATATTACTCAGTAATTTAACATTCATTAAAAATGCAATAAAAAATACAATTATAAAACTCATTATGACATATGCTAATTGTCGGTTGTAAAAATACGTTCCTGGAACATCGATACCACCAGTCAATGTACCTTTAGTTGCTGGAACCATACTGGCACTATATACCATCACTAATCCAATTAAACTCAATACAATATATGTAACTAATAACGGGTAATCAATAAACTTTGAGGTTTTACCAATATACCGTAAAATACTTCTAAAATTCTTCATATATTCAGTCATCCAATTCTACAATTTATACTTCAAATGATTTCGTTTTATACTTTAATTTTAAAAATCCATGTTACTTATTATATACATGACACAGTCATAATCACAAATATTAACAGGTCTCTTGAGGTAATTTATAGAATATTTGTTTACTTAATATCGTGAATTGCTAAAACCCAATAAAAGTGACTGACATGTCATCAAGAAGACAACATAACAGCCACTTTAATCAATAATTAAATTATAAATATAAAATCGGCGCTGCTCAATTGTCGATATCTCACGCCGTTTTAATATGCTTATATATTAAACCTTAAACAAGTGTAAAAGCTTCATGTAATTTTGAAAGTTCTTTCTCAAGACGTAACATAATTTGTTTGCCATCTTCGCGGTCAACTAAACCTAATTTAACAGCAAAATCAACTTCTTTTTGAAGTCCAAACATTTGTGTATCTAGTACTTCTTCATATAATGGGCATGAAGGTAATGTTAAATTATCTAGTTGAACTTTAATCAGATGCAAGATTTCATCAGCATCTTTAGTCAATTGTTTCAAAGCTGCATTTTTCATTGTTGTTTGTTTCGCCATGACACGCTCCCCCTCTATATAAATTCTCAAGTCTTACTAAAAGTTTATCTTACTAAATATTAAAAAGCAAGTAGATTTAAAATGTGTCGTTAGCAATTTGTGTTAAAATAATGCTATATACATTGATAGGGAGTGGGAAAATGATACAAATTAAAGGAGCTGTAAAGTTTCCTATAACATTAGATAGTACGACTTGGATTTTCGATGATAGAAAAGTTAGCATCGAAGATTTAGAAAAAGGTGTATTTGATGGTTCAAAACCAATCGACTTTGAAGATAATCATGAATGGAATCGTGCTATCCTAGAAGGACAAACTAATCCGCCTACTTTAAATTCAGAAATAAAATATAAAAAACGTGCCATGTTAGAAGGTTCATTTGTCATTAATATGACACCATTTTTCAAACATTCCGAACCACATGACTCTGCAACTACTATTCGATTATCAAATGAGCATGATCATTTAGATATACCGATAGATCTATTGCCCTATTTATTTTTCCAATTTGCAAAAGACGGTAAACGACTTTACAGCGATAATGGTGTAGATAGTTTTATTTACAATCAAGAAGATGGTTATTCATATCGAATCAACCATGTAACTCATATTGAGGTGATTTAATTTGAGACAAGTGCAATGCATTATCTGTGATGCAAAAGTATTTATAGATGAGCGCACAACTGAGTCTAAACGACTTAAAAACAATCCTATTCGAACATTTATGTGCGATGATTGTAAAAGTCGACTAGACACCCCTAAACAACGTGCGCAACACTATCCGCTCGATTAATATCTGAATTAACAAGTTAGAAATTTGAAAATGTGAAAGTAACAGGAACTGATAGCATTAAAACACTTTTTCAAATATTATATGCCAAAAGAGAAGCTAAGCAACTTTCATCGCTCAGCTTCTCTTTTATTATGTTAATTATTCATTTTCTTGCATCATTTGTTTGATACGCTTTGCTTCTTTTTCACGAACATTTTTGTTTAAAATTTTCTTTCTTAAACGTATGCTTTCTGGAGTAACCTCAACAAGTTCATCATCATTAATGAATTGTAACGCTTCTTCCAATGTTAGTATACGCGGTCTATTCATTGTTTGTGTTTGGTCTTTCGTTGCAGAACGTACGTTAGTTTGATGTTTTGTTTTAGTGATATTAACAGTTAAATCATTTTCACGATTATGTTCACCAACAATCATACCTTCATAAACTTCAGTACCAGGTTCCATGAAGTTTACACCTCTATCTTCAAGTCCTAAAATGGCATAAGTACTTGCAGAACCTTGATCCATTGAAATTAACGCACCATTACGACGACCGCCAATTTGCGCTTTAATACGTGGTCTAAATTCTTCAAATGTATGGTTAATAATACCGTAACCTCTTGTCATTGACATAAATTCAGTCGTATAACCAATCATACCACGAGCCGGTACATTAAAGATTAAACGTGTAAGTCCATTATCAGTTGTAGTCATATCAACCATTTCACCTTTACGTGCACCTAATGATTCAATAACCGTACCTGCATTTTCTTGTGGCACTTCACATTGCACACGTTCAAATGGTTCACACATTACACCATCAATTTCTTTAATAATTACTTGTGGTTTTGAAACTTGTAATTCATAACCTTCACGACGCATATTTTCAATAAGGATTGATAAATGCAATTCACCTCGACCAGCAACTACCCATGTATCTGGAGAATCTGTGTTAGAAACTTTCAAAGATACATCTGTTTCTAATTGTTGATTTAAACGTTCTTGAATTTGACGCGCTGTTACAAAGTCACCTTCACGGCCAGCAAATGGTGAATTGTTAACTTTAAATGTCATTTCAAGAGTAGGCTCATCAATACGTAGAACTGGCAATGCTTCTTGATGGTCATGTGGTGTTACAGTTTCACCAACATTAATGTCTTCCATACCTGAAACAGCAATTAAATCTCCAGCTTGTGCTTCTTCAATTTCTAAACGTTTTAATCCAAAGTAACCAAAGATTTTAGTTACACGGAAGTTTTTCACTGTACCGTCTAATTTAATTAGTGATACATTATCTCCGACACGCATTTTACCTCTGAATACACGACCAATACCAATACGACCAACATAATCATTGTAGTCCAACAATGCTACTTGGAATTGTAATGGCTCATCACTGTTATCAATTGGAGCTGGTACATAATCAATAATTGTTTCATATAATGATTGTAAATTATCATCTTGTTTTTCAGGATCTAAGCTAGCTGTACCATTTACTGCTGAAGCATAAACAACAGGGAATTCTAATTGTTCATCGTTTGCTTCTAATTCAATAAATAAATCTAAAACTTCATCTACAACACCCTCTGGACGTGCTGATGGTTTATCAATTTTATTAACAACAACAACAGGTTTTAGGTTTTGTTCTAGCGCTTTTTTAAGTACAAAACGTGTTTGAGGCATTGTACCTTCATACGCATCTACTACTAAGACAACCCCATCAACCATTTTCATAATACGTTCTACTTCTCCACCAAAGTCAGCATGTCCTGGTGTATCCAAAATATTAATAAGTGTACCTTTATAATCAACAGCCGTATTTTTGGCTAGAATCGTAATTCCACGCTCTCTTTCGATATCGTTAGAGTCCATTGCACGTTCATCGACATGTTCATTTTCTCTGAATATACCAGATTGTTTTAACAACTCATCTACTAAAGTTGTTTTACCATGGTCAACGTGAGCAATAATTGCTATATTGCGGACATCTTCTCTTTTATTAGTCATATAAATAGTTTCCTTCTTTCTTAAGTAAAATCCCACTTTTAATTACAACTTTTTTATTATATCATATAATTGAGAAAAGATAAGCAAAAGGTGGGGATAGGATGAAACAAAAAAAATCTAAAAATATCTTTTGGGTATTTTCTATATTAGCTGTTATTTTCTTAGTATTATTTAGTTTTGCTGTTGGTGCATCAAATGTACCAATGATGATTTTAACATTTATATTACTCGTTGCAACCTTTGGAATTGGATTTACTACAAAGAAAAAATATCGAGAAAACGATTGGCTATAAGTTATATCGACAATAACACGCGTTGATTAAAGACCACACATGTTCATGATGAACATTTAAATGGTTTTATATTGGCGCGTGTTTTTATTATTTAAGATATAAAAACGTAATATGTCACCTAATTGTTAGGACTACATATTACGCTTTTGGTAATTATTTTGATTTTCTTTTAAATCGTTGTTCATGTAATTGTATTAACGCATCGCGATGTGGCTCTAAATATACACCGAGGATCTCTCTATGAACACCACGATTACCAACTAAGATTGAATTTGGACCACTAATTGTTAATGGTTCTCCTAGTAAATTAGAAGCTAGACCGTCCACCTCATTTAAAATGACTAGTCCTCCAGCAAAATCCCACGGTTGGAGTCTAGGTGTCATATATGCTTCTAAATTACCGGTAGCGACAGAAACAATTTCAAGCGCTGCACTACCATATGCCCTTGCACTTCTTGAAATATTTACGACATCCTTAAAAATCTCTCCTAGCACAGGTTTAGTCAACCAGTTCGGATTGATCCCAATAATGCTTTGTCTTAGATTAGAATCATTCAATGGTTTCAAGGGTTGGCTACCTCGATATGCACCTTCCCCTACTTTAGCATGATATAAGACATCAGCCATAACATCATATACAAAACCTGCATAAGGTTTACCATCGATATAAATACCAATTGAAATCGCGAAATTTTCTTGTTGATGAACAAAATTCAATGTACCGTCTATTGGGTCAACAACCCATACCGTACCTTTGGAAGTATCGATGTCATGACCATGCCCTTCTTCACCTAATACTTGATGATTGGGATATGTTTCTAAAATTGTATCAAAAATAAAATCTTCTGTTGCTTTATCTACATTTGTAACAAGGTCATTCGGATTTGACTTTGTTTCAATTGTTAAATTTTGCTCCATCAATTGTTTAATTCTAATTCCTGCTTCTTGAATAAGTCCTTGGGCAAATCCATAAAGTGCCATAACATCATCTCCTAACATCTTTATTATACATCAACATTTTATAAAAATAACTTCTTATGATAAAAATGAAAATACTAATTTTAATGAGAGCGTCTTAATCCGCAATTGATAAAACATATGCTACAATATTTTTAAACACTATACAGGAGGTACTCTATGACAAAATATACATTTAAACCTAAAGATTTCAAAGCATTCAACGTAGAAGGCTTAGACGCACGAATGGAAGCTTTAAACGAATACATACGACCACAACTCCATGAATTAGGAGAATATTTTAGTGACTTCTTTACAAGTCAAACTGGTGAAACATTTTATCCTCACGTAGCAAAGCATGCTAGAAGAAGTGTGAATCCTCCTAAAGATACATGGGTTGCTTTTGCTACAAGTAAACGAGGCTATAAAATGTTACCTCATTTCCAAATTGGTATGTTTGAAGATCAACTGTTTGTTATGTTTGGAATCATGCATGAAGCAAAAGATAAAGCAACACGTGCAAAAGTTTTTGAAAGAAAATTTAAAGCTATTCAACAATTACCTGATGATTATCGTGTATGCTTAGATCATATGAAACCTGATAAACCATTTATTAAAGATTTAACGGATGATGATTTAAAAGAAGCGATACAAAGAGCCATCAATGTGAAAAAAGGTGAATTCTTTATAGCGCGTGCAATCACACCACAAGATAAAAGATTAAAAAGTGACAAAGCATTTATTGCATTTTTAGAAGAAACCTTCGATCAGTTCTTACCATTTTATTCTGCATAAATAACTTTGTTTAAATAATAGAGCACGTAATCACATCCATGATTTCGTGCTCTTTTTACTTACCATTAAATTGAACGTTCAACATAATAATTCATACTTTTAAAAAAATTAAAATAAATTTAGGTTGACCTAAACATTTTATTAGGTTATTATATTGTCCATAAGAAGTAGAGGTGAGTCAAAATGAATAATAAACGACATTCAACAAATGAACAATTAAGTTTAGACGAAATAAACAATACAATTAAATTCGATCATCGCAGTTCAAATAAACAGAAATTTTTATCATTTCTTGGGCCTGGGTTATTAGTCGCTGTTGGTTACATGGATCCCGGAAACTGGATAACATCAATGCAAGGTGGCGCGCAATATGGCTATACTTTGCTATTCGTAATTCTTATTTCAAGTTTATCAGCAATGTTACTTCAAAGCATGACAGTGAGATTAGGAATAGCAACAGGTATGGACTTAGCTCAAATGACACGACATTATTTATCAAGACCTATTGCTATAATCTTTTGGATTATTGCAGAACTAGCAATTATCGCCACAGATATTGCTGAGGTTATTGGTAGTGCTATTGCTCTCAATCTCCTATTTAACATACCTTTAATTGTCGGTGCACTAATTACTGTACTTGATGTATTTTTACTACTATTTATAATGAAATATGGTTTTAGAAAAATTGAAGCTATTGTTGGTACATTAATTTTCACAGTGTTATTCATCTTTATATTTGAAGTCTATATTTCATCACCACAGTTGAACGCTGTGTTAAATGGATTTATTCCACATAGTGAAATCATTACAAATAACGGCATTCTCTATATTGCATTAGGTATTATTGGAGCAACAATTATGCCTCATAATTTGTACTTACATTCATCAATTGTACAATCTAGAACATACTCAAGACATAACAATGAAGAAAAGGCGCAAGCGATTAAATTTGCTACGATAGATTCGAACATTCAGTTATCAATCGCATTTGTAGTCAATTGCTTATTATTAGTGTTAGGAGCATCACTATTTTTCAACTCAAACGCTGACGATTTAGGTGGTTTCTATGATTTATATCACGCCTTAAAAACTGAACCTGTACTAGGTGCAACAATGGGTGCAATCATGAGTACATTATTTGCAGTTGCATTATTAGCGTCAGGTCAAAATTCAACGATTACTGGTACTTTAGCAGGACAAATTGTAATGGAAGGATTTTTAAGATTACACATACCAAATTGGTTAAGACGTTTAATTACACGTTCCCTTGCTGTCATTCCTGTTATCGTATGTTTAATCATTTTTAAAGGTAATGCAGCTAAAATTGAGCAACTACTTGTATTCTCTCAAGTATTTTTAAGTATTGCTCTGCCATTCTGTTTAATACCATTACAATTAGCTACTAGTAATAAAGACTTGATGGGACCTTTCTATAATAAAACATGGGTTAATATCATTTCATGGACACTTATTATTATTCTAAGTATTTTAAATGTCTATTTAATCGTTCAAACATTCCAAGAACTACAAGGTTAAAAATAAAACCATTAAAATGTTGGTTGTATCTAATAATTAACAACTTAACATTTTAATGGTTTTTCTTTTGCTATGAACATATTAATGATAAATATACTCATCGTCCTTATGGGTAGTTTCTTTTGATTCTTTTTTAGAAATCAACATAATCATCACGATAATCCATAAGACAATTGCAATTAAATTAAGAGCCATCAAACTTACAATTATCGCGATAACAAAAAGTATAATCGATAATTTTCTACGTCCTTTAATACAAATTGTCGCAAATATACCATAAAGTGTTGAAATTAATAAAATAATTGCTAATGCACCCATTGTTGTCTGAAGCATATCTAAAGAAACCTTGCCACCGTTCTGAGATAATTGCTTCGCTAATTCTTCACGTTGTGATGCATTACCACTTTTTAAAGAAAAATAGGATAGCCCCATAACTAATAAATAAATAATACTAATACTATTTGCAATCCAAGCCATGATTAATTCAGGTTTTCTATTCATCTTAAAATCCTTTCTTTGTTTAATATTTTAATAAGTATACTACGAGCCTATAGATATAAGCACATTAATTTACTTGTATATTAACATTTTTTTCATCTAATTTTTATAATAAACATCTGAATTCAGATTGATGGTAATTTAGCTGTATGGTAAAGAGAAATCGTCATTTAAAATTATGACACCTAAACACTTTAATTAAACGTTATCGATAATTAACCTCATATAAAAACCCAGATTAATAAGCAAAAGACCTCTACTTACTAATCTGGGTATCATCAATATTTATTCTTGCTCTTTTTTGTCCTTAACTTCACTTGAATTGCGTTCTTCAGAAATATCATTGTTGTAAATTTGACGTCGCTCTTCAAAATTCATTCGACGTTGACTAACTGCGCTAGGTTGATTTTTCCTACGTTCTTTCATTCGTTGGTTATAAGCTTTACGTTTTTCTTTTTTCTTAGCTTTAATTTCAGCTTTTTCTCGCTTTTGTTGTGCTTTCAATTCTTTTGGATCAACTTCAGGTTCTTCATAATAACCATCATCTTCAATACCTAGTTCTTCAGTACTTTTTTGTTTGTATTTAGCCTGTCTGGATAATACTGATGGTTCTTCCTCAGTGCGCTCATCATGATTATATTCACTTTCAACTGCACGTTTAGGAAATTGATCATATTTATCTCTTTCCAGTTCTTGATCATATACAGTGTTTGATTTATCCAATTCTTTTTCATATTTAGGCACATCATAATAATCATCTTTCGGTTGTGGGCGCTCATACACAGGTTCACGATAATCATAAATCGGTCCATTGTACTCTTCATAATATTGTGGCGCAACCATTTCAACTTTATCTTTTCTTATAAATAGCATCATCGCAATAATAAAGAATAATATCGGAATGATTAAAGTAACGATAAGTAAAACTAAAGGAATCGTTACAATTGCTGATATTAAGAATAAGAAACCTGACAAGATTCTTATATTCATAGATATGAGAGCTAAAAATGAAATCAACAAACAAACAATAAAGTAAACGATAATAGCCCATATACCATTTTGTAACCATATTACAAATTGTGTTGTATTATAGCCATTTCCAGCTAATAATTGCTGGATAAATGCATTATTGTTTAATGTATTTTCAAGATTAGCAATCGATGTGTTATTACTGAATGAAACAAGTGCTATAAACATCGTAATGACAGTAAGCACTAATAACATCACCCAACATAACCAACCTAGAACTTTTTCAGTTAATCTACTTACTGGACGTTTAATTTGAGTAAATTGTTCTCCAGTCATTCGTTACAACTCCTTATAGTACTTATCCCGTTATTATAACTAAATATACAGTAAATAACTACTATTTATGATTTTATTTTAATGACATTTTGAAATTCAAAAAGTTTTCATTGTATTCACTTAAAACTTCAGGTCCTAAATCTTTATAAACTTCAAGGCGTTCTTGCTCTTTCTTAGTCGGATAGAAACGATGGTCGTCTTTAATCTCTTTAGGCAACAATTGTCGAGCAGCCTTGTTTGGCGTTGCATAGCCTACGAATTCAGTATTTTGCTTGTTATTTTTAGCATCTAATAAAAAATTCATAAATTTATATGCACCCTCTTTATTTTGTGCCGTTTTTGGAATTACCATATTGTCGAACCATAAATTCGATCCTTCTTTAGGAATAACATAGTTATATTTATCCCCTTCTTGCACTAGAGGTGCTGCAACACCACTCCAAACAACCGCAATGTTACCTTCATTTTGTTCAAGCATCATGGTAATTTCATCACCTACGACACCTCTTACTTGTGGTGCTAATTTAGTTAAATCTCGCTCTGCTTCTTTTAAATGGTGCGAATTACGGTCATTAAGATTATACCCAAGTTTATTCAAACTCATGCCTATAATCTCTCTAGCACCGTCAACTAGTAAAATTTGGTTTTTAAATTTAGGATTATACAATGACTTCCAACTATCAAATGATTCATTTGGATACTTTTCTTTATTATATAAAATACCTACAGTTCCAAAGAAATAAGGTAAAGAATATTTATTGCCTTTATCAAATGACATATTCATATAATCTGAATCTAAATTTTTAATATTAGGTACTTTATTATGATCTATTGGTAACAATAAATGATCTCTTTTCAATTTTTGAACTGTATATTCACTAGGAAAAGCAACATCATAATGTGTACCACCATTGCGAATTTTGGCTTCCATCGCTTCATTTGAATCGAAAGTTTCATAAACGACTTGAATGCCAGTTTCTTTTTCAAATTTCTTAATTAACTCTGGATCAATATATTCGCCCCAATTGTATACGTAAATTTTTTGATTTGTATGCACTTGTTCTTTAGATTTAAACCAATGACTTAAAGTAAGACAAAGCATACCCACAACTAATGCACCTATAATGAGTTGTAAAAAACGTTTCATTATTTTACACCTCGCTTGATTAGTTTTTTCTTATTTATCACGTATTGAATCAAATAATATCCTAGTATTCCTAATACAATAACAGCAAACAATAATGTTGAAATCGCATTAATTTCCATACTAATTCCTTTTCTCGCCATAGCATAAACTTCAACTGATAACACACTAAAGCCATTACCAGTAACGAAGAAACTTACTGTGAAATCGTCTAGTGAATAAGTTAAAGCCATAAAGAATCCTCCTATAATAGAAGGTAAAATATTAGGAATAATAATGTTGCTTAATAATTGTGGTTCAGTCGCTCCTAAATCTCTTGCAGCATTTAACATATTATTATTCATTTCATACAGTTGTGGTAAGACGATAATCACAACTATAGGTATGCAAAATGCAATATGAGATATTAGAACTGTCCAAAATCCTAAACCAAGACCAGTAAAATGGCCAATCGTTGTAAACATAATTAAGAATGATGCACCTATGACAACGTCGGATGATACCATCAAGACATTATTCAATGTTAGTAAAGTTACTTTAAACTTTTTATTTCTTAAATAATAAATAGCAATGGCACCAAATGTACCAATAACTGTAGAAATTGAGGCTGCTAAAAGTGCTACAGCTATCGTGTTAAAAATGACCGACATTAAATGATCATTTTGAAATAATGATTGATAATGCTCTAATGTAAAATGTTCAAAGTGAATCATATTACCAGCCGAATTGAATGAATAGAACATTAAAAAGAATATTGGGATGTATAAAATCGCTAAAAGTATCCCGATATACAGCTTTCCATACCATTTCATATGATTCACCCTCTCCCATTAGATGATTTTGTAATGATTAAAATGAATGCCATAAATACAATTAAGAATATAGCTATAGTTGATCCCATACCATAATTTTGAATTGTTAAAAATTGCTCCTCTATTGCCGTACCTATATTTATGACTTTATTACCTGCAATTAATCTTGTAATCATAAATAATGAAAGTGATGGAATAAAGGTTACTTGAATCCCAGTCATAACACCTTCTTTTGTTAACGGCATGATTACTTTTCTAAAAGTATAGAATGGACTAGCACCTAAATCACTTGAGGCTTGCAATAAATTATTAGGAATTGCTTTCATGCTATTAAATATAGGTAAAATCATAAATGGTATATAAATATAACTTGCCACTACTAAAAAGGCACCAGTTGTAAATAACAAATTGAATGATGGTAAATTAAATAAGTGGAAAAATTGATTAATCACACCATCGTGACTTAATAAACCTATAAAAGCATATGTCTTCAACAATAAATTTATCCATGTTGGAATAATCATTATCATTAATAAGATATTTTGAAATTTCGAGCGAGTAATATAATAGGCAGCTGGATAACTGATAGCCAACGTAATAATTGTTATTAAGGCGGCATATAAAATTGAATATGCAAACATTTTTAAATATTTTGTAGTAAAAATTTGTTGATAATTCGTGAAACTAAAATGTCCATTGATATCTAAAAATGAAAAATAAATGAGTAATACAACTGGTACAATAATAAATATAACCATCCATAGTAAATACGGGATTAAAAGAAATTTATTAGTATTACGCATTGTCTACTTCCTCATAGCTTTCAATACGTTTATCAAACTCTTCTTCTGTTTCACCAGGAACCATAATATGAATGGCTTCAGGATCAAAATAAAGACCAACTTCGCTGCCTACTTCGGCTTTTTTAGTCGTTTGTATTACCCATTCATAACCTTTATTGTCTATACAACATATTTCATAGTGGACCCCTCTAAACAACATAGAATCAACAGTTGCTTTAAATAATCCTTCTTCAGCTTTGATTAATGATATATCTTCTGGTCGAATAACGACTTCTACTTTTTTATTTTCAGGAATACCCATATCGACACATTCGAAATCTTGCCCATAAATATTCACGACATAATCTCTAACCATGCGCCCTTCAACAATATTAGATTCTCCAATAAAATCAGCTACAAATCGATTCACTGGTTCGTCATATATATCTGTTGGTGTACCAAATTGTTGAATTTTCCCATCTTTTAATACAAAAAGAAAGTCACTTAGTGCTAAAGCTTCTTCTTGATCATGTGTTACAAATATAAATGTAATACCTAATCTAGATTGCAATTCTCGTAATTCATATTGCATTTCAGTACGCAATTTCAAATCTAATGCGGATAAAGATTCATCTAACAATAATATTTCTGGTTCATTTACAATAGCACGTGCAATTGCAACACGTTGCTTTTGTCCGCCACTCATTTCATTAATATTCCTTTTTTCATAACCTGAAAGCTTAACTAATTTTAATGCCTCAGTTACTTTTTGATCAATTTCGGTTTTTGATAATTTTTTTAATTTCAAACCGAAAGCGATATTATCATAGACGTTTAAGTGTGGAAATAATGCATAATCTTGAAAGACTGTATTCACTTTACGTTTATTTGGTGGTAAATTACCAATTGGTTTGTTTTGATAAATCACTTCACCACTGTCAGGATATTCAAACCCTGCAATTAATTTTAAAATTGTTGTTTTACCACAACCTGAAGGACCTAATAATGTATAAAAGTATCCTGATTCAATATCAATATCTATGTCATCTAAGATATTAAGATCATCATAGCTTTTACTAACTGATTTTAATGATAATAACGGTTCCAAATAAGATCCCCCCTATAAATATGAAGCTGTCGCTACAATAAGTATTCGTGTTTCATTGTTTGATTCATTTGACAAACGATGATTATCTCGTGCTTTAAAATACAAAACGTCTTCTTCTTGTGCTTGATATACCTCTTTGCCTAAATTAAGTGTTATCTGACCTGACATACAATAAATAAACGTATCAGACTCTGATGGATTAAAATTTTTATATGATGCGCCAGGCTTTAAAGTTAATATTAATGGCTCCATATCATATTCATTTGACTTTGAAACTAACCAATTTAATATATAACCTTCATCATACTCATCATAAATAACTTGTTCTTCCTTCTTGTATAATACTTTTTCATTTTCACTGTCTTTAAAAAATTCACTTGGCGTCGTCCCTAACACCTCTATAATATTTAAGAAAGTTTCCATACTTGGTGAGGCATGTTCACTTTCTATTTGTGAAATGTAGCCTTTCGATAAGTCAGTACGTTCAGCAAGTTCTTCTTGCGTTAAATTTTTAATTCTTCTAAGATTTTTAATTTTATTACCTATGTTCATTTATCTTTCCACCTAAAAAAGCTATATTAAGTTTACTTTTATCAAACATTTTGTTTAACACTTGATAAAGGTATCAAAATATAGCTTTATTAGCAATAGTTTTAAAGAAAAAATCCTATTAAATTGTGTTAATTTCGAACGAATTATTTTTTAGCTGTTACTCTTTGTTCTTCAGAGTGAGTTTTTACATCTTGAACTGCTTTGTAACTATTATAGCCACTACTTTTTTCGAAAGTATTAAAAATTTGTTTTTCCTCTGCTTTAGCAGGCACAATTTCTTTAAATCTTTTATATGCATCCATAAAGTCTCCTGCCGTCACGCCGGATTCATAATACTTCTCTACATGATTAAAGAAATTTATCACTAAAATCATCTCTTCATTACTCCAGTCTAAATCAATTGGATACTCATATTCCATTGTTGAACCCTCCATTTCAATTCTTTTGTTAGCATCGCTAGTATAACATGCATGTCACATGTTAACGATATCTCAAATCAATTTCCTTACACTACTTTATTACCTAAAACAAAAAAGCCGTAGCATATGCTACAGCTTTTAAAAACTGAATCTTTATAGATAATCAGTTATTACATTGTATGGATTGGGTATCCGATAGCTTTTTCAGCTGCTTCCATAGTCATCTCACCTAATGTTGGATGTGCATGGATTGTTAATGCGATATCTTCAGCATTCATACCAGCTTCAATTGCTAAACCTAATTCAGAGATAATATCTGATGCACCAGTACCAACTACTTGAGCACCGATTAAAGTATCATCTTCTTTAAGTGTAATAAGTTTAACAAATCCGTTAGTATCGTCTAATGATAATGCACGACCATTTGCTGCATATGGAAATTTAGAAGCTTTAATTGCTAAACCTTCTTCTTTAGCTTGCGCTTCTGAATAACCAACTGTAGCTAATTCAGGTTCAGTAAAGCATACTGCTGGCATACCAATGTAATCAACTTCAGCAGCTTGACCATCAATTGCTTCAGCAGCAACTTTAGCTTCATAGCTAGCTTTGTGAGCAAGTGGTAAACCTGGAACGATATCACCAATTGCATAGATATTGCTGATAGACGTACGGCTTTGTTTATCAACTTCTAATAATCCACGGTCAGCGAATTTAACACCTAATTCTTCTAGGCCTAATTCGTCTGTGTTTGGACGACGACCTACAGTTACTAATACATAATCAGCTTCGATTGTTTTCTCTTCGCCTTTAGCTTCATAAGTAACTTTAACTCCGTTATCTGTTTCTTCAGCTGATTTAGCCATTGCTTCAGTAACGATTTCAACACCTTTTTCTTTCATACCTTTTTTAACAGGTTGTGTCATTTGTTTTTCGAAGCCACCTAAGATATCTTTAGCACCTTCAAGGATGGTTACTTCTGAACCAAAGTTAGCAAATGCTGTACCTAATTCTGATCCAATGTATCCTCCACCAACTACAACTAATTTACCTGGTACTTCTTGTAAATTTAAAGCACCTGTTGAGTCGATAACACGTTTACCGAATTTGAAATTAGGAATTTCAATTGGTCTTGAACCTGTTGCAATGATTGCGTTTTTAAAGTTGTATGTTTGTGCGCTCTTTTCGTCCATAACACGTAAGCTATTGTTATCTACGAAATATGCTTCACCTTTAACGATGTTTACTTTGTTACCTTTAAGTAAGCCTTCAACACCACCAGTTAATTTATTAACAACTGATGATTTGAATTCTTGAACTTTTTGGAAGTTTAAAGAAACACTTTCAGCAATAACACCTAAGTTTTCAGAATGTTGTGCTTCAACAAAACGGTGAGAAGCATGTAGTAATGCTTTTGAAGGAATACATCCTACGTTTAAGCAAACACCACCAAGATTACCTTTCTCAACGATTGTTACTTTTTGTCCTAATTGAGCTGCACGAATTGCTGCAACGTATCCACCAGGACCTGCTCCGATTACTATAGTATCTGTTTCAATTGGGAAATCTCCAACTACCATGTTTTACCCCTCCATTAATAATAATTCTGGATTATTTAATAAGCGTTTAATGTGATTCATTGCATTTTGGCCAGTTGCACCATCAATTTGTCTGTGGTCAAAGCTTAATGATAATGCTAATACTGGTGCTGCAACAATTTCTCCATCTTTAACGATAGGTTTTTGAGCAATACGGCCAATTCCTAAGATTGCTACTTCTGGGTGATTGATAACTGGAGTGAACCATTGTCCACCAGCTGAACCGATATTACTGATTGTGCATGTTGCACCTTTCATTTCATCGGCTGTTAATTTACCATCACGTGCTTTAACAGCTAATTCGTTAATTTCATCAGAAATTTGGAAAATAGATTTACGGTCAGCATGTTTCACTACAGGTACTAATAAGCCTCTATCAGTGTCCGCCGCAATACCGATATTCCAGTAATGTTTATGCACAATTTCACCAGCTTCTTCATTGAATGAAGTATTAAGTGCTGGGTATTTTTTCAATGCAGAAACAAGTGCTTTAACAACATATGGTAAGAATGTTAACTTAGTACCTTGTTCAGCTGCGATTTCTTTAAATTTCTTACGGTGATCCCATAATGCTTGAACATCAATTTCATCCATTAATGTTACATGAGGTGCAGTATGCTTAGAGTTAACCATTGCTTTCGCAATTGCTCTACGCATAGCAGGGATTTTTTCAGTTGTTTCTGGGAAGTCGCCTTCTAATGATACTGCTGCAGGTGCTGCAGGAGTTTCAGCAACTTCTTCATTTGTAGCTGAAGCAGCTGATTCATTTGAAGCTGTTGGTGCACCACCATTTAAGTATGCATCTACATCTTCTTTTGTAATACGACCATTTTTACCAGATCCAGAAACTGCTTTAATGTTAACACCTTTTTCACGTGCGTATTTACGTACTGAAGGCATTGCTTTTACAGTTCTGTTTTCATCTACTTCTTCAGTTTGAGTAGCTACAGGTGCTTGCTCTGCTGGCGCTTCCTCTTTCGCAGGTTCTTCTTTAGATGATGAATCATCATCATGACCTTTAAATTGCATATCTTCTGCATCAGGTGCATCGATTTTAACAATAATGTCACCAACTACAGCTACTGTACCTTCTTCTACCATAACTTCTTCTACAGTACCAGATACTGGTGATGGGATTTCTACTACTGATTTATCGTTTTGTACCTCAGCTAAAACATCGTCTTCTTCAATAGTATCTCCAGCTTTAACAAACCATTTTACAATTTCACCTTCGTGGATACCTTCCCCGATATCGGGTAATCTAAATTCAAATGCCACGTTTTTGCCCTCCTAAGATTTCGTAAATTAAACATTTCATTTTAATCAATGAGACTAAAATACGCTAACTTCGTTAACTTTTACAATGTATTAAAATTCTAAAGTTTCTTTTGCTTTTTCGATGATGTCATTTTTGTTTGGTAACCAAACATTTTCAGCTTGAGTGAATGGATAAATTGTATCTGCTGCTGCAACTCTTCCAATAGGTGCTTCTAATGAAAGGATTGCACGTTCACTTAATTCAGCTACAACTGCTGCACCAACACCAGCTTGACGTTGTGCTTCTTGAACTACAACTGCACGACCAGTTTTTTCAACTGAAGCTACAATTGTATCAACATCGATTGGTTGAACAGTACGTAAGTCAATTACTTCAACAGAATAACCATCTTTTTCAAGTTCTTCTGCAGCTTTCATTGATTCTTGAACCATTGCACCGTATGTGATGATTGAAATGTCATTACCTTCTTTTTTCACATTAGCCTTACCAATGTCAATTGTATATTCTTCTTCAGGTACTTCTTCACGGAATGAACGATACAATTTCATATGCTCTAAGTATACGACTGGGTCATTACTTCTAATAGAAGAAATTAATAAACCTTTCGCATCGTATGGGCCTGAAGGAATAACAACCTTTAGACCTGGAGATTGAGCTAAAATACCTTCTAAGTTATCTGCGTGCAATTCAGGTGTGTGTACGCCACCACCAAATGGGCTACGAATTGTTACAGGTGCAGTTTTAGTACCGCCTGAACGGAAACGAGTACGTGCAATTTGTCCAGCAATCGCATCAAATACTTCGAATACGAAACCTAAGAATTGTACTTCCATAACCGGACGGAATCCTTCAACTGCAAGACCCATTGCTAAACCACCAATACCTGATTCAGCTAAAGGTGTATCGAATACTCTATCTTCACCAAATTCTTTTTGTAGTCCTTCAGTAACACGGAAAACACCGCCGTTAACACCAACGTCTTCACCAAAAATTAAAACATCTTGGTCATTTTTAAGTTCAGTTTTAAGCGCATCATTAATCGCTTGAACCATTGTCATTTGTGCCATGGCTTACTTCGACTCCTTCTCTTTGTATATTTCATATTGTTCTGCTAAGTTTTGAGGCATATCTTCATACATAATTTCCATTAGAGAAGTAACAGTTTGTTTTTCAGTGTTATCAGCCTCTTTAATTGCTGCTTTAATATCAGCTTTTGCACGTTCAATAACTTCATTTTCTTTGTCTTCATTCCATAAACCTTTGTTTTCAAGGAATTTACGGAAACGTACTAATGGGTCTTTTTTCTCCCATTCAGCATCTTCATCTGAAGTTCTGTAACGAGTTGGATCGTCACCAGCCATTGTATGAGGACCATAACGATATGTCATAGTTTCAATTAATGTTGGGCCTTCACCTGCAACTGCGCGGTCACGTGCTTCTTTAGTTGCTTGATATACAGCTAACGCATCCATACCATCAACTTGGATACCAGGAATACCTACAGCAATTGCTTTTTGAGCTAATGTTTCAGCAGCAGTTTGCTTGCTTCTTGGTGTTGAAATTGCATAGTTATTGTTTTGAATAACGAAAATTGCAGGTGCTTTATAAGCTGCTGCAAAGTTAATACCTTCGTAGAAATCACCTTGTGAAGAACCACCGTCACCAGTGTAAGTGATTGCAACTGCATTTTTACCACGTTTTTTAAGTGCAAATGCAACGCCAGCAGTTTGAATGTATTGTGCACCGATAATAATTTGTGGGCTTAATGCATTAACGCCTTCAGGGAATTGATTTCCTTTGAAGTGACCTCTTGAGAATAAGAAAGCTTCAGTTAATGGTAAACCATGCCAAATAATTTGAGGAACATCTCTGTATCCTGGTAAAATGTAATCTTCTTTTTCTAAAGCGTATTGTGACGCTAATTGTGATGCTTCTTGACCAGCAGTTGGTGCATAGAAACCTAAACGTCCTTGTCTGTTTAATGAGATAGAACGTTGATCAAGGATACGAGTCCATACCATTCTTTCCATTAATTCTACTAATTGTTCATCCGTAAGATCAGGTACTAAGTCTTCATTTACGACGTTACCATTCTCATCCAAAATTTGAACCATTTCAAATTTCGATTGAGTATCATTTAAAACTTTTACTGCATCGAATTGGGCTTGTAACTTAGGAGCCATTCAATTCACCATACCTTTCCCATAATTGTATAGAAATTCATTTTATCCTTACTAATTGTACCACAAATAAATGGGACTGTTAAACCATTTGAAAAAGTTCTGTTTTAATAAAAAAAGATACAGATAACAGGAACTGTATTAGTTGTTTCCTACCATCTGTATCATATTAATTATTTAAATTGATCAACGTCTTGCTTTTCTTTACCAACCTTATTTAGTACTTTCGTATACTTATCTGATACTTCTTTTAACTTTTTATAGTTCTGTTCTATTGCTTTTGATTTTTCATTAACACCTTGTTGTGTCGCATCATTTTGATTTAAATATTTAAATAATGTTTTTTCTGAGTTTACAGCCTTTTTATATGCTTTCGCGTAATCACTGTGCAACTTATATTTTTCTTTTAATACATCATCTAATTGTTTTACTTCTTTACGTTTAACATCATTATCAATATTATCAACGTGACTTTTTGCTTTCTTAAAGTCTTGTTCAGACTTCTTAATTGCGTCTTCTTCTTTTTCAAATTCCTTTAGACGATCATCGGCATTTTTAATTAAGTCTTTTACTGCTTTACCGCGAACTGCTGTATCTTTACTATTGACATCTTCAGTTAATTTTTTCTTTTTCTCATCTAATTCAGCAATTTTCTTACCAACAGTTTTAATTGGTTCTTCATCGTCTTTAATTTTATCCACTTGCTTTAAATATGCCTTAATTTCTTTTTTATCCGTAGTACATCCTGCAAGCAAGACACTAGATGCTAATACTACTGCGATTGTTTTTCCAAATTTCATTACTTGTACCTCCACTTGCTATTTAAATTAAATGATAAATAAAATCTGCTTGGAAATCAATTTTAAACAATTACATTACACATCTTCATTACTAAGTATATCTGTTGACAGTTACGTCATTTATAATATAATTTTTAAAGTCAAGACGATAAATAAATTTCTAAAGTATCATTGCCTGAAATCAACACTTTAATCATTTTTTAGGCAATTAGCATATCTGAAAATTTACATATACTATCTAAAATAAACCTTGGCAGTAGTTGGTTAACTTTGTACATACTTACACATAAAAATGTATGAGTATCTTAACAACCTTTTTACTGTCATTCAACTAAAACAAATTAAAATAAGGAAGGTGCAATATATGTTAACAATGAAAGACATCATTAGAGATGGTCATCCAACTTTGCGTCAAAAAGCAGCTGAGCTAGAATTACCATTAACTAAAGAAGAAAAAGAAACATTAATCGCCATGAGAGAGTTTTTAGTAAATAGTCAAGATGAGGAAATCGCGAAACGTTACGGTTTACGTTCAGGCGTTGGTTTGGCTGCACCTCAAATTAATATTTCTAAACGTATGATTGCTGTTTTAATACCAGATGATGGCAGTGGCAAATCTTATGACTATATGCTTGTGAACCCTAAAATTGTAAGTCATAGCGTTCAAGAAGCTTATTTACCAACTGGTGAAGGTTGCCTTAGTGTCGATGATAATGTTGCTGGTCTAGTTCACCGTCATAATAGAATTACAATTAAAGCCAAAGACATCGAAGGTAATGATATACAGTTACGACTAAAAGGATATCCAGCAATTGTTTTCCAACATGAAATTGATCATTTAAATGGTGTAATGTTCTATGATCACATTGACAAAGACCACCCATTACAACCACATACAGATGCTGTAGAAGTTTAAAACACACTATTACTAATTATCAAAGCTTAGGATAAATATGATGTCCTAAGCTTTTTCTTTTACAACTTTTCCTAAAAAATAACAGTAAAATATTTTCACCTTTCTACCAAACTTTTTATCCCCTCATTTAAATTTTACCGTTTCATATAAAATCCTTTAATTCTTTCTTAACATTAATTTATAATCTCTACATTTATTTTAATAAATAGAACTGCACATTTATTCGAAATACTTAGATTTCTAGTGAGATAAACTGCTTTATTTATTATCATTCATCATGTAAAATAAGATTTAACTGAAATTTTAGTGTTATTTCACTAATTTTTTAAAATGAACGACATGATGAACCTAGTTATTAACCAAATCGTTATTAAGTTACATTATAGAGATGATTGGAATGAATTTATCGATATATACTCCAATACGATTTTACTAGGGTTAACAATAAATTAAACAAACATTCTTAGGAGGAATTTTTAACATGGCAGTATTTAAAGTTTTTTATCAACATAACAGAGACGAGGTAATTGTGCGTGAAAATACACAATCACTTTATGTTGAAGCTCAAACAGAAGAACAAGTACGTCGTTACTTGAAAGATCGTAATTTTAATATCGAATTTATCACTAAATTAGAGGGCGCACATTTAGATTACGAAAAAGAAAACTCAGAACACTTTAATGTGGAGATTGCTAAATAATGAAACAATTACATCCAAATGAAGTAGGTGTATATGCACTTGGAGGTCTAGGTGAAATCGGTAAAAATACTTATGCAGTTGAGTATAAAGACGAAATTGTCATTATCGATGCAGGTATCAAATTCCCTGATGATAACTTATTAGGGATTGATTATGTTATACCTGACTACACATATCTAGTTCAAAACCAAGATAAAATTGTTGGCCTATTTATAACACATGGTCACGAAGACCATATAGGCGGTGTGCCCTTCCTATTAAAACAACTTAATATACCTATTTATGGTGGTCCTTTAGCATTAGGTTTAATCCGTAATAAACTTGAAGAACATCATTTATTACGTACTGCTAAACTAAATGAAATCAATGAGGACAGTGTGATTAAATCTAAGCACTTTACGATTTCTTTCTACTTAACTACGCATAGTATTCCTGAAACTTATGGCGTCATCGTAGATACACCTGAAGGAAAAGTAGTTCATACCGGTGACTTTAAATTTGATTTTACACCTGTAGGCAAACCAGCAAACATTGCTAAAATGGCTCAATTAGGCGAAGAAGGCGTTCTATGTTTACTTTCAGACTCAACAAATTCACTTGTGCCTGATTTTACTTTAAGCGAACGTGAAGTTGGTCAAAACGTAGATAAGATCTTCCGCAATTGTAAAGGTCGTATTATATTTGCTACCTTTGCTTCTAATATTTACCGAGTTCAACAAGCAGTTGAAGCTGCTATCAAAAATAACCGTAAAATTGTTACGTTCGGTCGTTCGATGGAAAACAATATTAAAATCGGTATGGAACTTGGTTATATTAAAGCACCACCTGAAACATTTATTGAACCTAATAAAATTAATACTGTACCGAAGCATGAGTTATTAATACTATGTACTGGTTCTCAAGGTGAACCAATGGCAGCATTATCTAGAATTGCTAATGGTACTCATAAGCAAATTAAAATTATACCTGAAGATACCGTTGTATTTAGTTCATCACCTATCCCAGGTAATACAAAAAGTATTAACAGAACGATTAATTCCTTGTATAAAGCTGGTGCAGATGTTATCCACAGCAAGATTTCTAACATCCATACTTCAGGGCATGGTTCTCAAGGTGATCAACAATTAATGCTTCGATTAATCAAGCCGAAATATTTCTTACCTATTCATGGTGAATACCGTATGTTAAAAGCACATGGTGAGACTGGTGTTGAATGCGGCGTTGAAGAAGATAATGTCTTCATCTTTGATATCGGAGATGTCTTAGCTTTAACACACGATTCAGCACGTAAAGCTGGTCGCATTCCATCTGGTAATGTACTTGTTGATGGTAGTGGTATCGGTGATATCGGTAATGTTGTAATAAGAGACCGTAAGCTATTATCTGAAGAAGGTTTAGTTATCGTTGTTGTTAGCATTGATTTTAATACAAATAAATTACTTTCTGGTCCAGATATTATTTCTCGAGGATTTGTATATATGAGAGAATCAGGACAATTAATTTATGATGCACAACGCAAAATCAAAACTGATGTTATTAGTAAGTTAAATCAAAATAAAGATATTCAATGGCATCAGATTAAATCTTCTATCATTGAAACATTACAACCTTATTTATTTGAAAAAACAGCTAGAAAACCAATGATTTTACCAGTCATTATGAAGGTAAACGAACAAAAAGAATCAAACAATAAATAATCAAAAAGCTACTAACTTTGAAGTGAAGTTTTAATTAAACTCACCACACATTGTTAGTAGCTTTTTCTTTATATATGATGAGCTTGAGACATAAATCAATGTTCAATGCTCTACAAAGTTATATTGGCAGTAGTTGACTGAACGAAAATGCGCTTGTAACAAGCTTTTTTCAATTCTAGTCAGGGGCCCCAACAAAGAAGCTGACGAAAAGTCAGCTTACAATAATGTGCAAGTTGGGGATGGGCCCCAACACAGAGAATTTCGAAAAGAAATTCTACAGGCAATGCAAGTTGGGGTGGGACGACGAAATAAATTTTGAGAAAATATCATATCTGTACCACTCCCGATTATCTCGTCGCAATATTTTTTTCAAAGCGATTTAAATCATTATCATGTCCAATCATAATTAAAATATCACCTATTTCTAAATTAATATTTGGATTTGGTGAAATGATGAACTCTTTGCCTCGTTTAATTGCAATAATGTTAATTCCATATTGTGCTCTTATATCTAAATCAATGATAGACTGCCCCGCCATCTTTTCAGTCGCTTTCAATTCTACAATAGAATGCTCGTCTGCCAACTCAAGATAATCAAGTACACTTGCACTCGCAACATTATGCGCAATACGTCTACCCATATCACGCTCAGGGTGCACAACCGTATCTGCTCCAATTTTATTTAAAATCTTTGCATGATAATCATTTTGTGCTTTAGCAGTTACTTTTTTTACACCTAACTCTTTTAAAATCAAAGTCGTCAACGTACTTGATTGAATATTTTCACCAATTGCCACAATGACATGATCAAAGTTACGGATACCTAAACTTTTCATAACTGCTTCATCTGTAGTATCTGCAACAACCGCATGAGTAGCGATATCACTATATTCATTCACTCTATTTTCATCATGGTCGATGGCCATTACATCCATGTCTAATGCATTCAACTCACGAACGATACTACCTCCAAAACGACCTAGACCGATGACTACATATTCTTTACCCATACTCGCCCTCCATTAAATGATTTTCATCAATTCATTGAAAATATAAATTTAAAATTATTATAAATGAGTACCCCAACTAAATTATCTAAATGCAGTAATGCAAGTAAATGAAAGTTGGGGTATCGTCTCAACTTATGATTTCTTTCCTTCAACATATTCTTTGTCGAAAACAAATAATCTTAATAATAATATTAACGATGGAAGTAATAAAAGTAAACCTAAAATAAAGACAATCACTAATGTCCAGCCCATTTCTGGATTAACATATGCATCTGTAATTTTTACAAACGGATATAAAAGGTATGGCAATTTACTAATTCCATAGCCAAAGAACGCGAACATCATTTGTAAAATAACAAATACAAAAGCCAAACCATGTTTTTTCTTAAAGAATGTTAACAATGAAGCTAATGCAAAGAATAGGAAACTTATAGCAAACATCCACCAGTAGTCAAAAACAGCTGAATAAAAATGTTCAGAATTTTGAATGCGTAATGATAGAAATACGAATAAACAAATGATAATCATCGGTGGCCCTAAAAATATGTGCCATTGTCTTGTTAAATTATATGCTGGTTCGTCATTTGCTTTTTTAGCATAATATGTCAAAAATCCTGATGAAATATATAAAACTGAAATAATTGCCAAGAATACTACAGACCAAGCAAATGGGCTTAACAGTAACTGCACCCAATCTAGATCGATAACATTGTTTCGAACATTAATATAACCACCTTCTGTAATAGTTAAAGCAGTAGATAATGAAGCTGGAATTAACAATCCACTTACCCCATACATGATCATCCATGCTAATTTTGTATCTTGACCATAATTTTCAAATGCATAAAAACTGTTTCTCAACGATATCATAATCAGTGCTATTGAACCTGGTATTAACAATACCGTGCCTAAATATTTGATTGACTCTGGAAAGAAACCTACGAATCCTACGAAGAAGAAAACAAAGAATACATTCGTAACTTCCCAAACTGGGTTCAAATAACGTGAAATTAAGTGATTAATTTTCTTTTCATCACCAGTTAACTTTGAATGCAATGCGAAGAAACCTGCCCCAAAATCTATAGAAGCAATAATGATATAGCAAAATAAAAACAACCATAACACTGTTATACCTATAAATGCATAAATCATTTTTCTATTTCTCCTCCTTGCTTCTTGGCTAAACGATTTACATCTTCATACGCCGGTTTATTTTTAAACATACGAATTAATACGTATGCACATGTATACATTAAAATGGTGTACAATATGCCAAATAAAATTGTAACAAAGGTTATTCCGCCTGCTTGTGTTGCTGCTTCTGCCACGCGCATATAACCACGAACAATCCAAGGCTGTCTACCCATCTCTGTTAAGAACCATCCAAATTCTATAGCTAGCATTGAAGCTGGTCCTGTTAATAATATTCCGTAAAGCATCCATTTATGAGTAGAAAAATTTCTAAGCTTTTTAAACATTAAAGTTAAAACATAAACACCTGAAATGACAAAACATAAAATTCCCATCGTTACCATTAAATCAAAGAAATAATGGACGATCATAGGCGGATGTAAACTTTTCGGAAAATCATTTAACCCTTGCACTTTAGTTTTGACACTATTATCTGCTAAGAAACTCAATAGTCCAGGTAATTCAATCGCACCTTTAACTTGCTGAGTCTTTTCATCTAACACACCAAATAATAATAATTTGGCATGGGAAGATGTATCGAAATGCCATTCATAAGCTGCTAATTTTTCAGGTTGGAATTTATGCAAAAATTTTGCAGATAAATCCCCTGCCAACATAGAAAGTAAAGTTGAAAAGAATCCAACAATCATAGACATTTTCAAAGCTTTCTTATGGTAGACAGTATCCTTAGGTTGACGATTACGCAATAATTTAAAAGCTGCTATTGATGCAATAACAAATGCCATCGTCATACCGGCTGTAGTAATTACGTGAAATGATCGAACTATAAACGATGGGTTAAACATCGCTTCTATAGGTTGAACATTGACCATCTTTCCATTCTTCAACTCAAAACCTGCAGGCGTATTCATAAATGAATTCACTGAAGTAATGAAGAATGCTGAGAAAGAGCCACCAATAATTACTGGTATACTAATTAAGAAATGTGTCCATTTATTTTTAAAACGGTCCCAAGTATATAAATATATACTTAAGAAAATAGCTTCAAAGAAGAACGCAAATGTTTCCATAAATAATGGAAGTGCAATAACGTGTCCACCCATTTCCATAAATGTAGGCCAAATCAATGATAATTGAAGTCCTATAATTGTACCTGTAACAACTCCCACTGCTACAGTAATTGTATAAGCTTTAGCCCATCTTTTGGCCATAGCTATATATTGAAGATCATTTTTGCGAATACCTAAAAATTCTGCAATTGCGAACATTAAAGGCATACCAACACCAATCGTTGCAAAAATGATATGAACTGCTAAAGTCATAGCTGTCAAAAACCGACTGATTTCAACTGTATCCATTTAAAAACATCACCTTTTTCTTTTTTTGATGACAACACAATGAACTTAATTATAATTGCTATAATGTGTATTTTTAAAACATTATGCGCTATGAAATTGTGTATAATTTATGTCAGTTCACAATGTGTTCACAAATTTGAATTTCAATGTATAATTGTGTATATTACATTAGAATAAAGCACGAAGGAGCATGATACATGTCAGAAATAATCGTTTATACACAGAATGATTGTCCACCTTGTACATTTGTAAAAAATTATCTAAATGAGCGTCAAATTGATTTTGAAGAGAGAAATATCAAAAATCAACAATATCGAAACGAAATGATAGATTTTGATGCTTTTTCAACTCCGTTTATTTTGTTGAATGGCAATCCAATGTACCATGTTGATCTTGATGAAATCAACAAAGTATTAAATATCCAAGATTAATTTTCATCTAAATTAACTTCATCATTTTTAGCTATCATAAATTAAATATCGATTTTTAAATTAACTAACATTAATTAAAGAACAATATTTATGTCAATGACACCTAGTTGTTTAATTAGTTAGCAACAACATTCCATTGAAATTAACATAAATCAAAAAAAGAACCCGAAGTATTCATAATTACTCACAATGAATACTTCGGGTTTATTTATAATTCTGTCTTTCGAAAGAATTAATTATTTTACGTAGTTGTTAACTAATTCAATAACTTCTTCTTGCGTTGCGCAGTCGACTGCACGGTTAGCAAGTTCAGTCATTTCATTTTTACTTAAACCATTAATTTGTCTTCTTGCTTTCAGAATAGACGTTGCACTCATAGAGAACTCATCTAAACCTAAACCAAGCAATAATGGAATAGCTGTTTCATCTCCAGCCATTTCACCACACATACCTGTCCATTTACCTTCTTTATGTGACGCTTCAATAACTTGTTTAACTAAACGTAAGATTGAAGGATTATATGGTTGGTATAGATATGATACACGCTCTGACATACGGTCAGCAGCTAATGTGTATTGAATTAAATCATTTGTACCGATACTGAAGAAATCTACTTCTTTAGCAAAGACATCAGCTAATGCTGCTGTTGCAGGTATCTCTACCATGATTCCTAATTCTATATCATCTGAAATGTCATGACCTTCATTTTTAAGGTTTTCTTTTTCTTCTAATAATATAGCTTTAGCTTCTCTAAATTCGTTAATTGTTGCAACCATTGGGAACATGATATTTAACTTACCATAAACTGATGCACGTAATAATGCACGTAGCTGTGGTCTGAAAATATCTTGTTGCGCAAGGCATAAACGAATCGCACGGTAACCTAAGAATGGATTCATTTCTTCAGGCAAGTTTAAGTATGATAATTCTTTATCTCCACCTATATCTAAAGTACGTACAACAACACGTTTACCGTCCATTGCTTCTAATACTTCTTTATAAGCTTCAAATTGTTCTTCTTCTGTAGGCATTTGGTCACGACCCATATATAAAAACTCAGTTCTATATAAGCCGATACCTTGTGCACCATTTTCAATAACACCTGGCAAATCATTAGGTGTACCAATATTTGCAGCAAGCTCTGCGTGAACACCATCAACTGTAACAGTATCAGCATCACGTAGTTTTTGTAATTCTTTCTTGTCAGCAAAATAACGCTCACGTTTATCTTGATAAGCGATTAACTCATCTTCAGTTGGATTAACGATTACATCACCATTTAATCCATCTACGATAATCATGTCGCCTTGTTTAACTTCTTGAGTAATTGATTTTGTACCAACAATTGCTGGAATTTCTAAAGAACGACTCATAATCGCAGAGTGACTTGTTCTTCCGCCAATGTTTGTAGCAAAACCTTGTACGAATTCTTTATTTAATTGAGCAGTATCTGATGGCGTTAAGTCATTCCCTACAATAACAACGCTTTCATCAATCATACTCGGATTCGGTAATTCTACACCTAAAATATGTGATAACACACGTTTAGAAACGTCGCGAATATCAGCCGCACGTTCTTTCATGTATTCATTATCCATAGATTCAAAAATCGTAACAAATTGTGTTGTTACATCTGTTAATGCTGAAGCAGCATTAGCGTTTTCATTTTTAATCTTATCTTGAATTGGTTGAATTAATTCAGGGTCATCTAAAACTAATAAATGTGCATCAAAGATAGCAGCTTTATCAGCACCTAATTGAACCTCTGCATTATTTCTAATTTTAGTTAACTCAACTTTAGAAGCTTCGATAGCGTTATTGAACTTAGCAACTTCTCCTTCAACATCAGTGACTTTTTCATTTTTGTCGAATGTTAAGTCTGGCTCAACTAACAAATAAGCTTTAGCAATTGCAACACCATCAGATGCAGCAATTCCTTTAATTAATTTAGACATGATTATTTAGTCAATCCTTCTTTTGATAAGACGTCACTGATTGCTTGAATGGCGTCAGATTCATCACTACCGTCAGCATAAATTGTAATTTCAGCATCTTTACCAACACCAAGGCTCATAACACCCATGATTGATTTTAAGTTAACCTTTTTACCGTTATATTCTAATTGGATATCAGAATCGAATTTTGAAGCTGTTTGAACTAACATTGTTGCTGGTCTAGCGTGAATACCAGTCTCGTCGATGATTACATATGAATTTTGTTCCATAATTACATTTCTCCTTCGTATAGTTAGAATCTTCAATATTATTACAATACTAACTTAGTTTTATACCTTAACTTTACCAAAACCATGCTTTAAATTCAATTCGTTTAAAACCGGTTTCAGTAAAATTTGCAAATTGCAAAACTATTATAGCACCTACATGACATTTTTAATAACATTTTCGCATTTTTGAATGTGATCTTTTCCAATTTTATTCATAAAATAGTAACTAATAGATGCAGACACAGCTTGTCCTACAACAGGAAACCATTTTGTTTGTTTAGCTGCAGTTCGTTTTGCTACATCTCTAATTACAATTTTTAAAAATGCACTTGAAATTATTTTACCAATAAATTGACTACCTTGAATTGCCGCTGCAGACATAATTCTTTCTTTCACATCATCCCCAAGGCTATTAACTTGCTTATGATCTAATCCGTATATTTTATTTACATCTTCGATAATATCTTTCATTAATTTTAAATCAACACCAAAGTCTAATCCAGGAATTGGAACAACGCTCATTGTTGATGACATTAAAGACTTTCTCTTTACAATTGCTTCAGCACGTTCGCGTCTTTCTCTCAATTCTTGAATCGTCGTTGGCATTGCACCTTTTCCGTCAACATTTTCTATTTTAAAAACTGAATTACCAATTTTATTTGTTAAATTTGATGTTAAATTATTTTTGAATCCCATTGTATCATCACCCTTCTTTTTCTCAATAAGATACTATACCCCTTTTTATCAAATTAATGTCTAATATTTACAAAAACAGCTTTTAAATATTTAGATGGCTTATAATGTGGATGTGTTTTAAAATCTTTTGGTAATCCCATAACTTCAGTTAATTCATAATCAACGCCACTCTCTTCAAGCGTCTTTTTAATAGTATTTTTAAATTGCTTTAATGGATATACACTTGCGTTTGTACATAATAATAATGTTCCTTCAGATGATAAGATATTTAAGGCGCCAGTAATTAATTTGTCATAATCTTTTTGCACTGAAAATGTACGTTTTTTATTGCGTGCAAAGCTAGGTGGATCAATCACGATCGTGTCATAACTATGTCCATGACGTGCAGCATATTTATAGAAATCAAAAGTGTCCATGACATAAATATATTGAGATTTAGGATCAATAGCATTTAATCCAAAATTTTCTTCAGTTAAACTACGAGAACGATTAGCCAAATCTACACTTGTTGTTGAAGATGCCTCACTTGCTGCTATTACAGAAAAAGCACCTGTATAACTAAATAAGTTTAAAACATGGCGTTCTTTGGCATATTGATCCCTTAATTTCTTGCGTACTTCTTTTTGATCTAAAAAGATACCTGTCATCAAACCATCTTCAAGGTCTACATTATAAAATGTGAAGTTTTCTTCGATAACAATTGGAAACTCAGGTGCATCGCCTTCAACAAAACCACCACTATATTCGCTGTCTTTAAATCTTACTTTTTCGTATATAGATTTATAATCAAATACCTTTCTAACCGCTTCAAGAATGGCATATTTAAATTTATAAATACCTTTTGAGTACCATTGAATCAACAAATGACCATCGTAATTGTCGATCGTTAATCCCCCAACTCCATCACCTTCAGCATTAAATAATCTAAAAGCATTTGTTCCATCTATATTAAAATAATAATCACGTTCTGCTAATGCAGTATTAAACAATTTCACAAAGAAAGCTGTGTTGACTTCTTGAGCTTTATCGTATGTTAGAACCCAACCTAATCCTTTATGTTGGCGACCAACATAAGCCGTTGCAACATATTGTGATTTATCAGTCACAATTTGAAAAATATCTCCTTCTTTTAAATGATCTTGTGAATAGATATCCTCTTCTTCAATTAAAGGATATCCATTAAAATATTTTGTTTCTTTGCCTTTGTTCAGAGTTGCTATTTTCATCTGACAACTTCCTTTCTGTGTTTCGTTGTAGTTTTATATAGATTAAATTGTTTGCCAAATTTCAATATCATCTACTTCTAATCTTACTGTTGATTTTAACAAATTAGTAATTCGAATGATATATGTTAAACTTCTATAAATGAGATACTATATATCGTTTCGCAAATTCCACTTGTCACTTCAACTATTTACTAGTTTTCTTAATTTTACAAATGGATAACTTTTCAACTATTTTATTTGCACTAAAACTTTGTATACAATTTTCAATACTTAATTCACATTACCTGAATCAATCAAATCTAGTTACAAAAAAAGTACTATCCATAAACTTCATTGACCTGTATCTAAGTAAGTTAGAGATATATCTAACTTATAGCGTACACATCAAAATGTTTAATAGATAGTACTTTTATAATGCTTTTAATTATGGTCGCTCTCGTAATTGTAACGAATAAGAAATGATGATTGCCAATAACATTAATAGTAATGTTGGCGTAATGAACACTGAAAGTAGAAGTCCATGAATCATTATATTTATAAATTCCGTTAACAATTTAAAGAATAAAATGCTCCCCATAAATAATTGTAAATAATAAAACTTACCTTTCAAGTGGAAAGTTAACGTTGTAGCGATATATGCGATAATAATGAATAGCAGAATTAGTAATGTAACCCATTCAATAACATATTGTGTCTGTGATAATTTCCAATCACCAGATACAAATAATGCATTACGATTATTAAATTCTAAAAATGTGAATAAAAAGATGACGACACCACAAAATAGTTCGACATACATCGGTTTAACCCATTTCGGTTTTCTCATCCAATCAGGAATATCGTCCTCTTGAATATCGATAATATCATTAACTTTCTTTTTGAATTTATCTCTTTTAGCTCTAATTTTATCTAAATCGACACTTCTTCTTGTCTTACGTGCATATTCTGTAGTCTTATCTTGGAGTTGCTTCAAGTGAATTTTAGTTTGATTCGTGACATTCCCTTTACTTGTTCTTGATAATTCTGGCTCCTCTTCACCTAATTCTTGCTTTGTTAAAGGTAAAGCTCGGCGCAAGAACAAGAAATTCCAAATAGCCATTTGACCAAGTAACCACATAATTATAAAGAAAGCATTGACACTTAAGATATCAATTGATTCTATTTCATTAGCATCAATTCTGCCATACAATGCAATTTGTGTAATTAAATAACTTATACCATAACTTACAATAATCCACATGTAATGATTTTTAACATTTTCCTGATTCAATTCATCTTTATAAACGATATATCCAATATGAATTGTAAATGGAATAATGAAAATTACCGCAAAGAATCCATATACTTGCGTCATTAATATAAGCGTAATAATAAAGTACATGATACCGATAACTAAGAAAAAGATAGAAATATCATAGTCATACTTAATAGTTCTAAGTAATGTATGACCAATCAACATAACTAAAATACCGAATATAATTATCACAATTGCACTAACTATAGGGAAATTACCTATAAATCGACTCATTACTTTAATAATTTCACTGAAAAATGCATTCAGAAATTCCCACACATTATGAACATGTGTATCAACTTTTTTACCACCATTTAATTGTTTAATTAAAGGCAAGTTAATTAAAATAATGAGACCAGTGAAGAGTGAAACGATACCGATTAAATAGCTAAAAATAATTTCGGCGTGTTTCCTAAGAAAAGACATTATGTTCACCTCAAAATCATTATATATTAATCTAATGTTGTTGTCTTTAGATAAATGAATAAATAGTGCTATAGACTTAGAAAAGTTTAACGAAAGTACAACCGGGTAAGATTTATATATAAATAATTATCCAATTTGGGAGGAATTAATCATGTCAAATGAAAATCAAAATAAAAAAGCAGCAGAAAAAGCTAAAGAAGTTGAAGAAAAACTAAAAGATAAAAAAGAAGAAAAAACAGAAGATATTAATCAAACAAAACAAGATATCCAAGATACACTAAATTAATTTAAATCCCCTTACAACTTTTCGTTGTTAGGGGATTTTATGCATGCGCTCGGCGCAAGTATCCCTCTTTTACCTTATAACTTTTAGTTGTTTGGGGCTTTTTTGCTTGCGCTCGCCGCTGGTATCCCTCTTTTACCTTACAAACAATAATTCACAAGCCATTATGCACGGGTTGTTCACTGTTGTTAAAGAGGTATGATTGATAAGTATCCCTCTTCACTTATCAACTTAATATTATTACATGTCACATATTTTTATATCTTTAATTACTAACATTTCTACTACATCTTTAATTTAAATCTAATGCTAATATTATAAATTTTAAATCGAATTAAACGAAATTTCATGAAGACAACCTATTGACATAAGTTTATAAACGTCTTACAGTATAATTAATTAAATAAATCGCACACACTAGGGGTGTTTTATACTGAGATGAGGCTTGCCCTCAAACCCTTTGAACCTGATCTAGCTTGAACTAGCGTAGGAAAGTGTTACTATACATATGTTTTACTAATATATATTGTGAACGCATAACTTTCCTATGGATGGTTGTGCGTTTTTTTATTAGGAGGATGTAAAAATGTCAAAAGGTTTAAAGCTATCTGAAATTCTAGTAACCGTACTTATTTCAGTAGTATTCGCAGTTATTTACAATTTATGGTGGTTTGTTTACAATGGTGTGCAAGCTACAGGCCTTCACCTCGAACAATTAACAAACGGGGTTTGGTTCATGGCAGCGATTGTCTGCTATCTAATTATTCCAAAACCAGGTATTGCTTTATTGGCTGAATTTGCTGCAGGTGCCGGCGAAACTATCATTATGGGTCGTTTCGATATTCCGACAATCGTTTACGCTTTCATACAAGGTTTAGCGTGTGAACTTGTCTTTGCAATTTTTAAATATCAATCTCGTTCAGTTATGGTAGCTATGTTAGCAGGTTTTTGTACAGCTATCGCGGCTTTCCCGATCGATTATTTCTATGGTTATTTAAATGAAGTTGCAGGTTGGAACTTAACATTATTCATCGTATTTAGATTAATTAGTGGTGCAGTAGTCGCCGGCGTCCTATCTTACCTTTTAGTAAAAGCTTTAGATAAGACAGGCGTAACAAAATTATTTAGGCCAGCTGCTAAAGAAGATTACGACAACTTATAAGAGGAGCATTCAGAGTGTTAAAAGTAAGTGATTTACGATTAAAATATCCAAGTGGTCAGCGTAAAATTTTCGATCATTTAAATATCACTATTCAAGACAAAGAAAAAGTACTTTTACTCGGTCCTTCTGGTTGCGGTAAAAGTACACTTCTGAATGTATTAAGTGGTATTGTTCCTAATTTAATTGAATTACCTATGAAATATGATGAACTAATCGTTGACCCATTAAGTGGCGTTATTTTCCAAGACCCTGATAGCCAGTTTTGTATGCCAAAAGTATACGAAGAACTTGCATTCGTTTTAGAAAATAGACAAGTACCACGTGAAGACATGGATGCGTTAATTATCAATGCTTTAAATATGGTCAATTTAAATGTTACCCCTGAAACGTATATCAAAGATTTAAGTGGCGGGATGAAACAGAAATTGGCAATTGTTGAAACCATTCTTCAACAATCAAAAACATTGTTTTTAGATGAACCGACAGCAATGTTAGATGTTCAAGCAACGGAAGATTTATGGACTAAACTAATTGAACTTTGGGAAGATCAAACTGTTGTAATCGTTGAACATAAAGTTAAACACATCTGGAATCATGTCGACCGCGTCATTTTGATGGATTATAACGGAAATATCATTGCCGATGAATGTCCTGAAATCATATTACAGAAGTATGTTCATTTACTCAGTGAATATGGTGTGTGGCATCCACGTGCATGGGAATTCGCACCAAGTCGTGTTGACTTTCCAACAACAAACTCACACTTATTACAATTTAAAAATGGACGTATTATTCGCGGTAAATCAACGTTGCTCTCATTCTCAGATTTAGAAATTGGTCTAGGTGAGTGGATTACAATTACAGGGGCAAATGGTAGTGGTAAAACAACCTTGCTTGAATCAATTATGCAATTGATTAAATATCAAGGTGATGTTTATTTTGAAAATCAGCATTTAACAAAAATTAAACATGCAGCAAAACACATGTATCTAGTTTATCAAAACCCAGAGTTACAATTTATAACAAATTCGGTTTATGATGAAATTAACATTCATTTTAATCACCTTTCTAAAGATCAAAGTGATGATGAAACGATACAACTTTTAAAACTTTTAGATTTAGAAAATGTTAAAGATCAACATCCTTATGAGTTGTCTATTGGTCAAAAACGACGCCTTAGCGTAGCTACCGCACTAAGTTCTAAAGCTGATATCATCTTTTTAGATGAACCGACATTTGGACTTGATAGCCATAATACATTCCAGTTGATCAAACTTTTCCAAAAACGAATTAATTTGGGACAAAGTATTGTCATGGTTACACATGACGATGAAATAATTGAACGTTACCCATCAAGAAGACTTAAAATTTCAGATGGTGCGTTACTAGATTGTGATGGTGATACGAATGTATGAGCAATGGAAGGTTCGGCAATCATTTGTTGATGATGTCAACATTATAACGAAACTATTTCTTGGAATTATACTATTTTTCTTTATTATATTTGTGCATAATTTCGATTTTATGCTTTATATCACTATCTTAATGTTAGTTTTCTTATTGATGTTTAATGGTACTCAGTTTAAAATTACAGCAATTTTTATAACTATAAGTATTGGCTTTGCATTACTCTCTTCCCTGTTCATGATTTTATACGGGAATGGTAGCCATACAATTTTGAAATTCGGATTTATCCATATTACAACAGAAAGTTTAGTTCGTGGTTTACATGTATCATTAAGAACTATTGCTATTTCATTTTTCGGTATCTTAATCGCACTCACATCTCAGGTTGTCATGATTTTTTATAGTTTAATGCAACATTTAAAGGTTAAATCAAAAGTTGCTTATGCATTCATGGCTGCCATTCGTATGATACCTTTAATGATTAGTTCTTTAATACAGCTTCGCAGATCTTTAAAAATGCGCTATCAGATGATAGACGCAGCAAATTATAGAGGATTAAAGCGATTTAAGCATTTAATCATACCTCTATTAAGTCAAAACATTAGAAAGGCACATCAATTATCAGTTGCGATGGAGTCGAAAGGATTTAGAGATGGTCCTCGTACTTACTATTACAACGTACCTTTCTCATATAAAGATGTAATCTTTATTATAGTTTTAATTGCCATTATTATTTTGGCATATTATTGTTCAATCACCTTACCCATCACGGGCATTGATGATGTTCGTCTTGGTCGTGTAGGTTAAATTTTATCCATAATTGTATAGATACTAAATTAGAAATTCATTGTATAGAAAAAGAAAACCATTTATTCCATACTAAACAAAAGAGGTGCCACAAACATGTTATTTTGTTCATCCAAACATGTTGTGGCGCCTCTTTTGTATTACAACATATGATAATCACAAATTTGGTACAGAAATCAATGTCCTAGACTCTACAACTAAAAAAGCTATGAACAAATCTATCGTTATAGATTCGTTCATAGCTAATCTTAGTATTTTTAAATATACTTATTTAAGTTGTAGTGCTTTATTCGCAATGTCATGACGATAGAATAAATGGTCACTTTGTATTTGAGATACTTTTTCGTATGCGTCTCGCTGTGCATCATGTACATTGTCACCTTTTCCGATGGCAAGTATAACTCTACCACCTGAAGTAACAAAGGTATCACCTTGCTTCTTTAATCCACTAACAAAATAGTTTTCATTTAAATCAAAGCCACTTACTTTATGCCCTTTTTCATATGCATCAGGATATCCTTTTGATGCCAACATGACCCCTACAATAGCTTCATTTTTCCATTTGAATTCAGTACGTTTTCCTTCATCTAAATCAATAATATGCTGCATTAAATCACTTTCCATGCGACTTAATAATACTTGAGCTTCAGGATCACCAAAACGGGCATTAAATTCTATTACTTTTGGACCATCTTTAGTTAGAATAGCACCAATGTATAATACACCGAAGAATTGATAACCTTCATTAAGCATTGCCTTTGCAATGGGTTGTGCAATTGTTTCATTTGTAAGTTTTAAAACATCGTCACTAATATGTGGTACTGGACAATAAGCCCCCATACCACCAGTATTTGGTCCTTCATCATGATCAAATGCGCGTTTATGATCTTGTGCAATACAGTCGAAAGGAACTGCTAATTCACCATTAACAAATGTCATTAGCGAGAACTCTTCACCTTCTAAAAACGTTTCGAACACAACAGTACCTTCTTCTTCATCACCATACATAATCTCAATAGCACTTCTGGCTGCTTCAATTGTATCTGCAATAATAACGCCTTTCCCAGCAGCTAACCCATCTTTCTTGACAACAACAGGGAATTCACAGTTTTCAATATATGTTAATGCATCCTTTTTTCGCTCTACTTCCTTATAATCAGCAGTTGGAATATTATATTTTTCCATTATCTTTTTAGCAAATAACTTTGAGCCTTCGATTTGAGCTGCTTGCTTATTTGGACCAAACACTTTGAAACCATTCGCTCGTAAAATGTCTGCTAATCCATCAATTAGCGGTTGTTCTGGACCTATAACTACCCAATCAACATTTTGCTGTTTAGCAAAATCTAGTATCCCTTGATGATCAGATTCTGAAATTTCAGTGTGTACTTCAGCTATAGGTGTCATTGCCTCATTACCTGGAATGACAAACACTTGTTTAACTAGATTCGATTGATTAAGTTTATATGCAAGTGCATGTTCTCGTCCACCAGCACCAATTACTAATACATTCATTTATGTTACGCCCCTTTAAAATTAGTGTTTAAAATGTCGAGTGCCTGTGACTACCATTGCAATACCATGTTTATTAGCCATATCAATTGAATCTTGATCTTTAATCGAACCACCCGGTTGGATAATTGCCTTTATACCATGTTGTGCTGCAAGTTCAACTGTATCTCCCATAGGGAAAAATCCATCAGATACTAACGCTACATGATCATTGATTTCAATAGCTCTCTCTAACGCAATTTTAGCAGCACCGACACGATTCATTTGTCCAGCACCTATACCTACAGTTTGTTTATTATTACTTAAAATAATTGCATTACTTTTTACTGATGGTACAACTTTCCATCCTAATAACATTGCTTCCCATTGTTCATCAGTAGGTGCAACTTCTGTAACAACTTTCATTTCTTCTTTTGGCACGACATAATTGTCTTTATCTTGAACTAAATATCCGCCAGATACTGAAACAAACTCTTCTTCGTTACTGTCTATAGTCATATCAATTTCTAATAATCTTACATTCTTCTTTTGTTTTAAAATATTTAATGCTTCATCTGTAAATTTTGGTGCAATAATGACTTCCAAAAAGATACTATGCAATTGCTCTGCTAACTCAGGTGTTACAGCTCGGTTTAATGCAACAATTCCACCAAATATTGATTGACTATCCGCTTCATACGCATGATGAAATGCTTGTTCTAACGTGTCACCGATACCAACACCACATGGATTCATGTGTTTAACTGCAACTGCAGCAGGTGTATCAAACTTTTTAACTAAAGCTAGTGTAGCATCTGCATCTTTAATATTGTTATAGCTTAATTGTTTCCCATGTAATTGTTTAGCGCCTGCAATCGTGTGCTTTGCATTCGAAGTTCTCACAAAATACGCTGATTGTTGTGGATTTTCTCCATATCTTAAAGTTTCTTTATCCCCTTTAAAGAAACGTACAATCGCTTCATCATATTCTGCAGTATGCTCAAAAACTTTGATCATTAATGATTGTCTATATGACTCATCTAACGAATCGTTTCTTAATCGCGTCAATACTTCTTGATAATCTGCAGGATGTACAATTGTTGTTACATGTTTATAGTTTTTAGCTGCAGCACGTAACATTGTTGGACCACCAATATCAATATTTTCAATTGCTTCGTCCATCGTCACATCAGGGTTAGCAACAGTTTGTTGGAATGGATATAAATTAACTACTACCATATCAATTAAATCTATATGTTGTTCTGATAATTCATTTAAATGCTGCGGTTTATTTCGATCAGCCAAAATACCACCATGAACAGCTGGATGTAATGTTTTAACACGGCCATCCATTATTTCTGGAAAATGTGTTAAGTCTGAAACAGAACGAACTGGTACATTTGCTTCATCTAATATACGCTTAGTACCACCAGTTGAATATAATTCATAATTTAATTGCGTTAACGCTTTAGCAAACTCTACAATACCTGTTTTATTTGATACGCTCAAAATAGCTTTCTTCATCACATACATACTCCTTATTTTACAATTTTAGCAATAACACTTGGATATAACTCATATTCCAATTTTTTTACTTTCTCTTCTAATTGTTCTTTTGAATCGTCCGGTCTAATATCACATTGTCTCTGTTCAATAATTTCTCCCGTATCCATACCACTATCAACATAATGTACTGTCGAACCAGTAATAGTATCGCCACTATGATATGCTTGGCCTATTGCGTCAATCCCCTTATATTTCGGCAATAGTGATGGATGTATATTTAATATTTTACCTTCAAATGAAGCTAATAAATCTGGACCAATTAGACGCATGTAGCCAGCTAGAATAATCCACTCTACCTTATCTTCATTTAATAATGTTACTAAATGTTGTTCATACGCTGCTTTTGAACCAAATTGTTTTGGTTCATTAATATAAACAGGAATATCGTGCTTTTTTGCTCTATCTATACAAAACGCATTTTGATGATCCGTATATAGCGCCGTAACTTCAATATTTTCAAGTTTTCCTGATTCAACATGCTCAACTATATTTTCAAAGTTACTTCCTGAACCTGATGCAAAAATCGCAATTTTAACCATTGTTATACCCCCAACAATTCAATTGCAGTTGACTCATTTTTCACAATATGACCAATTTGATAGGCTTCCACATTTTGTTCTGCTAAAATCTTCAAAGCACGTGGTGCATCTTTTTCATCAACGATAACCGTATAGCCAATACCCATGTTAAAAATGTTATACATTTCATTTGTCTCTATATTGCCTTGTTGTTGTAACCAATCAAATATTTTTGGCGTTGGAAATGATGTAGTATCAATTCTAGCAGCATATCCGGCTGGCAATGCACGTGGAATATTTTCATAAAAACCTCCACCAGTAATATGATTCATTGCCTTAATAGAAACTTCTTTTTTCAAAGCAAGTACAGGTTTAACATATAATTTAGTTGGTTCTAAAAAGACATCTATAAATGGACGATTATCGAAGTTTGATGCCAAATCAATGCCTGATTCATTAATTAATTTGCGCACTAAACTGTATCCATTTGAATGAATGCCACTTGACGCAAGCCCTATAACAACTTGTCCCTCTTTCACTTCTGAACCATCTACATAGTCATCCTTTTCAACTGCTCCAACAGCAAATCCAGCTACATCATATTCGCCTTCGTGATACATTTCACCCATTTCAGCAGTCTCTCCACCGATAAGTGCAGTATTCGTTTCAACGCATGCATCACTAATACCTTTAACAATTTGTTCAATAACTTCAGGAACAACTTTGTTTGTAGCAATGTAATCTAAAAAATATAATGGTTCTGCACCTGTCGTTAAAATATCATTAACACACATTGCGACTGCATCGATACCTATCGAATCATGTTTACCATAGTCGATAGCTAGTTTTAATTTCGTACCTACTCCGTCTGTTCCAGAAACTAAAACTGGTGCTGTCATATTTAATTGTGATAAATCAAATGTAGCACCGAATCCACCTAAACCACCGATAACTTCTTTACGCATCGTACGTTTAACATGACTAGACATTCTTTCTACAGCTTCATAACCAGCATGAATATTTACACCAGATTGTTCATATGCTTTAGACATTTAAATTTCCCTCGCTATCAAAATAGTGTTTGTTTTTAGAAATATATTGCTTTTGTCGATGACTTAAATGTGCTTTATAATTTGCTTCATAATCATATAACCCTGCAGGATAATCTCCAGTGAAACTTTCTACACATAAGCCACTATATGGCGCGTCATAATCTAAACCAATTGATTCAATTAACCCATCTACAGATAGATATGCTAACGAATCAGCGCCAATATAATCTTTAATTTCTTCAGGTGATTTGCTTGCAGAAATTAATTCTGCCGTAGTTGAAACATCGATTCCATAAAAACTTGGGAACATAAATTCCGGTGATGCTATACGCACATGCACTTTATTTGCACCAGAATCTTTTAACATTTTCACAATACGTCGAATTGTCGTACCTCGAACAATGGAATCATCAACAAGAATAATATTTTTACCGTCTACAATATCTTTCACTGCAGATAGCTTAACTCTTACACCTTGTTCACGTAACTCTTGCGTTGGTTGAATAAATGTTCTTGCAACATATTGATTTTTAACTAGTCCCATTTCATATGGCAAACCGATTTCTTCAGCATAACCGCTCGCTGCAGATAATGATGAATTAGGTACACCGATGACCATATCAGCTTTTACCGGACTTTCTTGTGCTAACATTTTACCTGAAGCCTTACGCACTGCATGAACATTTTTACCAGCAATCGTTGAATCTGGTCTCGCAAAATAAATATATTCCATCGCAGAAATTGCAGTTGTCGTATGATGTGTATAAGATTTAACTGTAATACCTTTATCATTAATCACGACATATTCACCCGCATGAATATCTTGAACGAATTCTGCACCTAACACATCAATTGCACATGTTTCACTTGCAAGGATGTATGTCCCATCTTTCATTTTACCTACAACAAGTGGTCTGATAGCATTTGGATCTACTGCGCCATATAACGCATCCTTTGTTAAAATTGCAAATGTAAAACCACCTTTAATTTTTCGAAGACTTTCTTTTAATGCTTCTTCAAAAGTTGGCGCCTTACTGCGTCGAATCAAATGCATAATAACTTCTGTATCTGAAGACGAATGGAAGATAGCACCTTGTTTTTCTAAATTTTGACGTAATGATTTAGCATTAATGAGGTTACCATTATGACAAATACCTACACTCATATCATAAAAGTGATACAGAAGCGGTTGAATATTTTCAATACCTTTATTACCTGAAGTAGCATAACGGACGTGACCAATTGCATGTTGATATCCTTTTAATCGTTCCATTTGGTCATCTTTAATCGCTTCAGTTAGTAAGCCTAATCCTCGCTCGCCTTTTAATTCATTTTGATCAGAAACAACTATACCTGCACCTTCTTGACCACGATGTTGCAAACTATGAAGTCCCATATATGTTAGTTGCGCTGCTTCAGGATGATTCCAAATACCAAACACGCCACATTCTTCGTTTAATCCTGAGTAGTTAAACATTGAGCAATTGCCCCTTCCCATATTTGTTTAATATCTGAAACATTTTCACTAATCTCTGTATATGGTGTTGTTACTTTGAAATTATCACTATCTGTTAAAAGCCCAATTTCTATTGCATTATCAATATTTAAAGTTTTACCTGATTTAACAGAAACAACATATCGGCCTTGTGTCTCACTAAACAATTGTGCATTTGTTATATCTATTAAAGACTTTAATCCTAAACCGTAATGCGCACTTAGTTTAGCTAAGGTAATCAGTAAGCCACCTTTACCAACCGTTTGAACATGTGATAATACCCCTTGACGAATAGCGGTCTTGATTGATTCACCTTTTTTAACTTCTGAACTCAAATCTATAGATTCAAATTCGTGATTTACTTTGCCATAAATCAATTTTTCAAGTTGACTACCACCAAAGTCGTCCTTAGTATCACCAATTACATATAACTTATCTCCAACTTGAGGTTGAAAATCATTTAAATAGTCTACGTTTTCAATCAGACCTACCATACCAACAATTGGTGTAGGGAAAATAGAAGTGCCTTTCGTTTCGTTGTATAAAGAAACGTTTCCAGAAACAACAGGTGTCTTAAGTATGTCGCAAGCTTCTGCCATACCTTTCGTTGAATCTGCTAATTGTTGATAAATTTCTTTCTTTTCAGGAGAACCATAATTTAAGCAGTCAGTCATTGCTAATGGTGTTGCACCCACGGCAATTAAATTACGATAAGCTTCAGCTACTACCATCTTTCCACCTTCATATGGATTGTTATATACATAAAGCGCTTCACCATCAATTGTTGAAGCAATTGCCTTATTTGTGCCTTCCACACGTACTACCGATGCTTGAAGTCCTGGCTTAATTATCGTATTGGCACCAACTTGTTGATCGTATTGATCATATAAATAGTGTTTAGATGCTATAGTCGGATGCTTAAGTAATTTAAAGAAAGTATCTTTAACATCGATGTGTGTATAATCATTTTTAGAAGTATTATAATTTTTTTCTTCTCCTTCTAAAATATATACAGGTGCTTCATCAGCTAGTGGTTCAACTGGAATGTCAGCATAAACTTCGTCTTCATATGTTAAAACAAAACGATTTGTATCTGTTACTTCACCTATAACAGCACTATCCAATTCGTGCTTATCAAATAAATCTAAGAATTTTTGTTCAGTACCTTTTTCAACAACTAGTAACATACGTTCTTGAGTTTCTGAAAGCATCATTTCGTAAGGAGAAATACCTGGCTCACGTGTTGGCACTTGTTCTAATCTCAAATGTAAACCACTACCACCTTTTGCCGCCATTTCAGAAGATGAAGATGTTAAACCAGCAGCACCCATATCTTGAATACCAACTAATTCATCAAATGTAATTGCTTCAAGTGTTGCTTCCATTAATTTTTTACCTACAAATGGATCACCGATTTGTACAGAAGGTCGTTTACTTTCGCTTTCTTCCGTCAATTCTTCAGATGCAAAAGTAGCACCATGAATACCATCTCGACCAGTTTTCAAACCAACATAAATGACCGAATTACCTATACCTTTTGCTGTGCCTTTTTGAATCATGTCGTGATTGATAACACCAACACACATTGCATTAACAAGTGGATTACCATCATAACGTTCATCAAATTCGATTTCTCCAGCAGTTGTTGGAATACCAATGCAGTTACCATAACCTCCGATACCCTTTACAACACCTTTAAGTAATCTTTGGTTTTGTTTATTATCTAATTCTCCAAATCTAAGACTGTTTAACAAATTAATAGGTCTAGCCCCAATAGAGACAATGTCACGAATGATTCCACCAACGCCTGTAGCAGCACCTTGATATGGCTCAATTGCTGATGGATGATTGTGAGATTCTACTTTAAATACTACGGCTTGATTATCACCTATATCGACTACCCCTGCACCTTCACCTGGACCCATAAGCACATGCTCACCTGACGTAGGAAATTGTTTTAAAAACGGTTTAGAATGTTTATAAGAGCAATGTTCACTCCACATAACAGAAAAGATACCTGTTTCTGTAAAGTTAGGTTGTCTGCCTAAAATATCGCAAACTTTTTCATATTCTTGACCACTTAATCCCATATCTTGATATACTTTTTCAAGTTTAATTTCTTCAACGCTTGGTTCGATAAATTTAGACATGTTGTTCCCTCCAACTTTTTACCATCGCTTCAAATAATTTCACACCACTATCAGTACCTAACAACGTTTCTAAAGCTCTTTCAGGATGTGGCATCATGCCACACACATTGCCTTTTTCGTTAACAATTCCTGCAATATCGTCATATGAACCGTTCGGATTATTCACATATTTCAGAATAATTTGATTGTTAGCTTTTAATTTTTGATATATTTCATCAGTACAATAATAATGACCTTCGCCGTGAGCTACAGGATATATAACTTTTTCACCTTGTTCATAAAGATTTGTAAAAGCCGTTTGATTATTCACTATTTCTAACTCTTCATTTCTACTAATAAATAAATGTGAATCGTTATGCAATAATGCACCAGGTAATAAGCCTATTTCAGTTAAAATTTGAAACCCATTACAAACACCTAATACTGGCTTACCTTCAGCTGCAAGACGTTTAACTTCAGAAATAACCGGCGCTACACTAGCCATTGCCCCAGATCTTAAGTAATCCCCGAATGAAAATCCACCAGGAATAAGTACTCCATCAAATCCACTTAGTGATGTTTCTCTATAATCTACATATTCCGCTTCAACACCACTTTTAATAGCAGCATTAAACATGTCTCTATCACAATTCGAACCTGGAAAAACAAGAACCGCAAATTTCATTTTATGCATTCTCCTTTTCATCTTCTAAAACTTTATAGCTATATTCTTCAATCACTGTATTTGCAAACAATTTTTCACTTAGAGTTGTAATAATGTTGTGTACCTTTTCATCACTAACCTCATCCACTGTCATATATAATACTTTTCCTACACGAATATCATTCACTTGTGCATAACCTAAATCATGTACAGCTCGAGTAAGCGTTTGTCCTTGCGTATCTAATACTTGTGGTTGTAATGTGATATGTAGTTCAATTGTTTTCATTATTTTAAATCCTCCAATTTGTTTAAAAATATTTGATATGTTTCAATCAGTGATCCAGTGTTATTTCTATATACATCTTTATCAAAGTTTGCATTGGTAGCTTTATCCCAAATTCGACATGTATCTGGAGATATTTCATCCGCTAACAAAATTTGACCAGTCTCAGTCTTTCCAAATTCGATTTTAAAATCTACTAATTTTAAATTCATCGCATGCATTAATTGTTTTAATACTTGATTAATTTCTAGCGCTTTCGTTTTTAATGTTTCAATATCTTTATCTGTCGCAATATTCAGTAATTTGATGTGATCATCTGTAATCAAAGGATCATTTAATGCATCATTTTTATAGAAAAATTCCACAAGTGGTTCTCTAAAAACTTCACCATTTTCAAAACCTAAACGCTTTGTAATAGATCCGCTAGCAATATTACGAACAACTACTTCTAATGGAATTATTTTCACAGGCTTAACTAATTGTTCTGTTTCAGATAATTGCTTAATAAAGTGACTTTCTATTCCATTTTCTTGTAAATATTTAAATATAATAGAAGTAATTTGATTATTTAATCGCCCCTTACCTGCCATTGTGTCTTTCTTAGCCCCGTTTCCAGCAGTAACTTCATCTTTATATTCAACTCTTAATTCATTTTCTTGATTTGTTGAGAAAATGCGCTTCGCTTTTCCTTCATATAGTAATGTCATGCTTTAATTACTCCCCTCAAATTTAGCGTACATATCTTGTTCAGTTTGGTTTACATCATTCGTTAGTACAGTCATATGCCCCATTTTTCTGCTATCTTTACGCTCAGACTTACCATAAATATGTAAGTGCCACTCTGGATGTTCATTAAATTCATTTTCCAATAAATCTAAGTCTTTACCTAGTAAGTTCATCATGACTGCAGGCTTTAATAATTCAATTGAATTTGGTAATGATTGTCCGGTAACTGCTAAAATATGAGTATCAAATTGTGAATAATCACATGCCTCAATTGAATAATGTCCGGAATTGTGAGGCCTTGGTGCAATCTCGTTCACATACAATTGGTTATTACTATCTATAAAAAATTCAACTGTAAATGTTCCAATGAAATGAATCGATTGGATAATTTTATTAACTTGCTCTTTCGCCTCAGCTATTTTATCTATTCTCGCTGGAACAATTGTTTTGAAAAGTATTTGATTTCTATGCTCATTTTCTTGTAATGGGAAATAAGTGATTTGATTGTTGTTTCCTCTTGTAACAGTAAGTGATACTTCTTTCTTGATATTCAAATATTTTTCAGCTACGCATTCACTAGTTTCAATTAATTTAATACCTTCTTGTAAGTCTTTTTCGTTGTTAATTAAAACTTGACCTTTGCCATCGTAGCCACCAAATCTAGTTTTTACAATAAAAGGATATCCTAATGTTTCAATTGCTTTGTCAATATCTTTAGATTCTTTTACTGAAATGAATGGGACAACCTTGGTACCAGCACTTTTTAATGTTTCTTTTTCAGTTAAGCGGTCTTGTAATAACTGTATAGCTTGGTAACCTTGCGGAATATTGTACTTTTCACATAATAGTTTTAATTGTTGGGCTGAAATGTTTTCAAATTCATAAGTAATCACATCACATTTTTGTCCTAATTGATTGAGTGCCTTTTCATCGTCATACTTGGCTTGTATAAATTCGTGTGCAACGTATCTACATGGACAATCTTCAGCAGGATCCAATACAGCCACTTTATAACCCATTTTTTGAGCTGATTGTGCCATCATCTTTCCAAGCTGACCACCACCAATAATGCCAATAGTCGCACCAAACTTTAATTTATTGAAGTTCATTTTGCATGTCCTCCACTTTTTGAATTAACGAAGATTCATACTGATTTAGTTTTTCAACTAAAGAAGGATTTTGAATACTTAACATTCTTGCTGCAAGTATACCTGCATTTTTAGCACCTGCTGCACCAATTGCAGTCGTTGCAACCGGAATACCTCCTGGCATTTGAACAATTGATAATAAAGAATCTATACCCTTTAAACTTTTTGTTTCAATCGGCACTCCAATAACTGGTAGCGTCGTTAATGATGCAACCATACCTGGTAAATGTGCCGCACCGCCAGCGCCTGCAATGATAATGTCTATACCTCTTTCTCTCGCTTCAGAAGCAAATTGAACCATCATTTTTGGCGTACGATGTGCGGATACTACTTGTTTTTCGTACGGAATTTCAAAATAATCCAACATGTTACAACTCTCTTGCATAATTTTCCAATCGGAAGAACTGCCCATAATGACTGCTACTTTCACTTTGTACACCCTTTCAAAAGTTTGAATTGTGAATTACTTTAGTTGTATATTATAGATATAGCATAACAAGCAATTTCTGCTTTTTCAATCAAAAATCGAACTTTATTTTGATTTTTTGTTTGAATTTACGTCTTTTGCTATGTAAATTAGTTTTATAAACTAACAAAGTTAGGATGTTGACAATAGGAGGAGAAGTTTTTATGGTTGCTAAAATTTTAGATGGTAAACAAATTGCCAAAGACTACAGACAGGGGTTACAAAATCAAGTTGAAGCGCTAAAAGAAAAGGGTTTTACACCTAAATTATCCGTTATATTAGTTGGTAATGATGGCGCTAGTCAAAGTTATGTTAGATCAAAAAAGAAAGCAGCTGAAAAAATTGGTATGATTTCAGAAATCGTACATTTGGAAGAAACAGCTACTGAAGAAGAAGTATTAAACGAACTAAACAGACTAAATAATGATGATTCTGTAAGTGGTATTTTGGTACAAGTACCACTACCAAAACAAGTTAGCGAACAGAAAATATTAGAAGCAATCAATCCTGATAAAGATGTGGACGGTTTCCATCCAATAAATATAGGGAAATTATATATCGACGAACAAACTTTTGTACCTTGCACACCGCTCGGCATCATGGAAATATTAAAACATGCTGATATTGATTTAGAAGGTAAAAATGCAGTTGTAATCGGACGAAGTCATATTGTCGGACAACCAGTTTCTAAGTTACTACTTCAAAAAAATGCATCAGTAACAATCTTACATTCTCGTTCAAAGGATATGGCATCATATTTAAAAGATGCTGATGTCATTGTCAGTGCAGTTGGTAAGCCTGGTTTAGTAACAAAAGATGTTGTCAAAGAAGGAGCAGTAATTATAGATGTTGGCAATACGCCAGATGAAAATGGCAAATTAAAAGGTGACGTTGATTATGATGCGGTTAAAGAAATTGCTGGAGCTATTACACCAGTTCCTGGTGGCGTTGGTCCATTAACAATTACTATGGTATTAAATAATACTTTGCTTGCAGAAAAAATGCGTCGAGGTATTGATTCGTAAATTCACATAAGTTATGTAATGTGAATTAATAAATGAGTTTTAATGAACTCTTTTAACCCAAATTAAATATTATTTTGCAATTGCAATGAATAACAAGAAAAATCTGGGACATTAATCGATCAAATGCTCCCTTCAAAGTAGACATTGAATAAATGAAGGCTTTGAAGGGAGCATTTCACATTGTTCTAGGCTCAACAATTTTATATAGACAATAGTTAATTAAATGAAATTAAGCTTGTAACAAGTTTTCAATTCTAGTCAGGGGCCCCAACACAGAGAATTTCAAAAAGAAATTCTACAGGCAATGCAAGTTGGGGTGTGGGCCCCAACACAGAGAAATTGGATTCCCAATTTCTACAGACAATGCAAGTCAGCGAGTCCCCAACACAGAAGCTGTGACTAATGATAAAATACTACTACATAATAAATCATTAGTGGTTCTTTATTATTTTTGCCTCCCTTTTCTTATTGTTATGATGCACAACAATTTAAGTTCAAACTGTCGAATAAAGTTATATTTGATTTCAAATTATCCCTGAATTATTAATTTTACAATTGTGGCAGATTTTCAAAATAATAATTATTTCCTCATTATTTATAAATTTATATTTAAATTTCATTCTTTATAGGGTAAGATTAGGACTATAGTATGATGTGTAAATAATATAAATTAAGGTATAGTAAAGCTAACTCAGAAATGACTTATCATTCGGAGGTTACATTATGAATAAACTATTACAGTCATTATCAGCCCTCGGTGTTTCTGCTACACTAGTAACACCAAATTTAAATGCAGATGCAACGACGAATACTACACCACAAATTAAAGGCGCTAATGATATCGTTATTAAGAAAGGTCAAGATTATAACCTTCTAAACGGCATAAGTGCATTTGATAAAGAAGATGGAGATTTAACCGATAAAATTAAAGTCGATGGCCAAATTGATACATCTAAATCTGGTAAATATCAAATTAAATATCATGTCACTGATTCAGATGGTGCAATTAAAATTTCCACTAGGTATATTGAGGTTAAATAGCCCTCATCACTATACTGCAAATAAAATGGTAGCAAACGTACATGTTTTGCTACCATTTTATTTGTTATTCCAACTTCATCTGCAACTTTAACCCAAATATTGTATTTTTTCTGTATACCAAAGGACTACCTATCAAATTATTAAAACTAAACTGCTCTTTTTAAAAGAATGTTTTGATTTTGAACAAACAAATTTCCTCTTTTCATTGTTTAACGATAAATTACTTTTGGCAAATTCCTCATTAAAATGTTTGCGCTTCCTTTCAATGAACTAGCCATCATTTTCAATTTATTAGACAATTTCAAACTTTTTTTATTTTCATTCAATTAACCTTTAATTGAAAGCTATTCTCAACTTCCCTTTTAAATATGAAGCAATTTTTTCAAAAACGCTATTAGTCACAAAATGTACACATAATTTTAACAAATGTGTGAACCCACGTCACACCTTGATTTATCAACATTTTTGATACAATTTTATTAATTTTTTTCCCATAAGCCCTTGTAAATATTGTGTAATAACTTAAAATTAATGTTAAGCCCTACATTTGTAGTATTAGGAGGTCAAAAAAGTGTCAAAATTTAAGTCTTTGCTTCTATTATTTGGCACACTAATTTTACTTAGTGGTTGTTCAAATATAGAAATTTTCAACGCAAAAGGGCCAGTAGCAAGTAGTCAGAAGTTCTTGATTCTTTATTCAATCGTCTTCATGCTTGTTATTTGTTTCGTTGTACTTGGCATGTTCGCCATTTTTATTTACAAGTATAGTTATAATAAGAATGCCGAATCTGGTAAGATGCACCATAATGCCATCATTGAAACAATATGGTTTGTAATACCTATCATAATCGTTGCTGCTTTAGCTATTCCTACAGTTAAAACTTTATACGATTACGAAAAACCACCGAAGAGTGAGAAAGATCCAATGGTTGTATATGCAGTAAGTGCAGGATACAAATGGTTCTTTGCTTATCCAGATGAACATATAGAGACTGTTAATACATTAACAATCCCTAAAGATCGTCCTGTTGTATTTAAGCTTCAAGCTATGGATACAATGACAAGTTTCTGGATTCCACAATTAGGTGGTCAAAAATATGCCATGACTGGCATGACAATGAATTGGACGTTAGAAGCATCTCAAACTGGTACGTTCAGAGGTCGTAATTCTAACTTCAATGGTGAAGGATTCTCGCGTCAAACATTTAAAGTAAATGCCGTTAGTCAAAAAGACTACGACAAATGGGTGAAAGAAGTTAAAGGTAAGAAAACGTTAGATCAAGATACATTTGATAAACAATTATTACCAAGCACACCTAATAAAGCTTTAGAATTTAATGGTACACATATGGCGTTTGTTGATCCAGCAGCCGATCCAGAATACATCTTCTATGCATATAAACGTTTCAATTTCGAATTGAAAGATCCAAACTTCACTAGTGAAGAAAATATGTTTAAAGATGTATCAGACAAACCATTAATACCTGCTCGTAAAGCTCAAATTACAAATGCGAACTATAAACGACATGGTATGAAATTGATGATTCTTGGAAATGACGAACCATATAACAATGAGTTCAAGAAAGATGAATCGAAAAATGCGAAAGAAATGAAGAAAATTTCAAAAGATGCGCAAGATCAAGACAATGATGATCATGGAGGTGGACATTAATGAATTTTCCATGGGATCAATTACTAGTTAAAGGTAACTGGATGATTACAATGGCACAAATTGGTGCCCCATTCTTAGTTATTGGTTTAATCGCAGTAATTACTTACTTTAAATTATGGAAATATCTTTACAAAGAATGGTTCACATCTGTAGACCATAAGAAAATCGGTATTATGTATTTAATCTGTGCCGTATTAATGTTCGTCCGTGGTGGTATTGATGCGTTACTTATTCGTGCGCAACTAACAGTACCTGATAACAAATTTTTAGAATCTAACCACTATAACGAAATTTTTAGTACACATGGTGTAATCATGATTATCTTCATGGCAATGCCATTTATCTTTGGTTTATGGAATATCGTTGTTCCATTACAAATTGGAGCACGTGATGTTGCATTCCCAGTATTAAACAACGTAAGTTTCTGGCTATTCTTTGCAGGTATGATTTTATTCAACCTGTCATTTATTATTGGTGGTTCACCAGCAGCTGGTTGGACAAACTATGCGCCATTAGCAGGTGAATTCAGTCCTGGTCCGGGTGTTAACTATTACTTAATAGCTATACAAATTTCAGGGCTTGGTACCTTAGCTACAGGTATCAACTTCTTTGTAACAATTTTAAGATGTAAAACACCAACTATGAAGTTTATGCAAATGCCAATGTTTACAGTAACAACATTTATTACTACATTAATTGTTATTCTTGCTTTCCCTCCTTTAACAGTAGCGTTAGCATTAATGACAACTGATAGAATATTTGACACAGCATTCTTCACAGTTGCACATGGTGGTATGCCAATGCTTTGGGCTAACTTCTTCTGGGTATGGGGGCACCCTGAAGTTTATATCGTTATCCTTCCAGCATTTGGTATTTACTCAGAAATTATTCCGACATTCGCTCGTAAGCGTTTATTCGGACATCAAAGTATGGTATGGGCAACTGCCGGTATCGCTTTCCTTAGTTTCTTAGTTTGGGTTCACCATTTCTTCACAATGGGTAATGGTGCGTTAATCAACTCATTCTTCTCAATTTCAACAATGCTGATTGGTATTCCAACTGGTGTGAAATTGTTTAACTGGTTATTAACATTATATAAAGGACGTATTACATTTGAGTCACCAATGTTATTCTCATTAGCATTCATCCCTAACTTCCTTTTAGGTGGTGTTACGGGTGTAATGTTAGCAATGGCATCTGCTGACTATCAATATCACAATACGTACTTCTTAGTAGCTCACTTCCACTATACATTGGTTACTGGTGTTGTATTTGCCTGCTTAGCTGGTTTAATCTTCTGGTATCCAAAGATGATGGGTTACAAATTAAACGAAACATTAAACAAATGGTGCTTCTGGTTCTTCATGATCGGATTTAACGTTTGTTTCTTACCACAATTCATTCTTGGATTAGATGGTATGCCACGTCGTTTATACACTTATATGCCATCAGATGGTTGGTTCTTATTAAACTTAATTTCAACTATCGGTGCATTATTAATGGCAATCGGATTCTTATTCCTTGTTGTTAGTATCGTATACAGTCACTTCAAATCTCCACGTGAAGCAACTGGAGATAACTGGGATGGCCTTGGTCGTACTCTAGAGTGGACTACTGCATCAGCAATTCCACCTAAATACAACTTTGCCATTACACCAGATTGGAATGGCTACGACACATTTGTTGATATGAAAGAACATGGTCGTCATTATTTAGACAACCATAATTACAAAGACATTCATATGCCAAACAATACTCCTGTTGGATTCTGGATTGGTATCTTTATGACTATCGGCGGTTTCTTCTTAATTTTCGAAACTGTAATTCCAGCATTAATTTGTTTATTCGGTATTTTTGGTACTATGATTTATCGCAGTTTCCAAATCGATCACGGATATCATATCCCTGCTGCTGAAGTTGCTGAAACTGAAGCTAGATTAAGAGAAGCGCGTATTAAAGAAAGGGAGGCTGTAAGTCATGAGTCATGATACAAACACTATTGATTCACGCACACATGAAGGCGAATTAAATAAGCTTGGCTTTTGGATTTTCATTACAGCCGAATTTGCGTTATTCGGTACCCTATTTGCGACACTATTAACTTTGCAACATGGTGGCGATTATGCAGGTAAAATGACTACTGAGTTATTTGAATTGCCTCTTGTTTTAATAATGACGTTTGCATTATTATTCAGTTCTTACACATGTGGTATTGCTATTTACTACATGCGCCAAGAAAAACAAAAGTTAATGATGTTTTGGATGATCATTACGTTACTTTTAGGTTTAGTCTTTGTTGGATTCGAAATTTATGAATTCGCACACTATGCATCAGAAGGCGTTAACCCAACAATTGGTTCTTACTGGTCTAGTTTCTTTATCCTATTAGGAACGCATGGTTGTCACGTATCGCTAGGTATCGTTTGGGCCATTTGTTTATTAATCCAAATCCAACGACGCGGATTAGACAAATATAATGCGCCAAAATTATTTATAGTAAGTTTATACTGGCACTTCTTAGATGTTGTTTGGGTTTTCATCTTTACTGCCGTATATATGATAGGGATGGTGTATAGCGGATGAGTACAATAATGAAACATACTGTAGGATTTATCGCATCTATTGTATTAACGCTTTTAGCAGTTTACGTAACACTATACACGTCATTAACATTCCACGCGAAGTTGACAATTATCTTTGGCTTTGCATTCATCCAAGCTGGACTTCAATTATTAATGTTCATGCATTTAACTGAAGGTAAAGATGGACGTTTACAAACATTCAAAGTTATCTTTGCTCTTGTAATCACACTTTGTTTCGTTGTCGGAACATATTGGGTTATGCAAGGCGGTCACTCTTCACACTTATAAACCACATTTTAATAATGTAAAGTTTAACCAGCTAACACTTTTGTTAGCTGGTTTTTATTATCTTTCAATTTTTAAATGGTTAAGTCCCCTTCTATATCTAATAAGACAATCATTATTATCCATTCAATTAATACATTCTTATACAATCATTTATGTACATTTTTATATTGACAGTCACATCAATTGTTTATATCTTTTTAACTTAACGCAAATTTATCACCCTACTACTTCAACCTTATCCTTTAAACTTTTCACCTCTATAAAAAAGAAGATATAACTCGTATACTAGTCAAATAAGGTCAATGCCTTAATGCCATATACAAGTTATATCTTCTATATTAATTATTGAACAATAACACCCTTCGTATTATAAGGTTTATTTTGTTTTAAAATATCATTATAAATATGTTTGATTCGAACTTCATTGTTTCCTTTTACATTTAATGCAAACACAACTACATACTTATCATTATAGTAAACAGTAAAGACTTGTCCGAAGAATCCCCCGTTAAGTCTATTCAATGTTGGCTTAACATAGAAACCATATCGATATTCATCTGGATACTGTTTCGTACCAAACTCATGTAATAATGGATTGGTTATTTTAGGACTAAATAATTTATATTGTTGTATCTGAGTAATTAATTTACCCATATCTGTTGGTGTCATGTATATATTACCTGCACCATAATATTGTTCTAAAACATTTGGCTTCAAGAAAGAAAGTCCTGTACTATTATAAGAATAACCTTTTGCAAAATATTTTCTAAATGATTTTTCATCATAAAATGCCGAATGCTGAAGTTTTAATGGATCACCTATTTTAGTATAGTAATTCTCGGCATATGATTTGCCGGTAACTTCTTCGATAACTTTAGCTAGCACTAAATAATTTCCATCATTATACATATGCTTTTTGTATTTCTTAGGATCAATGCCACGTTTTTGAATTGCTCTCACTGCTTGATCTAAGTTCTTATAGTCTTTTGAAGATTTATATTTATATAATCCACTTTGATGCAGCATCAAGTCTTTTAAAGGAATAGGCTTAGATGTTTTAAACCATGGAATATATTTGCTTACTGGATCATTAATATTAATTTTATGTTCTTCTTCTAACTGTTTTAACAGTAATCCTGTTGAAAATTTTTGAGCTGAACCAATTAGAAACATCGTATTTGGTGTATTTTTAATTCCTTTTTCAAAATCTTGATATCCATAGCCCTTACTCATTTTCAATTTGCCATTTTCATATACCGCTACAGAACCATTAAATAATGAATTTTGTAAATACCGGTCAATCTTCTTATACTTTGGATCTTTACTATTGTATACTTCCTTTAATTTCGATGGCTCACCTTTGCCTTTATTACGATCAACCAAATATTTCGCATTATCCGATAATTTTGTTTCTTTATGTATAGGTTCTATAGAGTTCGTTTTCGTTTGTAATCGATGAAAAACTAATCCTATGGAGATAATGATGAACAAAAGCACGCACGCATGTATAACCAATTTCACTTTATTAAATTTCATTCGCTAATAGCCTCTCATTGTATTCAAATTAAATAATTAAAACAATAAACTTAACTTCGTTATAATATAACTTACAATTTCATCTGTCACCCACTTATACGTTATACTACTTAGTAATATTTTCTTCATATAATCTCTTATTACAACAAATTTAATTATACCTTATCACATTGTATAAATCACTCAAATTTATATTACCCCTTTAATTTTTTTAAGACATCATACTAAAGTCGCATTATATTTTTTAAAATGCTTTTTGATTTTAACAAAACATTCAAATTACAAGGAACTTTGACATAACATTTGTATTTTTTACTATAAAGTACTACAATTTAAGGCTATAATGTATTAGTAATGAAGTTGTATAAATATCGTTCAACTAATTATATTTTAAAATTATGATTATGATTTAACAAAAATTTAATATAGGAGCATCAATCATGAATAAATTTTTAAAATACTTTTTGATCCTTCTAGCATTGGTTCTTATTGTTGTTCCAATTGTCTTCGCTACGTTACTTTTTAAAACGTCTCAAGATGCATTTGAATCTTCTCAAGATAGTAAAAATGCTAATCGTCAATCAAATTTACGAGACAATAAAGTCAATCCTGAAGAACAACCTATCTCTATTCTCTTCTTAGGTATCGATGATAATGACGGAAGAAGAAAAAAAGGCCAAGATGCTGAACACTCTAGATCAGACGCTATGATTTTAACTACTTTTAATCAATCTAAACACCAAATTCGAATGCTTAGTATTCCTCGTGATACAATCAGCTACATTCCTAAAGTTGGCTATTACGATAAGATTACCCATGCACATGCATATGGTGGTCCAATTGCAGCAATGGACTCTGTTGAAGCAACGATGAATGTTCCTGTTGATTACTATGTACGCGTTAATATGAAGGCCTTTGTAGAAGCTGTAAATGAACTTGGTGGCATATACTATGATGTACCATATGATTTAAATGAGCCAAACACAGATGATACTGGTAAGATTAAAATTAAAAAAGGGTACCAAAAATTAAATGGTGATGAGGCTTTAGCAGTTGCTAGAACTAGACATCATGATTCAGACTTGAAACGTGGACAACGTCAAATGGAATTAATTAAGATTTTATTCCAAAAAGCACAGGAAGTTGATTCTATTGATAAACTTGATAACGTGATTCAAATTGTAGGTAAAAATGCAAAGCATAATTTAACTAACTCTGAAATTAAAGCTTTAGCAAAAATGTACTTAACAAATGATGTTGAAATTAAAACTGCGCAATTAAAAGGTAAAGATGATATGTTAAATGGTATTTACTATTATCATCCAAGTGTAGAAAGCATTCAAAAATATGCAAACTTACTTCGTAAAGACTTAGAATTATCACCTATTAATGATAAAAATGATTTCTTAGATCAACGTGTCATTAATCATTATGGTTCTCTCATACCTTTAACACCTTTAGATAGTAGTTTATTAAGAAAAGAACAAAACGATACCACTGATAAAGATAAATCTTCGAATAATACTGATGACAGTAATAATAGTAATAACAACAATAGCGTCAATAATCAACAACAACCTGCTACAGATCAAAACTTAAATCAAAATCAAGGTGGCACTCAACAAACGCCACAAGCTTCAAATAACCAAAATGGTGTTGTAAACTAATATTATATGACGATTAACATTTACTATTTATGAAAGGAGCATCATACATGAGTAGAAAAACATACGAAAAGATTGCAAATATAAATGGGATGTTTAATATGTTAGAACAACAAATTATTCATAGCCAAGATATGGCTCATTTTAGAAGTGAATTTTTTTACGTCAATCATGAGCATCGAGAAAACTATGAAGCACTCCTAATTTATTACAAAAATAGTATCGAGAATCCTATTGTAGATGGTGCATGTTATATTTTAGCCCTACCTGAAATTTTCAATAGTGTTGATGTTTTCGAATCAGAGTTACCATTTTCATGGGTATATGATGAAAATGGCATTACTGAAACAATGAAATCACTTAGTATTCCATTACAATATTTAGTCGCAGCAGCTTTAGAAGTGACAGATGTAAATATCTTTAAACCTTCTGGGTTTACAATGGGAATGAATAATTGGAATATTGCTCAAATGCGAATCTTTTGGCAATATACAGCAATTATTAGAAAAGAAGCATTATAACAAATACACTCTATCTAGCTATAAAGATGGTTCCTATGAATCATCTTTATAGCTTTTTTATGTCTAATTATTTTTGTGGAAAATAACAATCGTTATTCTATGTTATTATTAGTAAATTAAATGTAAATGATTTTGTTAGGATATGGAGGGATTTTATGTTTTCAAAAGTGATTGATCCAGAGATGTTAGAAGATTGCTTTTATATAAGAAAGAAAGTGTTTGTAGAAGAACAAGGCGTCCCAGAGGAAAGTGAAATTGATGAATATGAATCTGAATCTATTCACCTCATTGGATATGATAATGGACAGCCAGTTGCCACAGCTCGTATACGTCCTATCAATGAAACAACTGTCAAAATAGAACGAGTGGCTGTGATAAAATCACATCGCGGACAAGGCATGGGTAAAATGCTTATGCAAGCTGTAGAATCATTAGCTAAAGATGAAGGTTTTTACGTAGCTACCATGAATGCCCAATGTCATGCAATCCCATTCTATGAAAGTTTAAATTTTAAAATGAGAGGTAATATATTTCTTGAGGAAGGCATCGAGCATATTGAAATGACAAAAAAGTTGACCTCGCTTAATTAAAAAAAGTTGTATCTATTATAGAAACATTTGTAATAAACCAATTCTTAAATTGACATCAATTCTATTTGATTTGTCACGTCACCATTGAGATTCAAAATTTTTTTCATTTTTTTACAGTGAAAATATAAATTAAGAGTATATTACAAATTGGTTAAATACGCACAGGTGTATAAAACAGGTACTATAATGAGATTAATAATTAATAAATGTTAGGAGTAATAAATAGAATGGCGAAAAAATTTAATTACAAACTACCATCAATGGTTGCATTAACGCTTGTAGGTTCAGCAGTCACTGCACATCAAGTTCAAGCAGCTGAGACGACACAAGATCAAACTACTAATAAAAATGTTTTAGATAGTAATAAAGTTAAAGCAACTACTGAACAAGCAAAAGCTGAGGTAAAAAATCCAACGCAAAACATTTCTGGCACTCAAGTATATCAAGACCCTGCTATTGTCCAACCAAAAGCAGCGAATAAAACAGGCAATGCTCAAGTAAATCAAAAGGTTGATACTACACAAGTAAATGGTGACACTCGTGCGACTCAATCAACTACATCAAATAATGCGAAACCTGTTACAAAGTCAACAAACACAACAGCACCTAAAACGAACAATAATGTTACAAGTGCTGGATATAGTTTAGTTGATGATGAAGATGATAATTCAGAAAATCAAATTAATCCAGAATTAATTAAATCAGCTGCTAAACCTGCTGCTCTTGAAACGCAATATAAAGCCGCAGCACCAAAAGCAACACCTGTTGCACCTAAAGCTAAAACTGAAGCTACACCAAAAGTAACTACTTTTAGTGCTTCAGCACAACCAAGATCAGCCGCTGCAGCACCTAAAACGAGTTTGCCAAAATATAAACCGCAAGTAAACTCATCAATTAATGATTACATTCGTAAAAATAATTTAAAAGCACCTAAGATAGAGGAAGATTATACATCTTACTTCCCTAAATACGCATACCGTAACGGTGTAGGTCGTCCTGAAGGTATCGTTGTTCATGATACAGCTAATGATCGTTCGACGATAAATGGCGAAATTAGTTATATGAAAAACAACTATCAAAACGCATTCGTACATGCATTTGTTGATGGGGATCGTATAATCGAAACAGCACCAACGGATTACTTATCTTGGGGTGTCGGTGCAGTCGGTAACCCTAGATTCATCAATGTTGAAATCGTGCACACACACGATTATGCTTCATTTGCACGTTCAATGAATAACTATGCTGACTATGCAGCTACACAATTACAATATTATGGTTTAAAACCTGATAGTGCTGAATATGATGGAAATGGTACAGTATGGACTCACTACGCTGTAAGTAAATATTTAGGTGGTACGGACCATGCCGATCCACATGGATATTTAAGAAGTCATAATTATAGTTATGATCAACTATATGACTTAATTAATGAAAAATATTTAATAAAAATGGGTAAAGTGGCGCCATGGGGTACGCAATCTACAACTACCCCTACTACACCATCAAAACCATCAACACCGTCGAAACCATCAACACCATCAACTGGTAAATTAACAGTTGCTGCTAATAATGGTGTCGCACAAATCAAACCTACAAATAGTGGTTTATATACTACTGTTTACGACAAAACTGGTAAAGCAACTAATGAAGTTCAAAAAACATTTGCTGTATCTAAAACAGCTACATTAGGTAATCAAAAATTCTATCTTGTTCAAGATTACAATTCTGGTAATAAATTTGGTTGGGTTAAAGAAGGCGATGTGGTTTACAACACAGCTAAATCACCTGTAAATGTAAATCAATCATATTCAATCAAACCTGGTACGAAACTTTATACAGTACCTTGGGGTACATCTAAACAAGTTGCTGGTAGCGTGTCTGGTTCTGGAAACCAAACATTTAAGGCTTCAAAGCAACAACAAATTGATAAATCAATTTATTTATATGGCTCTGTGAATGGTAAATCTGGTTGGGTAAGTAAAGCATATTTAGTTGATACTGCTAAACCTACGCCTACACCAACACCTAAGCCATCAACACCTACAACAAATAATAAATTAACAGTTTCATCATTAAACGGTGTTGCTCAAATTAATGCTAAAAACAATGGCTTATTCACTACAGTTTATGACAAAACTGGTAAGCCAACGAAAGAAGTTCAAAAAACATTTGCTGTAACAAAAGAAGCAAGTCTAGGTGGAAACAAATTCTACTTAGTTAAAGATTACAATAGTCCAACTTTAATTGGTTGGGTTAAACAAGGTGACGTTATTTATAACAATGCAAAATCACCTGTAAATGTAATGCAAACTTATACAGTAAAACCAGGCACTAAATTATATTCAGTACCTTGGGGTACTTATAAACAAGAAGCTGGTGCGGTATCTGGTACAGGTAACCAAACTTTTAAAGCGACTAAGCAACAACAAATTGATAAATCTATCTATTTATATGGAACTGTAAATGGTAAATCTGGTTGGATAAGTAAAGCATATTTAGCTGTACCTGCTGCACCTAAAAAAGCTGTAGCACAACCAAAAACTGCTGTAAAAGCTTATGCTGTTACTAAACCTCAAACGACTCAAACAGTTAGCAAAATTGCTCAAGTTAAACCAAACAACACTGGTATTCGTGCTTCTGTTTATGAAAAAACAGCGAAAAACGGTGCAAAATATGCGGATCGTACATTCTATGTAACAAAAGAACGTGCACATGGTAATGAAACATACGTATTATTAAATAATACAAGTCATAATATTCCATTAGGTTGGTTCAATGTAAAAGACTTAAATGTTCAAAACTTAGGCAAAGAAGTTAAAACGACTCAAAAATATACTGTTAACAGATCAAATAACGGCTTATCAATGGTTCCTTGGGGTACTAAAAACCAAGTCATTTTAACAGGCAATAACATTGCTCAAGGTACATTTAATGCAACGAAACAAGTATCTGTAGGCAAAGATGTTTATTTATACGGTACTATTAATAACCGCACTGGTTGGGTAAATTCAAAAGATTTAACTGCACCAACTGCTGTTAAACCAACTACATCAGCTGCCAAAGATTATAACTACACTTATGTAATTAAAAATGGTAATGGTTATTACTATGTAACACCAAATTCTGATACAGCTAAATACTCATTAAAAGCATTTAATGAGCAACCATTCGCAGTTGTTAAAGAACAAGTCATTAATGGACAAACTTGGTACTATGGTAAATTATCTAACGGTAAATTAGCATGGATTAAATCAACTGATTTAGCTAAAGAATTAATTAAGTATAATCAAATAGGTATGACATTAAACCAAGTTGCTCAAATACAAGCTGGTTTACAATATAAACCACAAGTACAACGTGTACCAGGTAAGTGGACAGATGCTAACTTTAATGATGTTAAGCATGCAATGGATACGAAGCGTTTAGCTCAAGATCCAGCATTAAAATATCAATTCTTACGCTTAGACCAACCACAAAATATTTCTATTGATAAAATTAATCAATTCTTAAAAGGTAAAGGTGTATTAGAAAACCAAGGTGCTGCATTTAACAAAGCTGCTCAAATGTATGGCATTAATGAAGTTTATCTTATCTCACATGCCCTATTAGAAACGGGTAACGGTACTTCTCAATTAGCAAAAGGTGCAGATGTAGTGAACAACAAAGTTGTAACTAACTCTAACACGAAATACCATAACGTATTTGGTATTGCTGCATATGATAACGATCCTTTACGTGAAGGTATTAAATATGCTAAACAAGCTGGTTGGGACACAGTATCAAAAGCAATCGTTGGTGGTGCTAAATTCATCGGCAACTCATATGTTAAAGCTGGTCAAAATACGCTTTACAAAATGAGATGGAATCCTGCACATCCAGGAACACACCAATATGCTACAGATGTAGATTGGGCTAACATCAATGCTAAAATCATCAAAGGCTACTATGATAAAATTGGCGAAGTCGGCAAATACTTCGACATCCCACAATATAAATAAGCAACATGAACATAGGATCAAAAGTCATCCCCCCACTATCAATCATGGGGGATGACCTTTGATCCCTTTTTTATACATACACAAGCAAAAATAGCGGTGATTGTTTACCATCAATTTTAACAATCACCGCTACTTTTGCTTGTAATTCATGATTCAATTTTTGTTGTGTGCACAATGACACTAAATTATGTGTTTGCTATTGCCGTGTTACAACGATATGCGTCGTTGATTTAACTTATCAAGTAATTGATTTAAATTGTCTAATTCGACTTCCGATAAACATTGACATCTTGCTTCAATCAATTCGCAACGTGCATTATTTATTTGTGAAATTAATGTACGTGCTTGATCAGTCAAAATTAATTCTTTACATCTTAAATCTTCGCTAGATTGTTGACTTGTGATGTACCCTTTCAAAACTAATTTCTTAATCCACCTTGAAACTATAGATTGTTCCCTACTAATCTTCATCGTCAAATCATACTGTGATAAGCGATCGTAATTAAATAAAATACGGAGAAGTTCTAGCTGTTCAGATGTGATATCCGTGCGTTGTCCAAATCTTCTATTCACTAAGTTTAAGTCATTGTTAGTCAGTGTAATAAGTTTTTCAAGTTGTTTATACATGTTGTTCTACTCCACTACATATTATTTATAATATTATATGCTTTTTTTATAATTTTTACAATACTATTCGACACAATAGACAAATTTGTTGCATAACTAATACAAAATATAATAAATTAGTAAGAGTCTTATGGACATAAAGGAGATAAAATATGACTTCATTAAAAGAGAGAGATTATTTTTTTGACAACGCAAGAGCAATTTTAATATTATTAGTCGTATTTGGACATATGTTACAACCCTACACTAGTGGCGATAAATATTTATCAGCATTATACCTAGTTATTTATAGTTTCCATATGCCAACATTTTTGTTTATATCTGGTTATTTCGCGAAAAATATTGATAAACCATACTATTTAGAAAAAATTTCAAAACGCTTGATAGTACCTTATATGATATTTTTTGCATTCTTTTCAATATATTATTTCTTAACAGGTAAAAGTGACGAATTACAACTTGATCCTTTTAACCCAGTATTTGCGTTATGGTTTTTGATCACGCTATTTTTCTTTCATGTCATTTTAGTAATAGTTAGAAGATTTAATCCATATAAAGTGCTATCAGTTTCAATTATTATATCTATTGGAGCAGGTTTTTCAGATAACATCGATAGCTACTTAAGCATTTCAAGGACAATCGTATTTTTCCCAATATTTTACCTAGGCTACATTTTCACCAAAAAACATACGGCTATTTTTAAAAATAAAAAACTAATACCAGTATCTATCATTACGTTTATTTTATTTTTTATCATTTACGTGATTCATCCTATCAATGCAGATTGGTTATTAGGAAGTTCACCATATACTTCACTTGAAAATGAAGGACAGAGTGTATTCAGTCCTTTTAAACGACTTATATTATATGGAATTATATTAATCGCAATGACTGCGTTTCTAAATTTAATGTCAACAAAGAAAAAATTATATACTTATATTGGCAGTCGTACGCTATACGTATATTTATTACATGGTTTAATTATTGGCATTGTTAGAGGATTTGAATGGTACCCATTCGATAATCCTATATCATTAATGACGTATCTTTATTTAATAAGTATATCTGTAATCATCGTATATGTATTATCTACAAACTTTGTTTGTAAATGGACAAATCCAATAATTAATTTACAAAGACCATCACAGTTTAAAGACTCATAATTATATAATGTCTAAGTACATTAACTGTAACCACTTCATTCATTTTGAAAAGTAGTTACTACAGTGTATTTAGACATTTTTCATTTTTCAAATAAAGCTTAAGTAATTTACCCTTTTTTGCTTTAAAAGTATGTTATGATATTATTAATTTCTAAATTTTTAGACAATATTTGATTTATATTTGAGGTGTCACGATGAAACTTTCTTTAAACTCTAATTCTAAATTTTTAAGAGCACCAAGTATTCGCCAATTTTCAAATCGTATGAATAATTTGGATGATTGTGTTAATTTAACTATTGGCCAACCAGACTTCCCTATGCCTGATGTTGTGAAAAAGGCATATATAGATGCTATTAACAATGACAAGACATCTTACTCTCACAATAAAGGCTTATTAGAAACTCGCGAAGCTATTAGTCAATACTTCAAAAATCGTTATCATTTTTCCTATGATCCTGAAGAAATTATTGTGACAAATGGAGCAAGTGAAGCAATAGACACAACGTTACGTTCTATCATAGAGCCTGGAGATGAAATTATAATACCGGGACCAATTTATGCAGGCTACATACCACTCATCGAAGTACTAGGTGGTAAACCAATTTATATTGATACAACAGCAACACAATTCAAAATTACACCTGATGCGTTAGAAAGTCATATTTCTCCAAAGACAAAAGCTGTCTTGTTAAATTATCCGACTAATCCAACTGGCGTAGTTTTAAAAAGAAATGAAGTTTTAAATATCGTAAATGTATTAAAAAAATATCCGATATTTATTATTAGCGATGAGATTTATGCTGAAAATACATTTAGTGGTAAACATGTATCCTTCGCTGAATTTGAAGACATTCGTGATCAATTAATATTAATTGGTGGTTTAAGTAAATCACACTCAGCAACAGGAATAAGAATTGGTTTTCTATTAGGACCTCAATATTTGATTGATAAATTAACATTTATGCACGCCTATAATTGTATTTGTGCCAATGTTCCAGCTCAAATAGCATGTATAACAGCACTTAACGAAGGATTAGAAGCTCCTAAATATATGAATGAAGCTTATGTAGAACGAAGAAATTATTTAGTATCTGAATTAACTAAATTAGGTTTTGAGATTACCGCTCAACCTGAAGGCGCGTTTTATATTTTCCCAAATATTAAGCATATCACCGATGACGATTTCGAATTTTGTGTCGATTTACTTGAATCAACACATTTAGCAATCGTTCCAGGCTCATCCTTTACAGAATTCGGTAAAGGATTTGTGAGGATTTCCTATGCTTATGAAATGGATGTTTTAAAAGAAGGTATGAAGAGACTTGCTAAATATTTAAATACTAAATAAAAATGATATGTTGAACTGGACGTCGTGAACGAAATTCATAGTACGTTCAGTTTTTTATATTCTATATGTTTTAAATAATACTCTAAAGAGACTGTAAATACTACCGAGTTATATTCCTCTCCTTTAAACACCTCACTCAAAATGATTCTATCAAAAGCTTTTAATATGCTAACTGATAATTGTTCTTCGAAACTTAAGCACTCAAATAATATATCAGCATTCATATTAATCTACCTTTGACCAAACAATTATTATTCAAACGTTACTATTTATTATTATAAACAAATACTTTCTCTTCGCTCTCAATTCCTTTCTTATTTATTCTTTTAGATAAATGCAAACAATTGACGACCTTACCAATTTAACACAATCGAATAAAGTATAATACAATTCAATTTTAATTCTCTTAATGTTTTTGTAAACTCTAATCTTTACAGAAACTTTTTAATTTATTTATATATTCTTATTGACTTAAAAATTTTTAGTGTTATATTTAACTTGTAAATAAATTTTTTGGAGGTTTTTAGATGAAAGGTAAATTTTTAAAAGTTAGTTCTTTATTCGTTGCAACTTTGACAACAGCGACACTTGTGAGTTCTCCAGCAGCAAATGCGTTATCTTCAAAAGCTATGGACAATCATCCACAACAAACGCAGACAGACAAACAGCAAACACCTAAGATTCAAAAAGGCGGTAACCTTAAACCATTAGAACAACGTGAACGCGCTAATGTTATATTACCAAATAACGATCGTCACCAAATCACAGATACAACGAATGGTCATTATGCACCTGTTACTTATATTCAAGTTGAAGCACCTACTGGTACATTTATTGCTTCTGGTGTAGTTGTAGGTAAAGATACACTTTTAACAAATAAACACGTCGTAGATGCTACGCACGGTGATCCTCATGCTTTAAAAGCATTCCCTTCTGCAATTAACCAAGACAATTATCCTAATGGTGGTTTCACTGCTGAACAAATCACTAAATATTCAGGCGAAGGTGATTTAGCAATCGTTAAATTCTCCCCTAATGAGCAAAACAAACATATTGGCGAAGTAGTTAAACCAGCAACAATGAGTAATAATGCTGAAACACAAGTTAACCAAAATATTACTGTAACAGGATATCCTGGTGATAAACCTGTCGCAACAATGTGGGAAAGTAAAGGAAAAATAACGTACTTAAAAGGTGAAGCAATGCAATATGATTTAAGTACAACTGGTGGTAACTCAGGTTCACCTGTATTTAATGAAAAAAATGAAGTCATTGGCATTCATTGGGGTGGCGTTCCAAATCAATTTAACGGTGCAGTATTTATTAATGAAAATGTACGCAACTTCTTAAAACAAAATATTGAAGATATCAATTTCGCAAATGATGACCACCCTAACAACCCTGATAATCCAGACAATCCAAATAATCCGGACAATCCTAACAACCCTGATAACCCTAACAACCCTGATAATCCAGACAATCCTAATAATCCTGATAACCCTAACAACCCGGACAATCCAAATAACCCTGACCAACCTAACAACCCAAATAACCCGGACAATGGCGATAACAATAATTCAGACAACCCTGACGCTGCATAAACTTCATCTTAATTTGGATTTAGTATATAGAAGCAAAAACTTAACAACGCAAAATATTTTGACTTAAATGGAGGGTATTATATGAATAGTTCATGTAAAACTAGAGTATTCAATATTATAAGCATCATAATGGTTTCAATGCTTATTTTATCACTAGGCGCATTTGCTAATAACAATAAAGCCAAAGCCGATTCACACTCTAAACAGCTAGAAATTAATGTTAAGAGTGACAAAGTACCTCAAAAAGTAAAAGATCTAGCACAACAACAATTTGCTGGTTATGCTAAAGCATTAGATAAACAAAGTAATGCAAAAACTGGTAAATACGAACTTGGTGAAGCATTTAAAATTTATAAATTTAATGGCGAAGAAGATAATAGTTACTATTATCCAGTTATAAAAGACGGTAAAATTGTTTATACTTTAACACTTAGCCCTAAAAATAAAGATGATTTAAACAAATCAAAAGAAGACATGAATTACAGTGTTAAAATTTCAAACTTCATCGCTAAAGATTTAGACCAAATTAAAGATAAAAATTCAAATATCACTGTTCTTACTGATGAAAAAGGATTTTATTTTGAAGAAGATGGCAAAGTTAGATTAGTAAAAGCTACGCCACTAGCTAATAACATCAAAGAAAAAGAAAGTGCTAAAACAGTTTCACCACAATTAAAGCAAGAGCTAAAAACTACAGTAACACCTACAAAAGTTGAAGAAAACGAAGCGATACAAGAAGATCAAGTTCAATATGAAAACACACTAAAAAACTTCAAAATTAGAGAACAACAATTCGATAACTCATGGTGTGCAGGATTCAGTATGGCAGCGTTATTAAATGCAACTAAAAATACAGACACTTATAATGCACATGATATTATGCGTACATTATACCCTGAAGTAAGTGAGCAAGACCTTCCTAATTGTGCAACATTCCCTAATCAAATGATTGAATACGGTAAATCACAAGGTAGAGATATTCATTATCAAGAAGGCGTACCATCATATAATCAAGTTGATCAACTTACAAAAGATAATGTGGGTATTATGATTCTTGCACAAAGTGTATCTCAAAATCCTAATGACCCACATTTAGGACATGCCCTAGCAGTTGTTGCTAATGCTAAAATTAATGACCAAGAAAAACTTATTTACTGGAATCCTTGGGATACAGAATTATCAATCCAAGATGCAGATTCAAGCCTATTACATTTATCATTCAATCGTGATTATAACTGGTATGGTTCAATGATAGGTTACTAAAAAGTAATATAGATATTGATTAAAGGCAGGTAAAACTATGTATCAACTACAATTTATAAATTTAGTTTACGACACAACCAAACTCACACATCTAGAACAAACCAATATCAATTTATTCATTGGTAATTGGAGTAATCATCAATTACAAAAATCAATTTGTATACGTCATGGCGATGATACAAGTCACAATCAATATCATATTCTTTTTATAGATACGGCACATCAACGCATTAAATTTTCATCTTTTGATAATGAAGAAATCATTTATATTCTTGATTATGATGATACACAGCATATCCTCATGCAAACGTCATCCAAACAAGGTATTGGCACTTCGCGACCAATTGTTTATGAGCGCTTAGTATAACTAATTTAAATGATTTCACTTCATAAAGCGGGTTGGCGAGAATTCAATTTCTCACCAGCTCGTTTTTTCATTGTAATAATCTTTAACATTTATTCTTTCTCTATTAATTTTTCTCAAACTAACTTATCTTTATGATAATTAATAAAAATGCCCTTTTAAATACTTATAAAATAAAAAAGCCACCCATCGTCGCTAATAAACGACGCAAGTGACTTAATATCATATTCAAAATAACTTATGGGAATTTAGGGAATTGATCGAAGTCAGGATCACGTTTTTCTTTAAACGCATCACGGCCTTCTTTCGCTTCATCTGTTGTGTAATAAAGCAATGTTGCATCCCCAGCCATTTGTTGTAAACCAGCTAAACCATCTGTGTCAGCATTCATAGCTGCTTTAAGGAATCGTAAAGCAGTTGGTGAGTGTTTCATAATCTCTTTACACCATTGCACAGTTTCATCTTCAACTTTTTCCAAAGGTACCACTGTATTTACTAGGCCCATATCTAAAGCTTCTTGTGCATTGTATTGACGACATAAGTACCAGATTTCACGTGCTTTCTTATGTCCAACGATACGTGCTAAATATCCTGAACCATAACCCGCATCAAATGAACCTACTTTAGGACCAGTTTGTCCAAAAATAGCATTATCAGCAGCAATCGTTAAGTCACAAACAACATTTAGTACATTACCGCCACCTACAGCATAACCTTTTACCATCGCGATAACTGGTTTTGGAATAATACGAATTAAACGCTGTAAATCTAATACATTTAAGCGAGGGATTTGGTCTTCACCTACATAACCACCATGTCCACGTTTCTTCTGGTCACCACCAGAACAGAATGCTAAATCACCTTCCCCAGTTAATACGATAACTGAAACGTTTTGATCATCACGTGCACGTGAAAATGCGTCAATCATTTCAGCAACTGTTTTAGGTGTAAACGCATTGCGTACTTCAGGGCGATTTATTGTTACCTTAGCAATCCCTTCGTAAAATTCATATTTGATTTCATCATATTCTCTAAGTGTTTCCCATTGTCTGTTAGTCATTTTGCTCCTCCTTTAAAAATCCTAATATCATTGTATCAAATTCATCACTATCTTCCACATGAATTGTATGACCTGTAGCAGAAATTAATTTACATTTACTATTAGGAATTAAATTTGCCATTTTTTTCGCAATCTGTACAAATTTTTCATCATATTCTCCAGCTAATATTAATGTTGGTACTTTAATTTCTATCAGGCGCGGCCATAAGTTTGGCATTTGACCTGTACCATAATCTCTTAATGCTTTGGCCATTTTCTGTGGCGATTGAGACAATCGTTGTTGTCTTATTTGATGTTGTATTTCAACTGGTAATTCTAGTTGCGATTGAAATAATGGCAACTTTTCCCAATCATTAACAAATAATTCAATACCTGCTATGTCTAATACTTTAGCACGCGCTTCATCAACAAGGCGACGTTCCAATTGATTTGCTTCTTCTTTAATACCTGGTGACGTACTTTCTAATATCAAATTAGATATAGGGATATGACCATTAATTGCATAATATAATGCAACACGCCCACCCATTGAATATCCAAACAATGTTATTGATTTATCTTTATATTTATCTAAAATTCGGTCTAACAACGTCGTAATATAATCAAAATTCCACGTTTCATCCATTGAAGACTGATCTTCGCCATGTCCTGGTAAGTCTATAGTGATGACATGATAGTTATCAGTAAATTTATCGATGTGATTATGATAAGTACGACTGTCGCTAAGAAATCCATGCAGAAATACTAAAACTTGATTGGTCTCAACGTTTGCTTCATAGTAATTATAATGTGTCATGAATCATTTCACTCAATTTCTGATATAAAATTTGATGCTGTTTAAAGTTATCTTCGCGATTCGTTATCAATTCATAAATCGTCGAAGTTTCAGATAACAATGTGGCATTTTTAAATTCTGAAACATTGTTAAAACGTTTAAAATCGAATTGATATAACTTAGCTGTATACTCGAAATCCAATCCCGTCGGTGTGCCAAACAACCGTTCAAAATAGTCGGTTGCACTTTCTTTTTGTGGTAAATATGAAAAAATACCGCCACCATCGTTGTTCAATAATACAATATTCATCTGAATATTATTTAATTTTGACATTAATAGTCCATTCATATCATGATAAAATGACAAATCACCTATCAATAATGTAACTCGTTTATGGACAGCCATACCAAGTGCAGTTGATACGATACCATCAATACCATTTGCACCACGATTCGCATAGACATCTATATTTTTATTCAATAACAAGTTATCTACATCTCTGATTGGCATACTATTACTAATAAATAATGCATCTTTTTCAGATGTTTTCTTAATCAATTCACCAACGAATGCACTCTCATCTGTAGCTTGTTCCAAATAACATTTAATTTCTTTACGCCCTTTTTTCTCTATGCGTTGCCATTTTTCTAACCAACTTACTCGATTAACTGTCGTGTCTTCCATTAATGACCTAAAGAAATCATTCGCAGAAATCTCATATGAAATATCTGGTGCTATTGGAAAGACATCAATCTTATCATTGTTTTGCACTAATATTTGAAATGCATCAGTTTTCTTTAACCATTGATTCAATTTTTTAGAAATCACTGGTTTCCCAACACGAATTACGAAATCCACTTTTAAGTCTAAGCCGCTTCTAAACAGCAAATCATATGTACAGATAACATTCGGATGATCAAATTTTCTTAAATGACTTAAAGGATCAGCTAAAATAGGCAAATCATATATCGTTGAATACGTCAGTATTTGATCAACTTCTTGATGCTGCATATCTCCTACAATAATTAAACCTTTTTTCTTATTTAAAATGTGTCTTAATGCCGATGCATCTATACTTTTTTGATAGTGCGGTAAAATCTTCATCTCAGAAGTTAACAATTCTGTTGCATTCAAATCAGGTGTTAACGGATCTCTAAATGGCAAGTTAAAATGAATCGGCCCTTTATGTGGTCCATATAAATATTGACTAGCAATTTGCATTTGATAATAAATTGCATCAATGGTCTCTTTACTATCATCCGCAATCGGCATATCGAACTCATAACTTACATAATTATTAAACATATTTACTTGATTAATCGCTTGTGGTGCGCCTACACTTCTTAATTCATGCGGACGGTCACTTGTTAAAACGATTAATGGAATTCTACTAATTTGGCTTTCAGCAATTGCTGGCGTATAATTCGCTGCTGCTGTACCTGACGTACATAATATAGCGACAGGGCTTTCACTGCCTTTAATTAACCCCACTGCAAAAAACGCTGCACTTCGCTCATCGGGGTGTATCCATGTTTTAATATTTGGATGTGCTTCAAATGCAAGTGCAAGTGGCGTTGAGCGTGATCCCGGACTGATAACTACTTCCCTTACGCCGTACGCATATAACTCAGATGCAAATGTAAAAACTTGCTTCGTTAAAGCTGCTTTATGATTTCCCATTCATATCGACTCCTAATGCATTCATCATAGGTGTGAACTTAAGGTTCGTTTCTGCCAATTCACTATCTGGATCAGAATCTTTAACAATGCCACACCCAGCAAATAAAGTTGCTTGTGCTTTCTTAATAAGCATTGAACGAATTGCAACAATAAATTCACAATCATCATATATATCTATATAGCCAACCGGCGCACCATATAATCCTCGTGTACCAAATTCTTTCTGTTCAATAAAATCCATCGCAAATTCTTTTGGATAGCCACCTAAAGCAGGTGTTGGATGTAAATTATCAATTAAACTAATATACGAATCATCCTTCAGTGGCGCCTTTATTTCAGTGTACAAGTGATATAAATGATCATTTTTTAGAATTTTAGGCGTCTTATCATAATGTAATTCAGTGATATAAGGTTTAATATCATGTAAAATACTGTCAACAACAAATCGATGTTCGATTAAGTTTTTATTATCTTTTAAAAATGCTTCAACATTTTTTGTATCTTCGTCCTCATCTTGTGAACGTTTAATTGTACCTGCTACAGCTTTAGTCGATAGTATTTTATTATTGACCTTTATTAATTGTTCAGGTGTCTGTGAAAAGAATATAGAATCTTGTGATTCTAACAAGAATATATAACTGTTTTTTTCTTTAGAATATGCTTGCTTTAGAATATATGGAATACTGATATCTTTATCGAACTTTATTAACCGTCTACGTGCTAGTACAATTTTTTCTTCATTATTAATAGATTCTATTGCTTCTACTACAAGTTGACGCCAGTCATCTTTATAAATATCTTCATTTCTAGTAATTTCCCCAATTTGCTCGTCCACATCTATATCCGATATATTGTTGAACAAATCCGTTAAATCGTTCAATGCCTCAACAGTAAAACATTCCCTTTTAACTGTATAAGTTAAAAATGTCCCATTATTATCTGTTGAAATTAAAACTTCAGGTAATACAAAATGATTTAGTCCAAACTCTCGCCATTCATCATCTGATTTATGACTTGAAAATTGGAACCCTCCAACAACTCGAAGATGATGTTTCTCAGATTGCGGATGTATAAATGTGATGTTATGTTTTAATTTTTCCCAGTCTTTAAAAATAGATTGTTTATTTTTAGAATTATTTTTGAATAATTGAATTGCTTTGTAGCCAAAATATGACGTTCGATTATCATTCAAACGCATATAAAAGCGATCTCCTGCCTCATTGTCAGTGAGATGAAATAATGTGCTCGGGTCTAGTGACTGTGATAATTTCACTTCAACTGAAACCCATTCCTTTGAGCTGTCATATATCTCTTTGACAATATCGTCCTCTAATACGCCCGTAGCCATCCATTTCACTTCTTTCTTCGTCTTTTTTCACTCATTATTATATTGTATCATTTTTGGATAATTGTGTTACAAGAATTGCTTAAACTTATCTTGCAATTTTTCACGTCAATTGACCTTTATGCTACTTTCTATTAAAATATCTTTGTTATAAAAAATATGATTTAAAGAGGTTTTGTATTCAATGAGTAATCAATATCAGCAATATTCTACAGTTAAGAAATATTGGCATTTAATGCGTCCTCATACATTAACTGCTTCCGTAGTACCCGTTTTAGTTGGTACAGCAGCATCTAAAATATATTTTCTTGGTAGCGAAGATCATATTAAAATCAGCCTATTCATTGCCATGTTACTAGCATGCTTACTTATTCAAGCAGCAACTAATATGTTTAACGAATACTATGATTATAAAAAAGGCCTTGATGATCATGAATCTGTAGGCATTGGTGGTGCAATTGTACGCAACGGTATGAGCCCAGAGCTTGTGCTACGATTAGCCATTGCATTTTACATCTTAGCAGCGATATTAGGTTTGTTTTTAGCTGCTAACTCTTCATTTTGGTTATTACCAGTTGGATTAGTATGTATGGCTGTTGGTTACCTATATACAGGTGGCCCTTTCCCTATTTCATGGACGCCTTTCGGTGAATTATTCTCAGGCGTATTTATGGGTATGTTTATTATCGTTATTGCATTCTTTATTCAAACTGGCAATATTCAAAGCTATGTAATTTGGTTAAGTGTACCTATAGTAATCACTATCGGTTTAATTAATATGGCCAACAATATTCGCGACCGTGTCAAAGATAAAGCAAGTGGTCGTAAAACTTTACCCATTCTATTAGGTAAAAATGCTTCTTTAACATTTATGGCAATCATGTACTTTATCGCTTATGCATTTATTGTACTTACGATCATTATTAAACCTGGCGGCTCATTATTTTACTTACTTGCGTTGTTATCATTCCCAATGCCTGTTAAAGTTATCAGACGTTTCAAGAAGAATGATACACCGCCTACAATGATGCCAGCAATGGCTGCTGCTGGTAAAACAAATACATTTTTCGGTTTATTATATGCACTAGGTATTTATATTAGTGCATTATTTGCAGGCATTTAATATAAGATGATTCTACTCGGCAATCGACTTACATCGAACTGTCGAGTTTTTTTATTTAACAATTAAATGATGATACATGTGCTTATATAATTCAATCTGTCCATCAGATATAAAGCCTACTTTTTTATATAACTTTAATGCTGCTTCGTTATTAATATCGCAATTCAAACTCCATTTAACATGTGTATTTGATTCAAGTAATGACGTTAATAACTTTGTCGCGATACCTCTACCTCTATATGCTTCAAATGTCGCAATTGTTTCTATATAATACTCATCGTCTTTAGCTTCTTTTACGGGTAATGGCGTGCCATATTGTTTTATTTCTTCTGGCAAGTCAAGTTGTTCCCATGCTTTTTCATATTTCAATTCATTTTCACCGCTATAGCTAATAATACAACCTGCTACTTTATTTTCTATTTCATAAACTAAAACATGCTGATAAAAAGTTCTATATGTTGCATCAACACAGCTTTTTTCAATTGCATCTAATACTATGTCTTTAGGTAGATGCTTTACCAATTCTAATTCCATATCATCCCAAACCATATAAACTAACTTCGCAATATCAAATCGGTCCTCTGGACGTGCTTGACGTATCACTATGTCATCATTCCCTTTTACGTTATTAACATTTATTATATAGAAATTCTAGCTTATTTTAAAAAGATATACTTATAATTTTAGAAAGTTTGAAAATTCTAAAGTTAGAAAGATTGGTTTTCACAACGAATTTAAGTAGAATTATAATTAAGGAGGATTTACAAATGAAAGTCAATAAAGCCATTTATGTTATTGTTGCATTATTTCTTGGAGGTTTAGGTATTCATAAATTTTATGCTGATAAATTTGGACAAGGTCTTTTTCACTTATTATTTTTCTGGACAGGTATCCCTACCATCATTTCAATAATACATGCCATTATTGTCATTTTTACTAAAAAAGCAGATAAAGACGGTTATATTATATTCCCTAAAAATTAAATTGTGACAATGACGTTTAAAAAGCATATATGAATGGGTATATAGTACATAAGATAAAGAGAAATGAGGTATGTAACGATGCGTCAATTCATTAAAAGAATTGTTAAAACAATCCTTGTCGGTTATGTAATTAAATTTATTCGAAATAAATTTTCAGGTAAATCATCACATCCGACAGATAATAAACATAAATAAAAAATACAGCGCCACTCTTATATGATTTACGAGTGGCGCTGTATTTTTATTTTGCTTTTTCTGCAATTTTTTCTAAATCTTCTGCCATACTTTCACTTGCCATAATACCTCTTGATTGCAACCACTTATTTCGATCAACATCATATACTTTATTATCTTTCACAGCTTTTAATGATTTCCAAACTGCAGGATCAATGAATTTCGTTCTATTTTTATCTGTTTTTCCATTCGTAGCTAAAATCATAACTTTTGGATTGATATTGGCAAGCTCTTCATTATTTAAATAAATATAAGGGCCACCCTTGCGTTCACCAACATGCGCAGTTTTGTCTTTTGTGACTTCAGGTTGAATACCCATTTTAATTAAGAATTGTCCCATAAATGTATCTTCATTATTAATAAACATACCTGCTCTTGAGATACCAAATGCAAATGCAGATTTTAACGTACTCTGTTCAATTTTCTTTCTAATCTCCGCTAATATTTTATTATGCTTTTCCAGACGCTTTTCGCCTTCTTTCTCTTTGCCAACTGCTTTAGCGACTGTTTTAAATGCTTCAATATTTGCATTGTAATCTCCCGTACCGCTAACTAACATGATTGTCGGCGCAATTTTGCTCAATTCTGATTTGATTTTCTTATGTCTGCTGACATCTGCAATAATCAAATCCGGTTTTAATTTACTTATCACTTCCATATTCGGTTGCGGTCTAGATCCAACCGATTCATATGCCCCAATCTTATCTCTTACTGACTTTGTTATATTTTTAGTACTACCATCATCTGCAATACCAACAGGTTTCATATCTAATGCTGCTAAATAATCAGCAAAACTATATTCTAATACAACAATACGTTTCGGATTTTTCTTAATTTTTTCAGTTCCTAATTCATCTTTTATCGTCGTCATTTCAGTTTTCTCTTCAGTATCTTTTTGACCACAACCCGCTACTGCTACAACTAAGATTAGCATAAACACAACTAATTTAACGATATTCCTATTCACACATTTACCTCCAAACAATTTTTATAGAGAACTATATTATTATTTTATCATTTAATAAACTTATAATATATTTAAACGGTCATTATTTTTTCTTATCATAGTTGATTATCAAATCTTCGTATTATAAACAGCAAATGGCCTCTAATTTTGATGATGACGCACTGGTTAATATTAATCATATCGCTTAAAGTAGTATTCTGTTTGTTCTCACTACTACTAAGCCTCCACAACAGTGTTCAAGATACGTATATTTTGATGCCATAATTAATTCATTTACCTATAAACTTTGCACTATGCTGTACTAATCTTAATTTATAAATACAAAAAGTAACTGATGACTTAAACATCTTTCTACAACAATTGTTCAATACAATAGAACATTTAATAAATATTTAATAATTATTTTTATAAATAATCTTTACTTTCCACTTCTTTACAAATATAATTTGGACTATGTTTTAAGAAAAAAATGTATGTTGGAGGTGACATGATGAAATTAGGTATGCTATTAATTAGATGGATGCTAGCAACATCATTCTTAGTACACGGCACATTGAAATTTGTAGATTTAGATGGAACAATTCACTTCTTAGGGTCTTTAGGTTTACCACCTACCATCGCAGTATTGATGTCAATTGGTGAGGTTGTTGGAGGTTTAGCACTTATTATCGGCTTTTTAACGCCTTATGTTAATGTTTTTTATATTTGTGTTATGTTAGGCTCAATCTTCACACTTAAACTTACAAGAGGATATGTAAGTGGTTATGAATTTGAAATCATACACATCGTAATGAACTTAGCTTGTATTAGTAGTTACAGCTGGAAGAAATGGCTACAATTTTATTAACTATTATTTGAGAGGACTATCCTCTCTTTTTTTTGTATATATCATGCGTAAAAATCCTAGGTACTCATGAATACCTAGGATTTTTTCATTTAGCTATTGAAAAGATTTAACCATTTTTCTAATATTGATTCCGTTGAATATTTTTCTATAATGTTTTCTCTCGCTTTCGAACCAAACTCCTCTGCTAAAACATCATTATTAACAAGCTTTAGTATTTTATCAGCCATGTCGTTAATATTATGGTTTTCTATTAAATAACCATTTTTATTGTCTTCTATAAAATCACTTGGTCCGTATTTGATGTCAAAGGCAACAACAGGCCTTTTAGAAATCATTGCTTCTATCATACTTAACCCTTGACCTTCATATTGAGATGTAGAAACAACTAATTTAAAATCTTCCAAGCATTTTTGTGGAGTTGTTGTATATCCTTTAAGAAAAACATTTCTTTCTAAATTTTTATCTTCAATCATTTTAGCTATTTTATCTTTGACAGATCCTTCTCCATATATATGAAATTTAACAGCATTATCTTTTTTTACGACTAACTCAGCCACTTCAATAAGCAAATCAATTCGCTTCGTTGGTACCATTCTAGAAATATGACCTACGATTTTTTCAGTTTGAAAATGTTTTGGAGCATTATGTATCTTAACAAAATTGCTAATAGTGAAAATATTTTCTACATCAAATTGATTAAGAATATCTAATCTTTGTGCCTCTGTTAATACAATTACACCGTTAATTTTATTCGCATTCTCAATAATATATTTCTCACTTTTTTTAAATGCACCCGTATCATCGAAATTTTCATGATGATTAACATGGATAACGCCATACTTTTGAGCATTTTTATGATTTGTATTAAACATTTTTGGAAAACTCCCTGGTCCATCACAAATCATAATACTATCTTTAGAATCTTTTATTAGTTTTTCTAAATAGTAAACACACAGTGCTAAATTGTTTTTAAATTCTTTTTTATTAACTAACACATAAGTTTTACCTACAGCACCATTATTAGCATTAATATTCCTTGAAATATATGGGTATCCCTTTTCATCATAAAATACTTGATAACAAACTTTATTATCTACATTAAATGTTTCCTTCATATGCACTTTATTATCTATAAAACTAAACCGTTCAATTCGTTTATTATCTTTAAAGAAATCAATCACTTTTTCAGATTTACTTTTTCTAATGTAGGCAATATATGTACCAGTCGTTATATCAAAATATCTTGAAATACCTTTACTCTCTTCAATTTCAATCGTATTTTTTAGTCTTTCTGAAATATGTTTATATAACAATTTATTAGACTTAAAATGTTTATTATTTGAAATTTGTTTAAAATACTCAAATACATTATACATTTTCGTTCTTCGATCCATTTTACCTTGTTTTTTCAAAGCTTTAATAATTTCATCATAGTTTCCTTTGTAATCGAAAGTAACAATATCAGCAGGTATGTCCGCATCATAAAACTCTTTACTTCTATTGAACATCGAAGAGGTCATACCACCTTTATTGACATCTAACTCATGTACCATCATAAATATTTTTTTCATTATAATTATTCCTTTACCTCAGTATATTTAACAATTAATTCGTTATATGTATGATAAAATTCTTCTTCAACATATAAATTATTAAGTTTATTTAAATTTAATGGGCTTATAATTGACGCAATAAAATATCCATTTAATTTTAATTTTGTATTTCCATTTTCGATTTCTATAGTTGGCTCTATCTGCTCATAATTTTTAAATATATCGTCAATGACTTTTATGTTTTCATTTAACTGATTAGTATCTAATTTTAATACATTCGCATTATCGTAATTGAAAATCCCCTTTTCCATAGCGCACCTCTTAATAAAATATTTAACAAAATATATTTTATACTCCGCAACCATTTAGAGCAACTATATATACAATAATTAAAATATTTAATTTCGTTTATTTGTGAAAAATAATATTTCACACAATGTTAGAACGGTATTTGTAGTATAAAAATCAATAACAACATAGATTAAATTTTACGATTGATACGACTCTCTATACAGATGGTATAATTACACTCGTTCCACTTATAAGAATTGTTACGTCATAATAATGTTTACGAATGATAAGCCAATTCAATTTAATTTCAAATTCATCTATCATACATTTTATTTTTATTGTATGATGTATTTAAAATGATTGTTTTTTGCATGTCATTTTAAAATGAAAATTGGAGGTGTAATTTTGACTAGAACTTATAATATTATTGGTATCCTTTCTTGTCTTATATCTTTTATTATTATGGCGTTACCAATGATTTGGTATGTAGCTTCAGCATTATGGTTCTTCCCAGGTGCAATCATGATATTGCTGCTATCTTTAGTCATTGTTTTTTGCTACATTAAAACAAAAAATCAATTACATTTATTACTACTCGTATTAAATATTATTATATTGTTTTTTTTCAGTTTGCCGTTGTTACTTTCATAACATAGCAACGCATTATAAAAGCCAATCAAATGGAGTGTTGAAATTAACATTCCCAATTGATTGGCTTTTAATTTTATCTTTTGGATATCACATAGATGCTACTTTTCTATACTGTTCTAAATCTATTATTTCGTCACATTGATTTGCAATAGCCATATCATGTGTTGCTAAAATCAGCACTTTATTTTCATCGATCAAATCAAATAATGATTGAATAATCATCTGTCCTGTTTTAGGATCTAACGCACCCGTTGGTTCATCAGCTAACATAACAATCGGATCTTTTAACATCATTCTAATTAAAGCGACACGTTGTTGTTCACCTCCACTTAGCGTATGAACTTTTCTTTTTAAACTGTTTGACAGACCAAACTGTTCTATATAACGTATCTTTAATTGTTCTTTTTCTTTCTTACTTATTTTTTTATATGCTAATCCAATATCTAAATTTTCATTTACTGTCAGATTATCGATTAATCCATAATTTTGAAATAAATACCCTAATTTATCTCTGTAAAAATTAGATTTAAATTGTTCTAATTGACCATTAAAATAGACATATTGTTTTCCTGTTTTTTCAAGTCCAGCAATAGTATTTAATAATGTAGATTTACCGCATCCACTTTTACCAATAAGTGCATATGATTTTCCACATTGAAATTTCAAATTAAGTTTCTTCAAAATATGTGTATTACCTTTTTGTATGGTTAAATCTTTTAATTCTATCATTCTTGTCTTACCTCTTTTGGTGTATCATCTTTTTCAACATATGTGATTGATATAACATATTGCCCTTTATGCTTTATTTCGACATACGTTCTACTAGGAGAAAATCCATTAAATGTTAATTTATAATCAAGCTTTTCCCCTCTTTCACTATAAGCCGTAATATTAACATATTGTTGCGTACCTTTTGGCACTTTGGCATAACTATATTCCGTTTTTAAGAAAGGATTAAAACGATCAAGTATAGGATGATGTATGATTGTAAAAGCAATAGTAATAGATACGATTAATCCTAATAATATTGCAATGATATATTTCATAGTTAAAACTCCTTGATAACTTCATTAAAACGTCGGCCATGATAGTATAGGCTGCAAATCTGCAATAATATTTGAACGACAATAATCGTTGCAAATATCATCATTATATAGTGAGAATGTAAAATTACATTCGTCAATATTCCAATAAAAACAACAACTATATTATTTATTAATAAGTATTGGTAATTGGCTCTTAATGTTGAATAACCATATAGCTTTTTGATTACGAGTAATTTTCGATGTTGTTCAAAATAATATTTCACATCAAATAAAATAATAATTATTAAAATGATTGCGATAATGATTTGTGAAAAGTTGAGTACTGTTAATTTCAAATTGTTTTCATGATACATTTCCATCACGCTATCTTTATAATTGGTTATTCCACTGATTTCCCCATCAAGATGATACTTTTCAATATTTTTTACTAGCGCGTCATAATTTTTGAATAAATACCCGCCTTGACTGATCATGGCATAATAAAAATCCTTCGATAAATCTGATGCCTGAACATTCACAATGATTGGCGCCTCTATAAATGACAAATGGCGACTATCTCGTGCATCAAATGTAAAAATTCGATAATCATTTTTGTTGATAAACTGTATAGATAACTTACTCTCTTTATTATTTTTATTTTGTACAAATTCAAACCATGAATGATATGCTTGATTGATTTCATTACGCATTGCATGAAACTTTTGTGGAATAATTACTTCGACATTATTTTTTTGATTTTTTATTGGAATATCAGGTTGAAACTGCTTGTGATAAATCGACCAAAACTGATTATTTACTAATATTACATTCCCCTCATCAGGTGAAAAGTTGTCATTGTCAACGGAGTCACCCTTTGGTTTGAATAAAATCGCATTATTTTCTGCTTCACTAGCCTTTACTAATTGTTCTGATCACACCATATTATCAATCAAACTTTGTTTTGTTTCGTGATAAGGTGCAAATTCAATCGTGTAATAATCATCTAATACATTCCAATATTTCTCAGTTTCTTTTATTTTATTCAAATCTTTAATAACACTAGTATTTTCTATCATTACACTAGCTATTAGTACTAAGAGAACACTTTTACAAACTGTATTAATAAAACGAATTGTTTTAAAGTGCTGCTTACCTTTAATCATATTGGCAATATTTAAATTTAGTAACATTAAGAAAGTCCATAAATTAATAACACTAATCGTTAAAATGAAAAGACATGAAAGCAGAACTAATCTTAATATGAATAAATCTAAATTACCCGTGTAATTTAATATCCAAAGTACACTTGTAGTTAAAAGAATTTGAGTTATGATTAACGTTACCCAATACGTGCATTTCTTTGAAAAATTTTCAAAAATTATTTTTCTTAATGTAAAACCATTTAAATACTTAATCGCATACGCTTTGAAATTAATGTTCTTTTCGAAAATATAATAAATAAAATAAACGATTAAAAGTGAGGATAATGGCACTACTATATTCATTTGTTTAATGACACCAACGGCAATCATCATATAATCTATTTTGTATGATTCAGCAGTAACACCATATTCTTTTAAAAAATTTATGAATTTAGTCACGTCAAAATTTTTGTCTTTTACAAAATAACTCCCTTTGATATCTTTTTTTAATAATTCGTCGTCACTTAAATAATGAATGTTATATTTAGCATTAAAAGGAGTGATAGTTGTTGCTTTTGATTTATTAAATACATATATATCTTTATCTACGTTTTTGTTTGTATAATTTGAAGTTGATTTATAGATTGCTACGTTCTCATTTTTAGCGAATTGATTTATACGTTTATAAATCTCATTTTTACTATATTTTTTATTCCAGTCAGTTACCGCTATAGGGTATTTAGTATCAGGCAATATTTCTTCGTTTTCTTTATATGTATAAACAAATAACAATATAGCAATCAGAATGAAGATTGTAACATCAAGTATTAATTTGAACCATTTCATGTTGTACCTCTTGCGTTGTTTACTTTCTATGATTTTTTAGTATTTAATAAATGTTATAATACGCTCTATTGACCCGCAAATTATGTTTAGTAGCTGATGCTTTTGCTTTTACACTGGCTCTTGTATAACCACTAAATGATCTATATTTTCCGATAGCTGTTGCACCATGACCTTTATGAGCATGATAATAATACGACCAAACATACTTACTGCCGACACCGTGACTCCAAGTGCCTCCTTCAGCGTATTCTGTAGATGCATAAGCTGCTGTTGATAATCCAAGTGCTAAAGATAAATATAATATAGTGCCAAAAATTTTATTCTTCTATAAAAACACCTCTTCATATTTAATCCATATCTCTTTTTCGTTATTTATACAGAATTTTCTGAAAATAGTCAAGGTTAATTTATTTGCTGCAAATTTCAACCACTTTATATTAAATGGACATCAAAGTATAATTGTATTATTATTAAATTGCGCAGTGCATAAATAGACGACATGCAGGAACATGTCCCCTATTGAACCCGTTAAAAAGACGGTGACTAAATGAGATTTGCTTTAACCATCATTCTTTGTCAAAGTTTGGAAATGATGGTTGTTTTTTATTGTTTAAATTAATCATTGCGACTTCTATATCAATGAAAGTTATATTAATATATGAACTTCATTACATATTCAATAGAAATCACTTATTTATAAGTACTACCATATAATCATAATTGATTTCTACCACAGTATGATTTTCCTTTCAAATCTGACATGTTTAGCAGGCAATATACGGAAAATACTTCAAAATTTTGTTACACATCTAATAAAAATAGACAATTAAATAAAAGATATGTTACTATAAAAATGTAAAAAGACGACATGCAGGAACATGTCGCCTAATGAGCCCGTTAAAAAGACGGTGACTAAATGAGATTTTCTTTAACCATCATTCGTTGTCAAAGTTTTGAAATGATGGTTATTTTTTATTGTTTAAATTAATTATTGCGACTACTACACCAATGAAAGTGACGATAAACATACCGAAACTTAACATTAAATGTAATGCGTTTGCAATAGATATCACAATAGGCTTTTCCTTTCAAAAGTGTTAAGTAATGCCATAGGCACCACCCCCCTTTACTCAGATAGCCACCATCAATTAAACTTGCTCGCAAAATATTATACTGTTTTTATAAAATATTTAGTAATAAAAACTGACTAAAACCTAATCTCAATAATAACAGCTTGCCGTTAAAAACGTGTACACTATAATGAAGCATGCCTCGAATCTTCGTATTGCTATTCTAAAGCAAAAAAGCTTTTCTTAGAACACAGACGTCTAAGAAAAGCTTATTTAAGCATTAAAAATTAATAACAATATAATAGCTACAATTTGTGCAACGGATGTTGTTGCTATACGTCGAGTATACTCATAACTTAATGATAATATCACTTGTGCAACAAATATAAATGTTACTATCCACCAATTATCTAAATAAATAAATAATGAACTAGAACAAATTGCAGTTATTAATATAGCTACCCATTTCGGTATTGAAAAATGTGTTAATTCTTTTTGTAAAACAGTTCTCATATATAACTCGTGACATGGAATGACAAAAAGTAAAGTTACTAACATTTGCCACTTCCAATTGACACCTGTTCTTGCTAATTCTTTAATTAATGAACTATAACTTAAATTAGAAGTTATAAGTGAGAATAAAAGTTGAAGCATAATTAAAATAATTGCCGTAATAATACCAACACCAATTGATGTAAGCAACCGCTTAGATTCAATATCTCTTTGATAAAACACATAACTGATACCAGCAATTAGCATTATACCTGTATATAAATACCAGTATTCTTGGTGTTCGCCCCACATAATAAATAATATGAGATGAAATATAATGAAACTTATAATAAACCAAGTTAAAGCCTTCGAGATTTTATTCATTATAACTTACCTTCTTATTCAACAATCTTATATCGTTTATGATTGATAACAGTTTTTTCCGGTAAATCAAGGTCATTAAAATTTTCCATAATTGTTAAGTCAACAATAACAGAGTTATCGTTGATTTTTTCAACACGACCTCTTAATCCATCCATAAACTCAACAATGTTACCCACTTCTGCAACAGTCATTTTAAGTCCTCCTTAAATCATAACTAAATTATATTGTACTAAAATTCACTTAACAAATAAACTATTAACAATCAAAAATAATAAAATGTAACTTTAAGCCGATATTTAGAACGATTTGTGAGTATATAATTGGCATTTTCAGCAAAGTTAAGGCATAAATAAGTAGAGAATATATATAGATATAAGGGAGAGATTGTAATGAAATTCATTAGTAATAATAATATTACAGATCCAACTTTAAACTTAGCAATGGAAGAATATGTTTTAAAAAATTTACCAGCAGAAGAAAGTTACTTTTTATTTTACATAAATAGACCATCTATCATTGTTGGAAAGAATCAAAATACGATAGAGGAAGTAAATCAGACATATATAGATGCTCATAACATCGATGTAGTAAGAAGAATTTCTGGTGGTGGCGCTGTTTATCATGATACTGGCAATTTAAACTTTAGTTTTATAACAGATGATGATGGTAACAGTTTCCACAATTTCCAAAAATTCACTGAACCAATTGTTCAAGCATTACAATCTTTAGGCGTAAATGCTGAATTAACTGGTCGTAACGATATTCAAGTTGGACAAGCGAAAATCTCAGGAAATGCCATGGTTAAAGTTAAAAATAGAATGTTTAGTCATGGTACGTTGATGTTAAATAGTGATTTAGACGAAGTTCAGAATGCACTAAAAGTTAATCCAGCTAAGATTAAATCAAAAGGTATTAAATCTGTTCGTAAACGAGTAGCAAACATTCAAGAATTTTTAAATGACCCTTTAGAAATTGAAGAATTTAAAAAAATCATCTTGAAAACTATCTTTGGAGAAACTGAAGTAGAAGAATATAAATTAACGGATGAAGATTGGGAAAATATTGAAAAGTTAAGTAACGACAAATATAGAACTTGGGAATGGAATTATGGAAGAAACCCTAAATATAACTTTGAACGCGAGGAAAAATTTGAAAAAGGATTTGTACAAATCAAGTTTGATGTTAAACGAGGTAAAATCGAACATGCAAAAATTTTCGGTGATTTCTTTGGTGTCGGAGATGTCACTGATCTTGAAAATGCATTAGTTGGCTGTCTACACGACTTTGAGCACATAGAAGAAGCACTATCAGAATATGATTTATATCACTATTTCGGTGACATAGATAGACATGAATTAATTAGATTAATGTCATAAACGATTAAAGGACTATTCTTACATGTATGAGATGTTAAGAATAGTCCTTTTATGATTGCGTTATGGAATTCGAATCAATGTTATTCACCGAGAAATGCCTCCAAATTTTTGTATTCTGCCATATATTGATTAAATGCTGCTTCATCTTTATTGACGAGTGCGTCATCTATAAGTTCTATGAGCTGTCGTTTTCTTACCTCTCGAAGTGCTTCATTGATAATTAATTCAATACCCAAATCATTGACGGTTGTGACAAACGCTTCTAAAGTTGTATGCTTAACATTAGTATTGTATTTCATAGAAACCACTACCTTTCTTTAATTTATAATAAGTATACATTTTTCTAATTTTGAAATCAATGAATATTCTGACTATTAGTTAAAAATTATTGTACATTTTCACCAAAATAATAACTTGACAACTCAGAATTTTATTATAAAATATCTTTATATCATTAATTTCATTTTTATATTAATGGTTTAAAACTTAATAAAGCGAGGTTTTGCTTATGTATTCTCAAAATATTTATGTGATACGCAAAGGAGACATGGTTATTCGACCAGCATTTGATGATGACGATCAAAGAAATGGTAGTGAAATAATTCGGTTTGACAAAACGCGTATTCAAAATCCTTTTAAAGTCCAGAAAATCATTGAACGCTCTTGCAAATTTTATGGTAATACTTATCTTGGCAAGAAAGCAGAGACAAACCGCATTACTGGCATTTCTAGTAAACCACCTATTTTACTAACACCATTATTTCCAACTTATTTTTTCCCAACACATTCTGACAGACAAAATGAAAATATTTGGTTAAATATGCATTATATCGAAAGTATTAAAGAATTAAAAAATCGTAAATGTAAAGTGACATTTATTAATAATGAATCAATCATTCTTCATGTTTCATACCACAGTTTATGGCACCAATATAACAATTCCATTTTTTACTATTACATGGTAGATAAACAATCTCGCATGATATCAAAAAATCCCGACCAACCAATAGATTATAATAAAGCCACATTGAATGTGTTTGAAGCATTGACACGCTATTCTTTATTTGAAGATAAATAAATTGTTTATTTTTAAAATATGCGGAATGTTTTATAAATATAGTGTAAATGTTCTGCATATTTTTTTAAGGTATCTATTGCAAATTAACTTAATCTTGTTATAATAATATTTGTGCTTGATATTCAAACACATACAAATTAATCCACAGTAGCTCAGTGGTAGAGCTATCGGCTGTTAACCGATCGGTCGTAGGTTCGAGTCCTACCTGTGGAGCCATTGGAAACGTACTCAAGTTGGCTGAAGAGGCGCCCCTGCTAAGGGTGTAGGTCGCGAAAGCGGCGCGAGGGTTCGAATCCCTCCGTTTCCGTTACTTGCTTAAATGGTATATACCATTTAAGCTTTTTTGTTTACTTATATATATAATGAATGAGAATTTCACTGTTCTTTTATATCAATTTTATAATTCTAAAAACCTTTCCTAGATAATCTTCTCTAAGAAAGGTTTTTATACTTGTTAAACTTATAATTAATTTATTACATAGCAATATTCACCTGTTTTTAACTACAAAATTATCACTACATGAAATAAGATAATTCGGATCTCTTAACTTCTCTGCAATTAATGTACTCATTGTTTCATCGTATGATTCATGTATAATAGCATTTTTTAAATAATTCTTGTAGTTACGATAACAATAGTCAGTCATTGTAACTCTATAACTCTTAGTCGAATCAATTTGATCTAACATTACTCGTTGCCCAGGTTCTAGATTCATATCAATCTCATAATTGAATCCTTGCCACATTGTACATAATGTTTCATCAATAATTGTTAAGCTTAATTGCTCGTTAACAAAATCTAAATGTGAATAACTATACTCCAATATATCTTTGATATTTTGACCACTAATTGTCATATCCATTGGCTTATCTGGATAAGGGTATGCATGATACAAATCTTCATTTCGAATCTGTCCATTCAACCCCTTCTCTCCGTTCATAGGCACGTGGACACATGTTATATCATTATCAAATGCAAGGTGAATTGCATCATGTAATAATTGCGAAAATGGATGTGTTTGACAGACTAAATCTTGTAACCCATTTACTGATAACATCAAACCTTTATCACTTATGATTTCCTGTGACCAATAAGCCACTGCTTTTCTATCATAGAATGTTAAATCTAATAATTCTTGGTCCTCTTCATACTCATTTAAGTCAATCACTTTAGAATCAATGCTTTCAACATCATAAGTTGTTGTTCTCTTTTTAAAATTAATCGAAAGATGTACAAGCTCTTTTGCATCTTGACCAGCCTGAACATAATACGTTTCATGATCTTGACCTACTATTGTTTGATGCTGATGAGCTGTAATCATTAAATCTATAACACCAATTTCTTCCATTAATTTTTCAGCTTCATTCGAACTTGCCTTTTTATTTTTCGTGCTATTACTAATTTTATTCAATCCACCATGATAAATTACAATCAAAAAATCCGGCTCTTCAACTTCATGGATATATCTAATCCATCGTTTTGATGCCACTAATGTCTTTTCAATAGATACATCTTGCTCCATTTCAGAATACTCATTTTCCATTAAACCATCTGCTGTAACGCCTACGATAGCAATTTTTAAGTCACCAAAATGTTTAATACAATATGGAGTTGAAAAATAAGGCTCCTTAGTAACATTGTATTCAATATTTGCTGATAACCATGGAAAACGTGCCAAAGCAATTGAACGAGTTAAAAATGATAAACCAAACTTGAATTCACTTGGACTCACACCGCTAGCATCATAATGCATTCTGTTCATCAACTTTATCATTGGATGTCGTTTATAAGGTGCAACAATAGCATAATAATAGGCCGCTAACGAGCCAGCTAAACTTCCGCCACTATCTAATAAAATGACGCGATGATTTTGTGCTCTTACTTGGTTAACATAAGTACCAGCTCTATAAATATTTGAACCATAATCACCATTTAAGAAATGACTATGCATATCTGACGTAGTTAAAATCTCTACATTAATGTTTTCATTTTTTTCCATCATGTTACACCTCTCATTGTTACTAGTTTACCATTTTCAAATCCAATCGTCTTATAATATAAGTTAAAAATACAAACTAAAAAAGCAATCTAAGTTCCAGTTAAAATCTACATTAACTAAACTTAGATTGCTATTATATTATCCTATTTGAATACGTTCTTTTGGATAATGGAATTTATCTGGTTCTCGACGTCCTGCTATCATAATGATAAATGATATTAAGCCAACACGTCCTATAAACATGAGTACCATTAGTACGACCTTGGAAATATCACTAATATCACTTGTGACACCAAGCGATAGTCCACAAGTTCCAAATGCAGACATGACTTCAAAAAATACTTGTAAAAATGTAAGCTTACCATTTTCAGTAGCTGATATAATTAGCATTCCTAAAAATGTTAAAATTGTCGCCATTGTAAATACTGCAAATGAACGTTGAATATCCATAATGTGTACTTCTCTATTGTATACTTTTATGGATGTTTTATCGGCATTATTACTAAAGTTAATTAAAAACAAAATTAAAATAGCGAAAGTTGTTGTACGAATACCGCCACCAACCGAACTTGGCGAAGAACCTATAAACATTAAAATACCCATGATAATATTCGTAGGGTCACTTAGTGTTGTCACATCAATTGTTTGAAGACCCGCACTTCTTGTAGTCGCTGATTGAAACAGCGAATAGAATAACGATTGATGCCAACTTAATCCTTTGAACGCATGGTTATGTTCAAATAATAGAATGGCTAATACCCCAACAATAAATAGGAATAAATATGTTGATGTCGTAATTTTAGTAAATAATGAAAATCTAAAATTAGTAACCCTATTTTGAATGTAAGCTTTAACCTCTAATAATACTGGGAAGCCGATTGATCCTAAAATTATTAAAAATATAACTATCGCTTGTACAAAATAATCATGTGCATAAGGAATTAATGACTTACCTGTAATATCTAATCCACCATTGGTAGTGGCAGAAATAGAAACAAAAACACCTTGCATGATTGCATATTTTAAATCTGGATTATCTCGATAAAAGTAAAATGCTAATAACATGGCTCCTACGAGTTCGATTACAAATATTGATTTTACAATATCAATAATCAATTTGACGGTACCACTCATTGTGTTTTTGTTATTATCTAACATAATTAACTGACGTTCTCTAATTCCAATATGTTTACCTAGTACCACCCATAACATCGTACCAATTGCCATGACGCCAATTCCACCAATATTTAATATCACGAGGATAATTAATTGTCCAAATGTAGAATAGGTATCGACAATACTTATCGGAGACAATCCAGTAACACTAATTCCGGATACGGCAACAAATAATGTGTCAATTGGATTTACTTCTACACCTGGTTTATGAACATACGGTAAGTTTAATAATAAAAATGCAACGACAATTGCGACGATATAATACAATACAATACCTTGTTGAGGGCTTGATCTTTTTAAAAACTGGCTAAAAATTGACACGTTGTTCACCTCAACATTATTTTAGTTTAATATTAATTTCTTTTTCTTTACCATCTCTATAAATCTTCGCTGTAATTGATTTCAAGTCATCTTTATGACTAAATATAATCTGCCTAAAGCGTAAATCATCTTCTAAAAGTTTGCCATCTAATTCAGTAATTACATCACCTTTTTTCAGACCAGATTGATCTGCTAAACCATTGTTGTCAACTTGATCTACAACAACACCGTTCTTAACTTTTCCTAGCAATTTAACTGCTTGTCTTTCAAAACTATTTAGACTGGCAATATTCTTCATTTTAACACCTACATCGGGATAGTCAATTTTACCTTTTGTTTCTAATTCTTTTACAATCTTTTGTACTTCATTAACAGGTATTGCAAATGACATATTTTCAACGTTTGGCATACTAATTTTAGCTGCAACTACACCAATTAATTTTCCTTCTCTATTGACGACAGCACCACCCGAGTTACCTGGATTTACTGATGCATCAATTTGGAAAGCTTTCATCAACATATCATATTTATTATCTTTATCGAAATCAATTGGAACATTTCTGTTCAGACCTGAAATAATACCTTCTGTCACAGTGCCTTTAAAGTCTACACCAAGTGGATTACCTACGACTAATATTGGCTCTCCTAACACTAAATTATTTGAATCTCCAATAGCTATCTCTTTCACTGAACTGTCTGAAGAAGTTGCTTTAACAACAGCTAAATCTGACCATTTATCTTTACCAAGCACTTTCCCAACAACACTTTTATTATTCGAGAAAGTTATTTTTTGATTTTCTTTATCACCGACAACGTGTGCATTCGTAACAATATATAACGTATCTCCAGATTTTTTATATACAACACCTGATCCTACTTCGTCTTGAGATGCTTTATCTTTAGGTAATGATGAATCTTTTGATGTTTCATTTTCAACTGTAACGACCGATTTAACTGCGTTATTGGCATTTTTCATCGTTGTCGTATATTTTTGAGCATCTGCATCATTATTATCATTCATGCGATCATTTTTGTTCACATTATTAAAAATGGCATTCAAAATAACAATTAGAATAATAATACCCATTAGAATAACTAATTTAGGCCAATACATCATCCAAAACTTTTTCAAAATGGCACTATAATTATTATTTGTAGCGCGCCCTTTGTTCAATTTTGATGTAGCCTTTTTTTGATTATTATTTGCCGATGTCTTTGTATTTGGTTTTTGACCGTTTAATTTATCATGGTCATTAATAGCCATATTTCTTTTTTCAGTGCTACGATGAGATGCACTTGACTGACTTTGATATCCCACCGTTTCAGATGAGTCTGCATTTTGTTTATGTTTATCTTCGACATGAATTTTTTCATCAAGTTTTCGATCGTCATCTATTTTTGATAATGATGGTGTATTGATATCATTATCAGGATTATCGTCAACAATATGATCTTCTCTCATAACGTAATCTTTATCATCACTTATCGATGGTGTATGATGACTTAAATCATTTTCATGATTAGACTTGTCATTTTGTTCGCTATCACCATATGTATAAGTTTTTGTTTGCTCATTTTGACTTTGCTGCCTTTTCAATTTCTGTTCTTCCGGCAAAGTTAATGGCTTCTGATTATTTACTTCATCATCAGATTCCGACAATATTGGTACTGAATTTGATTTGTCTGATATTACTTCAGATTTCAGATTACTACTTTTATTTCCATCTGAACTGTCTTTTTTTATTTTCTCTGTCTGCATCGAGCTGTCTGAATCAGTTCTTGAAGACTCAAAATCAATTCTAGTCTCTTTATCATGTTCTGAAGGTTTAGAAAGTACATGTTGCTCTTCATGACCAACTTTGTTTTTATCTGAACTTAGCTTTCTCATGTCAGTTGATTCTACTTTATCGGTTGAATTAGTTGATAAAGTCGCTTCAGTATTTTGCTCATAATATTTTGATTTCTCTGTATCTTGGTCTACTGAATCTAATGAATTTTGTTTTTTAGATACATCGTCTGTTAAATAATGATCTTTGTTATATGCTGACTTACTACCCTGATTACTTTTACTTTCTTCAGCTTTGTTCTCATTCACATCACGGTTTCTCTGTTCTAAATGCGATGATAAACTATTTTTAAAACGTTCGTGCTTATCAATTGAATCTTTATGTATTTGCTTATCTGCTTTTTTTGATGTTGTATTATCTATATTTTGTTTATCTTGATGTTGATTTAAATTTTCTTCTCTGTCTTCGTTGTGGAAGAATTCACGACGCTTACGTCGGTACTGACTTTTAGGAATTACATGTTTTTTACCAATATCCACTAATGTCCACTCCATTCAATAAAATCACTTTTCATTATGACACATTAACACTTAATTTGCTTTAAAATCTATATAATTTCTATTGAAAAAATGCTAAATATAAAAGGCACATTTTCTTAATACTATATCGCATCTTTTGATACATATTCTTCAAAATCCATTTTTCATAGATCACTTAATTAAATGAAAAAGGACAACCTTAAACTAAATTAAGATTGTCCGCTTCACATCATTTATTTATGCGATTTTTTATTTTTAACAACCGAACCTAACCAACCGATAATTACTAATCCAATTAGTACCGTCCAGAAAATAGATTGCCATAATACGCCATGTGGGAAGTGCTCAGGCAATACAGCGATGTCTGGGTGCGCTAATACCATGACAACTAACTTAACACCTACCCAACCAACGATCGCGAAGGCTGCACCTTCAAGTCCTGGATATTTGTTTAATAGCTCTACGAACCATGTTGCTGCATAACGCATTAGAATAACACCAATCATTCCACCTAGGAACATGACTACGAACTGACCTAAGTCCATACCACCAAAGTGAATACCAACTTTAGGAAGTGTTACAGCAATAGCTAAAGCAGCAAGCATAGAATCAATGGCAAATGCGATATCTGCAAATTCTATTTTCAACACAGTTCCCCAGAATGATTTGTTACTTGCTTTAATCTCTTCACCAGACTCATCATAATGATGATCATCTCCAGCTTCAGGACTTTCAATTTCTGGGTGTTTAAAGAACTGCCATAGATTTTTGATTGACATATAAATTAAGTAAACCGCTCCTGCAGCTTGAATAAACCAAAAGTTCGCGATAATACTAATTAAGAATAATGCTAAAAATCTAAATACAAATGCACCTAGCAAACCGTAAAACAAAGCTTTTTTACGTTGTTCGGGTGGTAAGTGCTTAACCATTACAGCCATAACGATTGCGTTATCTGCTGCTAATAAGCCTTCTAAAAATACTAAAACGACAAGTACCCATAAATAAGGTAAGATCAAACTTGGATCCATTAACATGTACAACTCCTTTAAATAAATAAGTTAAGTACAAACAAAAAGACCTATGCTAAATAAATAGCAAAGGTCTCACTAAGCAATTTTAATTGCCCACTTTACCGGAAGATATCTTCGTAATGACGATAAAGTGTCGAATCATTTATACGGTCATGATTCTTAAGTTACTCCCCTCTGACAAAATGCCATAGGTTATTCATTTGATACATCATAGTATACCTTTTTCTTTTAAAATATACAATTTATTTTTCTTCAAGGAAACAATTATTTTTAATGTAACAAATTCGATTATACAATTGAGCCGTTAAAGTAAACTATACAATTTAATTTCAGGGAATTTCTCTTCGAACCATCTTGTTGCAAATTCATTTTCAAATAAGAATACTAAATCGTCATATCTATCTTTCACTAAAATCGATCTTGATGTGTTCATCTTATCTGTAATTTGGTCTTCATTTTCAATCCAACGTGCAATTTTACGGCCTACTGGCTCCATAACAACATCAACATTATATTCGTTTTTCATTCTATGTTCGAAAACTTCAAATTGTAACTGACCAACAGCACCTAAAATAATTTGGTTTGTGTGTAATGTTTTATAGTATTGAATCGCACCTTCTTGAACTAATTGTTCAATACCTTTATGGAAATGCTTCTGTTTCATGACGTTTTTAGCAGAAACTTTCATAAAAATTTCTGGCGTAAATTGTGGTAAATCTTGGAAACTGTAGGTTTGTTTTCCACCAACTAAAGTATCTCCAATTTGATAATTACCTGTATCATATAGTCCAATGATATCGCCTGCTACAGCATGATTCACAGTTTCTTTATCGTCTGCCATAAATGACGTTGAACGTGTGATCTTTTGCTTTTTATTAGTACGTTGCAAAGTGACATCCATACCACGTTCAAATGCACCACTAACGACACGCATAAAGGCAATTCTATCACGGTGTTTAGGGTCCATGTTGGCTTGAATTTTAAAGATAAATCCTGAAAATGAATCATCAAACGGGCTTACTTCAACCTCTTCTTTTGTTTGTCTCGCATTTGGCATTGGCGCAAAATCAACATATGCATTCAAGAAATTTTGTACACCAAAGTTAGCTAAAGCTGAACCGAAAAATACAGGTGTTAAGTCTCCACTCAACAGCGCGTCATTATCAAAGGCTTCCCCCGCTTCTTCAACCAACATTAATTCTTCAATTGCTTGTTCAAAAGCACTATCATTTGTAATTGCATGATCTTCTTCCAACTCAAAATCATCATTCAAATGTAATATATTTTCTTCATCTCTAAATGGTTCAATTGTTTTAGACTTTCTATCAATGATGCCAAAGAAACTTTGTCCCATACCAATTGGCCAATTCATAGGGTATGTTTCAATATTTAATGTCTCTTCGATTTCATCTAATAATTCAAATGGTTCTTTACCTACTCGGTCTAATTTATTAATGAATGTAAAAATTGGAATACCACGCATTTTACAAACTTTAAATAACTTCAAGGTTTGTGGTTCAATACCTTTTGCACAGTCTATGACCATGACAGCACTGTCAACTGCCATTAATGTTCTATACGTATCTTCTGAAAAGTCTTCATGTCCTGGTGTATCTAAGATATTGATTTTATAATCATCGTAATCAAATTGCATTACTGAACTTGTTACAGAAATACCACGCTCTTGTTCAACTTTCATCCAGTCACTTGTCGCAAATTTACCAGTCTTCTTCCCTTTAACTGTACCCGCTTCACGAATGGCACCACTGAAGTACAATAGTTTTTCAGTTAACGTTGTTTTCCCTGCATCGGGATGTGAAATAATCGCAAAAGTCTTTCTAGACTCAACTTCTTGCTTTAAGTTCATTAGTCTTTCTCCTTTTTATATGTTTCTATCCAATCTGTTAGTTGTGATGCAATCGATTCTGCCTCTTCCTCTTCTTTAAAAACAAACAATTGCATGAGTATTGCTTCAAAACAAGTTTCTTCATTTAATGTCATTGCCATCTGATATGACCAAAACCAATCTGGTATAGCAATGATTATCTGGTCATTTAATGCTTCGAATAAATAAACATCAATAGTTTTACCTTCATCAAGAAGTCTTTTATTGACCAACAGGGCCACCACCGAACTTTTTGTAAGCTGCTTCAAGGCCAATTAAATCATCTCGATGTGGCACCTTAATATGTCCTGGCATGATTTGATATGGTTCTCTTCCTTTTGATGCTAAAACGACAGTATCCCCAGGCTCAGCTATGTCAATTGCATGTTTTATCCCTTCTGCACGATCATCAAATTCTATATAGTTTTGATGTGTTGCACCTTTGGCTAATTCTGCTGTTAACATTTTCGGGTCATCATTTGCCGGATTATCCGGTGTGAAAATGACATAATCTGCACGACAGGCAACTCGCCCCATTTCAGGCGTTTTAGTTAAATCACGTTCGCCTGCCATACCAACTAAAAATATCAACTTTTGCTTTACAAAAGGCTGTACTGCATCGATTAATTTGTTCATACCATCAGCTGTATGTGCATAATCGATAATTAAATCAATAGGTAACGAAGGATCTAAAACTTCTAATCGTCCTTCAACAGGTTCTAAATTTTCAACAGCTTTAATAATCGTTTCTAAAGATGTACCTTTACTCCACACCGCAATCATTGCTGCCATAATATTAGAAATATTAAACTTACCAACATAAGGCGATTTTACTTGGTAAGTTCCAAAAGGCGTTACAAAATCAAAGCTGACACCTTGTAAAGATTCTTGAATATTTTCAGCCATAAATTGGGCTTCCTCATCAATTCCATAACTAAATACTTCATAAGGCGTCACTGTTCTTAAATACTCAGAAAATGAATCGTCATTGTTTAACACGACATACTTTTCTTTCGACAAATCTTCACCTAATTGACTAAACAATAAAGACTTCGCGTGTCCGTACGCTTCCATTGTGCCATGAAAATCTAAATGGTCTTGTGTTAAATTTGAAAATATTGCAACGTCAAATTCAACGCCTCGCAGTCGTCCTAATACTAAGCCATGGCTCGATACTTCTAATGTCATGGATTCAGCGCCTGCATCAACTGCTTCTTTAATTTTCTTAGTCAAAGAAACTGTTTCTGGTGTCGTATTTGCACCTTTTGTCTTTGTTTCATTAATTTGGAAACCATTAGTTCCTAAATATGCACTATTTTTTTGTAACTTTCTTTGAATTAAATGAATCATCGTCGCAATAGAGGTTTTACCATTTGTACCCGTTACACCAAATGTCACTAACTGATGACTCGGATAATCAAATAATGTGTGTGCTAGAATACTAGCTACTCTTAATGTGTCCGGCACAACCACTTGTGTTACGTTAGCTGATAATGATTGTTCTTTATTGACCACTACCAACTTACACCCTTGATCAGCTACACTTTGACAGAACTTATGACTGTCTACAGTATATCCAACTGAAGCGACAAAAATGCTACCTTCTCTCGCTGTACGTGAATCAGTAGTGATATCATCTATTTGTTGTTCTAAAGAACCCAATACACGCTTTACTTTTACTTTCTTAAACAACGTACTTGCATCCAAACTGAACCGCTCCTTTTTCTACAATATGTTTATTATACACGTTTTGTTGATGTTAATAAATTTATAATTTCACTGTTATATCCTACTAATCAGCATTTTCTAATTTCTACTATTAAAAATAAAACATAAGGTATTATGAATTAGTTTCACAATTATGGTTCATCTTAAATTATTAAAACCATCTTGTAACATGGTATAATATCATAATTGTTTCCAAAAATATGCTATAATTGTATACTGGATAATTTTAAATATACAAATAAAACATAGAACAATAAATTGCTTAATAAAATAACGTTTTATTTTGTATCAATTCATCTATTGATTAAAATGCTATAAATGTAACGACTTTGCGTCTTTATTTCTTTTATAATGCCGTAAAATAAGTTACACTTAAATAAAATTTTCAAACTAACGGAGGGTGGCTATTAATGGTTACTCAAAATAAAAAGATATTGATTATTACTGGCTCTTTCGGTAACGGTCATATGCAAGTTACACAGAGTATCGTTAATCAACTTAATGATATGAATCTAGACCATTTAAGCGTCATTGAGCACGATTTATTTATGGAAGCTCACCCAATTTTGACTTCTATTTGTAAAAAATGGTATATCAATAGCTTTAAATATTTTAGAAATATGTACAAAGGGTTTTATTACAGCCGCCCAGATAAACTAGACAAATGTTTCTACAAATACTATGGACTTAATAAATTAATAAATTTATTGATAAAAGAAAAGCCGGATTTAATATTATTAACGTTTCCTACACCAGTTATGTCGGTACTAACTGAGCAATTTAACATTAATATTCCAGTTGCTACAGTGATGACAGACTATCGCTTACATAAAAACTGGATTACGCCGTATTCAACAAGATATTATGTGGCAACAAAAGAAACGAAACAAGACTTTATAGACGTAGGTATTGATCCTTCAACAGTTAAAGTGACAGGTATTCCTATTGATAACAAATTTGAAACACCTATTAATCAAAAGCAGTGGTTAATAGACAACAACTTAGATCCAGATAAGCAAACTATTTTAATGTCAGCTGGTGCATTTGGTGTATCTAAAGGCTTTGACACGATGATCACTGATATATTAGCGAAAAGTGCAAATGCACAAGTAGTTATGATTTGTGGTAAGAGCAAAGAGCTAAAGCGTTCTTTAACAGCTAAGTTTAAATCTAACGAGAATGTATTGATTCTAGGTTATACCAAACACATGAATGAATGGATGGCATCAAGTCAACTTATGATTACGAAACCTGGTGGTATCACAATAACTGAAGGTTTCGCCCGTTGTATTCCAATGATTTTCCTAAATCCTGCACCTGGTCAAGAGCTTGAAAATGCCCTTTACTTTGAAGAAAAAGGTTTTGGTAAAATCGCTGATACTCCAGAAGAAGCAATAAAAATTGTAGCTAGTTTAACGAATGGTAATGAGCAATTAACTAACATGATTAGTACAATGGAACAAGATAAAATTAAGTATGCTACACAGACAATATGTCAAGACTTACTTGATTTAATCGGTCATTCATCACAACCACAAGAGATTTATGGAAAGGTTCCTTTATATGCAAGATTCTTCGTTAAATAATTACGCTAATCATAAAAATTTCATTTTAATGCTTATTATCTTATTTTTAATGGAATTTGCGAGAGGCATGTATATCCTAAGCTATATTAATTTCTTGCCAACAGTAACATCCATTGCTGTAGCAATAACGTCTCTAGCATTTTCAATACATTTTATTGCTGATGCATCTACAAACTTTGTTATAGGATTTTTACTGAAAAAATTCGGCACAAAAATCGTTTTAACGACTGGATTTATTTTAGCATTTACAAGTTTATTTTTAGTTATTTGGTTTCCAGCATCACCTTTTGTAATCATATTTAGTGCTATGATGCTCGGTATTGCAGTTAGTCCTATTTGGGTCATTATGTTATCCAGTGTTGAAGAAGATAAACGTGGCAAACAAATGGGCTATGTTTATTTTTCATGGTTGTTAGGCCTATTGGTAGGTATGGTTTTTATGAATCTACTTATCAAAGTGCACCCAACACGCTTTGCCTTCATGATGTCTTTAGTCGTTTTAATTGCTTGGATATTATATTATTTTGTCGATGTAAAGTTAACAAATTATAATACTCGTCCAGTTAAAGCTCAATTGAGACAAATTGTTGATGTGACAAAGCGCCATTTATTGTTGTTCCCTGGTATTCTTTTACAAGGTGCCGCAATTGCTGCACTAGTTCCTATATTACCAACATATGCTACTAAGGTTATTAACGTAAGCACAATTGAATATACTGTTGCAATCATTATTGGTGGTATCGGCTGTGCAGTTTCGATGCTATTTTTATCGAAACTAATAGATAACCGCAGCAGAAACTTTATGTATGGTGTTATTCTAAGCGGATTTATTTTATACATGATATTAATTTTCACTCTATCTATGATTGTTAATATTCACATCGTGTGGATTATCGCTTTAGCTATCGGTCTAATGTATGGCATCTTATTACCAGCATGGAATACCTTTATGGCACGATTTATCAAATCAGATGAACAAGAAGAAACTTGGGGTGTTTTTAATAGTATCCAAGGATTCGGCTCAATGATCGGGCCATTATTTGGCGGATTAATTACACAATTTACCAACAATTTAAACAATACATTTTATTTCTCGGCATTAATCTTTTTAGTCTTAGCTGTATTTTATGGAAGCTACTTTATAGCAAATAGAGAAAAAGCTAAGTAAGGTTAAAACGTATTTTAAAATAAAGAAAATGGTCATTTTTATTACATTCAATAAAAATGACCATTTTCTTATTAATTCAAACATACTACGATTAACAATACTATTATGTTACTTAAGCTAATTTAAACGTTTCAATAACTTTCCATTTATCTTCGTCATCGTCAAAACGTAACAAAGTTAATTCATCGATAATTTCTTTATGGTCTACCCCAGCTAATGCTACTTGACCAAAAATATCTTCGAATTCTTGGCTAGATAGTCCTTGTGCTATTGTAAAGTGTGGCACAAAAACATGTTCAGCTTCTCCATAGAAATCTTCTCCATTAAAGCGATTAAACAATTCTTCTAAGTCGTCCGTCTTCGCAACTTTAAAGTAAATCACATTGTTCGTTGGTTTGAAGCTAGAAGCTTTTGTAGCATGAACTTCTACTGCTGGTATACCATTAATACGAGCTCTAACCTGTTCAATGACAGAATCTAAATCACCATCTTCAATTTCAAATGGTGCTTTAATTGTCACATGTGGTTTAATTCGTGAATACTGTTTATCATATCTTTTACGGTAAGAATCCACCGCTTCTTGAAATGACTTTGATGGAATTAATGCTAATCCTAAAATCATCTGAATTCCTCCTTTGTTTAACCTATTGCTATTATATCAAATTTCTTTGAAAACCGTTACATTAAAAATAATTCATTATACATCTTTTGCAATTTCGACAAATTTAAATTAAATTAAATTAAACAGTAAAATCTTTTATAAATATATTTAACTATAGCATTGTCAAATTTATCTAGACAGCCTAGATAACCCTATAAATAATTTTAATTCTGTTTTATAATTCAGTGCGTTTCTATTACAATGTTCATTTAAGCTTGTTGTGATAGGATTCTATAATAAACAAAAAATATTGATTTCTAGTAACAGTTGTATATTATTTTTAGTTAAAGAACTCCATACAACATTCGTATGTAATTGGTTTATAGATATAAAAATGTATCGCTGAAAAAATATATTGAGAATTTTCTACAACAATTACCTTAAACCTTTCCGGTAGTAATGTGATAATCATCTTAATAATTCCTTTAAAAAAAATGATAGAACTGGCATGATAAATAGTCACTATACTGCCTATTTAAGATAATCCAACATTTATATAAATAAAGTAGTATCTTCTATTATTTCAGAAATAGGTCTTTAAAAAGTTTATCTACTCTTACCTTTCATTTAAAAAGTACGTAAAGTAAACATATTCTGTAAAGTAATTTACAGAATATTACATCGGGAGTTGAATAATTAGAAAAGAGATTAAGCAATCCTTATATTTAATAGGTTTTATTTTTACTGTACAACAAACTGCTTAAACATCTATTCAACCATGTATATATACCAATATTTAAACACATCTATAGATTTCATGTTTTGGAAGTAAGATTCTCCCTTACTTTTATCAATCGATTTATGTGGAAGATCATGATTTTTTTCTATGGCCCTGTGCAATCCTATGTCTGCTACAGGAATATTTTCAAAAGCTACGTGAGGAAATTGAAATAGCATAAACATTTGCACTGTCCAAGAACCTATACCTTTTATACTTGAAATAACTTGTAAAACATTTTCTCTTAAGCCGTTTTTTATATGTAATTCAGCAAGAGTTATGATAGCCTGCTTTCTATTATTAGTCGTACCTACTAAAACTTTTTGTTCTTTATATATTCGACTGAATATTTTATCCCAATTTAAAAAAGTGTATTCTTTATTATTTAGTTCAAAAATTTCACCATAAGTATTAATAAATAATAAAAATAGTTTATTGGCTTGTTCTATGCTCACTTGCTGAGCAAGTATAGTCCGTATTAATGTTGTGTAATTATCTGCATCGGATATAATAGTTAATCCAAAAGTATCAGATTTATATTTTATATTACTATTGATATCAAGAGCTTCATTAAGTATGCTTCGTGAAATTCTAACTATATCACTTTCTTGTATTACACTTTTTCGATTAGAGTTTAATACTTCCTGATAATGAAGTTTAATTAAAGCGTCTTTTTCTTGATAAATTTTTAAGAGCACATAATTTCCATCTACTACCAAAGGCATTTCAATAAAATCATAATTTTCATTGGTTACATAGGGCTCAAACTTTTTCATTAAGCATAAATTTTTAATACTCTTTTTTAAATCAATATAATGATTGAAATTTAATGATATATCCATGTTAATTTTTATTCTCCATTGTTGTTATAGCCCAATCTTTCTTAATATATTTAGGTATTTTGCATTCTGAAAAAGATAAATTAAAATTATCTTCACTCACATAATATGGCATAACAGAAATGTTATTACATCGTTCATTCAATAGCGATAACTCACTTTTATAATGTTCTATATTATCAAAATAAATATATGGCTTTATACTTAAATAATCCAATGGTACGAATTTGTTATAAAATAAATGATACTTTATCCAGTCTATATATTTATGGTGTTCCGGTAGTATATTAATACAATTTACAGGTCTTAACTCACTTTTTTTCGGTACTAGTTCGGAAATTTCCTTTTCTTTAAGTATATTTGAATCATCAAAGTCTAAAAATAAATCGTCATTTATACTCGAATTCTCTAATAAAGAAGGTATGCTTATATACTTAACTGGAGAGGATTTATATTTTAACCATGAGGCTATTTCTAACCGAACTCCTTCTGGAATATATTTATTATTGTCTATGAATACCCAAAGTTCATCACAAATCATTTCCAAAGACAAGCAGTCTCTTAAACACTCACCTTTGTCATTGTCATGAATCGATGTAGATATATAATATCCTAATGATTTAGTTGGATTTATTGGAATATATTTAAAATCAATAACAAGTTTAATAAAACTATCTATCAATAGTATGTTATCACCATCATAAGAGGTATATATAAGCTTATTATTCACTGTAAATTCCCCCCTTCACTATTCTATACATTTCACCTTCTTGAAGCTCTTTATCCGTTGTTATTGCAGGAATATGCTTTTCTCTTAATATAATACCTAAGTGCCCTAAAATTGCCCCTCTTTTGAAGATAAAACCACTACAATAATCAGTTATATAAGAACATATTACTCATATAATTGATCCGGTGACTGATTACTAAAAAAATACAATAATATATCTGACAGCAATGGTTTCCAATCTTTCCATTGGTGACCACCTTCAAATTCATCGTAATAATAAGTTATATTATATTTCTTAATTTGTTCAGCTAATTCTCTATTCGGTGTTAAGAAATCGGCACGCTTACCATTTGTTGGTAAAGTGAAATCTTTTTCATCTAGACCAATGACATGCCAAATTGTCAATTGTTCTTTATTAGCACATTGATTTAGCTTATCTAATACTTTTTCATCTGAATGTGGACTTAACATTGCTACACGACTAAAAATCGTTGGATAGGTCAACGCCGTTAATAAGGCAATACTACCCGCTAAACTATCTCCTACTAATAACCTTGCATTACCTACTTTCAGTGTAGAAAACGTCGAGTCAATAAATGGCAATATTTCTTTACCGACTGATTGAATAGTTAAATGAGAACGACTTCCTTGTGGATGAAATTCCTCTCTACGCTTATCAACGTCTTCATAATGGAATCCGACAATGATCGCATCATCAATACGCGCTTCTTTGATTAACGATTCATATGTACGTTGTATTCTCCCGAAACGTAAAAAATCTAATCCGTCAAAGCAAAGAATGACATTATATTTAACAAGTTGATTATAAGATTCTGGCAAATAAATACTTAGTGTGACATCTCTATTTAAAATATCACTATATAAAACATGTTTATTAATCTTTCCAGCTTTAAATTCCAACATAAAAAAGTGCCCCCTAGTAATTGTATTATTATTGTACCAAGAGACACTATATTTTAAAATTCAAATTTCTGAGCACCTAAAATTCTCAATACTTTTTCTTTTTTATCAAATGATCACTACATATACCATAACTAAAAGTTGACTACTTTTTGGCACGTGCTTGTTTTAAACGTTCTGGATATGTCTTCAACCAAAAGACAGCATTAGGTAATTTATTCGGATCAGGTTGATAAACTGCATTATAACCGCTGCCTAAACGTTTCTTTTGAATTTCATAATCTTTTAAAGCATTTACGGCAGGCTTATGTAAAATCCAAATCGCAATGATATTTAACCAAGCCATTAGACCTACACCTAAATCACCGAATGCCCATGCTACATCAGCTGTTTTAACTGCACCGTAAAATGTAGCGAACAAAATAATCACACGAGCAATATTAATAAATACCGATGAAACTTGATTATTTTGATTACGCGTTAAATAAGCAACATTTGTTTCTGTAATGTAGTAGTACGACAAAATTGTAGTAAATGCAAAGAAGAATAAAGCAAATGCAATAAAGTACGAACCTACGCCAGAGAAAGTAGGATCAAATTGATAACCACTGCCATGGAACGCTTTATCAATGCCGGCTTGTGCATACATCGCAGTACCTGAATAATCTTTACCTGTTGCATTTTCAACATAAATCCCACCGTCTTTAATTAAATGCGGTGTGCCATTCGCATTAACCGTACCATCAGTCACATTATATGTACCAGAAATAAGTATAATCAGAGCAGTTGCAGTACATACAAATAATGTATCAATATAAACTGAAAATGCTTGTACTAGACCTTGTTTACTTGGATGTGATACTTCTGCTGCCGCTGCTGCGTGTGGACCTGTACCTTGACCAGCCTCATTTGAGTATAATCCACGTTTAACACCAATCTCTATCATTGCGCCAACGATACCACCAAAAGCAGATTGTAATCCAAATGCTGATTTGAAAATTAATGCAAATAACGCTGGCACTTCTTGTATATTGATACAAATGATAATGACAGCCATTAGTATGTAAATAATTGCCATAAATGGTACAACGGCTGTTGCAACATTGGCAATACTACGTACACCACCAAAAATAATTAATCCCAAAATAACTACAACAATACCACCCATTAACCATTGTGGAACATGAATCGCATTGTGCATAGAACTTGCTATAGCGTTAGATTGCACACCAGGAAGCAATAGACCTACTGAGATAATCGTAACAATAGCAAAGATAATTCCGTAAATTTTACCAAATTTACCACCAATACCATATTCTATATAATACGCTGGTCCACCACGGTATTCATTATTTTCAACTCTCTTGAATATTTGACCAAGTGTAGATTCAATAAAAGCACTACTTGCACCTAAAAATGCAGTAATCCACATCCAAAATACTGCACCAGGTCCTCCTATAAATATTGCAGTAGATACACCGACAATATTACCTGTACCAACCCTGCCTGCTAAAGACATGGCTATCGCTTGAAAACTTGAAATACCATTTGGAGACTTCTCTCCTTGAAACATTAATCGAATCATTTCTTTAAAATGTCTAACTTGAAAAAATCGCATACGCAATGTAAATAGCACACCAGTAATTAGCAAACCATAAACTAATGGCTTACTCCAAACAACCTCATTTAAAAAGGTTACTAATTTTTCAATCATAAGATTCCCCCTATTGTTTAAACATAAAAATATTATACGATTAAGCACGAGACACTTCAATATATTTTTCAGAATATTCTTATAAATATTAATATGATCATTTCATTATTTAAACACGTTTAATATTAAAATAAGTTATTCATATAAATTGGTACTGTTTGATCCATTTGCAGACTTACGAGTCATTGAAAAGTCTCACAAACTATTGAAAGTAAATATCTTAAAATAGAAAGTAAATGGTTAATTTAAGTATATTTAAAAAATATTAACCTTTTTAAGCACTGCTATTTAGGATATACTAAATAATAACTAAGTTTAGAAAAATAGGAGGAACATCGTTTATGTTAAACAAGGTTTGGTTCCGAACTGGCATCGCTCTGATTATGCTGTTCATTCTCATCAAACTATTTATGGAAGTGCACGAAGTATTTACTCCAATAGCTACAATCATCGGTTCTGTATTTCTTCCATTTTTAATTAGTGGTTTTTTATTTTATATCTGTCTACCTTTTCAAAACTTACTTGAAAAAGTCGGTTTTCCAAGATGGGCTAGTATAACAACAATCATGTTAGCTTTGTTTGCTATTATCGGCTTAATTGTTGCGTTTGTTGCACCAATCATCATTTCAAATATCAACAATTTAATTAGTCAAACACCTGCCTTACAAAAAGAAGCAGAGCAAATTATTAAATTCGCACTAGCTCAAATGGATAAATTACCTGAAGATGTAACAAGTAGAATTACAAATATGGTTAAATCAATGGGTGATGGCGTTACTAATATTTTATCTAATTCATTACAGTACATTACATCATTAATTTCAACCATCTTCTTATTGATTATGGTTCCATTCTTCTTAATTTATATGTTAAAAGACCATGAAAAATTTATCCCAGCTGTTGCTAAATTTTTCAAAGGTGAACGTAAAGTATTTTTCGTAGATTTATTAACTGATTTAAACTTTACATTAAAATCTTACATTCAAGGTCAAGTAACTGTCAGTGTTATTTTAGGTATATTCTTATATATCGGTTATTCAATTATTGACTTACCATATATTCCTTTATTAGTACTATTTGCTGGTGTCGCAAACTTAATTCCTTTCTTAGGTTCATGGTTATCATTTGCACCTGCAGCAATACTCGGTATTATAGATAGTCCTACTACATTTATATGGGTTTGTATCATTACATTAATTGCACACCAACTTGAAGGTAATATCATTACACCAAATGTAATGGGTAAATCTTTAAGTATCCATCCTTTAACAATTATCGTTGTTATTTTAGCAGCAGGAGATTTAGGTGGCTTTACATTAGTTCTGATTGCAGTGCCATTATATGCTGTACTTAAAACGGTTGTTAGTAATATTTTTAAATACCGCCAACGCATTATTGATAAAGCAAACAGTAATGTTAAGGACTAATTCTGTGGATGTCTTTTAATAATATAAGATACTATCGCCTCAAAAGTTGAAACTACAGCTTTTGAGGCGATTTTTTTGTGCATAAAAAAATCAGTCAGATGAAATATCAAATAATTTTCCATCAGTCCGATTATTATAAAAGCAAAAAAGCTTTGCTCACATATATAATAACGTGAACAAAGCTGTTGAATGATATTATTTAATTGCGTGGAATCCGCTATCTACATGAATATTTTCACCTGTAACGCCACTTGATAAATCACTTAATAAGTAAGCCGCTGTTTTACCTACTTCTACTTGATCAACATTACGTTTTAAAGGTGCACGCTCTTCGATTTCTTTAAGAATTGTATTGAAACCACCCACACCTTTTGCACTTAATGTACGGATTGGACCAGCTGAAATTGCATTAACGCGAATATTATCTGGACCTAAGTCTAATGCTAAATATTTAACATTTGCTTCTAAACTCGCTTTAGCAACACCCATCACATTATAGTTTTGAACTGCGAATTCGCCACCTAAATATGTTGTTGCAACAATGCTACCACCTTCTGGCATTAATTTTTTAGCTTCATGAGCAACGATAGTTAGTGAGTAAGAACTAATGTCTTGAGCTAACAAGAAACCTTCACGTGAAGTTTCAGAAAAACGTCCGCGTAAGTCTTCCATATTAGCAAATGCGATTGAATGATATACACCATCGATATTGCCAACATCTTTACCAATTTGCTCAAAACCATTAATAACTTCTTCATCGCTTTGAACATCAATTTGATATAAGTGCGCTTCTGGTTGATTTAATTGTTCTAATAATTTTTCAAGCTCTTTACGGCTACGTTCTTTACGGTAAGTAAATACTAATTTAGCACCTAATTGATCTAAAACTTTAGCGACACCAAAAGCAATACTACGCTTATTAGCGATTCCCATGATGACATATGTTTTGTTTTCAAGATTTAACATGTAAGATAACTCCTTATAATAATTAATTTAACGGATAGAATATCTAATCCCAGTTTTAACTAACTTTTTATTCGTCAATACATTTTAACACTATTATGACTTTTTAATAAAGTTATTTAAACGTATTACAACGATAAATGTTTGATTTAGTCCTTTCTGTATCAAACTTGATTTACGTAAAAAGCATGTATTTATCAAAATCATATACATACAAGCATTTTAAAATCATTAATTTTACGTCGTACTAAAATACGTCTGCATTTTAATATCATTATTGTTAAAAATAAAATTCTAACTCTTGCTTCAATTCATCAACGTATTCTTTAGCACCGGTAACAATTAAGCGATCACCATATCGCAATTGTGTATCTCCATGCGGAACAATCGACTCATTATTACGGATAATACGCACGAAGATGATGTCTCCTCCGAATGGGAAATTACGTAATTGAATATTTTCATATTTATAATTTAACATTTGAATTTCATATAGTGACGTTTCAACATTACTTAATAAATTCAACATGTTAGGTGTTTCAATTAAACCTTTTAATAAGATTTTATTACTTAAGTAGCTACTGAAAATTTCAATACCTGAATCAACTAACTCTGTATCGTCCGTTGTGCTTTCAAGTCTGCAAATGACACGCTCAACTTGATGTGTTTTGGCTAATTTAGCAACTTTTCGGTTAATATCATCGTCATTCGTGGCACAAACAACTATGTCTCGGTCAAACAGACCTAGTCGTTCTAAAACATCTTGTTCATAATCAGCAATTTCTATCATCGTGATATCATCCGACAATTGACGACGATCACTCAAGTCTTTGCGATAATATAATGTCACGTCATATAACTGAGATGTTAAATTTTGCGCTATAGGAATCGTTAATTGATTTTTACCAATTAAACTAACTTCAATTTTACGGTTAAACTCATCTGGAACTGGAAACAGTTTTTTGAAAATAATCGGAACGAATACACATGTAATGACTGCGCTTAAAATTAATATACCTGACGTTTCAGCTGAAATAGCATTTAATCTTTCTGAAATTTTGGCTGCAGCTATCACGAGCGATAATGTTGATGTTAATAAAAATGCTGATGCAATCGTTGTTTTCATATCAAACCAACGTCGAATAAACATGACTGGAATTAATTTTGAAATGATAAATGCAACGATTAAAATCGGTATGATAATTAGTAATTTCGGTTCTTTAATTAATGAAGGTATGTTTAAATCTACACCAACCATTATGAAGAAAATAGGAATAAAAAACCCGTAACCAAATGAGTCTAACTTTTCAACCATTTCTTCATCTGGATTTAATAATGAAACAACGACACCTGCTAAGAATGCACCTAATATATTTTCTGCGCCAACTCCCTCTGCTAGGGCTACTAATAATATTATTAATGCAAACACCGCACGAATACCGATTTGCGTCGTACCATCCATCAATTTTTGTAAAAATGACATTCTTTTAAATTGAACACCTAAAATATATGAAATTGCTGTGAAAACAACTAATATACCTATTAACCATATTGTACTGCCGCCTTGACCATTGATTGCACCATAGACCGTTAATAAAATCATAGTTACTAAATCCGCAAGCACTGCTACTAATAGGATAAATTGCCCTATAGTTGTTCTCATAATATTCATTTCTTTTAAAGTTGGAACAACTACGCCTAAGGAAATAGTTGAAATGATAATGACCATTAATAACACATCATCCACTAATCCAAGCCATTTAAATACATACGCTAAAAGAATCGAAATAATCATAATAAATGCAAATACAGTTAACGCTAGATTAAGATGCCCTGGAATTGAGGATTCATCATCATTTTGTCCTTGACGTGCGCGTTTATCTTTTTTAAAAGCTTTAAAATCAATTTCTAAACCACTTAAAAACATTAAAAAGATAAAGCCTAACGTTGATAAAATATTTAGAATTGAATCCCTTTCTACTATATTTAGAAATGAATTTCCAATCACAATTCCCATCAAAATTTCTGCAACAACAACTGGCAAGAAATTAATATTTAATCGATTGACAATTATTGGAGTTAAAAACGCTGCTAAAACAACAATAACTAAAGATAAAAACTCCATAACTCCTCCTTAAATTAAGTAAGCCATAAATGATGTAGCTAAACCAAAATAAATCAACATACTAATAATATCATTAATTGTTGTAATAAATGGTCCACTAGCCACTGCTGGATCGATATTCAATTTATTCATCAATAATGGAATCATCGAACCTACAAACGTCCCCACCGTCATCGCACAAGTTAAACTTCCTGCAACAATTAATGCTAAAAGTGGCTGATGATATATTGCAACAATAATTGTAAATAATATTGTTGAACATACAACACCCGATAATACACCACTTCCCGCTTCTCTTAATGCAATTCTAAATTTACTTTGCTCATTAATTTCCCCTGTCGTAATGTTACGAACTGAAACGGCTAAAGATTGTGTACCTGAATTTCCTGACATACCACTAATAATAGGAATAAACGCTGCGAGTAGCGCTACATTTTCTAATGTTTTTTCGAATCTCCCTAAAATTGTCGCAGTAATCATTCCTAAAAATGTTAAAATAATCAACCATGGTAAACGCTTTAATGCTGTTTTAATGATTGAATCATTAGTCGAATCGATATCTGAAACCCCGGCTAAACGAGAGTAGTCTTCACTAGCCTCTTCATCCATAACGTCTAAAATATCATCAATCGTGATGATCCCCAGCAAATGGTCTTGGTAATCTATAACAGGTACAGCCATGAAATCATAGTCTCTCATAACTTGAGCAACATCTTCTTGGTCGTCTGCTACATTCACACTAATGACACGTTCGTTCATAATATCTTCAATATACGCATCATTTTCAGCTACAATTAAATCTCTTAGCGATAAAACACCTACTAATTTACCATCATCATCAACAACAAAGATAACATATATTGTTTCTGCGTCTGGCGCTTGTGCTTTGACCAATAATAACGCTTCTTTAACAGGCGTATGCGCTTTAAGTGATAAATACTCCGTCGTCATAATACCGCCGGCCGTATCCTCATCATAGTGAAGTAATGCTTTGATTTCATTCGCGTCATCTTTATTCATCAATGTTAAAAGACTAGCAACTTTTGGTTTAGTCAACTCATTTAAAATATCTACTGCATTATCGTATGACATTTCTTCTAATATGTGACTAGCGTATGTCGCATTCATCTTATCAAATAGCAACTCATATTCATCGTCATCAATATCTAATTGATCAAAGAAATTTGCAACCTCTTCAGGTGATAAATATTGAAAAATCTTTTGTCTATTTTCATCGGTAGTATCTTCAAAATACTCACTTTGTTCATATGTGTGTAATGCTAGAAATTCATCTCTAAATTGATCAATATCATCATTTTCTAAGTATTGATCTAATAATGTCTCATCATATAATTCCTCTTGAACACGCTCTTTTTCATCTGTGTTCATTGACATACTTACACCCCCTGTGTGAATTAGAGTTGATTGAATAATTTAAGTAATTGCTTATAATCAATTGTAATATAAATATTGTTCTTATTGATTGGATGAACAAAATATATTTGCGTACATTGCAGTACTTGACCATGAATTTTGTCATGAAAACCATCATACAAAGAATCTCCCACAATTGGATGCCCAATATGTTGAAAATGTACACGAATTTGATGTGTACGTCCCGTATGCAAATGAACTTTACACAAACTATATTTATCATTTTGATTTATTACTTCATAAGATGTTTTAGCGTATTTACCATCCGAGGCAACTTCTCTAGTTATAATACTATCCTTTGACCGTCTAATATTAGCTTCAATAATACCAAATGTATGGGTTTTACCATATACAAGGCAAGTATATATTTTTTTCAAGTTTACTTTAGAAAATAAATGATGGATGTGTCCATATTTAGCGAATATCACAATACCAGTTGTATTACGATCTAGACGCGTAACAATATGTGGGTTAATATTTTCACCATGTTCTTGACAATGATATAGTACTTGTTCGATTAAACTTTCATGAGGATGTTCTCTCGAAGGCGTACAATTTTGATTGTTTGGTTTAGTAACTATGATGACAAAAGCATCTTCATACAATACTTCTAGCTTACGAGCATAAGGTATTAAATTAACACTCGGTATTTCTCGCGGCAAATGAATTTCTAATATATCATTTGGCATTAATTGCTTACGCACTGTGACTGGTTCATCATTAACAATTAAAGCGCCATTATTTTTAATGGCGCTCACTGTCTTCTTAGAAAAATCATGTCGTGCTAAAAAAGTTTTAACAGTTTCTTGTTGTGATATATGATACTTAAATTTCATCGTTCTTCATCACTTGATATGAAAGAATCGTGTACACGTTTCCAGAATGGGAATGGTCTAAAACGTGCAAACCTCACTTTTTCATTTGCTACACGGTATTGTATTGAATTAACATTTTTATGTTTGATACTAACATGATCTATCGTCATTCTAATGGTATCATGATTAACTGGTGATATTAAACATGTATGATGCTTTGGTAATACAAGTGGTGATCCTACCGTTCTAAACACACGATTATTTATTGAGGCAATTTCTGTAATTTGCATTGCTTCAAGTGAAGGATGTATAAGTGCGCCACCTAGCGCTTTGTTATAAGCCGTTGAACCCGAAGGTGTTGATACACATAATCCATCGCCTCTAAATCGCTCAAAGTGTTTCCCTCTTAAGTTAACATCCACAACAAGTGTTGAGCCATTTTCAGTTTTCATCGTTGCTTCATTTAATGCTAAATACCTTGTTTCATAGCCGTTGTCGTTGTATCTCATAATAATTTCAAGCAATGGATATTCAATGACCTGAAACTCTGAATTATTAATTTCGATGATTAATTTTTCAACTTCATGAGGTAACCAATCCGCATAAAATCCTAAATGACCTGTATGAACACCAACAAATGCCACTTTTGATAACATGTGGCTATACTGATGGAATGCTTGTAGTAATGTACCATCACCACCAACTGAAATAACAATTTCAGGATTTTCACTATCCTCAATCATGCGAAAATCTTTCATATAGTTCATCATTTTATGCTTTAAGGCATTAGACTTGGAGTCACCTTTAGTTAAAATTGTATAACGCATGATTTATAACACCTCGTTAATCATTTTCATGTTTTTTAGAACGTTTTTGCGTGTAATATTTTTGAGCTTCCTGAATTTCATCTTTAATTTCAGACATCTCTTCATCAAGTAAATACGCTGCTTCTGCCGCTCTTTCCAAACGATGTTGAATTTCATCCGGATAAGCACCATCATATTTATATCGTAAAGTATGTTCAATCGTTGCCCAGAAATTCATTGCTAATGTACGAATCTGAATCTCAGCCAATATAAACTTTTGGCCTTGTAATGTTTCGATTGGATATTCAATAATGACATGATACGAGCGGTAACCACTTTCTTTAGTGTTACGAATATAATCTCGTTCTTCAATTACTTTAAAATCTTTTCTTTGTCTTAAAATATTGACGACAACATCAATATCTTCAACAAATTGGCACATCATTCTTAAACCAGCGATATCGTACATTTCTTCTCTTAACCTATCAAATGGTATTTGTCGTTTGTTTGCCTTATCTATAATACTAGCGATTGGTTTAACACGACCAGTAACAAATTCTATTGGCGACGCTTGTTCACCAACTTCATATTGTTTGCGCATGCCTTTAAGTTTCACTTTCAACTCATCAACCGCTTGCTTATAAGGTGTTAAGAACTGATCCCATTGATTCATAGTGCTTCACCCCGCTTTATTCAATGTCGAATGTTTCTTCAACGGTTGCAACAAATTCCTTACCATAATTATTATTTCCTTTTATGTTGTCTAAAATATAAGTAAGTTCTTGGTGGAATTCAGTCAATTCTAGTTCATCATTGATAATAATTTTTTTAGTCATGTTTTCATGCAACATCGTCCATGTTTCTTGTACGAAAATGAGATAAGCATACGCTTTACCATCATCTAATGTATACGCAAAGGCATAATTATCACTATCAACGAGCATTTGTCCTACTTCAGATAATCCTTTAATAGAATCTTCTGTATAACAATAAAGTATGTCATCTTTAATTTTAATTTCATTAATATATAAACGCATGCTTAATCCTCCTCTTATTCCATAACATTTTAACACAATTCAATAATACAAAACACTTACGAACACTATTTTTAATGGTCAAATTAACATTGATAATAGATAAAGGAAATTACTTTTAAAATTCAACTTTGTCATTCATAATATAGTTAAGATAAATTGAATTTGATACGAGGTGTATACATATCATGGCAACAAATCATGAAATAGAATTTAAACAAATGATAACTGCATCAATCTATAATAAATTGCAAGAGAAATATTTTAAAGACAGTGTGCTTTTTAAGCAAGTCAATTACTATATTGATACACCCGATTTCAAATTAAAGGAACATCGCTCTGCACTACGCATAAGAGTTAAAGACAATCAATATGAAATGACTTTAAAGACACCAGCAAAGGTTGGTCTATTAGAATACAACTATATCGTCGACATTAAACCAGAGATGAACTTGATTATTTCAAACGACAATCTTCCAGATGACATTCGTCAAATTATAGTTGAACAGTTTGGTGTAAAGGATACAACTTTATCAATACTTGGCGCATTAACGACATATCGCCAAGAAACTAAATATAAAGGTGATTTACTTGTTTTAGATAAAAGTGAGTATTTCGACACTACGGATTATGAGTTAGAGTTCGAAGTTAAAGACTATAATCAAGGTTTAGAAAAGTTCCAATCTTTATTAAATGAACTAAACCTCGAACATCATCAACCTTTAAATAAAGTTCAACGTTTTTTTAAGAAAAAAGAAACACTTTCAAACAATATAAATTAAATTGGCAAATATGCATATTTCTTTCAAATGTTTAAAATCATGTTATATTAGTTATATATTAACTTAAGTTCGTAACAGTAAATTTTTGAAAATGGGTGATTAAATGACAACAACACCATATGACATCATTGGTAAAGAAGCGTTATACGATATGATTGATTATTTTTACACCCTTGTAGAAAAGGATGAACGACTTAATCACCTGTTTCCAGGAGATTTTGCAGAAACAAGTCGTAAACAAAAACAATTTTTAACACAGTTTTTGGGCGGTCCAAACATTTATACCGAAGAACACGGACATCCTATGCTAAGAAAAAGACATATGGCGTTTACAATCACTGAATTTGAAAGAGATGCATGGTTAGAAAATATGCAGACAGCAATTAATCGCGCTGCGTTTCCACAAGGTGTTGGAGATTATTTATTTGAGCGCTTAAGATTAACTGCTAATCATATGGTGAATTCCTAAAATTAATTGTAGGTGAATAAACATGGCTGGAGAATTACGAATAATGGAAAATAAGAGTCGTGAAGATATTAATCTATCACCTGTAAGTAAAATCGAAATTTATTCATTTTTCGATCCATTTAGCTCCGATTGCTTCAAATTATCAGCAATCTTATCCAAATTAAGAATTGAATATAATCAATATATACGTATCAGACATATATTAAATCCTTCGTTAAAAGTATTAACGAAATGCCAAGCTCAAAGTACATCCAACTTTGATAACATCGCCCTAGCTTATAAAGCAGCTGAGTTACAAGGTCGTTTACGTGCCGAACGATTTATACATTTAATGCAAAATGAAATCATACCTAAAAGAGATATTATTACAGAATCAATGATTTGTGACTGTATTCAAAATGCAGGTATTGATTTAGAAGTATTTAAAGACGACTTACAAAAAAGTAAATTAACCGAAAGCTTGAAAATTGATTTGCATATTGCAAGAGAAATGGAAATCGAACAAGCCCCTTCTCTCGTTTTCTTTAGTGAAGATGTTCATGAAGAAGGTTTAAAAGTCGAAGGATTATACCCATATCACATCTATACTTATATAATTAATGAATTGATGGGTAAACCTATCGAAAAGAATCTTCCTCCTAAATTAGAAACTTATATACAGCAACAACAACTTGTAACGATGGAAGAATTACTTACTATTTATGAATGGCCAGAAAAACTTTTAAACAAAGAGTTAAAGAAGTTAGCTATTCAACAAAAAATTGAAAAACTTAAATATCCAGATGGCGATTTCTGGAAATCTAAAATGCCTAAAATCAAATCAAAATAAATAAATTAAAGACCTCGTACACCATAAATGTAACGAGGTCTTTTTATTGACTCTTAATTTTGCAACATTAAATTATTAGAACGTAATGTTACGCATCGATCTAAATATATTAGTGATGTTTTTCGAATTTAACCAGTTCGAAAATTATACAAATTATGAATTTGGTACATAATAGACATATATTAATCGTTAATGTATAAAAAGTGCATATTTAATACATTTTTATACAACTTCACTTCCCTCTTATTAAAAAAGAACATAAAAAAACGTCGTGTCTGAATACACGACGCTAAACAAAGGGGATGGGAGAAATTTTTCACTTCAAACAAAGGGGTATGTTTGTTATGTGATTAATTTCATGTTCATAATATAACACGCTATCTCTCCCATTTCAACCTTTTAATAGTACTTAATTTAAATTGTCACAATCTGTTCATAATGTAAGCGAATACAACAGTGCTAAGCTTTCATTAATTTTTCAAAAGCGTTCAATTTTTGTTCAAAAACTTCACAAGCTTGTTCAATTGGTTCAGGTGTTGTCATATCTACACCAGCATTTTTTAATATCTCAATTGGATAATTTGAGCTACCTTTTTTCAAGAATTCATTAATATATCTATCTACTGCTGGCTTACCTTCTGTTAAAATTTGATGACTTAAGCTTTGAGCTGCACTGTAACCAGTTGCGTATTGATATACATAATAATTCATATAGAAGTGTGGAATACGTGACCATTCCTTACTAATATCTTCATCAGTTTCTACAGAATCACCGAAGTATAATTTATTTAATTTGGCATATTCTTCATTCATTCTAGTTGGCGTTAATGGTTCACCTGCTTCTTCAATGGCATGAATTTTATGCTCAAATTCTGCGAACATTGTTTGTCGGAATAATGTAGCTCTGAAACGTTCTAATTCTTGGTTTAATAATAATAAGCGTTTTTCATCATCAAGATGTTTATCCATATAATCACTTAAAAGTGCTTCGTTACAAGTTGATGCTACTTCAGCGACAAAAATAGTGTAGTCACTAGAATTTGACGGTTGGAATTTTCTACTGAAGTAACTATGTGCTGAATGTCCAAATTCATGAACTAATGTGTATAAGTCTGAAATAGTATTAGACCAGTTAAGTAGAATAAATGGATTAGTTAAATGTGCACCTGATGAATAGCCACCTGAACGTTTACCTTTATTCTCATAGACATCGACCCAACGATTGTTTAAGCCTTCTTTAACTACATTTAAATATTCTTCACCCATTGGTTCTAAAGCTTTTAGCATCCACTCTTTAGCTTCTTCATAAGGCATTTCAAACTTAATATCTTTAATTAATGGTGTATATAAATCATACATTTTCAAGTCATCTAAACCTAGCAATTCTTTGCGCAATTCAGTATATCTATGTAGCAATGGTAAATATTTATGTACAGTTTTTACTAGATTGTCATATACATTTTCTGGAATATGATTATTACTCAATGCTTTTTCTCTTGCAGTTTTGTAATTGTGTGTACGAGCATTAAATACATTTTTCTTCACTTCACCTGCTAGCGTAGCGCCAAGCGTATTATTATGAGCACCATATGCTTTATATACATTTCTAAAAGCACTTTCTCTTAGTTTGCGATCATCTGATTCTAAATACTTAATAAATGTACCTTGTGTTAACGGGTGTGCATTTTCATCTTTATCAATCGCATCTTCAAATACTAAATCAGCGTTGCTAAACATACCGTATACATTTGATGGCGTTGATAACGCGTCCTGCGCTTCTGTTAATAACTTTTCCGTTTCAGCATCTAAAATATGAGGACGTTTTTCATTAATCAACTTCAAATCAAATGCGAATTTTTGTAATTTATCATATGAATTTACAAATGATTGAATTTTATCTTCATCAATTTGTAAAATCTCTGGCACTAAGAAACTCCATGCCGAGCTAAATTTAATAATTAATTGATGTGCTCTTGACTCCATACCAGTATACTTGTCGTTCGTTGTATCTTGGTCTTGTTTTAGATGCGCGTATACATATACTTTTTCTAATTTAGTACCTAATGTATCTTCTAATTCTAACGCATTGTATAATGTCTCAGCACTATCACCAATGTGTCCTTTAAATTGTTCTTCTTTGCCTAACTCATTTTCAACTTCTTTAAATGCAGCCTCAAAAGCTTCATCATCTTTGAAAATTGTTGTTAAGTCCCATGTATATTCAGGATATTTACGTTCCTGTTCTTCTCTCGATAATTGTTGACTCATATGTAGTAAACCTCCTAATAAAATATAATTGATATAATTTTCTCATTTTAGAACAAAATTTGCACGTCATTACCTCTATCTGAACTAATATTTAAATAATTGTTAATAAGTTTTTCTATAATTGCTGTTTTACTTTCTAGAGCAACAATAAACTTTTTCAGTTTAAAATAATTAATATTGTCACTTACTAATTTGCTTTTTCCATTCTTTAACCATAAATCAACTTGTAATTGCCACTCAATTGGATGATTTTCAATATAAATTTGCTCTGGAAAAATATAACCATAATTGTGCACTACTTCGTGATCAGTTAACTGTAACTGATACATTGCACTTAAAGTGGGTTCTAAAACAGAATTTTGCCAGCGACAATATTTGATATATTGATTAATTGCGAACTTTGATAATTTATAAACAGCATGATAATCACAAGGCGCCTCATTAAACAACTCACTAATTTTGGCATTCTTTTTTTCAGCGACATATTTGTGCCCGCCTAAATATTGTATTTGTTGAAACATAATTATTTGTTTTTTCTCTAAATTGAACGTATGAAGTTTTCGAGTGATTGGATTAATAAACATACTTTGAAAATGATTGAACTTCACTTTATTATGACAATAATCAACATCATTTAATAACCAACTTACTTTATATCCCATTTTCTTTAAACCTTCCGTTCGTTGAAGAATCTGTTTATAAGGAATTGGCGAATACTGTAGCTCAATAACATATTTATTATTAATCAAAATATCCGGAATTTGTTTTATTTCTTTTAAAAATGGCTCTATCTCTACTTTACATCCTTGTTGCTGTATCATCTGTGCTAAAATCAATTTACTTTTATAATGTTTAATCGATTCATTATTAAAACATTTTTGTTCCGCTAAATGTTTATGTGCAAAATGACTAATTACTTTGAGCCCACGCTTTAAAATAACTTGCTTGCCACACACCGGACAAAAATATTGTGTCTTTCTCAATGCAGTAGTTGCTAACACGCGTTCCTTTTCTTCATTTAAAGCTACTAACATATCTTCACCTCAAAATATTACACGTAAGTTTAACTACTATTACTTTTTCAGCTTTTGAAACAATAAAAAAAAGAGACTCCAAAGAGTCTCCTTTCATAGTGCGTTGCTTAATTAATATCGTTATTCAGTTGTCTCCGGAAAATAACGTCGAACTTGAGCTGTTACGTTATGACTCATAATTATTTTAGCATAGTCATTTAAATAAACTTCTGTTCTGTCTGTTGGATAAGCAAATTCAAGCAATTGACTGTAACTATCATTAATGACCTCTTGATCAACATGACTATCAAAATGTACAGCATAATAATAAGTACCATCAACCATATATAACAAATCTTCAAACTCTGTAGTTATTGGATTGCTATGATATGCATAATTAATAACATCTTCTAAATCGTTAAATTTCACAATAATTGTTCTTGTATTTTTACGTGCTGAAGACTTTTGACGTTTAGAACCTTGAGCCTCTTTTTCTTTTGTTCGTTGCTCGAATAATTCTTCTAATTGATCTTCACCTTCTAATGTTTGAGCTAACAATTCTTGAACTTGTTCATCAAATTGATCAGTTGCATCATCATCAGACATATTCATCATATCTTCATTTTTAGATTTAGAAATTGTGACTTCGACACCTTTTTCAAAGGCATGTACTTGAATCCATAATGGACCTTCTACAACAAAATCTTCTTCTTCGTTAATTTCATCCATCATTGACCAAAAGAATTCTTCGCCACGTTTGCGATTTGTCCATAAATCTTCACGACTAAATCCACGGGCCTCGATATCGCTATATGTTATAAACAATTTTACAGTTGTATCATCTACTCGTTCTATTCTCATATCATCTCACTCCTTACAGTCGATGAATAGTATCCACATTGTATTAAAGCATCAAACAAAATACAATATATTTGTTTGATTTCTTTCTCTAAAATATTTTGGTAACTTATAATAACATATTCGTTGTAGCAAAACTATTTAAATGATTTATACAGTTAAAGCATTAAAGCACTTTCTTAATTTAATTTTACCTTATCATAGCAAATGTTTCATCCAAAACACTCTAATATAGAGCTATATTAACAATTGCACATTTGATTTAAAAGATACTAAGCAATTATTGTAAATTTAAAACCAAAAAAGCAACACTATAGAAATAGCGTTGCTTGACATATCTTTTAGTAAAGTATGACACATAGTTAAATGGTTATTAGTCAACCATACGTTGTGCTTCTTGTAATTGGAACGTACGAACTTTTCTAGGTAAGAAACGTCGAATCTCGTCCTCATTATAACCAACTTGTAGTCGTTTATTATCTAAAATAATTGGACGACGTAATAAGCCAGGATTATCTTGAATGATTGAATATAAGTCTTGTAATGGTAGTGAATCAATATCAACATTTAATTTTTGGTATGTTTTAGAACGTGTAGAAATGATTTCATCAGTACCGTCTTCAGTCATTTTTAATATTTGCTTAATTTCATCAATTGTTAAATGTTCAGAAAAAATATTACGCTCCGTATACGGAATGTCATGTTCTTGTAACCATGCTTTCGCTTTACGGCAAGATGTGCAACTTGGTGAAGTAAATAATGTTACCATACATCTCACTCTCCTATTTGAATGAATAAAATTCATTGCTTAAAATTTAGTTATAGATCAAGAAAAAACATTTTTTTCTAAAATTCTTAATCGTTACTATTTATTATAACTATCTAACATTAAAATTAAATGAGAAAAACCTAATTTTTCAGATAAGTTTCTACACTTATAAAAAAGATTATTAATCCCTTTGTTAGTAGCAAGTTATACATATATTCTAACACATCTTACATTTTTAAGAAATACTGTTATAATGATAATTGTTAAATTATTACTAAGAAAGTAGGCATTTAAATGGAAACATTATTTTCAGGCATTCAACCTAGTGGAATTCCTACTATTGGAAATTATATTGGCGCATTAAAGCAATTTGTTGATGTGCAAAACGACTATGATTGTTATTTCTGTATCGTAGATCAACATGCAATTACAATGCCACAAGATCGCTTAAAATTACGTAAACAAACTAGACAATTAGCAGCGATTTATTTAGCTTCTGGTATAGATCCAGACAAAGCAACATTGTTCATACAATCTGAAGTCCCTGCACACGTACAAGCAGGATGGATGTTAACTACAATTGCTTCTGTTGGCGAATTAGAGCGTATGACGCAATACAAAGATAAAGCTCAGAAAGCAGTTGAAGGTATACCAGCTGGTCTATTAACATATCCACCTTTAATGGCAGCTGATATTGTTCTTTACAATACTAATATCGTTCCAGTTGGCGATGACCAAAAGCAGCACATTGAATTAACACGTAATCTTGTAGATAGATTTAATAGTCGTTATAATGATGTCCTTGTGAAACCTGAAATTCGTATGCCTAAAGTCGGTGGCCGTGTTATGAGTTTACAAGATCCAACAAGAAAAATGAGTAAAAGTGATGACAACGCTAAAAACTTTATTTCATTATTAGACGAACCAAATGTTGCTGCTAAAAAAATTAAAAGTGCTGTGACTGATTCAGACGGTATTATTAAATTCGACCGCGACAATAAACCAGGTATTACAAATTTAATTTCAATATACGCTGGATTAACAGACATGCCTATTAAAGATATTGAGGCAAAATATGAAGGCGAAGGTTACGGTAAATTCAAAGGCGACCTTGCTGAAATAGTTAAAGCATTTTTAGTAGAATTCCAAGAAAAATACGAAAGTTTCTATAACTCAGATAAACTTGATGATATTTTAGATCAAGGTAGAGATAAAGCACATAAAGCTTCATTTAAAACTGTCAAAAAAATGGAAAAAGCGATGGGTTTAGGACGTAAGAGATAAAATAAAGAGCTTGGGACATTAAGTTCTTAGGCAATGTAAAAAAGCTGATTTCTATTAATTATTTGATAGAAATCAGCTTTTTTTAAATGTATTTGATAATATACAGCTCGTCGAGCTACTATTTTCCTTATATTAAGTGCCATTAATACAAAACCTAGCTCTCGTTTAACTTTATTTATTCCTCGAACTGACATTCGAGTGAAACCCAAAATAGCCTTCATAAATCCAAAAACAGGCTCTACATCAATTTTTCTTTGACTATAGATTTTTTTCGTTTCTGGTTCAGAAAGCTTTTGATTAATTTGGGCTTTAAAGTATTCCCAATTATAATTCTTCATGATTTTCTTATTGGATTTCGAATTTGGCTTCATGCATTGTTGCCTCAAAGAACATGCTGAACAGTCATCGCATTCATATAGTTTGAAGTCACGTTTAAAACCATATCTATCATTACGGTATGCATATCTTTTAAAACCTATTCTTTTGTTATTAGGACATATAAATTCATCATTAAGTTCGTCATATTTCCAGTTTTGAGTGTTAAAAATGTCACTTTTAAACTTTCTCGTTTTATCTTTAATAAACATACCATACGTAATAAGTGGCGTTTTATTAAAATCATCTATAATAGCCATATAGTTTTGCTCACTACCATAACCTGCATCAGCTACAATATACTCCGGTAAATAACCGAAGGTATTTTGAATCATTGTTAAAAATGGAATTAAAGTTCTAGTATCTGTCGGGTTTTGAAATAGGTCATAGGATAAAACAAATTGAGAATTTGTCGCTATTTGTAAATTGTATCCTGGCTTAAGTTGGCCATTTTTCATATGGTCTTCCTTCATTCTCATAAAAGTTGCATCATGATCAGTTTTAGAAAAGCTATTTCTATCTTTAAGAATCGATTTTTGTTCTTCATATTTACTTTTTCTTTCGGAATAATCATCAAATTTCTTTTTGAACTTCTTAATCTCAGTTCTTTTTTTACGGGTCTGTTTTCTAATTTGAGTACAATCTTCGTTCTGAATAGAATGATTTAAATCTTCGATTTCTTTATCTAAATGACTACCAATTAAATCTATTTCTTCTATTGTTAAATCGCTATCTCCATCTTCTTTTATCTCTGGTATTATTTTTTCTTCGACTAAGTCACGATATAATGCTTTTGAATTTTCGTTCAATTTCGATTCGTAATTTTGAATACTTTTCTTCCACACAAATGTATATCTATTGGCACTAGCTTCTACTTTTGTACCATCAATAAAAATTGATTTATCATCAATAAGATTTTGCTTTAAACATTGACTATGGAACTGAATAAATAAAGATTCAATTAGCGCATCAGTATTAGGATTCACTCTAAAACGATTAATAGTTTTATAAGAAGGTGTTTGATCTTGAGCTAACCACATCATTCGAATACTGTCATGAAGTAATTTCTCTATTCTACGACCAGAAAATACAGATTGAGTATATGCATATAAGATGATTTTTAACATCATTTTTGGATGATAGGATGTTGCACCACGATGATGTCTGAATTCATCGAATTCGCTATCAGGTATAGTTTCAAAAATTTCATTAACATATCGCGAAATATCATTTTGAGGAATTCTAACAGAAGTTTCTATTGGTAGTGTAAGTTGAGTCATGTTATAATTTTTATACATAAGGCACCTCGTTAATTTAGTTTAGTGGTATTTATTAAATTATACGAAAGTGTCTTATTTTTTTAAAGTATTTCAAAGTAAAATTACATGTTAATACGTAGTATTAATGGCGAGACTCCTGAGGGAGCAGTGCCAGTCGAAGACCAAGGCTGAGACGGCACCCTAGGAAAGCGAAGCCATTCAATACGAAGTATTGTATAAATAGAGAACAGCAGTAAGATATTTTCTAATTGAAAATTATCTTACTGCTGTTTTTTTAGGGTGAAATGCTCCCTTCAAAGTAGACATTGAAAAAATGAAAACTTTGAAGGGAGCTTTATTTATGTCAATAAAACCTAAAGTAGACATAGATGTACTGCTATATATGTTTCAAGAATATGAAAAAGGCGTGTCGTTTCAATACTTAATCGATACATTACAATTAGATATTAATGTCAATACTTTGTATCCTAAGTATAAATATTATAAAACCCATGGTATTGAAACACTACTTACACAAAAACAATACAATCACTATTCAAAGGAACTAAAATTAAAAGTTGTAAATGAATATTTGAATTCAAATCAATCAACCCAAGACATCGCAATCAAATACAATATTCGTAGTTCGACACAAGTCAAAAATTGGATAAAAATGTATACTGTAGGAAAAGAGATTAAGAATCAATCTCCTAAAACTGGGGTGTATATCATGAAAGCAAGAAAAACCACATTTGAAGAACGTGTAACAATTGTTGAATATTACTTGAATCATAAACAATCTTATAGAGAAGTTGCAGAACACTTTAATATCTCATACGGTCAAATTTACCAGTGGGTTCATAAGTATCAAGCACATGGTAAAAATGGATTAGTAGATGGCAGAGGCAAAGGAAAACCCAAATCTATGATGACGCCAGAAGAACAAAAAGAAGCTGAAATTCAAGCATTAAAAGCACAAAATCGATTATTAGAGATGGAAAATGACGTTTTAAAAAAGTTTCAAGCATTGGAAAGAGAGATGATTCAAAGAGAAAACAAATCACGGCATACAAAACGATCGAAGCGTTAAAACATCAATACCCTATCCAACGCTTGTGTCGTATTTTAGGCATTTCTAGAGCGAGTTATTATAAGTGGGTACATTATCAATCGAGTGAACTTGAATTAGAGAATGAACAGCTTAAGCGAGAAATAGAATCAATCTATCATAAGTATAATGGTATTTATGGCTATCGTCGCATTTATATCTATATTCGCTTAAAACTAGGTAAACAAGTAAACCGAAAGCGAATTTATCGTTTGATGAAAGAACTTAATTTAAAAGCAGTAATACGTCAAAAGCGAAAACCTTATCGACGTTCAACGCCACAAATCACATCAGAAAATAAGCTTAATCGACAATTTGACATTGATACGCCAAATAAAGTTTGGTTAACAGATGTAACAGAATTTAAAATCAAAGAAGGTAGTAAGATATATTTGAGTGCCATTTATGACTTAGGTGCTAAACGTATTGTTAGTTATGAGCTAGGCCCTTCTAACAATAATCAATTAGTATTTAAAACATTCAATCAAGCGATAGAAAAAGTAGAAAATACCAAAGGTATTTTATTTCATAGTGACCGAGGTTTTCAATATACATCGAAAACATTTAAACATATGTTGGATGAATGTGGCATGATTCAAAGTATGTCACGTGTTAGCAAATGTATCGATAACGGTCCAATGGAAGGTGTATGGGGTACAATAAAAAGTGAAATTTTTAGAGGAAATAAGCACTTTAAATTTAATAGTGTAGAAGAAGCTACAAAAACAATTCATGATTTTATTCTTTTCTTTAATCATGAAAGAATTACATTAAAAATGGCTGATTCTGTATAACAACAAAACCAACCATTAATTTTAATTATTTAATTGTCTACTAGACTGGGTGCAGTTCAGGGATTTATGTCCCAGACTCTTTTATTATTTAACGTCTACCTCTAGGATTAAAAGCATCTTTAAGCCCTTCCCCTACAAAGTTTATACTTAATATAGTTAATGTAATCATTATAGCAGGTGGCATCCATATCCACGGTTTACCACTTATAACATCCCCTTCTTGAGCATCACTCAACATATTACCCCAAGATGGAATTGCTTTACTAATTCCGAATCCTAAAAAGCTCAATCCTGATTCCACTACAATCATACCGGCAAATAACAATGTTGCTTGTACGATAACTACACTTAATATATTCGGCAAAAGATGTTTCAAAATAATTTTATATGTGGGTGTACCAATTGATTTTGCTGCCAAAAAGTATTCATTTTCTTTTTCTTGAAGTACTTTACCACGAACAAGTCTTGCAATACCTCCCCAACTTAATACGATAATAACTAGAACAAGAATTATGGCAGATCCATAAGGATTTTTAATTTTATCTCCAAGTGCAGCATTTAATACAATTGCAAATATTAAAAATGGAAATAACATAACAAATTCGGTTATTCTCATTAATAATGTATCAACAATACCTCCAAAATAACCAGAAATCACTCCAACTGTAATTCCAATCAAAAGCATTCCTATTGTAGATGTAATTCCAATGGATAATGAAATACGACCTGCATATAACAAACGACTAAAGTTATCCCTACCACCAGAGTCTGTACCAAGAATGTTTTGTGCTGTCATTTCACCTTTTATATTTAATAAATCTTGTTGGTTCACTGGAAAAGGAGCTATTAATGGCGCTATAATTGATACAATAGTTATGATTAATAAAAAAATAACCGATAACATTGCAATTTTATTATGAATAAATTTAGACAATGCAATTTTAAAAGGCGATTTTGACTTATTTTGCATTCTAATCCCCCCTAGTTACTTCTAATTCTTGGATCTATAAATCCATAAGTAATATCAGAAATCAAATTACCCAGTAAACCTAAAGTGAATGCAGGTAAAAATGTGTGATATATTTTACTCATATAATATTCAAAAGTACCTTCTTTAAGGTTAATATCAACAGAACCTTGAAACGGGAACCATTGTAATTCAAAAGAAAAAATAAAAATTGCAAATACTCCCGCAATAAAAGATGGAATGGCTAACATCAAATAATTAAATATTTGCACAGTATAATCCGTCAAACTGTAAGAATATCTACCTGACGTTATTCCTAAAGCAAATGAGATAATATAAGTAATAATTAATGACATAGCACCGAGTAATATTGTATTTGGAATTCTTTCCTCAATAACATCAATTACCGGCCTTTTATATTTGATTGACTCCCCTAAATCACCGTGTATAACATGATTGACCCATCTAATGTATTGATGTGGTATTGAGTCGTTGAGACCTAATTTTTCCCTTTGTGCATTTATTGCTTCTTGTTTTATTTTACCGTTTTGTAGATCTGAAAATGGATCTCCTGGTTGTATGATTGCTAATGAAAATACAACTATTGAAATTAAAATTAGTAACGGGATCATTAACCCTAATCTTTTAAGTATTAATTTAATCATTTAAATCACCTACTTTATCTACGTAGAAACAAGCGACTTGATGTTCGTTACCAATGTCCTTTAATTCTGGCATACTTTTTTTGCACATATCTTGAGCAATTGGACATCTAGTATGGAAAGGACAACCTTGTGGCGGATTACTTGGCGAAGGTAATTCTCCCTTTAATATAATTCTATTTTTATTTAGCTTATCAATTTGTGGTATTGATGAAATCAACGCTTTTGTATAAGGATGTTTGGGATTTTCATAAATTTCTTTATCAGATGCGATTTCAACTATATGACCTAAATACATAACTCCAATGACATCACTTATATGTTTTACTACACTTAAATCATGTGCGATAAATAAATAGCTTAAGTTAAATTGTTCTTGTAAATCTTTTAATAAATTCAGTACTTGAGATTGAACAGATACATCTAATGCACTTACAGGCTCATCAGCAACAATTAAACTCGGACGCAAAGCCAATGCTCTTGCAATTCCCACTCTTTGTCTCTGTCCACCTGAAAATTCATGTGCATATTTATAATATGCATCTTCACTTAGACCAACACATTTTAATAAATATAGAACTTCTTTTTTTATTTCTTCTTTTGGCAATTTTTTATAATTTAAAATAGGTTCTGAAATGATATCTCCAACCATTTGCATCGGATTCAATGATGCATACGGATCTTGAAATATCATCTGATATTGTTGTCGTGATTTTCTCAGTTTTTTACCTTGTAATCTTGTTATATCTTCACCATTAACAATTATTGAGCCTGAAGTTGCATCTTCAAGTCTGATAATCACTTTACCTAACGTTGACTTACCACAACCTGATTCGCCTACCAATCCAAAAGTTTGTCCTTTTTTTATTGAAAACGATACGTCATCAACAGCTTTAACGTACTGAGTTTTTTGTAATAATCCAGTTTTAATTTTGTAGTATTTTTTTACTTGATTTACTTCTAAAATATTTTCCATTCTTATATCTCCTTATATTCATTTTGGTATAAATGACACCGTACAATGACGTCTTCACAAACATGCATTTTAGGAGATTGATTATTACAAATATCCAGTTTTTTGTTACATCTATTTGCAAATCTGCACTTATTAACGTGAAATGCTTGGATTGATGGCACAATTCCTTCTATTGTTTCAAGTCGTTTCTGCTCTTCTTTAAGTTTTGGAATTGTAGATAATAATTTTTGGGTATAAGGATGTTTCGGATTGTGTAGTATTTCTTTTATGCCTCCAAATTCTACAATTTGACCTGCATACATAACCAAAACTTTATCGCAAAATTCAGCAACCACACTCAAATCATGTGTAATCATCATAATTGCCATTTGCGTTTCCTTTTGCAATTCTTTTAATAAGTCTAATATTTGCGCTTGAATCGTGACATCCAAAGCAGTTGTAGGTTCATCAGCAATTAATAATTTGGGAGAACATGAAATGGCCATTGCAATCATTACTCTTTGCCTCATACCACCAGATAATTGATGGGGATAGCTATTTAATATTTCATCTTGTCTTGCAATTCCAACTTTTTTTAGTAAATCTTTTGCTAAGTTATTTGCTTCTTTTTTAGAAATTTTTTTATGTGATTTTATAGATTCCACAAGTTGATTTTTTATAGTAAATACCGGATTTAAAGCAGTCATAGGTTCTTGAAAAATCATAGCAATATCATTTCCTCGAATATCTAGCAATTGCTTCTCATTGAGCGTATCGATTCGTTTACCATCAAATATAACTTCTCCATTACTTAGTTTAGATATCTTTTCTGGTAATAATTTAATAATTGACTTACTTAATATGGACTTACCGCAACCAGATTCCCCTACTATACCCAAAACTTCTCCTTTAGATAATTCAAAAGAAATATTTTCAACAGTTGCTAACCATTCATTATTTATTTTTAATGATGTTTCTAAATCTTTAACCTCTAACAATACATTATTCATAACATCCCCCCATATAAGTAAACCTCGACAAAATCGTCGAGGTTACATTACTAAGCTTCTTTAGTTAAATTATATAAACTTTGATCAGTTCCAATTTCAATGTCTAAGTTTCGTACTTTATCATTAACTATAGTTATCGATTTACCTTGGAACATTGGTAATCCAGGTAACTCATCATTCATATATTTTTGCCATTTAACATAAATATCTTTACGTTTCTTTTCATCAATGCCTACTTTATCGAAGTCTAATGCATCATCTAAATATTGATCTGATTTTGGTAAAACTGTTCTCATTTCATTTTGAGGTCTATCAGTGTGGTATAAATCTGATGGGTCTGGATCTGTACCACCTGCCCATGATCTGAAGTACACTTCCATATCTTTTGATGCATTTGCTAAGTCTTCATTATATTTACCGAATTCTACTAACTTCACATTTGTTTTCAAGCCAACTTTTTCCCAGAAATCTTTTATCGCAGCAGTTCTTGGTTCAAAAGTAGGATTTGAACCTGAATAATGTTTAAAGTTAATCTCAAATTTATTACCTTTAGGATCTTCTCTAAATCCGTCACCATCTCGATCTTTATAACCTAACTTATCTAAGATTTTTTTAGCTTTTTCAGGATCATATTTATAATCGTTTAGTTCCTTAGGATCAGCTGCTATCCAATGCATTGATGGTACAAAACTATTTATTTCACTAGCGTAACCATTGAAAAATGCTTTGATCCATTTTTCTCTATCAATTGCATAAAGCATTGCTTTACGTAATTCTTTGTCTTCATATTTTGGTCTCACTTTACCAGTTTTATTAGCTTTTTTATCGTAATCATGAGATACGAATCCTATTAAACCGTAGTCTAAGCTTGGCGCAGATAATACCTTGAGACCAGCATTAGATGACTTAGCATCTTTTGCCATTGCACCGGTAGCATCATTCGTAACATCAATATCGCCTTTTTCCATTGCCTTAATAATTTGAGCTTGATCAATAACTTTTAAATTGATTTTATCTAATGCAGGCTTACCTTGCCAATAATCATCAAATTTAACAAGTTGAACAGCCTCACCTGGGACGATTTTCTTAACTTTATATGGTCCAATACCAATAGGATATTTTCGGATTTTATCTGATTTCGCTAAATCTTTAATTGGTACATCTGATAAATATTTTTTACTTAATAAAGGTCCAGTAATAAATCCTGTTAAGTAATTTTCTTGCTTTTTATCAAATGTAACCTGCATTGTGTAGTCATCTATTTTCTTCAATCCGTTAATATGATCAGCTTTTCCTTCATGATAATCTTTTGCACCTTGGATATTTTCTACACTTGGATAATAAGCACCTTCGTAATCCTTGTTAGCTAAGACTTCAATTGAATAAATCCAATCATCAATTTTCAATTCATTACCATCATGCCATTTAATACCTTTTTTAATTTTAAATTCTATTTTCTTAGCCGGCTCGATATCCTTCCATGAAGCAATATATGCTTTAGGATGTATTTTTTTATCAATTGACGGATTGTAATATTAAGTGCAACACCTATAAAAATTCATAAAAAATGCCCATAATTGGCACTTTGTTGTAAGATGTTAATAACCACAAAAACACATACAAGGAGTGCCAACATGAGCTATAACCATCTTACACTAACTGAACGCGCACGTATAGAGGTTTTACGTCAAGAAAATTATTCTTTAAGATCTATTGCACGTAAATTAAAACGATCTGTATCTACTATCTCACGTGAAATTAGTAGGAATAATTTAAATCAGTCATATCAAGCTGAAACAGCTCAAAAAAATTATGAAACCAAAAGAAAACTTTGTGGTCGTCCTACTCGATTTACTCCAGAACTTGGTAATATCATTAAATATTATTTAAAATGCCACTGGTCTCCTGAACAAATCGTAGGTCGTCTATTACAAAACCAAATCTGTTTTAAAACCATCTATCGATGGATTAACTCTAATATGATTAATTTCGAACTTATTTCATGCCTTCGTCAAAAAGGAAAAAGACAGAAACCTAAAGAAACTAGAGGTAAGTTTAATATTGGCCGTCCTATTTCACAACGTCCTAAGGAAATAAAGAAACGTAATACATTCGGTCATTGGGAAGCTGACACAATTGTATCCAGCAGAGGCAAAAGTAAAGGGTGCATTGCTACTTTCGCAGAAAGAAAATCACGTTATTATTATTGTGTACTTATGCCTGATCGTTCCTCTAATTCTATGGAGACGGCAATTAATAACCTTATCAAACATCTACCTAAAGGTGCCGTTAAAACTATTACTGTCGATAGAGGGAAAGAGTTCTCTTGTTATCAAAATATTGAAAACCAATTTAATATTAATGTCTACTTCGCTGATCCATATTCCGCATGGCAAAGAGGTACAAATGAAAATACCAATGGTTTACTAAGAGAATTTTTCCCTAAGAAAACAGACTTAGCTAAAGTAAATCAAGAGCAACTTAACTATGCATTAGACTCAATTAATTATCGACCAAGAAAGTGTTTAAATTGGAAGTTTCCTTATGAAGTTTTATGTGATGAACTGTTGCACTTAAATTGACAAATCAACAATTGTTAATAAGTTTTCATTAAAATATCCTTCAACTACAGCATCCGCATGTGTACTATTTAATAACGAAGAATAAACACCACTTGGCGGTGCTGTTAACGCTACATTTAGAGTACCACCTTTATGTTTTGACGCTTCTGTTTTAGTAGCATCTTTTACTCCTTCATCTTTATTACTGCTTTTTCCGCAAGCGCTCAACACTAAAACGACAATAAGAAGTATTGAAATATATTTAATAAGCTTCCCCATACATATGCCTCCTACTTTCAATCTAATATTTTCTTTTTAGTTTACTCATAGAAAAAATTATTACAAGTTTATTTTTAGAATATTCAGTCATTTATGCATTTAATCAATTTCAGTAATTTAAAAAACGACTTATTTTAATTTTTTATTCCCAAAGTTTTTCTGCAACACAAAAAGACTGGAGATATATCTCCAGTCTAATTTACAAAGCAAATTATTTTTTCTTCTTACCTGTTTCTTTATCTATCGATTTATCAATATATACATGTTTAAGTGAGTTATTTGGACCAAATTTATGGTAAATCAATCCTTTTACTTGAGGATTTGTTAAATGTGCAACACCTTTTTGATAAATTGGTGCTACCGGTGCATCTCCTAGGAACATTTCTTCTGCTTTTTTCAAGTTTTCATATCGTTCGTTCGGTTGAAGTGCCAATTTGGTTCTCGCTACTTTAAGTAATTGATCGTATTCTTTATTACCCCAGTCTGTATTATTTTGTGCGCTACCTGTGGTCATTGTTTCTAAATAAGCCATAGGATCAGGGTAATCTGCAGACCAACCACTAAGTGATGCTTCAAAATTGTTACTCAGTTCTAGTGATACTCTTTGTTTAAACGGCAATTGCTTAATTTTCAAAGTAACTCCTGGTAAATTTTTCTCAACTTGTGATTTGATGTATTCAGCAGATATTTTTGCATCTGGTGTATCTTCTGTGTTCATCGAAAATGACAATTCATTTTTACCTAACTCTTTTTTAGCTTTGTCCCAGTGCGCTCTTGCTTCTTTAGGATTATATTTTAGAGGTGAATTCATGGTACTCGCATAATCTTTGCCATTAGGTGCTTTCGCAATGCCTTTGGCTGTTAGTGTATCGGAAGGAATTGAACCATTGTTTTTCACTGAATCAACGTATCCTTTTTTATCTATTGCTTGTGCGATAGCCAGTCTTAAATTTTTGTTTTTAAAATCAGGATATTGTTTTTCATTCATTTTTACAAAAAATGTCCCAGTCGTTAACACAAAGTTTAATCCTTTATTATCTTTATATTTATTTACTTGATCTGCTGTAATAACTGCGTCATCTACAGATTCAGTATCATACAATGATGCACCTGCTTGTAAGTCTTTAATAACTTTATAATTCACTTTATCTAATTTTACTTTCTTTTTATCCCAATAATACTGATTTTTAGATAGTAACGTTTTATCTTCTTGTTTCCAATCATCAACTTTAAATGGACCATTGTATACCGCTCTATCAGCTGCCGTACCATAATTTTTACCATATTTTTTGGCAACTTTTTCATTTTGAGGTGCAAATGTATTAAGTGCTAATAATTGATTAATGTATGGTACCGGCTTTTCTAAATCAATTTGTAATGTTTCATCATCTAATGCTTTGATACCTAATTGCTCTACAGGTTTCTTACCAGTACTAATATCACTCGCATTTTTAATGTCCCCCATAATGTATGCAAATTCAGAACCAGTTTTAGGGTCAACTGTTTTTCTCCAAGCATAAACAAAGTCTTGTGCAGTCACTTTGTCACCATTGCTCCATTTAGCATCGCTTCTTAATTTAACCTTTAAAGTTTTCCCATCTTTACTCTTTTCAGGAAAAGCTTTCGCAACACCTAACACCGGTTTGTCACCTTTTCCTAATGTATATAAACCTTCGAATGTTTGCGCAGTCACTTCAGAAGATATTTCATCCGTAATTAATGATGTATCAAGTGATGTTAAGTCTGCTGACAAAATTTTTCTGAATACTTGACCTTTATCTGAATAAATACCATCATCATTAGCACAACCACTTAATGCAATTGTGGCAACAAATATTAAAATCAGCGTTTTTAACTTTCTTGTCATTTCATTTCTCCCTTCCCCTTAATCTTGTGTTACCAACAAATTTTTTCGTAGTCGTGCCGCTTCTTCTTCAGTACTAAAGACAAAATGCTGTGGTCTTATTTCATGTAATTGTCTTAAATGATTATTTGCTTCATCATCAATATAACTAAATCGTTTACGACTACGTTCCGATTCAGGATCCGGTTGAGGAATTGCCGACAATAAAGACTTAGTATAATCATGTAATGGATATTGATAAATATCGTCTGCTGGTCCGATTTCTACAATTTTCCCAAAATGCATGACTGCAATTCGATCAGAGATATACTTCACCATCGATAAATCATGTGCAATAAATAGGAATGTAATACCTTTTTCACGCTGTAATTTTAATAACAAATTGACTACTTGAGCTTGAATTGAAACATCCAATGCTGAAATAGGTTCATCTGCTATAATAAATTCTGGTTCAACGGCTAATGCACGGGCAATTCCAATACGTTGGCGTTGTCCACCTGAAAATTCATGAGGATAACGATTGGCATGTTCTTTACTTAATCCAACAGTTTCAAGTAAATCATAGACACGTTTTTTACGGTCACGCTTATCAGTTGCTAAATGATGGATATCAATACCTTCAGCTACTATATCCATTACTTTTAACCTAGGATTTAAAGACGCATATGGGTCTTGAAAAATCATCTGTATCTTTTTATTAAATTTAAGCAAATCTTTACGTTTACGAATCTTTTGTATATCAATACCCTCATACAAAATTTCTCCACTTGTAATATCATTAAGTTTGATAATTGATTTACCAGTTGTAGATTTACCACACCCCGATTCTCCTACTAAACCTAATGTTTCTCCTTTGTATATTTCAAACGAAATATTTTCAATCGCTCTCACTTCGTTTTTCTTTCCTGCGTTAAAATATTGCTTTAAATTTTTAATAGATAATAGCACTTCATCATTTTTCATTGAACGACACCCTTTCTACCTTGAGTGGTTTTTCATAATTATTAGGCATCGGTTTCATACGTTGTTTTACCAGCTCGGGTAGTTCAACTTTTGGTGCACGTGCGTCTAATAACCAAGATTTCACAAAATGTGTCGGTGAAACTTTAAACCACGGCGGTTCTACTTTAAAATCAATATCTAATGCATATTGACTACGTCTCGCAAATGCATCACCTTTAGGTGGGTGTAATAAATCAGGTGGCGCTCCAGGAATCGCTAGTAATGGTGTGTCATTTGTTGTTGATAGATCAGGCATTGACGATAATAATCCCCATGTATATGGATGCTTTGGATCATAAAATATTTCGTTAACATCTCCTGTTTCAACCATTTGACCACCATACATAACTGCCACTCTATCAGCAATATTCGCAACAACCCCTAAATCATGCGTTATAAAAATAATTGCTGTATCGATTTTTTGTTGTAGTTCTTTCATTAAATCTAAAATTTGTGCCTGCATCGTTACGTCTAATGCAGTCGTTGGTTCATCAGCAATCAGCACTTTAGGTTCACAAGCTAATGCGGTTGCAATAACAATTCTTTGCCTTTGTCCACCTGAAAATTGATGTGGATATGCTTTAAATCTTTTTTCTGCATTTGGTAATCCTACAAGATTTAGTATTTCCAATGCGAGCTTTTTAGCTTGTGCTTTACTATAATTTTTGTGCTTAATTAATGGTTCCATGACTTGTTTACCAATTTGCATCGTTGGGTTTAAAGATGTCATTGGATCTTGAAAGATCATTGAAATATCTTTTCCACGTAATTTAATTAACTCATTTTCAGGTTTTTTTGCTAAATCTTCCCCTAAAAATAAAATTTCTCCCTTTTTAATTCTTCCTGTGTCCCCTTGGAATAATTTTGTAATTGCTTTTGTTGTCACAGATTTACCTGAACCTGATTCACCAACAATTGCCAATGTTTCCCCTTTGTTTAAATAAAAATCTACACCTCTCACTGCCTGCACTTCCCCTGCTGTAATATCAAAGGAAACATGCAAATCATTTAGTTCTAATATTCTTTCAGTCATATGCTATGCCCCCTTTTATTTACGCATTTTCGGATCAAATGCATCACGTAATCCATCACTAAATAAGTAAAAGAATAGAATTAATAAACTTAAAATCATTGCTGGTATAAATAATTCATGTGGATAAATTAATAACATTGCGCGCCCATCATTTACTAATGACCCTAACGATGTTTGAGGTGCGGGTACACCTATACCAATGAAACTTAAAAATGCTTCGAAGAAAATAGCACTAGGTACTGTAAACATTGATGTAACCACGATAGCACCTAACGTATTAGGTAAAATATGCTTAAATATCAATTTGAATTTAGAAGCCCCCAATGTTTTCGAAGCCATGACAAACTCTTGATTTTTCAATTTTAAAAATTCTCCACGTACAACTCTGCTCATGCCTAACCAGCCTGTGATAGACATAGCCAATATAATTGTCCAAATGGATGGTTCAAAAATTAATACAAATAAAATTACGACAATTAAATTCGGAATAGATGCTATGACTTCAAGTATACGTTGCATAATCGTATCGACACGTCCACCGAAGAATCCAGAAATCGCACCATATACAACGCCAATAAAAATATCTAACATCGCTGCAACAACACCGATAAACAATGAAATTTGAGCACCTTTCCATGTTCTTGTCCATAAATCTCGACCCAACTGATCAGTACCAAACCAATAATTTTCTTTAGCATTTGCTGCTTTATAAGCATCCTTGCCATCTGCATCTTTACCATCAAAAGGTAAAAATGGAACTTTGTCTAATAAAGGTATTTTTGCCGGAAGATTTCTATGTTGTACATTTTGTTCAGCATAATCATGTTTATTTATAACTGGACCGATAAAAGCAAATATTACAATGATAATTAAACCTATCATACCGACAACAGCTAACTTATTTCGTTTTAACTGAGCCCAAGCATCTTGCCAAAAGTTTTTGCTTTCTCGTTGCATTTCAGGTTCCTGATTCAAATCTAATTCTCTAATAATAAAATCAGATGATGCGATAGCGTCAGAGGTATGCGTCATAGCTGCATTAGAATGATCGTCGTTAATCGACAAATTGTTTTTATTTTCAGCCATTATTTTTTACCTCCTTGAACACGAATTCGTGGATCTATCACACCGTACAAAATATCTACAATAAAAATAGAAACGATAAACAGTGTGCTAAATAATAGTGTGATTGCCATGATTACTGAGAAATCATTTGTTGTAATTGAACGTACGAATTGATCCCCTAATCCAGGAACTCCAAAAATATTTTCAATTGTTAAAGTGCCTGTTAAAATACTTGCTAACATGGGAACGATAATTGTAATAATTGGAATTAAAGCATTTCTAAGTGCATGTCCAAAAAGTACACGCATTGTCGAATTACCTTTAGCTCTCGCTAATAAAATGTAGTCTGAACTTAATACCTCTATCATCTCTGCTCTTATGTATCTGGCGACAGTTGCTAAAACAGCTGCAGATAATGCAAGTGACGGTAATACCGCGGTCGAAAAACCTTCCCATCCAGCTACTGGGAACCATCTTAATTTAACTGCAAATACGTATTGTAAAAGTACAGCAAGTACAAAAGATGGTACAGATACTGCAATAACTGAAATAACTGTAGTTGTATAATCAACCCAAGAATTTTGTTTAGTAGCTGCTGCAACACCTAAAATAAGACCCAGTATCACACCGATGAACATTGCTGTAAGACCCATTTCAAAAGAAGGTAATAGTCTCGGTTTAATCAAATCCCACACAGGTTGATTATGATATTGGAATGAATTACCAAAATCCCCTGTAACAACATTTTTTAAATAATGTAAATACTGCGTTGCTACAGGATCATTTAATCCATATTTTTCATTTAAAATTTCTTTTTGTTCAGCATTTAATTTAGCATCGTTAAATGGTGAACCTGGCATTAATTTCATTAAGAAAAATGTAATTGTAATAATAATAAATAAAGAAATAAGCATATAAATAAATCGTTTAAAAATATATTTCCCCATCTAATCCCCTCCTCTAACAAATTCCGATTTCTAAATTTCCATTCCCTTCAAAATTTTCTGAAATCTTAACTAATATTATATATACAATATTTACTATATATCAATATTTTTTTGCTTTAAACTAATGAAGAATGATTGATTTTAGAATTTCAATAAAGCTGAAGAAATTAAAAAATCATTCCTCAATGTCTCATTTTAATGTAAACTATGCGTAAGAGTTTTCTATAAGTGGGAGTGATCAAATGTTGAAAAAATGGCTTGGAATGGCACTAATAACCCCAATGCTAACGTTTATTATATGGGTTTTTAATAGCCATACTATCATTACATATTTAAATATATTGTTTTATGTTTCATTAATTATTTTTATTAGCATTTTTTTGATTTTACTTGTACAAGAAGGCATTTTTGATGCGACAAGTTATGGTTTTAGAAGATTAAAGTATCAAATGTCATCTTCGAAAAAGAAGAAGTCTATCTCTGATGATCCATTTTTCAACCCACAAGAGGTAAAAAAAGAGCATTACTTTGTTTCTACATGGATAATACCCTTATTATTAATAAATATTTTATATTTTATTATGACGATTGTGCTGTCGCTCATCTTAGTATAAAGAAACAGAAAAAATCTTCAGTAACTAAAACAACGTTACTGAAGATTTTTATAATTATGCTTCAAATTTCTTGAATACTAATACTGCGTTATGTCCACCGAATCCTAAGCTATTACTCATTGCATAAGTAATATCAAGGTCTTGCGCTTCATTTGGAACAATATCCAAATCACATTCTGGGTCTGGTGTTACCGCATGAATTGTAGGTGCGACTTTAGAGTCTTTAATTGAAAGCGCTGAGAAGATTGCTTCAATTCCACCTGTTGCACCAAGTAAGTGACCAGTCATTGATTTTGTTGAGCTAACTTTTAAGTGTTTAGCTGCTTCACCAAATGTATTTTTAATAGCTTTAACTTCATTTAAGTCACCAACAGGAGTACTTGTACCATGGGCATTTAAGTATTGTACATCTTTAGGTTCAATACCAGCATCATCCATAGCTGCTTGCATTGCTCTAGAACCGCCTTCACCTTCTGGAGCTGGCGCTGTAATATGATAAGCATCACCTGTAGTACCATAGCCAACTATCTCAGCATAAATATTTGCACCTCGAGCTTGTGCTGATTCTAACGATTCGATTACTAAAATACCAGCACCTTCACCCATAACAAAACCGTCTCTACCTTCTTGGAATGGACGACATGCTGTTTCAATGTCATCATTTGTAGAAAGCGCTCGACTTGCACTGAAACCTGCAATTGCCATATGAGTAATTGGAGCTTCCGTACCGCCAGTAATCATTGCATCTGCATCACCGCGTTGCACAATTTTAAATGCTTCACCGATAGAGTTAGTACCTGTTGCACATGCTGTAACTGTTGCACCATTTGGTCCTTTTGCACCTAAGTCAATTGATACTTGTCCAGTTGCCATATCAGGAATTAACATTGGTACGAAAAATGGACTCACACGTCTTGGGCCTTTATCCATTAATTGTTTATGTGCAATTTCAAATGTTTCCATTCCACCGATACCAGAACCAATCCATACACCGATTCGATCTGCAGTATTTTCATTGATATCTAATTGCGCATCTTTAACAGCCTCTCTAGCTGCTACAATTGCATATTGAGTAAATCTATCCATACGACGCGCTTCTTTTTTGTCGATATGATCTTCAATATTAAAGTTTTTAAGTTCTCCTGCTAAGTGAACGCTATAAGGTTCAGTATCGATACGTGTAATTTTATCGATACCATTTACGCCTTTTAGAGCATTCTCCCATGTTGTTTTGACATCATTACCGATTGGAGAAAGGGCTCCCATACCTGTAATAACTACTCTTATATTTTGACTCATTCGTTATCCTCCTATTTTCCCCATTTTATTGTCATTGCGCCCCAAGTTAGGCCGCCACCGAATCCGACAAGAACAATTGTATCATCATCTTTGAGTTTACCATTTTTTAATTCTTGATCGATACTTAAAGGTATTGACGCAGCTGAAGTATTTCCATATTTATTTACAGAAACACTCATTTTGTCTTTTGAAATACCTAAGCGTTCTCTAGCTGATTCCATAATTCTAATATTAGCTTGATGAGGAATAAATAAATCTATATCATCTGATGTTAAATTCGCTTTTTCAACTACACGTGTTGATGCATCACCCATAATTCTAACAGCAAATTTAAATACTTCTCGACCATTCATTTTCAGTTTACCAGTATCTTTATCTAAATATAAATGTTTACCACCTGTGCCATCAGAACCCATTTCATAACTTATAATACCTCTGCCTTCTGAAACTTCACCGATGATAACCGCACCTGCACCATCTCCAAATAGAACTGCAGTAGAACGGTCAGTTAAATCTGTTATTTTAGATAATTTATCTGCACCGACAACTAAAATATTATGATAATCTCCAGATTGAACATATTGTTTAGCTGTAATCATTGAATACATAAATCCAGAACATGCTGCAAGTTGATCCATAGAGGCAACTTTGCCCGTCCCTAAACGTTCTTGTAACATATTTGCGACAGTTGGAAATGGCATATCTCCAGTTGCTGTGGCAACAATTATCATATCTATATCTTCGGGCTGAATACCAGCGTCAGCGATTGCTTTTACACTTGCTTCATATGCTAAATCTGAAGTATCTTGATCGTCATCTGCCCAATGTCTTTCTTTAATTCCAGTCATCTTAGAAATCCATTCATCAGATGTATCTAAAAATTGCTCAAAATAGGCATTGTCAATAATCTTTTCTGGTGCATATGCACCAAAACCTTTAATACCCACGTTCATAGTTGAACACCTTCTTAATAAAATTTTTAATACCAGGTATTAATTTAACATAGATTACTTTTTAAACTCAAGTCAGAGGTAGGAATATTGACTAGTTAATAAAATTTTAATGCTTTATTATCGTCAAATTTCAGTATGAAATTGATTTTAATGCGCTTAATTTAGAATAGCCATTCAGATAAAATCATTTATTTAAACTGTATAATATGGTCAAAATATATGAGATGTTACTATACAAATTTCTAACTTTCACTTAAAATAAAATATATATAATTAAAGTGGAGGTAGAATGACATGAAACACCTCGTAACATTCTTTTGGGCATTATTATTAATGCAAATGGTTAACTTTGTACTTAATAGCCTAGTAGGTGGAGACAGCTTAAATGTAGTGAATCCAATTATCATGGCAGTATTGTTCACGATTTTCACAGCAATTTTCGCTGCAGTAATTAAACCGCCGAAAGATTCATCACAATAACTATTTAGTATAAAATGAAATATGTCTTTCTTATTATTGAAGCTGCCCAGATAAAGGCGGCTTTTATTTTTGGCCATTAATGTTTTGTATTTGGAATATTTTAAAACTCAATGACCTCTAACCCATCACTTTTAAATTTAGAAAAAGCCTTAATACAAAGATGTCATTTACGAGTAATCTTTGTATCAAGGCAATTATATTATAATCATCACTGTAAAATTAAATGCTTCATGTTGAATTTGATAATTTTAAGTGTTTATTTAGTTTTTACATTAATATCAATTTGCTTAATTGAATTTGAATCAAACAAGTTTGCTGTATAACTATCTTTCTTTAAATCCACTTCTTTTTTACTGCCATCTTTCCAAGTAATCGTGTAAACGGCAGATTTTGCATTTCGAATCTTCTCAGGTGTAACACCACGTTCATCATATAATAAAGCTTTAACTTTATTCCCTAAATCTAAATATGATAATTGGCTATCTTTTGGTAAATTTAAGTAAGATTGATTGAAAGCCATAATGCCATCTACTGCAATTGTATATGGAACATTTTGCATTTCTTTAGCTTTTTGAGTTGCCGGTAGTTTGTCCTTTTCTGCTGCAGATACCTCATTACTTGCCACAGTAGCGCCAGTCGTTGCGATCATGCCCAGTGCCAAAGTTACAGTTATAAATGATTTTAATTTCATATAATCTCTCTCCTTTGTGAGTTAAAGTATCTTACAAAATCAATATAACACAAATCTAAAAGTTTCAAAAATTATAAGTATGTAAATTGTTTACTTGTTTTTAAAAATAAATTTTAATTAATGTAAAAGCTATAATTGTTAATACTTTCTATTTTTTCAAATAAATTCACATTACAATAACTAAGTTTACATTTCTTAAATTTAATTACTTCATTGCATTATAGCGAACGCCGTACCTAATATATAAATTAAATCCCTTGTTTCTTCGTACTTTTAATTGAACAATTTTATATTGATGAGATATTTAATATTAAATTTTTCTTCCTATAAGGTTAATACTTGTTTGATCTATTTTATGTTGATTTACTTCTTTTAAAAATTCATTCAAGTAGAACCCATTCTTCAAATTTAAAGAATGATCTAACGCATAAACTGTTAATTCATATTGATGATCTTTATCAGGTGGTGTTGGTCCTACATAGTGATTTTCTATTTCTGAAAAATCTTCAGCTAACAAACCACTAGTGAAGCTATTTTTACCTTGTACATAGTCGCCCTTTGTTCTTGATAAATCTGCTTTAATAGAAATTGAATTGCCACTAACACTTACATTAGCTACACTCCAATGAATCCAAGCAAAGCCACATACTGGGATTGCATCATAGTCAATTAAAGACCAAGCAAGATATTTAGTCCCTTCCGGTAATTCAGTTACTTCAAATGGAAATGATTTAATTGGATTCCCGTTAATAGAATCACTCACATCTGCACCTGCTGCGTATTCATATGGTATATTGTTCCCTTTAAATTCAGTTTTTAGTTTCATGTTGCTCTCTCCTTGTAAAATAAAATATTATTATTAAATATATAAAAATTAATAATGCAATAAATAATATTAAGTATTGAATAGTTCCTATTGTATATAAGTAACCACCCATAAGTAAAAATGCGATATTAAAAATAAAATATAACGTTTCTGCATAATTAAGCATCACTCTTAAGTTACTACTGCTAGAAAGTTTATTTATAGTTTGTGGACGAGTTAACCCTGAAGAAATACCTAAAAATATCATAGAAATAGTAACTGCTATGAAACTTTGATATGTATATATTATTAAAAATATTACTAAACAAATTTCTGACACAAACTTATAGTTCAAGTATTTGGTTAAATAACGTGAAGATAAATAACCCATAACTGTGTAGCAAGTTAATACTGAAATAAATTGTAAATTATTCAGTTTTAAATCATTATATATATTAATTGGAATAAATCCTATAAAAAATCCTAATATTAACGCTCTTAAAAAAGAATAATGCAATATCCAAAACTTCTCTTCCGGTAGAAATTTCTTTATCTTTCCCTTTGTTTCTCCTATTAAATTTAATTCCCTATTTTCAACTAATGTGCAGCGAATAATTATAATTGTTAGAATTGAAAATATACCAGTCATTATTATAGGCCATTTAATATTTATTCCATAAAGATAACTACCTATAATCCCTGAAATTAATAATGATAGGAACATGTAGCTATTTGACTTATTTTGTACGTATTTCTCATTTGTTATATTTCTTTTAATTATTGCTGTATCAACACCCGTCATCATTGAGTAACTTAACCCTAATAATATTTGTGCCACTACTAAAATTAAATATTGATTTTGATATAATAACAACAATAAACCGATGATTTTGAATATTTCACTAACAACTAATTTATTAGAATCTTTTAAGTTACAAATTTTAAAACACTTCTCTTTGTATAGAGAGAATAAAAATGCTGCAATGCCATAAGACGCCATTAATATTTCTAATTGTATTATGGAATAACCTTGAACCAAAAAGTAAATTAATAAAAAAGGTAAATAAAAGTACGCTCGTGAAAAAATTCGGTATAAATAAATCCCAAGTATTAACTTATTCATAAATAATACCTGTACCTAGTCTTTCTTTTATTTCTTCAAACTTTATATCTCCTTCTCTTAATAATTCAATTTTATTATCTGTCACTTTAATAATCGTACTAGACGTTTTATAGTTAGTTTTATTTTGACTTCTTAGCATATATCTTACATTTTCACCCATGTGCTTAATCGCTTCATTTTCAGTTATTAAAATATCATTGGCAGTTCCAGAGATATTTGCTGAAGTAATTGCTATAGGTGAATTAATATATGAAATAAACCTTCTCATCGTTTTATTTTGTACACATCCTATAGCTATACTATCTGAATTATTGAGCATATAATTATAGCTTGTTTTATTTTTTAAAATAATATTTAATGGTCCAGGCCAAAATATTTCAACTAGTTTATCAACTATTTCCGTATTTTGATTATCTCCATACAATTTCCAATCCTCTGGCTTATCAATAAATAATGATAATGGCTTATCTTTCGATCGCTTTTTATATTCAAATATTTTATCGATACAAAGATCGTTGTTTGGTAAACTACATAAATTATAATTAGTATCAGTAGGAACAATCACTGGAAAACCATCTTGTAATTGTAAATAAAGTTTTTCAAAACTTTTTACAGAATCATTTAAAATTTCCATCTTTACTCCTCCTTTTTATTATCTGAAGTAAATCCACTGTATCTTCAGGTGCTACTTCAGGTGAAAACTTGTTCACAAGTTTATAAAAAGAAATATTTTCATCAATTTCTTCAGTGTTAACTATTGATTTAAATTTATTGTGCAAGATTTTCTTACTAGAAATATTACTTATTGGAAACTGAACAACTTGTGAATTTTTCAATCCTAAATCACTAGGAACTAAATATTGATACATATTTATATTTTTTTTAGTACCATCTTGATGAATTCCTGATTCATGTTTAAATATATTTTCACCAATTATAGGTTTGTTTTCTGATATTTGAAAATCGAGAATTTTAGAAATATTAATACTAGTTTTATATACGTCGGGTAAAGTGAATTCCGTACTTTCTATTTGTTTTTTTGTCAAAATAGTAATTATTTCCTCAATAGGAGCATTACCCGCTCTCTCACCAATTCCCAAAAATGTAGTTTCTATTTGCTTCGCACCATTTAAAATTGCAGCTAATGTATTTGCAGTAGCCAACCCTAGATCGTTATGACAATGAGCAGAAAAAATTATGTTAGAATATTTTTTTACAAAGTAATTAAAAATATCTCCGTATTCTAATGGTGTCGAACATCCTACAGTGTCCGCAAATGTAACTGTTCTAACTTGATATTTTGAAATAATTTCCATGTATTCTTTCAATTTTTCTCTAGAAGTCCTTGTTGCATCTTCAAAACAAATATCTACTCCTTTTTTATCTTTCTTTAATATATCCAAGCAGTCTTTGATTTTCTGAATATAATATTTATTTGAAAAATTAAGCTTTTCTTTTATATGCAAGTCAGATATTGGCAATAGTATTTTTACCACTAAATTATGAATTTTTAATTTGACTATTTTTTTTATTTCTTTTTCATTAAGCCTAGTCAATACTACTAATTCTTTTTCAGGACTTAAAATGTCTCTGAATTGATGAATATTAAATTCATCCTCGATAGTTGTACACATGCCTACTTCAACAGAATTTATATTTAACTTGTTAATTTGTTTCAATACTTCTTTTTTTATAATTAGACTTTTTCGAACATTACTTTGTTGCATACCATCCCTTATTGTATTATCTTGAATTCGAATCATATTACTTCACCCCCTCGATAACCTCTGATATAATATTAATATTATTTTTATGCAATAAAAATTAAATATTATCTAATGAATTATTAACTTTTTTGAAAGAGGTAAGTTCATGAATTTGGATTGGTACTATACATTTGTCATTTTAGCGAAGACGTTAAACTATCGATTAGCTAGTGAAGAAATTAATCTCACTATACCTTCTATACATAAGCAAATTAAAAATTTAGAACAGCATCTCAATGTGAAACTATTTGAAACTTATAAAAATCAAATTATCTTGACTGAAGATGGTCATACATTTCTTCCAATTGCGCAAAGTTTTATTGAACAATATGAAAGTGGCATCAAACATATCCAACTTAAAAAGACGATGTTTCAATCGAAATTAAATGTTGTCGTGTCTTCATATATCGCGACATTCATTATGCCCAAATTTTTAAAATCTTTCTTTAACGAGCATCCGTTTATCGATGTTTCTCTCCATGTCAAAAATGAAAATATTGAAAAAGATATTAATAATCATACGTATGACATCGGGATTAGCAGAAATCAACCTAAACTAAGAGAAGTTCATTCTGAAAAAGTATGCGAAGGTAAAATTGTATTGATTGCTCCCAATAAAGAGAATAATCATCTTCTAACTGAGGCATCTTTATTTGAAAAATACAAAATAATAAGTGATAACCATCCAGAATATTGGTCATCACTTAAAAATAATATTTTAAATATTTATGAAAAAGCACAATTTCTATCTATCAATGATGTGCATACTTCAATTAAATTAATCGAAATGAATCAAGGTATATCATTCCTGCCTATTTATATAACAAAAAATAGTAATTACAATATTTCGGTTATTAACACGAAAATTTTACAAGCACCTATTTCATTTACATATATATACAGCAAAAAAGAAAATCCAGAAATATTGGCGTTTATTAAATCATTTAAAAAGTATATTGCCAATGAACAATTATAATAAATTTCAAATCTAAAAAACCAAGAATGCGATTAATCATCACATTCTTGGTTCAATTTTATTCATGAATTTTTTCAACATTAAACGTTAAGTTATTGTCTGAATTTAAATTAACTTTAATAGTTGTACCTTCTGGGAATCCCTCTTTAATCATCATACGTGCTAATGGTGTTTCAATTTGGCGTTGTACAAAACGTTTTAATGGTCTTGCACCGTATTGAGGTTCATAAGCCTCTTGACCTAGCCAAGCTTTAGCATCATCAGAAACTTCAATTGAGATTCGTTGTTCTAGTAATCTTATATTTAATTGCGTTAATATTTTGTCTACAATCATACTCATGTCATCAATAGATAAAGGTTTAAATAATACGATGTCATCCATACGATTCAAAATTTCTGGTTTGAAATATGCATTTAAACTTGTCATAACAGCTTTTTCTGTTGATTCTGTAATTTCACCAGTCTCTTTTACGTTTTCTAGTAAAACTTGAGATCCAATATTACTTGTCATAATAATAATAGTATTTTTAAAATCAACGCTACGTCCTTTAGAATCAGTTAAACGGCCTTCATCTAAAATTTGCAATAATACATTAAAGACGTCAGTATGCGCTTTTTCAACCTCATCTAATAAAATAACTGAGTATGGATTACGACGAACCGCTTCAGTTAATTGACCCCCTTCATCATGTCCAATATATCCTGGAGGTGCCCCTATCAATCTTGATACTGCATGTTTTTCCATATATTCACTCATATCAATACGAATCATATGTTTTTCAGAATCAAATAATGATGCAGCTAATGATTTAGCTAATTCAGTTTTACCTACCCCAGTTGGACCTAGGAATAAGAAACTACCAATAGGTCTGTTTGGATCTTTAATACCTGCTCTAGCTCTAACTACTGCATCTGAAACCAGGTCAACCGCTTTATCTTGACCTACAACACGTTTATGCAAGATATCACTTAAGTGAAGTAATTTTTCACGTTCTGTTTCAACTAATTTTGAAACTGGTATGCCTGTCCATTGGCTGACAATATCACCAATTTCTTCGTCTGTTACAACTTCACGAATCATTCGATCTGAATCTTCACCTTGCTCATCTTGGAAATTATCCTCTAATTCTCTAAGCTCTTTTTCCAATTGAGGAATTGTTCCATATTGTAGTTCAGCTGCTTTTTCTAAATTGTTATTTGTTTGTGCATCTTCCAACGCTTGTCTACTTTCATCTAGTTGCGCACGTTTTTCTTGTAAATTTGCTATTTTTTCTTTTTCTGATTCTACACGAGATTGAAGTGCTGCTTGTTTCTCTTTTTCATTGGCAAGCTCTTCTTGTAGTTCTTGTAATCTCTGTTTGCTCGCATTGTCAGATTCATTTTTAAGTGCGCTTTCTTCAATTTCTAATTGCATGACACGTCTATTAACTTGATCCAATTCAGTTGGATTTGATCCCATTTCCGTACGAATTGTTGCACATGCTTGGTCAACTAAATCAATCGCTTTATCTGGTAAAAAACGATCAGTGATGTAACGATCAGACAATTCAGCGGCAGCAACTAAGGCTCTATCTTGAATACGCACACCATGATATACTTCATATCGTTCTTTTAAACCACGTAAAATTGAAATTGTATCTTCAACATCAGGCTCACTAACTGCTACTTTTTGGAAACGACGCTCTAATGCCGAATCTTTTTCAATATATTCTCGATATTCATTTAAAGTTGTTGCACCAATACAATGTAACTCTCCTCGTGCTAACATTGGTTTTAACATGTTGCCTGCATCCATGGCACCATCTGTTTTACCAGCACCTACAAGCATATGGATTTCATCAATAAATAATATAATTCTACCATCAGACTCTTTAACTTCTTTTAGGACTGCTTTTAATCTCTCTTCAAATTCACCACGATATTTAGCGCCCGCTACTAATGCGCTTAAATCTAACTCAAAAACAGTTTTATCTAATAATGATTCTGGCACATCTTTCTTAACTATACGCTGCGCTAATCCTTCAACAATTGCAGTTTTACCAACACCTGGTTCACCAATGAGCACAGGGTTGTTTTTAGTTTTACGACTTAAAATACGAATCGTATTTCGAATTTCTTCATCTCTTCCTATAACAGGATCCATTTTACCTTGTCTAACTTCTTCTACTAAGTCGCGGCCATATTTAGCTAATGCTTCGTAATTAACTTCTGGATTTTGTGATGTCATGTGATTTCCCCCTCTTACTTTTTTAATAATTTCTTTGATAACTTCTACTTTATTATTTATATAATGTTTTGTTGTTTGATCAATGTCCATTGCCGAACGTAAAATATGCTCCATTGAAATATATTCATCTTCATATTCTTTCATGTATGATTCAGCCTTAGTTATCAATTGGTTTGCTTGTTGGCTAATATATTGACCATATTGTATATTGTCACCTTCTACAGATGCATACGTGTTTAGTTCGTCTTCATAAGCTTTGTTTAATTGATCTACCTCAATATTTGCTCGTTCTAAAATACTTTTATATAAGCTTTCACTTTCATTTAAGGCAGCGCTTAAAATTGCCTCAATTTCTATATTTTGTAATTTATGTTGCTGACTCAGTTCAACTGCTTGTTGTAAAGCACTTTGAACAGCATATGTCATTTTATTTATATCCATTAATTTCACCTCTAATTTGTAGAGTTGGTCAAGTTGCACTTTTGACTTTGACTTTCTTTGACCTTAATTATATTATAGTCCCAATATAATCATTTATCAACTCTTTTACACTTAAATTTCCTAATATTTGTAAATAATTTTTTGAATTAAAAAAATCTAGCTAATGTTACGTTACACATTAACTAGACTTATTAAACATATGTTATTTCTTTTTAAGTGCTTTTAATATTTCATCTTTTAAAGCTAGGACTCCTTTGTACTCTAAATGTACACCGTCTGGTGCAAAATATTCACTATGTCCTTGTGATCGCTTATACCAATCAATTAATGTGACATTGGACTTTCGTTTCGCCGCGTCAGCTAATAATCGATTTACATTTGCCTCATAAATTCTTGGAACACGTGTATTAACTAAATAAATCTTGGCTTTTCCAAATTGATTAAGTAAATCGTCGAGCTGTTTGACAGTAAAGTCGCCATTTGTACCTAATTCTAATACGACTTGATCAGATGATTTTTTATATTGTGAATAATTCGCTTTAACTAAAGGTAAGGTTTGATACAATTGACGCCCTACTTTTCCATCAATTCTAGACTTAGGAACTGATGACTTAAATGACTCACCGATATCAACCATTACTGAATCACCGATTAAAAGAGGTTTAATATTATTATATACATCGGAAGATTCCTTTTTCTTCTCACTTACTAAGCCATCAATGTGAATGTTATCAATTGGTGCTATCCGCATTGAATAATTATCTTCAATAGTGGTATCAAAGCTATTCGCTTTTTCTCCTATAATGTCTTTACCATATTTATTGAATGCACCTACTAAAATCAACATAAATGGAATTAACAAGGTTACTACAATTACCATTCTTATAAATTGTGGTATATAAGAAGATCGCCAATTTAAAGCTTTAATACCTTCTTTTCTAAATGGAGTTTCTATAAAGCGATATGATAGCTCTGCAAATATAATTGTTAAACTTATATCTATAAAGTACACATATACAGGTATCTGTCCGTCTACATAGTAACTATGTACGAAACTAATTACTGCAAAATGCCATAAATATAGACTATAAGACCTTTTCCCGATAAATACTAACACTGGATTTGAAAATATCTTCGCTATCCATGTAGATGGATGAACGACACTGGCAATAATAAATAACGTTAATATGGATATTAAATAGAAACCACCATCATATATCCAATTCGTCTCATCATTAATAATGAAAAATAATAATATAAGTACTATAAATGATAAACTACCTATGCTATCAATAACATATTTTACAACTTTAGGTGGATCATTTTTCAATTTAAACGGCGGCCATAAAAAAGCTAAAATAACACCCAGTAACAATGTCTGTAATCTAGTATCTGTACCAAAATACACTCGTGAATGATCCCCATTAATACTGTAGATAAACATCATTAACCCTAAAGAAATTATAGATACTCCCCAAAAAATAAATCCTATTTTGTATCGCTTTTTAATTGTTAACAATAATGTAACCAAAATAACTGGGAAAAATATGTAAAACTGTTCTTCAATTGCTAAAGACCATAAATGCTTTAATGGCATAAATGAAAATTGCTCAAAATAATTAACATCTTTTGCTATATACCACCAGTTTGATACATAAAATATCGCAGCAATAATATCATGTTTAACCCTAATGATATTATCTGATTTTAATAATAAGGTTGCTGTCCCTACAACCATTAATAAAACTATGACTGCTGGTAATAAACGTTTTAAACGACGTATCCAAAAGCTTTTCAATTTAATGATACCTGTGTCATCATACTCTTTGAGTAATAAGCTTGTAATTAAATAACCAGAGATCACAAAAAATGTATCCACACCTAAAAAGCCACCTGTCAACCATTGCTTATTTAAGTGGTAAATAATAATTCCTAGAACAGCGATTGCCCTCAAACCATCGAGCCCTGGCATATATCTCATTTTCTTATATTTTGTAAAACCCTTTGTTTTGTTCATTTTTGCATTCTTCCCTTTTAAAACTGTTCTTCTTAGATGCTTAATTAAATTTAGTTATGCTGTTTAAAAGAATATTGAAATGCATATGTATATTATTGAATTACGACATCATCAAAATCATATTGACTAAAATACTGTTAAATTAAAAAATTACCAATGATGATTCTTATTTCGAAATCCAATTTGTAATGCAACTCGGCAACTTAAAAACTATGAAGTATTATGTATTGTAATATAACTGTAATATAAATTCAATTTATTATAGAAATTTTCAAGAAAATATTCAAATAGGAAATGAATTGTGCACTCTTAGAAGTGCAAGTCACTGTCTTAATTCATATTTTCTGAAACAAGTTAGATATAAATTTTCAAAATAAAGTCAGAACCTAGAACGTAAATAAGGCTCCCTTCAATGTCTACTTTGAAGGGAGCTTATTCACAATGAATTATACTCTACAATGTTATATTGACTGCGGGGCCCCAACACAGAGAATTTCGAAAAGAAATTCTACAAGCAATGCAAGTTGGGAGCGGAGCCCCAATTGGATTTCCAATTTCTACAAGTAATGCAAGTTTATGTTAGCTCACACCAAGTGCAATCTTAGCGTAACGTGACATCATATCTTTTGTCCAAGGTGGACTCCATACGATATTCACTTCAGTATCCTGAATTTCAGGAATCTCTGCTAATACTGTTTTAACTTGATCAATAATTTGAGGTCCCATTGGACATCCCATTGATGTTAAAGTCATATCAACTGTACATACGCCTTCATCATCAACATTCACTTTGTATACTAAACCTAAATTAACGATATCAATTCCTAATTCAGGGTCAATTACCATTTCTAATGCACCTAAGATACTATCTTTCAATGCCTCTTCCATCCATATCACCTCTTTAATGTCATATTATTCATAATATATCAAATATCCGACAAAACGCCAATAAAATGCTATGATGTATCTATATGAACTAAGCAACTTATGAGGAGAGAGATATGCAACCACATTTAATATGTCTAGACTTAGACGGAACATTATTAAACGATAACAAAGAAATTTCATCATATACTAAACAAGTATTAAATGAATTACAACAACGTGGACACCAAATTATGATTGCGACTGGCAGACCTTATCGTGCAAGTCAAATGTATTATCATGAATTAAATTTAACGACACCAATTGTTAATTTTAATGGCGCTTACGTACATCACCCTAAAGATAAAAACTTCAAAACTTGCCATGAAATTTTAGATTTAGGCATCGCACAAAATATTATTCAAGGATTACAACAATATCAAGTATCGAATATTATTGCAGAAGTGAAAGATTATGTTTTCATTAATAATCATGATCCAAGATTATTTGAAGGTTTTTCAATGGGTAATCCAAGAATTCAAACTGGTAATTTACTTGTCCACTTGAAAGAATCCCCTACCTCAATTTTAATTGAAGCCGAAGAAAGTAAAATACCTGAAATCAAAAATATGCTTACTCATTTTTATGCCGATCATATTGAGCATCGACGCTGGGGCGCACCATTCCCTGTCATTGAAATTGTAAAACTTGGAATTAATAAAGCAAGAGGCATTGAACAAGTTAGACAATTTTTAAATATTGAACGAAATAATATTATTGCATTCGGTGATGAAGATAATGATATAGAAATGATTGAGTACGCGCGTCACGGTGTTGCTATGGAAAATGGTTTGCAAGAACTTAAAGATGTAGCGAACAATATTACATTCAACAATAATGAAGATGGAATTGGTCGATATTTAAATGATTTCTTTAATTTAAATATTAGATATTACTGTTAATTTATAACTAATCATTTTATAATATTTTAAAACAATAGGAGGTAAGTTACGATGCCCAAAATAGTCGTAGTCGGAGCAGTCGCTGGCGGAGCAACATGTGCCAGCCAAATTCGACGTTTAGATAAAGAAAGTGACATTATTATTTTTGAAAAAGATCGTGATATGAGCTTTGCTAATTGTGCATTGCCTTATGTCATTGGCGAAGTTGTTGAAGATAGAAAATATGCTTTAGCGTATACACCTGAAAAATTTTATGATAGAAAACAAATTACAGTAAAAACTTATCATGAAGTTATTGCAATCAATGATGAAAGACAAACTGTATCTGTATTAAATAGAAAGACCAACGAACAATTTGAAGAATCATACGATAAACTCATTTTAAGCCCTGGTGCAAGTGCAAATAGCCTTGGCTTTGAAAGTGATATTACATTTACACTTAGAAATTTAGAAGACACTGATGCTATCGATCAATTCATCAAAGCAAATCAAGTTGATAAAGTATTGGTTGTAGGTGCAGGGTATGTTTCATTAGAAGTTCTTGAAAATCTTTATGAACGTGGTTTACACCCTACTTTAATTCATCGATCTGATAAGATAAATAAATTAATGGATGCCGATATGAATCAACCTATACTTGATGAATTAGATAAGCGGGAGATTCCATACCGTTTAAATGAGGAAATTGATGCTATCAATGGAAATGAAATTACATTTAAATCAGGAAAAGTTGAACATTACGATATGATTATTGAAGGTGTCGGTACTCACCCCAATTCAAAATTTATCGAAAGTTCAAATATCAAACTTGATCGAAAAGGTTTCATACCGGTAAACGATAAATTTGAAACAAATGTTCCAAACATTTATGTAATAGGCGATATTGCAACATCACATTATCGACATGTCGATCTACCGGCTAGTGTTCCTTTAGCTTGGGGCGCTCACCGTGCAGCAAGTATTGTTGCCGAACAAATTGCTGGAAATGACACTATTGAATTCAAAGGCTTCTTAGGCAACAATATTGTGAAGTTCTTTGATTATACATTTGCGAGTGTCGGCGTTAAACCAAACGAACTAAAGCAATTTGACTATAAAATGGTGGAAGTCACTCAAGGTGCACACGCGAATTATTACCCAGGAAATTCCCCTTTACACTTAAGAGTATATTATGACACTTCAAACCGTCAGATTTTAAGAGCAGCTGCAGTAGGAAAAGAAGGCGCAGATAAACGTATTGATGTACTATCGATGGCAATGATGAACCAGCTAACTGTAGATGAGTTAACTGAGTTTGAAGTGGCTTATGCACCACCATATAGCCACCCTAAAGATTTAATCAATATGATTGGTTACAAAGCTAAATAAATGAATCATGCGATTCAATCTAATCTTAATTGTCTAGGTTAGAATTTTGTTGAGCTTGGGACATTAAGTTCTTAGGCAATGTAAAAAAGCTGATTTCTATTAATTATTTGATAGAAATCAGCTTTTTTTAAATGTATTTGATAATATACAGCTCGTCGAGCTACTATTTTCCTTATATTAAGTGCCATTAATACAAAACCTAGCTCTCGTTTAACTTTATTTATTCCTCGAACTGACATTCGAGTGAAACCCAAAATAGCCTTCATAAATCCAAAAACAGGCTCTACATCAATTTTTCTTTGACTATAGATTTTTTTCGTTTCTGGTTCAGAAAGCTTTTGATTAATTTGGGCTTTAAAGTATTCCCAATTATAATTCTTCATGATTTTCTTATTGGATTTCGAATTTGGCTTCATGCATTGTTGCCTCAAAGAACATGCTGAACAGTCATCGCATTCATATAGTTTGAAGTCACGTTTAAAACCATATCTATCATTACGGTATGCATATCTTTTAAAACCTATTCTTTTGTTATTAGGACATATAAATTCATCATTAAGTTCGTCATATTTCCAGTTTTGAGTGTTAAAAATGTCACTTTTAAACTTTCTCGTTTTATCTTTAATAAACATACCATACGTAATAAGTGGCGTTTTATTAAAATCATCTATAATAGCCATATAGTTTTGCTCACTACCATAACCTGCATCAGCTACAATATACTCCGGTAAATAACCGAAGGTATTTTGAATCATTGTTAAAAATGGAATTAAAGTTCTAGTATCTGTCGGGTTTTGAAATAGGTCATAGGATAAAACAAATTGAGAATTTGTCGCTATTTGTAAATTGTATCCTGGCTTAAGTTGGCCATTTTTCATATGGTCTTCCTTCATTCTCATAAAAGTTGCATCATGATCAGTTTTAGAAAAGCTATTTCTATCTTTAAGAATCGATTTTTGTTCTTCATATTTACTTTTTCTTTCGGAATAATCATCAAATTTCTTTTTGAACTTCTTAATCTCAGTTCTTTTTTTACGGGTCTGTTTTCTAATTTGAGTACAATCTTCGTTCTGAATAGAATGATTTAAATCTTCGATTTCTTTATCTAAATGACTACCAATTAAATCTATTTCTTCTATTGTTAAATCGCTATCTCCATCTTCTTTTATCTCTGGTATTATTTTTTCTTCAACTAAGTCACGATATAATGCTTTTGAATTTTCGTTCAATTTCGATTCGTGATTTTGAATACTTTTCTTCCACACAAATGTATACCTATTGGCATTAGCTTCTACTTTTGTACCATCAATAAAAATTGAATTATCATCAATAAGATTTTGCTTTAAACATTGACTATGAAACTGAATAAATAAAGATTCAATTAATGCATCAGTATTAGGATTTACTCTAAAACGATTAATAGTTTTATAAGAAGGTGTTTGATTTTGAGCTAACCACATCATTCGAATACTGTCATGAAGTAATTTCTCTATTCTACGACCAGAAAATACAGATTGAGTGTATGCATATAAGATAATTTTTAACATCATTTTTGGATGATAGGATGTTGCGCCACGATGATGTCTGAATTCATCGAATTCGCTATCAGGTATCGTTTCAACAATTTCATTAACATATCGTGAAATATCATTTTGAGGAATTCTAACAGAAGTTTCTATTGGTAGTGTAAGTTGGGTCATGTTATAATTTTTATACATAAGGCACCTCGTTAATTTAGTTTAGTGGTATTTATTAAATTATACGAAAGTGTCTTATTTTTTTAAAGTATTTCAAAGTAAAATTACATGTTAATACGTAGTATTAATGGCGAGACTCCTGAGGGAGCAGTGCCAGTCGAAGACCAAGGCTGAGACGGCACCCTAGGAAAGCGAAGCCATTCAATACGAAGTATTGTATAAATAGAGAACAGCAGTAAGATATTTTCTAATTGAAAATTATCTTACTGCTGTTTTTTTAGGGATTTATGTCCCAGACTCATTTTTTTTGTTTAAACATTTTTAGAATCAAAAAAGACATAAGGTCTTGGACTAATAATTGTCCATGCCTTATGTCATATACTATATGTCTTATCAATTAGCCAATACCGAATAATTTTGATATAGGCCCTAACGGTAGAATGACACCTAATACCATTGTGATGATAATTAATGCAATTGTTATCCAAAACATTGTGTGACTTTGTTCATGTCTCTTTCTTTTAGCAATCGACACTTCCATCAATCCAACTACTGCTACACCACACAGCATTTTCAATGTAAGCAACATATGATTTGCCCCGCCATTCATAAATGACTGAATTAATATCCAAAATCCTGAAATTAACGTCAACAGCATAAATAATCGTAGCACCATATGTAATGGTTTGAAATATGGCGTACCACCTTGATTTTTTGAAATATTTAAGTATGTAGCGATAAATAAAATGATTGCTAATACCCAACTTAAAATATGTAAATGTAACATATTAATTCCCCCACTTTAATAATTTTAGTTATTAAATTAAAACTTCGTGGGATAAATACCCACTTTCTTATAATTTAATCATTATTTGTTCATACACAAATATATATTTTACCACACTTCTATATTTTAGAGGAAGAACATGACATTTTATTACTTATTAGAATACTGTGCATCTACTGTAAAATAATCAACTACTTCTTAATATCAATATTTCACTTTCGTCTCAAAATGGTAACATTATAAACAATGATCTTTAACACTTTTTAGAAAAGCAAGAAAAAACTAACCAATCTATATAAAGACTGGTTAGCTTTTTAAATGATAATTATTTAGCGATATAAGTTGTCAGCGTTCCAATATTATCAATAGTCACTTTAACTTCATCACCTGGTTGTAAGAATTTTGGTGGTTGCATACCTGCACCAACGCCTGCTGGTGTACCAGTTGCAATAATATCTCCCGGATGCAGTGCAACATATTTTGAAATTTCTTCTATTAATTCATCAATTTTAAGAATCATTTCGCCAGTGTTGCCATCTTGTCTAATTTCGTTGTTAACTTTTGTAACAATATTTACATTTTCAGGTAATGGTAGTTCGTCTTTAGTAACGATATAAGGACCCATTGGGCAACCGCCAGTTAAACTTTTTGATAAAAATGCTTGATCTTGTTCACTTTGTGCTTTGCGATCAGTGATATCGTTAATAATTGTATAGCCGTAAACATAATCTAAAGCTAATGCTTTTGGAATCTTTTCACCAGACTTACCAATAACAATACCTAATTCACCTTCATAATCTAATTGATCAGTAATATCTTTATGATTTGGAATTGTTGCATTATCTCCTGTTAAAGATGACGCTGCTTTTGTAAATACATATAATCTTTCTACTTCATGATTTAATTCGTTCGCATGATCTTTGTAATTTCTACCAAAAGCAATCACATTATTCGGAGGTGTTACTGGTGGTAAGAATTCAATGTCATTAAATGAAATTTTATAGTCTTCAGCTTTGCCGCTATCTTCTGCTGCTACAACTGCTTTACGTACTTGTTCTTGAAAATCTAAAGTATGATTTTGTTGTAAACCAGCTAACAATGTTTTAGGATGGAAATCTCCTTCTGCAAAGTCAGCAAATACTTGTGTTAAATCCCATACAGCATCTTCGCGTTTTACTTTAACGCCATATGAAGTTTTGTCATTATACTTGAATGATAAGAATTTCATTCATTCTCAACTCCTCATCTTTATCTTAATTCACATTATAACTTTTTTCGTTATCAAATAACAAATAAATAAGTAAGACAATTTTGAAAATGAGTTGTGTTCATTCTGCTACAAGGACTTTGCACTTAATCGAAATTATTTTTTATTCTTTTGAAAATCAAAATACTACAGTTGCAATGTACCAAATTTGAAGAAGTATAAATAACCTTTAACTTCTTTATTAAGAATCGTTTGAAGCGTATTTTGATAATATTTCATCTGTATCTTATATTTATTTTTTAATTGTGTACCAATTTCTTCATCTGTCATCCCACGGCGACGATTAAATGCATCGGTTTTATAGTCTACAAAATAATGCACACCATCTTTAACAAAGATTAAGTCAATCATACCTTGAATAATTGAGACGTCTTCGTCTCCTTGTGGCAATTGGTCAACTAATGCTTGGTTAACTACAAACGGTAATTCACGATAAACTTGCTCTGCTTCAGCAATAATCGAATATAACTCACTATTGATAAATGTCATTATTTCATCCATACGGATATCTTTTTTCGTATCTGCTTCGATAATATGTTTATCGATTAATCCATCGATATACTGATGTAACTCAACTTCAGATATGCGTTCTTTTTTGAATGGTAAATGTTGCATCACTGTATGCATTAACGTACCAATTTCATTCGCTTTTCGTTTACCTTGTTCACTTAGAAATTTAGGTCGTTCATACGTTGAAAAACCGATACGATATTGCCTTACTCGTTCGTAACTTGTGCCACTTTCTTCAGTTTCATATTGTCTTTTCAATTCAGAAACAGATTGTTTTGAGGGCTTTTTAGTATCATTTACATATGGATATTGATAATCAAGTTGGTGTTTAATTTGTGCTTTAACATCTTCATTACCATTTTGCATAGTTTCTAATTGATTAACCGAACGATATTCATCATTATCTAAAATGGTTTCTGTAGACACATCTTCAAAGTATATAATTGAAATATTTACATTCGGACGACTACTATCTTCAATTTGTGCTATATCTTTTTCAAATTTTAAATCATCTGGAATTGACGCAGATTGATGTTTAGATAAAATACTATAAATAAGATGGAACGGATTTGGTGAAGTTAATCGTTCATTGACAGCAATGTGCTCACCAGAAATAGACAATTGCTCTAGTTCTAGTAATGATTTATCATTTTTCACTCTACCAATTAAATAAAGTTGTTCTTTCGCTCTTGTTAATGCTACATAGACTAATCGCATTTCTTCTGACACAAGTTCTTTTTCGGCAACAGCTTTATATGCAACCGAAGCTAAAGATGGAAATGCCATTTCTTTATCCACATCAAAATAATCCATTCCGAGACCAAATTGCTGATTTAAAATAACTGGTTGTTTCAAATCACGTTTATTAAAATCTTTTGACAATCCAGAATAAATGACAAATGGAAACTCTAGACCTTTACTACTATGAATTGTCATCATTCTAACGACATTATCGTTTGGACCAACTACATTTTCCTCACCAAAATCTTTGCCTCTTTCAATCAATTCATCGATAAAACGAATAAATTGATATAAACCTCTAAAACTTGAATTCTCAAACTCGATAGCTTTATTAAATAAACCATAAAGATTTGCACGTCGTCCACGTCCACCAATAAGTCCACTAAAGTATTGAATAACATAATGATCATTATAAAATTTATCAATTAACTGATACACCGGATGATCTTTACTATATTGTTGGTAACTTTGAATATCTGATAAAAACATTTTTAATTTATCAACTAAAATAGCATCTGCTGCTTCGTCATTAATGTAATTTACAATCGATTGATAGAAGTAGTCATCATTCGGACTCAATATTCTAATTTGAGCTAATTCATCTTCTTTGAACTGATAAATAACGGAACGCATTAACCCAACTAAATAAATATCTTGTAATGGATTATCTATCGCTCTTAAAAATGATAATACTAAACGGACTTCTGTTTGTTCAAAGTATCCTTCACGACTATTAACATGGAATGGAATATCTTCATTTTTAAAGGCTTGTTGTAAATTGCGAGCTTGTCCAAAGCTGCGTTCTAGAATAACGATATCCTTGTATGTCGCACTTCTATAGCTTCCTGTTTTCATATCAAAAACTTTTTGATGTTCTAAGATATCTTTAACTTGTTCTACTATAAAATGCGCTTCTTGTTCACTACCAGTTAAATCACTATGTTCTTGATCCGCTTCAACAAGCACTTTTAAGTTTACTGGATGGTCCGATTCATCATATGGTGCACCATAATACAACTGTGCTGCTTCATCATATCTTACTTCACCGACTTGTTCATCCATCATATGTTTGAATATATAGTTTGTCGTTGACAGTACTTCTTTACGAGAACGGAAGTTTTGCGACAAATCAATTCGACGCCCAGTGCCATCTCCATCTAAAGTAAACCGTTGATACTTTTCAATAAATAAACTTGGATCAGCTTGTCTAAATTTATAAATGGACTGCTTAACATCTCCAACCATAAATAAATTACCATTATGTTCATCACCCGTTTTGATGCAAGATAGTATTTTCTCTTGAACTCGGTTCGTATCTTGATACTCATCGACCAATATTTCATGAAAATGTTGACGGTATGATTCGGCAATTTCTGAAGGCGAACCATCCTCATTAGTTAAAATTTGTAATGCAAAATGTTCATAATCAGAAAAATCCAGAATATTTTTGCTACGCTTTTTTCGATTGAATTCTGACATAACATCTTTCACAATACGCGCAAGGTACTTTACTCGTGGCGCCAATTGTTGCATATCAGCTTTCAAATCATCAGCTTCTCTTGAAAAGTAATCACTTTTCACTTTATCAATTAATGATTTATATTTTTTATACTGAAGTTTAGCATCTTCTAAGGCATCGACCATCATTTCATTTGCTTCTTTAATTTTCGCTGTTACATTAGGCAAACGCGCACCAAATTCGTGACCAGTTAAATAAGATATATCAATAAAGCCACCTTCTAAAACACGCCCCATTAAACGTCGTTCATCTTCTATAACAGCTAAATGTTTATCGACGCCATCCATCATACTAAACAAATCATACGCCTTATTTAAAGCATCATAGGCAGCTGTGATAAATACTTTAGATAAGTCTGTTAGTAGTTGAATAAGTTGCGCTTGTTGTGCTTCTTCTTCGTATGGTGTCACCAATTGATCCAACCAATTTGTAGGATTTGGATTTGCAACGCTAAAGAAATACAATTGTTTAATAATCATTCGAAACTGATCATCACTTCTATCTGAAGACAATTGCTCTGTTAATTCAATAAAAGCAGGATCAAGGATATCGTAATGTTGTTCTATGACCTCATCTATCGTTTGTTCTAATAATAAAATATTTTCAGCTTCACTGCTTGTTCTAAAGTTCGGGTCAATATTTAATACATCATAATGCTGTTGAATTAATTTCAAGCAAAAACTATGAAGTGTAGATATTTGTGCTTGATGAATTTTGATGCGTTGGTTTTTCAAGTGTGCATTTGCAGGATCAGCAATCGATGCCTCTTGAATACGTTGGTCTACACGATGCTTCATTTCACGTGCACTTAAGTTTGTGAACGTTACGACTAAAAGTCGATCGACATCAATGCCATCACGTAAAATCTTTTGGATAATACGCTCAACTAGTACAGCTGTTTTACCTGAACCTGCCGCGGCTGCAACAAGTACATCTTGTCCAGTTTCGTAAATACTTTGCCATTGCGCGTCAGTCCAAATCACGCCTTGTGGTTTCTCTGGAATTGTCATCTATTGCTCACCCCCAAATTCATCATTAATGTTAATATTTTGAATTGCTTCAATTGGATTTATTGTTTCATCTACAGTTCGATATCGCTTACTATCAATCATGCCATCTACATGACATACCGATTGATAACTACAAAAAGCACATGGCAATTTTTGTTTGTACTTTAATGGTGCAACTTCAGTATGTCCATCCATAATATTTGAAGCGGTTTCTATAAAATTTTCTTTGTTATGTTGGATGAATTTATAAATCGTTGCTTCATCTGCAACTTGGCTGCCTCGTTTACTCAAAGAACCATCTTTATTCAAACCAACTGGTACAATATCTGAAGTGAATTTAGGTTCTAAACGAATATCCAATGCATCAATAACAGTTTGGTCTGCATTCACTAAACCACTCAGCTTAAACTTTTTAATTAAATCTTGTTCTAATTTATCTTCATCAATATCTGCCCAAGATTTAAATTTAATTCTAGGTTCATGTACATGGAAGTATAATAAACCACCTGGTTTCACAATATCTGTTAATCCAAGGCGTTGTTTATTTTGTAAAACGATATCCATGTATGTCATCATCTGCATTTGCATACCATAATATACTTTCGTTAAATCAAGTGTCGCACTACCTTCAGAGGATTTATAGTCAATGATATTAACAAAACTTGTATCATTCTTTGTATACGTATCGATACGGTCAATTTGCCCTCTAATATTAATTGGAATACCTTGAGTTGTCGTTAATGTTTGTGCAATTAATTCGTCATTTGTTCTTGGTTTCCTTCTAAAACTTGTCTCAAAATGTTTTGGCATAAACTTTGAATACGTGCCTTGATATTTTAATGCGCTTAGTGTTGTTTCTACAATAGCGCCAATGCGTCTTGATAAATAACGATAGTAAGCTGAAGAATTTAATAAATTAAATTGAACTTTAGGTAAAATTTCTTCCAATGCTTCATTTGTTAATTGTCTTATTTTTTTCAGGTCTAATTGTTTAAAATCACCATTAATACGTTCAGATATATATTTTAAAACGGAATGGAAAATATCGCCTAAATCAAAGTTTTGAAGTTCATACTTCGTTCGCTCATTTAGTTTCAGACCATGTGAGGCATAGTGTTTAAATGGGCATTGTTGATAACCTTCAAATCGAGATACACTGGCATTGATTTCCTTACCATATAAATCTTTAGACAACGTTTCACCTAATTTTACAGTTTCATTGTCAAACGTTAATGCTGACATTAAATAATCTAAACCTTGACTTAAATGATCGCTATCTCTAATTACTTGATAAGCATCTAACCAACTATCAGCCACAATTTCATCATCTAACCAAGCACGCAATGCTTCAAATAATGTAATTTTGGTTTGCTTAGCATGTTGCATTAGTGACAATGGGTTAACTTCATGGTATTGAGGAATGTTAGTAATTTCCAATTGGTTGAACAATGATTGAATTTGATTTAAAAATGGGCTGATTTCCTTATCATCACCACTTGATCCCATTAGACTATAAGAAAATGTAACATTTCCCTTAGCTCTAGTCATAGCAACATAACAAGCAAATGCTTCATCCATCTGTAAAATATCTGATGTTGGACTTAACTCGACATTAGCCTGCTGTTCAAAGTATTTCTTTTCTTCATCTGTAATCAAGCTTGACGCAGTTACTGGTTGTGGCATCGTACCATCATTCATTCCAACTAAGTAAACATGTTGCTTATTGTCGACTTTAGCCAAATCCATCGTACCAATACTAACTTGGTCCAATGTTTGCGGAATCATAACAAATTCTAATTGTTCTAAACCAATATCAAATACTTCTAAGAAACGTTCCATCGACATTGGTTCATCTCCAAATACTAGAACTAAGTCATCGAGGATTTGAATTAAGCCATTCCATATTTGATCAATTTCTTCCGCCTTTTCATGATTACCATTTAAATCAAGTTCATCTCGCTCTGTCATCAATTGATTTGGCAGTTCAAAATATTCCATACTTTCATAAAAAGCAGTTGCAAAGTCTTTTACAGTTGCTGCTTGTGACATTTGCTTTTCAAAATGTAAAATTTTATCAATGACATCTTTCTTTAACTTAACGACTTGTTCAAATGTGTTACGTTCATCTTCGGTAAGTTTATGCGCTTTACGCCCCATTTTGCTAAAATGTTCGACATTAAATAGCTCATCATCTAACCAACGTTTACCGTATATACCACGTTCAAGTACAAAATTTTCAAGTAAATCAACTAAGTATGCACTTTTTAGATATGATGTCGTTAACACATCAGTCTTCAATAAGCGTAGCATTGGATTAATTTGCCAATTTGATTGAATAACTTCAATCAATGAACGAATCATTTCCATGACCGGATGATGTGTCATCGAACGCTTTGTATCAATGTTATAAGGAATATTATAAAGCGGTAATATGGAATCAAATAAATAAGCATAAGACTCGTCACGATATAAAATAGCAATATCTTGATATCGTAATTGTTTATCACGAATATCAACGATGATACGTCGTGCAATTTCATTTATTTCCTCTCTCATAGTCGCAGATTCTAAAATATTGATATGACCTTGACATGCCACTCGATTGATTTGAAGTGCATCAAATTCTTGTTCAAGATGCTTTAAATCTTGATTATTAAAGCGATATAATTGGTTGAAATATTGACGTTCAATAGAAATATTGAGTTCATTTGATATTTCTTCAATATGTCGTAACACTTCCGATGGTTTTCTAAATAAACTGAATTGATCGTGGTTACCATCTGTCGTCAATATAATTGTGACACTCTTCGCATATTTAATTAATCCTTTGATTATTAAATACTCAATCGTTGAAAAGTTGTGAAAACCATCAATATATATATCAGCACGTTTTAGCCACTCTGATTTCGGCATACAATCAATAAAATATTGTAATGCATCCTCACCCGTAATAAACTCGTTTTGAATGCGTTGTTCGAACTCTCGGTATATTAAAGCAATATCCTCTAACTTATTTTTAGTTCGAGTTTGCATATTTTTATCAGCAATAAAGCTTTCTAAATGTTCAGGCGTTACTGCATATTTTTTAAAATCTTGAATTTGTTCTGTTAATTTTTCACTAAATCCATAATATTTTGCTTGTGATTGATAAAGTTTTAAATACTTTTGTTGTTCTTGAACAATGTTATAAATCATCATTTCCGTTGCAGCTTTAGATAACTTTTGTTCGCTATAACTACCAACTTCTTGGAAAATACGATGACTTAATCGTTCAAAATGCAACACTTCTGTTCTTAAACTACCATTTAATTCCGGATCATTGACAAAGGCTTGTTCTAATTGAAATGTACTTTGAGTTGGCGCAATTAAAATGATTGGATCTCCAAGCGGATCTGCTTTCATTTTTTGTTTTATTTCGGTCAACATTTTCGTAGACTTACCTGTTCCCGCTCTACCTAAATAAGCATGTAATGTCATGACAAACCCTCACTTCCTTTGACACATATTTTAACACAAAGTGATTGTGATTGATTTATTATAAGTTCATTTCGAACTTAGCTTTTATCATACCTATTACAAAATAAAACATCGTTTATCAGTATTAAAACCGACAAACGATGTTGTATTTGTTTCATATTAATTTTTAGTATTTTCAGGATTGAAATTATATTTAAATTCGCTGAATGGCCAGAATCTAAACGAAACTTTACCAACAATTTGGTCTTCATCAATGAGGCCAAACGCACGGCTATCTTTACTTACTTCACGATTATCCCCAAGCACTAAATATTTACCTTTTGGAATTACATTTGATTTAGGGTTCGCATTCGGTAAATCTTTAACTTGGAAAGTCCCAGTAATGTAATCACCTTGTTTATGTTTTAAATTGTAGTTTAAATATGGTTCATCTTGTTTTTTGCCATTGACATATAATGTATCATTTTTATATTCTACTTTATCACCAGGAACACCGATGACACGTTTAACATAGTCATCATTTTTGTTTGCATGGAAGACAACTACATTACCTTTTTCCAAACCACCTGTTTTATATCCAATAATGTTTACAGCTACTCGCTCGCCATCTTTCAAAGTTGGATCCATTGATTCACCTTTAATTGTATATGGTGTAACAATAAATTTACCTACTATAAATAAAATGACAAAAGCGACTGCAATTGAAATAATCCATTCCAATAATTCTTTTTTCAATTTTGACACCTCTTTTTAAGATTTGAACTGAATCGTCCATTTTGAAAAAGGATAATATCTCAAACTTATATTACCAATAATATCCTTTTTATCAATTAAACCAAATTGTCTAGAATCATGCTGATTGTTATCATGATCATTTAGCACAACAAAATTGTTAGGCGGTATAATATCTCCATCTAATTTTTTAAAATTGCGCAAACTAAAATCTTTAATTTTTCTGTTCTTGGCATAAGATGCGTCAACCGGTCGGTCATCACGGTATAATTGTCCCTGACGAAACGCCATTGATTGACCAGGCTTGGCAATAATTCGACTAGTATATATCTCGTTACCACGCCTATATGTAATGATATCACCATTATTCAATTGATTAAATGTAACTTTAATTTTATTTACAATAACACGATCCCCTTTGTTAAGGGTTGGTGACATATCATTATTCGGAATGACATGACCAACTATTACAAAAGTTTGTATGAACAGTACAATGATAATAGCAAGTATCAATGAAATCAAATATTTTACAACTTTTTTCACGATGTCACTCCTTTTTCGACCCCATAAAATGCTGTTCTAACTTTTTTCCAACAATCCAAAATACAATCAACACAACTAACATTAATATCCCTCTTAAAGGATGCGTTAAAATTGTAGTAATTTCCTTTCCTAAATAACCTAAAATAATTGTTGAAACTAACTTTGATGATGCCAAAACAATGAAATAATATTTAGGTCTAATATGAGATAGACTCGCTACAAAATTTATTAATGTATTTGGCGTAAAAGGAAAACAAAGTAAAATAAATAATGGGATTAATCCTTGGCGATCAATAAAACTAATCAAGCGTTGAACAGCAGTACGTTGTTTAATTCGCTGCATCCTTTCAGTATCCACCAATCGTTTACAGATCAAATAGACTGTAAATGTTCCAGAAATTAATCCAAGCCAACTAATCAATATACCTAAAATAGGTCCATAGGCTTGAATATTAATTAAAATATAGAGTGCTAATGGAAATACTGGAATAATCGCTCTTATATATAACAATATGAATCCAGGTAAATAACCAAACTGTCGAAATATCTCAAACCATTCTTCTACTTGATGAAACGACAAATCATCAATCCCTTTCTTTGGCTGAAGATAATTATTCTTACATTATAAAGTTAATTACTAAGTAAAGAAACATTAACATGTAATCATGCTAATAAATCAGTCTCTAGTAGTATAACAATTTTATTGTATGGCAGATATTATTTTCTCTTTAATTTTCTCTTAACATCTTGTCACATTAGCTAGTAACCTATATCTTGCATATAAAATAAAAACGAGGTTGTCATTACATTTTTACATTTGTAATGACAATCTCGGAAATATGCTTTAAATAGTTAACGTCTAGTTCTATCTTTTCAAACTTCACTAATCATTGAAGTAATGTATTTTATAAACGTTCTTCTAATTCTTTTTTCAAGTCTTCAAAACCAGGTTTACCTAATAATGCGAACATGTTTTGTTTATATGCTTCTACACCAGGTTGGTTAAATGGATTTACGCCTAATTGGTATCCACTCATTGCACAAGCAAGTTCGAAGAAGTATACGACATAACCGAAAGTTTCTTCATCTAATTGTGGAATGTTCACTACCATGTTAGGAACACCACCATCAGTATGCGCTAATAATGTACCTTCGAATGCTTTTGTGTTAACTTCATCGATTGTTTTACCAGCTAAATAATTTAATCCGTCTAGATCATCACTATCTTTTTCAATAGTAATATCATATTTAGGATGATTTACTTTTACAACTGTTTCGAATAAGAAACGACGGCCTTCTTGTACATATTGACCTAAAGAATGTAAATCAGTTGTGTAGTTGGCACTTGAAGGATAAATACCTTTGAAGTCTTTACCTTCTGATTCACCAAATAATTGTTTCCACCATTCATTAAAGTATTGCATAGATGGTTCATAGTTAATCAACATTTCTGTTGTATAACCTTTTGCATATAAAATGTTTCGAATTGTCGCATATTGGTATGCAATGTTTTCTTCTAATTTATCTGAAGATAATTCTTCACGTGCTTTTGCAGCACCAATCATCATAGCTTCGATGTTAATTCCAGCTGTTGCAATTGGTAATAATCCTACTGCTGTTAAAACAGAATATCTTCCACCTACATCATCAGGTACGATAAACGTTTCATAACCTTCGTTTGTAGCCAACTGTTTTAAAGCACCTTTTTCTTTATCCGTTGTTGCAAATATACGTTTTTGTGCTTCTTCTTTACCGTATCTTTCTTCAACTAATTGTTTGAACAATCTAAATGCAACTGCTGGTTCTGTAGTTGTACCAGATTTAGAAATAACGTTTACAGAGAAATCTTTGTCTGCTAAATAATCAACTAACTCTTTAGTGTATGTTGATGATAAGTGATTACCAACAAATACAATTTCAGGGTATTCATTGCTGTTTCTAAATGATGACGTTAACATTTCGATTGCTGCACGTGCACCTAAGTAAGAACCACCAATACCGATGACTACTAAAACATCAGAATTTTCTTTAATGCGTTTTGATGCTTCAACAATTCTTGAAAATTCTTCTTTGTCGTAATCAACTGGTAAATCAACCCAGCCTAAGAAGTCACTACCTGCACCAGTACCTTCATGAATTGTTTTGTGAATTGATTTAACAATTTCTTGTTGTTGTTTTAATTCGTGTTCACCGAAAAATTCTAACGTTTTACTAAAATCTAATTGAATATGAGTCATCTATAAAAGCCTCCTGTTTCATTTAATATCTTAATTTTACTAAGTTTACGTTTGCGATTCAATTCACAAGTTTGTACTTAATCAATAAAATTGATATTTATGTGACGTTTCACACCTATTTTTCAACAAACATTTCAAACCGGCGTCAAACACTCAAACATTTTTTATACAATTTGCATGTTTTTTAAAACACTTTTAAACATTGATAAATAAGTATTTATACTTACAACTCTAACTACCTCTATCATATTTTATGAATAAATATGTAAAATAATGGTTTTATTTTCATTAAAAGTTTGCTATCATGTGTTCATACGAAATATTCAGATAACTACAATGAGGTGAATTTTATGAAAGAGAAAATTGTTTTAGCATATTCAGGAGGACTAGATACAAGTGTGGCCGTTCAATGGCTTATCGACAAAGGATACGACGTTGTAGCTTGTTGCCTAGATGTTGGTGAAGGTAAAGATTTAGACATCGTTTATAAAAAAGCTTTAGATATGCGAGCTGTTGAATGTCATATTATTGATGCAACAAAAGAATTTAGTGATGAGTATGTAAGTTATGCAATCAAAGGAAATTTAATGTATGAAAATGCATATCCATTAGTTTCTGCTTTATCAAGACCATTAATCGCTAAAAAATTAGTAGAGATTGCTGAGAAAACAAATTCAGTAGGTATTGCACATGGTTGTACTGGTAAAGGGAATGACCAAGTACGTTTCGAAGTTGCCATTAAAGCATTAAACCCATCATTGAAAGCATTCGCACCTGTACGTGAGTGGGCATGGAGTCGTGAAGAAGAAATTGATTATGCAATTAAACATAATATCCCTGTATCAATTAACCATGATTCACCTTATTCTATCGATCAAAACCTATGGGGCAGAGCGAATGAATGTGGTATTTTAGAAGATCCTTATGCTGCACCACCAGAGGATGCGTTCGATCTAACAAATGCTTTAGAAGAAACACCAGATACTGCTGATGAAATCATTTTAACGTTTGATAAAGGCATCCCAGTTCAAATTGATGGCAAAACATATGAATTAGACGATTTAATTTTAACGTTGAATGCATTAGCTGGTAAGCATGGTATCGGAAGAATTGACCATGTAGAAAATAGACTTGTAGGTATCAAATCAAGAGAAATTTATGAAGCACCTGCTGCAGAAGTTATTTTAAAAGCACATAAAGCATTAGAAACGATTACGTTAACGAAAGATGTTGCACACTTTAAACCAATCATTGAGAAGCAATTTGCTGAACAACTATACAATGGACTTTGGTTCTCACCTTTAACTGATAGCTTGAAATTATTTATTGATAGTACTCAGCAATACGTAAGTGGTGATGTCAGAATTAAATTATTCAAAGGTAATGCTATCGTGAATGGTAGAAAATCACCTTACACATTATATGATGAAAAATTAGCAACTTATACAAAAGAAGATGCATTTAATCAAGACGCTGCTGTTGGCTTTATCGATATCTATGGTTTACCTACTCAAGTAAATGCGATGTTACATGGAGGCTATAGCAATGAGCAATAAAGCTTGGGGCGGTAGATTTGAAGTACAACCTGAAGAGTGGGTTGACGACTTTAACGCATCCATTACTTTTGATCAAACGCTCATAGATCAAGATATCGAAGGCAGCATTGCGCATGCAACTATGCTTGCGAATCAAGGCATTATTAGTCAACAAGACAGCGAACAAATTATACAAGGACTAAAATCTATTCAACATGATTATCATCAAGATCAAATTCAATTTAATGCATCATTAGAAGATATTCATTTAAATATTGAACATGAATTAATTAAACGTATTGGTGATGCTGGTGGTAAGTTGCATACTGGACGCAGTAGAAACGATCAAGTTGCAACAGACATGCACTTGTACACTAAGAAACAAGTGCAAGATATCATCGCATTAATTAAGTCGTTACAAAGTGTAATTGTAGACATCGCTTCCAATAATGTTGATACAATTATGCCTGGTTATACTCATTTACAGCGTGCACAACCAATTTCATTTGCACATCATATTATGACTTATTTTTGGATGTTACAACGAGACCAACAACGATTTGAAGATAGTTTAAAACGAATCGATATTAATCCTTTAGGTGCAGCAGCCTTAAGTGGTACCACATACCCTATCGATAGACACGAGACAACAGCATTGTTGAACTTTGGCAGCCTCTATGAGAATAGCCTAGATGCTGTTAGTGACAGAGACTATATTATTGAAACATTGCATAATATTTCTTTAACGATGGTTCACTTATCACGTTTTGCAGAGGAAATTATTTTCTGGTCCACAGACGAAGCTAAATTCATTACATTATCAGATGCATTTTCTACTGGCTCATCTATTATGCCACAAAAGAAAAATCCTGATATGGCAGAATTAATTAGAGGTAAAGTTGGTCGAACGACTGGTCATTTAATGAGCATGCTTATGACTTTAAAAGGATTACCTCTAGCATATAACAAAGATATGCAGGAAGATAAAGAAGGTTTATTCGATGCTGTCCATACAATTAAAGGTTCTTTACGTATTTTCGAAGGTATGATTCAAACGATGACCATTAATAAAGAACGACTCAATCAAACTGTTAAAGAAGATTTTTCAAATGCAACGGAACTAGCAGATTATTTAGTAACTAAAAATATTCCATTTAGAACTGCACATGAAATTGTAGGAAAAATCGTCTTAGAATGTATACAACAAGGTCATTATTTATTAGATGTTCCTTTATCAACATATCAACAACATCATTCTAGTATCGATGCCGATATTTACGATTATTTGCAGCCTGAAAATTGCTTAAAACGACGTCAAAGTTACGGTTCTACGGGTCAATCATCGGTCAAACAACAACTTGATGTTGCTAAACAATTACTATCACAATAAATACGTTAATCTACCTACCCACAATGTCTATGAAAATTACATTGTGGGTATTTTAATGCTCTCTTCGTCTTGTTGAACATCACATTTTTAAGATTCCTAAAATGTTTGATAATTCTTTTAAATTTATATTACAGAAATGTTATAAATTGTAAAAGAAATGTGTAAAGCGTTTTCACAAGCAGGTTTTTGTAGTATTTTAAAATTGTTAGACTACAAATAAAGAGATGAAAGGATAAAGACTATGACTAACTCTTCGAAAAGCTTCACTAAATTTATGGCTGCTTCTGCTGTTTTTACTATGGGATTTTTATCAGTACCTACTGCTGGCGCTGAACAAACTAATCATATTGCAAATAAACCTCAGGCTATTCAATGGCATACAAATTTAACGAATGAGCGATTCACTACTATCGCACATCGTGGCGCAAGTGGCTATGCACCCGAGCATACGTTTCAAGCATATGATAAGAGTCATAATGAGTTAAAAGCATCGTATATCGAAATTGATTTACAACGTACCAAAGATGGCCATTTAGTTGCTATGCATGATGAAAATGTTAACCGTACAACAAATGGACACGGTAAAGTTGAGGATTATACCCTTGATGAATTAAAACAGTTAGATGCAGGAAGTTGGTTTAATAAAAAATATCCAAAATACGCAAGAGCAAGTTATAAAAATGCTAAAGTACCCACTTTAGATGAAATTTTAGAACGTTATGGTCCAAATGCAAACTATTATATTGAAACAAAGTCACCTGATGTATACCCAGGAATGGAAGAACAATTATTAGCTTCATTGAAAAAGCATCACCTTTTAAATAAAAATAAATTAAAAAATGGACATGTAATGATTCAATCATTTTCTGACGAAAGTTTAAAGAAAATTCATCGTCAAAATAAGCATGTGCCATTAGTAAAATTAGTTGATAAAGGTGAACTACAACAATTTAACGACCAACGCTTAAAAGAGATACGCTCTTATGCGATTGGATTAGGTCCTGATTATACAGATTTAACTGAACAAAATACCCATCATTTAAAAGACTTAGGATTTATAGTACATCCTTATACAGTGAATGAAAAAGCTGATATGTTACGATTAAATAAATACGGCGTTGATGGTGTCTTTACAAATTTCGCTGATAAATATAAAGAAGTCATTAAATAGTATTGTTAAACTAGAAAACATAAATACAAAAATATAGCTATTACTATAAAAAACAGCAGTAAGATATTTCCAAATTGAAATTATCCTACTGCTGTCTTTTTGCTCAACTATATATAGTTGAGCGTTTAATTAGAAATTCTCTGTGTTGGGGGCCCACCCCAACTTGCACATTATTGTAAGCTGACTTTTCGCCAGCTTCTGTGCTGGGGCCCCGGCTATTTTTGAAATAAGCTTGTTACAAGTGTATTTTTATTCAGTCAACTACTGCTAAAATATAATTAACGAGCTTAGGGCTTTGTTTTCTGTCCCAAGCTCGTTAAATCACATATGATAATTAATTATGCCCAACCACGATATCTAGCTGCTTCTGCTGTACGTTTAATACCTATGATATATGCTGCAAGTCTCATATCTATTTTTCGATTTTGAGACAATTCGTAAATCGTATCAAATGCCGCTTCTAATTTTTCACGTAGCTTTTCATTAACTTCTTCTTCAGACCAATAATAACCTTGATTATTTTGTACCCATTCGAAGTATGAAACCGTTACACCACCAGCACTTGCTAATACGTCTGGAACTAATAATATACCACGTTCAGTTAAAATACGTGTTGCCTCTGGTGTTGTAGGTCCATTAGCAGCTTCAACAACGATGCTAGCTTTAATATCATGTGCATTGTCTTCTGTAATTTGGTTTGAAATAGCCGCTGGTACTAAAATGTCACAATCTAATTCAAACAATTCTTTATTTGAGATTGTTTCTTCAAATAAATTTGTTACCGTACCAAAACTATCACGACGGTCTAATAAATAATCTATATCTAAGCCATTTGGATCGTGTAATGCACCGTAAGCATCAGAGATACCTACAATTTTTGCACCTAAATCATATAAGAATTTAGCTAAGAAACTTCCGGCATTACCGAAACCTTGAATAACAACCTTGGCACCTTCAATTTGCATATTACGACGTTTTGCAGCTTGTTCAATTGCAATAACTACACCTAGTGCAGTTGATCTATCGCGTCCATGAGAACCACCCAATACAATTGGTTTACCTGTGATGAAACCTGGTGAATTAAATTTATCTAATGCACTATATTCATCCATCATCCAAGCCATAATTTGTGAGTTTGTAAATACATCTGGTGCTGGAATATCTTTGTTCGGACCTACGAATTGTGAAATTGCTCTTACATATCCGCGTGATAAACGTTCAACTTCATGAATGCTCATTTGACGTGGATCACAAACGATACCACCCTTACCACCACCGTATGGTAAGTTAACAATGCCACATTTCAAAGTCATCCACATTGATAATGCTTTTACTTCTTCTTCATCAACATCTGGGTGGAAACGCACGCCCCCTTTTGTTGGTCCAACAGCATCATTATGTTGCGCACGGTAACCTGTGAATGTTTTAACAGTGCCATCATCCATTCGTACAGGGATACGCACTTGTAACATTCTTAAAGGTTCTTTAATTAAATCGTACATTCCTTCGTCAAATCCCAATTTATGCAATGCTTCTTTAATAATTCCTTGAGTAGAAGTTACTAAATTATTGTTCTCAGTCATGATCCTTTTCGCCTCTTCTTTACCTAATGATTTCGCTTTCAAACATATTGTAACATAACGTATTCCTTTTTAAAGCCCTTACAAACTGATTGTTACAACTTTTTGACATTATTGAAATACATGTCTTATTTTTTCAAGTGCAAGGTCCAATTCTTCTTTAGTAATAATTAATGGTGGTGCAAAACGAATGACAGTATCATGCGTTTCTTTACATAATAAGCCTTCTTCTTTTAATGCTTCACAGTATGGTCTAGCACTTTCATTAAGTTCCACACCTATAAACAAACCACGTCCACGGACTTCTTTAATTGATGGATGATCAATTTGCTTTAATTGTTCTTTAAAATAATCTCCTAATTCTAAAGAGCGACCTGGTAAATCCTCATCAACGATAACATCTAATGCAGCAATTGATGCTGCACAAGCAAGTGGATTACCACCAAATGTTGAACCATGTGAGCCAGGTGTAAAGACATCTAATACTTCTTTATCTGCTAATACAACAGAAATTGGGAAGACACCACCACCTAGTGCTTTACCTAAAATATAGACATCAGGTTTTACATTATCCCAATCCGTAGCAAATAATTTACCCGAACGACCTAATCCTGCTTGGATTTCGTCAGCAATAAATAAGACATTATGTTCATCACATAATTCTCTAATTGCTTTCAAATATCCTTCTGGTGGTATATTTATACCCGCTTCACCTTGAATTGGTTCTACTAAAACTGCTGCAGTATTTTTATTAATTGCAGCTTTCAATGCATCTACATCACCAAAATCAACTTTTCTAAACCCATCTAATAATGGACCATAACCACGTTGGTATTCTGCTTCTGATGATAATGAAACTGGCGCCATTGTTCGACCATGGAAGTTACCATTAAATGCAATGATTTCTGCTTTATTTGGCTCAATTCCTTTAACATCGTATGCCCAGCGTCGTGCTGCTTTCAAAGCTGTTTCTACTGCTTCAGCACCTGTATTCATTGGTAAAGCTTTATCTTTACCTGCCAGTTTACAAATTTTTTCGTACCATTCTCCTAAGTTATCACTATGAAAAGCACGTGAAACTAGAGTCACTTTATCAGCTTGATCTTTTAATGCTTGAATAATTTTCGGATGTCTATGACCTTGGTTAACAGCGGAATATGCAGATAACATATCCATATATTTATTGCCTTCAGGATCTTTAACCCATACCCCTTCAGCTTCTGAAATGACAATTGGCAATGGTAAATAATTATGTGCTCCGTAATGATTTGTTAACTCAATAATTTTTTCAGATTTAGTCATCATATCTCCCCTTTTCATCATTTATAACTATTATACATGAAACATTATCCAAATAATTACATTAGTTTTCAAAGCAGATACTTTTTCACCCGAAAAGATGAATTAATCACTAAGTTTCATTAAATTTGTCTATTTTGAAAACCCTTACATTTATAATGACATAATTACTTAAATGATTACAAGCAAAAGAATTGATAATTTTACACTTAATCAAAAGTATATTTTACTAAGAATATTTTTATTTATAAATATTGAAAACCACTAACAAATTGCATACACAATATCATTAGTGGTAACAGTCAAACACTTATTTATCTTTACGTGGTAATGGATAGAACCCTTCATTAAATTGATGCCATAAATTAGGAGTTAAGTGATGATTATCTTCTCTCTCTGGATCAAAGTAATTAATAATTTCATCTTCCCGTCCATCTTTAATTTTTTCAACAAATTGATAATCTAGTAGTAGCTCTCTACCAATGGCTACTAAGTCAACACCAACATTTTCAACTGCATCTAAAGCGTCGTCAGCTGTGAAAATTGAACCAATACCGATAAGTGGCATACGACCATTTATCCATTTGTGAATTAAAGGCAGTCTTTCTTGTCCAGCGTATTTACCTTCACGTGCCGTTGCATGCGTATCCATCATTGAAACATGAATATAGTCGATTGGCATATGGCTAATTTTATTAACGAGTTCCTCTGTAATTTCCATTGTGATTCCTGGAGACTCCGCTTCCTCTGGAGATAATCTGTATCCAACTATAAAGTCTTTATTACCATACACTTCTTTCGCTTTAAGCACTTCTTCAATCACAGCGATCGGGAATTTATATTGATTTGCCCATACATCATTTCTTCTATTATAGTATGGTGATACAAATTGATGAATTAAGTAATGATTCGCGCCATGAATTTCAACACCATCAAACCCTGCTTCAATTGCACGTCGCGTTGCTTCACCAAAATCCTTGATTGCTTGTTCAATCTCTTCATTCGTCATTTCTCTAGCACTATGTTCTTGTTTCTGACCGAAACTTTTTAAAGAAATTGGACTTGGTGCTACGACGTCTCCATCAGGTGTTAATTCAGGCAATGCTTGTGCACCGCCATGATGTATTTGTACGAGTGCTTTGGCACCGTTTTTCTTCATTGCTGTAGCTAATCGTTTTAGTCCTTCAATATCACTGTCATGCGCGATTGACGGCTGTCCTGGAAATGCTTTTCCGACATCACTCACATTACTCGCAGCATTACTTGTAATACCAACATCTTGTGAACGCTTTTCAATATAAGGAAGTTCTATATCTGAAATAGTACCATCATCATTTGAAGAAATATGTGTTAAAGGGGCTAACACAAATCGATTTCTCAACTCTACTCCATTTGGTAATACTACTTTATCAAACAATGGTTCGTATTTACTTTTCATTACTTAATTCCTCCTTAAAATTATTGAGTTGACTATAACATGTAATTTTTTCATTCTCCAATTATCTGTTTATATAGTTGCAATTCGTTTAATACTTTAAGTTGTAGTTCTCATTTCTAAAATAAATTAAAAAAACAAATCCACATACATCATTGCAAATCAACGATTCTATCTAATAAAGATAATGGATATGTCACCTTAAACCATTTGTACGTGTAAATAGAATCAATCATATTACGTTAACGCAGACAAAAAGAGATTAGTATCTAATATAATTTAATAGATACTAATCTCTTTTATAGTCTAAGAAACTTTCATTTCAGACCCTTTGTATGATTTTCGGTACGATTTATCTGTTCCTTTAGTCGTTTCGAATTGCTCGCTTTGACTGTTTTATCCAGATTGGTAAGCGTTCTTTAAGTGTTTGAAACCCATATTTTTCTGTTTCTCTGATTTCATCTAATACTGATTGTTTTTCCTTCTTACGCTCATAATTTTTGAAGTAATCATTATCCTTTAATGATAGATTGAGCTTTCCTTCATCATCTATAGACAAAATTTTAGCTTTAACAATTTGGCCTTCTGATAGAAATTTCTTCAAATTATGAACGTAGTCATCCATAATTTCTGATATATGAATCAGTCCTTCAGTATGATTAGGGGTCTCAACAAACGCACCGTATGGTTGAATACCAGTTACACGCACCTTGATATGTTGGCCAATTTTGTAGTTATTCAACTTAATAACCCCTTATTTCGTTTACTTAACACTATTATCATAGCACAAATCGAAATGGTGGACTAATTAAAACATCAAATCATACGAATATTATTTTATAAATGAATAAGAATACTACAAACTTGGATTTACAAATAAAATCAGCAACAAATTCCTATCTAAATCAATATGATATCCAGCTACTTTGTTTTCAATTTATTAACTATTTGAATAGCAATTCTCTGTAAAACATAAAAAGCAACCTCAACTATTATCTCTAGAATACACATCTATTTAAAAACTGTGCTTTCTTGATAAATATATTGAGATTGCTCATCATATTAGTTTATTTGTTTTCGTTGGAATATATACTAATCCATTCATAAATTAGCTTTATCCGAGTTTAAAATGTTGGCAGTTAATTATGTTTAGATATTATTCTTCAACATCAATAGATTCAATTACAACATCATGAAGTGGTTTGTCTTGTGGTCCCACTTTTGTATTTGCAATATCTTCTAAAGTAGTTTCACCATCAATGATTTGACCGAATACTGTATGTTTTTGATCTAACCATGGTGTACCACCCTTTTCGCCATATGCATCAACGATTGGTTGAGGCCAGCCACCATCTGCAAGTTGACTTAACATATTTTGAGGTACTTCTTTCATTTGAACAATGAAAAATTGTGAACCATTTGTATTAGGTCCTGAGTTAGCCATTGATAATGCGCCATATAAGTTAAATGCATTTAACGAAAATTCATCTTCAAAAGCACCGCCATAAATACTTTCGCCACCCATACCAGTAGCTGTTGGATCGCCACCTTGAATCATGAAGTCATTAATGACACGGTGGAATGTTATTCCATCATAATAACCATTTTTTGCATGTGTCACAAAATTTTCAACTGTTTTTGGTGCAATATTTGGAAATAATTTGAATGTCATGTCACCTTTATTTGTGTGCATAACCACTTTAATTTCACCTTGTTGTACTTCTTTGTTTAACTGTGGATAGTTAGCCATTTATATTCTCCATTCATGTTATGATACATATATATTAACATACTTTTAAGGGAGGAAAATAGCATGAAGCTATATCGATTTTCACACAAAACAGGTAGCTATGGTGTCACGATTGTTGAAGAAAATGGAGACGATGTCCTTGTTAAAGTTGAACAAGTTATCAAACACCCGAAACAAGGTGATTTACATAACCCTACTGAAACTGAAGGTGTATTTTTCCATGAACGCAAAGCATTAAGTCATTTTGAAAAACGCTATACGAAACGTTCACAATTACGCGACTTCAATGTTGATGTATTGCGCTATGAAGATTCACTTCAACAAGCAATTACAGATTTAGAAACTAAACTTAAAGCTCAGCAAACAAAACATGCTGAAATGTCTTTAGCTAGTTTAGCACGCTTAAAAGAAGATTATTCACTTCAATACAAAGAAAATTTTAAATAAAAAATGACGTGTTTCTTCTTATTTAAATACTTCTGAAAATAAAGCACAACAAGGAGTGTGTACGTTTTTCAGAACTATATCATTCATGTATAATGAATAACATAAATATTTTTTAAAGGAGGACAACATAGTGAGTTTGTTACATATTGCGGTGATATTACCGTTAATATTCGCACTCATTATTCCTATCCTGTATAGATTTTTTAAACGTATACATTTAGGATGGTTCGTATTACCTGTCCCTATCGTCATATTTATTTATATGCTTACATTAATTAAAACGACGATGTCAGGTAATACTGTAATGAAAACCTTAAATTGGATGCCTCATTTTGGTATGAACTTTGATTTATATCTTGATGGCTTAGGTTTACTCTTTAGTTTGCTTATTTCAGGAATCGGCAGTTTAGTAGTATTATATTCAATCGGCTACTTAAGTAAGTCAGAACAACTAGGGAATTTTTATTGTTATTTATTACTATTTATGGGTGCAATGTTAGGTGTCGTACTTTCAGATAATGTTATTATTCTATATTTATTCTGGGAGCTAACGTCATTTTCTAGTTTTTTACTTATTTCATTCTGGCGCGAACGACAAGCATCTATATATGGTGCTCAAAAATCGCTTATAATCACAGTATTTGGTGGTCTATCATTATTAGGTGGTATCATCTTACTCGCTATACCAACACAATCATTTAGCATTCAGTACATGATTCAACATGCTTCTGAAATTCAAAATAGCCCATTCTTCATTTTTGCGATGATTTTAATCATGATTGGTGCTTTTACAAAATCTGCTCAGTTTCCATTTTATATTTGGCTACCAGATGCAATGGAAGCACCTACACCAGTCAGTGCTTATCTTCATTCAGCAACAATGGTTAAAGCAGGGTTATATTTAATCGCTCGAATGACACCAATCTTCGCAGCATCGCAAGGTTGGATATGGACTGTCACACTTGTTGGTTTAATTACGTTATTCTGGGCTTCGCTAAACGCAACAAAACAACAAGACTTGAAAGGTATACTGGCATTTTCAACAGTATCCCAATTAGGTATGATTATGGCGATGCTTGGAATCGGTGCCATTAGTTATCACTATCAAGGCGATGATAGCAAAATATATGCTGCTGCATTCACGGCTGCAATATTCCATTTAATCAACCATGCAACATTTAAAGGTGCCCTATTTATGATTACTGGTGCAGTGGATCATTCTACTGGTACACGTGATGTTAAGAAATTAGGTGGCTTACTAACAATTATGCCTATTTCATTTACAATCACTGTTATTACAGCATTAAGTATGGCTGGTGTACCACCGTTCAATGGTTTCTTATCAAAAGAATCATTTTTAGAAACAACATTTACAGCAAGCAAAGCAAATTTATTCAGTGTTGATACATTAGGCTACCTATTCCCAATCATTGGTATAGTGGGCAGTGTCTTCACATTTGTATATTCAATTAAATTTATAATGCATATATTTTTCGGACAATATAAACCTGAACAATTACCTAAAAAAGCACACGAAGTATCAATATTAATGCTTTTATCACCAGCTATTTTAGCTACATTAGTAATTGTATTTGGTTTATTCCCTGGCATTTTAACTAATTCGATTATTGAACCAGCTACATCTTCGATTAATCATACGGTAATTGATGATGTTGAATTCCATATGTTCCATGGATTAACGCCTGCCTTTTTATCAACATTAGTGATTTATATTTTAGGTATCTTACTAATTGTGACATTTAGTTATTGGGTGAAATTGTTGCAACGACAACCTGGTAAACTAACATTCAATTATTGGTACAACAGAAGTGCAAATGTTATTCCAAACTACTCTGAAAAGATGACGAATAGCTATGTTACCGATTATTCACGTAATAATTTAGTTATCATTTTTGGTGCATTAATTTTATTAACATTTGTCACTGTATTCTCAGTACCTTTCAACATTAATTTTAAAGACGTTAGTCCGATTAGAATTTTCGAAGTTTGTATCGTAATTTTATTATTAAGTGCTGCCTTTTTAATTCTTTTCGCTAAATCAAGATTATTTAGCATCATTATGTTAAGTGCAGTTGGATATGCTGTGTCTGTATTGTTTATATTCTTTAAAGCACCCGACTTAGCATTGACACAGTTTGTCGTTGAATCTATTTCAACAGCATTGTTCTTATTATGCTTCTATCACTTACCAAATTTAAATCGTTATAATGAAAAGCGCTCATTCCAGCTTACTAATGCTTTAATTGCTGGTGGTGTTGGTTTGTCCGTCATTATTATCGGTTTAATTGCATACGGAAATAGACATTTTGAATCGATTTCTAAGTTTTATCAAGAGCACGTTTATGATTTAGCTCACGGTAAAAACATGGTAAACGTTATACTAGTTGATTTCCGTGGTATGGATACTTTATTCGAGTCATCTGTGCTTGGTATCGCAGGATTAGCTGTATATACAATGATTAAATTACGTAAAAAGCGTCAAACGCAAGGTAACGAGGTGAAAAATCATGAATAGACAACAAAATGATCTAATTTTGCAATTTGCTGCAGTTATTATCTTTTTCATGGTAATGGTCTTTGGTTTTTCACTTTTCTTAGCAGGACATTATACACCTGGTGGCGGTTTCGTCGGCGGATTATTATTCGCAAGTTCACTTGTTATCATTACGATTGCATTTGATATAGAAACAATGCGTAAAATTTTCCCATTAGATTTTAAAATCTTGATAGGTATCGGATTAGTTTTTTGTATTGCGACGCCTATTGCAAGTTGGTTTTTAGGCAAAAATTTCTTTACGCATGTCACATTTGATATACCGTTATTTATATTAGAACCTGTTCATATGACAACAGCAGTATTCTTTGATTTCGGTGTTTTATGTGCAGTAGTTGGTACTGTCATGACAATTATTATTTCGATTGGAGAGAACGAATAGTGGAAATTATTATGATTTTTGTTAGTGGTATTCTCACAGCAATTAGTGTCTATCTCGTTTTGTCTAAAAGTCTGATACGAATTGTTATGGGAACTACGCTATTAACACATGCAGCAAATTTATTTTTAATAACTATGGGCGGACTTAAACATGGTACTGTTCCAATTTATGAAGCGAACGTAAAAAGCTATGTTGATCCTATCCCGCAAGCACTTATTTTAACAGCAATCGTTATCGCCTTTGCGACAACAGCCTTTTTCTTAGTATTAGCATTTAGAACATATAAAGAATTAGGCACAGATAACGTTGAGAGTATGAAAGGAGTTCCAGAAGATGATTGAAAGTAATATGCTTGTGTTAACGCTCGTCATTCCAGTAATTACAGCCATATTACTTGTCTTTATTGGAAAACGTCCTATTATAAAGCGTTATGTCGCACTAGGCGGTACATTATTAACCTTGGTCGCGGCAATTATCAATTTAGCAAATGTTGTAAAACATGGACCATTACGAGTTGAACTAGGTTCATGGAAAGCGCCTTACAGTATTGTCTTTGTTTTAGACATATTCAGTGCCCTACTAATTATTACTAGTATTATTATTACAGCTATTGTGATTTTATATTCATACCAAACAATTGGTATTGAACGTGAAAGATATTATTATTATTTTTCAGTACTATTTATGTTAATAGGTATCATTGGTGCATTCACAACTGGTGACATTTTCAACCTATTCGTATTTTTCGAAGTATTTTTAATGTCATCTTATTTCTTATTAGTAATTGGTTCTACAAAAATTCAACTACAAGAAACAATAAAATATGTTCTTGTTAACGTTGTATCGTCATCCTTCTTCGTAATGGGTGTAGCGATTTTGTATTCAGTAGTAGGAACATTGAATCTAGCAGATATAAGCAATAAATTAGCTAACCTTTCAGCGCATGACAGTGGCTTAGTCAATATCGTTTTCATACTATTTATCTTTGTTTTTGCTACAAAAGCTGGCGTATTCCCAATGTTTGTTTGGTTACCTAGTGCATACTATGCACCACCAATTCCAATCATTGCATTCTTTGGTGCTTTGTTAACAAAAGTTGGTGTTTATGCAATCGCTAGAACATTGAGCCTATTCTTTAGTGATAATGTAAGCTTTTCACATTATGTCATTTTATTCTTAGCACTATTAACGATCATCTTTGGTTGTGTCGGTGCTGTTGCATATGCCAACATTAAAAAAATCATCCTATACAATGTCATGATTGCTGTAGGTGTGATCTTAGTCGGCGTTGCAATGATGACAGAGTCAGGTATGATTGGTGCTATTTACTATACATTGCACGACATGTTAGTAAAACTTGCATTATTCTTGCTTATCGGAATTATGATTAAAATTACAGGCACTGCTGATTTAAGACAATTTGGTGGCTTAATTAAACGATATCCTGTACTTGGTTGGTCATTCTTTATCGCAGCATTAAGTTTAGCTGGCATTCCCCCACTCAGTGGCTTTTATGGAAAATTTTTCATTGTCCAATCAACATTTGAAAGAGGATTTTATTTAAGTGGTGTCATCGTCTTATTATCAAGTTTAGTCGTATTATATTCTGTCATTCGCATATTCCTACAAGGCTTTTTCGGTCAACCAAAAGGATATGATCTTAATAACAAAGTCGACGTCAAATATTTAACTACGATTGCAATCGTTGCAGTTGTGATAACTGTTTTATATGGATTGTCAGCAGATTACTTATATCCAATGGTAAAAGCTGGTGCAGAAACATTCTACAATCCATCAACCTACGTTAAAGCTGTATTAGGAGGTAAATAACATGGCTGTACAATTAGTTTTAAACTTTATTATTGCAGTGTTTTGGTTGTTTGTGACAAATAGTTACACAACAAATAACTTTGTGTTAGGTTTCATCTTTGGCCTAGTTCTTGTTTACCTCTTACACAGAGTGTTACCAGGTAGATTTTATGTCATCACGCTATATCGTATTATTAAATTAGTTATTATTTTCTTAATCGAACTGATTAAAGCTAATTTTGATGTTTTGAAAATTATTATTAAACCTTCGATTAAAAATGAACCAGGATTCTTTGTTTATCACACAGATTTAAAAAAAGATTGGCAAATTGTCTTGTTGTCTAATTTAATTACATTAACACCTGGTACTGTAGTGCTTGGTGTAAGTGATGATCGTACAAAAATTTATATTCATGCCATAGATTTTTCAACTAAAGAGCAAGAAGTAGAAAGTATTAAAACATCATTAGAGAAGATTGTAAGAGAGGTGGGCGAAATATAATGAATCATAATGTTATTATCGTTATTGCATTAATCATAGTTGTCATTTCTATGTTAGCTATGCTCATTCGCGTTGTGCTAGGCCCATCACTTGCCGATCGTGTTGTCGCATTAGATGCGATTGGTCTTCAATTAATGGCAGTTATAGCATTATTCAGTATTTTATTAAATATTAAATACATGATTGTCGTTATTATGATGATTGGTATATTAGCCTTTTTAGGTACTGCAGTATTCTCTAAATTTATGGACAAAGGTAAGGTGATTGAACATGATCAAAATCATACTGATTAGTCTTGCACTTATCTTTGTTATCATCGGTGCTTTAATTAGCGCCCTAGCAGCCATAGGATTATTGAGACTTGAAGATGTATATTCACGTGCACATGCTGCCGGAAAAGCATCAACATTAGGTGCAATGTCATTACTATTTGGTACGTTTTTATATTTTATTGCTACTCAAGGTTTTGTAAATATGCAATTAATCGTTGCGATTATCTTTGTATTAATTACAGGTCCTCTTTCAAGTCATATGATTATGAAAGCAGCATATAATATTAAAACGCCTTATACTAAAAAGACTAAAGTCGATGAAATTTCTGAAGACTTAAAAGACACAAAATTATAGATTATATAACAAAGTCATGAATATAAATCAACAACAAACAGCAGTAAGATGATTCCAAATTAGGAATGATTTTACTGCTGTTTTCTTTTGACATTGTTACCTCTTTTTCAATGATTTTAGTTTAGTACATACTTCTTTGACTACACCTTCGCCCTATCTAGGTATATCTCTTTAATTTAATTGCCTTTCATGTCGTTATGTATTATGATAATAATGATTATAAATCGTAACGATTACGCTTTAAAAAGAGAGAGGTTTTATTATGCATTGGACAATTATCGGCGGTGGCATACAGGGAACTGCAATCGCACAAAAACTATTATCAAGCGGATTAACAACAGACCGATTAACAATCATTGACCCACATGAAACTTTTTGCCAAAGGTTTAACTCATATACAAATCGAATAGAAATGCCTTATTTAAGATCACCGATTGTACATCACGTACATCCACAACCGTTCCATCTAAAACAATTCGCTAAACAGCACCAATATACAAATGCTTTTTATGGTCCTTATCAGCGACCTGAATTGACAATGTTTATGGATCATATTGCACATGCTTCTAAACAATATCAATTAGAGGATTGCTTGGTTCAAGGTTTAGTTCAAACTTTAGATAAACAAGAAGACAAATGGCATATCAAGTTAGAAGATGGACAAATTATCACTACAGATTGCGTCGTTATTGCAATAGGCAGTACAAATATTCCGTTTATGCCTGACATTTTAAAAGACAAACAGAATGTAAATCATATCTTCGAGAAAGAACATGATCAAGTAGTATATGATAAGACCGATCATATCGTTGGTAGTGGTATTACTGCTGCACATCTTGCACTTAAATTGTTAAATCATGATGACGATAAAAAGATTCATTTATGGCTAAATAAAGATATTGAAATACATGACTTTGATGCTGATCCTGGTTGGTTAGGTCCGAAAAATATGTCTTCATTTTTAAGTACTAAAAGTATGCCTGAAAGAAATGCCATTGTACAACGTGAACGTCATAAAGGATCAATGCCTCACGAACTGTACTTACGCCTTAAAAAACATATTAAAAATGGTCGTATAAATGTGCATAAAACACCTATCACTCAAATTAGTGATGGTTTAATTAACACTGAAAATGATTCTGTTCCATATCAACAGATTATGGTTGCAACTGGTTTTGAACAAGATTTTATGTCACAACCACTTATTAAGCAATTAATACAAAATTATGATGCACCTATCAACGAATGTAATTACCCTGTTATTTCCGAAAAATTAGAATGGATACCAAATCTATATGTCGCAGGATGCTTTGCAGACTTAGAATTAGGACCATTTGGTAGAAATGTTATGGGTGGCCGTAAAGCTGCCGAACGCATTGAACAAGCATTTCTAAAATTACAACAATATAGCGCATAAAAAAACTGCTAGCCGTAGTTATGAATATCTCATAACTTTTCAGCTAGCAGTTCTTTTATTTTAAAGGTTTAATAGCAACTGTACCACGCATAACTGTAATTAATTGTTCTTTGTCATTCTTAATTTTTATATCCCATACATGTGTTGACTTACCTTGATGAATAATTTCAGCTGTCGCAATAACACGACCATCTTTAGCAGAATGAATATGATTGGCATTCATCTCTAAACCTAATGGAATAAATTTGGTTGTATCAATTAGATTAGCAGATCCTAATGAACATGCTGTTTCACCTAAAGCAATCGAAGCACCGCCATGTAAATATCCAAATGGTTGTTTTACTTTATCAGTAACAGGCATAGAAATAACAACTAAACCATCTTCCTGGTGATCTATTGACATCTCAAATGTCTCTAATAAATGAGTCATATTTTCACCTCTTTATGCTTATAGTACCATAGCAGCAATAGTACCGAAAATCATTAAAGGAATATTATAAAACAAGAAGTTTGGTACACATGTATCGCGTATATGATCATGTTGGCCATCAACATTTAATCCCGCAGTTGGTCCTAATGTTGAATCACTTGCAGGTGAACCTGAGTCACCTAATGCACTCGCTGTTCCAATCAATGCGATTAATGCCATTGTATCTAGTCCAATTGACGCTCCAAAAGGAATGAATAATGATGCGATAATAGGAATTGTTGCAAATGATGATCCAATACCTAAAGTGACAATTAAACCTATCACATACATCATGATAATGCTAAATAATTTATTATCACCAGTAATACTTGTTAAAGTTTTAACTAATTCATCTATATCACCAGTAGCATTCATTACACCAGCAAATCCATTTGCTGTTAAAATAACTACACCAATATAAGCCATAATTTTAATACCTTCAACAAACTTAGCATCTAATTCATACCAATTATATGCACGTGAAATAAAGAATACGAGTACCCCGGCCAGTGCACCAAAAATCATTGAATCTGTAAACGTTTGTACTAAAAATGTAGCTAGTATTGCCACAATTGTTACTATTAAGATATATGGTTTTAACTCTGTAACATTGTCACTATCTGAAATTTTACGTGTTTCATATTCACGTGGTTTACGATATACATATAAACCGATAAGTAAGCCAACAATATACCCCATTGAAGGAATAAGCATTGCTTTCCAAATCATATTAAACTCAATTGGGTGATTCGCCTTTGCAAAGCCACTTTGAATAATTTGCTGGAAAATTTGACCGAATCCATATGGTAATAACACATACGGGAAACATAAACCAAAACCGATAATCAAACCGATTAAACGTCTATCTATTTTTAAGTCATTAAACAGACTTAATAATGGTGGGATGACAATTGGAATGAATGCAATATGTACAGGAATTAAGTTTTGACTCATGATACTCATAGCTAATAATGCAATGATTATTGTCACTTTCACTTTAACTCTTGACCATCGACTATTTTCAGCGTGAATTGCATTTATTATTTTTCCTACTAAATAGTCTGTGATACCACTGTATGAAATTAATGCTGCAAATCCACCTAATAAGGCATAGCTTAATGCTACCTCAGCACCATCGACTATATTTTTCCCAAATACATTTATAACTTTTTCAATGCTCATGCCTGAAATTAAGCCACCTACTAGCGCACTGATAAATAAGCTTATAACTACGTTTAATCGACATAAACATAGCACAATCATTAATATTACTGCTATTACTACTGCATTTATCATATGACAACCACCCTTTATCACTCTATCGAACTAAAGCGTTTATAGACTACATAGTATCAGTAGCTTTAACACCTGTCAATAGCAAACTATACCAATAATCTTTATTTTTTAGTTAATTGTCTTTCTTAAAATAATTTTCGCTTTCATTAAATTAAACAATTTTACAAGTCTGGAACACCAATCAAAATCCTAAGTTCTATAATGTTATATTAGTAGTCGTTGACTGAATGAACATATGCTTATAATAAGTTTTTGCAATGCTAATCAAGTTGATTTATGCTCACAAGGATATGCGATTTATATTTTCTTACAACAATGAAAATGCCTGATACAATGCGATCCTTTATACTTTCAAGAGTTAAATTAGAAATGTATAACAAGACACAAGTTGTATCAGGCAAATAATTAAATTATTGTTGTTTTAACCATTGTACTATCGTCGGAATCATAAATCCTGTTGGCCCTTTTGGACCATTATATGAAGCTTTATTAGTCGTTGCTGGACCTGCAATATCGAAATGAATGTGAGGTGTTTGACCACTAAAATGTGTTACAAAACTTGCCGCAAATAGCGCTTTACCTTGTCCATTCGTATGGTTAACTAAATCAGCGATATCACTGTGTTTAATACTTGCACGTTCGGTTGCAGTAATCGGTAATTCAAATACCATTTCATCGACTTTAGAACTTATTTGTAATATGTCGTTTAATATCACTTTACTATTCGATTCAAATGCAGCAGCTTTATCATCGCCAAGTGCAACGATGGCTGCACCCGTTAATGTAGCAAAGTCCATAATCACACTAGGCTGATATTGATTTGCATAATACACAGCATCTGCAAGGACTAATCTACCTTCAGCGTCTGTATTCATTACTTCTACAGTTTCACCACTTAACGCTGTAAATACATCATCTGGCTTCATTGATGCTTCATTTATCATATTTTCAGCACAAGCAAGCACTCCGACAATATTTACAGGCAGTTGTAAACGACTAGCCGCTTCAATGATACCAACGACATTCGCAGCGCCACACATGTCATATTTCATTGTAGCCATGCCATTCTTCGTTTTAATACTATAACCACCAGAATCATACGTTATACCTTTACCAACTAAGGCAATTGGTGCTTCATCTTTGTCTTTGCCATTATATGTGATGGTTACTAATCTCGGTTTATGCTTACTACCTTTACCTACCGCTTGTAAAAGTCCAAATCCTTCAGAAACTAAAGTGTCATAATCTTTAACCTCTACTTTGACCTTTGTATTTTTAAAATGATTAACAATATCTTCTGCAAATGTTTGTGGTGTTAATACATTCGGTGGCATATTACTAAAGTCTCTTGCCAAATTAATGGACTGGCCAATACTGATACCTTCATGAATAAAATCTAATTCAATTAATGATTCACTAATAAGGTTTAAATTTGTCTTAAACGGTGCCTTCTTACTTGATTTATAATGATCGAATTCATATGTTGCACGCTCACTTTGAATACCGCATGCCATTAATACATCTGATAACTGATCATATTTTGAAATAAATGAATCCATAAGTAAATACGTATCTTCAATGTGTTCTGACTTTATGTATTGGAAAAGATGTCCCCATATTTTCAACATATCTTGATAACTACGTGTTTTTAAGTTTCCTAAACCAACTGTAATTAAACGATATGTTTGATCTTGTACATCAAATGCAGTTGTATAAATCTTCCCAACTTTACTACCAATAATATGTTGATGTTTTAGTCTTTCAAGTGATTCTGTAATATCGATATGATTAAAACTAATGCGCTCTAACTGATTTAAATGTTCTGGTATACCAATAATCAATGTATTTATTTCGTTGCTTATTGTGTTATTTAATTTAAAATTCATAATGTACCTCCTTAGATTTGATATGTTACTCACTTCAAATTGTACAACAATAAAGCCCTTCAGTGACACTGAAGGACTTTATAAATGAATAATTTAATTTTATGTGTTTAGCTGTAACTTAATTTAAAGCCTAGAATTTACCTTTTTTGAAAGCTAAACCGATACCACCGATTTTGAATACCGCACGTGTATCAATCACTTTTTTCATGAATGCTGCTTTTTTACCAGCGATAGGTTTACCAAATACCATACCTACACCGTCATGTGAACCTAAAGAACAAACAGTTCCACGATCAACGTATTCGAATTCTTCAGTTGATTCACCGTTTAAGATGCGTTTAATGTTTTTAGCAACACTTTCACCTTGTTGCATTGCAATTTGTGCTGTAGTTGGTAATGGACGCTCTTCTCCAGCTGGGATAAACGCTGAACAGTCACCAATAACAAAAATGTTGTCGTAACCATTGATTGTTAAATCTTGCTTTGTAACGATACGTCCACGTTTAACGCCTTCAAATGATTCTTCCATTAATTTACTACCACGTACACCAGCAGCCCATACTGAAGTACCTGCATTTAATTGTTGTTTTTCACCATCTACTTCAACTACGAAACCTTTTTCGTTACAAGCAACGATTGGTGTAGCAATTTTAAATTCAACACCGCGGTCTTCTAAGTAGCTAACTGCGTGGTTAACTAATTCTTCTGAGAACATTGGTAACATTTTAGGTGCTGCTTCAACACAAGTGATTTTAACTTTATTTTGATCCACACCATATTTGCTACATAATTCAGGAATTCTGTCTGTTAATTCACCTAAGAATTCAACACCAGTGAATCCAGCACCACCAACTAAGATAGATAAATCGTTATCATCTTTTTCTTTTGATGCTGCATAGTTAGCAAATTTGTCTTCGATATGACGTGATAATTCACGTGCTGTGATAACATTTTCAATTTGGAAAGCATGATCTTTCATACCTTCGATGCCGAATGTTTCACTAACGAAACCTAATGCTACTACTAAAATATCAAAGTCATAAATACCTTGATTTGTTTCTACCTTTTTAGCATCACGGTCAATTTTTGTTACTTCTGCTTGAACAAAGTTCACTTTGTCTTTCTTCAAGACACTTTCCACAGGATATAATACATCTTCATAGTTTAGTGTACCTGCTGATGCTTCATGTAACCATGTTGCTTCATAGTGATATTCATTTTTATTAATAAGCGTAATTTCTGCTTCTTCTGTTGATATCGCTTTTTGCAATTTAGTTACAGTTTGTAAACCTGCATAACCAGCACCAAGTACAAGTACTTTTTTACGATCTTGAGCCATTTAATTTCACCTAAGCTTTCATATTTTTTTAACCAAATGCTGATAATTACTAGTAACAACTGGTCATTACTACTTTTACCACAATGTATACTAGTTTATCATCATTTTGTTATTTAAGTCTTTTAAATTATGTAAAAACCTGTGATGTTCACAAAAAAGACATTTTTAATCCAATACTAATTCTATAGCTTTTATGTTATATTTTCAAGCAAGATTCAGTCAGATTGTGAAAAAATTAATTAATTTTTTCGTAACCTGATTTCGATTAAAAATGTATCCGTTATCACGATCATTTAAAATACTATTAATAGTCAGATTCTTAATTTTTAATGAGATTTTTAATAAAACAAAATATCTTTACGCAAAAATAGGACATAATCAAATATGTCCCTAATCGTAATTGATATCAATTTGTATCCCCAAAATTGGGTTAATCATTAAAAAGTTATTTTATTAGCAGTTTTCAGGATTACCTGCAACTTTTGCAGTTCTAAATGAACTACCACAGCCACATGATGCAATTGCATTAGGATTGTCGATTTGGAAACCGCCACCCATTAATGATTGCTTAAAATCAATAGTCGTACCATTTAATACGGGTGCATCTTTTTTGTCTACTAAAACTTTTAATCCAAAGTATTCTAAGACTTCATCATTTTCACCAGGCGCTTCTTCTGCACCCATTCCGTATGTTAAACCAGTGCACCCGCCACCATTCACTTTAATTTTTAAATAGCCATCTGGCATTTCATTTGCTTTAAGCATATCTTTTACTTCGTAGGCAGCTGCTTCTGTTAATATAACTGTTGGCATGATAACTCCTCCTTAAAAAATCCAAGTTTCTTTTATATGTGCATATATATTTTGTAATAATTCTTCCGGCGAATCACCTTCAACAATATCACCATTTACTAAAGCATACAACCCGGCTGAACATATACCACAATGTGTCAGGCAACCATACTCTAACACATCGACATCTGGGTCATTTTCCAGTTGATTAAAAACATAATCTCCACCTTTTGCCATGTTAGAGAGACAAAATTCTACGATCGGATTCATACTTCACCTTCTTATTTCATTTGTTACAATATTATAGCATTTTAAAACTGGTATTTTAACATGATGTGCTCAATTAGCAACAACTGATGTTTCTTATCCCAGTTATGTAATAGTGCCTTAGTTAGGACAAATATTTATTTGTAGTCATTTTCAAAAAAATATATAATAAGCATATAAATACATATTTACTTTTTTAGGGGTTATTGATGAATCAAAGACACTTGCATTTTATAACTGTTCATTAACAAATATATCTATGCACTTTGATCTTTTCAAAATTAAAGTAAATATTAACATATAAAAGGGGTACTTCATTATGAAAAACTTAGTTTTGTTAGGCGGCGGATATGGTAATATGCGTATCATGTCACGCATTTTAACTACATCTTTACCACAAGATTATACAGTCACATTAGTTGATCGTATGCCATTTCATGGATTGAAACCAGAATTTTATGCTTTAGCTGCGGGCACGAAATCAGATAAAGATGTTCGCATGAAATTCCCTAATCATCCACAAGTGAATACGGTTTATGGTGAAATTAACGACATAGATTTAGATGCTCAAATTGTCTCAGTCGGTAATTCTAAAATTGATTATGATGAGCTAATTATTGGTTTAGGATGTGAAGATAAATATCATAACGTTCCAGGAGCCGAAGAATATACACATAGTATTCAAACACTCTCAAAGGCTCGGGATACTTTCCATAGTATTAGTGAACTACCAGAAGGTGCTAAAGTTGGTATCGTTGGTGCTGGATTAAGCGGCATAGAACTTGCCAGCGAATTAAGAGAAAGTAGATCAGACTTGGAAATATATCTTTATGACCGTGGGCCACGAATTTTAAGAAATTTTCCAGAAAAATTAAGTAAGTATGTTGCGAAATGGTTCGCCAAAAATAATGTTACCGTTGTTCCAAATTCAAATATTAATAAAGTTGAACCTGGTAAAATATATAACTGTGATGAACCTAAAGATATTGATTTAGTTGTATGGACAGCAGGAATTCAACCTGTTGAAGTTGTTCGTAACTTGCCGATTGATATAAATAGTAATGGACGTGTGATAGTTAACCAGTATCATCAAGTACCAACATATCGTAACGTCTATGTAGTTGGTGATTGTGCTGATTTACCACATGCGCCAAGTGCTCAGTTAGCAGAAGTTCAAGGTGATCAAATTGCCGATGTGCTTAAAAAGCAATGGCTAAATGAACCATTACCTGACAAAATGCCGGAACTAAAGGTACAAGGTATCGTTGGGTCATTAGGAGATAAACAAGGTTTTGCATATATCATGGATCGCACTGTAACAGGACGACTCGCTTCTATTTTGAAATCCGGCGTACTTTGGTTATATAAATATCATAATGGTTAAAAATTAAAAAGCAATGTCAGTTCACACTATTACTGACATTGCTTTTTATTATGTGTATATTATTCATTCACAAGCTTTTGGTCTATAAATCGAGTGATTTGCTTTGTTTGTATATAACCATCTGCTACATATTCATCGTTCATTGTAATTAATGGATAAAATAGTTCATCTTGTTCTATTCTTTCAATAAATTGTAAATCATGATCTGTTAAGTTGTCATTATCTTTTGTAATATCTATATACGTATATTTAAATGATATATTTGGGTATTTTCTTTTTAATAGCGGCTGTAGCCAGTCATAAATATCTTTCGATGTTGGCGCATTAACGCAACTTGCACATATAACATCTGCCCCATATACTATCACACTCACGTGCTCCATATATTTATCCCCCATTGGTTTGATAGATTTTTATTACACTATCTATTATAATATACTAATAAAGATTATCAAATTCATCTCTCGAAAGGAGACTTGCCTGATGCCTACTGAAGATACAACGATGTTTGATCAAGTAGCAGAAGTTATTGAACGTCTTCGCCCATTTTTATTACGTGATGGTGGCGACTGCTCATTGATTGACGTGGAAGACGGTATTGTTAAATTACAATTACATGGTGCATGTGGTACATGCCCAAGTTCTACAATCACTCTTAAAGCTGGTATTGAGCGTGCATTACACGAAGAAGTGCCTGGTGTAATAGAAGTAGAACAAGTATTCTAATATAAAGATATTAAGTTAACAGAACATATTATGAATAACAACAAAGACAGGAATACTGAATTATTTATAATCAGTTATTACCTGTCTTTTTTCGCTGTCAAATTGGACTGATGGGAAAGTTATTTTATACTATTTATCTGATTAATTATTTTATAATAGCCACATATCCAAGCGCATATTACTATTCTATTCTATGAAATTTAAAATATAAAAATAGCACATACCCTCAATCAAAATCGTTGAGTTATGTGCTATTTGTATTTTAATTTTTAGGTTTATCTACTTCAGGTTGTGGTTCACCTTTCATATGTTTCGCAATTTGCTCATCCATATAAACCCAACCTTTCCAACCGATGTGTACGGCATCACTGATTACATATTTTTCATAATCTTTATCAGTCATATCGTAAATTTTACCACCATTATCTACAACAGTAGAATGGATTTTTTTATAAACTGCTTGACGACGTTCTTTATCGATACCAATGTGGTCATACCATACACCGTTTGATGGAATACTTACATATTGAACATCTGCACCAGCAGCACGCATTGTTTTTACAAGTAATTCTAAATCTTGGAATTCTGGAGAATTAACATTGAATTCATAGTCACGTCTAACTTTACGCTTACTTTCTTGAATTAATTTCCAGTATTGATCTCTAATACCAAATTTATTCGATGTAGTATCAGCTTTACCAATTTCAACTGCTTTTTGTTTCATCTCATCCCAAGAAGCGTCTGGTTTTGTAGCAGGTTTAACATGTTCTAATGGAGATTTATCCATTGCAAACAATGATTTAATCGCTTCTATTTTAATCAATTGATTCTCTTTAAAACCAGAAATATAACTATCTTTAGTTTCTTTAGGGTTTTTAGCATAAGATTTCAAGTATTCTTTATTGTGTACATGTGGAAACTGTAATAAACGTTGTGCATAACGACGTTTTAATTCAGTAGACATGTTTTTCTGCTGGAACATTTGATTAATTTGAGTTTGAGACATACGAGCATCAAAGTTTTGATTCGTTAAACCATGATTTGTAAACCATTGTGGTGAAATAATAAATGTTAATTTCTTACCTTTTAATTTATCATACTGTGATGCAAGTTCAACTGCGTTAATTAAGTCTGTAGAACCACCAGCACCTAATAAGAATGCTTTTTTGTTGGCGTTATGCTTATTTAATGCAATTGCAGGATTAAATGGGTCATCTTTACCTAATTCACTAGAGCCGTATATAGGATAATACTTGTTTGATTCGTATAACTTATCTTGAATGAGTGTGCCTTTTAGTACTTGATCTGTCAATGAAGTTCTATTATCTTCTACAGTCTTTTCATTTACTAATCCTGTAAACCAACTAGCAGGTAATAATAGAAAGACAATGAATACCGCTCCACTAATTAAAATGGGTAAAAAAGGTTTTAATTTCATCGTAACTCTTCTAATGCTTCAACGATTTTATTTGGTGTTGCCCACTCATCTCTATCAAAGTCCATAATAGATACTTCGATATCAAGTTTATTTTGAATCTCTAATAATAATCCAACTGTTTGGAAAGAATCAATAATACCTTCTTCAAAAATTTCTACGTCTGGATTTTCTTTTACAATATCATTTTCTGCTACTTCTGCTAATAAATTTAATACTTGTTCTCTAAATTCCATAATTAAATTCTCCTTTATTATATAAGTTTACCTGAGAAGATTAAAAAGCCAAATGTTACAAAGTGGAATGTAATCACAATGCTAAGTGCTGTTGTGAAACCATTTTGCCAACGTGGCGGATGTTTCTTGCGCCAACGTTCATAATAGCCATAACCTATAAACAATGCTGCATGGTATAAACCATAAACAATGTAATACACTTCGATACCATGCCAAATTCCCATTATGAAGAAGTTGATTAAGAATGCCACGTTAGACATTGCAAATTGACTCTTCAATAATTTTTTACGAGACATGTAGAATAAAGATCTCATGTAAATACAATCTCTGAACCAGAATGATAATGTCATATGCCATCTATTCCAGAAATCTTTAATATTTTTCGCTTTGAAAGGTTTATCGAAGTTTGGTGGTGTTTTAATACCGAATAAATAACTAAATGCTATCGCAAATAAACTATAACCTGCAAAGTCAAAGAATAAATATAGGCTGTATGCGTACATATATAACCACAAATTGACAAAGCCATGTAAGTCTAATTGTAACGGCATGATTGCATATGTGTTAATAAAGTAAGCAACAATATATTTATACAAGAAACCAAGCATAATCATGTGAATTGCTTTTAATACTAATTCACGATATTCATTGCCTGTTGGTACTTTTTTATCGTCTTTAACGAAACGTTTGTAACGATCGATTGGTCCAGATGAAATCGTTGGGAAGAATGAAATAAATTGAATTAATTTCCATACTTTAATTTCTTTGATAGAACCATCACGAATTTCCATAATTAACTGCACACTTTTGAATGTAACATAAGAAATTCCTAAGAAACCAACAAATTCAATTAATTTACTTTCATGGAAGTGAATCTGATGTCCACCTAACCATGTACTTTGTAACACTTTCACAAGTGCTAATGGCAATATTGATAAAACCATTACAGTTACAAATTTTGAAAATGAATTATTTTTTGGTTTTGAATGATAATAAAACATTATCAATAAAACTTGCCATACGACGTAAATAATAAAACTAATTAATTGAACACTTAAATACTTTTGGTCAAACAGATTATGTTTATCAGAAGAAAAGATTAACACAATCATAAATGCTGTAACTACGCCATTATAAATGTAACTTCGCTTACCTAAAAATCCAAGTATAATGACTGGTAATAATGCAATTAAAGCAATTAAGAAGAATGTAAAATCACCATATGGAATCATCCGTTAATTACCTCTGCAATTTTCTTTCTGTCAATTTTACCATTTGAAGTCAATGGCAATTGTTCCATCCATTCAAACTTTCTAGGAATCATATACTCTGGTAAGCGTGATTTCAAGTCATTTTTAATATTTTTAGTCATTTCTGCATTGTCCGTAACTTCAGTCGTTGGCACAATTGCACCAATTAAATGAATAACTTTATCATTTTTATATACAGGTACAACAATCGCTTCTTTTACGAACTCAGACTGGCGTAATTGTGTTTCAATTTCTTCTAATTCCATTCTGTAGCCATTCAATTTGATTTGGAAATCAATACGACCTTGAATGAACCATTGACCATTTTCAAACTTCGCTTTATCACCAGTGTGATAAGTACGAATACCGTCATCGAAATTAAATACTTCAGCAGTTTTTTGGTCATTTTTTAAGTATCCTAAACTTACACTTTGACCTTCGATAACAAGTTCACCTTCATCTGTCGTAGATAATCTTGCGCCTGGTCTTTCAACGCCAACAGGTAATGTCGGATATTGATCTAAGATTTCTTGTGTAATTTGAATACTTGTAACTGCTACCGTAGCTTCAGTTGGACCATATGTGTTGTAAATCGTCGCACTTGGGAAACGGCTTACTAACGCTTTTGCTGCTCTGTGAGGTAGAATTTCACCACAGAAGAAGAATTCGTTAAGACTACCATACTGTTCTTCATTAAGCGTTGGTAATAATAAACACATTTCCATAAATGATGGTGTTGATACCCAAATGTTAATCGGTGTTGCTGTTAGCATTTCATTTAATAGTTTAGGTTTATTAATCATGTTTTTATCTACAAGATTTAATGTACCGCCTGACGCTAAACATGGATAAATAGCCATTACAGATAAATCAAATGAAAATGGCGCTTGGTTAAGCCATTGTTGTTCATTTCCTGATTTATTAAGTTCTAACATCCACTCAGTAAATTGAACTAAACTTGCATATTCAATTTGAACACCTTTAGGTTCCCCAGTAGAACCAGATGTAAAGATTGTGTATACTGTGTCGTTATCTTTAATCTGACTATCAAAAATTACTGGGTCTTGAGATGTTTTAATATCTTCTATTGTAAATACTTCACCTGCTAAACTTTCAAACGATTCATCAGTCGTATTAAATACAAACTCTGGTTGAACCTTGTTAATAATCATTTTAATACGGTCTTCAGGAATTGAAGTGTCTACAGGTACATATCCACATCCTGCTTTAATGGCACCAATCATCCCAACAATCATATATGGTGACATGTGACCGAATAAAATCATCGGTTTCTTACTACCTTGTAATCGATGTGCTAATTTACTAGACTCATCCATTAACTGTTGATAAGTTAATTCATCAGTTGTGTGTCTAACAGCAATGCTTTGTGGATTTGCATCCGCAAACGCTTGCAGCTTGTTAATAATATCTGTCATATTAAGTCTCCCTCATTAGAACTCATTATAAATGAAGTTATTGTGTGTGTCGCCACTGCCATAAATTAAATATAAAGTAATAAATATTGCCAAATACAATAGTGTTAATAAATATGGTTTGAATGCTTCAACATATTTATTAGGTGGCTGTTTACTTTTAGATTTCATATTGCACCTCTTAAAGTTCTTAGTAAAAACGCCTTTATAAAGACCGTTCAATATAAAATACGTTTTAAAATTTGTTTTTTACAATTCATTATATCGATATTCATAATGAAATTCAATTTTAATTTTATAGATTCAACATAGTAATTGGTTGTCATCACTCAATTATTGTAAATGATACACTATGTTGAGAACATCATTCATTTTAAAGGTTATTTAAACAATAAACAATTACAGTCTATATAACAATTTTGTTATATACGTCAAAATCAAATAAACTCATCACATTAATATGACGAGTTTATAACGTTATTGAATTATCATCAGCGCAAATATATACATTCGCATGTCAAGCATAACATATTTAACAATTGCTTTGCTTGTTTACCAATGATTAAAAACCATACTTATTTTCAATTTACTGGATTATGTGGTACCTGATTTGTCATAACCGCTTCTATATTATTAATACATAATTGAATCATATTGTCCCGTGTTGTTACTGATGCGCTACCAATGTGCGGTGTAATCAGAACATTATCACGTCCCATTAATGGATGTGTATGATCAATTGGTTCATTTGCTAATACATCTAAACCACATGCTAATATTTCTTTATTGTCTAGTGCATCGATTAATGCTGTTTCATCTACAATTTGCCCTCTACCGATATTAATAAAAATTGCATCATTTTTCATTTGTTCAAATGCTTCAGCATTAAATTTATGATGTGTTTCTTTTGTAAGTGGCGCTGTACAGATGATAAAATCACTTTCTGCTAACAACGTTTCAAAAGAAACATATGTTGCATTAAAGTCCGCCTCTGCATCTTTATGTCTTGATCGATTATGATAAAGAATTTTAGTATTAAACCCCTGCAACCTTCTTGCAAAAGCTTTACCAATATCTCCCATACCATATATTCCAACAGTTGAATTGAAGACATCTTTACCTGACAATAAATAAGGACCCCAGCTTTGCCATGCATCTGCTTCTACATATTTTTCAGCTTCTACAATACGACGTGCTGTAGCAAGCATTAATGTAAATCCTAATTCTGCAGTTGTTTCAGTAAGAACATTTGGTGTATTCGTGACAACCACGTTGTTCGCTGTTGCACTTTCAACATCGATGTTGTCATATCCTACAGCCATATTCGCAATTACTTTTAAATTTGGTGATTGTGCTAAAATTTCTGCATCGATCTGTTCACTTAATGTGATAAAACAAGCATCTGCGTCACGAAGTGCTGTCACAAATTGATCTTTAGGCATAGGCACTAATGATTTTTGCCACATAACAACGTCACCAAGTTTACTCAATTGTTGATAAAATTTATCTGGAATTTTCCTCGAAACAACTATTTTTACCAAATCAATTCACCTACTTTATAAAATGACTATATCTATTTTTCTAATTCAGCTATTGCTTCATTTAAATCTTTAAAAGAATACGTTGGTGGCACATTTTTATTTTGCACATCTTCTAACGTAGATACACCTGTTTGTACATGAATCGTATCCATACCTACGTTAATACCAGACATAATATCGGTATCGTACAAATCGCCTACCATAGCAACTTCGGATTTATCTAGTCCTAAAATTTCTAATGCTTTAACCATAATAATCGGTTCTGGTTTACCAATAAATTGTGGCGATACACCTGTCGATACACTTACAACACTTGTAATAGCACCATTCCCTGGTAAAAATCCTCGCTCTTTTGGAATTGACACATCTGGATTTGTAGAAATAAATGTTGCCCCATTTCTTACACCTAACGTTGCAATCGCAAGCTTTTCATATGTAACTTGTTCGTCAAGTCCAATAACTACATAATCAACATGCTCGTCATTTTTAATGACAAGTCCCGCTTCGGTTAACGCAGTATTTAAACCACTACCACCTAACATATATACTGATGCTCCTGGTGATTGTTCTGAAATATAATCTGCAGTGGCTAACGCTGACGTTACAACCTCTTCTGGTTTAGCATCAATGTGCATTTCACGTAATTTTTCAGTTACTTGCTCAGGTGTTTTCGTTGAATTATTAGTTACGTATAAATGAGGAATACCTTTTACATTTAAATAATCGATGAATTGTTTTGCTCCATCAATCTCATCTGTTCCCATATACATTGTGCCATCTAAATCGATTAAATACGCTTTATACTGTTTCATTATTGATTTTCTCCTTTACCAAAAGCTGTTACTGGTACATTTTCTTGATGTAAAAATGTCGTTACTTCTGTAATAAATTGTTTGTAATAAGGTAATGCGTCATCAAACATTGGCATGATAACCTTAATATCTAAGGCTGTGTAATCATATGTAAATTGTTTACGAATATCGACAGTTTTATTAATCGCCTGCTGTGTTTCTTTAGTAATAACATTTTCTAGTTCTAATATATCAATCACATCTTTATAATTACCAGGATCCCTTAAAATAAATGCATCGATAATCATATTCCCTATATCTACCGATGATTCTATCAACATTTGAGCAATGCGTTCAAATGCATAATGATTGTGCTTACTCTCATGATAATCATCAGTTAATGCTTGTAAATAGGCTAATTTCTGAGTTAGTTTATCTTTGTCTACAAAATACATTCCTTGTCACCTCTCGCTTATATATTATCATAATTTTGCAGTATACTTCATTTGTCGTTATACTAACTTTACTACTTTTAAAAGGAGTCGCTACAAAATGATTGATATGTATTTATATGATGACAACGAAGAGAGTCAAGTTCAGTTTGTTGGTTTTGTTGGCGAGCATAGTCGATATGATTTAATGCTAGTCCATACAAATAGACATTATGGTAAGACACTCGTACTTAATATGCAAACAAATAAATTCGGTATTATCGGTACTGATGATTTAAAAGAAGAAGGCTATATTGCTCATATTTTAGGTGTAAATGCTGAAGAAGGCGATGAAATTACAGAGTATTTAAATGAAGTCATTCATTAAAGATAAAAACCCCTAACTAGATTACAGGTCCATGCTTGAATTGCATGATTCCCATTTTCAATCTAGCTAAGGGTTTTATTAATGTTCAGTATCTTGAATGGTTGGCTTAATCTTCACATCTTGAAGTTTATTGTCGTCATCTATCACATCAGACGGATGAACTTCTTCGATTAACTTTTTAACCTCTTGTTTAGACAAATGTCTTAATACAAAGTAAGGACAACCAAAGTTACAATATTCAAATATGTAATCTTGAATATTTGAAAAACGTTTACTCATCTCTGCTTTTTTATTAGAATCTTTGTAAAAACCTTTTAATCGTAATTGATCGTAACCATAGTCACCAACAATGTAATCATATTTATCTAAAATATCTGAATACCTAGCAATAAATTGTTCTTCATTAAAACATTCGCGATAATTTTCTATTAATTCAAAGTAATGTTGATCTACTTTTATCAAATTCTTCACCTATCTATGACAATGAAAGGCTCAGTTTATACTTTAGTGTTTCATAAAAATAATGATTACTTCTATGACACGTTCGTTTTGTACAAACTAAGCCTTTATGCCTTATTAATGGTTAAATATTAACTATTTAACTGTGCCTCACCTTGGCGTTGCTTTTCTTTAGCAGCTTCATTTACTTGCTCATCCGCATGATATGAACTACGTACTAAAGGTCCAGCTTGACAATGTTTAAACCCTTTATCCATTGCCACTTTTCTTAATTTACCAAACTCTAAAGGCGTGTAATATTTTTGAACCTTTAAATGTTTACGTGAAGGTTGTAAATATTGACCAATCGTTAAAATATCTACATCATTCGCACGTAAATCATCCATCGTTTCATAAATTTCTTCTATAGTTTCACCTAATCCAACCATAATACTTGATTTAGTTGGGATATCCGGTTGTAATTCTTTTGAACGACGTAAAAACTCTAATGTTCTGTCGTATGTCGCACGCGCACGAACTCTCGGTGTTAATCGACGAACAGTTTCAATATTATGGTTTAAAATGTCAGGTCTTGAAGCCATTAATGTTTCTAACGCATCATAGTCCCCGCCCATATCTGATGGTAAAATTTCAATCGTTGTAAATGGATTTCTTTCTCTAACTTTACGTACTGTCTCAGCATAAACATTTGAACCAGCATCTCTTAAATCATCACGCGCAACAGCAGTGATAACAACGTGTTTCAAGTTCATTAATTCAACTGATTCAGCTACACGTTCAGGCTCATTTAAATCAAGTTCATTAGGTAAACCTGTCTTAACCGCACAAAAACGACAAGCTCTTGTACATACGGCACCTAAAATCATAAATGTCGCTGTACGACGTGCACCCCAACATTCATGTATATTAGGACATTTAGCTTCTTCACATACAGTATTAAGATTTTTTTCCCTCATCATCTTCTTAAGTCCTGTATAGTTTTCGTTGGTATTTAATTTTATTTTCAACCAATCCGGTTTACGTAATATTTCCTCGTTTTTTGTCGCCATAACAACACATACCCTCCTGTTAAGTGTATCTTTAAACATTATATCGAAATTCATGACAAATGAAAATCCAATAATCTTACTTTTTAATATTCCAATAATTTTTCTTTAAATATATCTCTTAAAAACTCTGGCATTAAATACTCTTTTGGTAATTCTTTCAATGTTGGGAAATAACGACCGAACGTATACATATCTATCGTACCTAATACATATTCTTTGTCGTCTTCGATTTCTTCTCCATTCAGATAGTAACGCCCTGTAGAATGAATGTACCCTAAATTATAAAGAATATATCCTCCAAATATATTCCCTCTGAAACCCAAACCTTGTGCATGTTCATACATATATTCTTGTTTATTACTTTTAGCTAAAATCTCTTTTAATTTCACACCAGAAAGTCTAACCCTTACCATATTAATCGGATGCGGTAACATTTGATGAATGTCATATTCAGTCACTTCATCTTTTACAATATCTTTAACGAGTAAGCCAGCATTGATGATAGCACATTGAGCATGTGTATACTCACAAACACTTTGAGCTAATAAGTATGCAGCTTCAGTTATGTGGTTCATACTACGCTTAAGCACTACTGGATGTTGAATTACTGGATTAGACATTAGCGTTTTTCCTTCTTCTTCAAATGAAGTTTTAACTTCAGGTAATGTTTCTAAAGGAATAATCTTTGCAGTTTTATGTACTACTTTATGTGCCTCAAAAGTTAAATTAACCTCTCCAAGATAATTACCATACTTTCCAGCTGCCGCCATCAGTACACCATTATTAATTTCACCATGTTCAAAATAATGATGCGTATGACTACCAAAAATGACATCAATTTCAGGCAATTCTTGGCATAATGTTTCATCGAAGAAAATGCCACAATGACTTAGCACGATTAATACATCAAATTTACCTCGTTGATGTTCAATTTCTTCTTTTATAGAATCAAGTGGATCGGTAACAATCCAATCTAGTGCACGATAAAATGGGGTAAAAGGTGCTGTCGCTGCAACGAATAGTATTTTCACACCGTCTATATCCTTAATATAAGAAGAAACGATATTATTTGGTAAATGACCTGATTCATCTATAACATTGCTACATGTCACTATAAATTTTGCTTCGTCGTAAAGGTGATTTAAAGCTTCGTGTGAAATGGTCATCCCTTCATTATTACCGATTGTTGCAACATCACATTTTGCTTCATTTAGTAATGCTACATTCTTTTTACCTAAAGTTGCTTCTGTTATAGGTGCGGATAAATCTACATGATCACCTAGATCAACATATAAAGAAGGATGATTAAGTCGTGGCCGTTGTTCTGCCATATATGCTTTAATGCGTTCGTATTCATGTAAATGACTATGAATATCGTTCGTATGATAAATTGTAAGCCTCAAATTGACGTCCTCCTTTTAAAGTTGTATTAAATCAACGCACGAATAATTAAATATATACCCATTAACAACATTACTGTTCTCAATAATGTTACTACCGTATCTGATTTAATTGATTGATTCACTTTGACACCGATTTTCGCACCAAAATAACTAGATATAATTAAAATGATTGCATAACCCCAAGCTACGTGACCTTGAGCAATGTGCCCTATAGAACTCATGACACTTGAAAAGAAAATCATCATCATACTTGTTCCAACAGCTACATGAGGTGGAAATCTAAATACAATAAGCATTAGTGGCGTCATTAGTGCGCCACCTCCAATACCAAATAAACCTGTCAATATACCAATTAAAAACGTTGTAATAAAAGCAAACAATGGTGGCACACTATAATGATATGTTTTACCTTTAGCGTCTACATAAGTTTTTTCATACTTTGGTTTATCAAATGTTTTAAACGGTTTAATCTTATTTCTTACCATTAATAAAATAGCTACAAAGATTAAAAAGATTCCAAAATATAAATTAAATGACTCAAATGTTAAATATCTACTAATGAATGACCCAAGCAATGAACCTGGTAATAATCCAAATAAAAAGATAGAGCCATTTTTAATATCAACTTGTTTTGTTTTTAGATATCCAAGCGATGAAGAAAGTCCTGTCACAATTAGAATGACAGACGATGTCCCAATCGCTATTTGCGTTGTAATATTATGTAGTAATCCATGTTCAACACCGAGGTAAACCATTGTTGGAACGATAATAATACCGCCTCCAATGCCTACGATTGACCCTATAATCGCTGACAAACCACCGATTAGAACTAATAATGTAATTGTTAATAACATAGTCGTCGCCTCTTAAAATAATTTTAATTGTTGTGGTGCTAACCCTTCATATTCTATATTCAATAATCGCTGATATGTTTTGGCATTATTTGCTGCATGACCACCAGAATTATTGTTAAATATGACGTAAACTTTCTTAGCTTTTTGCGCTAATATTTGTGCCTTTTGTGCTAAGTCTATTAATTCTTGCTCATTATAATCATATAAATAGCGTACATCTCGCCATTCTTGATCTGACATATCTTTCTTAGTCCAACCATAATGATTACGTCCATGATAACGTACAAACGCAATTTCATTTGTGATTCGATTGACTAAAGGTACACTGCCATCTTTCACTTGTGGTTCATCAACTACTGCATGAATGATCTGATGTTCTGTTAAAAATGCCAATGTTTGTTCTTTAAATGCATCACTAAACCATGATTGATGCCTAAATTCTACACACATTGGAAATGCTTGTAATTGCTGTCTTACATACAAAATATATTTGATATTTTGTGCATTGCAGTCAAACCACGGAGGAAATTGAACTAATACCATTGCTAATTTTTTCTGTGTATGTAAGGGCTCTAACATATTTTTAAATTGATCAAATAGTTCTTGCCTTGTATCTGCAAATGTTTTGTAGTCTGCATGCAATGTGAGTGCTTGATGAATTTTGACCACAAATTCAAATGTATCAGGCGTTTCTTTTATCCATTTCAATATATTTCTTTCCGGTTGTATCGCATAGTATGTCGCATCTAATTCGACAACCGGAAAATGTCCAGCATATGTTTTAAGTTTATCGGTTTGGCGTTCTAAATCTTCATATAATGAATAGTGATCACCCCAACCTGTTAATCCGATGTTTATCATATATATCACCAATGTCATCATACCATATAACTTTTATCATAATCATTTCAGCGAACTTTAGTTTGATGTTTTCGTTAGATTATAATCATTTCAGTGAACTTTAGCTCGATAATTTCGTTTGATCATAATCATTTCAGTGAACTTTAGCTCGATAATTTCGTTTGATCATAATCATTTCAGTGAACTTTAGCTTGATGATTTCGTTTGATCATAAACATTTCAGCGAACTTTAGCTCGATAATTTCGTTTGACTAGATTGGTAAAATAGAAACGCAATCCACAAAAATGACAAGCACTAAAATAATGTTTGGGGGTGCTTGTGCTTTTGTGGATTGCGGTCGATTATTTATATTGCATGATTTGATTAATTTGATTGATTATATTGGACATGATGGTGTTGGCGGGATGCGTTGTTGCTAGTCGCGGGCTTTGTCCACTCCACATATGTGTTAACTCTTTGTCGCCGATGTTTGCTGCGGCTTTTCTTATGCTACTTGTTAGCTCATTTTGTATTGGATAATCTGGGATGTCGCCTTCGTATTGGGACATTTCTTCGATAAACCTATTGTTGATACCGCGTGCAAGCTTTCCACTAAACGCTTTTGTAACGACTGTATCTGTTTCTTTACTATTTATAATTGCATCTCGCAGTAGTTCTGATGCATTACTATCTTGTGATGTTAAAAATGCGGTGCCCATTTGTACCCCTTCTGCACCTAAGACAATACTTGCCAAAACTCCTCTACCGTCCATAATTCCACCAGCGGCAATGACCGGAATTGAAACGACATCTACAATTTGTGGCACTAAAGATATTGTTCCAACCATAGGTAATTGATTTTTAGGTTTTAAAAATGAACCACGATGTCCACCTGCTTCACTACCTTGAGCAACGATAGCATCCATACCTGCTTTTTCATTCGCAATAGCTTCATCAACACTTGTTGCTGTACCTATTAGCTTAATGTTTGCTTCTTTCAATCTTTTTATAATAGATTCATTTGGAATTCCAAAAGTAAAACAACATACAGGTACTTGCTTTTTAATTATCGTATCAATATGACACTTAAATTGTTGTTCTTCGGTAATTTTTACAACCGGCTCTTCTAAATGTAATGCGCGTCGATAAGGTTTTAACCATGCATTCATATTTTCAATTTGACTACTGGTATATGATTGTTGACTTGGTACAAAGACATTTACACCAAAAGAATTTGACGTTAATTGGCGTACATAATCTATTTCGTCTTCTAATTGCTGCGTATTAAAGTAACCTGCGCCTATTGTGCCTAATCCACCACTGTTACTTACTGATGCAACTAATTTCGGTGTCGTACTTCCTGCCATACCTGCTTGTATAATTGGATATTCAATACTTAACATTTGAGTAAGTCGGTTCTTATTCCACATAGCTGTTCGCTCCTTATATAGATACGTTGCGATTTTTCCGTTGTTGAAATTGAATTTGCTGTTGAGAAAGTTTTTCTTTTTCCTTTTTATCCATCTCATCTTCAATTTCCATACCTAATAATTCTTCAATTAAGTCTTCATGTGACACTATCGCTTCAGTACCACCAAATTCGTCCAACACAATTGCTAAATGTTTTCTAGAAATAGTCATCTTACGTAATACCCATTCAGCTTTATTGTGTTCATTCACAAATAATGGCTTAGCTGAATAGTTTGTAATTTGATCTTCTTTTTTATTACTCCAAGCCAACAGATATTTAGAATGAAACACCCCAATAATGTTATCAATATCTCCCTCGTACACTGGATATCTAGTGTATGGCTTATTCATAACCGTTTCATAAACTTCTTCGTATGTCGCATTTGAAGCAAATGCCGTCACATTAATTCTAGGTGTTGTATCAACATCTTTTACTTTTAAATTTTCAAAATTAATGACACCTTCCAACCTACTCGTCTCAATTTCATTTAAAGCACCTTCATGTCCAGCAATTGCTAACATTGTTTTAAATTCTTCTTTTGAAAATTGATGTTCTTGAGGTTGACCCTTAGATAAACTTCGATTAATACTGTCCGTCAACTTATTTAAAAGTAATGTGATAGGACGGAACACAATGACACAAATATTTATAATTGGATATACAAGCCTTGTTATTTTATCTGGAAATGTTGCAGCGACAGACTTGGGAATCACTTCGGAAATCAAAATGATAACAACTGTTAAAACAGCTGATGCAATCCCAACGCTAATCCCCCAACGTAAAGCCATAATTGTAACAAGTGTTGGTAATAAAATATTCGCGACATTATTCCCAATTAGAATAGTTGTAATAAACTCACTTGGTTTTTCAAGTAACTTTACAATGCCTTTTGCTTTTTTATCACCTTTGTCAGCTTCAGTTTTAAATTTTGTTTTATTGGCAGCCGTTAATGCCGTCTCGCTTCCTGAAAAGAAAAACGAAATAAATATCAATATAATTATGGCAATGATCACGCGTGTAGTCTCCTTATTGTCATATCTTATTTTTATTGTAGTTACCTAATTCCCGACGTTCTCGTTTAATAAACCAGTTAAAATTCATTATATATAATAGACTTAATAATGATAATTAATATGCATTTTTAATCATAGCTACTTTAATGTATTTATTAGTAAAATGATGCTATAATTCGACCTAATTGTTATTAATAAATTTACATAATGAAAAATTTTAACAAATTTAGTTTATGACATAGTTATAATGATTTGAAATCGCTATAATGATAACAAAAAGTTTCTCATAAATTTATTCTAATTATCTTTTAAATATCTTTAGACAAGTACTTGTTTACAGATATTCAAATATAGAAAGAAGGATTAACATGTATTTTGTTTTAGCAATATTTACACTCATTAGTGCCAGTGTGAGTTTAGGTTATTCAATTCAAGCTTGTGCATCTAGCCATAATATAAATGCATATTATGCACTTAGTCGAAGCTTACCTTTATTTTTATTAGCTATTTTTTCTTTAGTCATTCATAGTGCTATATTTTTGATAACTATATCCATTGCAATGATTTTAGTTCAATTTTTAGATGCGATTGTTGGTTATAAAAGTAAAGATGTCTTTAAAACTTACGGTCCATTAGCAACATCTGTAGTGAACTTAATTTTATTAATAGTTTTCTTATTTTAACTCACTTATACAACGAAACTTAATCGAACTATTATCGAATTATCTTTAAAGGATATTTGATGTAGTTTTCAATTAATTTAATAAAGACCAGCACTCTAATGCCACAATCATGTTGTATTTATGTTGTCGCTTTATCTAGCATCAATGATTATTTTTTACACCAATCAAAAAATCGGACTGATATAAATAAGTACAAAGCTTATCTATCAATCCGATTTAGTTATAAAACAAAAAAAGCCACAGTAATGTGGCTTTTTGTTATATTCAGTATCAAAATGGTATCAATAACCGTTTTCGACAGTTAAGAATGGCTTAACAACGCGGTTTAAAGCTACCCAATACTACCTTCCATTTCGAACTTGATTAAACGGTTCATTTCGACCGCGTATTCCATTGGAAGTTCTTTTGTAAATGGTTCGATGAATCCCATAACAATCATTTCTGTCGCTTCTTCTTCAGAAATACCACGACTCATTAGATAGAATAATTGTTCTTCAGAAACTTTTGAAACCTTCGCTTCATGTTCTAATGATATTTGATCGTTGAATACTTCGTTATATGGAATTGTATCTGATGTTGATTCGTTATCTAAGATTAATGTATCACATTCAATATTTGAACGAGCGCCTTTTGCTTTACGTCCAAAATGAACAATACCGCGATAAATAACTTTACCACCATTTTTAGAAATAGATTTAGAAACAATCGTTGAAGATGTATTTGGCGCTTTATGAATCATTTTAGCACCGGCATCTTGAACTTGTCCTTTACCAGCAAATGCAATAGATAATGTACTACCTTTTGCACCTTCACCTAAAAGAACACAGTTTGGATATTTCATCGTTAACTTAGAACCTAAGTTACCATCTACCCATTCCATATTTCCGTTTTCATAAACAAAAGTACGTTTCGTAACTAAATTGTATACATTGTTCGCCCAGTTTTGAATCGTAGTATAACGAACGTGCGCATCTTTATGCACAATGATTTCCACAACAGCAGAGTGTAAAGAACTAGTTGTATAAACTGGTGCAGTACAACCTTCTACGTAATGTACAGAAGCACCTTCATCAGCAATGATTAATGTACGTTCAAATTGACCCATGTTCTCAGAGTTAATACGGAAATAAGCTTGTAGTGGCGTATCTAGTTTGATATTTTTAGGTACATAAATGAACGAACCACCTGACCATACTGCTGAGTTTAACGCCGCAAATTTGTTATCTGCTGCAGGTACTACAGAAGCAAAGTATTTTTTGAATAATTCTTCATTTTCTTGTAAAGCACTATCTGTATCTTTAAAGATAATACCTTTTTCTTCAAGTTCTTTTTCCATATTATGGTAAACAACTTCAGATTCATATTGAGCAGAAACACCAGCTAAATATTTTTGTTCAGCTTCAGGAATTCCTAATTTATCGAAAGTTCTTTTAATTTCTTCAGGCACTTCATCCCATGAACGTTCAGCTTGTTCTGAAGGCTTTACATAGTAAGTAATGTCATCGAAATTCAATTCTGATAAGTCGCCACCCCATTGAGGCATTGGCATTTTATAAAACAATTTTAATGATTTAAGACGGAAATCTAACATCCATTCCGGCTCATTTTTCATGTTAGAAATTTCTCTAACGATATTCTCAGTTAAACCACGTTCTGATCTGAAAATGGACACATCATCGTCGTGGAATCCATATTTATAATCCCCAACATCAGGTGCTTTTTTAGCCATTTCAATCACTCCTTAAAAATATATTTACAACGGCGTGCGTAAGTTTTTAATTCATGATGTAAACCATATTATAACAATGACATGACATCATATAAAAATTTTTTTACTATTATATGTCTAATATCAAAATCATCTATGATTAACAGCATTCTATTCTTCTTCAGTCGTACCTTCTGCTTTACCTTCTTTAGCAACAGTACCTTTTTCCAATGCTTTCCAAGCTAATGTGGCACATTTAATACGAGCTGGGAATTGAGATACACCTTGCAATGCTTCAATATCTCCCATTTCTTCTGTAATCACATAGTCTTCACCAAGCATCATTTTCGTAAATTCTTGGCTCATTTGCATTGCTTCTCCAAGTGAATGACCTTTAACGGCTTGTGTCATCATCGATGCACTTGCCATTGAAATCGAACAACCTTCACCTTCAAACTTAGCATCTTTTATAATGCCGTCTTCTATATCAAATGTTAGTCGTATACGGTCACCGCATGTCGGGTTATTCATATCTACTGTCATAGACCCGTTATCTAATACACCTTTATTTCTAGGATTTTTATAATGATCCATAATGACAGATCTATATAATTGATCTAGATTATTAAAATTCATAAGAGAAAAACTCCTTCGTTTGTTTCAAGGCATTAATTAACTGATCAACGTCTTCTTTCGTGTTGTATATATAAAAACTCGCTCTAGCTGTTGAAGACACATTTAACCATTTCATTAACGGTTGCGCACAATGATGCCCAGCTCTAACCGCTACACCTTCTGTATCTACGGCTGTAGCAACATCGTGTGGATGTACATCTTGTAAATTAAACGTTATTACACCTGCACGACGATCCTTTGGCGGGCCATAAATTTCAATTCCTTCAATTGCAGACATTTGCTCATAAGCATATATCGTTAATTCTTGTTCATATTTATGAATTGCATCAAAACCTATGCGTTCTAAATAGCGAATAGCTTCTGCAAGCCCAATTGCTTGAGCAATTAATGGAGTACCCGCCTCAAATTTAGTAGGTAAATCAGCCCATGTTGCATCATACTTACTTACAAAATCAATCATGTCGCCACCGAACTCAATCGGTTCCATTTTTTGTAGTAACTCACGTTTACCAAATAATACGCCAATACCTGTTGGTCCAAGCATTTTATGTCCACTAAAACTATAAAAATCAGCATTCATTTCTTGCATATCAAGTTTCATATGTGGTGCTGCTTGCGCCCCATCAACACTGATAATTGCACCATGTTGATGAGCTATTTCTGCAATGGTTTTAACATCATTAATTGTACCGAGTACATTAGAAATATGTGCAATAGCAACGATCTTTGTTTTATCATTAATCGTTTGCTTAATATCCTCGATGTTTAATTCACCGTCAGCTGTCATTGGTATAAATTTCAATGTCGCATTTTTACGCTTTGCTAACTGTTGCCAAGGAACAATATTGGCATGATGTTCCATTTCAGTGACAACAATTTCATCGCCCTCTTCAACATTTGCATCACCATAGCTATGTGCTACAAGGTTAATCGACGCAGTTGTTCCGCGTGTAAAAATGATTTCTTCAAAATACTTCGCATTAATAAAACGACGAACGGTTTCACGGGCATTTTCATAACCATCAGTTGCTAATGATCCTAATGTATGAACACCACGATGAACGTTTGAATTATAACGCTTGTAGTAATCTTCTAAAACATTTAACACTTGCACAGGCGTTTGACTTGTCGCTGTTGAATCAAGATATGCTAAACGTTTGCCATTGACTTTTTGATCTAATATCGGAAAATCCTTGATTACTTCATTAACGTCAAATGAGTGTTCGGCCACTTCATTCACGACCTTTCTTAAATAAAAATCCTAATCATTTAAATACTGACGTTGTATTAGTCTTATACCAATATCGACAGTCTATATCTATTACAAACTTTTATTTTCAAAATATTATTTAGAAACTTTGCGTTCAATTACTTCTCTCAATTGACGTTTAACGTCTTCGATAGGTAATTCACGTACTACTGGATCTAAGAAACCATGTATAACAAGACGTTCCGCTTCTCTTTGAGAAATCCCACGACTCATTAAATAGTAAAGTTGATCTGGATCAACACGACCTACTGATGCAGCATGACCAGCTTGTACATCATCTTCATCAATTAATAAAATAGGATTCGCGTCACCACGAGCATGTTCAGATAACATTAATACACGTGATTCCTGATTAGCAATTGATTTAGTTCCACCATGCTTAATGTAGCCGATACCATTAAATACAGATGATGCATGTTCTTTCATAACACCATGTTTAAGGATATAACCATCAGTTTCTTTACCATATTGTACGATTTTAGATGTTAGATTAATTTTTTGTTCGCCTGTACCTACAACTACTGATTTAAGTGAACTTGTTGAACGATCACCAAATAAATTTGTTGTATTATCAATAATTTGGCTACCCTCATTCATTAAACCTAATGCCCAATTAATTGAGGCATCCGCTTCAGTAATACCACGTCGAATGATATGACCTGTAAAGCCTTTATCCATATAGTCTACTGAGCCATATGTGATATTTGAATTTGCACCAGCAATCACTTCAGAAATAATATTTAATTGATTTCCTTCACCAGATGCATTTGATAAGTAATTTTCAACATATGTGACTTCGGCGCTTTCTTCAGTAACGATGATGACATGGTTATAAAAGCTTGCATTTTCGTCGTCGTGCAACACAACGTATTGTACTGGATGTTCTACAACTACATTTTTAGGAACATAAACAAATACGCCACCATTAACTAATGCCGTGTGTAGCGCTGTGATACGATGTTCATCTACTGTTACTGCATCTTTCATAAAGTACTTTTGTACTAAATCACTATGGTTCATAAGAGCATCTGCTAAACCTTCAACGATAACGCCATCTTTCGATGCATTATCATCAACTTGTGTGTACGCAATCGTATTATTATGTTGAATTACTAAGTTTTTAGAATGATCTACGTCAATAATTTCTCTTACTGACTCAGGTAATTGTGATAAAGATTGATAAACATCACCTTTTACATCGTGTTGTTTAAAAGAATCAAAATCCCATTTTCTTAATTTTGTTTTATCAGGTTTTGGCATTTCTAAAGTTTCTGTTAATTTCAAAGCTTTTTTACGTAATTCTGTCATCCAAGAAGGTTCATTGTGGGCTTTAGAATAATCAACAAGTTGTTCTTCAGAAATGTTCAAAATATCAGTTGTCATAACTTTTTCCTCCTACTTGATGAAATTTACTATTTCGTATAAATGTTCATTTTCATCATATATAGATGAACATCTCATGGATACTGTATTAATAAGATTATTCAGCTGAACCGAACTCTTCTTTAACCCATTCATATCCTTCTTCTTCAAGACGTTTTGCTAATTCTGGACCACCAGATTTAACGACCTTACCAGCATACATTACATGTACTTTATCAGGAGTAATGTAATTTAATAATCGTTGATAGTGTGTGATCATTAATGCACCAAAGTTTTCCCCACGCATTTGGTTAATACCTTTAGATACAACTTTTAATGCATCGATGTCTAACCCTGAATCGATTTCATCTAAGATTGCAAACTTAGGTTCTAACATCATTAATTGTAAGATTTCGTTACGTTTCTTCTCTCCACCTGAGAAACCTTCATTTAAATAACGTTGTGCCATGTCTTTATCTATGTCTAGAAAATCCATATTTTTATCTAATTTCTTAATAAATTGCATTAAGTTGATTTCTTGTCCTTCTTCACGTTTCGCATTGATAGCTGAACGCATGAAATCAGCATTTGTAACACCTGTAATTTCTGATGGATATTGCATTGCCAAGAATAATCCTGCTTTTGCTCTTTCATCAACTTCTAATTCTAAAATATTTACACCGTCTAAAAGTACTTCTCCTTTAGTTACTTCATAACTTGGGTGTCCCATAATTGCAGATGACAAAGTTGATTTACCTGTCCCGTTTGGTCCCATAATCGCATGTATTTCATCAGTGTTAATTGTCAAGTTAACACCTTTTAAGATTTCTTTATCCTCAATAGACACATGTAGGTCTTTGATTTCTAATGTTGATGCCATTTTATATTCCCTCCGTAAAATATAAAGTTTTCTTAACTAGTTTATAATAATTTTAATTTGTAGTCAAAAAGACTTTGTAATAATGCGTTCAGTTAATTATAACTTACTTATACCTTAATATAAACAACTTAAACCCTTTTTATTATTTTTAATAACTCTAAAGTACAACTCTAATCCGCTCTCTTTAAAAATATAAATGATAATAAGAACACATAATTTCTCAATGGATTTTATGAATTTAAAATATGTTATCATTTCACTAGGACATTTGTAATATGGTATGATGCTATTTATGATTTTATTCCAATCGTTTGAAAGGAGTTATTCATGCAACAATTTAAATGGATTAATATTCTAAAAGGTTTTGCTATGGGAACGAGTGACTTGGTACCTGGTGTTAGCGGTGGGACTATTGCATTATTGTTAGGTATATACAATCAATTTATCGCTTCAATTAGTGGCATATTCTCACGACGTTTTTGGCCAAGTTTTACATTTTTAATCCCTATTATAATTGGAATGTTACTGGCAATGGGATCACTAAGTAATCTTTTTAATTATTTATTAAGCCAACACCATATTCCAACTATGTTTTTCTTTGGTGGATTAATCATTGGTATCGTTCCATATTTATTGAAAATTTCTAACTATAAAACGTCATTTACAACTAAACATTACATGATGGTTATAGCTGGTATCGCTATCTTAATTGTTATTACATTAATGAATAATAGCGATAAACATGCTGGAGAAACACTTACTCTATCAACTGGTCTTATTATTAAATACTTTATTGCAGGTATGTGTGCATCTAGTGCTATGTTACTCCCAGGTATTTCAGGGTCATTTATGTTATTAGTATTTGGCGTCTATGGTACGGTCATGCTAGCAATATCTGAAGTTGTTAAACTTAACTTTGCCGGTCTTCCTATATTACTTGCAGTCGGATTTGGCGTGCTTGCTGGATTCATTATTTCAAGCAAAATTATCCAGTATTTCCTAACACATCATAAACTAATGACTTTTGCATTAATCATTGGTTTTGTTGTTGGCTCCCTCTTTGCAGTATTTCCAGGTTTACCAACTAATATCGTGATGTGGTTCGTTTCATTAGTAGTATTTATCATCGGTTTTATTGTAAGTTTGACTTTAGGTCGAATTACCGCTGAAAATGAATAATCATTTTAGGGGTGATAAAATATATTCAGTATCTCGTTAATCATATGCAATATATGTCTCGTTTTGTATACATATTATTGGATATCATTAACGAGTTTTTATTTAGTTTTTTTCTAACATTAAAATAATTATTAATAAATTTTGGTATCCACTTTTTTAATACAAAAAACCACCTAGCCGATGGTTATACCGACTAAGTGGCATGTGCAGTGTATTAGGAATATAAAGTAAAATTACTCTCCTTTGTTACCTTTTACTTTATCAATAAAATCAGTTGCTTTTTCTTTTGCATTTTCAACGAATTCTTTCGCTTTACCAGAAGCTTTATCTTCTTTACCTTCGTTTTCTAAATTTTTATTATCAGTAACATTACCTACTGTTTCTTTAACATTACCTTTTGCTTGTTCAAATTTACTTTCGTCTGCCATAATAAATGCCTCCTCGGAATAATTAAATGTTATATATAATACTTACCCACTGAAAAATTATCTAAACATTTTACTTAAATAATTTTTGATATTGATTTGACGTCATTTTATAACTAGCGAAATAGATTCATCATTAACTTGAGGGAGCGGAACTAAAATAATAAAGAATCACTAATGATTTATTATGAAATGGTTCTTGGGAGTGGGACTGAAATGATATTTTCGCAAAATTTATTTCGTCATCCAACCCCAACTTGCATTGTTTGTAGAATTTCTTTTTGAAATTCTCTGTGTTGGGGCCCCGCCCCCCCAACTTGCACATTATTGTAAGCTGGCTTTTCGTCAGCTTCTGTATTGGGACCAACCCCAACTCGCATTGTTTGTAGAATTTCTTTTCGAAATCCTCTGTGTTGGGGCCCCGCCAACTTGCACATTATTGTATGCTGGCTTTCCATCAGCTTCTATGTTGGGCCCAACCCCAACTCGCATTGCCTGTAGAATTTCTTTTCGAAATTCTCTATGTTGGGGCCCCGCAATTATTGTAAAAAGGTTGTTACAATCGTATTTTCATTCAATCAACTACTGCTTATATATCATTGTAAAGCTTTGGACATTGATTGAAGTCACAGAAGCGTATAGGCTTCACTTAATACATAATGACTTGATAATCATTTATATATAGTTATTCATCTCTTATCATATTAAATCTTCTACATTTCATATTGATTCTAATTAAAAAAACCCCCATCAAAGTTTGCATTTTTTCAATGTCTACTTTGATGGGAGCATATCAGTCAATGAGCTTAATTATTAATTATTTAGCAGGAATAACTGCACCGTTGTATTTTTCATTAATGAAGTCTTGAATATCTTTAGATTGTAATACTTCAATTAATGCTTTGATTTTCTTATCATCTTGATGTCCTTCTTTAACAGCAATTAAGTTTGCATAAGGATTATCTTTCGCACTTTCTACAGCAATAGAATCTTTTTTAGGATTTAGTTTTTGTTCGATTGCAAAGTTTGAATTAATGATAACAGCATCCGCGTCTTCATTTTGATAAATTTTAGGTAAGAATTCTGCTGATTGTTTATTATTAAACTTAATATCTTTTTTATTCTCTGTAATATCACTAAACTTAGCATCTTCAATTTTTACGCCTTTTTTGATCTTAATTAAACCTGCATCAACGAAGAATTTTAAGAAGCGTCCTTGTTCAGCTGGATTATTAGACACATAAACTGTTGCACCTTTTGGTAATTCTTTTAAACTTTTATACTTTTTAGAGTATACAGCCATAGGTTCTAAGTGAACATTACCGGCACTTACGATTTTGTAACCTTTATCCTTTTTCTCTGTGTTTAAATATGGTGTATGTTGGAAATAGTTTGCGTCAATTTCACCTTTGTCTAGTAATTTATTAGGCGTAGTGTAATCGTTAATTGTTTTAATATCTAGTTCATAACCTTTTTTCTCTAATAATGGTTTTGCTTTTTCTAAAATTTCAGCATGTGGTGCTGGTGAAGCACCTACTGTTATTTTCTTGTCGTCACTGCCACTTTTGCTTCCATTACCGCAAGCTGCTAATACAACTGCAAATGTTAATACTAAAATAAGACCAAATAATTTTTTCATAAAATGAAACCCCCAATTTATCGTTTATCAAGTTTATTTGTAAGCCAATCCCCAATGAATTGGATTATAAATACAATAATTAAAATAAAAACTGTTGATACTAAAATGACATCATTTTGATTTCGAGTGAAACCTGTTAAGTATGCTAAATTTCCTAAACCACCGGCACCAATTACACCTGCAACTGCCGTTGAACCAACTAAAGCGATTGCTGTAACTGTAATGCCAGACACTAGCGCTGGCATGGCTTCAGGTAAGAGGACTTTACGAATTACTGTCCAAGTATTAGCACCCATTGACCAGGCCGCTTCGATGACACCTTTATCAATTTCTTTAAAAGCAATTTCTACGAGCCTTGCATAAAACGGCGCTGCGCCAATGATCAATGCTGGTAACGCACCTGTCGGACCACTTATCGTTCCAAGTATCAAACTTGTAAATGGAATTAATAATAAAATTAAAATAATAAATGGTATCGCTCTAAATAAGTTAACAATGAAAGAAACGATAGAATAAAATAACCTTGCACCAATAGACTTACCTTTAGCAGACAAGAATAATAACACACCTAAAATAAGACCGAGTATAAATGCAAATATAGTTGAGACGACTGTCATGTATAGTGTTTCGACTATTGCAGTCCAAACTTCTGGCCACTGAATATTAGGCATTGTAATCATTTCATTTATAATTTCACTAAATGATTTACCCATGTCTTAACACCTCCATTTTAACTTGTCGCTCAATTAACTCTTTTTCGAATTTTCCGAAATCTATACTTGAAATATATGGAATATGCAGAACTAAAAAGCCGACTGTTCCATTTTTTGTATTTTTAATATTTGCTTCTAAAATATTAATTTTAATATCATAGGCAGTTGATAGACTCGATACAATAGGCTCGGTTGTTGTTGAACCAGCGAAAACTAATCTAACGATATAAGCATCTTTTTCTAATGGCTCTAATTCTGTTAAAGATGTTTCGAAATCATCATTTAAATCTTCTTTCACAAATCGTTTTGTCACAGCGTGTTGCGGATTTTCAAAAACCTGTGTCACCGGTCCATGTTCTATCACTTTACCACTTTCCATAACTGCAACTTCATCACAAATACGACGAATGACATGCATTTCATGCGTAATTAGTATAATTGTTAAATTTTGTTGTTCTCTAATTTTTAGTAGTAGATCTAAAATTTCATCTGTTGTTTGCGGATCAAGTGCACTTGTTGCCTCATCACAAAGCAAGACTGTTGGATCATTAGCTAACGCTCGTGCAATCCCAACGCGTTGCTTTTGTCCGCCTGATAACTCTGATGGATAAGCCTTTTCTCTACCTTTTAAACCGACGAGTTCGACAAGTTCTAATGCTTTTTGCTTTGCTCTCCTTCTAGGGACACCTGCAATTTCAAGCGGAAACATAATATTTTTTAACACAGTCCTTGACCATAACAAATTAAAATGTTGGAAGATCATACTTACTTTTTGTCTTTTTGCTCTTAATCCATTTTTGGACAATTGGCCTATATGGTCTCCATCTATAATAACTTCACCTGATGTAGGCGCTTCTAAATGATTAAACATTCGAATCAAAGTACTTTTTCCTGCTCCAGAAAAACCAATGACGCCATAAATCGATCCTGCTCGAATCGATAAATTAACGTGATCTACAGCAAGGACTTCTTTATTTTTAGTCCGATATTCTTTAACAACTTCTTTTAATTCAATCACGTTGATTCCTCCCTGTGTTGCTTAATAAAATAAAAAATGCTTTCTCAATATCGATAGAAAAATTGAGAAAGCAATAGTAGTATTGTTTCTCTCATCTTCAAAAGTTAAAACTTTATGTGAATTGGCACCATTTCTATATAAGACGGTTGCCGGGCTTCGTAGGGCACATCCCTCCACCACTCTCGATAAGAGTTTACGCATCATTTAATTTGTATTAATCCTAACACCTTAGTAAAATTTCGTCAATAACTATTTTAAATTTTCTAACAAATCAGTCACCGATTGAAATGCATAAATTCGTTTTACTTCTTTATCTTTATTCATCAACAATAAAATCGGCGTAGACATGATTTGCATATCTTTACAAAACTGAGGATAAAAGTTTAAATCTATTTTCAATAATGGCAACTGCAATATTTCATTAGTAATGTCTAACATTCTTTCTGAAACCTTACACGTACCACAAGTTGGTGTATAACCATAGATTAAATGTTTATCTTCCTCATAAAATGTAGTTACATCTTTGATGTCTAATGAATTATTCATTTACTAAAACTAACCTTTCATTATTTATATTCGGTAAGAAAGGTGTTTCTTTCTTACAAGTAAAGCCATGTTTTGAAAGTACATGCGCCAAATATTGTTTGGGGCAATTCGTAACTTGACAGTAAGTTTTATCAATAAATATATGTTCACTTTCACTCAAATAACGTTTAAACCAATTTCTAATTCGATCTCCTTCGTCATTAGAATCGGCTAATACAAAAACTTGTTTATCATATAGTGATTCTATCATATCATCAAGCTTATCTATACTCATTGTTCCATGAGTACAAATAATATTGACTGGTTCTGCAATAACCTGTTGCACCCTTTTTTTATCAGATTTCCCTTCAACAATTATCACTTTATTTACAATAGCCATCATCATCACCCTTTAAAATCAATAAACATCTGTCACTGTATCATTTCACAAAATTGGTATGAATAAAACATAAATCACAAAAAATTTAAACTAGCTTAATATAATAATTACAAAATCAATGTTTGACTAGCTGGGACATTTAACATAAGCAGACAAAGGCTAAACCATAAATCAACATCCTAAAATCTACAATGATATATTACCAATAGTTAACCAAAAGAAAATACACCTATAACAAGCCTTTTTCAATTATAGCGGGGCCCCAACATAGAAGCTGACGGAAAGTCAGCTTACAAGCAATGCAAGTTGGGGTGGGCCCCAACACAGAAGCTGACGGTAAGTCAGCTTACAAGCAATGTGCAAGTTGGGGTGGGCCCAAACATAAAGATATACTTTTTCTTTAGAAATTAGTATTTCTTATGCATGAGTTTTACTCATGTATTCCTATTTTTAAGTACACATTAGCTGTGGCTTATGAAAAAGAACCACTACATTATAAATCACTAGTGGTTCTTTATCATTTCTGTCCCACTCCCTAGATTGATCTACAGATACTACACTTATTAAAGTAATATATTTTTATGATTCTCTTAGCTGCAATCCCATGAATACATGTAATCATCAAACTTCATAGCCTCAAGGTCAGTAGATTTTACTAAGATATTGGCAATACCTAAATCACCCCATATAATCGAAGAATTACCATCTCTTGTAGAATCAATTTGCAGTAAGACTCTATCATACATTTTCAGTTCTTGATCGTTCGTTCTTGGATCTATTTGGTCAAAATATGGATAACCACCAAGTTGATTAAATGGTTCCTTAGCAGTAAATGTGTTACACACAGGTTCCATTAATTCATCATAACCACCAAACATTGATTTTAGCGCGAAGGATGGATTGACTTTATTCCACAATGCAAGATCGTCCTCATCGTACTTATAATCAGTACATGTAATAGTTTGTTTCGACAATCTAAATTCTATAGAAAATGCTCCGCTGAACGGGATATCCTCATTATCAGCATCTAATGACTTCAAATGCGCTTGAATATCTTTGAGTGATAAATCTGTAATTGGCTCTTTTATATAAACAAGCCTTGAGTTTATATTGTTTCCCTTTAAATTTTCAGACATACCATACATTTGATCTTCTGAACTAATCCAAAACTGCAATATCCCTTCATTTACAGGAAATAATTCTTGTTGTTCTGGAAGATCATTCAAATTAATCTGTGCTAACAATACCATTGGTACATTATTTTCATCTAATGGTATATCTTTAAAAGATTTTAAAAATGGCATTCCACCAATCTTACTCTGGTTTAATGTTTCTTCTTGCATCTCTTTTAGATCCATTTCAATACATGGTAGTACTGGTAAATTACCGTTTTCTACAGATTCTACGAAACGGTTATATGCTTTTTGCTCCTTTTTAGAAAGATGACTAACGTCTTGAATGTTTAGCATATTTACTCCCCCAATTTTTATTTTTAAAATAGCTAAATTCATTATTTTCATCATTCTTGAATAATAAAATGTAGCAATACTCCAAATAATAGTACCTAATAAATTTTCTTTCATATTATTTACTTGCTCAGACTAAAAATAAACTCCTCAATCTTAGATTAAGGAGTTACACGGTGATTATTCACCAATCATTTCTGAATATTTTTCAGCTGTTAATAAAGCTTCAAGCTGACTTTCATCACTAATTTCTACTTTTACCATCCATGCTTTTTCGTATGGAGATTCATTTACAAATTCGGGACTATCTTCTAGTTCTTCGTTGACTTCAACTACTTTACCAGAGATTGGTGCATATAATTCTGATACAGTTTTAACTGATTCTACGCTACCAAACGTATCCCCTTCATTAATTTCATCACCTGTTTCTGGTAATTCAACAAAAACAATATCACCTAACTCGCTTTGTGCGTATTCTGTGATTCCAATTGTTGCTACATTACCTTCAACTTTAACCCATTCATGCTCTTTTGAATATTTCAATTCATTTGGTACTGCCAAGAGAATCCCCTCCTAATTAATCTTTACATCATTAATGATGCCATAAGGCTAGATGCTATTCAACTATATTTATAAAAATTAACAATTGTATAGCTTATTTCATTTTACATGTAATGAATCTAAATATCGAGATATTTAGTAAACGTTTACATTATACTTACGCTAACCAAGTCTCTTTATATTGATCTTCTTTAAATCCTAATGTTATCTTATCGCCCATTACTGCTAGAGGACGCTTTACTAACATACCATCAGATGATAACAACTCTAACTTTTCATCATCTGATAAAGTTTGTAATTTATTTTTCAAATCAAGCTCACGATATTTCGCACCGTGTGTATTAAACAATTTATTAATTTCTACGCCTGTATTTGCAATTATTGTTTTAAATTCATTTATTGTAGGTGTATGTTGAACGATATCAATTGGTTCATAACTTACGCCATATTCATCTAAAAACTTTGCTGCCTTTTTACAAGTTGTACAATTCTTATATTGGTAAAATTTAATCATACGACTGCAACCTCCTTTATGTATTTAAAATAAATATATCATTTTCCATAGCAAAAGGCTTTCATTTTGAAGCTAAAATTTTTTATTATGATATAAATTTAGCTATAATAAAAATTATTAAACTATCTAGAGGAGTTGTTACAATGCAAGCAATCAAAAGTAATGAATCATTTAAATCTGTAATTAATAGCGATACACCTGTAATCGTTAAATTTGAGGCAGGATGGTGCCCAGACTGTCGTGCTATGGATTTATGGATTGACCCAATCGTAGAACAATATAATGATTACCAATGGTATACTGTTAATCGTGATGAATTAGAAGATGTAGTTGTTGAAAATGAAGTTATGGGTATCCCTAGCTTGCTAGTATTTAAAAACGGCGACAAAATTGCACACCTTCATTCAGCAAATGCTAAGTCACCTGAACAAGTTGAATCATTTTTAGCAGAAACTTTTAAATAAATACTAAAATACAAATGTGTATATACTGCACAATAAAAAGCTGAGACTGTGATTGTACCGACTCTAGTAAGTTAGATTAAATCTCTAACTCGATAGATGTCCATCAATTCATGACTCAGCTTTTATTAATGTTTCTATAATTATACATATTAATATAATGTAATTAAGTTTCTATTTTTACGTGGTGCTTTAGGCATATCTTCTTCTAAATCCGTTAAATATAAGAATCCAGCAAGAACTTCATCTTTCTTTATACCAAGTGTTTTTCTTACTTTAGGATCATAGATATATAATGGCGATTTCCAACATGTACCTATTCCCGCTTCATAAAGTAACAACATAAGATTTTGTGCATATGCACCAAATGCAAAGTAGTTTTCATCATTTTGACGTTGTCTTGGATCTGTTTTTAAAATAAGCAATAACATGCCACCTAGTTTCGTTACTGCATCATAATGACATTGTTGCTTATCTAATTCATTAGGAAATGCAAATTTAGAAATATCCTTACTCATATCTCCTAATCTGTCTTTCGGAACATGCACAACTCTCCATGGTTCCCTCATTCCGTGATTTGGAGCATCAGCAGCTTTCTCAATTGCTTGATATAGCAATGCGTCATCTATGTGCATATCTCTTTTAAATTTTTTCACACTTCTTCTATTAGCTATTGCTTGTTGTAATTCCATCTAAAATCGCTCCTCCACGAACAATGATAATACTTCTCAATTATAAGACAGCACTTACACAAAAGCAACCTAATTCATTTTATTAGTATAAAGTCACTTGTGCTTTTAAATCAGTAACATCAATCTGTCCTGGAGCTTGTGGTTCTCCGATACAACCATAAGTCAACGCACCACCAAAAACGCCTTGAGCCGTTCTACTTATTAGTCCAAGTTTAGACATTGAAATACCAACAACTTTGCAGTCCATAGTATCTGAAAATGTAGACATTGCCTGCAATAAATTTAGCACATCATTTTTATTATGTGGCATTACTGCTAATTTAACGTATTCTGGGTTGAATTTTTGCATTTTAAAAAATATAAATTGCAATTCATCTAATGGAGGCGTACTTTCGAAATTATGATGTGATATAATCACCTCTTTATTATACTGTTGCAAATGTGTAATGATTCGTTGATGTTTTTCAATGTCAATATCTGCTTGCCATTCTATATCAATCATATCTATGCCATTGATATTTGCTAAGTCTGATATTAAATTAAGATACGAGTCATTTGTAAATTGCCCATAGCCACCTTGTAACTTTGTACGATACGTAACCAATAATTTGAATGAATCTTGCATAACCTTCAGCTTTGTAATCATTTCTGCCACTTGATCAACTGTGACATTTTCAAATTGATCAATTCGTAATTCTAATACGTCTATTGCATCAATACGATGATTAATTTTTTGAATTAAAGTTTCTTCGATATATAATTGTGGCGTGATAGTCGCTACTACTTCCACATGTGTCATAGTAAATCCCTCATTTCAGATACTCATTATTTTTATTGTAAACAACAACTTTTTATCCTTCAATCAAACAATGCTATAAATGAATATGATTAAGGTATTTTCGAATGGGTAAAGCATAAATGTATTTTAAATTAGGAGGTTATAAGAATGGCAATACATTATGAAACTAAAGCGACGAATGTTGGCGGACGTAAAGGACATGTTTATACTGATGATCGAGCATTAGATATTGATATCGTTCCGCCTGCTCAAGCAGATGGTAAAGCTACTAACCCCGAACAATTATTTGCAGCAGGTTATGCATCTTGCTTCAACGGTGCCTTCGACCTAATTTTAAAGCAAAACAAAGTGCGTGATGCTCATCCAGAAGTAACACTAACAGTGAGACTAGAAGATGATCCAGACTCAGAAAGTCCTAAATTAAGTGTTTCAATTGATGCGACAATTAAAAATGTTATATCTCAAGAAGAAGCTGAAAAATATTTACAAATGGCTCATGAATTTTGTCCATATTCAAAAGCGACTCAAGGAAATATTAATGTCGATTTAAATGTAAATGTTGTAGATTAGCATTAACTTAAAGAGATTATTCAACGTTATTAATAAAATTCACATAAAATTCAAATTTGCCAACCAAAAATTTTTGGTTGGTTATTTTTTCTAATCGTGATTGAAATTTCTGGCAATATTTAACTGAAAATGATTGTCCCTTAGTCATCATAAATGTGACCGGTTCCAATACTGGCTTGACTTCTTCGCATACCGTCTACAAATAAAAGTCCAGTGTCGACCAATAACCAATTCCATAATTCCCTGAACTTAAAAATAAATATAATTAAATTGATAATCCATTTACAAGAATGTGCATATAAATCAATGATTGCAAAATTTTAATAAACATTTTAATATGTAATTAAGAAATTTTTTTAGTACAAAATCTTTCTTAATAATGATTAAGGAGGTCAGTAATGATTGAAATTAAAACATTAACGAATAATGATTTTAATGAGTATAAGAGACTTGTTTCGACAGTCAATGAAGAATTCACTCAAGATTCACATTATAGTCAAACAATGACTGACACCTTAATACATGACATTTTAAATCAAGGTTCACCGAAATGTATTGTATTTGGCTGTTATGAAAACGAAACACTTATCGCAACAGCTGCCTTAGAACAAATTCGATACGTTGGAAAAGAACATAAATCATTAATTAAATACAACTTTGTTACTAATAACGATAAATCGATTAATAGCGAGCTCATTAATTTCATTATTAATTATGCACGGCAGAACAATTACGAATCTTTACTTACATCAATTGTGTCAAACAACATAGGTGCTAAAGTTTTCTATAGTGCACTAGGATTCGACATTCTTGGTTTTGAGAAAAATGCAATTAAAATCGGAAATACCTATTTCGATGAACATTGGCTTTTTTATGATTTGATTAATAAGTAATACAGTTTTATATATTCTACATTTCTCATAAATTCAAATCATATATTAATCTATTTTTCATACAACTACTCTACTATTGAGTAGTTGTTTTTTATTTGGTATGATATCAATAAGTTTTTTCAGAATATTCTATGTTTTAGGGGTGTCAAAACTTAATGGTAACCGCAATTATTCATGGATTTATCTTAGCGATTGGTCTAATTTTACCTTTAGGTGCACAAAATGTATTTATTTTTAACCAAGGAGCTAATCAACCAAAATATAGATATGTATTGCCTGCAATAATTACAGCCGGGTTGTCAGACAGCTTATTTATTATTATTGCAGTGGTAGGAGTTTCTATCATTATTATGTCTTTACCTATACTTCAAGCAATTATTTATATAGTTGGTTTAATTTTCTTGATGTATATGGCTTGGACCATTTGGCATGATAAACCCTCAACAGATGGAGAAGCTCAAATTATGTCTCCAATGAAACAAGTAAGTTTTGCTTTATCAGTTTCATTACTCAATCCACATGCTATTTTAGATACAATTGGTGTAATTGGTAGTAGTGCTGCATTATATAGTGGCAGCAATAAAATTGCGTTTACAATCGCTTGTATTAGCGTTTCATGGTTATGGTTCTTTTTACTCGCAATTTTAGGAAAAATGGTTGGATCAATTGATAAAACCGGAAAATTATTAACAATAATCAATAAAATATCAAGCATAATAATTATTATTGTTGCTCTGATGATATTACAAAAACTTATTCAATTATTATTCTAAAGCGTCATGTAGTTGTATTTTAAAAGCGTTATACAAAAGACATACTTGTGTCTATGTATAACGCTTTATTTATTATAAATTTGGATCAATTAACTCAACAAATTTAAATGTTCCATTGTCATATTCAAATTTCAAGATATTACAATTACCGATATTATGCTTTAATGCTTCATCTAGTTTAAGGCAATATCTTAAAAATACTCCCATTATTGTTCCATGACTCACGACTAATGCATTATTCTTTGTTTGAGACATAATGTCATGTAAAGTTTTCACAATGCGATCTTCAACTTGTTGCCTTGCCTCTCCTTTGAAAGGAACAATTCGATCTCCGAATAAGTCTTCAGGCTTGTATAGATTATCAAATAGATAGACTGACTCACCTTCAAATAATCCAAAATGCCATTCCTTCAGTCCCTTAAAACGTTGATACGATTGATTAGGTGCAACATTTTCAAGTGTGTCACTTGCACGTTCTTGCGTTGATGATGCATATAAATCGAAGTTTATCCCCTTAGTTTCATAATAGCTACGTGCCTTTTGAGCTTGAGCAATTCCAAGTTCTGTTAGCGGCGAATCTCCAAATCCCTGAATTAGTCCCTTAAAATTAAACAAAGTTTGTCCGTGGCGCATTAAATATAACGTTTTAGCCAACAATAACACCTCTTCAATAAAAAGTATTGATAGCTCAAAATGTATTCTCTTTTTATTAAAATGAGTACCAAATATATTAAACCATTATTTAAACTTTTTCGGTAGCGAAAACCTTTGCTTTTGATGAACATTTTTTTCATAAGTAATGATGATTTTAGTTTAAAAGATAATGTGACGGGGTAAAACGCAATGAAGAGTACAGAATTTTAAAGGAGTGAGTGTTTATGGATAATCATAATCAATGTAATTATGTGAATCCACAAAATGTTTCACTTGACTGGGAATGTTTTATAATTAGTAAAAGTGAAATGTTGTTAGATGGTGTACCAAATGAACTTATAAACACTTGGTTAGATAAAGACATTATTACACCATTTTCGATAAGAAATGATGAAATAAACTTTAAAACAAAAGATATTTGGGATGCACTAATACATCATAATTGGTACTACTCAAATTAATTTGCCATATATAAGCTAATAGCTCTATTTGTAGTTTCAATTAATTGATGATCTGTGTAATTAGACATCACATATGCTCTAATTACTTGGTGTCTTTCTTCTAATCGAGGGAATGCTTTATCTTCACTAACGTGTTCGGCCAATATACCAAATGGTGTGTTATCATTTTGAAAACCCATGATGAAATTGTAAAACGTCATAAGACTTGCCCCCTTCATTTATTAAACGCTATTTAAAGTGTTATTATTAATCTTATCAGAAAACTAGTATTTGTAAATGTGCAAAAGTGATTTTGCACATTTTTTTGTTATCTGATTCTAAAAATATTAACGAATTGTACAACTTTAAGGGTTTTTAGTATGTAAATATTCTTTTCACATTAATACTATACTCCCCTATATATGCTCACTTGTTTGAATTAATAAACTTTAGCATTCTACAAATAATATTTTAAAAATAACTATACTTTTTATTTACCTATTGGAAAATAGTGCTATCATATTTATTAAGAAGCTATTTTTATACTAGTAGGTGTCAGTCATGAATAACATTTTGTTAAATGCTATCAATATAGTTATTACTACCACTTTTGTTATCTTTAATATTTTAATCACATATAATAAAGATTTAGATGATTTATGTTGGCTCCTGCCTGGTATTATCATTTGTGGTGTGATACTCATAGTATCCTTTACCATTGCAATGATAACTAAAAACTGGTTAAGTGAAATATTATTTTTTATAAATATCGTACTCGTTCTCTATTACATTTATCCTATTTTTTATAGTTTTATAGGTTAATAATTACGGTATATAAGGAGGGTTTCACATGTCTTTACATTTTGCAATTCTGTTTTGGCTAGCATTAATTTTCTTAGTTGCCGCTACGTTTATACTCGTATTAATGAAAAAAACTGGCAAAGAATCTAAAAAAGAGTCCTATTTAAGTTTCACTGTCATTCTCTATATTTTCGGATTCGCTATTTTAATATACACATTTATATTTGGTGTGCTATAAATGAAATTCATTTTATATCCAGTCTGAAACGTCTCAAAGATGTTTTAGACTGTTTTTTATTCTTAATAGACATTTCACACTCTCATACTTTAATATTTAAGATATGTTTTAGTCTTGCATGCTTATTAAAGATTAAAATTATAATTCAAGGCTATTTACATATATTTCTTCAACAAGGAGCTTTTAAGTGAACTATATTAAACGAACGTTAATTTTACTTATATTATTCGTTGTCGTATCCCCTATAAACTCACCAAAAACAATTGCAGATAATAAGTATTCAGAAATTCAAGATGACAAATTCCAATTACAACCTGGTGATATTATTATTACAAAAGGCCCTGTCATGTGGGGATTTTTTGGTCATTGTAGTATCGCGATTGATGATAAAACGATTTTGCAAATTGAGGGGCCTGGCGACAAACCAACTACACAATCCTTCGAATCTTTTAAATATAATTATGCAAGTGGCAAAAATGATTGGATGAAAGTTTATCGTTGCAGCTATCCTGGTGCAGGTAAAAAAGCGGCTGACTGGGTTAAGAAAAACTATGAAAATACAAATCATCGTTATCTAGTTACATTAAATTTGAACAGCAAAAAATTTACGTATTGTACTAAAATTATCTATCAAGCTTATAAATTTGGTGTAAGTGAAAAATCAGTTAAAAGTTATGGACTACATATTATTTCACCCTATGCAATTAAAGATAATTTTATAGATCCATATAAACTAAGACTTGTTAAAGCTTATTAACACAGTTTCATCAAATAGTTAAATTAGTTTGTGTTTTGCAATAAATTGGGTATAGATTACAAATGATATTTCAGGAGGCCCAATATTTTGAATGAACTAACTAAAGAACAAAAGTATACAATAGCTAAATTTTACAAATTATATATTGAACGTTCGAATAATGGAGAAACAGAAACAGTCGCTAACTTTTTTGGCGATGCTAAAGATGCACGTGAAAACTATTTTTGCGATCGTGATTATCAAGACTTCTTAACTAACTGCCAAATTTTAATTCAAAACAAATACTTAACTGGTGAAGTTTTGGACGATAACATTTACAATATTTCTATTTTAAACAAGACATTTATTGAATTTGAACAAAATTTTGGTTGAACATGAATGTCTCAACTATAAACTTTCTAACCCTAATTTAAAGCAGGAGTGAAAAACATACATGAGTGAATGGCATATTAATAATCAATCTACAAAACCTTTTTTAATACAACAAGCGGAAAAGCAATTGTCTATTGTTAAACCGTTGCCTAATGGTAGCTTCCAAATACTCACAGAAATAGATTTGGATAATGGCAATGTTAGTAACATCGATCATTCTCTACTTGTTTCAGTAGACCCCAAAGCATTAGAAATAAGTATATTTGACGCTGTAAATTAAACACAATATTTTTATTTAATTATTTTAATGTTTCGCCTTTTAAATGAAAACAAGATTACTGAATTATTATGAGATTTTAAAAACAATAAATATTCTCAATAATTAATCAGTCTTAATAAAAAATTAACAAAAAGTTGATTAGTTAAATTATTAATTAAGTAGTAAGATATTATGCGATGTGGTATCCTATTATTGTTAAACATTTTGAGTGTTTAACATTACTTCTTGTTATCGCCATATACAGACTTTAATTCTCGTCATTATTAAAGTTCTGTATTGGCGCTTTTTTTATATTCAAAATCAAAAGTCGGACAGATGAAAAGTAAAAAACTTTTCCATCAGTTCGATTTATTTTAGAACCATTATATATTGTTAGATCTCCACCTAAATTTATTGGACAAAAAAATAACAGCTAGTGCTTTTACCACACCAACTGCTATCGATTTAAAGCATAAAAAAAACAGCCCTATAATAAGGACTGTTTGAATAAGTTAAAATTACATTTTAACTACGTTTGCAGCTTGCTCGCCACGGTCGCCTTCAACGATGTCGAATTCAACTTTTTGGCCTTCTTCTAATGATTTGTATCCATCTTCAGCGATTGCTGAGAAGTGTACGAATACGTCGCTACCATCTTCTCTTTCGATGAAACCAAAACCTTTTTCTGCATTAAACCATTTAACTGTACCGTTATTCATATTGAATACCTCCGTCGTGCTTTTGCACTAAATATTTTGTAACAAATTCATAAATGAAAAGGAGAATATTCTATATAAATAACTCACATTTTTCTTCACGCTCTTTATTACTTAACCTTCATTATACACTTTTAAATATAGAAGTAAAGCATTATTTTATTTTCTGTGATAATACACATTGAAATATATAGTAATATTCCATTTTAATACTAAATTTAAAATTTTTATTTTCTAATATTAAATACACTTGATTTTGATACGATTTACTTTTTTAATTCTGATTTGATAATAAATCATAACGTGATCTAAAAATTATAAAAGTGCCACTAGCAGCAGTGACACTTTTACAATGAGCATTATTGACCTGAATCAGCGTTGTCTTCGCTCCAAATATTTAATTTCTCTTTTTTCGCTTGTGCTTCACTTTTTCTTAAAAGTTGTTCATGTGTATTGTTAGGTTTATAAACATAAGCAACTTTAGCCAAGCCTTGACGAACTAAAGCTTCGTTTACCATTTTTCCATCAGCATAAATATACGCTAAGCCACGTCCATATTTATCAGTTCTTTGACCTTTGTCAAACTCGACTTCAATTTTCTTTGCATTTTCTACCATCTTTTTCGTAAATGCACTTGCTTCAGGACCATATTTCTCTACACCTTTTTTAGGATGCTTTGTTTCAGGTGTATCAACCAATAATAGTCTGAATGTCATTGGTTGACCTTTGTACATTAATTTAACAGTATCACCATCAATCGCTTTAATTAATGTCGCAGGTTCTTTATGTAATTTTTTAGTTGAAGTTGCACTATATACTGTTGGATCTTCAGAACCACTTCTATTTACGCCATTATCTGTTTGTGATGCATTTGCTGAGCTACTTAGACTTGAAGCTACAACTAAAGTTAACACTAAGCAACTAGTAGCGAAAAAGAAAAACCTCTTTGCGTATTGTTCTTTCGAAACATTACTGATAGCCATCCCTATAAGTAATATTGAAACAATTGCCATACATATGCCAGCACTTAATAAGTATTCTGTCATAACTAACACCTCTTTCTTTTTAGTTAATTTTAATATTAAACGTTAATTAATTATAATTCTACATTTTTACAATTAATTAATAAAAATTTAATAATTATAATAAAATAACTATACTTACTTTTATGTATTTTCTATATTTTAGGTGTCAGAACTTATATATTTAGTCGTATTTGTAAAATTAAAAAGCCTACAACATGAATCGTTGCAGACTATCATATCGAGACAAAGAGGTTTATTAGCGTCTCTATATCTATGCGGAATTTGAAAAGATTATTTATTATATTTACGGGGATAAATTGTCATTTAAAAACGAAATGTATAACTTATAAATTACTTTGTATTAGCGTTTTTCAGTTTTCTCTATCTTATTATTCACTTTATCAATTTGTTTATTTAAATAATTTTGGTGAGACTGACTAAGTGTACTTACCTTTGCAGTAGCTTTAGCAAAGTCTTCATATATTTGCGTATATTTATAATCATTAATCAAGTTTTGTGCTTCTTTAACATGATCACGTCTGATAGCACGTTTGTCGCGGTCTGTGAAATGTGATGAGTAAATTTCACTATAACCAACCATAGCTCCTGATTTACCGCCTACGTATTTTGAACTCATTGATAATTCTAAAACATTATTAGAAGAAGTGCTATATGTAATTTTTTCGTAATCGTTGTGTTCTCCACCTAATCCCTTCAAATCATTTTGGGGATAGTAAATAAAGCTTTCATTGACTTTCGAAATAGCATCTTTTATAACTTTTTCTTCCGATGTTACTTCAGTAAATTGCTTAGTATCATTAACGCCACTCTCTGTCACTAAAGCTTTTGCATTATTCGTTTGCCATAATTGTGTCGCACAAAGTACGCCCATTGTTAATACTAGTACTTTCCTTTTCATTTTTTACTCCTTATTTGCTTTGATTTAAAAACCGACTTTTTTACCCTGTTTTCTTCGCCATTGAAAATTATATACCAATATTTTAGAAACAATAATTAACTTGCGATGAACAAACTATTAACAATAATCTCGAGTCTTATATTTATCTTAATTAATAATATATTTATTTAAGATTATGTTACTTCCAACTTTTAAAGTAGAAAAACGGTATAATTTGTTGATGGGTGTTTATTGATAAACTGCAAAAAACATAGCCTACAACCTCATAGATTGCAGACTATGTTTAAAATAATAGGTATTTATCATATCTCGTAAACTTAATGTCAATTTTTATACTCGTGGTGCTGGTAAGATACCCTGAAACTCAGGAACAACGTGTGTAGGGCTATTACTTGGAACAGCATATTGATAATTTACATTTTTGATGTTTAATGCTGGTTTAACAATTTTACAACCATGTGATTTTGAAAATGAGAAATGTTTTTTTACACCTTTGACTACTTTATAAGTATAAAAATATTTATAGTTATAAGTTTTATTTACTTTTGCATTTTGATGTGTTGCTGTTGTGTTATTTTGGAAACTTGGTACATGCATACGATGTGAATTGTGACCATATGATGGAATGACCTTAAAACTATTTATTTGAGGTACAGCACAAAAGTGATGAATTCTAATACTAGCTTGTCCTGGTGTTACAACTTTATGACCATGGTATCCAGGAACTGCAAAATGATGATTTATAATTAACGATTGAGATTGAGATGGGTGTGTATATCTAGGTGCTTCTGATGGTTTAATAGTAAAGTGATGATGGATAGAAGATGTTGCATGGTTTACATGTTTATGTACATGTGTTGATTTGTATGAAGTAATAACTTTCTTATAGTGGGTTTGCGTAGTAATGAAACGATGGTTTACTTTATTTTGCGTAATAAATCTATTCACCTCTGGGTCTTTAGCAACAATTTGCTTGTCAACTTGTTTTGAAGCTGGATTGTTTGTTGTTACATTCACTCGATTATTGATTTCTTTATACTCTGGTACAATGATTCCTAATTTTGATTCTGGTACGGCAAAGTTTTTATCTACAATTTTACTAGCTGCCGATGGATCTGCAATCTTATTCAATTTATCTTCAGAAGCTACAAAGTTTTTGTTGTCAGCTAAATTACTAACATTTACTTTTGGTGCTTTTTTAAATTCATCGTAAGTTGGAATAATTTTATTAATACCCGATTCTGGAACTACAAAGTTTTTATCAACACTTTCTGTTGATGCATTAGCGTGATTTGAATTCATAAATTGTGTAGCAAATAGCGTGCTCATAGTTAAAACTAATAATTTCTTTTTCATCTGTTATTTCTCCTTTATATAGACTCAATATCATAACCAATTTAATTTTCCTGTTATATTCACTAACAGCATTATATACCAGAATTTTCAGTATAATAATTAACTTGAAGTAAACGTTGTCTTAACATTTTTATTGTTTTTCAGCTTAAAATTAATTATTGATATTGATAGTTAAGCATAATAATTTTTTCGTAATATAAAGTGAAAAAAGTAATAGTCCACACCTGTTTAGAATGTGGACTATACTAGATTGCATCATTGAAATGATGACTTTGATATTATTTATTGCTAGTTTAAAATGTTGTTATTTTTACGGCAAACTCATTATTTCCTTTGCAGCCATGCATTAATTATTTGCCATTATATACTTTATTAATTTATTTATTAAAACGTTTTTGATGACCTGCACTTAAAGTATTTACTTTTTGTTGGGCATTTAATCGGTCTTTATAACTATGTGTATCTTTATAATTATCAACTAACTTTTGAGCTTCTCTCACGTGTTCACGTTTAATCACGCGCTTCTCACGTTCAGTTAAATGCGAAGAATCAATTTGACTCAAACCAACCAATGAACCTGTCTTTCTACCAGGTAAAGCAGATGTTTCTTCAATTTCAATAAGATGATTATGCGTGTGATTTGAAGTAGTTGGTGATTGATGCGTTGTTGTGAAATCATGACTTTCACCATTTAATCCAGCTAATGGTTTTGGTGCTTTGTAAACGATTTGTTGCTGTGTTTGACGCTCAACTGTAGGCATTGGTAGCTGTGTGGTTGTTTCAGTGTATGTAGGCGGTGTTGTTGGTTTCTTTGATGGCTCAGAAACCACAAGTTGCTTGTCGTTTTCGTTGTCAACACGTTGTTTATGTTCAAAATCATATTCTAATGAAACTACAGGAGTTTTCTTATTTTTTTGCTTATCTAAAAATCTCGCTTTTCTTTCTTCAGCTTTTCTTTCGTAGTCAGCTTTTTGTTGTTCAGAGACTTCTTGAGATACAGATTTGTGATTGTGGGTATTTAAACTTCTTTTTGCTTCATCATTTTTTGCTGCTTCAGTGTCAGATTTTAATTTATTTGCATTTTTTATATTTGTTTCTTTTTCTTCTTTAGGCGCTAATGTTGGTATAGATGTTGGCCTTTGTTGTCCAATTTCTCCAAAGAATTCATCAATAATAGTTTCTAAATCCTCTTTTTTATTATTGAACATTCTTTGATTGGTAGCCCTCTTCTTTTTTCTCTCTTCATCTTTATAACCAAGAATCATATCTAATTTGTTATATAAATCTTCTACTTCATTTTTATTCGAGTGATAAAATGTATAACCTATCATTAGTACTTGATTTTCAAGAGTGTTTAATTCCGTATCAGCTTTAGTTTGTTCCTCATTGTTATATTCTTTTAACACTGGATTTTTATTATTAATTTCTTCGATTTCTTTTGAAAATTCTTCACGATGATTTTTTAATGAATTATAAATTGACTCATATCTTTCGTGTGTTAATCCCAGATAATTTGATGTATTAGTATTTCTATTTTTTATTTTTTTCTCTTCACTAAAAAATTTTTTAATGCATCATCTTCAGCCATAAATTTTTGTTGATACTTTTTAACTGCTTCTTTGTATTCTGGTTCCTCATATTTTTCATAATCTGCAAATGATAATGACGATATTAACATATCTAAATTTTCTTCATATTTATCACTAGTTATTGTAGTACTTCTTTTCCCATTTAATTTCAATGACTCAGATTTATATGGATTCTCCTCCCCAGAAACCACTGCACTCGCACGATTGCTTTCCCAAATTTGTGATACACATAATGCTCCCAATGATAAAACTAGCAATTTATTTTTCAACTGTATTTTCTCCTTAATTTTCCCTAATTAACAACCTACCTTACACCCTATTTTTTCGCCAAGCCAAATTATATAACATCTACCTTTTTAAAATAATTAACTGTTGATGAATTAATTATTAATTATATTCAAACAATATATTTGGAAAATCCAAGTAAAAAAGCCACCTTTTTAGGTGACTTCTTCATGAATCATACGATTAATTTAATATCATTATTACTTATTTCTTATCTTTATTTTCTTTTTTTCTTCTGAAAAGTAGTAATGAACCTAATGATGCTAATAATCCCCAAATTAGTGACGTATTAGCTTCATCTTCAGAACCTGTATCTGGTAATGGTTCTTTACTTTCTTTAGCCTCATTTTTATTTGAAGCATTAGTACCACTTTTAGGTGAATTAGGCGGCACTACATTATTGTTAGAACCTGAATCGGAATCGCTATTCGAATCACTTTCTGAGTCTGAGTCGTTATCTGATCCTGTGTCACTCGTTGAATCTGAATCGGAATCACTCGCTGAATCCGAGTCACTATCTGAATCTGAGGCACTGTCTGAGTCGGAATCGCTATCTGAATCTGAGTCACTATCTGATTCTGAATCGCTGTCTGAGTCTGAGTCGCTATCTGAATCTGAGGCACTATCTGAGTCGGAATCGCTATCTGAATCCGAGTCACTGTCTGAGTCTAAATCACTGTCTGAATCTGAATCGCTGTCGGAATCCGAGTCACTGTCTGAGTCGGAATCGCTATCTGAATCCGAGTCACTGTCTGAGTCTAAATCACTGTCTGAATCTGAATCGCTGTCGGAATCTGAGTCGCTATCTGAGTCGGAATCGCTATCTGAATCTGAGGCACTATCTGATTCTGAATCGCTATCCGAGTCGGAATCGCTATCTGAGTCTGAGTCGCTATCCGAGTCGGAATCGCTATCTGAGTCTGAGTCGCTGTCTGAGTCTGAATCGCTATCTGAATCTGAGTCGCTATCTGAGTCTAAGTCGCTGTCTGATTCTGAGTCACTGTCTGAGTCTGATTCACTATCCGAGTCTGAGTCACTGTCTGAATCTGAAACACTGTCTGAGTCGCTGTCTGAATCTGAATCACTATCTGAGTCGGAATCGCTGTCTGAATCTGAGTCGCTTTCTGAGTCTGAGTCGCTATCTGAATCTGAGTCACTGTCTGAGTCGGAATCGCTATCTGAATCCGAGTCACTGTCGGAATCTGAATCGCTATCTGAGTCTGAGTCACTATCTGAATCTGAATCGCTGTCTGAGTCTGAGTCACTATCTGAATCTGAATCGCTTGCTGAATCGGAATCACTCGTTGAATCTGAATCACTCGTTGAATCTGAATCACTCGCTGAATCTGAATCACTTGCTGAATCTGAATCACTCGCTGAATCTGAATCACTTGCTGAATCTGAATCACTCGCTGAATCTGAATCACTTGCTGAATCTGAATCGCTCGCTGAATCTGAACCACTATCTGATGTAGAATCACTACCCGAATCTGAACCGCTATCTGAATTAGAATCGCTGCCAGAATCTGAAACACTATCTGAACCTGGGTCAGAATCTGAATCCTCTGGAATTGGTTCAATTTCACCCGGCTCATCAGGTTGTTCAGGAACAACAGGTTTATCGATACCGTCACCAGAACCTGATCCGTTATTAAATGCTACTTCATTATCCCATGACATTGATCGCCAAATTATATTCGAATTATATCCATATAAAGTTGAACGTAAAGCTAAATCACCTTTACTATTAGGATCAATATGCCCATTAACAACTACAATATATGGTGTTGTTATTTGATCATCAGGCGTATTGAACTCTACTTTATATTGATTTGGATTTGGGAATGTAATATTCACACTATCAGTGACATCTTCAAAGTTATCTGGATTCACATAATAACTTTCAGACAAGTCTGATGCATTATCAACTTTATATACTTTAATACTAGTATTTTGTGCATCTATTAATGCATTACTATCCGTATTTGGTTTTAAATTACCTGTTAAAACCGGCGCAATAACGTTATCTCCACTTGGATTGACATAAATTGTCTGACGATACGTATTATTTGTTTTATCGATTTGGTCAATTGTACCTTTAATAGATAAGTTATAAAACTTACCATATTTTTCATAATCTACTAATACTGTTTTGTTTGCTGTTGTACTACCTATGCCAGTAGCCAATGTCACATTACCTGTCTTTGTAACATTTTCAGGGTCAATATAAGCGGGCATGGTCAAAGTTGCTTTAACATCATCTTTAGTATTTACATAGTCTGTAAATGTATAAATAACATTACCATCACTATCGATTACACCATTTGCCAATACTTGATCTCCGGCCATAATTGGTGGCACTTTAGCAGTTGAAGTTACACCATTTAAGTTTAATTCTTTGGGCACAGTTATTTTGAATGTGTCACCTTGAACAGCCTCATTTGGTACTGAGAACCCATAATTCAGTTTGACATAGCCTGCTTGGTGCGGATAAACTGTATCTCCAGAGTCAATACCAACTGTCTCATTCGTCAACTGATTCGTAATATCTTTGCCAGCAGCCGGTGCATCTGCAGCTACAGCCGCTAAACTAAATGCTCTCATTCTAGGCGCACTTGTATTAACCGCTTGATTAACTACATCTTTATTACTTGCATCTGTACTCTGTGGAGCTGATTCATTGTTTGAAGGTGTTGCTTCAGTTGAAATGTCTTGCGTTGTTGAAACATTTTCCGCATTTGTAGAATTTTGAGGTGAATTTACAGATGATACTGTATTAGTATCATTAGAAGTCGTTTCATTACTTGTTTGATTCACTGATTCTTCCGCATTTGTATTGCTTGATTGAGTTGTTGCCGGTGTATTAGCTTGATTCGTTGCCGTAGTAGTAACTTCACCAGTTACCGGTGTTTCTTCTGTAGTTGCATTTGTTGATGCTGATTGTGTCGTTTCCTGTTGTGCTGGATTTTGCGCTACATTCGTTTCGTCACTATTAGTGTTTGTCGTTGTATTAGAATCACTCACGTTTGTGTTGTCTGTTTTAGGTGCAGCATTAACGCTACTTGGATCATTACTTTTGCTCTCATTACTCGTATTTTCCGTTTGTGTCATACTATTTTCACTTGCATCTGCTTCTTTACTGCTGAGTAGTCCAAAACCGATTAACGTACCTACAAGCACTGAAGCCACGCCAATCGATTTTTTACGAATTGCGTGTTTTTCTTGTTTCTTCATATTCATTTTATTCCCTCTTTTTAAAAAGTCATTTTATATTAACTGTATACCCTTTTAATATATATTTAATCTCTATTAATGCAATTATACACCAAAATTGCATAATGGCAATTAATTTGTTTTAGAATTTTATTAACTACAATAAATATTTACAACGAAAAGTTTTTCATTTTCTCTGTTTTAAAAATTGCAAACGACAATGCGCGATTTCATTGTAAACAATTTGTATTATTAATATGAACTCTGCCTAATGTAATCCTAGCTTGAAATCATATTTTTTCAAAAGCAGATGTGTAATTTATGGTACCTGTTTTTCCCGCTAAACTGTTCACTTTTAATTCTTTAATTAAAAACGCTTCATCTGGTATACCATCATATGGTGGATAAATGTCGTACATACTTGCGCGTTGATATCCTAGATTGGCATAATAATTCGGCCATCCTAATACACTGATAAAATTATATCCTTTTAATATTGCTTCTCGTTCTAATGCTTGAATCAATCGCTTCCCAATACCTTTATTTTGATGATGAATATCAACAGATACAGGTGCTAACACTAATCCAATTTCCCGTTGTGCCTCGTTATCAAGATAAACTTCACTTAGTAAACCGTGCCCTACAACTTCATTTTGAAGAACAGCTACTAATTCTAAGTTATTGTCATACGTATCACTTAGACGAATTTGGTCTACTAGTTCTGATTCATTACCATAACCATGTTCACTATTTTCAAATGCCGTTCTAATTAACTGGTCAACTTGAGCAAAGTCATGTTGATGTATTTGTCTAATTTGCATCTTTGCCCCTCCTTTTAGTTCTATCTTATAGAAAAATGCATTACAACATAAAGTAATATTTTATAGTAATGACGCCATTATTTCATTAAAATTGAATGATATTTTTTGCAATAAACAACTATCCTCTTAAATCAATTTTCAGATAAACTGCAAATCATAAATTTCTTTATTATTATAAGTATTAAAACGGTCGATTTGACCTTTTAATATAACTTCCTGTTGTTTGTGACTTACATTATGATAATAAGTCATACGTACATTCAAATCAGCTTCATAACCATTGTTCTCAATCGTTCTTTCTAATTCTTCGTACACATTTTTATTAATTGATAACATGTACCCTTCTTTACTAGGTAAAATATTCACGTACTTTTTCTGAATGACTTTATCATTACCCAATAAAACCTCTATTGCAATTTTTTTAGCAGCACCGCCACCTAAATTATATAGTTTAATATAATCTTTATGATGATGCTCTTCTGTAGCGGAATTCATTATATTAAGTTGATCCCCCTCCCTTTCTAATAAAATTTGGTTAAAACCTAAAGCTGGCAGAAAGCTAATTTTCATTTGATAAAGTTGAACTGAAACTGATACAAAATAAAATAAAGCCATAATAAATGTTCCAATAGATCCTATAGCTGAAATAATATTAATCATTAAGATATCACCCTTCTCTTAAGAAATTCATATGATTAATTTCAAACTGAAAAATCATTTTACTTAATCGTTTATATCCAAAAAGAATCATTTTAAACGTTATATTCGACTGCTCATATAAAAAATTTTGCTTTATAGCCTTAAGTAATTTTTTAACTATCAAGTACGCTTATTATTACGGCAATCTATTTGCATTGACTAAAAAATACAATAACGCTTTTGAGGGCACCCATCTTTGACCAGTATTTCAAAATTAATAAAACATCTTCTTCAATACATATTCATCTCATACAAATAAGTTGAATTTTTTTATTTTTTATAAACGTAATTTCTTAACAAATCAAAATTTTACATTTAAATCTTTCGATATATTACAAGTTTTTTAAAAAAGTAATATATTTCTATCAATAAAAGTAATATAATATTAGTAATTATAGTTCCATTAATTTATTGCAACAATACATAGAATCATTATTACAAGAATTATTTAATATCATCTTAGAATCTCACAAAATATCAACTTTGTTTAATTACTCAAAACGATAAGTCGTTTAGAGTTTTTAAAATAAATTTTTGCGAAATAAAGGAGACATGTTAAATGAAAAAAGTAATGGGGATATTATTAGCAAGTACACTTATCTTAGGTGCTTGTGGACATCATCAAGATAGTGCAAAAAAAGAGAGCACTAGTCACAAAAAGAAAGAAAATGACAATGAAGAATTAAATGAAGAACTTAAAGAATTTAAAAGCAAAAAAATATGGATATAAAAATTAAAGGCGATACTATTGTTAGTGACAAATTTGAAGCTAAAATAAAAGAACCGTTTATCATCAATGAAAAAGATGAGAAAAAGAAATATATCGCTTTTAAAATGGAAATTACTGCTAAAAAAGACGATAAAGATTTAAATCCATCTTCTATTTCTCATGACTATATTAATATCACTCAAGATGATAAAAATACAGTAAATAAATTAAGAGATGGTTATCTTTTAAGTGATAAAAATTATAAAGATTGGACAGAACATAACCAAGATCAAATTAAAAAAGGCAAAACTGCACAAGCCATGTTTATCTATGAGTTAAGAGGTGATGGAAACATTAATTTAAATGTCCATAAATACTCAGAAGATAAAACAGTTGATTCTAAATCATTCAAATTTAGTAAACTTAAAACCGAAGATTTTTCTCATAGAGCGGAAACAAGGGAAGAAGTAGAAAAGAAAGAAAAAGAATTTGAAGAAGAGTACAAAAAAGAACAAGAACGAGAGAAAGAAAAAGAAAAGCAAAAAGATGACGACCACAGTGGTTTAGATGAAGTATAAATTTATGAATGCTCGCATTCAGCGTTATAATCTTTGTTGTTATTATTGTCATTATAAATTAGCTTACTTACACTCATAATGACACACTAATTTAATTGTTAAATATAACAAAAAAGAGTAGCTCGCCTACTCTTTTTTGTTGTTTTGAAATGGTCATTTTTGAAATGACTCGATTATAGTTTCACGAATACCATGCAACATTTTTCGTGAACTCATATTTTACAAATCAATATTTATCGATCAAAAATAAACCTATACACATAGTTAGCTATGCCCTTTTAAAAGTTCTATATTATATTAGTTAAAAATTTGTAAACAGTTGGTGTAACAGTAATTTCAATTAAAGCGCATAAAAATGCCACAGGTAAAAATATTAGCAGGTAACACTTTACTATTGATTTTAATAAAACAAAAAAATTTGGCAATGTCTCTTTTCTTTTTCTAAATAAATTCATTGAATTTTTTCTGATGTACGCATTTAATAAGAATAACATTGATAGTTCAATGCTTGTTAAGTATATTTCTAAAATACCATGAGGCAAAATACCAATAAAAATAGCTATCCCTTCGTTTAATTTATATGAAAATGTAACCCCAATAATAACCGACAATGAATAAATTGTAGATATTGTAGGAATAAAATACAAATATGGTATTGGTATTATCGATAATATAAGTGACACAAAAGGAACTATAAAAGCATTATTAACAAATATCTCCAAAAACCCATTAAGATTATAAGTCACTTTATGATTTAAATCTTTACTAGGAAAATCACTAAAGTCCTGTATATTCATACCAATTATGTAAAATACTATTATTAGAATCAAACAAATAAAACAATTGAATTGCATAAATTTGTTACTGCGTTTCAAAAATGAAGATAAACTCAAGTCATTCATTGATTATGCCCCCATCTATAAATACTATTTCACTAAATAGATACGTTCACTCGCAAACGATATCATCCTTAAAAATCTATTAAAAACCAGCTATATTAAAACCTTTAATTTACCAGCTAAAACTATCACAACTTTTCCTCATTACATTTAAACAATATATCAAATTTAAGTCAATTAAAAGAAAAATATAATATTTATAAAAATCTTGATTCTAATTCTAAACTATATATTTAATTCTCTTATTTATGATACTTCTTTAGCTTAATTAATTTTGCAAATAAAATTTACATTTTAAAACTCAAAGCTCAACTTTTTTGACACTTATTTGACACATATTCTTTCAACCCTTAACGCAAAATCTTATATGTACACAAGTATTAATTTTTCATTCATGAAAATTTGAACCTAATCAGATACTATCATATCAACGTTCACAGCTAATTTAACCTTCCTCACAAGAAGAGATAAAAAACAAATAAAAAAGCCCACATCCGCAAAGGTTGTAGGCTACAAATATGGAGACGGCGGGATTTGAACCCGCGTCCAGAGGTCCTGATACACATCTTTCTACGTGTGTAGTTTATCGAAAAGTTTCGCATCATGAAAAGTGATAAACAACCAACATGATGCTAGCTTGATTAAGTTTCTTCTAAACAGACTTCAAACGGCAGTGTTTAGCATATCCTATTAAGGTTGAATCGCGTTAACAGCACATAGGAAATGCTGTTAGGCGATGCAGAGTGCGATTAGGCAGCTACTGCGAAATTATTGTTTGATTTGCCAGTTATTATAAACTGTGTGTGTTGATGACGAAGACAACCCTCCGACACGCTTAATGAGCTCGGGGGACCCCTGTCGAATCCAGAAACGTCCCCGAAATAATAAATCAAACAAATCATACTTTTGCAATTTACAAAAGCACATATAACTATATCAAATATAGCCCGATTAAGCAACTAAATCGCTTAATAACGGGCTTTCATATCGCGCGCAACATCTCGTTTGACTGCTTTTTCTTTCAAAGCTTGACGTTTATCATATTTTTTCTTACCTCGTGCAACACCAAGTAATACTTTACAATGTCCATGCTTCAAATAAAGCTTTAACGGCACAATCGAATAACCAATCTCACGTGTTTGATCACCCAATTTAATGATTTCACGCTTATGCAATAATAATTTTCGAGAACGAAGAGGATCGTGATTAAAACGATTCCCTTCTTCGTATGGTGCTATATGCATATTATTCAAATACATTTCACCGTTTTTAACTTGCGCATAACTATCTTTAAGGTTAGCACTACCTCGGCGAATTGATTTTATTTCTGTGCCTTGCAATACAATTCCCGCTTCAATCGTGTCTTCAATATTATAATCATGTCTAGCTTTACGATTTTCCGCTAATGTACCTGGTGATTTCTTCTTAGCCATTCATACTCACCTCATTGCTGCTTATTTTTTCTTACGACGTGCTTTCTTTTTCACACTTTTATCTTTATAAAATGGCTTATGTTTACTGTTTCCTGATTTGTCATTTTTACGTTGGTTTTTACCTTTACGTTGCTTACCTTTTTTCTTATGACCTTTATCATCAGATTTCGATTTATCTAATGATTTACCACGCGTTTTAGCTTGAATTGTCTTACCTCGTGCTGGGCGCTGTGATCGATCATTTTTCGGTAAAGGCATACCTACAATTTGAAAATCAATTAATCGTTCATCTACATCAACATGCGTCACTTTAACCTTAACTGTGTCACCAATTCTAAATACTTTAGCTTGACGCTCACCAATTAATGCCATTTGACGCTCTTCAAAACGGTAATAATCATCAGTCATATTCGCAATATGAACCATACCTTCTATCGTATTTGGCAATTCAATGAACATACCGAAGTTAGCTACTGAGCTGACAATACCTTCAAATTCATCACCAATATGTTGAATCATATATTCTGCTTTTTTCAATTCATCAGTATCACGTTCTGACTCAATAGCACGACGTTCACGTTTAGAAGTATGTTCAGCTAACTCAGGCAATTTGTCTTCCCAACGCTTCACTTCTTTGTTATCCATTGATTTCTCAATTAAATACTTACGGATTAAACGATGAACTGTTAAATCAGGATAACGTCTTATTGGTGATGTAAAATGCGTATAATATTCAGCTGATAAGCCAAAATGTCCCAAGTTCACATCATCATAATGCGCTTGTTGCATTGAACGTAACATCATTGTTGAAATGACCATTTGTTCAGGTCGACCTTCTACTTCTTCTTGGACCTTTTGAAGTGTTGTTGGATGAATATCTTCGCCTGTTCCTTTAATCATAATGCCAAAGTTAGTAATAAAATCAAAGAATTGTCTTAAGCGATCTGATTTAGGTTGCTCATGCACTCGGTAAATAAATGGTACATCTAACTTACTAAAATGTTCAGCAACTGTTTCATTTGCAATTAACATAAATGACTCAATAAGACGTTCGCCTTCACCACGTTGTCTCAATTGAACATCTGTAGGTATACCATCTTCGTTAACTAGTACTTTCGCTTCGCTAATATCAAAATCAATTTCACCACGACGTTTTCTCATTTGAATCAAACGATTAGATAAATCTTGTGCTAAATCTAACATAGGCGTAATTTCTTTATATTGCTCGCGAATGTTAGGATCCTTTTCAGTAATAATCTGGTTAACTGCATCATACGTCATTCGATAATCAGAATGTATAACACTATCAAAAATTTCATGTTTAACAACACGACCACTTGCATCAATTTCCATGCGACAGCTTAACGTTAAACGATCAACGTGAGGATTTAATGAACAAATACCATTGCTTAATCGATGTGGAATCATCGGAATCACACGGTCAACAAGATATACACTTGTCGCTCTATCATAAGCTTCTTTATCTAAAGCTGAATCTTCCGTTACATAATAACTGACATCAGCAATACTTACAGTTAATTGCGTATGACCGTTCGCTAACTTTTTAACACTGATTGCGTCATCTAAGTCTTTAGCATCCGCACCATCAATTGTGATTGTCAATTCATCACGTAAATCATGACGGCCTTTAATTTCAGTATTTTCAATATGATCAGGTACTGCTTCAGCTTCTTCTAATACTTCATCAGGAAACTCAATTTCAATACCATGTTGATAAATAATAGATAAAATATCTACACCTGGATCATTTTTATGTCCTAATATTGCTGAAATATGCCCTTCAGGATTATCTGAACCATCAGCATACTTAGTAATTTGAACTAGTACCTTATGCCCATCTACTGCACCTAAACTTTGACCTTTAGGAATGAAAATATCTTGCATAATACGTTTATCATCTGGAATAACAAAGCCGAAATGTCTAGCTTCACTATACGTACCAACAACTTGAGTTACAGAATGCTTCTCAATCGACTTAACTTCCCCTTCAATTTTACCTTTATGTTCACCTTTAGATTGATGTATTTCTACAATTACAGTATCTCCGTCTAAGGCACGATTAATTTTTGTTGGGGGAATAAATATATCTTCCATATCCTCATCTTTAGGTCTTAGGAAAGCAAAACCTTTCTTGTTTTGACTTAACGTTCCTTTTATCAATTTCGATTGACCTTTGGAACTATGCTTTTTTTGGTATCTATCTGTTTTCGAACGTTCGATTAATCCTGATTGTTCTAACTCCACAAGCACCTTAATTAAATCTCTAAACGAGTCGGCACTGCTTAAACCTAATGCATCTTGAAAATCTGAAACTGACATAGGTTCATATTCAGGTTGATTAATAATCTCTTCTATTGATTGCTTTAAATTCATTATGCCCCTCCTTTCTAATGTTAAAATCTCTTTTTATTCTGACCAGTCTAATGACTCTAAAAATTGATAAATATCATCGAAAACTTGTTCTTTTTCTTTATCAATTGTAATAACATGTCCTGACTGACTATACCATTTGATATCTTTTTCGTCAGAGTCTACATGTTCATATATATAATTTGCGGATTGTGGATCAATCATATTGTCGTTTTCTGCTTGAATCACTAAAATTGGGTCAAGCACCTCATCAACTTGATCTTTAATCGTATCTAATGCTTCACTTAATTCTTTTAAAGTTTCAGTTGGTTTGAAATGATGCATTTCTTTGTCAATCGTTTCTTGATCTTTACCCTCATACTTTTTAAAATTGCGTGCATATTCTAAAAAGCCTTCATAAATGGCACCTTCAGTTTTGCCACCCATAGGAGCACACATCGTTACAATACCCTTTACATCTCGATTTAAGCTTAATTTTAATGCAAAATCGCCACCTAATGACAAGCCAGCAACAACGATTTCATCATAACCTTGTTCAACAAGGTAGTCATAGCCATCTAAGGCATCTTTAAACCAAACAAAAGGACTTGATTGAAGTATCTCTTCTGGTGGTGCTGCATGACCTTCATATTGTGGTGCATACGATGTATAACCTTTCTTTTGTAAAAATCGACCTAATTGACGAACATCAGACGAATTGCCTGTAAAACCATGTAGTAATAACACGGCACGTTTACCTTCCTCAAAAAAGAAAGGCTTTGGTAACTTTATTTGCATAAATCTAACGCTCCTTTTTCACAATTAACAAACGTACTTAATTAAACAATATGTTTCTAATAATTGAACATGAGTCCTTTATTATTCTAATTATAAATAAAAAAGCCCGACATTTACATCGCCGGACCTTACATACCAAGATAACTTATGCAAATCATAAGTACAAAAAATAATATTGATAAAATAATTGTTAATCTATTTAAGAATAAATCGACGCCACGTTGTTTTTGTTTACCGAATAACTGCTCAGCACCACCACTGATGGCACCTGAAAGTCCACTGCTTTTACCTTCTTGGAGTAGTACAACAGTTATTAATGCAATACAATCAATGATTAATAATACGATTAAAAATGTATGCATAAATTGTCCTCCGTTCCTTATATACGACAAGTAGTATATCATATTTTCATTGTTAAAATCAATTTTCTAGCGATTAAATGTACTTTTACGTTTGATAGAAACAACAAGCATATAAATCGCTAATGCAACCGAACCTATAATAACAATTAAAATTGGCAATGTTAAGTACGCACCGTGTGCAGCTTTTATTGCTTGAATTGTGATTGATAAATTAATCAACGTAAACAAACTATTTGATACATAAACTGCAAACATAAACCACCACACATAAGTATGTCGATTCCAAAAAGTGATGAAGCCTGCTAGATAAGCCAAAATATACATAATACCAGTGAATCTAAAGCTGTTTAAAATGTAATCTATCGCTTTATCTGAAGTGTTTTGATTCGTTAAATTGAGTAATGCTTTGGCAGTCGCATTATCCAACGAAACAAAGTAATGAATAATCAACAATATTGAGAATGCGATTGATGCAGTTGCAATAAAGCGTCCTGTTTTAATTTCTTTATTCGTTCTATCAGCCATTTGTTTACTCCTCATATATTTAAATACGTTCTATAAAACCTTTATTTAATTTTACCTTTTAATAAAAGTGAATACCCTGTCATACAATATTCATTTCAACATAAATTTATTATACCAGTTTAATAATACAAGTTAAATATGTGTTATTAGTTACCTCATGATTATTAGTCTGTTATGAATAATACTTCAAAAAAAAACCTGCCACAGTCTCAACTCTGTGGCAGGTTATAAATAAAAGCGTGAACTTTTTAAGCGTGAACTCAAAAACTTTATTCAATTTATACCGACATAATAATCCTCAACTAAAATTATGGCAGTACTTAATGTTTAAAATGATTATTTATCTAAGTTATAGAATGATTTGATACCGTCATATTTAGCAGTTTCAAATAATTCATCTTCGATACGTAATAATTGATTGTATTTAGCAATACGGTCAGTACGTGATAATGAACCAGTTTTAATTTGACCAGCGTTTGTAGCAACAGCGATATCAGCAATTGTTGTATCTTCTGTTTCACCTGAACGGTGAGAAACTACTGCTGTGTAACCAGCTTTTTGAGCCATTTCGATTGCATCAAATGTTTCAGTTAATGTACCGATTTGGTTAACTTTAATTAAGATTGAGTTACCAATTCCGTTTTCAATACCTTTTGCTAAAATTTCAGTGTTTGTTACGAATAAATCGTCACCTACTAATTGTACACGGTCACCGATACGTTCTGTAAGTTGTTTCCAACCATCCCAGTCGTTTTCGTCCATACCGTCTTCAATTGTAATGATAGGATATTTGTCTACTAATTGTTCTAAGTAGTCAACTTGTTCTGCAGCTGTACGTTTTGCACCGTGTTCGCCTTCGAACTTACTGTAGTCATATACACCATTTTCATAGAATTCTGATGATGCACAGTCAAATCCTAAGAATACTTCTTCACCTGGTTTGTAACCAGCTGCTTCGATTGCTTGGATAATTGTTTCAACAGCATCTTCAGTACCTTCAAATTTAGGAGCGAAACCACCTTCGTCACCTACTGCAGTTTCTAAACCACGTTTGCTTAAAATTGATTTTAAGTTGTGGAAAATTTCAGTACCCCAACGTAATGATTCTTTGAACGTTGTAGCACCTACAGGTAAAATCATGAATTCTTGGAATGCAATTGGAGCATCTGAGTGAGAACCACCATTAACGATGTTCATCATTGGTACTGGTAACTGCTTACCATTAAATCCACCTAAATATTTGTAAAGTGGTTGACCTAATAAGTCAGCTGCTGCACGTGCTACTGCAATAGATACACCTAAAATAGCATTTGCACCTAATTTACCTTTGTTTGGAGTACCGTCTAATGCGATCATCATTTTATCAATAGATACTTGATCTAATACTGAAAATTCACCTTCAATAATTTCTGGTGCGATGATTTCATTAACGTTTTCAACTGCTTTAGTAACACCTTTACCTAAATAACGTGATTTATCTCCATCACGTAATTCAACAGCTTCGTGTTCACCAGTTGAAGCACCTGATGGTACTAATGCACGACCAAATGCGCCACTTTCAGTTAATACTTCTACTTCAACAGTTGGGTTACCACGAGAGTCTAAGACTTCGCGAGCGTAAACATCTGTAATAATTGGCATGTTTATAATCTCCTTTAAATAGTTATTCTATAATTATTATAGCTTTATTCTTTCATTTAACAAAATGATATTACTATTATTTTCAAAAAATAAGTGTCATTAAGCGTTTACTTAACATCTTTTACAATATTAGTGTTTAATTAAAGATTCACCTGTCATATCTTCAGGTTGTTCTACATTTAATAAATCTAATAATGTAGGTGCTAAGTCACCTAAACGACCAGTTTCTCTAAGTGTAACGCCTTCTTTTGTTACAATCACTGGTACTGGGTTCGTTGTATGCGTCGTCATTGGTTGATCATCATCCGTCAATACTTGATCAGAGTTACCATGGTCAGCAGTAATAATTGCATAACCGTCCATGTCTAAAATCTTATCAACCACTTCGCCTAAACATTCATCAACCGCTTCGATTGCTTTGATTGTCGGCTCAAGCATACCACTATGTCCAACCATATCAGGGTTAGCAAAGTTTAAAATAATTAAGTCCAAGTCACCTTTATTTAACTCTTCTAATAATGCATCTTTAACTTCATAAGCACTCATTTCTGGTTTCAAGTCATACGTTGCAACTTTAGGTGAATCAATCAAACGACGACGTTCACCTTTAAATTCCTCATTACGTCCACCACTCATAAAGTAAGTAACGTGAGGATATTTTTCAGTTTCTGCAATACGTAATTGAGTTAAATTGTTATTTTGTGCAATTTCACCGATTGTATTATTTAAATCGACTTTTTCGAAGACGATAGCCGCATCGATATTGTCATTATACTTAGTGAATGTTGCATAGAATAAGTCTTTAACTTGTTCAACTTTAAATCCTTCGAATGCTCTGTTCGCAAAAATTTCCGATAATTGTGCCGCTCTATCAGGTCGGAAATTATAGAAGATCACTGCATCTCCATCATTAACACCGTCATTTTGATCCTCAACGATGAATGGTACTACGAATTCGTCAGTTAAGCCTTCATTATAACTTGCTTCCACACCTTCTTTGGCAGTTGCATAAGTTGGGGCATCAAAGTTACGAATAGCATTGTAAGCTTTTTCTTCACGTTCCCAACGTTTGTCACGGTCCATTGCATAATAACGGCCAGACACAGATGCAAATTGACCAATACCTAATTCATTGAATTTAGCTTCAGTCTCTTCGATGTATTTCAAAGCGGATTTTTGATCTACGTCACGACCATCTAAAAATGCGTGTACGTAAACTTTTTCAACACCTTGTTTTTTAGCAAGTTCTAACAAAGCAAATAAATGTTTGTAATGACTGTGTACACCACCGTCAGACAATAAACCAAAGATGTGTAACGCTGAATCATGTGAATTCACGTGTGCAATTGCATTATTTAAAACATCATTTTCAAAGAAATCACCGTCTTCAATTGATTTATTGATTCGAGTTAAACTTTGATAAACGATACGTCCTGCACCGATATTCATATGACCAACTTCTGAGTTACCCATTTGTCCTTCAGGTAGTCCAACATCTAAGCCACTCGCTTCGATTTGAGTCGTTGGATATTTGTTGTAATAACGATCAAAATTAGGCTTGTTTGCTAATTTTACCGCATTACCATGTTCGCTTTCGCGGTTCGCAAAACCATCTAAAATAATTAACGCAGTTGGTTTCTTAGCCATGATTATTTTGCACCTTCTAACAATTGTACGAAATCTTCAACTTTAAGTGATGCGCCACCTACTAATGCCCCATCAATATCAGTTTGTGCCATGTATTCTTTAATGTTGTTAGGTTTAACACTACCACCATATTGAATACGAGTTGCTTCTGATACTTCTTTGCTTGATAAGTCAGCAATAGTTTGACGTACAAATGCACACATTTCATTCGCATCTTCAGATGTTGATGATTTACCAGTTCCGATTGCCCAGATTGGTTCATAAGCAATTACAACTGATTTAAGTTGATCTTCAGATAAACCTGCAACAGCTTTCTTAACTTGCTCACCTACAACATCGTTAGCTTTACCACTTTCACGCTCTTCGTCTGTTTCACCAACACAAATAATTGGAGTCATTCCATGTTTGAAAATAGCGTGCGCTTTTTTGTTAATTTCTTCATCTGTTTCGTGGAATAATTCACGACGTTCAGAATGACCGATAACAACGTATTTAACGCCTAAATCTGCTAATGCAACTGGAGACGTTTCACCTGTGAACGCACCGTTATCTTCGAAATACGTATTTTGAGCACCGATTTCTAAACCTTGTGCTTTTCCTTCTTTAACTGCAGTAGTTAATGCATCTAATTGAATTGCTGGTGCACAAATTACTGATTCTACTTCTTTTGAATCTGGTAATGTTGGCAATGCATTGACGAAGTCTTTTGCTTCTTGTACTGTTTTGTTCATTTTCCAGTTACCAGCTATAATTGGTGTTCTCATTAAAGACACTCCTTGTTTTGTAAATATTTTTGAAAAGTGATGAAACACGATGTCATCTTATGACTGTTTTCCCGTAACAATGTTAAACAAACATGCCACATCACTTTAAACTATCACTTTATTATTTATTATTGATTGCTTTGATACCAGGCAATTCTTTACCTTCTAGGTACTCTAATGACGCTCCGCCACCAGTTGAAATATGAGTGAAGTCATTTTCAAAACCTAAAGAGATTGCTGCTGCAGCTGAATCACCGCCACCGATAATCGTAATTGCATCTTTAAGGTTTGCAATTGCTTTACATACACCAATTGTACCTTGTGCAAAGTTACTGAACTCGAATACACCCATAGGTCCATTCCATACAACAGTGTGCGCACCTTCTAATTCATCTGCAAATAATTTTACAGTGTTTGGTCCAATATCCATACCTTCTTGGTCTGCTGGAATTGAATCAGATGGTACTACAGTAATTTTGGCATCATTAGAAAATTCTTTAGCAACTTTAGTGTCTACTGGTAATACAATTTTATCACCATGTTTTTCTAATAAATCTTTTGCGAAGTCGATTTTATCTTCTTCTAATAATGAAATACCAATTTCTTTACCTTGCGCTTTTAAGAAAGTATAAGCCATACCTCCGCCGATGATAATTTTATCAGCGATGTTAACTAAGTTTTTGATGACATTAATTTTGTCAGATACTTTTGCTCCACCTAAAATAGCAACAACTGGTTTATGTGGATCGTTAACTACGCCACCGATAAACTTAATTTCTTTATCCATTAAGAATCCAGCTGCAGTTTCTAAGTGTGTAGAAATACCAACATTAGATGCATGCTCACGATGCGCAGTACCAAAAGCATCATTTACAAACACATCACCTAAAGATGCCCAGTATTTACCTAATTCTGGATCATTTTTAGATTCTTTTTTACCGTCTAAATCTTCATAACGTGTATTTTCAACTAATAATACGTCGCCTTCTTTAAGGTCTTTAATAGCTGCTTCAAGTTTTTCGCCGCGTGTTTCTGGTACGAAAACAACTTCTTTATCTAATTTCTTAGATAAGTCTTCAGCAACTGGACGTAAAGTTAATTTTGCTTTATCACTTTCTTCTTTTACTTTACCTAAATGTGAAAATAGTACGATTTTACCACCTTGTTCGATGATGTATTGAATTGTAGGTAAAGCTTGAACGATACGGTTGTCATTAGTAATTTCACCGTCTTTTAAAGGTACGTTAAAATCAGCACGTACTAGGACTGTTTTACCTTTAAGATCTAAATCAGAAACAATTTTTTTAGCCATGGTGTTTCCTCCTTGTAATTAGGAAATTTTATATAAAAATAAGCGGAGAAGCGTTTGTGCTCCCCGCTTACTCATAAGCTTTAATTAATGCTAAATAGTTCTGAGCACTAGCGTATTTGAATAAAAACTATACTAAAATTATTTAGAAAGTTCAGCTAAGTATGCTAATGTACGAACTAATTGTGCAGTATATGACATTTCGTTATCATACCAAGCTGCAACTTTAACTAATTGACGGTCACCAACTGACATTACACGAGTTTGTGTAGCGTCGAATAATGAACCGTAAGTCATACCTACAACGTCTGAAGAAACGATTTCGTCTTCAGTGTAACCGAATGATTCGTTTGAAGCATTTTTCATAGCTTCGTTAACTTGTTCAACTGTTACGTCTTGTTTTTCTAATACTACTGTTAATTCAGTTAATGAACCTGTAGCTACAGGAACACGTTGTGCACCACCATCTAATTTACCATCGATTTCAGGAATAACTTTACCGATAGCTTTAGCAGCACCTGTTGAGTTAGGGATGATGTTTTCTGCTGCTGCACGAGCACGACGTTTGTCACCTTTTCTGTGAGGTGCGTCTTGTGTATTTTGATCACCTGTGTAAGCGTGAATTGTAGTCATTAAACCTTCAACTAAACCAAAGTCATCGTTTAAAACTTTAGCAACTGGTGCTAATGAGTTTGTAGTACATGAAGCACCTGAAACAACTGTTTCAGAACCATCTAACTCTTGGTGGTTAGTGTTGAATACGATTGTTTTTAAGTCACCAGTAGCTGGTGCTGAGATTAATACTTTTTTAGCGCCTGCTTCAATATGAGCTTGTGCTTTATCTTTATCAGTGTAGAAACCAGTACATTCTAATACTACATCGATATTTAAGTCTTTCCAAGGTAATTTGCTTGCATCTGGTTCACTGAATGATTTAACTTCTTTACCATTTACGCGGAAACCACCATCAACTACCTCTACTTCACCTGTGAAACGACCTTGCATAGTGTCATATTTTAATAAATGCGCTAACATGTCGTCATCTGTTAAGTCGTTTACTGCTACAACTTCAAGACCTTCTACTTCTTGAATTCTTCTGAATGCTAAACGACCAATTCTACCAAAACCATTAATTGCTACTTTTACTGCCATTATAATGGCCTCCTTTAAAATGATATTTAAAAAGTATTAAACTTTTTATCTCTTATTCAAGTATTATCTTTGCTGCGGCTTCATCAGTGATTAACACTGTATTCTTGGGTGCAATCGTCAAGTATGCTTTAATTGCTTCACCTTTCGATTTGCCTCCTGCAACTGCAAAAATAAAGTCTTTTGATTCAAGGTCTTCTAATTGAAGTCCAATTGTTTTAACCTTATGGACAATTTGACCTTGTGTATCAAAATAATAACCAAATGCCTCTCCGACAGCTTGATGATGTTGAAGTTGTTCAATGACCTTTTCAGGTGATTGACGTCGATGCGCCATCTTCAGCGCATCACCAATGCCGTGTAATATAACGTTTGCTTGTTTAATTTTGTCTAAAGTGTTTATGACTGATGGCTCTAACAACAATGTGTTATATGTTGTTTCGCTGACATTATCAGGTACATACATCGTCGTATAATAACCGCCAGCTTGTTGTGCCATACTGGCTGCAATTGTGTTTGCCTGAAAGACAACATTTTCGCCTAGTCCACCTCTGGCTGGTACGAAGAATACATTATATGGTAATAAATGAATTGCTTCACTAACACATGCCATCGTGGATCCGCCAGTTACAGCAACTATCGCATCTTCTTGTAATATGCCTTCAAGTAATTGACCTGCTTGCCTACCTAATTCTGTTTTAACAGATTGGCTATTATCAGCATCACCAGGAACAACATGAACTTCCTTAATTTGAAATTTATTCTTAATACCTTCTGACAGACGATTGTCATCTGCATAGATATCAAAGTAATCTTTCAATTGCGAAATCAGTTGCTCACCTTCAGCTGTAATTTCCATTCCGGTAGGCTTAACTTTTATCAAATCTTGTTTCTTAAGCATATCTGTTTCAGAACGCAGTACACGTTCAGTCATATCCATATGTTCGCTTAAACTTCGACGTCCGACAGGCTGATTTTTTGAGATAGTAGTAAGAATAGAAAAACGTTTATACATTTTATCTATGAGATCCGGTATAAGCTTTTGCTGTGCTTGCAATAAGTCTTTCACTACTACCTCCTCCTTATATTTATAAATGTAAATAAGGATATGTCACAACCAGTGGTTGCCTTTTTAAGTCCCACGTGGGACAAAAATTAACCTCTTTACACTTGCAATAGTACTATTCTATTTCAAAAATTGCAAGCATAAAACTTAAATTTTCTAAATAATTTGATAAAGCGCTTGCAATATATTTTCGATTTATTATACAACAAAACGTTTTATTTTATTCGCTGTAGTCAAATGTATACCCTTATACTGATTCTCTAATCATTTGCTTATTATTTGAGACTAGGACATAAATCAATGCTCTAGAATCTGAAAAGTTACATTGCCAGTAGTTGACTGAAAAAATAAATTTCACTATCTGCAAAATAAACAACTAACTATTTAAGTATCATCTCTCCCCTAATTAACAATTATAAAAATAAGAACCAATATTCGAGACAACCTAATTAATTGTGTTGTCTGTCATACTGGTTCATTTTTGTTTGACTAAATACTACTTATCATTAGCATTATTTTGTTTATTTGTTGTTGATTGGCTATTTTGTTGTGGTGCTTGTGGTTTCGCTTGTTGATTTGATTGATTGTTTTGTTGATTATTATTTGGCTTTGGTGTTGGTTGTTGCGGCTGTGGTTTAGGCTGAGCTGGTTGTTTATTATCATCAGTTTTCTTCTGATTATCATCTGATTTATCTTGAGATGCTTTGTCATCCTTATCTTTCGACTCATCCTTTGATGCTTTATCATCATTCTCTTCTTTAGCAGGACGTTGCTTTGTAGGTGCTTGTTGCTGAGGTGGCACATATTGATATTGATTCTGCTGTGGCAATTGCTGATATTGGTTTGCTTGTGAATCTAGCTCACTCTGCTCTTTTTCCTCTTGTTGCTTTTTCTTTCTCTCTTTTTCTGCATTTTCTTTTTGACGCTTTTCTTTTTGTTCCTGCTTTTGTTCGTTCAACATACGTTCTTTAGCTTTATTCGAATGATCTACATATGCAAAAATTGCAAATACTAATCCTCCGAGTAATAGCAATACCGTCGCAATGCTAACTACTTTCGCTGTTGTACTCATTTTCTTCTTACTTCCATCTTCATTTTTATTGTAGTCGTAATTTTGATTCGACATACTCTCCCTCACTTCAAACTAATTTAAATATAGAAATTATCACGTAACTATTAACATTTTCACAACTAATTTGCTTACCTTGTTTCTACAAACATTAATAAACATTTACTCTTTTTGCCTTCTTCAACTTAAAACTATATTCACTATTACTCACTCGTAAATCGGATTCATTTTTACAAAGAAATAGTAGTCTTATATATCTTAACATTTAATAACTAAATCAAACATATTTTGAGCCTTTTTTTGAAAATTAACATATTAACCTTTTTGATTTTACAACAAATTATAGCTACGTATTGAAAATTAAAGCATTAGTTTAAGTGTTGTGTTAAAAGTTTTTATGTTTAGATTGTTATATTACTATCTATTCTTAAATTTGTTTAAAAAATTAATGCTTTGAATTGATGTATAACGGGAATAAGATATAAATAAAAACGACCCGCACGATAAACGTACGGGTCCACTACTAAAGGGAGTCAAATTTTTACCTTCGTTTGTATCATGCAGCGTTTTACACATACTTTTAAGAGATGTTTATTCGTTATCGAAGGTACACCTTTATTATAACTTATATCATTTTTATTAAAATACAATTCAAAAAAAGTTATTGACATATTATTGTCTAAATAATGTATAACCTTTGAACAACAATAATGATTATTAAATAGTAACTAAATACAAAATTACATGGGGTGAATGATAATGAAACAATACTTAATTACTGGTGGGACTGGTATGGTTGGATCTCAATTAGTTAATGAAATCAAAAAATCAGATTCACATATCACGATATTAACGCGACACGACCAAATTTCAAATAATAAGAAAATTTCATATGTCAACTGGGCTAAATCTGGGTGGGAACACAAAGTTCCTCAAAATATCGATGTGGTCATCAACTTAGCAGGTGCTACATTGAATAAACGATGGACACCGGAATATAAACAAACGCTAATGCTAAGTAGAATTCAATCTACGCAAGCTTTATATGAATTGTTTAAATCACGTAATAAAGCACCTAAAGTTTTATTTAATGCTAGTGCCACTGGTTACTATCCTCCTGATTTATTTATGAGTTACACAGAAGTTTATAAAACTTTACCATTTGATTTCTTATCAGATATTGTGTATCAATGGGAACGTTTCGCACAACAATTTGAACAATTAGGTACACGAGTTGTCATCGGTCGTTTCGGTATAATTTTATCGAATGAAGGCGGTGCGTTACAAACAATGAAACTACCATACGAATATTACATTGGTGGTAAATTAGGTTCTGGTCAACAATGGTATTCATGGATTCATATCAATGATTTAATTCAAGCTATTTTATTTTTAATAAATAACGAGTCAGCTAGTGGTCCGTTTAATTTAACTGCACCTATACCTGAGCGTCAAAATTTATTTGGCTACACTTTAGCAAGAGCTATGCATAAGCCTCATGAAACTTGGGTACCAAGTCTTGCAATGCGTCTCATACTTGGTCAAATGTCAACAGTAGTATTGGATACTCAAAAAGTATTACCTAATAAAATTCAAGCATTGGGATTCCAATTTAAATATAGTAATTTAAAAATGGCACTTGAAGATTTAATTAGTAAGTGAGTGGGACATTGATCTCTCCTACTCCACTTCAAGCAAAAAGTCTAGGAGATAATTCGTTAAATCTCTCTAGACTTTTCTATTTGCTGATATTACATATAGATATAACTTTAAAGTCACTTATGAATATTGGTTGATTAATTTTAAAGTAAATACGAAAAGGCCACTTGAAACAAAATGTTCAAATGACCTTTTACTACTTTATAAAATTAAATGTATGATTTGTATTCAGGATACCAAATTTCAGCTTCAATTGCTTCATCAATATCATCAATAGTTTCAGCGTTTAATCCTTGATCAATGACACTTTGTGCAACCGCTTTGGCTATGGCACGAGAACATTGATGTATTTTCTCAACAGGTGGTAAGACTGCAGCTCCTGGTTCATCTGGATTGACCATGCCACCAAGTGCATGACTCGCAGCTGATAGAATCTGTTGATTTACTTTCTTCGCTTTTGACGCAATAAGACCCAAACCTAAACCAGGATACATCAATGCATTATTTGCTTGACCAATACTGTAATTCACACCATTGTATTCAATGTCATTATATGGGATACCAGTTCCAATTAATGCTTTTCCATTAGTCCATTTTAATAAATCTTGTGCAGTTGCTTCTGCTAATTTTGTAGGATTAGACAATGGGAAAATCATTGGACGTTCTGTATGTTTTAACATCTCTTTTACTGCATCTTCTGTAAATGCACCTGTTTGAGTTGATGTACCGATTAAAACAGTAGGCTTAATATTTTCAATTACTTCTTTTAAATTTTTCCAGTTTACTGTATTTGAAAATTCATTCCTATTTTTAGCAAATACTTGTTGAGCTTCAGTTAAGTCATCCATATCATCAAACAACAATCCTTGTTTATCCATAATATAGAAATGCTGATTTGCTTTATCTTCTGAAACATCCTGTTTAATTAGTTCATCTTTTAAAATATTGGTAATACCCATACCAGCTGTACCACCACCATAAACTAAGAACGTCTGATTCGTATAGTCTACTTTAGAAATATTTAATGCACCTAGTACGCCGGCTAATGTAACTATACCTGTACCTTGAATATCATCATTAAATGTTGGTAAAGTATCTTCATATTTATCTAAAATATTTTTAGCATGCCCTCTACCAAAATCTTCCCAATGTAATAGTGCATTAGGATATTCTTTACGCACTGCACTCACAAATTTATCTACAAATGTGTAATATGTCTCATCATCGACACGTTTATGACGATTTCCTAAATAAAGTTCATCATTCAGTAATTGTTCATTATTAGTACCTACATCTAAAGATACAGGTAATACTTGTGCGGGATTTATTCCAGCTGCCGCTGTATATACTATTAATTTTCCTATCGCAATATCTACACCATCAACGCCCCAATCGCCGATACCTAATATACCTTCCGCATCTGTTACTACGATTAATCGAATATCTCTGCCATTTGCAACGTTGCGCAATTCTTGTTCAATTTGGTCTTGTCTATCAACAGATAAAAATACTGCATCTTGGGGTCTACTGAAATTCTCATTATATTGTTCAATCGATTGTGCAATAACAGGGTCATAAATAATTGGCATAAATTCAACTAAATGCTCAGAAGTCAATTTGTAAAACAATGTACGATTACGATTAAAAATTGCCATTAAAAATAAACGTTTCTCAAAATCGGTTTGTTTCGCCTTGAATTGTTCATAACATTGTTCTGCTTGTTGTTCTAAAGTTCGAACATTCGCAGGTAATAATCCTTCAAGCCCTAACTGTTTTCTTTCTTCGTTAGTAAAAGCTGTACCTTTGTTTAAAAATGGATTGTTAAGTAATTCAATGCCTTTCATAAAATCATCCTTTATATTTTTTAGATTGTAGAACCGCAGACGTAACGTGTCTAATTAAATTCTTATAAATATTTTTACCCGTTATTTTTTGCTTTTACTCAAAATATTTTGAACGATTTATTTATAAATTGGTTTAATCATACAAAAAGAGCAGACTGCTTAGTCTACTCTTTACTTTGAATTATTTTGTTTCAGGTACCATCACTTCATCAATTAAGCCATATTCTTTAGCTTCTTCTGCAGTTAAGAAGTTATCACGATCTGTGTCTTTTTGTATTTTTTCAATACTTTGACCAGTACGCTCTGATAAAATGCGATTTAATTTTTCACGTGTTTTTAAAATGTGATTTGCAGCAATTTCAATTTCAGTTGCTTGTCCTTGAGCACCACCTAATGGTTGGTGAATCATTACTTCTGCATTTGGTAACGCAAAACGTTTACCTTTAGCACCAGCTGCTAATAAGAATGATCCCATTGATGCAGCCATACCGATACAAATTGTTTGAACATCAGGTTTAATGTGTTGAATTGTATCATAAATCGCAAAACCAGCTGTTACACTTCCACCGGGTGAATTAATGTATAAATAAATATCTTTCTCTGAGTCTTGTGCTTGTAAGAATAATAACTGTGATACGATTGAATTTGCTACGTTGTCATCAATTTGTGAACCTAACATAATAATACGGTCTTTTAATAAACGTGAGTATATATCGTATGCACGTTCACCGCGATTTGTTGTTTCAATAACTGTAGGAATTAAATTCATCTATATTTCCTCCTTGTAATAACTGTTACTCATTATTTTACATATTAAGTCAAATTTGGTCAAACACTTTGACTTTAAATAGTTACATTGTTTGACGCTTGTCTCTTTCCTTTGTAAACTGATAATATCTATTTTAGATTGTACTTATTTTACTTCTCATAGTACAGTGATTTGATTAACACATTTACTCCTTGTGGTGTAATGGATAACACGTAAGATTCCGGTTCTTAAGATAGGGGTTCGATTCCCTTCAAGGAGGCATTTTAATAAAATACAATACTTTTCAATACAGAGAATCCCGCAATGTCGGGATTCTTTTTATGTTGATTTTTTGTCTATGATCAGGGACTTTCAGGGACTCAATTAATTATCACATTCATATTTTCTTATGACCAAATTGATATATATGATGCTACTTAATGAGAAAATTAGGTAACGCTTGGTTATTGAATTTCCTTCATTAAACTTCCCAGCTTAATTTAATGGTTAGTCGACTATTATTCATTAAACACTTTTTAATCATAAAAAAGGTATTTTTGATAATTCAATACCAAAAACACCTTCTTACTTATAATTCTATTTGTTCACCATTTCTAATCTTATCGGCTAAATCATTAAGTTTTCTTAATCGATGATTTACACCTGATTTTGAAATTGGACCAGTTGATACCATTTCTCCAAGCTCTTTCAACGAAATTTCTTGATGTTCTACTCGAATTCTAGCAATCTCTCTCAACCTGTCTGGTAAATTTTCAATACCAATTTCTTTATCAATCAATTTAATGCTCTCAACTTGTTTCATCGCAGCACTAACTGTTTTATTTAGATTTGCCGTTTCACAATTAACGAGTCGGTTAACAGAATTACGCATATCTCTTACAATACGTACGTCTTCAAATTTTAATAACGCTTGATAGCCACCTATCAAACTAAGAAAATCCGAAATCTTTTCCGCTTCTTTTAAATACGTAATACTTCCTTTTTTTCGCTCTAAATGTTTGGCATTCAACTCATAACTATTCATTAGTTTCGTTAAGCCTTCTGCATGACTCTCATTTTGAGAAAAAATTTCCAAATGGTATGAAGATGTTTCAGGGTTATTCACTGAGCCACCTGCCAGAAAAGCTCCTCTCAAGTAACTACGTCTCATTTCGTCATCTTGAATCATTGAATGATCAATTTCATGCGTAAAAATGCCGTCTTTTAAAATTCCTAATTCATCAAGAATTTCTTTCGCTTTCATCTTTGTACGACAAATATAAATATTATTTTTTTTAAGTTTCATTTTTTTACGGACTAATATTTCAACTTCCACATTAAAGACACGTTTAATCAACGAATAAATACGTCTTGCCGTTGTTGCATTTTCCGTTTGAACATTTATAACAAATTGTTGATTTGAAAGACTAAGTGCACCATTCATTCGAATCAGTGCACTGAGCTCTGCTTTTGCATTCATTTCATCGACGTCTATTCTAGTTAATTCATTTTTCATTTCTGATGCAAAGCTCATCGTACAGTCATTCCTTTCTTATTTAAAACATGATTCACCTTAGAACCACTGTCTATTTTCATTTTTATACAGCTCTATTATCATATCATAATATGATTACGTTCTATATTATTTACGTTTATCACTTGGTACGAAAGAAATAGTACTAATTAATTCTAAAGCTATGTCATAAATCATTGTCGATAACACTTTAGTATTATGTCTTACTAAATGATTTTCAGAAATTTCAACTAAATTAGAAGATGTTTTTACATTTATGCTTTCTTTTTCTAGTTCAGCCTTATTAACTTCAACTGGTTTAGAATGTTTTTCTTCATATTTTTTCAAAACTTGAGCATTGAAAGTTTGTGTACTACAAATGACATAATCAATAAACGGTTGTCCGGCTTGTCTATGAATCGCGTCGATATGATCTTTCACGCTATAACCATCTGTTTCCCCAGGTTGCGTCATCACATTAGATACATATAGCTTAGGCGCATCAGAATGAATTAATGCATCTGAAATACCATTGACACATAAGTTAGAAATAACGCTCGTATATAATGACCCTGGTCCAAGAACGATTAAATCTGCTTCCCTTAAAGCATCGATTGCTTCTTCCATTGGTTGCACATCGTTAGGTTCTAAAAACACACGATCAATTTTTTTATGTTTTTTAGGAATATTTGTTTCTCCAAAAACAATTTCTCCATCTTCCATAACAGCATTTAATTGCACACTTGTATTTGTAGATGGAATGACTCTACCTTTAATATTTAAAATTTTACTTAATGCTTTAATGGCATGTCCGAAATCATTCATAATATTAGTCATACCTGCGATTAATAAATTACCTAATGAGTGACCGCTAATTTGATTTTCTTCAAAACGATACTGAAAAAGTTGGCTTAAAACTGACTCAGAATCACTTAAAGCTGCAATCACATTTCTGATGTCTCCTGGTGCTGGTATATCCATTTCATCTCTGATTTTCCCTGTACTCCCACCATTATCAGCAACTGTTACAATCGCTGTAATATCAATTGGGAATTCTCTTAATCCCCTAGCCATAACTGATAAGCCAGTGCCACCACCGATAAGTACAACTTTTATTTGTCTCATTTTTTCTCGCCACTTTCAATATGTGCGTCCCTATGATGCACATAAACATTATATTCAAATACTTCATTTAGATAATTACCTAGTCGTTCTGCTAATGCTACAGATCTATGTTGTCCACCCGTACAACCGATGGCAATTACTAATTGAGATTTCCCTTCTTTTTTATACCCAGGTATCATAAAATCTAACAAATCAGTTAATTTTTCAAAGAAAATCTCTGTCTCTTTCCATTTCATAACATAATTATAAACGTCTTTATCTAATCCTGTTAAAGGTCTTAAATCTACTACATAATATGGATTTGGTAAAAATCGTACATCAAATACTAAATCTGCATCCATCTGAATCCCATGTTTAAAACCGAAACTTGTGACATTAATTGTAAAAGTTTCAAACTCTTCATCTTCATAGTATCGACGAATGCGTTCTTTTAATTCTTTAGGTGATAACTTTGTAGTATCTATAACAAAATTAGCTATACTTCTAATTTGAGACAAATGCTCTCGCTCATCATTAATTGCATTGATTAACGATTTTTTACCTTGTTCCATCAAAGGATGTGCACGACGCGTTTCCTTATATCTTGAAATTAATTTTTCAGTACTAGCTTCTAAAAACATAACATCAATGATGACGTCACTTTCACTTTTGACTTTATCCACTACTGCAACTAATGAATTAAATAGTTCCTTACCTCTTAAATCAATTGCAATTGCCACTTTTCTTAAGGATGGATTTCCTTGTTCCATCAACTCTACAAATTTAGGCAATAACACTGGTGGTAGATTATCTACACAAAAATATCCCATGTCTTCTAAACATTGAATAACCAAAGATTTACCTGCGCCAGATAAACCTGTGACAACTAATAATTCACTTTTACTTTTTTCTTTTTCATTATTATCCATTATTTTTTCACCGCCAAAACGAATTTCATGATGTTAATTTAAATGTTCTATGACAAAATTAAGCAACGATGTTTTATATTTATTTTAAACTATGTCTAGATTAAATTTCTAAAAATATACATCATTTAAAAGGAGATTGGGACATAAATCAATGTCCTAGGGTCTATAATATTATATTGCTAGTAGTTGACTGAATGAAAATGCGCTTGCAACAAGCTTTTTTCAATTATAGTCAGGGGCCCCAACAAAGAAGCTGACGTAAAGTCAGCTTACAATAATGTGCAAGTTGGGGTGGGGCCCCAACACAGAGAATTTCGAAAAGAAATTCTACAGGCAATGCGAGTTGGGGGGTGGGCCCCAACACAGAAGCTGACTTTCCGCCAGCTTACAATAATGTGCAAGTTGGGGCGGGACAACGATAAAGAAATACTTTTTCTATAGAAATTAGTATTTCTTATGCATGAGTTTTACTCATGTATTCCTATTTTTAAGTACACATTAGCTGTGGCTAATGTGTAAGAACCACTACATAATAAATCATTAGTGGCTCTTTATCATTTCTGTCCCACTCCCATAAAGTTATAAGTTTAATATAACATATAAAAAAACTAGAACTCATTGAAACGCACAAATGATACGTACTAAGTTCTAGTTTTCTATATAATTTGCTTTAATTTAAAAGTAAGACATTATTTTAACAATGTGATGTCACTATTAAAATAAATATCCAAATAATTTACAACGCAACATCTTAATTCGACTTCGATTTAAGCTTGATCGTTTAAATGTTCAATATATTCCGCTGCACTTTGTGCTGCAATACTACCATCGCCAGTAGCAGTGACAATTTGGCGTAAACCTTTGTCGCGAACATCTCCTGCTGCAAAAATACCTGGTACTGATGTTGTCATATCATCTTTTGTCACAATATAACCAACATCATTTGTAATACCTAAGTCTTTAAATGGTGCTGTTAATGGTTTCATACCAATATAGATGAATACACCATCAGCCTCGTGTGTTTCTTCTGAACCATCTTTTGTAGACGTTAATGTCACAGAACCCACTTTGCCGTCTTTTTCATTAATTGATTTCAAAGTATGGCTCCAAATAAAGTCTATTTTATCATTTTTGAATGCTCTATCTTGTAAAATACGTTGTGCACGTAACTCATCACGACGGTGAACGATTGTTACTTTGTCAGCAAATTTAGTTAAGAATGTTCCCTCTTCTACTGCTGAGTCACCACCACCGATAACGAATAGGCGTTTATTTTTAAAGAATGCACCATCACATACTGCACAATAACTTACACCGCGTCCACCAAGTTCTTGTTCACCCGGAACACCAATTTTCTTGTATTCTGCACCTGTAGCAATAATGACCGCTTTAGCTGTTAATTCTTTGTTACCAAAGTTAATCACTTTATATTCGCCTTTATCTTCTACAGATTTAATATCTCCATATTGATAAACTGCACCAAACTTTTTAGCGTGTTCAAACATTTTTGTAGATAAATCTGGACCTGTAATCATTTCGAAACCAGGGAAGTTCTCTACTTCTTCTGTATTAGCCATTTGACCGCCTGGAATACCTCTTTCAATCATAACTGTTTTTAAATTAGCACGTGATGCGTATACTGCAGCAGTCATACCAGCTGGACCTGCACCGATAATTGCTATATCAAAATCTATTTCAGTCATTTTATTAACGCCTCCTCATTATTAATCATTATGCGCATTATATAATAAATCTAACTTTTCATAAATCTATATGCTCAAGAGAAATTCAATCATTTTGTTCAGTTTATATTGTGTTATGCCTAACCATGTTGTAATTTGCTTCTTTGTAACGTTTCGAGGTTGATTTTTAAAATACAAATAAATAAACGCACCGATATATGGCTCAACATCAGTTAAATCTACTTTTTCAGCAATTATGAGTTCACCTTGATTAATCCATGCAACCATTAAATCATTTTCACTTACAAATAATTCATTATGGTAAAGCGTTAACAAGCCGCGATGAATGAAGTCTAATTTATTGAGCGTTAAACCTTGAACTAAATACGTTAAATACAATTTCTCATAATTATTTAGATTTTCCAGAACCTGCCAAATACTTTCCGTCATCACAATTTCTTTACCATTTAATTGATCCAATAAAAAAATACCATATAAACGATAATGACTGTCATCACTTTGAAGTAATGGCAAAATATGTTGGTCAAAAACTTCTTTGCTATTTTCAATTACCCAAGGAGCATGTCCAATTTCCACTTTAGAAATTTGCTTCAATTTATCCCAGTAGTAATGACTTTCGTCTTCTTCACCTAAATAATAATAATTATATGCTAAAGCATTGTACATTTGAATTGATAAAAATTTCCCTTTTTTATATAAAGGGTACAACAATTGTTGTGAAGCACGATACTGCTTTAAATAACTTAAAACAATACCTAATTTAAAACTTTCATCGTCATTCATAGGTACAACTTTATTTAATATTTTTAAATACTTTTGGTATTGTTCATTTTCCTTAGTGTTATAAAGTAGCAAAGTATAATGGCATAATGCATATATATCTGTACTATCCTCTTTTAATAGTGCTTCGTACAATGCTTTAGCCGTATCATATTCGCCGAGATATAAATAACACATTGCCAGTAAATTACGTACGACACGATGATCTTGAACTTCTTGTGGTTGATGTAAGACATAATTCTTTGCATCTTTTAATCGACCTTGAGAAAAAAGATATTGGAATAGTATTTGAACTACAAACAATTGAGCTTCAAGTTCAATTTGTTCTTCACTTTGATATTTCACATCAAACATTTGATCTAATTCATCTCTATAATCTTGGTCGTCGCTAACAATAACATAATTAATACCAAACAAGAATGCCTTGTTTGGTTCGTTAACTTCAATGTTGAGCTGACTCAATTCATAAAAGCTATCTTCTAGATGCCTATTATAAATAATATTGTCATAAAATAAATGTTCTGCTTTTTTAGCAATACCAAGTTGCACTAGACATTGTGCATAATCAATTTGAATTTCCAGATCATCAGGTGACAATTCTAACACTTTTTCAAAGTATTCAGCAGCTCGTTTATATTCTCTTTGTTTAAACTTCTGATTAGCCATTTTACGATAAAATGCATCATCAAAAGTCATTGGAATTACATTATTATTCTTTTGCGCCATAAAATTGTCACCTCCTAATCATTTTTATATACATAGGGTTGCCATATGCAAATCCATTATCCGGTATATCTTTTGAAACAACCGTACCAGCTGCAACTTTTACATTGTCACCAATCGTTATACCGGGTAAAATGGTAGCATTTGCACCAATCAAAGTGTTAGATCCTATCGTCACTGGTCCATAACGAAATTCATCAACTAATGCTTCATGCGTCAAAATTGTTACATTGTAACCAATAACACTGTTACTACCAATCGTAATCAGTTCTGGATAAAAAATATCTAACATTACTTTATAAGCTATCGACGATTGATTACCGATATTAATATTTAAAATTTGTTTATATATATGTCTTTTCAGTACCATACTTGGAATAAATTTCGAAAATTCAATGATGATTACATTCTTAAAAACTTTCGAAAATTTAATAAGACGGTATACATGCCATAAAGGGTTTGTACGATGATATTCTTTTGATAAAAATTTTCTCAAAATATCACTACTTCACTTTTCTTGTTGGCCATGGAAGCGCCCCAACTTTGCTATACAACGGTGGATTATACTTAATCCTTCTATATACAATTAAACTTATACTTATTAAAATTAAAAGAATTGATACTAATTGTGCAACTCTAATATTACTTGTGAGCATTAAGCTATCTGTACGTAATCCTTCTATAAAGAATCGACCAATTGAATACCAAGTTAAATATAAAAAGAATGTTTCTCCTAATTTTAAATGTTTACGAATATTAACTAAGATAATAAATCCAGCGACATCCCAAATGGATTCATATAAGAATGTTGGATGATAATATTGGCCGTTAATATACATATTTTCTATTATAAAATTAGGCAAATGTAATTGTTCTAAAAAAGCGCGTGACACAGGTCCACCATGTGCCTCGTGATTCATAAAGTTACCCCAGCGTCCAATTCCTTGCGCTAAAATTATACTTGGCGCAACGATATCACCAATTTGAAATGGGTTTAAATTTTTCACTTTACATACAATAACACCAGCAATAAAGCCACCTATTAAACCGCCATGTATTGCTATACCACCATGCCATATTTTAATAATTTCACCTGGATTTTCCGCGTAATATGGCCATTGGAAAATTACAAAATAGATTCGTGCCGCGATAAATCCAAATAGTGCACTATAAAAAATAATATCTACTAAAGTATCTTTATGTAATCCTGCTTTAACTAGTGCACGTTGTGCAACAAAGTAACCAAGTAGTATTCCGACAGCAATGATAATTCCATACCATCGTACACTTAGTGGTCCTAAGTTAAATGCCACAGGATCTATATAGTTAAATACAATACCACCCATTCAACCTACTCCTCACTCTTATGACTGTTCTTGATAATTTCTTCATTTAATCTTTCACTAAATTCTTCGGCAGTGTTAATGCCCATGATATTTAATCGATAGTTCATTGCAGCGACCTCAATAATTACCGCAACATTTCTACCAGGTCTTACAGGTATTGTTTTTTTAGTTATTTCAGTATCTAAAATACTTAACGTCTCTTCATTAAGACCTACGCGGTCATATAACTTTTGCTTGTTCCAGTTTTCCAAATTAATATTTAATCTAATTCGTTTTTCAGTTAATATTGAACCCGCGCCAAATAAAGTCATAACATTGATAATACCTAGTCCACGTATTTCTAATAGATGTTCTATTAACTTTGGTGGTTTCCCTATTAGTTCATCTTTATTAATTTGACGTATTTCTACATTATCATCTGCTACTAATCTATGCCCACGCTTCACTAATTCTAACGCAGTCTCACTTTTACCTATTCCTGAATCACCGGTAATTAGTACACCAACACCGTAAACATCTACTAAAACTCCATGTAAAGATGTCGTCTTTGCAAGTGCATGCTCTAAAAACGTCGTTAAGCGACTCATTAAACTTGTAGTGGCATCTTTAGCAACTATAAGTGGCGTATTTAATTCTTTTGCAGCTTCAACTAATTCTTCTGGTGGCTGCAATCCACGTGTCACAATAATTGCAGGCGTTTCTGGTCTGCATAGTTTACGCATACGACCTGCGCGATCCTTATCTGGTAATAAATTGTAAAACGATAGTTCCGTTGTTCCTAATAGTTGTATTCTATCTGACGCATAATGTGAAAAATAACCTGCCATCTCTAAGCCCGGTCTTGATATATCAGCATTTTTAATTGGCTTCGATAGCCCTTCTTCACCAGCGATTAAATCTAACTTTAATGTTTCAACTAGTTTTTCTGTCGTTAACATGGGTTCACCTCAATTGTATTTATCCCTACTCTTACATCTCTTCTTATCATATCAAAAATATAACACCAATCTACATTGAAAAGCTAAAATAAATATTAATTGTTCATTATTGTTATTATTTTACAAGTCAATATCAATCATTAATTTATTGCTTGCTTAATTTACATGTTTCATATCGCCATAAAAGTCCGAGCCATAAATCAATGACCTAAGCTCTAAAATGATAAATTCGAATTAGTTGGCGGGGCCCCAACACAGAGAAATTGGATTCTCAATTTCGACAGACAATGCAAGTTGGGGCGGGCCCCCAACATAAAGAGATACTTTTTCTTTAGAAATTAGTATTTCTTATGCATGAGTTGCACTCATGCATTCCTATTTTTAAGTACACAATAGCTGTGGCTAATGACAAAGAACCACTACATAATAAATCATTAGTGATTCTTTATCATTTCTGTCCCGCTCCCAGTTTCGATTTATGTTTAGCTACTCTAGATTGACCTTATCTTAACATAATTCTTTTTACGCATCTTTTCTTTCTACTATTCATTACTAAATTAATAAAAAGAAGTGAAGGATAAATTTACAACATCCTTCACTTCTTTTAATCTTATTTATCTTCAGTATTTTGTTTATCTCGTTCAAGTACTTCTTTTAAATACTTTCCTGTATATGATGACTTTGTCTGAGCAATATCTTCGGGTGTTCCAGTCGCAACAATAGTACCACCGCCACTACCACCTTCAGGACCTAAGTCTATAATATAGTCTGCTGTTTTGATAACATCTAGGTTATGTTCAATAATTACAACAGTGTCACCATTTTCAACTAATCGGTTTAATACTTTTAATAATCTACTAATATCGTCAACATGTAACCCTGTTGTCGGTTCGTCTAGGATATAAATAGATTTACCAGTTGAACGTTTATGAAGTTCAGATGCAAGTTTCACACGTTGAGCCTCACCACCTGATAATGTTGTAGCTTGTTGACCTAATGTGACGTATCCAAGACCAACATCAACTAGTGTTTGTAGCTTGCGCTTAATCTTAGGAATATTTTCAAAAAATTGTGTTGCTTCTTCAACAGTCATTTCTAAAATGTCAGCAATATTTTTACCTTTGTAAGTAACCTCTAGTGTCTCGCGATTATATCGTTTACCATCACACACTTCACAAGGAACATAAACATCAGGTAAAAAATGCATTTCAATTTTAATAATACCGTCACCTTTACAAGCTTCACAGCGTCCACCTTTTACATTAAAACTAAAACGACCTTTTTGATATCCTCGAATTTTAGCTTCATTTGTTTGCGCAAACACATCACGTATATCATCAAACACGCCAGTATATGTTGCTGGATTAGAGCGTGGCGTTCTACCTATCGGTGATTGATCAATATCAATAATTTTATCAAGTTGATCAATACCTTCAATTTTATCGTACAATCCTGGCTTTACTTTAGATTTATTGATTTTTTGAGCTAATGATTTGTATAATACTTCATTTACTAATGAGCTTTTACCAGAACCTGATACACCTGTAACGACCGTCATGATTGAAAGTGGTATGTCCACATCAACCCCTTTAAGGTTGTTACTTCTAGCTCCACGTATAGAAATTTTACGATCTGAAGCCGGTCTGCGATATTCAGGTACTTCAATACGTTTCTTACCACTCAAGTATTGTCCTGTTAAAGATTTTTTATCTTTCATTACCTTTTGAGGTGTACCACTAGACACAATCTGTCCTCCATGCTCACCAGCACCAGGCCCTATGTCCACTAAGTAATCAGCCGCACGCATTGTATCATCATCGTGTTCAACTACAATTAAAGTATTTCCTAAATCTCTCATTTCTTTAAGTGTATTAATTAATCGATCATTATCTCTTTGATGCAGTCCAATTGATGGCTCATCTAATACATATAAGACACCAGTCAAACGCGACCCAATTTGCGTTGCCAATCGAATACGTTGTGCTTCACCACCTGAAAGTGTACCTGAAGCTCTGTTTAGCGTTAAATATTCAAGTCCCACATTATTTAAAAAAGTGAGTCGGGAAATAATTTCTTTCAATATTTGATTTGCAATCGCTTGATCTTGTTCTGACAAATTAATGTTTTTATAATAGTTCAGCGCTTGACTAATTGAGTATTCGACTACTTCACCAATATTTAAACCACCTACATAAACAGATAACGCTTCACGACTCAATCGCTTTCCATGACAAGTTTCGCAAGGTAGTTCAGTCATATATTTACTCATCATTTCACGTGTATATTCTGAAGGAGATTCATGGAATCGTCTACTTATATTAGGAACTACACCCTCGAAAACCATTGTTCGTTTTCTAGTACCACCCTGACGTTGTGTAAATGTAAATTCAATTTCTTTGTCACCCGAACCATACAATAAAATATCACGTTGACGTTCTGTTAACTTTTTAAAAGGTTTATCCATATTGATTTTATAAACTTCACAAACACGTTTTAACAATGTTGGATAAAAATCAGAACTCGTCGGTATCCATGGTTCTATTGCACCTTCGTTTAGCGTCTTATCTTTGTCGGGAACAACCAAGTCTACATCGACTGTTAACTTTTGACCTAAGCCATCACATGTTGGACAAGCACCAAAAGGACTGTTAAAGCTAAACATTCTTGGTTCTAATTCTCCGATTGAAAATCCACATATAGGACAAGCGTGGCTTTCTGAAAACTTAAGGTCTTCCCCGTCAATGACATCGACTGTTAATTGTCCTTCTGAAAGCTCTAACGCAGTTTCTATAGAGTCAGCTAGTCGTGTTTCAATTCCATCTTTAACAACTAATCGGTCTACAACAACTTCTATTGTATGATTCTTGTTCTTATCTAATGTAGGTACATCATTTACATCAACAATTTCGCCATCGATTCTTAAACGTACATAACCTTTTTTACCAATATCTTCGATTAGCTTTTCATGACTACCTTTACGATGAGCGATGACAGGTGCTAATAATTGAATCTTTGTACGTGCCTCTAATTCCATAATGCGGTCAACCATTTGTTGTACTGTTTGCGATTCAATTTCTATATTGTGATTTGGACAGTAAGGTTTACCAACACGTGCATATAACAAACGTATATAATCATATATTTCTGTTACTGTTGCAACAGTTGACCTTGGATTTTTACTTGTTGTTTTTTGATCTATTGAAATTGCTGGCGATAATCCTTCAATAGTATCAACATCTGGTTTGTCCATTTGCCCTAAAAATTGACGCGCATAGGCACTTAATGATTCAACATAACGTCGTTGTCCTTCAGCATATATAGTATCGAATGCTAATGACGATTTACCTGACCCAGATAATCCTGTCATAACAATTAATTTATTTTTAGGTAGTTCGATATCAATATCTTTCAAGTTATGCGCACGAGCACCTTTTACTACTATGGATGGTTCTTTCATTTACTTGTCACCCTTCTGCTTTTAATTCAAATAACATATCTCTTAATTCTGTAGCTTTCTCGAAATCTAAATCTTTCGCTGCTTGTTTCATTTCTTTTTCTATATTGTCGATTGTCTTTTGACGTTCTTTTTTCGTCATCTTCTTAGGTATCACAGTTTGTGCTTTGTCATTATTTTCGTCATTTTCAACAGTAGCACTAATTAAATCATGTATTTTTTTATTAATTGTTTTAGGTGTAATACCATGTTTTTCATTATGTTTCATCTGTATTTCTCGACGACGTTGTGTCTCATCAATTGCATACTTCATCGAATCAGTCATTTTATCGGCATACATAATGACTTCACCTTTATCGTTACGCGCAGCTCTACCTATTGTTTGAATTAATGAGCGGTTAGAACGTAAAAATCCTTCTTTATCTGCATCTAATATGACAACTAGAGAAACTTCTGGTATATCAATACCCTCTCTTAATAAATTAATACCTACGATAACATCATATGTACCCATTCGTAAGTCTCTAATTATTTCGATTCGTTCTAATGTCTTGATTTCTGAATGCAGATAATTAACTTTAATACCCGCTTCTTTCATGTATGTGGTTAAATCTTCACTCATCTTTTTAGTGAGCGTTGTAACAAGTACGCGTTCATTACGCTCAACCCTTGTTTGAATTTCACTTAATAAATCGTCAATTTGATTTTCAGTAGGTCTAACCTCAATCTTAGGATCCAGTAAACCAGTAGGACGAATAATTTGTTCAACCATCTTATCCGTATGTTCAATTTCGTATGGTCCAGGCGTTGCAGATACATACACAAGTTGTTTTGTCTTTTCTTCAAATTCTTCAAATTTAAGAGGACGGTTATCTAATGCACTCGGTAATCTAAATCCATGATCCACCAAAACTTGTTTACGCGCTCTGTCTCCGTTATACATGCCTCGAACTTGCGGTAATGTCACATGTGATTCATCAATCATTACTAACCAATCATCGCCAAAGTAATCCAATAAAGTATATGGTGTCGAACCCAGTGGTCGCAAAGTTAAATGTACGGAATAGTTTTCAATTCCTGAACAGAATCCCATCTCTCGCATCATTTCTAAATCATAGTTGGTACGCTGTTCTAACCTTTGCGCTTCTAGTAATTTATTCTCATCTCGTAATTCTTTCAATCGTTCTTCCAATTCTTTTTCAATACGTTCAATCGCAACTTTCAACTTTTCTTCACGTGTTACGAAGTGAGAAGCTGGGAATATCGCAAAATGTTCTCTTTCTTTCAACACTTCACCAGTTAGGTAGTTAACTTCTCGAATACGGTCAATCTCATCGCCGAAAAACTCAACCCTTATACAAAGTTCTTCTTTAGAGGCTGGGAATATTTCAACAACATCACCACGCACTCGAAACGTTCCTCGTTGGAAATCGATGTCATTTCGTGTATATTGCACATCTACAAGTTTTCTAAGTAATTCACTTCTATCCATTTCCATACCAACTCGAACACTTACTACTAAATCTTTATATTCTTCAGGATTACCTAAACCATATATACAACTTACACTAGCAATAATAATTACATCATCGCGTTCAAATAATGCACTTGTAGCAGAATGTCGTAGTTGATCAATTTCATCATTGATTGAGGCATCTTTTTCAATAAAAGTGTCAGTAGACGGTACGTATGCCTCAGGTTGATAATAATCATAGTAACTTACAAAGTATTCCACCCTGTTTTCAGGAAAAAATTCTTTAAACTCACTATATAATTGTCCTGCTAATGTTTTGTTATGCGCGATAATTAACGTTGGCTTCCCAACTTCTTTAATAACATTACTCATCGTAAATGTTTTCCCTGTGCCAGTTGCACCTAATAAAGTTTGATGTCTTTTCCCCGCTTTAATACCTTCCACGATTTCCTTAATTGCTTGCGGTTGGTCACCTTGAGGCTCAAAATCAGAATGTATTTTAAAAGGATAATGTTCAACCATAGTCACATATGCCTCCTCTTTCAACGTATTATTTATATTTCCGCTCAACTCTTCGCTTTCTCATTACATATTTTAGCAAAGTAGTCACACAAAAAGCAAACGTTTGTTCGTAAAAATGTCGAACAAAGAAAAACAAACATAGTTGTGCTAACTATGCTTGCCTTAAATCAAATCGTTTATCTTGTTATTTTTAGTATGTAAATACACATTATATTAATCATCATTTTGTTTCAACAAATTTGTTTGAAACATTATTTTAAAGTTAATCTTAGCGATCTTCATCTTGATGTTTATGAAATTCGAGTTGATCTATAATTAAATAACCAGCTAATAATGACACCACATCAATAAAAATAATCCACTCGTTATGGAAATACTCTTTATAGATTGAGGCACCAATTAAAATTAATGTCAGAATAGTACCGACCCATTTACTTCTTGTTATTACACTAAACAATACTACCAAGACACATGGAAAGAATGCTGCGCTAAAATACCATATCATTCATTTTCCTCTTTTCTTTTATTTAAAATGTTCATAGTTGTTTCTCTTAATTCTGTTCTAGGTATAAAGTTTTCAGTCAACATTTCTGGAATGATATTATTAATAAAATCTTGTACAGATGCTAAATGGTCAAATTGAATAATTGTTTCTAGACTCATTTCATAAATTTCGAAAAATAATTCTTCGGGATTACGTTTTTGTATTTCTCCAAATGTTTCATAAAGCAAATCAATTTTATCAGCAACTGAAAGTATTTGGCCTTCTAATGAATCATCTTTACCTTCTTGCAGTCGTTGCTTATAAACATCTCTATATTGTAATGGAATTTCTTCTTCAATAAAGGTCTCTACCATTTCTTCTTCAACTTGCGAAAATAATTTTTTTAATTCACTACTCGCATATTTAACAGGTGTTTTTATATCACCAGTAAACACTTCAGCGAAATCATGATTTAATGCTTTTTCATATAAGCTTTTCCAATTAATCTTTCGTCCATGATATTCTTCAACCGTTGCTAGATATTGAGCAATTTTAGTTACTTTAAAGGAGTGCGCTGCAACATTGTGTTCAAAATATTTAAATTTTCCAGGTAATCTTATAAGTCTTTCCATATCTGATAATCTTTTAAAATATTGATGTACACCCATCTCAATTACCTCCTCCATTAATTAATCATAAATTATACTTTCTTTTTACATATCATTCAATTAAATATCATTTAAATATCTTCTTTATATAAGTCTGATTAGATGATACCAAAAAATCCTCTCAACCTGTTACTTAAACAGGTTAAGAGGATAGTCTTGTCTTGATATGTTACTTAGTGGATGTAATTATATTTTCCTGGATTTAAAATTGTTCTTGAAGATTTAACATTAAATCCAGCATAGTTCATTTCCGAAACAGTAATTGTTCCATTAGGATTTACAGATTCAACAACACCAACATGTCCATATGGTCCAGCAGCTGTTTGGAAAATAGCGCCAACTTCTGGTGTTTTATCTACTTTAAATCCTGCAACTTTTGCTGCGTAATTCCAGTTATTTGCATTGCCCCATAAACTTCCTATACTTCTACCTAATTGTGCACGACGATCGAAAGCATAATATGTGCAGTTTCCATAAGCATATAAGTTTCCTCTGTTAGCAACTGATTTATTGTAGTTATGTGCAACAGGTACAGTTGGTACTGATTTTTGTACTTGAGCAGGTTTGTATGCTACATTAACTGTCTTAGCTACTGTTTGCTTAGGTGCTTGCTTAACTACTACTTTTTTAGACGCTTGTTGTACAGGTTGTTGTACTACCTTTTTAGCTTGGCTTGCTTTTCTTACTGGTGATTTAACCGTTTTAGTTTGTTTCACTTTATTTTGAGGCACAAGTGAAATCACGTCACCAGGAAAAATTAAAGGTGTTACACCAGGATTGTATGAATATAATTGATTCAACGTTAAGTGATGCTCTAAAGCAATCTTATATAATGAATCGCCAGCAACTACTGTATAAGTTGTCGGTGATTGCGTTTGTGCTTGAACATTTGATACATAATTATGTTGAACAGGTGTTTTTACTTGTGTGCCATGTTGTTGTGCATGTGCTGCATTATTTAAAGCTAAAAAAGCTAACACTGACGAAACCGTCACTGTAAGAGATTTTTTCATCTTGCTGTCATTCCTTTGCTGTTAGTATTTTAAGTATGCAAATACTATAGCACAATACATTTTGTCAAAAGCTATTGTTATAACGATGTAATCAAATGGTTAACAATATAAAAAAGAATGCAAACTACCTACTCGGTGTAAAATGTATTCACTGCAAATGATTGACAACGTTTTCAACATTTAATTCAATACATTGAAATTCGTTGAAGGTAATATTACTTAATGCACAGTACATAGATTTGTTTAACAAACGAAACTTTTATAAAGGATAATATTTCGTCAAAAACCACCGAATTGTACTTAAATATTCATAAACAAATCATATTCCAAAATCTAATTTACAATTTATTTAGCTACCTTTAAAAAAACCAAAGAGCCTGAGACATAAATCAATGTTCAATGCTCTACAAAGTTATATTGGCAGTAGTTGACTGAACGAAAATGCGCTTGTAACAAGCTTTTTTCAATTCTAGTCAGGGGCCCCAACAAAGAGAATTTCGAAAAGAAATTCTACAGGCAATGCAAGTTGGGGTGTGGGCCCCAACAAAGAGAAATTGGATTCCCAATTTCTACAGACAATGCAAGTTGGGGTGGGACGACGATAAAGAAATACTTTTTCTATAGAAATTAGTATTTCTTATGCATGAGTTTTACTCATGTATTCCTATTTTTAAGTACACATTAGCTGTGGCTAATGTGTAAGAACCACTACATAATAAATCATTAGTGGCTCTTTATCATTTCTGTCCCACTCCCTTAAAATATATATTAATCGTGCGACATTGTCTGTCTTAAATATGATTCGATAAATGGTCCAATGTCTCCATCCATCACTGCATCAACCTTACCTGTTTCTTCGTTCGTACGATGATCTTTCACCATTGAGTATGGATGGAAAACATATGATCTAATTTGGCTTCCCCATCCGATTTCTTTTTGTTCGCCACGAATTTCAGCCATTTCACGTGCCTGCTCTTCCAATTTTAATTGATATAATTTAGACTTTAACATTTTCATAGCTGCTTCACGGTTTTTAATTTGAGAACGTTCATTTTGGTTATTAACAACTATACCTGAGGGGTGATGGGTAATTCGTATTGCCGATTCAGTTTTGTTAATATGCTGACCACCTGCACCAGAAGCTCTGAATGTATCAACTGTAATATCATCCGGATTGATTTCAATCTCTATTTCATCATTATTAAAATCTGGAATCACGTCACATGATGCAAATGATGTATGACGACGTCCTGATGAATCAAATGGAGAAATTCGTACTAGTCGGTGTACACCTTTTTCAGCTTTTAAATAACCATAAGCATTATGCCCTTTGATGAGCAATGTTACACTTTTAATCCCTGCTTCATCTCCAGGTAAATAATCAACAGTTTCAACTTTAAAACCTTTCTTCTCACAATAACGTTGATACATTCTAAATAGCATATTAGCCCAATCTTGAGATTCCGTGCCACCTGCACCAGGATGTAACTCTAGAATTGCGTTATTGGCATCGTGAGGTCCATCTAATAATAATTGCAATTCGTATTCATCCACTTTAGCCTTAAAATTAATGACCTCTTGCTCTAAGTCTTCTTTCATTTCTCCATCAAATTCTTCTTGTAATAAATCCCAAGTAGCATCCATGTCATCTACTTCTGCTTGTAGTGTTTTATAACCATTAACTATTGCTTTTAACGCATTATTTTTATCTATAATATCTTGCGCTTTTGTTTGGTTATCCCAAAAATTAGGTTCTGCCATCATTTCTTCATATTCTTGAATATTAGTTTCTTTGTTCTCTAAGTCAAAGAGACCCCCTAATTTGTGTTAAATCTTGATTATACTTATCTATATTTCGTTTGATTTCTGATAATTCCATAGCCTTCGCTCCTATTTATAATTCAATTCAAGTCATTGATTTATATCTTTTATAATGCTAAATTTTAACATAATTTTGTTAAATAACAATGTTAAGAAATATAAGCCCACTGACAATTAGTTTATACTTTTATTGTTAAAAAACAGTACATTTATCATAGACATATGCTTAAACCTATTTTTTTAAACTAAGTACATAACAACGTTTAACAACTTCTTCACATTTTTTAAAGTATTTAACGCTTGTAAAATAAAAAGACTCCTCCCATAACACAAACTATAGGTGTTTAATTGGAAGGAGTTATTTTATATCATTTATTTTCCATGGCAATTTTTGAATTTTTTACCACTACCACATGGACAATCATCGTTACGACCAACTTGATCGCCTTTAACGATTGGTTTCGGTTTCACTTTTTCTTTACCATCTTCAGCTGAAACGTGCTTCGCTTCACCAAACTCAGTTGTTTTTTCACGTTCAATATTATCTTCAACTTGTACTACAGATTTTAAAATGAATTTACAAGTATCTTCTTCGATATTTTGCATCATGATATCAAATAATTCATGACCTTCATTTTGATAGTCTCGTAATGGATTTTGTTGTGCATAAGAACGTAAGTGAATACCTTGACGTAATTGATCCATTGTGTCGATATGATCAGTCCAATGGCTATCAATAGAACGAAGTAAAATCATACGCTCAAACTCATTCATTTGTTCTTCTAAGATATCTTTTTGACTTTGATATGCTGCTTCAATCTTAGCCCAAACGACTTCGAAAATATCTTCAGCATCTTTACCTTTGATATCATCCTCTGTAATGTCACCTTCTTGTAAGAAAATGTCATTAATGTAGTCGATGAATGGTTGATATTCAGGCTCGTCATCTGCTGTATTTATATAGTAATTGATACTACGTTGTAACGTTGAACGTAGCATTGCATCTACAACTTGAGAGCTGTCTTCTTCATCAATAATACTATTTCTTTCGTTATAGATAATTTCACGTTGTTTACGTAATACTTCATCGTACTCTAAGATACGTTTACGCGCGTCGAAGTTATTACCTTCTACACGTTTTTGTGCTGATTCTACAGCTCTTGATACCATTTTTGATTCAATTGGTGTAGAGTCATCTAAACCTAGTCGGCTCATCATTTTCTGTAAACGTTCAGAACCAAAACGAATCATTAATTCATCTTGTAATGATAAATAGAAGCGACTATCCCCTTTATCACCTTGACGTCCAGAACGACCACGTAACTGGTCATCAATACGACGAGATTCATGTCGTTCTGTACCTATTACCGCTAAACCGCCTAATTCCTCTACGCCTTCACCTAATTTAATATCTGTACCACGACCAGCCATGTTAGTGGCAATAGTAACGGCACCTTTTTGTCCAGCGCCTGCAACAATTTCAGCTTCACGTTCATGATTTTTCGCATTTAACACATCATGACGGATACCGCGTTTTTTAAGTAAATTTGAAATATATTCTGAAGTCTCAACTGCAACAGTACCTAATAGCACTGGTTGCCCTGCCTTGTGTTTTTCTACAACATCTTCTACTACTGCATCAAATTTACCTTTTTGGCTAATGTAAATTAAATCAGACTTATCGTTACGTTGCACAGGTTTATTTGTCGGAATTTGAGTTACTGTCATGTTATAAATATTTCTAAATTCTTCTTCTTCAGTTTTAGCTGTACCTGTCATACCCGCAAGTTTATTGTACATTCTGAAATAGTTTTGGAATGTAATAGACGCCATAGTTTTAGATTCATTTTGAATTTGAACGCCTTCCTTCGCTTCAATAGCTTGGTGTAAACCTTCCGAGAAACGACGTCCTGGCATTGTACGTCCTGTAAATTGATCGACAATTAATACTTCGCCATCAACAACCATATAGTCTACATCACGTTGTAATGTAACGTGCGCACGTAAAGCTGTGTTGATATGACTAATAACATCAACATTTTGTACATCATATAAGTTTTCAACTTTGAACATACGTTCAGCTTTATCCGCACCTTGTTCTGTTAAATGTACTGATTTTGTTTTTTCATCATATTTATAATCTTCGTCCTGTTTTAACATTTTTGCAAAAACATTTGCTTGTGTATAAAGTGACGTTGACTTTTCAGCTTCACCAGAAATAATTAATGGCGTACGTGCCTCATCAATTAAAATTGAGTCAACTTCATCAATGATTGCGAAATGTAATGGACGCATTACTCTATCTTCAGAATAATTCACCATGTTATCTCTTAAATAGTCAAAACCTAACTCATTGTTAGTACTGTAAGTAATGTCTTGCGCATATGCTTCACGTTTTTCTTCAGTCGTCTTACTGTTTAAGTTTAATCCGACAGTCAAACCTAAGAAGTTATATAACTCAGCCATTTCTTCACTTTGAACACTTGATAAGTATTCATTGACTGTAATAACGTGAACACCTCTACCAGCTAATGCATTTAAGTATGTTGGCATTGTCGCTGTTAACGTTTTACCTTCACCTGTTCTCATCTCAGCGATATCACCTTTATGAATTGCAATACCACCCATAATTTGAACTTTATATGGTGTCATATTGAATACACGTTTAGAGCCTTCCCTAACAAGTGCATATGCTTCTGGTAAAATTTTATCTAAATAATCATTTTGCTTTTTGACATTATCAATGTCAGCTAATTCTGTTTGGAATTGTTTCGTTTTATTACGAATTTCTTCATCAGTTAAAATTGCCGTTTTTTCTTCTAAAGCGATTACTTTATCAGCAAGTTTACCTAACTGTTTAATTTCTTTATTATTGCCATCAAGAATTTTTGATAAAAATCCCATTTCGTTCGCTCCTTTAGCTAAAAAACTGTTTGGCCTACAACAATATATCTTATCATTTATAGTTAGAAAATTATACTTATTTACTCATTTGTAGAATCAATATAAATATATTTATGACATACTTCATTCACATTCTGTTGTCAACAAGTTTATCACTAATAAATATATTCTCAAAACGCAATTATACTTCTTAATAAATTATATTATAAATATTTTACGATTTTCGACTCGGACTATACAATAGACTGACATACTATTATTAACTTAACATTCAAATATATACATCCATTAACATTAGCATAGTCACTATGTTTCATTCAACAAATTACATTATCGAACTATGAAATTGTTAGAAATTGCTTTTAGAGTATAAAAAAGCACTTGTGCAAAAACACAAGTGCTTTAAACTTAATTTATTGTTCACTAGTTTGAATCAAGCCATATTTACCGTCTTTACGGCGGTAAACGATACTTGTTCCATCAGTTTCTCTGTCTGTGAATACAAAGAAGTCATGACCTAATAGATTCATTTGTAATACCGCTTCTTCTGAATCCATTGGTTTTAAGCTGAATTCTTTTGAACGAATAATTTCTATCTCGTTATCATCGTAAGCGTCATTATCAACTTGTGTTTCTTGCATTTCTTGTAATTCGGCAACAAACACTTCTTGATCTCCTCGATCACGGCTCTTACGATTAATACGTGTTTTATATTTTCGAACTTGTCTTTCAAGTTTATTATTAATTAAATCAATACCTGCGTATAAATCATCGTTTCGCTCTTCAGCTCTTAACGTAACATTTTTCAATGGAATTGTTACTTCAATTTTAGTAGCTGAATTTGAATAAGTTTTAACTTTAACATGCGCCACTGCATTTGGTACGTCATTAAAATAACGTTCCAACTTACCAATTTTTTCCTCAATATAGTTGCGAATAGCATCTGTGATAGTGAGGTTATCTCCATGAATTTCAAATCTAATCATAGTAATCTCTCCTTAAACCTCTTTATTGGTAACTCTTTATTATATTTTAACATTTTTACGCTATCGTGCAAACGCAAACACTTTGAATTTTCTGATATTTTTAGCATATAATTTACACCCTGCACGATGAATTGTTAATCCAGTTGTATAAATATCGTCAACGAGTAATATTTCCTTACCATTTAAATCTAATTCCGTATCAATAATAAATGGATTTTCATCTGCCAGACGCTCTTTCTTAGTTAAATGAGACTGTTTTGGTCTATTTGACATCTTTAAAATCTTATCAAAGCGAATCCCTTTTGCTTTTAGTACTGCTTCTACCGGGTTAAATGTTCTAGATAAATCATGTGCCGGCGAAGAAGGAATTGGCACAATATAGTCATAAGATGTTTGTGGTATTTCAATCAAATGTGCCAATAATTCACATAAATAATAGTCTTTCGAAAATTTATACTGATGTATCATCTCTTTCATTAAACCGTCATATTGAAATTGACAATATAATTGTTCCATTAAATTAAAGTGTGCCGATAGAAACTTGCAGTCTAAACAATACGCTTCATTTTGATCTAAGTATTTTAAGCACCTTGAACATCGCCTTGCTTTAATATCAAGTTTAATATTGTCCCAATTCTCTTTGCATCTGTCACATAATCTATTAGGTTTCTTGAACAAATTATAAATGGTTATATTTTCATATAACTTAGCACCACAACTCAAACAATTATTCATCAATCCAACCTCTTTTTAATGCTAATTTGTTCATCTTTTGAATCTCTTTTTTAGCTTGAATCATATTCATACTTACACCTTCATGAAAAAACAATACTTTTCCAGTAGGACATTCTAATTTTCGTCCAACACGTCCAGCAATTTGTATTAAAGCCTCTTGAGTATATTGATGTGCATCGATAACAACAACATCTAAATTTGCCATTGTAAATCCACGTTCTAATATTGTCGTAGTAAAAATGACATCGTATTGTCCATTCCTTAATTGTTCAACTTTTTCAAAGCGAAAAACATCCTCGCTATGGACATATGTTAATTTAGTAATTTTCTGCTTATAAATCGAAAATGTTTTAATCATTGTTTCTATATTGTTAAAAAACACCAGTGTATAACGTTGATTATTAATTTGATCTTGTAAAATTCGATATAACATTTTCTGAATCTTATTATTGTTAAGTTTGAAATAGCGATATTTAGGAACTGGAAGTGATTTTTTATGAAAGCGAGCTGGCAATTTAATTATATTTTCGAGGGGAATCTCTGACAGAAGTTGTTTCGGTGGTGTTGCTGTCATATAAATCGTTGCATGTTCAACTTTAGAAGATGACTTCAATGCTTGTTGTAAACTTTTATCCATTGATAAAGGAAAGGCGTCGACTTCATCAATAAAAATAGTATCAAAGTGCTGTTTGAATCGGTAAAGTTGATGCACTGTGCATACAACAAAATGCCCTTCAAATTGTTGACTTGATTGCTGGTGTAGTATGTCTATATCTTCATTAAGAAATGCGTCTTTAATACGTTTACTAATTTCTACAACAACATCTACACGTGGTGACACAATAGCTATATTATCTCCCTGTCGTCTTGCATATTGAATGCCTTGAAACATCATTTCTGTCTTACCTGCACCTGTTACTGCATATAACAAAATCGTTTGTCTCATTCTAATGGCTCGAACAATATGTTCTGAGGCATAAGACTGTTGTTCCGATAATTCAAATGAGAGATGATAATATGCTTGTGATGAACTTTGCGAACTTTCTGTTATTTTATATCTTGTTACATTATCCATTCGACCCAGTGATATACAATTTCTGCAATATACAATTTTCTTGGAATGTACTGAGGAATCATACTGATAAAAATGCTTTGGATTTGTACTTTCACATTGAACACAATAATAGTTTGACTTTTGTTTGATGACACCTGTTACTTCTTTATTAATTTTTTCATTAGTAAGTGAAGTATGAGGATGAATTAATTTCCCGTAATGTTTAATGCTTAAAACCTCATTTCAACGTAAAAAAGAGTCTAATATTATAATGATTTTCTTATATCTTTAGCATTTTGACATTCAAATGATGAACATTTAAAGCCATGTATACGAGAGATAATTTCCAATTACAATATAGACTCTTTTATTAAAATTTTATAATTATGTTAATCTTATTTTTCTGCCAACATAGCCTAAACCTAATCCACCTGAACCTAAATGTGCTGCAACAACTGGACCAAACTCAGAGTATGCTACTTGATAAGCTGAAGGACAATCATCTTGTAACTTTTTGTATAACGCTTGTCCATCTTCGAAATGGTCTCCATTTATGACAAATAAAGTTACTTCTTCAAAGTCTTTTACAATATCTAATACTTTCTTTTCTAATGTTTGAATGGCACGCTTTTTAGTACGAACTTTTTCTTCTGGTATAATCTTGCCATCTTCAAACTTAAGAACTGGCTTCATTTTCAATAATGTTCCAACCCATGCTTGAGCACCAGTAATTCGACCACTTTTTTGTAAATTCTTTAAGTCATCAACAATTAAATATGCACCTGTGTGTTCACGCATATTAGTTAAATCATCAATAATTTGCTGTGGTTCGTATCCTTCTTCAACCATTTCAATAGCACGTAATACATAACATCCTTCAATCATTGCTGCAAGCTTACTATCAAATGCATGTACATTAACACCTTCAACCATTTCCCCTGCTTGATAACTAGATTGATAACTTCCACTAATTCCACTTGATAAGCAAATGACAATGATATCTGTGTAACCTTGATCTCTTAACATTTCATATTTAGTAATCCATTCGCCAATTGCTGGTTGGCTTGTTGTTGGAATCGTTTGAGACGATGCCATTTTATTATAAAATTCTTCAATTGCTATTTCATTACTTTCTGTAAAGTTCTTCCCATCATCAAAAGTCACACTTAATGGCGCTATTTGAATATTATATTTATCGATTAAGTCCTGCGACAGATAACTTGTAGAATCGGTCATCACAGCAATTTTCATAGTCGTCCTCCTAAAATATACTCATAGCAATGATACAATATTTCAGTTAAAAAGAAAATGGCAATCAAACGATTTATAGTCATATCATTTTCAGTGTATAATGAAGATTAAATAATCTTAAGCTTATGAATTAAGGAGTTATTATGACACAAAATATCATTACTGTTAAAAAAGAACACATTATTGAAAATGTGATTAGTAAATCAAGATTCATTGCTCATATCAAACCTGTTCAAAATGAAGATGAAGCTAAAGCATTTATTGCTGCAATAAAAAAAGAACATAAAGATGCCACTCATAATTGTTCTGCATATACTATTGGACCTGAAATGAATATTCAAAAAGCGAATGATGATGGTGAACCGACAGGAACTGCCGGTGTCCCAATGTTAGACATATTAAAAAAGCTCGATGTTCATAATGCGTGTGTCGTAGTAACAAGATATTTTGGTGGTATTAAATTAGGTGGTGGCGGTTTAATTCGCGCCTATAGCGGTGCTGTCAGAGACGTCATTTATGATATCGGACGTGTCGAACTACGAGAAGCAGTACCATGTATAGTAACACTGAATTATGATCAAACTGGTAAATTTGAATATGAATTAGCCTCAACTCATTTTATGTTAAGAAACCAAACTTACACTGATAAGGTAAGCTACTATATCGATGTCGTTAAAAGTGACTATGAAGCGTTTATTAATTTTTTAAATCAAATGACTGCTGGAAATTTCGATTTGACTGAAGAAACTCCAAAGCAGTTACCTTTCGATATACCAACTGAATAAAAATAAAAAGCACTAGCTTAGGATGGCTAACTCTAATTGCGTATTGTTACTTTGCAATTTGGAAAGCACGTTCCATGCTAGTGTTTTTTGTGAGTATGCCTTCTTTATAACAACATAAAAGTACAGACATCATTTTTTATTTTATTACTTACCGTTTTAAAATCTATTCCTCTTTATGAGATGACTTACGACTAATTAAATTTAATATTGGTCGGTAGTTGTTATCTATTAATCCTGTAAATTCAACAATTAATTCAATACTAAATATGATTAATACAAACATTAATACAACACCTAATGGTGGCGATACATACAAGATAATGCTCGAAAGACTAAATAAAATAGAAATTGAATAGATTAATAATACCGTTTGTCTATGTGTGTAGCCTAAAGCTAATAACTTATGATGCAAATGCGATTTATCAGCTTGCATTATATGCTGCCCTTTTTTCACACGTCGAATCATTGCGAACAAGGTATCAATGAATGGAACTGCTAAGATAACAATTGGGAAGAACAATGCAATAATTGTAATATTTTTGAATCCGAGTAAAGAAAGGAATCCGATGATAAATCCAATCATTAAAGCGCCACTATCACCTAAAAATATTTTGGCAGGATGGAAATTGTAAAATAAAAACCCAATTAAAGAGCCTAATAAAACACAACAAATCATCGTTATGAAAATATTAGCTTGTAAAATTGCAATGAATCCTATTGTAATGAGTCCGATTGCAGAAACACCCGATGCCAAACCATCGAGTCCATCAATTAAGTTAATTGCATTTGTAATAGCAACAATCCAAATCACAGTAATTGGAATACTAAGAAATCCAAAATGAATAGTTGTACCCATTGGCAACGAAATAAAATCAATAGTCACACCATAAAAAGCAACTACTAAGGCAGCAGCAATTTGACCAGCCAATTTTATATACGGTTTCAAATCGTAGATATCATCTACAAGCCCAAGTACGTACATAATAATCGCACCAATAATAAGTGGTTTGATTTCTGTTTCAATAGGATGACCAATCCAAATACCTATTAAAAATGAAAAGAGAATCACCGTACCACCCATAACTGAAATAGGTTTAGTGTGTACTTTTCTAAAATTTGGTTTATCAACTAAATTTAATCTTTTCGATATTGCAATAACAATTGGTGTTATCGTCAAACTGACAATCATTGTTACTGCAACTAGTAATAATGTAACCATTTATTCACCTTCATCGATATTAATTGTTTTTAACGTTATATTTATTTAATATTGTCTTTATAGAATGATATATCTATTTTCTACGTATATCTTATAGCTTTATTATAAATTAATTCGCTCAATCAATGATATCATATTTACAACTATACGATTCATTTCTTATATATCGCCTATTATTCATTTTTTCATCATATCATTTAAGGCAACATTTTAACATCAAAGTCTATATCATACATTAATTTTATATGTAAACTAATGACAAATTGTAAGTTTTCACTTACAATAGCTAGTGGTCAATTAAAGGAGTCGATTCAGACATGTTCGAAGCATTTATATACAATATATCTGTTATAGTCGCTGGAATCTATTTATTCCATCGCTTACAGTATTCAGAAAACAAACGTATGGTTTTTTCTAAGGCATATGTCACTGTATTAATGACAATCGTATCATTATTATTATCTGTCTACCCTATCCCTTATCGTGAAGATTATTTAATTCACTTAACATTCGTTCCTTTATTGTTTTTAGGTAGATTTACAAATATGGTCTATACATTATCTGCCACAGTAATTGTAGCAATTGTTGAAATTGTAGTATTTAACAACTCGATTATGTACGGTGTTACGTTGATTGTTATTGCCGCAGTAACAAGTGCTATTGGACCATTTTTAAAACAAAATGATGTGCTATCATTGTTAATACTTAATGTTGTTACAATAATCATTTTATTTGGTGTCGCATTAGTGAGTCCTATTTACACACTATCGGAAGTTATCATTTTAATACCAATTTCATTAATTATCACTTTAGCTTCAGCGATAACATTTGTCGATATTTGGCATTTCTTCTCACTCGTAAATCGTTATGAAAACGAAGATAAATATGATTACTTAACAGGCTTAGGTAATGTAAAAGAATTTGATAGACATTTAAATGAAATTTCACGAAAAGCTGAAAAAGAACATCAAAGTATCGCATTATTATTAATCGATATCGATGGATTTAAAGATGTCAATGATACCTACTCACACAAATCAGGTGATGCTGTATTAAAACAAATGTCTCAATTACTTAAAAACTATGTGCCGAATCAATTTAAAATTTTTAGAAATGGTGGCGAAGAGTTCTCAGTTGTCATTCACAACTATTCACTTGATCAAAGTGTTAAATTAGCTGAAAATATTCGTTCGGGTGTTGAAAAATCATCATTCCATTTACCAAACAAAGAAGTTATTAAATTGTCAGTGTCTATCGGTGTTGGTTATTTAACAGATGACGATCCAAAATCACAGCGTAAAGTGTTTAAAGATGCAGACGATATGGTGCATGTAGCCAAAAATCAAGGCCGAAATAAAGTAATGTTTAACCCTATCATCAATCTATAACAACGACAAAACTGTTAATCCTTTGCTATTATTAAATCATAGTATAATAGCAAAGATTAACAGTTTTTCTTATTTAAATTTGAACCATACAAGTTCATCATACTAACACAAAGTCTCACTATTGAAAGTTGCAACAACAAGTTGTAAACTTCAATTGTTCAAATAAATAACACATATCATTGGAGGTGAATTGATATGCCAGATTCAATCACAATTATAGATGAAAACAAAGTGATTGATGTTGTATTAATTGCAGGTAGAATTTTACTTGAATCAGGTGCTGAAACATATCGAGTTGAAGATACAATGAACCGTATCGCACATAGTTATGGTCTTCATAATACATATAGTTTTGTCAGTTCAACTGCAATTATTTTTTCATTAAATGATCGTACAAGTACAAGATTAATTCGTGTACAAGAGCGTACAACAGATTTAGAGAAAATCGCTTTAACGAATAGTCTTTCACGTAAAATATCAAATAAAGAACTCACAATTGATGAAGCTAAATCTGAATTTATTCATTTACAGCATGCATCATTACAATATTCTTTTTTAACGAATTTCTTTGCAGCTGCCATTGCATGTGGCTTCTTCCTGTTCATGTTTGGTGGTGTCGCATCAGATTGTTGGATTGCAGTCATTGCTGGTGGATCCGCATTTTTAACATTCAGCTTTGTGCAACGCTATATACAAATTAAATTTTTCTCAGAGTTTGTTGCAGCCGCTGTGGTCATATCCATTGCAGCCACATTTACTAAATTAGGTATTGCAACCAATCAAGATATCATTACTATAGCCAGTGTCATGCCACTTGTCCCTGGTATATTAATTACCAATGCCATTCGAGATTTATTAGCGGGTGAATTACTTGCAGGTATGTCTCGTGGTGTTGAAGCTGCATTAACAGCATTCGCAATCGGTGCTGGTGTCGCAATCGTTTTATTAATCATTTAAGGAAGGACTGTTAAAGCATGCTATTTTATTTATTTCATTTTACAATCAGCTTTATATCAACAGTACTTTTCTCTATCATTTTCAATGCACCCAAACGTCTCTTAGTAGCATGTGGATTTGTAGGTGCCATTGCATGGACGATTTACCAATTAACGGTAGATTTAGAGTTTGGAAAAGTTGGCGCTTCATTTTTGGGAAGCTTAATTTTAGGCTTAATGAGTCATACTATGAGTCGCAGTTATAAACGACCGGTAATTATATTCATAGTGCCAGGCATTATACCATTAGTACCTGGTGGTGCAGCTTATCAAGCGACTCGTTTTTTAGTATCGAATGATTATACAAGTGCTGTAAATACATTTTTAGAAGTTACACTGATTTCAGGTGCGATTGCTTTCGGTATATTAGTTTCTGAAATTCTATATTACCTGTACACACGTATCAAACAACTGTATGGTAAAATCAAAGGTAAGACATATAAAAAATCTTACAACATGAATAATAGAGTTTAAGGGGTCGAATATAATGAAGAACCAATTGATAGATAGATTAACAAGATATACGACAATTGATACGCAATCTGATCCAAAATCTACAACAACACCTTCAACTGAAAAGCAATGGGATTTGTTACATTTATTAGAAAAAGAATTACAACAATTAGGATTGCCAACTGATTTAGATGAAAATGGCTACTTATTTGCTACATTAGAAAGTAACATCGATGCCGACGTCCCAACTGTTGGTTTTTTGGCTCATGTTGATACATCACCTGATTTCAATGCTTCAAATGTTAAACCGCAAATTATTGAAAACTATGATGGCAAGCCATACAAACTAGGCAATACTAAACGTGTCTTAGATCCTAAAGTATTTCCAGAACTTAACAGTTTAGTTGGTCATACATTAATGGTAACTGATGGTACATCGTTACTAGGTGCAGACGATAAAGCGGGTATTGTGGAAATTATGGAAGCTATTTGTTATTTACAAGAACATCCAGAAATTAAACATGGTACCATTCGCATTGGATTTACACCAGACGAAGAAATCGGTCGTGGTCCACATAAATTTGATGTTGACCGCTTCAATGCTGATTTTGCTTATACTATGGATGGTAGTCAATATGGAGAATTACAATATGAAAGCTTTAACGCTGCTGAAGCGGTTATTACATGCCACGGTGTGAATGTTCATCCTGGTTCAGCTAAAAATGCAATGGTAAACGCAATACGTTTAGGTGAACAATTCGATAGTTTGCTACCTGATAGTGAAGTTCCGGAGCGAACAGAAGGATATGAAGGCTTTTACCACTTAATGAACTTTGAAGGAACTGTTGAAAAAGCAACTTTGCAATACATTATTCGTGATCATGATAAAAAACAATTCGAATTGCGTAAGAAACGTATTTTAGAAATACGTGACGATATCAATGCCCATTTTGAAAATTATCCAGTTAAAGTTGATATATCGGATCAATATTTCAATATGGCAGAAAAAATATTACCATTGCCTCATATTATTGATATACCTAAACGTGTCTTTGCTAAATTAGATATTCCAGCAAACACTGAACCTATTCGTGGTGGTACAGATGGTTCACAATTGTCATTTATGGGATTACCAACTCCAAACATCTTTACAGGTTGCGGTAACTTCCACGGCCCATATGAATATGCATCCATTGATGTCATGGAAAAAGCAGTACAAGTAATCATTGGAATTGTAGAAGATATCGCTGAAAATAACTAAAAACAAACGATTATATACTAGTTCAACTCAGGCTTAATTAATATAAAAAATCACGCTAACATTCAGTGCAATGATAGCGTGATTTTTCATATTTTTTACGTATACTTTCGATCTTCTAATTCGTTTTGCTAACCATCATAAATGTTATTAACCATCATGACAGCATCACCAATTTAGTCCTTCTTTACTAAACCTCAACATTAAAATGTGTTTTCAACAGTTTTAAAGACTGAACAGTATAATGCCTAATTTGTAATCCCATTTTAAAGTCGGTATAACTTTCCGGCATATCGATAAATGTATTAAACATTGCTGTAACCCCTTGTGATTCAAATAAATCAAACTTTTCAGCAGTTGCACAAATTGCAATGGCAACCTTTTGATGTTTATGACAAAGTTCTGCAATACGCAATGTTGTCGTTTCTAGCAACTGATCATTTTCATTTAATCCTTCTCCAAAAATAATTAAATCCGCTTGTTCAACTAAATTTTCTAAATGTGTTAGTTGGTCTACTAATGCATGACTGGTTAATATTTCAGCTTGATACAGTCCATTCAAGACTGCTGCAATTCCACCACCAGCACCACCACGTTCAACTGGACCAATTGCAATTTTCAATTCACTTTTAAATAACTCACTAAAATACCAAATTAAATTATCGATTTCTGCTGCTTGATTATGGTTCAACTGATGCGCATCATAAGTTTGCATGATTTCACTTTGCTTACCATATAATCGACTTGAAAAATCCGACATTACTTGAATTCTTGCTGTTTCCATTTTAGGGTGTAAGTTCGACATATCCATACGACGAATATATTTAATTACACCAGCACCTTGTCTCATATCTACGACACGCCCTTCGTCATCATAGAATTGAGCACCTAATGCTTGTAACATACCTGCACCAGCATCAAAACTATCAATCCCACCTAATGAAATTACAACATGTTTTGCGTCGTTATCTAATGCATGTTTAATCATTTCTCCTAAACCATAACTTGTTCGTTCAACAATTGGTTTTTTACCTTTTAAAAATAAATTCCCCTCGATAACGGTCATCCCTGTATCAGTTTGTCCGTAAACACCTTCAACTTCATTCATATCTGCATCATGTACTGGTATACGATACTTTTGCCCAGATTGCCATAAAAATACAGAATCTAATAATTCATGTCTTCCATTAAACAATGGTACTTGAACTACATCTGCAGTTTCAATTTGGCTTGCAACTGCCTCTTCAACATATCTATTAGCTTGATAACTCGAAATAATTCCATGAAACTCATCCATGGCTACTAATACTTTCATAACCTTGACCACCTTACTTTATTATTTGTTGTGATACGTTTTTTATTCATAAAAGATTAATCTTAAATTTTAGATTTTATCTCGTGATTATATGCGAACATTTAACATGACATGATTATTAATTATTCCAGCAAATAACAGTATACTTCTTATGGTTTAGCATGTATTTCCTATTAAACTAACTTACAAATCATGTTAAAATTTTCTTATTGGATTCGTCGTTTTCCAAAATATTTTCAATAAAAATACTCGAATACATTATACATATGTTTGTAAAAAAGTACTAACTTAACTGCTTCTAAAGGTTACATAAAATAAAAGGTCAGAACATCATTATAGCCAAACTACTCTGATTCACACGAATTTAAGTTGTGCTATTCACGTCTAGTAGTGTAAGGCAAAATGTTCCAACCCTATAGTTTCATTATTCTTCTGCTTGTGCTAATGACGACACATTAATATCACCGTGGTCTCGATTCCAAACCATTTCACCATTTACAAAATAAAATGCTTGAGGTGATTCATGTTTAACGTTCGTTTTTTTAGCAATATAATCTGACAAATCGCGTTCTTGTTGGACAATCAAATAATAACCGTCCATATCGCGTTCATATAAAAATTTATTAAATTGATCGTACGCATTTGCCGATATTGGACAAGTTTCACTATGTTTTAATACAAAAACATATTTATTTTCCTCAATAACCTGTTCAAATTGGTCAATTGAACTTAGCTTTATAGCCACTCTATTCACCTCTAAAAATATTTATCACATTTAAATAGCATCTGCGTGACATTTTTATACATATAGTTAATATCAATGTTTACCATTATACACATAGTAAGTTGACATGTTAACCATAAATTCAAAATTTTTAACTTTGAAAAATGATTATAGTTATTTTTCTTCTAATTTTTCAAGCTTTTTTTCAAAGGCTTTATCGCCGTGAGTTATATCTATACCCTTTTTCGGCAACTTATCTACATCGACTTTTGATAACTTCTCACTAACCTTTATTGTTTCAATACGTGTATTATAATAGTTCTGCAGACTGTAATACATTTCTATTGCGTTTTTCCTTGCATTATTAACATGCTTATCACTAATATTAGTTTGGTTAATATCGGTAATTTGTTTTTCAATCATTGGCATAATGTGATTTTTAATCGCGCCTTTTACTTCATTTTCTTTACTATCATCTAGGTTCTTTTTCGCAGTATCTCTTAACGCTTTATTATTATGTTCTAATTTTGTCGTAAGATTAGTTGCTTCACTTTTATTATCAGCTAATTTAATTTCTGATTCAACTTTGTATCTATTTTTTTCAAATTGTTTCGTATAATCTAAAATGTCTTCGTTATACTTGATAGATTGATTACATAAACCTATGAATTTTTTTAATTGATATATCGCATCCTTCTTCTCATTTGCAAGCGTCATATATTCTTTTTTTAATTTCTTAACTTTCATTGTATCATCAGGCAAATTTTTTGCTGACTTATAATATGCTTCAAATTTAGGTATGAGATGGTTTTTAACATCTTCTTGTAGTGCCTTAAATTCTTTACTATTTTTATCAGTTGTATCAGTTTTACTTAGATGATCAATTTCTTTCAAATGTATATTATCCATGACATGTTGTAATTCTTTTTGTTTTTGCTCAACATCTTTAAATTGCTTAGTAAATTGATGTTGTGCCTCTTTTTCTTTATTACCACAAGCACTTATTACTACAAATAAAATCGCTAAAACAGCGATAATAACAATTTTTTTCATGATTGCACTCCTTAACAGATTCATTATACAAAAACATGTTTATTATGAAAATGAATTATGTTATAGTATTCCAGACTTTATCGTGATTAAATTAATTTTCAATATCAAAGGAGTTTATCATGTATTCAAATGTTCAACCATTCATTAATAGTGATTTAACTAATTGTTTTCAATCACAATACACTGAAATTGAATCATTATTATTCAACCTCTTAGACAGCCCAGTAAAATATACAAAACATATTGGCGGTACGAATCATTTTAAATATTCAACAGAGCCAATTTTAGATATTTTAGTAGGTGTAGAAAATTTGCATGATATTACATCCTTAGATGAAAAACGCTTAAATTATGTAGGGTTTTATCGTTTGCATCATAAATATAATAAAAAGGTTATGATGGCGAAGTTTAACAATTTTCATGAACTAAAACAACAGGTGCGTCTACATATCATTCAAATGAATACCCAAACATTTGAATCTTATCTTGCACTTGATCGTCTCTTATCGACTAATGATGAGATCGCTTTACAATTCAATACTAAAAAGCATCAAATATTGCAACATAGCTTAACAATTAGACAATATGAGATGCAAAAGCAACAATACTTTGAAAAACTATGTAAAAAATACTTATAACGACAATAATGCCGTATTTTATATTTATACTAATTCTAATACTTTCTTTTCAATTTTCGCAAATGAATTTTAAAATTGGTATAATACTATATGATATTAAAGACATGAGAAAGGATGTACTGAGAAGTGATAAATAAAGACATCTATCAAGCTTTACAACAACTTATCCCAAATGAAAAAATTAAAGTTGATGAACCTTTAAAACGATACACTTATACTAAGACAGGTGGTAATGCCGACTTTTATATTACCCCTACTAAAAATGTAGAAGTACAAGCAGTTGTTAAATATGCCTATCAAAATGAGATTCCTGTTACATATTTAGGCAATGGCTCAAATATTATTATCCGTGAAGGTGGTATTCGTGGCATTGTAATTAGTTTATTATCACTAGATCATATCGAAGTATCTGATGATGCAATTATAGCCGGTAGCGGCGCTGCAATTATTGATGTCTCACGTGTTGCTCGTGATTACGCACTTACTGGCCTTGAATTTGCATGTGGTATTCCAGGTTCAATTGGTGGTGCTGTGTATATGAATGCTGGCGCTTATGGTGGCGAAGTTAAAGATTGTATAGACTATGCGCTTTGCGTAAACGAACAAGGCTCGTTAGTTAAACTTACAACAAAAGAATTAGAATTAGATTATCGTAATAGCATTATTCAAAAAGAACACTTAGTTGTATTAGAAGCTGCATTTACTTTAGCTCCTGGTAAAATGACTGAAATACAAGCTAAAATGGATGATTTAACAGAACGTAGAGAATCTAAACAACCTTTAGAGTACCCTTCATGTGGTAGTGTATTCCAGAGACCGCCTGGTCATTTTGCAGGTAAATTGATACAAGATTCTAATTTGCAAGGTCACCGTATTGGCGGCGTTGAAGTCTCAACTAAACACGCTGGTTTTATGGTAAATGTAGACAATGGAACTGCTACAGATTATGAAAACCTTATTCATTATGTACAAAAGACCGTCAAAGAAAAATTTGGCATTGAATTAAATCGTGAAGTTCGCATTATTGGTGAACATCCAAAGGAATCGTAAGTTAAGGAGCTTTGTCTATGCCTAAAGTTTATGGTTCATTAATCGATACTGAAACACGCTGTCGCCATTATTTTACCGAAGAAGATATTATTGCAATTAAATTTAAATGTTGTAATAAATACTATCCATGCTATAAGTGCCATAATGAGTTTGAAAAGCACGCCATTAAGCGTTGGTCTGAGCCTTCATTTAACGAAAAAGCAATCTTATGCGGTGTATGCAAACATGAATTAACAATCAATGAATATATGATGGTTGAGCGTTGTCCTAATTGCCAATCTCGATTTAACAATCGCTGCAAATATCACTATCATATTTATTTCGAAATTTAAACAACATAGCCAAAAAATTATAGGGAGTGGGATAGACATGATAAAGCACCACTTCTGTAGAATTTCTTTTTGATATTCTCTATGTTTGGAGCCCGGCAACTTACATTGTCTGTAGAAATTGGAAATCCAATTTCTCTATGTTTGGAGCCCACAGGTATTGAAATGAGCTTGTTACAAGTATATGTTCATTCAACCAACGACTGACAACAGAACATTTTAGAGTCTAGGACATTGATTGACGTCCCAGATTCCCTTTTTTAAAGCAAAGAGGGGAACAATGATTAAGACCTTTAACCATTGTTCCCCTCTTTTAAAATTATTTTACAACTTTTTCAAGTTCATCAATTTGTTTAATTGTAGTTGTAGTTGATCCAGCTGCAAAGTACCATAATTTAGGGTCTAAATTATAAACTTTGTCTTCTTTAATTGCTTTAACATTTTTTAATACAGGATTATTTAATGCTTGTTTCGCAGTTGATTTACCACTTACAGCCTGTCCTCTATCCATTGCTAAAATAACATCTGGATTTTCTTTATTAATGTATTCGTTAGAGACATTTTGTCCGTGGTTACTATTGCTTACGTTTTTATCAACCGCGTTGAAACCTAATGTATCGTAAACTAATCCACCGAAACGACCTTTAGGTCTAAATGTTGATAATTCACCTTCATTAACTAATAAATACATAACTGATTTGTTGAACTTCTTAGTTTTATCTTTCATTGAAGCAATTTTGTTATCTAAATCTTTATTTAATTCTTTAGCTTTATCTTCTTTATCGTAAATTTTACCAATATTTTCAGTGTTTTGTTTCATTGAACTAATTAAATTCTTTTCATCTGCACCAACGTAAACAATTTTTGCTTTTGGTGCAGCTTTTTTAAATTCATCTAAATTCTTTTGATTTGCTGTACGGCCAGAGATAAAGATTACTTCCGGTTTTGTTGCTGCAATTTTATCGAAATTAACTTCTTTCAAGTTACCAACATTTGTATACTTGTCATCTTTAAATGACTCTAAGAAATTCGGTAATGACTTGCCGCCTTCACCTTTAGGTAATGCTTTTACTTTGTCTGATAAGCCCATTTCTTTCATTACATCTAATGCGCCATAATCTAATACAACTGCATTTTTAGGGTTCTTTGGTACTTCAACAGTTTCTTTAACTTTTTTAGCATCGCTACCATCTTTTTTCTCGCCACGCATTTTATAGTTGTTTTCAATTTTTACTGTATCTTTAGAACCTTTAGTTTCTGATTTTGATTGTTCTTTATCAGAATTGTTACCGCATGCCGCTAATAAAAACATTACTGCTACTACTAAATATAAGACTGTTTTCTTCATAATATAATATTCTCCTCTTTTGGCTTAATCTGTGTGCTTGATGTGAAATACGAATAAATACTTGTTAACCCTTCTTTAATTGGCGCATCACCCCTTTAAAGTGTCTCCAAATTATCAATCCTTAAAATATAAACAAATCCTTTGATTTCTTATATGTTCAATTTGAATATCCATGTCATATAAATCACTTAAAACACTACTTTGAATGACATTATCTTTCAAATCTGATTTAACTAGTTGTCCGTTTTTCATTGCTACAATCTGATCTGAATAACAGGACGCAAAGTTAATATCATGTAACACAATGACAATCGCTTTATTCATTTTATGCGCTAACATTTTTAACGTTTGCATAATTTGAACAGCATGCTTCATATCTAAATTATTTAACGGTTCATCTAAAAGAATATATTCAGTATCTTGTGCAATGGTCATCGCTATATAGGCACGTTGACGTTGTCCACCAGACAATGATTTTATATTACGCTTTCTAATATCTTGTAATTGCAACAAATCTAAAGCATCATTAACAATTTCATGGTCTTCTTTCGTTAAACGTCCTTTAGAATATGGAAATCGTCCGAAATTAACTAATTGTTCTACAGTAATGTTCATTTCTGTATGGTTCGTTTGCTTTAAAATCGATATCTTTTTCGACAAATCATTGTTTTTATAATCAGACATAAGCTGTCCATCTATTTTTACTTCCCCTTCATCAAACCGAATTAAGCGACATATCGCTGAAAGTAACGTACTCTTCCCTGCTCCATTAGGTCCAATTAAAGAAGTCAACTTACCTTTTTCAATTTCTATGCTAATATCGTCCAATATCATTTGATTATTTATAGTTTTAGTTAAATTCCCAACTTGAATCATTGCGCATTTCTCCTTCTAACTAATAGATAAATGAAATAACTTCCACCAATTAAATCAATAAGTATACTCATTTCTGTCGTAGCCTCAAACACATTTTCAACTACCCATTGCGCACTAAATAAACTAATCCAACTCAAGCAAATTGTCGCGATTAATATATATTTATGTTCATACGTCTTCATTAGTTCATGCGCTAGATTTACAGTCAATAAGCCTAAAAATGTAATTGGTCCTACTAATGCAGTTGACACAGAGACTAAGACAGAAACTATTACAAGTAGAATCCGCGTTAATTTTTCATACGATATCCCCAGATTAATTGCTTCAGCACGACCTAAAAGCAATACATCTAAATATGGCAATAGAAAAATTGTAATGACTAATATGATTACTAATAATACTGCTGAAAAAGTAACTAAATTCGAATTAGAAGCATTAAAATTAGCAAACATACTACTTTGTATTGCTAAAAATGACTCAGGATCCATAATCAATTGAATAAAACCTGTAATACTTCTAAAAAATGTTCCTAAAAGGACACCTATAAGTAAGATAAAGTAAATTGAAAAATGTCCAATTTTAAAGATACCTTGGAATAGGATTAGTGCGAATAACACCATCGTTATAAGTGTTAATATAAAGTTCAAATATACATTAGTAACCCATACCGATTGAATTCCAAATAAAAAGACGGGCAATACTTTGATAAATAAATAAACTGCATCTAATCCCATTATTGATGGTGTCAATAAACGATTATTTGTAATCGCTTGGAAAATAACAACGGATGTTGCAATGGCAGCACCTACTAAAATAATTAATATGAACTTTCTTAAACGACTTGAAAATTGATATTCAAATATATCAAAATCAATACCAACAAATAAGTACAGCATACTAATTAAGAACGTGACTGCAATTAAAAGCATTATTTTTTTATTATTGTTGCGCATAATTTTTCCTACCTTTCATAAGTAAGATAAGGAAAATGATTGTTCCAAATACACCTATTGTTAAACCAATATTAATTTCATATGGATAAACTACAATTCTGCCAACTATATCAGAAAACAATACAAAGATGGCACCTAACATCATCGTATGAGGAATTGCATTTTTTAAATGATCGCCTCTATAAATCGAAATAATATTTGGAATAACTAAACCTAAGAAGGGTAAAGTTCCAACTGTCACAACGACTAATGCCGTAATTGTGGCAGTAATAAATAGAGCAATATTGATTAATTTTTCATAACTCAAACCTAAATTATTGGTAAAGTCTTTACCCATACCTACAATTGTGAAATGATTTGCAAAAAGATATGTCAATGCTAAAAGAGGAATACTTAAATACAAGATTTCATAACGTCCACTTGTGATAATGGCAAAGTTCCCGTTAAGCCAGTTACCAATGCTTTGAACTGCGTTTGTACGTAATGAGATAAACGTTGTAAAACTAGCGACAATGCCACCCATCATAATCCCTAATAGTGGTACAAAGATGACATCTTTCACTTTGATAAAATCAATAATTTTAACAAATAAAAATGTTCCGCTGATGCTGCAAATAACAGCAAATACTAGTTTTAATAAAATATGACCAGTTGGAAAGAATAATAGGGCAATTAAGATTCCTAATTTTGCCCACTCCATCGTCCCAGCTGTAGTTGGACTAACAAACTTATTTTGCATCATTTGTTGCATGATTAGGCCAGCTAAAGCTAATGAACTTCCAGCAATTAAAATACTCATCGTTCTCGGTATTCGGCTTGAGAACAATATATTTTGCTGTGAGTCTGACAAATGAAAGATATCTTTAATAGACAGTTCACTGACACCTATAAACAACGAAATAATTGTTAGCAATATAAGTAATAGAAGCAAAATTTTTCCCTTTAATAAATACTTCATTACAAAATTTTCTCCCTTTAATTTAATGATAATTATTATCATTGATAACATTTCTCATTAATGGTATCGTTTTTTGTCACTCATTTCAATAGCCTTTCAAATAATTTATTGTCAATTTTATTGATATTTGCAATTAAAATAGAAATCATTTTTTGTAAATGTGTAATTTAGATGTATATAGTAAAATAGCACACCCTTTTGTAATGCAGTATCTTGTATACTTTCTAGCCTCATTGGCATCATTAAATGCCATTTTTACTTTTTCAAAATGTGCATACGTTTTTAAGTTATAGAAAAAAGACCTTCAACATGTAGGAGTCAAGACGAAACGAATCGCTATTATCCTTTCATGTGAAGGTCTTTTTAATTTTAATTATTATTTGTTGTCAAATACAAAGTCATCATCTTGTAATGCTTCTACATTTAATGCTAATACATAACCATCACCTTTTACAGAGAAGAAGTCATGGTTTTTAGTTGTTGTATCTAAGGCATTCTCAATAATTGGGTTAAATTCACGTTCCTCAAAATAAGGTTCAAAACCTAAATTTGAAAGTGCTTTATTTCCATTATATTTAACATAGTTTAACACATCTTCAGTGATTCCAAGATCATCGTATAACATTTTTGTGTATGACTCTTCATTTAAATACAAGTCATTTAGCAATTTATACATTTCTTGGTCAGCTTTTTGCTTCTCGCTTTCAGATAGTTCATTTCGTAAATGCTGCGCATCTAAACCAGTAAACACACCATGAATAGATTCATCTAAAAGAATTTTACGAATGATTTCGCCTGATGTCGTCATTTTTCCTTGACCAGCTAAATATAGCGGATAATAGAAACCAGAGAAGAATAAGAATGTTTCTAAAAATACACTCGTAACTCTGGCCATATATTGGTCATATATGGAAGCTTCTTTACCCCAAAGTTTGTGGTAATTAGCAACAATTTTATCTGATTTATATTTTAAATGTGGCTCTTCTAAAACCCATTCATCTAATAAATAGTTTGTTTCACTAGATGGTAATAGCGTTGTGAAAATATGCGAATAACTTTTCGCGTGTATTTGCTCCATCATCGCCATAAATGAATAAACTGCTTTTTTTCTTAAGTCAGTCGTATGTAGCATGACTAAAGGCATACCATCATCTGCTTGATGTGTATCTAAGCCTGTTAAACCAGCTAATGCTTTTTTAAATGTGTCTTGTTCAGCTTCTGACAAAGTCTTCCAACTTGCAATGTCTTTTGATACTTTAAATTCTGTTTCAACCCACATTTGAGATATATTTTGTCTCCAAAACATATTCGTCATATCTTCTTGTGTGTTCCAATTAACAGCTATCATGAATATAATTTCCTCCTGTAATGTTACTCTCAATAATTGACAAATATAGACATGGCAGACTAATCATCTGTTATTTTAAACGAGATGATTAGTTGTTTGTCATTTTTTACGTTTACTTATTAGATAGAACAACTTGTACATTCTTCTACACTTAATAATTTATTTCTAGTATAGTAAAGTGATTTTAATCCTTTATAGTGCGCATATACATATAATCTTGCTAACTCACGTGTAGAAATTTCAGAATTAACATAAAGTATCGTTGAGATACCTTGGTCAATATGCGTTTGAATTGTCGCAATTAAATCGATTAATTTCATCTGATCAGTATTGAATGCAGATTTGTAGTACCACATTGTTTGAGGCGATAAGAATGGCATAGGGTAAAATGTTTCCGCATTACCATAAGTACGACGTTCAATTTGATCTACTATTGGCATTACAGAACTTGTAGCATTTTGAACATAAGAAATACTTTGTGTTGGAGCAATAGCTAATCTATATGCATGATATAAACCATATTGTTCAACATCTTGTTGTAGTTTCTTCCAATCCTCAGAAGTAGGAATAGCCATACCGTCAAATAATTCACGTACTTTTTCGAATTGAGGTTCAAATTCTTGAGTTGTATAGAACTCGAAATATTTGCCATTAGCATAATCAGACTTTTCAAAGTCTTGATATTTGATACCACGTTCTTTAGCGATTTCCATTGAACGTTCGATTGAGTAGAAATTCATCATCATAAAGAAGATATTTGCAAAATCTTTTGCTTCTTCTGACTCATAACCAATTTTATTTTTTGCTAAGTAACCATGTAAATTCATCACACCAAGACCAACTGAATGTAATTCACTATTAGCTTTTCTAACTCCTGGAGCATTTTGAATATTTGCTACATCACTTACAACAGTTAATGCGTCCATACCAGAGTGAACTGAATCTCTGAATTTTCCGCTTTCCATTACATTTACAATGTTTAATGAACCTAAGTTACAAGAAATATCACGTTTAATTTCGTCTTCAATACCATAGTCGTTAATAATTGAAGTTTCTTGTAATTGGAAAATTTCAGTACATAAGTTACTCATCTTAATTTGTCCAATATTTGAATTCGGATGAACTCTATTAGCATTATCTTTAAACATTAAATATGGATAGCCTGATTGTAATTGTGTTTGCGCAATTAAATTCAACATTTCACGTGCATTCTTTTTCTTTTTCTCAACATTTGGATTTGCAACCATATCATCATAATATTTTTCTAAATCAATATCGTCTAATGTAACACCGTATTCTTCTTTAACTGTATGAGGTGCAAACATATAAAAGTCTTTACCTTCTTTAGCTAAATCGAAGAATTTAGATGGAACAATTAAACCAGTTGATATTGTAGATAAACGTAAATCTTCATCCGCATTTACTTTTTTAGTATCTAAAAATTCTTCTACATCATAATGGAAGATATTTAAGTACACAGCACCAGCACCAGGGCGTTGACCTAGTTGATCTGCATAGCTAAAGCCACCTTCAAGTGACTTAGCAATAGGTAAAACACCTTTCGCTACGCCTTTAATTCCTTTAATCGCTTCACCACGTGCACGCAATTTAGATAAGTTAATTGCTACGCCGCCACCAATTTTACTTAATTGTTTTGCAGTTGAATCAATAAAGTTAATTGAATTTAAGCTGTCATCCACTTCTAATAAGAAACATGACACTAGCTCACCACGACGCGCACGGCCGGCGTTTAAAAATGTTGGTGTCGCTGGTTGATATCTTTGTTCAACCATAGCAGAAATAAATTGTTTAGCTTGTGCTTTATTACCATTTGCTAGGTATAAAGCAACAATTGCAACGTGTTGATTATAGTCTTCTAAATATTGACTTTTATCATTTGTTTTCAAAGCGTAATCTTTGAAAAACTTACTAGCTGACATATAACTTGCAAAATTAAACGGGATTGATTTTGCATAATCAGTGATTTCAATTAGATCCGCTTCACTATAAATATCAAACACATTGAAATAAAAATCGTTGTCTACTAAATAACGTAAACGCTCGATTTCAGTGTCGAAGAAGATTGTTTTATCTTTTACTTCTTCTAAATAAGCTACTAAAGCTTCTTGGTCTTTTTCTAAACTAAAGAATCCATCTTCTCTTCGTTTAGTGACCTCATTATTTAATTCAATATGATTGTACTTTTTCTCTTCCATGGTTTTCATTAAAATTACCCACCTTGTTCTTAAATTCAATAACGTCTTTGTTTTTTCCATGTAACTCAAACTTCATTAATAAAGGGACATTATACTCTTCTGATATCGTGCGACCCGCTTTTGCGAAATTTAGTCCCCAATTTCGATTACCGCTAGCTGCCACACCTCTGATGTATTGATGATTAACTTCTAAAAAAGATTGAACGGGTTCTGGTACTTCTCCAAATCCAATAGTGCCAGTAACGATAATAAACGGTTCATGAACTGGTTCCATACAATTTTCTGCTGTAATCTCAAGCGTATTTTCAAGTTCTGTTCTCTTAATGAAACGACGGACATTTCCAGTAAATGAAAAATATATTATTTTCATTGGATCACCTTCTTTCTTCAACCCTTTTAAATTAAGTAGTCATTACAATTAAAAAATGCTTTAACAACGTCGCTACTATGGTTATCTCAGCATTGTATTAACTATAATGAAGCTACTTATTTTCTCAAATGTAAACCAATTGCATAGATTTATATTTGAGAAAATAGTAGCTTATATGGGTTGAATGTATAAAAATCACTATATGTAGTGTTTAGATCATTAGATACCTTCCATTTGCTCAGTACATTTTCTAAAAAATATGACTATTCATTGATAATAACTATTAAATTTCTGTGTTAAATTACTTTTAAATGTAATTTCTTCATAAATAAAGCATTTGCATACAAAACACAAGATATTGTGTCTTTTTCGTTTAACCAACACTATATTATGTGTTTCATTATACATAAGACACACTATGATTTAAAGTGTCATTTTCTAATCGAATGTTCGTAAAACGTTCCAACTAGGCACCAATACTTAATTAGAAAAACTTGAACAAATTAAAAAAATTTTTTCAGTAGATATCACTTGATTTTTTAAAATCTGTGTCAATCTCAATTGTATCAACAGAAATCAAGAAAAAGCTTATTAGCTTGATACTGAATTGATATTTGTTTTATGTAATAACACAAACATTCATAAAAGTGTAATGCCCTATTATTCCGACAAATAAACACAGAACACTTGTTCGATAAAGTCTATTATAGTCTTTTTATAGTAAATTTCAACTATTTATGCACAACATGTTGTTTTATGCTAATATAAATACGTTAATTTTATATAAAAGAGGCGATAAAATTGAATCCTAAAGTAAAAGGTATCATTGCCATTTTAATTTCGGCTATTGGTTTCAGTTTTATGTCAGTGTTTTTCAGACTTGCAGGTGATCTTCCTGTTTTTCAAAAATCATTAGCACGAAACTTAGTAGCAATGTTTATTCCATTATTTTTTATATATAAATATCATCAACCAATGTTTGGTAAACTCTCAAGCCAACCATTATTATTAACACGATCAACACTTGGACTCATAGGTGTATTATTAAATATTTACGCCATTGACCATATGGTACTTAGCGATGCTGATTCACTAATGAAACTCAATCCTTTCTGGACGATTTTATTAAGTATTGTTTTCTTACATGAAAAGGTAAGGAAATATCAAATAACAGCAATGATAATTGCTATTTTAGGTATGCTTTTAATAGTGAAACCTGAATTTTCATCATCTATGATTCCATCACTAGCTGGACTATTTTCAGGTATTTTTGCTGCATCGGCATATACGTGTGTACGCGCACTTAGTACTAGAGAAGCACCATATACTATAGTATTTTACTTCTCCTTATTTTCTGTCATCGTTTTAATACCTTTCACTGCATATACCTATGAACCAATGAGTCAAACGCAAGTGCTTTATCTATTAGGTGCTGGTTTAGCTGCAGCTGTAGGTCAAATTGGCGTTACATTGGCATATAGTTTTGCTGCTGCGAAAGATATTTCTATTTTCACATATGCATCTATAATTTTCACAGCAATACTTGGATTTATTCTATTTGGAGAATCTCCAGATTTCTATGCAACATTAGGTTACGTCGTTATTATCGGTGCAAGTTATTACATGTTTGAAAAAGCACGCCGAGACGCCAAAGTAATAAAAAAATAAATTTAAAGGAGCGCTTTTTATGGCACATGGCCGTCAACAAGATGAATTACAAGATATAACTTTATTAGGAAATCAAGACAATACGTACAATTTTGACTATCGTCCTGATGTATTAGAATCGTTTGATAATAAGCATCAAGGTCGTGACTATTTCGTAAAATTCAACTGTCCAGAATTCACATCATTATGTCCGATTACTGGGCAACCAGATTTTGCAACTATCTATATTTCTTATATTCCAAATGTTAAAATGGTTGAATCAAAATCGTTGAAACTTTACTTATTTAGTTTCAGAAATCACGGTGATTTCCATGAAGATTGTATGAATATAATTATGAATGACTTGATAGAGCTTATGGATCCACATTATATTGAAGTTTGGGGCAAGTTCACACCACGTGGTGGAATTTCTATTGACCCTTATACAAACTATGGACGACCAAATTCTAAATACGAACAAATGGCTGAACATCGTTTAATGAATCATGATTTATATCCCGAAAAAATAGATAATCGTTAAATGTATCATTTAATAAACACACCAATAAGTTGATTTTCCTAACTTATTGGTGTGTTTTTCATTTAGCATACATAATAGGTTACATTAAAATAACATTTTATACCAAAGTACACCAAAAGAATATTAGTACACGAATTAAACAACATTTTTATAGAAACCTATTGCACTTTAACGTCAATAAGTATATTTTTATATTATCTCTAATTAATTGTGCGCGCTTAATAACAGAATATTCTCAATATTTTTATTTTTTTGTGATTTGTGAAATATTTAGTTGATAAGGCACAATCAAATTTACTTAAACTATTGTATTAGGGGAAGAAAGGATGGGATGTATAAATGACACAACAAAACTCCCATGGAAATCAAATTCAAGACATACCTCAAACAGGATTTTTCGGGCATCCTCGAGGGCTAGGCGTACTCTTCTTTGTAGAGTTCTGGGAAAGGTTTAGTTATTATGGCATGCGTGCCCTACTCATTTTCTACATGTACTTTGCCGTAACAGATAATGGCCTTGGAATTGATAAAACAACAGCTATGTCAATTATGTCAGTTTATGGTTCATTAATCTATATGACATCAATACCAGGCGGATGGATTGCTGACAGAATTACAGGTACTAGAGGCGCTACTTTATTAGGTGCAGTCTTTATTATTATCGGACATATTTGTTTAAGCTTACCATTTGCATTAATCGGCTTATTCACATCAATGTTCTTCATCATTATTGGTTCAGGTTTAATGAAGCCAAACATTTCAAATATCGTTGGCCGTTTATATCCTGAAAATGATAGACGTATGGATGCAGGTTTTGTTATTTTCTATATGTCAGTTAATATGGGTGCATTATTATCACCTATTATTTTGCAACACTTTGTTAATGTTAAAAACTTCCACGGTGGATTCTTGATTGCAGCTGTTGGTATGGCATTAGGTTTAGTATGGTATGTACTTTTCAACCGCAAAAACTTAGGTAGCGTTGGTATGAAACCTACTAACCCATTGACACCAGCTGAAAAGAAAAAGTATGGTCTTATTATCGGAAGTGTTATCTTAGCAATTGTATTAATTATCGTTATTGGTGCATTAACTAACTCATTATCATTTAACTTAGTTAGTAATACTGTTTTAGTATTAGGTATTGCATTACCAATCATTTACTTCACTTTAATTATTAGAAGTAAAGATGTCACTGATACTGAACGTTCTCGTGTTAAAGCATTTATTCCATTATTTATTCTTGGAATGGTGTTCTGGGCTATTCAAGAACAAGGGTCTAATGTATTGAACATTTATGGAATTGAACATTCAGATATGAAATTAAACTTATTTGGTTGGAAAACAAACTTTGGTGAAGCGATTTTCCAATCAATTAACCCATTATTTATTTTATTATTAGCTCCAATTATTTCACTTTTATGGCAAAAGCTTGGAACTAAACAACCTAGCCTGCCAGTGAAATTTGCAATTGGTACGTTCTTAGCAGGTGCGTCATACATACTAATTGGTATTGTAGGTTATGCATCAGGTTCATCAAACTTCTCAGTTAACTGGGTTATTTTATCGTACATTATCTGTGTTATCGGTGAACTTTGCTTATCACCAACGGGTAATAGTGCTGCTGTTAAGTTAGCACCTAAAGCATTTAATGCCCAAATGATGAGTATTTGGTACTTAACTAACGCTTCTGCACAAGCAATCAATGGTACATTAGTTAAGTTAATAGAACCACTAGGTCAAACAAATTACTTTATCTTCTTAGGTGTTGTTGCAATTATTGTTACAACAATTGTATTAGCATTCTCACCTTTAATTATTAAAGCAATGAAAGGTATTCGTTAATATTGTTGGCCTAATTCAAAAAACAGTAAGTCATTTAAATGGCTTACTGTTTTTTTATTGGTTTCTAATAATTAAATTCAAGATATCAGTATAAATAAAAACTTAATATGCTCGTTATAGACAACTATAACTATATTTTCTCGTCCCACTCTATAGACATCAATTTCAGTTATTACCATTTTCTCTATTTAAAAACATATTTTTGGTATTAACAATTAAAAGTGGGTATATATATTTAATGAACCAATTTTTAGAAAGTAGGCTAAACTATGGAAAATAAATATACACATGGTGTCCTCTTTTACCATGAACACAGTGGATTAAAAAATATTAATCAAGGTATCGGGGAAGTTACAACGGCATTAAGTTCAATTTGTAAGCATCTTTCTATTCAATTGAGTGAAAACGAAGGTGACATAATTAAATATTGCCAAGAAATTAAAGCTAAAGATTATGCAAAAGATGTAGATATATTATTTATTCTTGGCGGTGATGGCACGGTTAACGAACTTATAAATGGTGTTATGACACACGACCTTCAACTCCCTATTGGCATTTTACCAGGCGGTACTTTTAATGATTTTACAAAAACGCTAAATATAGCACCTAATCATAAACAAGCTAGTGAACAAATGATTTCTGCACAAGTTGGTACATACGATGTAATTAAAATAAATAATCAATATGCACTCAACTTTGTTGGCTTAGGTCTAATTGTTCAAAACGCTGAAAACGTACAAGATGGTTCAAAAGATATATTTGGTAAATTGAGTTATATTGGATCAACTGTCAAAACACTGCTAAATCCAACACAATTTAATTATCAATTATCAATTGATGATAAGACATATTCTGGCGAAACGACCATGATACTATCAGCAAATGGTCCATTCATTGGTGGTAGTCGAATACCATTGACTGATTTGTCTCCTCAAGATGGTGAACTGAACACTTTCATTTTTAATGAACAAAGTTTCAGTATTTTAAATGATATTTTTAAAAAGCGTGATAGTATGAATTGGAATGAAATTACTCAAGGTATTGAGCATATACCTGGTAAAAAGATTTCACTTACAACAGATCCAACAATGAAAGTTGATATTGATGGCGAAATTTCATTAGAAACACCTATTGATATTGAGGTTATACCAAATGCCATTCAGTTGCTTACTGTCAATGATTTGTAAGCATCCGGAATGATATTAACGCGATATTATATTAGGTTTAAAGTGTAATCATAAGATTCAACGTACGTAATATTTGTTGGTATTAGCTTTAAGCTATTACCCTGTTTCAAAAACAGACATATAATTTTGGCGCATGCCACTAAAATGATTGATGTTGTATTTTAAATCATAGTGGTTTATGTGCCTTTTTCAAATTCTATAAAAAATCGGATGAAGTGTAATCTGCCATAGATTAACACATTCATCCGATTTATAATAATGAGATAGACTAACATTTATTGAGAGTGGGATGGAAATGATAAAGAACGACTAATGGTTGATTATGTAGCGATTCTTTATCATTAGTCACAGCTAATGTGTACTTAAAAATAGGATTGCATGAGTTACACTCATGCATAAGAAATACTAATTTCTAAAGAAAAAGTATTTCTTTATGTTGGGGCCCCGCCCCAACTTGCATTGTTTGTAGAATTTCTTTTCGAAATTCTCTTTGTTGGGGCCCCAGTATATGCATTTTATTTGCTACATGAAAGGCTTCGAGTGACATATTTTTATTTCTCAATATTATCTAAAAAATACTGTTCTACATCTTTCCAGCTATTTACGCGTTCAAATCGATCATCATTAATATTATGCACTGCTGTAAACATAATCGGTGTACCAGTAAAAATTTCAAGCTGTCTAGGATTGTCATCTATTAAATAATCAGCTTTAACGATGTTTTTTCTACCACAAAAAACAAAATGCTGTGGATCTAAGAATGGAAAGAACTCTAGTAACCATTCATATTTATCACTGAATGATGTTGGTACATCCATTGCTGCTGTAGCAATATATACATCATAATGTTCAGTTAATTTTTTTACAACTTCTTGTGCATGCGGCATCACTTTAAGGTGTCTGAAGAAGCCTGGTTCTCTTAATACTTCTGTAATTAATCCATCATGTTCAGGAATAACATGTTTAAGTTTTTGACCATTCAAAGCTTCCATTTTAATACCTAAATCCGCTCTAAAATTGACAGCATCAATGATTTCTCCTAATGTATCTGCCAATACTTCATCCATATCAATCGCGATTGATTTACGGGTCATTTTAATCTTCTCCTCAAAATATCAGTATTGATTCAGTATAGCAAAAAAGCAATTGATACAAAACAATATCATCTATTGTTGCTTTTTACACTGAATACTCTCACCTCATCATTCACACTGCATTTTGTCACATATTCATACCATGTGGTGCCCACTTACTATTCGTATTTAAAGTTTGATAAAACTTCTAACATTTTACCATTTTGTTCTTTAAAACCAATTGTAATTCTAACACCAGTTGGAAATGGTCGCGTAATACACCCTACATTTAAAAGTGCTTCATAAAGTTCATTTACCCGCTTTGTTTTTACAAATATAAAATTCGTTTGACTTGGTAAGAAATGCTCACTTTGAGGTAATTGATAAAATCTTTCACGTTCAACACTATTTTTATGTGTTACCTCTTTTAAATATTGTTGATCTTCAAGTGCTGCAACTGCTGCGTATTCAGATATACGTGTCACATTAAATGGTGGTCTAATGATGTTCCATTTTTCAATCGCATGTTCGCTTGCTACCACATATCCTACACGTAAACCCGCTAATCCATACGCCTTTGAAAATGTACGTAATAAGAATGCATTGTCATATTTTTGTTGCAAAGCAAGTGTATCCGGGTAGTCCTCTGCTGTCACAAATTCAAAATAAGCTTCATCTATGAGTACCGGAACATGTGATGGTACTTGAGATAAAAACGAATCTAAGCTCTCATGATTAAAATACGTACCTGTAGGATTATTTGGATTACATAACCATACCAATGACGTGTCATCATTAACTTCTTTTAAAATGCCATCTAAGTCGAAGCCACCATCTTTTAAAGGTACCTGTATCACATTAGCTGATTCAACAATCGCATTGTGATAATATTGACCGAATGTCGCTTCACTTGTAACAATAGTGTCCCCTGGCGTTAATACTGCTCTAGAAATCATTAATATAACTTCATCTAATCCCGCACCAAATAAAATGCGTGATTGATCTACATTTAAATGTTTACTAATCGCCGCTTTTAATGTCGGTGATCCTGTTTCAGGATAATAATATAACTCATCTAAGTGTGCTGATATCGCTTCTTTAACTTTAGGCGATGGTCCATACAAATTTTCATTTGATGCAAGTTTATATAAATCTCCTTCAATGCCATACTTTTCTTTCAATGCCCTTGGTGATAAACCAGGCTGATATGCTGATAGTTGATTAAGTTGTTCTTTCATAATAAAAACAACCTCCTTAGAATTAACTGAAATTTTAAAAAACTTATATTCATTATATCGCTCTATGTTTCTAAAATGCAATGCTACTATTTTCACACATTACTAGCTTACATTGTGTTTAACATGTCATATTTTTTAATCAGTATTGCATGTTTAAATTGAACATAAACATAGATGTAAATATAGCAACGCCACATAAGATATAATGGCGTGCCCCTCATCTTATGTGGCGTTGGTCGTTATTTGATTAACCCTTTTGCTTTTAAATAATCTTTCGCAACTGTATATGGGTCTTCATTTTTAACTGTTACTTTATAGTTCATCATTTGCATATCTTCATCAGATATTTTGTTTTCTAGTTTGTTTAACGGTTTCTTAATTTCTGGATGTTTCTTTAAAAAGCTTTCTTTAAATAATGGTGCTCCTTGATATGGTGGAAATACGTGCTTATCATCTTTTAACACAACCATATCATATTGTTTTAATTCAGCGTCAGTTGAATATGCATCAATTAAATTAATATTACCTTTATTAATCGCTTGATATCTCAACTTAGGTTCCATTGTACGTATGTTATCTAAATTTAAATTATAAGCCTTTTGAACAGCTTTGTACCCATCTGGACGATCATTAAATTCCAATGTAAATCCTGGTTTAAGTTGATCTTTAATCTTATTTAAATCACCAATTGTACGTATATTATGTTGTTTAGCAAAATCACGTTTTACAGCTAAAGCATACGTATTGTTATATTTCATTGGTTTTAACATAGTCATTTGATATTTCTTTTCAAGACTTTGCTTAGCTTGATCATATACTTTTTTCTCTTCTTTTGACTTCAATGGTTCTTTTGTTAATTCACCTAAAACTGTTCCAGTAAACTCTAAATACCCATCTATATCGTCAGATTTTAAAGCATTAAATAAAAATGCTGTTTTGCCCATACCATCTTTCACTTCTACAGTATTTTTGGTCTCTTCTTCTATTAAAATTTTATACATATTTGTAATAATCGAAGGCTCGGAGCCAAGCTTTCCAGCTAACGTAATTTTATCACCTTTTTGTGCAAACATAGGAATAGCGATGGCCAGTATAATAATCATCACTATAACACCTAACGTCATCAATAACTTTTTATAAGATAATTTAGCCATAAATCTTAAAATTAAATCAAATATAATTGCCAATAAGGCTGCTGGAATTGCACCTAATAATATCAATGATGCATTGTTACGGTCTATACCTAATAAAATTAAATCTCCTAGTCCGCCTGCACCAATTAATGCTGCTAGTGTTGCTGTACCTATAATTAATACCATAGCCGTTCTTACACCAGCCATTATAACAGGCATTGCTATTGGAAGTTCAACTTTAGTTAAACGTCTAAATGGCTTCATACCTATACCTTTAGCCGCTTCAATGAGCGATGGATCAACTTCTTTAATTCCAGTATACGTATTCCTTAAAATTGGTAACAATGCATACACTACAAGTGCGATAATTGCTGGCACACGACCGATACCAAATAAAGGAATCATTAAACCTAATAATGCCAACGATGGTATGGTTTGAAGAATTGCCGCAATATTCATTACGATTTCAGATATCGTTTTAGTCTTCGTCAATAAAATACCTAATGGTACCGCAATAGCAGTTGCAATCAATAATGCGATAAATGATATTTGAATATGTTCTATCATTGTCGAAAATAGTTGCCCCTTACGCTCACTCAATATGTCGAAAAAGTTAGTCATGTTGAGCTACCTCCTTTTTCTGGGACAAATATTTGAAGATATCTTTCCTATCAATAACATATTGACCTACGCCATCTTCTTGCATGACAATGACACGCTCGCTCTCTGATAAATGTTGATACAATACTTCAATTTGTTGATTGTCATAAACAATTGGATAAGCGCTCATAGATGTAACCTCATCGATTGGTTTCATAATATCCAAGTCACGGATAATCGCATTCTCTTCAACACATGGCGCATCATCTTCTAAATGACTACCCATAAATTGTTTAACAAATTCACTTTGAGGATTATTTTTAAATCCTTCTGGTGTGTCAATTTGTTCAATATGACCTTCATTCAAAAGACAAATCTTATCACCAAGTTTCATCGCCTCTTGAATATCATGTGTAACAAATATGATTGTCTTCTTAATTTTAGTTTGTAATTCAATTAAATCATCTTGAAGTTTTTCTCGGCTGATTGGGTCTAATGCACTAAACGGTTCATCCATTAAAATAACTGGTGGATCAGCTGCTAACGCACGTATAACTCCTACACGTTGTCGTTGTCCCCCTGACAATTCATCAGGTTTTCTGTTTTTATATTTTTCAGGTTCTAATCCAACCATTTCAAGTAATTCATCTACTCTTTTATCTATATCTTTTTCTTTCCACTTTTTCATTTGTGGCACTTGTGCAATATTTTCTTTGATTGTCATATGTGGGAATAATGCAATCTGCTGCAATACGTATCCAATATCCCAACGCATTTCGTATACTGGATAATCACTTATTGGTTTATCTTTAAAATAAATATAACCTTCACTTAAGTGAATGAGTCGATTAATCATTTTTAATGTCGTAGTTTTTCCACAACCTGAAGGTCCAATTAGTACAAAGAATTCACCCTCATTAATATCGAAACTAATGTTATCGACAGCAACATGTTTGTCATAACGCTTAGTTACATTTTTAAACTTAATCACTTTGCCACCTCTTTTTTTCTCATAGCATAAAACCGAGATTATATGTATGTATTCCCTATTTAACCACGTTTATTACAATTTTCAAATTTAAATGATTTATCCTTGAACTTTTTTAACAAAATAATGAATAATAGGTAATCTCAAGTTAAGAAATAGTGTTATTTTACTTTAAATTCAAAAAACACCCAGTAAAACAAGGAATGTTTACTAGGTGCCTTCATTATACTTTGGCTTTATAATTTTGAATCGTTTCTAAAAATGCTGGACAATAATGTTTTAATTTATAACTACCTACGCCATCAATATTAATCATATCTTGTTTCGAAGCAGGCTTACGTTTAGCAAATTCCTCCAACGTGTAATCAGAAAATATACTTACAGGTGCTATCGTTAATTTGTCACTTAACTTTTTACGAACTTCTACCAATTGACTGAATAATACTCGGTCAACCCCTTCAACCGTATTTATAAATACTTTTTCAGTCGCTTTTTGCTTAAATGGTGTTGTGAATACTTCTACTTCATTACTGAGTAATTTTTTAATTGAAGTATCACACATTAATATTTCATCATTTTCATTTAAGAACCCTTTGAATCTTAATTCATCTATTAAGTGACTTAATTCTGATGTTGTGTAGCCTTTCATTAAACCATGGGTTGAAATTTGATCATAACCTTTATACTTAATATAATCTGTTGACTCTCCTCTTAGCACTTGAATGATAACACTATAACTCTCTTGTTGTTTCATACGAGCGATGCAACTAATAATCATCTTAGCTTCTTGTGTCATATTATATGATTTATCTTGTTGAACACAATTACTACATTGTTCACATTCTTCTAATTTTTCATTCGGTTCAAAATAATGGACAATTGTTGCTTCTAAACATTTTTTTGTTTTTGTATATTGAATCATTTTAGTTAACTTTTCGCCCATTTTATCTTTATAGTCATCATCAGCTTGAGAGACTGTTATAAAATACTCGTGTAAATTGATATCGCGTTCACTAAATAACAAAATACATTCACTTTTCAACCCATCACGACCTGCACGACCCGCTTCTTGATAATAAGATTCTAAATCTCCAGGCATATTATAATGAATAACAAAACGTACATTGGATTTATCAATACCCATGCCAAAAGCATTTGTAGCAACGACTACTTTAACACGATCAAATAAGAAATCATTCTGCGCTTCTTCTCTTTCTTTATTGCTCAAACCTGCATGATATATAACACTTTCAATTTTCTGGCTTTCTAAGGCTTCTTGAAGCTCTTCAACTTGCTTACGTGTAGAACAATAAATAATGCCTGCATCTTCATCGTGTGTTTTAATATAATCCAATATAAATTTTTGACGTTGATAAGTAGGATTTACTTTAAAAATTAAGTTTCTACGCTTAGTACTCGTTTTAATTTGATCAGTTTGAGCGATATTTAACTTTTCTCTAATATCTTGCTGTACTTCAACCGTGGCAGTTGCTGTCAACGCTATTATTGTAAAATCTTGAGGTAACGTAAATACTTTAGAAATAACGTTTTGATAACTCGGTCTAAAATCATGTCCCCATTTAGATATACAATGCGCTTCATCAAACGCGACTAAATGAATCTTTATACGCTGAAGCATATTTAAAAAATATCGGTTTTCAAATCGTTCTGGTGCAACATACAAAAATTGAATTTCTCCATTTGATAATGCTTTTTCAATACGTTGTTGCTCTTTTTGAGTCAAACTACTATTTAAAAAAGCAGCTTGAATTCCCATCGCTTTTAATTGATCCACTTGATCTTTCATTAATGATATTAGTGGACTTATTACAATTGTTGTACCACCTAACAATAAACCTGGTACTTGATAGCATATAGACTTACCTCCACCAGTTGGTAAGACACCAAGCACATTACGATGGTCTAATACTTTGCTAATAATTTCTTCTTGTCCTGGTCGAAACGTTTCATACCCAAAGTAATGCGATAATGTTTGTTGCATCATAAATTGACCCCTTATTGTTGTTCTTTAATTTCTTCTAACTCACTCCATCTTGTGATGTCTAAATCATATTGAATTTCAAGTTGTTCTTTTTCTTCGTTTAATTCTTTAATTTTCCCATAATCTGCACTTGCCTCAATCATGAGCACATCAATTTCTTCCATTCTTACTTCCGCTTGTTCTATGCGTTTCATCAATTGTTCATATTCTAATTTTTCTTTATATGATAAACCATTTTTCTTACGTACAGTTGTAGAAGATTTAGAGTGTTGCTTCAATGTGGATTTATTTTTATCTAATGATTTTTTATAACTTTCATAATCTTCAAAAGTTCCGATAATCTTTTCCATCTGACCATCATGAATAAACCAATATGACTGTGCAACTTTATTTAAGAAGTAGCGATCATGGCTTACGGTAATCACTGTACCACCGAAAGTATGAATATAATCTTCAAGTATTGTTAAAGTCTCAGTATCTAAATCATTTGTCGGTTCATCTAACAACAGAACATTTGGCTGGTGTACGAGTAGACGTAATAAATACAAACGCTTTTGCTCTCCACCAGATAATTTATAAACTTTTTTACCATGAGTTGCACTTGGAAATAAAAATCGTTCAAGAAGTTGTGTAATAGATACCGAGGTTCCATCTTTTTCTTTTGCAATCTCACTTTCTTCTCTTAAATAATCAATCATACGAATATCTCTATCCAGGGTCTCATCTGTTTGCTTAAAATAAGCTACTTTAACCGTCTGCCCAGTCTTCAATTTACCTTCGAATTGTTGGTCTTCTCCACTCAAAATATTTAAGAGTGTTGTTTTACCAGCTCCATTTGGCCCAACAACACCAATACGCTCACCTTTTTGAATAATTTCCGTCAGATGTTCAAATAATACTTTATCATTAATAGCCTTTGATAAGTCTTCTAATTCGAACACTTGCTTACCTAATCTTGAATAAGCAAGATTCAATTCACCTTTATCGTCTTTATATTGCTGGTTAACTTCATTTTCTAGGTCATTAAATCGATTAATTCTAGCTTGTTGCTTTGTAGTACGTGCCTTAGCTCCAGCCCTCATCCAAGCAAGTTCTTCCTTATATAAAGCTCGTTGCTTTTGTTGTTGCTTTTGAAGTGTTAGTTCTCTTTCAGCGCGCATTTCAATATAAGATTCATAGTTACCAGGATATGACGCTAACTTACCTCTGTTTAGTTCAATAATTCTAGTGGAAACTTCATTTAAAAAATATCGATCATGGGTTACGAATAAAACTGTATGAGGATATTGCTTCACATAATTGATCAACCAGCTGATTGATTCGAAGTCTAAATGGTTCGTAGGTTCATCTAATAACAATAAATCTGGTTGTTCTATTAATGTTTTAGCAAGTACAACACGTTTTTGTTGTCCGCCGGATAATTCTTTAATGTATTTAGTAGTATCATGTATACCTAGTTTTGAGAGGATCGTTTTAATTTCAGCGTTATAGTCCCAAGCATCATGTTGATCCATAGCATCTTGCGCATCCATCATTCGCTTGAACAATTTATCACTTTGATCATCCGCATAAGCTTGTACTGCCTGTTCATATTGCTTGATGATGCGTAAAGTTGTTGTATCAGAACTTAATACTGCATCAAAAACAGTCATATCTTCATTAAGATCCTGTTTCTGAGACGAATAACGAATTCGATATTGATTTGGATGCATAACATTGGCTGTAAAATCATCATCAATACCACCAATTACTTTTAACAACGTACTTTTCCCTGTACCATTTATGCCTACTAAACCTATTTTTTCACCTTCTGAAATTGATAAATCTAGATTATCGAATATAATCTTATCGGCATAAGATTTATTTAAATGTTCAATTTTATATGCTTCCATACCCATCTTCCTTCTTCTGTTGAAATCTCTACGTACTTAAATCAGTTCTATACATTATACACCTTTTTGAAATCAAAAGAAATCGATACTGTTAAGTGTCATAATTTAATATATTGTTGCTTCAACTCTAAATAAAACTTGATAAGGCTTTGATGACTATGCTAATGATTTTTATAATATACCTTTTTATCAACACATATAATGTAAAACATAATATAAAAGAACATAAATAAAAACCCGGATTGATATTTTATCAATCCGGGTTCATGTTTAAATATTATTTTTTAGAGTTTGCTTTAGGTCCTGTTTCATATTTATACTTCGAAGGATTTACCTTTTTGAAGTCTGGATTTTTGTAGAATCTAAATAAATCACCATTAAGCACGTTGTCACTCATTTCGAGATCCTTTTCAACTTGCTTTTTATTCTTTTCGAAATCAGCTGGTTGAGTAGTTATGAGTTCATTATTTTTATTAGAATAAATCTTACCATTAACATATTTATAATCTTTTGTTATAAAGTCACCATTTCTGAATGGAACTACTTGATTATGACCTTTAGAGAATAAATCAGTACCGAACATTAAATAGTTCTTCGTATCTATACCAGCCAAATGTAAAATTGTTGGCATTACATCGACTTGACCAGCATATTCATTATTGATACCACCAGATTTACCAGGGATTTTAATCCAGAAACCAGTTCTGTTTAAATCTGTAAATTTAGCTGGTGTGATTTTTTCACCTAATAGTTTTTCCATGGCATTGTTATGGTTTTCAGAGATACCATAGTGGTCACCATAAATCATAATCACTGAATTGTCATATAATCCTTTTTTCTTCAAGTCATTAATATATTCTTCTAATGCTTCGTCTAAATAACGTGCTGTTTGAATATAACCATCAACTGTTGCATCACCTGTGTTTGACTTCTCAATAGTTGCATCCTTTTCATCTAATGTGAATGGATAGTGGTTAGTCAATGTAATTAAATGAGAATAGAATGGTGATTTCATCTTAGCTTGATAATTAGCAGAATCTTTAAAGAAAATTTTGTCTTTCAAGCCTAAGTTTACAACGTTTTTATCTGACATGTCATAGTATGTTGCATCATAGAATTTATCGATACCAAAGTGTTTATATACTTGGTCTCTGTTCCAGAATGTTTTATAGTCACCGTGCATGACATCAGATTTGTAGCCTTGCTTTTGATCTAAAATTGCTGGTAATGACTGATACGTATTATCTCCTTTTAATGAAAAGGCAGAACCTTGCGGTAAACCGTATAAACTGTTATCCATTGTAAATTCAGAGTCAGATGTTTTACCTTGACCTGTTTGATGGAAAAAGTTAGGGAAGTATGTGAATTGCTCTTTCCCACTTGATAATTTGTTTAAAAACGGTGTTACTTCTTTACCATTAACCTTTTTATTAATTAAGAAGGTTTGGAAACTTTCTAAGTGAATCTTAATAATATTTTTCTTCTTTGCTACCCCATAATATTCTGGGTTAGGCTCTGTTTGACGTTGTTTCGTATAATTTAATACTTTTGTTAAGTCATCTTCAGATGCTAACGCTTTTTGTTGATTATTTTCGATAGTTTTAACACCATCGTATACTGTAAAGTTATACGGTCCTAAATATTTCACTAAATATTTATGGTCAAATGTACGTGTTAATAATTCTGGTCTGTCAGTTTCAGCAAAAGCTAAGTTTAAGAAGAATAATGCTACTGAAGCCGCCATTACGACAGGAACAAATTTCTTACTAAATGCTTTTGTGTCTAACCATTTTGTTTTAAATATTAAAATGAATAAGTAAACTAACGTATCAATGAAATAAACAAAGTCATACCATTTGAATGATGCACTAACCGCACCACCCATAGATTCTACGTTACCTACTTGGTTTAAAGTACTAAACGTTAAAAAATCCGAGAAGAATCTAAAGTACACAACATTGGCATATAATAGGAACGTCAATAAGAAGCCGCCTATGAACATAAACCAAAATGCTTTTTTGCCTTTAAAGAATAGGAACACACTTAAAACCAGTGCTACTAAACTATAAGGATTCATCAATAATATTAAGTTTTGTACTAAACCTTTAACACCTAAAGAAAAATCAACATAATAAGAAAAATACGTCTTCAAGGTAATCGTTATTACGGTTAATAAGAAGAACGCAAAAAGACTAATTTTCTTTTTTTGTGAACTCATGATTCTTTCCCCCGTTATTTAGATAATAAATCTTGCGAAAGTACTTGAATAAATTAGATATTAACATTATGTAGTTAATTAATAAGTGCGTTTAAAAGTTAACATTGTCATAATTATAGTAATTACTTTCAGATTCAAGTTTATAATTTTCATTATTTGTAGCTTTCAACTTTGATTTAACAAGTATTTTGGGCTACAACTCATATTTGCTTGTGTAAGTTTCTTTATTTAATATTATCATTCAATTAACAAATTTAAAATTTGTAATCAAATTGTAATAATAAGCATAGCTCAATTAATAAATATAGAGTAATTTTAGTCAAAATTCAAGTAAAAACACACTTTATCTTTTCATTTTACTGTGAAACGAATTAGAATATAATACATTTCGCAGATAAAACACAGTATTATTTCATTATACATTAGGAGGAAATTATTTGCATCGGACTCTAGTATGAGCTACGTACCAAATATTATTTCATCATTTCTAATTGCATTCTATATTCTATTCCATGGAATAATTGGTTTAACCAGTTACTATACTTAACGAGGTTCTTTTCAGCCGTTAAAATATCTATAAATTGAAATTTCAAACGTGATCCTTGCGGTTTTTGTGCTAATTTCGTTAAATGATAACTTGCGATTGTACCGATTTGCGGGTAGCTACCTAACGTGTAATGATCATTTAATAAGATAATAGGTGTGCCATCACGCTTAATTTGTATCGTTCCTTTTTTGACAGTCTGATACGGTGGCATATCTTCATAAAAAGCTTTGATTTTTTCACCTTCAAGCATCATCCCCATGCGATTTGCTTTGCTCGTTACTTTATAATCATGTTTCACAAATCTTTGAATGGCATCTTCTTTAAAATCTTCCGTACCTTTATTTTTAACGACATGAAATACATCAGACATATAATTAAATGACAAGGCGTACCCATCAATACCCCAATCTGTTTGTTTCGTGTGAGCAAGGTTTTCAAATAACTTATGATGACGAGCTGTATAATCTCTCTTAAGCTTTATTTCATCGCCATCTTGTAATGTTCTTCCTTTAAAACCACCAATTTTTACATTAAAGTCGGTTGAATTAGATCCTAACCATGCATCTAATTCAAATCCACCTCCCACAGCTAAATACACTCGCGATGTATAACTTGTTTCTCTAAACTTTAAAACATCGCCTTTATCTAACAAATACAATTTATATGGAGATATAGTCATTTGCTCAGTGTAAGCTTTGACATTACCCCCTGCTAATGCAATCAGCGTAGGTTCTGTAAAACGAATCGTTGCCATTTTATTAGTCATTTCCAAAGTTGCTTCATTCTTGTCATTTGCAACTAATCGATTAGCAATTTCATGTGCTAAAGTATCAAGTGCACCACATGGAATTACACCATCATGTTCATATCCCCTTCTACCAAAGTCCTGAAAGCTACTGAATAAGCCACTTTTTTCAATTATGATTGACATCTTTAAACGCTCCTACTTCTAATTCATTTTCATTGATAGGTCTAAATTTAATATTATCGCCTAACTTTAAGCGTGCGAAATCTGATTCTTTCGGATTAAAAAGTGATAATGGTGTATAACCAATAACTAACCAATCATTAATTGTATCCGTAGTTACAATACCGCATTTTTCCCTTCAAGTACTACAGAACCAGCTGGAATGAATTTTTTCTGTTTACTCGTGTGATTAATATACAATTTCTTATTTAATCCAGTTAAATAAGGAAACCCAGGTGAATATCCCATCATCGAAACAAAATATTGCGCCTTAGAATGTAATTCAATAAATGTTTCTAGCTTGATTTTGTAATGTTTTAAAAGTGATTCTAAATCCGGACCATATTTCGAACCATACACAATTGGTATTTCAATCAAATCTTGCTGGTTAAAATCATGTTTTATGTTTAAATGAATCGATTCTATTAGTGCTTTCATGTATAAAAAAGGTGATTGTATATTATGGTGTTTAATCATATCCCTTGCGTCGTAGACAATCATCATGTCTGATTCTGATGGCACAATTTCTATAATAAATGGATAATTTTGTTCAATTAAATATGAGCGAAGTGTTAATAAATCTTCGGTTAAACTTTTAGATACTTCTTTTTCAATTGCTACTACAATGGCTTGGTCACCTTGACTATATATTTTCATTTGTACACCTCTTCAATATTTGGTTACTTTACTTTGATTTTTAATTATAGAATCGATTGAATAGTTCATTTTACCTACTCATTAAATTTACTGGTGATACAATAAATCCATTGCTCGCACAACAAAAGGCATGAGTTCGTGAATTAATGCGTATACAAGGATAAAGCTTATAACAGTAGTAATTGTTGCTATCAAACGAACAACATATATTCTATTTTCAGATAGCAATCGATTCACTAATCGATAATTTACGTATACAAGAATTAACAACAGCACAATATAAACAATAATCATATTTGGCCCCATTTAATTTTTAAATTTGTTTTAACTTCATTTTCTACATTATTATCATACTAATTTTAAAGGCAAAGGTGGACATCGGCAACCTCTCGTAAACTATTTATCAAAAATATACGTATCTCATTGTTATGATATTTATAAATCAATTCGTTTTTATTAAAGTCTTTTTCAACAAGTTTGTCACTATCTATTAAATAATCACGCATGCATCCTTTTAAGAAATCATCTTTATAACTTGGTGTGTACCATTTTCCATCCTCTTCAATGACAATGTTGCCAATATCAAATTCAAGGACCTTGCCGTCCTCTGAAGTTAGCAATATTAAATCTGTTTCATGATTGTGTGCTAAATGCTTTCGTTCTGTCGTTTTATTATTTATAAAAGTTGGATTAACTGCTTTGGGCAACACTTGAAATTTTGCTGTAAAACTACTTTTCTCAGGTAAAGGTGACACTATCGTTTCGAATTCGCTTTCAGCATGTAATACGATTTTAAGTCTACATTGGCCATTGTGATACTTTGTTGTTACATCGTTTAATTCATTTCGCCATGCATGTTCATCAAATTTAAAGTTTAATCGCTCAGAAGAACATTTTATGCGATTAGTATGATAAGTAATTCTAGGGATATGTCCATTATCAATTTTCATTGTTTCAAATAATTGCATTATAACATCTCCAAAATCTTGGTTTTTGCGTAAAATTCATTTACTTCATCTTTTGGCTTAGAATCAATTGTAATACCTGCTCCGACTCCATAAATCGCTTGTCCATATTTATACTCAATAGTACGAATTGGAATATTAAAAATCATTTTATCATCTTCAGTTGGAAGTAATAGTCCAATTGCTCCGCAGTATATACCACGAGGTGAACTTTCTAATTGTTTAATATATTTCATTGTATTCAGTTTCGGTGCACCTGTAATCGAACCACAAGGAAATAACGATGTTAAAATTTGAGTTAAGTCTGTATTAGTTTTTAAAGTTCCACTTACCATCGAAGTCATTTGAAATACAGTTTTATATACCTCAATGAAAAATAGTTTATACACCTTAATTGAGCCACTCTGTGATATTCTCCCTATATCGTTTCTTAGTAAATCAACAATCATGACATTTTCTGCACGATCTTTCGAAGAAGTTTGCAATGTTTTATAATACTGTTGATCTTCAGCTTCCGTTTTACCTCTAGGCATTGTCCCTTTCATCGGTTTGCTTATGATAACGTTATCGACATTGTTAAACTGTCCTTTTTGAAAAAATAATTCTGGTGAGATAGACGCTACTTGGATTTCATCTGTTTGTAATAACGCAGTATAATTACCATTACTAAATTGAGTTAATCGTTCATATAAAGTACTAATAGGATAATAAATGTTGTCCGTTAAGCGCGCCGTATAGTTCACTTGATACGTTTCGCCTTCAACAATTGCTTGTTGGACACGTTTAATATTAGTCATCATAACCTCAGAAGATTCAACAAATGAAAAATGATGCTTTGATACATAAGTAGTTTGATGTTCATATGTTGAATTTATGCTTTCCGCATTTTCAAAACTATAAGCTACTGCATAAATATCATCTTTAGCTAATGAATGTGTACACATAACATGATTAAAATACTTTGCCGCTTCGTAACTTAAATATAACGAAACATATCTACCTTGTCGTTGCTGCGCTTGTGCAAAGTGTATCACTTCTCCCACATCAGCCAACTTAGTGGCAACATACTTCTTTATAAATCCCTTTAATTGAATATGGTATTGCTTATATTCATTTTCAGTTAAATAGTAGCGATAATTATATTCTATTCTCACAGTAATCACCTACCTTCGATAAAAATAATTCAACTTGTCGATAACCGTATTCACTCAAAATAGATTCAGGATGATATTGCACACCAAAAACCGGAAATGTAATATGCTCAAATGCCATAATAATTGCTTCATCGTTTTTTGCTGTAATCTTTAAGCAATTTGGAAAAGTCGCTCCGTCAGCAATTAATGAATGATAACGCATTACATTGAAATTTTGAGGCAGTCCTTGAAAAATACCTTCATTGGTATGGCGTAACTGTGTAGTATGTCCGTGTACAGGATGATAGCCGTGAATGATATTTCCACCAAAATAAGACACGATACATTGAAATCCTAAACATACACCTAGTATAGGTACACGCTGATAAAATTGTTCTAACACTTCATTCAAGATAGGATAATCATCCGGATTACCCGGCCCAGGTGAAATAACAATTGCTTTTGGCTTCATATTAATGATGTCTTCTATCAGCAGATTATCAATACCAACAACTTGAACTGTTAGTTTCGTTTGAGTCTTAATATAGTCTATTAAATTATATGTAAATGAATCATTATTATCTATGACTAGAATCATTGTATACTCCGTTCTAAATGTGTTTTATTTTTATAATATGTATTGGATGTAGCTAAAACTTTAAAGGCATTGTCATTATCCTGACCTTGATTTTAACTACTATATGGTATATTCTATTCATCGTACATAAATGAATATCAGAGGTTCCTAGCTGAAACCCTCTATAAAAAACTAGACATTGAAATTTCAAACATTCGTTGGTAAACCTTTAATATATATTATAGGAGCAACCCATTTCTTTCGTCTATCTTTTATGGAGATAGGCTTTTTTTATTTTATAAATTAAAAACGGGCTTATCAATGCCATTAACCTCTTTATTAATATTATTAATGATAGGAGCAATTACAAAATGGAAAGTGTATTAAATAATGAAAAAGCCATCGTTGTCTTTAGTGGTGGTCAAGACAGTACAACATGTCTCTTTTATGCAAAAAAACATTTCAAAGAAGTTGAACTCGTAACGTTTAATTATGGTCAAAGACATGATACTGAAATTGAAGTCGCAAAACAAATTGCACAAGATCAAGGAATGAAACATCACGTTTTAGATATGTCATTATTATCACAACTTACTCCAAACGCATTAACACAACATGATATGGAAATTACTAATAATGAAGATGGTATACCTAATACATTTGTTCCAGCTAGAAATTTACTTTTCTTGTCGTTTGCAGGTGCTCTAGCTTATCAAATTGGGGCTAAGCATATTATTACAGGCGTATGTGAAACAGACTTTTCAGGCTACCCAGACTGTCGCGATAGTTTTATAAAATCAATGAACGTAACATTAAGCCTAGCTATGGACAAAGATTTTGTTATTCATACTCCTTTAATGTGGTTAAACAAAGCAGAAACGTGGAAATTAAGTGATGAACTCGAAGTTTTAGATTATATTCGTACAAAAACATTAACATGCTATAACGGTATCATTGGGGATGGCTGTGGTGAATGTCCAGCTTGTCATTTACGTCAACGTGGACTAAATCAATATCTTGAAAGTAAAGGAGCGCTTTAAAATGTTACAACAAATCTATCCTAGTACAACGCATCCATATCAATTCGAATTAAATAAAGATTTTAATTTTTCAGCTGCACATCACATTCCGTGTGAAGAAGCAGGTATTTGTCAAAATGTCCATGGTCATACTTACTTTGTTAATTTAACAATTGTCGGTGATAAACTAGATGACACTGGCTTTTTAGTGAACTTTAGCCATTTGAAAAAGATGATACACGGTAAATTTGACCATCAACTGTTAAATAACTTACCTGCTTTTAAAAACAAAATCCCTTCAACTGAAATCGTAGCGGAAACAATTTATCAAATTGTTAAAGAAAATTTGGCATCGCTCGAACACCAACCAAAATGTATTCAAGTATTTGTAAGAGAAACACCAACAAGTTATGTCGTATTTAGACCAAAGGAACAGGTGTAACTAATGGCTAAAATTCCTGTACTCGAAATATTCGGTCCAACCATTCAGGGTGAAGGTCGAGTAATCGGTAGAAAAACGATGTTTGTGAGAACAGCTGGATGTGATTATCGCTGTAGCTGGTGTGATTCTGCATTTACTTGGGATGGTAGTGCTAAAGGCGATATAAAACTCATGACCGCTGAAGAAATTTATGATGAATTAAAACGAATTGGTGGCGATTTATTTAACCACGTTACAATTTCTGGTGGTAACCCAGCATTAATTAAAGGTATCCAAGAGTTAGTTGACTTATTTCAAGATAAAGGTATTTTCAGCGCACTGGAGACACAAGGCAGTAAATTCCAACCTTGGATGACACAAATTGATGATTTAACGATTAGTCCAAAACCACCAAGTTCAACTATGACGTCTGATTTAAAAAAGTTAGATGAAGTGATTGCACAATGCGTACCTTCCTCATTAAACTTAAAAGTAGTTGTATTCGACGATAAAGATTATGATTTTGCCAAAATGATACACCACCGTTATCCAGATATTCCCTTCTATTTACAAGTTGGTAACCCATATTTATCAGACAGCGTAGATAATCATACCGAAAAGTTGTTAGAACGCTACGAGCAGTTGGTAGATTTAGTTATGCAAAGTAATGATATGAATCACGTTTATGTGTTACCACAACTTCATACATTACTTTGGAGTAATAAAAAAGGTGTATAAAGGATAACTTATTTTACTTTTTACAAGTCATATCTAATGAATAACAATATATTAATTGATATAATAGTTGATTGAAGTATAACGAACAGGAGTCCATCATGATTGTATATATATTAATTAATATTGCTATCGTCGTACTTATAACTGGATTCAATTTATATAGGCATCAAATGCAACATTTATCATTAAGTGCAATGTTGTTATCTATTACTATAAACGCCTTTATAAATACATTCATAATTGATAAATATAACTTTATTACTCTGTGTACTATAACGATGTTTATCATTTGGACGATACTACAGTTTTACATTGATAAAAAATTAAAACCTGTATACATTACAGACCAAAAATTTATTGCTATCATATTAACGATTGTTGTCAGTTTAACGCAACGTGTTACCGACTTTTCAAGTACACAATCAATATATATGTCTATTCCATTTTTAGCCCCTGCCATTTTCATCATTGGTGGTATTATGTTATTTATTTCAACATTTAATAGCTTAGATGAATCTGCTGAAAATAATAATAAAATAAAGAAACTAATGATTAAAGGACTTATCATTATTAACATTTCATTTATCGTTATGATGGTTTTAACACCATATTGGTACTTGTATTTAATCGTCTATCTTATTTTCTTGTTGTTTTTATTGTGGCAAAAGGTTTATAAATTTTAATACCAAAACTAAAAAACACTTCTGATATTCTTAGTTCGCTATATCAGAAGTGTTTTATAGTGATAACTAGTTTAGATAAATATTTTCTCACTTAAAAAACCGCCCTCCTCTTATTTTGACTCCTATTTATTTAAATCAGACAATTATTTTCATTTTCAAATTATTCTTTCTTCAATATTAGTTAAGCGATATTTAAACGAAGTTAAGAATTAGTTAATGGCATATTATTTGCCTTCATTTTAAACTTAACTTATCAAATTGAAGAAATGAGGAGTTAGCATGAATACAAAATATTTTTTAGCAGCTGGTGCTATTATCACAACATTAGCTTTAGGCGCTTGTGGTAATTCTAATTCACAAGATCAAGGTAACAAAACTGAACAAAAAACAAAGTCAGAAGATAGCAATGTTAAAACTGATAAAACAAAACACCTAACAGGTACATTCAGTTCTAAAAACGGTGAAACTGTTGAAGGTAAAGCTGAGATTAAAAATGGTAAATTAATGCTTACTAACTACAAATCATCAAAAGGTCCAGATTTATACGTCTACCTAACAAAAAATGGCGACATTAAAAACGGTAAAGAAATCGCAATGGTTGACTACGATAAAGAAAAACAAACATTTGATCTTAAAAATGTAGATTTAAGCAAATATGATGAAGTAACAATCTATTGTAAAAAAGCTCACGTCATCTTCGGCGGCGCTAAATTAAAATAATCAATTTCTGAGTTAAACTTTTATTTACAACATACTATTACTATACATTACAAATTTTAAAAATATACATTACACTCATTACTCAATGGAAAGCGTATGATTTCACAGCCCCCCTAGCTTGTAGAAATCATACTTTCCTTTTTTCAATATATATACAACTATTAAATCCCATAAGATTGTAGAGCACATAAGTAAATTTTTTTAGAGCTTGAGGTTTGTTTAGCTTAAGCAACCCATGAGCTCAAACACTTCCTGTTCACATAACACTACAAATCACATTATGTTGCTAAATCTTATGTTTATATAAATTACACACAATAAATAGAAAGAATGTGAACATCATGAATAAATTATTGCTACTCGTTACATTTATCATTCGTGTGGGTTCAGGTATTGTTATGTTAATGCAAGGTTACGAAAAATTAACGGGCGGATTTACGCTGAAAGGTTTAGTACCAGTCATCGCTAACAATACTGATTCACCAGAGTGGTATAAGTGGTTTTTCGCAAATATAGTTGCACATACGACGTCATTATTTGATATTGTTGTCCCACTCGGAGAGATTGCAATTGGATTAGGTTTAATTTTTGGAGTTTTTGCATATGCTGCTAGTTTCTTTGGAGCCTTTGTTATGATAAATTATATCTTAGCAGATATGATATTTACGTATCCTCTTCAATTAACTTTCTTTATCCTTTTATTAATGAGTCACTCATTGTTAAAACAGATTTCACTTAAAGAAATCATTAATTACTTTAGAGGTCGTAAGAACAGAGGTGAAAAAATAGATGACCCACTTACTGATCGTGGATGATGAACAAGACATTGTAGACATTTGTCAAACCTATTTTGAATATGAAGGTTACAAAGTAACAACGACAACTAGCGGTAAAGAAGCAATTTCTTTACTATCAAATGATATTGATATCATGGTACTTGATATCATGATGCCAGAAGTTAATGGTTACGACATTGTCAAAGAAATGAAAAGGCAAAAATTAGATATCCCCTTTATCTATTTAACTGCCAAAACACAAGAACATGATACCATTTACGCCTTAACTTTAGGTGCAGATGACTATGTCAAAAAACCATTTAGTCCAAGGGAACTCGTTTTACGTATTAATAATTTACTTACAAGAATGAAGAAATACCATCATCAACCAGTTGAACAACTGTCATTTGATGAATTAACACTTATTAACTTAAGTAAAGTTGTGACTGTAAATGGTCATGAAGTCCCTATGCGTATTAAGGAATTTGAGTTATTGTGGTATTTAGCTTCTAGAGAAAATGAAGTTATTTCTAAATCAGAATTACTTGAAAAAGTTTGGGGATATGACTATTACGAAGATGCTAATACCGTGAATGTCCATATACACCGTATTAGAGAAAAATTAGAAAAAGAGAGCTTTACAACATATACCATCACAACTGTATGGGGATTAGGATATAAATTTGAAAGGAGCCGATAATGGTGTTATCAATTAGAAGTCAAATCATTATTGGCGTCGTATCGAGTATACTATTAACTTCAACTATTTTAGCAATTGCATATATTTTAATGTGGTTTAACGGCCATATGACACTAACTTTGACCTTAACGACAATAATTACAAGCTGTTTAACCTTATTAATATGTAGTATTTTTATTAATCCACTTATACAAAAAATTAAGCAGTTTAATATAAAAACTAAGCAATTTGCTAACGGAAATTACGCAAGCAATGATAAAACGTTTAATTCACCAAAAGAAATTTATGAATTAAATCAATCTTTTAATAAAATGGCTTCTGAAATTACGCAACAAATGAATCAAATTAAATCCGAACAACAAGAAAAAACAGAACTGATTCAAAACTTAGCCCATGATTTAAAAACACCTTTAGCAAGCATTATTTCATATTCTGAAGGACTACGTGATGGTATAATCACAAAGGATCATGAGATTAAAGAGTCATACGACATATTAATTAAACAAGCAAACAGATTATCAACATTATTTGATGATATGACTCATATTATCACTTTAAATACAGGTAAAACATATCCCCCAGAATTAATACAACTAGACCAATTACTTGTATCAATATTGCAACCATATGAGCAACGCATCAAACATGAAAACCGCACATTAGAAGTGAATTTCTGTAGCGAAATTGATGCATTTTATCAATATCGAACGCCACTTGAGCGTATTTTAACAAACTTACTTGATAATGCGCTAAAATTTTCAAATGTTGGTAGTCGCATTGATATTAATATTAGTGAAAACAAAGATCAAGATACTATCGACATTGCTATTAGCGATGAAGGTATTGGCATTATACCAGAACTACAAGAACGTATATTCGAACGTACATTCAGAGTAGAAAACTCTCGTAATACAAAAACGGGTGGTTCTGGATTAGGCTTATATATAGCTAATGAACTCGCGCAACAAAATAACGCAAAAATCAGTGTAAGCAGTGATATAGATGTAGGAACTACGATGACTGTAACATTACACAAATTAGACATTACGACATAATCCGATTTATTTATAAAATAAACTGCAAAGACTAAAAAGAAGCTCCCATTAATGAGGGCTTCTTTTTTTGTTTATTTAGAATAAACTTTATGGGTATCCTTCTCATCATTTTCAATACTTGAAAGATTTGTAGCTTGAATAATGTATTTAGGACGTGCCTTAACTTCATAATATATCCTGCCAATATATTCACCTACAACACCAATTGAAATTAACTGTATGCCGCCTAATAATAAAATAGCTGCAATCGTTGAAAAATATCCTGGGATATTAACACCAGAAATCATAATATTGATGAATAAATAGATAATATATAACACGCTTATTGAAAAAATAAATAAGCCAAGATATATCATCATTCTCAAAGGTTTACTATTAAAGGAAATCAATCCATCAATACCATAATTAAATAACTTTTTAAAGGACCATTTAGATTCTCCTTTTTGTCTCGCAACATTTTGATACGTAAACACTTTAGTATTATATCCTATCCATTCAAATAACCCTTTTGAAAATCGATTATATTCTTCAAGTGATGCAATGGATTTAACAGCTCTTTGGCTTAAAAGTCTAAAATCACCAACACCATCATCAAATTGTACTTCTTCTACAAAGCAATTAACTAACTTATAGTACAAATGGCTTAATGTTTTGCGACTAAAATTTTCACCACTTCTATCACGCTTTGCAATCACTTGATCATAGCCTTCCATAAAACCTTCAACCATTTTCGGAATATATTCAGGTGGATGTTGCAAATCACAATCTATCATGATGACTGCATCAAATTCAGTACTATGCTGGTAACCTGCAATCATAGCTGCTTCTTTTCCAAAATTTCTACTAAAAGAAATAAAGCTGACATGTCTATCTATTGTGGCAAGATGTTGCATTTCATCTATAGTGGTATCCGTACTACCATCATCTATGAAAAGCATATTATAATCATAGCCTTTCACACTACTATCTTGTGAAAGTATTTCAGTTAATTGTTGATGTGTTTGTGTAATGACTTCCCCTTCATTAAAACAAGGAATGACGACTCTAATTTTCATCTATGTCCATCCTTTTTATTTAAAAGATTTTGAATGTACCTGAGTATTGTTTTATCAAATAGTAAAAACCAACTCATTTATTTTAATGTACACATTAAAAGGCATTCATAAACGTAAAATTTAACATCCAGTTATTTTAAATCCCCAATTTTCACATCATCTGGATTTTTACCTTGTCTTGCATTTCTATTTAAAGCATCAATTTCAGCTACTTCTGTTAATTCTAAATTAAAATCTAAAATATCTATATTTTCTTGAATGCGTTTAGGTGTCTGAGATTTTGGAATAATAATTCTATTGTGTGCTAAATGCCAACGCAATACAACTTGTGCTGGTGTTTTATGATATTTTTCAGCAATTTTAACAATGACAGGGTCGTCTAGTAGTCCTCTATTTCTCATCAAAGGCATCCATGCAGTCACTTTAATATCGTGACGATCACAAAATTCTTGTAATTCTTGTTGGTTAAAATATGGATGTACCTCAATTTGATTCACCATTGGTTTGATACTTGATTGAGCCATTAATTTTTCTAGATGATGAACATTAAAATTACATACACCTATTGCTTTTACCTTACCTTGCTCGTAAAGTTCTTCCATAGCTTTATATGTTTCTAAAAATAGACCATCTGCTTCACAAGGCCAATGTATTAGAAATAAATCAAGATAATCAGTTTGTAAATTTTCAATCGATTTGTTGAAATATTCGAATGTTTTCTCATAACCTTGATAGTCATTCCATAACTTCGTTGTTATAAACAAATCTTCTCTATCGACGCCATTATCCTTTAATGCTCGTCCTAGTGAAGCCTCATTATCATAAAAGTATGCTGTATCAAACGCTCTATAGCCTGCGTCAATTGCAGCATTTACAACTTTAGTCATATCTTCGTCAGAAATTTTATAAACACCTAACCCAACTGAAGGCATCGGGTATCCATTATTTAATATTTGTATCTCATTCAACATCTTTATATCTCTCCAATCTATGTATCTTTTATATCTTTACATTACCCTAAATTTTTCAACAAACTCAATTAATACGAATTATCGCTTTCAATAAAAAATATTCATTAAAGATATTGAGTTCCAATACTATTTTCACTTTTCATTAATTTTAGTCAAAAAAATAACCAACCAAAAATGAATTAAATCATTCTTAGTTGGTTTATATATTATTATCTATTCTGATTTTTCATCTTCATCAGACTGTCCGATAGTAGGTCTCGGTTCATTAAATTCATAGTTTAACATTACCCAAATAATTTGGTGGTTATCGATTTCTGAAACAACCCAGCGATCATACGTTGTATCCACGTAATCATCTTTTTGTAAGTTTGTATTGCGAGATTGTAACCATCCACCTATCGTATCAATATCCTCAGAGTCATCAAATTCTATACCGAACTCTTCAGTTAAATCATCCAATAGTACTCTACCATTTACTTGGAATGTCTTATTATCAATTTTAACGATATCATTCACTTCATCATCATCAAATTCATCACGAATTTCCCCAACGATTTCTTCTAAAATATCTTCCATCGTTAAAATACCTGCCGTTCCACCATATTCATCTATAATAAGACTCATATGTACATGCTCACGTTGCATTCTAATTAATGCATCACTGATACGTGTTGTCTCTGAAATCATTGGCAACTCGTGTATATAGTTTGCTATTTTAATCGTTTTTCCAGAAGCATATTCAGTTAAAAATTCTTTAACGTTGATAAATCCTTTAATGTGGTCTTTATCACCATCATCAGTAATTGGATAACGTGTAAATTGATGTTCTTTTATTGTATCAAGTAATTCGTCTACATTAAAAGGTTCATTTAGTGTAATCATTTGCGTTCTAGGTACCATTATATCTTTTGCATGTCTTTCATCGAATGAAAAGATATTTTGCATATATGCCAATTCAGTTTGGTTGATTTCTCCACCATTATAACTATTGTTAATAATAATTTTGATTTCTTCTTCTGACATTGCATCAGTTTGGGCATCAGGATTTACACCAAACATTCTAATAATAACACGTGCAGAACCATTCATCAGCCAAATCAATGGTTTCATAATGTTACCGAAATAGAACAATGGTCTTGCATATACTAAAGCAAGCTTTTCAGTATGTTGAATCGCTATAGATTTAGGCGCTAATTCACCAAGTACTACATGCAAATACGTAACGATTATAAATGATACTGCAAACGAAATCGTCGTCGTTAATGCAGTTGGTAAATTGATTGCTTCAAATATCGGGTGTAATAGCTTTTCAAACGTTGGTTCACCAAGCCAACCTAACCCTAAAGATGTTACAGTTATACCTAACTGACAAGCAGAAAGATAATAATCTAGATTAGCAATCATCTTTTTTACTATTTTAGCAGGTTTATTTCCTTCATCTGCTAGCTGTTCAATTCTTGTTGCTCTAATTTTTACTAATGCAAATTCTGAACCAACAAATACTGTGGTTAATGCAATTAATAGAATAAATATAATCAAACTAATTATGGTCGAAGTTTCCAATTAATTCCCTATTTCTAGGGATTCACCTCCATGTTATATGTGTCACTCATGGGTAACACGCATTCAAATTTATCACTATGACTTAAATTACAACTACATGTTATCGCCTTCCCATTTAGACACCCCCAGAAAAAAATGTTATTGCCTCTATTTTATCATAATATAAAGTGCTTATGTTAACAGATTAAATCTATTGCATACATTTAATTATGATTATCTATTAGCTAAATGTGTGAACCTTACCTTGTTTTATTGTAGATTTTACATTCATGTCATCATCTAGAATAACAAGATCTGCATCCTTATTTACTTTAATACTACCTTTTCTATCATCGATACCTAATGCAATGGCTTGATTTAAACTTGTTACACGCCATAAATGATCTAATGTATCACCTGTAAATGATATTAAGTTACGTAACCCATGATTCATTTTTAAAATACTACCAGCAAGTGCACCATTTGTAAGACGTGCTTGTTGCGATTGAACAGTTACTTTTTGACCACCCAAATCATATTCTCCTTCAGGCATACCTTTTGCACGCATTGCATCGGTAATTAAATAAAAACGTTCATTACCTTTCATACGGTAAGCAATTGCAACCGATGCCGGATGAGAATGTGTGCCATCAACAATCATTTCGGTATGTAAAGCATCATTCAACCATGCTGCTCCAAAAACACCTGGTTCTCTATGTTGGAATGACGTCGCTGCATTATATAAATGCGTGACATGTTTAGCTCCTCGCTCAGCAGCTTCAACTGCTTCTTCGTATGTTGCCACTGTATGACCAATTGAAAAAATAATGTCATCTTTATACGTTTCAAGCGCTTCTTTTGCACCTTCAACTTCAGGTGCAAACGTCATAATCTTTATTAGTCCGTTAGCAGTCTCTTGAAAATGTTTAATTTTATCGATAAATGGGCGTACAACGTATTGCGGATGTTGAGCACCAACTTTATTTTCAGATATAAATGGCCCTTCCAAATGTATACCTACAATTTCCGCTGCATTGTGAACATCTTGCTCCACTTCATATTTAGCAATATTTATAAGTGCTTTATCTATTTTATCAGTCGATTGCGTCATTGTAGTGGCCAAGTACGATGTCGTCCCTTCAGACAACAAATTTTCGGATAGATATTTTAAGCCATCGTATGACCCATCCATTGCATCCTGTCCATAACCACCATGAATATGTATATCGATAAAACCTGGTAATACATGATGACCTTTTGCATCAATCACTTGAATTTTATTTGTCGTATCATTATCAATCGCTGCTTTATCATCCACTTCTCCAATTGCAACAATCTGTCCATCTTTCACATGAATGTAACCATTATCGATTTTGTCATCTTCAGTATAAACTTTGCCGTTATATATAATTAATTCTGACACGTATAAACCCTTCTTTATTTATAAATTTTCACTTTAAGACACTCATATTTTACTATATCTGCTTCGTTTGGCATAACTTTTTGCAAAAACTTTAAAAACTATATTTATTTTTGTAATGACTACATTCACATACTAAAAATTAAAAACACCTTCGCATCCATTCATAAAAACTGAATTAATGGAAGGTGTTTTAATAGTTTTATATAAACTACCGTTAACACGATATATTAAATTAACATACATTCAATCGACTGACAAATTGATGTAACGTCATTTCTAACAATCATTTTAAATCATAAAAGTTATTCGTCCATTGATTTTGAAGCTTCGATTTCTGTTTCAGTTAACTTTGGTTTAATAAGTCCATAAATTAATGCTGAAACTAATGTACCTACTACAAGTGCAATAAGTGTTTGTAGTAAATGTGCACCATCCGTACCAACAATTACGATAATACCACCGTGTGGCGCAGTAATTCGAGAACCTAAACCTAAAGCGATTGCGCCACCTATACCTGACCCAATCATCATTGAAGGGATAACACGTAATGGATCGGCAGCCGCGAATGGGATCGCACCTTCTGTAATAAACGACATACCCATCACATAGTTAGGGATAATTGAACCACGTTGTTCTTTTGTAAATTTACGTCTGAAAATTAACATCGCTGTCGCAATTGCTAACGGTGGAATCATACCACCAATCATTGCAGCTGTAATTGGTGCTGCATTACCTTCAATCAACGCACCTGTTGCAAAAACATATGCCGCTTTGTTGAATGGACCGCCCATATCAATCGCCATCATAGCGCCAATGACTAAACCTAATAATACAATATTAGAACCTGATAAATTATTTAATCCATCTAATAATAAATGATTTAACCAAGATGCTGGTGGATTAAAGACATAAATCATCAATAAGCCTGTAGCTGTCACTGTTAATAATGGGTAAATTAATGTTGGTTTTAATCCTTCTAATGCTTGTGGTAACTTACGTGTCATCACTTTAACACCTTGTGTTAAGTAACCTGCTAAGAAACCTGCAATAATACCACCAATAAATCCTGAACCACCTGAAATTGCTAACATACCACCTACAAGACCTGAAGCGAATCCAGGTTTATCCGCAATACTACGTGCAATGAATCCAGATAAAATTGGAATGATTAACGCGAATGCACTTTTACTACCAATGTTCCAAAGCTGCTCTGCAAACGCATTGTACTCTGAGCTTTTTGGATCAAATGAGTTTGCACCAAATAAAAACACGATTGCCATTAAAATACCACCAGATATTACAAGTGGCAACATGTTAGAAACACCGTTCATTAAGTGTTTATAGAAAGCTTTACCTGGGCTTAATTTTTCTTGACTGTCATTTGAGTTACCTTTTCTTTGACCATCACGGGCAACAAAAGGTTTACGACTTGTATCTAATGCTTTATTAATTAATTCTTCTGGGCGTTTAATACCATCTGCTACTGGTACTTCTACGACATTTTTACCATCGAAGCGATCCGTCTCAACATGAACATCAGCAGCAACAATGATACCTGTTGCATTTTTAATATCTTGTTCCGTTAAATGGTTTTTAATACCACTTGAACCGTTCGTTTCAACTTTAATTTTAATGCCCATTTTATCCGCTTGCTTTTTCAATGCATCACGTGCCATATATGTGTGTGCAATACCTGTTGGACAAGCAGTTACAGCTAATACATATGGCTCGTTAGATTGTTTAGATGATTGTTCTGCAGTTGCAACTTGTTGTGCTTCAGCTTCTGCCTCTTCTTCTTTTGTCGCTTCATCATCAGCATGATCAATAATTGCTAACACTTCTTCTGGAGACGATGCATGTAATAATTTTTCACGTACATTTTCATCCATTAAAATACCAGACAACTTAGCTAAAGCATCTAGATGTGTTTGTGCGCCACCTTCTGGCGCTGCAATCATAAAGAATAAGTGTGCTGGTTGCATATCCAAACTTTGATAATCTACGCCTACTTTAGATTTACCAAATGCAATAGCTGGTGACTTAACTGCGGCCACTTTGGCATGTGGAATAGCAATACCTTCACCGATACCAGTTGTACTTTGTGATTCTCGATTGTGAATCGCTTCCTTAAATGACGCGATATCACTTAATTTACCTGCTTTGTCTAATTGATTTACTAACTCATCAATAACACCATTTTTGTCATTTGCCATTAAATCCATTGCTATCGTATCTTTTGTTAATAACTCTGTTACTCTCATTATTTTCACTCCCCATCAAGTACGCAAATCGTAACTTGTGATTTTATTTTTTCTATAGCATCCCGTGTTGCTAAGTCCTCATCAAATGCCGTGGCAGTACCGCATGCGACTGCTTGTTGAAATGCTTTTTCAATCGATAAACCTGAAGCAATTCCAGCCACCATGCCTGCAACTGTACTATCACCAGAGCCAACTGTATTAACCACTTTCCCTTGTGGATTAACTGCTTTAATACTGATTTCTTTATCAATATAAATAGCACCATCACCGCCAAGTGAGACAATAACAGATTGCGCACCTTTATCAACTAACAAACGACCATATTTAATAACATCTGCGTCTGAGTTCACTGTTGTATTAAACATCACTTCTAATTCATCTTTATTAGGTTTAATAAATAGTGGATGATATGGTAAAACGCTTTCAGCTAATTCTTTTTCAGCGTCGACTACTAATTTAGCACCTGTCTGTGCTGTAATTTGTGCAATTTGTGCATACGCATCGCTTGGAATACTACTTGGTACACTTCCAGCAACAATAACTATATCTTCGCTTGTTGTATTTTTAATTTGTTGCAACAGTTGTTCAAATTGTGTTGACGTTATATGAGGACCCGGTGCATTGATTTCTGTTTCTTGTCCTGTTTTTAATTTCACATTAATACGTGTATCTTCATCAACTTCAATAAAATTCGATTGAATTGCACTGTTATTTAATGTATCTATAATGAATTTCCCAGGAAATCCACCTGCAAATCCCAAAGCAGTTGACTCAACATCCAATGTCTTTAAAACACGTGAGACATTAATACCTTTTCCCCCAGCGAATTTATATGTTGCTGTTGCTCTGTTCAAACCATCAATTTTAAAATCATTCGTAAAAATGACATAGTCAATTGAAGGGTTGAAAGTCACTGTATAAATCATAAAGTCCCTCCTATAAAGTGATACTTTTGTTTGTATTCTTTTAACGATTCTTGATTTAATGCTTTTTCAGATGTGATGATTGTCGTACTTTCTAGCAAAGGTACACGAGCAAAATATACTTTATTAAACTTAGAATGATCTATAAGTACAAATGATTGATTGGCTAATGACATTGCTGTTTGTTTAACTAATGCCTCTTGCTCATCGGGAGTAGTTAATCCAAGTTCAATATCTAATCCATTCATCCCGATAAAAGCTTTATCGAAACAATATCGTCTTAATATCTCCATGGCACTTGAACCAATCGTAGCAAGTGTATTTTCTTTAACTTGACCACCTAGCATAATTGTTTTAATACCTTTTTTAAGTAAAGCTTCTACATGTGTTAAACCATTGGTTACCACAATGATATCTTTCGCTTGAATATATTTAATTAGCTCCAATGTAGATGAACCAGCATCGATAAATAAGCATTCATTATCGTTGATTTGATTAGCTGCTATTTTAGCAATCATTTTCTTTTCATCGAGATTAGTTGCTAATTTTTCAGTTAAATTCGCCTCAACCATACGATTTTCTTTTAACATTGCACCACCATGCACACGTTGTAATTTCCCTAATTGTTGTAGTTTAGATAAATCTCTTCGTATTGTTGAAGCACTGCAGCCAGTTCGATCTATTAATTCTTGTAAAGTCAAAAAATCTTTGTGCGAAAGTTCTTCTAATATTAACTCGTGTCTTTTTTCTGTAATTATCATCATCACCCCATCTCACTCTGTATTATAATGAGTACGCTTTCACTTTTCAATCATAAATTACCAAAAACAATCACAAACAATCAAATTGTGACGATAAAATTACATTTTTATGTTCAAATACTCAATTATCATGACTGTTTATGATCGTAAAATGCTATTTCAATCAAAAAGGAGTGTAACAGAAATGAATTTTATAAAAATTTCATCTCTGTCGCACTCCTAATCTTGCCCCATACTTTTTGTTGTTATTAATCATTCATGGATAACTGCTCCAATTTTCCCTTTAGTTATTGTAATCAAATCCTCAACAGCTATCGTGATTTGCATTGTTCGAAGCCCACCACTCACACTGATATGACTATAATTTTCACAGGATTTGTCAACGACTGTTGGAAACAATGTTTTCATACCAACAGGTGAACACCCACCACGAATGTATCCCGTTACATTTTTTAAATTATCTAAAGGCATAAGTTGCAATTTCTTCTCTCCAACCATAGCAGCTGCCTTTTTCATATCTAAAGTTTCACTTACTGGGATAACAAATACAAAATGTTCATGTTTTGCATTTTCTAGAACAAGTGTTTTAAATACTGTTTTAACATTTGCTTGTATGAGTTCTGCGACTTCTTGGCCAGATAAATGTTCTTCTGGTACCTCAAAGCTATGAACTTCGTATTTAATTTTTGCACGATCAAGCATACGCATCGCGTTAGTTTTCTTATTTTTAGCCATTTCAACACCTCATTTATACTTCTTCAGAACTATATTAACATTTTAAAATACATTACGGATTGGTTGATTTTGACATAACATTTACATCATTTTATAAGTTGATTTCACCTTTTTAAATTAAAATATTGCAAAATAAAAACAGTATATCCAATTAGAATACACTGTTCCATCTATTATTTCGTTATTATGCCTTGATTTGAAATACTTACATGTTGCTTACTCGTTGAATTATCATTGGAATAAACATAATTATATCCATGATTTGTCTTAGAAATTCTTTCTAAACCATAATTATCATTGATATGCTTATCTGCATAACGATCAGCAATAACTTGGCACTCTTGTTCGTTAAAAGAATTTGATTTATTTGCATTCACACGATGCTTAAAATGATTTTGCTTTTTCACATTTTCATTCACTTCAGATGCTTTAGCAGTATGAATATTGAGAATATCCATTTTCTTTTTATAAGTATCTTCAGTTGATACATTTATCGCGTTAAGCGTATTAATCGTTTTATGTACCTTAGCAAGCGCATCTTCATTTGTTGCTAATATTAATAAACCAATTAAACAAACGGTTAATATTACAGCAACAAAGCCTAAAAATAAATTTTTTACTGTCATCCCCTTACCCACATTTCCTTACTCATTTTTTATCATCTTAACACATTAACGTTAATGAATTAGGTATGTGGATTGCAATTTAAAAAGAATGTAATATTTGTAACATGTTTATTACTCAAAATCATTTTTTGTTACATATAACATTTAAATATAAAGACTAAAACATTTAAAAGTTTTTAATCTTTATAAATTTAAAGCATCGACTTTTCTTCACTATAATTGTAAGAAAATCGATGCTTATTTTGAAATGCTTTAGTTGTCGAAATACATTAATCGAATGACAACCATGTGCGATATTACAAATCTTGTTGTTTTAACTTAGCTCTATGTTGCTTTTCAATTAAAACAATAACAACACCTGCTAATGACACACCTATAGCCATATAAATTGGTGCTTCAATGTGTACATCAAATAACGCACCTGCGATTAAAGGACCTATGAAATTACCCATACTAGTGAATGTCGAGTTTAACCCACCTGCAAATCCCTGTCTATCACCAGCAATATTTGAGAAATAATTTGTAATAGCAGGTCTTATCATATCGAACCCGATAAAGACAACAAAGCTAATTACCATAATTGTCCAGTAACCATCGGCAATAACTAATAGCACTAATACAATAACTGAATATATTAATGACCATGCAATAAATGTTAACTCAGAGAAGTATTTCATAAATTTATCAAAGAAATAAATTTGGAAAAGTGCACCAAAGATACCGCCACCCGTAATCGCAATCGAAATATCTTTAGGTGAATAATTTACTTTATACGATGTATATAAAGAATACAGTGTTTCAAATGCCGATAAACCGAACGCTAAGACGAGCGTTAAAATTGCTGGCGTAATAAAGACTTTCCAATTAATTTTTGTTAATAATTGGGGCTCAAGTTTTTGGAAGCCGCTTGTCGTAGACTTTTTCGGATCATGAATCAATACAACTGACATTATGAAAGCTAAAATGCCTAATGCACCTGCAAAATAAAATGGCATACGATGTGAAACTTCTGCCATAAATCCACCAATCCCTGGTCCTAAAATGAATCCAGAATTGATAATCGCTGACATGTAGCCAAAGTTTTTTGCTTTTTGATGGCTTGGTGAAACATCTGCAATCAAACCTGTCACACCCGGCATTACCATACCAGCACTCATACCACCAATCACTCTCGATAACATCAATACCGAAAAATTGTGGCCAACTGCAAACATAAATTCTGACACTGAGAATAAAATTAACCCTATACATATAATTAATTTCTTCCCTAATTTGTCAGCTAGCGTACCACCAAACGGCGATATAATCATTTGAGATAACGCAAAAGCAGCAACAAGTAACCCTAAATCACTACCAGTTAATCCCAAATCTTTTAAATAAACAGGCAAGACTGGTATTACTAAACCGATACCTAAAAAAATCAAGAAAATATTAAAATATAAGACAAAAATCTGTTTATTCATATGCTCACCTCTTTTTTCTCCATGTCATTCTTAAATCTGTTATTCTTCTTTTCCACGACAAATTGCAATTCATGCTAAATATTCGTAAAAAGTTTCTATATTGTATTACAACATTGCTACATTTGACAATATTTTTTTCTTTGTAATTATCACTATTTTCCATTTAATTGTATAATTAATGACATATTAAAATAAAGGGGATTGATCATATGAAATTGCAAAAAAGTAATCATACTATACTACTAGTGTTAGAAAAAGGAGAAGATATCGTTGAATGTATAACAAACTTTGCAGATGACCAAGACTTAACATTTACATCTGTCAGCGGCATTGGTGCATGTGATGACGTCGTTTTAAAATTTTTCAATTTAACAACGAAACAATATGAAGAAAAACATATTACTGAGCCACTAGAATTGACGAGCTTATTAGGTAATATTTCTCGTCTAGATAATGGACATTTTGCACATTTGCATGCTACTTTCGGTACTCAATCATATGAAACTTTTAGCGGACATCTCGCTAAAGCAATTGTTTCTGCAACTGCTGAAATCATTCTTACTGTAACTGATTGGGACATTCAACGTTCATTCAACGATGCAGTCGGTTTAAATTTACTTGATCTTCAATAGCACTTTACTTTTTAGTTGAATCAAATTTTATTACAAGTTATCATAAGTGCTTAATCATAAATGCATTCTCGTTTATTAATATACTTCAACGAGTTAAATTAAATTTTTAATTAGGACTTGAATGCGTTTATAACTATCACATTTGAATGAATAACTTTTTTCATTAGAAAGTAGTGTTTATTATTGATGCAATCTCGATACATCGCTAGAATTTACTTTTTAATATTATTTATCGTCTCCCTTTTTGAGACTAAAATTTTTCAATTTATGACTTTAAATTTGTTTTTAGCATATATACCTTTTGAGCTTAGTCTATTATTACGATTATTCAAACCGAATAAAAAGTATGAATGGCCACTCTTTATCATATATAGTTTTATATTTGTGTTACTTTTACCAAATACATTTTATATGGTAACTGATTTAATCCATTTGAACCAATTTCAATTCAACTTTTACGCAGGACTAAATTTAGGTGAGTGGAAATACTTTACCTATTTACTGCTTGGTGTCTTCTTAGCGGTTTATGTGATGATTTTAATCTATTTTGAAATACTAACATTGACTTCTCACCGTTGGCTTAATAGATTAATTGTTGTCGTACTAATGTTTTTAAATGGATTCGGAATTTATATTGGTCGTTTCTTACGCTTACATTCCGTTTATTTCTTTAATGAACCCTTACATGTTCTAAATCACATTCTAGAAAGTCTAACGCTTAAAACTGCTATGTTTGTATGTTTTATGGTTGTGATGCAAGCAGCAATTCTATTATTTGGAAAAGGAGTGCGTTTGAACAAGTGACAATAAATATAATCGTTTTAATAGTATCTATCATTGTCTTTCAATTGATTATTGGACACATATGGCATGATATTGGTTTAAGTTATTTAAGAAGTATCTTACTCATGATGCTACCATTTGGACTAGGTGTATTTATACAACAAGTGTCGTATTACGAACGACAATATCCTAAATGGCAAGTGCCTCAAAACATAAAAGTTAGATTGAAATATATCTATCTCGCTACATTTTTAGAGTATGTCGTACTATACCTCACTTTATTTACGGACATACTAAGATAACACCAAATTAATAAGAAAACTAAATACAACTTATATATTTGAGCAAAGCCAATTTCTATCACATCAATAATAGAAATTGGCTTATTTATATTGCTTAAGAACTTTAAATTCTGCTCCAGATTTTACTCATGCCTGATCTATCAATTCAGCCGAATTAGTCTAGCGCTTTAAATGCAGCTAAAACTTGTGTACGTTTTTCTTGATGATCTACCATTTGTCTTGGATAATGACGACCTAATTCAATCCCCAGTTCAAAAAGGTTGGACTCATTGCGTTGTGTATCATGCAAATATTTAGCATCAATTTGATTAAAAATCGGAAGATATGTTTTGATATACAAAGCTTTAGGATCAAAGCGTTCACTCTGTCTTATTGGATTAAACATTCTAAAATACGGCACTGCATCCGTACCTGTAGAAGCAGACCATTGCCATCCATGAATATTTGATGCTGCATCATAGTCAATAAGGTGCTTTCTAAAGAATTTTTCTCCCCATGTCCAATCTATAAATAAATCTTTGGTTAAAAATTGCGACACAACCATTCTCATTCGATTGTGCATAAAACCAGTTTGTGTCAATTCCATTATTGCTGCATCAATGATTGGAAATCCTGTTTGCCCTTCGCACCATGCATTAAAATCCGCTTCATTTTGCGACCATTTTATCTGTCGATATTTAGATTTGAAAGCTTGGTATGAGGTTTCTGGATACTGTGTCATTAACACATAATAAAATTCTCTAAAAATGAGTTCACGTATAAATGCTTCATAGTTTGCCTCATCCTCATCATAACGCGCCAATAAATCATTAAAAATTTCAATAATATCTAATAATCCATATGCTAAAGCAACACTTAGCTGACTTGTTAACACTTCAGGTAAATAGTCTCTTCCGCTTTCGTAATTCTGTATATCTTGATCTAAAAAATGTTGCCATTTATTCTGTTCAATTATTTGTGAGGATCCAAATGCTATGTCATCAAACACTAAATCATCAGGTGATGCAATGACGAAGTCTTCGAATGATTTTAAATCATAGTGATATACGTCTCTATGCCTCAAGTAAGGTCGCCATTTTTTAGAGAAACTAGTAAAAACTTTGTATGGCTCCCCTTGTTGATTCATTGTTTTACTCGCTTTAAAGTAATGATTCCCACGTATCAAAGTAACGGCAATGCGTGCTTCATTGAATAAAGAGCGTTGATGTAAAATATCATATTCTTCAAGGTGATAACTCATAATATCACCTGCAATCACTACTTCAGAGATATTGTTTTCTTTACAAAATGAAATGATATCGTCATAAGACATGACATAAGGTGTGAGCTTTTCTGCGTGCAACGATTGGTAAAAGCGCTGCAAAGTACCGCGATAAAACTGTGCTTTCAAATCAGAAGCTGAAGACATGTCCTCTTCCGGAATGATAAAATAACATGCATCAATGTCTTCTTTTTGTTGATAAATATATTCAAATAATGGATTGTGTTCCATTCGAAACATTCGATTTAATAACACAGCTATTGCCATAAACAAAACACCCTTCAATTATCTTTTTATTTTATTAAACTTTTTGTCACTTTAAAATAACCTAGATTCTTATTTATATTTTAAATTAAAGCAAACCTAACCATTTCCAATAAGTCATACTAAAAACTATCACTAGAATATACCCTACAATTGTCAATGGTATACCTGTCTTCAAGAAATCTTTCACAGTAAAAGTACCAGTGCCATAAGCCAACATATTTTGAGGTGCACTAACAGGTAATAAGAAACCAAAACTAATAACAAATTGTTGAATTAAAACAAATCCTATAGACTGGTCTCCTAAGTGTAACGTAGAGGTTAGCGAAATAAAAACAGGTATTAACGCTGATGATAAACTTGTTGCACTCGCAAAGCCCAAATGAATCAATATATTAAAAAGCGTGATAAGTGCAATTGTCGCGATAATAGGTAAATGTTTTAAACCTAAAACACCAAAAGTTTGATCACTTAACCATTGAGCTGCTCCTGTTTTCAAAAGAACGTTACCTAGTGAAATACCTACACCAAACACGATAATTGTTCCCCATGGTATTTTATTTTCAACATGTTTCCATGTCATGACACCAATTTTCGGCATTAACATAACACCTAAAGCAATAATAGTAATGGATGCAGAGTCAATCGGATGTAATACTTTTTCAGTTGACCAAAACAGTAATAATAACATCGATATAACAATTAAACGCCATTCACGTGCGCTAACGGGGCCAAGTTTATGCAATTCTTCTTTTATTAAATCTTTGCCACCTTCTATTGTATTAATTTCTGGAGGCATCACTTTAATCATGATGAAATATAAAGCTATAGACATAACTATGGACCAAGGCGCTGCATATAAGAACCACTCGCCCCATGAAACATCAAATCCTAATTGATGGTTTATAAAATTAATCGCTACGATATTTTGTGCTGCCGCCGTTTTGATACCAATATTCCAAATTGACACAGCTTGTACTGAAGTAATTATTAATAAAGACGCTAACTTGCTATCTTTAGAAACTTTAAATGCTGCAATCATACCCAGCAAGATTGGTACAACTGCCCCTGCTCTAGCTGTTGCAGAAGGAACGAAAAATGCAAGTACAATTGAAACAATAATTGCTCCAATAACTATATTTCTAGTTTTATTACCAACAATTGATAGCACTAAAAGAGCTAGTCTTTTATGCAAATTCGTTTCTTGCATAGCAGCAGCCAAAAATAATGCGGCTGCAACGAGAGCTACAGCTGATGTTGCAAATCCACTAAATGCTAATGATAATGCATGATTTGTTCCTAGAAGATCACTTCCAGCTAAAACAGCACTGCCACTTTTCGGATTACCTAGCTTCTCCCCTAAATTTTGAACTGGACTAAATCCTAAAAGTAATATCATTAAACCAATAATTAAAGTTGCTGACACCGGATATGATACAGCTTCCGTTACCCACATAATAACTGCAAAAGCTAAAATAGCTAGTACTGCCTTAGCCATTATTGGCAGACTTGAAGGTGCCGGGAGTAATAGTACAACTATAAGTATTATAAAACTCATAACAATCCAAAATGGCTTGTATTGCTTTTTTGTCTTTTCTTTCTTTTGTTGTTCATGTTTAACTACCTTTTTTACTTCTGACATAACAGTCACCCCTTTGTTTAATCTTAATTTAATTATAACAATTTTTATAAACATCCTTTTTTGATTTATGCAAAATACACAAATTTATCGAAATATTTTGTAAATAATATTGCTAGGTGATGAGTTATCTCGGTTAATTACAAAACGATATCTAGGTTTAAATATTAGATCATAAAAAAACTATCTACTGAATATCCTCATAGCATCATTTTTCTAAGCAAAAGTTAAACTTAGTTAGATAAAATGCAAATGAGATTATTGTAGATAGTCTCTTTTTAATATTTAAAAATGATTAATGCCATAAACATAAATAATTCCAAAGAATGCCGCGCCACTAAGCACTGTTAATATAAGACTTAGTAACAATGTGCGTTTATAATGTTTAATAAATGCTATGAACAAAATGACTACATTATACGCAAAGAAAAGTCCGAATAATGTCATTGTTATTTTCAAATCAGAATAGAAAATATTTAATAGTAATACAATGACTGCATAAATTACATACGGAATAACTATAAATTTGCGTTCAAATCTTAATTGTTCGAAACGTTTATCTTCGTTTGTCATGATATGCTCCTTTATGATTTAAAAGTAAATAAGTTTACGGAATATCTTGTCCGATAATAGCGGTGTAAATGTCAAACCACGACTGATCATCTAAATTAAGTTGCAGCCCTTCGATTGCTTGATCAATACGCTTTAACTGACTTGTTCCAAGTATCGGCATGATACGATGCGGTATTTTTACTAACCATGCTATCATCACAGCTGTGTCACTCACACCATATTTGTCAGCTATTGATTGAATAACTTTCATAATACGTTGCGCTTTAATATCTTCCTTGTCGAAAATTTTACCGCCTGCAAAAGGACTCCAAGCCATGATTTGAACATGGTTTTGATACATTGAATCCATTGTTCCATCTTGTAAACTATCAACGTGATATGGCGATAATTCTAATTGATTGATGCTAATATGTAGTCTTTCTTTCATAATATATTGATTTAACAATTGGTATTGTGAATGATTAAAATTCGACACCCCGAATGACTTCAACTTACCTTGTTTAACAAGTTTAGTTAATGCATCAGCAACTTGTTCTGGATCCATCAATGGTGAAGGACGATGAATGAGTAGACTATCTAAATAATCTACATTCAAATTGATTAATGACTGTTCAACAGATTTCACGATGTGCTTACTACTCAAATCATAACGATGTCCATTTGTAAAATCAAATTGCTTAGAAGGCAAAATGATACCACATTTCGTAACAATTTGAATTTTATTTCTTAATTCGGGTGATAAATCCAAAGCATTACCAAACAGTGATTCACATTGATAATCCCCATAAATATCAGCATGATCCATCGTTGTAATCCCACGTTCAACTAATTCATTTATAAAATAATTTAACTCTTTCGCAGTCATCTTCCATTCATTTGCACGCCAAAAACCTTGTACAAGCCTAGAAAAATGAACATAGTGATTAATCATTATTTGTTCCATATCTCATCCACTCCATCCCTCAATGTCACAAAATATTCACAATAAAAGTATTAAGAAATTAATGTGCTATTTCCGTTAAATTGAAACAACACATTTTCTGATTTACGTAAATTGTAGCATATCCAATTGATTACGTATGTGATTTGTATCTAAAGTTTCACCAATAATAACAATCGTTAATGGTAATTGCATGCCAATTATTCCATAATCTGGTAAACCATAAGCATATTGAAATTCATAAATTGCATTTGGTTGATCTCTAAATGATACATAACCTTTCAAACGTAGAACAGATTCCGATAATTTCATTATAAATTGATAAAACAATTGACGATCAATCGGACCTGTAAATGTGTAAGTCATACTTTTAATCCCATGATGATGGTGATGATGCGACGATATCTCTCTGTCTTTACCAGGTAAGTCCAATTCTTCCAACGAAACTTGTCCATAGGTTGTTTTATAAGTTGGAATACTTGCACAAATCAAACTTAATTGCTTATCAATTTTCTCAATACTGTCATCAGTTACAAGATCAATTTTATTAATAATAATCATGTCACTTAGTTTCAACTGATCTTCCATCAGCGAAACTGTATTTTCGGTATATTGATGACGTTCCAAAAATCGAGTCGCATCTAATACACCATAAATAATTGGCTTTTCAAAGAAATTAACGATTTGCGGATCTTGACATGCAACTAGTAATTCTAAAGGATGCGCAATGCCTGTCGCTTCTATGATGACATGATTAACGTCCCCTTTTAAAGCAATGGCTTTTAGTTCATAGACAAGTTCTTGTTTAAGATCGCAACAAACACAACCATTAATCAATGAATGGACTTCAATTTCATTTGAAATACTATTGCTATCGATATCAACAGTACCGAATTCATTCATGATGATTTTAATTTTCTCATCATTTTTTAATAATTCACTAATATAATGTGTCAGTAACGTGGTTTTACCACTACCCAAAAATCCGTTAATTATGGATATTCTTATTTTTTCATCTTTATTATTTTTCATTTTATATTCTCTTTTCTATTACAGTTATTTTTAAAAATGATAACATATATATTAAATTATCTTTTTGCTTGATTTAATCAAAAATATCTTCTAAACTTTAAACATACTTTAATTTTAGCATGGCATTGAATCAAAGAAAGTTGTGAATTAATAAACAATCAACTTTTTAATGATTACCAATCCGAAAAGAGAAAAAAACGGATAGTATGTCTGGAGGAGAACTTTAATGTCTGATCAACATAATTTAAAAGAACAGCTATGCTTTAGTTTGTACAATGCTCAAAGACAAGTTAATCGCTACTACTCTAACAAAGTTTTTAAGAAGTACAATCTAACATACCCACAATTTCTTGTCTTAACTATTTTATGGGATGAATCTCCTGTAAACGTCAAGAAAGTCGTAACTGAATTAGCACTCGATACTGGTACAGTATCACCATTATTAAAACGAATGGAACAAGTAGACTTAATTAAGCGTGAACGTTCCGAAGTCGATCAACGTGAAGTATTTATTCACTTGACTGACAAAAGTGAAACTATTAGACCAGAATTAAGTAATGCATCTGACAAAGTCGCTTCAGCTTCTTCTTTATCTCAAGATGAAGTTAAAGAACTTAATCGCTTATTAGGTAAAGTCATTCATGCATTTGATGAAACAAAGGAAAAATAATTAACTTTTGTCATGACAATTAAAGTAATGTTTAGAATTTATTAAGAATAGAAAAACAATTAGCACGCGTAAGCTTGTTAGTTAAAAAACTGCTTGAAAGGTTTCTTAGCCTATCAAGCAGTTTTTTTATGCATTATATTGAATCATATTCCATAAAGCACCTTGATTAGCGAGTAATTGTTGATAGTTTCCCTTTTCAACTATTTTACCATTTATCATCACAATGATGGTCTCAAAACGTGACAATAAAGTTAAATCGTGTGTAGCAACAATTAATGTTTCTGCATGTGCTTCAATTAAATCCATAACTTTCAAACTATTTTGTTTATCTAATGCCGTTGTTGGTTCATCTAAAATCCACGTTGATGCAGTATCTTTTAATAACATCCTCGCAATCGCTAAACGCTGAATTTCTCCGCCAGATAATGTATGACCATCTAAGTCAATTTGACGTTCTAGTGCCAAATGTTCTAAATCTAATTGCTTAAATATTGCTTGCACCGCTTCATCTTTTTCATCGGTAAATAAATTTTGACGTATTGTACCATCAAATAATTGTTGAGATTGTAGCAAGACATTTAACGCTTCAAACTTATCTTTGTCATCTATTTCAAACATATCCATATTTTCGAAACGAATAGAGCCACTATCTAATTGATATAACCCTGCCATAATTTGTAGTAATGTACTTTTTCCTGAACCAGAAGGACCCACAATCGCAATCTTTTCGCCTCTATTAACATTAAAATTAATATCCGACAACACATACGTTTGCTGGTTCCAATACTTAAAACTAGCGTCCTTAACTTCATAAATGTTCGTTGCATCATACTTATCATTAAGGCGTTTATTTCCATTGGTAGAAGGTACAGATATCACTTCATTAATATCGTGCAATGCTTGGTCAGTATCGGCTTTATAATACGCGACATTTGTCATTGGTACAGCTTGTTCAAATAAAGTTAAGACCATTAAAACTATACTCGTCATATAAATAATATTTAGTTGGCCTGCATTAATTTGAATTAATCCTAGAACTAAACTACCAAAAATCGAAAGCATAGCAATAATATTTAATATAAAATCATAAATCGTTAAAAAGCGTTGCTCTTTAAGTTGTAATTTATCAAAATGATTTAATTTAGCCATCAAATTATTTCGATAATGATTAATTTGATTAAATCGACGTAGTTCATCCATACCAGCTTTATAATCATAAAAATGATTTAAAAATCGAGCCTGTTCATTAGCTGCATGTTTCTTTAAAGTACGTGCTTTTTTTGAGCTTAACCAAGGAACAATGAGTAAAGTAAACAACATGCTAACCATAATCAATAGCGCATGGCCGATTGAAATGAACGCCAATACTATTACTGTAACTAGCGCTGTCAAACCGATGACGACTGGTGGATAATAAACACGTAAATAAATATTTTGTAACGCCTCAACACGACTAATCATACGTGAAATTAAATCACTAGAACTCAGTTTACGGTAAACATTAGGAATGACATTTACTAATTTACCGAAAAACTGTACCCGAATATCACGTAGCATTGTAAATGTAGCTTTATGAGAAATAAGGCGCTCTACGTATCGAGTAATAGCTCTTAAAAACCCAAACAATTTTACTGTAACGACTAAAATCATCAGAGCGTATAGTGGCGCACCAAGTGCACTTTGTGTCACCATATAACCACTTAAGAAAAACATGGCGAGCGCAACTAAACTTCCACAAACACCAACAACTATAGCTAACAATAAATCCTTATCTACTTGAAATTTTAGTCGTGTTTTCATAAGTCATCACCATTTTCTGTTATATTTACTGAAATATTGCGATCATCAGCAATCAGTCTTCCATTTTCTATATACAAACGTCGTTGTAAATGGCGAATTGTATTATCTCTATGTGCAATGACAATCATCGTTGTACCTTTAAAATGTTGAAACAGAACGTTCTGAATCATGTGTTCTGTTTGAATATCTAAACCAGTTGCAGGCTCATCAAATATAACGAGATCTGGCTTCATAACTAAAAGACGGCAAAGTTCTATGCGTCTCATCTGTCCACCAGATAACATTTCGCCTCCTTCACCTATTATTGTATTAATGCCTTGTGTGAAAGATTGAACTTTGTCTAATAAACCTACTTCGTCTAGCACTTCTTCAACAGTATTATTTTCTATATCTTTAAACATCGTAATATTCTCTTTTATAGAAGCACTGAAAATATATGGCTGTTGACTAAGTATTCCTATATTTAAATCACGCTGGTTTATACTTATAGTACCTATTGTTGGCTGATAAACACCTGCAATAAGATGTGTCAAAGTTGATTTACCTGCCCCGCTTGGACCTACAAGTGCAATTTGATCACCTTTAAATATTTCCAAATTTAAATCATTTAATACCAATCTATCAGAATCATCATATCGAAATGATATGTCTGTTAACTGAATAAATGGTTTTTGATTTTCCTCATACTTTAATAGAAATTCATTATTATTGTTCGGTTGTTCTAAAAACTCAAACACAACGTCACTGGCACCTTCACTTTGTTTTCCAGTATGGAATGCTTGTCCTAAGTCCTTAATTGCATTATAAAATTCAGGCGCTAAAATAATCGCAATTGCCGCAGTTTTAAAATCAATATTATGAAATACTACTAAGTTTAGCGTTGCTTCCAATGCAACCAATCCAATACCTAACATACTTATAAATTCGAGCATTAATCCCGATAAAAAAGCACTGCGTAAAATGCGCATTGTTAAAGTTCTAAACTGAGTACTATCGTCGTAAATATGCTTCTCTGTTTGCTCTGTACGATTAAATAGCTTTAACGTCACTAAACCTTTAGCAATATTTAAAAACCGTTGACTAAATTGATTCAAATAAGTCATTTGATCTTTTGACTCATCTCGCGTTTTCAAACCGAAAATAATATAAAACAAAGGAATAAATGGTGCAGTTATTAACATAATTAATGCGGTATTGATATGGATGAAAAACATTGCAATGATTATGATGAGCGGAACCATCATTGATTTGAACACTTGAGGCAAATAACTCTTATAAAAAGGTGCTAGACCATCAATGTTTTCTGTGAGTATAGTCATTTGTTCACCGATTGGATGACCATTATTTTTATAAATAACCCGCTGTCTAAGCATATGCTTAACTTTAAATGCTAATGTATCACCTAACCATTGATTTAGAAATTGCACAGTCGCTCTTAAAAGTAAAACACCTAATAAAATAAATAATACAATCCATAAACCTTGAAATTGATGTCTTATAATTTTAGCTAAAAAATCTGCTATTAAAATATTTTGCGTTATAACGAGTATGCCGAGACCAGTACTGACCAAGAACATGAGTACCGGAAAAATTTTATATTGAAACAGTATTGTTGTTAATTTTTTCACAATTATATCACCTAAACCTATTATAAAAGGTTTTCCTTAAAATCAAATTAAATAGCTCAATAAAATATTGTAGTTTTACATGTAAAAGAAAATGAATATATACATCTTTAGTCTAGTATTATAACTATAACTAGCATGTCTTTAAATGAATATGCTATCATGATATGGTAATTTTGATATTTAAATAAATTAAATTGAGTAATGAAAGTGGGTACATTATGTTTATCATTGAATTAATAAAAGGTATTATCTTAGGGATCGTCGAAGGATTAACGGAATTTGCCCCTGTTTCCTCTACTGGACATATGATTCTAGTTGATGATATGTGGTTAAAATCATCTGAATTTTTAGGTTCTCAATCAGCATTTACATTTAAAATCGTCATCCAATTAGGATCCGTCTTTGCAGCAGCATGGGTGTTCCGCGAACGCTTCTTAGAGATTTTACATATTGGTAAACACAAACATGTTGAAGGAGATAACAATCAACAAAGACGTTCAAAGCCAAGACGTTTAAATTTATTACATGTATTAGTGGGTATGGTGCCAGCAGGTATTTTAGGCTTACTATTTGATGATTTCATCGAAGAACATTTATTTAGTGTGCCAACTGTTATGATTGGCTTATTCGTAGGTGCTATCTATATGATTATTGCTGATAAATACTCAGCTAAAGTTAAAAATCCACAAACAGTAGATCAAATCAGTTATTTCCAAGCATTTGTCATCGGTATTTCTCAAGCTGTAGCTATGTGGCCTGGTTTCAGTCGTTCAGGTTCAACGATTTCAACTGGGGTATTAATGAAATTAAATCACAAAGCTGCATCAGACTTTACATTTATTATGGCTGTTCCAATTATGTTAGCGGCTAGTGGTTTATCTTTATTAAAACATTATCAAGATATTCAGATTGCTGATATACCTTTTTATATTTTAGGCTTTTTAGCTGCATTTACTGTTGGACTAATTGCAATCAAAACATTCTTGCATCTTATTAACAAAATCAAATTAATTCCATTTGCCATTTACAGAATTGTATTAGTAATCTTTATTGCTATACTTTACTTCGGATTTGGCATTGGTAAAGGTATTTAATTTCCTTTTAAAATATAGACTGTCAATTAAGGAACCACTTGATTGGCAGTTTTTATTGTCTTCTTTGAAAAAACATCTGAAATACTTATAAGTGATTCACTACTCTCATCGTTTATATTGATGTATCATAGGGTATGTAAAATTAATAAAGTAATTATGGAGGCAAGATCTATGGATAAGAAAAAAGTCATCAAATTTATGATTAATGTATTACCAATTGTATTGGTACCGTTAATTGTTGAACGTAAACGTATCAAACAACATCCGGACGTACAAAAAGTTACAGATGCTACAAGTAAAGTTGCTTCAAAAACATCTGCAGCAATCAGTAACACAGCGAGTGATGTTAAAGAATATGTCGGCGATAAAAAACAAGATTTTGAAAATAAGCGTGAACTTAAAAAGTTTGCTAGAGAACATGATCCTGCCTATATTGAGAAAAAAGGCGAAAAATTAGCTAAACAAAATCGTAAAGACGCTGATAAAATGAATAAAATACTTCAAAAAAATATCGAAAAGCGTCATAAAGAAGAGCAAAAAGCCCGCGAAAAGAATGAAATACAACGTATTAAAGATATGAAAAAGTCACAAAAATACGAAGTAAAAGCAGGCTTAACACCTAATAAATTAGATGAGAAAACTGAGAAAAAAGGCGATAAACTAGCTGAAAAAAATCGCAAAGAAATCGCTAAAATGAATAAAAAGTTACAAAAAATATTGAAAAACGACACAAAGAAGAACAAAAACGCCAACAAGAAGCTGATAAAGCACGCATCAAGTCATTTAAAAAATATAAAGATTATGTTGCCAAAAGCGCCTCTCAACAAAATAAAGAAAACAATACAGAGGCATAATTGTGACACATATTATTATTGATGGAGATGCTTGTCCTGTTGTTGATTCTATTATAGATTTAACAACTGAGACAGGCATTTTTGTGACAATTATTCGGAGCTTCAGCCATTTTTCGAACCAATTATATCCCCCACATGTATCAACATTATATGTTGATGATGGACCAGATGCAGTTGATTACAAAATTGTTCAATTATCAACGAAAGATGATATCGTAATCACTCAAGATTATGGACTCGCAAGTTTATTAGTCGACAAAGTCTTAATTGTCATGCATCATAATGGGAAGATATACAATTCCAAAAATATTCAACAACTATTAGATAAACGATATATGAATGCACAAATTAGAAAACAAGGTGGTCGCCACAAAGGTCCCCCACCTTTTACAAAGCAAGATCAAAAAGTGTTTGAAAAATCACTATTAAGAGTCATTCATCGAATTAAGGAGCTGGATTAATATGAAGCGAATCGCAGTTTATTGTGGTGCAAGCAAAGGTCATGACCCTTCATATGTACAAAAAGCATACGATTTAGGTAAATATTTTGCTGAACAAGGTTATGAATTAGTATTTGGTGCAGGGTCAATTGGTATTATGGGTGCCATTCAAGATGGTGTATTAGATCATGGTGGCAAAGCTATTGGCGTCATGCCTAAAATGTTAGATGAACATGAAATCACAAGCCAACGTTTAACTGAATTAATTTTAGTTGATTCTATGCATGAACGTAAAAATAAAATGGCAGAACTTGCAGATGCATTTGTCATGGCTCCTGGTGGCCCAGGTTCACTAGAAGAATTTTTCGAAATGTATAGTTGGGCTCAAATAGGTATCCATGAAAAGCCTATTGCCATTTATAATATTAATGGCTTTTTCAATCCACTACAAACAATGATTGACCATATGATTGAGGAAGGTTTTATTGATCCTAAGTATCGTGCACTTGCACCGTTATGCGACACTAAGGAATCATTAATAGAATCAATATTAAATTTCAAACCTCTAGGTACTCGTTCATACGATTAATCATTCTAAGGTTAAAAAATAAACAAACACCCCTAATATTGTTATCATCAGCTAAACAATATTAGGGGTGTTTGTTACGCTTATGTATAAATTTTCACTTTCGAAGATTAATGTAATAGCGCACTTGCCTTTTTAATAAATGATACTTACTTAGATTGGGTAATTCGAAATGATCATACACTGTCATGCCAATTTTTTCCATTACACGTTGTGAAGCTTTATTTGCTTCTGCTGTAAAACTATAGACATCGTATATTTGATGTTGTTCTGCTAACTTCAACGTTGCCTTTGCGCCTTCAGTTGCTAATCCTTTTCCCCAAAATTCTGGCAACAAGCGCCAACCTATTTCATAAAGCGGTAATTCTTTAAATGGATAATCGCTTGTTTCTGGAATATAATTCAAACCTATAAAGCCTATCCATTGATGGGACTCTTTATCTTCTACAGCAAATAATCCAATGCCATAATCTTTAATAACCGCATCCATAGTTCTCATATCTAATTCTGAACGACGATAACTCAATAAACTTGGAAAATATTTACGTACGTCATAATTCGCATTCATTTTTTGAAAAGGTAACAGATCATCTTCATGCCAGTCTCTTAATATTAAACGCTCTGTTTCACAATAAATCATCGATTGACACTCCTATATAATTTCTCAATAAAAAACACAAAATCGATATTTTGATCAACTTTGCGTTTTAGATAGCAGTTTATTTTGATTTAGAAATATAGCTTATAAGTTCAACATGAACTGGCACTTCTTTTAAACGTGCTCTATCTGATTTCAGCGCAGTAAAAGTTGCATCTATAAAATCTTGTTGATGGTTTAAACGATATGTAGCAACAAAAGTATCTGTATCGGACTCAAAGTTTGGTAAATGTGCAATTACACGCTTAATTTCGCCAGTAGAATCAGCAATCGTGCGTCCTGTAATATTTTCTAATTCTCTACCTAATTCTGGCAAAGTAATATCTTGACCCTCTAAAATTCTAAAATCTTGTTCATGCATGCCGTTTCTCTCCTTTATTAATTACGTTGTCTATTTTTACGTTCTGTTTCAATCATGACCACATTTTAATTAATACATACCCTTAAAATAAGGTTTAAAACGCTGTACCTTTCATCTATAACAAGTAAGCAATTCAATTATGATTGGTGTTTGTCATTAGCTTTTTGATCTTTATCTGTTGATGTAGGCTTTTTGTGATTATCTTTATCCGATGACTTAGTTTGATCTTTTGATTGCTTATCTTGTGATGCCTCTTTATCTTTGTCTTTATTTTTGTCTTCGTCTTTTTTATCGTCCTTGTTATCTTCTTTTGAAGGTTTTAAATCTTTCACTTCTTTTTCAAGGTCTTTTTGCTTATCTGCTAATTTTTCTTTTTCTTGTTGAAGCTTTTCTTTTTTATCTTTTAATTCTTTATTTTCTTTTTGTAAATTATCGATATCCTTTTCCAGAGTGGCTTTCTCTTGGCTTTTACCACAACCTGTTAAAAATAGCATGATCGCCATAATGCTGATGATTAATTTCTTCATATAAAACTCCTTAACGTCATTAAATCTTTTTTAATTTTAACATGAATTAGCAACATAATCCTAATTCTAATCAATATCTTTATACATTTTTACATGACTCACTTGATAACCTAAATCTTTATTCAAAGATATCATTGGTAAATTACTTTTATGAATTGTACTGCTTATTCGCTTTGCATTCATAGTTTTTGCCCATTTTTCAAGCGCAATCTTCAGTTGCGTAGCTATTCCCAGTTTGCGAAATTGTGGTTCAACATATAGCAGTTCAATGTTAACCATACTTTTTTCATTACTAAAATGTCCCCAAATAAACGCTATTAATTGACCTTCATTTTCATATATATAAATTTTATCATTTGTATGTTCTAATCTTGAACATATCATCTCGTACCTAAGAGCAATACTCAGTTTAGTACATTTATAGTTGGATTCTGCTTGCGACAATAATGTCTCATGTATATTAGCTATTTGCTTGATATAATTATGTTCATCTTTATTAAGTGTCCTCATTTTCTTCTCCAATATTAATCGTTATATTTATGCGTTTAATATGATATGATTGACCTTATTAATACTATAAAATCATTTCCATTTTAGTTTGGAATTAAACATTTTTAAAGGAGCGCTTTAGTAACAATGAAAAGTACTGCGCAATTAACAAAAGAAAATAATGTTAAATCATTAAGATTAAGCAATACTGATAGAGAAATCTTCGAGAATTATATGACTTATATGCGCTCTGACTTTCGCGTCAATCCTCATGATACAGAGTTAATTATTAACCGTATACTTAAACAATTATTAAGCGCAGAACAACATGGTTTATTAGCCTTAGATTTTTTCAATCACGACCCAAAAGCACATGCAATAAAAGAACTAAAAGCGATGCCTAATGAAACATTTAAAAATATTTTTAAATATATATATCAGCACATCGTTCTATTAATTGGTATTGTTAGTTTTCTCAAAGGATTTTTAGGATTTTTCATGGAAAAAAGTGGAAGTAATTTATATTTTGTTTCATTCCCGTTTTCAGTAGTCGTTGGATTCTTTATTGTCTTTTTATTTATATGGTTTAGTTTTAAAACAATTCAACTGCAGTGTTTTAACAATTCAAATTGGATATGGATATTCACCTATTTAGCAATCATTCTACTAATTGTAGGATTTTTCTATGTATTCTTTATTCCACAATCATTACTTGCCTTTGGACCATATATTCAGGTAAGCAATTGGGTATTTATTATATTTTCATTTATAGTTATGCCTATTGGATTACGCATTGAAAGAAATATTTCGAAAAAACATTCTCATACATTTTTATAAACAAAAAGCTTATTACATCATATGCTAATTTGGTACTGTTAATGATAAAATCACTAAATTACAGTTACCTAAAAACATATTTTGCAATAAGCTTTTTATTAATTAATCAATAAAGCATCTATAAAGAACCATACGAGCTTGGGACATTAAGTTCTTAGGCAATGTAAAAAAGCTGATTTCTATTAATTATTTGATAGAAATCAGCTTTTTTTAAATGTATTTGATAATATACAGCTCGTCGAGCTACTATTTTCCTTATATTAAGTGCCATTAATACAAAACCTAGCTCTCGTTTAACTTTATTTATTCCTCGAACTGACATTCGAGTGAAACCCAAAATAGCCTTCATAAATCCAAAAACAGGCTCTACATCAATTTTTCTTTGACTATAGATTTTTTTCGTTTCTGGTTCAGAAAGCTTTTGATTAATTTGGGCTTTAAAGTATTCCCAATTATAATTCTTCATGATTTTCTTATTGGATTTCGAATTTGGCTTCATGCATTGTTGCCTCAAAGAACATGCTGAACAGTCATCGCATTCATATAGTTTGAAGTCACGTTTAAAACCATATCTATTATTACGGTATGCATATCTTTTAAAAGGTTCTGTTGCAAAGTTAAAAAATAAGTGTCTAACCTTATGTTTAAAATAATACTTCGTATTAACTAGCTAGCATGATGCTAATTACACGGCATGGCGAAAACCCGTAGATCTGAAGAGATCTGCGGTTCTTTTTATATAGTCCATAAATACATTCAATGCCTTTGATCGTATTCTTTGCCGTATTGATACTTTGATAACTTATTTTCCTTACTTTGATATGACGATGATCTTGTTCAATGAGATTATTTAAATATTTAGAGGTACAATGACAGTTGGGGGTAAGTTTAAAATCTTTAATCACTTTGGACATTGCCACCTTCGTTGAAGGGGCTTGGTCTGTAATTATCATTTGAGGTTTGCCAAATTGTTTAATAAGACGTTTAATAAACGTATATGCTGAGTGATTATCTCGTTTCTTACGTAACGAAATATCTAGTGTATGGCCATCTGCATCAATAGCGCGATATAAATAATTCCATTGCCCTTTAATTTTGATATACGTCTCATCTATATGCCATTTATAATAAGCTTGCTTATTCTTTTTCTTCCAAATTTGATACAAAATAGGAGCATATTCCTGTACCCATCGATAAATTGTTGAATGATGAACATAGATGCCTCGTTCTCTCAATATTTCAGATATATCACGATAACTTAATGCATATCTTAGATAGTAGCCAACGGCTACAGTAATGACATCTTTGTCAAATTGCTTATATCTGAAATAATTCATCCTCTGCACCTCATTTTTGTTGACTATTATACTATATTTCTAACTTTGCAACAGAACCGAACAAATCATTGGAAGTTTGACGGGGTAATTATCAATGGATAAACAAGTTAGAAATACAACAGAAATTGTACGTTTGGCGAAGCAGAAATCACAAAAGACAAGGGAAAAAGTAGACAAAGCGATTTCTAAATTTTCGATTGAAGGTAAAGCTATTAATTTTAATTCAATAGCAAAGGAAGCTAATGTTTCTAAATCATGGCTTTATAAGGAACACGATATTAGGCAAAGAATCGAATCCCTTCGTGAGCGTCAAATAACATCAAATGTAGTCTCAAAACCCAAGAAAAGTTCTCGTTCGGAGGAAATCCTTATAAAAACCTTAAAAAGAAGGGTTATGGAATTAAAAAAAGAAAATAAAAAATTACAGAACCAAATTCAAAAATTATATGGAGATCTGTATAATAAAGAGTAGTTTTAATTATTAATCTGTAGACAGATTGTGAAAGGATGCACTTAAACTAACGGGGCAGTTATGTTTAAGATACTTTAAAATTTGGTTAAAATCTCCGAAAGGATTGGTTTCTAACATTAGAAATCAATCCTTTTTAATATTAATTATATATCATTCAAACAATCATTTGACTATTTGTTTATGGTGGGATATATTATAATCATCAAACAAACAGTCATTTGAATAAGGAGGATAATTATGACAAAAGATATGTGTGAAGTTACCTATATTCATGAAGATAAGGTAAACAGGGCTAAAAAAGACCTTGCTAAACAGAATCCTATGGATGTAGCGAAAGTTTTTAAGGCTCTATCAGATGATACAAGAGTTAAAATTGCTTATGTTTTGTCTTTAGAGGGAGAGTTATGTGTTTGTGATGTAGCTAATATCATTGAATCTTCAACGGCTACGGCATCCCATCATTTAAGATTATTGAAAAATTTAGGTATAGCAAAATACCGTAAAGAAGGAAAAGTAGTCTATTATTCACTAGATGATGAGCATGTTAAACAGCTTGTAGAAAAAGCTTTCTTGTATCAAAGGGAGGTTGCTAGTATTGGATAGTTCAGCAAAAACATTAACAGAAGATAAACAGGTTTACCGTGTGGAGGGTTTCTCGTGTGCGAATTGTGCTGGGAAGTTTGAAAAAAATGTAAAACAACTAGCTGGAGTTCAGGATGCAAAAGTGAACTTTGGCGCTTCCAAAATTGATGTATATGGAAATGCATCGGTTCAAGAGCTTGAAAAAGCAGGTGCTTTCGAGAATCTTAAGGTATTTCCCGAAAAACTAGCGAATTCATCGATGCAAGCGGTCAAAGAAGACACTAAGGCTCCTAAAGAAGAGAAAATACCGTTTTATAAAAAACACAGCACATTGCTGTTTGCCACATTACTGATTGCTTTTGGTTACCTTTCTCACTTTGTAAATGGAGAAGATAACCTTGTAACTTCCATGTTATTTGTAGGTTCGATTGTAATTGGCGGATATTCACTATTTAAAGTTGGTTTTCAAAATTTGATACGCTTTGATTTCGACATGAAAACCCTGATGACCGTAGCAGTTATTGGAGCTGCCATCATTGGTGAATGGGCAGAGGCATCCATTGTTGTCGTTCTCTTTGCAATCAGTGAAGCACTTGAACGTTTTTCTATGGATAGAGCAAGACAGTCCATTCGTTCATTGATGGATATTGCCCCAAAAGAAGCACTTGTTATGCGGAATGGTCAGGAAATAATGATCCATGTGGACGATATTGCCGTGGGTGATATTATGATCGTCAAACCAGGGGAGAAAATTGCCATGGATGGGATCATTATAAATGGTGTGTCGGCTGTCAACCAGGCTGCTATAACAGGAGAATCTGTCCCTGTTGCCAAAACGGTAGATGATGAAGTATTTGCAGGTACGCTTAACGAAGAGGGACTACTTGAAGTAAAAATCACCAAATACGTAGAGGATACAACTATCTCCAAGATTATTCATCTGGTTGAGGAAGCACAAGGGGAGCGCGCTCCAGCGCAAGCATTCGTAGATAAATTTGCGAAATATTATACGCCGATCATTATGGTTATTGCGGCGCTCGTTGCAGTCGTTCCACCTTTATTCTTTGGTGGAAGTTGGGATACTTGGGTTTATCAAGGATTAGCGGTACTTGTAGTTGGATGTCCGTGTGCATTAGTTATTTCTACTCCAATCTCGATTGTCTCGGCAATTGGAAATGCAGCTAAAAAAGGTGTGTTGATTAAAGGCGGTGTCTATCTAGAGGAATTAGGAGCCATTAAGGCAATCGCATTTGATAAAACAGGAACACTGACAAAAGGTGTACCAGTGGTAACAGATTTTAAAGTGTTAAATGATCAAGTGGAAGAAAAAGAGCTGTTTTCCATTATTACAGCTTTAGAATATCGATCACAACATCCACTTGCTTCAGCAATAATGAAGAAAGCAGAGCAAGATAATATTACTTATTCCGATGTTAGAGTGGAGGACTTCACTTCTATTACAGGTCAGGGCATTCAAGGGAATATAGATGGAACAACCTATTACATTGGCAGTCCAAGGCTTTTTAAAGAATTAAATGTTTCCGATTTTAGCCTTGAGTTTGAAAATAAAGTGAAAGTTTTACAAAACCAAGGGAAAACGGCCATGATTATTGGAACGGACCAAACAATCCTCGGCGTGATTGCTGTAGCAGATGAGGTCCGCGAAACAAGTAAAAATGTGATTCAAAAACTTCATCAGTTAGGAATCAAGCAAACAATTATGCTGACAGGTGATAATCAAGGTACCGCAGAAGCAATCGGTGCTCATGTAGGCGTTTCTGATATTCAGTCCGAATTGATGCCACAGGATAAGTTGGACTATATTAAAAAAATGAAAGCCGAGCATGGTAATGTAGCTATGATTGGCGATGGCGTCAATGATGCTCCTGCACTTGCTGCATCCACTGTTGGCATTGCAATGGGCGGTGCTGGAACAGATACTGCCATCGAGACAGCTGATATTGCATTAATGGGAGATGATTTAAGTAAGCTTCCATTTGCAGTAAGACTTAGCAGGAAAACGCTAAATATCATCAAAGCGAACATCACGTTTGCCATCGGAATTAAGATAATTGCCTTACTATTGGTTATTCCAGGCTGGCTAACCCTTTGGATTGCGATTCTTTCCGATATGGGAGCCACTATTTTGGTAGCATTAAATAGTTTGCGACTGATGAGAGTGAAGGATAAATAGGTACTATATGTGTGCAATTTACGGAGAGGCTGGGACATAAATCCCTAAAAAGCAGCAGTAAGATAATTTTCAATTAGAAAATATCTTACTGCTGTTCTCTATTTATACAATACTTCGTATTGAATGGCTTCGCTTTGCCCGTCTGGCACATTACTGTAAAATTCTATAAATAGAATTTTTGATGACGGATCCCTTCCTAGGGTGCCGTCTCAGCCTTGGTCTTCGACTGGCACTGCTCCCTCAGGAGTCTCGCCATTAATACTACGTATTAACATGTAATTTTACTTTGAAATACTTTAAAAAAATAAGACACTTTCGTATAATTTAATAAATACCACTAAACTAAATTAACGAGGTGCCTTATGTATAAAAATTATAACATGACCCAACTTACACTACCAATAGAAACTTCTGTTAGAATTCCTCAAAATGATATTTCACGATATGTTAATGAAATTGTTGAAACGATACCTGATAGCGAATTCGATGAATTCAGACATCATCGTGGCGCAACATCCTATCATCCAAAAATGATGTTAAAAATTATCTTATATGCATACACTCAATCTGTATTTTCTGGTCGTAGAATAGAGAAATTACTTCATGACAGTATTCGAATGATGTGGTTAGCTCAAAATCAAACACCTTCTTATAAAACTATTAATCGTTTTAGAGTAAATCCTAATACTGATGCATTAATTGAATCTTTATTTATTCAGTTTCATAGTCAATGTTTAAAGCAAAATCTTATTGATGATAATTCAATTTTTATTGATGGTACAAAAGTAGAAGCTAATGCCAATAGGTATACATTTGTGTGGAAGAAAAGTATTCAAAATCACGAATCGAAATTGAACGAAAATTCAAAAGCATTATATCGTGACTTAGTTGAAGAAAAAATAATACCAGAGATAAAAGAAGATGGAGATAGCGATTTAACAATAGAAGAAATAGATTTAATTGGTAGTCATTTAGATAAAGAAATCGAAGATTTAAATCATTCTATTCAGAACGAAGATTGTACTCAAATTAGAAAACAGACCCGTAAAAAAAGAACTGAGATTAAGAAGTTCAAAAAGAAATTTGATGATTATTCCGAAAGAAAAAGTAAATATGAAGAACAAAAATCGATTCTTAAAGATAGAAATAGCTTTTCTAAAACTGATCATGATGCAACTTTTATGAGAATGAAGGAAGACCATATGAAAAATGGCCAACTTAAGCCAGGATACAATTTACAAATAGCGACAAATTCTCAATTTGTTTTATCCTATGACCTATTTCAAAACCCGACAGATACTAGAACTTTAATTCCATTTTTAACAATGATTCAAAATACCTTCGGTTATTTACCGGAGTATATTGTAGCTGATGCAGGTTATGGTAGTGAGCAAAACTATATGGCTATTATAGATGATTTTAATAAAACGCCACTTATTACGTATGGTATGTTTATTAAAGATAAAACGAGAAAGTTTAAAAGTGACATTTTTAACACTCAAAACTGGAAATATGACGAACTTAATGATGAATTTATATGTCCTAATAACAAAAGAATAGGTTTTAAAAGATATGCATACCGTAATGATAGATATGGTTTTAAACGTGACTTCAAACTATATGAATGCGATGACTGTTCAGCATGTTCTTTGAGGCAACAATGCATGAAGCCAAATTCGAAATCCAATAAGAAAATCATGAAGAATTATAATTGGGAATACTTTAAAGCCCAAATTAATCAAAAGCTTTCTGAACCAGAAACGAAAAAAATCTATAGTCAAAGAAAAATTGATGTAGAGCCTGTTTTTGGATTTATGAAGGCTATTTTGGGTTTCACTCGAATGTCAGTTCGAGGAATAAATAAAGTTAAACGAGAGCTAGGTTTTGTATTAATGGCACTTAATATAAGGAAAATAGCAGCTCAACGAGCTGTACATTATAAAATAAATATCAAAAAAGCTGATTTCCATCAAATAATTAATAGAAATCAGCTTTTTTACATTGCCTAAGAACTTAATGTCCCAGCCTCATCCCTAAAATATTTGGAGATGATAAAATGATCGCGACGATATAAATTATTTTGTTACTTTTATTTGTCCCATCATTCCATTATCTTCATGCTCAAGTATGTGACAATGGAACATGTATGTCCCAGTATTTTTAAAAACCACTTCTATTTTGGCTTTTTGTCCAGGTTCCAGAGATATAACGTCTTTTTTGCCTCTCATATCTTCTGAAGGTTTCTTCCCATCCACTGATAAAACTTTAAATTGCGTTCCGTGGATATGGAACGGGTGCTTCATACCACTCATTTTATCTTTGACGTTTTCAATTTCCCAAGTTTCTTTACGGTTTACCTTTTGTGTGAAATCTATTCTGTTAGGATCGAATTTTTTGCCATTAATAGTAACATTATCGTCCATACCTTCTAATTTGATTTTTTTATCTACTTTTGGAGTAGTGTCTTTGTTAGTACTTTTTTCTTTGTTAATAATTGGTAAAATTACTGTTTCATCATTATCAACAAGATTGACTTTTTCTTCTTTCATTTTAGATAAATCTATTACTATTTCTTTTCTTGCTGAAGGAGCTAAATTAATTTCTTTTAACTTTTTAGTCTTTTCTAAATGGCCGCCTTCTGAAGCAATATATTCAAAACTTTGATTATTACTTAGCTTAAGATTTAAATCCCGAGCATTGGAGCCATTTAAAAGTCTCAAACGTATTTTTCCTTCTTTTGTTGTTAATTTAGGATCTACTTTCCCATTCACAAGGACTGTATCACCTTGAGTACCATCTTCATCTTTCGTTTTTGTATAATTTAATTTTTTAGATACAAATGTTTTATCTTGGATTATTATAGGCAAATCATTTTTCCCATAATTGCTAGGATAATTATTCTTTTTGTCATCCTCTATATATAATAACCCTGATAAACCATTATAAACTTGTTTAGCTGTATTTGGGGAGGGGTGGGGATGATACCATAATGTAGCAGCCTCTTGTTTAACCTCAAATTTTATTGTTTTTTCTTTTCCTGGTTTTATAACTTGAGAAGGGCCTCCATCCACTTTTCCATCTATTTCTAACCCATGCCAATGAAATGTTGTATTTTCATCTAAGTTGTTGACTAACTTAATTTTAACCTTATCTCCTTTTTTTAATTTTAAAGTTGGCCCAAGTAAATTTCCATTGTATCCTAAAGTGTTAGAGAAATTACCTTTGTAAAATTCTGTCTTTCCTTTCTGCGCTTTTAATGTATAACTTTTATAACCATTGTTATCTTTTTTAGGATCTAAAACTTTGGGAAATGTTATTTCATTTTTTCCTTGTGAAGAATTCAAATTTTTTCTTTCGTCATGACTTTTCATATCCATCATATCATTTCGCTTTTGATCATTTTCTTTCATGTCCATCATGTTGTGCTTACCTTCTGCAAAAGTATCATTAGGAACCATAAACATTATAGAAAATAACGTAATTAAAATTGTGAACATTTTTTTATACATTATATTTACCTCTTTTATTTTAATTTTAATGTAAATGCATTAATTGCTACGATGATCGTACTTAAAGACATAAGTATTGCACCCACAGCAGGTGATAATATTAAACCAATAGAAGCTAATATACCAGCTGCAAGAGGAACTGCAATCACGTTATATCCTGCGCCCCACCATAAATTTTGAACCATTTTTTTCATCGTATTTTTTGAAAGGGACAAAAAATTGATAATATCAGAAGGATTACTTTTAACGAGTATGACATCCCCCGATTCAATAGCTACATCTGTCCCTGCGCCAATTGCCATACCAATATCTGCTCTAATAAGGCTTGGCGCATCATTGATACCATCACCAACCATCATGATTTTGCTACCATTGCTTTGATAATCTTGGATAATACTTTCTTTATCTTCGGGCATCAATTGCGCGTGGACATCACTAATACCTAATTCTTCAGCCACTGTTTGTGCCACTTCTTTATTATCGCCTGTAAGCATGACTGGCGTAATGTTTCTCGATAATAAATCCGAAACCATTTGTTTTGAACTTTCTTTAATTTTATCGCCTTGTGCGATAATACCAATAACTTGTCGGTCATGAATTAGATAACTAATAGAATTCCCTTGTTGAGCGAGATTCGTAAATTGTTCTTTATTATAATCAAAATTGCTTTTATCGAGATAAGAAACATTCACTATTTTGAGTTTTTTATTATCAACTGTGCCTTCTAAGCCTACACCTGGAATATTATTAACTTCTTGAGGAGTAGCATATGAAATATTTTTGCCTTTAGCAAAATCAACAATACCAGTGGCAAGTGGATGATTAGAATTACTTTCTAATGAAGCAAATAGACTCAATATTTCTTCATTATTTAACTCGTCTGTAAAACTTTCATAGTGATTCACTGAAAAGTTACCTTCAGTTAGTGTCCCAGTTTTATCCATCATGATGTAATCAATGTGTTGTGCGATTTCTACAGATTCTCTGTTTTTAATGATTAAACCATTATGTGCGCCTATAGAGGTAGAACGTGCTGTAACTAAAGGTATTGCCAAGCCTAATGCATGTGGACAAGCAATGACTAATACGGTTACTAGCCGTTCAAGTGCGAAATCGACGTTGTTTTGAATAAGCATCCATACGATAAATGAAATCAGGCCAATACTTACTGCAAAGTAAAACAAATAACCTGCGACTTTATCAGAGAGGAGTTCAGCTTTTGACTTATCGTTTTGAGCTTGGTTAACAAGACCCATAACTTGAGATAGGTAGCCATTTTCACCCGTAGCAGTCACTTTAACTTGTACTGTACCTGAACCATTAATTGAACCTCCAATAACATCATCATTATGAGTTTTATGAACTTTTTTTGATTCGCCAGTAACTAATGATTCGTCAATTGATGTTTCTCCTCGAACAATGATTCCGTCTGTGGGTATACTTTCGCCTGCTCTGACTTCCACAATATCGTCAATATGAATATCTGATATTTTAACTTCTTCTCGTTGATTGTTATCAATCAGCTTCACTGCAGTATTAGGTAAAAGTTCTGCCATTTTCTTCAGTGCATTGCCTGCATTACCTACTGCGTTCATTTCAATCCAATGACCTAATAACATGATTAAAATTAAAGTCGCTAATTCCCAGAAAAAGTCCATTGTATGTGTGGATGAACCACTGAAGTTATTCATATAAAAGGCGTATAAACTATAAATATAAGCTACTGAAATACCTAGAGCAACAAGCGTCATCATTCCAGGTTTTTTAGTTGAAATTTCATCTTTAGCCCCTGATAAAAATGGCTTTCCTCCGTAAAAGAATAAAATTGTAGCAAGAATTAATACAATCCAATCTGACCCTGTAAATGAAATTTGAAACGGTAATTTAACTCCCATCATGGGCGATAAAATAATAATCGGTATCGCAAAAATCAAAGAAATAAAGAATTTACTTTTAAAATTTCCATGATGGTGATGTTCATGATTACCATGACTAGTGTGATTTTCATGTTCTTGATGACTATGATGCTCATGATTTTGGTGTTTTTTGTTATTCGACAAAATTAAACCTCCTAATTTTATATTTTTAAAGATAGTAATAAGACAATTTGAGTGTAACATATACGGGATAGGGGTATATACCATTTGACTTTTTTATTTTGTAGTGTACAGAAAATAACCATTTTCTGTACACTCTTTTTTTATATCGAAATAAGTGAGGATTACATTTATTTTTATGTTCAGAAACCCAATAAAAAATCTATGTTCATAAAAGTACCCGTATTTAAGTTATGGTACACTAATGATGGATATAGGAGGTTTGTATTTTGAAAATAGGTTATGCAAGAGTTTCAACAGGATTACAAAATTTAAATTTACAAGAAGATCGATTAAATGCATATGGTTGTGAAAAGATATTTAACGATCATATGAGTGGTTCAAAAAGTAAAAGACCTGGTTTAGATAAAGCAATTGAATTTGCAAGGTCTGGAGATACTATTGTTGTTTGGAGATTAGATAGACTAGGACGTAATATGGAGGATTTAATTACATTAGTTAATGAGCTTAATGAACGAGGTGTAAGTTTCCATAGTTTAGAAGAAAATATAACGATGGATAAATCAAGTTCTACCGGACAATTATTATTTCATTTATTCGCAGCATTTGCAGAATTTGAACGTAATTTAATTTTAGAACGTTCTTCAGCTGGTAGAATTGCAGCACGTGCTAGAGGACGGTATGGTGGAAGACCCGAAAAATTAAACAAACAAGATTTAAAATTGCTCAAAACACTTTATGATAATGGTACGCCAATTAAGACAATTGCTGAACAATGGCAAGTTTCACGTACAACAATTTATCGTTATCTCAATAAATTAGAAGATGAAAAGAGTGATAAGTAAATACAACTTAACTTTCAACAATAATAAAAGTTAAAAAATACACACTAATCATACGTTTAAGCTATTATAAATTCAACAACTTCATTTGTATGATTAGAATGTACCCTAAATTATATTGTTCCATAGTTAATAGAAATATTGAAATTTACTATAATTAAACTGTCAAGGTAAGTCGGAATATGCATTGTAAAGCTTGATATGTCAGTAATAATAAAGAAGAATAGGCCTAGTAAGAAAAAGGCTGATCTTTTTTTGACCGTAGTAATATGGAATGCCTTCAATGTGTTGTGTTTGTTTGTGAGAATCTATATCAATTTTTTAATATACTTATAGTCTAACTATAAAAGTACTTAGCAACAATAAATGTCACAGTTGATAAACAAATAGATACAATAATGACAGCTATTAATGGTTTGAAAGCACGATCTTTTAAGTCTTTAAATGAAACATTTAACCCTAATGCAACCATTGCCATCAATAAGCATATAGTAGTGATATTATCTATAATTTGCATAACCATGTGTGGCAAGGATACATAAGTATGGAATAATGCCATCATGACAAAACCAAGTAAAAAGTAAGGTACATCAATACGCTTTTTTTCATTCTCACTATGCGATTTTTTTCTCATAATTAAAATTAAAATAATACTCAGAGGTATTAATAAAAACACACGTCCCAGTTTTCCTAACAGTCCCATACTCAAAGCCTCTTGGCCTGAGAAGTCTGAAGCAAGAATTACATGTGCAATTTCATGTAAACTTGTACCTGACCAGACCCCAAATACTTCAGGAGATATTGTAAAAATAGAATATATTACAGTATATGCAAGCGAAAATATAGTGCCAATAAGTGCGACAATACCAATACTAATCGCAGAATCTTTTTCTCTAGATTTTAATATTGGAGATACTGCTGCAATAGCTGCCGCGCCACACACCCCAGTGCCAATACCTAATAATAGGATGAGGTTTTTATCTCCTTTAATATATTTATTTAGTAACAACATTAATCCGATACTAAAAAGGATGACTCCAATATCGATTAATACCAAATCGCTACCTTTTCCAATTACATCATAAATATTTAACTTTAATCCATATAATATAATAGCTAATTTCAGTAACCGTTTAGACGAAAATGCGATTCCTGAACGATATGCTTCAGGGTAACCCTTAAAATGTCTATATAGAATCGCAATCAGTATAGCAATTGTTAAAGCACCTATCTTATCTAAAAATGGTAACTTTGAGCCTAATAAACTTATAACTGCGATGATAAATGTGAATAATAAACCATAAATAAAGGCTTTGCTTTTTAAGGACTTCACTTTTTAACTCCTCCTTTATCAAAAGCTTAGCATCGCATAGTTATAACGTAAAATAAATATTAAGTATATTACTCATAACATTTTTGTTATAATAGAGGTATTCAAATGTCAGGAGACCTAGTTAATGGATTCATTAAAAGTTCTAACTGAAGTAGTTAAAACGCAAAGTTTTACTAAAGCTGCAGAAAATTTATATACTTCACAGCCATCAATAAGTCGCGATATTAAACGATTAGAACTGGAATACGATGTAAAAATTTTCGAATTTAGACATTCTAAAATGTCTTTAACAAGTGATGGGGAGAAACTATTTCAATATGCTTTACAACGTGAGCGATTAGAACAAAACTTAAGACACGATTTGAAAATGCAACCTGATATAATTTCAGGAGATTTAACGATAGGGAGTAGTTACACTTATGGCGAATATCGATTGTCACAACATCTTGCTGATTTAGCCAAAAATTATCCTGAATTATACATTCATGTGTATTTAAATAATTCTGATACAGTATTACAACATATTAAGAATAACACTATCGATTTAGGTATAATCGAAAAAGAGGTTCAAAGTAATATTATACACAGTAGACGTATTGCTCAAGATGAAATAGTATTAATTCGCAAAAAATCATCATCTTCAAATAAGTCAATATGTTTTATCAGAGAACGTGGATCAGGGACAAGAGTCTATCAGGAAAATGCGTTATCACAAATGACTTCATCCTCTTATTTAGTAGAAATTAACAACACAAATCTAATTAAAAATATGGTCCACGCTGATAAAGGCTTTTCTATTGTTTCTAAATCAACATTAACACCTTATGATTTAGAAAAGCTAGAAGTAACAAACTTAGACATCAAACGTTATTTCTATTTAGTCATACATAAGGATAAGTATATTGATACGAAGCTTAATGAAGTTATTAAAAATTTGATTTCATGAATTTTGATCTTTGTATTATTTATTCTAAATTTAATGCACGTTCTAATGACAATCTATATAAAAAAAGGATAAACTCTCAATACATAACATTCATAAATTATCCTTTAAATTATTGACAATTAGCGTCAAAATATTGAAACGATACCTTGTAACTGATACTGTACATATCACTTTGCATTTCTTTACTAACCAGTGTTATAATCTATATAACGAAAATGATTAACAATTAATGCACCAATCCCCACACTATTGCAGTAGTGTGGGGATTTTTTCGATGCTGGCTTATAAAGTCGCCTATTAATTATTTGTTGCGTTTACTAAGCCAATAAGTATAATACGCAACAGCACAGCCACTGATGACTGGTGCTATGATGTGAACGAAAATGATTAGCAAAGTAATGCACCTCCTCTCTTCGTCAATTGACGCCTGAGAGATAGGCGACTCTATTATTATACCATCTGTGAATATACAAGCATATCTACTTCCGATAAGTCGTCTTATGTTATATAACTTTGTTTTTTTATAGTATCAAGACAAGAAGAAACTCGTTTCAAAAACCACCTCTTTTTGACATTAACGTAACGTAATACATTACAATAAATAAAAAAAGAGGTGAAAACAATGGAATTTTATCAAATGCCAATGTTTAATAAAGTGCTAATGAATCATTTGAGACTAGAGAAATATCAAGACTTAATGCTAATTTCTCAAAAAGATTTTGAAGTTGGAAACTCAATATACTTAAATATCTTAGTAAAAGATATCGAAGAAAAATCACAAAACATTTCACAAAAATTTATAGTAAGCCAATTAGAAGAACAACCATGGAACGCTAAAGAAATGACAATAAAAGATCCAGATGGAAACTTAATCACACTTACTCAATCAAATATTAGCGATACTGATTTTGAAAAATTAATGAAAAAAACTTCTAAAGATTATTAGATAGCAAATCTATATTGCTTTATTCCAATTGCTTTATTGACGTTGAGCCTCGGAACCCTTAACAATCCCTAAACTTGTCGAATAGTCGGCTTAATAGCTTATGCTATGCCGACATTCGTCTTCAATTTTGGTTAAGGGTTCTTCTCAATATCAATAAATTTTCTCGGCATAAATGCGTTTCCTACTTCTTTTTCTCCTTATCCCCCTCTAATCCTAAAAAAACGAGTGTAAAAACCAATGAATAAATAAAACTTTCTAAAAAGACAAAAGAACCGTCAAATAAAATCGAATTAACAAAATTAAAACTTAAAAACACAGTTAATAAACAAACAAAAAACATAAAAAACTTTTTCATAATAGACTCCTCCAATTTTTTAACAAACTTTATCACAAGACTTACTAAAATAATGAATGCCCCTATTTTGAATTTTAAAGGGGGATTTTAAAGATTAAAAGATAAATCGCGTAGTTTTCTATCTAAAACTTATATAAGCTCTTAAAACGAAAATACGAGCCAAATAAATATATGGTAATTTCACAAACAAAAATTTCAGCAAAACCAGTGACTAATTTTTTAACACTGCCCATTTACATGCAAATTAAAAATGAGCATAAAATTCTTTAAAACTTTCCCATGTTTTTCTAAATTCCTGCAGGGCGTTTTTTATCAAAAATCGATAAATTTCAATTTTTCTCTAAAAACTCCGTAAGAGCATAAGGGAAATTTGTCCCCATCAATGAATGGGGGATCTGGCAAAGCCAGATATTTCAAGGCTTCGAAAATGTTTTTGTGTGAGGTCATAAAAAGCTGTAGTGTCACACTTTTGTGACACTACATACAGCATTTGTCACAAAAATAAGACAGCACTTTTTTACAGAAAAACAATAAAAAAAGACATCAGTTATCACTAATGTCTTAAATAATAATTTTGCTTTTCGAAATTCCAAATTGCGGTAATTGAATGTGCTTTTTTTCTTCGTCTGTCGTTTTATCTTCATCACTTGTATTAATCAAATTACCATCTTCGGCATCGTCTAAGTTTAAAATTTTATGCTTTTGTTTAAGCAATCCACCATAACTTAACATACGTTTTCGATACAAACCTTTTTCTAAATCACTTACAATTTCTTGATTTTTTCGTCGTCATCAGTTAAAAAGTCAGATGATTTAACGGAATATTTTGATGTCTCTTCGAGTGTTATAAAATCATTTGAATTATTGATTAAAGATATTATATTGTTTCATGTTTTTACGGCGCATATAAAGGGCATGTGTTTCTTCAAGTTCAGTTAGAATTGTTTGCATTAAATAAGCTTGCATTGACTTTATTGTTTCCTTTTGGCCTTTAACTCCCCTATCATGTATAGCTTTTTTAAGTCTTTTTAAAGAAGTTAATATTTCATCCTCAATGTCCTCTAACATGTAATGCATATCTTCATGCCTTGAATTAAATGATTTTTTTGCTTTAAGAATAACAGCCTTTATGATTTCTAAATCTCTATAATCATATTTTAATAAATAATTAGTTAGTTGTTCTGGGAATTCTTGCAATAGCATTTCTTTATCATCAAAATTATGTGTAAATTGATTTGAATGATTACTAATTTCATTTTTGTACTTTATATCATTCAAGTCATTCATATCATTATTCTCAGTATCATTAAAGTCAATGTCATTAAAGTCAGTATCATTAGTGTTCGATTTTCGAACTTCTGGACGTTCGATTTTCGAACTTCTGGACGTTCGATTTTCGAACTTCCTTCTCGCCGTAAAGTTCAACATCGTTTTCTTCTTTTTCTATTTTGTAAATATCACGTTCTGTGACAATAGGTTTCATTAAATATAGAATATTTGGTTTATTTAAACCACGTCGTTTTTGAATGAGTAGACCATCGTTTTCTAACCCTTTTTTTATTTTTGTTAACTTTTCTTTTTTACAATTTAAGATTTCCATTAGCTTTTCATTTGAATAAACAAAGTAAATGTTACCATCTTCATCAACCCAGTTATTTTTAATAGATAAATTTAAGCGATCACGTAAGATAGCATAGGCTATTTTCATATCATTAGTTAGATTTTTATAATTTTCACTGGTAAAGAATACTTTAGGGATTTGATAAAATCTTTCTTTATAATTTTCTTGCACTGTAAAATATTGATTTTGCATGACAAAAAACCTCTTTCCATATTTTAGTTTGGTAAGAGGTAATAAAACGTTTTTATTTAGCTTTACATTTATTTAATGATTTAGGTGCTTGCACTAAGATATTATTCATTATATAATACAAGTATCGAAAATTATATAAATAAACAGTTTCTAAACGTTTTATTACCAAACCCCGACTATTACCAGTAGTTGGGGTTTTTGTTATATTAAGTTTATTATAGCACTTTAAATAAACTTATAAAAGGGAAAATATAGTTTTATCAAGGGTTTATAAAGGGTTGATGATATGAAAAGTGTGAAAAAGTTGAGTGAAGAATTAGGGGTTAGTAAGCAAACGATTTTTAATAATATTAAGCGATTGAATATAGAGACAATAAAACAGGAAAACACTTCGTTTATTAAAGAAGATACCGATATAGAAAAAATCATTCAAAGAGTAAATGAAAATAAAAAGAAATATGGTTTTGAAAGTACTACTGAAGACAAACAAAAAAAGGGTCGGATAATATTAATTTTGAATCGAAAAGCGATGCTCAAATAGTAGAAATCCTTAAAAATCAGATTGATACTTTAAATAATCAAATTGAAAAACAAGAAAGTCGTCATGAAACAACAATTGAATTTTACAGAAAAGAGTTGCAATAAAGATCAAAATTGCTTGAAAATCAGCAAGTTCTGGCATTAGAGAGTAATAAAAAGATTCAAAAATTAGAAAATCAATTAGAAAAAGAAAAACACCTTAATTATCCCTTTGATACATCTACTAACACTAGACAAAACGTTGATGCACAAGAAAAAACATATACTACTAATCCTGTAAATATTAACAGAGATCAGGAAGAAACCAAAGAAACAGAGATTCAATATAAGGATATATCTGGAAGTCAAAGCGACGAAAGTACACAAGGTGAAGAAGCAAAAAGAGAAGACGTTCCAGCTAATCTAAATGACAATGATAGTGATATAGAAGAAAAGAGTGAAGAAACGGAACCTAAAAAGGGGTTTTGGAGTCGTTTGTTTGGTAGCTAAAATAATTGATTAGGCACTAAAAGTTATAAAATTTTAGTGTCTTTTATATAGTGAGAACTTCTGGTAATCATCGATTATGTTAACCAAACAAAAAGCCATAAATGCCGTCATATAGGCATTTATGGCTTTTTACTTTCATTATCTTTTATGCATCTTTTATACATCGTTGATTTGACGCGTTTTCATTCTTTTGCATTGGCAAGTATTTTGTATCTTTATTCAGTTACTATTTCTTTTCTCCAACCTAACAAACCATCTTTAACTCTAATAATATGTTTGCCACGCCAGGCACTTCTTACTTCGAAATAATACCATTCCCCGTTTTTGTTGAGGAAATAAATATCTTGATAACCTTCTTTAATGACATATTTTGTAGCTTCTTATCTTTGATCGCCAAACATTATCAATCCCACCCTTATATTTATTTATCTTTAATATATAACAACATTTATTAATATTCATGTTATTTCATGGAAGAAGAGATTTGTTATAATGTGAAGGTCGTCTATCTCTCAGACGTCAATTCGGCGTAGAGAGGAGGTGCGATTTATGAATGAAATTCTTGTTCACATCATGACAACGGCAATCAGTGGTTGTCTCGTTACGTTATTTGGTTATTGGCTCCATAAACGTGATAAAAAATAATATAGACGATTAAAGCCAATTCACCAAAAAACCCCGAACTACGGCGAATAGTTCGGGGTTTGGTGCGTTTACAAACGAAATTCTTGTTACTTTTAGTATATATTTCATATTGCCTTTTGTAAACTCTTCTATTCTTATCAATACATTTCAAGGTGTCGTAAAAATACTTTCCTTTTTCATATTGCCTGATGTGCATTAAATTTTGATTTTAAAATCAACCCATGAACGAATGAATGGCCCAAACTAAAAATCCGGCAACAGGAAAGAAAAGCCACCAAAAATCATAAAGAAAATCAACTATGGAAGGTGCCCTGTTACTCTCTCTATAATTTCCCTCTAAAATAACTTTTTTAAAACGTGCATCTCCTTTAATTAAATGCTCTAAAGAGATTCCAAATAAATCGCTCATAGCAATCAAAATATCTAAGGAAGGATAGTTTTTGGCACTTTCCCATTTAGAAACACTTTGTCTGGAAACCTTTAATATATTGGCTAATTCCTCTTGAGACCATCTTTTTAATTCTCTCTGTTCTTTTATAGCTTCAGCTAATTTCATAAAATCACTCCTTAACTCAAACTATAATTAAAATAATTGAAAAGTCACGATACTTTTAGTTAACCAACTCGCAACGAAAAGTTGCGTTATTCCCAATTCAGTTCAAGTTGTTTTAAAAAATCCTCTCGTTCTTTCTCTAATTGTGGGTCGTAATCTTTTTGAGGTTGCTTTTCATATGACCGTTCTTCTAACCATTTAGGCGTCTTTTCACGCCTCACATATTGTCTTGATTTATCTATCTTGGACATTTGAGGTTGTCGTTTGTTATGAATGCGTTTCTCAGCGTCAAATGTGAACTCTATCCATTCAATTTTACGCCCTTTTTTCGCTTTGATTTTATTGATAGTAAGATTATTAAATATAGAACCTAATTCAATAATAATAGGTTTAAAAACATTTTTGTTAATATCAGTCATACGATAAGATTTAGGTATATCTAAACGATTTTTAAAATCATCGATGTGAATTTTTAAATAGCCTGTATGTTTGTATTGTTTAAGTAATCTAAACATATTTTTAGAATATGTAGATTTAAGCCTAGTCATTTCTTTTAATTCAAATTTTGTAAAATTATTAGTAATTGAATTCAATATGTGTTTTAAATTTGAAGAAGTTGATATTTCTAGATATTGTTCTCGCTTATGGATTCTATAATGATTGAATAAAACGAATCTTTCTATTACATCATCATCTTCATATCTAATGGTTAAATTCAACATCTTTTTATACACATTATCTAAATCATTAGCAAATCTATTAATATTACGTGTTTCTGGACTATAATTACTTAATTTTTTTAATTCATCAAAAGACAAACGTAATGTATTAGTATCTTGCTCTTTTAATTTATTACACATCGCAAAAAATAAATTAATTTCAGTAGCTGTAAATCGCCTTAATGGAACTAAATTCATTTCATTTTTATATACAACTGTCTCTCCTGTCATGATACAGCCCCCCCTTTATTACGAACCTAAAGGAGTATCGTTTGAATATACACTCCCATTTGAAAACTTTTATTCACAATAAACTACTTTATTATCAATGTCAAACCATAAAAGGAGTACAACTTTTTAAAACACTCCTTTTATGTGGCAAAAACACTCCTTCAGGCATTGAAATCCCTTGTTGCTCTAGGTCTGAACAAGCCCCTAAAAAGGTTTTTAAAAAGATTTATAAAAATATATTAAAAAGTTAGAGGGGGGCTACCTATTTTTCATCCTAAAAAATAATTAACCTCAAACAAATGCATTTAAATATCTATTTTTATAATGTATAACCATCTTCTCTATCTTCTTTAAAAATGATTTCTCATTCTTGTGCTTGATATTTCTTCTTAAAGAACTGTTCATCATTGTTATCTATCGTCATTACTTCACGTATTTTAGAATTGTCTAAATGATTATCAATATGATTTATTAGCGTATGATAACGCTCTTCTTTCATCATACTTTTAATGATTTTAAAAACTTGATTGAATAACTTAAGCGTATAATTTAGTTCTTTATCTTTCTTTTCATTCTCTGACAACAAATAATTATAACGTTGTGCTAAATCATTAAATTCTTCAACCAGCTTTTCATTTTCCATATGGACACTAGTCAATTCATTAACTAAACTTTCATTTTGTTTCTCTGATTTTTTTAATGACTTCCCACTTTTAATCCATTCATAATCATCTAATATCATCTGTGCTGCTTTAATTTGTTTAGTGTATTTTTCAAAATAAGTTTTAGTAATTACAATATTGCCTGTTTCTTGCTTCTCTTTATGAAACCATCCACCTACATTTTTAGTTTTAATTTCATACATGACACTCAGAAGCTTTTTAAGCGTATCTAATGATTTTTGGTAGTTTTATATCAATTTATCATTTTCTCACTTTAAATGATCCTCTATTTGCTTCTCGCGCATATACATTTGTTTATGATATTCTGTTTTTTGTTTATAGCCGCTAACTTGATCATGTTTTTCTTTTGTAAGTTGTCTAGAAATTCCTCGTTTTAAATCATAGCCTTGCTTATTAATATACGTATTGAATCTATCTTGGAATTCGGTTAATGCTTTTTTATTACCTACAACTTCTTTCGCACTTAAACGTCCATCTTTAGTAATAGGAATTACGCCATAATGCATATGTGGTGTTATCTCATCCATATGTACTGTCGCATATAAAAGATTTTCTTTACCGTATTCTTCTTCCAAGAACGCTTTAGCATGCTTAAAAAACTATTTTGTCTCTTCTTCAGATAATTGATTAAAAACACATTATCTGATGTAATTAATCCATCAATATGTTTAATGGCATCTGTTCTAATTTTGCGTTTCCCTTTATAATTTTTTTCGATTTTCTCATCAATTTTTTTATTAAAATCAAACTTAGTATCATTGACTAAATCATAGTTTAAATATGACTTACTTAAATCAATATCTATATTTTCATAATTTTTATTTTCTCTTTGAATACCTCTTGTATTTGTTTTTGATTTCACTTTAACAACTCGAATAATTGAATAAGACATAATAAATCAACTTCCACTGCATATGATTATAACACCTAAACACAGAAAAGTTTTAACATACTAGACTTATTAAAAACCAAATAAGTCATTAAAAACGTGTGCTCTGCGAGGCTTGTTTTTTGTCATCACAAAAAAGGACTGGAAAATCCAGTCCTTAAATTAAAAAACTCAAAAGTAATGACTAATCATATTTCATATTGTTTTTTCTCTATGTATGGCTATACCTATCAATATTTCTTAACTTCTAAGCTCAGAAATATTGACTATGACATCAAATCGTTTCGCAAGCTCTAAATCATGCGTTACGACAATCATAGTTTTATTTTCATCAAGTAGCTTCAATAATAAATCAATAACTATTTTTCCATTTTTCGTATCTAGTGATCCAGTAGGTTCATCAGCTAAAATGATTTTCGGATCTTTTAATATTAATCTTGCCAATGCTACTCTTTGTTGTTCACCACCGCTTAGAGAACTAACAATTCTCTTGATATCTAAATCTAGGCCGACCTTTTTTAATACTTCTTTCTTTAAGTTCATATTATCTTTTTTATTCTTTTTGAACTTTAGGGCTAAACCTAAATTTTGACTGATTGTTTGATTTTCAAGTAAAGCAAAATTTTGAAACAAATACCCTAACGTATATCTATAAAAATCGACTTTCTTTTTTAGTAACTTATCTTCAATATATATGCTTCCTTGTGATACATCTTCGAACCCGGCGATTATGTTAAGTAAAGTAGATTTTCCAGCGCCACTTTCTCCAACTAAAGCATATGATTTTCCTTTTTCAAAATTAAAGTTACATCCGTCTAAAATGTTTTTATTACCTTTTTTTACAAAAACATTTTCAAGTTTTATCACTATCGGTCACCTCATTTTAAAAAGCTAGGAATATCTTTTGTAATGTATTCTATCGAACGCACATATTTCCCTTTATGATTTACTTTCACATATTCTTTTGTAGGATCATAACCTAAAAAATCCAATTTATAACTCTTTTTTTCTCCATTTTTAGAGTATACAGTTATATTTCTATAGTCCTGGGTATCTTTTGGAACTTTGGCATAAGATACTTTTTCTTTTAACAGTGGGTTAAAACGATCTAAATGCTCATTTCTAACCAATAACAGACTAAGTATGATGATTAATAGTACAATTGTTACAATAATTAAAGTTCTTTTCATTGTTTAAATCTCCCTCATTAAATCTTTAAAGTATTTTTCAAGATATTTAATATAAGCAATTTGAAGTAAATGTTGAATAATAGCAATAGACATTATTATGAATAGTAATATCTTTGAACCAAATAAAATATGCGTAGTGTAAGCTAACATAATAGAAAGTAAAATAGAAATTGTTAAATAACGTACATTACTGCTGAATAATGAATAACCATGAATTTTTCTTAATAATAGTTGCTTTTTATTCCAGCTAAAATATTGAATTGTTTCAAATACAGTAGCTATCAAAAGAATGAAAACGTTAATAATAATAGTAACTATTGTTATTATCATTTTTGTTTTCGTTTCATTTAATTCATTTAACACAGAATCCTTGTAATTAGTTATACCGCTAATTTCTTCTTCTAGGTGATTATCTTTAAGCAACTGTTTAAGTGTATCTAAATCTTTAAATAGATATCCACCTTGAGAAACAGCAGCTAAATAAAAATCTCCTGTTAAATCGTCAGGTGTCAACAACATTACTATTGGAGAATCTAGATATCCAAATTTCAAATTAGTTGTGCGATCAAAAGAAAAAACAGATACGTTTTTTGACAGTACTTGCACATCTACTTTTTTGTTTTGTTGCTTTTGAAAGTCAATCCATCCTTGGTGATTTTTTTGAATTTCAGATTTTTGATATTGTAACCTTGGAGGAATAAACACGTTTATTTTATCCGAATGATTGACAATCATTTTAAAATCATGATTTATATTTTTATAGAAATTCAGAAAATTGTTATTGATAAAAAAGACATTGCCATTTTCAGGAATGTAATTGTTTTTATCGGGATTGGCTATATTATTATTCTTTAAAAGCAATCCACCAAGTTGTTCGCTTTTCTTAATTAAATTGTATATATTAGTTTCTAAAATTTGTTTTTCTTCTGAATTTCTAATATTAGGAGAAATCTCTAATGTATAGTAATTATCTAACTTTTGCCAGATTTTTTCAGAGTCATATATATTCTTTAACTTCGTATAAGCATTTAAATTTTGTGCCAGTAAAAAAGATAGTATTAGCACCATGATACATTTGGTGAAGGTACCCATAAATATTGAAAACTTATATCCTTTTTTCCCTTTTAAGGTTAATGGAATACTTAACTTCAAAAGAAGACTATACGAAATCAGCCACAACAATGTAGTAATACAAGCAAAAACAAAAAGCAACACGATAAATCTACGAATAAACATTAAGAAATCCAATTCTAAATTGGCTATATGAATGATTAATATATTAGCAATAAAGAAAATAGTGGTAAGTACTAGCCAATAAATGATTTTTATATGAATATTATGAAAAATAATGCGTGTAGTTGAAAAGCCATGTAGCTTTTGAATAGCATAAAATTTCAAATTATATCCTCTGTCATATAAGAAGTACAAAAGATATAATACGCCTAAGAATATGAAAGGCACTAATAAATCATTATCTATGACTAATTCAAAAAATAATATGTTTCTATTTATGTATTCAACTTCAGATGTTAAACCAGCTTTTTTTAATTCACTCGTAAGCTCTTCTACATTGAAATGTTCACCAATAATATAATACTTTCCTTTTATCTCTCTGTTTAATAAATCTGATGGAGTTAAAAGTGATGTTTTATTACGTATAAAGTCAGAATTATTTCGTTTTGAGTTGAAAACAAAAAATTCTTTTTTATTATCAAAATCTTTAACGGATTTAATTATTTGTATATTTTGATTTTTGGCGCCTGATTCAATGACATCTAACACTTTTGATTTACTGTTAGATTTATCCCAATTAGAGATTGTTAAAATATTGGAACTTTCAGGTATAATTTCTTCATTTTCTTTGAAGAAAAATAAAAATAATAGCCCTGAAATTAATAATAAAGTACTAAAATCTAAAAATAATTTGAATTTTTTCATATTGCCTCTTTCAAGAGAATAGACAGAATTAAGTTTACTTAATTCTGTCTATTCTCCTTAATTAATATATGTAATTAGTGAAGACTATAAAATGTTTTGTTTCCACCCCAAGCCTTTGGAGCAGATGCCTTAGATTGAACACCAGGTCGAGCAACACCACTAAAAGATGAATATTTCCCTACTGCTGTTGAACCATGATTTCTTTTATTGTGACTATAATAAGACCATACGTAATGTTTTCCAATACCATGGCTCCAAACACCACCAGCTACATGTACTGTTGCAGCTTCAGCTTTATAAGTTACACCTAATAAAGTGCCGAATAAGATTGTACTAGCAATACAACTAGAAACAAATTTCTTTTTCATAAAAACACCTCCATTTAATATTCTTTATTTATTATAGCAAAAATAAATAAAATAGAGAATGAGTAAAAATAATCTAAAAGTGTTTTTTTGCTCTGTTGCTTGTTTTGTTCATCTATATATAATATTAATTCTATTATCCTTAAATTAACTATCATTAAACAACGATATGACAATGTATAATAAATACAATTTCACTACCTATAATTCAACATTATGTAAACTAAAGTATTTCAAATAATTAACTGTATTAATACTCTCATCATGATTGCGTTATAAACGTTCGTTAATGAGAAAAAGAGAGGGCATATTGTATATGGCACAAATTTTGTTCTTTAAATGGCAAAACACCTCTTATTAACTAAATAAGAGGTGTTTATGATTATCTCAATTTAAACTTTTCTATAGCTAATTTAATCTCGTCTCTAACACGTTGGAATTCTGACCATTCTTTACCTGCTGGATCATCAAAACCCCAATGCTCTTTTTTAACGTTTGGTGGTAAAATAGGACAATTATTGTCTGCATCACTACATAACGTTACGACCAAATCTGATTGTTTTAAAATATCATTATCAATCAAGTCTGACGTATGGTTTGATATATCAATATCTACTTCTTTCATAGCTTCTATTGCTTTAGGATTAACACCATGTGTTTCAATACCAGCAGAATAGACATTCCAACCTTCACCCAATATTTCCTTTCCCCAACCTTCAGCCATTTGGCTACGACAAGAGTTTCCTGTACATATAAAATAAATTGTTTTCTTATCCATAATTAAAGCCCCTTTTCTTAAAATATGATTAGTGTAAGGTATAAACCTAAGAGTGTTACAAATAGGACTGGAATAGTGATGATAATTCCAGTTTTAAAGTATGTTCCCCACGAAATCTTCACACCTTTTTGTGTTAAGACATGTAGCCACAATAATGTTGCTAAAGAACCAATTGGCGTAATTTTAGGTCCTAAATCAGAACCTATGACATTCGCATAAACCATGCCTTCTTTTAATATTCCTGTAGCACTGGATTGGCCAATCGCTATTGCATCTATTAAAACAGTTGGCATGTTGTTCATAATCGAAGATAAGAAAGCAGCTATAAAGCCGATACCCATGATGCTGCTAAATAACCCATAATTTGAAATGTTTGTTAAAACATCCCCAAGGACCGTTGTAATACCTACATTTTTTAGTCCAAACACAACAAGATACATACCAATAGAGAATACAACGATATTCCATGGTGCACCTTTAATCACTTGTTTTGTATGAACTGCTTTAGATTTACGAGCTAATATTACAAAGATAAAAGCAATAATACCAGCAATAATTGATACAGGAATTTGGATAAACTCGCTAACAAGATATCCAACGAGTAGTACTGCTAATACTATCCATGAAAGCTTAAATAACTTAGAATCTTTAATTGCACTTTTAGGATCTGATAGATTTTCTGTATCGAACGTTTTAGGTATGGATTTTCTGAAATATAACCATAAAACGAGAATACTAGCAATCAGAGAGAATATATTAGGAATGATCATTCGGCTAAAATATTCAATAAATCCAATATCGAAGTAATCTGCAGAAACGATATTAACTAAGTTACTTACAATTAAGGGAAGTGATGTAGTATCAGCAATAAAACCACTGGCAATAATAAAGGGGAAAATCACTTTTTGATTAAATCCTAGATTCCTTACCATCGCTAATACAATAGGCGTTAAGATTAAAGCTGCACCATCATTTGCGAAAAATGCTGCTACAATTGCTCCAAGTAACATAATAAAAACAAACATTTTTAAGCCATTACCGTTTGAAGCCTTGACCATATGTATCGCAGACCATTCAAAAAAACCAATTTCATCTAATATTAATGAAATAAGAATAACAGCCACAAAAGTTAAAGTTGCATTCCAAACAATACCTGTTACTTCTAATACATCAGAAAGACTTACGACTCCTGTAATGATAGCAACAACAGCTCCAATTAAAGCTGTAATACCAATATCTAAACCTTTTGGTTGCCAAATCACAAAGGTTAAAGTTAAAAGAAAAATTACAATTGCTAAAATAGTCATCAACAGTCACCTGATTCCACATTTTTACATACACATCTTTGATTAGATGTATTAATGATGTTCAAGTTTTGGATAATATCATCTAAAATAGCATGATTAAGTTGATACCAATGTTTATTACCGTCTTTTCGTGTTGTAACTAATTCATTATCTACTAATGACTTCATATGATGACTTAGTGTAGGTTGTGAGAATTGAAAGTGTTCTAATAAGTCACAAGCGCATAGCTCACCACAAGAAAGTAAATCTAATATTTCTAACCTACTTGAATCTGATAAAATTTTTAATATTGTTGATAGTTCTTTATAAGACATGAATAAACCTCCTAGACATTAAATAGATTAACATCTATATAGATTATTGTCTATGTTATTTTATTTACTATTTTTTATTCTATATATAGTTTGACGTGTAATACCAACTTCTTTAGCTATAGTACTTATAGATTTACCCTGTTCAAGTAATTCAACAACTCGGTAATAAACTAAACGCTTTTGTGGGTCTTTAGCATTGGGAGAATACAGAATAGGTCTCCCTTTATATATACCTTTTTCTTTGGCGACTTGAATCCCTTGAGCTTGTCGACGTTTACTTTCATTTCTTTCTTGTTCTGAAATCATTGCTAAAATTTGAATAATTAAATCTTTCATAAATTTATCTAGTAGTGGATTTCCAATGACTTCATTCATCATAGGTAAACTCGTTATCATGAGCTGAACTTCTTTTCGAAGATTTTTCGTAGATATAATTTGCTAATAAACTTCCTAAAACTGAATAAAGAAAAATAGTTAAACTCATGTAATCACTCCATAATTCTGAAGTGTCTCCATGTCTACGCATAGACACGCATTTATGCCGAGAAAATTTATTGTGCGTTGAGAAGAACCCTTAACTAAACTTGCAGACGAATGTCGGCATAGCGTGAGCTATTAAGCCGACCATTCGACAAGTTTTGGGATTGTTAAGGGTTCCGAGGCTCAACATCAATAAAGTAACTATGGTAAAATTTTAAAAAAGGAGGAATGTATTTTGAATAAAAAAAATGAGTTAGATATAGCTTTTATTATGTCTACCGTTTTGAATGTTTTATTTTTAGTTGGGTTAACTTTCTTAGTTCAATTAGAAAATTTATATATTTTAATTCCATATACTATTTTGGGTTTTATAAATGCAGTTTATCTAACTGTTAGGGCTATAAATATTACTAAAAATAGGAGGTTCTGTTGCAAAGTTAAAAAATAAGTGTCTAACCTTATGTTTAAAATAATACTTCGTATTAACTAGCTAGCATGATGCTAATTACACGGCATGGCGAAAACCCGTAGATCTGAAGAGATCTGCGGTTCTTTTTATATAGTCCATAAATACATTCAATGCCTTTGATCGTATTCTTTGCCGTATTGATACTTTGATAACTTATTTTCCTTACTTTGATATGACGATGATCTTGTTCAATGAGATTATTTAAATATTTAGAGGTACAATGACAGTTGGGGGTAAGTTTAAAATCTTTAATCACTTTGGACATTGCCACCTTCGTTGAAGGGGCTTGGTCTGTAATTATCATTTGAGGTTTGCCAAATTGTTTAATAAGACGTTTAATAAACGTATATGCTGAGTGATTATCTCGTTTCTTACGTAACGAAATATCTAGTGTATGGCCATCTGCATCAATAGCGCGATATAAATAATTCCATTGCCCTTTAATTTTGATATACGTCTCATCTATATGCCATTTATAATAAGCTTGCTTATTCTTTTTCTTCCAAATTTGATACAAAATAGGAGCATATTCCTGTACCCATCGATAAATTGTTGAATGATGAACATAGATGCCTCGTTCTCTCAATATTTCAGATATATCACGATAACTTAATGCATATCTTAGATAGTAGCCAACGGCTACAGTAATGACATCTTTGTCAAATTGCTTATATCTGAAATAATTCATCCTCTGCACCTCATTTTTGTTGACTATTATACTATATTTCTAACTTTGCAACAGAACCTTTTAAAACCTATTCTTTTGTTATTAGGACATATAAATTCATCATTAAGTTCGTCATATTTCCAGTTTTGAGTGTTAAAAATGTCACTTTTAAACTTTCTCGTTTTATCTTTAATAAACATACCATACGTAATAAGTGGCGTTTTATTAAAATCATCTATAATAGCCATATAGTTTTGCTCACTACCATAACCTGCATCAGCTACAATATACTCCGGTAAATAACCGAAGGTATTTTGAATCATTGTTAAAAATGGAATTAAAGTTCTAGTATCTGTCGGGTTTTGAAATAGGTCATAGGATAAAACAAATTGAGAATTTGTCGCTATTTGTAAATTGTATCCTGGCTTAAGTTGGCCATTTTTCATATGGTCTTCCTTCATTCTCATAAAAGTTGCATCATGATCAGTTTTAGAAAAGCTATTTCTATCTTTAAGAATCGATTTTTGTTCTTCATATTTACTTTTTCTTTCGGAATAATCATCAAATTTCTTTTTGAACTTCTTAATCTCAGTTCTTTTTTTACGGGTCTGTTTTCTAATTTGAGTACAATCTTCGTTCTGAATAGAATGATTTAAATCTTCGATTTCTTTATCTAAATGACTACCAATTAAATCTATTTCTTCTATTGTTAAATCGCTATCTCCATCTTCTTTTATCTCTGGTATTATTTTTTCTTCAACTAAGTCACGATATAATGCTTTTGAATTTTCGTTCAATTTCGATTCGTGATTTTGAATACTTTTCTTCCACACAAATGTATACCTATTGGCATTAGCTTCTACTTTTGTACCATCAATAAAAATTGAATTATCATCAATAAGATTTTGCTTTAAACATTGACTATGAAACTGAATAAATAAAGATTCAATTAATGCATCAGTATTAGGATTTACTCTAAAACGATTAATAGTTTTATAAGAAGGTGTTTGATTTTGAGCTAACCACATCATTCGAATACTGTCATGAAGTAATTTCTCTATTCTACGACCAGAAAATACAGATTGAGTGTATGCATATAAGATAATTTTTAACATCATTTTTGGATGATAGGATGTTGCGCCACGATGATGTCTGAATTCATCGAATTCGCTATCAGGTATCGTTTCAACAATTTCATTAACATATCGTGAAATATCATTTTGAGGAATTCTAACAGAAGTTTCTATTGGTAGTGTAAGTTGGGTCATGTTATAATTTTTATACATAAGGCACCTCGTTAATTTAGTTTAGTGGTATTTATTAAATTATACGAAAGTGTCTTATTTTTTTAAAGTATTTCAAAGTAAAATTACATGTTAATACGTAGTATTAATGGCGAGACTCCTGAGGGAGCAGTGCCAGTCGAAGACCAAGGCTGAGACGGCACCCTAGGAAAGCGAAGCCATTCAATACGAAGTATTGTATAAATAGAGAACAGCAGTAAGATATTTTCTAATTGAAAATTATCTTACTGCTGTTTTTTTAGGGATTTATGTCCCAGACTCGCTTGAGCTATACTACTTGTTAAAAATGCTACGATTGAACCTATACTTACTTTAACTGCTCTTTCAAATGAATAGCCTTGTATTAATTCAACTATGAATACCAAAATAAATGGAATGATAATAATTCCAAATGGCGGTAAAACAAAACATCCAATAACGACACCAATTAAAGCTGCATACTCTCCAAACTTAGAACCACCGAAGCGATTCACAAAATATTTATTAGCTAAAAAGTCCGCACATAAAATTAATATTGTTAGCAATGCCATAGATACATAAAACACCCATGATAAATGCTGATTATGAAAGCCAAATTGATAGATTAGAAAGCCAACCCATAATACTAAAACAGAAGGAATAATCGGCTTAATCAATCCAACAAATGCTAACATGAAGGCAGCGATGATAAGTAGCCATAAAACAATTGTCATGTTGATATCACATCCTCTTTTGTAATTTTTTGATTTTTAGTAAAGAATATAAGTATCATACCTAACATGATTGATGCTGCTGATACAAAAAATACATTTTCCAAACCTACCCAGTGACTCATAGCACCACCTAATAAGTTACCGCCTAACTGTCCAATAACCATTGCATTAGAAAATAGTGTTGAGGCGTATCCTGGGAAATCTGGTAAGATATCTTGGAAATAACTAATACCAATTCCTAAAAGAACCGCTAAGAAAATAGCTAAAAACACCTGTCCTGCTAACATCATATAGAAGTTTTTAAATACCCCAATGCTGAAGTAGAATAAACCTCCAAAAATCGCTCCATAAATCAACAATGTTCGAGTCTGTAATCTAGATGATAAAACGCCAAGAATGATCATAAATGGCACTTCTAAACCAGCACATAAACTAGCTAAATAACCGACATGTTGCTCATTTTCTTTTAAATAATCAGTAACAAATAAAGGCATATTCATCGTATACATCCATTGTCCAATGTGTAATAAAATAAATGCAATAAATGGTAATAAAAGCGTTTTGTCTTTAAACATATTAGGAGCAATCTTTTCAACATGTTGTTGCGTACTAATAGGGTGTTTAATGTTTAAATCCTTATAGAAAAACACTTGAAGTACTAAAGTAAATAAAATGATACTTATTGTTCCACCAAACAATCCAGCATAGCCTTTTAATCCGATTAATTGCGCACCAATAAATGGACCAAATAAAAAGCCCAATGAGAACATTGAACGTAATACTGTATTGGCAAATTGGGCTCTATCTTTAGAGCTTGAAACATTGATAGATTCTCTAGCAGATGCGTAAAGTTGGGGCATTGCTGGTGCAAATAATCCTTGGAAAATCGCATATAGTAATATGAATAACCAGATTGTATCTACAAAAAAGTATATTGAAAAACCAAGCGCACCCATTAATAATGCGAGAATAATAATAATTTTTCTATTAAAGTGATGCGTATCCGAAAATCTAGCAATAATTGAATTTACTGTAAACTGACTAATCGCTGCAGATGCTAGAAGTAATCCATACTGATTTGTTGTCATACCCAAATCTTTAGTTGCAAAAAGAACAAGATATGGGACCGTAACCGCAATACCCATACCTAATAGAAACATATTAGCAACAAAGAGTTTATAATTCTTTATTTGTAATAACGCTGCAAACATATCCATAACCCCGCTTCTTAGAGCCCCTTTTAATTTATTAATTAGGGGCTCTTTTGCTGTTGGTGCATTAGCAATCAACTGTATTCCTTTAGTCCCCTTTTAATTTATTAATTAGGGGCTCTTATGGGAGTGGGACAGAAATGATATTTTTGCAAAATTTATTTCGTCGTCCCACCCCAGTACATTATTGTAAGCTGACTTTTCGTCAGCTTCTGTGTTGGTGCATTAGCATCCAACTGTGTTCAATTTAACCGTATATCTTAAAATTAAATACTAACCTTAAATTAGTCTAAGACTACGCCTTTGGTTCTTCAACAAAGCTCGTCATAAGATTTACAAATGAATCAACTTGTGGTAATTGCAACATACTCGGATCATAACTCATAAATGTCGAACGAATCAGCGGTTCATTATCAATTTCTACTTTTTCAAACTCAAATTGTTCTTTGCTGATATTTTTCATCATGATTTCTGGCAAGATTGTAACACCTACACCACTAATCAACATTTCTTTGCAAGTTGCTACTTGATCCACTGTAATAGTTGCATGGTAATCTTGTTCTAAATTATCGTTATACCATTGTTTTATTTGATTTATATAAATCGGATCAGCTTGAAACTCTATAAATGGTAACTTTGTAACATCATCTCGTCTATTTTTCGGAAAAATAAAATAATGATCATCATTAAATAAATGTGTATTAGCTAAATTCATTACCTTATTTCCACGAGTTATCATAACATGATAATCTCTATGATTTGCTTTAATTTGTTCAGTTGAACCAACTTGTACTTGAATTTCAACATTAGGAAATTGGGCATTATATAGGCTCAAAACTTCAGGAAGTAAGGTTTGTCCAATCAATGAAGAACACCCGATTGATATCGTTCCATTCACTTCACCAATATGTGCCTGCATTTTGTCAAAAAATAATCGCTCTCTTTTCAACATGTCACGGGCATGCTCAATAATCATTGTTCCTTCAGTTGTTGTAATCAATTGTTTTTTTGTTCTGATAAAAATATCTACTCCAAAAGCATTTTCAATAGCTTTTAGTCTTTGTGTAACAGCAGGTTGAGATATATATATAATTTCAGCCGCTTTACGTAACGTTTTCGTTTCGTCTAATGTTATTAGTAAACGATAGTCTTCAATCTTCATAATTTCCCCCCCATAAATTATTCAATTATTGAACTTTCATGACTACGAGCATTCAAGAGTTCATTACTAACGAATAATTTTCACCAATTTTATTGGTATGGCTGCAGCTTGAATTACTTAGTTTTTCTTTTGTTGTTGGTGATTTTTAGTTTGATTATATTGCTTAGGTTTTATTTGTTTGCTTTTTTCAAAATTAGTTTTATTTTGTGGCTTTTGATGAATTTTTTGAGCCTTTGCATTAATTTTATTAAAGCAGTACATGATTTTCTTTTGGAATCCTTTAAAATCATTTTCTAACTCTGCCATAATTTGATGCGCAATCATATATGCTTCATGAAATTGCTTTTTTGTAATTTGCTCACTTTCTAATGCAAACATTAAATCATCTTCATCTACCAACTCATATTCACCACTAGGTAATGCTAAAACATCTAAACATAAATCTACTGTACGCGCATTACCTTTTTGCGTTATATTTTTAATATTTATATCAAAGTAATATTCTAATGGATTGCCTTTATTATCAAACATTACAGTAATACTATAACGTTTCTTTTCAGGTAGTATTTGCAACCATTTATAATTGTCATCTGCGACAATAATATTTTGTCCAACTACCGTCACCTCTAAAGGATCACGAACCTTTTTCATCGTGACTAAGCCTATAATACCCTTGAACCTATTATTATTAACTTTTACCTCTGTGTATTCCCTATCAATTAGGCGACGCCAGTGACGTTTATCTATATACTTTACTTTCACAGTCACCAACTCCTTGTCATTATTATATAAAACTACATGGATGATGTCATGTCATGATACAGTTTTATAGTTTTTGTTAATCATATGAAAATATTTATTATTATTTTACTACAACTCGCTTCAATTTACTTAAAATAGACAATATTAATTAGATAGTACACACATTTCTTCATAAAAGTGATTTTTCAAAAATATAAATAACACACTCTTATCTTTTTCAAAATCATTTAATGCTATTTTCATTAAAATCAGCTGAAGCACCAAATCTATTCTGATTCAATCAAGAATACATACAAAAATGAAGTGACTCAAAGGTTTACTAACAACCTTCAAATCACTTCATTGATTCTTTTTATTTTAAAGCATATTTTTCGATTACTGATTTAAGGTGCGGATATTGTGTAATTAATTCAGATTGCTTAAACAATTCAAACTGCTTAAACTCAAATGCTGGTTGACACATACAACCTACTAAACTATAAGTATTTGAAATTTCGATTGAAGAAGCAAAAATTGTTCCTTTAGGCACTGCATATTGCAATACATCTCCATTTTGGATATCAGTACCCAATGTTGCAGTCGTATATTCCCCATCCGGATTTATCATATGAATTGTTAGAGAATCACCAGCATGATAGTACCATACTTCATCAGCATCAATTCGATGAAAATGCGAAATATTGTCATCTGTAAGCAAAAAATAAATACTACTAAACGGCGCTCTTCGTCCATCTTTCAATACTTCTCGGATTGTCTCTCTATAGAAACCACCTTCAGGATGCGATTCAAGTTGCAATTCATCAATCCATTGTTCTGCTGATTTCATTATTTCAAATCCACATTATGGAATACGTTTTGTACATCTTCTAAATCTTCTAATGCATCGATTAATTTTTCAAATGTTACTTGGTCCGCTTCAGAAAGCTCAATATCTGTTTGAGGTAACATTTCAAATTCAGCAACTTTAAATTCTTCAACACCTGCTGCACGAAGCGCATCTTGAACGACTGCAAATTGATCTGGTTCAGCATAGACTATTGTCAATCCATTATCGTCAATCACATCATTTACATCTACATCTTGTTCCATTAATGTTTCAAGTATTTCGTCAACAGATTTACCTTCAATACCAAATGTTGCCACATGGTCAAACATATAAGCAACTGACCCAGATACACCCATATTACCGCCGTTTTTACCAAAAGCAGCACGCACATCAGATGCAGTACGATTTACATTGTTTGTTAACGCATCAACAATAAGCATTGATCCGCTTGGGCCAAATCCTTCATATCTTAGGTGATCAAAGTTTTCGTCTCCAGCACCCTTAGCTTTATCTATTGCTTTTTCAATAATATGATTCGGTACTGAATATGTCTTAGCGCGTTCAAGTACCAATCTTAAAGCTTGGTTAGATTCTGGATTTGGTTCACCAGATTTTGCTGCAACATAAATCTCCTTACCAAATTTCGCATATATTCTACTTGTATTTTTATCTTTTTGGGCCTTTTTTTCTTTAATGTTATTCCATTTACGTCCCATAATGTCATCTCGCTTTCGAACTGTTTAATTAACAACATATATTATACATGATTTTTTTATGATTATATACATTTTCACAATTAACATTATTGAACTACGATTTCTTCAATCTGTTACTTAGTTTTAAAATATGTATAAATTAAAAATGTGCCGATAAGCAATTTCTACGCTTTCGACACTCAATTTCAATTAAATATTTAAAAATTGTTCTACATCTTCAAATAAAGCATTAAATTTAGATATATCATCATCATTTAAATAAATATAAATTTTACGCTCATCTTTAGATGATCTAACTTTACTAAGTCTTTCTTTTTCGATTAGTCTTCTTATAGAAACTAATAATTTTGTCCTACTTAAATCTAGCTCATCCATTGCAGTTTTTAAAAATGATTGCATAAGTACTTTCTCATCTTTGCAATGCTTCATCGTTAAATCTAAGACTGCTAAATCATTTAGCGACAACTTATATTTTTTATCAATATATTCAGATAATGCTTTATATTGTTTATAGAAGCCAAGCAATGTTTCTAATTTCTCAGTATTCAAAATGTTGCACCCCCAAATATATAAAGACAATGCTTCTGTCATTATTATCTTAAATTTTTCTGCCATTGTCTTTCTCATTTGTTTTTAATACGTTGTCAAAATTACCAACAAATGCAAATTAAATTTTGCAATACATATCAAGGTGTTATTTTTTTCCTATTTTAATTATGTATAACGCATTAAAAATAACGTTAATATTTAAGGAATTATTACTAAAGTTATGCTCTTTAATCTCGATTGCCGGTTTAAGGTAGTTGTCAATTTTAGAGAGTAAACTGGGGTTCCATTCATATTTATCTCTTAATTCTTTAGAGATCAAATGATTAATGTTCCCACTATTTTCATCCAACGTTTCTATTACAATTAGATATTTATCGTTTAAAATATTATTTTTGAAATTAATATAAACTTGACTATCTTCAAAATTGCTCATAATTGTCTCGCTCTCTATCACTCGCCAATCATAAATAACCAGACAATAATAATTCTCTATATCAAAAATAGAATAATAACTGTTTTCGTATTTTGGTTTCGAGACATATTCGATAAACTTTTCTAATATAAGACCTAGTGTTGTTTTAAATCCATTTTTATCATATAGATGCATCGCATTAAATGTTTGATGATTATCAAAAATGTTTAATCCAAAACCATGAAAGTTATGATACAGCGCACTTAATGTCTTATAAATTAATGGAGCACTATTACTTAAATCTCGTTCTTTATTATTAAGCAGTTTATGATTTTCAACATTTAGAAAAATCAGCTTTTCTTGTTCTATATCCAATTCGTTAATAACTTGTTTTAAATTTTTAAAATGCAAAATATTTTTCAATAGTAACTCATCACTTTCCCCCATCAAATAAGGGCTACTTAAATTTGCATTATCTATTATTAACGAATCGAATTTAAGTCGCTTTATTTGTGATACTAGTGATTTAAAAACTGAAGGTTTATCAAATAAACAGGTAATATTCAATCCTAATTTCACATTTAACATGATGTTATGTAGTTTTAAAATCATACGGTAAATTGTCCTAATTTCCATCAATGATAAATCAAAAACAAAATGCACTTCGTAATTATTATGATGATTTATTTCGTTTGGAGATAATTGTCTAATAACATTCATAAAAGCTTCTTCAACATAATAAGTCGTTTCAATATCATTTATATTAAATGCTATCTTTAAATTACTTTCAATTATGGTTTTAATGATTGTAAACTTTTCTTCTTCGGACATGGTATTTTTACTTTTTAAAATCGATGGCATGATGAAAAAGACAACTTGGCTATTCTTATTCAATAAGGTTTTAAAAAGTCCTTCTAAGAAAACTAGTTTCATTTCTGTATAAGTATTAATTTGAATAACCGTTTGAAATAACTTAGGTATTTCAAATTTGTCTTCGTCAATATGTATAACATCAGTTAGGTGATTTTTATAATGATCAATATAATTCAATATGACTTCTTTTACTTCTTGCGCCATACCGCCTACAAGTGGCTCTGGATTAAGCATTATAGATTTATTAAATTTTGATAAATTACGATATTCATTCGGTGTTATATCCATATAACTTTTAAACATTTTAGAGTAAGTTGAGCTACTACTAAAACCTAAATGTTCACTTATGTTGCTTATAGTACTATCAGTAGTAAGTAGAATTTCAATCGATTTACCAATTTTCAAAGTATCAATATATTTTTTAAAACCCATGCCCATAAGTAAGTGGAATTGTGATGACAAATTTGACTTTGAGACAAATAATTTATCAGCGACACTTTTTAATGTCAATCGTTGATTTACATTTTGATAAATATATTCGAGCTCGTCACGCAAATCACCATAATAGGCATATCGATATTGATTTTGCGCAATCTTTTTATCCATACTTGCTTCTTTTGCAATAATTTTAATAATATCCTGTAATTTTCTAACATCAGCGTCATTGAGAGGTTGATTATCAAGGTATCGATAAGTCAATTTTAATAGTAAACATTTCAAATTATAATATGATTTAATTAACTTTGCTGTATAGTGGTAATTAAAGAAAGTAAAGCCTAATTCCGCAAACCAATCGCTACTCAAATACAACATGATCGTTTTTTTATTATTCTTAATACTAAATACATCCAGATGATTAATAATATATATATCATCTTCAATTATTTTACTTTTACGAAATTTTTGTAGTTCGATTTCCCCGTCAATTGGCCAAAATAAGACTATGCCATCTTGGCAACGCGTTGTCGCATATTCATTATTAGTAAGTATATGCAAGCATGATTTTGCCATAACTTTACCTCTTTCTATATTTAAGTACCACTTTTATCATTCCCTATAATATTTAACTTATTTAATTAAACGTAAATTTAACACAATACGAATACCAAATCAAAAATAAATAAAACTATATAATGGGTAATTTTTAAACTTATATATCAATCATTTAAATATTACAAAAATAGATGTAGTCAGTTTAATTAAACTATCCAATTGAAAACACACTATTTTTTAGTATTTTCAAAATAATTTTAAATGACCACATCTACAACGTATTACTATTATCTTTTGTTAGCTTTACATTCATTTTCAATTTAAAAATAAACACTTATTTAAATCACATTCTACTTTTGAGATGAGCTCAAACTAACATTAAATTGTTTATATTATCTATACTTATTCCTATTAATATTTCGATTTTAAAATTAATACGTAGCTATACTTTACTTTTCTAATAAAAGTGTAATTAGAAAGGCAAGTACACCTGTTTAAAGTTTATCTTCTAAGATTTATTTACTTTAGAACTATAGCAGTTAATCATTTCAATGATTAATAATATCTTTACAATTAAGGTAATATATTTAAATTACCCTATCTAAATTTCTAATTTATGACAATCGCTCCAATTTAAAGTTGATATTCATTATTGATTATTCTAAAACTTTATATGAATTTCTTTATTAATTTAACTGTTTATCTTCTGAACATATTAGCAAGATAAAGTATATCCTTAATAATATTCAACAAATTAATAAATAGATTAAATCCCATTTCTCTTGGTGAATAGTCACCTCTTTTTAAACGATTAAAATCATACAAAGTATAAAGTAGAAATAACAACAGACTAACGACGGTAATAATAGTATAAAAAATAGGATTTTGAAGAAAAATACCAATTAGACTCGCAATAATTAATGTTATTAATGTAACGAATAAATACTTGCCTATACTCGATGCATCTCCAACGAAGAAATAACCAATAATACCAAATGCTATAAATGCAAAAATTGCTAATGCGATATTTTTATAGAAAATATCTGGTCCTAAATTTTGTAAATACGTGGTAAACGTTGCGTATGACAATAAGCCAATCACTACAGCATATATATGTGAAATAATTAAACCGAACCGTCTCGCTCTTTCAAAAACAAGTGTTGCTAAAATAATAATCAGTAATCCAAATGACAAGGGTTGTCGCCAACTTAATGGTAAAAACTGACCTAGATAGCATCCTATGCCAAATATAATCCAATAATACATAAAATAAAGCCACACTTTACTTATTGCTTGAGCATGCTGGTTTTGATGATAATATGAATGATTTGTATTTTGCGACAAAATAATTCCTCCTTCTACTGTCGTTTTATGCGTCAAATTTTACAGTAAATTTTGCTTCATCAAAAGAAATAACCTTTAACAAGTATAGTAATTTTACATTTTATAATGTTACAAAATATAATTTTTTATAATTAGTTAAAATCACTAAAACGCTTTTATACACTATCAAATCAGCATTTATAAAAATATGAACCGATATCCTAAAATGTTAATAATATTACAAGATAATAACAAACCACACAAAGCTACTTATTTTTGATAATATGGAAAGCGTAATATAAAACGAAAACTTAATTTACTATATAAATTGTCTTAATAATTTTTAAAAGTAGTAAATCTTAATTTTAAGGAGGAGTCCCTTTGAAAAAATTAGCATTTGCAATAACAGCAACATCTGGTGCAGCTGCATTTTTAACGCATCATGATGCGCAAGCTTCTACACAACATACAGTACAATCTGGTGAATCATTATGGAGTATTGCTCAAAAATACAACACTTCAGTAGAGAGTATTAAACAAAATAACCAATTAGATAACAACTTGGTATTCCCTGGTCAAGTTATCTCAGTAGGTGGAAGTGATGCACAAAATACGTCAAACACTTCTCCACAAGCTGGTTCAGCATCATCTCATACTGTACAAGCTGGTGAATCATTAAATATCATCGCTAACAGATATGGTGTTTCAGTTGATCAATTAATGGCAGCCAATAACTTACGTGGTTATTTAATTATGCCTAACCAAACATTACAAATTCCTAATGGTGGATCAGGTGGTACAACACCAACAGCTACAACAGGTAGCAATGGCAATGCATCATCTTTTAATCACCAAAATTTATACACTGCTGGTCAATGTACATGGTACGTATTTGACCGTCGTGCTCAAGCTGGTAGTCCAATTAGCACATATTGGTCAGACGCTAAGTATTGGGCTGGTAACGCAGCTAATGATGGTTACCAAGTAAACAACACACCATCAGTTGGTTCAATCATGCAAAGCACACCTGGTCCATATGGTCATGTTGCTTATGTTGAACGTGTCAATGGTGATGGTAGTATCTTGATTTCTGAAATGAATTACACATATGGTCCATACAATATGAACTACCGTACAATTCCAGCTTCAGAAGTTTCTAGCTATGCATTCATCCATTAATTAAATAAATTGTACTGATATATACTAGCAATTCACATCATGTGAGATTGCTAGTTTTTTATTTTTGAAAAAAATTTTCATTTTGGTACAAAAAATTATCTCACCCTTCCCTATCATACTTATTTATATTTTGTATGAATGGTAGTTAGGTAAAAAATAATAACCTACCTATTTGATTAAATTAAATGCATAATATATTAAAAACCAAAATAATGCAACCAAGTTGACTATATAATGATTTAATTTGTTATACCAGTATTTTACGCTTTTTCGTCTACATATACAAATTTACATTAAATAAAGTCCAATACAATTTAGGTTAATTAAACAAGTTGATAGCTATTTAATTATTCATTCATTGAAGAATATAAACTGTTAAATCATTATTTTACGCTTACTTATATTTTAATGACCTAACTTATTATGTTCCATGGAATACATTTATAACTTAGCCCCTAATTAAAATGCTTTGTCTTGGTCATTCTATGTAAACTCTATAAAATAGGTTGTCTATTTACATAAAAAAATGAACTTCAATACCACCATATATTTGTGATACTGAAGTTCAGTATAGCTTAATTTTCAATTAGAAAAATAAATTAAGTATATAGAATAATAAACCTGCTAACAATGCTGAAATAGGTAATGTAATCACCCATGTAATGATCATTCGTTGCGCAGTACTCCATTTTACACCTTTAGCTCGGTTAGAAGCACCAACACCTAAGATTGATGATGACACAACGTGAGTTGTTGATAATGGGAAATGTAGCGATGATGCAACAAAAATTGTTAATGCAGATGATAAATCGGCCGCAGCACCGTTTGCTGGGCGTATTTTCATAATATTACCACCTACAGTTTTGATAATTTTCCAGCCACCAATTGCAGTACCAAGCCCCATTGCTGTCGCACAGGCAAATTTTACCCATAACTGTGGTTCAACGCTGCCATCATTCTGTACATTAGCAACAATCAATGCCAACGTAATAATACCCATTGATTTTTGCGCATCATTCGTACCGTGAGAGAATGATTGTAACGCTGCTGTGAAAATTTGGAAAAATCTAAAGTTACGATTCGCTCTTGTTAAATTTGCATTTTTAAAGATAACTTTAAAAATTGAATACATCAAGAAACCAACACAAAATGCGATAATCGGTGAAACGATTAATACAATAATAATTTTTGTGAAACCTTGGTAATGTAATACGCCAAATGAGCCTTCAGATGCGATTGCTGCACCCGCAATTGAACCTATAAGTGCATGTGAAGACGAACTTGGAATTCCGTAAAACCAAGTAGCTAAATTCCAAATAATAGCCGCAAGTATTGCAGCTAACACAACAACTAATCCATTTTCCAATTTAAATGGATCGACAATGTCTTTAGTAATGGTGCCTGCAACGCCCGTAAATGTTAAAGCACCTATAAAGTTCATCACTGCTGCCATTAAAATTGCCGTTTTAGGCGTTAACGCTCTAGTAGATACAGCAGTAGCTACTGCATTGGCTGTATCATGGAATCCATTGATAAAGTCAAATATCAGCGAGAAAATAACTACAGCTATAGTGACGATGATTATATATGACATAAATATATACTCCCCTTAGCTATTTTTCATAATAATAGTTTCAAAATTATTTGCTACGATTTGACATTTATCAGCAATTTCTTCCATGCTTTCATAAATATCTTTTATTTTAATTAATGTGATTGGATCTGTTTCACTATTGAAAATATGTTTAATTGACTGTCTTAAAATACCATCACAGTTTGTTTCAAATTCTTTAATATTAATTGAATGAATACGCATATGTGATAATTTTTTATCGACTAATAAGCCGACAGCAAGTTTCATTTCTGCAACTGCTTTTTGAATGTTATCAACAAACTCAGCCATATATTCATCTGTGTATTCGATTGAATACATTTCAAACATAGCTGCCGTTTCTTCAATTGCATCTAAAACATCATCAATTGCATCACATAATGATAAAATATCTTCACGTTCAATTGGTGTGATAAATGTTTGATTTAAATCAGTAATTACTTGATGTACTAATTCGTCACCATGTGACTCATAAGTTTTAATGTTGTCTGAGTATGCCTTTAAATCTAGATGTGTATTGAAATCCATTTTACCGAATTCAATAGCTGCACGATCTAGGTTAAAAACCATCTCTTCTAATTGAACCATAAACTTATCTTTTTTCTTACTAAACATTTAAAATCCTCCATTTAAGCGATTGTCACCAATCACATTCAGTTATAATTTGTTTCAAATTAAGACAAGTGAATTTACAAACTAATGATACAAATTTGTTATTATCAATCGTCAGTATATTTTTAGTGTACTGATATTAATTTCAAAAATGCCTCACAGTAAACAATTTACTGTATTTGCCCTTATATGAAAATAGCACAAAATTTACAATCCCACAATTCAATTTACAAATTTTTAACAATTCCGAAACTTAACTTTTACATAAAATTTAAATAGTGGTAGGCATTTGTTTTGAAAAACTTGATATATAGGCAATTTTTTATCTACAAAACTCTAATAATTGTAAATGGACATACTCGGAAAATTTGCAACGATACAATATTTATTACATAACTTTTACATATTAAAATACACTTATCTTTCTTCTAACTATTCTTAATTCATATTTCTTTCAATGCCTATGCCTCTATTTTCTCACATTTAATACAATTTACAAAGTTGAAGCATATACAATAAAACTGTCGTGCCCGGACCTATAACTATCCAAAAATAAAAGCTTTCAGTAAAGCTCATGAATCTTAATCCACTAGCCTACTGAAAGCCGCTATATATATATTAAATTGAATGTCTGATTGTACGCTTAGAATGATTATAAGCTGTCATTGCAAAAATGGCATACATACAAATATATAGTCCCATTACTATAAATATCGGTATTTGATTCGTTGTCCCCATCAATTTCATATATGCTAATGATGTAAAGTATGCATGTGAAAGTGCAATGACTAATGGTAACCCAAAATTAAACGCAATTTTAAATTTTAATCCTTTTGCCATATCTTTTTGTGTAAATCCAAGTTTTCTAAGAATACTATAATTTTCTAACTCGTCTTCAGTTTCATCTATTTGTTTAATGTATATGATACAACATACGGCAATTAGGAAACTAATTCCTAAAAATGAGGTTACAAATAACAATATTCCCGTTAAACTCGATATCGAACTTATGGCTTCACTTCTTGTTTCAATAGATTTGTCAACTTTATTTGTTGCTTTTTCCAATGCTAACATTTCTTTTTTATGTTTTAAATCAAATCCAAATTGAGAAACAATGTGTTTTGGCTTAGTATACTTTCTTATCTCTTGATAATCTTGATCGTTTAACACAAACGTCGGTCCACCTAAGTCAACATCAGTCATAAAGTAAATTTTATTGATATCTTTACGTAATTTAATATCCACATGGTGCTTTTTCGTTCCTATTACTGCCTTACCATGTTTCTTATGCTTCACTAAATCTTTAATAGCGCCTTCCGCTACAAATAAATCAGCCTGACCACGTTTCAAATCCGTATTAGGAATATATTTGTCACTAGTAATTGTTACGTTATATGGTTCCTTTGCTTTTATATCAAATAAGTCATCCTTATAAAGTTTTGTATGAATCACTTCTTTATAATTATAAAAATGAGGAATTTTTCGGTTGTTCAATTCACTTGCTAACTGATTCGCTTTCTGTTGATCTTTAATCGTAACATCATGAGGTGACGTATACTTAATTTCACTTGATAAAGTTGCTCTACTGATAGCAGCAAAACAAAGTACTGATAAAGTAATAGCTGAAATAATTGCCATAACAGTAAGTGAAAATGCATTTTTCTGAATACGATACATAATAGATGAAGAAAACATGACATCATTTACACTTATTACACCTTTTTTAAAGCTTTTAATAATTTTAAATACCAAGGATACTGAACTTTTAAAAAATAAATACGCCCCAATTACTGTCGCAAACAATATAAACATAAGGACGCCAATTGCATCATAGTAATGTACAATGCGTAAAGAGTAGTAATACCCACTGATGATTAAAATAATACCTAGAATTCCTAGTATAACTTCTTCAAATGTAATTTTATTATGATTCATTTGCTTAGCCTGATTATGCTTTGATAGTTCTGAAATAGATTGTTTCAATACTAAGATAAGATTTTGAGCTGCAGTTAGGAAATAAGCAACGCCAATTAATAATAGTGTCTCAAACACTGCTCTAAAGCTGAAAATAATTGGAACCTTTTCTTTGATACCTAATAAAGTAAACACTATCATTAATAAAATTTTAGAACCAAAGATACCAATCGTAATGCCCAATATAGCTGTTATTGAAAATATTAATAATTGTTCAAACATCAATATATATATAATGTTGAATTTGGATAAACCTAATGTTTGATATAATGCAAGTTCAGAACTACGACGTTTAAGAAATAGTACATTGGCATATAGCAAAAAGGCAACAATGATAAAAAATAGAAAGTAACTACCTACTTGCGATCCTTCTTTAATAATGGGATATGTCTCAGTTATGTTAATGCTATGCGTATATTTTAGTGCTACGAAGCTAAAAAATAAAACTACACTTGTAATTAGCGAAAAAAGATAAATGGCATAATGTGATAAATTTTGGCGGAAATTTTTAAATATAATCTCATTAAAACTCATAATTAATGCCACCTAAAACACTTTGTACACGTATGATTTCTTTAAAGAAAGTATGTTTGTCATCATCACCTTGATATAACTCCGTGAATATTTGCCCATCTTTAAGCATCACTACTCGATTTGCATAGCTAGCTGCAACCGGATCATGTGTCACCATAATAATTGTCGTCTTAATCTCTTCATTCATTTTCATTAATCGCTTTAATAAATCTTGTGTACTTTTCGAATCGAGTGCACCTGTAGGTTCATCGGCAAATATAATAGAAGGCAATGTTATAAATGCTCTGGCAGCTGATGTTCGTTGTCTTTGACCACCAGACAATTCGGATGGATATTTATCACTGATGTCTAATATATTTAATGCTTCTGCCACTTTTTCATAACGATCTAACATTGTGTCCTTATCTAATTTCTGAACCGTTAATGGTAACATGATATTTTCTTTAACAGTTAATGTATGAAGTAAATTATATTCTTGAAAAATAAAACCAATATCATGCTTTCGAATATCAGATAATGCTTTGTTTGAAAGCTTTTCAAGTTTGTGTCCTTTTAGTGTGATAGAACCTTGCGAAATATAATCAATTGAACTCAAAACATTTAATAAGGTCGTTTTACCAGATCCTGAAGGTCCCATAATGGCAATAAATTCACCTTCTTCAACAGACATATTGATATCTCGCAGAACTTCTTGTGCCATTTTCTTGTTGCCATATATTTTTGTTAATTGTTTTACTTCTAATATTGTCACTTTAACACTCCTATATTTATCTTAACTTCATTTCCTTTATATTCAATTTGGCACGCTTACCTTCAATTTTGTATTTAATTAACATCTATTTGATTATATCGTTGAAGTGGTCATGATGTATCAATTCTAAGTAACAAAACGCATGTTTAAAATGACAGATTTGTCACTTCTGACATGCGCTCAACAATTTCATTTTGTAATGGGAAGATCAATTTAACCGTTGTTCCTTTTCCAATAGTCGAAGTAACTTGTAATTGTATTCCTAATTGATCTTTCACACTATCCACTAAGTATAGACCCATGCCGGATGATGTCGTTTCATTTCTGTTAGCCGTTGACGTAAACCCACGTTCAAATATTCGAGGCATATCTTTTTTACTAATACCTCTTCCATGATCCTTGATGATTAACGCAACATGTTGATCAATTAATTCCGTTGAAATATCAACATTATAATTCTCACTATATTTCAAAGCATTTGATAAAATCTGTCTAATAATCATACGACACCATTTTATATCCGTGTACACATGATTATCCACTTTAAAATCAATATCAAATCCGATACCTTTAACTTGACTTATATGCCTTGTTAATTGAATTTCATCAATAACCATGCGCTTCAATGAGACATAATCAAAAAACATATCTTTACGTTGCGACTCTAATCTCGTAATATACAATTGCGTATCTAACATCGAGTTAATACGTGACCATTCAAATAATAGCGCTTGTTTTCTTTCTTGATTCTCTTCTTGGTCAATTAACAATTTCATAGCAGTCACTGGTGTTTTGATGTCGTGCACAAATTCTGTGATGGTTTGTTCATGCATGTTTAATTGCAACTGTTGGTCGACCACTTTATCTTTATGCGCTAAAATTTGACGATATAAATAATCAACTGTATGACGTTGGAATGGGGTTTCCGCTAAATCTTTATGTTTTATTTCTTCGATTTCTTTATCTTTTTCAAAATGTCTATATAATTTTACTTCTTTAAAAAAAGTCAATATAAGAAAAATCAGTGTTAAGCTTAAATTTAAAGAAACAATATAAAACAAACTATCGATTGGAAAGTCATAGTCAATAAGACTAATGCCTAACATAAGAATATTTAAAAACAGTATCCAAAATATCCAATTCTTTCTTGATTTCAGAAAATAAACTACCCATTTCAAATTATTCATGTGCCATATATCCTTTTCCTACTTTTGTTTCAATTGCGCTGTCCATCCCTATTTCAGATAGTTTCTTACGTAATCGGTTCACATTAACTGTTAATGTGTTATCACTGACAAATGCTTCATCATCCCATAGCGCAGTAATAATTGTATCCCTAGAAACGATTTGATTTTTTTTAGTAATAAGAATTTCTAAAATAATCATTTCTGTTTTGGATAGAAAAATCGTCTGATCACCTTTTTGTATACTATCTTTTGATAGATCAATGACAGCATCTTGCCATGTTAACGTGCGTTTTTCTTCAGCAGTAAATTCATACACTCGTCGATAAATCGCTTGTAATTTAGCAATTAATACATTTGTATAAAAAGGCTTTTGCATATAATCATCTGCGCCAAGTTCCATACTCATCACTTGATCCATTGGATTATCACGAGATGATAAAAATAATATTGGTACGTTGGAAACTTCTCTCATTTTTCTGCACCAATAAAACCCATCATATTTAGGTAATTGAACATCCAATATAACAATTTCAGGATTAAAACTTTCAAATGTATCCATTACTTTGCCGAAATCTTCAATACCAGCAACATTAAAATCCCATTGTTCTAATTCTTTTTTCAATTCTTGAAACAAAGTATTGTCATCTTCTACTAGTAGTATTTGCATCCATATCACCCAATATCATTTAGTATATTTCATATTTTCTCCTGATTTTAATCGACTTTGAAAATCTTTAATCCGGCAGTCAACTTCAAAGCCATGAATCATCATTTTTTGCATTGGTGCTTGTATAAAGTAATAAATCGGCCAAAATAATCGAGGGATATAATCGTATAGATGTATATAAACGACTGATGATTCTTTGATTAATCTAAATTCTAACTTCCCTTGATTAACTGTATATTTTTTCACTAAACTTCCACTCAATAAAATTAAAGTTATTATTCCATCAGCTGTTTCTACTATTTTAAATACTGCGAGTGGTCGCACCTTATTCTTAATATATATCTTAAATTGATCATGTGATTTTTCTGTTTTCACAAAAGTTCCTTTAGTGTAACCCATCCATGCAATAAAATGGTTTACAACGTTCTTTAATGTCCATCCCTTTGGTAAAACTACCTTCATCGTTGATCTAACATCATCATACTTTGAAACTTGTAATTCTACATTAACTAAAGAACGTTTAAAAACTAAATTTGTTGTTTCTACAGTTGTACCATATGCACCTAGGCGTTCAATTGTTTCATTATCATAACGACTCCCAGGTATGTAGATTACTTTTTTTACTTGATTGATAGCCGCTGCTCGACCAAAATTATCTGCTGCGATTAATGTTAAATCTCTTGCTGATGATTGTGTTATTTTGGCAGAATTCTTTGTTGGATCGATAAAGAATACAGCAATATCTATTTGATTCATTGCGGCAACAACCTGTTCGTAATGAAATATATCACACTGAATCCAAGTCATTTCAACATCATCTGTTTTTTTATTGTCTGGATATTTTGATATAGCAAAAAGTTCAGCATCATTTTCAATCACTTCACTTAAATACTTACCAATATACCCTGTTCCACCTGCTAATAAAACTTTAGGTTTCATCTAAAATACTCCTTTAAACTGTAACCAAAAAACATATTACTCTACCTTTTGGTTAAATATATATTATAATAGTAGCAAATGTTTTAAAATTTCAAAATACTGGAGGCTTTTTATGGCCCATATTATACGTAGAGTTAGTATCAAAGATGTAGAAAATTTCATTTCAATGTTAGCGAAAATATACGACGAATCTCCGTATATGTTCTACACACCAGGAGAATATGATCCTAGCGTCACATCGGCTAGTAAACAATTAGAAGAATATATCACTTCTCCACATAAAGTCATCTTTGTTGCTGAAAGTGATGAACAACTTGTAGGCTTTGCCTTTGTTAATACGACACCATTTCAACGCATTAAACATGTTGCTAAAATTGATTTAGGTGTAAAGAAATTATATCAACATCGTGGAATTGGCCAAGCACTTCTTGATGCCATTATGGCTTGGTGTTTAAACAATCAAATACACCGAATTGAAGCAAATGTACCACTCAATAACCAACCTGCCCTCGAGCTTTTTAAAAGTGCCGATTTTCAAATCGAAGGCGTTTTAAAAGATAAGTTATTCATCGATGGTAAATATTACGATGACTATATGATGGCTAAAATTCTTAATTAAAGCTATTTTATCATAATCTTGTATTAGAATCGTATAACAACGAATTCAATGGTTACCTAATACATTACTCATACTTATCAATGTCATCTAATCTTAAATGAATGCGTATACTCTTATTCATTTATCAAATTTAAATTCAAAATAAAACACCACTAATGTGTAATTGATCAACTACGATTAGTGGTGCTTTATATTATTTAGTTTTCCTTACTATAAAAATCTTCGAGTCTAAAATCTATATCCGGTAATTTTTCATATATTTTATCCTGATACTGATTGTTTTGAATGTAAGCTTCTTCAGTAACTAAATTACCTTTACGCTTAATTCCATAATCTTGTACGAATAAATTATTATTTCTATTTATTTTGTAATACGGTACAACATTCGCACTAAATTTTACTCGTTGATGAATAAGTTCCATTGCTAATGCATAGTATTTATTTGTCTCATATAGCCATAAATGATCTATTGAAACACCTGAAACAATTACATCTTTTAATAATATCCTTACATTCGGCTTAAATGTGCTATGTCTATCTAAATAATTTTTAAACAACACACGATGTATACGTCCAGTAACCATAACGCGTTTATTTTTAAATGGTTTTAATGCTGACCTTGTCACTCCCTTTCACAACCTTATTTCAAATCACTTCGTGCTCAATCTATATTTTAATTTTTCTTTTGAATTCTTTTCAATTTATAAATTTATTATATCATGTACACACTGTTTTTCGACTATTTAGTTGTAAAAAGTTATTTTCAGGTTCAAAACAAATTAGTTTGTAAATAAATGTCACATCATAATAGGGGGGGGACAGAAATGATAAAGAACCGCTAACAATTTATTATATCTCAGACACTTACACATTAGCCCCACATGTTTTAAATTCTTCGTTTTCAATTTGAAGATCTTAAATGTTGCTTAAGTAATAAATTACTACTGTTTATCATTAGTTTAATGGATTTAACGGTAATTCATTACTCGGATTTTCTATTTGTGGTTTCTCTTCAGTTTGAATACCACTAGAAGATGTATTACGACTTAAGAAAAGTAACACTTTTTTGATATTATCTATCGATTCAGGTTTATTAAGGTGAAATTGATACTGATGATGTAAATGATGCGTACCATCATAAAACAATGTATCTACTGGTACTTTCAATTCTTGTAATTTCTTACTGAATTCTATATTTTGACTTTCGAATGGATCACTATCTCCAACAGATAAAAATGTTGGTGGATAATTTTTTGTCGATTGTTTTACTGTCGACATTTGTGAAATATTTTTAAAACTCTTTTCCCAATCTTCTTCACCTGTATAACTTTTCATAAATAATTGTATTCGCGGAAACTCAGTTTCTCTAACTGTTTGCATATTATAAAAACCACCAAATAGTATAGCACCTTTAATTTGCGATGGTTTGAATGACTGATCAAATTTCATGGCTTTTCTTAATTGATTATTTGTCTGTATTGCAGTAAATTGACTTGCTAATTGAGCGCCAGCAGAATCACCGCCAATAACTACTTGATTAAAATCAATAGGTAAATTCATTTTATTTTCTTTAATGAATTGAGTCGCTTGATTCATTTGAATTAATGGTGTGGGATATTTATATTGTGGCGCCAATGCATAATTTACATTCACAACAATGTACCCTTGTTCAGCAATTTTCGCTAATAATGGGTTTTTATACTGCTTATCACCCGCAATATAACCACCACCGTGCATCCAAAAAATAACTGGCAGTTTGGCATTAGAAGACATATCAACAGGTGTAATAATATCTAATTTACTGTTAGGATAAACTCTATTGTATGTAAGGTTTTGATAAATGCGCACATTTTTATTTTTAATATTAATTTTGTCTTTATTAGCATGGTTCTCATTTGTAGTTTGGTCATAATGTTGTTTCAGATGAAATGCTAACAATACACTGATTACTGCTATAAAAAGCGCAGTTATCATCGTCCATTTATTATCTTTATTCATTACATCGTACCTCTCTATTTGTTAGACGCTCATATTAATAGACTGAATAAATATAAAAAGCAATTCGCCCGATAAGAGTAGAGACGAATTGCTTTTAAGATTAAAACAAAGTGATTCAATTGTAAAGTTTCGGATATCCATCATATGATATTAAGCAATATGTTTTTTATCCGCATTTTTACGTTTGAAATATTTAATAATTACAGCTACTACAATAAATAGGCCTACATATCCCATAATTGTATATAACTTATTAATTAATTCAGCAAATCCTACGAAACTTAATAAATAACCTGCTACCATCATTATAACAATAAAGATATGGTATTTTTTGCTATACGGTTCTGTAAAACGTGCTGCAAATGAATACATTAGTCCTAGAATAGTATTGTACATAACCGCCAGCATAATAACAGATAACACTGTTGCTATTAACGGATGAATGTTATTGGCTAATGTTAATGTTGGAATTGAGGCATTTTTAATAGTTGGATATTCACTTTGCAATGCAAAGTTGATCAATGCTAGTAATACAGTATAGATAATACCACCGTACATCGCGCCTGCACCTGACACTGTACGCTTTTCAGTATCCCCACCGATTGCTACGATGGTACTAAAACCTACAGAAAAAGCTAATCCACCATATATTGTACCAAACCAGATTCCCTTCCAGATACTTGCTTCAGGCACTACTTGGTTAACTTCTGCTAATGAAACATGACCTTTAAATAAATACACGCCAGCGATTAATACAACTAAAACAATTAAAAATGGTGTAACGACACCAAGGGCACGTACTATTTTATTAAAGTCTAATAGCAATGTTACATAAATTGCTAATGTCATAATTAATGCACCTAACCATGTAGGTATGTTATAACTTTCTTCAAATGTTGCGCCTGCACCTGCTATCATGGTTACAGCTATACCAAATAAGAAGAAGATTAAAATATAATCAAAGACTTTACTAAACTTTTCACCGAATACGTATTGTAATGTTGATTCATGGTTTGTCGCTTCAAAGGCAGTACCAATTTTTGCTACTTGGCGCCCAATAAAAGCTAAAATAAAACCAGATATAATGACACCTAAATAAGCCCACAAGCCATATTTAGTGAAAAATTGCATAACTTCTTGTCCTGTTGAAAATCCTGCGCCCACTACAATGCCGACGTAGGCAAATCCAATTTTTGTTGCTTCTTTATTCATCATCATGTGAATAATAGACCTCCTTAATTTTGCACAGTGTGCATTATAACGTACTGAAAATTAATTGCAAGTCGCATAGGTTATTTTTCACTTTTTCAAAATTGCTCAATCCATTCACATTATCACGTTCAATGACATTTAAAAAAATTATAAATTTATGCTTTTATAATGCAGTCATACGAACTTTTTTATAGGAAAAATGATTAATAATTGTGCTTCTTGACTTACGTATTTTTAGTTAAGTTTCGAAAATACATATCAAAATTTCTCAGTTAAAAAGGTTTAAACTATCTATCGTATGTTCTTTATTAAAATGTATAAATTTATAAAATGTTGTATAAAAACCATTTGTGCACACAAGTTTACTTCGTTAGTTTTTAAGTATTAAAAAAGGCTGGAACATATGTCCCAACCCAACCAAATGTTAAAACTATTATTAAGCTAATATAATTGAAATGTAATTAACGTGCATTACGTTGGTGTAATTCATTTATATCAACAACAACGTTGTCCATACGTTTGGCAGTGTCTTTTAAGACGTTACGAGCAACATTATTATTAGGATCTAATTTTAAAATTTGCTTGGCGATATCAAAAGCCTTCTTATCTGAAATAACAGGTGTTGGTATCGCATGCAATAATAACATTTGTAACAAACTTTTAACTTCTTTGCCGTCAGTTAGTTTTATGGAAGCGTCTGCATGATAATAAGCAGAATCCAAAGCACCTTCATATTCACTTAGTGGATACACAAGCAATAAAAATGCTAAGTCATGCATTTCAGATGATTCTTCGTACTTAATCATATCTAAAATACATGTATAAAACATCATACTTTCTACTTCATGCGCACTTGAAATATATGCTTCTTCAAATTCCATAAAATCTGTTTCGGACATCAATTGTCGTACTAAATCAAACTCGCCATTCAATACATGTTTTTTTATAAGGTGTTGCATGGCAATGTCCTCCTATTTCTCCAGATTTTATTAAACATTTACATATATACTATCATATTTTTTATAAAGTTTCATTTGAAAAAGGTTTACATTTTTCATTATTAGTAAATTTTAACTAAAATGATTGTTTGATTTCTGCTAATGCATCATCAATTGAACCGCCAATTGACAGCTTTACTGCTGCGATAAAACTACCTTCAACAATTGGCGCATCAACTTTTAACACATGATGATTACCATCATACATTTCAATTGCCATATCTAAATTCATTTCTGAAGATCCAATATCGTAAAAACACAATGCATCATCATCTAATTTAGTCAAAGCTTCTTGGATGATATCAAATGAAGTTCCAATTGAACCATCTGGTAATCCCCCGATTGGTATAATATCAACGTCACCAGCCATTTGCTTTAACAAAGATTTTGTACCATTTGCAATTTCTTTACTGTGGCTAACAAGTATAATTTTAGGCATTATCTTCATCTCCAATCAAAGCGTTTAAAATATAAACCATGCTTTGAGCACCTGGATCTATATAACCTTTTGACTCTTCTCCAAAATATGCAGCTCTACCTTTCGTTGCTACCATATCTTTTGTATTATCTGCTAATTGCTGTAAATCATTAAATGTTAAAGTTTCACCATTTTTAAGCTTCTCTGCTGCTCGTGCTACTACATCATACATTGTCTTTTCATTTAAAGTAACTTTCCCACGTGATTCAATCGCTTCGGCAAATGCCTGAATTAGTTTAATAAAATCTTGATTATCCATATCATCTTTGGCGACTGCAGACATTTTAACAAAGCTAAAGCCATACAGTGGTCCTGATGCACCGCCAACATTTGACATCAATGCCATACCAGTAGATTTGAACAATGACTGCATTGAGCTATCATCAAGTTTGTCTTTAAGACTACTAAACCCACGAACCATGTTAACCCCATGGTCACCATCACCAATTGCTCGATCTAATTCAGTTAATTCAGATTCATGTTTTTTAAAAGTTTCTTCTAAATTTAATAAACGCGCTTTCATATCATTCACTTTCATTTGTGCCACCTCATAAATGTATATTTATTCATATTCACTGCTTATTTAAAGTATTGACTTGTTGTTGGTGCTAAAAATGCTTCCAGATATTCTGGTTTATTAGGCACGATAGTTATAGAAAAACCTTGCATGTCTAAAGATGTCATATAATCACCAACAAACCATTTAGCAACATTAACCGTTCTTGCAGCCAAATTTTGTTGAATATATTTAGTTACGATATTTAATTCAGATAACGGCGTACCACCCATACCATTTACCATTACTATGACTTCATTGGCAGTTACTTCTTTATACAATTCGTCTAATAATGTTCCAACAATATGATCAATATCCTTTACTTCTTCTCTATGAATACCTTTTTCACCATGTATACCAATACCGATTTCCATTTTGTCGTCTTCAATATCAAAGCCATATTTTCCAGTAGTTGGAACAAGCGGTGGCTCAATTGCCATACCAATACTTTTAATTTCAGGTAACAACGCTTCTACACGCGATTTAATCTCTGTTAATGAATGACCTTTTTCAGCAAGATAACCGGCAAGCTTATGAACAAACACTGTTCCTGCAACACCACGACGTTGTACTTCATTTGTCACAGCAATGTCGTCACGAACAATAACTGTTTCAACATTTATACCTTCCATTTCTGCAAGCTCTTGTGCCATTTCAAAATTCATCACGTCACCTGCATAGTTTTTCACAACTAGTAATACACCATCACCAGTATCTACTGCTTTAATAGCTTCTAATATTTTATCTGGTATAGGTGATGTAAATACTTCGCCACAAACCGCTGCATCTAGCATACCTTCAGCTACAAATCCAGCATGCGCAGGTTCATGTCCGCTTCCACCTCCAGAGACTATTGCTACACCTTGTTCTTTTTTAGCTTTTTTTACTATAACTGTATTAGCAATCAGATCTAACTCTGGATGCGCAATTAACATGCCCTCTATCATATCAGTTAAAAATGTTTCTTTCTTATTAATTAACTTTTTCATCATGTTGTACCTCCTTGGTATTGTCAGTCATAGTATAAAACAGAATAAATGAATGCGCTAACATAAAGAATTAACCTGATACCGTTATAAAATATATTTATGATAAGACAGTCTTGATAACTTAATGGTTCATTATTGAAAATGTAAATAGTCTTGAGTGACTCATTAAATAAAAAATGCTATGAAAAGCCATATAATAAAGTGCCTTTCATAGCAATAAGTTGTGTCCTTTGACACTATACATTTTTCGTTTTGTACATTAAATATAAGAAATACGGTGCGCCAATAATTGCTACGACTATACCTGCTGTAACCCCACCTGGTTGTAATATAATTTTGCCAATTGTATCAGCTATAACAAGTAAACATGCCCCTACTAAAATGGCAATTGGTAAAAACAACTGGTGACGTGGTCCAACGATACGTTTGGCAATATGCGGGCCCATTAATCCGATAAACGAAATTGAACCTGCTACTGCTACAGCAGCAGATGATAACATCACTGCGATAAAGAATAATATTAAACGTTCTCTGCTTAACCTTACACCTAGACCTCGTGCAATATTATCACCCGTATGAATAATATTTAGTGTATTCGATTTAAATAGTAAGTAAGGAATAATAATCAACACCCACGGTAAAAATGCAATGACAAATGGCCATTCGTCACCCCAAATATTACCTGCAAACCAAGCAGCGATGAAATCAGATTGCTTATCATCAAATTTTGACATAATTGTAATTGAGCCACCATATAATGCTGTTTGTAAACCTACACCTATTAATACCATACTCGCAGGTGTAACACCTTCATTTTTATTAAAACTGAAAATAAAAATAATCAATGCAGCGGTGATACCACCTAGTATACTTATTAACGGCAGTACATAAACAAAGTTGTCAGCATTAATTTTACCAATTGCAATAAATAATGCGATTGCAAATCCGCCACCTGCGTTAATACCTAATATACCTGGTTCAGCTATTGGATTTTTCGTGACACTTTGCACTATTGCACCACTAATACTAAGCGCTGCACCTGCCAAAATAGTAATCATCATCCGAGGTAATCTGAAATCTAATAAGATTAATTCATCAATGGCATCACCTTGTCCAATTAAAGTTTTGAAAAATCTTTCTACAGGTATGTTGTATTCACCTGAGGTAATACTCCAAGTACAACCTAGAAATAGTAGAATGCTAAAAACAGCCAGTGCTATCCATTGTCTGCGTTTATTATTTGAACTAATCATATTGAGCGTCCTCCTTTTTTAACTAAATATAAAAAGTAAGGAACACCGATAAATGAAATGATTGCACCAACAGGCGCTTCTCCTAAATATCGTGCTATCATATCAGCAACAAGCACGAGTATCCCACCTAACAAGGCTGTTAATGGTAGAATTTTAGCATAATCAGTTCCAATTAAAAACCTTGCTATATGAGGCACCATCAATCCTACAAATGCAACTTGTCCAGCGATAGCAACTGCTATACCTGCTAGAATCATAGCAATAATTAAACATATGCCTCTGATCATTGTTACATTTTGACCTAAACCTTTAGCTAATGATTCACCAAGATTTAAAATGGTAAGTTGTTTACTAATTGTTAATATAATGATTAACGCAATACTAATTAATGGAATTGCCCACTTAAGGTGTGACCATGTTGTGCCTGAAACGCCTCCAGCAGTCCAAAATGTTACTGTTTGATTTAACCTAAAAGCTAATGCAATACCTTGACTTAGCGCTGTTAACATAGCACTTACTGCTGCACCCGCTAAAATAATACGCATCGGATTAAATCCATCACGTCTAGATCGGCCTATCATTAATACAATAGCACCTCCTAGAATAGCACCTAAAAATCCAGCAAACATCAATATTAAAAATGAAGTGTTTGGTAAAACTGCATATGTTAATGCTAAAGCAAATGAAGCACCTGAATTTAAACCTATGAGCGCCGGATCAGCAAGACCATTACGAGTAACACCTTGTATAATCGCACCAGAAACTGCAAGCGCTATACCCACAATTACTGCTGCTATATTTCTCGGAATCCTAATCTCATTGATGATGTTTTGCTGTTGATTGCTAGGATTATAATTAAAAATAGCCTCTATAATTGTAGAGGCTTGAATTTTGGCGTCACCTATTAATGTAGAAATAAAAAGTGTGATTAGTAGTATCATACTTAAACCTATAATATAGGATAAAAACTTCAATGGCGTTGGATTCTCTCTATTTGTCATGTTAATTGTCCTTTTTATCATATTAACTTACTTAATTAAGAATAAGCTCTGCGACATAAGTCATAAGTTACCAGTAAAGGTTTTCCAGTTTTAGGATCTTTACTTAAAACAACATCAATATTGAAAACTTTTTCTAAAATTTCCTGTGTTAATACGTCTTCTGTTGAACCTGTAGCGATGATATCGCCTTCTTTCATCGCAATAAGATGATCTGAGAAACGAATCGCTTGGTTGATATCATGAAGAACCATGACAATTGTACAACCTTGTTCCTGATTTAGCTTCTGAACTAATTCTAGTATTTCTAATTGATGACAGATATCTAAATATGTGGTTGGTTCGTCTAAAAAGATAATATCAGTTCTTTGTGCTAATGCCATTGCAATCCAAACACGTTGTCTTTGACCACCACTTAAATCATTGATTGAGCGGTGTCGGAATGTATCAGTTCCTGTAACTTCCATTGCCCAATCAATTTCTTTCTTATCCTCAGCAGTTAATCTACCAAATCCTTTTTGATGTGGAAAACGACCATATGAAACTAATTCTCCAACAGTTAAGCCATCTGCTACTTCAGGTGATTGAGGTAAAATAGCTATTTTTTTTGCAATCTCTTTCGTAGATTGTGTATGAATATTTTCACCATCTAAAAATACTTCGCCTTCTTTAACTGCCAATAAACGTGACAATGCCTTTAGCAAAGTAGATTTCCCGCAGCCGTTAGGACCAATGATTGACGTCACTTTGCCATCTGGTATTTCAACATCTAATTTATTTATAATCGTGTTATCCCCGTAACCAATTTTAACTTGTTGTCCATGCAAACGATTCATAATTTCCCTACTTTCAATAAAATTCTTTCTGTTTATAAAAAATAATTTCTATTTTTAAATTATCAATTTTCAAAGGCATCCCAATTGATAATGATTATCATGAAAATCATTATAACATTTTTCAATCTTATTGACTAACATTACTTTTTAAATTGGATAGCTCGATTTGTCATGTCTTGTATATTACTTTTATAAAATAAAAAACGTCCACAGATAAGTCTTCATAATTCAAAAACTTGTCCGCGGACTTCTATTTAAGTATGTGTGCTCTTACCATTTATTTATTCATCTGCAAGAAAACCATTACCATAGACATCTCTTACATCATGAATTACGAGGAATGCATCTTTATCGATTTGTTTAATTAATCGCTTTGCTTTTGATACTTGTGTTTTAGAAATAACAACGTATAAGACATCTTTTTCTTCACGTGTATAATAGCCATGTCCGTTTAAAATGGTTAAACCTCTTCCAATTTGCTCGTCTATTGCTTTGGCAAGTTTGTCGGGATTAGTTGAAATAATCGTCATAGCTTTTTTAGTGTTTAAACCTTCTATGACATATTCCATCACTTTTGTTCCTATATAAAGTGATATTACTGTTACTAATACTTTATCAAGTGGAATAACTGTAAGTGAAATTGCAACAACGATCATATCAAAGAAAAGCAAAGCATATGGCGTGCTTACATCGAGGTATTTCGTTGCAATTCTCGCCAAAATTGTTGTACCTGCTGTTGTACCGCCTGCAAGGATAATTACTCCGATTCCTAGTCCAACGCTTACACCACCAAAAATGGCATTCACAATGCTGTTTCCAGTTTCTACTTGCCATGATTCTGTTAAACTCAGAAATATTGAAATAAGAATTGTTACAAGAATAGTTAAGTACATACTTCTCTTACTCAAAAATTTATAACCTATGGCAATCAATACTGCGTTGACCAAGAAGTTAGTGATGGCTGGTGAAATATGAAACGCATAATATAAAATAATTGCTAAACCTGTAACCCCACCTTCACCTAAGTTACCAGAAATAATAAATGCATTTACACCTGCAGCAAAGATAAATGAACCTAAGACAACTAGTATTAAATCTTTAACCGTTTTATTCACGAAACCATCCCCTTTATATATTTATTAGACTATAAAAATAGTAGCACAACAAAAATACTGTCACAACTCTATGGAAAGAGTTCTAACAAAGATTTACTATTTAACTAATTTATATGAAGAATAGCTTTCCCTAATAAATATCACTCACAATATAATAATTAAAAATATTCTGAATTTTTAATTTACTTTCATTTCATTGTCTGCTATAATGTTTTTAACTTCTTCAATAGAGAAGTTATCTCCTTTGTGTTGTTTATAATAACAAAACAAATTTTGCTCGAAGTACTATGACTGTACCTAGTCCTTACTGTCATATGTACAATAATATTCATTTCCCATAAAAGCCAAGTGTATTACCATGTGCACTTGGTTTTTATATTGCATCAATTTCGATAACTTTAAAAATATTTAAATATCTTTATATCAATAATAAAAAAGTCCAAGCATCTCACCTATATCAATAGACGACATGCCTGGACATCTTTTTTAGTTAAAATGTATTATCGTAGTCACTCTTCGACATATTACCATGCAAATAAACCAACGAAAGCTGCTGTTAATAATGAGACTAGGATACCTGATAATAGCATCATAGGCACATATTTAGATACAAAGTCTGATGTCTTTTTATCTACAATTCCTTTCAATGTACCGATAATCATACCAATCGTTGAGAAGTTTGCAAATGAAATTAAGAATGTTGTAATAACCGCACGATGGTGTGGTGTATAAGATGCAATATCTTTAGAAATTTCACCCATAACAACAAATTCATTTGTAACAATTTTCTTAGCCATTTGTTGTGCTACCAACCACGCTTCATCATAAGGTAAACCGAGTAATAGCGCAAATGGATACATAAACACACCTAAAATTTGGTTTAAACCGAAACTACCTTTTATGCCTATCCATCCTCCTATCAATCCTGTAATCAAATTGATAAAACGATCAAATAGATCAGCTAATGCTACAAAACTAATAACAAATGCGATGATGATTAATACTAATTTACCTGCTGCTAATACAGAATCTCCAAGGAATGAGAAGAATGGTTGACGTTCAACCTCATTGTTTTTAAGACTGTAAATAATATCTTCTTTCTCTTCAACACTTACTGGATTCAACAAGCATGACACAATAATCGCGTTAACGATATTTAGTGGAATTGCCGTTAGTACCAGTTCTCCTGGTACCATTTGTACATACGCACCTACAATAGCTCCCGATACAGAGCTCATTGACATCATTGCGATTGTTAATACACGCATTTCATTCATACGTTTTAGTTGCTCACTTGATACGGCTAATGCTTCAGTATTTCCTAAAAACATCATTTCAATCCCAAAGAATGACTCGAATTTAGGTTGTCTTGTTACTTTAGCTAGTAACCAACCAATACCTCCAATAATTTTCGGTAAAATATTAAAGTACATTAAGATATCAAATAATGGCACTATTAATAAAATTGGGAATAAGGCTGCAACAGCCATATCCATCATTTTAACATTTGTCAAACTTGCAAATGCAAAACCTGTACCAGCATGCGCTGACTGAACTACCCAAGCGATACCATTGGCTGCTCCTCTTACTGCTTTTTGCCCCCAATCAAAATAAATAAAGAACCATGCTAAAAACAGGTTTAAAACAACTAAGATCCCAATTGATTGCCATTGGATATTTTTGCGATCTCTTGAAAATAATACCGCAATACCAAGAAATACAATTAGACCAATAATGTTGATTAATAAAAACATTTGGCACCCACCTATGATTTAATTTTTTAAAAATTTAGAAACATTGAAATATCAAACTTCTGTACCGTGGACTCTAAAATCAGTTAAATTGCTATGTAAAATATGAAGAATTATGACTCGTGGCTACAGTATTTAATATATGTATGTTTGCTTATAACTTGTATTATACCATGAGCATTTTTTTCTTAAAATATCGATTTCATTAATTTAAGAATTATTATGTCGTAACTTCTCACATGATTTAAAATAGACAAAAGCTTGAAGCAATTTATTAACATCTATATCCATCAATGTGCCACATTTTAATTTTCTCGATGGTATATCTGTACTTGTTCCAAGCTTACTTATATATATAAATTTAATCTGTTAATTTTTGAGACACTACAAAGTTTTTATACTTCGCATGTGATGCCATCAGTTCTGAATGCGTACCTTTACCTGTTACCTGTCCTTTGTCTAAGAATATAATTTGACCGGCTTTTTTAATTGTAGACAAACGATGCGCAATGACAATCGTTGTTCTACCTTCCATCAATGTTTCTAAAGCTTCTTGAATTTTCAATTCACTTTCACTATCGAGATTAGCTGTTGCTTCATCAAGTAACAAAATATCAGGATTTTTAACAAAACTTCTAGCAATATCAATACGTTGACGTTGTCCGCCAGACAGTTTCAATCCTCGTTCACCTACAAGCGTGTCATATCCTTCATCAAATTGCATGATAAAATCATGACAGTTCGCTAATTTAGCATAATTAATAAGTTCTTCATCTGAAACATGGCGATTAATTCCGTATAAAATATTGTCTCTAATTGTACCACTCATCATCGAATTTGATTGCATAACATATCCAATTTTGCGTCGCCACTTAGATAACGGGATATCATAGACACTTTCAAGGCCATATTTAATATCACCTGACTCAATTTCATACATACGTTCTATCAGATTAAATATCGTACTTTTACCAGATCCAGAAGGACCTACAAAAGCACTCACTTGCCCTTGTGGGATTTGGAACGACACATCATCTAATATTTTCTTCACATCATATTTAAAGTCTACATGTTCAAATGACAACACACCGTCATCAATTAATACATTTTCAGAATCTTCAAGAGCTTCTGTCGGTTCAATAGGTTCTTGCATGATTTCGTATATTCTACTACTTGCACCGACTGCCTTTTTATAATCTGTAACTAACGTTGAAAGATTGATTAAAGGCATCGATAATTGAATAACATAAAATATCATTGCAATTAATGTACCTGCAGTGATTGCACCAGTCGCAATTTCTAATGCACCAAAACCTAAAATAATTGCAATTGTTAGCAACATAACAATACCTGAAATTGGTTGTACAACTGCCGCAATTTTAGCCTGTTTTAAACCTAATTTATATATTTCATTCAAATTTTTATGTGCATTATCTAATTCAAGTCGCTCTGTATTTGATATTTTAACAAGACGCATTTCAGTTAGGACACGCCCTAACAAACCACTAAAGTTTGCAATTTCAGATTGTGTACTTGTCGATATCTTTTGCATAATACGTCCTAGAGGAATCATAATTAAAACAAATATCGGTATCGTTATAAATGTTAATAATGTCATTTTCCAATCTAAAATAAATAACATGATTAGTGACCCAACTAATGTAACGATTGATGGTAATAAGTTAGGTAGCTTTTGTGAAATAAATTCATTTATCACTTTCGTATCGTCAGTTAATCGACTCATTAATTGACCACTTTCATTTTTGTCAAAGAATGGCATTTTTAATTGTATGATATGCTCCCATAAAACTGAGCGTATCGCATAAATAATTTTTTCACCAATTTTACTTAATAAATATAAACCTAATCCGCTTAATAAAGCATTGATGACAAAGATACCACCAAATAATGCGATTAGATTCCAATTGATATGACTCACGGAAAATTTATCTACAATTCGTCCAGTAAACAGTGGCACTAATAGTCCACTTAAGCTCCCTAGTGATGAAATAGTGATAGCTGCAACGATAAGACCCACTGGCCATGATAGTTTTTTAAATAAGAAAAACAATGGATTTTCTCGTTTCATAGTTTTACCTCTTCTGTTTGAAATTTATAGTTAATTCATTTAGATAGATACATGCATTTCTATCATATATTTTCTCCCAACAAAACTTTAAAAATCAAATAAAGTATTGCCCCAAAATACCGCTCATAACATTTATATGATAGAATATTTCTATTGCATTTTTTGTAATAACTTCTCAAAGTTTTTATATTAAAACATGATAATTAATCACTTTTGAGTAAGTTTGCTCTTCGTACAAACATTATAACACCTTTAGCTACGTACGTAATATATTTGCATTATTTTTCAAATAAACCGCAAGAAACTTAATTTTCAACAATTTAATTAAGGTGAAGTGAATTAGCAATGATTTCCGTAAGTAGGAATGACCATTGCTTTTAGGGAATATTTAAGAATTGGAAAAGGGAAGATTAACGCTTTATGAAAAATTTAATATCTATTATCATCATTTTATGTTTAACATTAAGTATTATGACACCATATGCACAAGCTGCTAACAGTGACGTAACCCCTGTACAAGCAGCAAATCAATATGGTTATGCAGGTTTGTCGGCTGCATACGAACCGACGAGTGCTGTTAATGTTAGTCAAACTGGACAATTACTGTATCAATACAATATCGATACTAAGTGGAATCCAGCGTCTATGACTAAATTAATGACAATGTACTTAACATTGGAAGCTGTAAATAAGGGGCAGCTTTCACTTGATGACACAGTCACAATGACGAACAAAGAATATATTATGTCTACACTACCTGAGTTGAGTAATACGAAACTATATCCTGGACAAGTATGGACAATCGCAGACCTATTACAAATTACAGTATCTAATTCTAGTAATGCCGCGGCATTAATTTTAGCTAAGAAGGTATCAAAAAACACCAGCGATTTCGTTGATTTAATGAATAACAAAGCTAAAGCTATCGGAATGAAAAATACACATTTCGTCAATCCAACGGGTGCTGAAAATTCAAGATTACGTACATTTGCACCAACAAAATATAAAGACCAAGAACGTACTGTAACGACTGCTAGAGACTACGCCATTTTAGATTTACACGTGATTAAAGAGACACCTAAAATATTAGACTTTACAAAGCAGTTAGCACCAACAACGCATGCAGTTACGTATTACACATTCAACTTTTCATTGGAAGGTGCAAAAATGAGTTTGCCTGGTACAGATGGTTTAAAAACTGGATCAAGTGATACAGCAAATTACAACCATACGATTACTACTAAACGAGGTAAATTTAGAATTAATCAAGTTATCATGGGTGCAGGAGACTATAAAAACCTTGGTGGCGAGAAGCAACGTAATATGATGGGGAATGCATTAATGGAACGTTCATTTGATCAGTATAAATATGTAAAAATATTGTCTAAAGGTGAGCAAAGGATAAATGGTAAGAAATATTATGTTGAAAATGATCTTTACGATGTTTTACCAAGTGATTTTAGTAAAAAAGATTATAAACTTGTAGTCGAAGATGGTAAAGTACACGCGGACTATCCAAGAGAATTTATTAATAAAGATTATGGACCTCCAACTGTAGAAGTTCATCAGCCAATTATCCAAAAGGCAAATACTGTTGCTAAAAGTATGTGGGAAGAACATCCATTATTCACTATCATTGGTGGTGCATGCCTAGTCGCTGGATTAGCACTAATTGTTCATATGATAATCAATCGTTTATTTAGAAAAAGAAAATAAAACATACTAAAAACGGACAAGTTGCACATTATAAAGCTGCGAAACTTGTCCGTTTTATATTTATTTTATAATAACCTACGTTAATTTATCGTTTAGTATCGATAGTTCTATATAATTTATTTAGCATCTTTACCATATAATTCTTGTTTGATTTTAGTCGTCGAAATGCCTTCTGTACGTTTTAAATAAATGACTTCACATTTATCCTTTAAGAAGTCGAATTCACCTTCCCAGTCATGTCCCATAACAAAAACATCTACATCAAATTTTTCGACATCGTCTTCTTTTTGTCCCCAGCCCTTTTCTGGAATGACTAAATCGACATAGCGTATTGATTCAAGCATCATTTTTCGTTGTTCATAATCATAATAAGATTTTTTATGTTTAATTTGATTAAATTCATCAGTTGATAATGCTACTATTAAATAATCGCCCATCTCTCTTGCACGACGAAGCAATTCGATATGACCATAGTGAAGTAAGTCATATGTGCCATATGTTATTACACGTTTCATTAAGTTATCCTCCTCATATTGTCACATCATAGGATTGCAGTTTATGGTCATCAATGTACACATTATCGTTTTAACATTGATTTTGTTCGATGTGCAAACTTTCTCCCTTTAAGTTGAATCAAGAATCTTTTATATGTCGGCCTATTAATGCCCACTTGAATTAATGTTTGTCGCCACAATTCGTATATTTCTCTATCCCAATTCTCACCATTAAATTCAACTGTATTTATAATGTCAAACATATTTTGTGATACATAATCAGAATGCTGCATAGACATAATATAGTCTTTTACAAGTTGAATTGTCGTGTGCGTTACTGCTGGGTGTTCATTCATATAATATTTTAATGAATTATTGAATAAAATACGATCAACCATATCACTATATAATAGCCTTTGTTCAGGTAATAGTAACATTTCCATGACTCGTTGTCTTATTTTCATAATTTCTGTGATATATCTTTTAAAATCTTCATTGTTACTTGTAGCATGTGTATCTATATCGTTATCTCCGACAATCATCTGTGAAACTAAATGTATATCTGTAGCTTTTTGCATCGCTTTGACAAGTATTTCGTGATTGTAAGTGTTAGCTAAAGTTACGTCACACTGTAATTCAGCAAATTTAGCACTGAATAACTTTCCGTCAAAAGACATCATTGATAACAAATCTGGTTGTTCCGTTAATGTAACGATTCGATTGTCTTTAATAAACTCATCAGCACTTTTCAATTTCCATTCACCATGGTAATTGTAAGCTCGCTGCCCTATTACCATATCAATATTATCATTATTTTTGAATGCTGCAGTTAGCCTATCTAATTTACCTGGCAATACGATTGATGTTGGATTTATGACCATAAATGCGTCACTATCATGTGGATCTGTCATTTTGATCTCCATCAAACCTTTATTAATACACGTAGCTATCGAAGCATTTTGTAATTGTATTAATGAAATATGCTTGAGTTCTCTTTGTAACCGTTCAATCATAGGAATTGTTTGATCAGTAGAACCACCATCAATACAAAGGATTCTATAGTGTTCTTTACTCTCAATAGAGATTAACAATTGTCGAATTGTTGCCTCATTATTACATGTAGGTATGATTATCGTAAGCCTCATTTTGTCACCATCTTATCTATATATTCTGTGAGCTGATGTAAACTTTTATCAGTATTATACTTATGCCAATCTTTAAATAATGGACTTAATAGATGTTCTTTTTCTTGTATCGTCATTATTAAATCCTCTTCAGTATACACTTTGTAGCTATCCGGTATTGCTTTGTAAAATTGATTCAGGCCTCTCACCTTATCATATGTTCCTTCATCATACACATAAAATATAGTTGGAATATCTAACAAGCTAGCTTCTATTGGCAGCGAACTATAGTCGCTAATAATTATATCTGACATTAACATTAATATAGACGTATCGATCGAAGATACATCATCAATGTCTGAATGTTCAATTGATGGATGTAGTTTATTAATCAGTGTATATCCTGGTAAACATTTTTCAAAATAAGCTTTATCAATAGCCCTATTATCTGCTTTATCTTCTCTATATGTTGGTACATATAATGCCAACTTATTTGTAATTCCATATTTATCCTTTAACTCTGCCTTAACCGTTGCTCTATCAGCTGTGTAATATTTATTAATTCTCGGAAGCCCAAAATACAACATTTGCTCTTCTGTTGCACCTAAAGACTGTTTAAAACATTGTGACATTTGTTCACAACCCACTAAGTAAAAATCTGTCGCTTGATAAACTTTACGGTACTGCTGAACCATTGCCTTGTCAGACACATCGACTTGATGATCTGTTAAGCCAAAGTTTTTTAACGCACCACTTGCATGCCACGTTTGAACAATGTGTTGATTAGAAGTCTTATTATATCCACCTAGTAATAGGTAATAATTATCGATAATAATCATCTGCGCGCTTTTCAAAGCCTTAATTTGTTTTACCAGTGTTCGATTAGTCATTTCTATCACATTAACATCGTCGCTAAGTTCAGATAAATAAGGCGCTTGTTTTGGTGTTGTTAAAACCGTTTTCTGATACAACGAATTATTTAATGCTTTGATGATAGGCTTAATATCTTCTGGAAAAGTCATCATAAATACGATATGCGGTTTATCAATCACTTGAGGCGTAATCATTTTAGAAAGTATTCGAACTACCAAATGATAAAATTTCTTTATTAAAACGTTCATAATACACCAACTTAATATGTTATTTACTTAAATTATAAACAAAAATGAACCCCACTTCCATTTATTAATGGTTAGCGGGGTTTCGTCATATAAATATATTACAAGAAGTCTGCAAATTGATCTCTATATTTCATGTGTAAGTACGCACCAATTGCAAAGAAAATGGCAACAATACCGAAATTGTATAACATTAATTTCCAATGATCCATGAAATACCATTCGTGATATAAAATTGCTGCACGGTATGATTCAGCAATAAAGTAAACTGGATTATATTTCATTATTTCATGAATTAAACCACTGATACCATGGTTCTTTGGTAGCCACAAAATTGGTGAAAAGTAAAATAATATTCTTAATATTGCTTGCATTAACATTTGTGTATCTCTAACTAACACACCGAGTGTTGATGTTAATAACGTCACCGAGGCAGTTAAGAAAAAACAAAACGGTACATATATCAATAATTGAATGATATGTATTGATGGATAAATACCCGTAAACATACATGCAATTATCACAAGTAAAAGTAAGCCTAAATGTCCATAAAATCTACTTGTCACAATATATGTCGGTATTATCGATAACGGGAAGTTCATTTTCGATACTTGATTAAACTTTTGTGTAATTGCTTTAGTACCTTCTAAAATACCTTGGTTGATGAAGAACCACATACTGATACCAACCAATAACCAATAAACAAAAGGTACACCATGAATTGGTGCATTACTTCTTATTCCTAATCCAAAAACCATCCAGTAAACCATAATTTGCATAACAGGGTTAATTAATTCCCATGCCACACCTAAATAGTTACTATGATTGATAATTTTAACTTGAAACTGAGCCAGTCTTTGAATTAAATAAAAGTTCTTTACATGTTCTTTAAAAACTGTTCCTATTGCTGACATTCCATTAAACCACACTTTCAAATGTTTAACTATTTCTCTACTTAACTAAATAGTATTATAATAATTGTTGTAAATACTATCACTATACATGGATGCTATCAAAATTATTGTCTAGTTCTTTAAAATATTAGTTTATTACAAATACATTATAGTATACAATCATGTAAGTTGAAATAAGTTTAGTTTTTAAATATCATTGTTATCATTGATGATTAACATTTTGTGTCAAAACACCAACTCTGATAATAACAAAATCTTCTATACACTTTACAACAGGTTTTAAAATTTAACAACTGTTGAGTAGTATATTATAATCTAGATAAATGTGAATAAGGAAGGTCTACAAATGAACGTTTCGGTAAACATTAAAAATGTAACAAAAGAATATCGTATTTATCGTACAAATAAAGAACGTATGAAAGATGCGCTCATTCCCAAACATAAAAACAAAACATTTTTCGCTTTAGATGACATTAGTTTAAAAGCATATGAAGGTGACGTCATAGGGCTTGTTGGCATCAATGGTTCCGGCAAATCAACGTTGAGCAATATCATTGGGGGTTCATTGTCGCCTACTGTTGGAAAAGTGGATCGTAATGGTGAAGTCAGCGTTATCGCAATTAGTGCTGGCTTGAGTGGACAACTTACAGGGATTGAAAATATCGAATTTAAAATGTTATGTATGGGCTTTAAGCGTAAAGAAATTAAAGCGATGACACCTAAGATTATTGAATTTAGTGAACTTGGTGAGTTTATCTATCAACCAGTTAAAAAGTATTCAAGTGGTATGCGTGCAAAACTTGGTTTTTCAATTAATATCACAGTTAATCCAGATATCTTAGTCATTGACGAAGCTTTATCTGTAGGTGACCAAACTTTTGCACAAAAATGTTTAGATAAAATTTACGAGTTTAAAGAGCAAAACAAAACCATCTTTTTCGTTAGTCATAACTTAGGCCAAGTGAGACAATTTTGTACTAAGATTGCTTGGATTGAAGGCGGAAAGTTAAAAGATTACGGTGAACTTGATGATGTATTACCTAAATATGAAGCTTTCCTAAACGATTTTAAAAAGAAATCCAAAGCCGAACAAAAAGAATTTAGAAACAAACTCGATGAGTCCCGCTTCGTTATTAAATAAACCGAAAAAACCGAGAATCTCCATTTAAGGATTTCCTCGGTTTTATTTTGTCATCATGACTATTTTGCCTTTTTTATTTTTCTTTTTGCTTTGGCTATTTTATACATAAATATAGGAATACTCTTTAATCTACCAATACGTTTCCAATCTATTAATGCTCTATATATCCATTCAATGTTTAATTTTCTAAAGATATAAGGCGCTCTCTTTTTAGCCCCAGCAAATACTTCAAGAGAACCACCTACGCCCATCATCACTTTAGATTCAAATTGATTTTCATGTGTCATAATCCATTCTTCTTGTTTAGGGAATCCCATACCTACAAATATGTAATCAGGTTTAAACAGTTCAATTCGTTTCACTACTGTCTCATCTTCTAAATCAATATAACCATGATGATGTGCAAACGATATGTTTGGATATCTTTGTTGCAATGCATATTGTGCCGCTTCTCCAACTTCATTAGTTGCCCCTAGCAAAAATACTTTTTGATGATTTACATGAGCAATTTTCAAACATTCATCCATCAACTCAATACCAGGTATACGATGCGCTAGAGGTTGCTTTAAACGATGCGAAGCTTTGACTACTCCTGTCCCATCAGCAACAATATAGCTCGCTTGATTTATTAACTCTAAATACGCTTGATGTGTCGTCGCGTAATTCACTATTTCAGGGTTGGCTGTTACTATAAAAAGATTATTCGTTGATTGATTTGCAAAAAAGGTTTTAATATTTTCAACCATTTGCAACATTGTTGTATTATCAAAATCGACCCCTAAAATGTCAACTTTGGCTGTATTGGATCTTTCTTCAACAGTCATAACAGGAATCTCCTATCTTATTTCATTATTATGTTAGTGTAATCAATATTAACAGTATTTATATTCATCCTATTTATATCGAAATGATTTTGCTTTATTTTAACACATATTCACCTTTTCAAAAATTAAAATTAGTTTAACTAAGGTAAGTCTAAAGTCTAACGCTATTGATGCCAATATCATTTATAATAAGTGATAAGCAAACTTTAAATTAATATCTTATATGAGGTTAACAATGAATTATTTATCCAACTTTTTTAATACGACAATTCAACTTAATATATACATTATCGTTATTGTTGCAGCTTGTTATATTGCTATTCATCAATATAGACATAAGCCTGTTTTGAACTATTTAGATGTCATTTTAAACTATATCCCTGTTTTAACACATGAATTTGGTCATGTACTGTTTAATAAACTCGCTGGTGGCCGTGCAAAAGATTTAGTCATTGTAACAAGCCCACGAGAGCGACAACAGACATTACAACAAGGATTCGCAATTACACAATCTAGACATCTAGCAGGCCAATGGCTTACAACGATTGGTGGTTATTTTATGCCACCTATTATGTTATTGATTGGTCTAGCGTCGAGCCATTATCAGATACCTAGTTTCTTTATATTTACCTATTTATTGATATTTATTTATTTTTTAATTTTAACATCTAGAAAAGGCTCACCCATTGTTGTTATAACTTTAATTTCTATCATGTTGTATTTTATATTAAAAGATGAAAATATAGTAGAAATTCAACTACTTGTCACAATGAGTTATCAATATATTTTAGGTGTATTATTAGGCGAAGTTCTACAATCTAGTTGGACGATTGCTAAATTGACTTTCCAGCGTCCGAGTCCACAGTGGGATGGTAGTGCACTTAAAGAACTCAGTCATGTACCTATCTTCATTTATAGTACAATCTGGATTATCTTCAATCTTTATGCAGTGAATATTTTACTCAAATATACTCACTTGATAAATTAACTAATAAAAAAGAAGCCTAAAGCAATTATCCATATGTCTTTATCAGTACAATCATGGATATCTTTATGGCTTCTTTATTTTATTTTTCAGCAAACATGTTCATTGCATTTTCGTAACTGACAATAATTACATTATCATTACGTTTGATGATAATTACTTTATTCATTTCATCTTTCGATACAATTTCCACTTCATTACCAATAGAGATATCTTTACTAGACAAATATATTAGCAAATCAGTCTTATCTCTCACACGTTTGATTGTAACGATATCACCAGGTTCATAATTCAAAATCGTTGTTATATATTTCTCTTTATATTCATTATTTCTAGGAATCACACCGCCGTGCGGGCAAGTTTCTGGGAAATTTAACAAGCTATCCAGCCTTTCAACAAATAAATCTGAAATTCGATGTTCTAAAATTTCTGCTTCTTGATGTACTTCTTCCCAATTATATTTCAATATTTCTATTAAAAATAATTCTAATAGTCGATGTCTCTTAATGATATCAAGCGTATGCGTTAAACCATCCTCTGTTAATCTAACACCTTTGTACGGTTTTGTTTCAACATAGCCTGCTTTTTCGAGACGTCCTACCATTTCACTTACAGATGGAGGCTTAATATTTAAAAATTGAGATAAGATTTTATTTGTCACAAAATTTTTATCGCCATTATTCGTAAGGATTGCCTTTAAATAGTCCTCTTTTTCTTCAGTTAACATACTTTCACCTCACATACATTGTCTATATTATATCACGAATTTACTTGACATGATAAATATTCTCAGTTTATTATACAATTAATTAGGTTAGCCTAAACTTTTAATTAGGAGGTATAAACGTTTGTTAGAAACAAAAGATTTAAATCTGTTTTTAGGTAATAAGCATGTACTTAAAAACATTTCCTTATCGATACCAGTACGCGGCGAAATAATTGGTATCATGGGCCCGAATGGTGCTGGTAAATCTTCCCTTATCAAGTCTTTAATTGGTGAATTTAATGCTACCGGTACTAAATTGTTACATAACAAACCTATACAACAACAACTGCAACATATTACATATATTCCACAAAAAGCACATATTGATTTAGATTTTCCTATAAGTGTGGAACAAGTGATTTTATCAGGTTGCTACAAAGAAATTGGATGGTTTAGACGACCTAATAAATCAGCAAGGGATAAACTCAAACAGTTATTAAGCGATTTAGAATTAGAATCTTTACGTCATCGACAAATTTCAGAATTAAGTGGTGGACAATTACAACGTGTGCTAGTAGCGAGAGCATTGATGTCCGAAAGTGAAGTTTATTTTCTAGATGAGCCGTTTGTCGGAATTGATTTTAGTAGTGAAAAATTAATCATGACAAAAATCGAGAACTTAAAACAACAAGGAAAACTTATTCTTATCATCCACCATGATTTATCAAAAGCAAAGCAATACTTTGATCGCATTATTCTATTAAATCAAACATTACGATACTTTGGTGATAGTGAAGAGGCTATGAGTGTCACTCGCTTAAACGAAACATTTATGAGTAGCACTGACTGTAGTGACCCTAGTCAAAGGAGCAATATAACATGTTAGAGTTTGTCGAACATTTATTTACATATCAATTCTTGAATCGAGCATTGATAACTTCAATTATTGTAGGGATAGTTTGTGGTACAGTTGGTAGTTTAATTGTATTACGTGGTCTTTCATTAATGGGAGATGCAATGAGTCACGCAGTATTACCTGGTGTTGCCCTATCATTCTTATTTGGTATTCCAATGTTTGTAGGCGCACTTATAACTGGTATGATCGCAAGTATTTTTATCGGTTATATCACATCTAGTAGTAAAACGAAACCTGACGCCGCTATTGGAATTAGTTTTACCGCTTTCTTAGCTTCGGGGATTATTATTATTAGCTTAATAAACACTACGACAGATTTGTACCATATTCTGTTTGGTAATTTACTGGCAATCACAAATAGTGCATTTTTAACAACTATAGTGATTGGTTCAATCGTCCTTATTCTAATCATTATTTTCTATCGTCCATTAATGATTTCTACATTCGATCCAACTTTTAGTAGAATGAGTGGTCTAAATACGACGTTATTACATTACTTTGTGATGTTGTTACTCTCATTAGTAACAGTAGCAAGTATTCAAACGGTAGGTATTATTCTTGTAGTTGCATTATTAATTACACCTGCATCTACAGCATTTTTAATTAGTAAAAAACTATACTCAATGATGATTATAGCAAGTTTAATAAGTGTCATAAGTTCAATTGTCGGACTTTATTACAGCTATATTTACAACATTCCTAGTGGTGCAACAATCGTACTTTGTACGTTTGTAATTTATATCATCACATTATTTTTCACAAAATTTACGAATAGAAAGAAACGAGGAAGTTTAACATGAAAAAATTAGTACCTTTATTATTAGCCTTATTACTTTTAGTTGCTGCATGTGGTACTGGTGGTAAACAAAGCAGTGATAAGTCAAATGGCAAACTAAAAGTAGTAACGACGAATTCAATTTTATATGATATGGCTAAAAATGTTGGTGGAGACAACGTCGATATTCATAGTATTGTACCTGTTGGTCAAGATCCTCATGAATATGAAGTTAAACCTAAAGATATTAAAAAGTTAACTGACGCTGACGTTATTTTATACAACGGATTAAATTTAGAGACTGGTAACGGTTGGTTTGAAAAAGCCTTAGAACAGGCTGGTAAATCATTAAAAGATAAAAAAGTTATCGCAGTATCAAAAGATGTTAAACCTATCTATTTAAACGGTGAAGAAGGCAACAAAGATAAACAAGATCCACACGCATGGTTAAGTTTAGATAACGGTATTAAATACGTAAAAACAATTCAACAAACATTTATCGATAACGACAAAAAACATAAAGCAGATTATGAAAAGCAAGGTAACAAATACATTGCTCAATTGGAAAAATTAAATAACGACAGTAAAGACAAATTTAATGACATTCCAAAAGAACAACGTGCCATGATTACAAGTGAAGGTGCCTTCAAGTACTTCTCAAAACAATACGGTATTACACCAGGTTATATTTGGGAAATTAACACTGAAAAACAAGGTACACCAGAACAAATGAGACAAGCTATTGAGTTTGTTAAAAAGCACAAATTAAAACACTTATTAGTAGAAACAAGTGTTGATAAGAAAGCAATGGAAAGTTTATCTGAAGAAACGAAGAAAGATATCTTTGGTGAAGTGTACACAGATTCAATCGGTAAAGAAGGCACTAAAGGTGACTCTTACTACAAAATGATGAAATCAAATATTGAAACTGTACACGGAAGCATGAAATAACACGCTGTGTTTTAATGAAGTAAGATGAATTGATGTTGATGCAACCTAAAATATTGGTATCTCCAATATTTTAGGCCACACATCAACATAACAAAGTCGAAGGCTAATAGTCCCATATCGTGCGTTAAATATATATTACCCTCCTATTAATATATATACCGTTCCCGATCGCACGATATGGTGGTATTAGAACTTCTCTTTGAGCGAAAGAGAAAAGCTAGAAGTTCTTATGCAGTTTTAATTAAACTATAAACATTTGTCACTCTTTAAATCAAAGAGTAAAGTTAAAAGCTTTATGTGTTTTTAATTAAACTGTCGTTCCCTTCATCTCTTTTAACCACAGAGATGCGTTAGAAGTTCTTCTAATACAATTTATACAACGCCATTCCCTACACACTCTTATAAAAGAGATTCACGCGCGTCAATAAATTGTATTACATACTAACTAAAAAGCTTTTCTTAATCGTACTAACGAAGTTAGAGGTTCTTATGCGATTGGACAACTGTTCTCCCTACTAGACTTTTAGCATAGCTGGTTAAAAGTACTATTACAGATTGTTCAATTGTATGCCCCTTTCCTTTGAACGGAATATTAAAAGCTATGTGCAGTAACTTTTAATAGGCATACCACTTTTGCATCAAGCTATAAATAATCGCATACTTTGATATTTAATCTGGCCTATCAAAGTAAACATCTATGGTTTCCTCCCCCCATAGATCCTTAAGCCACACTCATCCGATGTCATATGAGTGTGGCTATTTTTTGTGAATGCACTTATCTTCATCTTTAAATGACTTCGATTAATCTATCTCCTCCAATTTTTAAAACTTATTTCAATTAAATCTCAAATGTTAACAACACCTTCAAATCCCTTTAATTAAGTTTACATAAAATTAATTTGCAATATTTAATTAATTTATATAGAATATAAATTAATCGATACTATTTTGAGGTGATAAAATGTTGCTTTTGCAAAGTGAAATAAAAAATTCTAAGAACTCACATGCATAGTTAGAAGCTGAAATCAACACTTCTCAAGAAGTAATTCAATCTCAAGGTTTTCCCTGTGTTTTTGGTGTACATGGCCACAAAAAAGAGGTTTGAATATACCTAGCGATGAACAAATAGAATATTATATGGGTATTCCGATTGAAAAATCTTTTAATTTAATGAGTGATTTTAAGCTAAATGACAAAGAACTCACCGAACTAATGACATTGTTTAGAGAAAATTATAAAGAAACTGAAGCAAAACATTTAAAAATATATGACGGAATGCAAGAACAGCTCAAAACACTTCATCAAAACCATAAGTTATTCGTTGTTTCTAGTAAAAAAACAAATGTATTAGAAAGAAATCTTTCTAAATTAGGTGTTGATAATCTATTTGTTGAAGTAATTGGTTCAGATAAAGTAACGAATTATAAACCTTCTCCTGATGGAATTATATATATATTACAAAAATATGACTTACATAACAAAGACACTATATATGTTGGAGATGCTGTTTTTGATATTAAAATGGCTAAAAATGCCAATATTGATTCTTGTGCTGTAACTTGGGGAAGTCATAGTATTGAAGTATTAAACACTGAAAATCCAAATTTTATAATTAATAATGTTAAAGAACTTAATTTTGAGGAGTAAGATATGTCAAATATTAAAATTGTAACTTTGATTGGCTTTTTCACAATGTTTATTGTTGGTGTTTCAGACTTAATTGTTGTAGGAATGTTAAATGAAATGAGTAAAGAATTTCATGTAAGTAATGCTTTAATAGGTCAGTTGGTAACATTGTATGCTGTTGCTTTTTCAATTCTAAGCCCTCTCTTAACAAAGGTAACTAGTCAAATTAATGACAAAAAATTATTAGTATCCTGTTTAATACTTTTTATTATTTTCAGCATGCTTACAACTGTAATGACCAATTATTTCTTTCTATGTATTGTTAGAATCTTTATGGCGGGCATCGCTTCATTAATCACTGTAAAATTAATGTCTACTGGAGCAAATATTGTTCCAGTAGAATACAAAGCATCAGTTATCGCTAACATATACGTAGGCTTTAGTGCAGCAAATATACTTGGTATACCCATAGGTACATTAATTGCTTCCCATTACAATTGGAAGATTCCGTTTTATATCATTGCGATTATCACTTTTTTATGTCTACTAGGTATTATGTTATTTATCCCGAATAAATCACATTATAGTATTAATAATCATTCTAAATACCAATTAGTAAATTTCAGAGGCACATTAATCATGTTGGGCTTTTTATTAATCATGATGATATCTAATAGCATGTTATTTACATATATAGAGCCTTTAGTAAAAAGTAAAGGTCATAGCATCTGGATAGTAAGTTTGTGTTTATTTTTCTCAGGTATTGCAGGTGTTTTAGGTTCAAAATTAGGAAATAATTTAACTGAAAAGAAAGGCTATAGGATTGCTGGAAATATCATTATAATTGTCTATATTATTTCTATTATGAGCATCTTATTGACTGGACAAAATGTCATACTTTTAATTTTATCTATATTTACATGGAATTTATTTCATTGGGGAACAAATCCAACAGTTCAATATGCTTTACTTAAATTTTTAAAAGGCGATCCAAGTCAAATATTGAGCTATGATATTTCAATATTAAATTTAGGAATCGGATTAGGATCATTAATTGGTGGTATATTATTTTCTATCGATAATCAGTTCAACTTATCAATTGTTGTTGCTATGATATTAGCAATGGTTTCATCTATATTATTAAAAACAGCTGTTCATACAGAGAAAAATTAAAACTATCTATTCAATTCCCCTAAATAAAAGGGATTGATGAAAAGCCATTCAGTTTTTCATCAATCCCTTTTAGCATAATTACGAACTACGTCATACTATCTACAATAACCATTTCATCATAATTGATGGCTTCTCTTAGTTTTAACGCTGTACCTTCTGATACTTCATCTGTATCAATCAACTCACGTAAAATGCGACGTTGTTCTCTCAATGCATTTAATTTAATTTTAGTAATCGTATCTTCACTTGCTGAGTTGAAGAAATTAGATGGTGTTAAGTTTTCAATTCGCATTAAATAACCGTCACAAACCATTCCAACTTCAAGTGTATTATCTTTTGTTGTTTCCTTAGACAAACGACTAACCACATTATAATGGACTAATTTATTAATTTTATTTAATTCCATTAAGTTATCCGTAACACTAAGTGAAGATGCCGAGTTCACTCTCGTTTGTACTCTTCGTTTTAATAAAGCACCTCGTAATAATACAATCATTCTTCTTATTAATGATGCTTGTCTATATACTTGTGTTCTTTCAGCATAACGCATATAGTTTTCAAGTACACTATTCGTTATTTGTCCTTCATCTACTAAAGACTCTAAAGTCTTTGTTTCTACATTAAAAGCAATTTTTTGTAGACGTTCTAATTCTTTAGAGTTTTCATCATCTTTCTCTACAGTTTTTAAAAATGCTAATTTATCATGATATTCTTTAATCACATTACCATATTTAAAACTTGTTTCGAAAGTAGATTTTTGATTTAGATAATCAATAACTTGTTCTAATATATAAATTCTAGCAACTTTAAACGACATATTGCCAATTACTGTTTTAGGTGCAGGTTTCGTTAATAATGGCAATAATACTTGCGCAACTACCAAACTAATAATAACCATACCAGATGCAATAAATAATAAATCATTTCTATACGTAAAAGCATGATGACCTGCTAAAAAATACGGTAACGTTAATGCGATTGCTAAAGAAATTGTTCCATGCACACCACATAACGTCATAATTAAAGCGTATAAACTTCGCTTTGGTGGTTTCTCAGTCGTTGGATTATCATCATCATTTTTAGTCATCATTTTTTGGAATGGACTGATGGCTAAATAAAAATAAGGATATAAGACATAAACCCAAACAAATCTAAATAGATAGACAGCTAAAGCAACAACAATAGTGATGCCTATTAAAAAGATTAAATTGTGCGGTTCTGTTTTGATAATTTTAATAATAACTTCAGGTACTAAAAATCCTAGTATTGAAAAAACAAAGCCATTTAAAACATAACCTAGTATATTCCATGTATGATTGTAACTCATTTGTAGTTGTGTACGTACTTGCATAATTCTGTCACGTTCGAAACCATGTACAAGTCCTGCAACTACTGCTGCAATGATTCCTGATGCGTGAAACAATTCAGCAATTAAATACGTAACAAATGGTGTTAACAATTGAATAATTGTAAACATATTAATGTTTTCATATCCTCGACGCATCAATGTTAATCGGAACCTTACTAATGCCATACCTATAAGTAAACCAACCACTGCGCCACCAATTGATGCAATTAAAAACAACTGAACAGCATCAACAAGTGAAAAAGCACCTGTAACTAATACTCCAACAGCTATTTTAAATGAAATAATACCAGCAGCATCATTCAATAATGACTCACCTTCAAGAATTGTCATTGCTCCTTTTGGCAAGACCTTTCCTTTAGTAATTGCTTGCACTGCTACTGCATCAGTAGGACAAAGAATGGCAGCAATTGCAAATGCTGCTCCAATAGGTAAATCTGGCCAAATCCAATGAATAAATAAACCGACACCTATCACAGTAGTAATGACTAATCCTAATGCCATCATCATCACTGGCTTAATATATTTCCTTAAATGGACTCTAGAAACATTAACACCTTCTACAAATAACAAAGGCGCAATCATTGTTACCATAAATAATTCAGAATCAAAATTAAATTGAACAGGGATTGGGGTAATAAATAGTAACATGCCCAAGAAAATTTGTATAAATGCTAGGGGTACTTTAGGTATGAAAGTATGGACAAACGAACTTAGTATCACAACAGCTATAAATATAAGAATTGTTTCAAATATTTCCAAACTTTCACCTCTCTAAAAAGTATTGTTTAATTGAAAAATAAGTATCACATCTCGTTGTAATTATACTTTAGAGGATAAATTGAGTTAGCGACCACAAAAGCACTTTAATATAGATATATGTCTACGATTGCAGTACTTAAATTTGCAATTATTTAATTTTATTTTATCACTAATTGTTTGTATAAATAAACAACTTGCTTTCACATAACAACATTAACTTATAATACAAAAAATGAGCACCTTAAAATCGACTAACCAATTTCAAAGTACTCTTTTAATGATTAATTTTGAAAACAAATCTTCAAAAGTATTGTTATGCTTAACAATTTAGCCAATACTTCAATCGTTTTGATACCATTTCTTACGATACTCTTCTCGTTTTTTAGCACGTAATTGTAATGCTTTTGTAGAGTTTTGTTCATTTGAACTTAATAATATTGATGCATGTGTGTGATCATCATTTTTTCGATACATATAAGCGCCGTTGCGATAAGCAGCGCGAGCGACTAAGTGCATGCCGACTGGTGAAGTTAAATTAATAAAAACAAGTGACAGTAATAAACGCACACTGAAAAATCCTGTATTCACAATAAAATAAATTAATACACCAATTAAAGTTAATAACACGGATAAAGTCGAACTTTTTGTTGCAGCATGACTTCTTAAGAAAACATCTTGGAATTTCACGATACCTATTGCACTAATAAGAGCAATAAAACTACCTAACAACAACATCACAGCAGCAATAAGACTAAAGATTTCTTTTGTTATTTCCATTAAACACATACCCCCCACCAATAAATCTTGAAATCGATACAGAGCTTACAAAAGATATAATGGCAATGAGCATGATTGAATCTAGGAAAGAAACGGTGCCCATTAGTACACTTAAGACACCCACAATAGACATGACAACAGCACTTGTTGTATCAAATGTAACGACACGATCTGCTGTTGTAGGTCCCTTGATTAATCTAAATAAACAGATGATTAATGCAATTCCAAAAATAATGAGTGAACTAATAATCATAATATGTGTGATTGTTTGTATCATCGCGACACCTCCAATATTAAGTCTTCATAATGCTTAATACTTCTTAACAAACTATCTTTTTCTTTTTCAGACACGTCGATACTATGAATAAAAAACTTTTTTGAGTCTTGAGAAATTCGTATTACTGTAGACCCTGGAGTTATAATAATTAAAATTGTTAAAAATGTTATTGCCCAGTCACTTGTTAGTCTTGTTTCATAAGAAAGTAATCCAGGGTTCATATCTTTTGTTTTAAAAAGAATATAATTAATCGTGCTAATGCTAGATGTTATTAATTGATATAAATAAACACCTAAAAATTTAATAGCTACCCAAATTTTTCTAACATAAAAATCATCGCTGAAAAACCTGTGTAATATATAAATGACAATTAAACCAATTAGATATCCAGAAAAGAAAGTCGAGAATTTAAAATGATCTTCATCTTGAAATAAAACCCATAAGAATGCAATGATAATATTTAAAACAATTTGATTCATTTATTCCTCTCCTTTCAAATGTGGATTAACAAGCTTTTGATATAATTGATCGTTCGTATTAAGTTCTGTTGCATCATTAGTTATTTTTAACAGCACAGGCGCTGCAATCCCGATTGCGATAACCACAACTACTAAAATACTTAAAATACCTTTACGATATTGTGGGATTTTCTTAAAATGAACTTCTTCGCCATCTTTATCTCCAAAATACATATAGAAAAGTATTCTAAACAAGCTGTACATAGCAATTAGACTAGTAATAATCATTAACGCTAGTCCAATATAGTTGCCATTTTGCAATGCACCTTGGAAAATAAGTACTTTCCCCGGAAAGCCACTAAATGGGGGCACGCCGCCAATAGCAAAAATCATTATAATAAACGCAACACCAAAGAATGGTTCTTTTTTTGCTAAACCATTTAAATATTGATATTGTCGATAACCAGTAATATAAACTAAACTACCAATAATAAAGAATAGCAATGTTTTTACAACAATATCATTTACTAAATAAAATATTGCACCATTAATACCTGCAAACGTGTTTGTTCCTAAACCTAAAATGATAAATCCTATTGAGATTATGACTTGGTAAGCTGCAATCTTTTTAATATCTTTATAAGCAATGACACCAATAGCGCCGATGACCATGGTTATAGCTGCCATTGTTACTAGCAATGGATGTATAAGACCATTATGTTGGTCAAATAATAATGTAAAGAAGCGAATCAATGCATAAGCGCCCACTTTGGTCATTAACGCTGCAAATAATGCTGCAAGCTCAGTATTTAACACTGCGTATGCTTTGGGTAGCCACATAAAAAGGACCAGCGCTGCCTTCGCACTAAAAGCGACTAAGAAGATTAATGAAATCATTGTAACAGTGCGATTATCTCCCATGTCATTCAAACGCATTGCAATATGTGAAAAGTTTAATGTACCTACTGTTTTATAAAGTAAACCTATACCTAATAAGAATAGCCATGAACCAATAATATTCAAGACAACATAAATAATTGCGGCACGTAATTGTTCTACAGATTGTCCAAGTGTAATGAGTACAAATGACGCAAGTAACATAATTTCAAACATGACATATAAATTAAATAAATCTGATGTTAGAAAAGAGCCTATCACACCAACACTTAAAAATAATATAAATGAAGGTAAATGATAACGATTTGCTTTATGTTCGCCACGCCCAAATCCATATGCCATAATTAAAGTAATCACAAACGAAGCGGTTGTAACCATGATTAAACTTAACGAATCTCCTAAAAACTGTATTCCAAATGGTGCAGTCCAACCACCAAAATCCAATGTAATTGGACGATGCCGCTGAACATAAATTAATAGCATTAATGAAATAATTGTGGTGATAGTCATTGTACCTAAGTATAAATATTTAGAAATACGGTCATTATTTTTTAAAAATACAAGGATTAAGGCACAAAGGAATGGTAATAACATTGGTAATATTAACAAATTACTTAGCATCATCTTCCCCCCTTAAGCCTTCAATTTCGTCTTCTTTAGTTACTTTATAAGTTCTATAAACGAGGACAAGTAAAAACGCAGTCATCCCAAAACCTATAACTATTGCAGTTAATACAATAGCTTGCAACAGTGGGTCGACAAACAATTGATTTCCACCTGTAATCAGCGGTTCTGATTTATTAGAGCCGTAAGTGCCCATACTCATGATAATAAGGTTACCAGCATGTGTATAAATTGAAATACCTATGACAATACGAATTAAATTTATAGATAATATCATATATGTCCCTATAAATACTAAAAATCCTATAACTAGTAATAAAATTAAATTCATGATCGACCTCCACTAAGAGACAGCATCACCGTTACAATAACCCCGACAACCGAGAACAAAATGCCCAATTCAAACAGTGTTATTGTCGTTACATGAATGTGCCCTAAAATTGGTAGTGTCAATGTTGTTTCATATTGCGACAAAAAAGGTTTTCCAAAAAATGTTGGCATTATCGCAGTAATAGATGAAACTAATGCACCAATAATCATTAAAATTCTAAAATCTATCGGTAAGCTTTCTAATACTTCTTCGACATTAAAAGCTAGAAACATTAAAATAAACGCGGAACTAAATATTAAACCACCTATAAAGCCACCACCTGGGTTATTGTGGCCAGCGAAGAAGACGTAGAATCCGAAAGTCAATAAAATAAATACAACGAGTTTCGTGACCGTTCTTAAAACGACATCATTCTCTTTCATCTTGTCCCCTCCTATCTTGGTAATTTAATAATGTGTAAATACCTAATCCAGTAATAATTAATACTAAACCTTCAAACAATGTATCTAATGCTCTAAAGTCTCCTAATATCGCATTCACAATGTTTTTGCCACCTGTTAATTTATCCGCTCTAAGATAAAAATTAGAAATCGATGCCAATCCATCTGCTTGTTGCGCGATGAAAATAAGTGACACAACAATCAGCGCCATCATAAGAGATACTGAAATTTTAATTATTTCTCGTTTTTTATTAACTTTAGACCTTGGTACGTTGGGTAATCTTGAAAAGCTAACAATAAATAAAATTGTCGTAATCGTTTCAACTACAAGTTGCGTCAATGCTAAATCAGGTGCTTTCATTGCTATAAAGAATAAAGTTACAACAAAACCGATGACCCCATTTAAAATGACCATGGTTAGTCGTTGACGTATAAATATTAATGACAAACCAATGATAACTGTAACAATTGCTAATATAACTTCTAACGGTCCAAATTCGGAAACATGTAACTGATGAACTTTTGGTAGTCCTATACGAATATAACCGTATCCGATGATTACCATAAATATGCCCAGTGTCATAATAATGTATTGATTTAAACGATCTTGCATAACACGTTTAAATCGCTTCGTAGTAAACTTTTCAAATTGTCGGTAAACCATTTCGTACCCTTTTGAAACTGAAATTTGTCTAATTTTACCTGTGAACACTTTTTTCCAATCTACTTTGATTGCTAGTACACTACCCAATAAAATAATGATGATGGTTAAAAGAAGCGGTATGTTAAATCCATGCCATTGCGAAACATGTGGTACCAATGGATCAATTTGATGATTACCACCTGATACACCTCTTAATGCTGGAACGATAATCCCCTTCCCAAATATATTTGGCACAAAAAAGATTACAGGTACTAGCACCATTAATATAAGAGAGGGTAAACTAAACAACCATGGTTCGTGGATATTTTTTTTAGTAAACACTTTAAAATCATATTTAGTCCAAAATACTTCTTTAACCATGTAAAGTGCATATGTGAATGTAAAAATACTAGCAATAACACCCATACATACGATGATAATCATTGAAATCAAACTAAATTGGGACAATTGTCCAGTTTGTGTTAAAGCATCTAAGAACATTTCTTTACTTAAAAATCCATTTAAAAATGGAACACCAGCCATAGATAGCGCCGCAATCATCATAACAAGATTCATTTTTGGAAATAATTGACGCATGCCACTTAAAATTCGTATGTCCCTTGAACCTGCTTCATGATCTAAAATCCCTACACCCATGAAAAGCGCACACTTGAAAATTGCATGATTCATAAGATGGAACAATGCTGCAAATAACACAAATACATAAATAGATGCTATTGCGTCTTGTTGGTGTTGAGCATATCCGCCACCTATACCCACCATAGCCATAATCATCCCAAGTTGACTGATTGTAGAGTATGCTAGGATTCCTTTTAAATCCCATTGTTTTAAAGCTGTGATTGATCCAAATAACATAGTTATTAACCCGACAAAGGTTACGATATAAATATACATATTGCTTAGACCTAACAAAGGTGTAAATCTAAGTAATAAAAAGATACCAGCTTTAACCATAGTGGCTGAATGTAAATATGCACTTACAGGTGTAGGCGCTGCCATTGCCCTTGGTAACCAAATATGAAATGGGAATTGTGCAGACTTTGTAAATGCACCTAATAAAAACATGATAATCATGGGGATAAATAAAGCATGGTTCTTAATATGATCTGCTTGTCCTAATATCTCTGTGATGTTATTCGTTCCTGTCATGATATACAACATGATAAAACCAACTAATAATGCCAAACCACCAAATACTGTAATCATAAATGACTGCATCGCACCAAATTGACTATCTCCGTTGTTATACCAATATGAAATTAATAGAAATGATGATACGCTAGTTAGTTCCCAAAACACATACATTAATATTGTATTATCAGCTAATACAATACCGAGCATGCTAAACATAAATAGCGTTAAGTATAAGTAAAACCTTGGTAAATTATCTTTACGAGAGGATAAATATTGTGTTGCATAGAAGAATACAGCGATTCCAATAAGGGAAATAATAAGGGAAAACATTAAACTCAAACCATCTAAACGTAAATCTACATTAATATCTAATGAGGTCATCCACGGAATGGAAACAGACAAATAATGCTGTTTAATTACTGATGGAACTTGTAACAAAAAATAAATAGATGCTATTACAGGTGCAGTCAGCGCTATGTATCCTGCATATTTAGCCATTGCTCTACGTTTAGATGTTAATAATATCATCGCCATAATTACTAGTATAGCAATTAATAGATAAACCAAACTCATTATTAGCCTCCTTTTTCGTTATAATTGTAATGAAATATAAATACTGTGTTCACATTCATTTTCTAAACCGATAAAATTCAATGTTTCTATAGCTGATTGATGCCCTAAATACTTTTGAATGACAGGAATAGGTATGCCCTTTTGATATGCATGATACGCAAATGTCTTACGCAATGTCGTTAGTCCTACATTCTCTATGCCAGCCTTAATTGCTGCTTGATGAATAATACGATAGGCTTGTTGCCTAGATAATACTTGATTAGTTCTCAATGATTGAAATAATACATCTTCATTTGACAGACTTTTGTTTTCAATATAATGAAGTAACTCATTAGATAATGTTTCTGGCAATCTAATTTTAATCAATGAGTGATAATGGGCTTTACACAATTCGCTTAGTGTCCCCTTTTCTATCAGTCGTTTAGTATCTTCAACAGTAATTGTTAATAATTCTGTTATTTTCATACCACTATGTATAGCTAATTTAAAAAACAAATAATCCCTATCAGATCGAGCTTTGAGCGCGTCATACATTTTATTAATATCATCATTGCATTTAATTACTTCTACCTTGTTCATATGTCCCTCCTTGCTTTAAGTGTCTTAATCATAAACATTAAGTATTTAAGTCACATATAATTATAACCTTTTTTATAGAATTTAAACAAGAATAATAAAATTAACCCAATTATTTTTTTCTTTCGATATATAGTGTGAAAGGAGGTTTTAAAATATGAGTAAAACAAATCACATTACAATTGTATTATCATTTACAAAACTAGATACAAATGGTAAACAAACAGAATTTAAACGTCGATTCGCCAATATTAATCCTGAAGTATCAAACGACCAAATTAAAACATTTAGCAAACTTATCGAGCGACTTACTGGAGAAACATACAATAACATCGAAGTCATCAAATCTGTATCAATTTAATCAGGAGGACACTTTCATGACCAAAACACTTGAATTAAGTTTTAAATCTTCATTAGACAAACCTGTCAAATTGCAATTACCACAATTAAACAACATCGTAACCGAGCAAGTTGCACGTGATAGTATGAATGCATTAGTAGATTTAAATATTTTAAAGTCTAATAGTGGCGCTATCACCAAAGTACATTCTGCTCAAATTATTGATAAAACGACGACCGTTTTATTTGAAGCAAAGAAATAGTCTCAAACATAGGTAGTCATTCATTGAATATAATCATTAACGCCCCAGTCTTTCTTCTTGATTGACTGGGGTATTATTATGGCACTCGCTTTACTTTTATCTCTTTTAAAAATAAGTTGTATTTTTTCTCTATAGTGATAATCTATACATATGTTTTTTATTATTAACTTTGGAAAGTGAGACTTTATTCATATGCTTCTTTTCTATATCATTGGTGTCCTAGTTGGAATGCTTATTCCTATCCAAACATCTGTCAATTCAAGACTATCACTGTATACTAAATCACCTTTCTATACATCATTTATTTCATTTTCAGTAGGTACTATATGCTTAATCGTCTTAAATATTTTTATAAATCCTGACGTTTTCTCATTACACTTTTTTAGTAATCAAACATTCAACTATACTTGGTTCGTTGGCGGATTACTCGGTGTTGGCTATTTAACTGGCAATTTATTGTTATTGCCAAAATTAGGTGCAACATTAACTGTAATTGCAACAGTTGCGGGTCAAATTATTATGGGTGTCATTATTGATACATTTGGATTATTTGGTGCTACAATTCATGATTTTAATTTAATTAAAGCAATTGGAGTATTGTTACTCATTATCGGTATCGTCATAATGAATCAATTTAACAAGAATAATTTATTACTAACTGATCAAAAGTATTTATTGTTTTGGCTTCTCTTAGGATTTATTTTTGGTTTCTTTCCACCTATTCAAACGACAATTAACAGTTTATTAGCAAGTCATACTCATTCACCAGCCTTTGCATCATTAGTATCATTTACAATTGGGTCAATAACGCTATTGATTTTAACCGCTATTTTTAATCGTTCTTTAAAACTAAAAACAAGTCATTTAAAATTCGGTAAATTAAAACCTATCTATTTTACTGGCGGTATACTAGGCATGGCTTTTGTAACATCTAATATAATTTTAATGCCCCATTTAGGTGCAGCATTAACAACACTTATTGGTATGTTTGGTCAAATACTTATGGGCATACTCATTGATCACTTTGCCCTATTTGGTTCACCTAAAATAGCTATGACATCAAGAAAAACTATAGGCCTGTTGTGTATATTGACAGGGATTATATTTTTAAGATTATTTTAATTTAACATTTAGCTTATCATTTTAACTTGTAATTATTTTTAAAAGTGATAAGCTATTTTTTTGTGGTCTAAATTAGTTTTAATAAGTACTAATATGGGTAGTATGCTTTGACACAACAAATTTTAATTTAGCAAATTCGATAGTCAACTCATTCTTAAGACCTAAATTAATGTTATTTTTTAATAATTTACACCAAATTAATAGCAAAATTTATGTTATTCGTGCTAATATTTCATAGTTGGTTATTCAATTAATTAAAAATAAGTCAAAATGTACAACTTTAATTCATTCATTGAGTCGACTTTAAAGATTGAAGATGCTTTAAATTATGAACCATAATCGTACTTTCTAATATTGATTACTTGTTATCAATCGGATTACTATACACTTACTTTAAAGTGCTATAGTTTTACTTTTGTCATTAAAATAGTGTATTTTTCTTATCATTAAAACTGCACTGGGAATTACTAAATTAAAAAAATTATAAAAATTTTTCTTTTTTAGTGATAAAAGTTCGAAAAATGGGTATAAATATTAGAAGAAGTTAACTTGAAAGCGTTAAGCTATGACAAAGAATCACTTTAGATACACATTGAATATTGAAACATTTAATTGCGCTAAATCGTTTCATTAAATAAATTACCTTGTACTGACGATTAAATTAAGGTAAATAATAAAAAATGCTGATCTTTTTGACTAATCCAAATGCTAACCCAGAAATACAATCACTGTGTCTAATGAATAATTTGTTTTATAAACACTTTTTTGTTTACTTCTCATTTTTAATTAGTTATAATTAACTAAATAATAGAGCATTAAATATATTTAATAAAACTTATTTAATGCAAAATTATGACTAACATATCTATAATAAATAAAGATTAGATATCAATATATTATCGGGCAAATGTATCGAGCAAGATGCATCAAATAGGGAGGTTTTAACCATGGCAATTACAAAAATCAATGATTGCTTTGAGTTGTTATCAATGGTCACTTATGCTGACAAATTAAAAAGTTTAATTAAAAAGGAATTTTCAATTAGCTTTGAAGAATTCGCTGTATTGACATACATCAGCGAAAACAAAGAGAAAGAATACTATCTTAAAGATATTATTAATCATTTAAACTACAAACAACCACAAGTTGTTAAAGCAGTTAAAATTTTATCTCAAGAAGATTACTTCGATAAAAAACGTAATGAGCATGATGAAAGAACTGTATTAATTCTTGTTAATGCACAACAACGTAAAAAAATCGAATCATTATTGAGTCGAGTAAATAAACGAATCACTGAAGCAAACAACGAAATTGAACTATAATTTTGTTTAGCGCAATTTGGTGAAGTTTGATAGATGATACATTCTATTAAACTTCCTTTTTTTATGCTCTTTTTACCTAATTGTTAAGCGGTTTTGCACTAATGGCACTTAATATAAGGAAGATAGCCGCTTAACGAGCAGTATATATCAAATACATTTCAAAAAAGCTGATTTCTATCAAATAATGAATAGTAATCAGCTTTTTCACATTGCCTAAGGGCTTTATGCCCTAGCTTTATATATCACATATTATGATACGCTTTTTAAAAAATTTAGATAATAACATAGAAATGCTTCTGGTTCTTCAATATGCGGTGCATGTCCTGAATGTTCGAAGATTTTTTTCGTTACATTTAAAAAATGCGCTTCTAATTTAAAATGATTCTTATCTTTAATCAAAGGATCATGTTCCCCATTAATTAACAAAGTAGGTACACATGTACGTTTTTTTAAATACATAGGTTCATCTTTATGCAAAATTAATGAACGAATTGCCACCGCACTATCATCCTCAGACTTAATGCTATATATTCTTTGTTTTTGATACCATTTCATCGTCTTCTCTTGATTTCTAAACAATTTAGAAAATAAAAGAATATACGCTTCAGACTTATTAAAACCCGCTATATCATCTTGATATTGAATTAACAATTGAGTAAAGCTGTGTATTAAGTCATCTTTCTTCGATGCAATGGTAGTTAATGATTTTACACGATAAGCATATTTATCTGTAAATAACTTAGCAACTACCCCACCTAAATCATGTCCTAGAATATGTGCCTCATGAATATTTAACTTCTCCATTAAAATTTTTAAATCCTCAACGTGATCGTTTAAATCGTATGATTCACTTTTAGAAGACTTGCCATGACCTCTTAAATCGTAGGTAATTACTTTATATGATGATGCTAGTTGATGTTGCAAATCTTCAAATCCAGCTAAATTACCATCCAATCCATGAAGTAATATTATAGGATCCCCTTTACCTTCAATTTGATAAGTTAATTGGATTTGAGGATTAATTGTGACTTTATTCATTGTGACACCTCCCTCAATAAACTATATACCCAACCTTCATTCTATGTACGCTTCCATTTTATAAACAATTTTTTTAAATTATTTATAAATTACCAAAAGTTATTCCAACAATAAAAAAACTATTCATCTCAATTAATACAATTAATCAAGTGAATAGTTTTATCATATTTATAATCTTGTACGTGAAGATAATCTAATTGTGAAATATATAACTAGAACTACTAATAATATCCATATAATTAATGAAAAAGTCTGGGCTGATTGTGGATTATGAATCATTGCATCTACGGTTTTTTGACAAAATAATAAGCCGATTCCCGAAAACTCAAGTCGCTTATAAAATATGCCGGCAATTACTAAAATAATACCAATGAAAAAGAAAAATTGATGTCCAAAATTTGTAATTGGTATAACGCCCCAAGTAATATTAAATGCTTGTAATATAATTAATAACAGGGATATGATAGCGATAATTGTACCCATAACCATTTCTATTTTATTACTACGCAAGTAATTCTTTTGAGACACCCTTAGGTATACAACAATAGTCATTGGAAAAATCACTAAACAATAAAATAGACTCATTCCAGTAATAGCTTGAAACTGAACATACTGTTTATCATATAAATAGGATATGAGAATGAAATTTATAATAAAGAAAATAACTGGATTCATTTGTAAAGCAAACAAATTCCTTTGAATCATTAATATGATTTGTGCTGGAGATTTTCTTTTATATTCAATATAATCTTGATCTTTCTTTTCAGAATTTTTTATATCAGTAATTACTTTCTCTTTAATATCATCAATCAAATGCGGTGATAAACCTTTATGATTAAAGTAATCTTCTATATTTTCTAGTAAAATTTTATCGTTAATACGCATTGGTAGTACTCCTTTAAAATGAAACATCTTTATTTATTGTATTGGTTTAATATCCCCTTCGCAAATCATAAAAATTAATATTCACTGTATTATGCCATGTAATAAAATAACCGACAAGTATTGCGATTTAACTTGTCGGTTAAGCACGATTAATTTAATTATTATTTTTCCAAATCAATACGATATAATTTTATGTTTTTATCTTTTGGTGCTGAGGCAAATTGATAAGTCGTTTTGCCTTTTTCAATATATCCAAAATTACCAGCAACTTTGCTATATTCCGTATGTGTTACTGCTTTGCCAACATAATTTTTAACAGCTTGATATGTTGGACCATTAGCATCATTATACATCATTGAAATATGAGTTACTTTACCATTGTTTTTCTTACCATCAGTAGTTACTAATAACATACCTTTTTTAGTATGGAATTCGTAATAATGTTCAGTTCCATCTTCATTGTAAGAATACATCGGATTTTTGTACTTAGTTAAAACATCTTTAATAGATTCGCCAATTTTCACATTTTCTAATGACTGGTCACCCTTAATTAATTGTTTAACAGTATCAATAGAGTTGCCACTTGCTGCTTCGGCACTAGTGTTCGCTATGCCTACTCCCATTACAACAGAACATGCAATTATACTTGCCGTTAGTAGCTTTTTCATAAGCACTCTCTCCTTTTATTTATATCGTCTTGTGCTCACAACCATTATACAACAATCATTTCTAAAACAACAGTCATATTACAATTATATTACAAATAATAATTACTACTTTTATATTTCACTTATCACTAAAAATTAAACATGCTTTTCATCGTGATGTTTGTTGATAAATGAAGCTGTATCTTCAACGAATCTTTCTTGCTCTTCAACAAATGGGAATGCACTTGATTCTTGATATACTTCAAAGTCCGCATTTTGGATTAAATCAGCTACTTCTTTAGCTTCTAATCTTGTTGTTCTTTCACCGAATTCTCCTGCAATAATTTTTGTCGGTACTACGACATTTCTATAAGTTTGAGAAATATCAGCGTTTTTGAATACCTCTTTAACTGCTTGAATTTCTTCTTTAGTTGATATTTCATTTGTATCTACGACATGTTTGAGGAATCGATTCATTTTTCTCGGACGATAATACTTACGCTTATTTAAAAATTTATCTTGTTTTTCAGGATCCCAGTTTCGAATAATATGGGCATATTTTCTAAATAAACGTTCTTCCGGTAATTCACCTTCAATAGATGTTGGATTTACCAACATAAGTGATGATGTAAATTCAGGATAACGTACTGAAATATCCGCACCAATGATTCCACCCATTTCATGGCATACAAATGCAACTTCTTCAATGTATAGATATTTAAGTAATTCAACAATATCTTCAGAAAAATCTTTTATTTCAATGTGACGAGGTTTATCAGAATAGCCATGTCCACGTAAATCAATTAACACAACTTGAAATGATTTTGCTAATTCTGCTGCTAATTTATTAAACACAGAATAATTATCAAGTACAGTATGAATCAATACGATAGGATAGCCTTCACCTAATGTACTGTAATGTATCGATGTTCCATCTTTTCTAGTAAATAGATCCATAATTTTCTCCTTTATTATCAATTTTTATTGGTAAAATGGTTAATAATTCTTCCACTGTTGTAATTGTAAAATCAACTTCTTCTTCGAGTGGTTCAATTTCTGCATCTTCTTGTTTATACCATACACTAACCATGCCCATAGCTCGTGCTGGAGCTACATCATTCAATGCATCATCACCGACATACATAATTTGCTCAGGTAATACCCCTAGTTGATCAATCATATCTTCAAAAATTTTAGGATGTGGTTTACGAAAACCAACTGTTTCTGATGTTGATAAATAATTAATAACATGCATCAAACCAAGTGAATGTAATCGAAATTGTTTAATCTTAGATTTACCATTTGCGATAACACCAATTTGAAAGCCTTTTTGCGATAGCTTTTCTAGTGTATACAAAGTATCGTAATAAGGAAATACATAACGATAAAAATGCATTTCAAAATCGTTAAATAAGTCTTTCCAAGTTAACCTATCTACATGGAAACGTTTAATGATTTCTTTATATAAATCAGGTTTATCATTATCTTCATCGTCATCTAGCTCAATAAATGCTTTTTTAAAATCTACCAGTTGAACATGAATTAAGTAGTCATGAAATCGTTCATATTGCTCTTCGATAAATTTCTCTCGAGATTTAACTCTGTCCAACAACGTACCTTCTAAATCAAATACAACTGCTTTAATTTGATTCAAATCCATCGCTTATGCCCTCTTTATGTTTATAGTTATTTTTATTTTAGCAAATGTCATGTGCTAGTGTAACCGTTTCGACTGAGATATTAGCATGTAAAATAACACTGGTATACCAATTAATGCAATGATAATACTTGCCGGTATTTGTACGGGTGACAATATATGGCTACCAATAAAATCTGCCATAACCATTATTTGTCCTCCAATTACAATATTCAAAGCCAATTGTCTTCCTAATGATTGTTTCCACTGCCATTTTCTAATGAGTTGTGGTATCACCATACCAATGAATCCAATTATGCCAACATATGCGACATTTATCGCCGTTATCATAGAAGCTATACATAACGCGATATATGTAATTATTTGAACATTTAAGCCTAGTGACTGACTTTTTAGTTCTCCTAATTGCAATAACTTTAGTTGATTAAGAATGATAAATATACCAAACAGTGCAATGATAAATGTGATTGCTATTATGGATACATTTGAGTATTCTGCATCACCAAAACCACCAAACAGATAATTGGCAATTGTATTTAATTTGCGAGGTTTTAATAAAATCAAAAAATATAGAAGTGAATTGAATAATGCACCAATCATTAAACCACTTAATATTAAGATTCTAACTGGATAGCCTTGGCTCAATACCGACGTAATGACTAATACAGTTATTAATGTTATTAAACTAAATGTTATTGAAAATACAGGAATCCATAACGTTGTTAATCCTAAAAATAATGCTAATCCTGAACCAAATGTAGCACCGCTTGCCAATCCTAATGTAAAGCTATCTGCCAATGCATTATTTAAAACTGTTTGAAATATAAGACCTGCAACAGTTAATATCATACCTGTCAACAATGCTTCTAATAATCTCGGTAATCTAACATTGATTAAAATAGACTGGTTAAATACATCATTGATATCCCCCAACTGCCAAAATAGATATATGCTAGTTGTTATAATCAATATGACTATCCAGCTCAATAATACTTTATTAAATGTCATAGCATTCTCTTTTCTTTCATCGATAATTACATTCATTATAGCAATCACATACTCGCGTTGCTATCATTCACTAAATATATTTTAAAACCCCTTATCTCAAACATGTAATTTTTATTACATGTAGCAATAAGGGGCATAATTAGAATGGTTTATTTTCTATAAATTGCATCTCTTAATTCTTTTAATCCTTCATCAATACGTGGACCCGGTCTTGATACTTCATCACCATTTACAACTTCAATACGTGTATTCTTGACAGCATTAATTTTATTGAATCCACCTCTTTTTTTGATGATATCCATATAATCTGATCTTGTCTTAGCTTCCGTCGAAATTAATATATCTGGGTTCTTTTTAATAATACTTTCCTTCGTTACAGGGTTCCAACCATTAATGTCACTATAAACATTTTGGGCTTCTAATTTTTCTAACATATCATTGAAAAATGTATGCTTCCCTGCTGTATATATTTCAGGCTTTGATGAAACCTCAATAAATACTTTTGATTTTTTATGATGAGCAGGAATTGAATCTATGACTTTATCGATATTATCCTTAGTTTCCTCAACAAGTTGTTCAGCCTGCTTTTCATGATGCGTTAATTTCCCAATTTGCTTAAATGTGTTGTAAGTTTCATCAATTGATTGTACATCTTTAACATACACTACTTTGATGCCTTGTTTCTCTAATGATGACAATACTTTATTAGCAGTTGCCTTTTGCGACTCATGCGCAAGAATTAGATCTGGCTTTGCCTTTAAAAGTTCCTCTTTATTTAGATTCAAAGCATCAAATTGTTTCTTACCCTTTTTCACATCTTTTGGATAATCATCAACCGTTGAAACACCAACTATGTATTTACCTAATCCTAATTCATATAAAATTTCAGTATTACTAGGCATTAACGAAACAATTCTATGGTACGGCGATTTAGACGAGCCATTATCGTCGCTACCTTGTTTATCATTATCTTTCATACCACAGCCACTCAGAACAAGCATAAAAATCAAAATAAAAGCAATTAACGATTTCTTCACATTATCACATCTCCTTTTTAAAGCCTCTTGAACTTTAGTGATTAGAGGCTTTTATGCAGTTGTGCGGTTACATCCAACTGCGTTCCTTTAATCCCACTTTTCGCTTTAGCGATTAGAGGGATTTATGCAGTTGTGCGGTAGCATCCAACTGCGTTCCTCTTCACCTTTAGTCATTAGAGGCTTTTATGCAGTTGCTGCACAAACAAACAACTTTTTTCTTTATATGCTTCTATTTATTATATAAGTCCACATACTAAAAGAAAATAGTAAATTATTTTTTATATTTCATATAAACTCATCTATCTAACTTCACAGCGTTTACTTTTTAAAGTAAGGTTCTAAAAAATCACAATTCTTTATATCTTTATCTCTAAAGTAATGTTTACCAAATACATCTAACAGAGCATGAAATTCATTAGCATCTTGATTTGTAAAATGATTTGGTAATGTGACTACTTTTTTTAATTGATCATAACTTTTAGTGTTTTCATATCCTAATTTATTATATATTTTTCTTGTATAGCTATCTGGAATAAATTCAATACGTCCGAATATATAAACAAGTAAGACATCTGCTGTTTCACTTCCAATACCTTTCAAAGATAATAATTCTTTTCTTAATTCACCTTTATATCGCTCATTAATCTCTTGATAATTGAAATGATGTCGTGCTAACCATGTTAATAATGTTTTAATCGTCAGTGATTTACTTTTATAAAAGCCACTTGGACGTATCAATGATTGTAACGTTTCAATAGGTAGTTCTAATATATGATTTGGATTAAAATGCGTGTGTTCTTTAATCTGATTCAATGCAATTTCTGCATTTCGCCATCTAGTATTTTGAACTAAAATTGCACCTAACATCATTTCAATGTCATTATCAGCAGGCCACCAATTTTGAGGTCCCATATGCCTATATAACAATTTATACAATTCATCAGTTCCTAACATTTACATCCTCCTTTTAGAGCCCCTTGAGCTTTAGCGATTAGGGGCTCTTTTGCAGTTGCTGCGCAAGCAAACCAACTGGATTCCTTTAACTCCCCTTGAGCTTTAGCGATTAGGGGCTCTTATGCAGTTGCTGCGCAAGCAAACCAACTGTATTCCTTTAACCCCCTTGAGCTTTAGCGATTAGGGGCTCTTTTGCAGTTGTGCGCAAGCAAGCCAACTGTATTCCTTTCCCCCCTTGAGCTTTAGCGATTAGGGGCTCTTTTGCAGTTGCTGCGCAAACCAACTGTATTCCTTTAACCTTATTCACATACTAAGCATTCCCCAATATGTCACATACCAAATAAAAAAACACTCCAACACAAAGTATCTTTCGAGAAACTCTACGTTGGAGTGTATATAAATGTTCTTACATTGATTCAGGTGCGCTTACACCGACCATTGCCAATGCATTTTTCAATGTAATTCTGACCGCTTCAATCATAGCAACATGTGCTTTTGTTTTTTCAATATCATCTGTTAACACTTTTTCAGCATTATAGAATTTATGGAAATGAGAAGCTAAATCTTGAATATAATTAGTAATTCTATGTGCTGATCTATGCTCAGCAGCACTTTCAATTGTAGGTTCGAAATCAGCTACTTTTTTCAACAATTCGATCGCTTTTTCATTTGTAATCGTTGTAAAATCATTCGCAGCAGCTACCTCAATTCCTTGCTCTTTCGCTTGTTTTAAAATTGAACAAATACGCGCATGTGCATATTGAGCATAGTAAACTGGATTGTCTTGAGATTGCTCTTTCGCTAATTCCATATCAAAATCAAAGTGACTATCAGGACTACGCATAGTTAAGAAATAACGTGCAGCGTCAACGCCAACTTCATCCATAATTTCTCTTAATGTAATCGCATTACCAGTACGTTTACTCATCTTCACTTCTTTACCATTTTCCATTAAACGAACCATTTGCATGATTTGAATTTCTAAACGATTACTATCTACACCAAACGTTTCAAGAGATGCTTTCAAACGGTTAATATAACCATGATGATCAGCACCAAATAAATCGATTAAAATGTCATTACCACGTTTAACTTTATCGAAGTGGTACGCAATATCTGGTAAGAAATACGTATATGTACCGTCATTTTTAATTAATACTCTGTCTTTGTCGTCTTTAAAATCAGTTGTACGTAACCATGTAGCGCCATCAGCTTCATACGTATAACCTAATTCTTTCATTTTAGCTAAAACTTCAAGAATTTCGCCTTTTTCATATAAAGATGTTTCACTAAACCAATTATCAAAATGCGTATTGAACTCTGCTAAATCATTTTTCAGTTTAGCCATTTCGTATTCTACGCCTAATTTTCTAAATTCTTTCAAACGTGCTTCTTCAGAATAATCTTTAATTTCAGGGTGTTTCTCTGCTAAATCTTTACCTATTTCAATAATATCTTTGCCATTATAGCCATCTTCTGGCATTGAATAACTATTGTCACCTAAAGCTTCAAAGAAACGTGTTTCAATCGAACGCGCTAAGTTAGTAATTTGATTACCAGCATCATTAATATAATATTCACGTGTTACATTATAGCCAGCTGCAGTTAAAATATTAGCTAAAGCATCACCAACTGCTGCATTTCTAGCATGACCAATATGTAAATCTCCTGTAGGGTTAGCTGAAACATACTCAAGCAATACATTTTGACCTTTTGATTCATTTACATGTCCAAATTGATCACCTTTTTCAATTGCTTCAGGAATAATTGCTGTTAAATACTGATTATCTAAGTAAAAATTAATGAATCCTGGACCAGCAATGTCAATTTGTTTTACATGTGCTTTTTCAGTATCTAAGTTATCAACAATCGCTTGAGCAATTTCACGAGGATTACGCTTTGCAATCTTAGTCAGTACCATCGCAATATTAGTAGCATAATCTCCATTTTTTGTATCTTTAGGAACTTCAATTTTAATATCAGGAATCTCATCTGCTAATCCTGCTTTGTTAATACTTGCTGCAATTTCTTCTACTAATGTTTGTTTCACTTGATCAATAATATTCATTCGCCTATCTCCTTATAGTTAATTTCATATTGATAAGAACCCATTTTTTCATTATCTTGATATAATTCATAATGAATCTTTAACTTGCCACCGTCTCCACTTACGAAATGTAAAATGCGTAATGTTTTAACTTCTAGTGGAATTCGTCCAGCCGATATATCGTAAAAAGTTGTTGTCGTTTGTCCTTCAACAAAATGCAAATTCATATTAATGTCGCCTTTACGAATCAACTTAACGCTATCATCATCCACTTTTATTGTAACATTAACTGTTGCATCCTCAATTTGTTCTACATACCGAATAAAGTTAGATTGCCTTTGTTGCCAAGTTCCTTCAGTAGTAAATTCAAATTTTTCTTTTTCGTTGTGCTGTTTCAACACTTGCTTTGTATGAATACTTACTTTTTTATCCAATTTACTACTCACCTTAATCTTCGCATAATAGAAATATTATAGCATAAAATAAGGTCATCTTGTTATGCCTTCTTAAAGCTAAATAGGTTCAATTAATTAACAATTCCATACTTAATCAACGCTTGATATATGTAAGCCATTTTATAAAATACAAACAAAACCTCAAAACCAAAAAAACACGAGATTTTCACTATCTTTCATGAAAACCTCGTGTTTGATTATAATGATAGTGTTCAGAGCACTACCTTCTTTATCTATAAAGTCATTTGATATTTTTAAAATTTAATAACCATTCTACCAGTTATAGTACCATTTTCCATTTCTTCAAAAATATCATTGATTTCTTCTAATTTTCTTAATTGAACTTTAGGTGTTACTTTATTTTCAGCAGCAAATTCAAACGCTTCACGTAAGTCTTGTCTTGTACCAACAAGTGAACCTACTACTTCAATACCATCTAGCACTAATCTTGGGATATCTAAGTTCATTTTATCAACAGGTAAACCAACGGCAACAACTCTTGCACCAGCTTTTACAACATCAACCGCTTGGTTAAATGGCGTCTTAGCAACTGAAGTTACCACTGTTGCATCTAATCCTTTGTTATCAGTTAATTTCATAACTTCTGCAACTGGATCAACATCTTTAGAATTAATAATAGCATCTGCACCTAATTCTTTTGCGAATGCTAATTTATCATCATTAATGTCGAAGGCAACAATTTTAGCCCCCATAACGTTTTTAGCATATTGTAAAGCTAGGTTACCTAAACCACCTATACCAAAAACACCTAACCATTGTCCAGGTTTAACATTACTTACTTTTACAGCTTTATAAGTTGTCACACCTGCGCATGTAATAGAAGACGCTGCTGCTGGATCTAATTTTTCAGGTACTTTCACAGCATAGTCTGCAGTAACAATAACTTGTTCAGCCATTGCACCATCTACTGTATAACCAGCATTTTTCACACTACGGCAAAGTGTTTCACGACCTGTTGTACAATATTCACATCTTCCACAGCTTTCGAACATCCAAGCGATAGACACACGGTCTCCAATTTTTAATGATTCTACATCTTCTGCAACTTCGATGACTTTACCAATACCTTCATGACCTAAAGTAACGCCTGTAACATCACCAAAATCAGCATTCTTAACATGTAAATCGGTATGACAAACGCCACAATATTCCGTTTGTACCAATGCTTCACCAGGTTTTAAAGCTCTTAACTTTTTGTCCTCAATACTTACTTTGTGATCTTTCGTTACAACTGCTGCTCTCATAATAATGTCCTCCTTATAGTCACTCCAGTATGTATGATATTAATTGGTGATTACTTTCAAAAATGAAAACGAATAATTATAGATGTAATTTTTATTTGTAATAGACGCCAAATTAAAACATACTATTGTGACTTTGTTTTTAGTTAGATATCAACCGTTAACTTTTAACGTTTCCCTAGTTAATATGTTAAAAGAAATGACATAATCGATATGCTAACGTGTAATTTTTACTTCACATATATTTATTTAAAGATAATTTATAATACTCTTATCTTCACTCTTATTATAATGTGAATTAATTCACAAAGTATATAGCTATGATCAAAAAAATGTGTCAGTTATTCAAATTTTTTATTAACTACAGATTAATTTAATTTCAAAAAAATTAAAAAAACTCCCAATCAATCTAAGACTTTATTTTCACCTCAAGATTTACGTCGTCATTGAGAAATGAATCATATCTTTATAGATTAATTGGGAAATTTTAGTTTCTAATATTTAATTAAATGCTTGATGTAATGCATCAGAAGAATGCTTCCACATACCTTCATCATGGTTCATTAAAAAGTCTTTTAAAATAGCTTTATTCTCGTCACCAATTTGATCAATGATAATATGATGTTTCATTGATTTATCCATCATATTAACATGTTCAGGCATACTTTTATAACCACGACGAATTGCTTTATTCACTAATAAATAGCACGCTGTTAAACCAGCATAATATGGTCCTTGTTCATTACGTTCTGTTGTTACCCAACACAACCAATATTCTTTAGCTTCATCGCCTTCAACAGCAGCTTTATCAGTAATCCATTTCACGCCTTTTTCAACTTTGGCGCGAGCATGCATGCCTCCAATATCAATAAATGCTTCTTTGTTAGCAACATCGATAAAAACTGGTGCAATATTGTCTAAGCTAATTGAACCAATATTTGTACCTTTATGACCATCTAGAGGGTCATTTTTTATGATATTAAAATTAAAGCCTTTTTTCTCAGACAATGATATAACCTCCATATTTAACGATAACAATTTTAGCCCTGTTTAATTAAGCTCATTAATCAAATTTTCAATAGCTTCTCTAATTGTCTTATCTTTAATCTTTGCAACCATTTCTCTAGGATAATATAATTTATAGTCTTGGCGATTAATGCCTGTAATACTATGAATGACTAAAGATTGATTGCTTATTTCTCTAATCTTACCATCTTGTCTTAATAAATGAATCGGTTTGCGATTTGACCCAGGTCGATCATAGTCATATGGCAAATCCGAAAATGCTTCACTCACAAAATAATAATCTGGATTAATACCACCTGCTTCAAACAGTTCTTGCAGTTCTGATATTGTAATAATTGAGCCATCAAATGGAATATATTTAAATAAGTCTCGATTAATAAATCGACTTGCTAAATCACTTAAAATGGCATCATCTTCTTTTGTCCATTTTTCCAAATAATACGTAACTACCGCTTCATCGAGTTCAACATATTGTTCAATCGTAACTGTCTCTTCAAAAAATGGAATAAAATCATGTGGATGCAACTTAAATTCATAGCCTTCATTATAAAGCTGTTTTGCGCGTTTCAAACAATTATTAAGCAGCACTTCTCCACCACGACTAACTGGGTGGAAATAAATCTGCCAATACATTTGATAACGACTCATAATAAAGTTTTCAACTGCATGCATACCACTTTCTTTAATTAGTACTTCATCTTTAGAAGGTCGCATTAATCTTAAAATACGTTCCATATCAAAAGCACCATATGACACACCTGTGAAATACGCATCACGTTGTAAATAATCCATTCTATCCGCATCGATTTGTGAAGAAATCATCGAAATGACCAATTTATTATGATGCGTTTTATTAATTACTTCCGCAACTTCTCTTGGAAACTCAGGCGATACTTTACGTAATACAGCATTCACCTCAGTATCTCCAGTAATAATCGCTTGAGTGTATGCTTCATGGTCTGTATTAAATATTTTTTCAAAACTATGTGAAAATGGACCATGTCCTAAATCATGTAATAATGCAGCACATAATGCCAACGGTCTATCTTTATTGTCCCATGCATCATGACCAATAAATGACTCATCAATTAATCGTCTAACTATTTCATACACACCTAAAGAATGTCCAAAGCGACTATGTTCTGCTGTGTGAAAAGATAGGTACAGTGTTCCTAATTGTCTAATTCGACGTAACCTTTGAAATTCCTTAGTTTTAATTAAATCCCATATCAATTGATCTTCAACATGAATATATCGATGTATCGGGTCTTTAAAAACTTTTTCTTCTACTAATTTTAAATCTACATATGCGTTAGTCATTATTCCCCTCCTTTTCGTTTAATATAATATTTAATTTACTTAAAATGCTTTGTACATAAGTGCTAAGTCTAACTTTTCGCCATACATTTCTGGCTCATAAGAGCGTAAGATTGTAAAACCTTGCTCTTTATAGTAAGCTACTGCTTCTTCATTTTTATTATCTACTTCTAAGTAAACACCTTCAAATTTATCTTCAAAACGTGATAATCCTTCATTTAACAATGCTGTACCATAACCTGTATGTTGCGATTCTGGTTTAACATAATGAGCTGATAAATATAATTCTTCACCGTAAATAAAGTTAGCAAAGCCAACGATGTCATTACCTTCTTCAACGACTAAGAATAATTGTTCTTGAAGTCTTTTCTTTAAATGATGTTCATTATATGAAGCTTCTAACAAGTGATTAACTGTTGTCGCAGCGTATATATTTAAGTATGTATTAAACCAAGCTTTAGTTGCGACATCTCTAATTTGAACAACATCTTTTTCAGTTGCTTGTCTTACCTTGAACATGACTTTCTCCCCTTATTAACAAGTTTTAATAACGGCATTATACCACAACTTGCTCAATACTTAATAAACAATGATTGTCTATTCAATTTATATATTTATATTTTCCGTTAAAATTAAAAATAAAAAATAACGAAGCAAAAAATCACTTCGTTTAGTATGAGGTATGTCTTATTGCAATATACTATTCCACTCAGTTGCACGTGCTAAGGCATAGTTGTCTTTCATGATGTCACCAGGCTTTTCAGCAGTTCCAATAATATAACCATTTAAAGTGGCACCTAAAAAGTCTAAACTATATTTCATTTGCGTAATTGCTGGCTTCGCTTTTATTTTTGGACAATCTCCACCAACTAAAATAACTCTAAAATCCTTTTCGGCCATTTGTGCCTTAAAATTAGGATATCGTTTATCTTGTAATGTTTCTGACCAATGTTCGATAAATGCTTTCAATGGTGCTGAAATGCTATACCAATACACTGGTGATGCAAAAATAATCGTATCACTAGCCAATATTTTATCTAGAATCGGCAAATAGTCATCGTCATATGAAGTAATAGTCTCTGCTGTATGTCTCACGTCACGTATCGGTTTAAACTGATGTTGTGTCACGTCAATCCATTGATACTCTAAATCTTGCAAAGCGAATTTTGTTAATTGTGCAGTATTACCGTTTGGTCTACTCCCACCAAACAAAACAGTAATCATTTTAGCCTAACCTCACTTTTGATTAATAAATATCTGTGTTTTTCGTTACCTAATTATACTATCATAAGCTTTACCTACCGAATAGTAAAACGCTTACAACTTTTATATAAATTTGACGAAATTTCGTCATGCCTTATATAAAGTCGTTTGTGATACGGGGCTAATTCATGATGAATTAGATACATATGTCACCATTAAATACAATTCATTTAGTCTTCAATTGGAAACAGTTCATCGATATATTGAATCTCATCATCTGATAAAACGATATCTGCAGCTTTAATATTTTCAATGACTTGTTCTGCACGTTTTGCACCAGGAATAATCACATCGATAGCTGGTCTCGTTAAATAAAATGCTAATACAATGTTCGCAATTGAAGTTTGATGTGCTGCAGCTATGCTTTCCAAAGCTTTTACGCGACGCACATTTTCTTCAAATACACCTGGTTTAAAATCACGACGTGTAGTACGATGGTCACTAAATTTAGTGTTCTCATCATATTTTCCAGCTAAAATACCGGATGCTAAAGGGAAATATGGAATAAATGTGATTTGGTGATCAACACAATATTGTAATACTGCCTCATTTTCACGATGCAATAAATTATATTCTAACTGTACAACATCAACGTAACCATCTTTATTTGCTTCTTTAAGTTGATCTAATGTGAAATTTGATACACCAATGGCTTTAATCTTCCCTTGTTCCTTAAGCTCTTGTAATGCTGCAACTGCTTGATCTTTCGGAGTGTTGTCATCTGGAAAATGAATATAATATAAATCGATATAATCAGTTTGTAGACGTTTCAAACTATTCTCAACTTGTTGTTTTAAATATTCCGGTTGATTGTTCTGATGTACTTCTTGATTTTCATCAAATTCATGAGACCCTTTCGTAGCAATTTTAATTTGCTCTCGCGGATATTCCTTAACAACTTCTCCAACCAATTCTTCTGATCGTTCTGGCCCATAAATATATGCCGTATCTAATAAATTAATACCATGATTAATGGCTTGACGAACAACATCTTTTCCTTGTTCTTCATCTAAGTTCGGATATAAATTATGCCCACCTACTGCGTTCGTCCCAAGTGCGATTGGAAACACTTCAACATCAGATTTACCTAAGTTTACAAATTGCTTCATTAGACCCAGCTCCTTATCTTTATAACTTTTCCACTATCACACTATCATGATTTAATACAACTTCCAAATGTTAGAATTAGGGTTTGAATTTAGGCGGTGTATTAGAAAAATGTTATGTAGAACTCAGTTAAAATAAGTATTGCTTAAGTTGATATTCACATAGTGCGATTGCTTGTTAGCCTTTAAATTACATGTACTTTTGAATCAGAAATTGAAAAATCATTTAAGAACGACAACATTAAAGCCATTGCAAATTCAATTAGAAATACTATAATGTTTTGATTTGCATAACAAAGAAATTAAAACTGTTAATATTAACATGGGATATCCATTATAAAACATTCATCTTTGTAGTTGATAATTCTATATTTCGGATTTTTATTCATTCTATCTATGAGTCGAATTTTTATATTAAATTTAATAATTTTAGATTTAAAAAACTCCTTTATTATTCAGCTTTTTTTAAGAAGTATTACATGAGCTTTTTTAATGCCAATGGGAACAATGTTTATAAAAAAGAAAAACATAGTTACTGCACCCCAACAGATAAATATAATTATATTTTGAACATCTATAGTTATCAGGGCATATAAAGTGAAAAATGAAAAACCACCGAAATATAAATATGCAAATATTATAAAGAAAAAATGTTTTAAATTAGGTAGCAATATCATTTTCTGACTTTTTTCTTTATTCATAGTAAAAACACTTAATGCTAACCTACGATTTAAATTTAGGTAGAAAAATAAAATACCAAGAAATACAACAAAAAATATGGCTATTACTATTGTTTTTTCCAATCTAACATTAAATAAAGGCATATACTTTCTAAAAGTCACACTAAATAAAACTGAACTACCTAATGCTGGCCAAAATGCATTGTTTTTAGCAGGTTTGAAAGTATTTAAATTTTCTAATTCTTCTTGACTGATCTTGATGTATCTTTTTGGTGTCAACCAATTAAGCAATGGAATAAATAAAACTAACCAATTATTTATTATATTCACCATCAAATATTCATCATTATATTTAATAATTCTATATTTGGGATTTTTGTATATAGCTATTACCTCGCAAAGCAATGTCTCCACATCCCTTTAATTTTATGTGTAATACATTTTTCGATACTTCAAAAGACATTAAAATATTATCAACTTACTATCATTAAAAATTTTATTCATTGTTATTTGCATATCTTTAATCTAAATTTATTACTACCATTTAATTTTTAAGTATGACATGAATGTTTTTATCTATAATTAAAGCTATATTCACTAGAAAAAAACCCATCATAACTGCAATCCAAGCAAAATATACTATTATGTTTTGGTAACTCATTGATAATAGTGCATCTAGGAATAGCATAGTCAATCCGCCAAATAAAATATATCCAAATAATGTGAAACAAACATTTTTTAGTGTAGGTATTAAAAAAATTTTTGACCTTTTATTTTTAGTATTATAAATATTTAAAGATGATTTTTTAATTAGGCGTACATAAAATATTAAAATCCCTATAAATGTGATGCAACATATGGCAATAACTAATTTTTTATCAAGTTGAACGTCAAGTAAATGTGTATATTTTCTTAATGCAACTCCCAGCAAAGCAGAGCTACCTGCAACTGGCCAAAAAACATTTTTTAGCAGGTTTAACAATATTTAAATCGTCAAATTCTTTTTTACTGATTTTGACATATCTTTTTGGGATGAACCAATTGATAAATGGAAAAAATAAACTAATCCAAGTGCTTATTATATCGACCATTAAGTATTCATCATTATATTTAATAATTCTATATTTGGGGTTTTTATTGATGATTTTAGATTCGCATAGCAACATTTACCAGCTCCATTTCTTAGGGCTTATATGATTAGAAATACTTTTTGAACCTTCACCAACAACATTCCCAACACTATCTACGGCTTTTTCTGTAGATTTTTTAACACTATCGATACCATCGTCTAGTTTATGTCCTATCCAATCGTTTTTACCTTTTATTCCAAATTCATTTCTTTGATTGGTCCAATATACAAGTATTGACGAAACAGAACTCGCAGTAAATCCAGCTAAACCATCATTTTTCCACCGTGTTAGTTTTAGATAATACATAAATTTTTTTGTCAATAATCGATGACATGTTTAACAGAAAGAAACCTGCAGTCATTACCAACCAACCAATAAAGCCTATTATATTTTGAGGATTTAAAGTTAATAACATACTTAGAGCCATTATTGAAAGACCGCCAAATAAAAAATAATAAAATATTGTAAAGCAAAAGTTTTTTAATGAAGGAAATAAAATTATTTTCCCTTTACTAGAGTTATTATTATAAATTTCCAATCTTAGCTTACGATTCAGAAATAAAAAAAGTATTAAAACACCCAGAAATATTGCACAACATATTACAATCACCATGTTTTTCTCTAATTGAATATTAAGTGAAGGAATATATTTTCTAAACGTAACTCCGAACAAAATAGTACTACCTGCAACTGGCCAAAAAGCTTTATTTTTAACAGGTTTGACAATGTTTAAATCGTCAAATTCTTTTTTACTGATTTTGACATATTTTTTTGGAATTAACCAATTAATCATAGGAAGAAATAAAGTTAACCAGGTACTTACTAAATCAATCATTAAATATTCATCACCATATTTAATAACTCTATACTTAGGATTTTTGTTGATAACTTTAGATTCACATAGCAACATTTACCAGCTCCATTTCATAGGGTTTAAATGATTAGAAATACTTTTTGTAGCTTCACCAACACTATCTACGGCTTTTTCTGTAGATTTTTTAACAACATCGATACCATCGTCTAGTTTATGTCCTACCCAGTCTGCTTTATCTTTTATACCAGCCTTATTATTTTGATAAGCCCAATCTACAAGCATTGTCGAAACCGAACCAAACACAAAGCCACCTATAACAGCCCATCCTACTGGATTACTTGCAAATAACGCGATAGTAGCAGTCATACCCGCACCTGCGCCAATACCTATTCCTGTAGTTAAAGCATTATGCGACAATGCCTCTCCAACTGTTTTATCATCGTTTGCCATATCATCATACATACCTATACCAAATCCTACACCTGCAACACCTTTGCCTAGGTATTTTCCGCCTTTTGCAAATTTACTACCATTTTCTATAAACACATTACCTGATGTACGTTTGACTTCCACAAATGAATTTGGACCGGCTGGGCCTTTCACTCCACCTGCTGTGTTAATAAATACACCGAATTTACTTGCATTTATACCGCCTTGCTCTAAAAGTGTTGACGTAATATCTAATCCTATATCTCGTTTAATACTATCTTTATTGTCATTTATATATTTCATTATACTTTTCGGGATATCGTCTTCTGGATGTTCTTTAGCATATGTCTTTATAACAGCAAAGTCTGCTTTATTTAAAGTTTCTTTCTCTGCTTTTTGTTCAATTTTCCCCATAGCAACTTTCAAATATTTTTCATGACTTGCTTTAGCCCAATCAAGTTCTTTACCTGAAGGTATATTAAATTGATTTGTTGAAAAGTTCCAAAAATTTTGCGCTTGGGTAAGTCCTTGTTGTACAATTTTTTGAAATTCTTCAACTTCTTTAAATATTTCTGGTGATTTTTGATTAAACTCACGCAATTTGCGTAGCTTCTCTTCTAATTCATGTTTTTGTTGACCTAATGTTCGTATTATTTGTTGGTTCGATGAAATGGCTTGCTGATTATCGGAAGCATGCTTTTTCAAATTGTTATTCAAATTTTCATATCGCGTAATTTGTTGACTTAATGATCTGATATCTTCTTCAAGCTCTGATTCTTTTAAAGATATGCTATCAACCTCACTCGTATAACGTGACACAAAATTATCGCAAGCTTGCTTCGTTAAATCACTCAATGTTTTCATACTTGTTGATAATGGAATTAACACCGTACTAAAAAATTGCTTAGCTGACGTATACGCTTTACCTTTAAGCGCATCATCATTGATAAATTGAGTAATTGCTTTTTCCAACGCATCATAATTTGAATTCATTGTTTGACTCAAATTACCCACACTTGAAGCTTGGTTTCGAGATCTGTCTAAATACATGTCAATACTCATCGGCATGCTCCTTTTTCAAAAATATATGATTTTCAAACTATTTAAAATCAAATGCTTTTTACATCTACAAAATTGTAAAATTTTAAAACTCGGCGATGATTATTTCTTATGTAAAGGAGTCTAGATGCAGGTAAATTGAGATAACATGTCGCCTTTTTTCTTATTTTAGCATATGGATATAATGGTGTCTTTGTATATTCGCAATTAATAAATAAAAATTATCTTTCAATATTTTAATTTTATTGCGACAACATCCTTAACATTAAATATATTAATATCTCAAAATATATTCACTATTAAAATATGTCATCAGTTGTTAAAAGTATTTCCTCATTATGCGAAATATCAAAACGTCTCTAAAATACGAACAAGTTTATACAATCACACAACATCATCATTCAAAATTTTATTGCCCTTATTTTCAATACTCATTTCATATCTATTAGTTCATACATAACTAAAATTCAATTACGCAATCTCACCGTTAATGCAACAACTTTCAAATAATAAATCATCATAATAATCACACCTAATTCAACACTTTTCAAACATAAGTATTGACACATTGAGCAAAATGATTTTTAATTGTAACTAATACAGTTACAATTACGAGGTGAGAACCATTGAATTTAGAATTTAACATTGCCGTACATGTATTAACTTTTTTAACTAAGCATCATTCAGAAAAATTCAATAGTAGTTCATTAGCTGAATTAACTTGTTTAAATCCTGTTCAATTACGCCGCGTGACGACTCAACTTGTCGATTTAAAAATGATTAACACAATACGGGGTAAAGATGGTGGTTATTTAGCAAATGATCGTAGCGCTGATGTCTCATTAGCAACATTATATAAACATTTTGTCTTAGAGAAAGAACATCACACACGACTATTTACTGGCGACGAAGGTAGTCACTGTCAAATTGCTCGTAATATTGCAACTACCATGTCACATTATCAACAAGACGAACAGAATAACATTATTAATTTTTATAAAGAAAAAACAATCAAAGATGTCATTGAAGACATTCAAAAGGAGGATTTATGTCATGAAAACATATGATTTAATTGTAATAGGATTTGGGAAAGCTGGTAAAACTTTAGCGAAATACGCTGCATCAACAGGTCAACACGTCGCAGTTATCGAACAATCTTCGAAAATGTATGGCGGCACTTGTATCAACGTAGGATGTATACCTTCGAAGACACTTGTACATGATGGATTAGAAGGCAAATCCTTTGAAGCAAGTTATAACCGTAAAAACGATGTTGTCAATGCGCTAAACAATAAAAATTACCACTTATTAGCAGACGACAGTAACATTGATGTATTGGATTTTAAAGCGCAGTTTAAATCTAATACTGAAGTGAATTTATTAGATCAGCATGGTGATATCGTCGATAGTATTACTGCACCTCATATCATTATTAATACCGGTGCTACCTCTATCATTCCTAACATAAAAGGCCTTGATCAAGCTAAACACGTCTTCGATTCAACAGGTTTATTAAACATTAGCTATCAACCTAAGCACCTCGTTATTGTAGGTGGCGGTTATATCGCCTTAGAATTTGCTTCAATGTTTGCGAATTTAGGTAGTAAGGTTACAGTATTAGAACGTGGTGAATCATTTATGCCACGCGAAGATCAAGATGTCGTTGCACATGCTATTACTGACTTAGAAAATAAAGGCATTGCATTGCATACAAATGTTGAAACGACTGAATTGTCATCTGACAATTATCATACAACTGTCCATACTAACGTTGGTAACTTTGAGGCTGATGCAGTACTTTTGGCTATCGGACGCAAACCGAATACGGATTTAGCATTAGAAAATACTGATATCGAATTAGGCGACAGAGGCGAAATTAAAGTCAATGCTCATCTTCAAACAACTGTGCCGCATATTTATGCTGCAGGTGATGTTAAAGGCGGACTTCAATTTACGTATATATCTTTAGATGATTATCGAATTATCAAATCATCTTTATATGGTAATCAGTCACGTACGACTGACAATAGAGGCAGCGTGCCTTATACAGTATTTATAGATCCACCATTATCACGTGTTGGATTAACTAGCAAAGAAGCTGCCGCTCAACATTATGATTACACTGAGCATCAACTTTTAGTAAGTGCTATACCTCGTCACAAAATTAACAATGATCCAAGAGGTTTATTTAAAGTAGTCATTAATAATGAAAATAATATGATTTTAGGTGCTACATTATATGGTAAGCAATCTGAAGAATTAATTAATATAATTAAACTTGCGATTGATCAAAACATTCCATATACCATATTACGAGATAATATTTATACGCATCCTACGATGGCCGAATCATTTAATGATTTATTTAATTTCTAGACAAAACATAAAAACCTGGTGGCACGCATTGAATGATGCTGCCATCAGGCTTTATTGTTGTGCTTTTCGCTTTTCTAATTTTTCTTTAAGCTTTCTATCTTGTTCTTCTTTACGACGTTTACGTTCTTCATGTCGTTTTCTTAAACGCTCTTCTTCTTCAGGATCACGTGGTTTCTTTAATTGTTGAGAAACTTTTTCGATTAATTCTTCTTCAGTAAGCGCAGCCAGTGGGCGGTTATTAACAAAAGCGAATGTTTTTCGGCGTCCAGGTCCACAATAAGATTGACAACCTATCACGATTTCAGCATCGGGATCTAATTTTTCCAACTTCTTTTGTAACGTTCTTATATTGACTGCCTGACATTCATCACAAATAAGGAATGTATTTTTCATATTGCTACCCACCTTTCTTTATCATATCTATATCGTCGATTTCATTAATTTTTTCGTTAACTCTATCTATTTTACTCTTTTTAATATTTTTTTCAAGATACGTAACACAGCTGGCAATAAAAAATGGAGCATTTATCTTCTAATTAAATTAGATGATTGCTCCCCTATCAAATCATTTATTGCCCATGATAAATATTAAATTTTAATGGTTTAATACCATGTTTTGTCCATTCATCATAAATTTTTTCTTTATCTACATCTTTATTGATAATTGTAATACCACAGTCTCCACCACCAGCGCCTGATGTTTTAGATGCGCCGTGATACTTTTCAGCAATATCACACAAATATTTTAGCTTTTCAGTTTCTATATCAACTGTAGCTTCTTTATCCATACGTTGAATAATTGTACGATTCTGACGCACCATCTTTTGCACACCTTTAATGTTATTTGTTTTAAAAGCATGAATAAGTTTTTCAACACAACGATGTGAATCTTCTAAGAAGTCACCGTAAAATGAAGGATCTGATTTCAAACGTTTCACTTCGCTAACAAAGTGTGGTGATGACGCCGGTGAGCCAGTCCAACCGATAAGTACTTCCATATTTTCAGGTGCTTGTAATGGTTCGATGTGCAATCCAGGCCAGTTTTTGATTAAAACTTCTTCAACCGTAGTATCTTCAATTTGATGCTTAACCCATTCATGATCAAAAGTACTATACGCTAGCCATCCACTATATACACTCACAGCAATATCTCCGCATGAACTTAAACTTTGTAACTTCATATTTGCAATCACTGCTAGTTTATAAATGTATAAATTAGATAACTTCATATCATAAAATTCATTTAATACTTTTATAACTGATACAAGTACTGCTGCACTTGAACCTAATCCATATTTATGACCATTTGAATCATCTAAATTACTATCAATAGTCAGATGAAAATGCTTCATCGCTATATCGCAGCTTTTCGCATACTGTTCAAATATTTCAATAGCTGTGACCACATAATTTAATTGTTTTGCTGCATGTGGATCTGAAATGACAATACTATCTTCATCTCTACTAAATGTAACTGGGTTATGATGTAATGCTTTTGAATGAATGGTACCTTTATATTGGTCTGCTTCTTCAATAGTAGCAGTTACAAAACGATCTAACGCAATAAGTACAGATTTATATCCTGGTTCTGTTACAGCATATTCTCCAGCAATATAAAGTTTTCCGGGTGCTTTGACCTGAATCATTTTATCTCTTCCTTACTCAATTATTTCAATTCCTGTGGCAATAATGTCACTATCAATAATTTGGTTATTATCAAACTGTGTTAATAATTTATCTATAATCTGTTGCTTGTTTTTCTTTTCTACAAGTATTTTCACATTAGGTCCCGCATCCATTGTAAAATAACACGGATACCCCGCTTCTCGGCATTCGTGAACGAGCGCCATTACATCATAACTTTCTTGCACAAGATATGTGAACGGCGGTGTTGATCCTAGATTCGTGGCATGCATACGCAAACCATTTTCTTCAATTACTTCACCAAGGCGTTTAAAATCTTTGTCTTGAATCGCTGCTTTTGCTTCAGCTAAATCTTCATCAATATGATCTAACCAATATTGATAAAATCTTGATGTGTTTCGTGTCAACGACATACCATATCGACTAGGTACCTTTTTAGAATGTTGATTAATCACAACAAATATCATGGCAAGGTCATCTTCAAAATGATTCGATTCAAGTGGAACGGCATATGACGTCTCATCATTATACCCTTTTTCCCATTCTGCAAATCCACCATAAATACTACGCGACGCAGAACCCGAACCGATTCGCGCCAATCTCGATAAATCCTTATCTGACAGCTGCAAGTCTAGCGCTTGATTACAAGCTGCTGCTAAAGCTGCATATGCGCTTGCTGATGAAGCCAATCCTGCTGCTGTTGGTACAAAATTGTCGCTTTCAATTTCTGCATACCAATCGATGCCAGCTCTATTTCTGACAATATCCATATATTTTGAAATTTTCTCTAATTCTTTGCCACTAACCTTTTCACCATTCAACCAAAATTGATCCTGTGTTAACTGGTCGTTAAAAGTGACTTTCGTTTCAGTGTAAAATTTTTCTAATGTAACAGATATGCTATTATTCATTGGAATGATTAGTGCTTCATCTTTTTTACCCCAATATTTAATAAGTGCAATATTCGTATGTGCACGTGCTTTGCCACTTTTAATCAACGCATTAACCTCCTAAATTCTCAATCCATGTATGTGCTGCACCAGCTTTTTCTACAGCTTTTACAATATTTTTCGCTGTTGGTAAATCTTTGGCAAGCAATAACATACTTCCACCACGACCAGCACCAGTAAGTTTTCCAGCAATCGCACCATTTTCTTTACCAATTTTCATTAATTGTTCTATTTTATCATGACTAACTGTCAACGCCTTTAAATCCGCATGACATTCATTAAAAATATCCGCTAAGGCTTCAAATTTATGATGTTCAATCACATCACTCGCACGTAAAACTAACTTACCGATATGTTTTACATGTGACATGTACTGAGGGTCCTCACAAAGTTTATGAACATCTTCTACTGCTTGTCTTGTTGAACCTTTCACACCAGTATCAATAACAACCATATAGCCGTCTAAACTTAACGTTTTCAACGTTTCAGCATGACCTTTTTGGAACCAAACTGGTTTGCCTGATACAATCGTTTGCGTATCAATACCACTTGGTTTACCATGTGCAATTTGCTCTGCCCAATTAGCCTTTTCAATGAGTTCTTCTTTCGTTAATGATTTCCCTAAAAAATCATAACTCGCACGAACAAAAGCAACCGCGACAGCTGCACTCGATCCTAACCCACGTGATGGTGGTAAATTCGTTTGGATCGTTACTGCTAGCGGCTCTGTAATATTATTTAATTCTACAAAACGGTTCACCAAAGACTTAAGATGGTCAGGCGCATCATATAACATACCATCGTAAACATCGCTTTTAATAGACGAATAGTTCCCGCTCTCTAAGGCTTCTATTAAAACTTTGATTTTACCTGCGTTAAACGGTACTGCAATAGCAGGCTCTCCAAATGTAACAGCATGTTCTCCTATTAAAATAATCTTACCTGTCGATTCCCCATATCCTTTTCTTGTCATGTCAATATCACCTTTTATATTTATCCTATACTTGATACATTGTTTTTATTTATTAGTAAAAGACATCATATTCTAAGTTGCATACGCATTCGCGTTAAATTTCATTGCAGTCTTTATCTCACATTATTCATATTATGTATAAACTTTATTTTAAATTTATATATGACTTAACTTGATTAGTATAAAACTAACTTTCGTTTACTTCAAAGTTTAAATCTTATCGAGTGATATTTCAGATTCTTTATCTTTTTATAAAATAGCCCTACAATTTATAATTTTCCACCCTAACTATAATACTACAAATAATAATTGGAATATATAGATTTACTACTAAAGTATTAGAACATTTCAATAGAAGGTCGTTTCTTTCATAGTCATACGCATTATATATACCCTATTCTCAATCTATTTAATACGTAAAACATGAAATTTCCTTATTAAATTTATTATTTCAATCATATCATTACTTTTAATTTAATGATGTTCAATTTAAATATTAGGTCAATAACATATTTATGCTATTTATGGATACTTTCAAAAATAACAGCCCCAAACGATAACTTGAAAGGGGCTGTTAAATATTTAACTATTGCATTTGGTCTATCATTTTCTTGTTTCTTTCAATCATTTTATCAAAATACGTATCGTATCTTTGCCATTCTTCTTGAGTAATTGGCGTCATATTTAATACACCGCCAAGATCTTTGATTGCATATAATAGTAAAAACATTACATCTTGAACAGTAATCGTTTTGTTAAGTAATGTCTCTAGTGAGGCCATACAAGATGGTTCAATTTCAGGGTATTTAAATTTAGTCACTTCACCTTTTAAAGCATGTTCATAAAATGTTTGCATCATCAATGCACGTTCTGAACCAGAGCCTTCAACACAAAGATAAATTTGTACAGCAATACCGCCTCTAACTCTTCGTTGCGATATGCCTGCAAATTTCTTACCATCGATACTTAAGTCAAATTTTCCTGGGCAATAAGAATGTTCAATTTCCATCGTATCAATATCAAAATTCTCATCTTCGAACATTTTGCTAATTAAGAGATACATCACAGTAAACGCTTCATCAATCGTTGTTTCTGTTTGTCCTTTGAACATCAGCGATATATTTAATACACCTTGATCTAGAACGACACCTAGGCCGCCAGAATTTCTAACAATGGCATTATAACCAATCTCATTCGTTAAATAATCAATGCCATCTTTTAAAAACGGCAATCTTGAATCATGAATACCAAGAATAACAGTATGTTGATGAATCCAAGTACGCACAACATTATCTGATATATCTTTGCCCACACTTTCACAAAATGTATCATCGAATGCGAAAGATTGCATAGGCTCTAATCCAGAAGAATGATCGATATATCGCCAGTTGACGCCATTAAAATATTTACTCGCTAAATCCATCGTTATTGTAAGGCTTGCGCTGCTGTGATGAATGAAAGATTGTATACATCTTCAATTGAGCAGCCACGTGATAAGTCATTTACTGGAGAATTTAAACCTTGTAATACTGGACCAACTGCATCATATCCACCTAAACGTTGTGCAATTTTGTAACCAATATTACCAGCTTCTAAACTTGGGAATACAAAGACATTTGCATCACCTTGTAATTTAGCACCTGGCGCTTTTTTCTCAGCAACACCTGGTACAATCGCAGCATCAAATTGGAATTCGCCATCAATGATTGCTTCTAATTTTTCTTCTTCAGCTTTTTGTTGTGCTAATTTGACAGCTTCTTGAACTTTTGTCACATCGTCTGATTTAGCAGACCCTTTTGTTGAAAAGCTTAACATTGCAACTTTTGGATCCATGCCAAAGCTTAATGCTGATTTTGCACTTTCTACTGCAATTTCTGCAAGTCCTTGTGAATCAAGTTCTGGATTGATTGCACAATCACCAAAGATGTACTGTTCATCACCTTTAATCATAAAGAAGATACCTGATGTTCTTGATACACCTGGTTTCGTTTTGATGATTTGTAAAGCTGGACGCACAGTGTCGCCTGTTGAATGTGCTGCACCACTAACTAAACCATCTGCTTTACCAGCATAAACAAGCATTGTACCGAAGTAGTTCACATTGTTTAATAATTCTTGTGCTTGTTCTTCAGTCGCTTTACCTTTACGTCGTTCAACAAATGATTGAACTAATTCAGCTTTCAATTCACTTGTCGCAGGATTAATTAATTCAATATTAGAAATATCAAGATTAAGTTTTTGCGCTAAAGATTGAACCTTAGTCTCATCACCTAACACGATTGGTGTAACATAATCTGTTGCTTGTAATTGTGTTGCAGCTGTTAGAACACGCTCGTCCTCTCCTTCAGGTAATACGATTTTAACGTTTTTACCAGAAAGTTTGTCTTTTAATACATTTAATAAATCAGCCATAATGTCCTCCTGTAATATAAATCTTATTAATCATTCACGGTATAATTATACGCCATTTTATTTCATAATGCCACGTCACCAATTTGTAATCATAATTTTATCGTTACCCCTTTGCTTTATGATAAAATTTATAAAGAACTGATGATTTTTGAAAAGGAGCGATAAACATGAGTCAAGCAGCCGAAACATTAGATGGTTGGTATAGTCTACATTTATTTTATGCAGTTGATTGGGCATCATTACGTCTAGTTCCAAAGGACGAACGCGATGCACTTGTCACTGAATTTCAATCATTTTTAGAAAATACAGCAACTGTAAGATCATCAAAATCTGGTGATCAAGCTATTTATAATATAACTGGTCAAAAAGCAGATTTGTTATTATGGTTCTTACGTCCTGAAATGAAGTCTTTAAATCATATTGAAAATGAATTTAACAAATTGCGCATTGCTGACTTCTTAATCCCTACATATTCATATGTATCAGTCATTGAATTGAGCAATTATTTAGCTGGTAAATCTGATGAAGATCCTTATGAGAACCCTCATATCAAAGCAAGATTATACCCAGAATTACCACATTCTGATTATATTTGTTTCTATCCAATGAACAAACGTCGTAATGAAACTTATAACTGGTACATGTTAACTATGGAAGAACGCCAAAAATTAATGTATGACCATGGTATGATTGGTAGAAAATATGCTGGCAAAATCAAACAATTTATTACTGGTTCTGTAGGTTTTGATGATTTCGAATGGGGCGTAACATTGTTCTCAGACGACGTATTACAATTCAAAAAAATTGTATACGAAATGCGCTTTGATGAAACAACAGCACGATACGGTGAATTCGGTAGTTTCTTTGTAGGACATATTATTAACACAAACGAATTCAATCAATTCTTTGCGATTTCTTAATACATTGGTACGTTTATAAATTAATAAAAAATTCCAAGCTTATCGGTTTAAGCTTGGAATTTTTCGTTTATCTTCAGTATATTCCCGTATACATAAGACGTGATTTGGTAAATAGTTGAAATCTGTATGTTTAAACTTATATATATGTGCTAATGTAATATCAATAACAAAGTACACTTTGCTCATAGCAAAGTGTACCCGAGTAGTCTTCCTTGGGAGAACTTTAACTACTATCACTACATATAAACGTTAACCTCAATAGAAATTATACAGTCGCTACTCTATACAATTTTTGTAATGGTTAACTAATATTATTTTAACCTATTTGAAATATTTGAAACATATTTTTGTCGAATTTTTTTCAATATTTTTTCCTTTTTATACTTCAAGAGAATTTTAACTACTAAAAATTCCGATGATTATTATTACAATAGTATCAAATATTAGTTTTTTAAAATCAATAACAACTTATCAAAAAGCTCATGTGGTTATTTTATAGTGTATAAACTATAATGAGTATTAAATTCTTATAAACAATGGTGATGAAATGGACATAAATTCAGAAGAATACAAACAAGAGGTACTTATCAAAGATGTTGTCATGCTTGCTGCTCGCATACTATTAGAATCTGGTGCAGAAGGTACGCGTGTAGAAGATACCATGACACGTATTGCAAAAAAACTTGGTTACAGTGAAAGTAACAGCTTTGTTACAAACACTGTCATCCAGTTTACGTTACATTCGGAATCGTTTCCTAGAATATTTAGAATTACCTCTCGAGATACAAACTTAATAAAAATTTCTCAAGCTAATAAAATTTCGCGTCAAATTACAAATAATGAAATTTCTTTAGCCGAGGCAAAAACACAACTTGAAAAAATATATGTTGCCAAGCGTGACAGCAGTCTTCCCTTTAAAGGTTTTGCTGCAGCAATGATTGCAATGAGTTTCTTATATTTACAAGGTGGTAGATTGATTGATGTTTTAACTGCGATATTAGCAGGTAGTCTAGGATACCTAGTCACTGAGATTTTAGATCGTAAGTTACACGCACAGTTTATCCCAGAATTCATTGGTTCATTAGTTATTGGGATTATCGCCGTTATTGGACATACACTTATTCCAACAGGTGACTTGGCAACTATTATCATTGCGGCAGTCATGCCTATTGTTCCTGGTGTATTAATAACAAACGCAATACAAGATTTATTTGGTGGGCACATGTTGATGTTCACAACGAAATCATTAGAAGCATTGGTTACTGCGTTTGGCATCGGTGCTGGCGTTGGTAGCGTATTAATTTTAGTATAGGAGTATCAGACTATGTTTTGGATATTAAACTTTATCTTTAGCTTTTTAGCTTCAATGTTCTTCTGCGTCATTTTTGATGCACCTAGAAAATTATATTTATCATGTGGTTTCGTTGGTACGTGTGGATGGATGGTTTACACCTTATTCTTCAACGGCTTTAATGTGCACACTATATACTCTAGTTTCTTCGGCAGTCTTGCCCTAGGTTTATTAAGTCACTATATGGCTCGTAAACAAAAAGAACCTGCAATCATTTTTATGGTGACAGGTATCATCCCGTTAGTGCCAGGTGGATTAGCTTACGATGCAACGAAAAATTTAGTATTATTAAATTTCAGTACAGCAATCAATACCATGCTAGAGGTTACACTTATTGCAGGAGCTATCGCATTAGGTTTATTATTCGCCGACCAAATTTCCAAATTAATTGTTTCTGGATTCGTGAAATCTTTTAAACGATTATAAATATTTGTTAGAAATGCCTCAGCCTTAACTCTTGGCAATTTTATATAAGGTTCAACTGCCTCGTCTTAAATGTCAATTTATGATACAAAAAATCGCACGATACGCCTTCAAATTAAGAAGGTATATTGTGCGATTCTTTTATTATTTAGTTTTTTCTTTTTCAGGTTCTTCAATCATATCATCAACTTCATTTTCACTTCTATTTAAAATCAAGCGACTTAATTCATCATTATCCATATTTTTCAATTTAGGATATCGAATCACAAAGAATATTAAACCGATGATTAACCATCCAAGTAATGCAATATAAGATGGTGCAGTCAGTGCTGCAGGAGAACCTGGCACTAATAACAACGCTAAGAAAATGAATGATACAAATGAGCCAATAATAGCAAACGTTTTGTAAACCGGTGCATACGTATTACTTTGTTTGTTATAACTGAATAATTTCGCAGCAGACAAACATGTAATAAAGTAGGCAATGGATACACCTGTAGATGACATATCTACGATCCAAGTCAATGCCGTTCTTCCTAGCCAAGGTGCAATTAAAGACACACTTACTAAGAATATGATTGCGACATATGGTGTTTTGTATTTACTATGTAATTTACTAAACATTGTTGGCATTATACCTGAACGTCCCATAGAAAATAACAAGCGACTTGAACTCATCAAGAATCCATTTAAACCAGTAAATATACCCATCATAATTGCAATTGCTAATACACCTAATCCAATATAACCAAATGCTGTTTGTGTAACAGCACCTGTTAACCACAATTGTCCATTTAAACTTTGATGACTTGTTGATAACCAACCAGTGTATAAAATCATGACAACATAAGTTAATGATGCTGCTAATAAACTGTACACGATAAGCTTAAATGTCTTGTTTGGTGCAAAGTTAAACTCTTCTGCTGTTTGTGGAATATTATCAAATCCAACATATGCCCATGGTGCCACGGATACAATAACCACAATAGACACTAACCATCCTTTGCTAGGTTCAGCTAACGGTTGTAAATTTTCAAGTGCAAAATTATTACCAAAGAATGAACCAAAGAACATCAATAATACGACGATTACCATCGCCACACAGAAATAATATTGTAATGATCCAGATACACTTGCGCCACGAATCGTTACTAGCATGAATACAAGTAGTAATACGGTCGCAATAATGATTTCCGTAATATAAACGTCCCAGCCCGCAATGGTGTATAGTTTCCCATTATTTAAGACATCTGGCAATAAGAATTTAACTAGTAAACTGAATGCTGTCGCATTTAAAGCAACAACACAGACATAACCAAAAGTTAAAAACCATGATGAGAAGAAACTCACATATCTGCCGAAACTTAAGAAACTAAAGGCAAACGCGCCCCCTGATACTGGAAATCTCTCTACTAATGCGCCATAACTAACCGCAATTAATATCATTAATAATGCACCAATAACAATACCAATTGATGCTGCAATCGGACCTGACTGCTTAATCCAGTCTCCTGGTAAGATGAATGCGCCCCATCCGATACATGAACCATATGCAATCGCCCATACAAACTTTTCAGATAGGTTTTGTTTTAAATCGCCTCTATCTATTTGCTTATTCTTTTTTTCCATAAATAAAAACTCACCTCGAAGGTATTCTATACCCAAAAGATGAGTTTGTAACTCTTTTTCTTGATTATTTTTATTAAAAATTTAATGTTTAGTTACATAGGTAATCTAAAGTTTTAAAATTTAACCAGCAAATTTGAATGTCGCAATGATTAACATTATCCATCCAATGATGAACAATACGCCACCAATTGGCGTAATCGCACCTAAAACTTTAATTTGAGTTAATACTAAAATATATAATGATCCACTAAAGAAAATAATACCAGCAAATATTAACCAGCCAGCCCAGTTAACATTGATTGAAGTTGTACCACTAATTACACCTATAATTAATAATGCTAAGCCATGGTACATTTGATACGTCGTTGCTTTTTCCCATACTGATAAATAGTGATCACTTATTTTTCCTTGTAAACCATGTGCACCAAATGCACCTGTTCCGACAGCCATCATCGCGTTTAATGCACCTAAAATAATAAATAATTTCATTGCTACCTCTCCTTATATAATTCAGTATTAATAAATGTTTAAATCCGAACACTCGAATAAAAGTATATGCATCTTGATTATTAACCTACATACTTAACAAGCTATTAAGTAATTATGTTTCATTGTTGCTTTTTAAAAATCAAATATGGATTCACCATTGCCAATGTCATCATCTGTCGCTAATCTTTGTTGTTGGTTTGAAGGTTGTGAATATGACTTATTATGATGATGTGCTGAATGCGTATTTACTTTACCACCCATCGCTTCAATTTCAGCAGCTGTCACTTGATGTGTTGACTGCGTAATTTGTGAATGTGGCATTTGATTATGGTTAGCAATACGATGATTCATTTGTTGTTCACCAATATGTGGTGTATTTGATGTTGAAGCATATAAAGATGTTAATATATGTATGGCATACATATGTTTTTCAAAGTCATGGTCATGCTGCGCCTGCTCTGCTTGTACTAATTCTTGCTCAATTCGTGCTATTAAAGTTTCTCTATTCACCATCTACGCCTCACTTTCACACCAATTAATTGGTGATTTTCCTACTGACTCTAAATAGGTATTCGCTTTGGAATACGGTTTTGATCCAAAGAATCCTCTATATGCAGACAGTGGACTAGGATGCACTGATTTTATAATACAATGTTTAGATGTATCGATAAGCTTTATTTTTTGCTGTGCAGGTTTCCCCCACAAAATAAAGACAACATGTTCTTTATAATCAGACACTGCTTTAATAATTTCATCAGTAAATGTTTCCCAACCAATATCACGATGAGAATTTGCTTCACCCTGTCTTACGGTTAAAACTGTATTCAATAACAAGACACCTTCTCTTGCCCAATCTTGTAAATGTGGTGTTTGTCTAACACATCCAATATCATCTGCTAATTCTTTATACATATTACGTAAAGATGGAGGGAATTTTGCGTTAGGTTGCACTGAAAATGCTAATCCATGTGCTTGGTTCGGACCATGATACGGGTCTTGTCCTAATATAACAACTTTGATATTTTCAAACGGTGTTAAATCAAACGCTTGATAAATATTTTCCCTATCAGGGTATACGATTGCAGTCGAATATTCTTTTTCTAAAAAATCATGCATAGCTTTAAAGTCATGTTTCGTTGTTATGTCATGAAAAATTTGCGACCATTCCATTCAATCTCACCTCAGGACATATTTTAACATATCACACTTATCTAAAGTGAATGACATTTTCAAAAGTTACAATAGTATGAATGATTCATTTCAACAATCATCAAATATTGAATGCTTAATATTTTTCAATTAGGTTAAAAATGATATGATGAATACAATATTATTATGTAGGAGTGAAGCTCAATGGCTTTAAAGAAAGTTTTAACAATTGCCGGTTCTGACACAAGTGCTGGCGCAGGTATGCAAGCAGATTTGAAAACGTTCCAAGAATTAGATACGTATGGCATGGTCGCTTTAACTGCCATCGTTACTATGGATAAAGATACATGGTCACACGATGTCACACCATTACCTATGGACGTATTTGAAAAGCAACTTGAAACGGCTTTATCAATCGGACCTGATGCTATTAAAACAGGTATGTTAGGTACTGAGGAGATAATCAAACGTGCTGGAGAAGTATATGAGGCATCTAATGCACAATATTTTGTAGTAGATCCTGTCATGGTTTGTAAAGGCGAAGATGAAGTGCTTAACCCTGGAAATACTGAGGCGATGATTAAATATTTACTACCTAAAGCAACGGTAGTGACGCCAAACTTATTTGAAGCGGGTCAATTATCAGGATTAGGTAAATTAAATTCAATTGAAGATATGAAAAAGGCTGCAACAATTATCTTTGATAAAGGCGCACAGCATGTCATCATTAAAGGTGGCAAAGCTTTAGATCAAGATAAATCGTACGACTTATACTATGATGGTCAAACATTTTATCAACTAACTACAGACATGTTCCAACAAAGTTATAACCATGGTGCTGGTTGTACATTTGCTGCGGCAACAACTGCATTTTTAGCTAACGGTAAGTCACCGAAAGAAGCTGTGATTAGCGCGAAAGCTTTCGTCGCTTCTGCTATTAAAAACGGTTGGAAAATGAATGATTTTGTTGGTCCTGTGGATCACGGTGCATACAACCGTATTGAACATATCGATGTTGAAGTAACAGAGGTTTAATGCTTCGTTCATAAAAAATAGATTAACCACACCTTATGATTTGATTGTCATTGCTGTGCGCCTGTAAAGTTAGCTTTTTGAGTCTAACTTTGGGGCTCAGTACACAATAAAGTCACTTTCGGTGTGGTTATTTTAGTTATTAAATACTTGTTTGATTTTCACAGTTAAATTGTGCAAATAAGTTTTGTAAGAAATCGTTATAGATAGTTTTATTTCAACATATGTATATAATATTCATTTACAGTGTCACGAATCAGTTATCCTAAAAAAACAAATCCTTTCGGAACTTTATTATGCCCTTGTTTAAACATAATGTTTTATCCCGCTCTACTAATTCTGCCATTTTTTTGAAATTAAAAATAACTTCTCAACGACTTTATAAAAATATATTCCTTTTAAAACATGATACATAAATAGTCTTAGTAAATTATACGTTCTATGTCTGATAAAAAGTTGATACTTAAGGTTGATGTCACACATAAAAATGTTATTTATAATATAACCATAGAGTAGCAAAGGAGGTAATATAGGTTATGATTATTTATCGACAGTATCAACATGAAGGCGCACCAGTTTATGAAATTATAACCAAAACGTTTCAGCATGTTTCAATTAAATGTGACGATTCATTTAGTGATACTGAAATATTCAAATTGCTCTCTTTATTACAAGACGATATAGATCATATGAAAGTTAGTTAAATTGACTAATCATTCCAATAATCCAGAATTTATTAAACATTGATATAGTTGTTATTATTATTTTAGATTAATGCATCCCCGTGCAAAGAAAGAAACGTAACCTATATTTATCTCTGTTCCCAATAATAATAACAATACATAACTGATATTAGCTGTCCTTTCATCTCCTAATTAATATGCGTTCATGCAGCTAATATCGGTTATTTTTTTGTGCTCAAAGAAATCTTTATTTTAATCTCTCCATCGTCATTAATTGCTATAATTTCTTGCTCGTGTTCTTCAATGAATTTGATATTTTCATTTATTAAAATAGGTTTAACATAGTTAATTTGACACTGGTTCGCCTCTAATGACATAGCCATCAACATCATTTGACTCACTAATTGTCCTGGCACAATCTCATTATGTATTGGATTATCATCATTTACGAGCGCCAAATATTCATTTATCCATATCTCATTAAACTTCATCTCTACTTCATCGCCTTAATAAAAGTTTGTGTAACCGTTATGACATGTTGATCATTTTTAGTTAATGTTAAAGCCATTGTATAACGTGTGATATTGCGAATCTGTCGGCATTCAATATCTTCTAAATGTCCTACATATATTGTGTCTACTTTTATCTTTTGAGTTTGATTAATTACTGATTTTGTTAAAATCAGTTCGCTATTTGCATATTTTTTAAATAAATCAAATTTTGACCATAATGACGCACACATTAATGGTGGTACTTCTTTACTATAAGGTTGGTTAAAACAATGATAATATGCAGCCACACTATCCTTAGAAAATGACACATTTAATCGCTGGTTAGAATCGAGTAAATAATGCTGCATTTCCTAGACCTCCCCCAATCCCCATAGATGCAATCATACTCTCTTTGTCAAACATATAAAATAATCGCGTCACTAATTGGGCACCGCTTGCACCGTATGGATGACCTGATGCTAATGCACCACCCCATATATTTAATTGCGTATTTGAAATATTTAAAGCTTGTTGGCAGGCAACCACCTGTGCACTGAACGCTTCGTTAATTTCAATGACTTCAATATTTTCTATCGTTAATTGATTTCTTTTTAGTAAGTTGGAAATGGCTGGTACTGGACCAATGCCAGGTAAATTAGAATCAACACCTACCGTAACACCATCTTTAAATAATAAACCATGATCGAAACCTAATTCGTATGCCATATCTTTTTCCATAATAAGCAATAGAACTGCACCATCATTTTTCATACAACTATTCGCAGCGGTAACGGTCCCACCTTTGATTACGGGCTTAAATCGGCCAAAGTTATCTTTCGGAATATGTGATTTTAGACTTTCATCAGTGTTGAATAGTTCTCCTTTAACGGTTATAGGTAATATTTCCTGAGAAATATTTCCATTCTTTACATTTTCCGCTGTCAGTTGATGACTTCGGTAAGCAAATTCATCTTGTAATTCTCTTGAAACACCATACATCTTGGCTACATTTTCAGCACCTTGAATCATTGATGGGTCGCTCATTTCAGGTGCAAATGATGCACGCTCATAAAACTCAGGTAATGCGGTTTCGTACACAGAATGCGGTCGTTTGATTTTCCAAGGTGCTCGACTTGTACTTTCAACACCGCCTGCAATATATACCTTGCCAGCTCCGGCTTGAATCATGCGACATGCATATTGAACACTTTCAAGTCCAGACCCACATTGCCGATCGATTGTGACGCCAGGTATTGAATCTTTGAGCCCCGCTTCAAGCAATGCTTTTCTTGCAATATTGCCACCATTCCCAACAACATTACCTAAAACTACATCATCTATTTTAGATATTACCTCTGGATACTTCTCTTTAAAATGTTGGAATAAAGGTTTGAGCAATTGTTCTGGCTCTAAATGTTTTAAAGTGCCACCATATTTCCCAAATGCAGTTCGTTTAGCTGCAACTATGACTGCTTGATTCATATTATAATTCACCTCTCAAATACATCGACATCATTTTTTCTCTAGCAATTTTACCACTTGCAGTGTAATACATCTTTTCTACATGATGAATCATCGATGGAATTTCATAGCGTTTCACTTTCTTATTTAAAAATTGTTTTACATTTTTATGTGTAAGTGTCACATCACCAGAATAAAGCAATACACCTATTTGACCAAAACGCTCATTTGGAATACCGATGATAATTGCTTCATCAATGCTCGACGATTGCGTTAAAAGGCGTTCAACATGTGCTGGATATATATTTTGACCACCAATAATTAACATATCATGTTGTCGTCCCGTTAAATATAAATACTGCTCTTTTACATAGCCATTATCATTAGTAACAAACCATTCATCATTATTTATACATTGTTCGCTTACATAGCCACTAAACATCATATTACTTTTTACACAAATAGTTCCTATACCATTGTGATCGTGATTCGTTGTTTTCAATTCCACATTTGGAAATAGCACACCTACAGATTCAACTGGTGCTTGCTGATTCAAGTTATAGCTGATAAAACTGGTTTCCGATGTACCAAAAAATTCAATCAAATTTATGTCATTTGCTTGATTTTTTATCTTTTTAAAAATAGAAGAATGCAGCTTATCCCCACTGCTAAAAAATGATTGGATTGTATGTTCATTGTTATAAACTAACAATAATGATTTAATCATCGTTGGAACAAGAAACATAGCAACTTTGTATGATGATATTTTACGACATTGATTAAGTAACCTTTCAGGATGAAAAGTGGTCTGTCCTATAAAAGTACGACCGGAACTTAAAGCAAACAATAACGCATATAATGTTAACGAGTGCGATAGTGGTCCGGGGGCTGCTATTGCATTTTCATTTTTTAACATCAACATTTCATTAACTTCAAAAGAAGCCAACCATGAATCTTCATCACGATAATATGCTTTTGGCAGTCCAGTTGTCCCTGAAGTAAAACCAATATGTAATAAATTGGGGTAGTGCTGTAATTGCGTTGAATCAATAAACATAGGTGAGTCTATATTCTGCATGAGACATGTATCTCCAATTACATCTTTAATACCATATTTTTCAATCAATTGACGATGTATAGTACTTTGCCATTTACCTTCCATCATCATAGGCACTTTATGTAAACGATGCAAAGCTAAATAACAAATAATACTTTGAACCGGTGATTTCATATTAATAGCAACAACAGGGTTAAGTGAATATTTCTGCAAAGATTCAACTGCGCTAGTGATGCGGGCATTTAGTTGACTATATGTAATTGTTTCATCATCTATATGTAATGCTATGTCATTAGGCTTATTTTGAGTATGTGTTTCCAACTGTTCTAAAATTACGTCCATCAATATCCCTCACTCAATGTAAACTTTATAATACATCTTGTTAACATTATATAATGAATAAGTATTTTTATCAGGTAAACCTGCCTATTATAAAAATCAAACTTAAGCCCTAGATAAATTTGATACTGTAGTACCATGTTTTTTATTAGATAAGACGATACTATATGTATATAGAGAAAAGAAGTTATCGCAATCGCAATAACTGACACAAATAAGTCACCCAATCTATTTAAGTTTGTGTTCTCTATAATAATATTGAAGGTTAGAGTCTCAATATTAATTGCGTTGGACAAAATACTCTAAGACATATTTACATCCTAACATTTCAATAGCAAGAGAATTTTAAGTATTCAAAGCTAAACATATGCTTTAAGTCCCCTCTTTCCCCCATTGCGATAATCATTGCAGTGGGGGTTTATGTATATACAAAAACTTTATTTCGGCTAATTACATTCCCTAATTTAAAAAGCACTTTAAAGTTAGTAGCGTTTACTAGCTTTAAAGTGCTTTTATACGATTGATTATTACTTATTTACTGAAATCTCTAATCTTTACGTTCTTTCACCCACCATAATGCTTCTTTTGGGTGTTCTGCATAATAAGCTCTATCTTGCTCGTTATCTACATTTGGATATGAACCTTTGAGAGATTTTCCTGCTGTGCTCAAATGTAAGAATGTGATCACTAAAAACCCAATAACACTGATTGCTGTTAAATAATACGCAGGTGCTAATGGATCACCAGTTTTCGCGACTAACCATGTTGCAACTAATGGCGTCGTACCACCAAATATTGAAACAGAGATATTAAAGGTTACCGATAAAGTTCGATATCTTATATGACTGTAAAACATTGTTGGTAAAGACCCTGGCATTGTCGCTTCGTATGTTGATAAGAAGAATCCTAATCCAAATATACCGATGACTATCACAACAAATGATTGTGAATGTAATAACATAAATGCGATGATACTAAATAATGTTAACCCGCCAGTACCGATTAGAAATACTTTCTTTTCACCTATTTTATCCGCTAACTTACCAAACATTAATGCTAATGGAATCATTATTGCCATGACACAAGTAATTAATACACTAGTTGTCGTTGCATCTAGTTTAATAACTTGTTCTAAGTAAGTTGGTAAGTATGCGGTTACCATATAGTTCGTAACATTGAAGAATACAACAGCTACAAAACACACAAATATATCTTTGTAATAAAATCTGATGATTTGTAAAAAGTTAATGTTGTCTCGTTCTGGTTGTGTTGCAACATCATTTTCGAAAACTGGTGATTCTTCAAGCTTACGACGTAAATATAAGCCGAATAATCCTAGGAATAAACCAAGTAAGAATGGGATTCTCCAACCAAATGATGCCATTTGTTCATCAGTTAAGAAGAAAGTGAGTAAGGCAATCATAATTGACGCAGCTATATAACCTGATAATGTCCCTATTTCTAATCCACTACCTAATGAGTTACGACGCTTATCTGGAGATGATTCGGCTACATATGTCATTGCCCCCGCATACTCTCCACCTGTTGAAAATCCTTGTAGTACTCGTGCAAGTAATAATAGTATTGGTGCCCAAAGTCCAATTTGATCATAACTTGGTAATAATCCAATGGTTAATGTTGAAAATGCCATTAAAATAATTGTTGATGTTAATACAACTTTACGTCCATATTTGTCACCAATAATACCAAATACAACACCACCAATTGGTCTTAATAAAAACGCAATGGCTAATGCTGCGAAAGTCAACATTTGTCGAATGTCTGCACTCTCTACTGGAGAGAAGAAGTTCGCTCCAATGTACGCAGTTGTATATGCATAGACACCAAAATCGAACCATTCCATTGCATTACCGATACCGGTTGCAACAACAGTCTTTTTAGCTTTCTTTGCATCCACCATGTTAATATTCTCTTTATTAAAATCCATGAATTCATACACTCCCTCTTGTATGTTTCATAATTATACGGAGTTAATTAGTTTTGTCAAATTTATAAGAATTTAAACTTTTATATAAATACAAAAGTATGTTTGTTCAAAAATTTCACTTTATCGAATTAAATTCAATGATTTTATACCCTCGTACATTTGAATTAAACAATAATAATTCTTAAATCATCGAACGATTAACTTTTTGGAATTATAACTAAAAATAGCGATAGCATACAACTTCATATAAGTCATATGCTATCGCCATTTTCGACATCGTATTTAAAGTAAGATATTCAATTGACTGCAAGTAATATGTCATCAGTCGGAGTTATTTGTATTAATATCAAATAATTAATTACGCAGACTTTTCTATTTAAACATACACGATTATTAATAAATATTTATTTTAAATTCCTAATCTAAAGCGAAATATTTCTATGTATAATCTAATATTTATAAATATGGATTTTAACCATGGTATTCTCTGTTTTAACAAATTTTATAATACGGTATTAATTTCTGATGGATCATTGATTATAAAATCTGGATTTGAATGAAGTAATGACCTTGCATCATGTGCTCCCCATGTTACTGCTGCAGATGGTACACCAGCATGTTGCGCCATCTCAACATCAAATGTTGAATCACCAATATAAACCGTTTGTTGGCTATTTAAATTGTAGCGTTGCACAATTGTGTGTATGCCTTCAGGATTTGGTTTATATGCACTTACTTGATCGGATCCAACAGCTTCAGTGATTAAATGATTTAACCCTATAGCCGATAAATTTCTTTCTAATACATCACTCTTCTTACTAGACACCACGAAAAGTTTTTTCCCTTGGTTATACAAACTTGTAATGGCTTCAGTTATACCCGCAAATTCATAAATATAGTCCTTTTCAATAGATTGATATGTATGTCTAAATGTATCGATTAACTTTGCTAATGTTGCTTCATCTAATGGTCGGTCTGCTAATTTTAAAAATGATTCTTCAATAGGTATTCCCATATAATGCGATATGTCTTGAGCTGATGGTTCTGTTAAACCACATGCTTTAAATGCACTTTGTGTTGCTACTTCACCACATTTTTTCGTGTCTGCCAACGTACCATCAAAATCAAAAATATAATTTTCAAACTTCAATATTAACACCCCTATTCGTTTATTATTGATATTATACTATAATTTATTATTTAAATAAAAAAATAATCGATAATATTTCTGCCTAGGCATCATATTATCGACTATCTTTGTTTTATTCTAAATTAGCATGATTTTGTTGCATCGTTTGTTCTGAAACATTCATTTCAGTCATCAATCCCATTACAACGCTATCTAAAAATAGTTGAGATGCTTGTTCAAACAAACTTCCTAACGGTTGTGCAGAACCATGTTCATCATATTTTGTACCTGCAGGCAAAACGATGTTCGTCCCAGCTAGATTGCCTATTGCAGAATCTTTATTTGTAGTAATTAATACGATGTCAGCACCTACTGATTTTGCTTTATCTGCTAATAATCTTAAATGTTCCGTGGAACCTGAACCAGAGATAATTACAAATACATCATTCGACTTAATCGCAGGTGTCGTTGATTCTCCAACAACATGTGCCTGTTTGCCGAGCTGATTTAAGCGCATTGCAAAACTATTCGCCACGAATCCTGAACGTCCTTTGCCAGCTACAAATATATGTTCAGCATGTAGTATTTTGGACGCAAACGTTGAAAACTCATCCGCTTCAACATGTGACAAAGTCATCTTTAATTCATCTAGAATTAATTGATAGTCACTAAATTTAGCCATATTACTTACCTTCGATTGCAGCGCGACATTGTTTTGCAGCTTCTACTGGATCATCTGCATTTGCGATTCCGCCACCAACAATAACAAGATCAGGACTTTCAGCGACAATTTCTTTAATTGTATCTGGTTTAATTCCACCTGCTACTGCAACTTTAGAATTTTTAATAACAGATTTAACGGTTCTTAAACTTTCTAATGGTGATTGCCCTTCTGCTTGTAAATCATAACCAGTGTGTACTGCAATATAATCAGCACCCATTTCATCTAGTTCTTTTGCACGTTTTTCTAAATCTTGAACAGCAATCATATCAACTAGTAATTGTTTATTATTTTTATGAGCTTCTTCAATAGCTGCTTTAATTGATGCATCTTCTGCAACACCTAGTATTGTAATTACATCCGCGCCAAATTTAATTGCTTGGCTAACTTCATAATCAGCTGCATCCATAATTTTCATGTCTGCTAATACTTTTACATTACTAATGTTGTCTGCCATATGTTTAACTGCTGGTAAACCTTCGTTGTAAATGATTGGCGTACCGATTTCTACGATATCTACATAATCTTTTACTTTATTTGCTAACTCAGCCGCGTCTTCTTTGTTTAATAAATCAATTGCTAATTGTAATTCCACTAAAAATCATCCTTCCAATGCTTTTTATCTTTCTATTGGAACCTTTCCCGAGGCATTTCTTAATTAAACATTGCAATCAATCCATTTCATCGACATGAATTTTCGCAACGTTTTTCGGGCAAGCTTCGTCGTCTAAATATATCTCAACATTCGGGTGTTTGTGAAGTAATGTGGCTGGAACATCAACAGAAATTTCCTGATTTAATAAATGTGTAATAGCAGCACGTTTCTTTTCACCAAATGCGAGTAAAATGATACGTTTAGCTTGAAGAATATTAGCAAGTCCCATCGAAATGGCTTGCTTTGGAACATCATCTTCGTTTTCAAAATATCGACTATTAGCCTTAATAGTACTTTCAGTCAAATCAACGATATGAGTAACGCTATCAAACGGCGTACCAGGTTCATTAAATCCAATATGACCATTTTCACCAATACCTAAAATTTGAATATCACGTTGACCTTGTTGTTCTAAAACGTCATTATATGTTGACGCTTCCGCATTCATATCATAGGCATCTCCATTCGGAATATGAATGTTCTTTCTATTAAAATAAGGGTATTGTTTGAAAAGCATGTCATCCATATAATAGTGATAACTTTGCGGATGTGATGCGGTTAAACCTACATATTCGTCTAAATTAAACGTGGATACATTGTCTACGTTTAACTGATTTTTATTTAATAACTTAACAAGTTGCTCATACAAATCTGTCATTGTGCCGCCAGTTGCTAAACCAAGTTTACAGTGCTGATTAAATGCCATCTCTTTATATAACTCACATGCAACATAGAATGATGCTTGTTTTTTTGAACCTAAGTTTAATACTTTCATTGTTTACATGCCTCCACAAATTTAATACATTTTAAAAACTTATGAATTCATTCATACACCATTAATATAGCATCATTTTTAATGTTTAACACTTTTCAAATTCCAACAATTTTTTTGATTTTTAAAAGTAAAAAACTAATGCTGTATGATTGCGTAATCCTGAGTCATTCAGCTTCATGAAAATTAATTTATAAATAATTGAGCAATCGTATACAATTATTGAATAGTTTTTAGTAAAATAGAAAGATAAACACATTGATAGTATAAGGAGTGAACGTGTTGGAACCAATTAAAGAACAAGAAGTTATAGATTTACTTGCTTCTTTTGAACATAAACCTGTGTATCTGCATGTTGAAACGACAAATGGGGCCTATGCGAACCATTTCGATCAACGTGTTTTTAATGCTGGTACTTTTTTAAGAAACATACAAGTAACATATACACATGCACAACTAAAAGGTGGTAATAAAGAACCTTATCGCATTGGTCTTAAACTATCAAATGGTGGTTGGGTTTATGTACAAGGTCTAACGCATTTTGAAATCAATGAGCATGATGAATTTTTAATTGCAGGTTTTAATTACGAAGGTCAACTCGCTGCAGCACTTCAAATTAGTGAGCGACCATTTAATTTATAGAGGAGGCATCAACATGACTGACGAAAGACATGTATTAGTAATATTTCCACATCCTGATGATGAAACCTTCTCATCTGCAGGCACATTAGCAAGTTATATCCAAAAAGGCACACCTGTAACATATGCATGTTTAACCCTAGGACAAATGGGCAGAAATTTAGGTAATCCCCCATTTGCAACACGCGAATCATTACCAAGTATTCGTGAGCGTGAACTAGAAGAAGCTTGTAAAGTTATTGGTATTACTGATTTAAGAAAAATGGGTTTACGTGACAAAACTGTCGAATTTGAACCCTATGAACATATAGATGGTATGATTAAATCTTTAATCGATGATACAAATCCATCATTGATTATTTCATTTTATCCTGGATATGCAGTACATCCTGACCACGAAGCAACAGCAGACGCTGTAATTCGAACGGTTGAACGCATACCTAAAGAAGAACGCCCTCGTTTAACTTTAGTTGCGTTCAGTAATGATGCAACCGAAGCACTTGGAGAACCTGATATCCAAAATGATATTACAGATTTTAAAGAACTTAAAATTAAGGCATTTGAAGCACATGCTTCTCAAACAGGTCCATTTTTAAAACAATTAGCAAGTCCTGAAATCGATGGTAAACAACACAGCTTTTTAACAGTCGAACCATATTGGACATATCACTTTAAATCTTAACGGAGGAAAAAAATGACTGAATTTGATTTATCGACACGAGAAGGTCGTTGGAAACACTTTGGTTCCGTAGATCCTATTGAAGGCACGAAACCTACTACTAAGAACGAAATGACAGATTTACAAAGTACACATAAAGATTTCTTATTTGAAATAGAAGAAGTTGGTATTAAAAACTTAGTGTACCCTGTACTTGTTGACCAGTATCAAACAGCTGGCACATTTAGTTTTTCAACAAGTTTAACAAAAGACGAAAAAGGTATTAATATGAGCCGTATTATTGAAAGTGTTGAAAAGCACTATGATAATGGTATTGAACTTGAATTTAATACACTTTATCAGGTGTTATGCACTTTACAAACGAATATGAAACAAAATGCGGCAGGCGTTGATGTTTCTGGGAAATGGTTCTTTGATCGCTATAGTCCAACCACAAATATTAAAGCAGTTGGTAATGCCGATGTCACTTATGGATTAGCAATTGACGGTGATAAAGTTACACGTAAAGAACTTACTATTGAAGCAACTGTCACAACGCTATGCCCTTGTTCAAAAGAAATAAGTGAATATTCAGCGCACAACCAACGTGGTGTTGTCACTGTTAAAACATATATTAATAAAGATCAAGACATAGTTGATGACTATAAAAACAAAATTTTAGATGCAATGGAAGCTAATGCAAGTTCAATTCTATACCCTATTTTAAAACGTCCTGATGAAAAACGTGTGACAGAGCGTGCATATGAAAATCCACGCTTTGTCGAAGACTTAATTCGTTTAATTGCCGCGGACTTAGTTGAATTTGATTGGTTAGAAGGTTTCGATATCGAATGTCGTAACGAAGAGTCTATCCATCAACATGATGCTTTCGCTAAATTAAAGTATCGCAAATAATATCATATGATTAATTCAAACGCGTAACAGTAGTTGCGCGTTTTTATTATACCTCCTAGAGTTGTATATCTCTTTTATAAATCTTCTCATTTGATGTGCCTGAGTCATAAATCAATATCCTAAGCTCTACAATGATATATTGGTAGTATTTGACTGAATAACTACTACCATTATAAATATAAAAATTTGTTGTTTTATAAATAAACACATCTTCTAGTTAAAAGAAGTAATTAAATATTATGTGATATAATTATAAAAAATAGATATAAGTGGTGTTGTAAATGAATTATTTTGTAGGTAATAGTTTAGGTGTTAATTTAACTGGGATAGAAAAAGCAATTATTAATCGTTTAAATTTATTTAAAGAAATGGGAAGACCAGCACAATGTGTATTTCTGTCATGGAATAGATATTTATATAGAAATGCCCAAAATTATATTACTAGCTCTGACTATATCAATATGTATGATTTCTTCCAAGAAGCAACATATTTAGAACGCAATGAACCATTTGACTGGTTGTCATATTGGACTGATGAATGTCATTATACTTTAAAACATGTTGAAAATAGTCATGACTTTAGAATATATGATCAAGAGCGTTTCTTAATGTATGCCCATTTTCAAGATCCTAAATATCGTATATTAGATTATGTGAATCATTTTGATAGTCAAAGACGAAAAGTAAAACGTGATTTTTATGATGTGCGTGGCTTTTTAAGTTGTAGTAGGATTCTTGTTGATAAACAACAAACATTATGTGAATTTTTCTATAATCCAGAAGGTGACACAAAATTAGAAAAGTATTTTTCTTACAAAGATGGCAAACCAGAAGTACAAAAAATTATTGTTTACTATGCTAACAAACAATATTTCTTTAATAATGAAACGGAATTAGGCGCATTTTTCATTAAACAACTATATCAACATGGGGATTTATTTTTCAGTGACCGTAATGTGTATACAGCACCTATTTTCAACTTAACACCTGAGTCAATCCCAGTAGTAGCTGTGCTTCACAGTACACACATTAAAAATATTGATGCATTAGATTCATCGCCATTTAAAAATGTCTATAAAGCGATGTTTGAAAATTTATCTCGATATCGTGCCATTATCGTTTCTACTGAGCAGCAAAAATTAGATGTTGAAAAACGTATTAACCATACTATTCCAGTTGTTAATATTCCTGTCGGCTATAGTGAAACAATTGATACACCAGTCCAAACATTAGATCAGCACAGTGTTAAATTAATTTCCGTTGCTCGTTATTCACCTGAAAAACAATTACATCAACAAATTGAATTAGTTAAACGCTTAGTCCCTTATGTACCGAAAGTAGAACTTCATATGTATGGTTTTGGTTCTGAAAGTAAAAAATTAAATGAATTGATACAAAAATACGGATTGGAAAATCATGTTTATTTACGTGGCTTTTTAAGCAATCTAGACCAAGAATACAGCGATGCTTACTTAAGTTTAATAACGAGTAACATGGAAGGTTTCTCGTTAGCGCTACTTGAATCTTTAGCACATGGTGTTCCAGTTATTAGTTATGATATTAAATATGGTCCTGGTGAATTAATTACTTCAGATTTCAATGGTTATTTAATTACTAAAAATGATGAAGATGCCCTATTTGATAAAGTAAAATATGTGATTGATCATCCTGAAGTACAACAACGACTGTCAAAAGGTAGTTTGGCAAAAGCGCAACAATATAGTAAAGCGTCGTTAATTAAACAATGGGACCAATTTGTTCGTCTAATATAAATGTACTTTACCTTTATTTTTATAAAAAAAAAGCATTTTCCTATGTCATCTAATCAAACTTGTCAGTTCTTATGAACGTGGATTGTTAAATAGATGATTTTAGGAAAATGCTTTTTTCTTTTGACTTAGTTTAAAATTTTTTGCCACTTTGTACTGATAGTAGTTGCATTGTACTGTTGTGCAGATTCTATGCTATTAATTGAAAATTGTTGCATCATTTGGCTATTATTTAATAATTGGTCAACCTTTTCAACCATTTGATTGATGTCACCTGGAGGTACTAAATAGCCATTAAATCCATCTTGAATCAGTTCTGATGGCCCATAATCTACATCATAACTGATCACTGGTGTACCTACTGAAAGCGACTCTAAAATTGCTAAGCCAAAACCTTCCATTTTACTTGTCGATAACATCAGTTCTGCTTTAGCAATCTCTTCATTAATATGCGCCTTAAAACCATGAAATTTAACATGTTCCGATAAATGATAACCTTCTACAAGTTGTCGATATTCTGACAAACCATTTCCATGTCCATAAATATTCAATTGAATTTTGGGATGTTTGGTTACTAATTGCTTGATCACTTCAATTTGATGTGTAATTTGTTTGTTTTCAACGAGGCGAGCAATTGATATGATATGATTTTTATCCTTTTGATTGATGTCAAATTGATACTTTAAGTTTGCCACGTAGCCAACCGGAATATTGATAACTGGTATTTTATTTTCAATATATTGTGAAATATCTTGGCATTGCTTTTCTGTTGATACAACAATCGCTTTATAACGTGTTAAATTATTAAACACTGTTTTATAAAAATTTTTTATATCATTACCGGTGCCGGATAAATGTGTACTGTGGAGCACAACAATAACTGGAATACTTTGATTTAATCCCGCAATAACATTTCCTAATTCATGAGGACGGTCTAATATGATTTGATCATTATTTTTACATAATTGATGGAGAAAATATTGAACTAATTCATCTTCTGTATCAAAAAATTGTTGATGCTGGTCTTCATTTAAGATAACCTTTGTGAGCGTGTTTTTCCCTTTTATATCGTCGAAATATTTTTGGATGACGATTTCCCCATTAGGTGTATAGTAATTTTCGAGTACAATCCGTTGTCCTTCACCTAAAATTCGAGAACAACTTAAAAAGCCTCTTCCATCATACAATTCACGTTTTACTTTTCTTCTTTTATGATCAAAATAATTCACATAGTTTAATTGATGATACTGTTTATCTAAAAAATGAGCATACATTATAAATTGCTCTTCATCATATATTCTGACATCATTTGAATTTTCCACAAATTTCAACGTGTACCTACATGACTTTTCCCAATACTGTATCCAGTTAACTTGCTTTGTCTTTTTATAATTGATTGCTTTTTGAAAATAGTCATACATTGTAAACAGATCATTTTCAATCTGATGTTGCTTCGCATATGTGTATGAATAAGGATTCCATTTAACATATACACATTTTGAAGATATGCCGTGTTGTTTGAACAACTTCAGTCTATTTATTTGTGCTTTTTCTACACCTGTAATTTTACTTTCTAAAATTGTTCCTAAAATGTAATTCATATTATCGCCTCATATAAGTTTTATTCCGTATCTTTATTGTTTATTTTATATGAAAAATACATCTATTGCATGTGTAATCATAAAAAAACCAGGCCACAAGGACCTGGGTCAAATTGTATTATTTGTTTTGTTTTTTGCGACGACCGAATAACAATAATGAACCTAATGCTGCGAATAATCCACCAAATAACGTTGCGTTATTTGAGCCGTTATTTTCACTACCTGTTTCTGGTAATGCTTTGGCTTTATTGTGATGGTCTTTAGTAGCACTCATTGGTTTCACAGGTGTATGTTTTCCTGCATCTGAATCTGAGTCGCTATCCGAATCTGAGTCGCTATCTGAATCTGAATCGCTATCTGAGTCTGAGTCACTGTCTGAATCTGAGTCGCTATCTGAGTCTGAGTCGCTATCTGAATCTGAGTCACTGTCTGAGTCTGAGTCGCTGTCTGAATCTGAATCGCTATCTGAGTCTGAGTCGCTATCTGAGTCTGAATCACTGTCTGAATCTGAGTCGCTGTCTGAGTCTGAATCACTGTCTGAATCTGAATCGCTGTCTGAATCTGAGTCGCTATCTGAATCTGAATCGCTGTCTGAATCTGAATCACTGTCTGAGTCTGAGTCACTGTCTGAGTCTGAATCACTGTCTGAGTCTGAGTCGCTGTCTGAGTCTGAGTCGCTGTCTGAGTCTGAATCACTGTCTGAATCTGAATCGCTGTCTGAATCTGAGTCTGAGTCACTGTCTGATGTATCTTCTTCGAAGTATCCATTATCAAGTGTGAAATCATCATGATCCGTAATTGTTACGTCAACTTCGCCACCATCTGCATCTTTATCATCTTCAGTTGTATTTGTACCTGTTTGTGTTAAGCCAGCAGGCTTTTCAAAAATAACTTTGTATTTACCGCTATCTAAATTATCGAAATGATATTTACCATTTTCATCTGTTTTAGTTGTTCCAATTACTTCGCCTTTTTCGTTTTGCAATGTAACTGTCACATCTTTAATACCCTTTTCAGTTGAATCTTGTTTGCCGTCTTTATTACTGTCGTACCAAACATAATCACCTAAACTATATTTTGGTGTTTTATAGAAACCACTGTCTAATGTCCAATTATCTGCATCTTTAATAACACCTGTTGTTGTTAAACCATTAGAATCTTTATCTTCAGCTGTAGTGTTTTTAACCGTTGGCGTGTAACCTGCTGGTGTTTCAAATTCTACTGTATAGTTACCATTATCTAAATCTGTAAATTTATATTTACCCGAGGCATCAGTAGTAGTTGTACCAATAACTTTTCCAGTACTATCTTTTAATGTAACCTTAACATCTTTGATACCAGGTTCATTAGCATCTTGGATACCATCTTTATTCGTATCTTCCCATACATAGTCACCAAGATTATATTTAGGTTCTTTATAAAAACCAGTGTCTAAAGACATATCATCTTTACCATTAATTTTAACAGTTACAGAACTACCATTTGAGTCTTTTTCACCATCAGTTGTTCCATTTTCTTTTGTTGGAAGATATCCAGCTGGCGTTTCGAATTTAACAGTATAAGTTTCTCCGTCTTTCAAACCACCGAATTCATAATGACCGTTAGCATCTGTTCTTACTGATTTTGTAGTACCGTCCGGGTAAGTTAATGTAACTAAAACGTTTGCCATTGGCTTTTCTTTTGAATCTGTACCTTGAACACCGTCTTTATCAACGTCTTCCCATACATAGTCACCAATTTTGTATAACTTTTCTTCAGGTTTAACAGTACCGTCACCACCACCAGAGTCAGTAGTTGATAAAATAGTATTAGTGTAACCTGCATATGATGAATAATTATATTTATTTGTTGTAGTCATTCTTACACCCTGTTGAACTGCTAAGTCATCCTCAGCACCCGGTGTATATTTACTAACAACTTTAACTATATATGCAGAATCAATGTCACCAAAATTAATATTAGCCATGTTAGTACCATAATTTTTATTAATAGTTACTGAATTGGTAACATCTTCATATTGACTATAATCATAAATTTTATTACTTTGAGGTAATTGTTGACCCGATGCAACTTTATAGACTTTAATTTCCGTATTACTATCAATTATAGTACTACCGTCTCCAGTATAATAATCACCATTATCTGCTACACCACCACTTTTTATAGTAACATTTGTGTTTTTAGCATTTAATTTTAATGGATTCACATAAATAGTCTGTTCTACCTCATGCTTAGTAGTATCTAAATGGCTAAATATAGATTGAATATTTGACTCATCTTTTACAATAGGTTTTTGATATTCAACTTTAACATTTTTACTAGTTTCTTTATCTGCTGTAGCAAATGTTAAATTTAAATTTGTTTCATTTGGGACTTCTTTCTTATCAATATATGAGTTTAGTTCTAATTTTGCATTGACATTCTCATATCTATCAACATAATCAGTAAATTTGTAAGTAATTGTTTTCGTATTTAAATCAAATGTTCCCTTCGCTATTACTTCACCTGATGGATCTGTAATATCAACTGGTGTGAAATCATCCGTAATATCTGAAGGAATTGTATGCTTATCATACTTTACTGTCATTGTATCCCCAGCTTTTACAGCATTATCAATTTTAAAATCGGATGTATAAATAATATGTTCACCGTCATGTGCTTGAATAACACCATCATCTTTAATACCTTCAGTAATCATCTGTTTCGTCACTGTAATTAAATCATTAACATTGTTTGAAGCAACTGCTGCTGGTTGTGCAACTGCAAAGCGTATTTTTGCGTTTACACGTTTTGGTGCAACACTTGTTGGAGCTGTAGCAACTGGTTTAGTTGAACGATCTGTATTGCTATCATTTCTAACTAATTCTTTTAATTTCTCAGGATTATTTTTAAGTTCTTCTTTTGACACATTTACTGGTTCTTTTGGATTAGTTGCATCTGTAACTTGATTGTCTACTTTTGAAGGCGTTGGTTGCGGTTGTGAATTTTCAATATTTGTAGATTCTTGAGGTGTAGTTGGTGTTGTTTGAATTTCACTTGTAGATGGTTTTGTAGTTACATCGTTATTTGTATTATTTGGCGCTTTCTTCTCTTCTAAAATAACAGATGTATCTTCTGTCGCAGTTTTATCAGTTGAAGGTTTAACATTTTCTTTTTCAATGTTTTGAGGCTTAGTTTCAGTTGAAGTTGTAGCATTATTTTGCTGTTGTTGAGTACTAGATGTAGTTGGTGCTTCTTTAGCTTCTTGGTGTGAATCAGTATTTGTTTCTTTCTTAATTGGATTTGTTAAATCATTTTTTTGTGTCGAATTATTTTCAGTTTCTGACACTACTTCTTTATTATCACTAGCCGATGCCTCATCTTGCTTAGCATTTTCTGTACTAGTGTTTTCAGCAGCTTTAGCTTCTTGGTTCCCTAGACCAAAAATCAATGTCGTACCTACTAAAATCGATGCAGTTCCTACAGTATACTTTCTAATCGAGAATTTGTTTAAGCGATTCGAAATCATACCCTTTTTTGTTATTGCCTTTTTGTTATCCCTGTTAATCATATAAATCTCCTTTAAAATATCAATATTTGCAAAAAACTAATATTTTTACATATAAAAATTTGTATTCCCATCGTAATACATTTTTAGATAAAGCACAATACTTTAAATAAATTTATTTATTTTCAACTGTTATTTTACACTTTGGTTTGAATAACTTAATTTTATTGATTTTTAATTATCTATTTACTTTTTATACTAATTGTTTTAAATGGTTTGAAACTGTGTTTAATTGTTTTTCTTATTTGTCTGTACTTTTAATATAAAGATGAATTAAATTTATGTTGATGTATGTTATATCTTTTAAAATATTGCACTATTTAATCTCAAACATAAGATACATTTCATAAATTTTGAAATAAAAAACCAGGCCTCACGGACCTGGTTTGGTTAAGCAAATTACTTATTCTGTTTTTTACGACGACCAAATAACAATAATGAACCTAATGCTGCGAATAATCCGCCAAATAACGTTGCGTTATTTGAGCCGTTATTTTCACTACCTGTTTCTGGTAATGCTTTTGCTTTATTGTGATGGTCTTTAGTAGCACTCATCGGTTTCACAGGTGTATGTTTTCCTGCATCTGAATCTGAATCGCTATCTGAGTCTGAGTCACTGTCTGAATCTGAATCGCTATCTGAGTCTGAGTCACTGTCTGAATCTGAGTCGCTATCTGAATCTGAGTCGCTATCTGAGTCTGAATCGCTGTCTGAATCTGAGTCACTGTCTGAGTCTGAGTCACTATCTGAGTCTGAGTCGCTATCTGAGTCTGAGTCGCTATCTGAATCTGAGTCGCTATCTGAATCTGAGTCACTGTCTGAGTCTGAGTCACTGTCTGAATCTGAATCGCTATCTGAGTCTGAATCACTGTCTGAGTCACTGTCTGAGTCTGAATCTGAGTCGCTATCTGAGTCTGAGTCGCTATCCGAGTCTGAATCGCTATCTGAGTCTGAATCGCTTTCTGAATCTGAGTCGCTTTCTGAATCTGAATCACTATCTGAGTCTGAATCGCTATCTGAATCTGAGTCACTGTCTGAGTCTGAGTCGCTTTCTGAATCTGAATCGCTATCTGAGTCTGAGTCACTGTCTGAGTCTGAGTCACTGTCTGAGTCTGAATCACTGTCTGAGTCTGATTCACTATCTGAGTCTGAGTCGCTTTCTGAATCGGAATCACTGTCTGAGTCTGAGTCGCTGTCTGATGTATCTTCTTCGAAGTATCCGTTATCAAGTGTGAAATCATCATGATCCGTAATTGTTACGTCAACTTCGCCACCATCTGCATCTTTATCATCTTCAGTTGTATTTGTACCTGTTTGTGTTAAGCCAGCAGGCTTTTCAAAAATAACTTTATATTTACCGCTATCTAAATTATCGAAACGATATTTACCATTTTCATCTGTTTTAGTTGTTCCAATTACTTCGCCTTTTTCATTTAATAAAGTAACTTTAACATCTTTGATACCTTTTTCAGTTGAATCTTGTTTGCCATCTTTATTACTGTCGTACCAAACATAATCACCTAAACTGTATTTTGGTGTTTTATAGAAACCACTGTCTAATGTCATATTATCTGCATCTTTAATGACACCTGTTGTTGTTAAACCATTAGAATCTTTTTCAGTATCATTTCCAGTAGTTACTGAAGTTGGTGTGTAACCTGATGGTGTCTCGAATTCAACTTTATAAGTTCCATTGTTTAAATCAGTGAATTGATATTTACCATTTTCATCTGTTGTTACTGTTTTTAAAACTTTGTCGTTTTCATCTTTTAACGTAACTGTTACACCTGAAATGCCCTTTTCATCTTTATCTTGAACACCGTTTTTATTTGTATCTTCCCATACATAGTCACCTAAGTTGTAAGTCGGTTTGTAGAAACCAGAGTCAATAGTATCGTTATCTTTATCTTTAATGACACCTGTTGTTGATGTACCATTTGAATCTATACCTTCATCAGTTCCTGAACCTACTTGAGTTGGTGTGTAACCTGATGGTGTTTCAAATTCAACTTTATAAGTTCCATTTTCTAATCCAGTAAATTGATATTTACCATCTTTATCTGTTTTAGTTGTTTGTAAAACTTCACCGTTTTCATTTTTCAATGTAACTGTTACGCCTGAAATACCTTTTTCAGTTGAATCCTGCTTACCATCTTTATTTGTATCTTCCCATACATAATTACCTAAATTATATTTTGGTGTTTTGTAGAATCCACTATCTAATGTCATGTTATCAGCACCATTAATAACACCTGTTGTTGTTAAACCATTAGAGTCTTTTTCAATATCGCTACCGGATGTTACTGTAGTCGGTGTATAGCCTTCTGGTGTAGTAAATTCAACTTTATAATTACCGTTATCTAAATCAGTAAATTTATACTTACCGTCAGCATCTGTTGTTACTGTTTTTAACACGTTACCGTTTTCATCTTTCAAAGTAACTGTTACACCTGAAATACCTTTTTCATCTTGGTCTTGGATACCATTTTTATTTGTATCTTCCCATACATAGTCACCTAGATTGTATTTAGGTTTGTAAATACCTAAGTCAGCAGATAAATTATCTTTGCCATTAACTGTAATAACTGATGATACACCGTTTGAATCTAATTCTTCATTATTACCTTGTTTTGAAGGGGTTACTTCATAACCTTGTGGTAAATTTGAAAATTCTACACGGTAATCTCCATTAGGTAAGTTTGGAATCAAGTATCCACCTTTGTCATCAGTAATTGTTCTTCCAACTTCTTTATTAGTTTTATTGTCATATGCAACCACTGTTACACCTTTTACTCCAACTTCCCCTAAATCTTGAACACCGTTTTTATTTGTATCTTCCCATACGTAGTTACCAATTTTATATACTTCTTGACCAGCGCCGCCACTTTGGTTATTAGTGAATCCTAAAGCATTACCAGTAGAAACGGATCTATTTCCATCAGAAGTCAAAGTTGCCATTTGAACAAGTGTTGGACTTTCACTAGTTGTATATTCAAATTTTGTATCCACCATAACTACATAAGAATTATTAATGCTACCAAAATCAACATTTACACTGTCATTAGCTCCGTATGTAATCTTATCTTTAAATTGTTCTGTTACATCTATTAGCTGATTTGTATTAACATCATAACCTTTGTTTAAAACATAGTCTTTTGGTGCTTGATAAATTTTAATTTTAGTTACATCTTTATTTATTTGACCTACATTGTCAGGATAATCCTTATGATAAGCTTCAACTTTTAATTTAGCATTTGTTAAAGATTTTTCCGATGGATTTACATAAACAGTCTGTTTATAGTAACCCGGGTCTTCTGCATTACCTGCGTGTGAGACAGTTTCAGTAAATGCTGAACCTATAGAATTATTATCTCTAGAAACATAATCTGGGTATTGAATGTTTGCAGTAGTCTTTGTTGTATCATTCCCAATCGTTACATTAAACTCAACATCGTTTTTACTAACTGGAATTGTATCAGCATCCATATAAATTGAATAATTAATTCCCATTTGTACAGAATTAAATCTATCGACATAATCTGTAAATGTATATGTAATTAAATTATTTGCAGTATCATGTTTTGCAGTTGCAATTGTTTCCCCATTATTTGGATCTTTTATATCACCAATATTTTTAATATCTTCTGGATTCAATCCATATACTTGTACTGTATCTGAGTATTTTATTGTGAAATAATCACCTGATTTAACTTTGTCATCAACTTTAATTTGTGATTTTAATGCTAGATAATCTTGTGGTGGTACGATTTTATTGTTTTTATCTGCATCAACGACAGTTAATGTTGTATTTGATGTGATTAAATCATTAACATTTTTAGAATCTGTTGATGATGGTTGTACTGCTGCCATACGCATTCTCGTATTCAAACGTTTAGGCGCTGTGCTTTTCGGCTTTATTAATTCTGAACTATTTGCATTGTCAGTATTATCTCTTTTTTCTTCTACATTTCTTACTTCTTCACTATTAATTTTTAAGTCATCTTTACTTACATTAATTGGTGCTGACGACATTGTTGCATTTGCAGTTGTGTTATCAGTATTTAATTGCTGTGAATTAACTGTAGTAGTAACTTGATCATCTGAAGTTGCATTATTATCATCAGTTTTTTTAACATCCGACGTTTGTAATTTTCCATTTTCAGATGGTTGAGAGTTATTATTTTTTTCTAAAGCGACACTATTTTCTACTCTAGTTACTTCTTTTTGATTAGCAACTTTATTAATATTCTCATCTTTTAGTTGCTCTGTATCAACTTTACTAGTATTACCGTCATTATTTAGTTGCCCTGTATCAACTTTTTTAGACACTTGATCATTATTTACTGATGTTGCATCTTCCTTCATTTCCTTGTTGGTTACTTCTGCAGCTTTAGCTTCTTGGCTCCCTATACCAAAAATTAATGTTGTACCTACTAAAATTGATGCTGTTCCCACTGTGTACTTTCTAATCGAAAATTTATTTAATCGATTTGATACCATGCCTTTTCTTGTCATTGCCGTTTTATTTTCTCTGTTTAGCATTAGATTACTCCTAATTCATCAAATTTTTAAATAATACAATTGTTTTAAATACAAAAATGTATATCAATATAGTATTACATTTTTAGATAAATCACAATACTTTAATTATTTTTCTTTATCGTAAAACGTTATTTAACATTTGTAGTTAAATAAAAGTTTTTATGAGTTTTGTAATTTTTATTTAATTATCATAAGAAATAGTATTATTTGCCCTTAAAATTAATATCTTAGCTTTTCTAATTCATAGACAATTACATTTCTGTAACAAATTAAATTATATCTATTCCTTAAAGATTTTTTGTTTTATATCTGGAAATTTCTAAACAGAAAAACCAGGCCACAAGGACCTGGGTCATATTGTATTATTTATTTTGTTTTTTGCGACGACCGAATAACAATAATGAACCTAATGCTGCGAATAATCCACCAAATAACGTTGCGTTATTTGAGCCGTTATTTTCACTACCTGTTTCTGGTAATGCTTTTGCTTTATTGTGATGATCTTTAGTAGCACTCATTGGTTTCACAGGTGTATGTTTTCCTGAATCTGAGTCGCTATCTGAGTCACTGTCTGAATCTGAGTCACTGTCTGAATCTGAGTCGCTATCTGAGTCTGAGTCGCTGTCTGAGTCGCTATCCGATTCTGAATCGCTGTCTGAATCTGAGTCGCTTTCTGAGTCTGAGTCGCTGTCTGAATCTGAATCACTATCTGAGTCTGAGTCGCTGTCTGAATCTGAGTCGCTGTCTGAGTCTGAGTCGCTTTCTGAATCTGAGTCGCTGTCTGAATCTGAGTCGCTATCTGAGTCTGAATCGCTGTCTGAGTCTGAGTCGCTTTCTGAATCTGAGTCGCTATCTGAGTCTGAATCGCTGTCTGAGTCTGAGTCGCTGTCTGAATCTGAGTCGCTGTCTGAGTCTGATTCACTGTCTGAGTCTGAATCGCTATCTGAGTCTGAATCGCTATCTGAATCTGAATCACTGTCTGAGTCACTGTCTGATGTTTCTTCTTCGAAGTATCCGTTATCAAGTGTGAAATCATCATGATCCGTAATTGTTACGTCAACTTCGCCACCATCTGCATCTTTATCATCTTCAGTTGTATTTGTACCTGTTTGTTTTAAGCCAGCAGGCTTTTCAAAAATAACTTTGTATTTACCGCTATCTAAATTATCAAAGCGGTATTTACCATTTTCATCTGTTTCAGTTGTACCAATGACTTCGCCTTTTTCATTTTGCAAAGTAACTTTAACACCTTTAATTCCTTTTTCAGTTGAATCTTGTTTGCCATCTTTATTACTGTCGTACCAAACATAATCACCTAAACTGTATTTTGGCGTTTTATAGAAACCACTGTCTAATGTCATGTTATCAGCGTCTTTAATGACACCTGTTGTAGTTAGTCCATCAGAATCTACAGCATCATCAGTTCCTGCATTTACAGTAGTTGGTGTGTACCCTGCTAGCGTTGAAAATTCTACACTGTAAGTCCCATTTCCCAATCCTGTAAACTGATATTTACCATTTTCATCAGTAGTAGTACGATCTAATTCTTTACCGTTACTATCTTTAAGAATGACATAAACACCTTTAATCCCTTTTTCATTGGCATCTTGTTTACCATCTTTATTTGTATCTTCCCATACATAGTCACCTAGATTATATTTCTTTTGGTCGCCATTAGCAGTTGATGAGCCGTTTACACTTGAATAACTGTTCGACCAACTGTATTTAGTTTTGTCTGTATCTAATGTATAATCAATTTTTCCATTATCTGTTGATGTATTATCTGGATAAGCAACTTGTTGAATAATATATTGTTTATTACTATTTGTTTGACCATTCATTAAATCAACTGTTGCAGTCTTATTATCATTGCTGTATGTGATTTTGAATTTATCAGTAACATCTATAAGTTTTGAAGTATCAGGTGTAAAGCTATCAACAAATTGATTTTGATCTGTCACTTCATAAATTTTAAAGTTTTTTGCATCTGGATTAAATTTATAACCTGTTAAAGTACTAACAAATGTTTCTTTTGTGTATGTATTTTTAGGTTGATTTACATAAACAGTCATATTTCGTGATAAATCTTCATTATTGATATAGTTTGTACTTGAAATAAGCGGTTGTGCTTTTTTATTACCATAATCGACGATGATTTCTTCGCTATACGCATCATTACCTAAAGTTACTTCCATTTTATAAGCAGTTTTATCAGTTGTTGCATTTTCACGTTTCGCAAATGCAACTTGTTCAAAGCTACCACTAACATTTGTATATTGATCCACATAGTTCGTAAAAGTATATGTTGTTGTGTTTGTTGTACTATCATAAATACCTTTTGCAATAATATTACCTTGGGCATTATATAAATTTTGAGTTTGTGAAGGTAATCTTACAGAACCCGGACGGAAATACTGTCCATATTTAAATGTAAATGTATCGCCCTCTTTAACAGAATCATCGATTGTGTAATTCGCTTTTAATTTTAAAACATCACTAGAAGTCGCCCAAAATTCAGTTTTACCTGTTGTAGAATTGACATGTCCTTTATCAATAGCAATATCAATATTTGAAAAATGAACTTTATCATTTACATTTGTACCTTGTTGTGGTGCTGCTACTGTGTTCACAGCCATACGGTTTAATGTTCTTGGTTTAATAGTCGTTGTTTTAGGAGTAGCTGAAACATCATTAGCCTGCGTTGAAATATTTTGAGCCGCTAAATTATCTTTATTTGCTGTCGCATCGTTATTTTTTTTAGTTGGTTGTGTAGAAGTTGTATTTTGAGGTTCTTCAGTAGTTTCTTTAACTGAAGTATTATCAGACTCATTTACTTTTGGTTGGTTTGACGTTGTACTTTGTTCAACATTATTTTGTTGACGACTATCAACTTTTTCAGTTGTTTTATTCTCACTTGGAGCTGTCGCTTCATTTTTTGATTGATTTAATTCTCCATTCGTATGTTCTGCCGCTTTAGCTTCATGACCACTTAACCCAAAAATCAATGTTGTCCCCACTAAAATTGAAGCAGTACCTACAGAATACTTTCTTATCGAAAATTTGTTTAATCGATTTGGTATCATGCCTTTTCTATTTGTTGCTGTCTTTTTATTATTCATTTAATAATACTCCTTTAAAATATCAAAATTTGATAAATATAATATTTTGCATATAAAAATTTCTGCCTTTCTATCTTAATACACTTTTCGATAAAGTACAATGTTTTAATTTTTTTCTTTTATTTTACAATGTTATTTATAGTAAATATTAATATGCATTTCAGATTAAGAATTGCAATTTTTAATACTTTTTTTCTTCCATTGTTTTAAATTATTTATCTATATTTTTAAACTTTCCTTTTAATCTAAGCTTGTTTTCAATTCGCTATTACATCTTATTTTATTTAATAACATTGCTCACAATAGTAAACTCAAAGGCTTACTATTGGTGCATTAGAACAAAAAATAGGCATGTGACTTAAAAGCATTCTCAATGAAATACCTTAAGCTACATACCTATTTTTAATGTATATTTACATATTTTTTAATTTATTTTAAATGTTCATATGGGCTATTATTCACAAAAGATACAATTTGATCGACAAATAATCTTGCTCGTAATTGGAATTCACTATCATTTAAGTAATATGAACCATCTTCATTTTTAGCAAAATCAGAATCATGTGTTGCTATTTGAGTTGGTACTGCAATGCCTAGTAAACTTCTGACGATTACTCTTAAATGTGACAATGGCTCTGAACTAACAATTCCACCACTATTTCCTATTAAGCCTACAGGTTTCATTTTAAAATAATCCATATTTAGATGATCTAATGCATTTTTCAATATTCCAGAATATGAACCATGATAGTTTGGCGTTCCTAATATTAAAAAGTCCGCCGCCATTGCTTTCTCTTTTAAATCTTTCATATTTTGTTTGATTTCATCAATAGACGGTGTTGTTCCTGAAAAATCTAATTGATTTAACGGTTTTTCTGCTAAATCGAATATTTCCGCTTCAATATCATGTGTTTTAAAATGCTCAGTTAAGTATCTTGCTAGTGCACTTGTATGTGAATTCACTTGTGCACTGCCAATAATAATTAATCCTTTCATATTTGACCCCTCTTTTTTATTAAACTTGTTGTTCACGTAATAATTTCATAATAGCTTTTCCAACACCACTATTTTCATTCGTATCTGTGACATATTTCGCTATTTTTTTAACTTCTTCAGCACCATTTTCCATCGCAACTGGATAGCCAACTTTCTCTAACATTGATACGTCATTTAAATTGTCACCTATTGCCATGACATCTTTCATTTCAATCCCTAATCTTTCGGCAATTGTTTCTAGCGCAATGCCTTTTTGTGCATCTGAATGCGTTATTTCTATATTTCCTCTCGAAGATGATGATATAGGTAAATTCGGAGATTCAGCTAAAATTTTACTAGCTTTGTCAATTTTTTCTAAATTTCCATCAAATGCTAATATTTTCATAATTAATTCACCAGGTATGTTTTCAATAGCATCATAATTATCAACAACTTTCAACGTACCATTATCTATGCGTCTTTGAATACCATTTTTAATACGCTCAACGTTTGCGTGTTGACCTGCACGCTCAGCAATATCTATGTAAATGTCTAAATCTCTTTGTGGATCTTCAGTATAAATCGCACGACTCGTGTATACTTGATAATAAATACCTGCATCTTTTAAAACATTTGTAATTTTGTGTACTAACGATTTATTAAGGTGTGAAGTGCTCATTACATTGAAAGTTTCATCACGTACTTCAGCACCATTCAAACAAATATATGGTACTGTTAAATCTGTGTCAGCAACTGGTGCTTGTGCTTCATAAAATGCTCGACCTGTCGCGATAACAACCGTTATCCCTTGTTCTTGAGCGTATTTAATCGCATCAATATTAGGTTGAGAAATTTCATGTGCTGCATTAAGTAGCGTGCCATCCATATCAGTGGCTATTAGTTTTATCATTATGTTACCTCGTTTCGTAAATTTAAAATCTTGTTCTTACATAAGAATATATACTCAGTGCACATACTTTTCTATTAACATTTATATTGTCATTAATTTATCATATAATGTAATTCTAACAAATTTTAATTAGTATGTACTATCGTCTAATTGGTGGATTTCTTATTGGCTCTTAAGTTTTTAAAAAATGTTGTTAATAATGTGCTACATGCTTCTTTAAGTACACCTTTATCAACAATTGCACGATGATTAAAATTAGATTGTTGCAATAAATTCATTAAACTGCCACTACAACCACCTTTAGGATCATCTGCGCCATAGACGACTCTTGGAATGCGACTCATTACAATTGTTCCTGCGCACATGACACATGGTTCTAAGGTTACATATAATGTGCAATCTTCTAAACGCCAACTACCTAACACTTTGGCTGCACGTTCAATTGCAATATGTTCAGCATGCGCCGTTGGTTGTTGTAGTGTTTCTCTTAAATTATGTGCTCTAGCGATAACTTCATCATCTTTAGTGATGATAGCACCTATAGGTACTTCGCCTAGTTGAGCTGCCTTTTTAGCTTCTTCAATCGCTAATGTCATAAAATATATATCATTTGTCATTTATGTCCAGATACCTCACTTATGGTACAATACTCAATGTCTATTTTAACATTTGGAGATGTGAATATGAACAAACCTTTTATAGCAATTGAAGGTCCTATTGGCGTAGGTAAATCTTCACTTGCACACAAATTAAGTCAAACTTTAGATTTTTATGAAGAAAAAGAAATCATCACAGAAAATCCATTTTTATCAGACTTTTATGAAGATATCTCTAAATGGAGTTTTCAAACTGAAATGTTCTTTTTATGCAATAGATATAAGCAATTTCAAGATGTAACACAACTAAATCAAGGTGTAGTTAGTGATTATCATATACATAAAAATAAGATATTTGCTAAAAATACTTTGAGTTCTGTTGAATTTCAGAAATTCAGTAAAATTTATGATATTTTAACTGAAGATATGATTATGCCGAATATGATTATCTTTTTAGATGCAGACCTTGATGTGTTAAAATCTAGAATTGCTAAACGTAACCGTAGTTTTGAGCATCAAATAGAAGATGAATATCTGTTAAAGTTAAAAAAAGATTATCGTGAGTATTATGAGTCCTTACAAAGCAATGGTTCAAATGTAGTTTTAATCGATACAACTTCTATTGATTTTCTAAAAAATGAACAAGATTACGAAGATATATTACATATTATATTACCTATGATAGGAGATATTACCAATGAATAATTACGGTATTCCACAAAATGCCATTATAACCATTGCAGGTACAGTTGGTGTTGGGAAATCAACACTAACGCAAGCACTTGCAGATAAATTAAACTTTAAAACGTCTTTTGAAAATGTCGAACATAATCCATATTTAGATAAATTTTACAGCGATTTTGAACGATGGAGTTTCCATTTACAAATTTATTTCTTAGCTGAACGCTTTAAAGAACAAAAGCGTATGTTTGAATATGGTGGTGGCTTTGTCCAAGATCGATCAATTTATGAAGATGTTGATATTTTTGCAAAAATGCATGAAGAAGAAGGCACAATGAGTAAAGAGGATTTCAAAACATATTCAGACTTATTTAATGCCATGGTCATGACACCTTATTTTCCTAAACCTGATGTAATGATTTATTTAGAATGTAACTATGATGAGGTCATTGATCGTATTATTGAACGCGGTCGCGAAATGGAAATTAATACAGACCCTGAATACTGGAAAAAGCTATTTAAACGCTATGACGATTGGATTAATAGCTTTAATGCATGTCCTGTGGTACGTATCAATATTAATGAATATGATATCCATAAGGACCCCGAATCTTTAAATCCTATGATAGACAAAATTGCTCGAATTATTCAAACATATCGACAAGTAGATACACGATAAAAGACTAAAGACATAGCGTATATGTTTATATTCAATGTATATTCCATAGATATCATCGATTACATTATCAATTCTATTGGTTACATTGATTCACATATACACTATGTCTTACTTTTTAAATTAAAGCTTCTAAAATATCTGCCGCACTATTTAAAATAATATCAGCTTCATGTAATTCTTCTTTTGTTGCAATACCTGTTAATACACCTATTGCCATACCTAAATTTGCATTACTAGCGGTTTTCATATCATTAGCAGTGTCTCCTACTATAGCTACTTTCTGAGGATCTACATTATATTGCTCAAATAAAGGCGATAATACTTTAGGATTTGGCTTCTCATAGGCATCCGCTTCGGTAGAAATGATCAAATCGAACAACGAGGTAGGATTGGTATGTGCTAAAAATTGTTCTACACCTTTTTTAGTATCACTCGTAACAATACCTAGTTGATAGCCTTTTGCTTTCAAATCGATAAGTGCTTCTTTAACACCTTCTACCCAATTAATTTCAGGAATACGTTCATCTACCAACTTTTGACTTGTTGACTTGGACCAGTCGGTTGTATCTTGTCCCGTCACATCATTAAATGCCTGAATAATTTGTTGTAAAGATCCTGAACCCATCACTGATTTTGGATCAATAGATTCTTTAATGACACCGAGTTGTCTTAAAGCAGCTTCTTTATTATGTACTGGAAAAGTCTCAAGCAATGATTGTACAAATCGTACCCCTATTTTTTCCCAACTTCTATCAAATTCAATTAACGTACCATCTTTATCAAATAATATCCATTCCATTAATATCAATACTCCTATTTATTTATTTCGTATTATGCTGATTCTATGATGTTCGTTATTCCCCTGAAAATGAACTCGTAGTATTGTTCTTTTTAAATATTGAATTAAATATAATAATAAGTGAAATCCCCTTCAATACTTAACAATAAACATTGTAAACTTAATTTATTACCATGCTTCGCTTCATTGAAAGGGATTTTAGTCATGATTAACTTTTACATTTTGTTTTCATGATCATATTCAATTTTTATTAATATTTTGGTACAACGACTCTCCAACCATTTTTATCTTCTAAAGTACCATTTTGAATACCAGTATAGACGTCGTATAATTTTTGAGTAATTTCACCAGTCTCATTATTATTAATAACGATTTCACGATCTTCATATCTCAATGTACCTACAGGTGAAATAACTGCTGCAGTACCACTACCAAATACTTCTGTTAACTCACCTTTATCATATGATTCGAATAATTCATCGATTGAAACGCGGCGCTCTTCGACTTCATATCCTAAGTTTTTAGCTAATTCGATAATAGATTTACGTGTAATACCAGGTAGAATACTGCCATTCAACTCTGGTGTAATTACTTTGCCATTTTCAACGAAGAAAATGTTCATGCTACCAACTTCTTCGATATATTTCTGTTCAACACCATCAAGCCATAATACTTGGTCATAACCTAATTTATTTGCATTAGTTTGTGCTAATAAACTTGCCGCATAGTTACCTGCAACTTTCGCAAAGCCTACACCGCCACGAACAGCACGTACATATTCATCTTCTACATAGATTTTAGTTGGTTTTAAAGTTTCACCACCATAATATGCACCTGAAGGAGATAAAATAATTAATAATTTATACTGATGTGATGCACCAACGCCAAGTACCCCTTCTGTCGCAAAAACAAAAGGACGAATATATAATGATTGACCTTCACCTTCCGGAACCCATTCTCTCTCTAAATCAACTAATTGCTTAAGTCCTTCTAGCAATTCACCTTCATTGACTTGAGGCATTTCTAAGCGTGCTAACGAGTTATTAAGACGCTTAAAGTTTTCATCTGGACGGAAAAGTGCAACCTCTCCATCTTTTTTATATGCTTTTAAACCTTCGAACACTGATTGTCCATAGTGAACACCTTGTGCTGCTGGCGAAATTTCAATTGGACCATAAGGTACAATCTTCAAATCATGCCATCCTTTATCCGCATCATAATCATAACTCAACATATAATCTGTAAAATACTTACCAAATCCTAATTGAGATGTATCTGGTTTTTCTTTTAATGTTTCGCGTAATTCAATTTTAACTGCTTGTGACATGGTGATTGCCTCCTAATAATATAGTATAAGAATTTGTTTAACATAAATTATAACAATCCCTATTTTACTGTTCAATAAATTTTCTAAAAATTCGAAATTAATTAACACTTTTTCAGAAAGCCTATATCTTTTAGTATAAACGTATTATTTTCATAGAGACAAGTAATCTGTGTTTGAATTATATCTTTTTAATACAAAAAACTCTTTATTTAAAAATGAACTAAGCTCGCGAATTCAATATGTATAATTAATAATATTAGAATTCATGCACTAGTTTATTAAAATAAAGAGTAATTTAAAATATCATTCCGTGTATTAAAGTGAATGGAAATGATTAGTTATTATTTTTAACAGTATCTTTTTGTTCAATAGCTTCTAACATTAATTTAGTCATGCTCACTAAATCATATTTAGGATCAAATCCCCATTCGCCACGTGAACAGCTTGTATCAATAGAATCCGGCCAACTATTAGCGATACCTTGTCTAATAGGGTCAACATCATATTCTAATTTGAAATCTGGGTAATATTCTTGTATTGCTTCTTTAACCATTTCTGGATCAAAGCTCATTGCACTTAAATTATAACCATTCCTTGTTTCTAATTTCGCATCGTCTGCTTCCATAAGTTTAATAATTGCATCAATCGCATCATCCATATACATCATATCCATATATGTCCCTTTATCTATGAAGCTTGTATAATGTCCTTCTCTTACAGCCTTGAAGTAAATTTCAACTGCGTAGTCCGTTGTGCCACCACCCGGTTCTTTAACATGCGAGATTAAACCAGGGAATCTAACACTTCTTGTATCTACACCAAATCGTGTGAAATAATATTGACACAACAATTCGCCAGCTACTTTATTTACACCATACATTGTCGTAGGTTGCTGAATCGTTACTTGTGGCGTATTAACTTTAGGAGTTGAGTCTCCAAATGCACCAATTGAACTTGGTGTGAAAAAGTGCAAATTATAAGTTCTTGCAGCTTCTAATGCATTCATTAATCCACCCATATTTAAATCCCAAGCAAGAATTGGATTTTTCTCAGCAGTTGCTGATAATAATGCTGCCATATGCATTAGACTATCCGCTTCAAAGTCCCTAACTAACTCAAACATACGGTCACGATCTGTTACGTCTAAGATTTCAAATGGTCCATTTTGTACAGGTGAGTCTGCTTCAGGTTCCCTAATATCTGTAGCAAGAACATTATCTGTCCCATAAATTTCTCTGCACTTAACAACTAATTCTGTACCAATTTGTCCTAATGCACCAGTAATCATAATTTTTTTCATAGAAATATCTCCTTTGTCTCTTCTATATAACCATAGTCCATCACAAGAGGACATAATATTCATTTTCATAATAATTATAATATAAAAGCGCTTTCTTGTATATATGACATGTACATTTTGCTGATATTTCTGTAAATGGAAATTCTAGCTGTATTAATTGATTTTAGTAATTTATAGCGTTTAATATTGCTAATTACTGTCAAATTAAATTTTTTATCCCTCAACTCTTAAACTCTGGATATCTTTCATTATATTAGCTTTTTTATAACCATGGATATCATGTAAAGCCTTATAAGCTTTAAATAATGTTTCATACCTTTGTACTTTTTCCGCTTCTGGATTAATTTCGTATAAAATTGGCTCTTTCATAGCATCAACTGCATCATTAATTGAATTATGTGCGCCACCACTGACTGCACCTAATATTGCTGCTCCTATTGCTGGTGCATACTCACTATCCATAACAATTAGTTTTTTATTCAGTACATTCGTATAGATATCCATCATAACAGCATTCTTTTTAGGTATACCGCCACATGCAAATACCTTTTCTACTTCCATATGCCAATCTTGATACTGTTGCATAATCATCTTAGTACCAAATGCTGTAGCTTCTAAATATGCTCTATAAATATCCTCATGCTTAGTTTGTAAAGTTAATCCAAAGATACAACCTGTTAAATTGCTATCACTTAATACACTTCGATTTCCATTATGCCAATCAAGAGCAATGAGCCCACTTTCACCTGGCATTTGATGTTTTATCTTTTCATTCATTAATTCAAATACAGTCATATTTCTATTTGCTGCTTCATCTACATATGACTTTGGTGCTTGCTTAGCGACATACTCAAACAAATCACCTACTGCTGATTGCCCCGCTTCATAAGCAAATAATTCTGGAATAATTGCTCCTTTTACAGAACCTGATATACCTGGCACTTGATGTTGCTTTTCATTTAACATAAGATGGCATGTGCTTGTTCCCATCACCATAGTCATTTCTTTATCTTTTTCAGATCCAATACCTAATAAACTAGCATGGGCATCAATAATAAAAGGACTTACCATAGTGTCTTTTGATAATCCTAATTTCTGTGCCATTTTATCATCCAGTTTCCCTACTGCTTCACCAATATTAACAACCGGTGCAGATACTTTATCTTGAATTACTTTTGATAATTTGGGGTCTACTTTATCAAACAAATCATAATGAAACCCTGTTTCTTCTTCCCAAAATGCTTTGAAACCTAATCCACAATTCGACCGTACATTTTTATTAGTTAATTTATTTACAATCCAATCGCCCGCTTCCATAATATAAGCCGTTTTTTCCATAATTTCTGGTGCTCGATTCATGACTTCCATTATTTTGGGAATCATCCATTCACTACTAACATTATATCCATAATGGCCTAACCACTTATTATTATTTTCAATAGCAGTTTGATATAATTTCTCTGCTTCTTTATATGCACCATGATGTTTCCAAAGTTTCACATACGCATGTGGATTGTTTTTAAATTGTTTTAAATTATGTACCGGGTTAAGGTTTTCGTCAGTAAAAATAATAGTAGATGAAGTAAAGTCTATACCAATACCTACTATATTGACTGGATCTATTTTTGATTCACGTACTATATATGATATTCCTTCTTCCATAATTTCTAAATAATCATTACTATTTTGAAGTGCATATGTATGTGGTATTTTTAAACCATTTAATTCACCCTCAATGACACCATGTGTATATGGTTTCACAAATTTTGATACTACTTGACCGTTAGTTGTATTAATTAAAAACACACGGCCTGAAGCAGTTCCATAATCAATTCCAATGCTATAAGACATCATGTTTCCTCCATATCGCTAGTTGCAGTTATTAGTTTTGCAAGCGTTTTCTTAAATCATACTCATAATAGGTTCTATTTTACAAGTATCACTAAAATTTTGCCAAAAAAAGAGCCCTCATACATTTACATATGGGGCTCCTCTAATTAATATTTAATTATTTATTTTGTATTGCATTTAACATTTCATTAACTGCTAATTTTCCTAACTCATTTGAAGCTAAAGGACTGTCACCTGTTAATAATTTACGATCTTTTAACGTTCTTCCTGTCATATCGTCGTTAACTACTTTTAAACCTTGTTTAGTTAATAAATCAGCAACTAACCATTTCAAACGTCCAGGTAAATAACCTATTTCAATATTTGCACCTTCATCTAATGAGTCAGGGAAAACACAAACAGAGTATCCTTCTAATGGAGATTTTTCTCTGTTAAGACCTGCTGAAAGTAGTGCGGCTGGTCCATGACATAATGTAACTATAAAGCGGTCATTTTCTAATGCCCAATCTAATGTTTGTTGAACGTCCTCACTTTCAGAAATACCAACAACTGCAGCATGCCCGCCTGGGATAAAGACAGATAAATAGTCTGAATCAGGTCCTAATTCATTTTTAATCACATCTGCTAATTTTTTTGGCTGTTTTAATTTTTCTTTCAATTTATTATAAGTGCTTATAACTGCCTCGTCTTCAGTTGGCATAGCCCATAATTCTAATTTAGCTGGATAACCAGATAATGTCGCAACATCAACGTCAAAACCTGCTTCCATTAAATGATGTAAAGGTAATAACATTTCAACAGGATGATTACCCGTAGAGAACATTTTTCCATTTTCCAATAATACATATCTCTCTTCAGCAGCAATCATCAATACTTTCCATTTACCATCTTTATAGGCACCTTTGTGTTCAACACCATCAAAATCTGTTTTAGGTGCTGTATATTGACTAAGGGAATATGGTGATGGGAAAAATGCGTTATCTTCTGCTTTATCTGGCGTTGGTTGCTTACTTAATTTATTTACATCTTGTGACATAGTTTATTCCTACTTTCTCTATATAGTTACTACTAGTATAGACATATGCTACACACTATAAACATGTATTACTATTAAAATGCTTATTATCAAAAATAATCAAAATGAATTTAATCGTAAAAATACAACTAAATTCTACAAGATGCTTTTAAAATTCAAACTTTAATGGTTGACAACACTAAACATTGTTATAAGAACTTACTGTTAATAAACTAAGCATTTATAAAAGAAAAAACCCACGACGATATTTGCCGTGGGAATAAATATATATTAAATTAAATCAAATTCATTTCTTTTCCTACTTTTTCATAAGCCGCAATTGCTTCGTCTAACATGTCTTTTGTATGTGCAGCTGTAGGCATATTTCTTACACGTCCTGTACCTCTTGGCACTGTTGGGAAAACGATAGATTTCACATAGACACCTTCGTCTTTTAAACGCTTACTAAATTCTTGAGTTGTTTTTTCTTCACCAATAATTACTGGTGTAATCGGAGTTTCTGACTCTCCTGTATCATATCCTAATTTTGACAATCCGTTTTTTAAATATTGTGCATTGTCCCATAATTTATCATGTAATTCAGTTGAAGCCATTAACTTTTTAACTGCTTCAGTGATTGCTTTAGTATCCCCAGGTGCTAATGATGTAGAGAATAAGAATGGTCGTGATTGTGCTTTTAACCAATCTATTAACTCTTTTGTACCTGCTACATAACCGCCAACGACACCAATTGCTTTAGAAAGCGTACCAATTTGGAAATCGATTTTATCTTGTAAACCAAAATGTTTAACCGTACCAGCGCCTTTGCCCATAACACCTGAACCATGAGCGTCGTCAACATAAGTTAATAAACCAAATTCTTCTGCAATTTCTACAATTTCAGGTAATTTAGCCACATCACCATCCATACTAAAAACGCCATCAGTGATATACATCACTTTATTGTATTGACCTGATTCAACTGCTTCTTTTGCTTTCGCACGTAAATCATCCATGTCTGAATGGTTAACTCGAATAATTTTAGCTTTTGATAAGCGACATCCGTCAATAATTGATGCATGATTAAGCTCATCTGATAAAATAGCATCATTTTTATTCATAACAGCCGAAATAGCAGCCATATTACAATTAAATCCTGATTGATAAGCTATTGCAGCTTCTGTTCCTTTAAATTTTGCTAGTGTTTCTTCTAATTCGTCGTGTAAATCTAATGTACCATTGATTGTACGAACAGCGCCTGCACCTACACCATGTGTATCAATAGCTGCTTTTGCAGCTGATTTCAAATCTTCATTTGTTGCTAGTCCTAAATAATTATTTGAAGATAAGTTAATGTATGATTTCCCATTGATTTTGATTTCTGGTCCGTTTGCACCTTCAATTGTATCTATTTCATTATACAAACCATTTTCTTTTAGATAATTTATATTTTCCTCTAAAAACTCATGTAATGATTGAACCACAGTATATAATCCCCCTTAAGTATTGTTTGGTAATACCTTTATCATACAGTAATTCTACATAACTTGAAAGCCTTATCATTCATAGATAAAATATCTCAAAGCAATCATTTAGTACGATAATTTCATAAAATGTTATACTATAAACAATATTTTAGAAAGTAGTGATTAGGGTGTTAGATTGGTTTCAACTAGCAAATAATAAAGAAAATAAAACAATTCAACTCAGACGTTATTTACACCAATATCCTGAGTTATCTTTTGAAGAATTTCAAACACATGATTATATTGTTAACCAATTAAGCCAGTTATCTTGTGATATTGAAACTCCTATCGGCCGCAATGGTATCAAAGCCACATTTAAAGGTTTGGGCACAGGACCTACCATTGCATTAAGAGCTGACTTTGATGCGTTACCTGTCGAGGAATTAAACGATGTGCCTTATAAGTCTAAAAATCCAGGATGTATGCATGCGTGTGGGCATGATGGTCATACAGCAATTTTACTTACCGTAGCAGAAATTTTAGATGAACATAAACATTTATTAGAAGGTAATGTTGTATTAATATTCCAGTACGGTGAAGAAATCATGCCAGGTGGTTCTCAAGAAATGATTGATGCTGGATGTCTGGAAAATGTAGATAGAATTTACGGTACACATTTATGGAGTGGTTATCCTACTGGAACTATTCATTCGCGTGCGGGGGCAATCATGGCCTCTCCAGATGAATTTAGTGTCACAATTAAAGGTCGTGGCGGTCATGGTGCCAAACCTCATGAAACCATTGACCCAATAGTAATCATGGCAGAGTTCATTTTAAGTGCACAAAAAATAATTTCACGTACGATTGATCCAGTTAAACAAGCTGTACTTTCATTTGGAATGATTCAAGCAGGCACCACAGATAGCGTTATTCCTGATCAAGCATTTTGTAAAGGTAAAGTTCGTACATTTGACTCGAAAATACAAGAACATGTCATGCATAAAATGGATAAGCTACTACAAGGTTTGGCAATTGCAAATGACATTGAATATGACTTGAATTATATTAAAGGATACTTGCCTGTCCATAACAACGAGAAAGCATATCAAGTTATTAAAGAAGCAACAAATGACTTACATGTACGCTTTAATGAATCAGATTTAATGATGATTGGAGAAGATTTTTCACATTATTTGAAAGTACGACCAGGTGCATTCTTTCTGACTGGTTGCGGTAATGAAAGTAAAGGTATTACAGCGCCACACCATAATCCCAAATTTGATATTGATGAAAAATCATTAAAATACGCTGTAGCTGTATTTTTGAAAATCATTGAATTAGAGCAAGTATTTAAAACAAATTAAGCATTTAAATTAATTGAAAGATATGAATCTGAGACATAAACTAATGTAATGCTCCTTCAAAGTAGACATTGAAAAATGAAAACTTTGAGAGGAGCATTTTACAATGTCCAAGGCTCAACAATTTTATTTAAACTGTATTATCAGTTATAAGTTTTATTAGTCAACCTCTCATCAATTATTGTTCTTCTAAATTGAACAGCCATTACAAAATTTACACATTAAAAAAAGACCCCTCGATTGAGGGATCTTCTTTTTATATAAAATCTAAGAAATTAGAAATTATTTAATGATTTCAGTAACAACGCCTGATCCTACAGTACGTCCACCTTCACGGATTGAGAAACGAGTACCGTCTTCAATCGCGATTGGAGCGATTAATTCTACTGTCATTTCAACGTTATCACCAGGCATTACCATTTCAGTACCTTCTGGTAAGTGAACAACACCAGTTACGTCAGTAGTACGGAAATAGAATTGTGGACGATAGTTTGAGAAGAATGGAGTGTGACGTCCACCTTCGTCTTTTGATAATACGTATACTTCTGCTTTGAATTCAGTATGTGGTGTAATTGAACCAGGAGCAGCTAATACTTGACCACGTTGTACGTCTTCACGAGCAACACCACGTAATAATGCACCAATGTTGTCACCAGCTTCAGCGTAGTCTAATAATTTACGGAACATTTCAACACCTGTAACAGTTGTTTTAGATGTGTCATGTAAACCGATGATTTCAACTTCTTCACCAACTTTGATTTGACCACGTTCAACACGGCCTGTAGCAACAGTACCACGACCAGTGATTGAGAATACGTCCTCAACTGGCATCATGAATGGTTTGTCAGAATCACGTTCTGGAGTTGGAATGTAAGTATCTACAGCTTCCATTAATTCTAAGATTTTTTCTTCGTATTGAGCATCGCCTTCTAAAGCTTTTAATGCTGAACCAGCGATTACAGGTACATCGTCACCTGGGAAGTCATATTCGCTTAATAAGTCACGAACTTCCATTTCTACTAATTCTAATAATTCTTCATCGTCAACCATGTCAACTTTGTTTAAGAATACTACTAATGCTGGTACACCAACGTTACGTGATAAAAGAATGTGTTCACGAGTTTGTGGCATTGGACCGTCAGCAGCAGATACTACTAAGATACCACCGTCCATTTGAGCAGCACCAGTGATCATGTTTTTAACATAGTCAGCGTGTCCTGGGCAGTCAACGTGAGCGTAGTGACGTTTGTCAGTTTGGTACTCAATGTGTGAAGTATTGATTGTGATACCACGTTCTTTTTCTTCTGGAGCGTTGTCAATCATGTCGTATGATTGTGCAACTGAGTCACCATTTTTTGCTAATACAGTAGCGATTGCTGCTGTTAATGTTGTTTTACCATGGTCAACGTGACCGATAGTACCGATATTGGCATGTTCTTTAGAACGATCAAATTTTTCTTTTGCCATTATAAAATCTCTCCTATTCTAATTAAAAATAATATTTAAATTTATCTCTCATGATAGTTTCTCACCATCATGAGAAATTATTTATAGCGATGCAAAAAGAATTTTACAATTCTTTTATAATGCATTCACCCCAAAAAATCAAACTATAAAGATGATAGCTTACATTTAAGCTCACCTTGTATTTTAACCTAGGCTAGCTAGTCAAAACAAGTTATATTATTCACCTTTATTTTTCTTGATAATATCTTCAGCGATTGATTTTGGAACTTCAGCATAGTGATCGAAGTACATAGTGTAAGTACCGCGACCTTGAGTGTTTGAACGTAATGATGTTGCATAACCGAACATTTCTGAAAGTGGTACATAAGCATTAACAACTTGTGCATTACCACGAGGTTCCATACCATCAACACGTCCACGACGAGATGTTACGTCACCCATGATATCACCCATGTACTCTTCAGGCATTTCAATAGTTACTTTCATCATTGGTTCTAAGATTACAGGATCACATTTTTTAGCAGCTTCTTTAAGTGCTAATGATGCAGCAATTTTGAAGGCCATTTCAGATGAATCGACATCATGGTATGAACCATCATATAATTTAGCTTTAACATCAATTAATGGATAACCTGCTAAGACACCATTTTCCATAGCATCTTTAAGACCAGCTTCTACTGATGGAATGTATTCACGAGGAACTACACCACCAACGATAGCGTTTTCGAATTCGAAACCTGCGCCTGTTTCGTTTGGTGTGAATTCAATGTGAACATCACCGTATTGACCACGACCACCAGATTGACGAGAGAATTTACCTTGAACTTGTGCAGATGATTTGAATGTTTCACGATATGAAACCATTGGAGCACCTACGTTACATTCAACGTTGAATTCTTTCTTCATACGGTCTACTAAGATGTCTAAGTGAAGCTCACCCATACCACCGATGATAACTTGTCCAGTTTCTTCGTCAGTGTGTGCATGGAATGTTGGGTCTTCTTCTTGTAATTTAACTAAAGCTTGAGTCATTTTATCTTGGTCAGCTTTAGATTTTGGCTCTACTGATAAGTGAATAACTGGCTCTGGGAATTCCATTGATTCCAAGATAATGTCATTTTTCTCACCACATAAAGTATCACCAGTACCTGTATCTTTAAGACCTACCGCAGCAGCGATATCTCCAGAGTATACAGTATCGATTTCTTGACGTGAGTTAGCGTGCATTTGTAATAAACGACCTACACGTTCACGTTTACCTTTAGTAGAGTTCTTAACGTATGAACCAGATGTCATTGTACCTGAGTACACACGGAAGAATGTTAATTTACCAACATAAGGGTCAGTCATAACTTTGAACGCTAATGCAGCGAATTCAGCTGAATCGTCTGCTTTCGCGATTACTTCTTCTTCAGGGTTGCTAGCACGGTGACCAATAATTGGTTTAACGTCTAGTGGTGAAGGTAAGTAATCAATTACAGCGTCAAGCATTAATTGAACACCTTTGTTTTTGAAAGCTGTACCACAAAGTACTGGGTAGAATTCTACGTTAGTAGTAGCTTGGCGGATAGCTTCTTTTAATTCAGAAACTGAAATTTCTTCGTCACCAAGATATTTTTCCATTAATTCGTCGCTAGTTTCTGCAACTGCTTCGATTAAGCTAGCACGAGCTTCTTCAGCTCTATCTAAGTGGTCTTCAGGAATTTCAATTTCTTCAATTTCAGTACCTAAATCATTTGTATATTTGAAACATTTCATTTCAACTAAGTCAATGATTGCTTCGAATTCGTCTTCCGCACCAATTGGTAATTGGATTGGAGCAGCGTTAGCTTGTAAACGATCATGTAATGTACTTACAGAGTATTCGAAGTTAGCACCTAATTTGTCCATTTTGTTTACAAATACGATACGTGGAACACCATAAGTTGTAGCCTGACGCCAAACTGTTTCAGTTTGAGGTTCAACACCTGATTGTGCATCAAGTACTGTAACTGCTCCGTCAAGTACACGTAATGAACGTTCAACTTCTACAGTGAAGTCTACGTGTCCAGGTGTATCGATAATGTTTACACGGTGACCTTCCCAAGCTGCTGTTGTTGCAGCAGATGTGATAGTAATACCACGGTCTTGTTCTTGCTCCATCCAGTCCATTTGTGAAGCACCTTCATGTGTTTCACCAATTTTGTGGATACGGCCAGTGTAATAAAGAATACGTTCAGTCGTAGTCGTTTTACCAGCATCAATGTGAGCCATGATACCGATATTACGAGTTTTTTCTAATGAAAATTCTCTAGCCATGTATTTTTTCTCCTTCCAGTTTATATTACTGAATAAATACGATAGATATGGCGATGCCCTAAGCATGAACGCTTAATGAAAATTCATTAATATAGAACACACTCAGGGTAAAAGCTTTTATCTTACCAACGGTAGTGAGCAAATGCTTTGTTTGCTTCAGCCATTTTGTGAGTGTCCTCACGTTTCTTAACGGCACCACCTGTATTATTTGCTGCATCTAAAATTTCGTTAGCTAAACGATCTTCCATCGTTTTTTCACCACGAAGACGTGCATAGTTAACTAACCAACGTAAACCTAAAGTAGTACGACGCTCTGGACGAACTTCTACTGGTACTTGATAGTTAGAACCACCTACACGACGAGCTTTAACTTCTAATACTGGCATAATGTTGTTGATTGCTTCTTCGAATACTTCTAATGCATCACGACCACTGCGTTGTTCAACTAGGTCGAATGCTGAATAAAGAATTCTTTGTGCTGTTCCACGTTTACCATCTAACATAATTTTGTTAATTAATTTAGTTACTAACTTAGAGTTATGAATTGGATCTGGTAATACGTCTCTTTTAGGTACTGATCCTTTACGAGGCATAATGTAAATCCTCCCTTCCTTATATTAAATATTTTAAGTTTAAGATTTAATTAAAAACTAAATTCTTAGTTTTTAGGTTTCTTAGTTCCGTATAATGAACGACCTTGTCTACGTCCGTCAACACCTGAAGTATCAAGTGCTCCACGTACAATATGGTAACGCACACCTGGTAAGTCTTTTACACGTCCACCACGTACAAGTACAACACTGTGTTCTTGTAAGTTATGTCCGATACCAGGGATGTATGCGTTAATTTCGATGTTGTTTGATAAACGCACACGTGCATATTTACGTAACGCTGAGTTAGGTTTTTTAGGTGTCATTGTACCTACACGAGTACATACACCACGTTTTTGTGGTGAGTTTAAGTCAGTAAATTTTTTCTTTTTACTGTTGAAACCTTTATTTAAAGCTGGAGAATCTGATTTTTTGATTTTGCTTTGTCTTGGTTTACGTACTAATTGGTTAATAGTTGGCATGTGATATGTCCTCCTCTCTTCACTTTTTAATCCCACACATCCAGGTGGTTCATTTTTAGGTTAAATAAAATTTAGTAAGTTAAACACTTACTAATTCTCATTTAATCAATGCTACTATTGTCGCATTGACGTTAATACCTACATGTTTACCCAAAGCATGTTTGCTTTTGAAAAAAGATACAGGTATATTTTTCTGATTGATTTGGCTTAACACGCGAGTCATTAAATATACTTCAACGTCTTCAGCAATAATCAAAGATGTAACTTGATCTTTCTTTAACGCTTTAAGCGTTTCTTTAAGACCAACTACAAAATGTTGTTTGTTAAAGCGTGCAACTTTTTCCTTAGACAATAATTTATCCTCCAAAGTTCTGCTTGCATCAACCTTTAATATATTAACATTGAACAAGAGAATTCGTCAACATTAAATCAAATAATTTACATAAAAATAACAAGAGGCTAAAGCCTTAGCCTCTGTTATATACTTGTTATTCCGTTACTTCAGTTTGAGATTCAACTTCTGCAACTGGTTTAGCTGTTTTTTCGTATTTTACGTCGCTATAACGTCTCATACCAGTACCAGCTGGAATTAGCTTACCGATAATTACGTTTTCTTTAAGACCTAATAAGTCATCACGCTTACCTTTAATTGCTGCATCTGTTAGAACTCTTGTTGTTTCTTGGAATGATGCTGCAGATAAGAAACTTTCTGTTTCAAGTGATGCTTTAGTAATACCAAGTAATACTGGTTTAGCTGTTGCAGGGCGCTTGCGGTGTTTAAATGCTTCTCTATTTGCATCTGTAAAGTTGTGAATATCAACTAATGAACCTGGTAATAACTTCGTATCACCTGCTTCGATAATTCTAACTTTACGTAACATTTGTCGAACCATAACCTCAACGTGTTTATCGTCGATTTCTACCCCTTGCATACGGTAAACTTTTTGTACTTCTTTTAATAAGTAGCTTTCAGTCGCGTTTAATCCAGCAACAGATAAGTAATTCTTAGGTTCAATAGAACCTTCAGTTAATACTTCACCACGTTGTACTGGTTGACCGATTTCTACAATAATTCTTGAAGTACCTGAAGCAAGATATGATCTTGTTTCATTAGCACCTTTAACAACAATTTCTTGTTGTCTATCTTTTGCTAATTTAATATCTTCTACGACACCTTCGATTTCCGTAATTACCGCTTGACCTTTAGGGTTACGTGCTTCGAAAATCTCTTGAATACGAGGAAGACCTTGTGTGATATCGCTACCTGCTACCCCACCTGTATGGAATGTACGCATTGTAAGCTGTGTACCTGGTTCACCGATAGATTGGGCTGCAATTGTACCAACTGCTTCACCAACTTCAACTTTTTCACCAGTAGCAAGGTTTTTACCGTAACATTTTTCACAAACACCGTGTCTTGCGTTACAAGTAAATGCTGAGCGAATATACATTTGTTCAATACCAGCATCTGTAATTTTCTTAGCAATTTCAGGTGTAATTAATTCATCAGGACGAATGATAACTTCATCAGTTTCAGGATGACGAATTGTTTCTTTAGAATAACGACCTTCAATACGTTCGATAAATGGTTCAATCATTTCTGTACCTTCTTTAATATCAGAAACTAATAAACCTCTATCTGTACCACAGTCTTCTTCACGAACAATAACATCTTGTGCCACGTCAACAAGACGACGAGTAAGATATCCTGAGTCAGCTGTCTTAAGTGCTGTATCGGCAAGACCTTTACGCGCACCGTGAGTTGAGATGAAGTATTCAAGTACTGTTAAACCTTCACGGAATGAAGATGTGATTGGTAATTCGATAATCTTACCAGATGGTGCGGCCATCAATCCACGCATACCTGCTAACTGTGTAAAGTTAGATGCGTTACCACGGGCACCTGAATCACTCATCATGAAGATTGGGTTAGTTTTATCAAGTGATTGCATCAATTCACCTTGAATTTGATCTTTTGCATCTGTCCAAATTTCAACAACTGCATTATATCTTTCTTCTTCAGTGATTAAACCACGATTGAATTGTTTTGTAATTCTGTCGACTAATTTTTCATGCTCATCAAGTATTTGTTGCTTATCAGGTAATACTACGATATCAGCAACACCTACTGTAATACCAGCTTTAGATGAGAATTTGAATCCTAAGTCTTTCATACGGTCTAACATCATTGATGTATCAGTGATGCTAAATCTGTTGAATACTTCTGCAATAATATTACCTAAGAATTTTTTGTTGAAAGGTTCAATTAATTCTTCATTTTCAAAGTATTCTTTTAATCCACCTTCACCTAAAGTTGTAGGATCGATGAAGTATCTGTTTGGTGTCTTTCTTTCTAAGTTTTCTTGCGTAGGTTCATTAATATAAGCAAATGAATCCGGAATGATTTCATTGAATATAATTTTACCTACTGACGTAGCAAGAATCTTTTTGTTTTGTTCTTCAGTAAATGTTGGGTTGTTGAATGAACTTGCATGTACACCAATTCTTGTGTGTAAATGTACAAAGCCATTTGCATATGCTTTTAACACTTCATTTGTATTATTAAAGATTGCGCCTGTATTTACTGCATCTTTTCTTTCTAAAGTAAGGTAATAGTTACCAAGTACCATATCTTGTGATGGTGTAACTACTGGTTTACCATCTTTAGGGTTCAAGATGTTTTGTGCTGCTAACATCAACATTCTTGCTTCAGCTTGTGCCTCTTTTGATAAAGGAACGTGAACCGCCATTTGGTCACCATCAAAGTCAGCGTTATAAGCTGTTGTTACAAGTGGATGTAGACGAATCGCACGACCTTCAACTAAAGTTGGTTCAAATGCTTGAATACCAAGTCTATGAAGTGTTGGTGCACGGTTAAGTAATACAGGATGTTCTCTAATTACTTCTTCCAATACGTCCCAAACTTCATCATCCATGCGTTCGATTTTACTCTTCGCATTTTTAATGTTAGTTGCAATTTCACGTTGAACTAATTCTTTCATTACAAATGGTTTAAATAGTTCAAGTGCCATTTCTTTCGGTAAACCACATTGGTACATTTTCAAGCTTGGACCTACCGCGATAACTGAACGTCCTGAATAGTCAACACGTTTACCAAGTAGGTTTTGACGGAAACGACCTTGTTTACCTTTTAACATATGAGATAAAGATTTTAATGGACGGTTACCTGGGCCAGTAACTGGACGACCACGACGACCATTATCAATTAAAGCGTCAACGGCTTCTTGTAACATACGTTTTTCGTTTTGAACGATGATACCAGGTGCACCTAAATCTAATAAACGTTTCAAACGATTATTTCGATTAATTACACGACGGTATAAGTCGTTTAAGTCACTTGTTGCAAATCGTCCACCATCTAATTGAACCATTGGACGAATTTCTGGTGGGATGATTGGAAGTACATCTAAAATCATCCATGAAGGTTTGTTACCTGAATTACGGAATGATTCAACAACTTCTAAACGTTTAATTGCACGAGTAAGTCTTTGACCAGTAGCTGATTCCAACTCATCGCGTAACAATTTAAGTTCTTCGTCAAGATCAATCTCTTCAAGTAAATCTTTAATACCTTCTGCACCCATTTTTGCAACGAATTGACCTGGGTATTTATCATAATAATCTCTGAATTCAGCTTCAGATAATAAAGTTTTCTTTTCTAAACCAGTTGGACCTGGATCTACAACAACATAAGAAGCAAAGTAAATAACTTCTTCTAATGCTCTTGGTGACATGTCAAGTAATAATCCCATACGACTTGGTATACCTTTGAAATACCAAATGTGAGAAACTGGAGCAGCAAGTTCAATGTGACCCATTCTTTCACGACGTACTTTAGATTTAGTTACTTCAACTCCACATCTGTCACAGACCATGCCTTTGTAGCGAACACGTTTGTATTTACCACAACTACATTCCCAGTCTTTTGTAGGTCCGAAAATTCTTTCACAGAATAGACCATCTTTTTCAGGTTTTAATGTACGGTAGTTGATTGTTTCAGGTTTTTTAACTTCACCAAAAGACCAAGAACGGATTTTTTCAGGTGAAGCCAATCCTATTTTCATATAATGGAAATTATTTACATCAATCAAGGAGCCTACCTCCTTCAATTTAGATTAGCTGTGCTATTTGATTGATTTGCATTTATTTAAAATGGCTTAAAGTACTAAACCGAATCATCAATAAAATTCAGCTTAGTATCTTTTTGCCTGTTTTGTAAATTGCGTATTAATCAGTAACTTCTTTTTGTGTTTCAGGAGCATCATTTTGTTGTAAATCTACTTTGCGTTCTACAACATCATCGTCATCAACGTCTGTCATTTCGATTTCATTATCTTGCTCATCCATAACTTTTACATCTAAACCTAAACTTTGTAATTCTTTCATCAATACTCGGAATGATTCTGGAACACTTGGTCTAGAGATGTTTTCACCTTTAACAATAGCCTCGTATGTTTTCACACGTCCTACTGTATCATCGGATTTGTAAGTTAAGATTTCTTGTAATGTGTATGCAGCACCATATGCTTCAAGTGCCCATACCTCCATCTCACCGAAACGTTGTCCACCGAATTGCGCTTTACCGCCAAGTGGTTGTTGTGTAACAAGTGAATATGGTCCTGTTGAACGCGCATGTAATTTATCATCAACCATGTGCGCAAGTTTCAACATGTACATTACACCTACTGAAATACGGTTATCGAATGGTTCACCTGTACGTCCATCATAAAGTACAGTTTTACCATCACGAGCCATACCAGCTTCTTCAATTGTTGACCATACATCGTCATCGTTTGCACCGTCAAATACTGGTGATGCAACGTGAATACCAAGATTTTTAGCAGCCATACCTAAGTGTAGCTCTAATACTTGTCCGATGTTCATACGAGATGGTACACCAAGAGGATTTAACATGATATCAATCGGACGTCCATCTGGTAAGTAAGGCATATCTTCTTCAGGAACAATCTTAGAAATGACACCTTTGTTACCATGTCGACCACACATCTTATCACCAACATGAATTTTACGTTTTTGAACGATATATACACGTACTAATTGGTTTACACCAGGTGATAATGTGTCGTCGCCTTCTTCACGATTGAATACTTTTACATCAAGAACGATACCGCCAGCGCCGTGAGGTACACGTAATGAAGTATCTCTAACTTCACGTGCTTTTTCACCAAAGATTGCATGTAACAATCTTTCTTCGGCAGTTAACTCAGTTACACCTTTAGGCGTTACTTTACCAACTAAAATATCTCCATCTTTTACTTCTGCACCAATATAAACGATACCACGATCGTCTAAGTTCTTAAGTGCACTTTCAGAAACATTAGGAATATCTCTTGTGATTTCTTCAGGTCCTAACTTAGTATCACGTGCTTCTGATTCATACTCTTCAATATGAATAGAAGTATACACGTCATCTTTCACAAGTCTTTCACTCATGATAACGGCATCCTCATAGTTGTAACCGTCCCAAGTCATGAAACCAACTACTACGTTTCTACCTAATGCCATTTCTCCTAATTCCATAGATGGTCCATCTGCTAAAATCTCGTTAAACTCAACAACATCTCCAACTGCAACGATTGGACGTTGGTTGTAACATGTACCTGAGTTTGAACGTTTAAATTTAGCTAATGGATAGCGATCTAATTCACCTTCATGCTCAACGCCGTTCTCTTCAACTAGACGACGTACAAGAATTTCATTAGATTCAACATGTTCAACACGACCTCTGTGCTTAGCTGTAATAGCTGCACCAGAATCACGTGCTGCAACGTGTTCCATACCTGTACCAACAAATGGTGCTTCTGGATTCATCAAAGGCACTGCTTGACGTTGCATGTTCGCACCCATCAATGCACGGTTTGAGTCATCATTTTCTAAGAATGGAATACATGCTGTCGCTGCTGAAACAACTTGCTTCGGCGATACATCCATATAATCCATTTTTTCTTTAGCCATAACTGTATTGTTACCACGGAAACGACATACAACTTCATCATCCATGAAACGACCATTTTCATCTAATTTAGAGTTTGCTTGTGCTACAACATAGCTATCTTCTTCGTCAGCTGTTAAATAGTCAATTTGATCAGTGATAGCATGTGTATCTAAATCAACTTTACGATATGGTGTTTCAATAAAGCCGAATTCATTTACACGTGCATAACTTGATAATGAGTTAATCAATCCAATGTTTGGTCCCTCAGGCGTTTCAATTGGACACATACGGCCATAGTGAGAGTAGTGAACGTCACGCACTTCCATTTGAGCACGTTCACGTGTTAAACCACCAGGTCCTAATGCTGATAGACGACGTTTATGCGTTAACTCAGCTAATGGATTTGCTTGGTCCATGAATTGTGATAATTGAGAGCTACCAAAGAATTCTTTAATAGATGCAATAACAGGTCGAATATTAATTAATTGTTGAGGTGTGATAGACTCAGTATCTTGAATTGACATTCTTTCACGTACAACTCTTTCCATTCTTGATAAACCGATACGGAATTGGTTTTGTAGTAATTCACCTACAGAACGTAAACGACGGTTACCTAAATGGTCAATATCATCTGTATATCCAATACCACTTAATAAGTTAAAGAAGTAACTCATTGAAGCGATGATATCTGCTGGTGTAATACATTTAACTTCTGAGTCAGGGAAAGCATTACCAATTACAGTTGTCGTACGACCTTCATCATCGTTAGGAACATATACTTTAATTGATTGAATTTCTACTGGCTCGTCTATAACGCTACCATGCAATTCAAACACTTCGCTGTTTGCGTTTGATTCAAGTACATCCATGATTTCGTCGATTTTACGACGATCAAGCACTGTACCTTCTTCAACTACAATTTCACCAGTTTCAGTATTCACAATTGGCTCAGCTAATTTTTGATTGAATAAACGATGTTTTAAATGTAATTTTTTGTTTGTTTTATAACGACCCACGCTTGCTAAGTCATAGCGTTTTGGATCAAAGAAACGTGAATACAATAGACTTTTAGCATTTTCAACAGTTGGTGGTTCACCTGGACGTAAACGTTCATAGATTTCTAATAACGCTTGTTCAGTGTTTTCAGTGCCGTCTTTCTCTAAAGTATTACGTAAATATTCATTGTCACCTAAAAGGTCAACAATTTCTTGGTCACTTGAGAAACCTAATGCACGTAACAATACTGTTAATGGTAGTTTACGTGTTCTATCAATACGCACGTATACAACATCTTTAGCATCTGTTTCATATTCTAACCATGCACCTCGGTTTGGAATAATTGTTGCATCATAGTTTTCACGACCATTTTTGTCGATTTTTTCATTGAAATAAACGGATGGTGAACGAACTAATTGAGATACGATTACACGTTCTGCACCATTGATAACGAACGTACCTGTATCAGTCATTAATGGGAAATCACCCATAAAGACTTCTTGTTCTTTAACTTCTCCTGTTTCTTTAATGATTAGACGCACTTTTACACGAAGAGGTGCAGCATAAGTAGCGTCACGGTTTTTAGATTCTTCTAAATCATATTTTGGTTCTCCTAAACGGTAATCCACAAACTCTAATGACAAATTACCAGTAAAATCTTCAATTGGAGAAATGTCTCTAAACATTTCGATTAAACCTTCTCTTAGGAACCACTCGTAAGATTTAGTTTGAATTTCTATTAAGTTTGGTAATTCTAATACTTCTGAAATTCTCGCGTAGTTTCTACGTTTACGATGTCTTCCATATTGGACAACTTGACCTGCCAAACAGATTCACCCCTCAAAAATTATGTGATCCGCTTTTAGCTAAATACCATAAGCATATTAATAAAAAGACAAAAAGAAAACGGCAACACTAATGATGACACCATTTTCGATTCTATATTTATTCTTAATTAACTTATCTATTTAACGTAAAAGTACACACTTATTGAACATAAATTTTTACATTAAATAACTATAACAGAATATCCATTTCATTTCAAGCTTTTATACTTCTCAGAATGTAATATCCTTTATCTTTATTTACCACTTCTACATTTCCAAAAAGTTCATTCATTCTTTTCTTTGCAGATGGCATACCTTGCTTCTTCTGAATTACAACAAATAGTTCACCGTTCGAGTCTAATCTATGTAATGCTTGCTCGAATATACGATGCACGGTTTCTTTCCCTGCTCTTATTGGTGGATTGGTTAAAATAAAATCAAAACTTTTGTCTTCCACAGCAGACAAAGCATCACTTTCCTTTACGATCACATTATCAATACCATTTAATTTTTTGTTTTTTTCAACTAAGGCTAGCGCTCTGTGATTAACATCTAGCATTGTAATTGAATGATGTGGTGATACTTTAGCAATCATCAAACCAATTGGTCCGTAACCACAACCAACATCGGCAATTCGCTTACTTGGACCAGGTGGATGCGCTTTCAAAAAAGTTTGAACAAGAACATCTGAACCATAATCTACTTTATCTTTCGAAAACACTCCGTTATCAGTTATTAAATCAATTTTATGATGGTTTAATTGATATTGAATACGTTGTTCATTGCTAATTACACTTGGATCTTCATCGTAATAATGACTCATTATTCCACCTCATCTTCACTTTGTAACTCGTCATTATAATTATAACATTTCACTTAGTCTTTAAATGAATAAAACCCCGTTATCAAAATAACGGGGTTTTAACTTCTCAAAGAATCATTATATTATAGCAATACTTGCTATAAAACTTTGATTATTAAGTTTAAGATACTTGAATTATTTTAATTCTACAGTAGCTCCAACTTCTTCTAATTGTTCTTTAAGTTTTTCAGCTTCTTCTTTAGGTAAAGCTTCTTTGATTACTTTAGGAGCTCCGTCTACTAATTCTTTAGCATCTTTTAATCCTAAACCAGTTGCTTCTTTAACAGCTTTAACAACTTTGATTTTAGATGAACCAGCTGAAGTTAACTCAACGTCAAATTCAGTTTTTTCTGCTGCAGCGTCAGCGCCACCAGCTGCACCTGCTACTGCTACTGGAGCAGCTGCAGTTACACCAAATTCTTCTTCAATTGCTTTTACTAAGTCGTTTAATTCTAATACTGACATTTCTTTAATCGTTTCAATGATTTGTTCATGATTAGCCATTTTATAATTCCTCCATTATTTTTAATTTTTTTACGCTAAAAATTATTCAGCGTTTTCTTCTTTTTGTTCTCCAATAGCTTTAACCGCATAAGCGAAGTTGCGTACAGGAGCTTGTAATACTGATAAAAGCATAGATACAAGACCATCGTGTGAAGGTAATGAACCAACAGTTTTAACTTCTTCTGCTGTAATAACATTGCCTTCCATAACGCCTGATTTAATTTCTAATGCTTCATGATCTTTAGCAAATCCAGAAATTACTTTCGCTGCAGCTACAGCATCTTCACTTGAAGTTGCAATAGCAGTAGGACCTGTTAAGAATTCATCTAAGCCTTCGATACCAGCTTTTTCAGCTGCACGACGTACCATAGTGTTTTTGTATACTTTATACTCAACACCAGCTTCACGTAATTGTGAACGTAAGTCAGTAACTTCAGCTACTGTTAATCCACGGTAGTCAACGATTACTGTTGAAACTGAATTTGATAGTACCTCAGCAATTTCATCAACTAATTGTTTTTTAGCTTCAATGATAGCAGACATTCAGACACCTCCATTTAAATTTTTGGTGCTTTTTTTAAAATTAATAAAAAAAGCACTTTCTACCCACGGCAAAAAGTGCTTGAAAGATCATAGATCATCACGTTCAAGTCAATTTTAGCCTCGGCAGGATAAATTTTAAGTTATAAATAACTCCTACTGTCTTAGGTAAAATAATCACAATAAGTAATATAACTTGGAAATTACTTATTGTCAATATATTTTTACAGACTGAAAGATATTTCTTTCAGCCTGTAATTGTTTATATCATTTATTATTTGAAACTTGCAGTATCAATTTTAACTCCAGGACCCATTGTTGTAGTTACAGCAACAGATTTGAAGTATGTACCTTTAGCAGATGATGGTTTAGCTTTAGCTAATACATCTTGTAAAGTATTGAAGTTTTCAATTAATTGTTCATCAGTAAATGAAACTTTACCAATTGATGCATGTACGATACCAGCTTTTTCAGCACGGTATTCTACTTTACCAGCTTTGATTTCTTCAACAGCTTTTTTAACATCCATTGTTACAGTTCCAGTTTTAGGGTTTGGCATTAAACCTTTTGGTCCTAATACACGACCTAATTTACCAACTTCACCCATCATGTCTGGTGTAGCAACTACTACATCGAAGTCGAACCAACCTTGTTGGATTTTTTGAACGTATTCTGCTTCACCTACATAGTCAGCACCTGCTGCTTCAGCTTCAGCAATTTTGTCACCTTTAGCGAATACTAATACACTTTGTGATTTACCAGTTCCGTTTGGTAATACAACTGCACCACGGATTTGTTGGTCATTTTTACGTGTATCAATTCCTAAACGGAATGCAACTTCAACAGAAGCGTCAAAGTTAGCAATGCTTGTTTCTTTAGCTAATTTAATTGCTTCTTCAACACTGTAGTGCTGAGTACGGTCAACTTTACTAGCTGCTTCTTGATACTTTTTACCTTTTTTAGCCATTTATAGTTCCTCCTTTAGTGGTTTTAGCGGAATTTCCTCCCACATTACTTGCTAGATGCAAGTTAAGAGCAGACAACAGAAGAATTAATCATATGAATAAATCAATCATTAATCTAGTCATTCAGATTATATTTATAATTCATCATTATTATCTCTGTTATCTGCTTCATCGTTTAAATCATGTAATCAAATTTAATATTCGTAAAATTATTCTACAACGATACCCATACTACGTGCAGTACCTTCGATAATACGCATAGCTGCTTCTTCGTCAGCAGCGTTTAAGTCTTGCATTTTGCTGTTAGCAATTTCGCGTACTTGATCTTTAGTTACTGTAGCAACTTTAGTTTTGTTTGGTTCACCTGAACCTTTTTCAATACCAGCTGCTTTTTTAAGTAATACTGGAGCCGGTGGAGTTTTTGTAATAAATGTAAATGAACGATCTTCATAAACACTGATTTCTACCGGAATAATTAAACCTGCTTGATCTTGAGTACGTGCATTGAACTCTTTACAGAATCCCATGATGTTCACACCTGCTTGACCTAATGCTGGACCAACTGGTGGCGCTGGATTCGCTTTACCTGCAGGAATTTGTAATTTAACAACTTTATCTACTTTTTTAGCCACGATGTGCACCTCCTTGATATCGTGATGTGGTCACAGGGCTCAGTTTTGCCCTCCCACTCTTAACATTTCGTGACGAAATGGGCGCTCTAAAAGCGCGACCACATAATTTTAACACTTTTCTAATTAAAAAATCAATACTCTTTTTTATCTTTTGGTTAGTTTAATAACTTTAATTGTTAATTAAAGCTTTTCTATTTGATCGAATTCAACTTCTACTGGTGTTTCTCGGCCAAACATATCTACTAATACTGTTAGTTTAAACTTATCTGTTTCAATTTCTTGAACTTCACCAACTTGATTCGCAAATGGACCTGATTTAATACGAACTTGCTCGCCAACTTCGAGTTCAACATCGATAGTCTTTTCTTTAAGACCCATTTGTTTTAAGATGAAGCGAACTTCTTCTGGTAACAATGGATTTGGCTTAGACCCTGCACCTGCAGAACCTACAAAACCAGTAACGCCTGGTGTATTTCTTACCACATACCATGATTCATCTGTCATGATTAATTCCACTAAAACATATCCAGGGAATGTTTTTTTAACAGTCGTTTTAGCTTTGCCATCTTTTACTTGAGTTTCTTCTTCTTCCGGTATGACTACTCTAAAGATTTGTTCAGTCATATTCATAGATTCTACTCTTTTTTCTAAATTCTTTTTAACTTTATTTTCATATCCAGAATATGTATGCACTGCATACCAACGCTTTGCGCCAACTTCTTCAGACATGTCTTCACTCCTCTAACCAAATAATAAATTTTTCAATGCTGTAATTCCTAAATCTAAGGCATAGAAAAAGACTAAGAAGAATATAACAGTAGAAACTACAATTACAGTATATTTAAATAGCTCTTCTTTCGTCGGCCAACTTGTTTTTTCCATTTCAGACTTAACGCCTTTAAAGAAACTTTCTTTTTTAGCCATCTGCTCAACCTCCAAATCCTTTGAACATATTATCAAAGTATTATTTCGAATGTATTTATTTCGATTCTTTATGAATTGTGTGCGCGTTACATTTTGGACAATATTTCTTTAAGGTTAATCTTGTTGCCGTGCCTTCTTGCTTAGGAACATTATAATTTCTATTGCCACAAGCTTCACAATTTAAAGGTATTTTCCTCACAATAATTCACCTTTATTCATTATAATACCAGTATACTATACATAAAATTTATAACAAATGTCAAACCATCAGGAAGTAACACGTTCTAATTCAATTCACGTCCTAAGACGCTTTTCAAATCATTTTGAAATAACGTTTTATTTTATTTTTACATCGTTGTATGGCATTATAAATCACTTTCTCTTTTACATGCATCAGTTGAGCAATTTCTCTCGGCTTATATTGTTCACACATTAAATACATGACATCTTTTTCAAATGCACTCAAATACTTAAACTGACGAATCAACTCTTTAATTGCTAATTTATTCAAATAATTGTTTTCAACATCATAACGCTTTATTGCACATGGATACGTAACTCTATATTCATTAATCAAATTATCCATTCTTTTATTTGTAGCTAAATATTTTCTCAAATAATCATACTTTACAGACGTAATTAAACATTGAACATAATTTGTGAAAGGCTGCTCTGCACTAAAATCAAATGTTTGGACCGACCTATACATCCGTATAAGTATTTCTTGATATAAATCTTCTAAATCATAATGATTAAATCCAAATGTTTTGATGCGCCGTATAATTAATGGTTGTAGATCCATTACTAACTTTTCGAAGTCTTTATCATTTATTGCATTGTTACGTTTGATTGTACTGTCTTGAGTTGTCAAATCATATTTCAAGTATTAAACTAACCCCTTCTATCTAAAATTTAAGGTTAGTTTAATATTGTTACATTCAAAATTTCAAGATGATGGAAATGTCATTTCTTATGATGTCCTCTTCGTATTTTTTCAAATTCTGCAAGGATTTCAGAAGATAACGGAATTCGAGTTCTTGGCTTGTTTTCACTTATATCATCTAATGATTTACTCACATCAATTTCATTTTCTTTTAAATCTCTCCACATTTCGCGAGATGATATTCTATATGCACCTGATCCAAAGATAGCATGTTGCTCACTCATATCACTTGTTACAACTGTAATATGCTTAGTGTGCTTGTCATAAAGTTCATAGACATAACGTTCTATGAAACTATCAGCTGTTTCTTTTTCCTTGGTAAAAATTGTTTTAACGCCATGATACATGTATTCTCTTTCAACACCCGATTGGTCATAAGCATCAAAAACACAAATAATTTCATCTGAAATAACTGCATTATAATTTGCAATTGTATCTATTAATTGCATTCTAGCTTCTTCTAAATTCTCTTTTGCAATGGCGCTTAGCGTTGGTGATTGTCCTATCATATTGTATCCATCAATGATTAAGTAACGTTCTTTCATTATATTTCTCCAACATCATGTCTTTTTCGAAATACTTCGTACATCATTAAACTTGCTGCAACCGAAGCATTCAAACTGTTTACATGGCCAACCATTGGAATCTTAATATAAAAATCGCATTTATCACTTACTAGACGACTCATACCCTGTCCTTCGCTGCCAATTACAATAGCCAATGACATGTCCGCTTCAAGATTTCTATAATCTGTTGCATTATTAGCTTCAGTGCCAGCTACCCAAAAACCATTATCTTTTAGTTCATCGATAGTTTTAGCTAAATTTGTCACTCGAATAACTGGTACATGTTCAATTGCACCTGTTGAGGCTTTTGCAACTGTTTGCGTTAGTGTAACTGAACGACGTTTAGGAATAATAACACCATCAACTCCCGTTGCATCTGCTGTTCTTAAAATTGATCCCAAGTTATGCGGGTCTTCTAAGCCGTCTAATATAAGCACTGTCGATAAACCTTCTTTTTCTTTTTGCTGTTTTAAAAATTGATCGAAGTCAGCATATTCATATGGTGCAATAAGCGCTGCAACCCCCTGATGTGGTGCATTTGCTAAAAAATCTAATTTAGATTTTGGTACAGTTTGAACAATGATTTTTTGATCTTTTGCATTTTTTAAAATTTCATTAATTTGTTGCTTTTTAATTCCTTCTTGAATCAATATCTTATTTATCGGATGCCCAGTAATAATCGCTTCTCTAACAGCATGCCTACCAACAATAACCGTATCTTCCACATTGTCACTACCTTTCGTTTACTATTGTTATTATTTCATTTAATAATGCCTCTAATCGTTCTTCTCTTTTTTCTAAATAAAGAAAACCTATCACTGCTTCTATCGCTGAACTTTTACGATATGTTTGAACATCAGTATTTTTAGCTTTAGTATGACTTTTCGCGTTACGCCCTCGTTTCAAAATATCCATTTCTTCGTCTGTAAACCATTCTTGCTCCATTAAATATTCTAACGTTTGCGCCTGACTTTTGGCAGATACATATTTTTTAGACATTTGATGTAGTTTATTAGGCTTACTTTTAAGCTTTAAAACGATATACGTACGTACATATTGATCTAAGACTGCGTCTCCCATATATGCTAAGGTCAATGGATTCAATAATTTAATGTGATTATCTTGTTGATTATCCACGTTTAAATCTAACCCCTTGAGGTGTGTCTTCTAATATAATGTTTTGTGATTTCAGCATGTCTCGAATCTCATCTGCTCGTGCAAAATCTTTGTTTTTCCTTGCTTCATTACGCTCTTCGATTAATTTTTCAACATCTTCATCTAATAATTCATCTGCTTTTTTAGATTTTAACGGTACACCTAAAACATCGCTGAAAATTTGATAAACTGCTTTAAATTTATCAATTACTTCTGTTGATGTTGTGTTCTCTAGTACATATTTATTTGCAAGTTTTGCTAAATCATACCAAGCTGTAATTGCATTAGCTGTATTAAAATCATCATTCATAACTGTTTCAAAACGATTTAAAATCGCATCAATTTGATCAATATATGTCTGTTGATTTTCAATATTAGTAGCAATTTGTGCGCGCTCTTCAATTAATTGATAACTATTGCGAATACGCTCTAGTCCACTACGTGCTGATTCAACCAATTCTAGATTATAGTTAATTGGACTTCTATAATGTACGCTAATCATAAAGAATCTTAATACATCTGGATCAACTTCTTTAATAATATCGTGAACTAAAATAAAGTTGCCTAGTGATTTACTCATTTTTTCATTATCAATATTAATAAAACCATTATGCATCCAATAATTAGCGAATGGCGCATGATTATGTGCTTCCGATTGTGCTATTTCATTTTCATGATGTGGAAATTGTAAATCTGAACCACCCGCATGTATATCAATTGTAGCTCCTAGCTCATGAAATGCCATTACAGAACATTCAATATGCCATCCTGGTCTCCCTTCACCAAATGGGCTATCCCAACTAATCTCGCCAGGCTTCGCTTTTTTCCACAATGTAAAATCAAGTGCGTCTTCCTTATGCTCTCCTGCATCTATACGAGCGCCCACTTTTAAGTCATCTATGGATTGATGACTTAATTTACCATAACCTTCAAATTTACGTGTTCTAAAGTAAACATCGCCACCACTTTCATATGCATAACCTTGATCAACCAAATCTTTAATAAATTGAATAATGTCATCCATATGGTCCATTACCCTTGGATTTGAAGTCGCTTTTCTAACATTTAAAGCACCAACATCTTCATGAAAAGCAGCGATATATTTTTCTGCAATTTCGGGAACAGTCTGATTTAATTCTTGAGAACGTTTAATTAATTTATCATCTACATCTGTAAAATTTGATACATATTCTACATTATATCCTTGGTATTCAAAGTAACGTCTCACTACGTCATAATTAATTGCTGGTCTTGCATTACCAATATGAATGTAGTTATATACCGTAGGACCACATACATACATTTTTACCTTTCCTGGTTCTATTGGCTTGAACACTTCTTTTTGACGTGTAAGCGTATTATATAATGTAATCATCTTGAATCTCTCCATTCCTAGTCTTTTCAAGTTGTCGTTCTAAATGCTTAATTTGTTCATAAATTGGATCAGGTAGATGGCGATGATCAAATGTTTTTCCAACTCGAACACCATCTTGCTTAACAATATGTCCTGGTATACCAACAACCGTTGAATAACTTGGAACTGATTGTAAAACAACTGAATTTGCACCAATATTTACATTTGAATTTATTTTAATATTTCCTAAAACTTTCGCACCCGCTGCTATTAAAACATTGTCTCCTATATCTGGGTGTCTTTTCCCTCTTTCTTTCCCTGTCCCACCAAGTGTCACGCCTTGATAGATTGTCACATTATCACCAATTGTACATGTTTCTCCTATTACAACGCCCATACCATGATCTATAAATAGACGCTTTCCAATTTTAGCACCTGGATGGATTTCTATACCTGTGAAAAATCTTGAAATTTGAGATATCGCGCGTGCTGCAACATATTTTTTTTGGTTGTATAACTTATGTGCAATCAAATGACTCCAAACTGCATGTAAACCTGCATACGTTGTAATGACTTCTAATGTTGAACGTGCCGCTGGATCCTGCTCAAATACCATTTTTATATCGTCTCTCATTCTTTTTAACAAGATCATTTCCTCCTCAATGATTGAACTACGTAAATACATAATTGAAGTACCTGCGAAATTAAATATCAAAAAAAGCACCACTAACATACAAATTGTATTGTTAGAGGCGCTTCCGCACGGTTCCACTCTGAATTTAGCGAATTACATTAATAAAATTGCGGGCGCTTCCAAATTATCAAGGAAACTAAGTCAACTTAATGCTCATCACTCTCATTATATATTTAATTCATTTTACGAAGGTGCATTCATTAATTTCTACGTTGTACTCACAGCAACCGTACACTCTCTGCATCGTATAAATTTAATTACTAATCCTTCGTTTTATATAAAGTACTCTATTCATATTGTTGTAATTTGTTAATACAACTTTATCATATGTGGTTACGTTATAAAATTCAAGTATATACTACCTTGATCTTGTCTATTTCATTACTTATATTGTTTTAAACGGTTTAGCACTTTTTCTTTACCAAGTACTTCAATTGTATTTGGTAATTCAGGACCATGCATTTGGCCTGTTACAGCAACACGAATAGGCATAAATAATTGCTTGCCTTTTATTCCTGTTTCTTTTTGAACTTCTTTAATTGTCTTTTTAATTTCAGCCGCTTCAAATGGTTCAAGTGCTTCTAATTTACTGAATAAGTGCGTCATTAACTCTGGTACTTGCTCTCCATTGATCACTTGTTGTTCTTCCTCACCAAGAGCTGGCATTTCTTTAAAGAACATTTCTGATAAAGGTACAATTTCACCGGCATAACTCATTTCTTTTTGATAAAGCGCAATTAATTTGCGTCCCCAAGATAAATCCTCTTCTGACGGCACCTCAGGAATCAAATTCGCTTTAATTAAATGAGGTAATGCTAATTGGAATACTGTTTCAGTATCTTTTTGTTTCATATATTGGTTATTAACCCATGCTAATTTTTGCTTATCGAAAAATGCTGGTGATTTTGATAAACGCTTTTCATCAAAGATTTTGATAAATTCTTCTTTAGAAAAGATTTCTTCTTCACCTTCAGGAGACCAACCTAATAACGCAATAAAATTAAATAACGCTTCAGGTAAATAACCTAAGTCACGATATTGCTCAATAAATTGTAAAATTTGCCCATCACGTTTACTTAACTTTTTACGTTCTTCATTAACAATTAATGACATATGACCAAAACGAGGTGGCTCCCAGCCAAATGCTTCATAAATCATAATTTGTTTAGGCGTGTTTGAAATATGATCATCACCACGAATGACATCTGAAATTTCCATGTAATGATCATCTATAGCTACTGCAAAATTGTACGTTGGAATGCCATCTTTTTTAACGATAACCCAGTCACCAATACCATTTGAATCAAATGAAATATTCCCTTTAACCATATCATCAAATGAATACGTTTGATTTTGAGGTACTCGGAAACGAATTGATGGTTGGCGTCCTTCTGCTTCAAATTGTTGACGTTGTTCTTCAGTCAAATGCGCATGTTGACCACCATAGCGAGGCATTTCACCACGAGCGATTTGCGCTTCACGTTCAGCTTCTAATTCTTCTTCTGTCATATAGCATTTATATGCTTTATCTTCTGCTAGTAACTGATCTATTAATGGTTGGTAGATATGTTGACGTTCAGATTGACGATATGGTCCGTAGCCATTGTCTTTATCTACAGACTCATCCCAATCTAATCCTAACCATTTAAGATTATCAAATTGTGATGTTTCTCCATCTTCTAAATTACGTTTTTTATCAGTATCTTCAATTCGAATCACAAAATCTCCGTTGTAATGTTTAGCATACAAGTAATTGAATAATGCTGTTCTTGCATTACCAATATGAAGATAACCAGTTGGACTTGGTGCATATCTTACTCTTATACGATCGCTCATTTTTTTCACTCCTAAATTAAATATCAGATTTTCAAGTTAGTTCATATAAATTGTTCATTTGCTATCTTCGACCGTCATAACAAATGTGTAACTCGTCTTATTGTTAAAACGAAACAATGCTTTTTAACATGACCTTAAAATAATTTCATTGTTTAATCATAACATAATTCCCTGGGTAATATGCTTAAATTTTAAATAGAAAGCAGTTGTTTTTTCAACACTTTAAAAAAGCTATCCCTAAGAATCAAGACTGCACTACATACGCATTTCAACGACTTAAAAATGAATATTATGTACTGTAAAATTAAACTTCAAATTAACTATTCAAATACGTTAAAATTGATTCTAATTTTGTATGTCTTGATTGCTATAAGAATAACTTTATTAATATCTAAAATTTAACACTTAATGAACTTGTTTCAATGATATGTTAGCACTATTTGTATTTTTTGATAACTGATATGTTTTGTATTTATTTATAGTTATACTTCAAATTACAAACTTCGCCATTTCATATACCTTTTAATATCTATTTTGTTTCCGTCAACTACAGTTTTTATAATGATACTGTATCTTCGATTTTTTTAGCAAAAACAATTCTTCCTGAAGATGTTTGCAATAAGCTCACTACTTCTAAATTGACATGACTGCCAATAAGATTTTTAGCATTATCAACAACTACCATCGTACCATCATCTAGATATCCTACTGCTTGACCAGGCTCTTTACCCATTTTTGTCAGTAAAATATGAAGTTGATCACCTTGATGTACATTAGGTTTGATTGCTTCTGATAAATCATTAACATTTAATGCTTTGATACCATGTACATGACATACTTTATTTAGGTTGAAATCTGTTGTAATAATACTTGCATGATATTGTTTTGCTAGTTTTAATAGCATTGTATCAATATCACTATGTGTTTTAGTTGGATGTATAACCTTTGTAGGATAGTCTAAATCATACAATTCATTTAAGATATCTAAGCCTCTTTTACCCTTTTCACGTTTAACACTGTCATTTGAATCTGCAACAATTTGTAATTCATTAATAACACCTTGTGGAATTAAAATATTGCCATCGATAAAACCGCAACGAATGACTTCTAAAATACGACCATCAATAATTGCGCTTGTGTCGATAATTTTTGGTGTAGCACTTTTAGTATGTTGTGACATGGAACGCGCTATATTCTCAGGTAAAAACATTAACATTTCATCTCGTTTTTTAAGGCCAAATTGGAAACCGAAATAACATAGTAATATCGTAATTATGACAGGAATGAAATGATTAAAAATAGAGTTGCCAATTGATTCCAATATAAACGACACCATAACAGAAATAAGTAATCCGATTATTAAACCTATTGTTGCGAATAGTATTTCAACAGCACTTCTACGCATAATAAAATGTTCTAAACCTATTATAGCGTTAGTAACTCGTCTAATAAATACACCAAAAATTAAGAACATAAAAATACTACCGATAATGCCATCTACATAGTGATTTTTTAAAAAGCTGGAGTTTTGTAATCCAAGATCATTTGCAATTTCAGGAATAATAATTATTCCTAATGCGCTCCCAATAATTAAGTAAATAATAATAACCATTAGTTTAACGATATTCACACAATGTCCTCCTTTCTTGATGTTTTATGAATGAAGAGCAAACGACAATGCTTCATGTACAGTAGTTACACCTATTACTTGTATACCTTCAGGATATGTCCATCCGCCTATATTATTTTTAGGAATAATTACACGTTTGAAACCTAGTTTTGCAGCCTCTTGCACGCGTTGTTCTATCCGAGATACACGACGTACCTCACCTGTTAAACCAACTTCTCCAATATAGCAATCTAATCCGTCGACAGCTTTATCTTTAAAGCTAGACGCAGTTGCTACAATTACACTTAAATCAACTGCTGGCTCCGTTAACTTTACACCGCCAGCTACTTTGATATAAGCATCTTGTTGTTGTAATAGATAATTTTCTTTCTTTTCCAAAACAGCCATCAACAAACTTAATCGATTGTGATCAATCCCTGTTGCCATTCGTCTCGGATTGTTAAAAGTCGTTGGAGTTACCAGCGCTTGAACTTCTATTAAAAGTGGTCTAGTTCCCTCCATGGTTGCAACAATTGTTGAACCTGGAACATTTGTTGAACGTTCTTCTAAAAACATTTCAGATGGATTATTTACACCTTTTAATCCACTTTGCTTCATTTCGAAGATTCCCATTTCATTCGTTGAACCAAAACGGTTTTTAACAGCTCGCAAAATTCGATATGCGTGGTGTTCATCGCCTTCAAAATAAAGTACAGTATCAACCATGTGTTCTAGCAATCTTGGGCCAGCAATTTGACCTTCTTTCGTTACATGACCCACTATAAAAGTTGCAATGTTCATTTGTTTAGCAATATTCATTAAACTTTGTGTACTTTCACGAACTTGTGAAACAGAACCTGGCGCAGAGCTGATTTCAGGATGATATATTGTTTGAATCGAATCCACTACTAGTAAATCAGGTTGTTCCTCTTTTACTGTTTGATAAATAACTTCAAGATCTGTTTCAGCTAATACTTGCAATTCACTTGAATCTTCATCTAATCGCTCTGCACGTAATTTAGTCTGACTAAGCGATTCTTCTCCAGTAATATATAGTACTTTTTTCTTTTGAGATAACGATGCACAAATTTGTAAAAGTAACGTTGACTTACCAATACCTGGATCCCCACCAATAAGTACTAACGATCCGCTCACAATACCTCCACCTAATACACGGTTAAATTCTGCTGAATCTGTTAACACTCTCGGCGTTGTTTCATGTTTAATACTATTTAATTTTTGTACTTTACCTACTAATTCCTTGGTTTTCACTCCATGTTTAGGATTGGCTGCTTTTTCAACAATTTCCTCCATTTGATTCCAAGCGCCACAATTAGGACATTTCCCCATCCATTTAGGAGATTGATAACCACAAGCCATACATTCAAAAATCACTTTTTTCTTGGCCAAAATTGCACCTCCACTTTCCTTTGAACAAATCTATTTTAAACGCACATTCCCATTATGACAAATTAAATGTGAGTTACATTTGTTTGTATTTTAACATGACTACTAACGCAAACTGTTTTATCATATTTATTTTTTATGAATATTATAAAATAAACTTACATCATGTTGATAGTAGGTATCTTTCAAAGATAAAATCTTAATAATTTCTTAGTAAACTCTTTTCTCTAGATTTATCACAATATTATATAGACCTATTTTATTTTGACGTAAGTTGCTAGTATCTTCAAACAAAAAACCTTTATAAAAATTCATACCTTTTTACTATCGCTGTATGCTCATTAACTTGTTTCATATAATTCTTAACTATCCTTTGATGATTATTTTATTAGGTTGTTTCGTTGGTGGATACTTTCACGAATTTCTATAGTTCAATGCTACTAAAAAACAGCCCAAAACTTTAATTTGTTTTGGACTGTTTTATAATTATGCTTGCGATGGTGTTTTAGTTTCTGAAGTTTGTTCAGCAATGTCATATTTAAACTCTTTACCATCATGATCTACTGTAACTTTCTTACCTTCAATTTGATTACCATCTAATATTAATTCACTTAAATTATCTTCGATAGTTTTTTGTATCGCTCTAATTAATGGTCTTGCACCATATTCTGGATCATATCCTTCTTCTGCGATTTTATCTTTCGCTTTATCAGTAACAATAATATTTATGTTTTGTTCGGATAATCGATTTGTTAATTTATTAACCATCATAGTTACAATTTCTTTTAATTCTTCTTTTGTTAGTTTATGGAATACAATGATATCATCTACACGGTTTAAAAATTCTGGACGGAATGAATTTTTTAATTCTTTTAACATCGTTTTTCGAATTGTTTCATAATCTTGTCCATCACTTGAACCACCGAATCCAGCAAATCGTTGATCTTGTAATTCTTGTGCTCCAACGTTTGATGTCATTATGATAATTGTATTTCTGAAATCAACTGTACGTCCTTTTGTATCTGTCAAATGTCCGTCATCTAAAACTTGTAATAGAATATTAAATACATCTGGATGTGCTTTTTCAATTTCATCAAATAAAATTACAGAATATGGTTTACGTCTAACTTTTTCAGTTAATTGTCCACCATCATCATGACCAACATATCCTGGAGGAGCACCAACTAATCGGCTCACTGCGTGTTTTTCCATAAATTCACTCATGTCTACACGGATCATCGCATCATCATCGCCAAACATTGATTCAGCTAAAGCTCTAGCTAATTCAGTTTTACCAACACCAGTTGGTCCAAGGAAGATAAAGCTACCAATTGGTCGTTTAGGATCTTTTAACCCTGCACGGGCACGTCTAACCGCTTTACTGATTGAATTAACAGCATCTTTTTGCCCAATAACTCTCTCATGTAATGTATCTTCTAGACTAAGAAGTTTTTCAGATTCTGTTTCGTTGATTTTAGTTAATGGGATACCTGTCCATCCTGCAATGACTTCAGCAATATCTTCTTCTGACAATGAAGTTGACATGCCATTTTGTGCGTTCTTCCATTCATTTTTAGCTTCTTCATATTGCTTTTCAAGTTTTGTTTGTTTATCACGCAGATTAGCAGCATTTTCAAACTCTTGAGCATGTACTGCGGCATCTTTTTCATTTTTAACTTTTTCAATTTCTTGTTCAATTTCTTTTAAATTATTAGGTGTCGTATGACTCTTAAGTCTTACTTTAGAACTTGCTTCATCAATTAAATCAATTGCTTTATCTGGTAAGAAACGATCTGAAACATATCTGTTACTTAATTTAACAGCTGCTTCAATAGCTTCGTCTGAAATATTAATACGATGGTGTGCTTCGTAACGATCTCTTAATCCTTTTAAAATAGCAACTGTATCTACTACTGAAGGTTCATCAACTTGTACAGGTTGGAAACGACGTTCTAAAGCCGCGTCTTTTTCAATATTTTTGCGATATTCATCTAATGTAGTAGCACCAATACATTGTAATTCACCACGTGCTAATGCCGGTTTCAAAATATTCGAAGCATCGATAGCACCTTCAGCACCACCAGCACCAACTAAAGTATGCAATTCATCAATAAATAGGATGACATTACCTGCTTGTTGGATTTCTTCCATAACCTTTTTCAGACGCTCTTCAAATTCACCACGATATTTAGTACCTGCAACTACTGTTCCCATATCTAAAGACATAACACGCTTATCTTTTAATGTCTCTGGTACCTCATTATTCACTATGGCTTGCGCTAAACCTTCAGCAATAGCAGTTTTACCAACACCTGGCTCTCCAATAAGCACAGGATTGTTTTTCGTACGTCTACTTAATACTTCAATTACACGTGTAATTTCTTTATCACGTCCTATAACAGGATCTAATGTACCGTCTTTGGCAATGACTGTTAAGTCACGAGCTAAACTATCTAAAGTTGGAGTATTATTTGACTTACTAGCTTGTGCATTTTTATTACTCATTTCAGGGTTTCCTAAAGCTTTCACAACTTGTGCACGTGCTTTAGTAATATTTAAATCTAGATTTGCAAAAACTCTTGCTGCAACACCTTCATTCTCACGAATCAAGCCTAATAAAATATGTTCCGTTCCAACAAAATTGTGATGTAATTTTCTAGCTTCATCCATCGATAATTCAATGACTTTTTTAGCTCTAGGTGTATAATGCAATGTACCAACATGATCTTGACCATGTCCGATTAATTTTTCAACTTCTTCAATTACTTTATCTTCAGTGATATTAAAACTTTCTAATACTTTTGCAGCAATTCCTTCAGGTTCTTTCATTAACCCCAATAATAGGTGTTCTGTTCCTATATTTGAATGATTTAAACGAATTGCTTCTTCTTGTGCATGTGCTAATACGCGCTGTGCACGTTCAGTTAATCTACCAAATAACATAAATAATGACCTCCTACTTTATATGTTCTCTTAGTATATCTGCTCGTTTTTCTTTTACAGATTTGTCATCTTCTTCATCTAATAAAAATGGTGACTGTATAGCTACCATCAATTCATTAAATTTAAAGTTTTGTAATTCAATGTAATTTAAATCTATACCAAGTTTAACTTCGCTTAATCTATAAGAAGCCTCTTCCATAGTTATCATTCTACAGTTTTGTAAAATACCTAGCGAGCGAAAAACACGGTCTTGTGTTTCTAGTTGATTATAAGTGTCTAACTTTTGTCGTATTTGTTTTTCTTCATGAATGATTTGATTAACAACTTCTGTTAATGTTTCTATGATTTCTAACTCAGATTTACCAAGTGTAAGTTGGTTGGATACTTGATAAGTATGTCCATAAACTTGCGAACCTTCACCGTAAATACCTCTGATTGTATATCCAAAACGATTAATGGTTTGAGCAATCCGTGTCATTCTTTTCATAATAGATAGACCTGGTAAATGTAGCATCACGCTTGCTCTCATACCAGTACCTATATTGGTAGGACATGTAGTTAAATAACCAAGTTGTTCATCATAACTTATATCAAGGCTTCGATCTAATTCATCATCAATTGATGAAGCTTGATTATATAAAGCCTGTAATGTCGTGTCAGTTCCCATAGCTTGAATACGAATATGGTCCTCTTCATTTATCATGACACTTAAAGATTCATCATCATTCACTAATACTGCGGCTGCTGGTTGTTTTATTAGTTCAGGGCTAATCAAATGCTTTGCAACCATTTTCATTTTACTTTGTTGATCCATTTGATCAAGACGCATTAATTCAAAATTTGGCAAGGCATCTTGTACCTCATTTATAACTCTAAATCCATCATTTTCAGTAGCATACATTAGTGGATGCACATGATTTTCTAAATTACGCGCTAACCGAATTCTAGAAGACATAACAATTGGTGTTTCTTCATTACTTTTCATCCATTGGCTGATATTATCATGAATATTATGCGTCATCATGTTGCACCTCACTCTCAGCTTTTAGTGCTTTAATTTCATCTCTAACAATGGCTGCTTCCTCAAAATCTTGGATTTCAACAAGTTTTTTCAAATATTCATTCTTTTCTTCGATTTTTCGCTTTAAAGCTATCTTTTTATGTGAAGAATGTGGTGTCTTTCCAACGTGCTCAAATTGTCCACCTTGAACTCTGCGGACGATATCAATGATGTCATCTTTAAATGTTGCATAACAATTAGCACACCCAAATTTACCAACATGTGCAATATCTTTCAAAGTCATGTGACATGATGGGCAACGTTTTTCTTCTTTAAACGCTACTTCTTGAAAATTGATGCCATGTTTCGTAGCTAAATGTTGTAAAATTTGCTTAACAACAAATGCTTCTTCGAAATTATCTTGATGTTCTTGATATTCAGGTTGTTCATTAGCTTGATTCCACGGATGGTGCCCCTCAGCACAAGTTTGACACACCATTTTTTCTTCTGTTTTATTTTTACTTGTAACTTTAACTTTTAATTCCGCTTCATTAAGTTGACAATTTTCACAAAGCACTTCAACACCTCATTTCATTTAGTAATAATTTATAACTGGTAACAAACGTTTTAAAATATTTGCTCTAATAATATCTCTAGAAACCATATCCATTGATAGCGTTTCTCTATCAATAACTGCTTGAATCATTTTAGCTTCACGTTCATTTATTAACATTTTATCTAAAAGCCCATCAATAATATAATAAGCTTGTTGTTGAGAAATAGAAGGTCCAATCAGCTGAAGCAAATGATTAATATAACCTGTTGCATCTTTATTTTCAATTTTAGTGATTCGGATGTAACCACCACCACCACGTTTACTTTCGATTTCATAACCATGTTCATTAGTGAATCGTGTTTTGATTACATAGTTTAACTGTGATGGTACGCAATCAAAACGCTGTGCGATATTCGCTCTCTGAATTTCAACGACATCCTCATTCGACTCTTCAAATAAACGTTTGATGTATTGTTCTATGATGTCAGACATATTGTGCATGTATATCACCCCTTTTTGACCTTCTTTGACTATATTATATGACCTATTTTGACCTTTTTCAATTAATTTGTTTTTATATTTTCAAAAATTTATGATGTTAGCCCTTCCATTTTATTGTATGATAGATTGTAGAAAAAACTAAAGGAATGAGAAATATATGCATATTCTAATTGGGATTATCGGAATTATCTTCTTTTTAGCACTTGCGTTTCTATTTAGCTCAGACAGGAAAAATATTCGCTGGAAATATGTAGGAATTTTACTTGCAATTCAGCTTATCTTTGCATTTATCTTGCTTAAAACTACAATGGGAATCAAGGTTATTGGTGGTATTTCGAACGGTTTTAACTACTTATTATTAAAAGCTGCAGATGGTGTTAACTTTGTATTCGGTGGTATTCAATATATCGATCCTAAGCAACCACCATTCTTCTTCAGTGTATTATTACCTATCGTATTTATTTCAGCGATTATCGGTATCCTTCAATACACAAAGATTTTACCTTTAATCATTAATGTTTTAGGATTCTTAATTTCTAAAATTAATGGTATGGGACGTTTAGAATCATACAATGCAGTTGCTGCAGCAATTTTGGGACAATCTGAAGTATTTATTTCAATTAAAAAACAATTACCATACATACCTAAGCAACGTTTATACACATTAACAGCTTCAGCAATGTCGACTGTTTCTGCTTCAATTATCGGTGCATACTTTACCTTAATTGAACCTAAATATGTTGTAACGGCTGTTGTCTTAAACTTATTTGGTGGTTTTATCATCGCTTCAATTATTAACCCTTATAAAGTTAATGAAGAAGATGACAAATTATTAGTTGAAGAAACTGAAGAAAGACAACAATCATTCTTTGAAATGCTAGGAGAATATATTTTAGATGGATTTAAAGTAGCTGTCATTGTAGGCGCAATGCTAATCGGTTACATTGCCATTATCGCTCTATTAAATGGAATTGTAAGCAATATCTTTAGTACAGTTTCAGGTGGCGCTATTTCTTGGGATTTCCAAACATTAATTGGTTTTGTCTTTGCACCATTTGCATTCTTAGTAGGTGTGCCATGGCAAGATGCAGTTCAAGCCGGTTCAGTTATGGCAACAAAACTATTATCTAACGAATTTGTAGCAATGCAAGCACTTGGTAAACTTAGTGATTTATCTGAACACGCAAAAGGTGTTACATCTGTATTCTTAGTATCATTTGCTAACTTTAGCTCTATTGGTATTATTTCAGGTGCGATTAAATCACTTAATGACAAAAAAGGAGATACAGTTGCCCGCTTTGGTTTGAAATTATTATTCGGTGCAACACTAGTATCTTTCATTTCAGCTGCAATCGCTGGATTCTTTATTTAACAAATACATCAACATCGAATTAACCCCTTCAAAATTTTGACTATTCTCAGTCTCTTTGAAGGGTTTTTTCTTATGTATATCTTTATCTTTTATCATTTTTAATTTTGACATAAAAAATAACTCCTCCAAAGCTAAGTTTGAAGGAGTAATTTTCTTCTCAACAAATCTATAAATATCAATAATTCGTTGATTTAGCATACATTAAGCTATGCTTTTTTTACAATATGATTAATAAAGTAATCAGTTACTCTATAGTCATCTGTTAATTCAGGATGGAATGATACGCCTAAATATTTACCTTGCTGGACAGCTACAATTTTCTCATTAACCTTACATAGGATATCTACGCCTTGACCTACTTTTTCAATATGTGGCGCTCTTATAAAGACACCTTCAATATCTGTAGCGATACCTTTAATATCTAATTCTGTTTCAAAGCTGTCAACTTGTCTACCGAATGAGTTTCGTTGTACAGTAATATTCAACTTGTTAAGGTATCCTTCTTCACCAACTATATCTTGCGCTAGAACTATTAATCCTGCGCATGTACCAAACATAGGTAAAGTTGAATTTTGTAAAGCCTCTTTAAATCCATATAAATTCATTAATCGACGTAACGTTGTAGACTCGCCACCAGGTAATATTAAGCCCTCGATTTCTTCTAATTGTTCAACTTTTTTAACTGCAATACCTTCATGACCACTTAATTCAATATGTCTAATATGTTCACATACTGCACCTTGTAATGCTAATACACCTATTTTCATATCTTACCAACCACGCTCTTGCATACGTTCTTCTAATGATAATTGATTGATATCTAAACCTTTCATAGCAGTGCCAAGTTCACTTGCTAATCTTCCAATTAGTTCATAGTCTTGGTAATGTGTTGTTGCTTGAACAATTGCTTTAGCAAATTTTTCTGGATCTTCTGATTTAAAAATACCTGATCCAACGAATACACCATCGGCACCTAATTCCATCATTAAAGCAGCATCTTGAGGAGTCGCAACGCCACCAGCTGCAAAGTTAACTACCGGTAAACGACCATTGTCTTTAATTTGTTTTAAAATTTCATAAGGCGCACCGATATCTTTCGCGAAAGTCATAATCTCATCATCATTCATTACAGTCAATCGACTAACTTCTGAATTAACTTGTCTCATATGTCTTACAGCTTCAACAATATTACCTGTACCTGGTTCACCTTTAGTACGTAACATAGCAGCACCTTCACCAATTCTACGCGCAGCTTCACCTAAATTACGACATCCACATACAAATGGTACTGTAAATTGATCTTTTCTTAAGTGATATTCCTCATCTGCTGGTGTTAACACTTCTGATTCATCAATATAGTCAACACCCATCGCCTCTAATACTCTTGCTTCAGTGATATGACCAATACGTGCTTTAGCCATGACTGGAATAGAAACAGCATTCATTACTTCTTCTACAATTTTAGGGTTTGCCATACGTGCAACGCCACCAGCAGCTCTAATATCAGAAGGTACTCGTTCTAATGCCATAACTGCTACCGCGCCAGCTTCTTCTGCAATTCTTGCTTGCTCAGCATTAACGACATCCATAATAACGCCGCCTTTTTGCATTTCAGCCATACCTCTTTTGACTCTGTCTGATCCAATAATTTTACTCATTATACATAAAACCCCTTTTCAAGTTGATTAAATACATTGTAATGTATAAACTGATATTTAAAAAGGTACAAAATAAGACAAATTTAGGAGGTCAGTTATAAAATTGAAAAACACTTTATACCATCAACTTTATGAAAAATTAAAAAAACAAATAATTGAAGGTCAATTTAAAGAAGGTGATAAATTTTATTCTAAAAGACAATTAAGCAAACATTTATCTATCAGCCAAACAACCGTAGAACATGCATATCAACTTCTATTAGATGAAGGTTACATTTATTCAAGACCTCGCTCTGGATATTTTGTGTCCGAAATTGAATCTTTAACAATTTTAAACAATCAACCTATCCCTTCTCTTTTTGATGATGATTCATATAAACCAAAAGCGAGTGATGAAGCTTATGATTATGCTTTTAATTTGGATGAAATAGATACGAAACATTTCCCTATAGAACTTTTCAGAAAGTATTCCAAAGATCTTTATGATACAAATCATTTAAATCAATTACGTAGAGGACACTTTCAAGGAGAATTACATTTGCGGTTTCAACTGGCATTTTATTTATTTACTAATCGTGGCGTAATTTGTGATCCTAATCAAATTATAATTGGTTCATCTACCGAACAATTAGTAAATCAATTAGTCGATTTACTTTATACTTCAACGTTTATTATCGAAAAACCTAGTTATCCACCAATCAAAAATATTTTAGATAAAAAACAAGTTGAATATGAACAAATTGAAGTTGAAGATAATGGAATAAACGTAGATGAAGTTATTAAATCACAAAAAAATATAGTATATATAACGCCTTCCCATCAATTTCCAACTGGATATGTAATGGATTTAAAAAAACGAACTCAATTAATACAATGGGCTCAAGAAAAAGAAGAACGATTTATTATAGAAGATGATTATGATTCCGAGTTTAGATATTTCGGTAAACCTATTCCAGCAATTCAAGGTCTATATTCAAGAGGAGAAAAAGTGATTTATATCAGTACATTTTCAAAGTCTATTTTTCCTAGCTGTCGTGTTGCATATATGGTGTTACCCTATTCTATAATGAAAAAATATCATTCTCAAAATCACATTGAAGGCAACACTGTACCTGTTCATATGCAAAACCTTATTGCAACGTTTATATCTTCCGGTGGTTTTGAAAGGCATTTAAATAAAATGAGACGAATTTATCGTAGAAAACTAACCTATATTTTAAAAAGATTAAAACCATACAAAGAGCAACTTGATATTCAAGGTGCTGAAACAGGTATGCATTTTACAATTACAGTAAAAAATGGATTAACATTACAAGAGTGTCTTGATAGAGCAAATAAAGTAAAGTTAAAATTACAAGTTTATAATTTTGATGATGACCAAGACTATAAGAAAACCCCTAAATTTATATTAGGCTTTGGCGGTATAGACGATGATGCTTTAAAACCGCATGTAGACGCTCTAATAAAATCATTAATTATAAAGTAACACTTCTTTGACAAAAGTTAGTGTTACTTATGCAATAGCTTGTCTATTGTATAATAATTAATTTCCTTTTTGTATCTCGATTTAAAAGATATTAAACATAAAACCTAAAAACAGCAGTAAGATGATTTATGATTAAAAACTATCTTACTGCTGTTCACTTTCTATAATACTTCTGAATGTCTTCACTTATACTTCTAGTTACAGATTTAGACAATCGAAAATGCACATTATTAAATTATCATTTCCAAAACTCAATGCGGCTCATCGCATCCATTTTTTTGCCTGGCAACGTTCTACTCTAGCGGAACGTAAGTTGGCTACCATCGTCGCTAAGAACCTTTCTTGACTTGTGACAATCGCTTGCTTCTTTCCTCTCCTTCGGCTCTCGCTTACTCATTTAGCTCTACTAAACTCGTTACGCTCTTTTCTTGTTTCGTCAGATTCAAACGTTTTCACTTCGCCAAGCCATTTTTCTTTGTGTTAACTTTTATTTTGACGTTTTAGACATAAAAAAAAAGAGACCTTGCGGTCTCAATGTGAAATGCTCCCTTCAAAGTAGACATTGAAAAAATGAAAACTTTGAAGGGAGCTTTATTTATGTCAATAAAACCTAAAGTAGACATAGATGTACTGCTATATATGTTTCAAGAATATGAAAAAGGCGTGTCGTTTCAATACTTAATCGATACATTACAATTAGATATTAATGTCAATACTTTGTATCCTAAGTATAAATATTATAAAACCCATGGTATTGAAACACTACTTACACAAAAACAATACAATCACTATTCAAAGGAACTAAAATTAAAAGTTGTAAATGAATATTTGAATTCAAATCAATCAACCCAAGACATCGCAATCAAATACAATATTCGTAGTTCGACACAAGTCAAAAATTGGATAAAAATGTATACTGTAGGAAAAGAGATTAAGAATCAATCTCCTAAAACTGGGGTGTATATCATGAAAGCAAGAAAAACCACATTTGAAGAACGTGTAACAATTGTTGAATATTACTTGAATCATAAACAATCTTATAGAGAAGTTGCAGAACACTTTAATATCTCATACGGTCAAATTTACCAGTGGGTTCATAAGTATCAAGCACATGGTAAAAATGGATTAGTAGATGGCAGAGGCAAAGGAAAACCCAAATCTATGATGACGCCAGAAGAACAAAAAGAAGCTGAAATTCAAGCATTAAAAGCACAAAATCGATTATTAGAGATGGAAAATGACGTTTTAAAAAAGTTTCAAGCATTGGAAAGAGAGATGATTCAAAGAGAAAACAAATCACGGCATACAAAACGATCGAAGCGTTAAAACATCAATACCCTATCCAACGCTTGTGTCGTATTTTAGGCATTTCTAGAGCGAGTTATTATAAGTGGGTACATTATCAATCGAGTGAACTTGAATTAGAGAATGAACAGCTTAAGCGAGAAATAGAATCAATCTATCATAAGTATAATGGTATTTATGGCTATCGTCGCATTTATATCTATATTCGCTTAAAACTAGGTAAACAAGTAAACCGAAAGCGAATTTATCGTTTGATGAAAGAACTTAATTTAAAAGCAGTAATACGTCAAAAGCGAAAACCTTATCGACGTTCAACGCCACAAATCACATCAGAAAATAAGCTTAATCGACAATTTGACATTGATACGCCAAATAAAGTTTGGTTAACAGATGTAACAGAATTTAAAATCAAAGAAGGTAGTAAGATATATTTGAGTGCCATTTATGACTTAGGTGCTAAACGTATTGTTAGTTATGAGCTAGGCCCTTCTAACAATAATCAATTAGTATTTAAAACATTCAATCAAGCGATAGAAAAAGTAGAAAATACCAAAGGTATTTTATTTCATAGTGACCGAGGTTTTCAATATACATCGAAAACATTTAAACATATGTTGGATGAATGTGGCATGATTCAAAGTATGTCACGTGTTAGCAAATGTATCGATAACGGTCCAATGGAAGGTGTATGGGGTACAATAAAAAGTGAAATTTTTAGAGGAAATAAGCACTTTAAATTTAATAGTGTAGAAGAAGCTACAAAAACAATTCATGATTTTATTCTTTTCTTTAATCATGAAAGAATTACATTAAAAATGGCTGATTCTGTATAACAACAAAACCAACCATTAATTTTAATTATTTAATTGTCTACTAGACTGGGTGCAGTTCAATGCGGCTCATCGCATCCATTTTTTTGCCTGGCAACGTTCTACTCTAGCGGAACGTAAGTTGGCTACCATCGTCGCTAAGAACCTTTCTTGACTTGTGACAATCGCTTGCTTCTTTCCTCTCCTTCAGCTCTCGCTTACTCATTTAGCTCTACTAAACTCGTTACGCTCTTTTTTTGTTTCGTCAGATTCAAACGTTTTCACTTCGCCAAGCCATTTTTCTTTGTGTTAACTTTTATTTTGACGTTTTAGACATAAAAAAAAGAGACCTTGCGGTCTCAATGCGGCTCATCGCATCCATTTTTTTGCCTGGCAACGTTCTACTCTAGCGGAACGTAAGTTCGACTACCATCGACGCTAAGGAGCTTAACTTCTGTGTTCGGCATGGGAACAGGTGTGACCTCCTTGCTATAGTCACCAGACATATGAATGTAGATTATACATTCAAAACTAGATAGTAAGTAAAAGTGATTTTGCTTCGCAAAACATTTATTTTGATTAAGTCTTCGATCGATTAGTATTCGTCAGCTCCACATGTCACCATGCTTCCACCTCGAACCTATTAACCTCATCATCTTTGAGGGATCTTATAACCGAAGTTGGGAAATCTCATCTTGAGGGGGGCTTCATGCTTAGATGCTTTCAGCACTTATCCCGTCCACACATAGCTACCCAGCTATGCCGTTGGCACGACAACTGGTACACCAGAGGTATGTCCATCCCGGTCCTCTCGTACTAAGGACAGCTCCTCTCAAATTTCCTACGCCCACGACGGATAGGGACCGAACTGTCTCACGACGTTCTGAACCCAGCTCGCGTACCGCTTTAATGGGCGAACAGCCCAACCCTTGGGACCGACTACAGCCCCAGGATGCGATGAGCCGACATCGAGGTGCCAAACCTCCCCGTCGATGTGAACTCTTGGGGGAGATAAGCCTGTTATCCCCGGGGTAGCTTTTATCCGTTGAGCGATGGCCCTTCCATGCGGAACCACCGGATCACTAAGTCCGTCTTTCGACCCTGCTCGACTTGTAGGTCTCGCAGTCAAGCTCCCTTATGCCTTTACACTCTATGAATGATTTCCAACCATTCTGAGGGAACCTTTGAGCGCCTCCGTTACCTTTTAGGAGGCGACCGCCCCAGTCAAACTGCCCGCCTGACACTGTCTCCCACCACGATAAGTGGTGCGGGTTAGAAAGCCAACACAGCTAGGGTAGTATCCCACCAGCGCCTCCACGTAAGCTAGCGCTCACGTTTCAAAGGCTCCTACCTATCCTGTACAAGCTGTGCCGAATTTCAATATCAGGCTACAGTAAAGCTCCACGGGGTCTTTCCGTCCTGTCGCGGGTAACCTGCATCTTCACAGGTACTATGATTTCACCGAGTCTCTCGTTGAGACAGTGCCCAAATCGTTACGCCTTTCGTGCGGGTCGGAACTTACCCGACAAGGAATTTCGCTACCTTAGGACCGTTATAGTTACGGCCGCCGTTTACTGGGGCTTCGATTCGTAGCTTCGCAGAAGCTAACCACTCCTCTTAACCTTCCAGCACCGGGCAGGCGTCAGCCCCTATACATCACCTTACGGTTTAGCAGAGACCTGTGTTTTTGATAAACAGTCGCTTGGGCCTATTCACTGCGGCTCTTCTGGGCGTTAACCCTAAAGAGCACCCCTTCTCCCGAAGTTACGGGGTCATTTTGCCGAGTTCCTTAACGAGAGTTCGCTCGCTCACCTTAGAATTCTCATCTTGACTACCTGTGTCGGTTTGCGGTACGGGCACCTATTTTCTATCTAGAGGCTTTTCTCGGCAGTGTGAAATCAACGACTCGAAGACACAATGTCTTCTCCCCATCACAGCTCAGCCTTAATGAGTACCGGATTTGCCTAATACTCAGCCTTACTGCTTAGACGTGCAATCCAATCGCACGCTTCGCCTATCCTACTGCGTCCCCCCATCGATTAAAACGATTATAGGTGGTACAGGAATATCAACCTGTTATCCATCGCCTACGCCTGTCGGCCTCAGCTTAGGACCCGACTAACCCAGAGCGGACGAGCCTTCCTCTGGAAACCTTAGTCAATCGGTGGACGGGATTCTCACCCGTCTTTCGCTACTCACACCGGCATTCTCACTTCTAAGCGCTCCACATGTCCTTACGATCATGCTTCAACGCCCTTAGAACGCTCTCCTACCATTGTCCAAAGGACAATCCACAGCTTCGGTAATATGTTTAGCCCCGGTACATTTTCGGCGCAGTGTCACTCGACTAGTGAGCTATTACGCACTCTTTAAATGATGGCTGCTTCTAAGCCAACATCCTAGTTGTCTGGGCAACGCCACATCCTTTTCCACTTAACATATATTTTGGGACCTTAGCTGGTGGTCTGGGCTGTTTCCCTTTCGAACACGGACCTTATCACCCATGTTCTGACTCCCAAGTTAAATTAATTGGCATTCGGAGTTTGTCTGAATTCGGTAACCCGAGAGGGGCCCCTCGTCCAAACAGTGCTCTACCTCCAATAATCATCACTTGAGGCTAGCCCTAAAGCTATTTCGGAGAGAACCAGCTATCTCCAGGTTCGATTGGAATTTCTCCGCTACCCTCAGTTCATCCGCTCACTTTTCAACGTAAGTCGGTTCGGTCCTCCATTCAGTGTTACCTGAACTTCAACCTGACCAAGGGTAGATCACCTGGTTTCGGGTCTACGACCAAATACTAAACGCCCTATTCAGACTCGCTTTCGCTACGGCTCCACATTTACTGCTTAACCTTGCATCAAATCGTAACTCGCCGGTTCATTCTACAAAAGGCACGCCATCACCCATTAACGGGCTCTGACTACTTGTAAGCACACGGTTTCAGGTTCTATTTCACTCCCCTTCCGGGGTGCTTTTCACCTTTCCCTCACGGTACTGGTTCACTATCGGTCACTAGAGAGTATTTAGCCTTAGGAGATGGTCCTCCCAGATTCCGACGGAATTTCACGTGCTCCGTCGTACTCAGGATCCACTCAAGAGAGACAACATTTTCGACTACAGGATTATTACCTTCTTTGATTCATCTTTCCAGATGATTCGTCTAATGTCGTCCTTTGTAACTCCGTATAGAGTGTCCTACAACCCCAACAAGCAAGCTTGTTGGTTTGGGCTCTTCCCGTTTCGCTCGCCGCTACTAAGGGAATCGAATTTTCTTTCTCTTCCTCCGGGTACTAAGATGTTTCAGTTCTCCGGGTGTGCCTTCTGATATGCTATGTATTCACATATCGATAACATGACATAACTCATGCTGGGTTTCCCCATTCGGAAATCTCTGGATCAAAGCTTACTTACAGCTCCCCAAAGCATATCGTCGTTAGTAACGTCCTTCATCGGCTTCTAGTGCCAAGGCATCCACCGTGCGCCCTTAATAACTTAATCTATGTTTCCATCCTACAGGAAACGCGTTATTAATCTTGTGAGTGTTCTTTCGAACACTAGCGATTATTTCTTATGAATTCAAGCTTATTTAAAACTCTTTATTCACTCGGTTTTGCTTGGTAAAATCTATTTTACTTACTTATCTAGTTTTCAATGTACAATTTCTTTTTAGTCAAGCGCTCGCATACTGCTTTGTTTTCAAAAAATCAAATGCTCATTTACAAAAGTAAACTCCGCTTTAATTTTTCTTAACGCATTGTCTGACAACCGCTTTCTTTAAAAAGAATAGATTGTCAAGCGCTCGCATAAGCAATATCACTTTAACCAAAAAATATTTGAATGTTAAATAAACATTCAAAACTGAATACAATATGTCACGTTATTCCGCATCTTCTGAAGAAGATGTTCCGAATATATCCTTAGAAAGGAGGTGATCCAGCCGCACCTTCCGATACGGCTACCTTGTTACGACTTCACCCCAATCATTTGTCCCACCTTCGACGGCTAGCTCCTAAAAGGTTACTCCACCGGCTTCGGGTGTTACAAACTCTCGTGGTGTGACGGGCGGTGTGTACAAGACCCGGGAACGTATTCACCGTAGCATGCTGATCTACGATTACTAGCGATTCCAGCTTCATGTAGTCGAGTTGCAGACTACAATCCGAACTGAGAACAACTTTATGGGATTTGCTTGACCTCGCGGTTTCGCTGCCCTTTGTATTGTCCATTGTAGCACGTGTGTAGCCCAAATCATAAGGGGCATGATGATTTGACGTCATCCCCACCTTCCTCCGGTTTGTCACCGGCAGTCAACTTAGAGTGCCCAACTTAATGATGGCAACTAAGCTTAAGGGTTGCGCTCGTTGCGGGACTTAACCCAACATCTCACGACACGAGCTGACGACAACCATGCACCACCTGTCACTTTGTCCCCCGAAGGGGAAGGCTCTATCTCTAGAGTTGTCAAAGGATGTCAAGATTTGGTAAGGTTCTTCGCGTTGCTTCGAATTAAACCACATGCTCCACCGCTTGTGCGGGTCCCCGTCAATTCCTTTGAGTTTCAACCTTGCGGTCGTACTCCCCAGGCGGAGTGCTTAATGCGTTAGCTGCAGCACTAAGGGGCGGAAACCCCCTAACACTTAGCACTCATCGTTTACGGCGTGGACTACCAGGGTATCTAATCCTGTTTGATCCCCACGCTTTCGCACATCAGCGTCAGTTACAGACCAGAAAGTCGCCTTCGCCACTGGTGTTCCTCCATATCTCTGCGCATTTCACCGCTACACATGGAATTCCACTTTCCTCTTCTGCACTCAAGTTTTCCAGTTTCCAATGACCCTCCACGGTTGAGCCGTGGGCTTTCACATCAGACTTAAAAAACCGCCTACGCGCGCTTTACGCCCAATAATTCCGGATAACGCTTGCCACCTACGTATTACCGCGGCTGCTGGCACGTAGTTAGCCGTGGCTTTCTGATTAGGTACCGTCAAGATGTGCACAGTTACTTACACATATGTTCTTCCCTAATAACAGAGTTTTACGATCCGAAGACCTTCATCACTCACGCGGCGTTGCTCCGTCAGGCTTTCGCCCATTGCGGAAGATTCCCTACTGCTGCCTCCCGTAGGAGTCTGGACCGTGTCTCAGTTCCAGTGTGGCCGATCACCCTCTCAGGTCGGCTATGCATCGTTGCCTTGGTAAGCCGTTACCTTACCAACTAGCTAATGCAGCGCGGATCCATCTATAAGTGACAGCAAGACCGTCTTTCACTTTTGAACCATGCGGTTCAAAATATTATCCGGTATTAGCTCCGGTTTCCCGAAGTTATCCCAGTCTTATAGGTAGGTTATCCACGTGTTACTCACCCGTCCGCCGCTAACATCAGAGAAGCAAGCTTCTCGTCCGTTCGCTCGACTTGCATGTATTAGGCACGCCGCCAGCGTTCATCCTGAGCCAGGATCAAACTCTCCATAAAAATTATGATGTTTGATTAGCTCATAAATACTAAATAATGTTTGTAACTTATAGTTACGTTTTTTGGAATTAACGTTGACATATTGTCATTCAGTTTTCAATGTTCATTTTCTTACCGACAAGAACTAATTATACATTTTATTAACGTTTAAGTCAATAATTTTTTTATCTTGTCTATTTTATTTTTTAATCAAAATTTGATTAAAAAACTGCCTGGCAACGTTCTACTCTAGCGGAACGTAAGTTCGACTACCATCGACGCTAAGGAGCTTAACTTCTGTGTTCGGCATGGGAACAGGTGTGACCTCCTTGCTATAGTCACCAGACATATGAATGTAGATTATACATTCAAAACTAGATAGTAAGTAAAAGTGATTTTGCTTCGCAAAACATTTATTTTGATTAAGTCTTCGATCGATTAGTATTCGTCAGCTCCACATGTCACCATGCTTCCACCTCGAACCTATTAACCTCATCATCTTTGAGGGATCTTATAACCGAAGTTGGGAAATCTCATCTTGAGGGGGGCTTCATGCTTAGATGCTTTCAGCACTTATCCCGTCCACACATAGCTACCCAGCTATGCCGTTGGCACGACAACTGGTACACCAGAGGTATGTCCATCCCGGTCCTCTCGTACTAAGGACAGCTCCTCTCAAATTTCCTACGCCCACGACGGATAGGGACCGAACTGTCTCACGACGTTCTGAACCCAGCTCGCGTACCGCTTTAATGGGCGAACAGCCCAACCCTTGGGACCGACTACAGCCCCAGGATGCGATGAGCCGACATCGAGGTGCCAAACCTCCCCGTCGATGTGAACTCTTGGGGGAGATAAGCCTGTTATCCCCGGGGTAGCTTTTATCCGTTGAGCGATGGCCCTTCCATGCGGAACCACCGGATCACTAAGTCCGTCTTTCGACCCTGCTCGACTTGTAGGTCTCGCAGTCAAGCTCCCTTATGCCTTTACACTCTATGAATGATTTCCAACCATTCTGAGGGAACCTTTGAGCGCCTCCGTTACCTTTTAGGAGGCGACCGCCCCAGTCAAACTGCCCGCCTGACACTGTCTCCCACCACGATAAGTGGTGCGGGTTAGAAAGCCAACACAGCTAGGGTAGTATCCCACCAGCGCCTCCACGTAAGCTAGCGCTCACGTTTCAAAGGCTCCTACCTATCCTGTACAAGCTGTGCCGAATTTCAATATCAGGCTACAGTAAAGCTCCACGGGGTCTTTCCGTCCTGTCGCGGGTAACCTGCATCTTCACAGGTACTATGATTTCACCGAGTCTCTCGTTGAGACAGTGCCCAAATCGTTACGCCTTTCGTGCGGGTCGGAACTTACCCGACAAGGAATTTCGCTACCTTAGGACCGTTATAGTTACGGCCGCCGTTTACTGGGGCTTCGATTCGTAGCTTCGCAGAAGCTAACCACTCCTCTTAACCTTCCAGCACCGGGCAGGCGTCAGCCCCTATACATCACCTTACGGTTTAGCAGAGACCTGTGTTTTTGATAAACAGTCGCTTGGGCCTATTCACTGCGGCTCTTCTGGGCGTTAACCCTAAAGAGCACCCCTTCTCCCGAAGTTACGGGGTCATTTTGCCGAGTTCCTTAACGAGAGTTCGCTCGCTCACCTTAGAATTCTCATCTTGACTACCTGTGTCGGTTTGCGGTACGGGCACCTATTTTCTATCTAGAGGCTTTTCTCGGCAGTGTGAAATCAACGACTCGAAGACACAATGTCTTCTCCCCATCACAGCTCAGCCTTAATGAGTACCGGATTTGCCTAATACTCAGCCTTACTGCTTAGACGTGCAATCCAATCGCACGCTTCGCCTATCCTACTGCGTCCCCCCATCGATTAAAACGATTATAGGTGGTACAGGAATATCAACCTGTTATCCATCGCCTACGCCTGTCGGCCTCAGCTTAGGACCCGACTAACCCAGAGCGGACGAGCCTTCCTCTGGAAACCTTAGTCAATCGGTGGACGGGATTCTCACCCGTCTTTCGCTACTCACACCGGCATTCTCACTTCTAAGCGCTCCACATGTCCTTACGATCATGCTTCAACGCCCTTAGAACGCTCTCCTACCATTGTCCAAAGGACAATCCACAGCTTCGGTAATATGTTTAGCCCCGGTACATTTTCGGCGCAGTGTCACTCGACTAGTGAGCTATTACGCACTCTTTAAATGATGGCTGCTTCTAAGCCAACATCCTAGTTGTCTGGGCAACGCCACATCCTTTTCCACTTAACATATATTTTGGGACCTTAGCTGGTGGTCTGGGCTGTTTCCCTTTCGAACACGGACCTTATCACCCATGTTCTGACTCCCAAGTTAAATTAATTGGCATTCGGAGTTTGTCTGAATTCGGTAACCCGAGAGGGGCCCCTCGTCCAAACAGTGCTCTACCTCCAATAATCATCACTTGAGGCTAGCCCTAAAGCTATTTCGGAGAGAACCAGCTATCTCCAGGTTCGATTGGAATTTCTCCGCTACCCTCAGTTCATCCGCTCACTTTTCAACGTAAGTCGGTTCGGTCCTCCATTCAGTGTTACCTGAACTTCAACCTGACCAAGGGTAGATCACCTGGTTTCGGGTCTACGACCAAATACTAAACGCCCTATTCAGACTCGCTTTCGCTACGGCTCCACATTTACTGCTTAACCTTGCATCAAATCGTAACTCGCCGGTTCATTCTACAAAAGGCACGCCATCACCCATTAACGGGCTCTGACTACTTGTAAGCACACGGTTTCAGGTTCTATTTCACTCCCCTTCCGGGGTGCTTTTCACCTTTCCCTCACGGTACTGGTTCACTATCGGTCACTAGAGAGTATTTAGCCTTAGGAGATGGTCCTCCCAGATTCCGACGGAATTTCACGTGCTCCGTCGTACTCAGGATCCACTCAAGAGAGACAACATTTTCGACTACAGGATTATTACCTTCTTTGATTCATCTTTCCAGATGATTCGTCTAATGTCGTCCTTTGTAACTCCGTATAGAGTGTCCTACAACCCCAACAAGCAAGCTTGTTGGTTTGGGCTCTTCCCGTTTCGCTCGCCGCTACTAAGGGAATCGAATTTTCTTTCTCTTCCTCCGGGTACTAAGATGTTTCAGTTCTCCGGGTGTGCCTTCTGATATGCTATGTATTCACATATCGATAACATGACATAACTCATGCTGGGTTTCCCCATTCGGAAATCTCTGGATCAAAGCTTACTTACAGCTCCCCAAAGCATATCGTCGTTAGTAACGTCCTTCATCGGCTTCTAGTGCCAAGGCATCCACCGTGCGCCCTTAATAACTTAATCTATGTTTCCACCATTTTTATAAGTCAAACGTTAACATACGGCTTCGTTTTCATTATTTTAAATACTCATTTACATAAGTAAACTCTGCTTTAAAATAATTTACTCATTGTCTGCTAAACGTTTTATTTTATAAAAAGATTTAAACACGTTATTAATCTTGTGAGTGTTCTTTCGAACACTAGCGATTATTTCTTATGAATTCAAGCTTATTTAAAACTCTTTATTCACTCGGTTTTGCTTGGTAAAATCTATATTTTACTTACTTATCTAGTTTTCAATGTACAAATAATGGTGGGCCTAAGTGGACTCGAACCACCGACCTCACGCTTATCAGGCGTGCGCTCTAACCAGCTGAGCTATAGGCCCATTTTTTGAATGCTAAATAAACATTCAAAACTGAATACAATATGTCACGTTATTCCGCATCTTCTGAAGAAGATGTTCCGAATATATCCTTAGAAAGGAGGTGATCCAGCCGCACCTTCCGATACGGCTACCTTGTTACGACTTCACCCCAATCATTTGTCCCACCTTCGACGGCTAGCTCCTAAAAGGTTACTCCACCGGCTTCGGGTGTTACAAACTCTCGTGGTGTGACGGGCGGTGTGTACAAGACCCGGGAACGTATTCACCGTAGCATGCTGATCTACGATTACTAGCGATTCCAGCTTCATGTAGTCGAGTTGCAGACTACAATCCGAACTGAGAACAACTTTATGGGATTTGCTTGACCTCGCGGTTTCGCTGCCCTTTGTATTGTCCATTGTAGCACGTGTGTAGCCCAAATCATAAGGGGCATGATGATTTGACGTCATCCCCACCTTCCTCCGGTTTGTCACCGGCAGTCAACTTAGAGTGCCCAACTTAATGATGGCAACTAAGCTTAAGGGTTGCGCTCGTTGCGGGACTTAACCCAACATCTCACGACACGAGCTGACGACAACCATGCACCACCTGTCACTTTGTCCCCCGAAGGGGAAGGCTCTATCTCTAGAGTTGTCAAAGGATGTCAAGATTTGGTAAGGTTCTTCGCGTTGCTTCGAATTAAACCACATGCTCCACCGCTTGTGCGGGTCCCCGTCAATTCCTTTGAGTTTCAACCTTGCGGTCGTACTCCCCAGGCGGAGTGCTTAATGCGTTAGCTGCAGCACTAAGGGGCGGAAACCCCCTAACACTTAGCACTCATCGTTTACGGCGTGGACTACCAGGGTATCTAATCCTGTTTGATCCCCACGCTTTCGCACATCAGCGTCAGTTACAGACCAGAAAGTCGCCTTCGCCACTGGTGTTCCTCCATATCTCTGCGCATTTCACCGCTACACATGGAATTCCACTTTCCTCTTCTGCACTCAAGTTTTCCAGTTTCCAATGACCCTCCACGGTTGAGCCGTGGGCTTTCACATCAGACTTAAAAAACCGCCTACGCGCGCTTTACGCCCAATAATTCCGGATAACGCTTGCCACCTACGTATTACCGCGGCTGCTGGCACGTAGTTAGCCGTGGCTTTCTGATTAGGTACCGTCAAGATGTGCACAGTTACTTACACATATGTTCTTCCCTAATAACAGAGTTTTACGATCCGAAGACCTTCATCACTCACGCGGCGTTGCTCCGTCAGGCTTTCGCCCATTGCGGAAGATTCCCTACTGCTGCCTCCCGTAGGAGTCTGGACCGTGTCTCAGTTCCAGTGTGGCCGATCACCCTCTCAGGTCGGCTATGCATCGTTGCCTTGGTAAGCCGTTACCTTACCAACTAGCTAATGCAGCGCGGATCCATCTATAAGTGACAGCAAGACCGTCTTTCACTTTTGAACCATGCGGTTCAAAATATTATCCGGTATTAGCTCCGGTTTCCCGAAGTTATCCCAGTCTTATAGGTAGGTTATCCACGTGTTACTCACCCGTCCGCCGCTAACATCAGAGAAGCAAGCTTCTCGTCCGTTCGCTCGACTTGCATGTATTAGGCACGCCGCCAGCGTTCATCCTGAGCCAGGATCAAACTCTCCATAAAAATTATGATGTTTGATTAGCTCATAAATACTAAATAATGTTTGTAACTTATAGTTACGTTTTTTGGAATTAACGTTGACATATTGTCATTCAGTTTTCAATGTTCATCGTGTAAAAATAAATGGTGGAGACTAGCGGGATCGAACCGCTGACCTCCTGCGTGCAAAGCAGGCGCTCTCCCAGCTGAGCTAAGCCCCCATAAAATGGAATTTGAGAAGTAATCGGGAAGACAGGATTCGAACCTGCGACCCCTTGGTCCCAAACCAAGTGCTCTACCAAGCTGAGCTACTTCCCGTTATTCAATTAATTTAAAAATGGCGCGCCCGATAGGAGTCGAACCCATAACCTCTTGATCCGTAGTCAAACGCTCTATCCAATTGAGCTACGGGCGCTAAAATGGTGCCGAGGACCGGAATCGAACCGGTACGGTGATCTCTCACCGCAGGATTTTAAGTCCTGTGCGTCTGCCAGTTCCGCCACCCCGGCAAAATAATGGAGCAGAAGACGGGATTCGAACCCGCGACCCCAACCTTGGCAAGGTTGTATTCTACCGCTGAACTACTTCTGCATTATTTTGCTAAATATAAAAATTAAATCGTAATGAGCCATAGAGGATTCGAACCTCTGACCCTCTGATTAAAAGTCAGATGCTCTACCAGCTGAGCTAATGGCTCAAAAGATGGTGCCGGCCAGAGGACTTGAACCCCCAACCTACTGATTACAAGTCAGTTGCTCTACCAATTGAGCTAGGCCGGCTATATGTAAGAATAAATGGTGGAGAATGACGGGTTCGAACCGCCGACCCTCTGCTTGTAAGGCAGATGCTCTCCCAGCTGAGCTAATTCTCCGATTTGTCATTTGCCTGGCAACGTTCTACTCTAGCGGAACGTAAGTTCGACTACCATCGACGCTAAGGAGCTTAACTTCTGTGTTCGGCATGGGAACAGGTGTGACCTCCTTGCTATAGCCACCAGACAAAATAACTTACTTATTTATGATACACGCTTAATTAATAAGGCGCAATAGTTAATTTTACACTTTGTTGTGAACTTTGTCACATCAGTTTTTAGTGTGTTTCGTCTGTTTTTGACGACTTTTATATATTACTTCATTCAATTGATAAAGTCAACACTTTTAATCAACTTTTTTATTCTTCAAAACTGACATTTCTCGTGCTCTCTAATTCATAACACTTTTAGTATTCTATCATACACATATGTACAAAACCATACACATTCTATACAATTTTAAAGTACTTTTATAGCTGATTAAGATAAATTATACTAATATAGAAATTTTTGTTATAAGATATCTCAATGTCTATCATTAACATTTCTCATCAGAACTAATCTATATACGTATCGTCATTTTCATCTAACAGCTAACTACCTTGTTTAACAGTCAAAAATAGCACCATTATCGTTAACTATTACTATCAAAAACATTCAAACACGAACTAATTACCATAATTAAGAAAACCCTCGCATACACATGTTGTATACACGAGAGCTCTTACTAACAATCAACGTCATTTATTTTTGTCTCATATAAGGGAATAATAATACGTCTCTGATTGATGGAGAGTCAGTTAATAACATAACTAATCTGTCAATACCGATACCAAGACCACCTGTCGGAGGCATACCATATTCTAACGCTTCAATGTAATCTTCATCCATTTCATGCGCTTCATCATTACCTTGCGCTTTTTCAACAAGTTGCGCTTCAAAACGACCTTTTTGATCAATAGGATCATTTAATTCAGTAAATGCATTTGCATGCTCTCTACCTACAATGAACAATTCGAAACGATCAGTAAATCTAGGATCTTCAGGATTTTTCTTCGCTAAAGGTGAAATTTCAGTCGGATGACCATAGATAAACGTTGGCTGAATAAGTGTTTCTTCAACTTTTTGCTCAAAGAATTCATTTAAAATATGACCATATTTCATTGTATCTTTAATTTCAATACCATGTTCCTTAGCTAAAGCTTTAGCTTCTTCATCACTTTTAACTTCATAAAAATCTACACCAGTAGCTTCTTTTACAGCATCAACAATATGCAAACGAGTCCAAGCAGATTCTAAATCAATCGTTTCCCCATTGTATTGTACTTTTGCAGAACCTAATACTTCATTGGCAATATGTCTCACCATAGATTCTGTTAAATCCATAATGTCATGATAATCTGCATATGCTTCATATAATTCAATCATTGTGAATTCAGGGTTATGTCTAGTTGATACACCTTCATTACGGAATACTCTACCAATTTCATATACTTTTTCAAGTCCACCGACAATTAAACGTTTTAAATGCAACTCAATAGCAATACGCATGTATAACGTTGCATCTAATGCATTATGATGTGTTACAAATGGTCTAGCAGCTGCTCCACCAGCAATTTGGTGCATCATAGGTGTTTCTACTTCCAAGAAACCTTTATTATTTAAATAATTACGCATTTCTTGAATGATTTTACTACGATTAATAAATGTACGAGTGCTATCTTCGTTCGTAATTAAATCTAAATATCTTTGACGATATCTCTGTTCAATATCCTGTAAACCGTGGAATTTATCCGGTAATGGTCGCAATGATTTAGTTAGTAGCGTGAATTTCTTCGCTTTAACCGATAATTCGCCAGTATTTGTTTTGAACATTACACCTTCAACACCAACGATATCGCCTAAATCAGCATTTTTCCATAAATCAAATTCGTCATCGCCAACTTGATCTTTACGAACGTATATTTGAATTTGTCCAGCTAAGTCCTGAACGTGTGCAAATCCTGCTTTACCTTTACCACGCTTAGTCATTAATCGTCCAGCTATAGCGACATGACTATCCGCTTCTTTTTCTACCAATTCTTCTTTAGAATACTGGTCCCACTCTTCTTTCAAATCACTAGATAAACCTGAACGGTCAAATTTAGAACCAAACGGGTCTATACCAAGATCATATAATTCTTGTAATTTTTGACGTCGAACCAACATTTGGTCATTCATTTCTTCTGACATAACTTTCTCTCCTTTAACTTGTTGTAATCCTTTAGTATTCCAACTGGTACACTCAAACATTTTCCTTTAAAGTTTTATAAAATATCAGACATTTTTGCTCAACATACATCTCTTTCGATGTTTCTAATACTTTACCATTAACCATTGCACCTTAAAGTTATGATGTGGCATGTTTTCTTATATTCATAACATCAATTTTATCACTTTTTTAATTTTACAAGAGGTTGTAAATGTAATAAAGCAATTTCTGTTTTCGTTTATGAATTACTTATTCATTTAAAATACGATTATCATTAATACAACCCTAAGTAAATGTATAAAAATTATCTTTCACAAACTTCAACAAAAGTCCAAATAAATTACAGCAATTTATCAAATATTGCTTACTTTGATTTTATGAAATAACTTAATTCTAACACATACTAAATCATCATATACTAATTCGAAATCAAATGCATTTAGAGATAATCAAAATGCCGAAACATCTCCAATAATCAATCATCTATTCCTAATAAATATGAATGTTCTCAACAATACATTATTTATATCGCCTTACACTGTCATCGACAAAAACTAAATCTTTCACTTTCAATTTCGAACGTGGTTCTATGACATTTGCTGCTATATCATTTAATGGGATTAAAACAAATGCACGTTCATTCATTCTCGGATGTGGCACCGACAGATTTGGTAAATCTATCATTTCTTCTCCATACAACAAAATATCCACATCTAAAGTTCTAGGACCCCATCGTTCCTTTCTAACACGGTGTAAACATTCTTCTGTCTTCAAACAACATTCCAACAGTTGTAATACTGTGAGTGTTGTTTGAATCTCAACACACAAATTTAAAAAGTTAGGTTGCTCAGTATACCCAACTGGTGCTGTTTCATAAATCGAAGAAATATTAGATACGTTAATACCATCATATTCATTCAAAATCTTTATAGCATCGTTTAACTGGCTTTCTCTATCACCAATATTACTACCTAATCCTAAGTATGCTTGAATCATTTATTCTCCCTCACAATTTCGATACCTACTCCATCATAATGACCCGGAATCGGTGGGTTTTCTTTAGTGATTCTCACTTTCGTTTCCATTACACGATTATATTGTGAATTTATACGATTTGCAATACGTTCAGCTAGATGCTCAAGTAAATTAACGGCCTTACCTTCCATAATTGATTTAACCTCTTCGAACACTTCACCATAATGAACTGTATCAATAACATTATCAGTACGACCAGCTTCAGATAAGTCTACTTTCAAAGTTACATCCACTTTGAAAATTTGTCCTATTTCATTTTCAGCTGATAAAGCACCATGATATCCATAAAAGCGCATACCTTTAAGAAAAATTGTGTCTTGCATTTTCATTCTCCTTTAAAAAATCTATACCTTTAGCTAATTTAGCATTCAACTCGACATTATGAACGCGTACTGCTCTAACGCCTTTCATAATACCATATGCAGTCGTAGCTGCAGTTACTTCATCTCTTTCAACCGGTGTTGTATCATAACCCATCATCTCTTTAGTGAAACGTTTCCGGCTTGTCGCTAATAAAACTGGATATTCTGTTGCAACAAGTTCATCCAGTCTTGCCATAACTTCGGCTTCTTCATTTCTAGTTTTAGCGAAACCTATACCTGGATCTAGCCAAATTTTATTTGAAGGTATACCAGCTATTTTAGCTTGATGTGCTTGTGCTAACAAAGATGTTAACATTTCTTCGACAACCGGTTCATCACGATTACCATTGCCATTATGCATTAAAACAATTTCCGCATCGTATTTGGCTACAACTTGAAACATGCGATGATCATAAAGGCCTGCCCATTGATCATTAATAATATCAACACCTAGCTTTAAACAAGCTTCAGCAACTTCACTACGAAAAGTATCAACCGAAATTTTTACATCAAAACCGACAATCGCTTCAACAACTGGTAATACTCTATTCAACTCTTCTTCCACAGTAATCATTTCATGGCCGGGTCTCGTTGAAACACCTCCAACATCTATAATGTCAGCACCTTCATCCATCATCGCTTTCACTCTAGTTACTGCTGATTCAACATTATTAAATTTTCCACCATCTGAGAATGAATCAGGTGTGACGTTTAATATGCCCATAATTTTTGTTTTAGTCATGTTAACCACCCTTTAATTATGTATTGTTTAACTCTAATAAAATTTACTCCTGCGATTTACTAGTTATTAGTATGTACGTTTATTATCTTATCATTCACTGGATGTTTTTATCAGAAAAATGTTTAATTTAACGCTCATATTTTTAAAATTATACATGGTAGAAAAAAAGAGCAAGTTATCTCAAAAAGATAGCTCACTCTTTTAAATGACATTAATTAGTCATCGAAAGAATATAAAGGTGTTGATAAGTAGCGTTCACCATTACTCGGCAATACTGTTACTACTGTTTTACCTTTTCCTAATTCTTTTGCTTTTTGAATGGCAGCATAAATCGCAGCACCTGATGAAATACCTGCTAAAATACCTTCCTCTTTAGCAACTCGACGAGACATTTCCATCGCTGTATCATTTCCTACTTTAATAATACTGTCATAGATTTCTGTATTCAAAGTACCTGGAATAAATCCAGCACCTAAACCTTGTAATTTATGTGGACCTGGCTCACCACCGCTCAATACTGGAGAAGCCTCAGGCTCTATAGCAACAATTTCGATGTTAGGACATTCTTTTTTCAGAACTTTACCTACACCAGATAACGTACCGCCAGTACCAACACCAGCTAGGAACGCATCGATAGTTTTCCCTTCAAATTGTTGTAATAACTCAGGACCTGTAGTTAACTCATGAACTTCAGGGTTCGCAGGGTTTTCAAATTGTTGTGGCTCGAAGTAACCATGTTCTTCTTTTAATTCTTTAGCTTTTTTAATTGCACCTTTCATCGCTTCTGATCCAGGCGTTAAGACTAATTCCGCACCGTATGCTTTTAATAAATTACGACGCTCTTGGCTCATTGTTTCAGGCATAGTAAATACTGCTTTATATCCTTTAGCAGCACATACAAATGCTAAACCGATACCTGTATTACCACTAGTTGGTTCTACAATTGTATCGCCAGGTTTAATTTTGCCTTCTCGCTCTGCTTTTTCAATCATTGCTAAAGCAATTCTATCCTTTACAGAACCACCTGGATTTTGATATTCCAATTTTACATAAACATCTGCTGCATTGTCATCTACTACATTTCTCAATTTGACTACCGGTGTACCGCCAATAATTTGAGTAATATTATCTACTGGTTTTTGTGCCATTAAGAACACTCCTTTTTAGTTAGTTGTTGAAATCTTAGTTTATTTATCGGATATAGAATTATTTTATCAAATAAATTCTAGAAAGCAAACAAAATTACTAAGGATTATACAACTATTTAGTTCTACATTTCACTAAACCGCTAAAAATAAACATTTTAGCGTATTGATTTAAATTAAATTACGCTAAACTTTCTAGCAACACGTTTAATTCTTCTTCAGTATATTTATATTTATTTCCACAGAAATGACATACTGCTTCAGCACCATGATCTTCTTTGATCATATTTTGAATCTCAGCCTCGCCCAATCCTTTAATAGCATTTAAAAATTTCTCATGACTACAATTACATTCAAATTGAACAGGCATTTTCTCTAAAATTTGCACATGGTCTTCACCTAAGATTTCGTTTAGTAATCCTTCTGGCGTTAATCCTTGTTCAATTAATTTAGAAACTGGTGTCATTTCACTAATTGCTTTTTCTAATTTTGAAATTGTTTCATCTTTAGCACCTGGCATAACTTGAATGATAAATCCTCCTGCTGCTTTAATCGTATTATCAGGATTTACCAATACACCAAGACCTACCGATGAAGGTGTTTGTTCACTTGTAGCATAATAATAAGTAAAATCTTCACCAAGTTCTCCTGAAACAATTGGACTTGCTCCAGAGAAATAGTCTTTCATTCCAACGTCTTTAACAACCATAATAGATCCATTTGTCCCTACTGCTCGTCTTACATCAAGTTTACCTTGCTCATTTAATGGAAAATGAGTTTGTGGATGGTCTACATAAGCACGCACCTCGCCTTTAGCATTTGCATCGGCAATAATTCGTCCAATAGGTCCTTGGCCATCTACAGTGACTGTTAATTTTTGATCACCTTTCAACATTGCGCCCATCATAGCTGTTGCTGTCATTGTTCTTCCCATTGCAGCAGATGCTGTCGGCCATGTATAATGTCTCGTTTGTGCTTCTTGAACAGTTTCAGTTGTCAAAGCAGCATAAGCCCTAATCTCCCCATCAAATGCTAATGCTTTAACAATATAATCGTGTGTCATTATTTCAATCTCCTCTATTACTCTATATTTTAAAAATTACTTTACTTCATAAAATGCAACAATTGTACTTATTCTACACCCATCATTCTAAATAATGAAGCAACTTGTTTGATTATTAATTATTCGTGCCATAATGGGAGTGGGACAGAAATGATATTTTCAAAAAATTTATTTCGTCGTCCCACCCCAACTCGCATTGCCTGTAGAATTTCTTTTCGAAATTCTCTGTGTTGGGGCGCCTGACTAGAATTGAAAAAAGCTTGTTACTAGCGCTTTTTCGTTCAGTCAACTACTGCCAATATAACTTTGTAGAGCATTGAACATTGTTTTATGTCTCAGGCTCGTATTCCTTAAATCATAAAAGTACCTCTTTCTATAACTTTATCATAGAAAGAGGTACTGAATATAATCGATTATTTATTGTCTGGGTGATTTGGATCGTAAGGTTTTTCGATATTTGGGGCTTGTCGATGTGCTGGTTCATCTTTTTCATCAGATTTATCAGCTTCTTTTTTATCCTCAGCAATATCTTTTTCTTCTTTACGATCTTCACTTTCGTCACGTTGTCCATCTTCTAATTGCTCTTTACGAATCTCTTCATAAGATTTACCGAATTTACCATCATTAAATTCAGAATCTTCATCTTTAACAACTTTAGCTGCATCATAATCAATTTCAGGTAATTTACCTTCGTAGAATAATGATTGAATTTGTTCAGCAACTAATGTTTCTTCTGTTAATAATGTTTCAGCAATTAAAATTAATTGTTCTTTGTGCTCTAATAAAATTTGTTTACAACGTTCGTATTGTTCTTTAACGATTCGTTGAACTTCTTTATCAATTTCATATGCGATTTGGCTTGAATAATTAGGCTCACCTTGCATATCTTTACCTAAGAATACTTGACCATTGCTATGACCGAACTGTAATGGCCCTAATTTTTTACTCATACCATATTGCGTAACCATTGAGCGTGCGATTTGTGTTGCACGTTCGAAGTCATTTGAAGCACCTGTTGATACTTCGTTAAAGTTAATATCTTCTGATACACGTCCACCAAGTAAACCACAGATTTTATCTAATAACTCTTGTTCAGTCATTAAGAAACGATCTTGTTTAGGTAGCATCATTGCATAACCACCAGCTTGTCCACGTGGAACGATAGTAACTTTATGCACTACTTCTGCCTCATCAAGTACCATACCGATAATTGTATGACCAGCTTCGTGATGAGCAACAATATTACGTTCTTTCTTAGAAATAACTCGAGATTTCTTAGCAGGTCCGGCTATAACTCTATCCGTTGCCTCTTCGATATCTCTCATGTCAATTTTCTTTTTACCTTCACGTACAGCAATTAAAGATGCTTCATTTAATAAGTTTTCTAAATCAGCACCTGAGAAACCAGGTGTACGTTGTGAAATCGCTTTTAAATCAACCGTTTCATCAAGTGGTTTATTTTTAGCATGAACATGAAGAATTGCTTCACGGCCTTTCACATCTGGACGACCAACTTGAATTTGTCTATCAAAACGACCTGGACGTAATAAGGCTGGGTCAAGGATATCAGGACGGTTTGTAGCAGCTATCATAATGATACCTTCATTTTCACCGAATCCATCCATTTCAACTAATAATTGGTTTAGGGTTTGTTCACGTTCATCATGACCGCCACCAACACCTGCACCACGTTGACGACCAACAGCATCAATCTCATCGATAAAGATGATACAAGGCGCGTTTTTCTTAGCATTATCGAATAAGTCACGAACACGGCTCGCACCAACACCAACAAACATCTCTACAAAGTCTGAACCACTAATAGAGAAGAATGGTGCGCCTGCTTCACCTGCAACCGCTCTAGCAAGTAATGTTTTACCAGTACCTGGAGGTCCAACAAGTAAGACACCTTTAGGAATCCTAGATCCCATTTCTTTGAATTTTTTATTGTCTTTCAAGAAATCAACAATTTCAATTAATTCTTGTTTTTCTTCATCTGCCCCTGCTACATCAGAGAAACGAACACGACGTTTATTATTATCGTACATTTTTGCTTTAGATTTACCAAAGTTCATCATACGACCGCCACTACCGCCACCTTGTGCTTGGCTTAGGAAGAAAATAAATAATAACGCTATGACTACAACTGGAATTAATGTTGAAAGTATACTCACAAAGACACTTTGTTTTTCTTCTTCTTTAATCGTTAATTTTACACCGTTTTGCTTTTTAGCAGCATCAGTAATTTTTTGTAATTCTTTTTCGTTGTTATATAAAATAGTTGATGAATAGTCTTCATCATTTTTCGTTTTACCACTTACCATATAGACATTTTGTTGTGGTTGGATTTCTAAAGTTTTAAGGTCACCTTTTTCCAACTTCTCAGTAAATTGATTATATGTAAGCTGTTTCGGCATATTTCCATTACCGTTTAAATATGAAAATAGACCAAAAATAATAACGCCTATTATTACGATAACTAGCACATTGCGAAAAGCTTTCTGCATGCGTCATTTCCTCCTACTTCCCATAATAAAACTAACAAAAATTGTAACATATGACATGTTTTATAAGCTAGTAATTGAGCTTAACATCAATGTCATTCACACCCTGTGTTAGTTTTATCAATCTCTATATTTTTCAACTTTTTAAGACATATGTCTTGTCTAAAATTAAATATATATGAAATACATTTTTCATATTTTTGAGTCTACACTATTATTTCTCAAACGCATAGTAATAATAACTGAAATCGATTAAAAAATTAATTTGAATACACTTCAGGTTTTAACGTACCGATATATGGTAAGTTTCGGTATAATTCACGATAATCTAAACCGTAACCAACAACAAATTCATCTGGTATTTTTTTACCTACATACTTAGCTTCAATGTCCGCTTTACGACGGTTTGGTTTATCTAATAAAGTAACTATTTCTAATGAATTAACTTTTCTAGATTGTAATAATTCAGTAATTGACTTAAGTGTAGTACCAGTCTCTAAGATATCTTCAATAATTAATACGTCTTTATTTTCAATAGAAGAACCTAAATCTTTAATGATTTGAACTTCACCAGTTGACTCAGTGCCTCCGTGATAACTAGAAACATCCATGAAATCAATTGATAAATGGGTATCAATTCGTTTAATTAAATCTGACATAAACATTGCTGAGCCTTTTAAGATACCCACGCATACTAATGGTTTACCTTGATAATCCTTTGTTAATTGTGCTCCCAATTCCTTACAGATATTTTGAATATCTTCTTCAGTTAACAATACTTCTTTCAAATCATTATGCATAACGCTATTCATCTCCATTTTTACTAATTATAATCCATTGTTTTATTGTTTGTTGTTGATATAAATCTCCTACCGCAATAATGCGCTGTTGTTTATCCAATACGATTGGCATTTGATCCCGAACCCACTGTTGCACTTTACAATCTATAAACAGGCGATTTACTTTCTTATAACCATCGCGCCCATTCAGTTTAAATGTATCGCCACTTTGTCGTGTTCTCACTGTAAGCGGAAATAAACATTTTGGTAAATTAGAATGTATCTCTAATCGATATTTGTTAAAAATATAATTACCTGGCTTTTCAATAGTTTGAACTCTAAAATATGTATCGCCATTATTTTTAGCCATTATTATTAATTTACCATATGCGATTTGAATTATCCATTTATCCGTGAGATTAATACTGAATTGTGCTTTCTTACTACTAAATTGTTTAAACCACTCTTCGTATGTTTTAGCACTAATATTAAACAACTCATAATACTTTGATAATAGGCAATCCAACACAACCATCTTTAATGAGTTTGGCAAGTTATTAAAAGCTTGCCTAGAAACCTCTAAATATTTTGACTGTTCATCAAACTTCACAAATTCTTGAATAAATTGTTTAGCTGAATATTGCAAAATATCATATTGTTCATCATGCCATTGTTTTAATTTTAATAAATGCGATACTTTAAGTTGATTATTTTCATCAATAGCTGGAATAATTCTATTACGAATATCATTTCTAACATATTTGTTATCTTTATTAGATTCATCTTCAAAATATGGTATATGATATCTCTCTTGGAATTGTTTTATTTCTTTTTTAGAGACAGCTAAAAGTGGTCGATAAATCTGATAACCATTTCGCTTCGACAACTCATCAAATCCTAGTTTATTACGCGTTGATTTCCCATTAAAAATGCGATACATAATAGTTTCTAATTGATCGTCCAAATGATGCGCCGTTAGCAATACATCCGCTTCTAATACATTCATCATTTCATCAAACCATTCGTAACGTTTAATTCGAGCTTCATTCTGAATGCTGTTATTTCGATTGAGACTATGCGACAAATCCAACTTTTTGATATGTAAATCGATGTGATGACGTTCGCAGTATGCTTCTAAAAATCTGGCTTCCTCGATTGAAGCTGACCTAACGCCATGATTGACATGTAAACATGTTAGTTTTCTATAACTATCTTTATAATCATTTAGTAGTTGATACAATAAACACATACTATCAATACCTGTAGAAACAGCGACAACAATATGGTCATCAACATGCCAACCATTACTATTTAACTGCATAACATCACCTCACTTTTACAATTTTCAAAAATGGTATAAGTCTTAGTTATATCATTACAAATAAAAGAGACTGCTCCTTATTTAAGAAACAGTCTTAGATTGTCTAACGCTGCAATCGATTATTCGATACGCATCATTCTAAATATATTCCTTATCGAAACAGTCTTTATTTATTTTAATTAACGTCTAGAACCTTTGCCACCGCGTCTAGATTCTGTTTGACGTTTGATTGAAGTTAATTTATCTTCACTATCTTTTAAGAAATTGCTTAATTTCTTTTCAAAATCTTCGGCTTTTTGCACTGGTTTTTGATGACTTGGTTTACTCGTATGTTGTCTACGTGGACGGTCTTTAGCTTTCTTTATTGAAAGACTAATTTTTCCATCATCAGCAATAGATAATACTTTTACGTCTACTTCATCACCAACAGAAAGGTGCTCTTCTACGTTTTCAACATAATTATCTGCGACTTCACTAATGTGAACTAAACCACTTTTTCCTTCAGGTAATTCTACGAATGCACCAAACTTTTTAATACCAGTGACTTTACCTTTAAGCTTATTTCCAACTTCGATTGACATATGTTAAATAAATCCTCCCGATTTGATTCGATTTTCCCTTATTATATCCTTGTTTGGATTTTTTCACAATGTCTATACTCGGATAATTTTGAATCAATTTGGATTTATTTTTTCGAAGATTTTGAGCTAGACGAATCTTTGTCTTCTGGCAACCTAAAAATCACTTCACCTTTGTTGCTTAAGTAATAATCATCACGCGCAATTTTTTCAATATAATCTTTGTCATTCAGATTATTCAACTTTTCTTTTAACGCAATTTCTTCATTTTGTTGCTTTTGAAACTGTGCTTCTTTCGCTTTTCGCTCCTGTGCATCAATATCATTGCGATGTTTTTGGACAACAAGCAAGATTGATAAAACAACAATTATCGCAAGTAATACACCCGCAAATACTGTAATACGCCTACGAACAACACGCATTTTCATTTTTTGACGTTGTTTTTTCTTGTTCTCTTGCGACGTGTACTGATTTTCTATATGTTCTACTTTATTTTTCATTGCTTGTCACCTCCAATTTACGCTTCTTCAAGTCGACGCTCTTCAATGATTTCATACATGCCCTTCGCGTTATCTTTAGATGCATGTTCATTTAATGCAGTTACTTTAACTGTTACTAATTTTTGACCAAAGCGAATCGTCAGCACATCTTCAACTTTAACATCCGATCCAGCTTTAGCAACATTACCATTTATTGTAATTCTACCTTGATCACTTACCTCTTTTGCTAGCGTACGTCGCTTTATTAACCGTGATACTTTTAAATATTTATCTAATCTCATGTATTACTCTCCCCTTTTTCTAGCCACTGCTTTAACGCGGCCTCATCAAATGACTTATCCTTCGTCTTCTCATATAAATTTAAAAAATGCTCTGCAAATACTTTTTCAAATTTAACTCTTGGCTGTTTACCTTCAGCATCTTTCGCCTTAGACCAAATTTCTTTTAAGTCATCGATAGTTTCAGCATTAGCATCACCAAATATGTGTGGGTGTCTACGAATCATTTTAGCATTAAGACTTGTAATCACTTCTTTAATGTCGATATACCCTTCTTTTTTACCAATACTAGTATGCAATAACACTTGTAATAAAATATCTCCTAGTTCTTCAATCATATGCCAATCATCTTCATTGTCAATAGCTTCGAACAATTCGAATGTTTCTTCAAGTAAATAACGCTTAAGTGTTTCATGCGTTTGCACTTTATCCCATGGACAACCTTTATTTTCATCAACTAAAGTATCAATCACTTCCGTTGCAAAATCAAAGTCATGATACAAATATGTCGGTGTTGTGATTTTTGGTACGAATACACTCGTCAAATTATTGAATGCATTTTCATCATGATCCAATTCATATAATGGGCATGTCACAACGTTATCCGCACCATCGCTTCGTGCACCAGTGACAATTTGAACAGGATAATCATCAGGATATCGTTCCATTAAAGTGATTTTCAAATTAGCAGCAATCATTGAACTATAAACTTGCGTAATCAATGTATGCGTTCTAACATTAAGTGTTACTTCTTGTAATGATGTCGCATCTAACAGTGTGAAGCCATCATTTGGATCTACATTAACTGCTTCAAACACATCATCAATAAAGCTTTTCCCACCTAAAACTTTCACATCTATATCAGTATTGTCCTTTGCTAAAGCCAGTAATTTCACTGTAGTTGTCTCAGCAACTCTAGGATGACCCGGAACCGCATAGACAATATCTTTTTCATTAGCAGCTTCAACCAATTGCGCCACAATATCATTATAGACATCTTCAAATTGGTCATGTGCTTCATAAACATGGTCAAAACTCTGAAATGTTAATTCATCTTGCAACGATTCTATAACTGGATGATCTAACGTTCTTGCATAAACTTTATCTTGTGTCATTAAAAATTTATATATCCCTAGCGGCAAATCATCAATGCCATAGTTTCCTAAGCCAACAATCGTAATGGTATGTTCCATCAACGTCTTCCTTTCTTAATTTGATACAACTTTGAACCAAATGGTAAATAAGTTAACTCTTTATATGTCAAAACATTAAATCTAAAAATATAGAAAAACAATGCAATGATACCTAATACTGCTGCACATAATAATTCAATGAGTCCAGTGATTCTACCGTGTGTTGTCACTATGTTTAACACGCATTGAACAACAATCGACATAAATACCATACCTAAAACAACATTGATAAAAAATCGTCTCATCGCATGTAAATGGTATTTTCTCGTGACAGCAATATGGATAATCGTACCGAATATAATTAATGATACAACAGTACTAATGCTCGCACCAATAATGCCACTTAAACGAATCAAAATGATATTAAGTATAAATTTAATAACCAATCCTGCCGTCATACCGACAAAAATTGGTCTCACAGCATGTTGAGCTTGTAATAATGCCATATCCATCATAATTAACGATACACAAATAACCGTAATCATATAAACGCTTAACGTTAAGGTTAAATCATTCGTCTTAAAAAATACACCGTTCATTAAAGGCAATAAATTAATTAATCCTATTCCCGCTGCTGTACTTATTAAAATCGTAATCTTTAATGACGCATTTGCATAACGATTCATAAGTACCTGATTATTCATTTTGATTGCGTCACTTAACAGAGGAATGAGCGCAAAACTAAATGTTGTAGTTACAATCAATCCCATCTGAATAAATGATGCACCACGGTCATAGACTCCTTTTTCAGTTATAGCAACATCGAATGGCACGCGTATCGCTTGAAGTGACTTAATAATAGTAACACTATCAATCACTTGCCATAAAATTACGATTAATTGACTGATAGCGAAAATCAAAACCGAAAGTGCGAACTGTTTCCAAACAATCTTTGCAGTGTTATTTACCATTTTAAACTTAAAAGGTCGGTGCGCTACTAAATAAATTGAAGAACCTAAAAAACCTATCGTTGATGCTAAAATAGCAATTGTACCCGCTTCATATATCGTCCAACCTCTATCTACAAAAATAACAATAGTAACAATGATAATACCTACTCGTATAACTTGTTCTATAACCTGGGAAATAGCCGGAACTGTCATATTATTTGCAGATTGATAATAACCTCTTAACACGCCAAGCATACCTATAAATATAAAGCTTAAACTTGCAGCTTGAATCATAGGTGTTAAATGGCTATCACCCATCATATGTGCAATATTGTTCGCAAACACAAAAATAGCAATAAATAATAACATACCAACTAATTGTATATAAGCGACTGCTTTTGCATATGCTTCGTCACTATGATACTTCCCTATATTTTGTGTAATTGCACTAGGAATGGCATTCATCGATAATATCATTCCTAATGCTACAATTGGATACACTTGTTGATATGCATACAAACCTGTATCGCCTAATATATTTTGATATGGAATTCGATATACAGCACTCAGAATTTTAATGACAATTAATGCAGCAGTTAACACGACAACGCCATTAAATGCTTCTTTATGCTTCATCACTGATTCTCATACTTTCTTCAATGCACTTAACTAAAAACTTCAAACTATCAAGCCATTGATTTTGTTTCGTTAAAGTAATTGTCATTGCATTATTTTGAACACCAACCTTCATTGTTCTACCTAAAGGTTGTGTTGCTTTGAACAGCACTTCGCCATCAATATTTTCAGTGGCTTTTACAGATAAATGAATATCAATTATTTTCCCTTTATCTTTAATCAACGTGATACCTGAATGTAATGCGTGTACTTTTATTTCCACTATATCAAGCAAACGTGCTACTTCAACAGGATAATCATTGAAACGATCAATTAATTCATCTTTTATGTCGATAATTTGATCAAATGTTTCAGTTTTTCTTAGCTTTTTATAAATTTCAATTTTAGCTTGTTCATTTGCAATATATTCTGTTGGCAAATATGCATCCAAGTTTAAATCAACTTCGACTTCTGGCACCTCAGATTCTGGTTCCTTAATACCACGTTTTTCATTTACAGCTTCTTCTAACATTTGACTGTACAAATCAAATCCAACTGTATCAATAAAGCCGTGCTGTTGTTTACCTAACAAATTACCAGCACCACGAATGTTCAAATCACGCATCGCAATCTTAAATCCTGAGCCTAACTCCGTAAATTCTTTAATCGCTTGTAATCGATCTTCTGCAGTCTCAGTTAGTACCTTATTTGCTGGATGTAAGAAGTATGCATAACCAATACGACTTGAACGACCAACACGACCTCTTAATTGATACAACTGACTCAATCCAAAGCGATCTGCATCTTCAATGATCAAAGTATTTGCATTTGGGACATCGACACCTGTTTCAATAATCGTCGTCGTTACTAAAATATCATATTCATTATTGATAAAACTTAACATCGTTTCTTCTAAATCGCGCTCTGTCATTTGTCCATGAGCAACTGCAATGTTAGCATCTGGCATTAACATCTGGAGTTGTTCTCGTTTTTCATAAATGGATTGCACTTTATTATAAAGATAAAATACTTGGCCATCACGGGATAGTTCTCTTTCTAAAGCTTCTTTGATAAAACTCATGTTCTGTTCTAATACATATGTTTGAACTGGGAAACGATTTTCTGGCGGCGTTTCAATCACTGACAAATCGCGCACACCTAGCATACTCATATGCAATGTTCTAGGTATTGGGGTTGCAGTCAATGTTAGTACATCTACATTATGTTTTAATGTTTTAATACGCTCTTTATGGCGTACACCAAATCGTTGTTCTTCATCTACAATCAACAGCCCTAAATCTTTATACTGTATATCTTTACTAAGTAATTTGTGTGTACCAACAACTATGTCAACAAACCCAGTTTTAAGTCCTTCCTTAGTTTGTTTTATCTCTTTTGGCGTTCTAAAACGACTCATTAATTGAATTTCAACAGGAAAATCTTGCATACGCTCAATTAACGTCTCATAATGTTGCTGAGCTAAAATAGTTGTAGGAACTAAAAATGCAACCTGCTTTCCTTCCATTACAGCTTTGAATGCTGCTCTCACTGCAACTTCAGTTTTACCATAACCAACATCACCACATAGCAAGCGATCCATTGGACGCGATTTTTGCATGTCATCTTTAATTTCATCGATAGATTTCGCTTGGTCAGGCGTAAGTTCATATGGAAAATCTAATTCAAATGTTGTTTGCTCAGCTGTGTCTTCCCCATATTGATAACCTTCTGCCATTTCTCTTTCTTTATATAAATCAATCAACTCTTCAGCAATATCTTCAACACTTTGTTGAACTTTAGCTTTTGTTTTTTTCCATTCACTGCCACCGAGTTTATTTAATTTTGGCGTCTTATCTTCCGAAGCTACATATTTTTGAACTTGATCCATTTGATCTACTGGAACAAATAGTTGATCCGTACCTTTATATTGCAATTTAATATAATCACGATGTATTTGCCCTACTTCGAGCGTCTCAACACCTAAATATCTACCAACACCATGATGCACATGAACAATATAATCTCCCACATTTAAATCTTGGTAAGACTTAATTTTTTCAGCATTTGAGATAGCTTTCGTACGTTTTCGTTGCTTTTTCTGTTTTGATTTAAAAAGCTCACGTTCAGTAATGACAACTAATCCCATATCAGGTAGTTCAAATCCTTCAGATAAACTGCCTTCAATAATCACTGCTTGCCCCGATGACATTGAGCGATGCAATTTTGTTATTGATGGAATATGCATTTCACTTAACATCGCTTGCATACGTTCAACTTTAGTTTCGGTTTCGACCAAAACCACGATATGATAATTTTGATTAACATATCGTTGAAATTCAGAACGCATAATGTCATATTGCCCATAAAATTGTTGGACAGGTTTACATGAAAATTTAATAATATGATTTAGTTTTATCGGCATTGTTGTAGCGAATAATGAAAAATAAGTGACAGGATAGCCTTCAATCAATGTTTCAAAATCATCATATTTTATAAAACTTTGTCCTATAAATCCATTACCACTTTCAATAACGTTGCTAATAAACGAATCAGACTCTACTGTTAAACTTTCTTCAGTTTCTTTAATACGATTAAATTCATCAACCGCAATGATTGCATCTTTTTGGAAATAATCAATAATTGTCGAAGGTGTTTCATACATAAACGCTACTAAACGACGTAGTATTTGATGATCAAAGTATGTACTTTCGAATAATTTAAAGCTTTCATACATTTCTTTCAGATCATTGCGCACTGATTTATCTATTTTGGGTCTTGTATTTTCATATGCAGTTTTTAACTCTTCTTTAAGATGGCTGATTACTTCTTCAGTAATGATATAATCACTTGCAGTTGTGATATCGACTTCTTCAATATTATCTTTGGAACGCTGCGTTTCAACATCAAAATCCCGAATAGAATCAATTTCGGTATCAAATAGCTCAATTCTGATTGGTTCCCCAATTAGCGGAAAGATATCGATAATACCTCCTCGCAATGAGAATTCACCAATATGCGATACCACAGATTCCCGCTTGTACCCCATATTAACTAATTTGTTAAGAAATTGGTCCACATCGATATCCTCACCAACACGCAATGTCATTTGGTGATTTTGCCACATTTCAACAGGAGTTAACCACTTTTTCAAACCATTTAAAGGAACGATAAATAACCCTTTCTTACCTTGAGCTAACGCAGTTAAAGTTCTAATACGTTCACTCATCAGTTGAGGGCTTTGTGTTGAAAACTCTTCGGTCATAATATCTTGCACAGGATACTTATACAATTCTTCAGCATCTACAAATTGAAGTAAATCTGTTTCTAATTTATCTGCTTGGTATAAATTATTGGTAATTAATAATAACTGTTGATTACTTTGTGCATATTTTTCAGCAATCATCGTCACTTTAGCTGACGGGGAAAGACCAGTTACTAGTGTGTTTGCTTGTCCAAATACCTGATTAAGGTCTTGAAAATGATTATCTTCTTTTATAAGCGTTGTCAATATTGTCATTATTTCACTTCACCATTAAATTCATTCATAACATGGTCAAATCGTGATGTTTCAACAAACTTTTCAATTGCGCGTGCTGCGTGTTCGATAACTTTTTCCATCGTTACCATTTCATCATTTGAAAAGCGTTGTAAAACATAATCAGGTACCGTCATACCATTCGTTGGTCTTCCCACACCAATACGAATACGTTTAAATTGGTCTGTACCAAGCATTTTAATAATTGATTTCATACCATTGTGACCGCCCGCACTTCCTTTTTGTCTTAAGCGAACTTGTCCTTGTTCTAAATCCAAATCATCATATAAGACAATTAAATCTTCTGGATTAACATTGTAATAATCCATAATCGGTGCAACTGCTTCACCTGACAAATTCATCATTGTCATTGGTTCGATGAATAACACTTTATCTCCGTTCATTCGTTCAATTGTATATGCACCTTTAAACTTTTGTTTATCTAATGAAAAATTATTTTTCTCTAAAATATAATCAACGACTTCAAAGCCGATATTATGTCTTGTAAGTTCAAAACGTTTACCTATATTACCTAGACCTACAATACATTTCATGCGTGTTTACCTCCAACATAATTGTTTCATTTATTATTATAATGACAACATCTATTTTCCGCCATTGCCATCAATTATCATTATTCTTTAGATTAGTAAGTATGTATTTTAAAATCAAGTACATTAAAATTTTTATGATGTATCATTGTTGAGTTTAATGTCTTTTACTCACTAAAATTAATTTAACTTTAGTACAAAGCAATAAAGTTTAATTAAGCTTTATAATAACACAAAAAGCACCATGCTTATATTAAAATAAGCACAGTGCTTGTTTAACAAAGTATAAAAACTTTATGGTAATCAGTTAAACTTACTCTTCAGTTTTCTCTTCGTCTTCTTTGCTTTCGCCAACAACTTCTGGTTCTTCAGTTTGTTGTTCGCCTTCCATAGCTTCGATTTCTTCTTCAGTTGGTTCTTCAGTTGGAGCAACTACTGTTACTACTGATTCAGCTGAATCGTTTTCGATTTTGAAGTCGCCAGTTACTTTAACATCAGCAACAGTTAAGCTGTCGTTAATGTTTAATTCAGTAATGTCTACTTCGATTGCTTCTGGAATATTGTCTGGAGTAGCAGTTACTTCTAAGTTGAATAATGGTTGTTCAACTACGCCGCCTTCTTTAGCGCCTACTGCTTCACCAACTAATTGAACTGGTACTTCAACAGTACGTTCTTCACTCATATTGATTGCTAAGAAGTCAATGTGAGTAATTTGGTTTTTAAGTGGATCGAATTGGTAGTCTGCAACCATAACTTTGATAGTTTTAGAACCAACGCCTAATTCGATAACACCGTTACGACCTACTTCACGGATAACTTTGATGAATTCTACTTCATCAACTTTAACTGACACGTTTTTAGTACCGTAACCGTATACTACTGCTGGTACTTTACCAGATTTTCTTAATTGTTTAAGATCTGAACGTGTTTGTTTACCTTGACGGATGATTGACTTTAATGAAGCCATTCTCATTTCCACCTTTCATTTTTGCTCAAAACGAGCACCTCACTTACCCATCAACATCATCGTTGCTTGCAAGTGTTTATTTATTCGTATAATCACGAACGAAACTATTATACACGTTTGGAATATGTTCGTCAAACGCCTTTTAAATATTAGTCAAATAATACGCTAACTGATTCTCTTTCGTATACACGAATGATAGCTTGTGCGATTAAACCAGCAACAGATAATTCTTTAGTGTTAGATGGTTTGCGATCTTCATCTAAATGAATTGAGTTTGTTACGATTAATTCTTTTATAGCAGAATTTTCGATACGTTCTTTAGCCGGTCCTGATAAAACAGGGTGTGTACAACAAGCATATACTTCTTTAGCATCTTTATCTTTTAATGCTTGTGCAGCTAAAGTGATTGTACCTGCTGTATCAATAATATCGTCAATAATAATTGCCGTACGTCCTTCAATCTCACCAACAATGTTCATCACTTCAGCAACATTTGGTCTAGGACGACGTTTATCTATAATTGCAATTGGAGTTTTTAAAATGTCAGCTAATTTACGTGCACGTGTAACACCGCCATGGTCTGGCGAAACAACGACACATTCTTCTGGGTTAATATTCGGATCATCTTTGAAATGTTTAGCAAGAATTGGCACACCCATTAAGTGGTCAATTGGAATATCAAAGAATCCTTGAATTTGTGGTGCATGTAAGTCTAACGCAATCATACGAGTTGCGCCAGCTGTTTCGATTAAGTTTGCAACTAATTTAGCAGTGATTGGCTCACGGCTACGGGCTTTTCTATCTTGTCTTGCATATCCATAATATGGCACTACAATATTGATTGTTGCTGCAGAAGCACGTTTACAAGCATCAATCATAATTAATAATTCCATTAAATGTAGATTCACAGGATATGATGTTGGTTGAATAATAAATACGTCACAACCACGAATACTCTCTTCGATATTAATTTGAATTTCTCCATCACTAAAACGTTTAACTGAACATTTACCTAGTTCAATTCCTACTTGGTCAGCAACTTCTTGCGCTAATGCTTCGTTTCCTTTCAATGAAAAAATCTTTAATGACGAATTCTTATATTCATTATTTAACATTTATAGTCCTCCAATTATTTACTTACGCAATTACTATTATATATAAAATGTAACTCCATTACTATGCGAATCATTAAATCATAAAGATTACATTAATATTACATAGGATTATCCTTTTATCCTAGCCATTTTAAATACGTAAATGATTATTTCCTATATCCTTCTTTTGTTGTTTGTCTTGCTCTTGCCACAGCTAAACTGTCATTTGGTACGTCATCTGTGATTGTGGAACCAGCTGCCACCAATACATCATCACCAATTGTTACAGGTGCTACTAAATTAACATTGCAACCTACAAATGAATCTTTGCCGACGATAGTTTTAAATTTATTTTCACCATCATAGTTAACTGTAATCGTTCCGCAACCAATATTAGTACGTTCGCCAATTACAGCATCGCCAATATAACTTAAATGTGAAACCTTGGCACCATCTTTAAGATCTGCTTTTTTAATTTCTACAAAATTTCCAACCTTAACATCTGCACCTAATTGCGCGCCTGGTCTCAATTGCGCAAACGGTCCGACCTTAGTATTCGCTCCTACGCTAGCATCATTAACAACAGACTGTTGAATACATGCACCATTTTCAATCGTACTATTGTTAATTTCAGAGTACTGACCAATAACAACATCTTCGCCAATTTCTGTACGACCATTAATTCGTACGCCTGGTTCAATGACTGTATCACTACCAATTGTAACGTCTGGACCAATATAAGTGCTGTCAGGATCGATGATTGTCACACCATTTAGCATGTGATAATGATTCGTACGACGTTGCATCGCATTCTCAGCCTGACTAAGCATTACACGATCATTTACACCCATGATTTCTTCAACATCATTGGTACGATAGACTTCTACGATGCCGCCATCATTTAAAATTAACGACAATACATCAGGGAGGTAATATTCACCTTGCGCATTATCATTTTTCACTTGTGTTAATTTTTCAAACAACGTTTTATTATTAAACGCAAAAATACCTGAACTAATTTCATTAATATCCTTTTCAGCTTGCGTTGCATCTTTCTCTTCAACTATGCGTTCTAAACGACCTGACGCATTTCGAACGATTCTTCCGTATCCATATGGTTGTTGAATCGATGCAGATAATACAGTTGCTTGAGCATTAGCATCCTCGTGATGCGCAATCAATGTTTCTAATGTTTCCTTTGTGATGAGCGGTGTGTCACCACATACAACGATCGTCGTACCTTCCTTGTCTTCTAAGTGTGATTTCGCCATTTGCACTGCATGCGCAGTACCGAGTTGTTCCTCTTGAAAACTGTATAAAGAACGCTCGCCTAAATGTCCTTTTACACTTTCAGCACCATGTCCTACGATGGTTACAACTTGATCGACACCAGAGCCTTTCACACTTTCCAATACATGTTCGACCATAGGTTTTCCAGCAACCTCGTGTAGCACTTTATACTTTTTAGATTTCATTCTTGTGCCTTTACCTGCTGCCAAAATTATCGCGTGTCTTCGCATGAACATTAACCCCCATTAAATTTTACACTTCGTCATTATTATAATTTAATCTGCAATACTCTTTCAACATATAAAAGGCATTGTTTTTAATTCGTTGTAATTTTAAAAACAACTTTTTCCTTACTTCAAAAATACGAGCATCATTCAAACGCAATTTTTATCAGCAATGTATCAATAATTTTCATATCATCATAATCTGTTAACATATATATTTATTAGCCTTTCATTTCATAAAATTAATATTAATACAAACTAAAAAAACTGCCGACAAAGCTTTATGCTTTATCGACAGTATCAAATCAACTTATTGCAAATGTATTACATCGCTAAATATAAAATTGATTAAGCTTCTTCTGAATCTTCTGATGTAGCGTTTTTATCTGGTACTACTTCATCTATTTCATCATATACTTTCATCACTGCATCTTGAATTTCTTGTCTCATATCTGAATTAATAGGATGCGCGATGTCGCGGAATTCACCATCTGGTGTACGTTTACTTGGCATTGCAACGAACAAGCCAGAGTTTCCTTCAATTACACGTAAATCATGAATTACGAAAGCTTCATCTAATGTAATGGAAACGAGTGCTTTCATTCGTCCATCTGTTTGTATTTTTCTAAGTCTTACATCTGTCACTTTCATGTAGTGAGCCCCCCTATAGTATATCTCTCTCTGTTTTATTTAGAAGCTTGATTAAACATATTAATCGAAAATTATAATTCCTTAATTTTACTTACTAATTCAATTTCTACTTTCACATCTTTTGGCAAACGCGCAACCTCTACACAACTACGCGCTGGCTTGTGTTCATTAAAATATTGACCATACACTTCATTTATTTTTTGGAAATCATTCATATCTTTAATGAAAATGGTCGCTTTCGCAACAGAATTCAAATCAGATCCTGCTTCTTCCAAAACAACCTTTAAATTTTCTAAAACTTGTTTTGTTTGTGCTTGAACATCAGCGCTTACGATTTTCCCATCAACATTCAATGGAATTTGACCAGAAGTATAAACCATACCATTCACAACTGTTGCATGCGAATATGGTCCAAGTGCTTCCGGTAATCTTGTTGTGTTAATGATTTTCATAATACTAAAACTCCTTTTATGAAAACTTAGATAAACTGTTGCCAGGTTCTACGTTAAACTCTTGATTATATTCATCTACATCAGATAATTTCACTAAGGAAGTATAATCTTCAATCAATCTTTGTTTAACTTCTTTTGATTCTACAAGTACTGATACCCCTTTTACATGGGCTTTAAACTCATTCATTAAATTCATAACACCATTGATAGAGCCACCAGCCCTCATAAAATCATCGACAACTAAAACATTTGAATTTTCTGCTAAAGTTCTCTTCGAAAGTACCATTGTCTCTATTTTTCTTGAAGATCCTGAAACGTAATTAATTGAAACTGTAGAACCTTCAGTCACCTTGTTGTCTTTTCTAATCACTACTACTGGTAAATTTAAAATATTAGCAACCGCATTTGCCAATGAAATACCTTTTGTCGCAATGGTAACAACAGCATCTAATTTTTCTTCCATGTAAATACTGGCAATTAACTTACCAACTTTGTTTAGTAGCGATGGATTACCTACCAAATCTGATAAAAATAAATACCCGCCAGGTAACAAACGTTCTTTCTCTTCTAATAGAGTAATGACCTCATTAACAACTTCAGTCGCCTCTTCTTTACTCATCATTGGTTTATACGTAACACCACCACTTGCGCCAGCAGTAGTAATTACTGTACCTAACTTTTCTTTTTGGAATGTATTTTTTATAATTTGGACATCTTCACTTATTGAAGACTTCGCCTGTTTAAATTTTTTCACAAAAAAAGTTAATGGAATCAATTTATTCGGATGGTTCATCAAATATTGCGTCATAAAAACAATTCTCTCGCTTCGTTTATATCTCATCTTTTCAACCCTTCTATCCTAATAGTCTAACTAAGTACACTTCATTACAACAACCGTTAACTGCATTATAAATATTTTTTGCTTGGCTTTCTTTTTGTGCTAGCCCATACACAGTCGGTCCGCTTCCACTCATTAACGCACCATCTGCACCACTTTTCAACATATTGTTTTTTAATTTATCGATTTGTGGGTGTTTTGAAACAGAAATTGGCTCTAATCGATTAGACAAACTTTGACATAATTGTTGATAATCTCGATTTTCTAAGGCCTCATAACACATTTTCGTATGTACGTCGTAACGCTTATCTAAATTAATCAACTTAAATATATCTGGTGATGATATGCCTAAGTTTGGTTTAGCAAGAATCACCCAAGCTGAAGGTGGTTTATTTAAAAACTCGATTTTTTCTCCTTTTCCAGTACATAGTGCAGTTTTATTATAAATACAAAACGGAATATCTGTCCCGATTTTACTGCCTAGTAGAGCCAATTCTTCCAAACTCGCCCCTATATTAAAAAGTCGATTCAATCCTCTTAACGTTGCTGCTGCATCAGCCGAACCTCCAGCTAAGCCAGCAGAAACAGGTATTTCTTTATCGATAGAAATTGTTACACCTTGCTTTAGTTGATATTGCTCAATAAATAGTTGCGCTGCACGATATGCGAGATTTTTATGATTAGAAGGCACATAATTATGTTCAATCTCAACAACTATCTTTCGATCTTTTCTTTTATGAAAAGTTAAACGATCATTTAAATCAACTGTTGTCATTATCATTTCAATCTCATGATAGCCATCATTTCTTTTAAAAAGTGTATCGAGCGTAAAATTAATTTTGGCTGGTGCCGTTTCATATATCATTTTTGCGCCCTCTTTTCGTTATCTTAATATGATGATTTTAACATAAAGAGAATTAATATTTGACATTTTAATTTGTTTTTTAGTGTTTTTTTAATAAAAAAGTAATTTTCTCCATCTAATTACTTAGTATTTACTTGTATTTGTGTTTATAAATACAATTATCCATTTACTGAAAAATCTATAAGCGAAACATCAGTGTTAAACATTTTGTAAATAAAAAGAGTATTGAACATAATGCCCAACACTCAAATAATTATCATAATATTTACTTCTTATACTAAGAAACGTCTAACATCTCTATATGTCTTATTTAGTGTGCAATTGATTCGTGATGATTATCCTCTTCAAATGAAACTTGAACATTTTCAGTTAACACATCAGTGTATGTATAAGATACTCTCTCAAAGTTGTGTTTGTCTTGATCTAACTCAACAATGAAAACTGACGGATATGTTTCTTTTAAAATTCCAGAACGTTTTATTGTTTTCTTACGGCCTCCATTGGCTTTCAGTACAATACGATTTCCTACATGACAATCAATAGAATTTTTGATGTCCAAAATTGATTTTGGCATATTGCTCCACCTCGCTACAAGTTACATAATACCATATTTGCAGCGTTTTCGTCAAACAAAATTTAAATTTTAACAATAGTGCTTTGCTTTGTCAATCATTTAATTTTCTAATTGAGGGAATTTTTTCTTTTCTTCATACAATTTAGCAAAATCTTGAATAGATAGCGTTTCACCGCGACGTCTTGGATCAATACCCGCTTGTTCTAACCATTGTATAATCACTTCTTTGTGTTGTTTACCATCTTTAAAATAATTTTGATAGTTATTGTTAATTGTCTTTCTTCTTTGTGCAAATGCTGCTTTTGCTAACTTAAAGAATGCTTCCTCGTTATCTACTGTTACTAACGGTTCAGTTCTCTGCATCAGTTTTACAACTATTGAATCAACATTAGGTGGTGGCATAAATACAGATTTAGGTACCGTTAATACTTTACTAGTCTCTGTATAGTATTGTACGACAATTGATAATGAACCATATGCTTTTGAACCTATTTCAGCATTTAAGCGTTCGCCCACTTCTTTTTGCATCATCACCACGTAGCCATCAATTGGTATATCTTGTTGCATTAAATTTAATAAAATTGGCGTCGTAATATAGTACGGCAGGTTTGCAACAACCATTATTTTTTCGCAATCTTGTAAATGATTTTCAACAGCTTCTTTAATATTCGCTTTTAAAATATCTTCATTAATCACCGTCACATTATCATAAGGTGATAGTGTATCATTTAATACCGGTATTAATCGTTGATCAATTTCAAATGCCAATACTCTTTTAGCATGTCTGGCCAATTGTTCTGTCAACGACCCCATACCTGGACCAATTTCAATCACCCCAGTTTGTGCATCAATATCACTTGCATCAATGATATTATTAATGATATTCACATCTATTAAAAAGTTCTGTCCTAAACTTTTTTTAAAATTAAAGCCATATTTATCTAACAACGCTCGCGTTCTTGATGGTGTTGCAATATCTTTATTATCCAACATTTTCACTTCCTCATTCATCTTCTAAAGCTTGCCTTACATCCGCTTCGGTATAACCAAATGCATTTAACTTTTTCAATAACTGCTTACCATTGGAATGGCCGATTCGCAATTTTCTACTTAAAATTTCTCTACGGCGCCTTGCATCTTTCCCAACGATTAACCCCAACTCTATTAGCACAGATTTATCAATTGATTCATAAGCTTCATCAAAGGGTGAACTAACATGCATTAACGCTTCTTTAATATCAATTAAGTCGGCATGTTCAACACCAATTTTCCCTTTTTTATTTTTAGCTTTTTCTCTATCAATATACGCATGTTTAACACCTTTGACATGTTCAGTAATTGTACTTCTAATTTTATCTCCTGGGAAATCTGGATCTGTTAATACAATAACGCCTCGACTTTGTTGAGCATTTCTAATTACTTCTAAAGTTTGTTCGTTGATGGCACTACCATTCGTTTCAATCGTATCACATTCAACAGCTCGTTTAACACGCTCAGTATCATCTCGTCCTTCTACAACTATAAACTCATTGATTTTCATTTAAAACGCCTTCCTACAATTCTTAATTTCAAAGCTCTAACCATCTCTATCGCACGTATTGCACATGCACGATATTTTAATTTAAAAAAGTGAGAAAGAACCATAGCATATTAAACGAATATAGCATCGTTTACATTTATGGCGGTGATCTTTCTCACTTTTAACTTTATGAATTTAAATTAAACAATTTCTCTGCATTTTTAGTTGTTTGTTCGCACACTTCTTCATAAGATAAGCCTTTTAATTCAGCAATTTGTTCAGCTACTAAAGTTACTCTCGCCGGTTCATTTCGCTTCCCTCTATATGGATGTGGCGAAAGATACGGTGCATCGGTTTCAACAAGCAATCGCTCCATTGACACATGCTTAGCAACTTCTTTAGGCTGTTTAGCATTTTTAAATGTCACTGGTCCACCTAATGAAATATAAAAATTCAGCTTATTAGTTACAATATCTGCAATTTCTGGAGAACCACTAAAGCTATGCATAATCCCGCCTACCTCTTCAGCATGCTCCTCCAATAAGATATCGATACAGTCTTGTGTTGCTTCACGGTTATGAATGATAATTGGTAACTTCAAACGCTTAGCTAAAGCAATTTGCTTTCTAAAAACTTCCTTTTGAACATCTGCAGGAGATTTATCCCAGTGATAATCTAATCCCATTTCACCAATACCAATCACTTTTGGATGCTGAGCTAAAGATTCAATCCACTCCAAGTGTTCTTCTGTAAAATCAATTGCGTCAACTGGATGCCAACCGATAATGCCATATAAAAAATCATACTCATCGATTAATTTCATCGCGCGTTCAATTGTCGATTTGTTAAAACCAACTACAAACATACGATCAACACCTGCTTCTCTAGCACGTGTAATCACTTCACTCAAATCATCATCGTATTGCTCATCATTTAAATGGACATGTGTATCGATTAACATAATTATCTCTCCTAATTTTTAAAAATACAGTTATTTAATCACTGCACCATTTGGAATTGCACTTGGTAAACTTACTAAGGTTAATACACCATCTTTTTCAGCAGATAATATCATACCTTCAGATTTTTGTCCCATTAATTTAGCTGGTTTCAAGTTAGTAACAACTGCTACTTTTTTACCAATAATATCATCTGGTGTATAGAATTTGGCAATTCCTGATACGATTTGTCTTTGTTCAGAATCTAAGTCTACTTGAATTTTTAAAAGCTTATCTGACTTCTTAACATGTTCAGCATCAATAATCGTTGCTGCCTTAATTTCAACTTTATCAAAGTCTTTAATATCAATTTGAGGTTTGCTAGGAATCTCTTCTTTTTCCTCTTCAGTAGCAGGCGGTTGCATTGATTCTTTGATATATGCAATTTCCGCTTCGCTATCCAATCTTGGGAAAATAGGTTTAGGTTGCCCAGTAACCATAATTGGCTCAGTAAGCACACCATATTGCTCTAAACTACTAAATTCCATAAATTGAGGATTGTTAATGTTCAATTGTTCAAAAATCTCTTTCGGCGCATGAGTTAAGAATGGACGCAATAATACAGCTGCATAACGAATATTTTCAACTAAGTGAGCCATAACATTGCCTAACATATCTTTTTGGCTATCGTCCTTAGCTAATACCCAAGGCGTTGTTTCGTCAATATACTTATTCGTTCTACTAATAAACTTCCATACCGTAGATAATGCCACAGAAAATTGCAAACTTTCCATGCTTTCAGTATAACTTTTCACTGTTTCTAAAGCCATAGCTTCCATTTCTTCATCTAATTCATGAAGTGGACCTTGATACGCTGGTAATTCGCCATCAAAGTACTTATTAATCATAGAAATCGTACGGTTTACTAAGTTTCCTAAGTCATTTGCTAGATCGAAATTTGTACGCTCAACAAATGCTTCAGGTGTAAATACGCCATCTGAACCAAATGGTAATTCACGCATTAGATAATAACGTGTGGCATCTAAACCATAGCGATCAATTAAAATATTCGGGTCTACGACATTACCTTTAGATTTACTCATTTTTCCATCTTTCATCAAAATCCAACCATGTGCAAAGACTTTTTTAGGTAACGGTAAGTCTAATGCCATCAATAAAATAGGCCAAATAATTGAGTGGAATCGCACAATTTCCTTAGCCATTAAATGAATATCTGCTGGCCAGTATTTGTTAAATAGTGACTCATCATCTGATAAATAGCCTAATGCTGAAATATAGTTAACTAACGCATCAATCCAAACATAAACAACATGTTTTGGATTAGACGGAACATGGACACCCCAGTTAAATGATGTACGAGAAACAGCCAAATCAGCAAGTCCTGGTTTAATGAAGTTGTTAATCATTTCATTTTTTCTTGATGGTGGTTGTATAAAATCTGGATTTTGGTCATAGAACTCTAATAAACGATCTGTATATTTACTAATATTAAAGAAATAACTTTCTTCTTTTACTAGTTCAACTTCATGTCCAGAATCTGGACTTTTACCACCAATAATTTTACCGTTTTCGTATTGTGGGTCTACTAATTGTGACTCTGTATAGTATGTTTCATCCGGAACAGAATACCAACCTTCATATTCACCTAAATAGATATCACCTTGCTTTAATAAACGTTCAAATACTTGCTCAACGACATGTTTATGACGTTCTTCAGTTGTTCTGATAAAATCATCATTTGAAATTTCAAGCTTAGCCCACAATTGTTTAATTCCAGCAATCATCTCATCCAAATATTCAATTTCTGTCTTACCAGCTTTTTGAGCTTTTTCTTGAATTTTTTGACCGTGTTCATCCGTTCCAGTCAAATAACGAACATCATATCCTTGCATTCTCTTATATCTTGCAATAACATCTCCAGCCACTGTAGAATATGCATGTCCTATATGTAAATTCCCACTAGGATAGTATATTGGGGTTGTTATATAAAATGTTTCTTTAGCCATAACTGTTCCTCCTCGTAATGTCTCACTTCAAATAATATCTAAGATTTCTATGCATTTCAACGGACGCGAACATTTATCTCGTCATCTCATTTTCATCTTATTCAATGTTAAGGTATTTATTACTTTCAATGTATTTATTTTACATTAAAAAACGTCGATGTCATCATTTTTTTATCATAGTCAACATCATTTTATCAGTATCAATGCAAAATGATAACTTACCATTTAAAATTACAGCTTGCGTTTATAAAATCGTTTAAAATTTCATATAATCGATAAAGTGATTAATTTATTTGATGGTAAATATTATATACTTCATTCGTTTTAAGTTGTCGTTCTTCAGCAACTTTTTTAATAGCTTGTTTTGGTTTCATCTGTGAAGTTTGAATATAATGATCAACATGCTCATTGATAGATAAATCATCAAACCACGATATCTCATTATTCGCTTTAGCACCCTCAATCAAGATAACAAATTCGCCTTTCAATGGTACATCGCCTTGCTGAATCAATGCTTGTAATTGTGTTACATCATCAGTTACAATTTGTTCGAACTTCTTAGTCAATTCACGCCCTAGTGATACTTGTCGTGTTGCATCTATCTTTGCAATTGTTTTTAATGTATCTGTCACACGATGCGGTGATTCGTATATAATTAATGTGCTATTTTCATGCATACGTTGCTCTAATACAGCACTTTTTTCTTTCTCTTTTCGTGGCAAAAATCCTAAAAATGTATATACATATGAAGGTAATCCACTAGCCATCAAAGCCGTCAGCCCAGCATTAGGTCCAGGCACAGTCTCTACTTTAATGTTAGCTTCTCTGGCTGCCACTACTAATTCGTATCCAGGATCACTAATTAAGGGCAATCCAGCATCAGATACGAGCGCAACGTCAAGACCTAATTCTAACTGTTCAATGATAAAAGCAGTCTGCTTATCTTTGTTATGTTCGTGATATGACTTTAATGGAGTTGGAATATCATAATGATTACACAGCTTACTAGTTACTCTAGTGTCTTCACAAGCAATCATATCAACACGTTTCAATACATCAACTGCTCTATAAGTAATATCTGCTAAATTACCAATTGGTGTGCCCACTAAATATAATACAGCCATACTATCGCTCCTTAATTAATCGCAATTTCTTTTGTCTGGTATAAGTTTTAATTTCATATTCACGCTTCAATGCTTCAGACTTTGTCTCATACATTTCTTGATAAACTAAATGCACCGGACGTCTTACTTTCGTATATTTGGCTCCTTGACCTCGGTTATGTTTTTCAACACGTGCATTAACGTCTTTAGCGTATCCTGTATATAAACTTCCATCACTACATTTTACAATATATACAAAATGACTATCCATAATATACTTCCTTCATTTCTTCGCTATAATTACCATCTTCATTATAAATATAAAATGGGGGCATGATTTCTAAACCTTGATTTCCACCTTTTCGACCTTCTACAACTATCGTTTGTGCCGATTTCCCTACTTTACTATATATAAAAACGACTTTCTTAGGTTCAATATTTACTTTTCTCATTTCAAACAAGACATCCATGAGTCTATCTGCACGATGTACCATATTTAGCCTGCCACCTTCTTTTAATAAATGACGGGCTGCAATCATGCAATCTTCAAGTGTACACATAATCTCATGTCTCGCTATCTTATGTGCTTCTTTTTGATGTTGGTGTTGCTGATTCTCTTTAAAATAAGGCGGATTACACGTTACTAAAGTATATTGTGAAGGTTTAAATACTTTAGTAACGTTTTTCAAATCCATGTGATGCATTGTTAAATATTCATCAACATCATTGAATTGAAATGTGCGTCGCGCCATATCGACAAGTGTTTTTTGAATCTCAACACCTTCTATATGTCGTGGATGTTTCGCAAACAATAACAAGGGTATCACCCCATTGCCTGAACATAAGTCCAACACTATATCTTTTGTTCTAGGTTTTGTAAAATGTCCTAACAACAAAGCATCCGTTGAAAACGAAAAAACATCATCATTTTGAATAATACTAAAATTTTCTTTGATTAGTTGATCAAATCGTTCATTCTCTTTTAACATTTTTAACTCCTATGAAGACAACCTTTTTCTATTGAGTAATTGAAATCTCTTTTTATATTATATGCCTATCTACATTCGATGTATTTTTGACTTTTAACAGCTACATTTTATAACTAATGATACTGCGTGCACACTTAATAATAACATTTAGTACCGCTATCTCTTATGCAATCACCAAAACTTTATACACAATTAAAGCCTGAAACATGCATTGTCTCAGACTTATCCAAACCATATTCATTTATAATTATAACACTATTTGAGTGTGCTTGATTAATCACTTAAAACTTCTAAACAGAACAGACAATCTTCACCATGTCGATGTTTTCCAAATAATTCGCCTTTACAAATATGAAATCCTTCTCCATACAATATAGCCAAATTATCTTTACTTGGTAATGGCTTTTTCACAGCTTTTGCTGGTTTTGAATTCGCAGTATCAATAGTAGTTGGTTCATCATTGCCCAACACCTTTTTCAAATTATCATTTTCAAGTTGAAGCGCTACATTTTCTTCTACTAATTCAACTGCAAGTGCCTTTAATTCTGAAGTTTCCTTTGAAAGTTGATTGACATTCATTTCTAAACGCATTATTTTTTCAAATATTTCATTGCGATCCAAATGTAATAATGCCTCCTTAATGCATAGTTTCTATTTCTTCTAATTTATATTCAAGTGGCTGTTCATGTCCCTCAAGCTTCACCTGCATAGAAATGTCTAATATATTTAAAGCAACTACTTTCCCGTTACCATCAGGCGTTTCAATTGCTTCACCGATATCAGGTAATTGCGCACGTACTTCCTCATAATAGTCATTTTCATATTTTAAACAACACATCAAACGACCACATGCACCGGAAATTTTAGTTGGATTTAATGATAAATTTTGATCCTTAGCCATCTTAATCGATACTGGTTCAAAATCACCTAAAAATGTAGAACAACATAACGATCTACCACAAGGTCCGATACCGCCAAGCAATTTGGCTTCATCCCTTACACCAATTTGTCTCAACTCGATACGTGTTTTTAAATGTTGCGCTAATATTTTTACTAATTTTCTAAAATCAATACGATCATCCGCCGTAAAATTAAAAATAACTTTCGATTTATCTAATGTATATTCGCAATTGACTAAACGCATGTCCAAACCTTGTTCTCTTACAATGTCTTTACATAGTATTAATGCATTTTCAGCATCGCGTTCATTACAATTAAATTTATCAATATCTTTGTCATCAGCAATGCGAATAATATTTTTAAGAGGTAACACAACATCCTCTTCAGCAATATCCATTAATGGATTTTTAACAATACCCATCTCTATGCCTCTTTTAGATTCGACAACTACCCAGTCATCTAACTCTACTTGTATATCATTAGGTGTATAATATTCTAATTTTCCCGCTTTTTGAAACTGAACACCTATTACATTTGGCATCTAACTCACACCCTTAATTACGATTTGTTCAAATACAAGCGTTGGATTTACATTTTGATTCAATTTCTTATGTGCTTCCGTCAGTTGATCAAACATCAAAATTAATTGATTAAACGACAACTTTTGCGCATATTGATCAATATCATTTTTTAAATCACTATATATTTGTTTATCCTCTACATTTACCTTTGTATGTATGATATCTTCGAAGAAACCATTCACAGCTGCAATAGTTAAAGATTGCAGTTTTTTATTTTTAGCCTGTTTCAATAAATCAATAATACCTATAAGTGCCATTGGCTTATTAGTAAGCAACAATTCACACCAACGTATAACTGATTTCCTTAATGCTAATAAATCAAATTCTTCATTTAAAGCCAGTGCATTATCTATTTGCGTAGTATAAGTACTAATCATTTCAGCTACTGGCTTAGACATGTCTTGTTCAACTAATCTATTTATAAACTTTTCTTTATCAATAGGCTTGAAATATACATGCTGACACCTTGAATGGATTGTGTCTAAAATTTGTTCAGGTTTTGTAGACAATAAAATAGCAATCGTATTGTCCGGTGGTTCTTCAAGAAATTTCAAGATACTGTTTTCCCCTTGAACAGTTAACTTTTCAAAGTCTTCAATGATGTACACTTTATTTGTGCTTTCTATAGGAAGTTGATTCATATGACGCACAAGTTGTTCAACTTGTTCTTTCTTAATTGCATTCTCAGTTGTTGATATATACATAAAGTCTGGATGATTATATGTACTAACCTTTGTTTCACATTGACTATCTGTTTGACATAAAATAAGCTTTGCAAAATTAATCGCAACTTGTTTCATCGTTTGTGCATCATCACCTTCAAATAAATAGGCATGCGATAATTTATTTGAATGATATGCATTCGTCAATTGTTGCTGTTCATCCATTCATTACAAACTCCCTTTTGCTTTTATATAAAAAGGTTGCCAAAGAGCAACTAATTACTGCAACAATAGCGACCATGATTTGTGATTATTCTTAGAACCACAAAAATCAAATCTATTGGCATCTGAACTAGTCGCAGTCAAGCAACCCAAAATTGTTAATAACTTATTAATACACTATTTTAAGTATCTCTAATTGATGATTGTATTATAGAATTAAAATTGATGGAATGCATCAACTGGCATAACAAATACAGTAGCACCGCCAACTTCAACTTCAACTGGATATGGAATGTACGAATCCGCACTGCCTCCCATAGGTGTAATAGGTGAAACCAACTGTTCTCTATTACCACACGTTTGATTAATCACAGACAATATTTCATCTACACGGTCATCATTGACACCACATAAGAATGTTGTATTACCTGCTCTTAAAAACCCACCTGTTGTTGCCAATTTTGTTGCTCTAAAGTTATTTTTAACAAGTTGATCTGCAAGTTCCTGACTATCTTGATCTTGTACGATCGCTATAATCATTTTCATTTTATAACACCTCTTCTAACAATTATATCATATCTTTTCTAAATATTTGATGATAGTTTGATACGTGTCTTCAACAACATTTTCAAGAGGTTGATCTGCATTAACGCTTTTGAACCGTTGTGATTCATTATGAATGATTTCTTGGTAACCTTCAATTACTTTTTCGTGAAACTTTAAATCTTCTTGATCTAATCTATTTTGATCTCTTGAATTTTTAATAATACGTTCGCGACCTACTTCAGCACTAACATTTAAATAAATCGTCAAATCTGGATATAATCCATTTATTGCAAATTCATTTAATGCTCTTACTTCTTCAACGCCAATCCCTCTAGCATAACCTTGATAAGCTAATGAACTATCGATATAGCGATCACACAACACAACCTTACCTTCTTTTAAAGCTGGTATGACCTTTAATACAAGATGTTCTCTTCTAGATGCAGCAAATAACATCGCTTCAGTTCTAATGTCCATATCATTGCCTTCTAATACAATTTTACGTATTTCTTCACCAGTAGGAACGCCGCCCGGTTCTCTTGTCATAATGACATCATAATCTTTTACTAATCTATGATAAACTTCATTAATTACAGTTGTTTTACCTGAGCCTTCTGGGCCCTCAAAAGTTATAAAAGCTGACATTTTATTCATCCTCAACTAAAATTTTATTATTTTTAATTCCTTCAACTATCATTCCAGTTTCCAGATATTCATTTACCAATTCTATCATATTTTCAGTTATTGTTTCTCCTTTGAAAATAATAGGAATCCCTGGCGGATACGGGACAATATGTCGCGCCAAAACTTTACCTTTTGCCTTTTTCAAATCACACCAAGTAACATATTCAAAGCGTTTTGGTTTATAGTTACCTTCAGTTGTTAAAAGTTGTGTTTGTTTAACTTTAGAAACTGATTTTTTCGGTAAAATCATATCTTCAATTTTACGTAAAAGCGAATCAAATAAATACGTATCATCATGATGCCATAACGGCAATATCGCTAATGCTTGATAGTCGTCCGCTAATTCTAAATAGATATGTGCATTCATAAACCAATTTTGAATATCATGACCTGTAAAGCCTTCATATTTTATCAACAGCTTCAACGGATCATCAACTTGAAGCATTTCAAAACCTTTATTCTCCAAACATTCGATTAATTGCGCTCTCTTAGCAAAAAACAAGGTACTATCATATGTTTTATAGAACTGGGCAGCTGACTCTAAACTAGCCATAATCAAATATGAAGGACTAGATGTTTGGAAGTAGCTTAGATATTCTATAATATTTTCTCTATAAGGTGCATTTTTATGAATATAAAGTACCGAGCCCATCGTTAAAGCTGGTAACGTTTTATGAAAAGATTGAACAACATAGTCAGCTTGATAATTTAATGTAGAATCTGGAAATCCTTGCAATCCAAAGTGCGCGCCGTGTGCTTCGTCAATGAGTACAGGAATATTTAATTGGTGCAAAGATTTGATAACCTCTTCTACATTAAATGTTTCACCGTAATAGTTAGGATAAGTCAACACAACAAGTTTGTGACCGTCATTATTCAAACGGCTTAAATTAACTTTATTATAATGATTCGTTAACGGACTTTGATGCGTTTCAATAAAATGCCCTTCTTGTTGGCTAATATCGAGCGCATGTAATACAGATTTATGTACATTTCTTGCCATTAAGATATCGCCTTTTTTCTGTGAAAAAGACTGGATGACAGATAATATTCCCGAAGTGGTGCCATTCACTAAGAAATAACCATCATAATCTGAATGTTTCTCCACCTGCTTCATACTTTTCAAAATGACTTCTTCAGGATGATGTAAATCATCTAATCCAGGTATTTCAGTTTTATCCATTGTCATTGATAATTGAGATAAATGACCGATAGTCATATTTTTATGACCCGGAACATGCAAAGAAATCGCTTCTTCTTGATTTAAACTTTCTAATTTATTTAAAATAGGTTGCTTCATGATATACGCTTCCTTTGTTTACAATGTTTTGGAATTAGTTACTTTCAAAAGTATTAATTATATAGTAACACTTCTTTGACAAAAGTTAGTGTTACTTATGCAATAGCTTGTCTATTGTATAATAATTAATTTCCTTTTTGTATTTCGATTTAAAAGATATTAGACATAAAACCTAAAAACAGCAGTAAGATGATTTATGATTAAAAACTATCTTACTGCTGTTCACTTTTTATAATACTTCTGAATGTCTTCGCTTATACTTCTAGTCACAGATTTAAACAATCAAAAGTGCACATTATTAAATTATCAATTTCACACTTCGCCAAGCCATCTTTCTTTGTGTTAACCTTTATTTCAACGTTTTAGACATAAAAAAAAGAGACCTTGCGGTCTCAATGCGGCTCATCGCATCCATTTTTTTGCCTGGCAACGTTCTACTCTAGCGGAACGTAAGTTCGACTACCATCGACGCTAAGGAGCTTAACTTCTGTGTTCGGCATGGGAACAGGTGTGACCTCCTTGCTATAGTCACCAGACATATGAATGTAGATTATACATTCAAAACTAGATAGTAAGTAAAAGTGATTTTGCTTCGCAAAACATTTATTTTGATTAAGTCTTCGATCGATTAGTATTCGTCAGCTCCACATGTCACCATGCTTCCACCTCGAACCTATTAACCTCATCATCTTTGAGGGATCTTATAACCGAAGTTGGGAAATCTCATCTTGAGGGGGGCTTCATGCTTAGATGCTTTCAGCACTTATCCCGTCCACACATAGCTACCCAGCTATGCCGTTGGCACGACAACTGGTACACCAGAGGTATGTCCATCCCGGTCCTCTCGTACTAAGGACAGCTCCTCTCAAATTTCCTACGCCCACGACGGATAGGGACCGAACTGTCTCACGACGTTCTGAACCCAGCTCGCGTACCGCTTTAATGGGCGAACAGCCCAACCCTTGGGACCGACTACAGCCCCAGGATGCGATGAGCCGACATCGAGGTGCCAAACCTCCCCGTCGATGTGAACTCTTGGGGGAGATAAGCCTGTTATCCCCGGGGTAGCTTTTATCCGTTGAGCGATGGCCCTTCCATGCGGAACCACCGGATCACTAAGTCCGTCTTTCGACCCTGCTCGACTTGTAGGTCTCGCAGTCAAGCTCCCTTATGCCTTTACACTCTATGAATGATTTCCAACCATTCTGAGGGAACCTTTGAGCGCCTCCGTTACCTTTTAGGAGGCGACCGCCCCAGTCAAACTGCCCGCCTGACACTGTCTCCCACCACGATAAGTGGTGCGGGTTAGAAAGCCAACACAGCTAGGGTAGTATCCCACCAGCGCCTCCACGTAAGCTAGCGCTCACGTTTCAAAGGCTCCTACCTATCCTGTACAAGCTGTGCCGAATTTCAATATCAGGCTACAGTAAAGCTCCACGGGGTCTTTCCGTCCTGTCGCGGGTAACCTGCATCTTCACAGGTACTATGATTTCACCGAGTCTCTCGTTGAGACAGTGCCCAAATCGTTACGCCTTTCGTGCGGGTCGGAACTTACCCGACAAGGAATTTCGCTACCTTAGGACCGTTATAGTTACGGCCGCCGTTTACTGGGGCTTCGATTCGTAGCTTCGCAGAAGCTAACCACTCCTCTTAACCTTCCAGCACCGGGCAGGCGTCAGCCCCTATACATCACCTTACGGTTTAGCAGAGACCTGTGTTTTTGATAAACAGTCGCTTGGGCCTATTCACTGCGGCTCTTCTGGGCGTTAACCCTAAAGAGCACCCCTTCTCCCGAAGTTACGGGGTCATTTTGCCGAGTTCCTTAACGAGAGTTCGCTCGCTCACCTTAGAATTCTCATCTTGACTACCTGTGTCGGTTTGCGGTACGGGCACCTATTTTCTATCTAGAGGCTTTTCTCGGCAGTGTGAAATCAACGACTCGAAGACACAATGTCTTCTCCCCATCACAGCTCAGCCTTAATGAGTACCGGATTTGCCTAATACTCAGCCTTACTGCTTAGACGTGCAATCCAATCGCACGCTTCGCCTATCCTACTGCGTCCCCCCATCGATTAAAACGATTATAGGTGGTACAGGAATATCAACCTGTTATCCATCGCCTACGCCTGTCGGCCTCAGCTTAGGACCCGACTAACCCAGAGCGGACGAGCCTTCCTCTGGAAACCTTAGTCAATCGGTGGACGGGATTCTCACCCGTCTTTCGCTACTCACACCGGCATTCTCACTTCTAAGCGCTCCACATGTCCTTACGATCATGCTTCAACGCCCTTAGAACGCTCTCCTACCATTGTCCAAAGGACAATCCACAGCTTCGGTAATATGTTTAGCCCCGGTACATTTTCGGCGCAGTGTCACTCGACTAGTGAGCTATTACGCACTCTTTAAATGATGGCTGCTTCTAAGCCAACATCCTAGTTGTCTGGGCAACGCCACATCCTTTTCCACTTAACATATATTTTGGGACCTTAGCTGGTGGTCTGGGCTGTTTCCCTTTCGAACACGGACCTTATCACCCATGTTCTGACTCCCAAGTTAAATTAATTGGCATTCGGAGTTTGTCTGAATTCGGTAACCCGAGAGGGGCCCCTCGTCCAAACAGTGCTCTACCTCCAATAATCATCACTTGAGGCTAGCCCTAAAGCTATTTCGGAGAGAACCAGCTATCTCCAGGTTCGATTGGAATTTCTCCGCTACCCTCAGTTCATCCGCTCACTTTTCAACGTAAGTCGGTTCGGTCCTCCATTCAGTGTTACCTGAACTTCAACCTGACCAAGGGTAGATCACCTGGTTTCGGGTCTACGACCAAATACTAAACGCCCTATTCAGACTCGCTTTCGCTACGGCTCCACATTTACTGCTTAACCTTGCATCAAATCGTAACTCGCCGGTTCATTCTACAAAAGGCACGCCATCACCCATTAACGGGCTCTGACTACTTGTAAGCACACGGTTTCAGGTTCTATTTCACTCCCCTTCCGGGGTGCTTTTCACCTTTCCCTCACGGTACTGGTTCACTATCGGTCACTAGAGAGTATTTAGCCTTAGGAGATGGTCCTCCCAGATTCCGACGGAATTTCACGTGCTCCGTCGTACTCAGGATCCACTCAAGAGAGACAACATTTTCGACTACAGGATTATTACCTTCTTTGATTCATCTTTCCAGATGATTCGTCTAATGTCGTCCTTTGTAACTCCGTATAGAGTGTCCTACAACCCCAACAAGCAAGCTTGTTGGTTTGGGCTCTTCCCGTTTCGCTCGCCGCTACTAAGGGAATCGAATTTTCTTTCTCTTCCTCCGGGTACTAAGATGTTTCAGTTCTCCGGGTGTGCCTTCTGATATGCTATGTATTCACATATCGATAACATGACATAACTCATGCTGGGTTTCCCCATTCGGAAATCTCTGGATCAAAGCTTACTTACAGCTCCCCAAAGCATATCGTCGTTAGTAACGTCCTTCATCGGCTTCTAGTGCCAAGGCATCCACCGTGCGCCCTTAATAACTTAATCTATGTTTCCATCCTACAGGAAACGCGTTATTAATCTTGTGAGTGTTCTTTCGAACACTAGCGATTATTTCTTATGAATTCAAGCTTATTTAAAACTCTTTATTCACTCGGTTTTGCTTGGTAAAATCTATTTTACTTACTTATCTAGTTTTCAATGTACAATTTCTTTTTAGTCAAGCGCTCGCATACTGCTTTGTTTTCAAAAAATCAAATGCTCATTTACAAAAGTAAACTCCGCTTTAATTTTTCTTAACGCATTGTCTGACAACCGCTTTCTTTAAAAAGAATAGATTGTCAAGCGCTCGCATAAGCAATATCACTTTAACCAAAAAATATTTGAATGTTAAATAAACATTCAAAACTGAATACAATATGTCACGTTATTCCGCATCTTCTGAAGAAGATGTTCCGAATATATCCTTAGAAAGGAGGTGATCCAGCCGCACCTTCCGATACGGCTACCTTGTTACGACTTCACCCCAATCATTTGTCCCACCTTCGACGGCTAGCTCCTAAAAGGTTACTCCACCGGCTTCGGGTGTTACAAACTCTCGTGGTGTGACGGGCGGTGTGTACAAGACCCGGGAACGTATTCACCGTAGCATGCTGATCTACGATTACTAGCGATTCCAGCTTCATGTAGTCGAGTTGCAGACTACAATCCGAACTGAGAACAACTTTATGGGATTTGCTTGACCTCGCGGTTTCGCTGCCCTTTGTATTGTCCATTGTAGCACGTGTGTAGCCCAAATCATAAGGGGCATGATGATTTGACGTCATCCCCACCTTCCTCCGGTTTGTCACCGGCAGTCAACTTAGAGTGCCCAACTTAATGATGGCAACTAAGCTTAAGGGTTGCGCTCGTTGCGGGACTTAACCCAACATCTCACGACACGAGCTGACGACAACCATGCACCACCTGTCACTTTGTCCCCCGAAGGGGAAGGCTCTATCTCTAGAGTTGTCAAAGGATGTCAAGATTTGGTAAGGTTCTTCGCGTTGCTTCGAATTAAACCACATGCTCCACCGCTTGTGCGGGTCCCCGTCAATTCCTTTGAGTTTCAACCTTGCGGTCGTACTCCCCAGGCGGAGTGCTTAATGCGTTAGCTGCAGCACTAAGGGGCGGAAACCCCCTAACACTTAGCACTCATCGTTTACGGCGTGGACTACCAGGGTATCTAATCCTGTTTGATCCCCACGCTTTCGCACATCAGCGTCAGTTACAGACCAGAAAGTCGCCTTCGCCACTGGTGTTCCTCCATATCTCTGCGCATTTCACCGCTACACATGGAATTCCACTTTCCTCTTCTGCACTCAAGTTTTCCAGTTTCCAATGACCCTCCACGGTTGAGCCGTGGGCTTTCACATCAGACTTAAAAAACCGCCTACGCGCGCTTTACGCCCAATAATTCCGGATAACGCTTGCCACCTACGTATTACCGCGGCTGCTGGCACGTAGTTAGCCGTGGCTTTCTGATTAGGTACCGTCAAGATGTGCACAGTTACTTACACATATGTTCTTCCCTAATAACAGAGTTTTACGATCCGAAGACCTTCATCACTCACGCGGCGTTGCTCCGTCAGGCTTTCGCCCATTGCGGAAGATTCCCTACTGCTGCCTCCCGTAGGAGTCTGGACCGTGTCTCAGTTCCAGTGTGGCCGATCACCCTCTCAGGTCGGCTATGCATCGTTGCCTTGGTAAGCCGTTACCTTACCAACTAGCTAATGCAGCGCGGATCCATCTATAAGTGACAGCAAGACCGTCTTTCACTTTTGAACCATGCGGTTCAAAATATTATCCGGTATTAGCTCCGGTTTCCCGAAGTTATCCCAGTCTTATAGGTAGGTTATCCACGTGTTACTCACCCGTCCGCCGCTAACATCAGAGAAGCAAGCTTCTCGTCCGTTCGCTCGACTTGCATGTATTAGGCACGCCGCCAGCGTTCATCCTGAGCCAGGATCAAACTCTCCATAAAAATTATGATGTTTGATTAGCTCATAAATACTAAATAATGTTTGTAACTTATCGTTACGTTTTTTGGAATTAACGTTGACATATTGTCATTCAGTTTTCAATGTTCATTTTTCTTACCGACAAGAATTAATTATACATTTTATTAACATTTAAGTCAACAACTTTTTAAAATTAATTTTCGTTAGTAATTCAAGTTATTTCTTAAGTTGAGTTGTTTTGTTTGCCTCAACAAATAAATACTATACAGGCTTTCAAACTGCTTAACAACAGTAAAAATTACACCTTTACTATCCATTCTGAACGCTCTCATTCTAAAAATCGAACTTAAAAAACCCCTACTTATAGATAGTACGTTTTTTAGAACAAGAAACAGGTTTTTCTCTAAATATATCAATCGAAAAAACCGCAAAACAGAACTTTATTTTTTTACCAGAAATTAAAAATAAATTTACAAGTTTTAAATAATCTCTCAAAACACCGCTTTACAGGCTGATTTAATAAGCTTTAGACCAAAGAAGTACAACTACTAAGCCAGCATCTATCATTTCAATTACAAAAGAATTTCATTTGCCTAGTCATTAACCATCAACCGCATTTATCAAATTAATAGCACCAACACACCACAACAGTATTCCTACTTCGATGATTCAATTCGAATCATTACTATTAGAAGTAACAAATCACAACCAATGGTTTGCTTCCTAAAGATTCCCCACCCCTCAGTAAAACTAGGTAAACCATGCCACCGTCACACCACAAATAAAGTAGTACACCACACCATAAAAAAAGCCACAATGATTACACTGTGACTTTTCTTACTATAGTATTAAATTCTAAAATGTTTAATAGAAGACATTACATTTCTGTTCTACCTGCGATTGCTTTAGATAATGTTACTTCGTCAGCATACTCTAAATCGCCACCTACAGATAACCCTTGTGCTAATCTCGTCACTTTGATACCTATAGGCTTAACTAATCTAGAAATATACATGGCTGTAGATTCCCCCTCTAAGTTCGGGTTCATAGCTAAGATTAATTCGCTAACTTCATCGTTTTTCAAGCGTTCAATCAATGAAGGAATATTAATATCTTCTGGTCCAATTCCATCCATAGGCGAAATAGACCCATGTAAAACGTGATATAAACCTTTGTATTCTCTCATTTTTTCCATAGCTATGACATCTTTGTCATCTTCCACAACACAAATAACTGAACGATCTCTTTGCTTATCTTCACAAATATAACATGGATCATTTTCAGTAATGTGACCACATACGCTACAATATGTTAATTCTCTTTTAACATCTACTAATGCTTTGGCAAACTGAACAACATCGTCTTCTTTCATATCTAAGGTATGAAAAGCCAGACGTTGGGCTGTCTTTGGACCAATGCCTGGCAATTTCATAAAGCTATCAATAAGCTTTGATATAGGTTCTGGATAATGCATCTATGATCACATTCCAGGGATGTTTAAGCCTTGAGTATGTTTACCTAAACGTTCTTGAGTAAGCTCATCAGCTTTATTCATCGCTTCATTAGTAGCTGCTAACACTAAGTCTTGTAGCATTTCAATATCATCTGGGTCTACAGCTTCTTCTTTGATTTCAACGTCGACAACTTCTTTATGACCAGTTACAGTAACTGCAACCATGCCACCGCCAGCTGTTCCTACAATACGCTCTTCTTTAAGTTTTTCTTGTTCTTGAGCCATTTTCTTTTGCATTTTTTGCATTTGTTTCATCATTTGTTGCATGTTTCCGCCACCGCGCATATTCCATTTCCTCCTTGAAAATCAATAAATATTTATCAATAAAATGATGTTTCTTTCATTATACATACGATTATATCGCTTGTCATGTATCACTCTTCATCTATCACATGTACAGTTTCTTCACCGAAAAGATCTTTTGCTTTTTGAGCAATATCTGTTTGTTGTGCTTGTTGCTTTGGCATATCATCGCCTTCGTTTTTACGATTTTGTAAATACTCCGTTCGAACTCTTTGCCATTGATCTGATGGTACACCAACAACTTTAACGTTTTTATTAACGATATTACATACAACACTTTCTATACTACTACGTTTCTCGTCGTCTTTATTGACGATTTCACAATGGATCTCTTCCTCAAATTTCACAAGTACGTGATCTTCACTTGCCGCCACAGGTTCCGAATTTTGCAATAAACTAACGAGTGATTTTTTATCATTGTTTTTGGCATGGTCAATCACTTCTTGCCAATGATCTTTCAACAATTTGATATCTGCCTTATTCGCTTTATCTAGCACTTTTGCAATTTGTTGCATTGAAAATGCATTTTTAGATTTTTGTATACCTCTCGCAGGCTTTTTCGAAGATTTTTGAGTAGGAGCAACACTCACTCCTTGTGCTTTTAGTGTTTTTAGTTCTTGCTCTAACTGTTCCATACGTTGCAACAATACATCTGTGTTTGGCGATGAAGCAATTTGTGCTGGTTCAGCTACATTCGCAATCACTTGTGGTTGACCCTTAATCTGCTCAGCTAATTTTACTAACAATACTTCAAAATGAACGTTTTGATTCACACTAAAACGAATCGACACTAATGTATCATTAATAAGATCAATCATTTGATATAACATATCTAATTCTAAGTTCATCAGTGCTCGATACTCAGTATCTTTCTCAGATGTTTTATTCATAATCGTATCTCTGACAAAATAAATCATATCATTTATTAGGCGATTCACTTCTTTACCTTCTGTTATAAACTGATGGTATTTTTTAAAAGATGCTTGTACGTCACCTTGTACAATATCATCAAACAAGTGATCCAACGCTTCATCATGAACGCTACCCGTAACATTTAGGGCATCTTGTAATGTCAATGTGCCATCGCCGAAAGCAATAGCCTGATCCATAATACTTAATGCATCACGCATACCCCCTTCAGACGCTTTAGCGATAAATGCCAAGGCTTCATCTTCACATTCAATTTGTTGTGCATCTGCTACAAATTTTAAACGTTCAACAATTTGATCTAGGCTAATTGCTTTAAAATCAAAACGTTGTGCCCTAGAAATGATTGTTGGAGGGATTTTATGTGGTTCTGTCGTTGCCAATATAAAAATAGCGTGTGCTGGAGGTTCTTCTAACGTCTTTAAAAGGGCATTAAAAGCACCTGTTGTTAGCATGTGCACCTCATCTATAATATAAACTTTATATTTCGATTCACTTGGTGCATATTTAACTTTGTCTCTAATATTTCTTATTTCATCAACGCCATTATTACTAGCAGCATCAATTTCTATCACATCTGAATTAGTCCCCTGCGTAATGCCTTTACAAATATGACATTCATTACAAGGTTCTCCATCAGTGCTATTTAAACAGTTGATTGCTTTAGCAAACACTTTGGCAATACTCGTTTTCCCCGTACCTCTCGGACCACTAAAAATATATGCATGCGACTGTTTTTCTTTCGAAATCGCATTGCGCAATGTCTTCGTGACATGTTCTTGTCCGACGACATCCTCGAAACTTTGGGGTCTGTACATACGATATAAGGCTTGATAATTCAAGTTAGCACCTCCATAAACAATTACCTTTCATTATAGCATGATAATACCTTTACTTCTTAAATGAACAATTAATAAAAATGTTCTGGAAATTTTACGATTCCGTGTGGTGCATCCGTCAAATTATCCCATAAATATTTTACAAGTAACGGTGCATCACCAGATTCTAATTTAATGTCATGCTCAGCAGCATTTTGATAACCCAACTTTTCAAAGTAGTCAAAACAATGGTCTACAACAACCGTACTATACTCTTGCGCTTTTGCACGCTCTTCTACTGCTTGAACCAAGCCACGACCTAATTTTTGTCCACGCAATTCAGGGTTGACTGATAAAGAAGCAATCGCCAAACCATAATACGTCTTATCATCACTATTCATTTCTACTTCAATTAATAAAACGTGTCCAACGACATCGTTATTTTCATTTTTCGCAATTACTTCTAATTCAAAATTATAGCAAGGAGATTTTCTTAAATGTTTTACTTTCGCACGTGCTTGCCAACTCGTTTCAGGATTATCATCAAAACTTTCTTCAATACTATTTAAAGATTTATCATAATCTAACTCTGTTAAAGTACTTAAATATATTTGCATATGTCCTCCGTAGGCATTTGATTGTCAATAATCATAACGTATCTCATTAATAATTCTATTGTAAGGTACTCCCCCTCATTTCACCATCATTTCTTTATCATCAAATAATAACTTCTTACTTTTTATATCCGTAAAAAATCATTCAAACTGCGCATCCATTCCACTTGAATCAAACTTCATATATAAAAAAGCTACTTCCCACAAACATGTTCCACGTATAATACGCTGAATTGTCTTCAAGAAAGTAGCTTCTATAATTATATATTTTCAACTCTTAATAATCGGTTTAATATTTTTAAAAATAAAAAACCGTGCACCTAAGCATCGAACGTAATTCACGAACGTAACCAAAGTCGTTAGCTAAATCTCGGCTACCCTACGGCACATATGATGATCCACTTAATGCTGCTTCCGTCAGGACCTGACATGGTTCATGGGTTCATATTGCATAGGACCGAAATCTTCAAACACTACGTGCTTTGGGCAGACTTCGCAAAAATACGGCCTCAACAAAGGATTTAAGCCTCGCATAAAGCGGATTTCGAGTACAGGGAACCGCTACCTCCCCACCTAGCACGGCAAGATATATATTACTATATTTTAATAGTTAATTGCAAGTATAAATCATTTATATCATTGTTTACTTTGTACGACGTCTTGAGAAGTCATTAAATTTAAATTCATTTGCAAGATGTTTTGAAATATTATATTGAAACGGCATTGTATTTTCTAAATACACAATACTTCGAACTGTTGCTGAATAAGCCACTGATACATCACCAAACAATTGATATGCTTGTTCATCAAACGGTTCAAAAGTAATAGACTTACTTGAATAACTAATATTAAGATTTAATACCTTTTCCAAATAATCATAAATAGAATCACTCGCAACATCATTACCTATGTCTGAAACAATCGACTTTAGAAAATAATCTTCATCAACAATCTTCACATGTTGGTTAAGCCGACGAGTTCTAACAATATGAATGAGTGATTCACTAGAATTGATGTTTAAAGCATGTTGAACTTCTGGCACTTCATGCGCTTCAACAACCTCATTCACAACAACTTCAGTTAAATATGCGACACCCATTTCTTCTTGCATTTCTTTAAAACTAACAAGTTCAGAAAATGGAAACTCTGTAACCTCTTGATAAATGACAAGTGACCCTTTACCATGAATCTTTTGAATCATGCCGTCTAATGCCAACAAATCTAATGCCTTACGCACGGTCTCTCGAGATGACTGGTACAATTGCACCAAATCATGTTCAGACGGAATTTGTTCACCATATTGAATCTGCCCGTTTAATATATCTTCTTTCAACGCCTCATAAATCTTCATAAACTTTTTTTGTTTCGCCATATAAACGCATCCACTCAATTTATTTTACGCGTTTGTTTCGATTACAATTGCACCAAACCCGCTTATCGTATTATTTTCCACTGTACCAGTTTGAATCACAACACGACCTTCGCACGCCAATCCTTCTGGCAAATCAACAGCCGATGCTGAGAAATTCGCAATTACTAGCCATTGTTGATTCTTATAATGACGTTCATAAACAAATAAATGATCATGATCCATAAAACGTGGCACAATGTCTCCATACGTAATAATATCATGCGTATGTCTTAATTGTATTAATTTTTGATACGTATAGAAAATAGAATCTTTATTCTGAAGTGCTTGTCTAACGTTGACCTGATGATAATTTTCCGAAATATCAATCCAAGGCTTACCAGCTGTAAATCCAGCATTAACATCATCACTCCATTGCATAGGCGTTCTCGAATTATCTCGTGACTTCTGTCCTAAAATCGCTAACACATCCGCTTCAGCATGCCCTTCACTTAACAACTGATGGTAGGCATTAATCGATTCAACATCACGATATTGTGCTATTGATGTAAAATGTGGGTCCGTCATACCAATTTCTTCACCTTGGTAAATATATGGCGTCCCTTGCAACATATGCAGTGCGATAGCTAACATTTTAGCACTTTGTATCCTCATCTCTTCCGACGTATCATCACCAAATCTAGACACTACCCGTGGCTGATCATGATTACACCAGAAAATCGCGTTCCATCCGCCACCGTCATAAATACCTCGTTGCCATTGCATCAGAATTTCCTTTAACTTATGAAAATCAAGCTTCGCATTTGTCCACTTTTCACCATCAACATAATCAACCTTTAGATGATGAAAATTAAAAACACTATTCAATTCTTGGCGTTCTGGCTGTGTATACTTAATACAATTTTCAATCGTCGTCGAAGACATTTCTCCTACAGTCATCATGTCAGTGTTACCAAACGTTTGACGATTTAATTCATGCAGAAACTCATGCACTCTAGGACCATCCGTATAAAATTCTTTACCTATTTTGTCAGAGTCCTTAAATTCACCTTTAGAAATTAAGTTAATGACATCAAATCGAAAACCATCAACGCCGAAGTCTATCCAATGATTGACAATGCGATATAACGATTGACGTACTTCCGGATTATCCCAATTTAAATCAGCTTGACTGACATCAAATAAATGTAAATAATATTCATCTGTCTCAGAATCATACTTCCATGCATTACCTCCGAATTTGGAATGCCAATTTGTTGGAGGCCCATCTTCAGATGCTTTAAAAAAGTAATAATCTCTATATGGATTGTCTTTAGATTTACGAGCCGCTTTAAACCATTCATGCTCCGTCGATGTATGATTGATTACAATATCTAACATCACTTTAATACCTTTTTCATGCGCAACATTAATTAACCTTTCAAAATCATCCATCGTACCGAAGTCCTCATTTATTTCTAAATAATTGCTTATATCATAAGCATTATCATTCATTGGCGATTCATACACTGGTGTTAACCAAATATAATCAACACCTAACAATTTGATATAATCTAATTTTTCTATAATACCGTTGATATCACCTATACCATTTCCTGTCGTATCATTAAATGACTTAGGATATATTTGATATACTACTGACTTTCTCCAATCTATTTCTTTCAACACACGATGACCACCTTATAACATAATAAAAGGCGTCCAAATAACGAACGCCCCTTTTTTATTTTATTAATCTTCAACAATTTCTTTTGCTTTTTGTTTACTAAAATTAGACATCACAATCGTTAATATACATGGTACAACAATTGCAATTCCTGTTACAACAAGATATACATGCCAAAATTCTTTTTGATTGTTGATTTGTCAATTTAAGTGCAACAGTTCATCACATAAAACTTCATAAGGAAACTTCCAATTTAAACACTTTCTTGGTCGATAATTAATTGAGTCTAATGCATAGTTAAGTTGCTCTTGATTTACTTTAGCTAAGTCTGTTTTCTTAGGGAAAAATTCTCTTAGTAAACCATTGGTATTTTCATTTGTACCTCTTTGCCATGCGGAATATGGATCAGCGAAGTAGACATTAATATTAAATTGGTTTTCAATATTTTGATAACAAGAGAACTCTTTCCCTCTATCGACAGTAATAGTTTTAACGGCACCTTTAGGTAGATGTTTGATAAGGTTATTAATTGCCGTCTCCATAGAATTAGAGGAACGATCAGGCATAAGTACACAATAATAATAACGTGATTTTCTTTCTGCGAAAGTAGCAATGCACCCTTTACTTTTGCCTCTGCTGGATACAATTGTGTCAGCTTCCCAATGACCGAATGTATTACGTTTCTTTATTTCCTTAGGACGTTGTGAAATAGGACGGCCAATATTAAACTTACCTCTAGTTTCTTTAGGTTTCTGTCTTTTTCCTTTTTGACGAAGGCATGAAATAAGTTCGAAATTAATCATATTAGAGTTAATCCATCGATAGATGGTTTTAAAACAGATTTGGTTTTGTAATAGACGACCTACGATTTGTTCAGGAGACCAGTGGCATTTTAAATAATATTTAATGATATTACCAAGTTCTGGAGTAAATCGAGTAGGACGACCACAAAGTTTTCTTTTGGTTTCATAATTTTTTTGAGCTGTTTCAGCTTGATATGACTGATTTAAATTATTCCTACTAATTTCACGTGAGATAGTAGATACAGATCGTTTTAATTTACGTGCAATAGATCTTAAAGAATAATTTTCTTGACGTAAAACCTCTATACGTGCGCGTTCAGTTAGTGTAAGATGGTTATAGCTCATGTTGGCACTCCTTGTATGTGTTTTTGTGGTTATTAACATCTTACAACAAAGTGCCAATTATGGGCATTTTTTATGAATTTTTATAGGTGTTGCACTTAATATTACAATCCGTCGAATTGAAATGAATGCCGGTACACCACCAACACCAACTTTTCCAAGTACATTATTCATACCAACGATTGCCCCTAATACACAAGACGTTGATATTGCGGCGATAAATGGATATTTTAAAGGTAAGTTCACACCAAACATGGCTGGCTCCGTAACACCTAACATACCAGAAATACAAGATGTTAATGCTAAACCTTCTTCTTTAACCATTTTACGTCGTTTATAGACAAACCATGCACCAAATGCTGCTGAACCTTGACAAATATTTGAGATTGCAACAATTGGCCATAAGTATGTACCGCCTAAACTGCTACCCATTAATTGGAAATCTACTGCTAAAAACATATGATGCAAGCCAGTAATTACAAGCGGTGCATATAGCAAACCATAAATTGCGCCACCTAACCAACCAGCATGTTGGAATATAAATGTAACACCAGATGTAATACCTGTACCAATCAATAATGCAACTGGTCCAATGATAATAAATGCTAAAAATCCAGTAACTAAAAGCGCTACGGGTCCAACGACCAACATTTTTATCGAATCGTGAACAACTTTATTTAATCCTTTTTCAATTTTAGCTAGAACATAAACTGCAATTAAAACAGGCAACACTTGACCTTGGTAATTCAACTGCTTAATCTCTAAGCCAAATAAATTCCACGTCGGAATATTACCTTTTGCCAAATCATACTGAGATACTAATTGCGGGTGCATTAAAATCAAACCTAAGACTAAACCTAGAATCGGACTACCACCAAATACACGCATACTACTCCAACCAATTAATGCTGGTAAGAAAATAAATGCCGTGTTTGCTATGACGTTTATCATATTTGAAATATCAGCTATTTGTGGATACATCACAATGAGTTCTTTCGGACCAAATAATCCTTTCATTGTAAGTAAATTATTGATCCCCATTAACAAACCAGCTGTCACAATCGCAGGTAATATTGGTATAAAAATATCCCCCAACAATTTAATCAAACGTTGTACTGGATTCCCTTTTTGCGCAGCTGCTTTTTTCGCTTCATCTTTAGAAGCTTCTTGAGCACCTGTTTCATCAATAAACTGCTTATACACTTCATCGACTGTTCCTGGACCAATGACAATTTGATATTGATGGTCTGCTTTGAACTGCCCTTTAACTAAAGCATTATTACTTAACGCTTCCTTATCAACTTTACTTTCATCTTTAAGTACTAAACGCAATCTTGTTACACAATGTGTTGCAGCTTCTAGATTATCCTTTCCCCCAATTGCGGTAACGATGGCTTTTACATCTTCTCTTTTTACAGCCATGAACTTCACTCCCTTAATGTCTTAAAAAGAGTATAACTTGTCTAGACAAGTTATGCAAAGGCTTTCATGAAAATATTTTAATATTTCACAATTATCTAGTTTAGATATTTAAGAAAATCAAATGGCTACGACTACATTTATAGCATGAATTTTCGCTACAATAGCATTATCCATAACCTCCAAACGCATACACTATGTTAAAGAATAAGCTGTATTATCATACCCATACCCAAATAGTAATTTCCATGCCCAAGCAAAGACTCCTACGTACATCACCAAATAAAAAAGACATTCAGCCATGTGTCATTCAAAAGCCAAATGTCCTTTCTATTTCAATGCCTTATCATTTCTATAGCCAAAAATACGACCCATTCAAAGACAAATAAAAAAGGTAAATACTCAAAATTTGAGCACTTACCTTCATTATATATAGTATTTAATATAAATATTGATGGCGGAGGAAGAGGGATTCGAACCCCCGCGAGCCGTTAAGCCCCTGTCGGTTTTCAAGACCGATCCCTTCAGCCGGACTTGGGTATTCCTCCTAAACACAATATTTATCATATATGAACGTTCTGTAAAAGTCAATATTGTTTTTAAGCATTACATGATTACCACAAATCATTGTCTTCCACTACAGTTGACCTATAAAACGAATGTAAAAAATCACTACTTATAATTAATCTATTAGTTGTCTTACAAACCTTTATTTTTAGGTTACAAAGATGGCATGTGACGTTGATAGATACTAAGTCGCTTCCTTTTCAATTCAGCACCATACAACGTCAACGCGAACATCATCATTGTCACACAAAGATTATACACAAACTTTACTCGCTAAATACTGATCTACTGCTTTCGCTACGCCTCTACCTTCTTTAATCGCCCATACAACTAAACTTTGACCACGTCTAGCATCTCCAGCAGCAAATACTTTTTCATTATTAGTTTGATAGTTTGTATCATCAGCCACGATTCGATTTCTATCCGTTTTAATGTTAAAAGCATTCGGTACTGTTGGTTCTGTACCTTCGAAGCCGATTGATAATAATACAAGGTCAGCAGGCCAAAATCTTTCAGGTCCTTCTTTCATGACCATACCATTTTCGCCTTGCTCTAAAATTTGAGTATACAAACCACGTATATGTCCTTTATCGTCAACATCGTAACGCATTGTTTGAACACCATATGCACGTGGTTCCTTACCAAACTTAGCTTCGTACTCTTGGTGCGCATAGTCCATTTTAAACACCGGCATTGCTAAAGGCCATGATGCATTTTCTGTAAACGTAATTGCTTCTGGCAATTTCGTATATTTATTAAATTGAACAATCGACTTACAATTTTCTCTTAATGCTGTCGCTACACAGTCTGCCCCTGTATCACCAGCACCAATGATAATGACATTCTTATCTTTTGCAGTTATTGTTATATCATCAATTTCTCCATTTAACAGTTGCGTTTGTTCAGTTAAATAATCCATAGCGAAATGTATACCATCACCCATGCGTCCTTCTAAAGGTAAATCTCTACCTTTTTGTGCACCAGTACATAATATAATGGCATCATACTCAGATTCTAACGTTGCTTTATCAATATCAACGCCTACTTCAACACCATTAACGAAAGTAATGCCCGCTTCTTCCATTAACTTAATACGACGTCGAACCACATCTTTATCAAGCTTCATATTAGGTATACCATACATTAATAAACCGCCTGATTCTCTAGCACGTTCATAAATAGTCACTTGATATCCTAGTAGATTAAGTTCTTCAGCAGCAGTTAATCCTGCTGGACCGCTTCCAACGATTGCCACTTTTTCATCTCTACGGCGACTCGGAACTTTCGGCGCTACCCAACCATTTTCAAAAGCTTCATCAATAATTGTGCGTTCAATACCTTTAATCGCAATCGATTCTCTATTAATCTTCATCACACAAGCACTTTCGCATGGTGCAGGACATACACGCCCTGTAAAGTCAGGAAAGTTATTTGTTTCGCTTAAGCGTTCATAAGCAGTTTTAAAATCTTGATGATACACAAAGTCGTTCCATTCAGGAATGTAGTTTCCAATTGGACAACCTATTGTTTCCCTACCATACTGTTGTCCGGTTTGACAAAACGGCGTTCCACAATCCATACATCGCGCACCTTGGATAGAGGCATCTTCTTTAGTAAATCGTTGTTGATATGCTTTATGATGCTTCAAACGGTCTACCAGTGATAATTCACCTAAGTACTGTTTGTCATACTTCATAAATCCTTTAAATTCACCCATCGTATCTCCCCCTTTCCTTAATACACAACGGCTGGTTTATGTTTAGCGTCGATTGTTTTACTGTCATCGTAAAATGCAGCTAACATCGCTTCATCTTCATTGTCATGTAATGATTTGTGCAAATGAATTTTTTGCATCATTAATTGATAATCTTTAGGAATAACTTTAACGACGACATCTTCAATGCGATCAAAGTGTTTTAACACATGAATCGCTCTCGTACTATTCGTATGTGACACATGTTCTTCCAGCATTTGCTTAATGAATGCTTTTTCTTCTTGGTGTTTAATCTTTGTAAACGAAAGCGTATCTAGTTGATTATTTTCAACAAAAGCTTCTACATCAGACGGGATAACGTAAGCAATACCACCACTCATACCTTGACCGAAGTTCTTACCTACATCACCTAAATTAATGACATGTCCACCAGTCATGTACTCTAATCCATGGTCGCCGATACCTTCAACGACAACATCTACACCACTATTTCTAATACAGAATCTTTCTCCTGCACTACCGTTAATAAATGCCTTACCACCTGTCGCACCATAGAATGAGACGTTACCAGCAATAATTTCATTTTGTCGTTCTTCAAAAGGTGCTTTGACAATGACCGTACCACCAGATAATCCTTTACCAACATAGTCATTCGCATCTCCAGTATGATGAATCATTAAGCCTTTCGGTGCATATGCTGCAAGACTTTGACCAGCATGACCATTCGTATAAACATTAATTGTATTTTCAGGAAGTCCTGCTTCTCCATATTGTTTCGAAATCTCACTACCTGTAATAACCCCTACATCACGTTGTTCATTATTTACTGTAAAGCTACCTGTATAGCGACGCCCTTCAGCAATATATGGCTTCGTTACCTCATATAAATTTGTTAAATCAAATCCATGCTCAAGATTATGATTTTGTTGAATTTCTTTTGTGTTTGGCCCATCGAAAGGACATAACAGTTTTTCAACATCAATACTAGCCGCTTTGCTATTCGCTTTTAATGTTGATGATCGTTGTAATAAATCAGTTCTTCCAACTAAGTCTTCTACACGTTTCAAACCTAAAGATGCTAAAATTTCTCTTAATTCTTGTGCAATAAAATGCATAAAATTAACAACATGATGTGCTTTACCTCTATATAAAGCACGTAAATCTTTGTTTTGAGTTGCAACTCCTACTGGACATGTATCTTTATGGCATACACGCATCATAATACAGCCCAACACCACTAATGGTGCAGTTGCAAATCCAAATTCTTCCGCTCCAAGCGCACATGCGTACGCTACATCTTTACCAGTTAATAACTTACCGTCTGTTTCTAACTTAACACGACTTCTTAAGTCATTTAGTTTTAATGTTTGATGTGTTTCTGCTAAACCAATCTCCCAAGGAACACCGGCATGCTGTATACTCGTTTTAGGTGAAGCCCCTGTACCACCATCGTAACCACTGATGACAATTTTATCTGCAAATGCTTTCGCCACCCCAGATGCAATGGTACCAACACCTGTTTTCGAAACTAATTTTACCGCGATATCTGCATCTTTATTCGCATTTTTCAAATCATGTATCAGTTGCGCTAAATCTTCTATTGAATAAATATCATGATGTGGCGGTGGTGAAATCAGACCGATACCTGGCGTTGACCCTCTTGTCTTCGCAATCCACGGATATACCTTAGTACCAGGTAATTGACCACCTTCACCAGGCTTTGCACCTTGCGCAACTTTAATTTGAATTTCTTTGGCATGTTGTAAATAATCACTAGTTACACCAAAACGTCCAGAAGCAACTTGTTTAATCGCACTTACTTTGTTGCTTCCATCAACTTGTACTTCATAACGTTTTGCATCTTCGCCACCTTCACCACTATTACTCTTTCCACCTAATTGGTTCATGGCTTGTGCTAACGTTTCATGTGCTTCCGCTGAAATCGATCCATAACTCATCGCCCCTGTATTAAAACGTTTGACAATGTCACTTACCGGTTCAACTTGGTCGATGTCAATCGGTGTACATGCTTTAAATTCAAGTAAATGTCTAATGTGATCTGTTCTATTTTTGTTTACCGCTTCAGAGTATGCTTTAAATTGCGCATAGTCATTTTCTTTACATGCGTGCTGCAATAAGAAAATAGATTCCGGATTAAAAGCATGATGTTGACCTTGTTGTCTCCATTGGAATGTACTACCTGATGCAAGATAATTATCATCACTTTGTTGACGTTCTTTATTTTCAGCATCAATTTGATCAATCGAAATACCAGATAACTTAGACTGTGTTCCAGTAAAATAACGATCAATCACATCATGAGACAAGCCAATCGCTTCAAATATTTGTGCACCTTGATAACTTTGCACTGTCGAAATTCCCATCTTCGCCATTACTTTAATAACACCTTCCGACAATACATCCGTATATGTCTTAACATTATCGACAACGGTGCCTTGTAACCCTTCTGTCAATGTCAGTTGTTCAACTGTACGTTGCGCTAGGTATGGCACAATTGCATTCGCTCCATATGCGAGTAAACAAGCAACATGATGCACTTCTCGTGTCTCACCAGATTTAGCGACTAAACTTGTAGACATACGTAAATCTGCTTTAATAAGTAATTGATGCACATGACTTATTGCGAGTAACATCGGCATTGCAAAGCCATTGCCATCAACTAATCCACTATCATCTAACACTAGAATTTGAGCGCCTTGCTTTACAGCATCCACTGCTTCTCGGCCTAATACTTCTAACGCATCTTCCAAATTCCCTTCATATACCGTTGATAAATATGTTAATTTAAAATGCTCCTGATCAATCGCTGCTAAGTGTGATTCATTCAATACCGGTCTTTTCAATTGAATACGATCTAAAACCGTTTCGTCAGGTGCTAGTAAGTTACCTTCGCCACCTAAATAAGAAAGTTCACTCGTTACGATTTTTTCACGATACGCATCAATTGGTGGATTCGTAACTTGTGCAAACAGCTGTTTAAAGTAATTAAATAGTGATTCTGGTCGCTCGTTCAACACTGCAATTGGCGCATCATATCCCATTGCACCGATAGGATCCTTCTTACCTTCTACAAGTTCCTGAATATACTTATGAATCTCTTCTTTCGTGTATGCAAATTGACGTTGTAATTTAAATAACGTCTCATCTTTCCATTGCGAATCTTGATACTGTATATTTTCAAAATCAAAATCAACTTTATGGTTATCAATCCACGCTTTATATGGTAATTCTCCGGCAATCGCACCTTTTAAATCATTATTTTCAATGACTTTATTCTGTTTAAAATCAACAAGCAATAACTTTCCAGGATTCAATTGACCTTTAAAAGCAACATTACTTTCAGGTACGTCCACAACACCCACTTCAGATGAAAAGACAATAAAGTTATCTTTAGTAATCGTATAACGACCTGGACGTAATCCATTTCTATCTGTAAGCGCGCCAAGTTTGTCACCGTTACAGAACGAAATCATTGTAGGACCATCCCACGGCTCCATTAAATAACTATAAAATTCATAAAACGCACGTACATTTGCATCATTCGCTTCATTATATAACCAAGGTTCAGGTATGAGTAGCATCGCTGCCTTTTCTGGCTCCATGGCTAACGATAAGAACTCTAGCGCATTATCTACAATAGCAGAGTCACTACCATCCTCATCGACAATTTGAAACACTTTATGTTGATCCTCACCAAATAATGTTTCGATTAATTTATGTTGACGTGCTCGCATCCAGTTCACATTACCTTTAATCGTGTTAATCTCACCATTATGCATTAACATACGGTTAGGATGCGCCCTTTTCCAACTCGGGAATGTATTCGTACTAAATCTCGAATGCACTAACCCTAGCTTTGATTGATATAAATCATCCGATAAATCTGTATAGAATTTTTTAATTTGGTCTGATCGTAACCAACCTTTATATACAATTGTTTTGCGTGATAAGCTCGTAAAATACAATTCTAAATCGCACTGAGTCGAATAGAACTCTAATTGTTTTCTCGCTAAAAACAAATGCTTTTCAACATCTTCAATGTCCCTAATATCAATAAACACTTGTTGAATGACTGGCATCGTATCTGCTACATGTTTAGCAATGGCATCTTTATTAACTGGTACATTACGATAACCAAGAATTGATAACCCTTCGCCTTCAAAATATTTTTTAAAAACTACTTCATGTTCAGAACCTAAAATGCGTTCTTTGGAAAAAAATAACCCCACGGCATATTCACCTTCACCTGGGATATCAAAGTCCGTTACATGTTGTTTGAAAAATGCAAAAGGTATTTCAGTCATAATACCTGCGCCATCACCAGTGATGCCATCTGCGCCGACCCCGCCCCTGTGATCTAAACGTCGCAACATTTCAAGCGATTTATCAATGATGTCGTGAGACCTTTTATTGTCCATATTCGCATAAAAACCAATACCACACGCATCATGTTCCTCACGATAGTCATATAAGCCTTTAATTAATTTCTCATTGTGCATGATGCACACCCCTTTTTTAGAATATTCTGATATTAGTTATTAATGATAATTACTATAATCTAAAAAATTTATCTGTTCAATATATAAAATAGAAGATATTCATCTAAAAAATAGAACATTTATCAATAATATTGCTATAATAGTTACAAAACACTCATTTTTGGAGGTGCCTATATCGCTATGGAAATTAAACAATTAAGATATTTTATCGAGGTCGCTAAAAGAGAACATATCTCCGAAACAGCACTTGAACTAAACATTGCTCAATCAGCGATAAGCCGTCAAATTACATTATTAGAACAAGAACTTAATGTGTCATTATTTAAAAAGCAAGGACGTAATATTACGCTCACATCTGAAGGGAAATTATTATTTAATGAAGCTCTGCGTATTATTGAACATTTAGATAGCACGATTGAACAATTTCAAAGTCATGGATTAACTAAAAATAAAAGCATCTACATTGGCTATAATGAGAGTGACGTATCCCACATGTTACTACCACTTATCCAAACGTTTCATTTACAAAATGATACACATGTCATCCCTAATTTATTAGAACATGACACAATTATAAATAGCGTATTAAATGGAAATATAGACATTGGTTTCACGGAACTTACACCAGAAATACGTAAACACAAACAATTACATATGCTACCTTTATTCGAAGAGCACTATCATTTATATGCGCCTTCAGACGATCCAATCACGATGGCGACACACCCACCATTAATTCAGTTTGAGCATAGTCATATTTATTGCTTGGGACCATTTGCCGAATCTGTAAAAAAACAATTGCGTAAGATTACTAAATCAGATGTATACACAATCAGTAGCCAACCACTTGCGCAGTATCTCCTTCGTCAAAAAGAAGGTTACATCATTTCATCACAAAATATACATTTACCAGAATCTAAATCATGTATAGATATAAAATTAGACCATACTGAATTAAAAAGAACGATATGTGCTATTACGAAAGAACCTTATACGAAGAGTGATATTGGTATCTTATTAACACTCATTCAACAATTAATGACTAAAACGTCTACATTCCATTAAGCCATTCGACTCTATCAATGATGATTTTCGTTATACATTTCACAGTAATATCTTTGAAAATAAAAAATTAAGGGCGTATAATCACCATATTAATTCATTCATAGAATTGGGGTTTTGTTTTTGAAATATAGAAATTTATTTACAAAGCCATTTAATATAATTTTAGGTTTGTTCTGCATCGCATTCATTGGTGCTATTTTATTCACATTCAATAATGAGAACTTTTACAACAAACCAATTGGTCAAATTATAGATGTCAAACATGTTTCTTCGACACCTACAAAAGATGCACAAAATAATCGTGATATTAAATATAAAAATCAATTAAAAGTCAAAATATTAAATGGTCAATTTGCTGGAGAAACGACGACGATTAATCATCAGTACGTCAAATCGCAAGCAGATTCTGAGGCATTTCGCACACACGAAAAAGTATTATTACATATTTCTAACAAGCCGAGTGATGCTTATATTATAGAAAAGAAGCGTGATACCTTAACGGTTATCATCACTGGTTTGTTCTTATTAACTGTATTATTGGTTGGTCGCAAAGTCGGACTGCAATCGATTTTATCGTTAATCTTGAATTCTATTGCCATATTAATCGCAATTTACATTCATATTCAACATAGCAATATTAATTTATTCTTACTCATGACCATTGCCATGATCTGTTCAACAATACTCACTTTATTGCTCGTTACAGGCTGGCATATGCGTACACTCATTACCATAGCCAGTACAATTATCGGAACTTTTTTGAGTATAGGTTTAACAGAATTAATCATATATATGACAGATGGTAAAGGCATTAAATATGAAACGATGAACTTTTTATCATTACCACCGAAAGATATCTTCCTAGCCTCAGTGTTAATAGGTTCACTTGGCGCTATTATGGATGTTGCAATTACAATTGCTAGTGGTATGCATGAAATTTTACAGCGTACGCCGCACATTTCAATGAGGAGATGGGCGCTTGCTGGGCGAAACATAGGCCAAGATATTATGGGAACAATGACTAACATCTTATTATTCTCATATTTATCCGGTGCACTACCTATGTTTTTAATCTTTTTAAAAAATGCCAATACAGTGACTTATACTATTTCGATGAATTGGTCGTTAGAAATTGCGCGCGCACTAACAGGCGGTATAGGTATCGTACTTACAATTCCTATCACAATATTGTTTATGGAAATATTTGAAACATTAAGGAGGGCGAAACAATGAATGCTGTATTTATATTGGCGTTATTGCTCCTCTTTCTGATGATAATTTTCGGAGGTAAAAAGGGATTCATCTCTTATTTAACCCTATTTTTAAATTTCGCTATTTTAATTATTAGTATTGTATTGATTATTTTTGGCGTACCGATTTATGTCGTCACATTCTTTTTCTGCATTATTATTGGCGCTTGTAATTTATTCGTACTCAATAGTTACAATGTTAAAACACAAGCTGCATTTATCAGCACTATCGTTACAACAATATTGTTGATTACACTCATTTATTTATCGGTCTACTTCGGTCATCTACAAGGCTTTTCAACCGAACAACAAGATGAAACATATGTGTATTCAATGAATATTGGCATTGATATGATTCAATTTATGGTGTTCACTATTATTCTTGCTGTTATTGCAGCTGTGATAGATTTAACGATTACCATTAGTTCACCCATTTATGAATTGCATCAAGTGAATCCAACACTTACGCAATACGAATTATTCCAATCTGGCATGCGTGTTGGTAGAGAAATTTTAGCGACATCTGCGAACACGATTTACCTTGCCTTTTTTGGTGGCCAACTTGCTTTATTTATTTGGTTTTTCAAACTTAAATATTCATTTGGTCATATTATAAACTCGAAAATATTTGCCCAAGAATTTATTTCTATTATTTTAGGCGGTATTGCCGTTGCAATCAGTATTCCGATTACGGCTTGGATTACGGCATTTTTAATAAAAAGACCATCTCGACAGCGCAAAAATGATGAGTCTATCAATTAATCGCAACTAGCAATATAACTTAAGGTAAGTGACCTGTGGATATATGTCAATTGTTCCCTAGGTCGCTTTTTACTATAGTAAATTGTCCGGTGGTCTATAACAAAAAGCACCTTTATTCATCATTAATTGTTGTGGTCGACGATGAGTAAAGATGCTTTTAAATTTAATTTATTTTATAGTTAGCGCCATAATATGAACAGGTCTTCCGACGAACATACTATCTCCCATATATTGATATCCTTGTTGGCGATAAAGTGCCATGGCATGTGGATTGTCAGTATTAACCGTTAACACAATCTCATTAATATCCTGAAATGTTGAAGTGATAAATGACGCCAATTTTTCCATTACCACTTTACCTATTCCTCTTTTACGATAACGTTGATCAACACTAAATGACCTGAAAAATACTGCATCTTGGTTATCGCTAAATGGTGCGACACCTTTTCCACGATGTAATGTAAAAAAGGCCACACATTGCCTGCCATCCATTACAACGATGGGATACCTTTCATTATCAGACATTGCAGCTGTAATATTTTCCTCTGGCGTTTTAACAAACTTCAAATCACTTTCACTTAATTGAAAAGCTTCTAACATCGAATAATCTTGTGGGACATAATGTCGTAACATGATGGTGTCATTATTTGTCATGTTTACCATCATACGTTTCAATCCAAACTTTGACAGCAGGCGCAATCAACGCATCATTATCTTTATCAATCCAGCGTATATCCGTAATTTCATTATTGATAGTTACGTTTTCCCAATCGATTTTGGTTAATGCGCGAAATCCATTTAACTCAGTTAACATATCCTGTTGTGGATATGCAGGACCTACAATTGTCCCGATATATTCAATTTCATCCATTGTTAATGTTAAATTTAATTCTTCTTTTACTTCTCTTAACAGCGCGTGTACTGGTGATTCACCTTCTTCTATTTTACCACCTGGGAAATAATACTTTTCGCGATTCCTTACTTGAACAAGCAATATTTTATCAGCTGTTTCTTCTACTAAACAGACACATTTAATCATCTTTGACACCCCAACTTTGTGAAATCAATTTTTCAAATTATACTGTACAATTATGTTATCATATATGAGTAGTTATAGCGCAAAACGTTAGCAATTCAGCGCACCCAATTATTCCATATAAACAGAAGATACTAGGGGGAATTATTATTATGGCAAAACGTTCCAAATCACAACGTTTATCAAGTTTACTAAATGTCGCAGGTTTCATAGTCGACGGCTACAATGGCTATAAATATCATGCTAAAAATAAAAAATTAGTATATCTTTCATTAGGTTTAAGCACTGTAGGAACCGTGTTAGACTTTTACATTTCAATTAAGTCACCACGCAAGTTCAAAAAAGCAGTGGCAGTTGTTACTTTAATAACAAACGGTGCTAGATTATTTACAAGCATTCGCAAAGTAAAGCATGAATACTAAATCAGAAAAGGATTGGTCGAACATAGAGCATGACGTTCATTCGATCAATCCTTTTTCTTATACAAAAATTCCTATTACAATAATCACGACTTTGATAGTCACGCCATAAAGTTTAGGATTAAATCCAACTTTTCAGCTTGTGAAATGTAATAGGAATTCATTATATATATTTATATACGTAAGACTTTAGTGAATATATCTATAATTATTTACTTGGTAAGCTGGTACCGTTCTGTAAGTTAAAATACCTGGTGCAGCTGAATAGTTCATTTCTGAAACTAAAATACTACCATCGTTATTTACGCGTTCTACAAACATAACATGACCATAATAACCTACATCTGTTTGAGCGATTGAACCTACAGTAGGTCTATTGTCAATTGTGTAACCATCTGCAGCCGCTGCGTTATCCCAGTTATTTGCATTCCACCAATAAGTGCTAATACCTTTACCAATTTCAGCACGACGATTAAATACATGATATGTACATTGACCCCATGTATATAAGTTTTGGTGATTGAATACTGGTGTATTGTAACCTCTATTTGTCGTTGTAGTAGATCCTGAGTTCGTAGATGCATTACCAGTTACTTTCAATTTTTGACCCGGATAAATAAAGAAATTATTTAAGCCATTAAGTCTCATAATGTTTTGATATGTTGTACCATATTTTGAAGCGATTAATGACAATGAGTCACCTGCTTGTACTGTGTAATATGATCCACCGCTTGAATTCGTTGATGGACGGCTACTATTGCTCGTAGAATTACTTGAGCTTGCAGTACCTGATACTTTTAATTTTTGACCTGGATAAATAAAGAAATTATTTAAACCATTAAGTCGCATAATGTTTTGGTAAGTTGTACCATATTTAGATGCAATTAATGATAATGAGTCGCCTGCTTGTACTGTGTAGTATGATCCGCCACCTGAATTTGTTGATGGACGGCTACTATTGCTCGTAGAATTACTTGAGCCAGATACTTTTAATACTTGATTTGGGAAAATTAGATTAGATGTTAAATTGTTTAATGACTTTAATTTAGCAATCGAAATCCCATACTTATTTGAAATTGCCCACACTGATTCACCCGGTTTTACTGTGTGAGTTGTAGCCGCATTTGCTTGAGTTGCCGCAACAGCGCTAATCGCGCTTGTCCCAATAATAGCTGCAATTACTTTTTTTTGCACTTTAAAATCCTCCTCTTGCATAACTTTCCTAACATTCTTTTTATCCGAATTTATGAATACTACATCATTATACGATTTAATTATGTATAATAGGTTGATGTTTGATGACATTATGATTACAAAAAAATCATATACTGTGTCATCAAATTTTATAATTACCTCTTAAAATTATTACAACTTATTAGATTTTACAATATCTAAATTATTACAATTTCATAATATTTCACTATAAAATGATTACAATCCCTTTCTGTCTTTTGAAACATTTTTATAGGCAAACAAAAACGCCCTACAAACTTAAGCATGAACTATGCTTGTAGGACGTAATATAATTTATTTTGCTAATGACGTTTCTATTGCCTTAATCTCATCTTTAGATAAATTAACAGGTTTCTCTCCATCTTTGACATCTTCCTGCAACGCTTTTTGAGCTTCTTTTGAATGATACAATTCTACGATTTTAGCATATGTTTTGTTATCCAAGTCTTTGTCGTTAACTGCAACAATATTAATATATGGCTTTACAGCATCTGAATCTGATTTTTCCAAGAAAATCGGATCATTTTTTGGATCTTTCCCAGCTTTAGTTGCTACACCGTTATTAATAACTGCAATATCGACATCAGATAAAGCACGTGCAGTTTGTTGTGCATCTACTGCAGTAATTTTTAAATGTTTTGGATTTGACGTTATATCTTTCACTGTACCTGCTAATCCGAAATCTTTTTTCAGTTTTATTAAACCAGCTGCTTCTAATAGTTTAAGTGCACGTGCTTGGTTTGACACATCATTTGGAATGACAACTTTAGCACCATCTTTAACCTTTTTGACATCTTTAATTTTATCTGAGTAAACGCCCAACGGTGCCAAAACTGTTGTACTTAATGCTGAAATCTTTGTTCCTTTATGCGCCTTTTTATATTGATCTAAAAATGCAAAATGTTGGAATGCATTCATATCAATATCACCATCGTTTAATGCTTTATTCGGTAAATTGTAATCGGAGAAGTGCTTAATCTCCACATCAATATCATCTTTTTTAGCTAATTCTTTAACCTTCTCCCAAGCCTTAGTGTCATTTGACGCGACACCAATTGTTACTTTTTTATCATTGTTACTACCACACGCTGCTAATAATACAAGTGCTACGATAACTAACCCAATCAATCTTTTCATTCTATCAATTCCTTTCAAAATCTTCACTATATATCATCAATGTCTACGTATGAATCTAGCTAGGACATTCCCTAGCGTTTGAATCACTTGGACAATAACGACTAATACAATAACGGTAATAATAATGACCGTCGTATCAAATCTTTGATAACCATACACTAAAGCTAAGTCTCCTATACCACCACCGCCAACAGCGCCTGCCATCGCCGTACTTCCAATAAGTCCAATAATCGCAGTGGTAATTGCTAATACTAATGAACCTAACGCTTCAGGAATTAAAAAATATCTAATGATCTGTAGTGGTGAAGCGCCCATCGCTTTCGCCGCTTCAATAATCCCCTCGTCTACTTCCAATAATGAGTTTTCAACAAGTCTTGCAATGTAAGGTGCCACATATACTGTTAAAGGCACGATGGCAGCAGTCGTACCAATGGAAGTACCTACTACTAATTTTGTGAATGGCACAATCGCAATCAACAAAATAATAAATGGTAGTGACCTTAAAATATTGATTATAGGATTTAAAACTTGATGTATCACTATATTGGGCCATATGCCTTGTTTTCGAGTAATTACCAATAAGACACCTAATGGAATACCAATCACTGCTCCTAAAAATAAAGCAATAGATACCATATATAGTGTTTCGTATAATGCTTGTAATAACTGTGCACTGTCTAAATCAGAACCAAACATATGTTAATGCACCTCCTCAAATTGAATATTTTTCTCTTTGAAATATTGATTTATTGCCGTGCCATCAAATTGTTGATCCATATTAAATCGAAGCCACATATAACATACGGTGTTACCTTGTATTTCTGACATGGATGAAAATAAAATTTTAACCTCTCTGCCACAAATTTGAATCAAGTCATTTATAATCGGTTGTGTCATCTGAGTTTCCTCGACGAAGATTTTATAATCTTTAAAATCGCCAACTTGTTTGTCATTCAATCGACGAATCAATGATGGACTTGGCTCAGTCTGTATAACTGTAGACACAAAATTTTGAGCAATCGTCGTTTTAGGATGACTAAACACCTCTTTAACAGTTCCTGTTTCAACCACTTGCCCCTTTTCCATTACAGCAACACGATTACAAATGTCTTTAATAACGCGCATTTCATGTGTAATCATCATAATTGTAATGCCAAAGGTTTGATTGACATTCTTTAATAACGTCAATATCGAAGCAGTCGTTGCTGGATCCAATGCGCTTGTTGCTTCATCGCATAGGAGTATTTTCGGATTAGTAACAAGCGCTCTTGCAATAGCCACCCTTTGCTTCTGACCACCAGATAATTCATCAGGAAATTGGTCTTTTTTATCACTCAATCCTACAAATTCAAGCATTTCCGTTACTCGTTGCTTAATTTCTGTTTTGCTTTTCTTACTTAAAATGAGCGGCATAGCTACATTTTTAAATACCGTAGCTGAATTTAGTAAATTAAAATGCTGAAATATCATACCGATATCTTTCTTAATATCCCTCATCATTTTATCGCTATAATTCGTAATATCATGTCCATCTACAATCACTTGTCCATTCGAGGCAGCTTCAAGATGATTCACGAGTCTTACCAACGTACTTTTTCCTGCACCACTATATCCAATCACACCAAAAATATCATTGCGATTGACCGTAAATGATACGTCCTTCAAAGCATCTATTGTTTGCTTTTTCTTATGAAATGATTTACTAACTTGTCGAAACTCAATCATCATCGCCCCTCCTACAAATTCTTATTAATCCACTAGGAATAAGAGCATTATATGTAAAATTGCATATATCGTCAATACAATTTGCCGAATTTTCTAAAAAATTAAAAAATAATACCTTGTGACAATGACGAATTGTGAGACTACTATGACATTTATCAAATTAAATGAATAAAAATGACCAGCAATCCTCCACAATGCAATTACGAAATATTAACACCACACAAAAAAGCACTAGCATATTCAAGAACAACAAACGTTGAACTCAAAATATATGCCAGTGCTGCTATTATTTATAACGTATCTAGTGCTTGTTTTAAATCATCTACTAAATCTTCAGTATCTTCAATACCTACAGAAATTCTTACAAGTCCGTCTGTAATACCTTCTTTAGCTCGAATATCTGCTGGAATAGATGCATGTGTCATCAATGCAGGTACTGAAATTAAACTTTCCACTGCACCTAAACTTTCAGCTAATGTGTAATACGATGTTGCTTTAATCAATTGTTTGGCACTTTCTGTATTTTTCACTTCAAAAGCAATCACACCTGTATGGCCATCCGCTTGAGCCATATGGACATCATGATTTAAATGACTTTCAATACTTGGATGGAACACTTGTTGCACAGCTGGATGTGCTTGTAACATTTTAATAATTTCAATAACACTGCGATTAATTTGTTCCATACGTAAACCTAATGTTTTAATCCCCCTCACAAGTAAATAACTATCTTGAGGTCCTAAAATGCCACCTGTTGAATTTGAAATAAATGCTAAACGTTCTGCAAGCTTGTCATCCGATGTTGCAACTAAACCAGCAACGACATCACTATGTCCACCTAAATATTTCGTTGCAGAATGTAAGACAATATCGATGCCTAAATCTAATGGATTCTGATAATAAAGTGTCATAAATGTGTTATCAACGACTGAAATCAAACCGTGTTCTTTCGCAATTTCAGCAGACTTTTTAATGTCAGTAACACGTAATAATGGATTAGAAGGTGTTTCAATAAATAACATTTTTGTTGTTGGGCGTATCGCTTGTACAATTGAATCTGTATGCGTTGTATCTACAAAATCCACTTCAACGCCAAATCGTGTAAATACTTTTGTCAATGCGCGATAAGTACCGCCGTATACATCTGAATTTAAAATAATATGATCACCTTTGTCCAACAGCATAACAACTGCACTGATTGCTGCAACACCTGAACTAAATGCAAAGCCATGTTTGCCATTTTCTAATGACGCAATAACGCTTTCTACAGAACTTCTTGTTGGATTCGCAGTACGAGAATATTCATATCCTTGACGTAAATCACCAATATCATCTTGTAAATATGTACTTGTTTGATAAATTGGTGTTGTAACTGCACCTGTATAGTCGTCCGTTGTGTGTCCACCGTGAATTAATTTCGTTTTCTTATTCATAATCATTCTCCTCATAATTAAATATTTCCTTAGACATATATCGATCGCTACCATCTGGAAATACGACAACAATCGTACCTTCAGATAATTGCGCTTTTAAATTCAATGCACCTTGTAATGCTGCACCTGAAGAACTGCCTACCAATAATCCTTCATGCTTTGCCAAACTTTTGACATTTCGAAAGGCATCTTGATCTTTAATCGTAAATATCCCATCTACAAGACTTCTCTCTAAAAATATCGGCCATTTCTCAGAACCGATACCTTCAGTGTCATGTGCATGAGCTGGCCCTCCATTTAACACGGACCCTTCTGGCTCAACGGCATAACATTGCACGTGATGTTGCTTTAAATAACGTGCGGTACCTGTATATGTACCGCCAGAGCCAATACCAGCCACAAAATAATCAATATGCTGTAATGCTGAAGTCAATTCGGGTCCCAATGTATGAAAATATGTATCCGGATTATGTTCGGATTCAAATTGATTCATATAAACGGCACCATATTTTTCAGCATATGAACGTGCAGCTAATTGTGCCCCATGCATACCTTCAGACTGACTCGTTCTTGAAACATCTGCACCAAGCGCTATCATAATATTAATCTTTTCTTCTGAAAAACCATACGGCGCAAAGATCTTACATTTCAAATGATGTCTATTTGCTGCAATAGCTAACCCTATGCCTGTATTGCCAGCAGTCGCTTCAACAATAGTTTGACCTGCACGCACACGCCCTTCTTGAATTGCCATCTCTACTAAATATTTCCCGAGTCTGTCTTTAACACTGCCTCCAGGATTCCATTGTTCAAGCTTGGCATAAATTTTAACTTTATCATCACTATAATGTTCTAACAGTACTAATGGTGTATTGCCAATTAAATCATAAGTAATCATAGATGCACCCTCATCTGACATGCCGATCAAATGAATGAAACCTTTCTTCATGTCTCAATTTTAATTCTTACTTTTCAGATAAGAATTATAAACGACATTTTGTTATTTTGCAATTATCTAAGTTTCGATTAATTCAGAACCAGTACAAAATTTTCAATTCCAAACAAAAAAACACCTGAGCAACACAAATACTTGTGTGTCAGATGCTTCTATATATTAACTAAATAATTGCACGATAAAGACTAAAATAATAACGACAGGCATCGCATACTTAATTAAGTAATACCAACCACTGAATAATCTAAATCGATCTTTACCAAAATATTGTTGTAATAACTTTTTATCTAATAATTGTCCTACGACAAGCGTAGTACCTAATGCGCCTAATGGCATCAATACATTCGAAACGATGAAATCCATATTATCAAAAATCGTTCCCGCACCGAATCTTACATCTTTTAAGATACCAAAAGATAAGGTTGCTGGAATACTAATGATAAATACTAATATACTACCGATCACTGCGACTTTTTTACGTTTTGTATTGTCATTCTTCGTGAAGTTAGAAACATTTAATTCTAATAAAGAAATAGATGACGTTAAAGCCGCAAATAAGAACAGCACTAAGAATCCCAAATAGAATAATGTGCCTAGATGCATTTGACTAAAGACCATTGGCAGTACTTTAAATAATAATCCAGGCCCTTCTTGTGGCTCATAGCCAAAACTATGTAACGCCGGAAATATAGCTAGGCCTGCCAATACAGATACAAAGATATTCATAACAACGATAGAAATAGCTGATGACTTAATCGTCATGTCTTTAGAGGCATAACTCGCATAAGTAATCATACCTGTAGTTCCTAATGATAACGTAAAGAATGATTGACCTAGCGCAAACAAGATTCCATCAGCAGTAATCTCTGACACTCTTGGTTGTAAAATAAATTTCACACCTTCTAAGGCACCATCTAATGTTAAAGACTTAATCACAATGATGATTAAAAAGACAAACAGCAACGGCATCATAACTTTCGATGCCTTTTCTAATCCCTTTTCAACACCTAACATGACAATAATCATCGTAGCGAATATGAATATACCTTGCCCTAGAACGGTTAACCAAGGATTTGATATTACCGCTTCAAAATTCATTTCTTGGAGATGATTGATGCGTTGAAATATAACTAATTGCCATAATACTTGTCCGATGTAAATGACAATCCAACCACCAATAACACTATAGAAGGCAAATAAAATAAACACTGCCAAATTACCGTTCCAGCCAATGATATTGAGCCATTTTTTACCAGTTAATTTACTATATATTTGTGTTGTATATGTCCGTCCCATTTTCCCAACAGTGAATTCCATAATGAGTAATGGTAATCCAACAAAAATGGTGAATATTAAGAACATAGCTAGAAAGGCACCGCCGCCATAGATCCCTGCCATATATGGGAATTTCCACATGGCACCAAGACCGATTGCAGAACCCGCACTAGCTAAAATAAATCCAGTTGATGACTTCCATTGTGATTGTTGTCTTTTCATCATTCACATCTCCTTTAAAGCGTTAAAGCGTCTACGTGTTTAAGTAACACTCTAACATGTATGTAAATAACATGCAATACACCTGCATCAAAATTGTTTCATTAATACGGTAGCGCCTGAGTTTATCATAATATAGGAAATCCCTTGTAACGTGTTGTCATTACGCTACATTAAAATTTCTGGTTCAACGCTGTATACTTGCGCCAACATCTCGCCACATACAACACCATCCATATCCCCAACATCTCGCCACATAACAACTTCAGGTACAATGCCCACAAAATTCCCACAACATCACAATACAAATCAACTTCAGGTATAACTACATAATATTTCCACGACATCACAATACAAATTAACTTTGTCTAAGTTCCCTATACTATCACGCCACAAAAAACACTCAAATGACAAATATAATAACATCGTCACTCAAGTGTTAATTTTTAAAATCTTCAATTATGTTAAAGCATTGAAAAAGCGAATAATATTTTCTTCTAAAATATCTCTGCCTTCTCCATGCGTCATTAAATGATGAGAATCCTTCAGACCATTTAATTCTTTGTCTACTGATCCTAAATGTTCATAAATAAAGTGTGCACTTGTTTCATAGGATGGCGCATCTTTACCACCAAATAATATATTAGCTGGAATTTTAACAACATTTAAATTTGTCATGATATCATCAATAAAATGCTGAAACTTCGTAATTTCACCTTCATAATCATCAATTGCTGCTAATTGCGCACTCGATGCTTGCTGATCTAGATTTAAAATATTCGACATGCGTTGACTATAATAAACTAAATGTTCTATTAAGCCATCATCACTCTTTTCCTTTGGTGCTGACATGACAGCGATACGTTTCAAAGGATAGTGTTGCGCCAATTTTAATGTCATTAATCCACCTAAAGACACACCCGTTGCACTGATAGATTCATAACCTTCATTGACTAAAAATTGGTAAGCTTTCTCAACTTCTTCCCACCAATCATCTACATTATATGTTATGAAATCTTTCAATAATAAACCATGACCTGGATAATTCGGTGCATAACAACTAAATCCTTGGTCATTTAACTCAGCTGCAAGATGCTTCACATCCCGATTTGTACCTGTAAATGAATGTAATAATAATATCGCATGTCCATTTGTGCCTTTTAAATAAGATGGACTCGGTGTTTTAATTCTCATTTTTCTATATACCTCCACTATGTCTAAAGATGTTTGCTAAACGCGTTGTCGTCGATGATTAATAAAGTATGGGTATACCATTAAGAATAACGCTACCCAAATGATTGCTAGTGACGTGCCGCCAATGACATCTGAAAAGTAATGCGCATGAAAATAAAGGCGACAAAATAATATGCTAAGCCATAATATTCCCATAACCAGCGCACTCAACACTTTTGTCATTGTCTTAGCAGCAACTGAAATAATAATGATCATTAAGGCGAAATATAATAATGTGCTGGCGTTAGAATGTCCACTCGGAAATGAAAAGCCTGTATCAACGGCTAAATGATTATATGGTCTTGGACGTAAAACAGTATCTTTAATTAATTTGTTCATGATGACACCTGAAACCAAATATGTCACAAACCAAACCGCTAAATGCCTCTGTTTAATAAACAGTATGATTGTGACGATAATGGAAATCAACACGACACCTTTGACATCTCCAATTTCCGCACTAAACGTCATATAGTAATTAAATAAATTGTTAACATACTGGCGTTGTGGCTCACCGAAATAATCTGTAAACCATGTTAATGATCCCATATCTATATTTTTAAGCCATTCTTGATTTGTCACTACACTGTAAAACATACCTATAAATACAATCAGCGCGATTAAAAATAAAGGCACTGTCATTTTCGGTGATGTTAATTTTTTATCTATCATCTTACAATCTCCTCGTATCATCATTTTCATTTTACAAATGTTATCCATAATATCAATGTGCCACAAATTTCACTTTACCGACAATATCAAAATTATAAAGTTCATATTGTTATGTATATTGCAAATAAAACATTGTATAATTGAAATAACAATATTTTGCTATTTTCAATTTAGTACGATCTATATTTATTATACAGAGGGGGTAGGGCGTATCAATAGAGTAATTTTTGTCTATATAGCGTTAATCATTACATTAGTTAGATTCTTTACCCCTATACATCCATCGTTTTCAAATTTGATTTACTGGATATTTGTATTATATTTTATTCCTATTATACTATGCATTATCGGTTTCAAGGCCGAAAAACTTATTGCAACAATGGTCATTATACCTAATTTTTTAGGTATACTTTATCGATTATATGCCTACGTCACACATATACTCTTTATGTAAAAGGATAGTGGGCATGTCTCGCAACAAATATGCTTGCGTTGACTTGTCACCATTCACAAATTTTATGACATACACCTTTCACGGGCTATATTCAAACCAATGCATACATACACATGATAAACACATCATATAATAGAAAAACAGCACACCCAAATATATGGCGTTGCGCTGTTTAACCAAGCATACTTCTATAGCTTTAATAAGCCTGCAGAAGCATACCTAACCTTCTTAAATATGCTTTTCCAAATTATCCTCAAGTTTGAATACGATAATACGTTCACCTGTAACTGTACTTAAATCACTATGGAAGCTCATCACTTTGATACCTGTAATTTTAAAAATGATATCATTCAAATCTTGCTCACCGGATTCAACTAATTCAGAACGTGTTCGTTTAATATTTAATAATCCTTCATTCGTACTACACACACGATATTCTGCTGGCGTTAAGATACCTTGTAAACTAATAATCACCATATCTCTTAAAATGTCTGATTTAACCGACAAGGAACCTCTGCCAAGGAAATCTTTTTCCCATTGCGTAATGGCTTTACTGATTTCAGCTTCGATTTCACCTTTCGTTCTTTTCATATCACTAACTCCAATAATATTAAAATTGATTACTTCATCTTTGTATCGTTATCACGACATCAACTATAACATTAAGTTTATCATTTTTAGTATATTTTAAGAAGCTAGAACATTGTAGATATGATGATATATTAGTTACTTAGCATCGCAACATTTCATCGTTAAATCCAACTTTTAAAACGCCCTTCCTCATTAACGCTCATTAAACGCAGCCAATGATTAGACACCTTCCTAGCGAAATGCTCATTATTCGCGAGTAGTCTAGCTACAACAAAATCGGGTGCCTGAACAACGACAAGCAAACGAATTGGCGAATGATACATCGTTCGATCAGCAGCCATAACAGATTGCCATGATAAGCCATACATCAGATCACTCGCATTACCTTGCATGACACCAACACCTGACGTGACGGTTTGTGTCGCTTTATTCCCACTTCCGTAAAAATGCGGCGCAACTGTCGACGCATAATATTGTAAATTAATCCATTGTGCCACAAGCGCCGGACCAGAAATGATGGTATTTAACAATTTGCCATCTTTATCTTTACGCCAATCATAATTGTGTAAAAATGTCCGCCCTTCTAAATCAATGCCTTTTGTTAATTGGCGTCGTCCAATTATAAATGATGCATTTTTAGCCAAGCCCCATTCTGGACGTACCTCACTCCAATCACTTGCAAACCGCTGCGCTTCTTCCACTGGATGATTCACACGACCAATCGTTGGCAGTTTGTCCAAACGTTCGCGATTCGCGTGTTCAGAAATCATCGGCATGACGTCATTCAATGATTCATATGCATCTAGAGCTAAAGCTGATAATGTGTCTGGCACATATACCCATGCCAATGTATCAGTAGACGTATGATGTTCTGCTGCCGCAAAAACAGTAGTCTCTGGAATATACACGCCTGCTTGTTTTAATCCTTGTCTGACATTTGGACGATTACATATCATCGCTAATAACTTAGCATTAAAACCGCTTGATGCACCACCACAAGCCCCACATTCAAGTGATGCGTGATGTGGATTATTGTGAGAATGACTAGCATGACCTGCTAACACAACGAACGGCGCAAATGCTTCGGTTAAATCCATCAATTTCAACGCTTGTAACGCGAAATCAATTTGCTCTTGTTCAGTAAATCCAACAGGTAAGTCTGATGTTCTGTCAAACTCACGATCAATCGTTAACTTTGTTTCAGGCTTTTTTAACCATTTTTGTTTTATTTTTTGTAAAGACACGCGACTTTTTCTAGGCATAATCGAATTGACAATGGTACTCAAGCTTAAAAATGGCCCACTTAATTCAGGCAATAACAGACTAGGCATAACATTATTTTTCATCAATTTAAATGTGTAAAACATCGATGACATTGTCTGTTGCTGTTGTCGATAAACATTCATATCGTAGCGGTCTGCAAATTCTTTAATGCGATATGCCGGCGGTACCATGACAGGTAATGAATCATGTTTGAATTGTTCGTCTACGGCATCTTTTTGAATAGGTAATCCAAAAAAACCTGCAATACCAATCGTTTCAAAGGGCCCTGCTGCTTCGATATGTCTACGAAATGGTTCTGAACGAACATCTATACAAAATGCAATTTGCGCTTTCGTTGATGTGCCCACCTGATTTAGCTCGCTATTATTTTCATCAACTGCTTGTGTGGCATTTAACGATACTGAATGTGACTGATTAGCGTTGTCATTTTCAGTAACATTTACTTGGTTTACATCTAATGCGCCCGCCACACTTTCATGACCTGCTTTAATTTTTTGTTTTAACTGAGATTCGTATGTCATTTCCCAGGCAATCAACCATAAATTTTTAAATACATTTTTATTCATAGTTGCTGCAAAATGAATAAACGTTTGAATTTCATTGACGTCATGTTGTAGTAATACATCGCTAGGCATATCACTGTAGTAACACCATGATGCAACAGTTTGCTTAAACCAATTTTCCGATCTGCTTTCACAATCTTTAGTGACTGACTTAAACTCATCACCAACTAGCAATTGTTCGACAACTAACCGAATGGCCAAATAATCCGTTAACAAATGTTGTTCAAAGTGATGCTGTTGTGAGCGGTAGTATAATATACCTGCCCAACCCGGTAACGCCAAAAGATGTCCTTCAACATAAGCTTGGTAGTCTTCCTGCGCTATTGAAAAATGATTTAATACTGACTCTATCGTCATTTTAGGATCATTGGGTAAGCCTTTAATCACTTGGCGCTGTGCTTTAGTAAAACTATGGTCATGTTGCGCTAAATGCAACCATGCATGGTAAAAACTTTGCTCACGCTTCGGCATTGTCCAACTCGATAGAAATTGATCGATATAAAGTTTCGTCCATTTAATCATTTGACGATTCACTTGTTCGCTAAGTGGCTCACCTTGTTCATCTATTATTGCATCACTCATCGGACGTACATCATAGTGATGATATGATTCAGCCATATCACGTTTTGATTTTTCTAATAGTAGATCAGCAACAACATCAACATTTGAATGATTCATGTATGATGCAGGTACGTCTTTTAATGTTTTAATGTTATCAATATAAAGATTGATGTAGTGTTGCGGGATATTGTAGTGATGTTCAAGTAGCATATCAGTAACAAGTTGATTAAAGACACTTTCGTCTAATTCACCGCGTGCCACAGCACTTTCTATTAATGCTTTATTTGGGAAAATATCCACATCGCGAACATCACGTAACCATTTTGCGACATCTTCAAACGTATCCGCTTCTAATCCTTCCCATGGATTTCGTGCTGCAAAAATCGAAATCGGTGATAATGGTGTAATAACACGTTTCGCATTTTCAATGACTGAATTGATATTTAACTGTGTTGTCATACCTTTCACCTCCTATAAATACTTCTTCAAATAATTCGGATGACTTTCTATCGCTTTCGAGCGTGCTTCTCCTAGATTAACTAACCACACGTACAATACCGCAAAAGTCTTAGAGTATCGATGACGCGCTACCCAGATACTTAATAAACTACCAAATATTAATATGACAACACTAATGATGACACTAATTGTAGGCGGCGTTGTCGCATGTGTTGTTATATTTTGTAATACATCGTAAAAATAATTATGTGTGATGATGTAGATAAATGTCACAATTGAAATCAAAATCATGCCAACCAGACGTGCCATACGCCCTTTACTAAAGGCTACCATTTGATTCCAAGATACAAGTAATGACCATGCTAGAATGAGTGCACTTAACACTTCATATGCACTTCTGTCACTACTCATCCAAAACAGAAATGCCACGATAATAGCTAATACACGTCCCATGACAATCCAGCCATAAGCGTCTTTAGCAGATGCTTGTTTTGGAATATTGAATCGCTTCACGATAGAACCTGATTGTAAAAATAATGTTGCTTTAAAAATACCGTGCAATATTAAATGTATAATCGCTGCTGAATATACACCAAGTGCGCATTGAACTAACATAAAGCCCATTTGACTCATCGTAGAGCCCACCAATTGGCGTTTATAGTCAACTTGAACCAAGCTAATACCCGATCCTAACAATACAGAAATGCTTGAAAGGATAAGTAATAATGATAACGCAAATCCATTATCAAATATCGGCGCAAAACGAGTTAGAATAACACCACCTGCATTCACAATTCCTGCATGCATAATTGCCGATACTGGCGTTGGTGCTGTTACAGATTCAATCAACCATCGATGAAAAGGAAATTGTGCTGCCGGTATCATGACAGCTAATACAAGTAGTACATTCGTCAACAATGACCATGTCGGATGCGCTATATGTTGTGGTACCCGCCACTCGCCAGTTGCAATATAAATAGATACAATTGCTCCAACGAATGCAAGCCAACCACATAAAAATGTCATGCTTGATAATTTCGCAGACTCACGTGGCACTTTCCAAAAACGATTAACGTTCATCAGCAATGTTAAACATAATAATGTCATACCCCAGCAGAGTGCCATCAGTCTTAAGTCTTCAGACATCCATGCTAAAGATGCAAACGATGTAATCGCAGTGAACAATGGAAAGTAATGTCTATAATGATGATCACCTAGTAAATATCGCATTGAAAACTTTTGAATAATAAAGCCAAGCGCCATTACAAAGCCAGCTAATAACCAAGATAAACGATCTATTTTAAATGGACCTAAGACATGTTGACCATGAATACCGAAAAAGCCAATGACTGCAAATAATACTGGCATGACTAGTATGTATAAATGTAATTTAATATATCTCATTGGCATAACTGGTGCTAAAAACAACAAGCCACTTATCAATGCAATGATAAGCGCAATAACAAACAGTGAAAATAGCAATTGAAAACTTAACACTGCATAACCTCCTTATTTCTAATCTCTCGCATAATGCTTATGTATAAAAAGAAAAACCTACAATAGTAGATTCTGTACATAATGGCAGAAAATTTACTATTGCAGGTTTCAGTTTAACTAGACACTGCACCATGGTATGTTGATATACCTTGTTACACTGTTCTCTTTAAGCGTGCTCCCATGCACATATGTATATAAAATGTTACTTCTGTCTGTTCAATTCATCTTCATAAATATGCTTTGCCTAGACGAGACCTAACGTGTTATTCGTTTTAAACTTATAACATAAAATATAATTAAATTTCTGCTTCATGTCAAATTCATGACCTTAACCCCACTAAACTAATGATTGTAAAGATTTTGTAAATGCACCTGTACAGTTAGGCAGTATTTCCCGTCCTTTTAAAATAAAAAATTCGCAGTTATGATCATAACAATTCAAGTTAGGAAAAAAATCAATTACGCACAAGATAACTATGTACAATGAAGTTAACTCATAAGCAAAGGAGGTAATCTTAATGGGTATCATCGCTGGCATCATTAAAGTTATCAAAAGCTTAATCGAACAATTCACTGGTAAATAAGTTTTCATAACAAACAAAGGAGGTCTTTCACATGGGTATCATTGCAGGAATCATTAAATTCATTAAAGGATTAATTGAGAAATTCACTGGTAAGTAAGTTATAAAAATATCATAGATATGAACATCTTATTTGAAGGGGGGCCATTCACATGGAATTCGTAGCAAAATTATTCAAATTCTTTAAAGATTTACTTGGTAAATTTTTAGGTAACTACTAATCTCAAACATTAACGATCAACAACTCATCACTATGTTAAATCAACATACAGGAGGACAAAACGATGGCTATTGTAGGTACTATCATTAAAATCATCAAAGCAATTATCGACATTTTCGCAAAATAATTTAAGCGAATTGAATACTTAAAATTCTCAGGCCACTATACCAATAGGGATGGTGGCTTTGCTTTGTGTTGATTTATTGATGTGAGATGAGTCTGGGTAGTTTGTTGCAAATAAATGGTCTTGGTGTTTTTTGTATAGGATGTTCTTAGTGGGACGTACGGAATATTCGTGATCTTTGTAGTCTGACGCGTTATATTTTTGTGGCGTGTTTTATGTTTGATACTCGAGGTCTGAGACATTCATGATTTGGCATGTGAAATCTTAATGATCTTCATGATCTAGCGCATGATATATTGGACGCGTGCAGAATTTCATTGCACGTTTAGGCTGAAACACTCGTGTGACTGTAAGCAGTAATAGTACATTGATAGCTGCATTTGCTTCACTCATTTTTATGACCTTTAAACAATGATTGTACTTTCAATTAACAGTTGGTACGATGGTTTTGTCATTTTTCATCAACGCAAATATAAAAAGGACTAAGACACATACATGTCCTAGCCCTATGGATAAAATGCAAATTTCTGCTTTATCAAAACTATCACACTTTAGATAGATTGAAAACAAAAAGATCCTAAGAACATCTTAACTTTTTATTAATTGTCATAAATTGCAAACAATTAAGCCACAATTTAAAAATGATTACACTTCATTCAACTTATCGTGCCGGTCTAATTTGCCATTGATATGGATCTTCAAATTGTTGCCAATCTGCATCAATTTCTTGCGCATTGACTAAGCATGCATCGAGTTCTTTTGTAATTGCACCTTCATCTAAGTCTGTACCAATAATGACAAATTGTGTATGACGATCGCCATATTCTGGATCCCATTCAGCTGCGACGTCTTGGCGTTCTGCTAATATTTGCGTTTGTTGCGCTTCAGACATACTAGCCACCCAATATGTAACTGGATGAATATTGCAAGATGACCCTGCTTGAGATAATAAACATGCTACATGATTGTATTGTGCTAACCATACGATACCTTTTGATCGAACGACATTATTTGGCATGCTTTCTAACCAATCATTGAACCTTTTAGCATGGAAAGGTAGACGACGTTTATATACAAACGATGATATACCATATTCTTCTGTTTCAGGTGTATGCGATGCATGCCCACCAGACTCAAGTTCTTTGATCCATCCTGCTGACTCGCTCGCTTTTTCAAAATCAAAACGCTGCGTATTCAAGACTTCTTTTAAATCTACTTCAGAATTTGTTGTCTTAATAATTTTAGCAGTCGGTTGCAATGCACTTAACACTTTTTCTAACTTCGCTAGTTCTTCTTCACTTATTAAGTCAATTTTATTAATAATCAATACATCACAAAATTCAACTTGGTCAATTAATAAATCAGCAATCGAACGCTCATCTGTTTCATCAACGCTTTGATCACGATCCATCAATAAATCTTCTGAGTTGATGTCATGGACGAAGCGGTTAGCATCCACAACTGTAACCATTGTATCTAAACGGCAAATCGCTGTAAGATCAATGCCAAGTTCATCATCAATATATGAGAAAGTTTGTGCAACAGGTACTGGCTCTGAAATCCCTGTTGACTCAATAACAATTTGATCGATGCCACCTTTTTTCACTAAACGCTCAACTTCTTTTAATAAATCGTCTCTAAGTGTACAACAGATACAACCGTTAGAAAGTTCGACTAATTTTTCGTCTGTGCGCGATAGTCCCCCACCATCTGCGACAAGATCTTTATCGATATTAACTTCACTCATATCATTTACAATTACTGCGATACGTCGACCTTCACGATTTTGTAAAATATGATTTAACAACGTTGTTTTCCCCGAGCCTAAATAACCACTTAATACCGTAACTGGAATTTTAGCCATATATATACCCTCACTTCAATTTATTTGTAAATAGGAATAATTCCGTTTTACATTATATAGGAGCATTTCACCTTTCGCAATCTTCGATAATAAAAAAATAGTATACTTAATTAAATTATTGAGCACTTTACTTTATAATAGAGACAAAGATATATCTCACGAGAGAGAATCGAGGTGTATAAACATGTTATTTGTCATTTTAGTTTTATATATCATTGGTATTGCATTTATTCTACTCAGTGTTTTTGGTTCAAAGACTGAAGGATTATCTACGAAACATACTTTATATACCATTGGCAGTGCTATTATAACGATTGCTATTTTTATTTCAATTGGCTATGCCATTCAATACTTAACTGCAGCGCTTTATGGTTTGTAAGTTGAAGATGATTTATGGCGGGTAGTTCAGGAGAGGTTAACTTGCGTTGATTTTGATAAAGTGGTCATAGCTTTTGGTACTTGAGGATTTTGTTGTTGCTGTTTGGAATGTGGATATGTTTAATGCGGGACAGTAATTTAAGTTGTGTTTTTACAATTGTGAGTGTGATATTTCGATTAAGAGAGCGTTACTTTACATGGAAATAAAATAAATTAAAAAGAAGCGGCCTAGTGTCAGTTGTGAATACACTGAACATTGGTCGCTTTATTTAGTATAATGATATGTAGTTTAGCTATTAATTTTTTTCAGGTCATCCTTAATGCTGTCTATCTCAGACATGGCACTTTTAACCCAATCTCCTTGAGCTGCGCCTTTAAAATTAGCTTTAAAAGCCTCGCAATGTTGCGCCATTTGTTCAATTAATACTTTTTCTTCACCTTTTAATCCGTTTTCAATATCTTTGTATTTATGCTTATGTTCAGGTGCAATAACTGTGCGAATATTTTCTTTTTGAGCATTCATTTTAGATATGAGATTAAGTGTTTCTACTGTAGTACTTATATCTGGCATTCTTAAGGTCATATCTGGTTCTATTAGAGTCATTTAATCTCCTCCAAATTATCAGTCACTTAGTTTATCTAACTGCTTTTCATAAGACTTTTTTAAGTCTTCTTTATATTCTTCTAATTTCCATTCTTGCTTTCTAATTATCTCATTGATTTCTTGCTCATACGCTTCTATATTTCTCGTCATTTTCCTTTGGGCATCTTCACTATAATTCATTTCGTGCTTCAAATATTGAAAAACATCATAACTACGTTCATTTTCTTTTCGAGTTCTATGCCTAAGTTCATTTAAATTTTGCAGTTCATTCTCTATACGTTTTTTCTCGGATTCATATGATTCTTCTAATTCATTTTTATTATTAATTTGATTAAACATCATAGTAATCCACCTATTTGTGATGCAAGCACTTGATCTTTATCTACGATTTCATTAATACTGAGTCTAACTCTCATAATATAATTTGATACAGAAGACCCTATCGTTGAAAGTTGTCTTTCTTTTGCAGATATCATTTGTTCAGGTTCTCTTACCATACTACTTTCATTCACTTGACCTTCATCTAAAGCATTAAGAACTTCATTTACACTCAAATCTTCACCTACAGCTTTTCCAGCTTTTTGAGCGTCTTCCCAATTTTTTCCAAATTTCTTTTTCTTTTCATTATACATTTTTTTGATTTGATTAATTTCATCGTCTATCAGTTGACTGAATGACTGCGCAATTGTTAAAGCTGTTAAACTGTCTAAAACTTTCTGCTGCGAAGAAGATAATCCTCCTCCATTTGCAGTCATCATATTGGCTCTAAGTAATTCTATACTAGCTAATTTAGAGATAGCATTATTTGAATGCTTTACAAATGACTTATTATTTTCTTCTGCATAACCTTTTAGTTTTTTAAGTTCTTTTTTTATAGCTTTTTGTTCTTCTTCGGTCAGAAAGCCTTCCATTTCATGACCTTTACCATTTTTAAAGACTTTATCATTACCGAAAAAAACATAATGCTTATATTTCTTCAGATTTTCTGTCAATGCATCATTTTCTGCAACAAACCTAGTAATATTACCTTTATAATTTTTATATAATTCTAACAATCGTTTTCCATCTGGGGAATTAGGATTCAAACTAGTTATAGAAATAGGAGCTGGATTATAAACCACAATGTTCGGAATACCATTACTCATTCCTAGAACTACCGCATCTCTTCCACCTAGTGAATGTCCAGTAATAAAATCAATGTCATACTTACTTTTTATTTTATTTATAAATTCTTGTGTATTCGCATATCTATAGTTTTGATCAGATGCAGGAGAATATAATATTTTAATATCTGCATATCCATCTTTAACTGTTTCCAAAGCATTGGTAACATTTTGTCTTGAAAATTCACCTTCTTTTAACTTTTTAAAGGCTTCGCCTTGTATATTAGTCCCAGTCATCCCAAGAGTTACTTTGCCTGTATCTTTATTTAAAAAAGCAGAAGTTGTTACTCCAGTAAGAGAATCAGTGTAACTATCAACATATTCAAGATTAGAAGGGAACATGCCCCTTTCTGCGCTTCTATCTAACTGTTCCTTTATTGCCATCTTACTCAAATTATGATTATTAGCATTTTCAATTTCATACGCCATAAATGATATTGCGCTTGTCGGTTCAGTATCTTTTTTAATTTGCCAACATCTAATTTATAGACACTCTTACTCATTATAGTCTCCTTCACTCGGTTTAAACTCTATACTATCAATACAAGAAACACTTTCTTCTTTGTTCCTATTGAAAATTATCTGTATCTCCTTATATCCAACAGAAGACCCTTTTATATTACCTGCTCCTTTGAACAATAACTTAGGATTTTTATTAGACTTAATATTGAATCGATTTTTTAATTGTTTGATGTTATTATCATCATCATTAATTTTATATTCAGCTGAATAGTTAGGCGCATTAGGATTATAAGAAATATTTGTTATCCTATCCGTATTTAAACTCTTAAATTCACCATATTGAGAAAATAATTTGAAGTTTTCAATTTCTCTTTTTAAATCTTCGTTTTTTACATCTTCAGTTGGAATTATTTTATTATTCACCAATTTAACTGGATACTTTTTTTCGTTTTTTTGAACATCATGATTTTTATCTTCTTTCAATTCTCTTATAATATAACTTCCTTTAGCAGTTCTCTTATTTCTATCTAACTTTAATATCATTCCTCGTGATTTTAAACTCTCGCCTTTGAATTCTGATACAATAGATGAATACAGAACCCACATCCCTTTGTCACCTTTTTCAAATTCGCCATCTCGATAGCCTTCTTTGTCGTATAAATCCTCGAGATTCTTAATTGGATACATATCTAACGTTTTCGCAAAACTCTTTTTGATTTGTTCTTCTTTTGAATCTGTTTTATTTGTTTGTTCCTCTTTTTTCTGTTCATCTTTCATATTTCCACATCCCCCAATAAAAATGATTAAAAGTAATACACTCATGTACAAAGCAATTTTTTTATATACTCCATCATTTCACATCTCTCTGCTTTATTTTTATACACATTTGAATATTTCATACAACTTAATAAAATAGTGATTATTACACTTTTATGTTATCAAACAAAACTAACTTATTCAATTTAATACATGTAATTCATTTAACTTTATTATTAAATGTTCTAACGTTATTTTTTATATTAGTAATTATATTTATCCTCGCTTGGATTAAAGTAGACACTATCTGTGAAGTAAATATTTTCTCCCTTATTTTCAACAAAGGTAAATTCAATATTTTTATATCCAACTGATGAGCCTTTTAGATTACCTGACCCTTTCAATAATAATTTAGGCGCTTTTTGCGTCGGGATATTATATCGCTTACGTAATTGTTCTACATTGTAATCACTGTTTTTCAATTGATATTGTGCAGAGTATATTGGTGCTTCTGGGTTATATGTCACTTCTCCGTCTTTATAGTTTTCCAATTCTTTGAAATTCCCGTATTGTACAAAGAATTTAAATTCTTCAATTTCTTTTTTTACTTTTTCATCAACGATTTGTTTTAATGGAATGATTTTATTATTTTCCATTTTTACAGGATACCTTTTTGTATGATTGTGTGTCATTCCATCGCTATCTTCAACAACTTCTCTAACAATATAATTCCCTTTAGCCGTTCTAGTATTTCTGTTAATTTCTAAAACTACTCCCCTAGATTCCAGATTTTCTCCTTTTAATTGGATTTTCATTTCAGATCTAATAACCCAAGTCCCTTTATCGCCTTTTTTAAATTCGTCATCTCGATAACCTTCTTTGTCGTATAAATCCTCGAGATTTTTGATTGGATACATATCTAACGTTTTCGCAAAGCTCTTTTTAATTTGTTCTTCTTTTGAATCTTCTTTTGCTTTTTCCGCAGTATCGCTTGAACTATTACAACTTATTATAAAAATGCTCAAAATAATAGCACTTATGAACAGTGCAAGCTTTTTTAGATGTCCCATTTTTTCACACCCTAATATTCCTTATCAATACTATTTTTTCGCTGGTTTATAACTTAAAAATTCAATGACTGATAATTTGCTGTTTTCACGTTTTGAAAAGTCAATTTCTAACTTTCTATAACCTACGGAACTGCCTTTCAGGTCACCATCAATATGCATTTTTAATATAGGTGATTTTTCAGTCGAAATATTATAACGACTTCTTAATTGCTTAACATTTTCATCTTTATTGCTCATTTTGAATTCAACATCATAACTAGGAACATTTTCATTAATTGAAACATCACCATTATTATATTTTTTCAATTCTTTAAGATTTGCATATTGACCGAAAAATTTAAAATTTTCTATTTTCTGCTTGAGCTTATCATCTTTTACTTCATCTAATAAAATAATCTTATTATTTTTCATTTCAATTTTATCATTCTTTTCATCTGGCAGTTTACCATTCCGGTAAAATGTAGTAACAAAATAATGGCCTTTAGCGGTTCTAGTATTCCTATCCAGATTTAAAACCATACCTTCATCATCCAATTCACCCGGTTTATTACTTTTAGCGAAATCTGTGTATATCGTCCACATCCCTTTGTCACCTTTTTCAAATTCACCATCTCTATAGCCTTCTTTGTCGTATAAATCCTCGAGATTTTTGATTGGATACATATCTAACGTTTTCGCAAAGCTCTTTTTGATTTGTGTTTCTTTTGAACCTTCTTTTGTTTCATTACCTTTGCCACAACCTGCTATCGCAAACATTAAAATCATAACGCTTATGTACAATGCAAACCTTTTTAAATACCCCATCGTTTCACGTCTCTCTGTTTTAGAATTATTTCTACATCTAATAAACTTTAGCTATCTTCATCAGACGGCCCAAAATTTAAATAATCTCTTAATGTTGTCTCTTGATCTTTAACTTTTGAAAATTTATATTCTATTTTTTTGTATCCAACTGAACTTCCTTTTATATCACCATCTATATGTAACTTTAATATTGGAGCCTTTTTCGTTGTAATTGGATAAATATCTCTAAGTTTTTTTACATTTTCATCACTATTATTCAATTTGTATTCTGCTTCATAACTAGGAATATTTTCATTAGTTGTTATACTTCCATCTTGATAATTTTTTAAATCTTTAAAATCCGCATACTGACTAAAAAATTTAAAATTTTCAATTTTTTGTTTAAGTTTTTCGTCTTCTACATTATCCAAAAGAACAATCTTATTATTTTTAAGTTCAACACGGTATTTTTTCTCATTCTGATTTTTGCTAATATCATCATAAATTTTATTTACAAAATAATAACCTGTTGCCTTTTTGGTATTTCTATTTAGATATAAAACCATGCCTTCGTCATCTATTTCATCCGGTTTGTTACTTTTTGAAAAACTTGTGAGTAAAGTCCACGTCCCCTTATCTCCCTTTTTAAATTCGCCATCTCGATATCCTTCTTTATCATATAGGTCCTCGAGATTCTTAATTGGATACATATCTAATGTTTTCGCAAAGCTCTTTTTAATTTGTTCTTCTTTGGAATCTTCTTTTGTTTTATCACTTTTGCCACAACCTGCTACAACAACTATTAAAAGCAAGATACTTATGTACAATGCAAAACTTTTTATATTTCCCATCATTTCACGTCTCTCTGTTTTATACTTCATTTATATTCTCTTTTCATATAAATAATTAATTATTTTGTATATTTCTCTTTTACGTTACCAAAATATACATATACAATCAATTTAATTTATTAATTAAATTTGTACTTATTATTATGTTGCATCATTTTTTTATTATTGTTTCATTTGAATTAAAATATCTTCGAAATCTACTACTCAATACTAAGGAACACAAGTATCGCACTAAAGATTAATTGCATTTAAACAATATTTGTCACTTTAACTATTTATTAAAAATCATTAAATCGACTTAATAAACGTAATTTTCTCAATATTCAGTGTTATGATGGAGTTACAATTTTTAGAGGAGTGATAGATATGAAATTTAAAAAGGTTTTAGTAGCTACGGCAATGGTAGGTGTATTAGCAACTGGCGTTGTTGGATATGGTAATGAAGCAGATGCGAAAGTGTATTCTCAAAATGGACTCGTACTACATGATGATGCAAACTTCTTAGAACATGAATTAAGCTATATCGATGTGTTATTAGATAAGAATGCTGACCAAGCTACAAAAGACAACTTAAGATCATACTTCGCCGATAAAGGACTACATTCAATCAAAGACATTATCAACAAAGCTAAGCAAGACGGCTTTGATGTTTCAAAATATGAACACGTAAAATAAATTCAATAATGCTTTATAACAAAGCACATAAAAAAACAGCTCAATGACGTAGAAGTCAGTGATTAATTCACTAATTTCATTACATCATTAAGCTGTTTTATTTAATTATTTTTCTAATTTAGGTGTTGTACGTTCAACTTTCTTTTCACCCAATGGATAGAACCAAGTAATCGGGAAATCGTTAGTATCGAATCCAACTATTTTATCGCCGTATAACTTGTAGTAAGCAGGCGTATTTTCAAGTTTTTCGTCAAACTCACGATCCGCTTTTTGTTCAGGTGTTTCTTCAATATCAATCTCTTTAGAAACAAACTCATTACTTAACAAGTCACCTGTAATAGGATCAACCACTGTGAAGTTTAATTTTTCTCCATTTTGTAATCTAAAACCAGCACCATGTGAGTCAAAGCTAAATTCACCTTTTTCATTTACTTGTAAATCAGGGAATAATTGTGCTTCACCTAGTTCAGAGTCTACCTTCACTACTGCATTCGCGAATTTAGTCTTTCCTTTAATTACTTTAGTACCTTCTTTATCAAGAATACCTTTACCTTTGTCTGTATGATATAAGCTTCCATATATTTCATCAACATGTAAATCTTCTTTAACATTATCTAAAACTTTCACTTTGTTGAGTTTAGTATGGTCATATTTAGTTTCTGCTTTATCGATATCTTCTAAGCTCGTTACTTTAGTTTTGAAAATTAAAGGTTTTAATGCATCTTCTTCATCATCAGGTGCAAATGTTAGTGAAATGTCATTACCTTCTTTTAACTCTAAATTATCGAAACGTTTCGTTTTGAAGTCAAAGTTAAAGTATCCTTTGTCATCAATAGGCATCCAGATACCATCTGAACTAGCTTTAGTGTCTTCTTTACTAACTCCGCCCTTAACGCTCTCTTCAAAATTAATAAATTTATTATTAATAGATAAAGCAACTTTACCTTTTACAGACGTATGCCCTTTAATAATACCTGATCCTTCAGTAATAGGTTCGATAAAAACTTGGTGATGTCCATCTTTTTCTTTTAGTTGTTCTTTCGGTATTTCATACGCTTTTTCATATCGCGGTGTTGTGTAAGTAACTTTAGCTTCTGTACTTTCTTCCTCAACGCCAGCTTTATCAGTTGAAGCTTCTTCCACCTCTTCATCTTCTTCATCTTCACCTAAATCAGGGCTTGACGACGAAACCTCAATTTCTTGATTATGAACAATTTTACGATTATTTAAAGGGTACTCAAATTCTCCTTTGTCATTTGCTTCAACAAAACCCAAACCGCCATTTTCTACTGAATCCGCACTTTTCCCATCAACTGTTAATAAAACATAGTGATTTGGTAAAGTAGTTCCCGTTATCTTTTGAGCTCCAGGTTTAATAGTATCTAATTTAACAAAGTTCTTATTAGATTCTACTGTTTTTGTTTCTTTTGAATTTTGTTCAGTCTGTGAAACAACTTTTGATTCTTGATTTGTACTTGGCTTCTCATTAGCCTCTGATGCTTCTGCTTGTCCGTTTGTCATGATATATAACATTGTAATTGCAACAGATACTAACCCGACTTTCATTTTACGTAACTTAAAATTTTCCCTCATGATATACTCCCTCGAATATTAATATAAATCGACTTCAATTTTTTCTATATTTCTACCATCAATTACATCACCCATACGATGAGGCTGTAATTTTTTATTTAATTCAAAAGTATAGTAGCCGCCACCTTTCATAGTAATTCTAATTTTACCGTCTTTAGGCTCTGTCTTATAAAGTTCATGATTTTCAATTAAATGTTTTCTTAATTTGAAATCTAATTCTTTTAATGAAATTTCTTCTTTATTAATTCTATAAGTTTCTGCTTGTCTTGTTGCTGTATTATGTCCTGTTGGTTTAGTTATTTCTAGACCTACATTATTTACGAAATCTTTATAATCGTTTTTATTCGTCTTGGTAATTCCACCTATTGAAATATTTTCAGCTTGTTTACCTGATCCTTCTCTGACTACAAAGACATCTAACCCTTCATAATCATAGTCATAATCTTTAAATCTTTCTTTGTCTGTACCAAGTAAAGTAACTACATTAAGTTGTGTCCCATCAATAATGTTCATTTTATCCTTTTCTCTATAACCACTCACATTTTGAAAATTATATCCTGTTCCACTGTAGTATTTTTTTAATTCTTGCGTGTCGTTTGAAGTAACTGATAATCTGCTTTGCTCACTTGCTTTTACTGGCTGAGCAGTAGTTGTAATCATCCCTGTTGTCAAAATCCCTAGTGCTAAACTTGCTTTAGCAATATTTTTTAATTTCATAATTCTATGCTCCCAATTTTTAGTCTATTTGATTTATTCTATTACGCAATACGAACAATCCTCATTCATTATAATGAGCAACGGTCGTGCTTCACATTAAACTTACTTTAACTAAAAATTAATCATTATTAAGTGATTTAATAAATAGTTAACTAATATCATTCAATTCCTATCGATCTACTCTCTTTTATTTACGAATAACACTTTATCTCAACTTAATCTTTATTTAACTACTTATTCTGTACACAATTTCGACACAAAAAAGACACTGTGCTATCACAGTGCCTAAATTTAATGTTCGTTTTTAATTTACTTTATGTTTATAACTTTTATGTTAAATTACACAAATTTTATTCTTATGCAACCTATGTGTTTATCAAAGTTATAAGAACATCTTTTGTAAAAAGGATTGTTTCTCTTTTTCTAATATTTCAATTTTTATTTTCTGTTTACTAATCAATATATCCATTTTTTTAAAGAAATCACCTATCTTTTCTTGTTCCTCCAATACAGGTATATCTATATTTATATTTTTTAATTGTTTATATTTTAAGTTCCATGTATCTGATGTTAATCCTTGTGAATTAATTTTAAATTTATGAATCATTCTATGTGTTTTAAACTTATATCCAATAAATAATGAGCTAGTATTTTGTGTTGGATAAAGCACAGTATATGCAGGGCTAACAATCCCATTATAATTTGATCTACCACTAGCCCCTTGCCACATTCTCATAGAATTATATGCAATATCATTTTTCCTAACTACTTTATAATTACTTTTATCTTTACTTGAATTATCTTTTCTATCCAATTCACTAAATTTTATAATGCCACTATTTATAGTTACTGAAAGCATTTGACCTTTGTCAGAACGTTCGTTTCTCTCTTTTAAATATTTTTCTATTTTGCTATTTTCCCAATGTGGATAATCTTCACTATTCTCATCTTTGAATCGCAGTTCCTGTGAGAAGATTTTCTGCATATAGCCTTTTTTTTGTTGTTGAAGTAATTCAAGCTTTTGTTCTTCTAATTCAATTTGTCGGTCGAGTTTGCTGAAGAAGTCACCTATTTTTCTCTGTTCTTTAGCCGAAACAGGGTATATGACCTTCATTTTATTAATTGCGCTACCTGATGTTAAAGCTCTAGTTGTCATAGAACTTTTTGTAATCATTTCTTTTCTAAATGAATTAGTAAAAAAGACATATCTTTTAAAATTATTATTTATTAAATCAATTCCTGATTTAGGCCGCCCTCTTAATACAAATCCACTAAACACAGTATTTTCAGGGTCATTTAAAATTACAGACGGATAACCTATTTCACCAATTACCTCACTAGTCCTTGTAAAAAAAACATCACCCTTTTCAACAGAATAATTTTTTAGTTCTTTGCTATTCACATTAACTTTTCCAGTCAGATTATTTGTATTTAAGCTCCTGTTATTAAATACATCTTTGAAGTTAACAATCGACGATCCTGAGCCAAAATATTCTTTTCCTTTATTTAAACCATTTTTAAATTCTAATAACTCGCCAACCTTCTTCTCTTCCCATTCGCCTTCAAACCCTGGGAATCTCAACTCTGGCACATTTTTCGTTTGTGTATTACTCATCTTTCAACACCCCAAGTTCTTTCAGGTATGCATTGATTTCTTGTTCAATTTCTGCGATTTCTTTGTCGATATTTTTCAAATCTTGTTGGACTTGATCTAAATCAATTGGCGCTTCTTCTTCGAATGTATCGACATATCTCGGTATGTTTAAGTTGTAATCGTTATCGGCGATCTCTTGTAATGTCGCGCTGTAGCTATACTTATCAATTGTTTCCTTACGCTTATATGTGTCTATAATTCGTTCGACTTGGGCATCGCTTAAATGGTTTTGGTTTTTTCCTTTTTCAAAATCATTGGATGCATCGATAAATAATACGTTGTCGTCTTGTTGGCGACATTTTTTAAATACTAAGATACATGTTGGAATACTTGTCCCATAGAAAATGTTCGCTGGCAAACCAATCACGGCTTCTAAGTAGTTCTTTTCTTCAATTAAATAACGACGAATGATACCTTCTGCGGCACCACGGAATAAGACACCATGTGGGAGTACAACGGCCATGGTACCTTCATCATCTAGGTAATGTACCATGTGTTGAATAAAGGCAAAGTCTGCTTTAGACTTTGGCGCAAGCTTGCCGTATCCGCTGAAGCGTTCGTCATTTTCAAATTTTGAGTCTGCTGTCCATTTCGCGCTATATGGTGGGTTCGCAATAACCGCATCAAATGTATGTCCTAAAAAGGCTGGATTTTCCAACGTATCATCATTACGGATATCGAAATTTTCATATCGCACATCATGTAACAACATGTTCATGCGCGCTAAGTTGTATGTGGTATTGTTACGTTCTTGTCCAAAATAACGATACACTTTTGCCTCTTTACCAACGCGTAACAGTAATGAACCTGAACCACATGTTGGGTCATATACATGACGTAATTTATCTTTACCGTCTGTGACAATCTTCGCCAGTATCTTAGATACTTGTTGTGGTGTATAGAACTCGCCTGCTTTTTTACCCGCTGTCGCCGCAAAGCGCCCGATAAGAAATTCGTATGCATCACCTAACATATCAATTTCCATATCACTGTGAACGAATGGTAAGTCATCAAGGTTAACCATAACTTTGGAAATTAACGCAGTACGTTCTTTGACATTGTTACCTAAACGCGTTGAACTTAAGTCCATATCGCTGAACAGTCCGATAAAGTCATTTTCACTTTCTTCACCTAGTGTTGAAGTTTCAGCTTTACGAATTGCCGTCGCCAGATGTTCGATATCGAAATCTTGCGTTTCAATTTCACGAATCATCGCACTGAATAAATCTTGTGGCTCAATGAAGTAACCAACTTGATCAATTAATTCTGCTTTTAAGTCTTCACGGTATTCTTCATCTGCCCATGCTTCTTGATATGTAATATCTTCACCTGCCAAGGCATCTGCATATTCTTGTTCCGCTTTTTCAGATAAGAAGCGATAGAAAATCAAGCCTAAAATGTAATTACGGAATTCACTCGCATCCATATTCCCTCTTAAATCATTCGCAATTGACCATAATTTTTTATGTAATTCAGCTTGTTGCTGACGTTGTTTTTCAGTAATAGACATGTGATTCCTCCGCCTTTGCATAAGTAATTTGTCTCTTTGTGTAATAGATTTATTATAACATTTGGTGGTGTCGCGATGTTGAGAATTTTGATGTTGATGGTGGAAATTTTATATTCATGGAGATTGGGATAGGATTCATAACACGCAAACAAAAACGGCTTAACGACGATATCGATTGATGCATCCTTTTGGTAAGGTATACGCACCAATTTACTTTTCATCGTTAAGCCGCTTCAATTACTTTTTATTATTCATAATGATTTACTTTAAATTCACTTCAATATCCTTAATTTGTTTACTATCTATGACTTCCCCCATATGTTTGAATTTTAATTTAGTTCTTAAATCAAGGTTATAAAAGCTACCATCTTTCAGACTAATTTTAATCCTACCATCTTTTGAGAGTGTTTTATAAAGACCGTATTTTTCAATTAGATGCTTTCTCAACTTAAAATCTAACTCTTTCAATGATATTTCTTCTTTTTTAATATCATAAGGGTAACCTTTCACAAAAGCATCTTCACCCTTTTCTTTTGTAACATTTAATCTTGGTGTGCTGACAAAGCCGGATGTTTTATTGGTCTTTGTTACACCACCAACAGTATATGATATGTCGTGCTTGTCTCTTCTTTCTTGAACAAAAAACACATCTAAGCCCGTATGTCTTCGCTGTTGATATTTACGGTACTCATCTCCAGGCAATAATACTTGAGTCTTCATCCCTCTATATTTAAAACGTAAGTTATTTTTACCATGTCTCAAAGCATTAATGTTTTTCATTTCCTTAAAGTTTCCAGTGTAGTATCGGTGTAATGCTTCTTTGTCATGTTTGTTTACTGACTTTTGATTTTGTTTAGCATGACCTGAATGGGCCTCTGTTGTTAAAGTTCCTGTTGTTAAAATCCCTAATGCTAATGTTACTTTTGCTAATGCTGTCAATTTCATATTTATTTACTCCAATCTTAATGTATTGGATTGTTATTATTACGTAATTTGAATCATATACGCTTATTATAACGTCCATCGTTTAACGCGATAATTAACCTCGATTTAAATATGCGTGAATTATTATTAATTAAAAACAAATATATTTTAATGTCCAGGTTAATTAACTTTCACGCTTTACATGTCGTTGTTTTTCCGGATCATCGTTTTCTACAACTAATTGTGTTATTTCTACTCTTTGAAACGCAAAAAACAACTTAACAACAATAATGTATTTAACACAGTTCTTATTCAAAGGTACGGGTGTCAATGCACATTTTATCGTTAAGCCGCTTTTTAATTTTTTATACTATCATCTTTAATTAATTCAAATTCACTTCAATATTTTTAATCTGCTTACTATCCAGCACATCAAACATACGATCAAAACTTAATTTTTCACTTAAATCAATTTCATGTTTCTTTTCGTCTTTCATATTGATAACAATTCTACCTTTATCTGACGCGCCTTTATACAATCTATATTTTTCGACTAACATTTTTCTGATTTTAAAATCAAGTTCTTTCAATGATACTTCTTCTTTTTGAATAAAGAACAACTCTTTTATCGAAAAGCCATCTTTAGGATCAACTTTTTTAACTTGCAGTCCCGGATGACTTACATAGCCAAACACGGATCTCACATTTTTCTTTGTTATACCGCCAACGCTATATATGCCGCCTTTAGTATCTATTAATTCAGGTACTGCAAAGACATCACGGCCATGCGTCAGTTCTTTATATTTATTTCTATCGTCGCCAATTAGAAATACTTTGAAATTTTTATTTCGTTGGTTAAAGTTTAAAACGTTAGACCCATAATAATCTTCACTTTTAACACTAATGTTTGTTGATTCATAGCTTTCTTGAGAATAGTAATCTTTTAGCATATTTATATAATATTTGCGTTGTGTTTCATCCAACTTTACTTTCGCGTTTACAGTTTGACTTTCTGCTGTCATCACACCTGTTGTTAATATTCCTAATGCTAATGTTGCTTTAGCTATTGCTGTTAATTTCATAATTTATTGCTCCAATCTTAATGTATTGGATTGTTATGATTACGTAATTTGAAACATCTGCCTTTATTATAAAGTGCATCGAAACAAACTGACATTAACGTGCGTTTAAATAACTTTGAATCATTGTTAATGAACACCTAATTAATATTCAAAGTACGTGGTTTTAATGAGTGGTATGACTTATTTAGTATACTCGTGACTTGTGTTATCAAATGTAAAAAACAGCCTAACGACGACGTTGCTTTAAATACGCTCCTTTGATAGGATATACATATTTATTCAACGTTTCATCGTTAAGCTGCCTCAAAATTTATTACTTTAAAGTCATTGATTGCTTACTTTAAATTTGGTTAATAGTGACTGATATACCTCTAATGTCTTTACTATTCAACACATCGCCCATGCGCTCGAATTGTAATTTATCACCTAAATCAATTTCTACTTTATTTTCGTCTTTCAAATTGATAATGATTTTACCGTATTTAGATGTACCTTTATATAATCCGTAATTATTAACTAATTGTTGTCTAATTTTGAAATCAAGCTCTTTTAATGAGATTTCTTCTTTTTGGATTAAAAATGAGTCAATTGATGCATCTAAATCTTCACCATTAACTTTATTAACAAATAAAGGTGTATTAGTTTCAGAAGTTTTGTTGTTTTTCTTCGTTACACCACCAACAGTAGATAGTCTGCCGTTTGGATCAATTAATTCTTGTACTACAAAGACATTTTGGCCTTGTAGACCTTCTTTATATTGTTCTTTATCTTTTCCTAATAAGAATAATTGGTGATTTTGATCTTTTGGGTTAAAGCGTACAACGTTAGAACCATTGTAGTTTTCAACCTTACCACTAACATTACTATATTCGAAACTTTCTGATGAGTAGTATCGATGTAAATCTCTAATATCATGTAAATGTTGTACTCTCTCTTGTTTTTCTGCCGCTTGAACTGCTTGACCTTCTGATGTAATGACACCAGTAGTTAATAAACCTAATGCTAATGTTGCTTTAGCTAACGTTTTTAATTTCATAGTATTATTCTCCCAATCTATTTTTAAATTTTGACTTAATATATGTTTATGTGATTAATTCAATTACGTAATACGAACAATCTACTATCATTATATAAGCCGGATACTGCGCTATGAATTAACCGCTTTTTAACTATTCCTGAACCAATGTTAAGCTAATTAATGGAATCCTAACAGTATTAATCATTTTTTATAACTCTATGCTATTTTTTTCACCATTCACACTTTCTTTCAATTTAATTATGTTTTCCACATTGTTTCATGTCACTAGTGCGACACCGTGCGACTATAGGTATCAACTATTTTCACAGTTTTTATTGTCGTTATTATCTTTCATCGACCCACTTCATTTCCGATCGTAACGACACAAAAAAGAAGCTAAGCAACCTATGCTGCCTAGCTCATCTATACTATCCATATTTTACTATTATCCATGTTTCGTTGAATTATCTAATATTGGCTTCTATTTTCTCAATATTTCTGCCATCTATGACGTCACTCATTCGGTTTGTTTGTAACTTTTTATTGAGTTCAAACGTATAATAGCCGCCATCTTTCATTGTCACTTTTATCTTGCTAGCTTTAGGAAACTTTTTATACAGATCAAAATCTTGAATTAAATACTGTCGTAATTTAAAATCAAGTTCTTTCAGCGAAATCTCTTCCTTATAAATGTAGTATCTTTTAACATGCACAGAAACACCTGCACCTACTTCTTTTTTAATAACGAATCTAGGTGCGCTTAAGTAATCATAGTAAGCGCCTTGATTTTTCTTAGTAACGCCACCATATGAATACACTGTGCCGTTGCGATTTTCCGCTTCTTTAACTACAAATATATCTAATCCTGGATTTTTACGTTTTTTAATCCTTTCTATATCTTTACCAAAAATTTGTATTCTTGTGAACTTTCTATTTTTATCAAAGATAAGGTAGTGCTTGCCACCTTTGCTATAACGATAGCCAGTAACATTTTTAAGTTCCTTACTTGCGCGACTATAGTAATCTCTCAAGTCGAAGATATCTTTTGTCACATTTTCATATTTTGATTCATGTTCGCTCGCATTTACAGTTTGAGCCGTTGATGTTATAACCCCAGTCGCTAAAATACTTAGAGCTAAACTGGCTTTCGCAATTGCTGTCATCTTCATAGTTGTATGCTCCAATCGTAATTATTAGATTTGTTCGATTACGTTTATTGAATCATACAGCTTTATTATAGTTGGCGTATGTCTCTATTCATATTAAACCTTGTTTAACTATATTTGAATCATCGTTAATTAAATTAAGGAATCCATAATGTTCGTTAAATAAAAATGACTTTTGTTGTACTTCAACGCTTGATAGATTGGTATTTTTAGACACATTTAGGACATAAGCATGTTATGTGTGGTCAACATCAAATATTCGTCTTCTTATACCACTGTGCAACACGAAAGAAGCTGAGCAACATGTAAATTTTTGTCACTCAACTTCTCGGTACATCGTTCAACGGTTCTATGCAGTATCCATCACGATGATTTTAGATTCACTTCAATTCTTTCGATACTAGTGCCATCTATGACATCTGCCATGCGATGTTCTTGTAATTTTTTATGCAATTCAAACGTGTACTTCCCACCGTTTTTCGTTTTAATAACAATTGTTCCTGAACCAATATTACCGTACAAATTATGTTGTTCAATGAGTTGCTTTCTCAATTTAAAATCAAGCTCTTTCAAGGAAATCTCTTCTTTAGTTATCTTATATTCTGAATCATCGTGTGAGATTTTGCCTTTCTCATCTTTTTTAGTAATGCTTAATTCTGCTTTGTGATCAACTTTTTTACTATTTGTCTTCGTGATACCCCCGACAGAATATTTTTTCAATTGATATTTATTGTCCTCTAAAACGATAAATACATCAATATTATCGTATGGCCCATCTTTATATTTCTTATCATCTTTTCCAACTAAAGCTATTTTATAAATGAACCAATCTGGTATAACATTCATAAACCTAACTGTCGTCCATGGTTTCAGCATAAAGCCAAATTGCTTTTCGAATTCTAAACTCGGTTTCGTATAATATGTTCTTAAATCCTTATATTTAGGGTTTATTTCCTTTTGTGCTTGTTTTGTGGTTGGCGATTGCGGTTGTTTTGTTTCGACATTAGATGAATGCGGTGTTGTTGGGTTTGGTGTTGGTTGTGGCGATTGCGGTTGTACATTTGGTGAAGGCGGAGTTGTTACACTTGGTGTTGGTTGTGGCGATTGCGGTTGTACATTTGGTGAAGGCGGAGTTGTTGTAGTTACGCTTGGTGTTGGTTGTGTTGCTTTTACTTTTGTTGAAGGCGATGTTGTTACTTTTTGTATTTTAGATTTTATTGCCTGTTCTGTTTTAAGTGCTGATGCTACTTCTGCATTAGCCGATTGCGTTGTTACTATACTTGCACCTGTTGTTAAAAGTGATAGTGCTAAACTGGTTTTCGCAATTTGTGTCATTTTCATAGTTGTATGCTCCAATCTATTATATTCGATTGTTCTTTACGTAATTAGAATCATACAACTACATTATAGAAGACGTATCGGTCTATTCACATTAAACCATGTTTAACTATATTTGAATCATCGTTAAGTAATCCATAATTTTCGTTAAATACAGATGGTTTCGAAGCGATTCAACGCTTGCACATTGGGCATTGCATCATTTTCAAGACATTGAGATGTCACTTTTACAAACAAGTGAATAATTTCCCTTAACATCATTACGCAAAACAAAAGAAGCTAAGCAATGATGTAGGTCATTGTCGCTTAACTTCTCATTTCATCGTTCAACGGTTCTATGTAGTATCCATCACGATGATTTTAGATTCACTTCAATTCTATCAATATTTGTACCATCAATAACATCTGCCATGCGATGTTGTTGCAATTTTTTGTGTAATTCAAACGTGTACTTTCCACCATTTTTCATTTTAATAACGATTGTTCCTGAACCAATATTACCGTACAAATTATGTTGTTCAATGAGTTGTTTTCTCAATTTAAAATCAAGTTCTTTCAAGGAAATCTCTTCTTTAGTAATCTTGTATTCTGAAACATCATGTGAGATTGTACCTTTTTTATCTTCTTTAGTAATACTTATTCCAGTTTTGTAATCAACTTTCTTTCTATTTGCTTTTGTGATACCACCGACCGAGTATTTGTCTACGCCATATTTATTTTGTTCTAAAACGATAAATACATCGACATGCCTATGCACGCCTTCACCATATTTCTTATCATCTTTTCCAACTAAAGCTATTTTATATATGAAATAATCTGGAACAATATTCATAAATCTTATTGTTGTCCATTTTTTGATAATTATACCCAACTCATTTTTAAATTCTAAACTTGATTTCGTATAATATGATCTTAAACCTTTAAATTTAGGGTTTATTTCCTTTTGTGCTTGTTTTGTGGTTGGCGATGTTGGTTGTGGTGTTTCGACATTAGATGAAGGCGGTGTTGTTACACTTGGTGTTGGTTGTGTTGATTGCGGTTGTGCATTTGGTAAAGACTGAGTTGTTCCGCTTGGTGCTGGTTGTGTTGCTTTTTGTATGTTAGATTTTGGCGTCTGTTCTGTTTGAGTTGAAAGCGATGTTGATACATTTTCTGTGTTAGACTTTGCCGCCTGTTCAGGATTAGCCGTATGATTTTGTTCTGCGTTCACTGCTTGCGCTGTCGTTGTGATTGCGCTTGTTGATACGTTTATCTTTGCTAACTGTCCTGCTTTAAGTGCTGATGCTACTTCTGCATTGGCCGATTGCGTTGTTACTATACTTGCACCTGTTGTTACAAGCCCTAACGCTATACTCGCTTTCGCAATTGTTCTTATTTTCATAGTTGTATGCTCCAATCGTAATTATTCGATTGTTCTTTACGTAATTAGAATCATACAACTTCATTATAGAGGACATATTGGTCTATTCACATTAACCCTCGTTTAACAATTGTTGAAATATTATTAAGTCATTTAAGCAAAAAATAATGAGTACTTTCGAGGTTTATGTGGTGTTACTATGTATCTTTGAAATGATTTTAAGACATAAAAAAGAAGTTAAGTAACGTTTTATCATCACTTAACCTCACTATTGCAATTTCAATTCATTACGACGACCAGTCTAAGCATTATGCTTTTTTAACTTTGACTTCAATCCTATCAATATCTATGACTTTGACGATATCGGCCATTCGGTCTTCTTGTAACTTTTTATCCAATTCAATTGTATACTTGCCATAGTATTTCATTTGGACAGTAACTGTTCCTGAACTCATTTCACCATAAAGACCATAATGATCAATAAGATGTTTTCTTATTTTAAAATCAACCTCTTTTAATGTCATTGCTTCTTTATCTATTTTAAATGGGAAAAAGTCATAATCATATTCACCAGTGTGATCTTCTTTAATGACTCTTGCTTCTGCTACTTGGTCGACAACTTTATCGCTTGCTTTTGTGATACCACCAATCGAGTACTTTGCACCTTCAAATCTCTTATCCTCATTAACATAAAATATATCAAGGTTGCGATGTACACCCGTATGATAGTGTTCCTTATCTTTGCCAACTAAAGCTAGATTATTAACTGTATTACCTTCTATCATATTCAAAAATTTAGTGCCTGGTTTAGGTTGAATACTACTGATATAACCTGTCACATTTTTATATTCAACACTAGGTTGAGTATAGTACGCTTTTAAATTTTTACTATTTTGGCTTACTTGAACATGTTTATTTTCGGCATGCACCGGTTGTTCCGTTACAGTATTTACACCTGTAGCTAAAATACCCAACACTAAACTTACTTTTGCAATTGATTTCATTTTCATAATTGTATGCTCCAATATATTAGATTAGATTGTTTTATTACGTAAATTGAATCATACAACCATATTATAGGAGCTGTATGCTGATATTCACATTAACCCTTTTTTAACTATTCATAAAATATGATTAAGCTAGTTAAGTAAAAGATAATGCGTGCTGCGACTGTTTGTGTGAGTTTTGTAACTTTGCCCTCAAAAAAGAAGCTAAGCAACAGTACGTCGCTTAACTTCCATATATTTCCATAACAAGCACGATTCAACATAGCGCTTTGTCGTTAGAAAGTATTATTTCATTTCTACTAGAATTTTTTGTATTTGTCTGCCGTCGATAGAATCACCCATACGTTCTTTTTCAAGTTTTTGACTTAAATCGATAGTATGTGATTTGCCATCTTTCATAGTAATTGTAATTTGACCTTGTTTAAGACCATTTGAATACAAGCCGTGTTGTTTGATTGCACGTTCTCGTAATCTATAATCAAGTTCTTTTAATGAGATATTTTCTTTATAAATTTGATACAGACTATTTTGTGGTTCTTCATTACCTTTCTTAATTTCAAGGATTGGAGAGTGTATATAGTCGTAATACACTCCTCTATTAGTTTTTGTTACGCCACCAATCGAATGATTATCAGCTTGTCTACCGTTTCCTTCTCTAACGACAAACACATCTATATCTGGGTTAACTTCTTCATTATATTTATCTTTATCAGAACCAACTAAAGATATTTTATTATATTGTCCATTGTATATAAAATCAATGAATCTATCTTTACCTTCAATAAATCCATATCCAGTTACTTTTTTATATTCAAAACTTGGTCCATTATAATAAAGTTTTAAATCAGCCTCACTTTGTTGTTTAACTTCTGTTTTCGCTTGTACTGATTGTATATTCGACGTTATTACACCTGTTGCTAACATTCCCAATGCTAAACTTGCTTTTGCTATCGCTTTAAATTTCATAATTTTTAGCCCCAATCTATTTAAATTTGATTTTTCAATTACGTAATATGAACAATCTACCTACATTATATTGAGGCGCTATTCCCTTTCAAATTAAACCTCATTTAACTAAACTTGAATCATTGTTAAGGTAATTAATAAAATGCTAACTGTTAATAATCAATTCTTATCCGTCAAGACTCTTTTTTATACAATTCACACTTTAAACCATTTTAATTTTAAAAACTGTAAAACTTTCAGACACAAAAATGACATCATATCGTCGCAGTACCATGTCAAAATTTTCAAAGATCATGGTGACACGCATCAACTAAAACGCGTCATTACGGTATTTTTAACATTAATAACATATGCGTATTTACTATACACGGCGACAATAAATACAGATTGCAATTTTTTATAAAATCAAATGTTTTGAAAATCATCGAATAAGTATTATGTTATGTATATAAAGATTAGGAGATGAAGTGAATGAATATTATGTTAACAGGTGCTACAGGTCATTTAGGCACACATATTACAAATCAAGCCATTGCAAATCACATAGATCATTTTCACATTGGTGTTAGAAATGTTGAGAAAGTTCCAGAAGATTGGCGCGGAAAAGTTTCTGTTCGACAATTAGATTATTTTAATCAAGAAAGCATGGTAAAAGCATTTAAAGGCATCGACACCGTTGTGTTTATTCCAAGTATTATCCATCCATCATTTAAACGTATTCCTGAAGTGGAAAATTTAGTATATGCCGCAAAGCAAAGTGGCGTTGCTCATATCATTTTCATAGGTTATTACGCAGATCAGCATAATAATCCATTCCATATGAGCCCTTATTTCGGATATGCATCACGTTTATTGGCAACAAGTGGCATTGATTATACGTATGTAAGAATGGCGATGTACATGGATCCACTTAAACCATATTTACCAGAATTGATGAATATGCATAAACTGATTTATCCAGCTGGTGATGGTCGTATTAATTATATTACTAGAAATGATATTGCTAGAGGTGTCATTGCTATTATTAAAAATCCAGATACTTGGGGCAAACGTTATTTATTATCAGGCTACAGTTATGATATGAAGGAACTTGCTGCAATTTTATCTGAGGCATCAGGCACAGAAATTAAATATGAACCCGTTTCATTAGAGACATTTGCAGAAATGTACGATGAACCTAAAGGCTTTGGTGCATTATTGGCATCAATGTACGACGCAGGAGCAAGAGGACTATTAGACCAAGAATCCAATGAATTCCAACAATTAGTCAATGATCAACCACAGACACTGCAATCATTTTTACAAGAAAATATTTAATACTAAAGGAGCGTTACAGTGAATATCATCTCGACAATTTTAATCATATTTGTGGCATTAGAATTTTTCTATATTATGTACCTTGAAACGATTGCTACAACTTCCAGAAAGACCAGCGAGACATTTAATATAAGCGTCGATAAATTGAAAGACAAAAATATTAACGTACTTTTGAAGAATCAAGGCGTATATAATGGTTTAATCGGAGTTTTGCTAATATACGGTTTATTTATCAGCAGTAATCCAAAAGAAATATGCGCAGCTATTTTAGTGTATATCATTGGCGTTGCTATTTATGGTGGCCTTTCAAGCAATATTAGTATCTTTTTCAAACAAGGCACATTGCCAGTATTGGCACTTATATCAATGCTTTGGTAAGTATTGGTGTTTTGGGGTTTGGAGATGTAGTCGGAGGTTTGGAGGATTTGAGCGATTTGGGTATGGACTTTAGACTCAGAGTATTTCAACCTAATTATTTCAAGCAGAGGTGACAGTAGCGTTGCCTCTGTTTCCTTATAGAAAAATTATTTAATGAAGAAAATTCATATCTGTTTTAATTTTTAGTTGATAAATACTCCATATATTAGAATGGCTACTTTATCTATTGCATCAATCCTTTAAAACAAAAAACCCATGATTTCGAAATTCCCGTATGGTGGGGTTCCTACTCTCATGGGTCAGTTAACTAAATTATCACTATCAGTTTATAATTTCAATATTATTAACAATATATGTAGTCGCAAAAGGAATGAGGACATGAGGACTTTGGTGTTGATTGGCATTACATAACGCTTCCAAACAAATTATTCGGTAACAATAAGAAACTATTTACACAAATTATTATACATAGTAAAATTATTTTATAAACTTTAAATCAAATTGTACAAGGAGTGAATATCATGGTACCAGAAGAAAAAGGTTCTATTACTTTGTCAAAAGATGCAGCTACCATATTTGCAACTGCAAAATTCAAACCATTTCAGAACAGAATTAAAAATAACCCACAAAAAACAAATCCATTTCTTAAATTACATGAAAACAAAAAATCTTAATCACTTTATTTATAGCATTTCTGATCTCAGAAATTTAATAAAGGACAACGCCCTCTTTCATAACTATATAAGTCAAGAAACCAAGAAATTCCAAACATCTTTAAACCCTTCAATAGCACATTTCCTAAAACATAAAGCAATAACAATGAACGATCAAAATTCCTAACGTACTTATGATGTGTCAGTGAATCGTCTACACTTAATTGAACAAATTCTATGAGAATAGATATTGTTAATTTAAGAAAGTAGGCTATTTTATTACGACAAGAGAAAGAAGATCATTTAGTTCAGAGTTTAAGTTACAAAAGGTTAGATTATATGAAAATGGTAAGCCTAAAAATGAAATTATACGCGAGTATGATTTAACAACCTCAACTTTCTCAAATCCGATAAAACAACACCAAAATACTGGGTCCTTCAATCATCAAGATAATTTAAAAAGTGATGAAAAAGAGTTAATAAAATTACGCAAAGAAGTTCAACATTTAAAAATGGAAAATGATGTTTTAAAGCAAATATTGCTAATCACGAGACGAAATAGAAATCATTTAACAGAATGCGTATCAATATTCAATATCCATTAATGTGCAAAGTCTTAGAAGTACTTATTATGAATCAATAAAAAGGAATAATAAGAGCAAAAAACATGCTGAATTGGATAATCGTTCACTCCCTTAACAAATATATGTACTTTTGAATAACTTGTAATGTAAATCTACTTGACTGATATAAACCTTCATCCACTTTATGAACAATTTTATTTACTAAAGTTTTTTATATTTACGATAATCTTTTACGTTTATCTTCTTATTCAACGGTATCTACAAAAACACTCTATACGTTTCAATTGTATGATTGAATGTATTATAGTGTGCGAAAACTATGCAACACTGCTTTAAACTGATCTGAACGCATCATGTATCTGCTTTAAATCATTTACTTCATCATAATAAAATACAATTACATATATATAATATTTTTATAATTGCAGTGCTTTTTGATTAATTCGCCATGATTATTTTCACAGACTTTAATATCACCATACACAGCAACACCACTGAAACATGTATATCGCATTTTAATTTAATTTCATCCATTTTTTGTGCCTCTAATATAACAATTTTTGTGCGTCATTTAATTCGGTCGCAAAACTTATATCAGAAGATATTTTTTCTATTTCTTGAAACTTTTGTATAAGTTCATCAAATTCTTTTAAATGTACTAAATGATTTAATTAAATATAGTGTATATATATGGCAGCAACAAAATTGATTGTGAAACTATTTATGAAATAAAAAATTTTCTAACTTCAAATATTAGAGTTGATTTAGAAACTGAACTTTTTAAAGACACATTACTTGAAGATTCTAATTTATCTGATTATATAAAGAACCAACTTCCAACGATATGGAGAGACTAAAAAATAGTTTAAATTTATTTAATTTCAATAAAAACTCATAATAATATTTAAGTAAGTTAGATTGCTTTTAGCATTAGGAATTCGTTTATAATTAGATGTTCAATATAGGCTTTTTTACACATACATGAACTATAAAAAGCGGATAAATAGGAGGTCATTGCGAAATTTGTTAAATACAAAATTGATGAGTTCCACCTAATAAAATTGTTGGTTTTATAGTAACATCTATTTTCGTACCATTCATGTTAATTTCAGTGCTAATAATGCTGATATAAAGAAGAATAAATTGATTAGGAGAACACTATTTAATGTCTAAAAATATCAATCAAGCAAATAGTAAATTAAATACGTCAAACAAAAAACTAAAACAAGCTTATTCAAAATCCGATAGTAAAAACTTGAAAGTTATATACATGCCTCATTGGCTAGAGTTTTATTCAATTGCTATACATAGCGATGTTACAAGCAATAAAAAAAGATATTATAAATCATATAGTAGAGGAACAGTGGTATATGTAAAACTAGGGAGTAATATTGGAAGTGAGTTTTCTGGTAATCATTTTTGTGTAATATTAGATAACAAAGACAATAAAGGAAAAGAAACAGTTACAATAGTTCCACTTTCTTCCAAAGGTAATAAAAATTATTTGAAGTTAAACGAATCGGTGCTAAATCTAACAACAACAGATTTAAAAAAAACAGATTATCGATATCAGTAGTAAAGTACAAGCATTAGCCCAAAAATATAGAGATATTGACATTAAACTTAGCACAGAAGATAAAAAGCTTTTGTCTAACTTAAATCAAAAAGCTAATGAACTGTATAGAGTGATAGGTGTTTATTCCAAGCACAAAGGGAAAGATACATACGTTAATATATCAGCAATTACAACAATAAGCAAAAGACGTATAAGCAAAATAAATGATTCTGATCCTACTGGAACGATAATAATTTCAGAAGATGACATGAATGAAATCGAAAAGCAATTAAAGATAAAGTTCTTTTCTAATTGAATTGTAATATTACATCTGATATAATTGGTTTACAAATTCCCGGTAACCATTCCGGCTTCATTCTCTTGAAGAATGACATATTCTCAGCGTTTTAGCTGAAGGTCAGATGATACGTCATCTGGCCTCTTTTTTTATATAAATGCCCTTTAAGTGAAATATACAACAATCTGCAACCAATATAGACATCACAAAACACACAATAAATTACACAATGTGTTATAAGCCACATGTCACTATTATCGTAGCTAGCTGCGTCACTCAAAACGAATACGGAACGCGTTGGTTATTCCAATCATAATATTACTCTGCAAATACACAGCCCTGTAACCGAGTAAATGGATAGAGATTTGAACAAATGAAAACAATCAACTAATGGAAAGGATAAAATATTATGCACAACAAAAATGAATTCAACAAAAAACTGAAAGATTTTATAGGTAGCGATAAACGGATGGCTTTAGTAAAGGGTTATATTAACGAGTATAAATTAACAACTGTTTTAAGAGCTTTAAATAATTCCGATTACACAAAAGGGACGATACACACTCGTTCAATAGGCAACCTAAAACAAATAGTAGATAATCGAATTATTCCTAAAAATATAACTCAAAACACAATCTTCAAATTGAGTAATTTAACCTTAGAGGTTAACCTCTATGAAAGAAACACAATTTATCACGGAGACTTTGCTATTTACTATCCTGTAGAATCTGCTCTAATAATAGAAACAGATACTCCTAGGCTAATTAATCATATAAATAACAACCCAGTCCAAAAAATATTTATAATAACAACAAATGACTGGAGCTTTAATACACTTGAATTAGAAAAAATAGTAGACGAAACTATAATTTATGATTTAAAATAAGAAGATCCTAAACAATATGAAATTTTATATAAAAATAAACACGGAAAATTGCCTTATTGATGAATTAAAACGCAAACTTAGAACACCTTACCCCTTTTCCGTCCTTATTGTAATTTTAAATCATCAAGAGGCTGGGACATAAATCCCTAAAAAACAGCAGTAAGATAATTTTCAATTAGAAAATATCTTACTGCTGTTCTCTATTTATACAATACTTCGTATTGAATGGCTTCGCTTTCCTAGGGTGCCGTCTCAGCCTCGGTCTTCGACTGGCACTGCTCCCTCAGGAGTCTCGCCATTAATACTACGTATTAACATGTAATTTTACTTTTAAATACTTTGAAAAAATAAGACACTTTGCCCAACTTGCACATAAATGTAAAATTCAATAAAATGAATTTTCTGTGTTAGGGCCCACACCCCAACTTGCATTGTCTGTAGAAATTGGAAATCCAATTTCTCTTTGTTGGGGCCCCTGACTAGAATTGAAAAAAGCTTGTTACAAGTGCATTTTCGTTCAGTCAACTACTGCCAATATAACTTCGTAGAGCATAGAACATTGATTTATGTCCCAGCCTGCTATATATAATTATTCCCACTCAATTGTGCTTGGTGGTTTTGATGTAATGTCATAGACTACGCGGTTGACGTGATCTACTTCGTTTACGATACGACTAGAAATCTTTTGTAAGACTTCCCAATCGATGCGTGCGAAGTCACTTGTCATGCCGTCGATAGATGTTACTGCACGGATACCTACTGTGTGATCATACGTACGGTAGTCTCCCATAACACCTACTGATTGAATGTTTGGTAACACTGTGAAGTATTGCCAAATTTCTCTTTCAAGACCTTCTTCTCTAATCACTTGGCGTAAAATCGCGTCTGATTCTCTTACGATTTCTAGTTTATCTTCAGTAATTTCTCCAAGTACACGAATACCAAGACCAGGTCCTGGGAATGGTTGTCGCCATACTAAATGTTCTGGAATACCTAACTCAATACCTAATTTACGTACTTCATCTTTAAACAATGTATTGATTGGTTCGATTAATTCGAATTCCATGTCTTCTGGTAATCCACCAACATTGTGATGTGATTTGATTGTTTGTGCTGTCTTAGTACCTGATTCGATGACGTCTGTATATAGTGTTCCTTGCGCAAGGAAGTCTACACCTTTAAGTTTTGATGCTTCATCATCAAACACATATACAAATTCATTACCAATGATTTTACGTTTTTGTTCAGGATCTGAAACACCTTTTAATTTATTCATAAAGCGATCTTTCGCATTAACACGGATAATATTCATGTTGAAACCTTCACCGAATTGCTCCATAACCATATCGCCTTCACCTTTACGAAGTAAGCCATGGTCTACAAAGATACATGTTAGTTGATCACCTATTGCTTTATGCAATAGTACAGCTACAACAGATGAATCTACGCCGCCACTCATCGCACATAATACACGACGGTCTCCTACGCGTTGACGAATCTTTTCAATTTCGATTTCGATAAAGTTTTCCATTGTCCATTGACCTTTACAATCACAAACACGACGGACAAAATTATTTAATAAATCATTACCATATTCTGTATGACGTACTTCTGGATGGAATTGAACACCATAAATGCGACGTTTCTTATCTTCGATTGCTGCATAGTCTGTACTTGGACTATCAGCGATAACTTCAAAGCCTTCTGGAATTTCAATAACTTTATCAGAATGACTCATCCAAACAGTTTGTTCTGCTGGTAAGCCAGCGAATAACTCATCTGACTTCGCATTAATGATTGCTTTACCGTATTCACGTTCATTGGCACGTTCAACTTTACCACCTAATAATTTAGTAGTTAATTGCATGCCGTAACAAATACCAAGTACTGGAATTCCTAAATTATATATTTCCGGATCAATTGTAAATGAACCTTCTTCATAAACTGAATTTGGACCACCTGATAAGATGATACCTTTTGGATTCATTTTCTTAATTTCTTCAATTGAAATTTCATGATCGTGTAATTCACTATAAACGCCCATTTCACGAATTCGGCGTGTAATTAATTGGTTGTATTGGCTACCAAAGTCTAAGACAAGGATTAACTCTTGTTCTTTTGCCATTTCCATATTTGTCGTTCTCCTTTATCTTAATTAGAATGAGTAGTTCGGTGATTCTTTCGTAATTTGAATATTATGTGGGTGACTTTCTGCTAAACCAGCAGGGCCCATACGTGTGAATTGTGCTTCTTCGCGTAATTCTCTTAAATCGTGTGAACCAGTATAACCCATACCAGCACGCACACCGCCCATTAATTGGTAAATTGTATCTTGTAACGCACCTTTATATGCTGTACGTCCTTCGATACCTTCAGGTACAAATTTCTTAGGCGCTTTGTCCTCTTGGAAGTAACGGTCGTTTGAACCTTTTTCCATCGCACCTAAAGAGCCCATACCGCGGTATACTTTATATTGTCTACCTTGGAAAATTTCTGTTGCGCCTGGGCTTTCTTCAGTACCTGCTAATAAGCTACCTAACATAACCGCATGTCCACCAGCAGCTAATGCTTTAATGATATCTCCTGAGAATTTAATACCACCATCAGCAATGATAGCTTTACCATGTTTGCGTGCTTCAGTTGCACAATCATAAATTGCTGTAATTTGTGGTACACCAACACCTGCTACAACACGTGTCGTACAAATTGAACCTGGGCCAATACCAACTTTAACAATATCTGCACCCGCTTCAAATAAATCCTTTGTTGCTTCTGCAGTTGCTACGTTACCTGCTACTAATGTGATTTCTGGGTAAGTCTTCTTAATATGTTTCACTTGATCGATAACGCCTTTAGAGTGACCATGTGCTGTATCGATAACTAAGACATCCACACCTGCTTCGACTAATTTTTGAGCACGAATATCAGTGTCTTTTGAAATACCGATTGCTGCGGCTACAAGTAGACGACCATGTTCATCTTTTGCTGCATTAGGGAATTCGATAACTTTTTCAATATCTTTAATAGTAATAAGACCTTCTAGACGCCCGTCTTTAACTAATGGTAACTTTTCAATCTTATGTTTTTGGAGAATTTTTTCTGCTTCTTCAAGTGTTGTATTCACTGGAGCTGTAATTAAATTTTCTTGCGTCATTACATCTACAATTTTAATTGAGAAGTCTTCAATAAAACGTAAGTCGCGGTTTGTTAAAATACCTACTAAGTTGCGATCTTCTTTATTATCAACAATTGGTACACCTGAAATACGGTATTTACCCATTAATGCTTCCGCTTCATAAACACTTTCTTCTGGTGTTAAGAAAAATGGGTTTGAAATGACACCATTTTCTGAGCGTTTTACTTTTTGAACTTCGTCCGCTTGTTCTTCAACGCCCATATTTTTATGAATAACACCTAAACCACCTTGACGAGCCATAGCAATCGCCATTTTAGATTCAGTTACAGTATCCATACCAGCAGAAATAACTGGAATATTTAATTTAACTTTGTCTGATAATTGTACGCTTAAATCAACGTCTTTCGGTAAAATATCAGATTGTGCTGGAATTAATAACACATCATCAAACGTTAATGATTCTTTTGCAAATTTACTTTCCCACATTAAAAACAGCCTCCATTTTTCAAATTAATTAGTTATATTATTTCACATTTTCTTCCGTTTGTTTATACTTTATTCCATTAAAAAAGAAATTAAGAATAATTGCAGAGATTGCGCCTAAAACAATTCCGTTTTGGGTCAACCATGCAAATTGTTCACCTAAACCTTTAAATGCTTGTGGTACAGCGCTTATACCAGTACCTAATCCTACTGATACAGCGATAATTAATAAATTGTTTTGATTTTTAAAATCGATATGTCCTAATATACTAACACCATATGCCATTACCATGCCAAACATAGCTATCATCGCACCACCTAACACAGGTAGCGGTATGATATTTGCTAATGCGCCAAGCTTAGGTATACAACCACATATAAGTAATAACACGACCATGCCGTATATAACATTGTTTTTCTTAGCGCCGGATAAAGAAACAAGTCCTACATTTTGCGAATAGGCTGTATACGGAAATGAATTGAATATAGAACCTAACACTATCGCTAGACCTTCCGCAGTATAACCTTTACGAAAATCTTTTCTTTCTAACTTCTTACCGGTAATTTCACTTAACGCATGATAGACACCTGTCGACTCAATTAAACTAACGATAGCTACAATAAAGAACACTAACGTCGATGTCACATCAAAGCTAAATCCTGAGAATCTAAACGGCACTGGGATGCCTAACCAACCGGCATGATTGACTTGATTAATATCGACCATCCCAAGTAAGCCAGCACCTATCGTTCCTAAAACGAGTCCAATTAATATGGCAATACTCTTAATAAATCCAGTTGTGAATCTTTGTAAAACAAGAATAATGATTAATGTCATTAAACCTAACAAAATGTTCTTAACATCTCCATAGTCCTTTGCACCTTGACCTCCAGCTAAGTAATTCATTGCTACTGGCATTAAATTGATACCAATGATAGTAACAACACTACCCGTTACTACTGGTGGGAAGAATTTCACAAGATGTGAAAAGAAAGGCGCGATGATAATAACTAATATCCCTGATAAAAATAGCGAACCGTAAAGTACATCTATTCCTTTCGTTTGACCAATTAAAATCATGGGCGCAACAGCCGTGAATGTACATCCAAGAACGATTGGTAATCCTGTTCCTGTTACTTTATTGGCTTGTAAAAATGTGGCAACTCCACACATAAATATATCTACTGTAACTAAGTAAGCGATTTGTTCAGGCGTAAACTTCAAACTTGTACCAACAATGATTGGAACTAAGATGGCACCTGCGTACATAGCTAAAAGATGTTGAACACTTAGGATTAAATTTTTCATTATTCTTCTCCCACCAATGTCACTTTATTTCCTTCTAGTGAAGCAACCTTGCAGAGAGAAGAAACTGTTAAGCCTGCTTCTTCTAAACGTTGATGCCCATTTTGGAAACTCTTTTCAACAACTATACCAATACCAGCTGTCTTAGCATTCGCTTGCTGTGCGATATCGTATAATCCTAATGAAGCATCACCATTTGCTAAAAAGTCATCGATGATGAGTACAGTATCTTCTTCTGATAAAAATTCTTTTGAAACAATGACCGTACTTGTTTTATTTTTAGTAAATGAATGAATAGATGTTTCATAATAACCATCCGTCAAAGTGCTAGGTTTTGCTTTTTTCGCAAATAAACATGGCACATCAAAATGCAGTGCAGCCATGATTGCTGGTGCGATACCGGAAGCTTCAATGGTTAAGATTTTAGTAATCCCTTTATCTTTAAATTGCTCGTAAAAAGTGCGACCAACTTCATCCATTAACTTTGCATCAATTTGATGATTTAAAAATCCATCGACTTTTAAAATCCTCTCATCAATGACAACGCCGTCTTCCTTTACTTTTTGTCCTAGTAACTCCACTCTTAAAACCTCCTCAGATTTGTGTGAAACATTTTGCTCTTAAATTGGTGCTAGATACAAAAAAATCCCCAAACTAAATAATAGTTTCAGGGTTTATGAGTGAACGAACATGCATCACGTATTGGTCATGCAATCAATGTAAAAGAAGTTTCATCAAATAAACTGTGACCATCATATAAAATGATATAAATCACCCATCATGGTTACAATTTAATGGCTGAAGCTACTCCTAGTATTGTGTTGTTACTCATAGTCATGTCGTTCAAGGCAACATGGTAGAAACTTCTAAAGCCATATTCTTTAGATTATATGAGTTTATGTAAATTATTTAACGATAATAGCAAATTTTCGGCATTTTTTCAATAACTGCTTAGGTAAACTTTTAATAGTTTTATAAATGTACAGAGACGTTTAATGCGAATGAAGACTTATAACTTAATAATGTAAGGGTTTTACTTTATAATAAGAAGGGTAAAAGATTGAATAAACAAATTTTTAAAGGGGCGACAACTATGGCAGATATTACTGTAGTAAATGACACTGGCGAATTATACAACGTAATCAATCAAAAGAAATCTGAAGGTTATTTAGAATCAGAGCTAACAATTATTAGTAAAAGTAAATTACACCTAAATGACTTACACGACTCTGAAATCTCCCTTATCTCAACAAGTGGAACATTTAGTGATAAAATGACTAAACTGTTAACAGGAGAAGATGGTGAACATGCAGTTTTATCACGCTACAACTTAGCGCCTGATGAATTAGAAAAATATAAACAACTTATTTTAGACGATAAAATGTTAGTTGTTGGCGTTCGCGATCATTCATCTCACCAAGAAGTACTAGAAAATAATTCAACTTATGAAGAAGTTGATATTACACATTTTGCTGAAGCATCTAAAGGTCCCAAAGCTTAGTTATCACACTGAATTCAAAATGAGATTACTGTACTGTCTAATTTAAGATAGTACAGTTTTTTATACCATTTAAAAGTTTATGAACAGTCTTTTACAACAGGCGATTATGCTATAATATTATTTAAATTGGGGAGGTGTTCTTATGGAATTTAAAACCATTCAATCTGTCAAAGATCCACATTACAACGAAGCACTTAAACTTTACGATACTAAGTTAAATTTATCTTTAACTGAAGATAAACGTATCATCAAACGCTCATTAGAAAACAACAAAACTGAAAACGATTATGTCTTTATCGTAGGCTTAGAAAACGATGTTGTTGTCAGTCTAGCAACTGCACATTATGAAGCCACAACCAATTCTGCATTTTTAATTTATTTATTTGCAAAAGACCTACCCAACCATGATGAGTTAATGACACAAACATTACATCAAATTGAACATGAATTAAACTTATTATCAAACCTTGTTCATTCTAGAAGTATTAACTTTTTAATGATGGAAGTCCCTAAAGAACCTGCAGATTTAACACAAGATAATGGGCTCATTATTGAACACCGTAGACAGTTTTTATACGAACATCAATTTGAAAGACAAACTGAAATTGATTACATTCATCCAACTAATGATGGTCACACTAAAAAAGTGGACTTATTTTTAAAGAAAAATATTAAACTGACAAAGGATATCTACGGTACAAGTGTTAAATCAAATTATATTTTGAAGTATGTATTTGCAAATGGTATCGCACGTGAAATTATTTATGATTTATTAGAAGAAATGGATTTACGTAAACCATTTTAAACAAACTTGAAATCACTAACAATAACGTTTAAACTATGTATGAAGCAAGACTGACGTTTCACTGCCCGTAGACAAACGTCAGTATACATAAAGTATATGCAGAAAGGACTTTAAAGTATGTTAACTAAAGAATTTGCACAACGCGTAGAACTAAGTGAGAAGCAAGTCCGTAAAATTGTTCAACATTTAGAAGAACGTGGTTACCAACTAAGCAAGACTGAATATCGTGGTCGTGAAGCAACTGATTTCAAAGAAGAAGATATCGAGCTTTTCAAAGACATAGCCGACAAAGTAAAACAAACAAATAGTTATGATCTAGCGTTTGATGAATTAGAAAAAGAAAAAGACTTCCTGCAAGTCATTGTCAAAAACGATGACAAAAACTTACCTACTAATCAAAATGTTGCTCAACTAGTAGAAGATTTGCGTCTAGAAATCCAGAAAATGCGCGAAGAACGTCACCTACTTGGTCAAATGATGAATCAAGTACATCAGCAACAACAAGAATTAAAAGAACTTCAAAATCAACTTACAACTAAAATCGATTCAAATAGCGAATCCTTAAAAGCCATCCAAACATCACAAGAGGCTATCCAAGAAGCACAAGCATCTCAAGCTAAAGTATTGGCTGAATCATCAAATAAAGTTGAAAATAATACTGCTACTGATGAAAAGGCTGAAAGTAAAGATTCGAAGGTTGCTGGAGTGAATACATCAACAGACGCTAAGACGGATACTAAAGCAGAAAATGCAGGCGATGGCACTGCTACTAAAGTAGATAAAGAGGATCAAATTTCTGCAACTGAAGCAATTGAAAAAGCCAGCGTTGAGCAGTCTAAAAATGACAAAGCAGCTGAGACTTCAAATAAAGAAGCTACAGTAGATGCAGAAGCGCAACATGATGCTGAACAACAAGTAGCAGAAGCCCATGCAGAAGCTTCTAAACAAGCTACTTCGAACGATTCATTGGAAGCGAAAGCAGAAAATGACAGCACAGCTTCACAGTCTGAAATGTCAGAACCAAAACCTCAAGAAGAGAAAAAAGGTTTCTTCGCACGTTTATTCAACCTGTAGGGAGTGGGACAGAAATGATATTTTCGCAAAATTTATTTCGTCGTCCCACCCCGGCAAGGTTGACTAGAATTGAAAAAAGCTTGTTACAAGCGCATTTTCGTTCAGTCAACTACTGCCAATATAACTTCGTAGAGCATAGAACATTGATTTATGTCCCAGCCTGTAAGACTCAGTAATATATATCTATGATTTAAAAACTGATCTTTTATAAAACTATAGAACTGTAATTTATTTTCAAATTTAATACTCAATTCATAAAACCTGAAACAATCTGATAAACTCCTTTCAATATCTACTTTGAAGAGAGCATATCAAACTAATTTGTTTCAGGTTTTTTAATTATTCATTATGATTAATATTGAATTTTGAATAAATTTTTGTAGTATGTTACTTTTAAATGGGATGGCTTCTGTGTACTTCTAAATAGATTCATCTTAATAAGCCCATTCAATTTAAATGTTTGGCTGTGTTAGTAAATGACGAATCGCACAAGGGCACACTCATATTCACATTTACTACAAACGCCTTTTTGCTCAAACAAAAATATTTGTTTACGGTAGCTTTTGAACTACCACCTGCACACACGAATCCTCAAAAGATGCTAATTTTGATTCGAAAGAATTTTTTACAACGTGTTTGTTCGAAGCGTCTTTTCAAGGTTGATCATTTATTATCTTTTTTATTCAATAAATATGAGGTTAGCAATTTTTATCAAACCGCCATAGCCACATCTCGATTCAAGGATACATTTGTTTTCTCATATCTTATCTCTCATGACAGTACACGATATATATCTTTTCCAAATATTCATCACTTTTTTCCTGTTAAAATCATTTCTATTATTAACGCTGTAATGACAACTTATTTAATTTATTGCATTTAATGCCCTGCTTCATTTTCAAATATTAACTTTAATCGACTAGCTCATCACACTATTTACCCTTTCCACCTATCACTACTGAATTCAAAACGATTTGTTTACAAATCCCCTTATGCCAACGGTCGAATTTCATCATGTTTACATTTAATTGCAAATGCCCTCTTGAAATAATTTAAAATTAATATTATTCTTAGTATACTGGTCGGAATTATATTCAAAAATTTGAGGAGTGACGTTCATGAATGCTTTTCTTACACTGATTAATATTATTGTATTGGTGATTTTCATCGTAATATTGCACATGATGGCTCGTAAACATATATCTTTTGCGAAACGTGTGTTTACAGCTTTAGGTATCGGCATTGTATTTGGCGTGTTACTACATCTTGTCTATGGAACACATTCGAATGTTATAACATCAACAAGTGACTGGTTCAACATTGTCGGACAAGGTTACGTTGCATTGTTGCAAATGATTGTGATGCCTTTAATTTTCATTTCTATTGTCGCTGCATTCACTAAAATTCAAATCGGAGAAAAATTTGCTAAAATTGGTAGTCTCATTTTTATCTTTTTAATCGGCACTGTCACCATTGCTGCAATTGTCGGTGTTGTGTATGCCTTGATGTTTGGTTTAGACGCATCAACAATTAATCTTGGTAACGCTGAACAAGCACGTGGAAGCGAAATTGCTAAACAAGCGAAAGATTTAACAGCACATACGTTACCACAACAAATTTTGGAATTATTGCCTAAAAATCCATTCTTAGATTTCACTGGACAACGTGCAACTTCCACGATTGCTGTTGTGATATTTGCTTCGTTTATAGGATTTGCTTATTTACGCGTAGCACGCAAACAACCTGATCATGGTGAATTGCTTAAGCGTGCGATTGACGCTATCTATTCACTAGTAATGGCGATTGTGACGTTCGTCTTACGTTTAACGCCATACGGTGTATTAGCAATTATGGCCAACACGTTATCGACAAGTGACTTTGGCGCCATTTGGACTTTAGGAAAATTCTTAATCGCATCGTACGCTGCATTAATTACGATGTATATCATTCACTTAATTATTTTAAGCCTGTTAGGCATTAGCCCTATTCGCTATATTAAAAAGACTTTGGAAGTATTAATCTTTGCATTCACATCACGCTCAAGCGCGGGTACCTTACCACTGAATGTACAAACACAAACAAGACGTCTAGGCGTGCCGGAGGGTATTGCCAATTTCGCTGCGACATTTGGATTGTCGATTGGACAAAATGGTTGTGCTGGCATTTATCCTGCCATGCTTGCAATTATGGTCGCACCCGTCGCTAATGTAGAAATTGATTTACAATTTATTGTAACGTTAATCGCTGTCGTGATTATTAGTTCATTCGGCGTTGCTGGCGTCGGTGGCGGGGCTACATTTGCATCCATATTGGTGTTGTCAACGTTAAACTTGCCAGTCGCTTTAGCCGGCGTGCTCATCTCCGTTGAACCATTGATTGACATGGGTAGAACAGCATTAAACGTGAACGATTCAATGCTAGCTGGTACAGGTACCGCCAAGTTAACTAAACATTGGGACAAAGATACTTTCGAATCAAATGATAATGCTGCATTAACTTCACACTAATTCATTGCAAGAAATACCCGCCCCTTCTAGCTATACTTATCATTTTAAGCTAGAGGGGGCGGGTTATTTTGGTATCTTGCTATCGCTGTATTAAGCCTGATTTTTGCAATTGTTCTAACATATCTAATCTTGCTTTGTTTCCTAGGAACATCTCAATTTGCTGCGACCATGTTTCTTTGCGATTCCCGTTTGTACGTTGATCATAGTACTTGCTGATTGTCTGATCGTAATCTGCCATTTGTGCATACTGTGTTTCCTTATCAGCATGATACTTATTATGATGGAAGACATGGTCAAATGGTAAGCGTGGTTTGGCTGCGCCATTTTCATCTTCTGCAGGTTCCCCTACTGCCATACCAAATAATGGAAAGACATAGTCCGGTAAGTCTAAAATTTCTCGAACTCGTGCAACATCATTTCTCAATGATCCTAAAAAGACAATGCCATACCCCATATCTTCAGCAGTTACCGCAATATTTTCGGCAACTAATGCTGCATCGATTGCACCTACTAGCAAACCTTCCGTTGAACCATATGCATTTTCCATATCAGTTTCAGCATGTTGATCAACTAAATGATGACGATAATAATCAATAACAAAGACGAATAAATAGCCATTTTCTACAACATAAGGTTGTCCAGAAACTTCTCGTAAATTTTCTTTAATCTGCTCATCGTCGATACCAATAATTGAGTATGCTTGTAGGAAACTTGACGTCGAAGCGCTTTGTCCAGCTTCTACCAATTTCTTAACAACGTCTTCACTTAAAGGTTTATTCTTAAATTTTCTAACAGAATGATGCTTTTTCACAAGATTATATACATGATCTGACACGTTACCACTCCTCGATACTTTACAGTTAATTAAAAATCTTCATATTGCAATTGTACACGTCCAAACTTTTTTATAGCAATTATTTGCTTATAAGTTAATAATTGAACTTTCAAAAATATTGTCTCGTACTTAAAAAATCCAGTTTCTCACGCATTACCTTCATCCATCTCGAACAAATATTCTCACACCATTATCAATAAGGTTGACTTAGTTGAGAATACAAATCTTCTTTTTTTACATTTTTTACATTAAAATCAAGATATTAAATATAGACACAACCTTTTAAATCATCGACTACAAAATCCATTATCAAAGCACTTTATATTATCTTTCTTTATTTTAAAAGTAATCATTCACTTTACAAAGTTATCCAGTTGACTATTCTGGATCAAAATGTAATAATGCTAACTAAGAGATTAGAATTATTATAATTAAGCACAATCAATTGATAGTTCTAATTCATACTTAAATTCTTAGGAGGAAGATATTTATGTCATTAATTAACAAAGAAATCTTACCATTTACAGCGCAAGCTTTCGATCCAAAAAAAGATCAATTTAAAGAAGTTACACAAGAAGATTTAAAAGGTTCTTGGAGCGTAGTATGCTTCTATCCTGCTGACTTCTCATTCGTTTGTCCAACTGAATTAGAAGACTTACAAAACCAATATGAAGAATTACAAAAATTAGGCGTAAATGTATTCTCAGTATCAACTGATACTCACTTCGTACACAAAGCATGGCATGACCATTCAGATGCAATTAGCAAAATCACTTACACTATGATTGGTGACCCATCACAAACAATCACTCGTAATTTTGATGTATTAGATGAAGCTACTGGTTTAGCTCAACGTGGTACATTCATTATCGACCCAGACGGTGTTGTACAAGCATCTGAAATTAACGCTGACGGAATTGGCCGTGACGCTAGTACATTAGCTCACAAAATCAAAGCAGCTCAATATGTTCGCAAAAACCCTGGCGAAGTATGCCCAGCTAAATGGGAAGAAGGCGCTAAAACATTGCAACCTGGTTTAGATTTAGTAGGTAAAATCTAAGGAGGCATTACAACCATGCTTAATGCTGATTTAAAACAACAACTTAAACAACTATTAGAACTAATGGAGGGCAACGTTGAATTCGTTGCCAGCCTTGGTTCAGATGATAAATCTAAGGAACTCAAAGAATTATTAACAGAAATTTCTGATATGTCACCTAGACTTTCACTTTCTGAAAAGTCTTTAAAACGTACACCAAGTTTCTCAGTCAATCGTCCTGGCGAAGAAACAGGTGTAACATTTGCAGGTATTCCATTAGGTCACGAGTTTAACTCACTTGTTTTAGCAATTTTACAGGTTAGTGGTCGTGCACCTAAAGAAAAACAGTCAATCATTGACCAAATTAAAAACTTAGAAGGTTCATTCCATTTTGAAACATTCATTAGTTTAACGTGTCAAAAATGTCCTGATGTCGTTCAAGCACTTAACTTAATGAGTGTGATTAACCCTAACATCACGCATTCTATGATTGATGGTGCAGTGTTCCGTGAAGAATCTGAAAACATCATGGCAGTCCCTGCTGTCTTTTTAAATGGCGAAGAATTTGGCAATGGTCGTATGACAATCCAAGATATTCTTTCGAAACTAGGCAGTACGGCAGATGCATCTGAGTTTGAAAACAAAGAACCTTATGATGTCTTAATCGTTGGTGGTGGTCCTGCTAGTGGTAGTGCAGCGATTTACACAGCACGTAAAGGTTTACGTACTGGTATAGTTGCTGATCGTATCGGGGGCCAAGTTAATGATACTGCTGGTATTGAGAACTTCATTACTGTTAAAGAAACAACTGGTTCTGAATTTTCTTCTAACTTAGCAGCGCACATTGATCAATATGACATTGATGCAATGACAGGCATTCGTGCTACAGATATCGAAAAGACTGACGAAGCAATTAAAGTTACGTTAGAAAACGGTGCTGTCCTAGAAAGTAAAACAGTCATTATTGCTACTGGTGCAGGTTGGCGTAAGCTAAACATTCCAGGTGAAGAGCAATTGATTAATAAAGGTGTTGCATTCTGCCCTCACTGTGACGGACCTCTATTTGAAAATAAAGACGTAGCAGTTATCGGTGGCGGTAACTCTGGGGTTGAAGCAGCAATTGACCTTGCTGGTATCGTTAATCATGTTACATTATTCGAATTCGCTAGCGAATTAAAAGCAGACAACGTGTTACAAGATCGTTTACGTTCTTTATCAAATGTTGATATCAAAACAAATGCCAAAACTACTGAAGTTGTCGGAGAAAACCATGTTACAGGTATACGTTACGAAGACATGAGCACCGGCGAAGAACATCTACTTAACTTAGATGGTATCTTTGTTCAAATTGGTTTACTTCCAAACACATCATGGTTAAAAGATGCTGTTGAATTAAACGAACGTGGTGAAATTGTTATTGATCGTAACAATAATACTAACGTACCTGGAATATTTGCTGCTGGCGATGTCACAGATCAGAAGAACAAACAAATTATTATTTCAATGGGCGCTGGTGCAAATGCAGCATTAAATGCCTTTGACTATATTATCAGAAACTAAAGTTTCATTCATTTCACTGACAGTATCTTACATTTGTTAAGATGCTGTTATTTTTTTATCCCGACATAAAATCATGTTATGATAAACTTAATATATACAACGAGGTGTGCAAAAATGCTTGATGTTCATTTTATATACCCAGGAAAATTACAAAATGCATGCGAATATTTTAATTTACCGACCCAAAAAGAAGGATTTGAAGTCACGATTCACGCTTTACGCCCTGAAAATATACATAAAATTTATCATGATATGGATAAGACAGAACAAAAATTTATAGAAACACTTATATCTAATGGTAATCCTGTCACAATTATAAATAAACGCGATGTTAATATTTTAAAGCTAACAAATCATCTAGGTTTTGTTTATCAAATTAATGAAGATGAGTTCTTTGTAAATAATTTATTTTTAAGTTATATCAATTCAGAAGTACTAGATAGTACCTATGGTGAATTCGAATCGTTAGATACAATAAACCATATGAATTTAAATGAAGAAGTGTTACGTGTAAGACAACATACGCGCTTAAACGATGTCACATTAGAACATGCTTTACTGTTAAAAACTAATGACGAGCTAAAAACAATATGCAGGCAGTATGGTATCAAAGGATTCTCAAATAAAAACAAACAAAATCTTGTTGAATTAATTATGACAGCATTTTTCAATAATAATCACATCATTGAACAAGTGTTTTCTAATACTACTCTATTTGAGTTTGACATTCTTTCTAGCATACTTGAAAGTGATGCTAACTACCGATTAAACAATGAACTAATTGAATTTGAAAAGCTACAATTAATAAATTTTGACAACTTTTTAACTAGTCATTTTTATTATTATTACGACTTTGAATATGATTGTCTTATTTTGCCAAATGATGTGCGTAAACATATTGAAAATTTCGTGAATCAAGTCGGCAATGGTGATTTTGAGAAAGCTGTAAATCAATTTGTTGATGAGCAAACAATTGAGAATAGTTTAGCAGAGTTTGAAAACGCGTTAGAATTATCATTTATGGAAGACGAAGTTGACTTAGATATGTTACTTGAACATGACGATTTTGAAGATTTTGGTACAACCGATAGCTTAAGAAGTGATGCAATCACTCAATTGATTTCTAAGATTAAGAAAGGATTAATAGATAAAAAAGATATTTTACCTCTTCGTATTATACTTGGTTCTGTAAACTTGTATGGTATTTTATCAACTAATCATCTACTATATCTCACACAAAGATTTTATGACGCTACTTTTAGTAAAGAAGAGTTGCAATATAGCTTAGATACTTTAGCTGGTACTGAGCTATATTATATTGAAGATGACTTCGTGTTTCACCCTGTGTTATTTGATGTTGTCGAGTCTGAGGCGTCAGGCATTGATATTTCTGATGAAGGATACTATGTACCAGCTTCTGTTGAGGAATTAATCTATTATGATAGACACCACTATTTGAAATCTGATCAAGCAATTAAAGAGTTTACCAGTTATCTACGCAAACAAATCAATATGAAAAATGATATTGAGAAGGAAAAGTATGTGAATGAAATCATTATGCTTTTACGTACAATACCTACGTCTAAATTAGTACAACCAATTATGCAGTTATTTATAGATAATGCTATCCTTAACAACGTTCAAAACGACGCATTATTGATAGAAAAAGCAACTCATGCACGTAATCATTTACGTCTATGGTCATTGCAAGGTCATCGTGACATTCCAAACTAATTCAATGTTACTCTATTAAACATGAATACATATTTTTTCAATTAAAGATAAACTAAGGAGTTATATTACATTATGAAAAAGAGATTACTACTAAGTACATTTTTAGCATCGACATTAATTCTTACAGGTTGCGCGTCCGATCAATCTGATAACGAAGATCATCACACAAGTACTGGCATCCATGCACCTAAAAGCGCTAAAAAATTAGAAACAAAAGATATTTTTAACTCAGATAAGAAAAATAGTGATATTAGTGATGCAGAGATGAAGCAAGCTATAGAAAAGTATTTGTCTGTAAATAGCGATATACTTGATAACAAATATATTATGCAACATAAACTAGATAAACAAATTGACAGTCAAACAAAAGTGACTGAAAAACAAGCAGAAACACTTAGCCACTTATCTAACTTAGCTGTTAAAAATGATTTGCATTTCAAGAAATTTGTCACTGAAAACAATATTCCTAAAGAATATAAGAAACCCGTTGAATTAATGATGAATTACTTCAAAGCTTTAAATAGTACAATCGCCAATGTTAACGAAGATATTGAAAAGCTTAGCTATCAACCGCAAAATAAAATCAATGTAGTCGACGTGCCAACAAAATATGCCGGTGATGTTAATAAAAAGCAACAAGATAAAATTAAAGATTTCTTAAAATCTAAAGGTATCAAGAGTGATGTTATCGATAAATAACTGAAAGCCATCATTGCGACATGTAACACATCACTCATCAGTACATGCGCTTTAATTCATGACAATTCTTTATCTTTAAAAGTGACTAATCTTTGAGACAATACATTTTAACCAATACCATATTGCATCAAGCAGCATATTACTGTTTGATGCTTTTTTAATTGCCTTAAATTCTCTATCCATCCTAAAATCCCCATTAGTTGACGCATTTGACTATATCCCTAACATATTCCATACTTATATTGACTCTATAAACAAAGGATGGTCATGATGAAAGTTCGAATCACTTTTATTATTTTAGCAATTTTATCGACGATTGTTTGCTTGTTCTTAGCAGCAATGCATCCAACAGGTCCAAACACAGTAACTTTCGAACAGCCATATTTATTCACACTCAACATCATTATAATGGTATTAGTCGCATTACCCGCACTTATTTTAGCTATATTCAATAATATGAGTTTTAGAATTTCTTCTGCTATTTTACAATTTCTAGGGGCTATCTCTTGGTTCTTTTTATCATTGATATTATCGCTCACACAATTTACACCTTTTACATTAGCGTCATTTATAACTTCAATTATTTTGTTCATAAGCGCAATTATCACATTAGCTATTGGTGGGAAGTCTTTTGATAAGAATGATTCCCATTAAAATCCAAATACAAAAAAGGTTCTGAAGGCCGCTATAAAACACAGCTTTTCAGAACCTCTATACTTCTATTCAATGATATATGGTTTGCAATTTTCTACCTTTAAATCCACAGCTTCTTCCCTTGAAACTTTGTTAAAATAAACCATCAAACAACGAATGACAACTTGATGTGCAACAATGACGATATCATCTTTTTGTGTATCTTCATTGACAACATGATTCATAAAATGTTCTACGCGTTGATATACATCTTCATAACTTTCTCCTTCAGGCGCTTTTTGTGAAAAACTATGTCGAAAGTCTTTAAAGTTTGGATCATTGAGATATTTTTCATATTTCGGATTCGCACTGATTTCATCTTTATATTCACCCTCAAATACGCCAAGTGAACGTTCTCTTAATAGAGGGGTAGTCGTTGATGCAATGTCATATGGAAAAATATGTTCAAACGTTTGCTGTGTTCTTAATAAGTCTGAAACATATACATGTTTAATCTGTTTCTCTTTAAAATAATCACATAAATCGTCCGCACTTTTTGTGCCAGTATCCGTTAACGGCACATCTAATTGTCCACAAAAATAAGATCTAAAATGTTTATTATCATAATTCGATTTTGATTCGCCATGTCTAACTAAATAAATCGTCATAATATTACTCCTTATCTTATGTATTTCATATCTACCATAACACTTTGACTACTAATTCGATATCAATCTTAATATTCTATTCTAAAAAAAGAATTAATTCATATTTTAAATTAATGACTCTAAAAATAGTATTGTCTTTAATCAAGTGATGTGTTACTATATGGGTGTAGTTCTTAAATGACTACACAGTCTTTTATATTCATGAACATAATACTCCTGGATGGCGCAACCCAACGTCATCCTTTTTTTATTTGTCAAATACTCGTTTTTTTATTTCCAACCTCTTCTCATGTTAATTTATTACTTTTTAATCCTATCTTACCTACATTTTCAAATATTATAATACATATTGACCATTTTCACGCAAATAAAAAAGATGACAACTGAATGCCATCTTTATATTAATTCAACCTAAGTTGAATATTTTATTTTTTACGAACCGCTCTTAAAATTAACGTTACGATTGCAATAAAGATAATTGAACCGATTAAAGCTGGCAAGATGTAAATACTTCCTAATTCAGGACCCCATTGTCCGAATAGTTTGCCACCTACCCATGATCCAATAATACCTGCGATAATATTACCTAAAATACCACCTGGGATATCTTTACCCATAATAGCACCAGCAGCCCATCCAATTAAGCCACCGACAATTAACATTCCAATAAATCCAAACATAATTTTCAGTCTCCTTTTTCTATTTATTTTGCGTTATTCTAAGTAGTACCCATTATTAGACTTTCTAAAACAAATTCAAATTATTTTTATCCAAATATTTTTAAAAGTAGTAATTGAATATCAATTTTATTCAATGTAGCTATCGTTATTTAAAGTCTCTGTACCGGCAATATCATATACATTATTTTTTCTGCCGAATTCATAGCTTGATTATTTTATGTTATAGGACTAGAATATACACATATTATAAGAGCATCTTTGAATTTTAAATCAAGAAGCGAGGTTAATGAACAATGAATATGCATATTTTATATAACTTACGAACTAAACATAATTTAGAAATTGACGAATTAGCACAACAATTAAATGAGAAATATGGTACTAAATATGAAGCACATCAAATTTGGGAATGGGAGAATCATCACCATGAACCTAAATTTAAAGATGCCATGCATTTAGCTGACTTCTTTGATGCACCATATGAAATGTTTTTAGAAAGTAAGGTTAAAGAATATCAGAAACATTTAGAAGAAGTCGATATTCGCATGGATAAATAGATGCAATTAAACCCTCACAACACGTTAGGCATATATCCTTTCAAATCTATACGGGATATATTACATTGCGTTGTGAGGGTATTTTAATAATTAATATGAATTAAGACATGTTGCCATCGTTAGTGTTACGGCATATTTTATTGATCTTGCTCACTCTTTAATACTTTACCGTTCTTAGCATCAACAGTAACTTCTTGTTTTTTATTACCTTTTTTCAAATCGATATTGTAAACAAGTTTACCATCATCTTTTTCAAGTGACCATTCTTTAATATCACCATCAAATTCCTTTTGTCCTTCTTTAATGGCTTTTTTGTAATCTATAGCATCGCTATATTTAAAGTTATCATTTTCATTCACTGTATCTTCTTTTTCAGTCTTTTTGTTAATCACTTTTTTATTTTTATCATCAACAAGTACTTCTGACTCTTCACCAGATTTTTGTTGTGTCACTTTATAAGCCCATTCACCATTAGAATTTTCAAATGAAATTCCTTTCAACTTTTGGCCTTTGTAAGTTTCTTCAGCTTTTTTCACAGCATCTTCTGGGCTTGTTTTAACATCTTTTAATGCAATAACATCTTTTGTTGTATTAGTGTCTTGATTAGTATTTGACTCTGTTGATTTTGTTTCATCTTTTGGAGTATCATTGCCACATGCAGTAAGCACCACCGCTGACATTGATAACACTGCTAATGATTTTAATTTCATAATATCACTCTCTCTTCCTTTTTTTGAAACTCATAACAAAAGCTTATATGCTATATAGATTGTATTACCCCTTGTTTTTAATTCTATTCATAATTATTACAAATATTTTTAAATTAATCGTCATGTGTCACTTCATTTCGTACTCATCTTTAAAATGAACCATGTAATATAAGAATGCTATTATCGACTCAGTTTGTCTAATGCTTTCTTTGGTACTTCTTCCTTTTCTACTTCTTCAAAAGTTTCTACATGATGACCTTTATGTGTAATTTTCAAGTATCTATGCGGTTTAACATCAAATGTAGCAGTATACATTAATTGCGTCTCTTTCCCTTCTTTATTAAAAGCACTTTGACTATAACTTCGGAGTTGATCATCCATTCTAGTAGACACCTCTGTCGTTTTAACATAAGAATCATCTTCCTTTACTAATGGGTTAAATTGATCTGTTATACCATGAGAGTCTATTGTTTTTAAAATGAATAAAGCAGCATAAGCGCCAATGATAGTAAATGCAAGATATGTTATTGTTTTTAAAATCGTTTTCAAAAGATCACCTCTGACAAAATATAAAATAGGATGTCTCTGAAAACAACTTACATAATTGTAATTAAAGTGTAAGTCTTAGGAGAAAATGATGGTATTTGAATCTGAAAGATACGAATCGTTTTTAAACTAAGTTATTTTATAGAGACTTTATTATGGAATTGAATCGTCTACACTTAATTGGACAAATTCTAAGAGAATAAAATTTGTTAATTTAAAATAGTAAGCAATTCAAAGTTATATGTGTAATAGATAAAATAGATATCCCTATAGTGATGCGTTACTAACTATATGTAATAACAATTTAAAAGATAATGTAGTGAAAGAAATACCGGATTGTTTCGACTATCTAATTCAGCATAAAAATACCCAACGAGAAAACGTAATTATAAAAAGGTAAAATCTATAGTGCAGTTTCAAATTGCTAATGGCATGCGTATCGGTGAGCTACTTGCAATAAAAAGAGAAAATATAAACTATGAAGATAAAACGCTAGATATCGATGGTACAATTAATTGGATAACTGATTAAAAATGGAAGCATCCGGAGTAAAAGAGACAACTAGAACAAGTAACAGCTATAGGACTATAGGCCTCACTATCCATAGCATCGACTTACTAAGAACACTTATGCTTTGAATGATAAGTTTATTAATATAGGGTACATATTCACAAATGCAGCTGGTGGTCCTATCGATTTAAACAAAATAAATAACATTATTAAAGGGGGGGCTATCAAAGAGACAACTGAGATTAGTTCTATTAAGAAACCTGCAACGACGCATACATTACATCATTCGCATATATCTACACTTGCTCAATTAGGAATTAACTTAAAAGCAATGCAAGAGCATGTAGGTCATTCAGATTATAAAAAAATCTAGAGATATACACACATGTTACTAATCAGATGGCGAAAGATATGCTGAATAAATTTGAACGATTGGGGAGTTAAAAACTATGAACAGAAAAACACCTAAAACTACTGATGGTTTAATGAGACATATAAGAGACAATAAAGGTATCCAAATAAATGGTAGCACGGAAAAAAACCAGTTACGAAACATCGGCTATTTTCATGGATTCAAAGGGTATAATTTCTTTTTAAACAAAGAAGAAGAACTTAATTTTGAAAAATTCAGCGAATTACACGCTTTATACAGTTTTGATACAGAAATTAAAAACCTTTTCTATAAACACGTTATGTTCTGTGAAACGGCTATTAAAAATAGATTGCTAGAAATAGTTTGTGTAAACTCTGGCTTTGATTTAGATAGTTTATTTCAAAAATCATTAACATATTATAAAAGTTATAGTCCCGGTAGTTCAAAATATAAAAAACATTTAAAAAATACTACTAGACTAAGAAGAGATATTTACGACATGATCCATGAACATTGTAATTCAAAACCTTACATTTATCATTACATACATCAAGATAGAACCGTGCCACTATATGCCGTATTTGAATTATTCACTTTAGGAAATCTGGTATTTTTCACTCGTTGCATGTCCCAAAATTTAAATATAGAAGCTCAAAAACAACTAAAATTATACTCCCCAGCATTTGATCAAAGTAAAGATATACTAGGTGACATCATTGATTGTATGAAAGGCTTAAGAAATGCTATAGCTCACAATGGTGTACTTTATGACTGTAGATTTAAAACTGGAGAGACAAGTAATAGATTAAAAGAATATTTAGCAGTAAAAATGGATATACACAATTTAGATTTCGACAGAATAATTGATTATCTCATTTTATTAATTCTAATTTGTTCTGGTCTCTCTTATTCTAAAGCAGAACTCCAAAGAATTATAAGGCAATTCGAACAAAACCTTGATTTTTTACGATCAAAGATAAGCGAGTCGACTTATGATAAAATTATAGGCGTTCGAGCAAGACCTAAATTAAGAAGTTTAAAGAACTTTATCAATAACCTTGATTTTTATCTAAAAACAGATTAATATTATACATAAATAGCGGTGCATATCTGCGGAATGCACTTGAGGTTAACTGTTACTGACGGTTGCCTCTTTTTTTATGCATCTAAATTCATATTATTTTTGCAATATAAACATATCTTTGTGCAAATTCCGAACACAAAACATTCACATCCTCTTTTTTGCCCTTCATCTTTTATCCCAAAACACAAAAACAACCCCATAAGCCTATGCTTACGGGGTTTTACAATAAACTAAATATTATTGTTCTTCTTTAACATATGGTAATAATGCCATATGACGAGAACGTTTGATAGCTGTAGTCAACATACGTTGATATTTAGCTGAAGTACCAGTTACACGACGTGGTAAAATTTTACCGCGTTCTGAGATAAAACGTTTTAATAATTCAGTGTCTTTGTAGTCGATATGTGTAATACCATTTGCTGTGAAATAGCATACTTTTTTACGACGACGTCCGCCTCTTCTTGGTCCACCTGCCATGATTGTGTGCCTCCTTTGATAATTTTTTCGCTTTAATTTCGTTAATTTTTATTAGAATGGTAAGTCATCATCACTTATATCAATCGGTCCGTTTGCATTTGCAAATGGATTATCAGATTGTTTCGTGTTTGATGAATTATTGTACGAATTGTTTTGTCCTGATTGTTGACCACCGAATCCTTGACCGTAATCTTGGAATTCATTTTGTTGACGTTGGCCACCATTTTGTTGTGCATTTTTAGGTTCAAGGAATTGAACGCTATCACACACAACTTCAGTAACAAACACACGACGACCTTCTTGATTTTCATAATTACGGGATTGTAAGCGACCATCTACACCAGCTAAACTACCTTTAGATAAATAGTTATTTACATTATCTGCTTGTCTTCTAAAAACAACACAGTTAATAAAATCTGCTTCGCGCTCCCCTTGAGCATTCGTGAACGTACGATTTACTGCAAGAGTGAATGTCGCTACACTCACACCTGAGGGAGTGGTTCTGTATTCCGGATCTTTCGTTAAACGACCTACTAATACAACTCTATTTAGCATTTAAACGCCCCCTCTAATTATTACTTGTCTTCGTCTTCACGAATAACCATGTAACGAATGATATCGTCACTGATTTTAGCTAGACGTTGGAATTCGTCAGTAGCTTTGTTGTTATCAGATTTAACACGTACGATGTTGTAGAAGCCATCTTTGAAATCATTGATTTCATAAGCTAGGCGACGTTTACCCCAGTCTTTTGCTTCTAAAACTTCTGCACCTTCAGTAGCTAAGATACCGTTGAAACGTTCAACTAACGCTTTTTTAGCATCTTCCTCAATGTTTGGGCGTACGATGTACATAACTTCATATGTTCTCATTTTATATTTGCACCTCCTTGTGGTCTATACGGCTTATCAATCTTAAAACAGATAAGCAAGGAATAATTTTCATTACTCACAATAAAGAATTATATCATGCGCCATTACTTTTTACAATAATAATTCAAACTACTCTTCATATCATTTTTGACATTAATTCATTTGAAATTTTCTATGATATTTTTAAAAATACACTTCACAAAAGCGAACACATGTTCTATAATGATTGTGAGGTGGTAAGGAATGAATTTAAATATTGATTGGTCTAAAGATTTTCAAGAATTCCAAGAGATACTTAATAGTGGCATTCATCCTGAATGGCTTTATTGTGCAAAGGCTAATCTTGTTTTAGAGCCTGCTTATACTGGCGAAGGCAAACAATTTTTCAGCACTCAAGATATTATTAACGCGAGTAAAATTATTCCATTCTTTTAATAAATTATACGCATAATTAAAAGAGGCGAACAATTGATTCCGCCTCTTCTACATATATACTATTTAATTAACTTCACTCTATCGTTTATACATTAAATCTGAAATGAACGATATCGCCATCTTGCATAATATATTCTTTACCTTCTAATCGTTGTCTGCCCGCTTCTTTAGCGCCACTTTCGCCACCATATTGTACATAGTCGTCATAACTTGTTACTTCGGCACGGATAAATCCACGTTCAAAATCAGTATGAATGATACCAGCACATTGAGGTGCAGTCATACCTTGTTTAAATGTCCAAGCACGTACTTCTTGCACACCAGCAGTAAAATATGTTGATAATCCTAATAATTCATAAGTTGTTCTAATTAATCGATCTAATCCTGGTTCTTCGATACCTAAATCTTCTAAGAACATTTCTTTATCTTCATCATCTAATGTAGCAATTTCTTCTTCAATTTTTGCACTAATAACAATCACTTCAGAGTCTTCTTGCGCTGCATATTCACGAATCGCTTTTACTTTATCATTATCATCATCACCAATTTCATCTTCACCAACATTAGCGATATAAAGCATTTTTTTAGAAGTCAGTAATTGCGCTTGATTCACCCATTTTTGATCTTCTTCATTAAAGTCAATACTACGAGCGGGTTTACCATTTTCTAAAGCTTCTTTAATAGTTGTTAAAATACGCACTTCCATTTCCGCAGTCTTATCTTTTTGACGTGCCAATTTTTCAATTCTAGGTAAGCGTTTTTCAACTGATTCTAAGTCTGCAAGTACTAATTCCATATTGATAACTTCGATGTCATCAATTGGATCAACTCGACCAGCTACATGTGTTACATTATCATCGTCAAAAGCACGAACAACCTGACAAATTGCATCTACTTCTCTAATATGTGATAAGAATTTATTACCTAAACCTTCACCTTTAGAAGCACCTTTAACAATTCCGGCAATATCTGTAAATTCAAATGTAGTAGGTAATGTTTTTTTAGGTTGAACCATTTCTTCTAATTTAAGTAGTCTTGCATCTGGCACTTCTACAATACCCACGTTTGGGTCTATAGTTGCGAACGGATAGTTTGCTGCCAAGGCACCCGCCTTTGTAATTGCATTAAATAATGTTGATTTACCAACGTTTGGCAAGCCAACGATACCTGCTGTTAAAGCCATGAATCATTCTCCTATCTTTGTGTATCATCCTGAGATACGATGATTTTTTTTAGTTTTTTATCAAACGTTTGACGTGGAATCATAATGCTTCGTTGACAATTTTCACACTTAATTCTAATGTCAGCACCCATTCTAATAATTTTAAAACGATTGGTTCCACACGCATGTTGTTTTTTCATTTCTACTATATCATTTATTCCATATTTTGACGCCATTAAATATGACCTCCATGTATTATAAACTACTAAACACCGTTTTCACTATGATTAAAAGGTGTCATTATTGGTTGTGGTGTCTTAATACCTTCTTGTAAAAACATTTTTTGTACTTCTTTACGAATAATACGCGCACCAGAGAAACCTTCACCTGGTATAGTTTCTGCTGAAACCCTTAATATTACTCTAGTATCTTCAAAGGCATCAATACCAATCACAACAGGATCACTTACAAATAAATAATATTTACTACGCAGAGATGTAAATAATTTGTTTAATTTCTTCTCAACATTATCAATATTTTCATCTACAGATACTGGAATTTTAACAATTGCTGTTCCATTTGTAATTGAGTAATTCGTTATTTCACCCATACTACTATTTGGCAAGATTGTAAGTTCCCCAGATATTGTATTAATGCGTGTTGAACGGAGTCCAATTGATTTAACTGTTCCCTCTGCTACAGTTGTACCACCGTTGTTTATCTTAACATAATCACCTACATCAAACTGGTTTTCAAATATAATAAAGAATCCTGTAATTACGTCTTTAACTATAGTTTGAGCACCAAAACCTACTGCTAGGCCTACGACACCAGCACTTGCAATTACTCCTTCAACACTAATGCCAAATTTACTTAAAATGGTAGTTACAACTATAAACCACACAATATATTTAACAACATTTTGCACCAATGATATTAATGTTTTCGAACGTTTTTTATTACCCTTTTTACTCTTGTTTTGTATTTTAAATCCTTGGGCAATCATTTTATCAAGTATTTTAATTACGATTAATGCAACGATAATATATATAATTATCATCGCTAATTTAGTAGCGACACTTTCATATGTTTCAATTTTAGTTAATGGTTCGAATAGCGATGAAATAATACTCATAACTTGATCCATAATTAGCGTTACTCCCTTCTATATAGTCTCAAATAATTTTATTAATATTATTGTATGCTTCCAACCTACTGAAGTCGCATCATCTTCAAAGAATATAGATAACTATCGATATTTCTATAGATTCACAAAGTGATATTATATAAAATTGTGTAACTATTTACCATACTTACGATTTAATTGTTTAATGATTCTCACAAAGTCATCTTGCGATTCAAACTCAAATGAGATTTTGCCGACTGATTTTTTTATCGATATATCTACTTTTGCGCCATACTGTTCTCGCAACTGTCGTTCTTGTTGCTTTATAAATTTAGGCTTAGTTATATCTACTTTGTCTGTTTCCGACTTTGACGAAACATTTTTTAATTCATTAACATGGTTTTCTAAATATCTAACACTCCACTTTTCTTTAACAACCCGTTTCGCTAACCTAAGCATTTGTTGTTCATCTTTAATTGCCAATAACGTTCGTCCATGTGCACTTGTCAGTCGCCCATCTTTTACCATGTCAGCAATCTTTTTCGGTAAATGTAATAACCTCAACATATTCGCTATATACGGGCGCGACTTACTCAATCGCTTCGCTACTTCTTGTTGCGTAATTTTCAAATCTGTCATCAAACGTTGATAACTTTCAGCTTCTTCAATCGCATTTAAGTCTTCTCGTTGTAAATTTTCGATGACCGCCAGTTCCATCATATCTTCATCTGTTAAATCTTTGATAATCGCTGATACGTATTTTAGACCAGCAATTTTCGAAGCTCTAAACCTTCTTTCACCAACTACAATGTAATAACCTTGAACTGTTTTTCTAAGCACAATTGGTTGCAAAATACCATATTGCTTAATTGAATCTGCCAAATCATTTAAATGATTTTCATCGAAAGTTTTTCGGGGCTGATACGGATTCGGTTTGATATCCGATATATCTATTTGCTTAATTTGTTCATCTTTTGTTTTAGTAATACGTTGATCTTCACTTTTTGACAATTCACTCACATCACTTTTTATTTGATAACAACAGTTAAATATATTTTATGTATTCTAAATGAGTCAGACAACCATTAACCACACTTTATTTAAAAAATAATTCATTTTTCAACTTCAAGATACCAATTACAATTTCACAAACAAATTAACTTTTAAATCAAAATTTTCTGAATAATTGTTGACAAATCTTTTTTTACTCTGTAAGCTAATTAATATCTTATAACAGTTTAATGAAACGTAAACACAATAAAGAGGAAAGTAAAACACACCCTGCTTATACAGAGAGTCTTTAGTAGCTGAGAGAAGATTTTGAAAGCGTGTTTGAAAATGGCCTTGGAGTGTTGATGCCAATATGAGGTGTCTACGGGTTCGCCCGTTATAGCGATACAGTATTAACATTGATGTTAAATGGCGTACTGGATTCTTTACGCACGATTTTTTGTTAATAAGTATGGGATAGCACATTACTGTATCCTTACTTAACGACTTAAATTGTGATAATTGTTCAGTAAGCATATTTACTTTTAATGCGTACTGAATAAGGTTATTTCAGCGATGGAATAACAAATAAAGGTGGTACCGCGAAACATAAGCTTTCGTCCTTTTTATCCGATTCATTCGGGTACGAAGGACGGAAGCTTTTTTATTTTTTCTTACTAGGAGGGTCTTAATATGAAGGATACACAGTTAGCCCAAATCACATTAACTGATGATTCAACCGGTGCTATAGCGAATCCAATCCATTTATCTACTGCCTACAAGCATCCAAAACTAGGACAATCGACAGGATTTGATTATACACGTACTAAAAATCCTACACGCTCAACATTTGAAACCTGTTTTGCCAAACTTGAGCATGGTATTGCATCATTCGCTACATCAAGTGGAATGTCAGCCATTCAATTAATATGTAATTTATTTAAACCACACGATGAAATTTTAGTTTCATTCGATTTATACGGCGGCACATTTAGATTATTTGAATTTTACGAGCAACAATACGATATCAAATTTAAGTACGTTGATTTTACAGATTATGAACAAGTTGAAAAAGAAATCACTGATAAAACAGTAGCATTATTCATTGAACCAATATCCAATCCACAAATGATTGCTATTGATGTAAAGCCGTACTATCAACTTTGTAAAGCTAAAGGCTTATTGTCAATTATCGACAATACTTTTTTAACACCTTATCTTTCAACACCATTAGCAGAAGGTGCTGATATAGTCTTACATTCAGCTACGAAATATATTGGTGGACATAACGATGTACTAGCAGGTGTCGTAACCGTCAAAGATGAATCACTCGCGCAAAAGTTGTTTGATTTTCACAACATGACTGGCGCAACACTATCACCAATAGATAGTTATTTGTTGTTACGTGGACTTAAAACTTTGCATTTACGCATTGAGCGTGCGCAATCAAACGCAAGAAAACTTGCTGAAAATGTCAGTCACTTCAAGCAATTGACGAAGTACTATATAGCGGGCAAACTGGCATGCTTAGTTTAAGACTTAACAAGGCCTATAGCGTCGCTAAATTATTAGAAAATTTAGACATTTGCATTTTTGCAGAAAGTTTAGGAGGTACTGAAACATTAGTGACCTTCCCTTACACCCAAACACATGTTGATATGCCAGATGCTGAAAAAGATAAACGTGGCATTGATGAGTATTTAATCCGCTTATCACTAGGTGTTGAAAATTATGAAGACATCGAACGCGATATCATCCAAGCATTAGATAAAGCTCAGATTGGAGAGATTGTATGACACTTTCAAAAGAGACAGAAGTGATATTCGATTGGCGTAGAGGTGTGGAATATCATTCAGCTAACCCACCACTCTATGATTCTTCAACATTCCATCAAACAAGTCTTGGTGGCGATGTTAAATATGATTATGCACGAAGTGGCAACCCTAACCGTGAACTTTTAGAAGAGAAGTTAGCACGATTAGAACAGGGGAAATTCGCTTTTGCTTTTGCATCAGGTATTGCTGCTATTTCAGCAGTACTTTTGACTTTCAAATCTGGTGATCATGTCATCTTACCCGATGATGTATATGGCGGTACTTTTCGCCTCACTGAGCAAATTTTGAATCGATTTAATATTGAATTTACAACCGTAGATACTACCAAGCTCGAACAAATCGAGGGTGCCATTCAATCAAACACAAAATTAATTTATATCGAAACACCATCGAATCCCTGTTTTAAAATTACTGATATCAAAGCTGTTTCTAAAATAGCCGAAAAGCATGAACTACTGGTAGCTGTGGACAATACATTTATGACACCGTTAGGTCAATCACCTTTATTACTTGGCGCTGATATCGTCATTCATAGTGCTACAAAATTTTTAAGTGGACATAGCGATTTAATTGCTGGTGCTGTCATTACTAATAATGAAGCAATGAGTGAAGCACTTTATTTAATACAAAATGGTACGGGCAATATGTTATCTGCTCAAGATAGCTGGACGCTTGCTAAACATTTGAAAACATTTCCAATCAGATTTAAACAATCTGTCGAAAACGCGCAAAAAATCGTGTCATTTTTAATAAAGCAAGATGAAATTTCAGAAGTTTATTATCCGGGACTTACTGCTACTCATTTAGAACAAGCTAAAAATGGCGGTGCCGTTATTGGCTTTCGTTTAGCTGATGAGTCTAAAGCACAACAATTTGTCGATGCACTGACATTACCACTCGTTTCAGTGAGTCTGGGCGGTGTTGAAACGATACTTTCACATCCAGCAACAATGTCTCACGCTGCACTACCTGAAGAAGTGAGACAAGAACGTGGTATCACTTTCGGTCTGTTCCGATTAAGTGTTGGTCTCGAAGATCCTGATGAACTCATTGCAGACATCAAATACGCATTAAAGGAGGCATTCAATGAGTCAATTCCTCACACACTTGAAAGATAATGTTTTAGTAGCTGATGGCGCTATTGGAACTATTTTATACTCTGAAGGTTTAGACACCTGCCCAGAAGCATATAACCTTAGCCATCCAGATAAAGTTGAACGTATCCATCGTTCATATATTGAAGCCGGTGCTGATGTCATTCAAACCAATACTTATGGTGCAAATTTTGAAAAGTTAAAACGATTCGGTCTTGAAGATAAAGTTAAGGCTATACATCAAGCAGCCGTTCGCATCGCAAAAAAAGCAGCAAATAAAGATACGTATATATTAGGCACAGTTGGTGGGTTTAGAGGTATCAAACAAGAGGATATCAGCTTACAAACTATTCTTTATCATACTGAAATTCAAATAGACACCTTGATTGAAGAAGGTGTTGACGCGCTACTTTTCGAAACGTATTACGACCTAGAAGAGCTAACAAATGTCATTTCACGAACGAGAAAGAAATACGACATTCCAATCATTGCTCAATTAACCGCTTCAAACACAAATTACTTAGTTAATGGTCAGGCAATCAATGAAGGATTAAAACAACTCGTTCAATGTGGTGCAAACATCGTGGGACTCAATTGTCATCATGGCCCACACCATATGCAAGAGTCTTTCACACATATTGAATTACCAGAGCACGCATACTTATCTTGTTATCCAAATGCCAGCTTATTAGATATTGAAAATAGTGAATTTAAGTATAGTGACAATGCACAATATTTCGGTCAAGTTGCTCAAAATCTAATTCGCGAAGGTGTTCGTTTAATTGGTGGTTGCTGTGGTACAACGCCTGAGCACATCAAATTTATTAAAGAATCTATTCAGACACTTAAACCTGTTAATGACAAAAAAGTGATTCCGATACCAACGAAAGCACTTTTCAATCCATCTCAAAATAAAGTTAGACAATCATTAACATCTAAGGTTCAAGAACGTCCAACCGTTATTATCGAATTGGATACACCGAAACATTTAGACACGGATAGATTTTTTGAAAATATCGCTAAACTTGAAAAAGCTAATGTAGATGCGGTAACACTCGCAGATAATTCATTGGCAACTGTCAGAATTAGCAACATTGCTGCTGCAAGCTTAATTAAACAATATTACAATATTGAACCACTCGTACATATTACATGTCGAGACCGAAACTTAATCGGCTTGCAGTCTCATTTACTTGGATTATCACTCATTGGCGTTAACGAAATATTAGCCATAACTGGTGATCCTTCAAAAGTTGGTCACCTACCTGGTGCAACCAATGTCTATGATGTTAATTCTAAAGGATTAACTGAACTCGCTCTAAGATTTAATCAAGGTATTAACACTGACGGTGATGCGCTGAAGAAACGTACACACTTCAACATCGCTGGCGCCTTTAACTCTAATGTTCGTAAATTAGATGGTGCCGTAAAACGACTAGAGAAAAAGATAGAAAGCGGAATGTCTTATTTTATAACACAACCCGTGTACAGCAAAGAGAAAATCATTGAAATTTACCATGCCACTAAGCACTTGAACAAACCATTTTTCATAGGCATTATGCCTATCGCAAGTTACAAAAACGCACTCTTTTTGCATAATGAAGTGCCAGGAATCAAGATGTCAGATGAAATTTTACAACAATTTGAAGCAGTTAAAGATGATAAAGCCAAAACTCGTGAACTAAGCCTTAAGCTTTCAAAGGATTTAATCGATACTGTTCATGAATATTTTAATGGTTTATACATTATCACACCGTTTCAAAATGTCGAAGATTCATTAGAACTTGCAGCATACTCAAAATCTATTACTGCTCACAAGGAGGCAATATTATGACAACAATTAAAACATCAAACTTAGGATTCCCAAGATTAGGTAGAAAAAGAGAATGGAAAAAAGCCATCGAAAGTTATTGGGCAAAGAAGATTTCTAAAGAAGAATTAGATCAAACATTAACTGATCTACATAAAGAAAATTTATTATTACAAAAGTACTATCACTTAGATAGCATCCCAGTTGGTGATTTCTCTTTATATGACCACATTTTAGATACGTCATTATTATTCAACATCATCCCAGAACGTTTCCAAGGAAGAACTATCGATGATGACTTATTATTTGATATAGCTCGCGGTAATAAAGACCATGTTGCAAGTGCACTTATAAAATGGTTTAACACTAACTATCATTACATCGTACCTGAATGGGACAATGTTGAGCCTAAAGTGAGTCGCAATGTATTATTAGATCGCTTTAAATACGCGCAATCTTTAAATGTTAATGCTCACCCTGTTATTGTTGGTCCGATTACTTTTGTTAAATTATCAAAAGGCGGTCACCAAACTTTTGAAGAAAAAGTTAAAACGTTATTACCACTTTATAAAGAAGTGTTTGAATCATTAATTGATGCAGGTGCTGAGTACATTCAAGTTGATGAGCCAATCTTAGTTACAGACGACAGTGAAAGCTATGAAAATATTACACGTGAAGCTTATGACTATTTCGAAAAAGCTGGTGTTGCTAAAAAATTAGTCATTCAAACATACTTCGAACGTGCACATCTTAAATTCTTAAGTTCTTTACCTGTTGGTGGTTTAGGATTAGACTTTGTCCATGATAATGGCTATAACCTTAAACAAATTGAAGCTGGAGATTTTGATAAATCAAAAACATTATATGCTGGAATTATTGATGGTCGTAATGTATGGGCAAGTGACATTGAAGCTAAAAAAGTCTTAATCGATAAATTGTTAGCACACACTAATGAACTTGTCATTCAACCATCATCTTCATTATTACATGTTCCAGTATCTTTAGATGATGAAACATTAGATACAAGTGTTGGCGAAGGCTTAAGCTTTGCAACTGAAAAATTAGACGAATTAGATGCATTGCGTCGCCTATTTAATCAAAACGATAGTGTTAAATATGATAAATTAAAAGCACGTTATGAGCGCTTCCAAAATCAATCATTCAAAAACTTAGATTATGATTTCGAAAGCGTGCGTACTTCAAGACAATCACCATTCGCGCAACGTATTGAACAACAACAAAAACGTTTGAACTTACCGGATTTACCAACAACAACTATTGGATCATTCCCACAAAGCCGAGAAGTTCGAAAATACCGTGCAGATTGGAAAAACAAACGCATTACAGACGAAGCATATGAAACATTCTTAAAAAATGAAATTGCTCGATGGATTAAAATTCAAGAAGACATCGGCTTAGATGTATTAGTTCACGGTGAATTTGAACGTAATGACATGGTTGAATTCTTCGGAGAAAAATTACAAGGTTTCCTAGTAACTAAATTCGGTTGGGTGCAATCATATGGTTCACGTGCCGTAAAACCACCAATCATTTATGGTGATGTAAAATGGACAGCGCCTTTAACTGTTGATGAAACAGTTTATGCACAAAGCTTAACAGATAAACCAGTTAAAGGTATGTTAACTGGACCTGTAACAATTCTAAACTGGTCATTTGAACGTGTTGATTTACCACGTAAAGTTGTTCAAGATCAAATTGCTTTAGCAATCAACGAAGAAGTATTAGCACTTGAAGCTGCAGGAATCAAAGTTATCCAAGTTGACGAACCTGCATTACGTGAAGGCTTACCATTACGCTCTGAATATCACGAACAATATCTTAAAGATGCTGTTTTATCATTTAAACTTGCAACGTCTTCAGTTCGTGATGAAACTCAAATCCATACACATATGTGTTATTCTCAATTCGGTCAAATCATTCATGCTATTCATGACTTAGATGCTGATGTTATTTCAATTGAAACATCTCGTAGCCATGGTGATTTAATTAAAGACTTTGAAGATATTAATTATGATTTAGGTATTGGTCTAGGTGTATATGATATTCATAGTCCACGTATTCCAACAAAAGAAGAAATTACTACAGCAATCAATCGTTCACTACAACAAATCGACCGCTCATTATTCTGGGTAAACCCTGACTGTGGTTTGAAAACGCGAAAAGAAGAAGAAGTTAAAGATGCATTGACTGTGCTTGTGAATGCTGTTAAAGCTAAACGCCAAGAATAATCGCAGCATTTATCATATAATAAACTAAAAACGGGTGATTTTATGACACAATATCCTTTATGGCAACAATTAAATACTTTAAAACAAGCAACTTGGGTTGATTTAACGCATACGTTTGATCCGGAAATACCACGTTTTAGTGAGTTTGAAAAAGGCGAAGTTTCAACTTTATTCACGGTTAAAGATCATGGTTTCTATGTGCAACGTTGGAATATTGTAACGCAATATGGTACTCACATTGATGCACCAATTCACTTTGTCGAGAATAAACGTTATTTAGAAGACATTGATTTAAAAGAATTGGTATTGCCGTTAATTGTATTAGACTTTTCAACAGAAGTAGCGAACAACAATGATTTCATCGTAACACGTGCGCATATAGAAGCATGGGAAAAAGAGCATGGTACTATTGAACCTGGCACTTTTGTTGCACTTCGTACCGATTGGTCAAAACGTTGGCCTAATATTGAAACGTTTGAAAACAAAGATGCGAACGGACAACAACATGCACCGGGTTGGGGATTAGATGCTTTGAAGTGCTTAATTGAAGAACGCCGTGTTGAAGCTGTTGGTCATGAAACATTCGATACCGATGCATCTGTGGACGTTGTAAAAAATGGTGATTTAGTTGGCGAACGTTATATTCTTGGTCAGGATAAATACCAAGTCGAGTTATTAACTAATTTAGATCAATTACCAACTCGTGGCGCCATCATTTACGCTATCAGCCCTAAACCAAAAGATGCACCTGGGTTCCCTGTTAGAGCATTTGCAATTAAACCATCAAATGACTAATATTACCCAATAAATCCATAAACAAATAAAAACAGGTTATGCCAACATGTAATTAATACTGTTGTGATAACCTGTTTTCTTATTATTTATACTTTGATACAACTGCAGCGATAGCTTGACCGCCACCAATACACAATGATGTTAAACCAGTTTCAACTTCATCATTCAGTTGATGCAATAATGTCACTAAAACTCTAGCACCAGATGCACCAATAGGATGTCCTAATGCAATAGCGCCACCTTTAACATTCACCTTTTCAGGAGGTAATTTTAATTCACGATCAACAGCTAATGATTGTGCTGCAAATGCTTCATTTAATTCAAATACATCAATATCACTTAATTCTTTTTTACTACGTTTCAAAGCCTTTTCAACAGCGTCAACTGGGGCAATACCCATAATAGCAGGATCTACACCATGACTTCCAAAGCCATCAAGCACTGCCAATGGTTCGATATTTAATTCTTTAGCTTTGTCTTCTGACATGACTAACATCATCGCAGCACCATCATTGATTCCTGATGCATTACCTGCTGTAACTGTACCGTCTTTTTTGAAAGCTGGTCTTAAGCGACTTAATTTTTCAACTGATACATTTTCACGTACACCTTCATCCTTAGTGACAACGATTGGTTCACCTTTACGTTGAGGAATCGATACTGGAACTATTTCACTATCAAATTCACCATTTTGCTGTGCACGTACTGCTTTTTGTTGTGAGTTTACAGCAAATGTATCTTGTTCTTCTCTTGAAATACCATATTGCTCTACTAAATTTTCAGCAGTAATACCCATATGATATTGATTAAATACATCTGTTAAACCATCATATACCATGCTATCAACCATTGATTGATGTCCCATTTTAAAACCAAAGCGACTGTTGTTGACAAGCATTGGTGATTGAGACATATTCTCCATACCGCCAGCTAGCACGATGTCATTTTCACCAGTCACAATAGATTGATATGCTAATTGAATCGACTTTAACCCAGAACCACATACTTTATTCACTGTAAATGCAGGTACTGTTTCTGGCAAGCCACCTTTCATAGCAGCAATTCGTGCTGGATTTTGTCCTTGTCCTGCTTGTAGTACGTTACCGATGATGACTTCATTAATCTCACTTGGATTCAAACCCGTCTCTTTAATAATATGTTCTATTAAAGTCGCACCTAAATCATAGGCTGGCACGTCTTTAAACGCACCTCCAAAAACGCCAATAGGTGTCCTGTATGCTGCTGCTAATACGACTCTCGTCATGTCATATTCATCTCCTTATGATATATACAATTTTATTACTAATACGTCTAATGAACCAATACGCCACTAACATCCAATTTATGAAACCAATTGCTACGTATGTTACATTTTCATTCTTGTTATACATTTAACAAATCATATTATACAATGATGTAATTTGTTTGGGCAATCGGAAACGTAAACGGTTTCACTTTAACATTTCACACTCTTAAATATGCTCTATCATCCTCATCTATAGTACAAAATTATGCTTTGATTTACCACAAATTATCATTAATCATTTCGCGTAATGACTCTAATTAAATGCTATCTATCATTGCATCGCTATTCACAGCTTGTTTCACCATCAATTTCACCATCTACTTTTTCAAACCATGACGTCTCTATTCAAATATTAAATCGCTGATAACTGTTAATGCCGCAACCAGCTCCCTGTCACCCCTCCTTCCATTTCATCGTCAAATCTGCCCCTATTCACTAGAAAAAATAAATAGTATACTTAGTAAATTAATTACACACCTTAAAGGAGTTAAAATTTTATGGTTAATGCATTAACACCAAAACATTTAGCTGAAAAGCGTGCAGGATTCCATGAGTTGTTCTTTGATTTAATTTTCGTCTATGCCATTCAAAAAATTGCACATGTGATTTTAACAACACAAAATGGTTCCATTTCAGCTGATTTATTTTTCAAATACATCGTCATGAGTTTGTTCTTATGGTTAATGTGGTCTCATCAAACATTTTTTACAAATCGATTTGGTCAAGTTACATTCAAAGACGTCTCGTTTATGATGTTTAATATGTTTATCATGGTCTTCCTATCTAACAGCCTATATCCGGACTTTGAAAAGACATTCTTCCCATTCTTCTTATGCGTGGCAATTATGTATTTAAGTATCGGATTACAGTATTTATTACATATACGTACAGGATTAGATTATGGCGATAAGCGTACATGTCAAGCTTTTGCGACCGTAGCCTTTGTGATTTCATTTTTATCATTTCTATCATTAGTACTACCACAAAGTATCCATTACATCCCTGGATTTTTAGGCGTATTCATTGCATCGACAGGACTTATTCCATTTCAAAAATATCTCGTATTATCACCTGTTAATATGATGCATTTAGTAGAACGTTTTTCATTACTGACAATTATCATCTTTGGCGAGGTACTGGTTGGTTTAGCTTCGTCATCATTTAGCATTGATCATTTTAGTTACATTTATATATTCCAATTTATGATTTTAATTAGTCTTTTCGGTGTATATTGGATCATTACTGAAAATTACATTAATCATAAATTGTCATCTATCGGTTTCCGTTTATCGTATACGCATTTATTAATCAATATCGCTTTAGGTGTGATTAATGCCGCAATTGTTTTTAGTAATAACAATAAATTAAATGACTTGTTTGAAATTAATATGATGTATATCAGTGTTTTAATATTCTATATTGGATTATGGTTAATCACGCCTTATTTCCATAACGAATTGACAAATGCGAAGTATATTTCATATTCACTAGGGATACTCGTTATGTCTTATATTGTCAGCCTTTTATTTAAAGGTCACGACCATGTAATGATTATCTCAGTATCAGTTGCAACCTTCTGTATCATGCTGATTTATTTTAAAAATCAACGTCTACGTAATAAACATGAATAAATAGTATTTACCTCGGTCAAAGTATTTGAACTGAATCCAAAAGTGTCGAACTTCACATTATACTTTGTGACAAACTTCAGTTATGATACATGATCGAGGTTTTTAAATATTTCCGAGGAAATCGTTAGCCTATACAATCATCAAATGATACTCATAAATAACATATATTCTCTAACCCCCACTATCTAAAAGGAAATAATTCCCTCACAACATAACCACCTCAAAACAAATAAATCAATCTAGATATGTCACCTATACTTATCACCCCGCATTTCATTCCACACCAAAAAGAACAGATGACAATCGTAAAGATTTATCACCTGCTCTAAATATTATTTCAATGACTAGCTTCACACCAAGAATATTGATTATAGTTCTTGTTTGTTAAAAATTTTAATAGACGATATATAAGAAACACTTGTTATAACTATACCGATAACCGCATATACTATGACAACTAGCCATCCTCCAGTGCTAATTTTTTCAAATTCTAATGCAGATGCACCACTAACCATACCATATATAAAGAAAAAGACCACGAAAGAAATAAGTAGTAGTATAGATGCACATATCATAATGACATTGGAGTTTTCAGCGCCAAATTTAAATGTCAATGGGAAAATGATAGAGTATGCCCCTATGATACCAAAACTCATTAAACCTGACATAATACCAATCATCACACTTTGGGTCACAATCGTAGTCACAACTAATCCAATCATTAAACTTGCACCGAATAAGATTAAATAAAAGGCAAAGTATGACTTAATATAATCACTACGTTTAACCGGTAAAGTAGATACATAATACATCCATCTTGAGTCTTTTTCATGTTTAATATTATCAGTAATAGGTGTAATTAACATAACCCCAGCCATTGCCGAACTCATCAACGGATTAAATACTGCAAAGTATCCCGCAGCTATGATAGCGACTATAAAATAAATATATGTTTGCTTTCTCGTTGCATAAAAACTACTTAGGAACATACCTTTCATTATACTTCACCTCGCATTATGATTTTCGTAGCGTCATCAATGTGTTTTAAAGGTTCTGCATTTTCAATTTCTGCATAATCTTTAACTAAAATTTGATATTTCCCCTTCGATAATCTAGAAGCAATGATTAAATGCTTAGGAATTTCAACATCTTTATCTTCTGTCGTAACAATTCCATATTGTGCTAAAAGTATATCTTTCTGTTCAGTTAAAATCATTCGTCCATCTTTCATAAACACTAATTTATCCGCTAATTGTTCTATATCTTCAGAAATATGAGATGATATTAAGATGCCTCCACCTTGCGCGACAAAATCTTCTAATAGTTCCATTACTTCTTCTCGTCCAGAAACATCCATACCCGCAGTTGCTTCATCTAAGATCAATAGCTTCACATCATGAGAAAGCGCAATCGTCAAAGCTATCTTCATTCGCATCCCTCTTGAAAAAGTTTTAATTTTAGTTTGTAGTGGCAACTCGAAATATTTGATTAAATCAAAGAATTTTTGACTATTCCAAGTCATATAAATAGATTGAAATACTTTATCAATATCTTTAATAGTCAATTTATTAGGTACTCTCAAATCATCAAACACTACACCTATGTGTTCTTTATATTCGACATCATCAATAGCATGTTCTTCCCCAAAAAATGTGATACTACCGTTATCTTTATGTCGATTGCCTACTAGAATATTAATTAATGTCGATTTACCTGAGCCATTTTTCCCAATTAATCCAACTGTCTCATTGGTAGAAATCGTTAAAGATGCATCTTGTAATTTAAAATCCGAAGACTTGTATTGTTTGTTCACACGATCTAAGTTTAACAATGTTGTCATATCCATGCTCCTCTTTGTTTAATTTTAATAAAAACGTCTTCTCTTCAATAAATAACTAAAGGCGTTATATATGAAAATAGCAATGATAAGTAGCAAACTAAAGCTTTGATTAATTCCTGTAGCAATTGAATAAGACCCTATAAAAATAATGGCTAGTATCAATATGGATAAGTTGATTGCATATGTTTTAAATAATGCAATTAATTCTATATGGTGTTCACCTTCATCCAATATTTCCAATCGCTTTTCAGTGTAATTCTTATCTGCAATTTTTGGCATTCTATCATCAAATCTTCTATTAAACAGCGTAAATTGTGTATTGAAAATAGCACTAGCAAAAAATGGTATTAAAAATAATAGTATTCCATTTACTTCAGCTTGTCCTACCACAAAAATAAGCAACACTAACAAGGCAATAACTGTCTGTAGAATACTTAATATACTTCCATTTAAAACATGACGATTCGCAAGCAATTCATATTGATCTGTTTCTTCGTTATCTACCTCTTCATCTACAAGTCGCTTATACTTCAATGCACGTCTTTGATTCATCAAAACAATGATTTCTATTAATATGATGATTATAGTCGCAATAATTGATATTACAACGACATTGTTATGCGTTGCGAACGTCAAATTCTCAATACCCAATCCATCAAAGTTACCTAAAATTCCACCTATGATACCACCTACAAGTCCACCTAGTAAAAGATATCCGATATATCTTAGTATTTTCAAACCTCATCCTCCTCAATAATAAAAATAGTTTCCACCTTTTCATTGAAGATACGAGCAATCTTTATTGCAGTTAATACCGATGGCATAAAGTTGTTTCGCTCAATTAGCGAAATAGTTTGTCTTGAAACACCCGCTTGTTTAGCAAGCTGCGTTTGGTTTAAGCCATCTCGTGCTCGTAATTCTTTCAATCGATTACGCACATCGCATCAACTCCTCAACTACACTGTAAATGATAATTGTCTTTTTGACAACTATATTTGTCAAATCTACACAAAAAATATAAGTGTCCACCTATGTATGACATTTTGAAACACACACCTCAACACCTACAAGTCATAATTGTTTACTTTCGTTACACCTTCCTGCATAATTAACAGCATTCTAATTTTAGTATGATGCACGCATTTTCACTAAATCAAACCATTCAAAGGAGATTATTATGGCATTTAAATTATCTGCAATTCAACAAGCACATCAACAATTTACTGGTGTTGATTTTCCAAAACTATTCAAGGCTTTTAAAGATATGGGGATGACTTACAATATCGTCAATATTCAAGATGGCACAGCAACATACGTACATCAATCAGAAGATGATATCGTTACGTCATCTGTAAAAAGTAATCATCCTGTCGCTCCAAGTTCAAATCAATCTATCGTTCAAGATGTATTAACTAGACATCAACAAGGACAAACAGATTTCGAAACATTTTGTGATGAAATGGCTCAAGCTGGCATTTATAAATGGCATATCGATATTCAAGCTGGTACTTGTACTTATATCGACTTGCAAGAACAAGCTATTATTTCAGAATTAATACCTCAGTAAGTTGTGTTTATAGCAATATTTTAATTATTATATAAAATTTGTTGATAATCATTATCGTTCGGTATAAAGTAAATACTATATACTACTTATGAGTGAGGTTGATTATCATGATAACTAACACTTTTATTTTAGGCATCACAGGTCCAACAAGTCTTGTCGTCATTAGCATTATCGCTTTAATTATTTTTGGTCCGAAAAAATTACCACAATTTGGTCGTGCTATCGGTTCTACTTTAAAAGAATTTAAATCTGCTACAGAAGATTTAGATAAAGAGTCTCACGATACACCCAGTAAGGAATCGAAGCAACAGCGAGAGCAATAGCACTGATGATACATTAATGGTTCACTTTAGCGAACTACGCCAACGGTTAGTAAAAATTTTATTGTCGTTCGTCATTGCGGTCATCGTCGTATATGTTTCATCATTTTGGTGGATGACACCATTCATAACGTATATTACCCGTGCACATGTGTCCTTACATGCATTTTCATTCACAGAAATGATCCAAATATACGTGATGATTATATTTTTCATCGCATTTTGTTTCATTTCACCAGTCATGTTTTATCAATTATGGGCATTCATTGCACCTGGATTACATAATAATGAACGTCAATTTATTTATAAATATAGTTTTTTCAGCGTGTTATTATTCTGTGCTGGCGTCGCTTTTGCATTTTATGTTGGCTTTCCAATGATCATTCAATTCGCGTTAAAATTATCATTAACTTTAAACATTTCGCCTGTTATTGGCTTTAAAGCATATTTGATTGAACTCATACGTTGGTTATTTACATTTGGCATTCTATTTCAATTACCAATATTATTTATGGGTCTTGCAAAATTCGATCTTATAGATACATATTCTTTGAAACATTATCGTAAATATATTTATTTTGCTTGCTTTGTGCTGGCGAGTATCATTGCACCACCAGACATAACATTAAATATATTACTCACATTGCCACTCATATTGCTCTTTGAGTTCAGTATGTTCATCGTTAAATTCACCAGTCGAAATGACTTATCGTCGCAATGACCTTATACGAATCAATACTGCAATACTCACAATGCAACAACATCACAATAGCCAATAAAAGAACAATGTAGCACCTCAGATTATATCAATACTGCAGCTAACTAACATTGCGTTAATCAGAATACAGCATCGGATTACACCGTGATATCCGCAATGCAACGAGAACCAACAATGCTTCGATATCTGCAATACAACGAGAACCAACAATGCAGTGATATCCGCACCTCAACAATGCCGCGATATCCACAATGCTAAGATAATCCGCACCTCAACAATGCGGCGATATCTGCAATGCTTCGATATCCACAATACAGCAACAAAAAAAACAGGCACTCGGCCTGTTTTTTATTTTTTAAATTTAAAGATTAAGATAGCAACTACCATAATATAGGCAGCTTGTGCTATCAATGGTTCGTAACTTGGATAGAATCCTAACCAGTTAATCGTTGGGAATCCTTCAATAACATGTCTTGGCATCGCACCTAATAATTGTAACTTTTGAATACTTACGCCAAGCATTTTGAATCCCATAATAAAAATAAAGATCGACAATACTCTAAATATATAGAATATAGGTATCAATCTGACGATAAATCTAAATAATAGCGCAAAGACAATTAATATCACGATGGCCAAGGCAATACCTATGACAAAATCTTTGGTCGCTAATTCGCCTATCATCCCCATATAGAAAATGATAACCTCAACACCTTCACGCAACACAGATATTAAACCAATCGTCGCTAACAATACCAAATTACCATTACTAATCGCATTGGTATACATATTTTTAATCATATCATTCCAGCGTTTCGCATTCGAACGTTTATGCATCCAAACACCAACGATAAACATTAATATGACCGCAACGATACCTAATCCCGCTTCCATACTCTCACGAAGCATACCGCTATTCCCTAGTGTTTCTACGAATGTAATTGCTAAAACGATACTCAATACAAGTCCGGCAATTGCACCACCAATCACACTTGCAGTACCCTTCTTATCTTTGACATTACGCGTCATAGTAGTCAATGTCATTACAATTAATAACACTTCTAGTCCTTCACGTAAAAAGATAATCATCACATCGACGAAGCTATAACTATGGCCAACAACCTCTTTAATTTGATTGTTTATATCTACTAAACCATCTTTGACATGTGCTTTATTATGTTCGTCTAATACACTTTGATAATATGGTATTTTATCTTCAATTTTCGTATACAAAGCACCGTCTTTAGTTTGAATTTGACCTTCAACATATGGCCAAATTTCTATAAAATGTGTAAGCGCAGCATCAGCATCCGACAATTGATTGTTGTCGATAGCTTTAATCGCCTTCTCTAACTCATCATTTAATTGTGATACATGGTATTGATCATTTGCAGACGTACCACTTTTCTTATCGACATGATCAATATTTGATTTAAAAGTTGTCCAAGCATGTGACACTTTTGCCGTATCTAATGGTGACTTATGAATTGCAATTCTAAGTTGTAATAATGCGACTTCAATTTGTCCATATTGATTTGCGTCATAATTGCGAATCACTGTTTCATTACTAGTCCAAATCTGATTTAAACTATTGTTCAAAGATTCTAATTCCGCTTTATTTTTGTCTTTAATCGCTTTTGTCATCGCTGCATCTTTGGCATCGACTTGCTGTTGCAACAGTTTAATTTTAGAACCCGCATCTTTACTAGCCAATTTCTCTTCATAAGCAATTAATGACTTCGTTAATTGCGAAAGTGTATCTTTTTGATCATCATTCGCTTTTGCATCTTCAAGCTTTCTCACATTTGATTTGACAGCATTACCTTCGCTATTATCTTCAAGCGATAATTTCTTAACTGCACTTACCACTTGCTCAATTGCTTTCAGCTTATTGTCTTTCGATATCGAATTATTAGAAAGTGCAGATTTTGCATCCGTTATCACACTATATACATCACTAATACTTTGTTGTTCTGCTGCCTGACTTTTCAATAACCCAAAGCTAAATACCATAACTAAAGTAATTATCGTCGCTATAATTTTAGTCAAATAATGTTTCACCAAGGTATCCTCCCTTACTAACACCTGGTAATACTAAAAATGAAGCAGAACCTCTATGTGTAATGTATTCATTTAACTTATCATTACTACCTAAATTGTTTTGAATATCGATAAATTGTTGGGTCGCTTTTTGAAAAGCAATGAACAACAAGCCTGTTTCGAAGTTACCTGTGCGGTCATCCGTACCATCAACATAATTAAAGGCTCTACGTAAAATTGACGTATTTGCTTCTTTCGCTAGTCTCGTATGGGCATCTTTATCAATAATATACTCGCCATGACTATCTTTCGCTTTTAAGTCAATTTCATCAAACTCTTTCCCACCTGTTAACGGTGCACCACTATGTCGCTTGCGACCAAATGTAGCCTCTTGTTCTTCCAGTGCAGTACGATCCCACGTTTCAATGTGTATTTGAATACGTCTGACAACACAATAAGTTCCATGTTTCGCCCATCCGTCATCAATAAACACATAATCTTTAAGTTGATTACTCTTTCTAGGATTAATTGTTCCATCTTTAAATGCCATTAAATTTCTAGGTGTTTCCTTACCTTTAGCAGAGATAAAACCAGATTGCGCCCAACGTACCTTAACAATATCTCGAAATGGACGAACTAAATTATGAACCGCATGAAAGGATACTTGCGAATCATTTGAGCATGCTTGAATCATAATATCACCATCGCTGTAATCGTCTATTAACTGATCATTCGGAAAATGCGGTAAATCTTTAAAGGCATCGGGAATTTTACTAGATAACCCAATTTTCTTCATCAAAGACTTACTAATTCCAAAGGTAATCGTTAACTTGCTTGCACCTAATCCAATCGATTCACCAGTATCTACTGGCGGCATTAAAGGATTGTTACTCGGCTTGCCAACTGTATCACCATCCATCATACGATCAGCCATAACCGTCCACTTTTTAAACATTGCCTTAATTGCATCTCTATCTTTTGACTTCAAATCTAATGCAACGAAATTGCATGTTTTTTGCGTGGGTGTAGTAATGCCTGATTGCACTTTACCATAAAATTCATACGCATCTTTTTCCGGATCTTCTGGTGTATTGAACATTGATTTGAAAGACCACATGCTACCAACACCACTTGCGCCAATTGCAACACCGGCACCGCCAATACCTAACATTTTCAAAAATGTACGTCTTGAAAATTGCGTACTATCGTTAACTTGTTCATAATTTGTCATTCAGTAATCACAGCCATTTTACTTAGTGGCTCTCCTAATGCATTAACAGCATCCGCAAATGCTTTACGGTCTTTCTTCGATACTTTTTCAAATGACTCATAACCGCCGTTGTTATCTTTATACTTATCCAATAATTTATTCACTTTATCGAAGTTCATTTGAATATCATCACTTAATTTTTTATCTTTTTTCTCTAAAATAGGTTTAAATAAGTCATAAATTTTTTGTGCGCCTTCAACGTTCGCTTTAAAATCATATAAATCTGTATGTGAATAAATTTCTTCTTCACCTGTGATTTTAGAAGTTGCAACTTCATTTAATAGGTCAACAGAACCTTGTAACATTAATTTTGGTGTGATATCTAATGTATCAGCTTTGGCATGCAATTCTTTTGCATCTTTCAATAATTGTTGTGCGTCTTTTTTAGTCACATCATCAATTTTCTTATCTTCGTATAATGCTTTTTCAATCTTATGATATCCTGACCATTCTTTTTCCTTTTTCTCTTCTTTCATATCTGCAAGACGTGCATCAATTTTAGGATCTAAATCTCCAAATGCTTCTGCAACTGGTTCAGAGCGTTCATAATACATACGAACTTTTGGATATAACGCTTTTGCTTGGGCCATATCATTATTTTCAATCGCTTTAACAAATTTTTCTGTACCTTTTAAAAATTCATTTAACTGTTCATCAGTATATTTATCATATGCTTTTGTTGCTTGTTTTAATTCTGCTTTAACACCATCATCTTTTTTCGATGTCTTTGAATCATCCTTCTTACTATCGTCGTTCCCACATGCAGCAATTAATAACGTTGATGCTAATAATAGCGTTGTTAACTTTTTCATTTTGACACCTCATTATAGAAATTCTATTATCCCCATAGACATGCTCTCATTCGTACTATCTCACACTCCCTAAATGCCAAGATAATACGTGGCTCTTAAAATGATGATTTTAAGGCATCCTCCCATGAACATTATCTAGTTGATAATAATTATCAAAATCATTATATTGTTATAAAATAATACTGTCAACAACCTTTTTAGTTTGAAAATAAATAAAAGAGTAACACTTATATGTAAGTCATCACTCTTTTGTAGTCTGATTTATCATCCTTCATTATATTCTGATTTTAATAAACTATAGATGTAACTCGATGAATAAATACCATTTAGTAATTCATTGTCACGTAACATACCTTCCCTAGTAAATCCCAGCCTTTCAGGAATAGCTTGGCTTTTTTCATTATTAACTGCGGCACTGATCTCAATTCGATTTAATTCAATCTCATCGAAGCAATACTTTATCAATGCCTCAACTGCTTGTGTCATAATCCCATGACCCTCAAATTGTTTATCTAAATAATACCCTAATGAAGTTTTTCTGTGCATGTGATTAATTTCATGTAAACCGATGACACCAACTAGCGTTCCTTCATACCAAATGCCACACTGAAATCCATTACCATCAGCAAATTGCAAAAGTCCACTTTTAATAAATGCACGCGTATCTGATGGTTGCTCGGTTGCATCTACCCAAGGTAACCATTCCCTAAGTGAATTTCTTGAACGATTGACTAAATTGAAAAGCGCTTCTGTGTCATGGGCTTCTAAAATTTTTAATCTTATTTGTTCATTCACTTTCATTCCAAACATACCATCACACCCTCATTTATTTTTCATATAATTCTGTAAATTATCATAATAATAACATATTAATATTACGCCTTGTATCTTAAATTTGTTGTCCTTCCCCAACTTGCATTGTTTGTAGAATTTCTTTTCGAAATTCTCTATGTTGGGGCCCCGCCAACTTGCACTGTTTGTAGAATTTCTTTTCGAAATTCTCTATGTTGGGGCCTCGACAATAAGCATTGTAGTGCCTATTACTTTGGTTGATGCCCTTGATACCTATCACACAACTTAATTTAATCACTACTTTATTAACCATTCCAAATTTATATTTAAAAATACGACAAAACAGTGCTAAAATGCTATTAAAGGAGGCACTGCTCATGGCATCATTGAAAAATAAGCATTTTATGATTGGACTATCATTAACATTTATAGTCGCATTATTTAGCTTTTTAGCAGCTAAATTGCCAATCTTAGATAAGGTTGGCGCATTAACTATCGCGATATTAATCGCTATTCTGTATCGTCACTTTAAAGGATATCCTGAACAATATAGCTCAGGTATTACATTTTCATCCAAATATTTATTAAGATTTGCAATCATCCTATATGGACTTAAACTCAATATATTCGATATTATCGGTCAAGGTAGTAGACTATTAGCCATCGATGTAGGTGTCGTTATTTTCAGTATTGTAATGATGCTCTTTGTCAACAAACTGTTGCGTGGTGACAAAAACATCGCATTATTACTAGGTGTAGGTACAGGCGTTTGTGGTGCTGCCGCTATTGCTGCAGTAGCTCCAATATTCAAATCACGTGAAAAAGATACAGCTATTAGTATCGGTATCATCGCATTGATTGGTACGATATTTTCACTTATATATACAGCTATCTATGCTATCTTTTCAATGACGACAAATGTTTATGGCGCTTGGTCTGGCGTTAGTCTTCATGAAATTGCACACGTTGTCTTAGCTGGTGGCTTTGGTGGTAGTGATGCACTTAAAATCGCACTTCTTGGTAAACTTGGTAGAGTATTCTTACTGATTCCATTAACCATCGTACTTATTTTAATTATGCGCTTCCGTTCATCAGAATCATCTAGCAAGGGTCGAATAAGCATTCCATACTTTTTAATTGGATTTGTCATTATGGCCTTAGTGAATACATATGTAACTATCCCGTCAGTATTGTTAAATATTTTAAATACTGTATCAACAATCTGCTTATTAATGGCCATGGTTGCTTTAGGATTAAATGTTGCATTTAAAGATCTTAAAAATCGTGCACTTAAACCGCTTATGACAATCATTATTACCTCAATATGCTTGTCATCACTTGCCTTTATCGTCGTTCACTGGCTATATAGTTAATATGAAAAGACGCTCAAACACTTACAAATTTAGTGTGCCGAGCGTCTTATTTTTATACTTTAAAAGTCGTATTGGTTATTTTCTTCTTCAAGCACTTGTTGTTGTACTTTGGCAGTTCGCATTGTGGATTGTGCCAACGCTTTTAAACGAAATACAACATCATCATTGACAATTTGTTGATTTGAAAAGTCTTTCTCTTCAATGAATACATACGTTTGCATCGTATGTGCTTTCATGTAACTCAATATTGGTTTTAAATGCATTTCAGGAATTAAATAATGTTTACTAGAACCTGCTGTCGCTACAAGTCCTATTACCTTATCATGAAACGCATTGACTGGAAGTAAATCAAACACATTTTTCAAAGAACCAGGGATGGAAGCTTGAAAAATTGGAAAACCAATAAAAATCACATCAGCCTGCATTAACGACGTCGTTAATTTATATACATCTCCTGTAGTATCTAGATAATTCTTTCCAACACTAAATTATAATTCGAGATCTCGTAAATCCATCAATGCTATTTGGTGTCCCTCATTGATGACTTCTAGTTCATTTTTTAAATCATCCATAGCAATTCTCGTTTTAGAACCTACTGTGGAGCCTGACAATAATACAATATTCATGATGTCGCCCCTCCTATTTTGATAAATGCTTTTTAATCGCTGGTATAATGTCGTTGCCAATTAACTCAATATTCTTCATAACATTTTCAAATGGCACACCGCCAAAATCAAGCTGTGCCATAAAACGTTGATGACCATATAACTCGTGTTGATACAATATCTTTTCAATAATTTGTTGCGGGCTTCCAACCATTAGCGCTTCTCGATAATCTGACGAATTAGCAAATTGCTGTTTCGGATAACCAACGCCACGAATAAATGACATCCCTGTATTCAAATGTGGATAAAATTCTCTCATAGCATCCTGAGTTGTTTTAGCTGTATAAAACAGACTCGCTGTACTTACTGGTAAAGACTTAGGCGAAGCATCGAAACCTGCTTCAGTTGCTGCTTGACGATAAGCATCTATAGAACCTTTAAAGTTCATTGCTGGGCCACCAAGGGTTGTAATCATCATTGGCACACCTTGTTTTCCCGCTTTGATAGCACTTGCAGGTGGACCACCAACAGCACGCCATATTGGCAATGTATTATCGATTGGTCTTGGGAATATTTTCATATTTCTAAGTTCTGGACGATATTTTCCAGACCAAGTAATACGCTCAGTTTTATTTAACTCTAAAAGTAAACCTAATTTTTCTTCAAACAATTCATCATAGTCTTTTAAATCATAGCCAAACAAGTCAAAAACACCTGTTCTTGATGCTCTGCCAGCTACAATTTCGGCTCTACCATGAGAAATCAAATCTAATGTCGCGAAGTCTTCAAATACTCTTACAGGATCTGTTGCACTAATAATCGTTGAAGAACTTGAAACTTTAATATGCTTTGTCGCTTGGGCAATTGCACCTAACACAACCGTATGTGCCTGTGTCGTAAAATGTTCCTGATGACTTTCACCAACTGCAAAAACATCAATACCCGCTTCATCTGCTAATTTACTTGCTTCAATAATTTCATTAATACGTTGCTCATAACTAACTTTTTCACCTTTAAATGGATTCAATAAATGATCACCTAAGGAATACAAACCAAACTCAAGAGGCGTATTTTTATTCATTTCTAATTTTGCCATTAAACATTCTCCTTTATATTTCGTGTAACTTACTTTCAATTTGTTCACGTTCTGCTTCTAAAAAGTCAGGCAAGTTCAATTGACTTCCTAATTGTTCAACAGGTGTATCAATAGTAAATCCAGGCGCTTCAGTCGCAAATTCATACATAATTGAATTATGGCGATAGTATAATGATTTAAAGAAATAGCGATCAATTATACCTGAATTACTTTGTGGTTGTTGTTGTAGTTTCTTGTAAATTGCATCTAAGTCATTCATTTGTGGTGTATTAACTGCAATATGATGGATATAACCTCGTCCAGGTCTTTCACGTTGTCCCTGTTGCTCAATAACTACAAAATCCGAATATAAACCTTGTGGTGCTAATGTCAGCACATCGAATGATTTATTATCTCTTTTGCGATAACCTAAGACATTTTCCAAAAATTCTACCGTACGCGCTGCATTTCTAACTCTTAATTCGACTGGCCCTATTCCTAAAATTTGATATGCTTGAGGTATTTCACTATAAGCGTTATGTTGCCATTGATGTGGTACTTCAAAACTATCATTAACAAGCAGTATGATTTCTAAGTCGTCTTCATCTTTAAAAACAACACCTTCTTGTCCAAGATAGTACAAACGTTCAGACTTAATACCATTATTCTCAAGACGTTTTTCAAAATAATGAAGTGCCGCTTGATTTGGTACTAATAATGAAAATCGATAAATCGTTTCAGTACCTGGCTGCTTATGACCCGCATTGGGAATTTCAAAAAAACTTAAAATTGTTCCGGCTGTACCTACTTCGTCCCCATAAAACAAATGATACATTGAAGGATTGTCTTGATTAACCGACTTTTCAACCAATCGTAATCCAAGGACATTTGTGTAAAAATCCTTATTACGTTTTGCATCTTTTGTATACATGGATATGTGATGATGCCCTACTATATTCATACTATCCCTCCTATTAGTATAAATTTTATACCAACTTATATAAAAAAGATAGTTATATGCCATTTAGCCCTTTTCTGCAAATAAAAATATGTTTGCGCTCCTTCGTAGATACACAGCTAGTATGTATAACGACATAATAATTGCATAATTATAAATTTATGTGTAGCAATTTATTTTTTCTAAATGTTTATAAAATACTTCAATAACTAAATATGTAAGATTTCATAAAAGTATATTGACAACGCTTTCATACATGTCTAATATAAGTTTATCGCACAAAATGCATATAAATACATATTAAGGAGGATTTTATGAATTTTCTTAAACCTGCAAAGCATATTAAGCCTTTGCCAGAAAATCAGATAGATGATACCTATAAACGATTACGTCTCCAAGTATTTCTTGGTATTTTCATCGGTTACGCTGGGTACTATTTATTACGTAAAAACTTTTCATTAGCGATGCCGGCATTGCAAGAGCAAGGTTTTACAAAAGCAGAACTAGGTTTTGCGCTTTCTGCTGTTTCCATCGCATATGGATTTAGTAAGTTCTTTATGGGTACTGTAAGTGATCGAAGCAATGCACGGATATTCTTAGTTCTTGGATTAGTACTCACTGCTATCGTCAATTTGTTAATGGGATTTGTACCGTTCTTTACATCAGGTATCGGTATTATGTTTGTCCTATTATTCTTAAATGGATGGTTTCAAGGTATGGGCTGGCCACCTTCAGGCCGTGTTCTCGTTCACTGGTTTAGTGTAAGTGAACGCGGAAGTAAGACTGCTCTTTGGAACGTTGCGCATAATGTTGGTGGAGGTATTATGGCACCTATTGCTGCTTGGGGTATTACAACAACAGCATTTATCAACTTTGGTTATTTAAAAGGTTTTGAAGGTGTATTCATTTACCCTGCACTCTTAGCACTTATCATTGCCGCAATTTCATATATATTGATTAGAGACACACCTCAATCTCAAGGTTTACCTCCAATCGAAATTTATAAAAATGACTTTGCTACAAGCGATAAGAAAACATTAGAAACAGAATTAACTACAAAAGAAATTTTATTTAAATATGTACTGAACAATAAATGGGTATGGGCAATTGCCTTTGCAAATATATTTGTTTATTTCGTGCGTTATGGTGTACTTGATTGGGCGCCAGTCTACTTAAGTGAAGAAAAACATTTCGACTTAAAAGCATCAGGTTGGGCATACTTCTTATACGAATGGGCTGGAATTCCTGGTACATTATTATGTGGTTACATTTCTGATAAATTATTCAAAGGTCGCCGTGGACCTGCTGGTTTCTTCTTTATGTTAGGTGTCACAGTATTTGTATTAATTTATTGGTTAAATCCTCCAGGCAATGCTTGGTTAGACAATGTCTCATTAATTGCCATTGGTTTCTTAATATATGGACCAGTTATGTTAATTGGTTTACAAGCATTAGATTATGTACCTAAAAAAGCAGCTGGCACAGCAGCTGGATTAACTGGATTATTTGGTTATCTGTTTGGTGCTGTAATGGCCAACATCGTCTTAGGTGCTGTAGTTGATAAATTCGGATGGGATGTCGGTTTTATTTTATTAACAGCAATCAGTGTGTTTGCAATGTTGAGCTTTATCCTCACTTGGAATAAAGTAGGACAAGAAACTGTTCATCATTAAATGATAAAAAATAAAGTCATATGGTTATCTTATCGAAAGATGATATATACATCTCTTATAAGTTCAACCATATGACTTTTTAATTAGTATTCAAAAAAATATTTACATTGCCACTTTTGTGTTTGCTCTGCTCTTTTATTCAATTGATTACACCACTTAGGATAAACTCTAAAAGCCATTTTACCTTTATGCTCAAATGTAGTTAAGATGCCTTTTTCTACCAATAATTCCCTAGGAAATAAGAAATAACCGCTTAATTCTTCATCAATAACTATAATCATTAAGTAATCTGCAAATGCCTCTTTTGAGTATGGTTGATTACAATTGTTCTCGTCTTTTGTCCAACATGTAACAAAATACCCTGCTTTAGTCGGTGTTTTCTTTGCTAACCTACTTTGATATGTTTCCTCTTTAAAGCTAAATGTTAATGCTTCGTAATCTTGATTATATTTTTCTTCCGTTAAATCTTTAACGTCTGATTCTTCACTAAAAATATATTTCAACAGTATTTTAGATTTATACATATGCCAATCTCACTTTATTTTTTCATAATCGTATCATATATTTATTTTTTATTTGAAAAATACACTTCCGACCGAAATATACTCAGCCAGAAGTGTACGAAATATTTAACCTTCTATTAATTCAGATGTATCAACTGTCAAACGATCACGTAATAAATAGACGATTAACATTGCTGCTAAAGCACAAAGTGACTCAGCAATTAATAATGACCAAATGACACCTGTTAGTCCAAACAAAGCATTCATAATAAATAGTACTGGAATGATAACCACACCTTGTAAAATGGCCATAATTGTAGCACCGCGACCTTGACCAGTTGCTTGAAGCATACCAGTAAACAAGAAACCTATACCATTTAATAACAATGATGTCATTGTTACTTTCAAAATAAATGTCGCCATCTCAACAATGGCTTGATCAGTAGTAAATAGTCCGACCATATGATGTCCAATTGTAAATACCGCAATCATACATACAACAAAGATAACGCCGATAGACATGATAACTGCTTTGATAACGTCTTTCATACGACCTTTATTTGACATAAAGTTATATGCAATTAATGGTACAACACCTTCACATAAGCCCATGATAATAAGTTCTGGAAATTGCACAAGTCTAAATGAGATACCATAACTTGCAATCGCGAAGTTTCCATAATGTGCTAAAAATAAATTTAAAACTAATCCTGTGAATCCCATTAAGATACTCATTAAAAATGCAGGAATACCGATTTTAAAGATTTCAGAAAGCATTTCTTTATTAGGTTTCGCAAGTTTAATATTAACTGACACAACGTCACTATTTTTCATAAAATAAATGATAAAGAACAGAGCAGCAGCAACATTACTGATTGCAGTACCCAAAGCTGCACCAACAACGTTTAAATCAAAACCAAAAATTAAAATTGGATCTAAAATAATATTTAAGCCTACACTAGCTAACATACCAATCATAGAAATCATTGGTGCCCCAATTGCACGTGCAAATTGTTCTAATATGAAGAACAAAATTACAAAAGGTGCACTTAAAAACATTACTTTCAAATAATTACTTGTTAAAGCTAACGTTTCACCTCTCGCCCCTAAAATTGCTGCGATTTGATCACTGAATGGTAAAGCAACTAAAATTACGATAAGTCCTAGTGCAATACCACCATAAATAGAGAAACTACTTACAAATTTACTCTTACTATAGTCTTTCGCACCTAATAAACGTGAAATATAAGTTCCTGCACCAACGCCAAATAAATTACCCAACCCCATTAAGATAGCAAATACTGGCAGTGTTAGTGAGATAGCAGAAATCATGTGGCTATCTTCTAAAAATCCTATAAAGTAAATATTTAATATGCCATAAATAACGCTTAATAAAGTCCCTATCATCATTGGCAATGAGAAATGCATCATCGCTTTAAATACTGGCGATTTCTCAAAATAATATAATTGTTCGTCTTTCATTGTTCAATACTCCTTGTCTTTTCCAATAATTAGCTTACTAACAATTAGATATCTAACTATAACATTAAAGATAAAGTGACTGATTTCTACCAGTCACGCTTACCATTTATTGTAAACTAGATAACATTTTAGTTAAGTTTGCTTTCATCTGTTCATTTTCTTCTTCAGATAACTGCGATACGAGTGTTTGCTCCATTTCATCAAATATCGAAGTGAATGCTTCTACAAGTTTAATCCCAGAGGTAGTCAGTCCTATATTCTTTCTTCTCGTATCCTGTGCATCGACATAGCGATAGATCAGCTTTTTACGTTCAAGGTTCCTTAATAAATTACTGACAGTTGGACCTGTTCGTTGTAATGCTTTAGCAATATCATTTTGTGTCAGCCCATCTTGTTGATGTGCATAAAGATAACCTAACGTATGCCCTTGCTCATTTGTAATATCAAATTGCTCTAACTTTTGATCAGCCTTTTGTTTCATCTCATGACTAATCATTCTAAATAAATACGAATAAGTGAATTCCATTTATTGCACCACCATTTCGTTAGATGTCTAACTAAATATACTGCGCCATTTTTAAATTGTCAACATGAATATCTAATTTATTTTAAAAGTTCCTATAAAATCTTGCGCCATAAACATTTTGATATGCAATTTTTCGGATTAAAATATGAAAGAGATTGCATATCTACGTTCTTGAGAAATCGCTTACAATTACAAATAGGAGGATATTACGTTGTTAAGTTATAGACAAATTGAAATTTTGTATCTTTTAATTCATGAGCAAACGTTTATTCCAATCAATACCATTGCTAATCAACTTGGTGTATCACCTCGTACCATTCAATACGATATAGCATATATTGAGCAATATGCTGAAACTTATCATTACCAAGTCAGCCGTAATAAAGCTGCAGGCATCAAAGTAACAACAGCTAACACAACGATATTAAATGAATTAGAGCACAATCTAACGAATCAAATTCATTTTTCAAAAGATGAGCGACTCACACATATCGCTTTAAAGTTATTCGAAACAACTGATCCTGTTTCAACAAAGCAACTTGCGCAAGATGTTAATGTTTCGCGTCGGACAATTGCAGATGATATTAAAATGATTCAAGCCCAACTAGATCAATACCATTTAAAGTTAAATTATGTCCACAATAAAGGATTCAATATTATTGGTGAGGAAGATCATTATCGTAAAGCGTATGCACACTTTATACATCAATATATGAAACAAGCTGCACCTTTTATAGAGGCTGATATCTTTAATTCAGAATCAATCGCATTAGTTCGCCGTGCCATTATTAAGACATTAAATAGTGAAAATTATCATTTAGTTCAGTCGGCTATCGATGGCTTAATCTATCATATACGCATTGCCATTCAGCGTTTAAATGAAAATTTTTCGTTCGATATACCTATCAATGAAATTGATAAATGGCGACATACTAATCAGTATGCTATTGCTTCAAAAATGATAGAAAACTTAGAACGCAGTTGTAATGTCACATTTCCAGAGTCTGAAATTATCTTTATCACGTTACATTTACTAGGCTCTAAAATGACCGAACATACAGCATCTTCAATTACCTTTGAATACCATGATTTATCGCAAAATATACATGAATTGATCACTTGTGTTAGCCAAGAATTAGGCATTGATATGTCAAAAGACAACAAGTTGCATACCAGTCTTATCACACATATCAAACCAGCTATACATCGTATTAAATACGATATGCTACAACCTAATCCTTTGAGGCAAGAAGTTATGCGTCGCTATCCTCAAATCATTGAAGCCGTTAGCAAGCATATTAGCCCAATTGAACAAGATGCTGCTATTCGCTTCAACGAAGATGAATTAACATACATTACAATTCACTTCGCATCAAGTATAGAGCGTGTTGCAACACATAAACAATCAATGATTAAGGTTGTCTTACTATGTGGTTCTGGTATAGGCACGTCGCAACTTTTAAAATCAAAACTAAATCATCTGTATCCTGAGTTTCACATTTGGGATGCCTATTCCATTTATCAATTGGAAGAAAGTCGATTATTGCAAGATAACATTGATTATGTCATTTCAACAGTACCTTGTGAAATCTCAGCTGTACCAGTTATTCATGTCGATCCATTTATCAATCAGCAATCTCGTCAAAAATTGAATCAAATTATCAATGACTCAAGAGAACAACGAGTCATGAAAATGGCAACTGATGGCAAGTCACTCGCAGATTTATTGCCTGAACATCGCATCATTATAAATAAACAACCATTATCAATTGAATCGGCAATTACAGTGGCTGTGCAACCTTTAATCAATGATGGCATTGTCAATTCAAATTATACAGCTGCAATTTTAAAACAATTAGAACAATTCGGGTCATATATGGTCATTAGTCCACACATTGCACTTATTCACGCTGGTACTGATTATGTACAGAATGGTGTAGGTTTCGCACTAACTTATTTCACTGAAGGGATTATTTTTGGTAGTAAAGCTAACGATCCCGTTCACCTTGTAATTACATTAGCAACGGACCACCCCAATGCACATTTAAAGGCATTGGGACAGTTAAGCGAATGCTTAAGCAACGACTTATGTCGACAAGATTTCTTAGATGGGAATATTTTTAAAATTAAACAACACATTGCTTTAACTATGACAAAGGAGGTTTAATAACGTGTCATTAGACATTTTGTCAACAACACGCATCATTGTAAAAGAACAAGTAAATGATTGGACTGAAGCTATAACTATAGCTTCTCAGCCATTACTACAAGAACAAATTATTGAACAAGGCTATGTTCAAGCAATGATTGATAGCGTTAATGAACTTGGACCTTATATCGTTATCGCACCTGAAATTGCAATTGCACATGCAAGACCGAACAATGACGTACATCAAGTTGGTTTAAGTCTATTAAAGTTGAATCAACATGTGGCATTTTGTGATGAAGATCACTACGCATCACTCATTTTTGTATTGAGTGCCATCGACAATCATTCACACTTATCTGTATTACAAAATTTAGCAACCGTACTGGGCGATAACCAAACAGTCCAGCAACTATTAACTGCAACAAACGCACAAGACATTAAAAACATTTTAAAGGAGCATGATTAATATGAAAATTTTAGTAGTATGTGGCCACGGTTTAGGAAGTAGTTTTATGGTAGAAATGAATGCACAAGAAGCGCTTAGGCAACTTAATGCACCATCTGATATCGAAGTTGAACATAGCGACATTATGACAGCAAGTCCAGAGATGGCTGACTTGTTTATTTGTGGTAGAGATTTAGCTGAAAATGCCGAACGTCTAGGGGATGTCTTAGTTCTTGATAATATTTTAGACAAAGCTGAATTACAACAAAAGCTCTCAGAAAAATTACAACAACTTAACATGATTTAAAGGAGGTACGACCTATGCAAGCAATCCTTAATTTTATAGTCGATATTTTAAGTCAACCAGCCATTCTTGTTGCACTGATTGCCTTTATAGGTTTAATCGTTCAGAAAAAACCTGCCGCAACAATCACTTCAGGAACCATTAAAACGATATTGGGCTTCTTAATTTTAAGTGCAGGTGCTGATGTCGTCGTTCGATCTCTTGAGCCATTCGGCAAAATATTCCAACACGCATTCGGTGTGCAAGGTATCGTACCTAACAACGAAGCTATCGTCTCACTAGCCTTAAAAGATTTTGGAACAACAGCTGCACTCATCATGGTCTGTGGCATGATTGTTAATATTTTAATTGCCCGCTTCACTAATTTAAAATATATCTTTTTAACAGGTCATCATACATTTTACATGGCTGCGTTTTTAGCAATCATTTTAACAGTCAGTCATATTAAAGGCTGGCTAACGATTGTTATCGGCGCACTCGTATTAGGATTAATCATGGCAGTCTTACCTGCATTACTCCAACCTACGATGCGAAAAATTACAGGGAATGACCAAGTAGCGTTAGGTCATTTTGGCTCAATCAGTTACTTTGCCGCAGGTGCTGTAGGTCAATTATTCAAAGGTAAGTCTAAATCAACGGAAGAGATTAAATTTCCAAAAGGCTTAAGTTTCTTACGAGAAAGTACAATTAGTATCTCGATTACGATGGCATTACTTTACTTCATCGCATGCTTATTTGCGGGCGTTAGTTATGTACACGAATCTATTAGTGATGGTCAAAACTTTATTGTATTTTCATTAATTCAAGGTGTGACATTTGCTGCTGGTGTATTTATTATTTTAACGGGCGTTCGCTTAATCTTAGCTGAAATCGTCCCAGCATTTAAAGGCATTTCAGAAAAGCTTGTACCAAATTCTAAACCTGCATTAGACTGCCCTATTGTGTTCCCTTATGCACAAAATGCAGTACTAATCGGATTCTTTGTCAGCTTTATTACAGGTGTCATCGGTATGTTTATCTTATTCTTATTTGGTGGCGTCGTCATTTTACCTGGCGTAGTTGCACACTTCTTCTTAGGTGCAACGGCTGCTGTATTCGGTAATGCAAGAGGCGGTATTAAAGGTGCTGTTGCTGGCGCCGCTCTAAATGGTATCCTAATAACGTTTTTACCATTATTATTCTTGCCATTTTTAGGCGAATTAGGTGGTGCTGCAACAACATTCTCAGATACAGACTTTTTAGCTGTCGGTATCGTGTTCGGTAACGCAGTAAAATATATGGGATTATTTGGTGCGATTCTATTTATTATAATCGTAGGTGCAACAGCAATTTTATTAAAAGGTCGTCAAAAGCCACAGCAATAGTGTTAACGTAAAAATATAAAACACCGTCACATATTGAGTGAATGCCCCTTTTATCAAGAGGAAAGCCACTTACTTATGGACGGTGTTTTTGTATTATATTAAATGAAATTTAGCCATACTATCAATTGCTGCTAAAATTGCTTCTTCTTGTGTCGCAATCGGTTCCCAACCAAGTAATGTTTTTGCACGTTCGTTACTTACATTGCGGTTCATATCTAATAAAAGTTTACCTTCTTTAGCTTGATGATTAAATTTAGCACCTAGACTCAAAATAAAGTCTGGCAATTTTTTAGTAGCAACTTTTTGAGCTATTTCAGGTCGTTTTTCTTTAATTAATTTTGCAATTTCCAATAAATCAATTTGCCCATCAGCCGTCGCAATAAATCGTTTACCGCTGGCTTGCTCATTGGTCATTGCCAAAATGTGTAGTTCTGCTACATCTCTCACATCAACAACATTTAATGGAATTTGAGGTACACGTTTCATTGAACCATTCAATAAATTTTCTAATAAATGAAAGCTTCCTGAAACATGTGCATCTAATGATGGTCCAAAAATTGCAACTGGATTGATTGTGGCAAATTCTACTGTCGTATTTTCATTCTCAACAAAATCCCACGCTGCTTTTTCAGCTAACAATTTTGATTTTTCATATACTGATAAGCCTGGTTCATCTTCATTTGTCCAATGACTTTCATTTGTGATTGAATTTTTATCTTTATTACTAAAACCAACTGCACCAAAGTTTGCAGTCATTACCACACGTTTAACACCCGCATGTTGTGCAGCTCTTAAAATACGTTGTATACCTTCAATTGCAGGCTTCGCCATCACTTCTGCATCGTCTGTTTTACCGAAAAACACCGGAGATGCCACACTCAACACATATTTACAATCTTTCATTGCTTCATCCCAATGTTCATCTTGTGATAAATCCGCTTCGACAAACATTAATCGCTCTGTGGAAATGCCATTGTCTTGCATCGTTTTAATTACTTTATCAGCTTTACTTAAATCACGTATCGTCGTTTGTACCTCATAACCTTGTTCTAATAATCGTGAAATAATTCGCATGCCAACAAAACCAGTACCACCGGTCACTAATACTTTATTATTCATCACATAATCTCCTCTTTGTGTCTATTGATTATTCATTATAGCAGTCATTATATTTTGACGTATATAAATAGACTTTGGTAGCTATTATTTAATCTTACTTGTATAAATGAAAATGAATTTATTCCTTTAAAAACTATCATTAACCATTTTCAAATACCCAATCACTAATAAACACAAACGCTATAAATATGATGTCTTTGCTAATTAACTAAATTCATTTTCAATCGTATGTTCAAATCACATAACTACATAGTCACCATTTTAAAAGCAAATACACATGTTCAACGAGAGTGCGACATTAATACCTAAACAATATTAACTTAAAATCATCTCAACCAATGATTCAACCGTAACATTACCAAAATAATAAACGATGTCTAATTGCTTTAACTGATGCGTTAAATCTTCTCTTGTCATTTTTGTTCCTTGTAATGCTTGTTCCACATCTTTTATATCACCTTGTCCAAAGAAATCACCAAAAATTCTACAATCTGCAATACGATTTTGTTCAACAGAAATGGTAATATCTACAGTACCTGATGATAATCTTTCACTTCGATTATATTCATATTTAGGTGACTTCCCATAATTCCAATCCCAATTTTTATACTTTTTACTCGCCAATTCTTCAATCGATTCCCAATCTGCATCAGATAATTCATATCGTTTCGCCTCTTTAATGTCATCGATTCCCAAAATCTGCGTCACCATTAAATTTTTAAATTCTTCAATGGTTATATCCCTATACTTTTCATCCAGTGCTTCTCTAAGATGACCAACACGTGCACGCACAGATTTAATCCCTTTCGATGCAATCTTTTTGCGATTAGGCTTTAACACTTTATCCATTGCTTCATAATTAACATCAAGTAATAGCGAATAACCGCCATAAATACGATTGTTCATTAATGTCATTGCGGCGCCTGACACTTTTTTGCCGTTCAATGTTAAATCATTTCTACCGCTTTGTATCACATCTCTTGCACCTAATGTATGCAACGCCTTTATAGCTGGTTGATAAAATCGTTGAAAATCACCATAAATTGAAGTGTCTTGTTCTAAAATACAACACATATTAACGGCACCTTTATCAACATACACAGCGCCACCACCAGTATCTCGGCGAACTACTTGAATACTGTGTTTATCTATATAATCTTGATTCACTTCTATAGCAGTATTTTGAAAACGTCCAATTTCCACTTTTGGATCACAATAATAAGGGAATAAAATATCTTCATCTAAAAAGATATTCTGGTTAACATAAACTTGCATAGCGAGTGCAATCGCACCATCAGTAATATATTCTCCATTCCTAATCGGTTCTATTAAGTACATCTTTTGTCTCTCCAATGTTGTTATTTTGCGTTGTGCTATCGTTCCGGAGTGCTGTTGTAATCAATGTTGAGATATCCTCAGTTAAATGTATGGTACGTTCTTGAATTGAATTCGGAATGCGATATGCCTTTTTATTCATCGTCATATAAAGGGCATTTTCATTTTTACGTGTCATACGCTGAAAAGGATGTTTCACAAATTGTGGCGTAGTATAACCAATTCCAATTTCCAAATACAACACTTTATCATCTTTATGTTGCTCTAGAAAAGCATTATAACGTTGTAGTTGCGCATGAAATTCAGCATCTTCAACCATGCCAACTTCCGCTTTACGTTTATTCACTTCCATTGGGGCATCACATTTGGGACATCTTGGAATCATCTCCCAAGGTATAAGCATATCTTGTTGCGCAACAACCATTTTACGAATTAAATCATCATTGCGATACGTTTGAGCATGACAATGCTGACTACACTGTTGTAGTATATACTCGCCTTGTATATGAAATACATGCGTCATATCATATTCAGCAGCATCGAAAGCATTGTCTGCATTCGTAGTTATGATATGGTACTGTTTATCTTCCACTAAGGATTTTAATGCGAGATAAGACTGACCTACAGGTTGATCTAAATAGTTTAATGTAATAAAACGACTCTCAAATGCCCAATACTCTTGCCAACTGCCATAAGGATGTAAACTCGCTTGCAACATATCAAAGAAGCGATATTTTTCAATAAAATCTGGGAAATTTTCCGTAAAACGCTCTCCTACATATGTAAACCCGTCAGATGCAGACATGCCTGCACCAATTCCAATCACTATCGCATCTGCTTCATCAATCGCAGTACGCAATACTTCAGCCTGCTTTGTCTTGTCATCCATTAAAAGAGACATTGCATTCCATTTACTACTCTGCATCACGGTTAAATGCCTCCTTATATAGTTGTAAATCCTTATCTGTAAATACATTGAACACGACTTTCAATGTTGAATTTGTTTCTTTGAGATAGCTTTCTACTGTTCGAACAGCAATTTCTGCTGCTTCATCTTGAGGAAAAGCAAATACACCTGTAGATATACAGCAAAATGCTATATGATTTAAACTTTGTTGATCAGCCAATTTAAGACAACTCAAATAGCATTTAGCTAACAAGTCCTGATTCAACTTTGAAACAGGCAATCGACGTATTTGCGGACCAACCGTATGAATTATATACTTTGCTGGCAAATTATATCCACGTGTTATTTTGGCTTTACCTACACCTTCATTGCGCCCTTGTTGTCGAATAATCTCTGCACAATCAAGTCGAACTTGAACACCCGCTTTTGTATGAATAATATTATCAATGCAGTCATGATTAGCTTGCATACATCCTAGAAAGCGACTATTCGCAGCATTAACAATTGCATCGATTTTTAACGTCGTGATATCACCTTGCCAAACAAAGATATTGTCACCTTTTATTGGCTTCAAATCTTTCAAATCCGTAACATGTTGACGATTCAAATCACTTAACATAGCATCTTGTACAGCTAAATATTCATCACTTACAGGTAATGCCGGCCTGACATTTGCTAAACCTCGATATAATTCCCACAAATCTTCAAATGAAGATGGCATTACCAATACGTCATTGTCATTTCTCTCTCGACGCATATCATTGATTAAATATTCAAGTCTCGCTTTATTTGATTTTAACGTTTCCATTTAAGCCTCCGGTAATGCCAGGAATGCTTCTTTATCGACATCATCCAATTTGAACAACCAATTTTCTTCTGGTTTTTCAGAGTTTAAAATTGTCGGTTCTTCTTCCGCTTTTGTATTTCGCTCAATAATCGTTCCTGACAATGGCGTTTGCACATCAATGACCGTTTTCGATGCTTCGATACTCACAATTTCATCATCCACTTTAACTTCATCTGGACTCACGAATTCAACATAACCTACTGTCCCAATATCATCTTGCAATTCAGGTGTCATACTAAACACATACAAATCTCCTACTTTTTCTACCCATAAATAATTGGCTAACTTTTTCATCTTATCTTCATCCTTTCTCTTCTATTTAAAATGCTACAAATAGATTTCCGCGAGTAATTTTAATGTTTTACAACGCTGTTCAATGCCTGGAATAAGCGGTGCTACTAACACCTCATCAACTTCAAACGTAGCAATGAAATCATCTAATTGTGCTTTAACCTGTTCTTGTGTACCTGCAATGATACGTGCTTGATGTGCTTGAATCATCTCTTTGTCTCGATCATTGAGCTTATACTTTTGCGCAGTGTCTACCGATGGAAAATGTTCAAATTCTGCAAATTGTAATTTACCTAATAACCAAACATCTAAGGCATGTTGTAATGCTGCTACTTCCGCTTCGTTATCAGCTACAATGACAAATACAGATGCCATCACCTTTGCGTCCATTTTAATCGTTGATGCTTGGAAATATTTTTTGTAAATATCAATGTTATCCTTCGCTGCATGTATCGCATTTATATCTGGTAGCAAAAATGTTCCAACAGAAAGCCCTATACCTAGTTCGGCAGCTATTTTGGCAGATGTTTCGCTACTACTTAATAACCACATTTCTGGAAAATGATCAATGTGTGGTTGGACACCTAACGTATGCGCACTTGGCTTATCCTTTATTGTAAGATAATCACGTAATAACGAAATCGATTCATCGTAACTATCATATGTAGGATTTATTCCATCTAAAGCTTGCTTTACCATAGTAGTACCCGGATTATTACCAATACCTAAATCAATACGATTTGGATATAACGCTGCCATCATTCTAAAATGCTCAGCAATTTTATAAGGTCGATAGTGCGGCAGCATCACACCACCAGAACCAACTCGTATGTGATTTGTCTGCGCCAATGTATGCATCATCAAAAGTTCTGGACTACTACACGCAAACGCTGGTACATTATGATGTTCTGTAAACCAAATTCGCTTAAAGCCAAGTCGATCTGCTAATTTTGCAAGTGTCACTGAATCCTGCAACGCCTTTTGTGCATCCTTACCTTCATCTATTAAGGCATAGTCTAATACGCTTAATTTAACCAATCCGTCATCTCCAAACTTATCCTGTCATATCAAACCGACATAACATTTTAACGTTCTTAATACCATTCCCTCTTCATATACCCACGTATATGATAACGTTTTTCAATTAACTTTTATATCTTTTCGCTTGTATTTTTCTTTTTCATATTCATATTTTCAGACCTACAAATGACATTCATTAGTTCAATTTTAATTTTAAAAATGCTTTCCATGTACCAATTCTATTCTATCAAGACTGTTCATCATTGATTATTCATTCTTTCCATGGTACTTTGAAAACAATATTGAATAGAAAAGGAATCATAGTATGTACCGATACAAACCACTTTTACAATCAATCCACTTACCTAATGGCATCAAAATTTCGAATCGCTTTGTATTATCACCAATGACCGTAAACGCATCAACAAAAGAAGGCTATATTACAAAAGCAGACTTGGCTTATGCTGCACGTCGCTCTAATTCAGCTGGTATGCAAGTCACCGGCGCTGCTTACATTGAACCTTATGGTCAATTGTTTGAATACGGCTTTAATATTGATCATGATGCTTGTATCCCTGGATTAACTAACATGGCATCTACGATGAAACAACATGGTAGCCTCGCTATTATTCAGCTAGCGCATGCTGGTCGTTTTTCAAATCAAGCAATTTTAAATTTTGGAAAGGTGTATGGACCAAGTCCTATGACGTTGCATTCACCGATTGAACACGATGTTATCGCCATGTCTCATGAGAAAATCAATAGCATCATTCAGCAGTATCGCGATGCTACATTACGCGCGATTAAAGCAGGTTTTGATGGTGTGGAAATTTCGATTGCACAACGTTTGCTGATTCAAACATTTTTCTCAACTTTTTCGAATAAACGTACAGACCATTACGGTGCCGACTCATTAAAAAATCGTGCAAGATTATGTTTAGAAGTTATGCGTGCGGTACAAGAAGTGATTGATAAAGAAGCACCTGACAATTTTATTTTAGGATTTCGAGCAACGCCAGAAGAAACCAGAGGTAGTGATTTAGGATATACCATTGACGAGTTCAATCAATTAATCGATTGGGTCATGGACGTTTCAAACATCCAATATTTAGCAATCGCTAGCTGGGGTCGACATATTTATCAAAATACGTCTCGTACACCAGGTGAACATTTCGGTCGGCCAGTTAACCAAATTGTCTATGAACATTTAGCTGGTCGCATCCCTTTAATTGCAAGTGGCGGGATTAATTCTCCAGAGTCTGCTTTAGATGCTTTACAACATGCAGATATGGTCGGCATGTCTTCTCCTTTTGTCACAGAACCTGACTTTGTGCATAAACTTTCTGAACAGCGACCACATGATATTGACCTTGAATTTTCTATGGCAGATTTAGAAAATTTAGCCATTCCGCGTGCCGCTTTTAAAGATATTGTTAAAATGATGGATTATGGGGAAGGTCTAAAGAAGCATACCCGTGACGCTTTACGTCAATTAGAACAGAATTATCATGACACATCATCAAAAGATAATTTTTCATAGAAATTTAAGACAATGTTATAATGACATCAATTTCAAAAATAAGGAGTCTGTATAGTCGTGACTGAAATTAAAGATAAAGTAATTACTAAAGATGCATTTGAATTACCCTACACAATTATTAAAGCGAAGCATCAACCAACAAAAGGTGCCATTGTCTACATTCATGGTGGCGGTTTAATGTTTGGAAAGGCCAATGATTTATCGCCACAGTATATCGATATCCTTACGGAACATTACGATTTAATTCAACTAAGTTATCGTTTATTACCAGAAGTAAGCCTTGATTGCATCATCGATGACATCTTCACATCATTCGATGCGATTCAATCACAATATTCTAATTGCCCTATTTTTACCTTTGGCAGATCATCAGGTGCATATTTAAGTCTATTAATTGCACGAGACAGAGATATTGATGGTGTTATTGATTTTTATGGTTATAGTGGCATCAATACTGAACCGTTTAAAATGGCAAATAGCTATTACGCTAAAATAGCTCAAAGTGTGAATGAAACAGTACTTGCTCAACTTACTTCACCAACACCGATTATTCAAGATCAAATCGCCCAACGTTTTTTAATCTACGGTTATGCACGTGGTACAGGTGAGTGGATCAATATGATTAACATTGCTGATTATACTGATTCAAAATACAACATCTCACCAAATGAACTTAAAACACTTCCCCCGGTGTTCATTGCGCATTGTAATGGCGATTATGATGTCCCTGTTGAAGAAAGCGAACACATCCACAATCATGTGCCACACTCAACATTTGAACGCGTGAATAAAAACGAGCATGATTTTGATCGTAGACCTAATGACGAAGCAATCACTATTTATCGTAAAGTTGTTGATTTCTTAAACGCTATAACAACGGCGTAATATACCATTATTTTTAAAAACCCAATTTATCATCATGATAAACAGTTATTCAATCAACCATATTATTCATACAATTTATTAAGCTCATAAACAGATACGCCTGTCCCTTTAGTTTTCGCTAATGAGACAGGCGCTTTATTTCACTTTACTATTTTAAAATTCAACACTGTGATGCTACTTATATCTTCCGTGCCATGTTAGTAGCACAAAATACATAGCATATTAAATTACGAATATGAATTTAACTTGCTTTCAATTGTGTTCCTTTACTTTCAGTCGCTTCAACACGCAACAAGTCATTTATAATACCTGTATAGAAGTTGGCGAGTTCTGCACCTTTACGCTTGAAATCCAGGAAATCTACACCGATAAAATCGACATGATCCCATCCTTGTATGATTGGTTTAACTTGCCAGATACCTCTTCGTGTGGCAGGTTCATCATTCGTAACATTAACAAATGGTTGATTGGACGGATGTAATGACGAAATTACTGGTACGACACCATCATTTTTACGCCATTCTTCTCTTGCATCATGACCAATAATTCTACTCGTTGTATCCATTAAGAAAAATGTACCTAAATCAGGATTTTCATAACCTAATGGACCAGTATGAGATGATACACCAGTATAAGTCGTGTACGTAATATTTGGATTCATACTTGTCATGTTGTTCAATTTTGCAGAGCCATTTAACGTTAAATCATACGCAGCATTATCGTCTGATGTCCAAATTTTGCTTTTACTAACGCGTTTTATATAGTCAATGTAACTCTCATTTGGTAATTGTTTAAAGCCCCATTGCGTTAATCCTAAATCGATATTCGAATACTTGTTACCCATAAATCGATTTAAAGCGAACATGATTTTTCTAACAGCTTCTGTATTTCCAAACTTATCAGCTGCTTGTGAACCATTATGTGGTGTTGCTAATGTTGTGATTGATGCAACCATATTGTTATGACCACCAGTGAATAATGGTGATATTTCTCCACCATGCGCTTTATGATAGGCAATTTCTTCTTTGTTACCATTTCTTAAAAACTCTTCCATTAAACGAATTGTTTGACCACCCATACTATGCCCTACAAGATGTACCTTTTTACCAGGTTCCCAATTAGGCATGATTCCTTTATATGTCTTACCATAGCGTTCATGTCCGTATTTAGCTGCATGTGCTGCGCCATAATCTACGCGACCACCTTTGATATAATAATAAAGTTCTACAGCACGATCATAGTTGCTACCAAATGCACTAACACTTGCTTGATGTACATTATAGCCTTGCTTTCTCAATTCTTCGATAACTTTATATTTATTCCCACCCCAATAATTTGGGTATAAAGCAGGTGCATTATCGCCTACTAATCCTAAAAATCCATGTACAAAAACAACTGGATATTTGTTAAGTGGTTGTACTTGATTCGCTTTAAGTGGTCGAACCTTTTTAGCATCTGCTGCTGCATTTGTAGTCGAACGTGTTTTAGGCGCTTGAAGCGCATCTTTGATTAGTTGTTTATTATCAGTATTTTTATCTGTCGGTTTCTCCGGGGAATTTTGACCATCGATATGTTTACTTAAATCGCCAACTTGTGATTTCTGATTACTTTGATGAACATTATCATCTTGCTTTGCATCTATGATTTGATGCGCGGGTTGATGTGTATCTTGTTGATTTGGATGTTTGTCCGTGGTTGCATCTTGTTCTTTTGTTGATTTAGGTGCAGTTTTATCATTAGATGGGGGTGTTGTTGAAGTTGGTGCTGCTTTATCATGATTTGGTATTACCTTTTGTGCCGGAATGGATGGTTGTGATTTATCAACATCATTCGATTGTGACGTTGTCGATTGTGATCCATTACGTTCAGCATGATGGGTATTTTGAATCTGATCATTTTGGCGTTCAGTTTTGTTAGTCGCATTATTTTGATGTGACTGTTTAGAACCTTGTCGTTCAGAATCTTGCTTTACTTGATTATCATTTTGCGTTCTGATTATTTTACTATTTTGTGTTGATTGATGCTTCGATGATTGAAGCATATCTTTACCTTCTGTCACTGTTCCACTTTTACCATTCTCTTTATGCATATCGTCTAATTGCTTTCCTGACTGCATTTGATGTGACGTTATCGCATTCCCTTGTTCTCCCGGTTGATTTAGTGTTTCTTTTTGTGCCGCTGCATTAGTCGTTGGTATTTTTTCCGAGGCTTGTGCTTCATGTGATGTCACAACAAACATTGTAGCCGCTAACACTGACACCACGCCTATTGAATACTTTCTAATACTATACTTTCTTTCTTCTTGTCCTCTTAACATATAATCACCTCAAAAGTATTTTTTTGATCCCCTCTTGAGAATGAAAAACAACTGCACTTTCAATATAACATGACATATATTATTTTTTGATTAAGACTACAAAATTAATAAAAATTTAATAATACGATATTAAATCGATACTAATTATTTACAAATATCTGTATCCTCAAATAATTTATAAATACTTTAATTGTGACGTTGAATCAACACAACAACATTTAAGATAAATATTTTATTAAGCTATATAGTTTCAATCTATATATAATTAGTTAATTTGTATTGGTCTGAAAATAATCCAAACTATACAATTATAGTAAGTTTTCAGATTTTTCTAAATTAAAACAATGATTCATCTCATTAAGGGGAAGATGCATCATACAGTTTTGTGTATTCATTTAAACAAAGGGGTTGCTTTAATGAATCAATATCATTCTAATGCACAACAACCAAGTGCATGGCGTTTTTTTGTCTATAGTTTAGTGGGCATACTATGTTTCTTTATTCCTTTTACGATTAATGGTAACAACACTATTTTCGTCGATCATGTTCATCTAGCCATTCGCTCAATCATAGGTCCACTTATGCCCTATGTTGCACTGATTATGATTTTAATTGGTACAGCGTTACCAATAGTGAGACGTACTTTTATGACTTCAATCACAAACTTGGTCATTACATTATTTAAAGTTGCAGGTGCAATGATCGGTATAATGTATGTATTTAAATTCGGTCCATCAATACTATTTAAAGCTAACTATGGTCCGTTTTTGTTTGAAAAATTAATGATGCCATTAAGTATCTTAATTCCAGTAGGTGCAATTGCGCTTTCTTTATTAGTAGGTTATGGCTTATTAGAATTTGTCGGTGTTTATATGGAGCCTATTATGAGACCTATTTTTAAAACACCAGGAAAATCCGCTATCGATGCAGTGGCTTCGTTTGTCGGCAGTTATTCCTTAGGATTATTGATTACTAATCGTGTCTATAAGCAAGGGATGTACAACAAACGAGAAGCCACGATTATTGCGACTGGCTTTTCAACAGTTTCAGCAACTTTTATGATTATCATTGCTAAAACTTTAGGATTAATGCCTCATTGGAATTTATACTTTTGGATAACTTTAGTCATCACATTTGTCGTGACTGCAATTACTGCATGGCTACCGCCAATCACCAATGAATCAACAGAATATTATAACGGACAAGAAGGAGAACAAGAAGTTGCTATTGAAGGAAGCAGACTGAAAACTGCATATGCAGAGGCGATGAAACAAAATGCATTAACACCATCCCTCGTGAAGAACGTTTGGGACAATTTGAAAGACGGTTTAGAAATGACTGTTGGTATTTTACCTTCTATATTATCGATTGGTTTTTTAGGGCTGATTGTAGCGAACTATACACCATTCATTGATTGGCTTGGCTACATATTCTATCCATTTATTTATATTTTCCCAATTGCTGATCAGGCTGTACTTGCAAAAGCTTCAGCGATTTCTATTGTAGAAATGTTTCTACCATCTTTGTTAGTAACTAAAGCTGCAATGAGTACTAAATTTGTCGTCGGTGTAGTAAGCGTATCAGCCATTATCTTTTTCTCAGCATTAGTGCCATGTATACTAGCAACTGAAATTAAAATACCTGTCTGGAAACTCATCATCATTTGGTTTTTACGCGTGGCATTGTCGCTATTAATCACCATCCCCGTCGCTTTACTTATTTTTGGATAAAGTTGAAAATAAAATCACTATCATAAACAAACAAAACGAGATGAACCCATTACATTCATTCAGCCACCTAAGATAATTAGGTACCTTTAATTAATGATGGTCATCTCGTTTTTTATCGTTATCATTTAATCTTCCATAATTTGAACAAAACGTTTCGTAATTTCTTTTGGTCGTGTTATCGCACCACCAACGACTGAACAATGAACGCCTAAGTCCATCACGCGTTTATACATATCCGGTGTAATGACATTACCTTCCGCAATAACTTTTGCATCAACACTTTGTAGTACATCTTTTAGAAATTGGAAGTCATTTTGATAAAGTAATTGTCCTTGCGTATAACTAGTATAGCCATGTAACGTCGTGCCAATATAATCAAAGCCAAGTCGTGCCGCATTTTTAGCTTCTTCAACGGTCGCGATATCAGCCATGATTTCAACGTTCGGTGCATGTGTTCTAATATATGATACTAATTCGTCTAACGTTTCTTTCGGACGTTGCTGTAACGTTGCATCCAATGCAATGACTTCACATTGGCTTTCTATCAGTTCATCAACTTCTTTTGACGTTGCTGTAATGAAAACATCTGAGTGATCATAGTCACGTTTCACAATGCCAATAACTGGTAAATCTACCGTTTCTTTAATTGCTAAAATGTCTTCCTTAGTATTTGCACGAATACCAACAGCACCACCTTCATACGCAGCTAATGCCATTTTCGACATAATAAAAGATGAATGCAATGGTTCATCTGGTAGTGCCTGACAAGATACTATTAATCCATGTGGTAACATTATTCCTCACTCCATAAGTCGTTTTTTCACGTAAAGTCATTTACAATATATCATTAAGATAATTTTTATCAATGCTTTTTACTATCTTGAAAATATTTTTCATATATAATAGTAATCATTAAGATGAAGGGGTGACACAATGAAATTTGAGAATCGTGTTCAACGTTATCAACATTTATTTACAAAAACTGATAAACGCATCGTCAATTATATAAGACAAAATGGCTATAGCGATGCCTTTTCAACGATTAACTCCTTAGCCCATGCGATTGGTACATCACCAGCAACGATGACACGCTTTAGTCATAAGCTGGATTATGAGAATTTCCAAGATTTAAAATTTAATATTCAACAAGAAATGACAGAGACAGTTATTGAAAATAGCCCAATTATTCAAAGAATTCATAAATATCATCAACAAATCATTCAACAAACTGGTGAATTTATTGATAACGACATTATCCAAACCTTTATCGACAAACTTCAATCAAGTCGACATATACTCTTTGCTGGACTAGGTAGCTCTGGTTTATCAGCGACTGAATTTTATTATCGTATGATTCGTATGGGGCTAAAAGGTAATGTTACTACCGATTCACATTTAATGAAAATATCGGCATCCCTACTATCTCATTCGGATATGTTTATTGCTATGTCAAATAGTGGTAATACTTCGGAATTAATTTCTGCAGCGGAAGTCGCCAAATCTCATGGTGCATATGTCGTTGCCATCACAAATTTCGAAGGTAGTAAACTTACAGATTGTGCAGATTTAGTACTTTTAACAACGGATCAATCGCGTAATACCGACCATCAATTTATCAACACACAAATTGCGACACTCTTTTTAATCGATATCGTGAGCTATCATTTATTAGAAAATACGAATCTGAGTCAAACTTATCAACATACTAAATCTATTATCCTAGACAACAAATAACTAGTAGTATATTCAAATCCACCTGCAACTGTAGACAATCATCGTGATTGTCCCAACGAGTTGCTAGGTGCTTTTTTAATTTCAATACCAAATATTTTTTACATTTTCTAAAATTTTAATATCTCAGCTTCTTCAATTTAATATGCCCGTGTCACACTGTTGGTTGATATAGTTTAGATTGGTCATGGATATAACATAATCTGTGGAACTAACAACAGCTCTCATCTCTCGTAACGGTTTCAAATTCTATTTTAGAATGACTCCTTCTTTCAACCATCATTGCAAACAGCCATATAATGCTGCATCATTTTTACTCTTAGTCGTTTGTATTGGTGCATAAACATAGTCTTTTGGTAAATAGTGTGCAACTTTCGGCTCGATATATTTAATGAGATTGTCTCCTTGTTCAGATATACCGCCACCAATTAATATAAGCCCTGGATCATACATGACTTGTATTTGGGCAATCCCTTCTGCTACATCTTCTGCCCACTCATTCAATATTTGTTTTGCAATATCATCACCTTCTTCAGCTGCTTCAAACAATACTGGCACATGTGTGCTTCTCGTAAATCCTCCGTCAATCATGCGCTTTTTCAATGCACTCGTTGCAGCACGTTGCTCAAACGTTGTATTTTCAGTTGGACGATACAATAAATACCCAACTTCATTTGCCTTATGAAGTTCACCATTATCAATATGGCCTTGATTATTTTTGTACGCACCACCAATGCCTGTACCAAGCGTCATACAAAAGATCCGTTCTGCTTGATATTGATGTAATTTCAATTCTCCTAGTAATGCAGCGTTTACATCATTTTTTACTTTGACATAAGGAGACAGTGATTTTAATAATCGCTTAAAATTAGTACCTTTATAATTCGGAATGGTTGGCCCTGCGTATACAATTTCGCCTTTTTGTTCATCAACAACGCCTGCTGATGAAATACCTATGACAGGTTGGATCAAATGATATTGCTTCATATATCCTGTTACAATCTCATATACTTTGTCAGTAATAAGCTCACTTTTGTTGTCCGGCGTTGGTATTTGTTGATAGTCAAACATATTCAATTGCTTATCAATAACTGCCGATTTAATTTGAGTGCCTCCAATATCGATTGCGATGTAATACACCTTACTCACTCCATTTCTATTGATTTTGAAAAAAATTTTCATTAATTATACATAAATATGACTACAATTTTCAAAAAGATATTGTTACATTTTATGATAGCGTTTACAATTATAGCTGTAAACTATATTATCAAATGATTTTTGGAGGGACTTCATAATGAACAAAGATTTAAAAGGTTTATATGCAGCGTTACTCGTTCCTTTTGATGAAAATGGTCAAGTAAATGAACAAGGACTTAAACAAATTGCTCAAAATGCCATTGAAACTGAAGAATTAGACGGTCTTTATGTAAATGGTAGCTCAGGCGAAAACTTTTTATTAAATACAGAACAGAAGAAGCAAGTTTTCAAAGTTGCCAAAGAGGCAGTTGGGGATAAAGTGAAATTGATTGCTCAAGTAGGTTCGTTAGATTTAAATGAAGCCATTGAACTCGGAAAATATGCCACAGAACTCGGTTATGATGCACTTTCTGCCGTAACACCATTCTACTATCCATTTACTTTTGAAGAAATTAGAGATTACTATTTCGATATTATCGAAGCAACACAGAACAATATGATTATTTATGCAATACCAGATTTAACAGGTGTGAATATTTCTATTGAACAATTCAGCGAGCTTTTTAATCACGAAAAAATTGTTGGTGTTAAATATACAGCGCCAAACTTCTTCCTACTCGAACGTATTAGAAAAGCATTCCCAGACAAATTAATCTTATCTGGCTTTGATGAAATGTTAGTTCAAGCTACGATTTCTGGCGTAGATGGTGCAATTGGTTCTACATATAACGTTAATGGTCGCCGCGCTAGAAAAATCTTCGACTTAGCAAGACAAGGTCAAATTCAAGAAGCTTACCAACTACAACATGATTCAAACGACATCATCGAAACAGTGTTATCAATGGGGATTTATCCAACATTGAAAGAAATACTACGTCACCGTGGCATTGATGCAGGATTACCGAAACGTCCATTCAAACCTTTTAACGAAGCACATCGACAAACATTAGATCAACTCATTGCAAAATACGATTTATAGACATCAAAGAATCAATACATTGTAAAGGGGATGTTGCCCATGAAAGAAGTTGGGTTTGGCACACTAAACTGGGTTGCCGTTATCATATATCTACTAGCTATGTTACTCATTGGCGTTTATTTTACTAAGCGCGCGAGCCAAAGTACGAATAGTTTCTTTACTGCAAGTGGTCGCTTGCCATCTTGGGTAGTTGGGTTTTCAATTTATGCCACTACATTAAGTGCAATTACGTTTATGTCTACACCAGAGAAAGCATTTTTAACAGATTGGTCATATATTGCAGGTAACATCGCTATCGTAGCAATTATTCCATTACTCATTTATTTCTATGTTCCATTCTTTAAAAAGTTAAAGGTAACATCTGCATATGAATATCTAGAAGCACGTTTCGGACCTAGCATTCGTGTTATTGGCTCATTATTATTTGTCGTTTATCATCTAGGGCGTGTAGCAATCGTTATCTACTTACCAACATTAGCGATTACATCTGTATCAGACATGAACCCTTATATCGTTGCATCACTCGTTGGTTTACTATGTATTTTATATACATTTTTAGGTGGTTTCGAAGGTGTGGTTTGGAGTGATTTCATTCAAGGCGTCATTCTATTAGGCGGCGCTTTAGTTATCATCATTCTTGGTGTTATGAACATTAAAGGCGGTTTTGGCACTGTCTTTGCAGATGCGATTGAGCACAAAAAATTAATTAGTGCAGACAATTGGAAACTGAATACTGCAGCAGCTGCCATTCCAATTATTTTCCTAGGAAATATTTTCAACAATTTGTATCAATACACGGCGAGTCAAGACGTCGTGCAGCGTTATCAAGCTTCTGATAGTTTAAAAGAAACAAATAAATCGTTATGGACAAATGGTATCCTAGCTTTAATTTCAGCACCCTTATTTTATGGTATGGGTACAATGTTGTATTCATTTTATGCACATGAAGCTGTTTTACCAAAAGGCTTCAATACATCATCTGTAGTGCCATATTTCATTTTGACTGAGATGCCACCATTTGTAGCAGGATTACTTATTGCAGCCATTTTCGCAGCTGCACAGTCTACCATTTCATCTAGTTTAAATTCTATATCTGCTTGTATTTCAATCGACATTAAGCAACGCTTCTTCGGAAAAGGTAGCGAACGACACGAAGTTAACTTTGCACGTTTCATTATCATCATTGCAGGTATTTTCGGTTTTGGAATGTCACTATACTTAATTGCTTCTAATTCAAATGACTTATGGGATTTATTCTTGTTTGTAACTGGATTATTCGGCGTTCCATTGGCTGGTGTATTTGCAGTTGGTATTTTCACTAAACGTACGAATACATTCGGTGTTATTTGTGGATTAATATTGGGTATCATCTTTGCTTATGTCTATAATGGTGTTGGCAAAGGTAACTCACCTTTCTATGTATCTACCATTTCATTTACAGTTGCTTTTGTCTTTGCTTATATACTTAGCTTCATTGTCCCTTCAAAACATAAAAAAGATATAACGGGATTAACAATTTTTGAAAAAGATAAACCATCAACATACATTTCAAAAACGGCTACGAAAAAGTAGATTGTTATGATAAAACCCCGTCACTAAGTTATGATGCGCTGTTGCGCCACCTTGGTGATGGGGTTTAGCTTTGCCATGAATTTAATTTAGATACTTCGATTAATTTATAATACTAGGCCAATGATTGATCCTGAAATGATTGAAGCTAGAGTTGAACCAAGTAACAGCCTCATTGCAAAGGATGCAACTTTTTCTCCTTGTTTATCACTAATGCCTTTAATTGAACCTACGATGATACCAACCGTACCAAAATTAGCGAAGCTTACTAAGTAAACTGAAATGATACCTTGTGTTCGAGCAGATACATCACCCAGGACATTTTTAAAATCAAGCATTGCTACAAACTCATTTGTAATTAATTTGGTCGCCATTAAAGAGCCAGCTGGAACAGCTTCGCTCCATGGAATCCCCATTAAGAATGCGATTGGTGCAAACACATAGCCAATAAGCTGTTTAAAGTTCAAACCAACACTACCAAACATGATATTAATTGCTTCCATTAATGAAATAAATGCTAACAACATTACGGCTACTACAACAGCGATTTTAAACCCATCCATCGCACTATCACCAATCATTTGGAAAAAGGCAACTTTCTTAGGTTTCCCTGTTTTTCCATTCAATGTTTTAGTTTCTGTGGATTTCGTTAAGTTATCAATTTCAACATCAGTATCATCAGATTTATAGGGATTGATTACACTGGCGATGATAAGCGCACTAAAAATATTTAACATTACTGCTGTAACTACGAACTTAGGCTCAATCATCTGCATATATGAACCCAACATTGCCATACTAACAGCACTCATACCAGATGTCGCAATTGTATATAATTTTGCTCTAGACAACTTTGGTATAATATCTTTTATAGTTAAATACACTTCTGGCTGTCCAAACATCGCTGTCGAAATAGCAAAGTAACTTTCTAAACGCCCCATTCTCGTTATTTTATTAATAGCAATACCTACATATTTGATAATAAATGGTAATACCTTAATATAATTAAAAATGCCTATTAATACAGAAATGAACACTAATGGCAGCAACACATTTAAAAAGAATGTAAAGCCATTTTTATTTTGTATATCTCCAAAAACAAAGTTTATACCTGCTTTACTAACATTTATTAACCCTTCAAAAAAAGAACCTAATGCAGTTAAGATTGTTAAACCAATCGTTGTGTTCATCATAAATATCACAATCAACACTTGAATAAATATCATTATTAACGTCTTTTTGAAGTCTATGTTTTTACGATCATAACTGAATAAAAACGCAACAAATAGTGCAAATGCTATCCCTGTGATAGCGAATAAAATATTCATGTATCATCACCTACAATAATTTATTAACAGCGACAGCAATTTTAGCACCCAACACCGCATTGTTTTCAACAAGTTTTATATTTGCTGCTAAACTTTTACCATTCGTTTTTTCTACAATTTTCCCTAACAAGAACGGTGTGGCGTCCTTACCTTTAATACCTTGATTTTCGGCTTCAACAACAGCTTCATTTATGATTGCCTCAATATATGCTTTTGATAAGGCATGCTCATATGGAATTGGATTAGCAACAACAATGCCACCTTCAAGATTTAACTGCTGTTTTGTTAAATGAATGTCAGCAAGTCGTTCTGGCGTTTCAACCGAACTTGTTAACTTAACACCGCTTTCGCGAGTGAAGAATGCTGGCAATTCATTCGTTTGATATCCAATAACTGGAACGCCTTTTGTTTCTAAATATTCCATCGTCTTAGGTAAGTCTAAAATTGATTTGGCACCTGCACAGATAACAGTGACATTTGTTTTAGACAATTCTTCTAAGTCTGCTGAAATGTCCATCGTATGTTCTGCACCTTTATGGACACCCCCAATACCTCCAGTAACAAAAAATTGAATACCAGCCATTGCAGCACATATCATCGTCGTCGCTACAGTAGTAGCACCAATACGCTTCATCGCAACAACTTCTGCTAAATCCCTTCTAGATACTTTAGCAACGTCTTTACTAGTTGCCAGTATTTCTAAATCTTCGCTTTCTAAACCAATTTTAATTTTGCCATCTATAATGGCTATGGTTGCTGGAATGGCACCATTATTCCTGATAATTTGCTCTACTGTTGTTACCATTTCAACATTTTGTGGGTACGGCATACCATGCGAAATAATTGTTGATTCTAATGCTACAATCGGTTGATTGTTCTCCCGTGCTTGCTGAACTTCTCGAGAATACTCAATATACTTTTGTAAATTTGCCATTTTTATAATCCTCCATATCGTGATAAAGTTGCTGTTGATCTAGGTTTTGCCTAACTGTATATTTCGTTTCTATCGTTTTCTTTGCATTAACCATACCAGCAATTAATATATCTTCAGTAGACATCCCATTTAACCAGCTATACACTACTGCAGCACAGAATGAATCACCTGCACCTGTAACATCTTTCACACTATTTGATGGCATAACTGACTTGATGATTTCTTCCTCACCACTTCGATAAATGAGTTCTTTCACGCCATTTGTCACAATAACATTTTTAACACCTAAATCATTCCAGCGTTTAGCAGCTATTTTTAAATCATCAGTAGATTCTATTTTTAAATTTAAGTATGTTTCTGTTTCATCTTTATTCGTGATAATCCAATCAATAGCATGTAATGAATCAGGCATATTTTTCATTTTTGGGGAAGAAACCGTGGTGATAACTAATTTGATTTGATGTTTCGTGGTATAGGCACATAAGAAGTTTAATGCCTCTTTGCCTAAATTCAAATCGACAATAATGCACTTAGCCTTTTTCAATAAGTGTGAACGCTTAATTAAAAATTCAGGCGTAATGTAGTCAAACACTTCCATATCTGCTAAGCCATATGTCATGTCGCCTTCTTTACTAATTAAAGCTGTATATGAACCTGTACTCGCATTTTCAAATTGTTGAACATGATCCAAATTCATAAATGGTGTGGACAATCGTTTAATCATTTCCCATTCACTATCTTGTCCACTAGCAGATAAAAAAGCGACCGTTTCGCCAAGCCTACCTAAGTTCTCAGCAATATTTCTTGCTACGCCACCAATAGAGCGTGTTGACGTTACAGGATTTGATGTTTCTGCAACTAAATCTTTATGCACATAAAACTTACGATCTACATTCGCTGCGCCAATACAAACAATAGGATAATCTTCATTTAAAACATATGCCTTTCCCATAACATATTCCTTTTGTATTAATCCTGAAATAATGTTTGCTACGCTGGGTCTAGATAATCCAATTGCCTCAGCAAGTTCACGTTGTGAAATAAACGGATTATCTTTAATTCTTTTTAAAATTTCTTTCTCAGAATCGCTCATAACATCCCTCCTCATATTGACTTAAAATACTTGAATCAGTGAATTTACAAAAATATCGTAGCATGCAGTTATTTCTGTTGTAAACGCTTACATTTACCGTTATATCAATGATATTTGTTTATAAAATACGCATAATTTCGTAAAAAGTAAGTTCATTCCATAAAGTAAAAGGCACCTACGAAAATGATAAGTGTTTATGTGGCGTGATATTTGTCGACTATAAATTATGACATTTTTATGTCTTATATTTTTCTATAAAAAAACGTGACTCATTATCGATTTTTTCATCGACTGAATCACGTTACTATGTTTTATTTGTTTTTACTATTCAATATGATGATGCTATGCGTCAACTGCACCTCGATTAATCATGTCTTGCTTAGTAACAATTGGATATTTTTTAAATACGATTGAACCAAGATAACCTGCAAGCGCACCTACAATCGCCATTACTACACCATAAATTACAATAGTCATTGGATGATTAAATCCAAACATTACTAAAAATCCTGCAATCGGTGTAGCTGTACCTGTCGCATCGTTAATTAAACCTGACATAGCAATAATTAAACCAGCAATCGCACCACCAAAGAAATTTGTAATATAGATTGGAATTGGATTGGCTGATACAATATCTGCTTGTGATAAAGGTTCAATACTTACTGCAATCGTAGACTTACGATCACCTAATTTTAAGCGATGGAATAGCGTCCCATTCATAAATGCCGAACTAAATGCTGCCATGGCACCAATAGCCATAGGTACACCCGTTAAACCTAATAATGCTGTCAATGCCATTGAACTCAATGGCGCTGTGCCGACAACCGTAATAATACCACCTAAAATGATACCCATGATAATTGGATTCGTATTCGTACTACTTTGGATAATATCACCAATTCGAATCAATGTACTATTCACTACTGGCGTTAATAATACTGCAATAAGACGAGCTAATGGCGCTAAGATGACAATCGATCCAATTAAGTCGACACCATCCGGCACATATTTCTCTGTATATTTCATCACATATCCAATCATATAACCCGCAAAGAAACCTGGTAATAAATCCATACCACCGCACGCGGCTGCTATAACTAATGCATATACTGGTGACACACCGATAGCTAATGCTGTTAATCCAGCGGCAGCGACACCACCTAGACCTCCCGCAGCGTCTCCTAGCTCTTCTAAAAATTTAATACCGAATACTTCACCACCAACATATTTATTAAATGCTTCCACTAAAAATGTTGCGATTGCTGCATTTGCTAATGCTCCCATGGCGCGCATACCATTAGGTGCTTTATATGTAAATAATGTAAAAATCACTAAGACCAAAAATAAAAATAAAGTACCTATTAATAAATCCATAACCATTGACCCCCATTACGATAATTTTATATTCAATCCCCATATTTAAATATTGAATACTTAGAGGCCATTTTACTACAAAAAATATTATATTTCACGGAATATTTCTAATTTTCGATAATAATTATTATTAATTGAATGTGAAAGTTTATTCAAATAATACATAAACATAAAAATACCGGCACATGATGTACCGGCTTAATAAAACTATTCTACTGTTTCATTTTCAAGATTAAGGACGCCATCTTTCATATGATATGAACGATCACAATATGCTTTAAGTCGTTCATCATGTGTAACAATAATACATGCTTTCTTTCTTTTTTTGGCTTGATCACGTAGAATTTTAATGACTTCAATCGCATTTTCAGTATCTAACGCCGCGGTAGGTTCATCCGCTAAAATAATCGACGGATTCGTATATAACGCTTTGGCTATCGCCACACGTTGTTTCTGACCACCTGAAATTTCTGAAGGTAACTTATTAAGCAATGATGTTAGACCTAATTGTGACATAAGTTGCTGATAGTCTTCATTAGACATAACATTCTTATTTTTCTTTTTCAATAATGTAAATTGTTGCTTTACCGTTAAAAATGGTACAAGATTTGTAGCTTGTAAAATAAAACCTATCTCAGACATTCTAACTTTTGCCAATGCTTTTTGCTTCATTGTCGTAATATCTTGGTTATTGATTAAAATGTGCCCAGATGTCGGTGTTTGTAAAGCACCTGCCATAGTTAGAAATGTACTTTTACCAGAGCCAGAAGGTCCAACTAATGCTACAATATCACCTTTATTTATCTCAAAATTTGTATCTTTAACCGCTTCAATGTTACGATTCCCATCTTTAAATGACTTTGTTACATTTTCAAATTTCAACATTTGCTACACCTCCTACCCAATCGCCTTTAACGGATCTATTTTTCTAATTGTTAAAATGGAGAATAAACTTCCTAATACAGAGACAATCATTAACACAATTGCAAATACGAGCAATGTTAGTACATCGAATTTGACAGGTACTGCATCAGGTAAAAATGCACCTGTAACGCCTGTTAACAGTAAGCCAAATGCCGTACCAAATAATGCTAATATGAGCGTTTGTGAAATAACTACGTTCGCTAAATAGCCATTCGTAAATCCTTGAGCCTTTAATATGCCAAATAAACTTGTTTTTTGTAATGTCATGACATATAAGAATATACCTATAACTGTAGCTGAAATGACAAATAAGAATGAAATCATAAAGTTTAATGTTAAGTTCTGTGGTTTATAACCTGGTAAATTTTCAATAAAGTCATTAATACTTACCGCTTCAAGCTCTTGGTTTAATTTTTTGTCTTTCCAATTTGTATCACGTACAACAACTGCATTAATTTTATCTCCAGTCAATCTAGGATTGATTTTGGCAATGGTAGCGTCATTCGTGAAAATGACTGGTGACGCATTATATTTTGCACTTTCTGTAAAACCTACGATATGCAATTTTTCATCTGATTGAGATAGTGATAATGTGTCGCCAATTTTAAATCCTTTATTTTTAAGTGTTTCATCAGCTAACACTTCATTATCTTTAGTCGCTTTATGCCCTTCTATTAAACTCGGAACTAAAAATGATGACTTTTCAACACCGAACACTAAGACATTGTCTTTTTGATGACCATTAGAAACTATTTCTCCTGTTTGCTTCAATGTAGCTTGTTTCTTGTATTTATTTTCAATATCTTTCTTGTTAAAAACAGATTGTTGCACAGTTTGATTGGCATCTTTATTTAGAACAATGGCATCTGCTTGCCACTTATCAATGCCTTCTTTATTCATATTGATAAGACCATTCGCCAATCCAGATAATAAAAATAGCAAGTAACTAATCATCGTTAACACACCAATAATTAGTCCAAACTTCAATTTGTTGCGCCGTATTTCATTCCAAGCTAAAAACATGCATTTCTCTCCCTACTACTATGATTTAAACATTGTTTATATTCTTAGATGCACGTACGTCGTGTTGCGCTCTGTAATGTTATACATACACTTATCCTTCATTATACCCGAACTTTTTATATTAAAAGCAAATTTATGGAAAATGCAATTAATTGTCTATTATTTTTGTACGGTACATTTAAAATTAAGGATCAATTTAAAAACGCCTACATATACCTTTAAGTACATGTAGACGTCCAATTCATATATTATTTAATTTCGCCTGTTTTAGGATCGAATTGCTTAATAGCATTTTTACGTAATTTATCTTTTGCTTTGTCACTTGCTTTATAGTTATTGTTGTAAATCGTAGCTTCCCAACTACCATACATTGGGTTAGGGAAAATGATATATTTCTTACCGAAATCGTCTTTATGTTTTTCAATTAATGCTTCACGAGATTCAGCTGTAGCTTCTTTTGGATCTGTAAAGTCTAATAAATTATCTCCAAATAGCATGACAAGTTTATGATCCTTTTGAACTATTTGTCTGCGTGATTCTTTACTCTTATCATCTTTACCTTTTAGTAAAATATGACTCTTCTTAGCTTGAGGGATACCTTGTTGTTTTAAGTTCTTTTGTGTTGCCTTTAAATCTTTTTCTTTATCTCTATCAGAAATATAGTAGATATCGACACCTTTTTTGTCAGCATATTTCAAGAATTCTTTTGCGCCATAGACAGGTTTAGCTTTAGCAGCTTGTACCCATTCATGCCAACCTTCTGGGAAAGGTTTATTGTGTATTGATGCATAGCCTTGATATGGAGAATTATCTAAAACTGTTTCATCTAAATCCAAAGCAATAGCTAACTTATGTTTACCCTTATTCTTTTTAATCTCTTTATCTAACTGAGTCTTTGCACTGTTATAACCTTGTAAATATAATGCTTTTGCTTCAGCTGAATTTTGATACCAAGCCACTGCCATAATATTTTGATTACCAAGATTCGCCTTTTGTGATGCTGGTATAGAAGCTTGTTGTGTTTGTTGAACTTCAGCAGAACTTTTGGCAAACGCTGTAGAATTTGTCGTTTGTGGTGCCGAAACTGTAACCGCTACCGATAATGATGCTATTGCAATATACTTTGAAATTTTATTCATCTTATCACCTCATGATTAATATTTAAAATACAGTTAAAATTATAAATGCATTTATTTAATATTGCTATACTATGAAAAGATATTTAATATTATTTCTTGAAAAGCTAACAAATATGTGAACATTTCATATAAGCATGATTTAATGGGAGACCTATCACATGAGAGAGATTTGTGATTTATCACGTAATAAACTTTAATTCATTTGAGTGACTAGGCCTTCCTATCAGTCATATTCACTCATCCACGTATCATTATGTGTACAGTGTGCTATCTCTTGTTTACCTATTGGAACAACCATAAACTCATCCATAGTTTACCTTTTATAAATAGCAGTCCTCACTCATACAATTTCTCATAAAAATCACAACGCTCCAACGTATTTCCAACTTACTTTCACCTATTTTAATTCATAAAAACGACACTTTAATTGTCATTATCCAATAATAGCAAGACGTTATTATTGCAATCTTTTTTATAAAATAATAGAATCATAGTATTGTCATTTAAAGATAAAGTAAGAACGTTTTTATTTTTCAGATTTTTTAAATTATTATGAATATCTAGTTTTAGGAAGGAAATTACATTGAAAAAACAAGTTATTATTTCGGGCCTCATGTTATTTTCACTATTTTTTGGAGCCGGAAATTTAATATTCCCGCCCATGCTCGGCCATACAGCGGGTCAAAATATGTGGATTGGTATGCTAGGCTTTGCTCTTACAGGCATATTACTCCCCTTTATTACTGTTATTGTTGTTGCATTTTATGATGAAGGTGTTGAAAGTGTAGGCAATCGTATACATCCATGGTTCGGGTTTATTTTTGCTGTCGTGATTTACATGTCTATCGGAGCATTTTACGGTATTCCACGTGCTGCAAATGTCGCGTACGAAATTGGTACAAGACACATTTTACCTGTGCACAACCAATGGACTTTAATTATATTCGCAGCAATCTTTTTTGCTATCGTTTACTGGATTAGTTTAAATCCATCGAAAATCGTTGATAATTTAGGTAAATTATTAACACCGTTATTACTATTAATGGTCGCTCTATTAAGTATTGCTGTCATTTTCAACCCTGAATCTGTACTAAGTGCACCTAAGGATAAATATATAACACATCCTTTCATTTCAGGAAGTTTGGAAGGCTATTTTACAATGGATCTTGTTGCTGCGTTAGCTTTTTCCGTAGTCATTGTCAATGGCTATAAGTTTAAAGGCCTCACAGATCGCATGAAAATTTTAAAATATGTCTGCTTTTCAGGTCTTATTGCAGCCATATTACTTGGAATGATTTACTTTGCACTTGCATACGTTGGGGCATCAACAGCTCCAGGAAACTTTAAAGATGGTACAGATATATTGACGTACAACTCATTACGAGTATTTGGTTCGTTCGGTAACCTCGTATTTGGAATGACGGTTATTCTTGCATGCCTAACAACATGTATAGGACTCGTCAACGCTTGTGCAACATTTACTAAGAAACATGTACCTAAGTTTTCTTATAAAATATTCGCACTTGTTTTCTCCATCATAGGATTTTTATTTACAACACTTGGTTTAGAAATGATTTTAAAAATTGCTGTACCATTGTTGACATTAATATATCCCGTGTCTATTGCACTTGTACTGATATCATTTGCTAACATGTTTAGCACATTCAGATTCAGTTGGGCCTATCGACTCGCAACTGTTATTACATTGATTATTTCAATTTTACAAATACTAAATAGTTTCAACTTATTACACGGTGTTATTTTGAAATGGTTTATGATGTTACCTTTAGCAGATATCGATTTAGCTTGGCTTGTACCATTCATGCTCTTTGCTATTATCGGTTTCATCATCGATGTATTTATACGTCGTCCGAAACAAGCGACAACTTAATAAATGCTCACTGCCTAGTAATGATTGACCCATCGTTACTAGGCTTTTTTATATGAAATTCATGACTTTTCAGTGATACCGTCTGTCTATTAATTATTTTAAAATAAATGATTTGTTAAAAAATCCTAGCTGTTATTCAAAAATATTAGTTTTTAAAATTAATTTTGTGAAATTAATTTTGTGAAATTATTCACAAATAAGGCGATTCATAGTATACTCTGATTAACAAATGAAAAGTGAGGATGTCATTGTGAAGGAGAAACATATTAAATGGGATAAAATATTTTATGGGGACGACTGGGTAAATAACGTAGTCGAAACGATAAGAACGAAAGATATATTACAAAGCGTTTATTTAAAACGTTATCTATTACGCGCGATGATGGCAGGATTTATTATCGGGATTATTACGGTCTTCGTATTATCAGTTAAAGCAACACACGAACCAGATTTACCGCCAGGCATTGTGAATATGGCCAGCGCCATTACATTCAGTTTTGCGTTAGTACTCATTTTATTTACAAACTCCGAACTACTAACCAGTAACTTCATGTACTTTACTGTAGGCCTGTATTATAAAGTAATTAAACCGACTAGAGTATTGAAAATATTTTTATTGTGCTTTGCAGGAAATATTTTAGGTGCTGCTATTTTATTTAGTTTCATGCGTTTTTCAAATGTAATGACGCCAGATATGTTAAATCAATTATCAGCAGTTATAGAACATAAAACGTTGTCTACTGGGTTTGTAAGTATATTAATGAAAGCGATATTCGCCAACTTTTTTATTAATATTTCATTAGTTATCGCCATGCAAATTGACGATGTACTTGCAAAAATGTTTGTCATGATGTTCGGTGTTACCATATTCGCCTTTATGGGTTATGAACATGTCGTTTACAACAGTTGCTTGTTTATGGGAGGCTTAATTTATCAAGTTGATACATTGCACTTCATTCCTGCTATTTCAAATATTGCTGCCGCTTTTATCGGTAACTATATCGGAGGCGGTCTCATTATAGGTTTATTCTATGCTTACTTGAATGATCATCATCAATTTTATAAAAATAATTAACTCTATTTGAACAATGCGTTAGTCGATGCCTTTAATATTTAGAAGTGCATTGTCTAACGTATTTTTTTAAAGTTCGTCAATGGTTTTTGTCCGATGCTATGAGCATTATCAAATACAAAATGCTCTCTTAAAAGCAGTTATTGACTGAAAATCTACTTCTAAGAGAGCAATTTATTTAATTGGTTAATTTATTAAAAACTAACAGAAATATAATTACTTAAGAAATCTTGAAATTTCAATATACGATGTTTATGATAAGTCGCTTATTTCATCTTTAGGCTTGTTATTAGTAAGGAGTTTAATACCACTGACTAACCATAAAGCAAATGTAATTATGTTACCACTTATTACAGCTCCAATAATCAACAATATTCCACTCATTTTTTTGTTTTTAGATGCTTTAAACATACCGATTGCACCTAAAATAATTGAAATGATTCCAAATATGAATAGGAATAAGAATAATACAGTGAAAATTGCTGCTGCTGTTTCTGCATCAACTGGGTCAACCTCACCATTAACTGTTGTTGACACATCTGTAGTCATTACACCTGATGCTGCTAAAACCATCAATAGTAAACTAAATACCGTTGCTAAACCTTGAACAACAATTCCTATTATTGTCATTATTTTGATCGATTTTTCCATTGCCTTACTCCTTTATTATTATTTACAAACTTACGTTTGTGTTCTTATATATAAATATTTAAATTTATATCGTGTTTATTGTAAAAATTATTATCGCTAAAGCTCATTTATTTTTTGAAACTGGTTAAAAGTTTTAAAGAAAGCATACGTTATTTTTTTTCCACTTCTACATTTTCATCTTCATAATCTGCTTTATGGTCTTTCATATACTTAATTGGGTCTATTTCTCTATTAATCTCTGCCTTACCATCTTTTATTTCATATGCGAAATAATACATTTTTTCACGATCTTTATACAATTGAATACCAATAACAATGACTTTACCATTTTTATAGACATGTGTATTACTGTCTTCTTGTTTAATGTCTGTTTTAATAGTGTTTTGTACTTTCGAGGCAATTTTATTCATTTGATTCTGTTCTTTGTACACTTTATCAATATCTTTTTTGATACTTTTCACCTTTATTAGAACAACCTGCTAATACAATTGCTAACATTAAAAATACTACCAATATTCTTTTCATCATTTTTCTCCTTAGATGGCTGTCATTTTCCACACACTACAATACTGATAATATGCTTTATCATTGTGATGTTTGAACAATGTTTAGCCAATTGTTATCAACTTAAAATTCGTTTAAATGTTTGACGCAAGATTTTGATTAATTATGATATTAAAGTCTTCTTAATATAAACATCTATTTCAGTGTTAATTTACAACTATCTACTGAAAATTATGTCATCATAATAAATTATGCAATAAGTATTTGATACCTTTACATTGCTATGTATCTCTAAAAATTGCTCCCACACATTTATTTTATACCCAAATATTTAACTATTTATAATTATAGTAAAAAACATTTTAATAGTATATACTTTTCTCATATTTTTTTGATATAAGTTTTAAAAAATAAGTCGATGTACATCAACTTTATAAAATACACTACAATAACCTTTTCAATTAATGACAATTTTAAATTTATATCGTGATTTGTTAATTAGTTGAACTTATTTATCCATGATGTATGGATACCGATAAGCTAATTGACTTTTTAAGTTGCAAATAATCTTATTTTTTACCTTCTTCTTTGAATCAAATGTAAAACGAGGTTGGTTTTGCACAGCCTTTTATAACATGTCTGCTACTCTTGCTCTTTAACATACTTCTCTACTGCTCGAATTTCTTCCATTTCATATTCCATTTCTGGTAAAACACCAAACTTTTTATACATATAGTAGTTTTCCTTTCCTGATGGGCCAAAACCTAATTTAATCCAATCTATATAATCAAAAGATACGTTTAAATCACCTTCGCTTGTAAAGTCAAATTCACATGATGTCCATGGTTCTAAATCTTCTTATTTAAATAAATCCCTTAAATTCATAAACAAGTAATAAAGATTCATCCATAAATCATCAAATATTTTTTCTGAAATATTATAATCTCTAGATATATCCGTGTAATAATTCAATTCATCGCTACCTGGTTTAGTATAATTAAAAACGACTTCTCCACCTTCATCATCTAGGTAGGCAATTGTATATACCTTTTCCCACTCTACTGGTATCATCCCACTAATCTCATTTGCAATTTTATTGTACATTTCACTTTGTTTTTCTTCGAAAGTCATGTTATCTCCCCTATAGTTCAGCTTCTTCTTGCTCTTTAATATATTGCTCGATTTCTTTAATTTCTTCCATTTCTGGTATAACCCCAAATTTTTTGTACATATAATAATTTTCAAGACTCAATTGATCAAATTCTGTATTCTTTCAATCAATATAATCAAATGAAACTTTTAATTTACCTTCGTTTGTAAAATCAAATTCGCATGATGTCCATGGTTCATGTCCTTCTTCTTTAAATATATTTCTTAATTTTTTAAATGATCTATAAAGTTCCATCCATAAATCATCAAATATTTCTTCCGAAACATTATAATCTCTAGATATATTCATGTAATAATTCAATTCATCGCTACCTGGTTTAGTATAATTAAAAACGACCTCTCCACCTCTATCATTTACATAGGCTATTGTATATACCTTTTCCCATTCTACAGGTATCATGCCAACAATCTCATTTGCAATCTTGTTGTACATTTCACTTAGTTTTTCTTCGAAAGTCATGTTATCTCCCCTATAGTTCAGCTTCTTCTTGCTCTTTAACATAATCTTTTATTTTTTCAACCCAATTTATGGCATATTCTTTTTCAGGCCAAATTCCAAATTTTTTATACATATAATAATGTTCTCTTCCCATTGGCCCAAACTCTGAATTCGCCCAATCAATATAATCAAATGAAACATTCAATTTGCCGTCTCTTGTAAAATCAAATTCGCATGATGTCCATGGTTCATGTCCTTCTTCTTTAAAAGTTTCTCTTAACTCATCAAACATTCGATAAACTTTAAACCATGAATTCTTAAAAATATCTTTTGAGACATTGCAATCTTTAGGTATGTCTGAATAGTAATTCAATTCATCGCTACCTGGTTTAGTATAATTAAAAACGACCTCTCCACCTCTATCATTTACATAGGCTATCGTATATACTTTTTCCCACTCAACCGGTATCATTCCACAAATCTCATTTGCAATTTCATTGTACATTTCACTTAGTTTTTCTTCGAAAGTCATGTTATCTCCCCTAATCTCTACTTTAATAATAACGATATATTTATAAATACATTCAAATAACTTGAAATTCTATTTTTACAATTCAGTAAAATCTAAATATATCCATCCATTTAAATTTCGTCCTAAATTGGTTCATCATCTTGAAACTATATAATCGCCTTGTATCCATGAGAGTTTTTATTTACGATACTCGTTTCTATTTTTCGAAAATGGAAACAGAATCGTGATTTTCAACGCAAATAAATGAAGGTACAAATTTATCAAACTGGTTTAAGTTACTCATGTTTATCTATCCTTCATTTATCGTTATTAAAATTTAGATTTCCTTTCTAAACCATTACATTTTCAGTTGGAATTTTTATATTTTAATATTGTAAAAATCACATTTTACATTCATTGTCATTATCTTTTTATCTTCAAAGTATTTGAAGTCTTTTAGATTCAGCTACATCTATTATGTATAAATCATTAGGACGGATTTCTTTTAAACCCGTCCCATTTTAAATTAATATATTCTACTGCTTTAATCTTGATTGCTGTATTTTATAAACGAATACTGTACCGATTGTAAATAAAATGATAGCCATGATGAATATTGGTATTCCAAACATCTTAAAAGGTTCACCATAAAGTTTTATTCCAATTTCCATAAACCTAGCTTTCATTACGAAGTAAAATAAGATAGACATAAATATAAATACTGCATATGTCCCAATGATTGATAAAATTATCGTTGGTTTTGATATAGATTCAAGTGCTTTAGAATTTTTATGCGGCGTATAAACAAATAGCCACATGACATTCAGTGCCAACATTCCAAAGCTACCTAAACATAAAATAAATCCATAAACACTTGTTAAACTTAAAATGCCTGCAATTGTTAATAGTATCCACCAAGTATATTTCATGCTATGACACTTCTTTTCCTATTTTGTTATATCTTAAAACAGAAACCCCACTTATTAACCAAACAATAAATGTTAATAAATTGGCACTGATAACTGCACCAATAATATACAAAATACCACTCGCTTTATTATTCACAAACAACTTTTTCATAGCTATAATGCCTAATAAATCTGAAACTAAAGAAACAACAAATAATATTGCGAATATTGTCACGAATGTTGCTTGAGCAGTTTCTGGGCTTTGTATAGTTTGTTCACCATTAACAGTTGTGGTCAATTCTGGCTGTATAATGCCTGTTGCTGATAAAATTAAAAATATTAAAAATAACAATGTTAAAAAACTTTGAATAATAATTCCAATTAAAGACGTCACTTTGATTAATTTTTCCATTTTCCTACTCCTTTAAATTATTTTACTTTAATATCTTTATAATCTGATTGGTGTTCTTTCACGTATGTTTTAGGATCAATATCTCTCTTATAAAAAATTTTGTCGTTTTTAAACTCGTAAGTCGCGTAAAACATTTGATCTTTATCTTTAAATAACTTATAGCTTATGATAATTAATTTGCCATCATTAAATACATAAGTATTTACTTTATCCTTATTAAATTCAGGATTAACTTCATTACTCTTTTTAACCATCTCTTTATGAGTTTCTTGTTGAATTTTCATTACTTTATTAATTTGACTTTTATATTTATTTTCATTTTGATTATTGCCACAACCATAATTGATTATACTCATCATTATAATTAACATTCCTATAATTAATCTTTTCATCGGTTACTCCTTAATCATCTATTTTTAATAAAAAAGTCTTTCAACTCTATCGGTTTTCGATTAGGTTTTATAAAAAATTCCCAAAAGTGATAGGCCGGCTGTCCGGATTTTTTATTTTCTCTAAATGAGCGAACATGTAAAAATCTAAAATAGAATGGAATCGCATATAATCCTGGAATCATATACAAAATCGACAGTACTTTTGTAACTTTCACTCTATTAGCTAATTCAATATTGTTTTGATCATATTGATAGTTTTTCAATAAAATAAAGTAAAAAATAATTTCTAACAAAATGGTAATTGCATATGCAACCATAATTGAAATATAACAATAAAAACTTACTCTATCGCCAAAATCCCTACCATACTGCAAACGATTATTAATTATACCTGCAATAACTGGTAGAAACGCCAGTAAAATCATCATTGCAAATGGAATAACTTCAAATGATAAAAATATTTTGTTTATTTTCTTTATTTTTTCCATTACTGCTCCTTTAATTAGTTAATTTTTCAATAGCAGCAGCTATTGAATCCATTGCATTTTCTAGTACAGATAATGTACTATCTAATGAATTAACTTCATTTTGCATCTCGGTAATTTTATCGATAAGTCTATCGATATTATGATCAATATTTTTTATACAATTTGTTATTGAACCACTTATGAGTTCACTCTCACTTTCAATTTCGAATGATTCTTCCTAGAAATATCAGCAATTTTAAATTGCAGCAAACTAAGATTAAACAAATCTTATTGCTTAACCTCTTTCCTATAATTAACTTTCTTGGCTTTTAATATATTGCTCGATTTCTTTAATTTCTTCCATTTCGTATTCCATTTCTGGTATAACCCCAAATTTTTTATACATATAATAATTTTCACGGCCCAATTGATCAAACTCTGTATTGATCCAATCTATATAATCAAAAGATACATTCAATTTTCCGTCTCTTGTAAAGTCAAATTCGCATGATGTCCATGGTTCATGTTCTTCTGTTTTAAATAAATTCCTTAAATTCTTAAACAAGTAATAAAGATTCATCCATAAATCATCAAATATTTCTTCCGAAACATTATAATCTCTAGATATATTCGTGTAATAATTCAATTCATCGCTACCTGGTTTAGTATAATTAAAAATGACCTCTCCACCTCTATCATTTACATAGGCTATCGTATATACTTTTTCCCACTCTACTGGTATCATCCCACTAATCTCATTCGCAATCTCGTTGTACATTTCATTTAGTTTTTCTTCGAAAGTCATGTTATCTCCCCTATATTTCAGCTTCTTCTTGCTCTTTAATATATTGTTCGATTTCTTTAACTTTATTAATTTCATATTCCGTTTCTGGTAAAATTCCAAATTTTCTATACTTATAGTAATTTTGTCGACCTATTTGACCAAATTCTGAATTTATCCAATCTATATAATCAAATGAAACTTTTAATTTACCTTCTCTTGTAAAGTCAAATTCGCATGATGTCCATGGTTCATGTCCTTCTTCTTTAAATAAATTTCTTAATTCCTCAAACAAATCATATAAATCCATCCATAAATCATCAAATACTTGCACAGAAATGTTATACTCCTTAGGTATATCGGTGTAATAATTCAATTCATCGCTGTTTATTTTAGTATAATTAAAGAATACTTCACCTCCTCCATCATCTATATAAGCCATTGTATATACCTTTTCCCATTCTACTGGTATCATGCTACTAATTTTATTCGCAATTTCATTGTACATTTCACTTAATTTTTCTTCGAAAGTCATGTTATCTCCCCTATTGTTCAGCTTCATCTTGCTCTTTAATATATTGCTCGATTTCTTTAACTTCTTCCATTTCATATTCCATTTCTGGTATAACCCCAAATTTTTTGTACATATAATAATTTTGACGGCCCAATTGATCAAACTCTGTATTGATCCAATCTATATAATCAAATGAAACTTTTAATTCACCTTCTTTTGTAAAATCAAATTCGCATGATGTCCATGGTTCATATCCTTCTTCTTTAAATATATTTCTTAAATTTTGAAATTGTTTATACAACTCATACGCTGAGTCCATAAATTCTGATTCCGATATATCATATTTATTTAATACACTAGTATAGTAGTATAATTCATTGCTTCCAGGTTCTGTGTAATAGTAGAACACTTCTCCACCTTCATCATCTATATAAGCCATTGTATATACTTTTTCCCACTCTATCGGTATCATCCCACTGATCTCATTCGCAATCTCGTTGTACATTTGACTTAACTTCTCTTCGAAAGTCATGTTATCGCCCCTATGTGTTCGAAATATCTCTTGATTAAGCTATTAATTTATTCTCTACACTTATTTCCGTTAAATAAAAAGCATTAAACAACACCCAAATGTCGCTTAATGCTTCTTCAAATTCATTTTACTTATCTTAAACCTAAATATGCTAATAAATTTAAAACAAAAACAATTATTGTTACGATAATTGCAATTTTCAATAACTTCGAACCTTTTTCTGCATCGTATTTTTTGTAATTAATACTACAAACAATACTTCCAATACCAAATAGCGGTGTAACTACTGTTAATACAATAAATACCCATGTTGCAATTTTTAAGCCATTGCCTTGTTTTTGGTTTTCCATCTCATTAACTCCTACTCATTATTTTGTCTTTCAATTTATTTAACTATTTATAATTATAGTAAAAAAGATATTAATAGTATATACTTTTTACATATTTTTCAAAAATCATTAAGATTTTTCTATCGATTAATTAATATCCATCAACAATTATAACCAAAAAAATTATTGAAAATTTCTTATGAAAGTACAATAGTAGCTATAATAATCCAAGTCGTAACAACTAATGGCACTATCGTCTTGAATAAGAATATACCGTATTTTTTCTTACGATATATATCCAGTACTAGCCAAATTAAAATGATAATAACTCCTATAAAAATAAAAACTGGATTCATCGATATAGCATCTGCCTGTAACTCAGGTTGCATTCTTAATTTAGTAATTATTAACAAGGCAATTGCAATAATGAAAAAGTAGATACCTCTTATCTTTGATGTCTGTAAATCTAATTCCTGTTCTTCAATGACATCTTTTGATTCGCCTATTTCTTTTGCAATTATATAATTTACTAACTTAGGCTTCACCCACAAGCTCTTAATTGCATAGTACATATACACAAATGACCCAAAATTCATGAATGCTAAAAAGTTACTTAAATCATTATCAACAAAACTCGCACCTACAAAATAATAAAATATTAACGTTGTCAAAATAACTATATCCAATATTAAGCCTATTATTGAAAAACCTTCACTTTTAAATAAACTAGCAATCATCGCTATATAAAAGAGTGCAAAAACTGTTAATAAAATAAAAATTATCATATATTACCTCTACTGATTATTAATTAATCATTTTCATACACTTTGGCCTTTACATCAATCCAACCTTGTTCACCGCTAAAACTTTTTCTCATTGTGTGATAATAAGGCGAAGTAAACGTTAAATTGTTGTCAGAAGCAAATTCGTTCATATCCTCAAGTAACGCTATTTCATCTGTTATAAAATTGTTGGAAGTGATACGACCATGTAACATGTTATCTAGACAAAAATATGTTCTATATGATAGTTCTTCATTTGATTTAAAACATTTTCCAACTGAAATAAATAAATCAATATTCATCCTTTTTTGCAAGTCTATTTGCGTGACTGCAAAGGTTAATGGCCCTGTAATTGTTTTACCTTTAGAAATTGCAAGATTTGTAAAGTCTTTTAATATATCTTCATAGTCATCCATAGTCACATCAAAATAAGTTTTGTAAGCTACATTTTTCATCATAATATATGAGTATCCATTTTTATCCATATACTTCACTCTCATCCAAATCTACTTGAGCATAAATTTCAAAAGCCGTACCACCAAAATAATCTACCATTACATGATAATATGGTTGATTTAGGATCTTAATATTATTTTCGTTAGCTACATATTCAATTTCTTTATAAGCTCTTTCAAATTCCTCTTCTTCAAAACACTTAGTTGATAACGTAGGTCCTACCTCTAAACAATCAATATATTTGATGTTCAATTCAGGTATATCTTGAAGTTCATCATTAAGAGCTATATATGCTGTATATTTATATTCACCCAAACCTGCTAATTCTCTTTGGAAAATTATAGGACCAGTTGGATATATATCTTTGTCCATGAAAAATTCATTTACTGTATCTAATGCATTTAACCAATTATCATTTTTATCAATTTCAAATGTAATCTTCACACAAAACGGCATAATTAACATTCCTACTTCCATTAATCATCCACTCCGTTTTCGATATCTTTTTTTACACTCTTATATAATGCATAGTTAAAATATGATCTAACCAGCAATAAATCAACAGCTATATTAATTAAGATACTTAGAGTTATAAATTTCTCTTCATCTGCAGTATTAGGAACGACTGTTCTGATATAGAAAAGTCCTCCAAAAGCAGATAACTTTATAATAATTGCTATAACATTAACTGTTTTATTTGGATTTTCACTATCAAATTCATTTTTATAAAACAAAAATAGAGCAAACCACGATACAAATAGCATTAATATAATACCTAACCAGTAATTAAATACATCAAAACCATAGCCTGCTACCCCAAAAACATAAATAGAGGCAACAAGTAGTACCATTGAATACCCAGCTACAACATTTAATGTTAAATAACGAATAACGTTTGATTTTTCAACCTTAACTTCTCCACTTTTCTCTTGGAAGTACATTAAAATAAATACAACTGCTGCAAATATTAGAAATACATCTAAATATATTGGCAATTTCCCTTGAAGGTTTCCATAAAAATACATTATCAAATCAAAAAATAATGAAAACAAAATCACAAAAATTATTAATGGTGTCAGATAAGCTCTCTTTATATTTCCTACAATCTCTTGTATTTTCATTTGTCTGCCCCTTTCTTATCCGAAAACTGTTTTAAATCCTGAAGTTACTTTTCCAAATCCACTTTTAACTTTGTTAATACCCGAGTTAATACCATCTTTAGCTAATTCTGTTGCAGACTTATCAAGATACGGTATTTTATAATCTAAAGCTATACCCACTGCTGCTCCAGCTAATGCACCTGCAACTGTTCCTACTACAGGTAATGGTATTGCCGTTCCAACAGCTGCACCTGCAGCTGCACTTGCACCAATAGCACTTAAATCTACCCCCATACCAACTAATTTTTCTTGCCAAGATTTCTTTCCTATGTTGTCAGTAATTGCAGTAATAAATCCTAATGGTTTTAAAGCCTTGCCTCCTAGTTTCAACAATTTGCCGAGTTTACCAATGATATTTTTGTTAGCAAAGTCTAATTTAAACTCTTTGATTCCACCCTTAATATCTTCATTCCAGAATTTACTCATATTTTTCTTTAATGCTGTCTTAGATGTTAAATTTTCTTTCTTAAAGAAGGTTTCTCTTATATTTTGTGGTACAAAGGTATTTTTAAATTCTGTGACTGCTGCTTTTTTCATATCAGCTGTATCAAAAAATTTCTTTGCATCTCCAAATGTATATTTAAAGTTCTTATCTTGCAACCCCTTTTTTAATATTTGAGCACTTACACTTTGATACCCTTGGACTTTGCTCATCCAATTTACTAAATTTCCTTTTTTAAAAGGATTATTACGGGCAAATTCACTTGCCATTTTTACTGCATTTTTTATTTTAATATTACCTCTATCTGTATTTAATACCAATGACATTCTTTTTAATTGGTTTTTATTCATTTTGTTAATTAATTTATTAATATCTCGTGTTTTCAGATATTCTTTATATCCTCTTAAAGCACTGCCATTCCCTACAGCTTTGATAGCATAGTACTCGCGTCCAGCTTGGGTAATTATGTCAGAAGCTGCTTTACTTAGACCTGGTGTTTTATAAAGATTTTCACTTAACGTTTCCATGTAAGTTTGCCATCTTACTAACTCTTCACTTGTTTTATGCCTTGCAATTGCACCTTCAATTTTTCCACTTGTAGAACTAATTCTTGCACGGTTTGGCTTCATGTTTTTGACATATGAATTTACACCACTTAATTCAGTTATTAAGTTATCTGTCTTATCACCATCTATAGAATTGTTGGCGTCGAAGGTCGTTAATCTTTCCACCGTTTGATCAATATCTTTATTAAAATCTCCCATTTTATTGGCCAAGTTTTCTGTCTTTATTTTTTTGGCTGTTGTTAAATCTGAAACATCTGAAATAGCTCCGTTTGCATCTTTAGAAGATTTGAAAACATCTTTTAATGCATCATCAATATCTTTTTTGTATTTTTTTATTTCGTCTTCATCCAATATAGCTGAAGCATTATTATCAACTTCACTTTGGAATTTACGTATAGATTTCGCAATATCTGATTTAAAATCTTTGTTTATTGTTTCAATCTTTTTTATTGATTGTAAATGAAATGTCTTACTATAGTTTTTGACACTACTTGCTGTCTGACCTTCGAATCCTTCAGTATTTATAAGGTTGTTTATGCTACTGCTAAGCGTGCTAACCTTTGTATTTATTGCACTTAAGCTTGAATCAATAGACTTTTGCATATTGTGCACTTCAGACATATCAACTTTGTACCCCATAATAAATTTCCCTCTCTATTATTATAATTTTGATTTAAGTGCATCTATAGCTGCATTTATAGTACTGATTTCTCCTTCGACTCCCTTGATTTCTTCTTCTTTATCCTGAATATCTTTTTTAATAGCCTTCTTCGCATCATCAAAGTCTTGTTCAACTTTTTTTAATTCAGAATCGACATCTTTCTTTTTGCTGTCACTTTTAGTCCTTCTTTCTCCTTTCCAATCTGAAGTACTAATTTCTACTTTGTTATAACTACTCTGTCCTTTGTTAAAATCTTCTCCTGCTGTATCCAATTTTTTCGAAGCGTCTTTCAACCTTCTTAAATCCTCTTTTAAATCTGTTAGTTGTGCTTCTTTACTTGCTTTTTCTCTTTCTTTATTAGCAATTTGCCTTCTTATTTCTCCCTTATTACTCATTTTTCTCACCCGTCTTGTTTAATTATTTATTAATTTGTCCTGCTATTTCTCTATCGTTTTCAACAATTTCTGTTACCGTTGTATCCATAGCCGTCGTATCTTGTTCAATTATGTTTTCATAATTAGATAGAGCTGATTGATAATCTTCAAACATATTTACATATTCTTTAAAAGTAACGAGATTCGTTTTACTTAAATTTACATTCCCATTTGATTGTTTTAAGCCTTGTCCATTTGTTCGAATGCTTGAAATTTCTTTGCTGACAGAGGCTTGGTTTAACTTTATCAACTCTATCCCTCCATTAGTTTTATTTTTTGATATTCTTGATTATTAATGTAATACATTTCTCCCACTTTTAATTCTGGTTCACCAAATCGATCTTTAACTCTTATAAATTCTTGTTCCGATATCTTATGACTAATCAAAGCTTGATTTATAGTTCTTACCATCATTTTACTTTCTCTATCAAATGCACCAATTGTATCTGAGTATAGTCCACTTGCAATAATGATAATATTAACTTTTTGACCTTCATTAAATAACACACGAATTTCATCTTCTGTCATTCCAGTTAATTGATTGAATCGTTTAATATTATTTATAAATACAATCTTGCATTCCTCTATACTTTTCTCGCCATTTTTCCTTGCTTCTATTTCTTGCTTAAATCCTAATCTAATGTTGCTCAAATCTGATGGTGCTGAATAATAAGAGGTTACATCTTCTGAATACTGGCTCATATTATCTTCTGCATCAACCAAGATAACAAATTGGTTTTTACTATATACTGATAAACTAGACATTATAACATCATTCATTTTTTCCATCTCAGTTGGTTTAATTGCTGTTACAATCGAAGAACTTGTCAGATCTAAACTAACTAGTTCCACATCCTCAAAGTCTAATCCTAATGGTAATTTGTGTTCTTCATGAATGATTTTTTCCAAATCATATGCTTCTCGAATATCTTCCATAAATACCTTATCTGGCATCATTGGAATATGTTTTGGATAATCTCCTACATAGAATTCTTTCATTTGTGCTACTTCATTTTTAATGCGCTCGTTATATGTTTGTCCTTCTGCTAATTCAAATGGTTGCGCAATTTGGAACTGTGTGAAGTTATCATCATTTATTGCAGCTCTACCTTTAACATCTTTCACACCTTTTTTATAAGAACCAATAATATTTGTTAATTCATTGTTTTCAAAGAGGTACAGCGCAACTCTTGTTTTAATGTTAGTAAATATAGCTGATTTTATTGCACTTGATCTTGATCCTGAAAGAATGATGTATACCCCTAACGCTAAACCTTCACGTGTTACCTTAGACATCATTTCTTCATATTCTTCCATAAATGGTGATTCTTTCACCGTGTCGTAGTTATCGATAATTAAGAAAACATTTGGAATTGAATTTCCAGTTTCTTTATTATATTGCTCTATATTAACTACTCTCTCTTGACTTAATAGTCTTTTTCGCTCAGAAATAATATCATGTATCTTCCGTATCGCCTTCGCAATCTTGTCTTCTTGATCTACTGTAAAGTAATCAGCGACATGTGGTATATCTGTGACTGGCATCAAACCATTGGTACCGAAATCGAACAAGTACATATGTGCTTGATCAGGACGATGGTGTCTTGCAACATCGAAAATAATGTTGTGTAAGAACGTTGTTCTACCATATCCTGGACTTCCGATTAACGCGATGTGCCCAGCTTTTTTCAATTGCAATACCATCGGTCCTTGATATTGTTCTTCTGGTACGTCTTTAAGTCCTAATGTTAATTCCACTTCTTTTGCATCATCTGACCATAATTTTCTGAAATCTGTTTCTACTAAATCTTCTTGATATACATTTTCTGGTAATGGTGGTAACCATGGACGCTTAACTTCTTCAATTTCTAATCGTGTTGTAATAGATTCGATATGATCGATAACCGCTTCTAACTCAGTTTGATTTTCTTTTGTTTCTTCATCTTCAAGTCCACTCAAGTCTTTGTTGATTGCTTGAAGTTGACCATAGTCATTAATCATGTAAATCGTCTTATCTTCAACTTCTAATTTATCGCCTTCAATGTCATATGTTGCACCACTCCATGCAGATTGGAATAATTCATAAATTTCATTATTACCAACTTGTAAATACGCACGACCTGGTAATGTAATGTCTGCTGCATCTGGTGTTTTTAAAATTTCATTACTGTCTTGTCTATCTTGTACTTTTAATGCCAATTTAAATTTAGAGTTAGACCAAATTTGGTCATCAACAACACCCGATGGTTTTTGTGTCGCAAGTATTAAATGAATACCTAACGAACGTCCAATACGTGCCGTTGATACAAGTTCTTTCATAAAATCAGGTTGTTCTGATTTTAATTCTGCAAACTCATCGGAAATAATGAATAAATGTGGCATTGGTTCTGTCGCAACACCTTCTTTAAATAACTTATGGTATTGATTAATATGGTTAACATCATGCTCTCCGAATAAACGTTGACGTTTTCTCAATTCGGCTTTGATTGATGTTAAGGCACGCATCGCTTCATCGCCATCTAAGTTTGTAATCGTACCAACTAAATGGACTAAATCTTTAAATAAGTTCGCCATACCCCCACCTTTATAGTCAATCAATAGGAATGCAACTTCATGAGGGTGAAAATTAATAGCTAAAGATAAAATGTATGATTGAATAATCTCAGATTTCCCTGAACCAGTGGTACCAGCAACTAAACCATGTGGCCCGTGTGCTTTTTCATGTAAGTTCAATGATAAAATGTCATCTTTACCTCTTACACCTAAAGGTACTGCCATCGTTTTGTATGTTTCGTTTTGTCTCCATCGATTAACCACATCAAGCTGATCTACTTCTTTCACGTTATACATCTCTAAAAATGTAATACTATCAGGAATTGCATTTTTCAAATGTTCGACGTGTATCAAATTCGCCAAACGTCTCGCGATATATTCTTTATCAACGTTATCAATATTTTCAGGTGTAAATTTCAATTGAACTAATTCTTTTTCTTTCGTAATCAGTTCGCCTTCAGTACGAGACTTGATATCAATAATGGTATCTACATGCTCTGGCAAACTTTCAATCACATCTTCAACAAAGATTAATGAAATACCATATTCTGATAAATCTTGGTTTACATATTCTAAAATGACATGATCAATAATTAATGACATATCTGTAATGACAAACACTAATTGCGGTGTGAAAATAATTTGCTCATTACTTCTGCTGCGTTCACGCACAGCTTGGATACGTTCTTTAATCATGCTATAAATTGACGTTAAAATTTGGTCACGTGTTCGTTGATTGTAAACAAACCCTCTAATGTTTTGACCTCTCAATGTCATATGTGGCAACCAACGTGCCCATTTCAATGTTTCAACTTCATCTTCACGTGTCACAAATAGAAACTCTAAATCATGATAACTATGGAACGTTGACAATTGGATTAGCATTTTCTCCAATTCTTCTAAAATGAGATGTCGTGCACCAATATATGCAATTGGTCCATGATTTAAATCATTGATTAATGGTGCTTGTTCTACATCTGTGTAAAATTCATACAATTCTTTAGCATCGTCGAATAGTTCATCACGACGTTGGTTAAATTCTTCTTCTTGGTAATCTAATTTGAATGACTTTTCTACATTCGCAATACCTAACTTATAATGTAAGAAATCGTGATGATGCGATGTTTTTTCATATATTCTTGGTGCTTTCGTTTCAACGATATCTTTAATTTCAGCAACCGTTGGATAATGATAATTCAAACTAAAACGTTGTGCTTTAATCGCTTTATTAATCTCTTTAGATTTATTATCCAAATAAGCTTTGTAATCTTTCTCTCGTTTTTCAACATCTTTGTTATACTTTTTCTTTTCAGAGAAATACGTTGTAATACCAAATACTATCGTTACTGTACTCATACCAATCATCATTAAAATATAAATACCAATTGGTCTCACTAAAAAGATGACAACAGTTAAAGCAATCATTACTAATGGCGGTATAATGGAACGCCATATCACTGTATTGTTCTTCTGTATTGGTTGTGGTGGTCTTTCAATCTTAATATCATCGGTCGGTTCACGGTGAATAATCCTTGGCGAACGATGGTACGTATTGTAATCATCTGCCTGTGCATGTGGCATCTCTTGTGTTAAGCGAATTAATGACGATGCCACTGTATTCTGACTCAATACATTTAAACCATCAGCTTGTACTTCGAGCCATATCCCTTCAACATAAATATGATCACCAATGTAAGCTTTGTTCGTTAATTGCTCTTGTAGTTCATAGTTAATATACACATCTGTATTTTTATCGTGCACGATGCGCACATATTGAGTTTCTTGTATCGATTGAAAATCTTTAATAATGATGGCATTCATCAAACTTTGAATGACCATGTCATCATATGCATTTGATCCAATCGTCATCGTATCTTGAATCGAAGGGTACGCAAATGATGCATAATCAGCTTCTGTATAAAGCTGTAATGTAATGTCATCAAGGTCACCTTTTCTAACAAGCACCTTATTAATAGAAGTATGATTCGCTTGCCAAGTACCTTGATTATTTTGTTCTAAATGAATGACTTCGCCTAACGATTTCAACGTAATATCTGCACGCTCGTCTTCGCTAATAGTATATGTCTTACCATCTCGCAAATTGAGCATCTTCAATTGTTTGTTATATTTTATAATCAATTTATGCATTGTCTTTGCCTCAGTCCTATACTATTTTTTTCTTTCAGCTTCTTGGCGTTTTTCTTTATCTTTTTGTGCTTGTTCTTTTTGTTTCTTTTCGTTCTCTTCTTGTTGCTTTAATTTCTCATCTTTCGCTTTTGCTTTCTCTTCTTCAGATTTCGCTTTTTCATCTTTAACTTGTTTTTCTTTGTCTAAAATATCTTGCAATTTATCGTTATACTTTTTCGTTTCTTCAGAACGTTTATCATTCGATAAATCTCCGTTATTTTTAATCTCATTTAACTTATTAATCAACGCTAACTTTGTAATATCGTTATCATCTAAATAAGTGGCAATATTAATCGCTTCATCAAGATGTCCTTGTCCTAATTCCATCCAATATAATAAGTAGTCTTTGTTTGAATTTGGTGTCACGTTATTAAGTAAATTTTCTTTCTTATCTTTTTCTAAACCTTGTTTATTTGTTTGGATATAACTTTTGGCATAAATGTAAAGTGCTTCTTTATCTAATTTTTTACCATCTAAATCATCATACGTATTTAGTACTTGCGTATAATCTTCCTTTACAAATGCTTGGTATCCTTTTTCAATACGCTCATTATGCTTCATTACTGAAAAATATAAAAAGGCTAAAAATGCAATTAATAAAACACTTAACGTTGTCATACCGATAGCAACCCATTTGAAAACGGTATGTCCTACTTTGCGTACATATGCATAATTTTGACTATAATCTTGTTCTTGTTTCTGATACTGTTCATCTAAAAATGCCGTTAGTAAATCTAACGTTGCCGCTTCAATAACTTTAGTTTCAAATGGCGTTCCTTTATGTAGTTCTAAGTTTCCTTCAACTAAAGCATCAAATGATTGTTTCTCATTGAATGCACAGATAACCAGTGCTTTATATCTTGTTAAAAATTCAGCTTCTGACACCGGTAATGGATCAACAACATTTTGTAAACCTCTTGTTTTAGCAATTGGTAATCCATCTCTTGTGAAAAATAATTCATCTGGTGCCAACACAAATGTGTAACGTGTACGATTTACTTCTTCTAAATTTTTGATATTGAGTAAGTAACGTAATTTTTCATTTTTAGTAAATGATTTAATATTATCAAAAGGTGTATGATTGTCATTAATGTCATAATGTATTTGGAAACTATCACGTAGTTCAGTTAATTCAGCATCTATAAAATATGGAGAATGTTGTTCTAATAAGTACATTAAATGAAAATGTTCTGGTTTAATTGAAGACTTAGGAATCTCTCTCATATCTAAGCGTAATTTTGTTTTAGCTGCTTCTTCAGCATCTAAAGGTGTTAACATATCTTGCATTTCATTTTTAGGGTCATGATTTTTAACCATCTATTTTTCCTCCTATAGTAACTTCAAAATATCTCCATCAGCGATTTGATAATCAATAAGTCGGTCGTTTTCAACAAGTAATTGACCTTTCGTCATCACTTTAATTTGTGTATTGACATCAAATATTGAAATGTCCAAACTATCCAATACTAAAGCTATTAAATTTTTTATCGGTAAATATGCTGGTACTGCTAAGTCATATGTGCCGTAATTATAATTAGTAAAATCAAATGTTACTTTTACGTGCTGATTCATTTTTCGTTCGTCTCCCTTTATGAATTGAAAAAATGACAAATCCTAAAGTCAAAAAAGCCCCTACAGACATCAAAATGTACGGGAATATTTTTTTCTCCTGCTTGTTTTGAATATAGGGGCTTTTATCACTCTCCGAAGTCTTTTCTAAGTTAGATTTGGAAAATAACACTTTTTTAGTTTCATTCAAGCGAGTCGAGTGACTCGCTTGATTTTGAAACATATCATTTTTTATTTGTTGTTGTCGTTCTTTTTTCTGCTTAACAATCGCATCATTAACCGCTTTGCTGTCTTTATTAAATAGCGTTGTATCATATTGATTTAAATCATTATTGATTCGCTTTTCCTCTTCTTGTTGCACGTCAATATTAAGTCCGCCATTATTGCTAGATGCTGTTAAAAAAGTTAAAGCAATCACGCTATTCATCAACATTAGATTAATCTCTCTTTCTTAAAGTGTTTTATAAACATGTTCAGTACAAAGCCAATAATCACAAGTACTGTTAATATTACTAGCGCCAAGCCTATAGGATGCTCTGCATTTAAATAATTGAAGAACATGTTATCGATATAAGATAATGGTGAAATTTTATTAGTCACACCTTGTCCAGCCGCTTTCAAATTATTCATAGCTACAAAGTATAGACCCAATGCAGCAATCATTAAGAACATACCGATAGATTTTACCTGTCTTAGTAAATACGTATTAATAAGTACGAAGACCATCATAGTTAAAATCACCATTAAGATGAATTTCGCTCTATAGCCAGCTAATACATGGAACTTATTCATTGCAATTAAACCGACAATTAATCCTTCTACTAAACCAGTTGCACCAATAACACCAGACGTAATCGCATTATTCCAAAGATTGTTTTTACTACTATAATCATCTTTGATGAAATTCATTTGTCCTTTAGCACGTTCATAGCTATAGAAAATATATGCTGTAATCATTGATAGTAAATACATCAATAATACGAATAATGTCGGTGAAATCACGTCTGTATTACCATTATTAGCTAAAACATTTTCTAAGTTTTTCTTTTGAACCGGATTACTCATAAATGCTTTTAATGCTTGGTTTTGTCTGTCGCCATCTTTAGAATTTTGTAATACTTTTTTAAACTCTTTAGCGAATAACTCATTATCTTTATCGTTTTTAGCCATTTGACGGTTCAAATCATTCGCTCTTACGCCTAATGCTCGACCTGTCGCATGTAGTTTATTCACATTATTATCTAATTGATTTAATTGTCCACTAACTGAATCTGCAATTGTTTTTGATTCTTGTGTATCTGATAGCAATTGCGTACTTTTCTCAGAAATTCTACTAATTTCTTTATCTAAATTTGAAGACATCGTATTAAATTCATCATTTTTGCCTTTATCAATTTTTGGTTCTTGTGGCTCTTCAGCAAAAGTCTTTTTAACGTTTTCTAACTGATCAATCAGCTTAGAAATATCTTCTTTATTTTTTGTTGTATTCTTTTTGTTATTTAAAATGTCATCAATCAGTTTGTCTGAGTTTTCTTCCATTGAATCAATTTGATGTAACACAGCTACTTTATCGTCTTTGAAACTTTCCATGTCATTGATAACTTGGTCAACCATCATATCAATTAAACGTTTGTTGTCGAATGGTTTATCTTCTCTGCCTTTTGTATCTGTGTACATTTTATAATGCGCATCAAACCTAGATAATGCACTCAATTGCTGGCTTAATGCATCTTTCGATAAGCGACCATCAAGGTTATGATTCAATGTTACATCCACAACACTCGTTGCTTTCTTATCATTTGGTTCATCTTGACGATTTGCTTGTCCAAATAACAATTGTAAATGCATTGTTTTATCTTTTAAGAAATCTTTCTCAGCATCCTTTTTCAATTTAGCAACGCCATTGACTTCAACTTTATATTCCTTGTTAGATGTATCGAGTTGAACACTTTGATCCTTAATGTCATATTTTTTACCATTAATTTTAATGTCGCCTTCAAAATTAAAATGAGGATCTGTTGCAACAGTTAATTGATTAATATCATTACTTTTAATCGTTTCAGTACGTTGCACTTTCACACCATCATTAATCAAACTACTTGTGTCTTGCGCAACTTGGTTATCGTAATCTGTTAAATTAATGTGTTCTGCTAACGGTTTTTTCAAATTATATTCGTTTTTATAACGTTTTGCTTCTTTGACAATTGCTTCGTATTTATTAGCTTCATCCTCATTTAAACCTGCAGCTATAAAGTCTTGTTTAGACATGTTATAGATAAATGTTGTATCTGAATCAGGTTCTTTGACAATATCATCATGAAGTTGTTTCTCTAAGTTTTCAGCGAATTGAGCATTGTTCATTTTAATGCTATTTAGCGCATCTTGTAAGTCTTTGTTGTTTGCAAGCTCATCTTGGAGTGATTCTGTTAATTGCTTACGATAGTCTTCAATCATACCTTTTGAAAATGGTGACTCTTGTGATTGAATGATTTCTCTTAATTTATCTAAGTTTTCTTTAACAGTTTGTTTATATTCTTCTTTACCTGTATCTTGCATACTTGATTGTTGATCAATTTGGCTGTCCATCTGTTTTAATGCATTGATATAGTTATCAAGTTCCACGCTATCTTTTTGCGATTTATAATCTTGTAACATTTTATCCATCGCTGTATTGTGTTCGTCAAATAATGAATTTTGTTTTTCAATTAAAGTCGAAACATTATAATCTGTGTTCACTCTGAATGTATCTGAATTCGCACTCAGTAATGATTTATTGTATGTTTGGAACCATTTTGTAATATCTTTGTTTGCAGAAATCGAATTTACAAGCGTATCTGTAAATAATTCCGGGAAGTCGTTAATTGGATTTAATAAGTAATTCGAGAATTTACTATTCACACCATGTTCACGCGTCATAATAGCGCCAACATTTTTTTGTGCATTATGTAAATTATCAATGATGCTTGTTAAATAAATTTCGACCAAGTTTTTGTTAAAGTCGTTAAGTACATTACTTACAACTTTTTCTGTGTTTTTAGCTACTTCTTCTTTTTGTCCTACAGCTGTTTTATACTGTAGTGATATTTTCGATGGTGTTTTAGCGTCTAATTGCATTGCCAATTTTGAAAAGTTTTCTGGGATAACAATCATGACTTGGTATCCGCCATTTTTCAAACCATACTCAGCAACGTTTCTTGTTACTGTTTCAAATTTATAGTTTTTCTCATTTGCTAACCTTTTAATAAATGCTTGACCCAGCTCAACCTTTTTACCGTTATATGTCGTTGGTTGATCCTCGTTAACAATTGCGATATGTATTTTATTATTTTTATTACTTACACTTTGGGATCCTTTTTCTGATTGATCTCCATATTTTGTTTGAACAAAAAATATCATACTAACTATGGCAATTATAATAATTAAAGTGACAATTAATGCATAAATCCAATTTTTCTTTTTCATGCTTATTTCCTTTCAGTTGTTTTCTTAAAAAATGATAAGCAAAGCCACATTAGAAAATGTGACTTTGCCAATTTCAGAATGCTTATTGCAAACCGAAATTATTAGAAAGTTGTTGGTCTTGCTCTTGAACGGCATCAGCAGTGCTATTCAATTGTTGTTTAATTTCTTCTAATAATTGTGCAAATTTTTCTACTTTAGGACTAAGTTGTTGGAATTGCTCTTCGAAACGGCTGAAAGCTTGACCTTCCCAGTTCGCTGCAATTTCACCTTGTGCACGTGTTAAATCAGATAAAATTTGACGGATTTGGTCTGAACCTTGCCCGTAAGATTGCGATTTTGCTCTGATTTCCTCTGGACTCATCTTAATCATTGCCATAACTAGAAACCTCCTGAATATTTTAAGTTTATCAAAACTTTTTAGGGACACTATTTTTTGAAAAAGTGCTCATTACTCAAATAATATATAAATTATTAGTATATGTATATAGTTTTTTAAGTATTTTTAGCTTTTTTTAAATAAATATATTGAATATACCCATATATTTTTAATTAACCATTCATTTTTGTAATATAAATGTGTATACTAAAATTAAATTAAATACATAAAGGATTAAATGGTTATTATGAAGAAAACAATTTTACTGACGATGACAACTCTTACTTTATTTAGTATGTCGCCTAACTCGGCTCAAGCATACACGAATGATAGCAAAACATTAGAAGAAGCAAAGAAAGCACACCCAAACGCACAGTTCAAAGTGAATAAAGACACCGGCGCGTATACTTATACTTATGACAAAAGCAACGCGCCAAACAACAATCATCAAAATCAGTCACGTACAAACGACAATCATCAACACGCAAATCAACGTGATCTTAACAACAATCAGTACCATTCTTCATTAAGTGGTCAGTATACGCACATTAATGACGCAATTGATTCACACACACCGCCTCAAACGTCACCAAGCAATCCTTTGACACCAGCAATACCGAATGTTGAAGACAATGACGATGAATTAAATAACGCTTTTTCAAAAGATAACAAAGGGCTTATTACAGGCATCGATTTAGACGAATTGTATGACGAATTACAAATCGCCGAATTTAATGACAAAGCAAAGACTGCTGACGGTAAACCTTTAGCTTTAGGTAACGGTAAAATCATTGATCAGCCTCTTATCACAAGTAAGCACAACTTATATACTGCTGGACAATGTACATGGTATGTCTTTGATAAACGTGCCAAAGATGGACACACGATTAGTACATTTTGGGGAGATGCTAAAAACTGGGCAGGCCAAGCTTCAAGCAATGGCTTCAAAGTAGATAGACACCCAACACGAGGATCAATTTTACAAACAGTAAACGGTCCATTTGGCCATGTAGCCTACGTTGAGAAAGTTAATATTGATGGAAGTATTCTAATTTCAGAAATGAACTGGATTGGTGAATATATCGTTTCATCAAGAACCATCTCTGCTTCAGAAGTTTCATCATATAATTACATCCATTAAATTAATCATGACATCAATAAAAAGCGACCAGTTCGCAGTTTACAATTCGTAACACTGCAAAATTGGTCGCTTTATTTTGTATGTTATTCGATTATAAAATATGATGTCTACCTTCAAAATTGCAATAACTTGTCACCTTAAAGTTAACCGACATTTTCAAGAATCATTATGTAATCAAACTATTTTTTGTAGTTTATTAGATTTTCAATAACTTATTAAACATTATTATAACTAAAATTCTATTAATTTAAACAAATTTTAAAATAAACCATTTAATAAAATGTATTGTTCTGATATGATTAACTCATAAATAATTGGGAGGAAGCAAAATGTCTAAAAAGTTAAAAATTATAATTCCTATTATTATTGTCTTATTATTAATAGGTGGAATCGCATGGGGAGTTTATGCATTTTTTGCAAACACACCGAAAAATACATACTTAAAAAGTGAACAACAAACTGCAAAAATGTATAAAGATTATTTTAATGACCGTTTTGAAAACGAAGTGAAGTTCCAAGAAAAGATGAAAGATAATTCATTTTTATCTTCATTAGAATTAAGCGCAGATGCATCTGATGAAATTGTTAAAGGGCTTGGTATTCCTAAATCTGTTGTTAATGCTTCGAAAATTAAAATGTCATATGGACATGATCCTAAAAAAGAGAAATCAATGATTAATCTTGAACCAACAATAGCAGACTCTGCATTAGGGAAATTCCAGTTAGCTGCAGATAAAGATAAGCATTATTTCGAATCACCATTATTTAAAGGGAAATATAGTGTTAATAATTCTGATTTATTATCAACTTATTCAAAACTTACAGGTGAAGATGAAGAAACAGCAAAAGAAAATGGTATTACAAACCAACAACTAAATTTAAATACTCTTTTCAGTAATGCTCAAGCACAACAAAGTGACTACAGCAAAATTGCCGAAAAATATTCCGAACTTATTGTCGACAAATTAGATGACGATAATTTTGATAAAGGTAAAAAAGAAGAAATTAAGGTTAATGGTGAAAAGTACAAAGTTAGACCTGTCACGTTAACACTTAGCAGAGCTGACACTAAAAAAATTACATTAGCTGTATTAGAAGAAGCTAAAAAGGATAAAGACCTTAAAAAATTAATGGAAGAACAAGGTACTACAAAAGACTTTGAAAAAGACATTAAAAAAGCAATTGACGATGTCAAAGAAACTAAAAAGGATGAATTTGCTAAAATTCAATCTAAAATTTATACCGAAAAACATACGATTGTAAAACGAGAAATTACTATTACAGACAAAGAAAATAATAAAACTAAAATCAAAGGTACTAATACTTTAGAAGACGATAAGTTAAAACTAGATTACGCACTTGATTTCGATCAAGATAAATACACGTATGCTGAAGCGAAATATACAATTAAAGGCGTATCTTCTAAGGAAAAAGACAATAAATACAGTGATAAATACGAATTTGGTAAAAAGACAGAATATGATGAATCAAAAATCAAATTAGATAACCAAGAAAAAGTAGATGGCACAAAACGTCAAGATAAAGGTAAAATCACTGTCGCGTTAGATAAATATAGCGACGAAAATGAATTCACTTTTGAAAATAATATAGATTCTGACGTAAAAAATAACACTCAGAAATCTACGTTAAATATCGGCATCAAATATGCTGAAGAACCAATTAATTTCATTTTAAAATCTAGCACAAAATTGAAAGCAGATATTGATTTTGATGATAGTGGTGCGAAAGATTTCAATAGTCTATCTTCAAAAGACCGTGAAAAACTTGAAAAAGAAATCGAAAAAAATGGCGGCAAAATGTTTGAATCAATTTTAAAAAAGGCATCTAAATAACTAAAATATAAAAATAAGATTGGAAGGTCATCTTGCCTTTCAATCTTATCATTGGAGGAGTGGTTAAATGAAAACAATACATTTGTTTCGCATCTACCACTCTTTTTTATTGAAAAAGTGGTATTTGATTATCTATTTACTATTTATATTAGCGGCACTCCTTATTACATTAACGACAATCCAACATGTAACAGAAGATGACAATCATTTTAATATAGGTGTCGTAGATAAAGACCAATCAAGTGAAACGAAATTAATCTTAAACTCTATTGGTAAAGGGAGTAACCTAGGTAAAAATGTGAGCATTAAAGCATATGATGATAAGCAAGCACATACTTTGCTAAAACAGCAGAAACTTCAAGGCTATTTTGTTTTTGATAAAGGTATGACCAAGGCATTTTATAAACAAGGTGAACTACCAATTTCAGTATATACATATGATCAACAATCCATGAAAAGTGTCGTGCTATCTCAGCTAACAGATTCTGTTTACCAACGCCTTATGCGGTCAATGGGTGGCATCTTAGCTTTTCAAGACCTAGCACCGAAAGCATCACATTCTGACAGTATCAATGTTATGACTGATTTGCTGATTACAGGATTAAACCGTTCAGGTGCATTTAACTTAGAACCGATTCATTTATACGATACGGGCAGTTATTATGCAATTACAGGATTTTTAACAACGGTATTCATCTTTGCACTATCTTTATTTACAGTTTTGAAAATGAATCAAGATACTGTATTGAAAGCGCGATTGAAAATGTTTCATTTTTCTAAAGAGCGTTTATTAATCATTCGTGCGTTGATAACATGGTTTTATACTATGTTATGGAGTATCGTTGGTGTAGTTTGGATTGTGTTCAGTATTCCGAATACCTTTGAATTATATAATTGGCCAACGTTAGCCATTCATTTAAGCTATTATGTTACCTTTTTAATACTGTGGTTATTAATCATCGAACTTTTAACAACAGGCTTGTTGAATAGTATTAGTAAAGTCATATTAGCTATTGTCATCCTGGTGTTATCTGGTTTAACAATACCTACGATTTTTTTACAACATATAGCAAATGGCGTTTTCAATATTCAACCGTTCGCAGTTGTAACAAATCAATTGTTAGAAATTATTTTAAACAACTACATTTTAGAACTGCACCCTAGTTTCTATCTTAGCTTCATCGCACTTTTGATAATTAATTTAGCTGTATTGGTTTGGAGGTATCGTCAATGAAGCCTTATATACAACTTGTTGTGTTCAAGCAATGGTTACAATACATCTTGCTCGTAACAACCATTGTCATCGCACTCGTACTTATTGGTATGGGTTACCGTGTAGCACATGACAACTTCAAAATACCGATTACCATTCAAGATTTAGACCAAACCACTGCATCAAAATCATTCGTCAATAAAATTAAACAATCTGACTATGTAACTATTAAAAAAGTCGATGAAGATGAAAGCTATATTGAAGATGATGTTACTAAAAAGGAAGCTATTTTAAGTATGCAAATTCCTAAAGGTTTCTCTCAAAAATTAAAAGAGAACCGTTTGAAAGAAACGATACAGTTATATGGTAGAGATGACTTTATAGGTGGTATTGCTGTAGAAATTGTCAGTAGCTCATTATATGAACAGCAAATTCCTAACATTATTTATGAACACCTTGAGGATATGAAACAGCATCAATCCATCGATGCTATCAACAAGTCCTATCATAAACATATACCTGAATCTAAAATCAAATTTGTGTCGCTTACTAAACAAGCACAACACTCTATTTCAATTAGCTTAATCTTTGCGGTGATTTTATTTGTTAGCGCTGTTCAAGTAATACTTCATTATCGTTTAAACCAACAAGCAGCATTGCAACGATTATCACAATATCATTTAAGCCGTTTCAAACTATATAGTACTTATGTAATGACACATACTATTTTGTTATTGTTGGTACTATTGGCAGTTAGTCTATATTTGTCTCAACCACTCAGCTTAATATTTTACTTAAAATCACTGCTACTTATATTGATTTATGAGATAGGTATCGTCTTTATCTTATTCCATATTCAAACAATAAGCCATCGATTATTCATGACATTTATATATGCACTTGCTATGGGTATCGTATACTTGAGCATTTTCATGTAAAGGAGCGTAACTGATGATAGAAATTAATAACCTTTCAAAGCGTTACCGCAACAAACAGATTTTCAATCATTTAACCATGTCCTTTGAAAGTAATCGTTTAACCGTATTACTTGGTGATAATGGCGCTGGAAAATCAACATTACTTCGTATGATTGCTGGTATTGAAAAAGCTAATGATGGAACTATCAACTATTTCGGCGAAAAATGGAATCAAAGACAAATACAAAATCACATCGGTTATGTGCCACAAGACATTGCGTTATTTGAGCACATGACAGTGGCTGAAAACATTAAATTTTTTAAATCACTTTGTAAAAATCCAATTAACGATACAACTATCAACGAATATTTACAGCAATTAAACTTTGATGATACGTCTGCCAAAGTATCTACATTGTCCGGTGGGAATAAACGTAAAATTAATATATTAGTAGGTTTACTAGGTCAACCTCGAATTCTTATTTTAGATGAACCGACAGTTGGTATTGATTTAAAATCTAGACATGACATCCACCAACTACTTAACATTATGAAATCTAAATGTTTAATTATATTAACTACCCATCATTTAGATGAAGTTGAAGCACTTGCAGATGATATCAAGTTAATTGGCCAAGATCCTTTTTATCAACATGTTTTAGAGGACAAGCAATGGGCTTATACCTATTATTAAAACGAAAAAATCCCAAGTTGCGTATGATATCGTAACTTGGGATTTACTGTATTATCTACTTTGTAAGTATGACGTTGGGTCTACTGCATATTGATTACCGATGCCACCAGACATACGTTGGAAGTGTACGTGAGGTGCTGTTGAATTACCCGTACTACCTGAATATGCAATTTGGTCACCAGCTTTGACTTTATCACCAGCTGAAACAGTTAAACGATTATTATGCATATACCATTGGTAGTTATTACTGTTCGCTTCTTTAATCGTTACTTGATTACCGCCACCATAGTTACTCCAACCTGCTTGTACTACTGTACCATCAGTTAATGAGTAAACTGGTGAATTTTCAGGCATTGCATAGTCGACACCGTAATGCGCACCACCACCGTGATATTGTCCATATGGTTGTAGTTGTTTACGACTTGTTAACCAGCTTGCGTCTTTCGCATGACCACTAGCTGTCGCTTTACTTGCTGATCCGCCATTTTGATTAGATGTGCCATTAGGGTAATTGACCTTTCCATTACCATTATGACTGTTATACGCTTGGTTGTTGTTACTATGTGAATAATAGCTCGCGTCTGGACCTACATTTGATTGATAACCATATTGATTAATATGCTGTTGGCTTTGACTCGCTGTGTAGTCATTGTTATCTCCTGCTGTTGCTTGATTCACATATGTTTGACCGCTTCCATTGGCATTTGCATTTTTTGGATAACAGTTATAAAAATAATGCTTATGTCCTTGTGCATCTACGAATGTATAGCTATATTCTTTATTATCAAACATTGCTTGATTCCAGTTACCATCAGGTGTGTGATGATAATCCCCATTAGAATCAATTGTATAATAAGTACCATAAGATACGTCTTGTGATTGTGTTGACATTTGTGTATGTGCTTGTTGGGTGTTTGTCGTTTCTGCTGCATCTGCTTGATGCGCCATTGTAAATGTAGCGAAGCCCATCGTTGCAATCGCTGCTGCTGTTAATTTTTTCATGTATAAAACATCCTCCATTAAAGTTAAAGTTAGTTTTCAATTAAACTGTACTGCACATACTAAAAGAATTAGACAACTGAGTAAAGGATTTAATTCTCATTTTCCAACTATTTAATATTCCCGAAATGTTTTACTAAACTCATTACATTGTCATTACAAAATAGCCATACATTGATATTAAAATGACATCTCTCACTGCGTTCGCTTAAGCTTTTATAAATTTTCAAAATTAACAACTAATCATTCGTCCATGTTCGCGGTTCAACGCTAATGTATGATAGTAATCATCCATCAAATCATATCAACCAAATTCCATTTTCAATCGCTATTGATTGTCATTCAACTTTCTAATAGTGATATGCTTCTCAGGCTTAAAAATCATCATATCTTTTCTATTAATTAGATCATCTGTGAGCTTTAATGCTACTATTTCATTGCTGCCATAATACTTAATATATAACGTTCTTGTAGTTAAATTTATTACGGTCTGATACATCGTATAGTGATTGTCAGCATCATGCGGACGTACAATTCCAATCGGTATATTTACCGCATCTAATAAATAAAATGCATTCATTAAATCCATTTCTTTATCATTGTTTTGAGCAATGTTTGCTTTCATAAATGCCATTCTCACAAAGCGCTCAGTTGAAGTAAATCCACCTGGCAATCCAAATGTACCTGCTTCATTGCCTAAAGGTTCAATCGATACACCTTCCAATAACTTTGCTGTTGCTGGATAAGGAGAAATATTGATATATTGTCTTAAATTACTATAATGCCAATCTAAGTCTGGATGATTTGTTAAGACACCAATAGGGTTATCTTTTATAACCACTTCACCCTCTTTAAATGAAACTTCGGCTGAATGTCCAGTTACATCGGAAACATGATAATGCAATGGCGGAACTTCACCGATATCATTTAAATATACCGCTACAACATGTATTTGGGATGCTTGTTGTTTCATATCTTCAATGCTTGTTGTATATCCCAAAATCCATGTCACAATTTCATTTTGCGTAATATTCATCGCGTCCGCTTTGTGTGTTGATCCATATGAACTATAACCTCGGAAATATTGTGTTGAAATGGCAACGCCATGTTCATTAACACCATCACCATAAATAAAACCTTCCATATCTGTTCCTGTGCCAATAAAGCCATATTGGGTTTGGCCTGTCGTGCCAGTGCGAGATGTCCAACGATAATTTCTAGGCGTCACTGCTGGCGAACCATCTAATGGATAATCATAATCCATCGTGCGTCCAAGAAGTACTTGATTATTTAAAGTTTGTATTGTGAATCCTGTGCACATTGTTCTCACTCCTCTGTACCTTCATTTACTTTAATCACTTTCAAATAAAGCTGTTTCACTTAAACATATTATAAAAAATCAATCATACAAGCAATTAATTGATATTCATTCTCAATAACTGTGGTATGATATGTAAGGAAATCATGACTTATGTGTGAGTGAACGATCATCTATACATCCGTTCACCTCATCTCATGACTTTCTATATTTAATTTTTACAAGGAGTGACATCTGTGAATAACACACAATCTTCACCACGCAGTAATATTATTATTGCGATTATGTTGTCTGCATTAACATATTGGTTGTTTGCACAATCATTTATTAATATAGGACCTCTCGTTGGTCAAACGTATCAAACCTCTCCTGCCGTGTTAAATTTATCTATTAGTTTAACTTCCTTCGCCACAGGTATCTTCATGGTAGCTGCAGGTGATATTGCTGATAAAATAGGACAACTGAGAATGACATACATGGGTCTCATAATCAGTATGTTTGCATCTCTTCTATTAATTATATCGGACATCACTGCACTGCTCATCATCGGTAGAATTTTACAAGGTCTATCAGCAGCTATCTTGTTACCTTCAACAGTTGGCGTTTTAAATAATCAATTTAAAGGAGAACATTTAAGACGAGCGATTAGTTATCTAATGATTAGTACTGTTGGGGGCATTGGCCTAGCTGGTGTTATCGGCGGTTTAATTGCCACAAATTTCGGATGGCAAACGAATTTCATCATTAGTATAGGCATTGCTTTCATTGCCATATTACTTCTAAAAGGCACACCTGAAAAAGTAAGTCAACATAGCCACCGTCATCCATTCGATTACAAAGGTATGTCGATTTTCGCTGTTATGATTGGTAGCTTTACATTATTGTTAACACAAGGATTCGAACAAGGTTGGTTTAGTACATTTTCATTCATTTGTCTGAGCATTTTTATCATCACTACGCTGATATTCATCATCATCGAACGTCGACATGAAGTACCTTTTATTGATTTCTCAGTATTACGCAACCGTCCGTTCATTGGTGCATTTTTAAATAACTTTGTTTTAAATAGCGGTCTAGGCGTAACAGTGGTCTTTTTCATATATGCTCAAACACACCTTGGTTTATCAGCTGCGCAATCTGGACTTGTTACATTGCCATATGCCATTGTGGCAGTTGCGATGATTCGTTTAGGTGAAAAAGCAACATTACGTTTCGGTGGCAAATTGATGCTCATCATTGGTCCGTTGTTCCCTGTCATCGGCATCACTATTATTAGCATGACATCACTTCAACCATCACAATATATCATTGCTGTTGTTATTGGGTTTGTCATTTGCGCAATTGGAAATGGTTTAGTCGCAACACCCGGCCTTACAATTGCAATTTTCAGTATGCCAAATGAAAAAGTTGGTTTAGCTACAGGATTATATAAAATGAGTGGTACATTAGGTGGCGCCTTTGGTATAGCACTAAGTACTACAGTTTTCAGTATGTTACAACTAAACTATGCACCAAGTGTAGCTGCAACTGTAACATTCATCGTCAGCATTGTATTAATGATACTCGGCTCATTGTCTGCATACATGATCATTCCAAAAACAGTTAAATCTTAAATATAATAGAAAAATTATGTTTCGAAATATCTTTATCACTTTAAAATGATATACATCAAATTCTATAAAAATAAGCGAAGAACATTTTTCATTGTTCTTCGCTTATTCTAATTATTATTCACTATCAATTAGACAAAATGGCCATTTTCAAATATCACGCGTTGTTTCTGACCTTGAATATATTTATTATAATTGTCCTTTTGAAAATCAGTTAACATTAATTTAGATGTACCGTATTTTAACACTTTTTGCATTGTTTCTATTCTCATTTTTCTAAATAACCATCCATCTTTTAACACAATACGATTAACAGCATCATATGATAATTCTACTGTTTCTTTAATTTCAAATGTCTTGAATGAAATAATCGTGCACATTAAAAACGTATCGCCAAAGTAATAAACATCTAAATCATCGCGTTTATGTTGTCCAACTAACAAACGACCATATTCGAACTCTTTTTCTGGATATTTCAATTCTAAAAAACTAATAATCTCTTCTTCTTTTAATTTGAATTGCATTTAAAAACATCCTCTCTTAAGTTTTAACAAGCCTTAATTAAAAATTTTTTCAATCACATAGTTCAATATACATCATTTTGTTATGTTTTTTAATACTTTTTTCAAAAACAAATATTTTATTCTTTAAAATAATGACTTTTGTATTTTTCATCACAATAAACATTTTAAAATTCTAGTTATCATAACCATTAAAAGGTATTAACCTTAATAATATATTCTCTCGCCTCAACCTTAATCGCATACTATAGGCGTCTGTTTGTAGACAATAAAAGTCATTCACGTCTTCATATGTCATCAAATGTTTATCATGATATGATGAATATAATAATCGGGTATATAACTGTATGATTAATTACACAATAAAGAGAAGGAATATAATATGAAAAAAGTGTCAATTAAAGATGTTGCTAGAGAAGCTGGTGTATCAGTCACAACTGTGTCACATATTTTAAATCATAATGATAGTCGTTTTTCCGCAACAACGATAAAAAACGTACATGCTGTTTCAGAACGTTTAGGCTACGCCCCTAACAAACATGCAAAACAATTGCGCGGCAGTAAAATTCAAACTATTGGCGTCATTTTACCTAGCTTAACAAATCCGTTTTTCTCAGCACTGATGCAAAGTATTCATGACCATAAACCATCTGATGTTGATTTATGCTTTTTAACATCTACAGCAACTGATTTGTATGACAATATTAAACATTTAATTGATCGAGGTATTGACGGATTAATTATCGCACAATACATTTCATCCCCGGACGCCCTAAATAACTATCTAAAGAAACATCATGTACCTTATGTCGTACTGGATCAAAATGACCATCAAGGCTATACAGATTTTGTTCGGACAAATGAATATCAAGGCGGACAACTTGCAGCACAACATTTAATAGAACTCGGTCACAACAATATGATGATTGTTGCACCATATGACATGATGGCGAATATGTCGACTCGTGTCGCTGGATTTGTTGATACTTTGCGCGCGAATCAATTGCCAGAACCACAAATCGTCCATACTGAATTATCTAAGCGTGGTGGGCTAACCATTGTTGATGACATCATGGTTCAATCTGCCACTGCAATCTTCGCTATTAACGATGAACTCGCTATTGGCATTTTACGAGGACTAATTGAACATGGCATCAGTATCCCGAAAGATATCTCATTAATAGGTTATGACGACATTGATTATGCAGCGTACGTCTCGCCACCTTTAACTACTGTGGCACAACCTATAACTGATATTGGCAAAACATCTTTAACCTTATTACTTCAACGATTACAGCACTTAGATAAATCCATTGATATGATTGAATTACCAACGACTTTAAAAATTCGTGCAACAACTGGCTATCATCTTTCAAACTAACTACGTATCTTCCGAAATATACTCATCATTGTTAGGCCCTTAGCGTTGCTTTAATGCTGAGGGTTTTTAATCATAATTATTTCACTATGAAATTAAAATAATAATGTATGAATTTTCAAATATGATTTAAACGTTTTCAGCTTTTATGAAAACGCATGCATTTTACAAATAAAAATGGTACGATGGCACTGGTAAAACGTTTTACTAAAAACAAATCGTGAGGTGTATAACATGAGCATTGTTGCATTACTTATCGGGTTAGGCCCCTTAATTGGCTGGGGCTTCTTCCCAACAGTCGCTTCAAAGTTTGGTGGTAAACCTGTACATCAAATTATCGGTGCTACTGTAGGTACGTTAATCTTCGCTATTATATTAGCCGTAGTCACATCAAGTGGCTTTCCTACTGGAACCAATTTGCTATTCGCCTTATTATCAGGTGCAGGATGGGGATTCGGACAAATCATTACATTTAAAGCGTTCGAATTAGTCGGCTCATCTCGTGCCATGCCAGTCACAACAGCATTCCAATTATTAGGCGCATCTTTATGGGGTGTCTTTGCATTAGGAAATTGGCCAGGCATTGGTCATAAAATCATTGGATTTACAGCTTTAGTCGTTATTCTAATTGGTGCGCGTATGACAGTTTGGAGTGAACGCAAAGAAGCAAGTAACGCCAAAAATTTACGTCGTGCAGTGGTACTTCTGTTAATTGGTGAATTTGGATACTGGTTATATTCAGCTGCACCGCAAGCAACTTCTATTGATGGCCTAACTGCCTTTTTACCTCAAGCAATGGGTATGGTAATTGTTGCAGTCATTTATGGCTTTATGAATATGAAAGCAGAGAATCCATTCCGTAATAAAATTACGTGGTTACAAATTATTTCAGGTTTCTTCTTTGCATTTGGTGCCTTAACATATCTTATTTCAGCACAACCTAATATGAATGGTTTAGCAACTGGATTTATTCTTTCTCAAACATCCGTTGTGCTTGCTACATTAACTGGTATTTATTTCTTAAAACAACATAAAACGTCAAAAGAAATGGTTATTACAATCATCGGCTTAGTACTCATTTTAGTAGCCGCTTCTGTTACAGTATTTATAAAATAAGGAGTGTAGATGTCATGAAAAAATCAGCTGTTTTAAATGAACATATTTCAAAAGCAATCGCGACAATTGGTCATTTTGATCTATTAACAATTAATGACGCTGGCATGCCAATTCCAAATGATCATAGTCGTATCGACCTAGCTGTCACAAAAAACTTACCGCGCTTTATTGATGTCTTAGCTACAGTGTTAGAAGAAATGGAAATCCAAAAAATATACTTAGCAGAAGAAATAAAAGAACATAACCCTACACAATTGCAACAAATTAAACAATTGATTTCATCGGAAATCGAAATCATTTTCATTCCTCACGAAGAAATGAAAAGTAACTTAGCTCACCCATTAAATAAAGGTAATATTCGTACTGGTGAGACAACGCCCTACTCTAATATTGCATTAGAATCGAATGTTACTTTTTAAAAATTATAACTTGAAAGGAGCATACACATGACCAACAAAGTTGTTATTTTAGGTTCAACGAATGTCGATCAATTTTTAACAGTTGAAAGATATGCACAACCAGGCGAAACATTACATGTTGAAGAAGCACAAAAAGCATTCGGCGGAGGTAAAGGTGCCAACCAGGCTATTGCCACTGCACGCATGCAAGCAGACACAACATTTATTACTAAAATTGGCACTGATGGCGTTGCTGATTTCATCTTAGAAGATTTTAAAGCGGCTCATATTGATACGTCATATATTATCAAAACAGCTGAAGCAAAAACGGGCCAAGCCTTTATCACTGTGAATGCAGAAGGACAAAACACCATCTATGTTTATGGTGGTGCGAATATGACGATGACACCTGAAGATGTTATTAACGCAAAAGACGCTATAATCAATGCAGACTTTGTCGTTGCACAATTAGAAGTACCCATCCCGGCTATTATATCTGCATTTGAAATTGCCAAGGCACATGGTGTGACGACTGTATTAAATCCTGCACCAGCGAAAGCATTACCTAATGAATTATTGTCATTAATCGATATTATTGTGCCAAACGAAACAGAAGCCGAATTGTTATCTGGGATTAAAGTAACAAATGAACAATCTATGAAAGACAATGCCAATTACTTTTTATCTTTAGGCATTAAGACTGTTTTGATTACGCTAGGTAAGCAAGGTACATATTTTGCTACTAAAAATCAAAGCCAACACATCGAAGCTTATAAAGTAAATGCGATTGATACAACTGCTGCAGGCGACACATTTATTGGTGCATTTGTCAGTCGCTTAAACAAGTCGCAAGATAACTTAGCAGATGCTATTGATTTTGGTAATAAAGCGAGCTCACTCACTGTACAAAAACACGGCGCGCAAGCATCTATTCCTCTACTAGAAGAAGTAAATCAAGTTTAAATGAATCAAACACAGCTATGATATGAAGGTTTAGCATATAACATGCAACATTCGTATATCATGGCTGTGCTTTTTTATCTTTATAAAACATCATCTATTAGAAATAATTTTCCACTAAACCTATGCTTGAAGACTCATGTTTAGTTATAAATGAAGTGACAATTTTTTGTAATCTTGTTAACTTCCAAATTATCGCATATAAATATGCTATATTAATGATAATAATTATCAATTAAAAGGAGGTTATGTTATGTCCAAAGAAGCTGGTCATACATTTTTAGCTAAATTAGGAAAAACTCGTCTACGCCCCGGTGGTAAAGAAGCAACAGATTGGTTAATACAACAAGGGGCATTTTCACAAGATAAGCAAGTGTTAGAAGTGGCATGTAATATGTGCACAACATCTATTTATCTAGCTCATACATACGGCTGTCACATTCAAGGCGTTGATATAAATAAGAAAGCATTAGAAAAAGCACAGGAAAATATTTCAGCAGCAGGTCTTGAATCATATATTCAAGTTCAACAAGCGAATGCTGTTAAATTGCCCTTTGATGACAATCAATTCGATATCGTTTTAAATGAAGCAATGTTAACAATGTTACCCATCGCCATAAAGGAAAAAGCATTACGCGAGTACTACCGAGTCTTAAAGCCTGGGGGTATCTTGTTAACACATGATATTGTCATCGTTAATGAATCACATGCCACACATGTAGTTAAATCATTATCTGCAGCAATTAATGTCAATGTCTCACCGCAGACGAAACTTGGCTGGTTAGATTTATATCATCAAGCTGGTTTTAATCATGTACATTATCATACTGGTCCAATGAGTTTAATGACACCAAAAGGTTTAATTTATGACGAAGGTATTGTTGGAACTATAAAGATTATCAACAATGCTTTAAAAAAAGAAAATCGACCAATGTTTTGTAAAATGTTTAAAACGATGACTAAATTGCGTAAAGATATGAATTATATTACTTTTGTCGCTAAAAAAGAGCACTAAATATAATGCCACTAACTGTACTTTATATCTATGTTTGACTGTTACTTTAATTTCTTTGTGACACTAATCATCTACTTAACAATATCGTTATCGTTGATTAGTAGGTCATCAATTTTGGTTAAAGGCTTTTATAAATACTCAAACATTAACACTATACATACTTAGTTAGTGGCATTATTTTTTTCTTAAAATTTTAACATCACGGGATTAGGACAAAAATGATATTTTCGCAAAATTTATTTCTGTCCTTCCCCAACTTGCATTGCCTGTAGAATTTCTTTTCGAAATTCTCTATGTTGGGGCCCCGCCAACTTGCATTGCCTGTTGAAATTGGTGTTCCAATTTCTCTGTGTTGGGGGCCTGCCAACTCGCACATTATTGTAAGCTGTATTTCCGCCAGCTTCTATGTTGGGGGCCTGCCAATATAACACTTTAGGGCCTACCATATTAATTTATGTCTCGGGCTCTAACCCTAAAATACTTATAATGTACCTTTATAATTTATCTCCATTTGATGCTATCACTTGTTGATACCAATAGAACGAATCTTTTTTCAAGCGTTCCATCGTGCCACGACCATCATTATCTCGATCAACATATATTAAACCATAGCGTTTCTTCATTTCACCAGTTGTAAATGAAACAATATCAATGATTCCCCACGGTGTATAACCGATTAAATCTACACCATCTTGATCAACTGCTTCTATCGCTGCTGTAATATGTGCTTTTAAATATTCAATGCGATAATCATCATGAATATGTCCATCTACCACTTCATCAACTGCACCAAAACCATTTTCCACAATAAAAAGTGGCAACTGATAACGATCATATAACACATTCAATGTATATCTTAAGCCATCTGGATCAATCGCCCAACCCCAATCACTCGTTGCGATATGCGGATTCTCCACAGAATGATTCAAACCACCGTTGACGATGTTGTTTTCAACTGTAGTATCAACATCATGTTTTACAGCCGTAGACATGTAATAACTAAAGCCAATATAATCAACCGTGCCCTGCTGTAAAATACTGTCGTCCCCTTCTTGCCATCCAAAATCATATCCTTTTCGTGCCAACATTTTTTTAGCATAGCTTGGATAATAACCTCTTACTTGAACATCCGGGAAAAAGAAACGTAAGCGATTCGCAATTTGTGCTTCCATCATATCTTTCGGATGACACGAATATGGATAAATGGGTACATGTGAAATCATTGTTCCAATCTTAAATTTCGGATTAATCTCTTTACCAAGACGAACCGCTAAAGCACTGGCTAAAAGTTCATGATGTGCTACTTGATACAAGACTTCTTCAGGATTATCATTTTCTGTCAATGCTACCCCAGAATTCGTCCATAAAAAGATAGGATTTGATGTGTCCATCTGATTATTTATTTCATTAAACGTCATCCAATATGTCACTTTATCTTTATATCTTTCAAATACAACACGCGCAAAATGCACAAAATAATTGACAACTTCTCTATTTCTAAATCCACCATAATGTTTCGCTAAATGAAGTGGCATCTCAAAATGTGATAACGTCACAACAGGTTCAATACCTTGTGCAATTAATTCATCAAAGATACGATCATAAAAGGCAAGTCCTTCTTCATTTGGCACATCTTCATCCCCATTCGGAAAGATACGTGTCCAAGCAATCGACGTACGTAAACATTTCAATCCCATTTCTTTAAACAAGGCAATATCTTCCTTATAACGATGATAAAAATCAATACCTTCATGATTTGGATAATAGTGATTGGGATCTATAGATTCTGTAATCTGACGTGCTTTACCATGTGCACCACTCGTCATAACATCAATTACACTTAACCCTTTACCACCTTTATCATATCCACCTTCAAATTGATTGGCGGCAAGAGCGCCACCCCACATAAAATTTTGCGGTAATTTTGTCATTATTACAACACACTCCTAGTTTTTAAATATTTTAAAAATAACATCTTCAGTCGTAATGATTTCATTCATTGTCAGTTCTACTTTTCCTAAATCGGCAGAATTGCTAATAACGACAATAACGTCAGCATTGTAGCCTTGTTGTTGTATATATTGCTGGTCGAATTGTAACAACGTTTGCCCTGCTTCAACACGATCATTTTGCTTTACAAAGCACTCGAATCCTTTACCTTCCAAGTCAACTGTATTCACACCAATATGAATGACTATGTCCACACCGTCTTCTGATTGAATACCAACTGCATGCTTAGTTGGTACAATCATAGATACTAAACCATTGAACGGTGCGATTACTTTGGATTCTTCATGAGCTTTGATTGCCAAGCCTTCGCCTACCATTTTCTCTCTAAAAATTGAATCTCTTACTTCTTTAAGTAAAATACGACGACCAGCGATTGGTGCTTTCACTAAAATTGGTGTTGTCACTTTTGCTTGCGCTTTCTGTTCTGTTTCTTGAGTATCCACAGCATCATGATTCGTATCTTCTTGATGCTTGGCGTCGTCCATTAACAATTGTAATTGTTGATATACATATTTTACTTCTTCATTAAATACGATAACTAACTGTGTTTCATTTTCATCAACTGACGCCACGCCATCTATTTGTGTTACTTCATTAGCAGTAGAAGGAATTGCATGATGCATATGAATGGTCATGCGTACCGTATCATACGATACATTAACAATATTTTCGACACCCCCCACAGCTGTAAGGATGTCTTGAGCATAATCTTTATATTTATTGCCCATAAGTATTACCCCCTCAACTTGATAATAGAATGGAAATATATGACTTATCATAATTATAATTGTACCGGTTCAATTTGTAAACGCCGATACAATTATAATATTTTGTGCTATAATAATTACAGACAAAGTGAAACGAGGACAGAATATTGTTAAAGTATGAACATATTGCTAAGCAACTTAATGCGTTTATACATCAATCTAATTTCAAACCCGGTGATAAATTGCCAAGCGTGACGCAATTAAAAGAACGTTATCAAGTAAGTAAGAGTACTATCATTAAAGCATTAGGCTTATTGGAACAAGATGGTTTGATCTATCAAGCACAAGGCAGTGGTATTTATGTGAGAAATATTGCAGATGCAAATCGTATCAATGTTTTTAAGACCAATGGTTTTTCTAAAAGTTTAGGCGAACATCGAATGACAAGTAAGGTACTTGTTTTTAAGGAGATTGCAACGCCACCTAAATCTGTACAAGATGAGCTCCAATTAAATGCAGATGATACCGTCTACTATTTAGAGCGATTAAGATTCGTGGACGATGATGTTTTATGTATCGAATATTCTTATTATCATAAAGAAATCGTGAAATATTTAAATGATGATATTGCTAAGGGCTCTATCTTCGATTATTTAGAATCAAACATGAAACTTCGTATTGGTTTTTCAGATATTTTCTTTAATGTAGATCAACTCACTTCAAGTGAAGCTTCATTACTACAATTATCTGCAGGTGAACCATGTTTACGTTATCACCAAACGTTTTATACAATGACTGGCAAACCTTTTGATTCATCTGACATCGTATTTCATTATCGTCATGCACAGTTTTATATTCCTAGTAAAAAGTAATACAAACATCAAAACGTCTATATTCCAGTTATAAACCGGAGTATAGACGTTTTATAGGACATAATTTCTTTAAAAACAGTGAGAAGTACATTTTCAATCAGAAAATTACTTTTTACTGTTCTTTATATATACATAATCTAAGAACTTATAGTTTGAATCCTATTGTATAATATCTCTTCGTCTCAAACGTTAAAACACACTAAGATCACTCAGTAATAAGATGATCTATACTCTGTATTTTGGTTTTAAGTGTCTGTATCCCCTTATAAAAATAACTACTAATATAATGACACCTACTGTGAATATAATGTCCCAAGGCATTCTACCCCACATGATTGCTTTTACAAGTGGTTGTTCATAAAATGACGTTAGTCTTGAATGCCAATAACCATGTTCTAATGCATCTTTAAGTTGGATATAACCTACTGGCATTAATGTAATGAACACCATACCTGCCAAGCCAACATTTAAAGCCCAACATGATATTTTAATCCATTTTTCAACTTTCGGTGTCCAAAATTCTTTTTTAGTAATATTTTTAAAAACATACAACGCAATTGCAATTGAGAACATACCATACACGCCAGCCATAGAACCATGGGCATGTGCTGCAGTCCATTGCGTACCATGTTCAAAGTAGTTAACTGCTGGTGTGTTAATTAAAAAGCCTAATGCTCCAGCACCAATTGCATTCCACAATCCTGTTGAAGCAAGAAAAATAAATGTACCTTTGTAAGGAAAAGCGATGTCACTTTTCTTATATAAGCGATAGTGTGTGTATGCTTCCCAAATTAATAAACAAAGTGGCACGACTTCTAATGCTGAAAAACAAGAACCCAGTGCTAGCCATATGGAATGATCACCTTGCCAATAGTAATGATGACCCATACCAACAATACCTGTACCTAGTAATAGGATTAATTGAAAATATAATGCACGAATCGTCGTTTCAATGGTAGTTAATTTCATATTAACCATTAAGAAACCAATCAACACTACGGCAAATGCTTCAAATATACCTTCAACCCATAAGTGAACAATCCACCATCGCCAGTAATCTGCAAACGTCACATGTGAATTCGGCATTATAAATAATGATGCAAGATAAAATAACGGAATTGCAATTGCTCCAACAAACAATAGCGTCAATAAGTGACGTTTATCATGATTCGCTTGTACTTTGTTGCGAATAGCTGGTAAAAACCCTCGACAAAGAATGATAACCCATAAGACCATACCTACTATAAATAATATTTGCCAAAATTTACCTAATTCTATATATTCCCAACCAAAGTGCCCGAATAGCCACCAATGAGAATCAATCCAACCTAAAATATGACCCCATTCTCCAATCATGCTGCCCATCACAACTATGATTAAGGCCCAAAACAAGATATCTACTAATACGCCTTGTTTCTTTGGTTCTTTGCCCAATACTTTAGGTACAATGTATATTCCTGCTGCTAACCAAGTCGTAGCAACCCAGAAAATAACTAATTGCACATGCCATGTCTTCGCAATATTAAATGGAAAGAGCCTTTGTATTTCTATACCAAAAAATTTATTCTCTACATAATAATGTGCCAGTAATTCGCCTAATAATATTTGAACCAAAAATAGTAACATGACAACGACTAAATATTTCCCAACTTTTCGCTGACTATCAGTGATTTTACTATCTACTTCAATCTTTGGTAGTTCCCGTTCCGACTCATACGTCGGCTTCATGTCAAATTCATAACGCTTTTGAATATATATAATGAATGCCAAGCCTGCAATCAGTAATGTTACAGATATAGCAGTCCATAAAATTCCTGCACTAGGCAACGTATTTCCTGCATCCACATCGTATGGCCAATTATTTGTATATGAAAATGTTTTTCCAGGTCTATCTGTTGATGATAGCCAAGCACCCCAGAAAAAGAATTGACTTAAATGTTCAACTTTATTTCCTGCGACCATATAATCATCATTTTGAAACTGTTTAATCATATTTTCATTTAACCCTACTTGTTTAGGGTTATTAACAAACTCTTTTTTATAATAATCTTGCAAATATTTTAGACCGTATACTTGTCCTGGCGTTAATACAAGTTGATCTTCTTTTTCAGAATAACGATTAATCCGTATTTCTTTCATCACTTTATCTTTAACTACGGCTAACTCTGCATGATTTAATTTATGAAGTTGCTTATGATAAATATCTTGTGCATAATATTTACGCATACCAATCAGGTAATGATGTAATGCCTCTGCTGTATAATCTGGGCCTAAGTAGGAACCATTGCCCAGGTAGGAGCCATAATCTGTTAACCCATATTTCTCATATATCGCTTGCCCACTGATTAGCTCGCCTTTTGTAACAAGCGTATGACCTTGTTGATCTACTATCTTTGTTGGACGAGGTGCTTCATTTTTAAAAATATACCAACCACCTACTAGTAAAATTGAAAACACAATCACTAAAATCGTTAGTAGCACTTTAACTAAACGTTTATATGAACTTTGCATACTCATTTATAAAATCTCCTCTTAATTGCATTCTTACATATAAGCATACGCCGTTTTTTTATAAAGTGTTGATGACATTAAGTAATTTCAAGAATTTGTCGAAAAATATTTAATTGAAATTTCACAAATGATATAACTTACATTTTAATTCTTAGTTAAATTAATTCGTTCTATCATTTTTCAAAAGCCGCAATACATAAAACGAACGCCTAAATACCATAAAACCTAGTAAAAAGTAATAAATACATAAAAACGTCTATATCCCAGTTATAAACCGGAGTATAGACGTTTTTTTACGATAATAACAATGGCTCAAATTGCTATTATCTTGCTTAGGTTTTTCGTTTTAGAAGAATATTGCTACAAAGACAGGCACAACTGCTACAACAACTACACCAACTAACACTAAAGCTATACTTGCCATTGATTCTTCTACAGGTCCTAATTCTTTGGCTGGTGCTACACCTAATGTGTGACCACTTGTTCCAAGTGCTAATCCTCGGGCAATAGGGTTAGTAATTCGGAAAAGCTTCAAGAATTTATTACCTAGGGCATAAATAATGACACCATTTAAAATAACTGCTAATGATGTTAATTCTTTTATACCACCGATACCAGCTGATACTGGTAACGCAATCGCTGTAGTTGCTGCTTGAGGTAACATTGATAAAATAACATCATTGGCAAATTGTGCTAACTTCGCAAAAGTTAAAATAATTAATAACGCTACAACTGTACCGATACCAATACCTCCGATGATACGATGCCAATGTTTAACAAGCACTTCACGCTTTTTATATAACGGAATCGCAAAACAGATTGTTGCTGGTTCTAAGAAGAAGTAAATAATGTCTCCACCTATTTTGTAAGTTTTATACGGAATTCCTGTTAAATAGAGGAAGGCCACACCAAATACCATACTGACAAATAGCGGTGCGAATAAGAAGAAACGATTTGTTTTTTCAAATAATATGGTTGCTAAGAAAAATGGTATAACGGATAACAGTATTCCGAAGTAAGGTGTGTTTAGTGCTAAGTGGTTAATCATGAGCTTGTGCCTCCTCTATTTTGATCTTTTTTGTGACTTTGTCACCTTTAGATCTCGAAGTAACTTTCATAATAATTTGTGTGACATAGCCAGTACAAATAAGTAATAGTATTGTTGAGACGATTATTAGTCCAATGATTAAAAATGGTGCTTGGCTAATGACACCTAAAGAGTTAACAACTGAGATACCGGCTGGTACGAAGAGTAAGCCAATGTTATTTGTTAGTGTCGTTCCTACTTTTTCGACTTCGCCTAACTTAACAGCACCAGTACATAATAATACAAATAATAATACTAAACCGATTACTGATGCAGGCATAGGAATTGGCATAAATGATTCAATTATTTTCGATACAAAGAGTACTAAAGCAATTACAATGACTTGGTGAAAAAAGTGTGCTGGTTTTGATGCGTCTTTTTGTTGTTTCACGACCATTGCCTCCTACGTTTGATTTAACTAAAGTATAGATGGCTCACTTTGATTTGCGTGAATTTTAGTCCGAAATACAAAATATCATAGGTAAAATGCATAAAAAAAAGGATTACTGTTAAAGTAATCCTATCGACGCTTTAAAATCTTTCATAAATGAACGTCCAACTTGCATCTTGACACCATTTGTCAATATTACCATATAAGTGTAGTTAAACCATTGTTGCACTTCTTTAATGTGTTTCGTGTTAATAATATATGAACGATGAATACGTATGAAATAAGCGGGATTCAATCGTTTTTCATAACGATTCAATGGCTCTGTTGTTTCGTATTTATGATTCGTTGTATGTATGGTTGTAATACCATTATGTGTGCCAATCCCAATAATATTTTGTTGCTTTAACATGTGAATTTTATCGTCAATTTCAACAGGTAAACTTTGATCAAAATTCGCCGACATATCATTCGCAATTGCATTTGCGCTATTATCATCTTTGGCTTTAGTCGCACGAACTTTATTGACTGCTTGTTCAATACGTTTTTGACCAAACGGTTTCAAAATATAGTCTGTCGCATTTAATTCAAATGCCTGTACTGCGTATTGGTCATGTGCAGTTGCAAAAATAATCGCAGGTGGCTCTTTCATCTTTTGAATTTTAGCTCCTAATTCGATACCATTTTCATCCATTAAATTGACATCTAAAAATATAATGTCATATTGATTTATCAGTAGTGCTTCCAATGTTTCTTTTACATTTTCTGCCTCATTAATTTCTTCAAAACCACCAATTTCATTTAATAAATATGTTAATTCATTACGTGCTAATGGCTCATCATCTATGATTAATGCTTTCATATTTATTCCTCCTCTTGTCTTTCATAAGGAAGTACACACCAAAAAGTGGTACCGCTCGATGTCGATTCAAATTGTAATGCTGCGGATTTTCCAAATAATCCTTTTAGGCGTAAGTTTAAATTTTCTAAAGCACTACCAGTTCCAGATTCTGATTCTACAGATGTTTCTCCCAACAAATGCATTTTATCTTTAGAAATACCCTGACCATTATCTTGTACAATAATACGTACATGTGTTGCAGTTTCTTTAATCACTGACACGTCAATATCGTTACCTTGCTTTCGATTCGTAAACGCATGTTTGATAGCATTTTCAACTAAAATTTGAATTAAAAATGGTGGTACAAGCACATTGCGATATTTGTCTTCAACATTAATATTGATATTAAATCTTCCTGGATAACGTGCTTGTTCGAGTGATAAGTATGCACGCACTTGACTTAACTCTTTATCTAAAGTAATCGTATGTTGCTTTGAGCCTTGTAAATTCGCTCTGAAAAAATAACTCAATTCTAATAGTAACTCTCGTGCCTTTTCGCTATTTATTCTAACTAAAGCTGAAATCGTGTTAATTGAATTGAAGAAAAAATGTGGACTCACTTGTGCCTGTAATGACTTAATCTCAGCATCTTTCAATAACTTACTTTGCGTTTCGGCTTCACCAAGTTCAATTTGGCTACTAAAAATATTTGCCAATCCTTCTGCAAGTTGACGTTCCACAAAAGTTAAATCATTAGGGTTTGTAAAATACATCTTCAATGTACCGACGATAGAACCATGCATCTCAAGTGGTATCACGATAGCTGCTCTAAGCGGGCAATTCGGATGACTACAACCAATCTCTTCTTTAGTATGAACTTCTTTCAACTTCCCTGATTTCAATACATCTTTAGACAGACTTGTTAATATTTCATTTGTTGGTATGTGATGATCACTACCTGCACCTACATGCGATAAAATTTCATTTTTGCTTGTAATTGCTACGGCAGATACTTTCATTAAATTTTTAATAATCATCGCAATTTGCTGTGCCGATTCTCTATTCAATCCTTCTTTAAAATACGGCAATGTCTGGTTCATCAATTGCAGTACATCATGTGTTTGAACAGCCTTCATTTGCTCCTCTTGCTTTAATGTTGAAATGATAATAGACATAAAAATCGCCGTACCAACGCTATTAACAATAATCATTGGTAGTGCAATTAATGATATGAGGTCAACCGCATATGCTTTGTCGTGGGAAAATGTTAAAATGCTCAACATTTGAATCATTTCCATAACAATTCCAATCATGGCACTTTTTGCAATACTCGGGTAACGCTTGCGTCTTTGAGCTTGTAAGCCAAAATAACCAGCAATTATACCGATAAATATAGATGATATAAGATAAACTTGTGCATCCGCCCCACCCATATACACTCTGAAAATACCTGAAATAACGCCAACAAATAGACCTACAAAAGGGCCACCAACTAATCCTGCGACACCTATCGTTAATACACGTGTGTTAGCTAAAGATACATCATCATCTAAACGGAAGTACACACTTCCTGACAAACTATGTTGATGATCGATGACGATACCAGTTAAATTAGACATTAAGGCAAACAAACTGAAAATAATACATAATTGCCAACGTGCTTTCCATGTACGTCGACGATTCATTAAGTTTTTAAAATATGGAATATTCATCAACACATAGGCCAAAATAATAATTAAACCTACACGCTCAAGTAATAACATTGTTAGCGATAGCACGATAGCACCTCAGTGAATTATAATTATGTTTATTTTATCATAATAGTGCATGTAAAATTCATGAATAAATTATTAAAAAATCACGCTACGATTTAATTATCTACAGCATTAAAATTTCATATCATTTCTTATACTATATTGATCATTTTTCTTTTCAAATAATGATGTTCATGTCACTATTATGACTTTTATACATAGCGAAAAACTGCTGGACTTATTTTTGCCAACAGTTTCTAATCGCGTTATTTAGTTATGATACTTTTTTAAATAATACGTGATTCTCTAAATGTACGTGTTCATGTGTTAACACTTCAAGTGCTTTTAATCTCTGATAAACGAGTCGCCAAGTACCACACGCTTCTATCGGAGGTTCATAACTAGATGTTAATTCGCTCATTTTTACTAACAATTGTCCCGTTGCAATGTGGTCTGAAACTAAATCATCTATCACAGTATTAATATCGTCTACTACCTCACCTTGCTCATATTTAATGAGTTTTGGAAAATCGACATCGTCTTCTTTTTGCATATGCTCTAACATGCCATTTTTAAATGTATCGTATGTTTCTTTTAACTCAACTAAATATGGATGGTTAGGTCCATGTACTTTCGATAACTTCGTCACATAAGGTGTTAAATTTTTAAATTCTTCTCTTAGAGGTTCATGATATGCTGATTGAATATATTGAATAAGTGATGAAACATTTAAAAATTTAGGATTAAGCGAACCTGGTGTATTCGTTTGTTCAACTTCATTGAGACGCTGTAATAATTCGTTCAAATCTACATTTTTCTTTTCTAAGGATGCTGCTTCTATACTTACTTGTCCGCCGCAACAAAAATCTATTCCCACACTTCTAAAAATATCCGCTGCTTTCGGATAATCAGTTACTACATCTGCTACTATGTCATTTTTATTTATCATTATAGATAACCTCCTCATTTCCAGTGTATACAATTTAATGTATTTGAAAATGATAAACGAGGAAATGTCATAATCATGTCATAAACAGTAAAATAAAACCCTCAAATCATGTTAGTTCACAATGATTTGAGGGGTTTTATTATTTATTTAGTGGATAAGTGATATGTGCAGTATTTAACTTAACAATATTTTTGAAGTCTCGCTTCTTAATATCTTTGCTAAGTAAGATTTGAACTTCGTTTTCTGATGTTTGGCTTAACATTCCCATCACCATGTCGTCTTTTAGCACGACACTAGCCATACCTTCTTCAAATACATAACCACGATCCAGACCAGTTAAAATGATTTTGTTTTTACCTTTTAACTTCATTGAGATTGAATCCGTTAATGTAATAGCTGTAAAGTATAACGAAATGTTATTAAAGTCTTTTGTGAAATACGGTGTTAATCTATAAAAATCATTATTCAAATGAATTAATGCACTTGTTTCTGCAGTATAAGCATATTTATTACGTTGATTACCAACACGCACTTCAAATACTTCCGTACCTATTTGGACTTCTAAGAAAACATCCCAAATTTTTTCTTTAGGTAAATACGCTTTAATATCTTCTAACATAATGTTAAAACGATATTGTTTATTCGCATTGACACTTAAAGGTACATACATTGTGTGCTTCTTGTTTCGTGAATGTAATTTAAGTCTGACATCATAATGTCCTTCGCCAATCATAAATTCATTTAGCGTTAGCTCTGTAACAATTTTATGATTATCAAATTTAAATGCTGTCATTTTCACTTTTGGCTTAGCGATATCAATGCCTTCAAAGTATGGTTCGCCTTCATTGAATTGAATGTTTAATTTACCATCTACAATATCAAAACGGTAGTATTGACCTTGACGGTAACTTTCTTCTACAGTTCTATAGTTGTCTATATCTTTCGCTCTCGCGTAGTGCAACAATGGTCGTAATTTACTCATCACCAATGCATCTACACGTTCTGGAACTGCTTGTATAAAGTCTCCTAGAGCATTAATCCATTGTGGTTGATCTTCTAGTTTAACTTTAAGTGAGAAGCCATTCGTACGAGAAAAACTAAAATGACGATTTAAAAATTCTGCTAAGATTTGATCTTTATGGGCTTCTTCTAAATCTGCATTTAATATTTCTACAGCAATCAATCTCATGACTTCGTAAAAGTCTTCAGGTGAAACATACGCACTACTCATATGTTCACCTTCACGCTTTGTAGCATAATAATACGCTTTATCACTTAACACACTGATTCGATTTGCATTCAAATATGCTTTCATTGTAAATAATTGATCTTCTGCACTCTTTAATTCTTCTGGAAAATAAATGTCATTATCTTTTAGTAATGCTGTTCTATAGATTTTAGTCGGGCTTAAAGTATAGATAATTCTTGAATTTAACAAAGTAACTTCAGGTGCTGTTTCTTTAAACATAGATTGTGGTACACCACGACCATTAACACCTTTCATTTTAATCAATAAGACATCTGAGTGATGTTCATCAATAAATGCTGCTGCATCCTTTAAAGTCTCTTTGTTTATATAGTCATCGGAGTCCACAAATAATACAAATTCACCTTCTGCTTGTTTTAACGCCACATTTCTAGGTTTACCTGGACCACCAGAATTTGTTTCGAGTTGACTTACTTTCAAGTTCAATTTATTGCGATACTTTTCAACTATTTGTAACGTTTGATCTGTTGAACAGTCATCAACTACAACCACTTCAAATTCAGTTTTCGGAAAATCTTGTTTCGCAAGGCTATTGAGTAATTCTGTTATATACTTTTCTGAATTGTATGTTGGAACTATTACTGAAAATTTCATCATTATACCTCTCCCACTTTGACTACTATATAAACTTAGCTACCAAATAAATTTCTGACTAAACGCTCACTTGATCGACCATCTTGATATTTAAAATGTTTATCTAAGAATGGAATGACTTTTTCTCCTTCATAATCTTCATTGTCCAAGGCGTCCATTAATGCGTCAAATGATTGCACAATTTTACCTGGAACAAATGATTCATATGGCTCATAAAAATCACGCGTCGTAATATAATCTTCTAAATCAAATGCATAGAAAATCATTGGCTTTTTAAATACTGCATATTCATATATTAAAGATGAATAGTCACTAATTAATAAATCTGTTATGAACAGTATATCATTAACTTCTCTAAAGTCAGAAACGTCAACAAAATATTGTTTATGTTTGTCTGCAATATTAAGTCTATTTTTCACAAATGGATGCATTTTAAATAATACAACCGCGTTATTTTTTTCGCAATATCTTGCTAAACGTTCGAAATCAATTTTGAAAAATGGGTAATGTGCTGTACCATGACCACTACCTCTAAATGTTGGTGCGAAAAGAATGACTTTCTTACCTTTAATAATTGGTAATTCATCTTCCATCTCTTGTTTGATCTGTGTCGCATAAGCTTCATCAAATAGTACATCAGTACGTGGAACACCTGTAGGCACTACATTTTTCTCTTTAATACCAAATGCTTCAGCGTAGAATGGAATATCGGTTTCAGATGATACATAAGCTTTTGTATAGCTACGATGATTTAATGAATCAATAAATGGTCCACCCTTTTTACCAGTACGACTAAAGCCAACTGTTTTAAAGGCACCAACGGCATGCCATACTTGAATAACTTCTTGAGAACGTCTAAAACGCACTGTATAAATCAATGGGTGAAAGTCATCAACAAAGATGTAGTCTGCCTTCCCAAGTAAATATGGCAATCTAAACTTGTCGATGATGCCACGTCTATCTGTAATATTCGCTTTAAAAACAGTGTGAATATCATACTTTTTATCTAAATTTTGACGTAACATTTCGTTATAGATGTATTCAAAGTTTCCAGACATCGTTGGTCTAGAGTCTGATGTGAACAACACCGTATTCCCTTTTTTCAAGTGGAAAAATTTCGTCGTATTAAATATCGCTTTAAAAATAAATTGTCTTGTATTAAATGATTGTTTGCGGAAATACTTACGTAATTCTTTATATTTACGAACGATATAAATACTTTTAACTTCCGGAGTCGTTACAACAACATCAAGGACAAATTCATTAACATCGCTAGAAATTTCAGGTGTAACAGTATAAACCGTTTTCTTTGAAATGCCGCCTTTTCTAAATTCTTTTAGGTAAGTCTGCAATAAGAAATTGATTTTACCATTTTGTGTTTCTAATTCGTTGTATTCTTCTTCTTGTTCTGGCTTTAGATTTTGATATGCATCATTAATCACATCTGGGTTTAACTGTGCAATATAATCAAGTTCTTGCTCATTCACTAATAAGTACTTATCTTCAGGTAAGTAATAACCATTATCTAAGATAGCTACATTGAAACGACAAACGAATTGATTCCCATCTATTTTGACATCATTCGCTTTCATTGTACGTGTCTCAGTTAAATTTCTTAATACAAAATTACTATCTTCTAAATCTAGGTTTTCACTATGTCCTTCAACGAATAATTGAACACGCTCCCAATAGATTTTATCTATATATATCTTACTTTTAACCAACGTTAATTCATCCTTTTCTATTTACATAATCCATTTTAATACTGTTTTACCCCAAGATGTAGACAGGTCTGCTTCAAAAGCTTCTGTAAGATCATTAATTGTTGCAATTTCAAATTCTTGACCTTTTAACAACGCTAATTTATCTACAATATCTGGGTATTGAATGTATAAGTCTACAACATCTTGGAAATCTTTTGAACCACTTCGACTACTACCAATCAACGTTAGTCCTTTTTCCAATACGAGACGTGTATTAACTTCTACTGGGAACTCACTTACACCTAACAGTGCAATGCTTCCTTCTGGTGAAATATAATCAATCATTTGATTTATTGCTGATTGGCTACCACGCCCACCAACGCACTCAAATGCATGATCAAATGTTAAGCCTTCAGGTATTTTATTAATAAAGAAGACATCATCAACAAATGAGAAGTGACTCAATTTATAATCTGTTTTACCAAAGACATATATTTTAGACTCTGGATATAATTTACGTAATAAAATGGCTGTAATGTAACCTAAGTTACCATCACCCCAAATACCAAATGTATTTTTATTTGAAATAGATTTCTTTTCAAAACGACGAATAGCATGCAAACTTACTGTTACAAGCTCTGTATATGAAATAATACTTAAATCAATATCATCAGGTAGTGGTACAGCTCTATCATGATTTAGCAACACAAAATCTTGCATAAACCCATCATGTCCACTTGATCTGAAGTAGCTCGATTTTAAATAGTTTTCAGCAATGACATCGTCTTTTTCTGTCGGTGTATTCGGTACCATAACTACTTTTGTACCTTTATTAAACACACCTTTACTGTCAAATACGACCTCACCAACACCTTCATGAATTAAAGACATTGGCAATTTCTGAGATAAGACATTCTCATCACGGCTACCAGTATAATATCTTTGATCGGCAGCACAAATTGACATATATAAAGGACGTACAATGACATAGTCACTGTAAATATCTACGTTGTTATACGTAACTTCAAATTGTCTAGGTGCAACTAATTGATATACTTGATTAATCATCGGCAATACCACCTCGAATAATAGCATTCGCTACTTTTAAATCGTAAGGTGTTGTTACTTTAATGTTATATAACTCACCTTTTACAAGTCGAACCGGTTTGTTTGTTTCTACAATAATCTTACAAGCATCAGATAAAATACTCTTTTGCTCATCACTCAACTGTGCATAGCTTTCTTTTAATAAATTAATATTAAACGATTGAGGTGTTTGACCTTGGTACATTTCATTACGCACTGGAATTGCATCAATCGTTTGATTATCTTTAGATGTAACAATCGTATCTATAGCATCAATCACTGTATCTACTGCACCGTATTCTAAAGCAGCTTGAATATTTTCTTTAATAATACGATGCGTTAAAAATGGTCTAACTGCATCATGTGTCACAATGACATCGTCATCGTTAATACCATTTGTTGATTCAATATGTTTAACGATATTCATAATTGTATCGTTACGATCGCTACCACCTTGAATGACTTCAATTCTTTCATCAGAAATTTTGAATTTTCTAAGTGTATCTTTCGTATGCGTCATCCATTGTTGTGGCGTCGCGATAATAATTTTTTCAAAATCATTAATTAAAATAAATTTTTCTAATGTATGGATTAAAATCGGTTTGTTGTCTAAATCTAAAAATTGTTTAGGTAAAGGTACGTTACCCATTCTTGAGCCTATACCTCCAGCTAGAATACCAGCGTATTTCATAAAATACTTCCTCCATTCAACTATATCTATATTTAATTATTTAAATTTCGTTGCATTTTTCAATTGAAAACTCATTTTAAAATCAAAACTCTAAATGTCTGTGTATTACTTAAAATTATACATATTTTGCTTATATTTTAGCATATTTTGTTTAAAACTATATTACATTATATCAGACGTTTTCATACACAAATAATAACATACAAGCAAACATTTCGTTTATTATTTATATCACTTAACTAATTAATTTATAATTTTTTATTGTTTTTAAGTTATCACTTAAAAATCGTTTGGCAAATTCGTTGTGACGCGTGTCCATCTTCTAATGAACAGAATTTTTGATAAAATACCGTTCGTGCTTCAATATACTCATTTGCAGTCTCATCGATTTGTTTTAATGCATCAATGAGTGCTGTTTGATTTTGAACAATTGGACCTGGCAACTCTTTTTTATAATCCATGTAAAAACCTCTAAGCTCATCGCCATATTTATCTAAGTCATACGCATAGAAAATTTGCGGACGCTTTAATACACCGAAGTCGAACATGACAGATGAGTAGTCGGTAACTAACGCATCGCTGATTAAGTATAAATCCGAAATGTCTTCATAATCTGAAACGTCTTTCACAAAATCATCATGTTCATCAATACGTGTCACAACTAAATAATGCATGCGTAATAAAATGACATAATCATCATCCAGCGCTTGACGCAAAGCTTCTATATCAAAGTTAACATTAAATTGATATGAACCTTCTCGAATCGCTTCATCGTCACGCCAAGTTGGCGCATACATAATCACTTTTTTATCTAATGGAATATTTAATCTTGTCTTAATACCGTTAATATATTCAGTATCATTGCGCTTATGTGATAATTTATCATTTCTTGGATAACCTGTTTCCAAAATCTTATCTCGACTAACATGAAATGCATGTTGAAATATCGATGTAGAATATGGATTAGGTGACACTAGATAATCCCAACGTTGGCTTTCTTTTTTAAAGCCATCTTGGTAATTTTGAGTATTTGTTCCTAGCATTTTAACATTACTAATATCCAAACCAATCTTTTTCAATGGCGTGCCATGCCATGTTTGTAAGTACGTCGTTCGCGGTGATTTGTATAACCAATCTGGTGTACGTGTGTTAATCATCCACGCTTTCGCTCTTGGCATCGCTAAAAACCATTTCATTGAAAACTTTGTAACATATGGTACATTGTGCTGTTGGAATATGTGTTCATATCCTTTTTTTACACCCCATATTAATTGGGCATCGCTATGTTCAGTTAAGTATTCATATAATGCTTTGGGATTGTCGCTGTATTGTTTACCATGAAAGCTTTCAAAATAAATTAGATTCTTGTTTGGCAATTTTGATAGTAATTTAAAAGTCGTATATATACTGTGTTCTATCAATTTTTTAATTGTAGTTTTAATCATGTCGTACCTCCGACGTGTTTTTGTAATTATATTAATATGTATGAGCAAGCTCATTGTAACCATGCCTATTATAGCATTTCAGCATAAAATACATTTAACCATTACACTTGTCGTTAATTATCATACGAAATACATGATTAATGTACCACTTTAACATAACAAAAAATCGTTATCCATTCATAACGTATGTGTTTTCACATTTATGAATTAGATAACGATTGGATTGATTATTTTATTTTACAAAATGACAATTCAGTTGGAACAGGCTGGGACATAAATCAATGTTCTATGCTCTACGAAGTTATATTGGCAGTAGTTGACTGAACGAAAATGCACTTGTAACAAGCTTTTTTCAATTCTAGTCAGGGGCCCCAACAAAGAGAAATTGGATTTCCAATTTCTACAGACAATGCAAGTTGGGGTGTGGGCCCTAACACAGAAAATTCATTTTATTGAATTTTACATTTATGTGCAAGTTGGGCAAAGTGTCTTATTTTTTCAAAGTATTTAAAAGTAAAATTACATGTTAATACGTAGTATTAATGGCGAGACTCCTGAGGGAGCAGTGCCAGTCGAAGACAGGGGCCCCAACACAGAAGCTGACATATAGTCAGCTTACAACAATGTGCCGGTTGGGGTGGCTGAGACGGCACCCTAGGAAGGGACCCGTCATCAAAAATTCTATTTATAGAATTTTACAGTAATGTGCCAGACGGGCAAAGCGAAGCCATTCAATACGAAGTATTGTATAAATAGAGAACAGCAGTAAGATATTTTCTAATTGAAAATTATCTTACTGCTGTTTTTTTAGGGATTTATGTCCCAGCCTCTTATGCATGAAAAATCAAAAGGTTATTCTCATTGTATAGTCCTGCTTCTCATCATGACATGTTGCTCACTTCATTGTCATAACCCTTCTTGAAAACTATGCCTTATGATCATTTGCATGGCAAGTAATATATGCCAACATTAGCGTCTAAACAAATCTTTGACTAAACGTTCACTTGAGCGACCATCTTGATATTTAAAATGTTTATCTAAGAATGGTACAACTTTTTCAACCTCATAATCTTCATTGTCCAAAGCATCCATTAATGCATCAAAGGATTGTACAATTTTACCTGGAACAAATGATTCATATGGTTCATAGAAATCACGCGTCGTAATATAATCTTCTAAGTCAAATGCATAGAAAATCATTGGTTTTTTAAATACTGCATATTCATATATTAAAGATGAATAATCACTAATCAACAAGTCTGTAACAAAGAGAATATCGTTAACTTCACGATAATCTGACACATCGATAAAGTATTGTCTATGTTCACGTGAAATATTGAGTCTATTTTTTACGAACGGATGCATTTTGAATAACACAACTGCATTATGCTTCTCGCAATATCTTGCTAAACGTTCAAAATCAATTTTAAAAAATGGATAATGTGCCGTACCGTGACCATTACCTCTAAATGTCGGTGCGAATAGAATAACTTTCTTACCTTTTATAAGTGGTAATTCATTTTCCATCTCTTGTTTAATTTGTGTTGCATAAGCTTCATCAAATAGTACATCAGTACGTGGTACACCTGTTGGTACAACATTTTCTTCTCTAATTCCAAATGCTTCAGCATAAAATGGAATATCGGTTTCTGATGATACATAAGCTTTTGTATAGCTACGATGATTTAATGAATCAATAAACGGACCACCTTTTTTACCTGTACGACTAAAGCCAACTGTTTTAAAAGCACCAACGGCATGCCACACTTGAATAATTTCTTGTGATGGTCTAAAGCGAACCGTATAAATTAATGGATGGAAATCATCGACAAAAATATAATCAGCCTTACCAAGTAAATATGGCAATCTAAACTTGTCTCTCCATTTACGTCTATCCGTAATATTCGCCTTAAATACCGTTTTAATATCATAATCAAAATCTACTTTTTGGCGTAGTAACTCATCATATACATATTTAAAGTTACCTGATAAATTCGGACGTGAATCTGATGTGAATAATATTGTTTTGCTTCTTTTAATATGTAGTAACTTTGTAATATTAAAAATAGCTTTAAATAAGAAACTTCTACTTTCAAATGAAGCTTTATGGCCTTGTTTATGAAGCCAGTGTGCGCTTGTCGCAATGACCCCTGATTTCTCTTGAGGTAAGGTGATGTCAATATCAAATACAAATTCGTTAACGTCACTTGCTATTTCTGGAGTAATGGTATAAACCGTATGTTGTGATACGCCACCTTTGCGGAAAACTTTAGCTTCGTTGGCTAACACATAGTTTGCTTTTCCATTTTGTGTAGTCAGCTCATTGTATTCTTCAATTTGCTCTTCATTTAATGCCGCATAAGCTTGATCAATAATATTTGGATTAAGTTGTCCAATATACTCTAACTGGTCATGATAAACAAATAAATATTTATCCATTGGTAAATAATACCCATCGTCTAATATTGCGACATTGAATCTACATAGAAATGTATTACCGTCTATTTTCATTTCATTTGCTTCTAATGTTTTTGTTTCGGTTAAATTCCTCAGAACAAATTGTCCTGATGTTAAATCTACGCCTTCACTATGTCCTTCAATATATAACTGAACACGTTCCCAGTATATGTTATCAATATGTATTGCTTGTTTCGTTTTTGTCATTGTTATTCCCCCATCGGTTTATTAAATCGTCCATTTCAATACTGTTTTTCCCCAAGATGTCGATAAATCCATTTCAAACGCTTGGACGATATCTTGCATCGTACATACATTAATTTCATGTCCTTTTAATAAGGCTAACTTTTCAACAATGTCTGGGTACTTACGATATAAATCAACAACTTGCTCAAAATCTTTAGAGCCGCTTCGACTACTACCAATCAACGTTAATCCTTTTTCAAGTACTAATCGTGTATTCACTTCCACGGGTAATTCACTTACGCCTAACAAAGCAATACTGCCTTCTGGTGAAATATGTTCAACTATTTGTTGAAGTGCAACTTGACTTCCTTTACCTCCAACACATTCAAATGCATGATCAATTTTAAGATCATCTGGTATTTGATTTACTGTAAAGATGTCATCTACAAATGAAAAATGACTTAATTTATAGTCTGTCTTACCAAATACATAAATTTTAGCTTCTGGGTACAACTTACGCAGCAAAATAGCAGTAATATAACCTAAGTTACCATCACCCCAAATACCAAAGCTGGTTTTCAAAGGTATAGATTTACGTTCAAATCGTTGTATAGCATGATAACTTACTGACACTAACTCTGTGTATGAAATCGTACTCAAATCAATGTCATTAGGCAGCGGAACGATACGATCATGTGCCATCACAACGTAGTCTTGCATAAAACCATCATAACCACTAGATCTAAAATAACTAGAGGCTAAGTAATTCTCCGCAATCACGTCGTGTTTTTCTGTAGGTGTATTCGGCACCATTACTACTTTCGTACCTTTTTCAAATACGCCTTTACTATCGAATACAACTTCACCAACAGCTTCATGAACTAATGACATTGGTAATTTTTTGCGCAGTACATTTTCATCTCTTCGACCTGTGTAATACCTTTGATCAGCTGCACAAATAGACAAGTATAAAGGTCTTACGATGACATGATTACCATAAATATCAACATTATTATATGTGACGTCGAACTGTCTCGGTGCAACGAGTTGATATACTTGATTAATCATCGGCAATATCACCTTGAATAATGGCATTTGCTACTTTTAAATCATACGGTGTTGTCACTTTAATGTTGTATAGTTCTCCGCGTACCAATTTAACTGCATGTCCAGATTCGACAATGATTTTACATGCATCTGATAAGATTTCTTTTTGTGCACTACTTAAGGCGCGATAACTATCTTGTAATAATTTAATATTAAATGATTGTGGTGTTTGGCCTTGATACATTTCATTCCTTACAGGGATACTGTGTATGTTCTGTTTATCTTTAGACATTACAATCGTATCAATTGCTTCAATGACTGTATCTACTGCACCATATTTTGCTGCTACTTCAATGTTCTCTTTAATAATACGTTGAGTTAAAAATGGTCTTACGGCATCATGAGTTACAATCACATCATCATCGTTGATACCCTGCGTATTGCGAATATGGTCGATAATGTTCATAATTGTTTCGTTTCGATCCGTACCACCTGCAACTACTTTGACACGTTGATCTGTAATGTTATATTTTTTTAAAATATCTTGCGTATGCGAAATCCACTGTGCTGGCGTTGCGATAATAATCTCATTAAATTCACTCACTAAAATGAACTTCTCAATTGTATGAATTAAAATCGGTTTATTATCAATATCTAAAAATTGTTTTGGTAATGGCACGTTTCCCATTCTCGAACCAATACCTCCTGCTAAAATACCTGCATAAATCATGTTGTCCTCCATTCTGTCATTACATCATTTCCATTTATACATTACTGACCTATGCCCGCACATAAGCCCAACCTATTGCTCACTTTCCTCTTTTATTAAGCCAAAGGCAGTTGTCACAATAGTGTGATAATTTTTTATAAAAATGTATTTTTGTAACTGACCATTCTAAGTTGTTTTGCCATGCAGTTAATCATTAACACTGACGATATTAAATTGTTAAAGGTATTAATGTTTACTCTTTTTCAAATTCATTATTACTGCCATCATTTTACCATATATTATAATAAATTTATCTTATTAAGTGGCTGTACTTGATTTTCACTTTAAAAATTATCAAATATTGCCATCTCATTTTAAGTATACAAAATGCAAAACAACCGATTCACAAGCATATTTCACACAAGTAAACCGGCTATTTAGCAACGTATATTCGAAGATGAATTATTTCGATAGTATCTGTAGACCAGACGGCATTCGCACTTTCATAGCTATAACTATACCAGCGTTTTCGTCCTCAAAGGTGCATACTAATAAATCGTAAACATGACTTTATCAAATCGTTCTTTCTTGTTAACTAATTTATCAAATGTCTCCGGGCCTTTTTCTAACGGTAAAAAATGAGAAATAATAGGCTTTACATTAATATCTTTCGTCTTCATATAATGTAAGGTTGCCGTCCACTCTTTCCCCGGAAAATTACTGGACAAACAGTTCCAAGAGCCACATACTGTCAACTCGTTACGCAGAATTTTTTCAAAATGAACGCGATCAATCTCAATATCATCATATGGTATTCCGAGTAATACCACCTCGCCACCTTTTTTAGGTAGCGTCAATATTTGACCAATCGTAACTTTAGCACCTGATGATTCTATAGCTATATCGATTTGATTGGCGTAATGATTTTCGATGAATTTCTCAAGATTTTCTTCTTTTGAATTGATGGTTTGATGTGCGCCCAATGATGTAGCAATATCTAGTTTATGCGCATCTATATCTATAGCGATGATATGCGCAGCACCAAATATTCGTGCCCATTGAATAGCTAACAATCCTATACTGCCACACCCCATTACTGCAACAGTCATACCAGGTTGTATATTCGATTTATAAAACCCATGCGCAACAACGGCTGATGGCTCAACCATTGCTGCTTCAATGTAATCAACATTGTCTGGTACCTTTAAAACATTTTGCGCTGGCAATTTGACATATTCCGCGAACGATCCAGGTTCATATGAGCCAATGACGAACAACTTTTCACATCGTGCATATTCACCTTTTAAACAATACTCGCATTGATAACAAGGTATGGCTGGGCAACCTGTCACTTTGTCGCCTACATTAACATGCGTAACATCACTTCCAATGGCATCTACAACACCTGAAAATTCATGACCAAATGGCATACCTTGAATGTATGGCCCCATTTTTTTGTATCGTGACGTGTCTGAACCACATATTCCAGTCGCTCGTACTTTAACAATAACGTCATTCGCACTTTCAATGACTGGCTTTTCATTATCCTCATACCGTAAATCTTCCACGCCATATAATTTCAAAGCTTTCACTTGTAAATCACCTCAACTTTGATTTAATTCACAACTTTTTTCTTTTTAAAAATACCTGTCGCAAAATAACCTGCAATGACGATAGAATTACTTACAAGTAGATGTTCCATATAAAAATCAGTGATTTGTCTCAATGGCCCAAGCATAAAAGTTAGCATTGATTCTACCATATTAATTCTCTCCTTCATTTTCATCTAAATCGAGCGGCTTAAGTAATGCTTTAATACCTTCGCCAGATTTTAAATGTTGATACGCCTCGTCCCATTTCGAAATATCATATATTTTTGTCACCAAAGCTTCAGCATTTACTAAACCATCCGCCATAAGTTGCAATGAAGGTTCCCAATCTGCCGGCTTTTGACTTCTACTACCAACAACTGTTATTTCTTTTTGAATCACTTTTTCCATATCAAATGTAATTTCAGCATCCTTAAAAATACCTATTTGACTGTAGAAACCTTTTTTGCGTAAAATATCCAAACCTTGTCGTGCTGCTGGAACTGCACCTGAACATTCAACAACAACATCTGCACCGTATCCGTCTGTAATTCCATTGATATACGTTTTTAAGTCTGTTTGTTGTAAATTGACTACATAATCCATGTGCAATGCTTCTGCTTTATCTAATCTGACTTTGTCATTGTCCAATCCAGTTACCACAACAGTTGCGCCTTTACTTTTCAACACTTGTGCTACAAGTAATCCGATTGGCCCAGGTCCCATTACAACTGCTACATCGCCTGAATTGACTTGAATCTTAGAAACGCCATGATGTGCACATGCTAATGGTTCTGTCATAGCTGCAGACTGATACGACACTTCGTCTGGAATATGATGCAAACTTTCTTCACGTGCAATGACATAATTAGTAAATGCGCCATCAACTTGTGTTCCAATACCTTTTCGATGGTTGCATAAATTATAGTCTTTTGATTCACAGTATTCACACTCATTACAAACATAGAATGTCGTTTCAGAAGTGACACGGTCACCAACTTTAAAATCTTTAACGTCTGCTCCAACTTCAACGATTTCACCAGAAAATTCATGACCTAATGTCACTGGAAAATTAACTTTATAATGACCTTCATAAGTATGAATATCTGTGCCACAAATTCCTGCATAATGTACTTTAATCTTTACTTTATCATCTAGCGGTGTTGCAACTTCTTTATCAAGAAGTTCTAAGTTGCCATGTCCTTCTCTTGTTTTTACTAAAGCTTTCACCACAAACACCTCGATTTTTAATTGAATAGACTAAATAGTTTAAAGATAAGATAGTTAACGATATTACCACCTTGATCAATACTTGAAATTTCAGATGAACCTTTTGGCATTTGTACATTCGTACCTTTCGCCATATCTGTGAAAATAGGTGCTACGTCTGTTGCAATATATAGTGAAATTGCAATCATAATCGTACCCACAATGACAGAATGAATAATGTTTCCTCTTGCTGCACCAACAATAAACGCGACAACAAATGGTATAGTTGCTAAGTCACCAAAAGGTAATACTTGGTTTCCTGGTAAAATAACGGCTAATAAAACAGTGATAGGTACTAAAATTAATGCTGTCGAAATAACCGCTGGATGACCTAATGCTACAGCCGCATCCAATCCAATATAAATTTCACGTTCGCCAAAACGTTTATTTAGCCATGTTCTTGCAGACTCTGAAACTGGCATTAAACCTTCCATTAAGATTTTTACCATTCTAGGCATTAATACCATTACTGCAGCCATTGACATTCCTAAATTAATGATGTCTCCAGGTTTGTAACCTGCTAACACACCAATACCTAAACCTAAAATTAATCCGACAAAGATAGACTCTCCAAATGCGCCAAAACGTTTTTGAATTGTTTCAGGATCAGCATCTAACTTATTCAGACCGGGTACTCTTTGTAACAATTTAACTAAGTAAATACCTGGTGCATAAGAAATTGTACTTCCTGTAGCAATCGATACACCTGGTAAATCAAAGAACTCACTCATCATCGGTGCTGTCCAATCTGCTACTTTCAAACAGATAACTTGGAAAATAACTGCTGCTAATAACGCTTGCCAAATACTGCCTGATACGGCATAAACCATTGCTGCTGTAAACGTATAATGCCAAAAATTCCAAATATCTACATTCATCGTCTTTGTCACTTTAGTTACTAGCAATACAACGTTAACAATGATTCCGAGTGGAATAATAAATGCTGCGACAGATGATGCCCACGCGATAGATGATGTTGCTGGCCAACCTACATCAATCACATTCAGACTGACGCCTAAATTTTTAACCATCGCTTGTGCTGCTGGCCCTAAATTTTTAACTAATAAATCGATGACTAAGAAAATCCCTACAAAAGCCACACCTATTGTTAAACCAGACCTAAATGCCGCTCCAATTTTCTGCCTAAAGAATAGGCCAAGCAAGAATATGACAACCGGTAAAATAACAGTTGCACCTAAATCTAAAAATCCCCTTACAAAATCAGTGAAGTAACTCATATTTAAACCCTCCCTGTTATATATGCATTGTCACGATACTTTCCGATTGTGATTACATTTGACGTTACAGTCATTTCAACGACAACCCTTGCTACATTCGACTGCAATCCCTTTGAATTACAGTCACTGCGTTTCTATGTCATCTACAATCATTTGTCGTGATAGTCATTTATATGCAATTTGCATATATTTATATGTTATTGACCCACGTTACATATCAATTCAGTTATTTTTGTAACTCTGTTAAGATTTGTTGTTTTGTTTCTTCAATACCAATACCAGTTAAGAAATTACGTGCGTTGATAACTGGGAATTTATATTCTTTCTTTGTCATTGCAGTTGTAACTAATAAATCTGCAGTGTCTTCATAAGGTCCAACTTCTGTAATTTTGATTTGTTTAATATCTACTTTAATATTGTGTTCCTTTGCCATTTCCTCAATTGCATTATTTACTACTGTTGACGTTGCAATACCTGCACCACACGCTACTAATACTTGTTTCATTTTCAATTCCTCCAATTAATTTTTAGTTATATTTCAAATAATCATTGATTAGTGTTGCTAAAATTGTTTCATCTTTCGTTCGTAGAATCTGCTCCAATTTTTCTTCACTTTGAAAAATTTGCATCAACTGTTGTAACAGCTTAAGTTGATCATCTACTTTATCCATTGCTAACATAAAAACGATTTTCACTTCTGTCTGTTGATCAAGTGTTCCCATTTCAATAAACGGCACTTCTTTTTCTAGAACAGCCACACCTATCGTTCTATGGTTAATATGTTCGACATCTGTATGCGGTATAGCAACCGAACATAGATGCGTTGGTAAACCAGTAGCAAACTCTTTTTCTCTGTCGATGACTGCATCTTTAAACGTTGACTTTACGAACCCATTTTGAAATAACACATCTGACATTTGTGACAATACAGATTCTTTATCAGTTGCCGACAAATTGAGCATTATATTTTCTTTATGCACTAATTGCTGTCCCATCCATTTTCCCTCGCTTCTTTATTTGAATAATTTTTTAAAATCTCATTTACATCAGAATTTTTGCGACTTTGTATGATGCGCTTAATTGCGTCATTGTTTTGCGCCACATCTCTCAATTGTAGTAACGCTCTTAAGTGTGTCACTTTATCAACAGCAGCAATAGGTACAATAATATGGATTGCTGTGCCATCTGACATGTATATTGGTTCTTGTAATATCAACATACTCATCGCTGTTTTATGTACATGCTTTTCAGAGTATGCATGTGGAATAGCAATATTTTGCATGATAACCATATACGAATCATCAAATGCCTGTTGCATCTCATGAATATATTTAATATCAATAAAATGATTAGCAACTAACACATCACTTGCTTTAGCAATAGCTTCATCAATATTTTCAACATGATGTATTCTTTTCACGTGCCTTGCTGGTATCAAGTCAGCTAAATCTAATGTCTTATTTTGTGTGACAATCGATCCATTAATGGTTGAAATTGAATTATAATTCGCAATAAAATCTTCTAAACCATCACGTAGTTCTGTAATGTCATTAACTGTCGTAGTGCGTTCAATTAATGCCATTAACTTGTTTATTTCCTTATCAATGTCAGCCGATTCCTTATTAATGTACTTCATCACTTCTTTACGTAACTTTCGTTGCTCATTTTCAGATAAAGCTACTTTTGTGATAAATAATTTTTTATGTGTTAAGACAAACATTGGTGAAAAGACGATGTCATAATCTAATGTGTAATTTTCAAATGTTCTAAGTGAAATCGCATCTAAGAAAATAATTTCTGGAAATAAGTTTCGCAACTCGTATAACATCATTTGTGATACTGACGTACCTTGTGTACACACGATAATAGCTTTTATCTTGCCATCGAAGTTTTCATCTTGACGTCTCAAACTACCTCCAAACAACATGGTTAAATATGCTATTTCATTATCAGGCAATGATTTTCCGAAATATTCAGTTAACGATTGACATGATTGTTTCACCATATGAAATAAGGATTGATAATTTCCTTGTAAAGGATTTATTAATTCATCACGATCCGTTAAGTTATATTTAATCCTATAAAAAGCAGGCGTTAAATGTAACAAGAGTTGCTGTGATAATTTCTCCTTATCTTCAATGTTAATAAAAGTAATTTGTTCAAAATGGTGAATCATTTGATCAATGGCCATCGTTAAATTCGATATGTTATCTGATTCCTGCAAATCAGTCCATTGCACACTTGTTGAAAGTAAGTGTAGCGTCAAATATAACTTTTCCGCTTCTGGCAAATCCGGCTCATGTTGCGTCATAATCTCCGTTGCTTGATATTCTTTCGTATCCCTCAAATACTGATAATTAATATTTAATGGATTAATCACATGACCACTTTGAATTCGTCTACGAATCACACAAAGGACGTAAGGCAATGAACTCAGTGATTTGTCTATAAAGCGACTCTTCAAAAATTGTTCTACCTGTTTGATCTTGTCTTTTTGATATGCGATATCTTCGAATGTTAAGTTGAGCGCCTTTAAAACTTCACTTTTAGTAATATCATGATTTAACCTTTGATCAATCAACTTAATGAAGAAACGGCGAACTTCAAATTCATCACCAACAATTTCATAACCATGTTTTCGAGAATACTTAAGTGACAAACCATGATCTTCCAATTGCTCTTTCACATGATTTATATCGTGAATGACAGTATTTTTACTGACTTGTAAATCAATTGAAAAATGGTTTAGAGACATTGCGTTTTCCTTACTAAAAAGCATGAGCATTAAATAATAACGACGTGTTTCTATGCTAAAAATGACATTGTTGCCGTTTAACATTTGCTGCTCCGATACATCTCGTTTGAATAACGTCATGATTTCAGAACTTACAATAAAATTTCCTTGGCTTGTTCTTTCAAGTTTTGGATAACCCTCTTGTTCAAGCCACAAATTGATTTTTTGAATGCGATATCCTAGTTGTCTACGAGACAAACCAAATATCGATTCAAGTTCTTTACCATGAATAGTAGGATTCAATACAATTTCTCTGAGTATTTGCTGATTATCCCCGTTCATGTTCGATCCTCCTTTGAGCATCTGAGCTCAATTTATCATCAATCGTCACACCGATGTACACTCGTTGAACACATATTTTCAAAATGAGTATGTACATCATTGTGATGTTTCGACAACATTCCAATTATATCGGTATTTTTTGTGATTTTAATCTTTTAAAATAAAGCAATTGAAATTTTTGCATATATTTTTGTATTTTGTGTTTTTTGAAGCATTTTTAACATACATATCTCAATCATTATCAAATTGCCATGACCATTGTAATCCAATACAAAAACCCTAAGGACGCTTAAATCAGGCACCTTAGGGTTAACTGTATCTATTTAATTAAGTATTATTATTCGTATGTACGTAACTTATGATCTATCAAGTTCCACACTTCTTCAACATCAACTGCTGTAGCAAAATAGGCATTGGCAGGCTTACCTGTAACATGATTTAAATCTACAGCCATAGTGCCATAAGTTAGTGGACTTTGATGTTCAATGTCGATATTAACGGGTACCATTGTAAACAATTCTGGTTGTAACAAATACAAAATTGTACAAGCATCATGTATTGGACCACCGTCCATATTAAAGTGAGTCTTGTATGTCTTCTTAAAGAATTGCAATAATTCTACGACGAACTGTGCAACAGGATTATTGATACTTTCAAAGCGTTCAATCACGTGTTCATCGGCTAAAACTTGATGTGTTACATCTAAACCAAACACATTTATAGTAATCCCACTTTCAAAAACACGCTTCGCTGCTTCAGCATCTACCCAAATATTGAATTCTGCTGTAGGCGTCCAATTTCCAAATGTACCACCACCCATCAAAGTAATAGATTCAATATGCTCAGCGATTCTTGGCTCACGAATCAATGCCGTTGCTACATTCGTAAGAGGACCTGTCGCTACAATTGTTACAGGTGTATCACTCGTCATCACTTTGTTAATAATCACATCTGATGCTGGCATTGCAACTGCTTGACGTGATGGTGTCGACGGTAGTTTCGGACCATCTAATCCAGATTCCCCATGTATTTCAGAAGCAAAGGCAACTGGTTTAATTAACGGCCTATCCGCACCTTTCGCTACTACTATATCTTGGCGTCCCATAATATCTAATACGTTCAAGGCGTTTGTCGTGTTCTTGTCAACTGATTGATTACCTGCGACTGTGGTTACAGCTAATATCTCTAGTGGACTGTCAATTGCCCCCGCTAAAATTAATGCTATTGCATCATCGTGTCCTGGATCACAATCCATAATAATCTTTCTTTTCATTATATATATCCACCTTTCTTAAGTTGTTATCGATAGCTTATGTATATTTATTTATGTGGTGAATCATGTTTATTTTGAAAAATAGTTTTAACTTTCACATAGTTTTGGATACAAACACTATTTATCTATTTTATGGCTTATAAATTTATCCGATATGCCTTGTCACCCCACCTCGCTAAAAAATAGGATATCTACAGAACTATACCGACTTTTGTCAACTCATTTTCACCACAATATAAACAGCAATTTATATGATTGTTACATGATTCAAACAATTTTTATGAAAAATATTTTCATACACAGAATATATATTGATATTAAATTTCTCAAAAGCTATATTGAGAATAATTAGGAGGGATGTTGATGAAATCTTTATTTGAAAAAGCACAGCAGTTCGGCAAGTCCTTTATGCTACCTATCGCAATCTTACCAGCTGCAGGTCTATTGTTGGGTATCGGTGGTGCATTAAGTAATCCAAACACCGTTAAAGCATACCCTATTTTAGATATTACCTTATTACAAAATATTTTTACATTAATGTCAGCTGCAGGTAGTATTGTTTTCCAAAATTTACCAGTCATCTTTGCAATTGGTGTCGCAATCGGATTATCTAGAAGCGATAAAGGTACTGCAGGTTTAGCTGCACTGCTCGGTTTCTTAATTATGAACGCAACTATGAATGGCTTATTAACTATCACGGGCACATTGGCAAAAGATCAGCTTGCACAAAATGGACAAGGCATGGTGCTCGGTATACAAACGGTTGAAACCGGTGTTTTTGGCGGGATTATCACAGGTATTATGACCGCAATACTTCACAACAAATATCACAAAGTGGTATTACCACCGTATTTAGGTTTCTTTGGTGGCTCTAGATTTGTCCCTATTGTCACAGCATTTGCCGCAATCTTTTTAGGTGTATTGATGTTTTTCATTTGGCCAAGCATACAAGCCGGCATTTATCATGTGGGTGGATTTGTAACGAAAACAGGTGCCATCGGTACTTTTGTTTATGGCTTCATCTTAAGATTGTTAGGTCCACTCGGTTTACATCATATTTTTTACTTACCATTTTGGCAGACGGCACTTGGTGGTACTTTAGAAGTCAAAGGTCACTTAGTTCAAGGTACGCAGAACATCTTCTTTGCTCAACTTGGTGATCCAGATGTGACGAAGTATTATTCAGGTGTGTCACGCTTTATGTCAGGCCGTTTTATTACGATGATGTTCGGCTTATGTGGTGCCGCACTTGCAATTTATCACACGGCTAAACCTGAACATAAAAAAGTTGTCGGCGGTTTAATGTTATCCGCTGCACTCACTTCATTTTTAACAGGTATTACCGAACCTTTAGAGTTTAGTTTCTTGTTTGTCGCACCTATTCTTTATGTAATCCATGCCTTCTTTGATGGATTAGCATTTATGATGGCAGACATTTTCAACATTACAATTGGTCAAACCTTCAGTGGAGGCTTTATCGATTTCTTACTTTTTGGTGTGCTACAAGGTAATAGTAAAACAAACTACCTATATGTCATACCTATTGGAATTGTGTGGTTCTGTTTGTATTACATCGTTTTCAGATTCTTAATTACGAAATTTAATTTCAAAACACCTGGTCGTGAAGATAAAGCTGCAGCACAACAAGTTGAGGCTACTGAAAGAGCACAAACTATTGTTGCTGGTTTGGGAGGCAAGGATAACATTGAAATCGTTGACTGTTGTGCAACGAGACTACGCGTTACACTTCATCAAAATGACAAAGTCGATAAAGTACTACTCGAAAGTACTGGTGCCAAAGGTGTAATCCAGCAAGGCACTGGTGTGCAAGTAATTTACGGTCCTCACGTTACAGTTATCAAAAATGAAATTGAAGAATTGCTCGGGGATTAAGACTAACCGAAATATCAACAGAACTAATGGCAACGATGTACGGAGTAAGAAGTGACATCGCTGCTTTTATTTTTAATGTTGCATTTGAAACATTAAGTTCATCATGCACTGTAGTGAGTCCGCAAATCGCCTCTGCTAGACAATCATCTTAATGCTATGATTAAAGCTTAAGTGCCAGATTTAAATTTAATTTCAACAACGACTTTCACTACATTAAAAATAGGGCTACTCGACACGTATAGTTGTATCAAATAGCCCTTTATACAATTTTTTGGGGTAAGGTTTTACAATTTTTGGAATGGTATAGATTTTATAAAAAGTTATTTAAGTTCTTCTGCTTCAGCCATAATATCTTTTAATGTTTTAGCTGAATGTGCGAACTTGCTTTGTTCTTCGTCGTTTAATGGGATTTCTACGACGTTGCGAATACCGTTTCTATTGATGACTGCTGGAACACCAATATAAACATCTTCTTCATCATATTCGCCTTCTAATAATGCTGATACAGTCAATACAGCATCTTCATTTCTGAAAATCGCTTCAGTAATTCTAGCTAATCCCATTGCAACACCATAATAAGTGGCACCTTTAGCTTGAATAATGTCATATGCTGCATCACGTGTTTGAACAAAAATTTGTTCAATTTGCGCTTTGCCCTCAGGACGTTGTTCAAGTAATGTCTTCAAAGGTTGACCCGCAATATTAGCGTGTGACCATACTGGTAATTCAGTGTCACCATGTTCACCAATAATTTGAGCATCGACGCTACGTGGCGCAACATCGAACGCTTCGCTTAACAATAATCTAAAGCGTGCAGAGTCTAAAATTGTACCAGAACCTATAACACGTTCTTTAGGTAAACCAGAGAATTTCCATGTTGCATACGCTAAAATATCAACAGGATTTGTAGCTACCAAGAAAATACCATCAAATTTTGATGCCATTACTTCACCAACAATTGATTTGAATATTTTCAAGTTTTTAGATACTAAATCTAAACGTGTTTCTCCAGGTTTTTGTGCAGCACCAGCACAGATGACAACTAGATCCGCATCATGACAATCACTGTATTCGCCAGCTTTCACACGAACTGTTGTTGGAGAATATGGTGTGGCATGTTTTAAATCCATAACATCTCCTCGAACTTTTTCAGTGTCTAAATCAATGATGACTAATTCATCAACAATGCTTTGGTTCACTAATGAAAATGCGTAGCTTGAACCTACTGCACCATTACCTATTAATACAACTTTGTTCCCTTTAAATTTGTTCATTACAAAAACTCCCTTATGATTAATTCACTAACATACGTGTAGTTTCAAATATGTTAGTTTAATGCTGCTTATTGACGATACAAAAGCAAATAAACATCTCTTTTATTTTCAACGCATAACTTAAAAGGTCATGTGTCATCCGCTTTTAAGTTTGTGATTTATTTCACATATAAAATGTAACATGCATTAAGTACTGGGTCAATATTAAATTGTGATTTATTTCACATTTTATTTTAATTTTTACACCTTTTTAATTTGTATACGATTACATCTTAGATGTCTTTAGTCTTCGTACTTCGCCAGTGATTATTTACACTTTCACATTTTTATTATCATGTTTACTTTTTTCTAAGAAAACAACAATGTTTTTTGAATTAGTCAAATAAATGCGCGCAATCGTCGGTGTACAAACAGACAATTGTACACAATGCTTATTGATAAGTATTTAAAAAATTAAAAATGTCATACAATTATCAAATTTGCCATTTTATTTATATTTTCTCAAACCAATTAATTGAATATCGGAATTTTTAGTAGAATAATCAAAATAGACAGATTAAAGGAGGAGTATCATGCTTACAGAACAAGAGAAAGACATTATCAAACAAACGGTGCCATTGCTTAAAGAAAAAGGAACAGAAATTACGTCAATCTTTTATCCAAAAATGTTTAAGGCACATCCTGAACTTTTAAATATGTTTAATCAAACGAACCAAAAAAGAGGCATGCAATCTTCAGCATTAGCACAAGCTGTAATGGCCGCAGCGGTTAATATCGATAATTTAAGTGTTATTAAACCAGTTATTATGCCAGTTGCATATAAACACTGCGCGCTACAAGTTTATGCTGAACATTATCCAATTGTGGGGGAAAATTTATTAAAAGCCATTCAAGACGTGACAGGATTAGAAGAAAATGACCCTGTCATTCAAGCTTGGGCGAAAGCATATGGCGTTATTGCGGATGTGTTCATCCAAATTGAAAAAGAAATTTATGATCAAATGATGTGGATTGGTTTTAAACCATTCAAAATTACCAATATTAAACAAGAATCTGAAGACATTAAATCATTTACAGTTGAAACTGATGCATATGACTTTAGTCAATATGTACCAGGCCAATACATCACAGTTGATGTTTCTAGTGATAAACTTCCATATAGAGCTAAACGTCACTATTCTATCGTATCAGGTGATAAAAATCATTTAACCTTTGGCGTTAAACGTGATGTCACAACAGAACATGAAGGCGAAGTTTCAACAATTTTACACGATGAGATTAAAGAAGGCGATATGATTAATTTAGCTGCACCTGTAGGTGGATTCGTATTAGAGAATACGACTGAACCACAACTTTTCTTAGGTTCAGGTATTGGCGTCACACCTTTAGTAGCAATGTATGAAGCTGCCTCTGCCAAAGGTTTAGATACTCAGATGGTTCAAGTTGCTGAAAATGAACAACATTTACCTTTCAAAGACAACTTCAACAGTATTGCAAATCATTATGACAACGCTAAATTATATACCCACTTAAAAGGCGAACAAGGTTATATCGGTGCTGAAGAATTAAAAGCATTTTTAGCAAATAAACCTGAAATTTATATCTGTGGTGGTACAAAATTCTTACAATCTATGATCGAAGCACTTAAATCTTTAAATTACGATATGGATCGCGTACACTACGAAACATTTATTCCAAGACTAAGCGTTGTAGTATAACTGAGAAAAGAGGTTAGTGCTCATATGAAACTTAATCAACGTTACGTTAAAGTATTTGCATTATATTTCGCGAGTATTGTTACCGCAAATATTGTTGTCAAAAATAACAATTTAATCAAAACATTGATTCAAACACTTGCCGGTTACACCGTCTTTGCAGTTGGTTTGAAGTATTTAACTAAACGTAAAAATAAATGACATCTATACAAAAACAGCTATGACTTTACTTTGTCATGGTTGTTTTTTAATTGGGAGTGGGACAGAAATAATATTTTCGCAAAATTTATTTCGTCGTCCCACCACAACATGCATTGATGTATGCTCACTGAATTTCATAAGAAAGGAGTTCACAAGATGACCGTAGATATTGGACGGATTTATGACAATAAAGATAATACAGACGCTATTCGTATCCTAGTCGATAGAGTCTGGCCAAGAGGTATTTCGAAAAGAACTGCTAACCTAGATTATTGGTTAAAAGACATTGCCCCTTCTACTGAGTTACGACAATGGTTCCAACATGATCCTAAACTTTATGGTGCTTTTAAAGAAAAATACGAAAAAGAATTGCGTGACAATGAGACGCAAAAAGAAGCTTTTGAAAAATTAAAGGCAATTGTAAATCAACATCATCATGTTCTATTGTTATATTCAGCAAAAGATACTAAACATAACCAAGCTGTAGTACTACAGCAGTTGCTCAATACTTAGATATATATGTTTATCGTGGATCACTATACATGTCGCTAACTTCATTTCTAATATTTATTTTTAAAAAGTGTAATTACTACAATTAATTGAACTTTAATAATTACTGAACTTGAACAACATTTTACTTCAACAAAATAAAGTTTTAAAATATTAATTGTTGGGTTTTACATAGTAATTAGAAAGAGAGTGTTAATGAAATGAAGTTTAAAAGACTAGCAACTATATTTTCAGCAGTATTAGTGTTATCAGGATGTGGCTCAATGCATTCATCTGGCAAAGACTTAAATATTTCGTTACCGTTAAAAACAAAGTCTATTGCACCTTATGAAACAGATGTACCAGTTAAGATCGGTGCTGCAGAATCATTATTTAAAACAAATGATCAAGGAAAAATAGAAAAAGTATTAGTGAAATCGTATCATCAACCAAATGATACAACGTTAGATATAGAATTAAAAGATAATATTAAATTTCAAAACGGTCAAAAATTGACTGCAGAAAAAGTGAAATCTAGCCTTGAAAATAGCATGAAAAAAAGCGACTTGGTCAAATATTCATTACCAATATCATCAATTACCGCTAAAGGTCAAAAACTAACAATTAAAACCAGTTCCGCTTACCCTGAACTTGTATCTGAATTAGCTAATCCTTTTATGGCAATTTATGATACAGATGCTAAATCAGATGTTAATCAAACTCCTGTTGGTACAGGCCCTTACCAAATTAAAGATTATAAGCAATCTCGAAAAATATCATTGTCGAATTTTAAGGACTATTGGCAAGGTAAACCGAAACTTGATCATATTACTGTGACGTACCAAGAAGACGGCAATAATCGCGTCAGAAATTTAGAATCTCAAAAAGATGATTTAATAACTGATGTCCCAGTTAATAAAGTTCAAGACATAGAAAATAATCAAAATTTAAAAGTGTCAAAAGAATCTGGATTTAGAACTTCTTTACTTATGTATAATCATACTAATAAAAAAATGACTAAATCCGTTCGTGAAGCATTAGATCATATCATTGATAGACAAGGTATTGCAGATCATATTTATCAAGGTTACGCGAAACCTGCAACGAGTCTATTTAATGATAAAATTCCATATATTAAAGAACCTAAGTTAACCAAACAAAATATCGAACAAGCAAAAACGTTATTAGCTAAAGATGGTTACACAAAAGAACACCCTTTAAAAATTAAGTTAATTACGTATGACGGTCGTCCAGAGCTATCGAAAATTGCGCAAGTATTACAATCAGATGCTAAAAAAGCAAATATTGAAATCGACATTAAAAGTGTTGATGACATAGAAGGTTACTTAAAAGACCGTTCTGCATGGGATGCAACAATGTATAGTTTCGGAACGATTCCTCGTGGAGATACAGGCTATTTCTTTAATCAAGCATATAAAAAAGATGGTGCTATTAATAAAGGAGACTACAATAATAACAACGTTGATGATTTAATTAATCAATTGAATCATACTGTAGATGTTAAGGAACGTCACAATATTTCTAATGATATTATTAAATTATCAAGTCGAGATGTACCTAACAGTTATATTGCTTACAACGATCAAATAGTTGCTGCTAACTCTAAGGTTAAAAATTATAAAGTAACACCTGAAGGTATCTATTTAATCGATTATCGAACTACGATTGAACGATAAGGGAATGTGGGACATTGATTTATGTCTCAGCCCCGCTTCAATAAAAACCACGCCGAAGTCATTCTAGATGATGATGGCGTGGTTTAATTTGCTTATATGATTGTATTACTTTCTGTTTGATGAATTTCAATAAAATGATTATTACATACTTTCAGCGAATCATGTTCATTTTATATAAACCTAATTGTCACTATTTGTTTAACGTGAAACACTTTTTTAACTCCAAAAAGTATTCCACTTCCACTCTTTTAAAGACAAATTATAAAAATAGCTTATGTCACAAACATATGTGCAACATAAGCTTTAATTATTATTCGTCTACTTTTTTCTGTTGTTCTTTAAATTCTTTCTGCAGTAAATTCACTTGTTTTAAACCTGCCCCCATTAAAATGAATACAAGTATCCACACAATAACGATTAAAATAAATATTTTCAACGTATCACTGCCAAGTATAGTTAAAGATGTATCCCAAATGCCATGTAAACCAACGGCTGATAAAAAGAATATTAAAAAGCGTTTATCAAATATATCTTTGAATTCAAAGCCATGCTGTTCTTTCGCAATAACTATTGCAGCACCAACAATCGCTGACCAAACTAAATGACCACCAATCGCAGTCCACGCACGTGTGAAGACAATATCTAATAATGGGACATTTTCCCCTAAAGCGAAATTCAAAATATAACCTGCTGATTCAAAAACTGCGAACCCTGCACCAATAGCAGCACCGATTAATAATCCATTCAAAATCTTATTTGTTTTCAATTTATTGACGAAATAAACAATAATGAGCGCTTTTCCAGTTTCTTCAACTAATCCTACTAAAAATGCATCGAAAAATGTTAAAGAACCAAACCTTTCGAATTGATCACTAAAAACGACAAATCTATATAATACCATCGTACTTAGTAATGAAAATACGCCGCCAATAAAGAACATGATAATAACTTCAAAAATGCTAATATTTTTAAACGCATTTGATTCATAAAAAAAGAACAAACCCGATAATGGTACTGTTAAAGCCCCTATAAAAATGAGACCCGGAATCGCGTTAGTGTTATTAAAAATTGCTGCCATGACCCATAATCCAATAAATGTTACTGTGAAAGCGATGAATACTCGAGAAAAGAGCCATGGCTTCCCCCATTCTTCTGATATGTCACAAATTGCTGGCGTAGTTTTAGCAGTACCCGCAATAAATATTTCATCTGCTTCGTTTTTAGTATGTGGCTTAAATACTTCAGAAAACATATCTTTTAAATTAAGATTTAAGCTTTCATCATTGCCAGCTAGTCTACCGATTGATTTGGTTGCATTATCAAATAAACTTCTTGCTTCATTTTTTAAATCTGTATTTTGCGCTGTTTCATGCGCTTTGGCTTCCATTTGTTTATCGATAGATTCATTATGTATGTCGGATGTCTTAGTAGATTGTGTACTTGCTGATGACATCCCTTCTTCACCTGTATTAGGTGCAACTGATTGCGTTTGTGTTGTCTCTTCTTTTTCTGTATTTCTTTGATGATTAAGACCTTCCATAGACTAACCTACTTTCACTTTTCATAATAAAACTATTTTAATTTAATATTGATGGATTTTCCATATATTTATATAACTACTTTGTTCGATTGTGTACATTCGTTTTTTTACTCATTTTAAAATACAACTCACATCTTACGCTTGAGTAATAAAATCAAGTATTCGGAAAATGGCCTGCCTATTCTGTTTAGGCACCTCAAAGGCTAATATGTCCTCCGCCGATTGCTCTAAAATAGAATGATTGATGTATTGGGCATCATTTAGTACTATTTCTCTGACATCGTCTGGACCAGGCTCAAAATGAAATTGTAATCCAATCACATGATGATCGATGATAAATCCTTGGTTTCTAATATGGTTCCCCGAAAATAATAATTCTGCTTGTTGCGGTATTTGAAACATATCTTCATGCCAATGTAGTGCCTTCAATCGACTTGGTATATTCGGAATGATTTCTGATTCTAAGTAAACATCGTCCCAACCTACTTCCTTTACTGGTGATTTTAACACCGCATAACCTAATGCTTTCGAAATTTGTTGTGCACCAAAGCAAGCACCATAAATTGGTTTGTTTTGTGCCATCAATACTAAAATTAATTGGCGCTCTGATTGAATCCAAGGCATCTCATCGTCTGGATTCATTGGCCCACCAAGTATCACTAACATATCCGTTTCTTCCGCAAGAGGTAGCACGCCATCATTCATATATGGATGATAAATATAGACTTCGTGCCCTCTTTCCTTCGCCCACTCACCTATGTATCCAACACCTTCATTTGGTGTATGTTGTAAAACATTGACTCTCATATGTTTAACATCTCCTTCAACTCTCCAATGATTTTATCAGTTACATTATACACCACTAATTGTACGCTGATCACCCTCGCCTTACTGATGCATCAAAATGATAATTAGTCTTTGCATTTTTTAAATAAACATGGGTTACTTTTTATATTCCGAGCAATATTTTTATATAAGTATTTTAATGATATTCAATTCATTACAAACCCTTGATATTACAATTGTTATCGACTATTAAAATGTGTCTATACTGTGTCTATTATCAGAATAAAAAGATATTTCTAATTGATTTTAAACGTCGTTATGTTATATTTCTTGTAAGGGTTTACACAAAGTGTAAAAACGCTATATTTTATCAAATGTGATGGAGGTGACTTGCTTGAAACAAATCACATGGCACGACTTACAACATATCATTAAAGATGATGATGTGATTGGTTTACCAGCATTAGCTGTAGCCAACTTACCCGCCGAAGTTCTACGTGCTGTGTTAGCGCAACATGACACATATCATACGCCCAATGATTTAACATTTATATTAGCGAATGATATCCATAGTTTAGGTGTCGCACCGGATTTAGATGATTTTATAGAACGTCGCATGATTAAACGTGTCATTATGAGCATTTTAACGGCTTCTTCCAAAACGGCACAAGCAATGAAAAATAATGACATTGAAGCTTATTTTTTGCCACAAGGTATCATTGCAACTCATTATCGTCAGAGTAATCAATTATTACCGGGAGTTATTACTAAAATCGGATTAAACACAGCTGTTGATCCTAGATACGGTGGCGGTAAAGTAAATACACGAACAACTGATGATTTAGTTTCATTAGTAACTATCGACGATGAAACATACTTACACTACACATTCCCTAGCGTTGATGTGGCACTACTGAGAGGAACATACGCAGATCAACAAGGTAACATTTATTTAACTCAAGAATCTTACTTGAGCGAGTGTTATCATGTCGCATTAAACGCAAAAGCCAATCATGGGAAAGTTATTGTACAAGTTAAAGATTTAGTTGACGACTATCAACTAAAGCCGAATGAAGTTGTTATCCCAGGAAATCTTGTCGATTATGTATACGTCACAGAAGATGAAAAGAATCACCGCCAAGTAATTCAGAGTCATTATTTACCAGCCTTGTCTGGAGAAGAACGGATTGATGGAATACCTGAACCCGCATTACCTTTTAATAGTCGCAAGTTGATTCTCCGACGTGCTGCTCAGTTTTTAACTTATGGCGATACAATTAGCATCGGTTATGGCATCAATAATGAACTCTCTAATTTATTGCATGAAGAATGTGTTGAACATGATGTGCAACCGATTCTAGATGTTGGCATTTTCGGTGGATTCGTTGGGAGTCGTGAACATTTTGGTATGAATTACAATGCAGATGTGCGCATGCCTCATGATCGAGCATGGGATTTTATTTATAACAATGGTGTATCAGTTGCCTATCTTAGCTTTGCTGAGGTTGATCAATACGGCAATGTCAACGTGTCTTACTTCAATGACCGACTAAATGGATGTGGCGGCTTTATAGACATTACACAATCTGTAAATAAAATTATCTTTTCAGGTACTTTTGTAGCTGGCAGTCATGTCTCATGTCATAATCAACGATTAAACATTGAAACTGAAGGACAAAACCAGAAATTTGTATCAGATGTGAGCCATATCGACTTTAATGCACAATATTCACAATCACTCGAGCAAGAAGTCTATTTTGTTACTGATCGTGCAGTATTCGAGCTCACCAATCAAGGCTTGAAACTAATTGAAATTGCACCAGGTCTTGATTTGCATAAAGATATTTTGAATCAAATGGCTTTTAAACCAATTATTGCTGATCATTTAAAATTAATTGATACCAGCATTTACAAAGAAAAATGGGGAGAACTTAAACAATCAATTCATAAAGTATGAAAGTGAAGCTAAAGGGGGTATACTAATGAATTTCGATTGGATAAAAACGCGCTCAGACTTCGATGATGACAAGCCTGCCGTTATTGATCACGCAAAACAAACATCTTGGACATACCAACAACTCAATGCACGCGCTGATAATATGGCACATTATTTAACATCTCAAGGTGTTAAAAAAGGCGATGTTATCGGTATTTTTGCGCCAAATGATATTGCAATATTAGATTTATTATTTGCTTGTTTTAAAACAGGTGCGGTTTTTTTACCATTGAATTGGCGGCTTAACCCAAAAGAAATTGCAGCCATTGTGGAAGATGCACAATTAAAACTGCTCTTCTATGCTGAAAAACATTTAAGTTCACTCACCGATATTGACCAAAACTTATTGCATATGGATATTGATGTAGCGCAATATGATGAAATCGTAAATCCAGATTATCACCAACCTTTTCAAGCAACACCTGTTGAACCACAAGATCTTGCAGCATTAATTTATACAAGTGGTACAACCGGATCACCTAAAGGTGTGATGTTCTCATATGAATCATTTGTTCATAACGGCGCAAACTTAGAGCTAACGTACAAGTTCAATTCAAACTATATTACGATTGTATCAACACCAATGTTCCATGTTTTAGGGTTTAACGATACTGTATTACCAGTATTAATGTCAGGTGGAACACTTATTCTTCAACGTTACTTTAACGGCGAAGAATTGAATGACATGATTGCACAATATCACCCTACATTTATTATCATGATTCCGACAATGTATTATAGTACGCTACGTGCTAGTAATTTTAATCCTGAAAATTTTAAAGCTATGGATTATATCATCCAAGGTGGTTCACAACCATTACCAAGTATCCAAGCAGCTTTTAAGCAATATGGCATAAACATTATTAATGGCTATGGCTTAACTGAAGCACCGCTTGTACTTGTTAATACACCGGAAAATTCAAAACGTAAACCAATGAGTATTGGTAAAGCAGTCATGTTTGTTGATGCACGTATCCTTGATGATAACGGTGAAGAAGTACCTACTGGTGAGATTGGCGAACTTGCAATTAAGGCTAAAAATGTCACGCCAGGATATTGGAATAAACCAGCAGAGACTGCTAAAGCGTTTCATGGTCGTTACTTATTGACAGGAGATTTAGCGAAGATGGACGACGATGGCGATATATTTATTATTGACCGCAAAAAAGAATTAATCATAACTGGTGGCGAAAATGTCTTACCATCCGAAGTCGAAAATGCTTTAGCGGAGCATCCACTAGTAGACCGGTGTGTGGTCGTTGGCTATGATCATCCAAAATATGGTGAGTCAATTGCTGCAGCCATTATACTTCGTGAAGATGAACCTCATTACGCTGAAATTTTAGATCAACATATGCGAAGTCGTTTAGCAGGTTATAAAGTTCCAAGAATGTATGTACCAGTGACACATATGCCGTTAAACAGTACGCAGAAACCAGATAAACTTGCGATTCGACAAATGATGAATGACAAAGTCTCACAAACACTTTAAAGGTGATAAAAAATTTTTAGCATTTAGTGTAAGCGTTTACAAATAAAGCGTGTTGTTTTGAATTAAATGCATTTCACATTAGTATTCATATTATTTTTAGGAGGAATTTATATGACATTTGAAAAAGAAACAGTCTTAAAAACATTATTTCCTGAAGATGTACTTAGTATTGCTAAAGGTTTAACAGACGGTGAAGTCGAATTTTTACAACAAGTAGATTCATTGCTAGAAAGTAAGTACCGTGAAAATATTAATCAACATTGGATAGACGCTACTGTACCCGAGGACTATTTTAAAGATCTGGGAGAATTAAATTATTTTAACAATCCATTACTATACAAGGATCGTCCAAACGCCAAAATGCCTAGTCAACTATTTCAGTTTTTCATGTCTTACCTACTCGCGCGATTTGATATTTCCTTAGCTACCCTACTCGGTGTTCACCAAGGTTTAGGGCATAACACTTTCTATTTCGGAGGTAGCAAAGAACAAATTGCGAAATATGTACCTAAATTACAGTCACATGAACTGCGTACATGCTTTGCTTTAACTGAACCAGAACACGGTTCGGACGTTGCGGGAGGTCTTGAAACAGTCGCTGAACGCCAGGGCGATACTTGGGTTATCAATGGTGAAAAGAAATGGATTGGTGGTGCACATGTATCTGATGTCATTCCAGTATTCGCAGTAAATAAAGAAACTGGCAAACCCCATTGCTTTGTAGTCAGACCAGAACAAGATGGCGTCGATATTGAAGTCATTGATAATAAAATCGCACTTCGCATTGTTCCTAACGCCCTAATTAAATTAACTAATGTCAAAGTAGATGAAGCGGATCGCTTACAAAACATAACAAGCTTTAAAGATATTGCCAAAATTCTTTATTCAACAAGAGCAGGCGTTGCTTATATGGCTACAGGTGGTATGGCTGGCGCTTTACGTGCCACATTAGATTATGTCACTGAGCGTAAGCAATTCGGCAAACCAATTAGTAAATATCAGTTAATACAAGAAAAGCTAGCAATGATGCAAGGTAATTTAGCTCAAGCAATGGCAACATGTGCTCAATTAGCTAATATGCAAGCACATGGTGAATATGATGAGGTTGCAACTTCAACCGCGAAGATGATGAATGCCTTACGTTTGCGTGAAACAGTAGCTATGGGCCGTGGTATTACAGGTGGTAATGGCATACTAGCTGACGATTATGATATTGCACGTTTCTTCTCTGATGCAGAAGCGATTTACACATACGAAGGCACACATGAAATTAATGCCTTAGTAATTGGACGCGCTTTGACTGGAGATTCTGCTTTCGTATAAATAGCAAAGAATTATATGTGATGCAGTAATTTCACTAAAAAAAGACTTATTTTAAGCATAAAGCTTTTTCCTTAAATAAGAGGCTAAGATGACTGTCAAAGATACTTAATTAATTTTATAAAATAGCAACGTTATTCCAATTATCTTAATGGTTATCTTATCCTCAACTAAATTGGAGGAATCACTATGACAATTAATAAAGTAACCGTTCTTGGCGCAGGCACAATGGGCGCTCAACTGGCAGCACTCTTTGTGAATGCTGGACTTAAAGTAAAACTATTAGATATTGTAGTGGACAAAAACGATCCAAATCTCATTGCGAAAAAATCTTACGATAAAATTACAGATAAGAAACGACCGCTACTATTCGACTTAAATCTAGCGAGTCATTTAACATATGGTAATTTTGATGATGACTTGGTAAATGATGATGCTGATTTATATATCGAAGCAGTCAAAGAAGATATTGAAATTAAGCATGCTGTTTGGCAACTAGTTCTACAACATGCTAAAGAAGATGCTTTATTCGCTACAAATACATCAGGTATTCCAATTAATGCGATTGCTCAAGCATTTAACGAGAAGGATCAAGAACGATTCTTTGGTCTACATTTCTTTAACCCACCACGTATTATGAAATTAGTGGAGTTAATACCTACGTCACACACGAAGGAATCTATTATATTAGATGTAAAAAATTTCGCGCAAAATGTGTTAGGTAAAGGTGTCATTGTTGTCAATGATGTGCCTGGCTTTGTCGCAAATAGAGTCGGCACGCAAACAATGAATGATATTATGTATCGCGCCGAGCAACACAAGTTAAGCATTGTAGATGTGGATGCTTTAACTGGGCAAGCGATTGGTCGTCCTAAAACAGGTACATATGCCCTATCTGACCTAGTCGGTTTAGATATTGCAGTGTCTGTAATTAAAGGCATGCAACAAGTACCTGAAGAAACACCTTATTTTCATGATGTCAAAATTGTAAATACGTTGTATGAAAATGGCGCACTCGGACGTAAAACAAAACAAGGATTTTACAAAAAGGATAAAGAAACTAAAGCTCGACTTGTTTACGATGTTGAAAAACAAGATTATGTACCTGTATCGCAACCACAATTACCAATTTTAAATGAATTTAATAAAGACTTAGTGCATAACCTTGATGTCATATTCAATGCGCAAGACGAAGCGGGACTATTTTTATGGGAGACATTACGTAATAATTTCTATTACTCTGCTATCAATGTACCTAAAGCTACCGATGATTTCCGAGACATAGACCGTGCGCTTGTCTGGGGGTTCAACTGGAAACTTGGTCCATTCCAATTATGGGATGCAATGGGATATGAACGTGTTAAAACACGTATGGAAGACGAACTTGGAGACTTACCACAATGGATTAGTGATTTAGACGGTGGCTTTTATAAACAAGATGAGACCATTGAATATGCAACGCCTGTTTCTCACTTCGTAAAAGATGAACTTTGGGATAAAGGTGATGCCAAACTTTCCGTAACTCATAATGATCAACTGTTACTGAAATTACAAAGTAAAAATAATGTCATTACCGATGAATTCAACGATGCGTTAGTTGATGCGATTGATTTACTGGAAAATGAACATTACACAAGTATGGTTATTTATGCAGATGGTAATAATTTCAGTGTGGGCGCTAACCTTTTCTTAATGAAAAAGGCGCATGAAGACGGTCTTGTAGATGATGTCGTTGCACAATCAATTGATAAATTACATTATAGCTTTAATCGTTTGAAGTATAGTTTGAAACCAGTAGTCACAGCTGTTCAAGGTCGTGCCTTAGGCGGTGGTTGTGAGCTTGTACTTTACTCACCTATTGTTGTCGCTGCAAGTGAAACTTATATCGGTCTTGTTGAAGCAGGTGTTGGCTTATTACCGAGTGGAGGTGGCCTTGCAGAAATGGCTGATCGCATATTACGCACATCGCATAAGTTTGATGACAAACAAGCTTCCATGACAAAAGTACTGACGAATATCGCATTTGCGAAAGTCTCTACAAATGCCTTTGAGGCACGTCGTTATGGTTATTTACGTGATACAGATACGATTATTTTCAATACAGCACAACGTGTCGAAGTTGCGCTCAAACGTGCGAAATATGAAGCAGAAACAAACTATATTCCGAATCCTAGACATCAATATATCGCTTTAGGCGAAGACTTCAAAGCATTGATCCAAGGACAATTAGATGCGCAAAGACACGGTCATTTTATTAGCGACCATGATTATCATATCGCCTTAAATATCGCCACAATTTTATCGGGTGGTGATTTACCAAGAAATACATTTATCAATCAACGTTACATTCAATCGTTGGAGAAAATTGGCTTTATTGACTTACTAAAATCTAAAAAATCATATGAAAGAATTGCGCATATGTTAAAAACTGGTAAGCCATTACGTAATTAAAAGATAGTCATTAAGAGAGGATGATAACCATGCAAGAAGCATACATTGTAGCTTATGGGCGTTCAGCCGCAGCGAAAGCAAAGCAAGGCGCATTATTCCACGAAAGACCTGATGATGTCGCAGCCAAAGTATTACAAGGCGTATTGAAACGTATTGACGGAAAATTCAATAAGAATATGATTGAAGATGTCATTGTTGGTACGGCTTTTCCAGAAGGATTACAAGGACAAAACATTGCACGAACGATTGCATTGCGTACGGGATTATCTGACACTGTACCGGGTCAAACAGTGAATCGCTACTGCTCATCAGGATTACAAACCATCGCGATTGCAGCCAATCAAATTATGGCGGGTCAAGGAGATATACTTGTAGCTGGTGGCGTTGAATTGATGAGTGCCGTACCAATGGGTGGCAACGAGCCCACAAACAATCCTACCTTACAATATGATGATATAGGTGCGTCATATCCTATGGGTTTAACTGCTGAAAATGTAGCATCCCAATTTGACGTATCACGCGAAGATCAAGATGCTTATGCTGTCAGAAGTCATCAGCGTGCCTATGACGCACAACGTGATGGTCGGTTCAAAGATGAAATTATTCCAATACAAGTAAACTCAGTTGAATATACAAACGTAGGACCAAAAGTACACACAAATATCTTTGACCAAGATGAATTTATACGACCTGACACCACGATGGAGGCATTAGCCAAATTACGTACAGTATTTAAAGCTGACGGCACTGTGACTGCGGGAACATCTGCCCCACTTTCTGATGGTGCAGGATTTGTAGTTTTAATGTCTGGAGATAAAGTGAAAGAACTAGGCGTGACACCTATTGCACGATTCGTTGGTTATAAGGCAGTAGGCGTTGACCCGAAAATTATGGGTATTGGGCCTGCATATGCGATTCCTGAAGTATTGTCACTCAGCAATCTATCTGTTGAAGACATTGATTTAATCGAATTGAACGAAGCATTTGCTTCTCAAACGATTGCATCTATTAAAGAAGTAGGTCTAGATATATCACGTACGAATGTGAATGGTGGCGCTATTGCTTTAGGTCATCCATTAGGTGCTACAGGCGCAATGTTAACCGCGCGTTTACTTAATGAAATGGGTAGACGTCCCGATAGTCGTTACGGCATGGTTACGATGTGTATTGGTGTCGGTATGGGTGCAGCTGCTATATTTGAGTATGTGCGTTAGAATGGTTGATTTTGAATGAAGCGGATTCGTTTTGTTATTGAATGAAGTAGGCTGAAGTTGAAGCGGATTGAAGCAGATTCGTTTTATTATTGAAACTGTGTGAAATATAGTGATTGAACCAAAAAGTGGTTTAATAGGATAGCGGGTATTTCCGTTTTAGAATTTAACATTTACACGTCTAATTTTAATCATTGTTTTAAATTTTATGAATCGAAGCCCTTTGATTTAATAATATTTGCTACTACTAGTAACTTATCTGATTGTTCATGTTTAAAATAAAGAAAACCACTCACATCAGTGTGTGTTCGAACTAGACTTGTAAGTTCCAGTTCGGTACGACTTTCTAAAGCAATTATTATTGCTGTGATTGTCGTATGTCACATAGATGTGCGTGGTTTATTTTAATAGGTTAGTAATATATTAGGTCATGTTATGTTTAAGACTATAATGAATAAATAATTTAGAAATATGCTTCCGATTGTTCGATGCTTTAATTCAGTTAGAAGCATCATAGAATGCATGATTACTGTTGTAAAGATACATAATGTTTTGTATTGACTGTATGTCTATGGATAGAGTTATAAACTTATTTTGTTACTCTAGGACCATATGTCGCAGTACCATCTGCATGTGTTGTTACATTGTATGCATTTGTTTTACTTGGCTTGTTTTGTGTTGGGCGAGCTCCGTATGACACTTGACCGTTTGCATGTGTTGTTACGTTATATGCGTTCGTTTCGCTTGGCTTGTTTTGTGTCGGACGAGCTCCGTATGATACTTGGCCGTTTGCATGTGTTGTTACGTTATATGCGTTTGTTTCGCTTGGCTTGTTTTGTGTCGGGCGAGCGCCATATGATACTGTGCCATCTTGATTTGTCGTTACGTTGTATGCGTTTGTTTCGCTTGGCTTCTTGTATGTTGGGCGGGCGCCATATGATACTTGGCCGTTTGCATGTGTTGTTACGTTGTATGCATTTGTTTCGCTTGGCTTGTTTTGTGTCGGGCGAGCGCCATATGATACTGTGCCATCTTGATTTGTCGTTACGTTGTATGCATTTGTTTCGCTTGGCTTGTTGAATCTTGGTCTCGCTTCATATCCAAATGTTCCATCGTTGTATTCACGGATACCTGTACCAGCATCTCTATATTTCACATACTTAGGTGTTTTGTTAAATTGAGGTCTCGCTGGATAATGTGATGCTTCTGTTGTTTCAGTTGCTTGAGGTTTAACTTCAATATCACTTGATTCTCCTTGAGTACCTTTTAACGTTGATTCAGTACCTTGTGGTTTTATTTCAAGTTTAGTTGAGTTTCCTTCAATACCTTTTAAAATAGGGTTCGGTGTCGTCGGTTGAGTATAATTATCGCTTAAAGATGGTCTGTTTTGTTCCATTGTTGGGAAATCTGGACCTTGAACGATTTCACCTTGTAACGTTTTATTTTCCATCGTTAGATATTCCGGACCTTTTACAATTTCACCTTGAATTGTGCCCTGTGGAATTTTAACTAGTGGTTGCGCAATTGGTAATGGTGCTTCTTCAGTTGTACCAACTGTAATTTTATCCTCTTGCTGGTTTCCAACTTTAGGTAATTGAGGTTCTTCAACTTTCTTCTCTTCTTTTACAACAGGAGATTTTGTTTCAGATTCACCGTAATTTTTGACGGTTCTTGTTTTCCAAGATTCGTCAGCGTTTGCGACTGCTTCTCTTGTTTCTTTGACTAATTTATCGAAGTTATCTCTATTTTCAGGCTTATTAGTATAGTCATGAATATTCGGATTAAATTTAGTTATGTTTAATGGTCTATTCATGTTTGTATCCATAAAGAAATCATCAATAATAGAATTTAAATCATCCATCATTTCTTTTCTTATTCTTTCATTCGTAATTCTAACAGGATCTTTAGCATCACCAAGAATTATATCTAGCTTTGCTCTTAATTCTTTAGCATTATGACCATATTGGCTATGATTAAAATATGCTGCGTATAATGTGTCAATCTCGCAAACAAAATCATATATTCCATTTGTTACTCGGTTTTCAGTTGCTTCATCATAAGGTAATAAATCCTTTTGTTTAGATTGAATATTTTTCACTTCACTATTAAACTCATCAACAGCTTCTTTTAATGATTGATGTAACTCATTGTATTCTTTCTTCGTTAATCTATATAAATCAAAATCGTCAAATTTAATCTTTTTTAAACTAGAATGTGGATTTTCACTTTTATGTTTTTCAAACCATTTTTTGTATGCTTCATATTGTGCTTTCTTTTTTTCTAATAGATAATGATCTTCTCCCAAAACTCTAGTCATCAATTTATCTATCGCTTGCTTATACTCTTTCTCACCATATTCGTATTTATTAGTTAATTCCTTAGCGTAGTATATTTGATCCCCTAATCTGTTTAAAATACTACCTAGATACCAATCTGGAATTGGTGTATCGTATTTACTGTTCTCATTCACTCTTGATTCTTTACTATAATCTTTAGTTACTATCGCATCTGCTTTGTTATCCCATGTAAATAAGCTAGATGCAACTGCTAATGCGCCTAGCGAAATTATTTGCTTTTTCATAATTTTTTAATTCCTCCAAAATGTAATTGCCCAATCTACATTAAAGAAACAAAATATTAAAAGACATTAACTATATATTAACTAGAATAAACAAAGCATTAACTATCTTTTTGTTATAGTTAATTAGCTTTGCAATATACAATAGTGTATAATTTTTTTGATTAATGTACATCAAAGGAGTAACAAAGCATGACAACACAAATGAAAATCAAAACATATTTAGTTGCTGGTATTAAAGCGGCGCTCCTTGATACGACTGGTATTAAATTAGCAAGCAAATCTGAAACTACATCACATACGTATCAACATCAAGCGCTTGTAGATCAATTACATGAATTAATAGCAAACACTGACTTAAATAAATTATCGCACCTAAATTTAGATGCGTATCAAAAACGCGATATTTTAGCTGCACACTATATTGCTAAATCAGCTATACGCACTAAAAATTTGGATCAAATGACTAAAGCGAAACATAGATTAGAAAGTATTTACGATTCAATTTCTAACCCTTTGCATTCACAAAACAATTAATAATTCACCAATAAATCATGTAAGTGTTTGTGACGCCAAATTTCCTTATAAATCCTTGTCATATGATTATAAACGAATGAAACGATTGCCTATACCATAGATGGCAACGTTAAAAAGACCTCTGAAGATATCATCTTGATAACTTTAGAGGTCTTTGTTTATATTACTCAAATAATATTCTTATAGAACGATCGAAGTATGTTTCGTCTTTCTTTTCTTCTTTAATCTGATCAGCTAATGCTGGGTCATCTGTGATAATACCATCAACATTGGTTTGTAAGTATTTCGTTAAATCTTCTTCGCCGTTAATGGTCCAAGTATAGACTTCTTTATTTTCCGAGTGTGCTTGATTAACAAGTCTTGGCGAATAAGAAAAATCTTCGATGACAAAGAAATCTAAAGATGTTTCTTTAAAATGACCAAACTGCAACGGAATGATATAACCACACTTGAGATATGGCGCTTCTTTTTTCAACTTAGTCATCACATCATAATCCAATGACATCACACGATATTGATGTTCAACACCATGCTTTTTCAAAATATCAATAACACGTTGTGTATAATCTGCTGGTTCTTTACCATGTGGCTTTAACTCAACTAGTAGTTTCACATTTGATTGTTTAGCCGTTTCAATAAATTCGTCTAAGGATACAAGTTTTGCTTCATGTCCATTTTGACGCATTTTCAAACCGACGACATCTTTGAAATTAGATTCAGAAATATTTTTATTAACACCTGTTAAACGTTTCAAATTGTTATCATGACTAACAACAAATTGTTTATCTTTCGTCATAATTGTATCTAACTCAACGTATTCGACATTCGCTTTTGCAGCAGCTTTCAATGACGGAATAGAATTTTCAACGCCTTTATCTTCGAAACCACGATGGCCAATAATGGAGATATTTGTATTGATAGTATTATTGTAAAGTAAGTACATGTTATAACCGATAAAACACGTCACTGCAAGCACCATTGAAATTATAAAGAACCTAGACTTCCGTTTCGGTTTTGGGTATTTAAATTCTAAGCCCGGCTGGTCTAATACATTCTCTTGTTTTAAGTGCAGTACTAACACACTGATTAATGATAATTTCGTAAATAAATAATAGAAGAACAATGAGCTTTTCAATACAACAAATAAAATTGATGAGACTAAAAACTTCTCTCCTTCTTCATCTACACAAATAGCAAGATATGTTGCTCCTGAAATAATTAATGTTAAAATCGCACCAATGATGAGTTCCAATATAACTATTTCTATAACAAGTCGAAACTTATTTCGCTTCGTAATTTGCCAACTTAGTCTCATATTTTTAAATAACGATTGGCGGTTTAAAATCGTTAACGGTAAGGTAAATATTAATTTAAAATTTAATATAAATACAGCAATCATAAAGGTACCGTAAATGATTATACCTTTCGTCGTTTTCATAAGTTCTTCCGTTAAAAATTTAGGTATGTAAATATTTTTTGTTAATACTGAACTTAGTCCTAGGTTGGCAATGGGTATCATTAACATTAAATAAATGACAAAGAAAATAACTGGTACACCTATGAGTTTACGCACATTGACAAAGGCATTTTTAAAAATGGATTTAAATGTAATAATCTGTCGATCAAAGCCGGCATAAACCATATAAACTAACAATGAAAACTCTACATAAATCAGAAAGGCAACACTTAATATGAATATAATAAGAAGTATCACACTGGCAGGGTGACTTACGATTTCCATCCAATTGTTAATCGTAAGTTGGCTTTGCCCAGCTACTTTTAACATCATATTAAATAGTAAAATTAAGTATGTACTACTAATAAAAATCATGATTAACTGCAATAGTAAGGCATTAATGCTAAAACGCCCTTTATTTTGATACAGTAATTTAAATACTGCCCATATATCTTTACTAATTCTCTTCATAATCACGCTCCGCATTGCTTTAATATTAAGTTTCATCTTAATATTTTTCATTACTCAGGGTCAATAAAAATTTGAAAAGACTCATATTCGTATGCAAGTAGCAAATAATAACCCATTCGATGATATTGGAACCCCATCTTTAACAAGGCATCACATTCTTTATCAGCATAGCTACTTACAAATGCGTCTTCCTTCAACCATTGTTGGACTTGTCTCATATATTTACTACGTCTTGTTAATAATCAATACTCAATTGAAAAAGAAGCATATGCCCCTTCACTCTTGAAGTTGCATATGCTTTCTTTTCGGTCTGAATTGTATTTATAATTCAACGGGAATTTTCCCTTTGAAGTTAACATAACGGTAGGCTGCTTTAACAGCTTCATCATCGGGCGCTTCGACATCTTCTAATTCATATGCAATGCCCAATGTTTTCCACTTATGAACACCTAACTGATGATATGGCAGAATTTCAAACTTTTCGACGTTATCAAGAGAATTAATAAATTCCCCTAGTTTAATTAAATCGTCTTTATCATCAGAATAACCAGGCACAAGGACATGGCGAATCCATACAGGTTGTTTCATATCTGACAGTTTGCGCGCGAAGTTAAGGATGTGTGTATTAGGCTTTCCTGTCAATCTAATATGTTTGTCATTATCAATATGTTTTATATCTAATAATATCAAGTCTGTATGTTTTTGTAATTCTTCAAAATGCCTTTGAAATGCTTTTGTATCATTAGCACATCCAGCCGATGTGTCTAAGCAAGTGTGCACACCATTTTCTTTTAATTCTGCAAATAATTTTTCTAAGAATGGCATTTGTAACAATGGTTCGCCACCACTGACTGTTACACCGCCACCCGATGCATCAAAGTATGGTTTGTATGGTAATATTTCATTCACCATTTCATCAACTGTGACTTCTCTTGATGGCTCACTAATTTTCCAAGTATCTGGATTGTGGCAATACAAGCATCTAAGTAAGCATCCTTGTGTGAATAATATATATCTTAATCCCGGTCCATCGACAGTACCTAAACTTTCGACAGAATGTAAGTGTCCCTTAAGCATAGTGCTCCCACCTTAAATTTTGTTACATACTTTCATGGAATGTACGAGAAATTACATCTAATTGTTGTTCACGTGTTAATTTAATGAAGTTAACAGCGTAACCAGATACACGGATTGTTAACTGTGGATATTCTTCTGGATGTTCCATTGCATCTATTAATGTTTCACGGTTAAATACGTTAATATTTAAGTGGTGACCACATTGCATTGCGTAACCATCTAACATACTAGTTAAGTTACGGTTTTGATCTTCTGGTTCTTTACCTAATGATTTTGGTACGATACTGAATGTATTTGAAATACCATCTTTACAGCAATCGTAAGGAATCTTAGCTACAGAACTTAATGAAGATAATGCACCTTTTTGGTCACGGCCATGCATTGGGTTTGCACCTGGTGCAAATGGTTCGCCAGCTTTACGTCCGTCTGGTGTGTTACCAGTTTTCTTACCGTATACAACGTTTGAAGTAATTGTTAATACACTCATTGTATGTTCTGAATCACGATATGTTTTATGACTACGTAATTTAGTCATAAAGCGTTCTACTAAATCAACTGCGATATCATCTACACGGTCGTCATTGTTACCGTATTTAGGGAAGTCGCCTTCGATTTCAAAGTCTACTACAAGACCTTCTTCGTTACGAATTGGTTTAACTTGTGCATATTTAATTGCAGATAATGAGTCAGCTGCTACTGATAAACCAGCGATACCTGTTGCCATTGTACGTACAATTTCTGTATCATGTAATGCCATTTCAATACGTTCATAGCTGTATTTATCGTGCATGTAGTGAATAACATTTAATGAGTTAATGTAAACACCTGCTAGCCAATCCATCATTTGATCAAATTTCTTGAATACTTCGTCATATTCTAATACTTCGCTGTTAATACCTTCGAAGTTTGGACCAACTTGTGCACCAGATTTTTCATCTTTACCACCATTGATAGCGTAAAGTAATGTTTTAGCTAAGTTCGCACGTGCACCGAAGAATTGCATTTGTTTACCAATTGTCATCGCTGATACACAACATGCGATACCATAGTCATCGCCATAGCTTTCACGCATAATGTCATCATTTTCATATTGGATAGAACTTGTTTTAATACTCATTTTTGCACAGTATGTTTTGAAGTTGTCTGGTAAACGTACTGACCATAATACTGTTAAGTTTGGTTCTGGTGCTGGACCTAAGTTATCTAATGAGTGTAAGAAACGGAATGAGTTTTTCGTAACAAGTGGACGTCCGTCAATACCTACACCACCGATAGATTCAGTTACCCAAGTTGGGTCTCCAGAGAATAATTCATTGTAATCAGGTGTACGAGCAAATTTAACAATACGTAATTTCATGATGAAGTGGTCAATAATTTCTTGAACTTCGCTTTCAGTAATAACACCTGCTTTAAGGTCACGTTCAGCATAGATATCTAAGAATGTTGATGTACGACCTAAACTCATTGCTGCACCGTTTTGTTCTTTAATTGCAGCAAGGTATGCTAAGTATAACCATTGAACTGCTTCTTTGAAGTTTTCTGCTGGACGGCTTAAATCGAAACCATATTTTTGTCCAAGTTCTTTTAATTCTTTTAATGCACGATATTGTTCTGATAATTCTTCACGTAAACGAATTACATCTTCTGACATTTCTGTAGACATCGTGTTGAAGTCGTGCATTTTTTCTTCCATTAAGAAATCTACACCATATAAAGCTACACGACGATAGTCACCGATAATACGTCCACGCCCGTATGCATCAGGTAAACCAGTGATTACACCTGCTTTACGGCAGTTCAACATTTCTCTAGAATATGCATCGAATACACCTTGGTTATGTGTTTTACGATAATCTGTAAAGATTTTTTCAGTTTCTTCGTCTAATTCGTAACCGTAAGCTTCACAAGCTGCTTTCGCCATACGAATACCACCGAATGGTTGCATTGAACGTTTGAATGGCTTTTCAGTTTGTACACCTACAATTGTTTCTAAATCTTTGTCTAAATAACCAGCATCATGAGATGTGATTGTTGAAGCTACTTTCGTGTCCATATCCCACATGCCGCCACGTTCACGTTCTTCTTTCGATAACTGCATTACTTGTTCCCAAAGTTTAGAAGTTGCTTCTGTTGGTCCTGCTAAAAATGAATCATTACCTTCATAAAGAGTGTAGTTTAATTGGATAAACTCTCTTACATCTACGTGTCTGTTCCATCTTCCATTTTTAAATCCTTGCCAAGCTGTTGCATGATTTTTATTTGTTTCTAACATACTAAACGCCTCCATCTGTATAATGTTGTGAATTTGAAATGCTATGTTAACGTTTTCATAGTCATTGTAGCATGTTTGTTGTGATTTTTTTCACATAAATTATGTACAATTTTCATCAAATGTATGTCAAAACATAGAAACTGTACTAATTTGTGTAACAGTAATATGCTAATTGCATTCTGTTACACAACAGTTATAATGTTCACTATTTTCATTACTTTAAAAGTTAATTTAGGAGTATATATTTGTTTATAAAAAATGATTGTTAATAAGCGTTAAATCAATACTTAGAAAGATTTACTTTTATATATGAAGAGACAGGATTAAATACTTTTATTGACGTAAAAATTTACTTTTGAACCGTTCAATATCTTGCCAATTTTTATATAACAGCTTCAAATAAAATATAACAGTTTGACTTTACAGCTTCGGTAAGTCGTCTTGACAAACAAAAATTATGTGCTATCACAACATTTGCAACGTCTTAACAAGTCATCTATAAACATTTCTAAATATTTAACATTACTTATGCGTCATTTATTGCTAAAATTATTGTATTAAAATATACATAGAATTGATGGGATATCATGAAATCAAAAATTTATATCTTGCTATTATTTCTCATTTTTTTATCAGCATGCACTAATACGCGTCACTCTGAATCAGATAAAAATGTATTAACAGTTTATTCTCCGTATCAATCAAACTTGATTCGTCCAATTTTAAATGATTTTGAAAAACAAGAGCATGTCAAAATTGAAATTAAACACGGATCTACTCAAGTACTGCTTTCAAACTTGCATAATGAAGATCTTTCGGAGCGTGGTGATGTCTTTATGGGTGGTGTGTTGTCAGAAACAATTGATCATCCAGAAGATTTTGTTCCCTATCAAGATACATCTGTAACACAGCAATTAGAGGATTATCGCTCGAACAATAAATATGTTACTAGCTTTCTATTAATGCCAACAGTTATAGTAGTTAATTCAGATTTACAAGGAGATATTAAGATTCAAGGTTATCAAGATTTATTACAACCTATACTTAAAGGTAAAATTGCGTACTCAAATCCAAATACAACAACGACAGGCTATCAACATATGCGCGCTATTTATAGCATGCATCATCGAGTAAGTGATGTGCATCAATTCCAAGACCACGCGATGCAACTGTCAAAGACGTCTAAAGTCATTGAAGATGTTGCAAAAGGTAAATATTATGCAGGTCTAAGCTACGAACAAGATGCACGCACATGGAAAAACAAAGGTTATCCTGTATCAATCGTTTATCCAATTGAAGGAACAATGTTAAATGTTGATGGTATTGCTTTAGTTAAAAATGCACACCCTCATCCTAAGCGTAAAAAGTTAGTGCAATATTTAACAAGCCGCTCAGTACAACAACGATTAGTTGCAGAGTTCGATGCCAAGTCAATTCGAAAAGATGTTAGTGAACAAAGCGATCAGTCTATCGAAAATCTTAAGAACATACCTTTAATACCGAAATCTAAATTACCGGACATTCCGCATCATAAATTTTTGGAGATGATTCAATGACGGCATACAAACCTTATAGACATCAATTGAGACGATCGTTATTTGCGTCTACTATTTTTCCAGTATTTTTAGTGATTATTATTGGACTAGTAAGCTTCTATGCCATCTATATTTGGATTGAGCATCGTACGATTCATCAACATGTTGATGAAAGTCAGTCATCTTTACATCATACTGAAAAGCAAATTCAGACGTTTATTACACAGCATAATAATTCGTTTCAAGAGCTCGATTTAACAAATCATCATGATGTTACCGCTACAAAACGTGAATTATTAAAATTAATACACCAACAGCCCGCAACACTTTATTATGAATTATCTGGACCAAATCAGTTTATAACCAATAATTATGAACATTTAAACACTAAAAATATGTATTTATTTTCAACGCATCAGCTTAAATTCAAAAATAGTACATATATGCTTAAAATTTATATAGCTAACACCCCACGTTTAAGTGAAATTAAGAAAGATAGCCGACAATTCGCACTTATCGTTGATCAATATGACAATATTTTATACGCCAACGATGACCGTTTTACTATAGGTGAAAAGTATAGACCGCAACAATTCGGATTTATGAATGAATCTGTAAAATTAAACCATGCTGACCATCGTCTCATTATTTATAAAGATATACATGAAAACATTGAAGATGGTATCACGTTGTTAATTGTTATGGCCGTAGTTCTTGTTTTACTAGTAATATTTGGTTTCATTAGTGCAGATAATATGGCTAAACGACAAACAAAAGATATCGAAACGATTATTCAAAAAATTTACTATGCCAAAAATCGTCATCTAGGTACATATACGCCTTTAAAAAACAACAGTGAACTAGAAGAAATTAATAATTATATTTACGATTTATTTGAATCAAATGAGCAACTGATCCATTCTATCGAGCATACAGAACGTCGCTTGCGTGATATTCAGTTAAAGGAAATAGAACGCCAATTCCAACCTCATTTCCTATTCAATACGATGCAAACAATACAATATTTAATTACGTTATCTCCGAAATTAGCACAAACTGTGGTCCAACAATTATCGCAAATGTTACGTTACTCATTACGTACAAACTCACATACAGTGGAATTAAACGAAGAGTTGAACTACATTGAACAGTATGTTGCGATACAAAACATCCGTTTTGATGACATGATTAAGCTCCATATCGAAAGTTCTGAAGAAGCGCGTCACCAGACAATTGGTAAAATGATGCTTCAGCCACTCATAGAAAATGCTATTAAACATGGTAGAGATACTGAGTCATTGGACATTACTATACGCCTGACATTGGCACGTCAGAATTTACATGTTTTAGTTTGCGACAATGGTATTGGGATGTCGTCATCTCGCCTGCAATATGTACGCCAATCTCTTAATAATGATGTATTTGATACTAAGCATTTGGGATTAAATCATTTACACAATAAAGCAATGATTCAATATGGTTCACATGCACGACTCCATATTTTTTCAAAGCGTAATCAAGGTACGTTAATTTGTTATAAAATACCACTTTCAAGGGGGAATGTAGATGTTTAAGGTAGTTATTTGTGATGATGAGCGAATTATTCGAGAAGGTTTAAAGCAAATCATTCCTTGGGGAGACTATCATTTCAATACAATATACACTGCTAAAGATGGTGTTGAAGCATTATCACTAATTCAACAACATCAGCCAGAATTAGTAATTACTGATATTCGTATGCCACGTAAAAATGGCGTCGATTTACTCAATGATATTGCGCATCTAGATTGTAATGTCATCATATTATCGAGTTACGATGACTTTGAATATATGAAAGCCGGCATTCAACATCATGTTCTTGATTATTTATTAAAACCAGTAGACCATGCACAATTAGAAGTTATTTTAGGAAGACTTGTCCGTACCTTATTAGAGCAACAATCACAGAACGGCCGTAGCTTAGCACCTTGTCATGATGCCTTCCAACCATTATTAAAAGTAGAATACGATGATTATTATGTAAATCAGATTGTTGATCAAATTAAGCAATCTTATCAAACGAAAGTGACTGTTTCAGATTTAATTCAACATATCGATGTTAGTGAATCGTATGCGATGCGAACATTTAAAGATCATGTTGGTATTACAATTGTCGATTATTTAAATCGCTATCGTATTTTACAATCTCTACAATTGTTAGATCGACATTATAAGCACTATGAAATTGCAGACAAAGTAGGCTTTTCAGAGTATAAAATGTTTAGCTATCATTTTAAAAAATATTTACAAATGTCGCCAAGTGATTATTGTAAGCAAGCAAAATAGATTAGCAAATAACTAATGATTATGGCGCATCCATTTTGTTCTATGAAAAAGCGGACTGATAGAGAAGTTTTCACTTTTCTTTCAATCCGCTTTTTAGAGAGTCTAAATATAAAACAATACTCCCTACAATATTGACACCGCTATATGTCTTTATTGTAGGGAGTAAATTCATTGAGTCACCCTAAGTCGGGCAAATAAGGATACTTCATAACAGGGAATTATGATCTGCCCCGAGACATAGAGATGATATATTTGCAAGGGTAGAAGCAGTATCTTTCATCTCTTCACGCACATGCCGTCGGGGCAGGATTGCCAACTATACTGCAATAAATTGGCGATACTTTTAATCCGATTGATATTAGATTTTTAAACTTCTAATTTTCTTTTCTTCATAGAAAGCAACGATTCCTAATAGAATCATGCCTAGGAATAATGCAACATAGAAGACGATGAAAACATCTGTCCATCCACTTAATGTATATCCAAAGATGTTTAAACCGTTACGTGTTGGATCAGCAATAGCCGCCAAACCAACTTTTGCCATTGAGTCACCGAATAGATACGCGAATGAACCTGTCATTCCGTTTGCTACACTGATGGCATTTTTAGGAACAAAACCAGTCAATGATACACCAATTAATAATTGCGGACCAAAGATTAACGCACCTAATGCAAACAATGAAATGTTAACCATCATTACACTTGTAGCATTTGTGTAGAATAAGACAACAAATGTAATCATAAACATACAGCCAATAGCTACAATTGCACGACGACCTTTTAATAAGTCTGATACGTAGCCCCATAATAAACTTGCAACTAAAGCACCAATTTCAAAGTAGAATATCGTATTAACTGCATCGCCTTTACTAAAGTGTAAATGCTCTGACACATATAACGGTGCCCAGTTATCAATACCGATTCGTACAATGTATACAAAGACGTTTGAAACACATAGAATCCATATAACAGGATTTCCCAGGATATATTTTTTAAAGATCTCCCATTTTGTCATACCTTGAGAATCAATATTTTCTTTATCAACCGGCTCTTCCCAAATTTCTTCAGCACGATTCCATCCTAATTCTTCTGGATCATCTTTTCCGATAAATAATGTTGCGATACCAATAAGTAATGCAATCACCGATGGGAAAATGAACATCCCTATAACATTTCCATGGAAGAATACATTAGCACCCCAAAGTGCAACACCACCTGCAATGGCACCACCGATATTATGTGATGTATTCCAAAACCCTAAGTATCGGCCACGTTTCGTTCTTGGCGCCCATCTTGAAATCGTTGAATAACTTGCAGGTCCACCAACTGATTGGAACACCCCGTTAAGTCCCCAAAGTACAATTAATAATCCCATTACTGAACCAAAGTAACTTAAAACAAATCCCATAATTAAAACTGTAATCGCAGATAAGATAAGTAAGAATGAGATAATACGTTTTGTGTTACGTCCATCGACAAAATATCCAAGTAATGTTTTCCCTAAACCGTACGTGATACTAAATGCTAATCCGATATAACCAAGTTCTAATGTAGATAATCCAATTTCCTCTTTTAAAAACGGTTGTGCCGCCTTAAAGTTGTTTCGAATTAAATACATAGCCATATAAACAAAGAACACTACGAAGAAAGCTTGCATGAAGTTTCTAAGCCATAATTTACGTTGTACCGATAATGGAATGCCTTTGTTCGGAATCTTATGGATATCAAAAAAGTTCATCTCTGTCACCTCAATCATTTTCGTTAAGTCAAATATATCACGTCGGTGTAAGCGCTTAATATCCTTAAAATTATTAAATTATCCAAAATACTGAACATAAACACATACTTAGAAACATATTTATGTACTAAAATTAATAAATAGTTAATAGTATTTGACAAGTTTTATCTATAAAATACTTTATGTTGTCAAAATCAACGCTTATACATATGACATAATGACGGAGGACATCATGATTCTATCTATATTACTTATCTTTTTCTGTATCAGACTTGTCAGCTTAAAGATATCTATTAATCACTCAAAACAATTAAAAGCAGACGGTGCAGTTGAATATGGCGTTAAAAATTCGAAGTTTTTAGCAATAACACACGTTTTAATTTATGTATTGGCTGGTGTAGAGGCATTTATTAATAAAGATACATTTAGCTTTGCAAATGGTATTGGCTTAGTTATATTAATCTTTGCTTATATCATGTTATTTATGGTTATTAAAACTTTAGGTGGTATTTGGACATTAAAATTATTCATTTTACCTAACCATCCTATTATTAAATCTGGATTATATAAAATTACAAAACACCCAAATTACTTCTTAAACATCATTCCTGAATTAATCGGTGTATTATTATTAACACACGCAACATATACAACTATTTTATTAGTACCGTATGCGTATTTCTTATATGTACGTATTAAACAAGAAGAGAAATTAATGAATATTTAAAAATGAAAGCCTGTCATCACATTAGTCGCCATCGACGTCCATCTTTAAAGTGCGTTCTGAAATATTATATTCAGAAACCTTTAAAGTATGTCGTGTCTATGACCATTGTGACAACAGGCTTTTTTATTATCATATACCTCACTATTGAAAAGCTTATTTACTCTTTTCAATAGTGAGGATTGTTATTGTGAATGGGTATGACCATCGCTATATACTTATATAAAGTACACCTTCTTTACAAACAATGAACTTGATTTAAGGTGTGAAATTTTTGGCAATGGCTTGGCGATATATGCATTTATTCAACACTGCCACCAGTCTTACTTCAGACAAACTTCAGACTAACCTCGAATTCGTATTATGCCCACCACATGTCTGCTGGCTTGTCGTAAATATTAACAGATTTCAAAGTTTGACAAGCTTTTTGGAAACCTTCTTCTACTGACATAATAGGATCTTCATGTTCAATACTTAATACATAATCATATCCATTAATAATAAGTTGGCTTATGATATCTGCCCATACATATGGACTATGTCCATAACCAACTGTACGGAACGTCCATGCTCTTGTTGCAACGTTACCATATGGTTGCATATCAGTTAGACCATACATATTTACATTTTCTTGATTAATATACGTATCTTTAGCATGGAAGTGATGAATTGCATTTGCTTGGCCTAATATGCGAATCGCAGCAATTGGGTCGATACCTTGCCACCATAAATGACTAGGATCTAAGTTAGCACCGATGTATTCATTTGTAGCCTCACGTAACTTCAACATCGTATATGGTGTATGAACTAAAAATCCTGCATGCAACTCTATGGCAATTTTTACATCTTGCTCTTTTGCAAACTCAGCTAAATCTTGCCAATATGGTATCAACTTTTCATTCCACTGATAATCATAAATTTCAGAGTAGGCTGTTGGCCAAGGTGTAACAGGCCAATTAGGCTTTTTAGCGGTATCATCTGATCCTGCAATGCCAGAAAATGTATTAACAACTGGCACGTCTAATAGATTTGCTAAACGGATTGTTTTACGTAACGTTTCATCCGCTTCTTTCGCTTCTGTCGGATCTGGAGAAATTGGATTGTTATGACAACTGAAACCACTTATTTGTAAGCCTCTGTCTGTGATTGACTTCATAAATGCTTGTCGCTTGTCTTCATTTTCTAACAACTCATCTAACTTACAAAATTTATCTCCTGGGTTACCACCTGTTCCAACTTCAATCATATCCAATCCAGATTCTGCGACATAATCTAACATATCTTCGAAATTTTTATCGTAAAATAATACTGAAAATACACCTATTTTCATTGAAAAGCACTCCTTCTTTTTATATTGAGAATTTTGTATTATATATAATAATCATTAAAGTTGTATGCTCTTGTTATCAAGATCGCTACGATAAATCGCTTCTATAAGGGCATTTACATTGCGTGCTTCTTCCGGTTTTACCACAATCTCTTCTATCCCTAAACACGCATTGACAAAGTTACGCGCCTGTCTCTCACCAGCAATGTCTTCGTTATGCTCAACATTAGCTTTGCTTTCAAAAATAGTTCCAAAGCGGGGCTCATATATTTCAAATGGAAATAAATTGATACCGCCATCTTCGCCTGATAAACTAACGTGTACCTTATCTTCCTTTATATTTGCAGACCACGAACATTCAAACTGCATGCTTGCTCGATTGGCAAATGTCATATAACTAGTAACATGATCATCGACATCAAATTTAGTGTGATCAAATGTTCCCCAATCATTAATTTGATTCGGTTGTTTGCTCAATTGATTATATGTTTTTCCTAGCACTTCATGCGGCACCATATCTTTACCTAGTAGCCACAAAGATAAGTCTAACAAGTGGCAACCATAATCGATTAAACTACCGCCACCTTGCAATGCCTTATTGGTAAAAACACCCCACCCAGGCACTTTACGCCTACGCATCGCTTGTACACGTGCTACTAAAGGTTTTCCAACCACACCTGATTCAATTGCTTTTTTAGCAGTAATTGCCACATCTGTGTGACGATAATGATATGCGACAGTTAATAATTTGCAATTTTTATTAGCCGCTTCAATCATGCGGTCACACTCTTCCGTCGTCATCGCCATTGGCTTTTCACACAATACATGGACACCATGGTTCAATGCCTCTATAGAAAGATCAGCATGGAATTTATTAGGTGTACAAATGACCACCGCATCAACAAGTTTAAACAGCTCGCTAGGTGTCTCAACTGCATGAGGTATATTAAAGCGCTTCGCAACATCAATCATCTGCACTGTATTAATATCTTGTACTGCAACTAATGAGACTGTGTCTTTGAGTTTCAGCAATGCTGGAATATGACGGTCTTGTGCAATACCACCAACACCTATCACACCAACTTTTAATTTTGTCATGATGTGCCTCCTTACCGTATGATGTTATTCAAAGTAAATTGCTTTGCCTGATTTTGCAGACTGATAAATCGCTTCAAGAATTTTTGTAACTACCATTGCTTGTTCCGGTTTCACAACTGGTTCAGTATCATTTACAACTGCATCAATCCAAGCTTTTGCTTCTTCTTCAGCTTCATCCACTTCATTACCTTCATAAAAGTCGACGCCTTTGTTTTCCAATTCAACGTGTTTGGTATAAAGTGTGCCCATATCTTCACCATGAATACGTAGACCATCCTTCATATCAGCACCTGCTTTCGTTCCTGATAATGAACATTTTGCCTCATCCACTTCTAAAGAATTAATCGCCCAAGCGGATTCTAAAATGATCGTCGCTCCGTTCTTCATTTTAATAAAGCCAAACGCAGAATCTTCAACTGTAAATTCATCTGGATTCCATGAACCCCAAGCGTTTGCCGCATCATGCTGTTTATTTAATTTATGGAATGTTGAACCCATCACTGATTCTGGTTCATAATTATCCATCATCCATAACGTTAAATCTAAAGCGTGTGTACCGATATCGATTAATGGTCCTCCACCTTGAGCTTCTTCGTCTAGAAATACACCCCATGTTGGTACTGCTCGACGACGAATAGCATGTGCCTTTCCGAAATAAATGTCACCTAAGTCGCCACGTTGCGCTGATTTATATAAAAATTGACTATCTGGTCTGAAGCGATTTTGATAACCTATTGTTAATTTTTTACCTGTTGATTTAGCTGTATCTATCATTTTTTGAGCTTCTGCTGTCGTTTTAGCCATTGGTTTTTCACACATCACATGTTTACCGGCATGCAACCCTGCTACAGTAATTTCACAATGCGAGTCATTTGGCGTACAAACATGGATAACATCAATCGTGTCATCTTTTAACAATGCTTTGTAATCATCATAAACCTTTGCATTGTCAGTACCGTATGCTTCTGCCGCACACGCTGCTTTCGAAATGTCTACGTCACAAAATGCGATCATTTCAACATTTTCAACTTTTTGTAAACTTGGCATGTGCTTGCCATTCGCAATACCACCACACCCAATGATTCCAACTTTAATCGTCATCATAACGTCCTCCTTTAAATCTTTATCGTCATTAGTACGTATGTCGAGCCTTAAACATCAATCAACGTTCTAGGCTATTTTTAGATACATATTAGCTGTGGCTAATTTGTAAGAGCCACTACACAATAAATTCATTAGTGGTTCTTTATCATTTCTGCCCCGCTCCCAATTTCAAACTAACCTTTTGTCGCACCTGTTGTTAAACCTGATACTAAGTAGCGTTGCAAGAACAAGAATACGATTGCTATAGGTACTGCAATCATAATTGCCCCTGCTGCAAACACTGTGAAATTATTTGCATACTTATCATTAATAAAGTTGAACAATCCAACTGCTAATGTGAATTTTTCAGGACTTCTTAATAGTATTTTAGGTAATATAAAGTCCATAAATGGCCCCATAAAATTGAACAAAGCAACAACTGCTAAAATTGGCTTAGCTAATGGAAGCATAATTTGTAAGAAAATACGCATATGGCCAGCACCATCAATTTTGGCAGATTCATCAAGTTCTTTTGGAATCGTATCGAAGTAACCTTTCACTAAAAAGGCATTCATCGGTATAGACCCACCAATATATACAAGTGTTAGTCCAAATAAAGAATCTAATAATCCAATTGTATTTAGCAAAATATAGATTGCGACCATTGCCATTAATACAGGGAACATTTGTAAAATCAAAAATGTAATCAGCCCGTATTTACGACCAACAAAGCGATATCTAGAAAAAGCATATGCTGTTAACGTGACAAATATCACACTAAACAGTGCATTTGCAGATGCTACGATAAGCGTATTTTTATACCAAGTCAGGTATTGACTACTGTCATCGAATAGTAAGAATGCATAATTTTTAAATGTTGCATTGTCTGGTATCATTTTGGCACCATACAAGTTCGTACCTGGATTAAGGGAAATGCCAAATGTCCACAGTAGTGGATATAAAATGATGACAAACATCATCGCTATAAAACTGTAAATACCGATTGCTTTTAATATGTTTTTCTTCTTTGTCATCTTATAAACCTCCCTCATCTTTAAACGTACTTGTACGTCTGAATTGAATAAATGCGACAATAGCAACAATAAATCCAATAATTAATGACACAACTGCACCCATGTTAAAGTTGTTAAACTCAAATGTCAGATTATACACCCAAGATATCAAGATATCTGTACTACCAGCATTCTGCCCTGACACTGGTGGACCACCTTTATTAAATAGATAAATAAGATTAAAATTATTGAAATTACCTGCATATTGCATAATTAACAATGGCGCTGTGGCGTAAATGACATGCGGGAATGTGATGTTTCTGAACTTTTGCCAACTAGACGCACCATCCATATCTGCTGCTTCGTACCAATCTGATGAAATACTTTGCAGTACACCAGTGAACAGTGCAAAGACGAATGGGAAACCAAGCCATACTTGAATACCAATTAATGCCACTTTTGACCAAAATGGATCACTTAACCATGCTGGTGCAATACCTAATAAAGGTTGCAATATATCATTATTTATCGCACCAAATTCATCATTAAATAACGCTACAAATATTAAAATTGTCACAAATGATGGTACAGCCCAAGGTAGGATTAACACAGTGCGGATAAATTTCTTACCTTTGACGACAGGGTGATTTACAATAATTGCCAAAAACAGCCCTAATGCAATTTGAAGTGTCGTTGCAACAAGCGTCCATACTAATGTCCAAGTAATAACACTGAAAAATGTTTTACGCCAAACGCCAATTGTGAATAACGTTTTAAAGTTATCTAAACCAACCCATTCTAATGTGTGTCTCGGAGGCGCGTTGTATAAATTGTAGTTTGTAAATGCTACTCCAAACATAAATATTAATGGAAATACAACTACAAATATCAATAAGAATGTACCTGGTGAGATTAGTAAGTATGGGAACGTCTTGTCCCATGTTGCAACCATACGTGCCTTCGGATCCTTTATTTCCTCATTGCGATTAAATCGTTCAGCATTACGATATGCATCTAAAATATTAATGACATATAGCATGATTGCAAAAGCAACGAGTAAGATAGAAATAATACCTTGTGCAAGTAAGACACGAGAATCGTCTAACTTAGGTACTGTCCCTAATGTGAACAATCCCCAAAAACCAATATTTAAAAAGCTATAAAATACAGAAATAAAACTGATGAAAAAGATAAAAAATATCGTCCCTTTAATGGGTCTTTTATTATAAAACTGTCCCAAACCAGGTATAACAGATAATAATGCCGCTAATTTAGGGTTACGTTTCGTCATAACTAATCTCCTTTCTTATCATTTTGTGACGGATGAAGAATCTTAATATTTTGCGTTATATCATTCGTCGCCTCATCTAACGCTTGTTTAGGATTCTTACCATTTGAGATAAATATGCTTGCATTGCCCATCGGTTCCCAAACTTGTCGCATTTCAGGAATATTAGGCATCGGTTCAGCATGACGTGCTTGCTTTTCAAACACTTTTAAATTTGGATTAGATGATTTTACGTCAACACGTCCAGTAATTTCGCTCATTTCATCTGTATATTTTTGTAATGTATCTTTACTAGTGATATACAACATTAAATCTTTAGCCCAATACTTATGTTTACTATATTCAGATAAATACCAACCACGTACACCGAGAAATGGTTTCATAGGTTTGCCACCATCTGTAGGCAATGTTGTTACTCCTAAATCTTTACCAAACGTTTCTTGATATTCATTAATGTTCCATGGTCCAGTGACAAATTGTCCTACTTTTCCTTCTTTAAAAAGACCAATCATGACATCATGTGTTGCTGCCTTAGGAAGATACCCTTTGTCGTACCATTTTTGTAATCGTTCAGCATTCTTGACGACATGTTTTGAATTTAGTCCTAGCTGATGAATATCATATTCACTGCCATTTTTCTTGAAAATATAATCATCATTGCCGAATAAAAACGGATAATTAAAATAGAAATTTTTAGCATCAAATAGCATACCGTATTGTTTCTTTTTACTATCAGTTAGTTTGGCAGCATTAGCTTCAACTTCTTCTAACGTTTGCGGTGCATTTTTCACTAATTTTTTATTATAAAAAAGTGCGGTTGTTTCAACGATAGCTGGCAATGCTAATTGCTTATTGTCATAATTCATCGCTTTAAGTGCTTGCTTATTGAAGCCTTTCAACTCATCTTTTGATAATTTGATTTCAGCAGCTAAGCCTTGTAGATAGGCACTTCCAGTATTATCATGTGCTAAGAAAAAGATATCTGGACCTTTTCCAGCAGGAGCGTCTAGAGAAATATTTTCTAGTTGATCATTTTGACCAATATTTACAAGCTTTACTTTTATGCCAGTTTTTTTAGTATATTGATCCGTAATTTTTTTATAAAACGCCATTTGCTTGTCGCCATCCACCCACATCGTAAGTTGGTTAGGCTTGTCTTTAGAATTATCTTTATTCAATGCTTTATCAATATCTTCTTTCGAACGATTAGGGCCACATGCAGTTACGATTAATAACATTACCACGGCTAACGTGATATATTTTAAAATTTTAGACATGAATACTCCCCCTTAGACGATACGATTTCCTGTTTTTTCATCAAAAAAGTGACACTTATTCATATCAAATGCTAGTGTAATCTTGTCGTTCGCCATCACTTGTGTTCTTGAATCTAATTTAGAAATCAATTCCATTCCTTGGAATGTGCTATGTACCATAATTTCTGAACCTAACAGTTCGGATACAACTACTTCAGATTCAAATTGTGTCTCTGGAGAGGTTTGAATAAATATTGGTTCTTCATGAATGTCTTCAGCTCGAATACCTAAAATAATTTCCTTATCTAAGTAGCCAGCAGCTTTTAACTTTTCAAATTTTTTATTATGTAATTTAAAATGGTGTGTTCCTACCTTCAATCCATCCATTTCAACTGTGGCATTCAACATATTCATTGCTGGTGAGCCGATAAATTGCGCCACAAAAATGCAATTAGGGGCATCATATATTTCTCTAGGTGTGCCGACTTGCATAATGTCGCCATCTTTCAAAACAACAATTCGACTAGCCATCGTCAATGCTTCAGTTTGATCATGCGTAACATAAATTGTCGTAGTATTAAGTCGCTTATGTAATTTCAATATTTCTGTGCGCATTTGTACTCGAAGCTTCGCATCAAGATTCGATAATGGTTCATCCATTAAAAAGACTTTCGCATCCCTAACAATAGCTCTGCCCAAAGCAACACGTTGACGCTGTCCACCAGATAACGCTTTTGGTTTACGACCAAGATACTCAGTTAATCCTAATATTTCAGCTGCTTCATTAACTTTTTGTTCAATCTCTTTTTTATTCACTTTACGTAGCTTTAGCCCAAATGCCATATTTTCAAAAACAGTCATATGTGGATATAATGCATAGTTTTGAAATACCATCGCAATATCTCTATTCTTTGGTTCAACATCGTTCATGCGTTCCCCATCAATATAAAAATCTCCAGATGTGATAGACTCTAGTCCAGCAACCATTCGTAATGTTGTTGATTTACCACATCCCGATGGTCCAACAAATACAATGAATTCTTTGTCAGTAATATGTAGATTAAAATCTTTCACTACAGTATTGTTGTTATCATACGTCTTTTTAATATGCTCTAACTTTAGTTCTGCCATGTTATGCCTCCCATACTTTGTTTACAGTTTGATTGTGCAATACACTTTGTGAAAACGTTTGCACAAATACTTACATAAATCATATAGTCACTTATTATTAATGTCAATCATAAATTGTAAACGTTTACATTACTGTCAGAATTAAACTTTTATACAGAAAATTGATATAGCACACAACTATTTTTAGTGTGTCAATAATGATTTTTTACGTGCGAAATTTCACTGCCAATGCTAACAACCTTGTCTTACATTTTAAATAATATCTAAATCAAACAAGTATGACTTAGCATTTCGATTTTCATTGAAAAAAGCAACCATTATGTAAGTATTATACTCACACAATGATTGCTTGATTTTTTAGACTGCGGGCACTCTTCTATAACTACAAATCATATAGGCTACGTTCCCCATCAGGTAACTGATCGATAAACGGTTTAGGATCTTCTGCATATGCATTACCTACGCCACCCTTCATTCTTTGAAAATGTAAATGTGCGCCTGTCGTTTGTTTACCTGTATTGCCTGAATATGCAATAATATCACCTGCTTTGACTCGATCACCTACTTTGACATTATATTTGTCTAAGTGTAGATACCACTGGTGATATTCTCCATTATCTTCGGCAATCTGTAATACCTTGCCGCCTAATTCATTATTAAAGATACGTGTTACTTTACCATTCGTCGGCGCTTTAATTGGTGTACCTTTTGGCAATGCAAAATCAATACCATAATGCTTACCATCAAATGGTGAATGTTGATATTTACCAAAAGTCTCAGTAATCCGACTCCCTCTAAAAAAGTCTTCCAATTTTGAGTGTCCTTGTCCTTTATGATTTTGTGTCAATTTATCGGTATATTGGTTAAACCATTTTTGTATGTCATCTATATAAATAATCGTAAATAATAGTGAAAGAAAAATGATAATTGTTGCCAAAATACGTTTTGGTCGCTTTGTCATAGTGGCATCCATCCTTCATATATTTTGGGTATTAAGTATATATTCTAAATCAACTATTTCATAATTAAATGCACTCATACTTTAGTAGTACTGCAAAATATAGATGAAGAAAATGATGGTAATTTGAATATTTTGATTGATATTAAATTTTATACCTAGTATAATAATTATACTTAAGAAAATAACAGAAACAGAGGAGAATTTTCAAATGGCAAAAGTATTATATATTACAGCACACCCTTTTAATGAACTGGTATCAAATTCTATGGCGGCTGGTAAAGCATTTATCGAAACATATCAACAACAACATCCTGAAGATGAAGTGAAACATATTGATTTATTTGAAACTTATATTCCAGTTATTGACAAAGATGTATTAACTGGTTGGGGGAAAATGAGTAATGGCGAAACGTTAACTGATGATGAACAAATGAAAGTTTCAAGATTGAGTGACATTTTAGAAGAATTTTTAAGTGCAGATAAATATGTGCTTGTAACGCCTATGTGGAACCTTTCTTTCCCACCTGTAGTTAAAGCATATATTGATGCTATTTCAATTGCAGGTAAAACTTTTAAATATTCTGCTGAAGGACCACAAGGTTTACTAACTGACAAAAAAGTATTACACATTCAATCACGTGGTGGATATTATACTGAAGGACCTGCTGCTGATTTTGAAATGGGTGACCGTTATTTAAGAACAATTATGACATTCTTAGGTGTGCCATCATATGAAACAATCATTATTGAAGGACACAATGCCGAACCGCATAAAACTGAAGAAATTAAAGCAACTAGTATTAATAATGCTGAAAAATTGGCAACAACATTTTAATTGTTATCTACACTGTGTGACTAATCAAACGTCATACAGTGTTTTTTTGATTTTCTTACAATCCTTTTCAACTTTTTATATACATCTATTGTTTTTACAAATTTAAATTTTGACATTCACTTTAGTTATGATGTAAATATTTTTAAAACATATGATAGTGTTGATGATATATTTTGAGAGTAGATATGAAAGTATGAAGACACATAAAAACTTCTGGTTAAACTTAGTAGCGAACATTAATACTTATGCTGTAATTATAGAAACATCCAAATCATCTATTAAAATCCCACATTATAAAAACACCTCACATAACTCGTTCAACTGTACCAAACCACATCACGTTAGATTTTAGACTAACTATTGTGATGTACATCAAAAACGAATATGTGAGGTGTTGTATATTTACAAAGGTGACTAGCGTTTCGTATAGCATTTCCAACATTACTACACTCAAGCGTCACGCTAAAGTTCGAAATCGAATCCTTTCTTTCAACAAAAGTCCTTATCCACTACAAACTTCATATCAAGCGTATAAACTATCTTGTGATACTATCTCGATCATATCTATAGTATGCATTTGTGTTCCGTTTCACTGAAGTATATGTATCATCAGTTAAGTATAAACCGTCATCCTTCAATGTTACTTGATAACCTTTCTTTCGTGCTAACCAGGTAATATCTATATAATTTTCTCCTGCGTTTTCATAACTTCTTAAATCTTCAATATGTGCACTAACTTCAGAGAAGATGATTCTAACGACACTTTCATCAACCCAATATTTGTCATGCATCCATCGCACTTGATCTGCCAATAAAGGTAACTGCACATCATTGAAATATACACGATATACATTACTACCATACATTTGACGATATGGTAATGGTTGTTTTCTAATTGATAATACCTCACCACCCATCACTGTACCTTCCCTCGTATCATCAGCACCTCCCGATGCGTCACGTGTATTCAAGTCAACATGTAGCCCATGTACATCTCCAATATAGGCATCTGGTTTATGTTCCATTGCATGTCCACGTGCAATCAATGCTAAAATTGTAGATTGTGAAAATTGAGGCTCCCATTCAATGCGATTAGGATGGCTACTATAAATTCTAGGTTCATCTATAGCCTGCTGAATATCCATGCCAAACACTAATACATTGATTAATGTTTGCGCAACACTAGCAATGATACTTATAGCACCAGGTGCACCTACTGTTAATATTGGCTTCCCGTGATGCATCACAATCGTTGGAGCCATGTTACTTAGTGGTCGTTTATAAGGTGCAATTTCATTGATCCCACCCGTCACAACATCAAAACCATCCATTGTGGTATTCAATAACACGCCGTAGCCTGGAATCGTGATACCCGATCCGTAAATCATACCGATTGATGTCGTAAATGAAGCAATATTACCTTCCTTATCAATCACACAAAAATGAGTTGTTTCGGTATGATTTTCTTCAACATCTGTATGACTAATGCAATCAGACACAACACCATGCTCTATATCAATATTTGCTTTATTGCTATCAATGAGCTTACTGCGTGCTTTTAAATAATCGTCATCAATTAATGACTGTACAGGCACCTCATGAAAATTATCATCCGCCAAGTATTGCGCGCGATCACTATATGCTAAATGCATCGCCTGTATCAAATGATGCAAGTAATCAACAGATCTTGGACCCATAGATTGTAAATCGACATGTTCTAATAACTTCAATATTTGAATTACCGTGATACCGCCAGAACTAGATGGTCCCATTGAATAAATGTCATAGTCTTTAAATGTCGCACTGATTGGCGCTTTAATCTGAATATCATAATTGGCTAGATCCTCTAAAGTGATTGTCCCACCACATGCTTTGACAACATTGACTAATTGTTTCGCAATGTCACCTTTATAAAATGCATTAAACCCTTGTTCTCTTAATATTTGAAATGTCTTACCTAATTCGGGTTGTACAATCCAATCACCTTCACGCCAATATTGATTTTCATGGGTAAATACTTGTGCCGTTTCGTGATACTTTGTCAATCGCGCGTGTTGCTGGCGCGAATATTTTTCAGTAGCCCAATTAGCTGAATGACCTTCAATGGCTAGTTCAATTGCAGGATTAATTAAATCTTCCAATGACAATTTAGCATAACGCTTGTGAATATAATCAAACAGCTTTGGAATTGCTGGCACAGCGACAGTTTTACCATGTGTAGTCATATCAAAAAATGATTTATATTCGCCTGAATCATCTAGATAAAATTGTTTGTCTACATGTGCAGGGGCTGTCTCACGCGCATCAAACGCAGTTATACTGCCAGTACTTTGCTCATAATATAGCAAGTACCCGCCACCACCAATACCTGATGCAAATGGTTCTACCACATTCAATGCCAGTTGAATTGCAATCACGGCATCCATAGCGTTGCCACCTTGATTTAATACATCCTTACCAATTTTAGCCGCAAGAGGATGTGATACGGAAATTAACCCTTCTTTAGATGTTTTTGTCTGTTTGTCATTTAAGTTAATGACCATACTATATCCTCCTACTTTCTGTTAAATATTTAAAACATTATTGATTAATGGCTTTTTCTACTTTTTCTAAATCTTGACGTTGCTCGTTACCAGTATCGACAAGTGGTGTAATCGGTGATGCAATTTTAAATTTATCGCCACGATAAAACTTAATAAATTGATCCTGATCTATCGCATTAACTACTGCTTGTCTCAAGTTTGGATGCGTCTTAAATATACCTTTTTTAATATTTAGCATTAAAAAGACTGACTTACGTCCATTTTTGCGAATAATGCTTAAATTTTTATCCGACTTAATTAAATCAAAATGTTTTTGATTCACATCTGCCAACATATCAATTGAATGATTTCTAAGTTCTGACAATGCATTATTCGGGTCACCATTAAACTTCAATGTAATATTTTTAATTTTAGCTGGTCCATAACTACCTTTTTCTGTTTCGTTGAATCCTGGATTACGTTGAAACGTTGCTTGATATGCATTTTTCTGTGTCATAATGTATGCGCCACTTGCATAAAGCGCATTTTTTCCATCTGAATTTGCAGGAATGGTACTGCTATCCCCATATCCTTTTGGATATTCTTGATTTACTTGATTAACAAATTTTTTAGATAAAATGCCTGCCGAAGAGTGTGTTAAGTAATTTACCTCTCGAGGCATCGATTGATCTGTCGTAATTTTAACAATTTGATAAATACCGTCTTTATTATTTACTTTTTGACCATCTGTCGTTAACGATTTGACGTTATACGCTTTAATCAACTTATCATAGATGGAATTATCGTCCTTGTCCTTCTCTTTACGCAACTGATCGATGTCCTCATCTTTTAATATCTTGATGTCATTTATATGTTTGTGCATATTGTAAGTATTATTGTTAGGCACAGACTTTTTATCACGTGCTCTATCTAAAGAAAACTTAACATCTTCAGCCGATACACGCTCTCCAGTATTACGTGCTTGTCCATTAACCACTTTCGCAAAATAATCATCATCTCTTAATAAGAAATAAAACGCTTTATTGTCCTTATTCACAGCATAATCACGACTTAACGAACCTTTCGTTGTTAAGTGGTCATTTTCATCTAATAATAATAACCTTGTGTACATATTCATATTAATTGAATATACTGACGGCGCAATTGAACGTATTGGATCCAATGTAGGAATTTCACCGTCTTGTTGTGTCATCACAAGTGGCCGCGTATCTCGTTCTCTACTATTGTTGTAATCAAATTGTTGCCATATTAATGCACGTGAATTTGGCAATCCAACACTATTTTTATCTAACACTTTATTGTCATATACTAAATTCTTTTTTGATCCATATAAAGGCGCCATATACCCTTTATCAAATACAACTTCATCTTCAATTTGCTTATATGTTTGTTTAACATCTGCTTCATTTTGAGTAGAAGCTTTATTTAACAACTGGTCTACATGTTTATCTTTCAATAAACTATTTGATCCTGTAGAACTAAATAATGCCGTCATAGCATAGTTCGGGTCACCGAATACTGTCATCCAGTCATCGATTTGGATATCATAATTGCCGGCTTGACGTTGTGTACGATAGCTACCATAATCTGGTTGGATATTCATCTTCACGTTAAATCCTGCATTTTCCAATTGATCTTTGACGATATTCATATCATTTTCATAACTTGCTTGTCCTAGGAAATGTATCGTTGGTCGCTCGCCTTTCACTTCAACTTTCGATGACTTTTGAGCCACTTCTGATTTCGTAGGGACACCACAACCACTTAATACCAACGCTAAAACTATAATTGCGATACTAATGATTTTCTTCACATCTATCCCTACCTTTTTAATGAATTCTTGGATCTAGCGCATCACGCACTGCATCACCTATAAAATTAAATGCTAAAACGACGAACATAATACAAATACCAGGTACAATAGCTAAATTACTGTGCGTTTCCAAGTAGTTACTACCGGTACGTAAAATGTTGCCCCATTCAGCTACATCAGGTGTAACACCAAGTCCTAGGAAACTTAAACTACTTGTTGTTAATACAACCACACCTATATTTAATGAAAAACGTACAATCATAGGCGCAATCGCATTCGGCAAAATATAACGCCATATGATATTCCAAGTGTTTTCACCAGTGATACGTGCTGCATCTACATATTCCATGCGTTTAATTTCTAAAACACTGGCACGCATTGTCCGTGCAAATGATGGTATATTACCGATACTTAAAGCAATAATTAAATTTGGAATACTTGCTCCAAACGATGCAATAATTGCCACCGCTAACAATAATGATGGAATTGCAAACACTACATCTAAAATTCGCATTATTAAATTATCAATATGATTAAAATAACCTGCGATAGTGCCTAGTAACACACCAAAAACAACTGCAATAACTACTGAAATAATTGAAATTGAAAATGTCAGCTTCGTTCCGACAACTACGCGTGTAAATAAGTCTCTACCGAAATCATCAGTACCAAACGGATAGGCTAGACTCGGTCCATGTAACAGTGCGTTGAACTGATTTTTAGTAGCCAATGTCGTATCAAATGTAAATTGTGACACAATTGATAATGTCAGCATATAGACTAAAATAAGTAACCCGATAATCGCAATACGATGTCTAGTAGTTTTTCGTATAAACGATTCCCAGCCATTATAACTATGTATTTGCGATGTACGTTGGTAACGTCTAATACTTACAAACATTAATAATGTAAATACGTTCCCTGTTAATGTCATCAACAATAACAACACTTCGACGATACGTCGCCATAGGTCATGATGCTTCCATGTTTGTTCCGTTGTTAAGATGATAATTAAAATGATGGTTAAAACGATTAGCAATGTTTCAGCAATATAGAACGTATCGGCCACATAACCTTTAAAAAGATTTAATGCACTCGTTAATATAACTAAAATATAAGTTGCAATAGCATAACTTGCGAATAGTTTTAAGGAAGCTATCTTTGTTGTAAGTTTTACCATATGCCTCACTTCCTTTCGTTAATTTCACTACGTAATTTTGGATCGATTAAAGCATAAAATATATCAATAATTAAGTTTGCTAAAGATATTACAATTGATATATATACGACCCCACCCATGACTGCTGGGATATCAGGTATTAGTTGTTTTTGGACGATATAACGACCGATACCATTAATGTTAAATACTTGCTCCGTCACTGCTGAACCGCCTAGTAACTCTGCCACTAGAAGACCAACTAGCGTTACAATTGGAATAATGGCATTTTTCAAAATATGTTTAATAACCACTTGTGTCGTCGATAATCCTTTTGCATAAGCAGTTAAAACATAATCGCTGCGCATTACTTCAAGTACAGAAGACCTTGTCATACGCGTGATAGAAGCAGCAATACTTGTTCCAATGACAAGTACAGGTAAAATCAACGATATTGGATGTTCTGGCATATAAGATGGTGGCAAAATATCCAATTTCAATGAGAACGCTAAAATGAATAATAACCCTTGCCAGAAACTTGGAATAGACAAACCAATTAATGCAATTATCATTAACGTGATATCAAGCCAACTATTTCGCTTCATCGCACTGATAATACCAATTGGTATTGCAATAATTAATGCCACAATTAGCGCTAATACTGCGACAATTATTGTAATTGGAATTCTTTCGCCAACTGCTTTAGTCACAACATCATTCCCTTTGTAAGTCGTACCTAAGTCAAAGGTAAAAACACCCTTGATGGTATCCCACAATTGAATAAAATAAGGTTCGTTAAGATGATGTAATACATTGAATTGATGTATCTGTGCCTTTGTTGCATTTTGTCCCAGTATGCTATAAGCCGCATCAAGCGGTGAAAAATACAGAATGCTAAACACACTGACAATAACACCAATGATGACAATCACAGCCATGACAATTCGCTCAAAAATATATCTAACTAATGGCTGTAAATAAATAGTCAATAAGATGAACATCGGTAACGCCAATATCACTTTGATAATGATGAACTTATGAAATAATACATTTTCAAAGTATGTTGAAAAATGTGCTTGTTCAATATTCTTTGAATTCGTATTAGAACTTTGTGTCTTGAATATTTTTAATGCTTCTTTATGTATTTGTGTGGATGACTTTTGCTGCGATAAATATTTATATTTTTGATGTAACGCCTGTTCGATTTCTGAAATTTCAGAATTATTAGCGTAAAAATTTTTTCTCTTAGCAGAAAAGAAAAACTTTATCACTGCATATAAAAATAATGGCAAGCTTAATACCGATAATACAAACTTGTAAAATGCCTTGTGATACAACGACTTAAAAGATTCTAAATAAGTAATTATGCTAATCACTCCTTGTAAAATAATCTTGAGTAGATTACTATGATATACAAAAGTATAGAATAAATTTACACATTTGTGAATAGGGAGGCACAACATCATGTCAAATTTATTAGAAGTCAACAGTCTGAATGTACAATTCAATTATGATGAAACTACAGTTCAAGCGGTAAAAAACGTCTCTTTCGAATTACGAAAAAAACATATCCTAGGTATTGTTGGTGAATCAGGATCAGGAAAAAGTATTACCGCTAAATCTATTTTAGGGCTACTACCAGATTATCCGGATCACACGTTAACAGGAGAAATTATTTTTAATGGGCAATCGTTAACTAATTTATCAACTTCAGCGTTACAACAAATTCGAGGCAAGGATATTTCAATGATTTTTCAAGATCCACTCTCTTCGTTGAATCCAAGATTAACGATTGGCAAACAAATTACAGAAGTACTATTTCAACATAAACGTGTATCTAAATCTGAAGCAAAGTCGATGACAATAGACATTTTAGAAAAAGTAGGTATAAAACATGCAACTCGACAATTTGATGCTTATCCGCATGAACTTTCTGGTGGTATGCGTCAACGTGTCATGATAGCAATGGCATTGATTTTAAAGCCACAAATTTTAATCGCAGATGAACCAACAACGGCATTAGATGCCAGTACACAAAATCAATTACTGCAGTTAATGAAGTCCCTTTATGAGTACACAGAAACGTCTATTATTTTTATCACTCACGATTTAGGTGCTGTGTATCAATTTTGCGACGATGTGATTGTAATGAAAGATGGAAGTGTCGTTGAAAGTGGCACGGTTGAAAGTATTTTTAAATCGCCACAACATACCTATACGAAACGCTTAATAGATGCGATTCCTGATATTCATCAAACGCGTCCGCCAAGACCGTTAAACAATGATATTTTATTAAAATTCGATCGCGTGAGCGTGGATTACACATCACCGAGTGGCAGCCTATACCGAGCAGTTAATGATATTAACTTGGCTATTAGAAAAGGCGAAACGTTAGGCATTGTCGGTGAATCAGGGTCAGGGAAATCGACATTAGCTAAGACGGTCGTCGGTCTAAAGGAAGTGTCAGAAGGCTTTATTTGGTATAACGAATTACCATTAAGTTTATTTAAAGATGATGAATTGAAATCTTTACGACAAGAGATACAAATGATTTTCCAAGATCCATTCGCATCTATTAATCCAAGATTTAAAGTCATTGATGTGATTAAACGACCACTAATCATTCATGGGAAAGTCAAAGATAATGACGACATTATTAAAACTATCGTATCGTTGTTAGAAAAAGTTGGCCTAGATCAAAGTTTCTTATATCGCTATCCACACGAATTATCTGGTGGGCAACGCCAGCGTGTAAGTATCGCAAGAGCACTTGCTGTAGAACCTAAAGTGATTGTTTGCGACGAGGCAGTATCAGCTTTAGACGTTTCAATTCAAAAAGATATCATCGAGTTATTAAAACAATTACAGTTAGACTTCGGCATCACTTATTTATTCATCACACATGACATGGGTGTTATCAATGAAATATGTGATCGAGTTGCAGTTATGAAAAATGGCGAAATCGTTGAACTTAATAACACAGAAGATATTATCAAACATCCGCAATCAGACTATGCAAAGCAACTTATTTCAGAAGTAGCAGTTATTGCTAAATAAAAGTCATGCGTTGTGCAACTTTATCACTGTATGGTCTGGAATAAATCGGGCAACATCTGATGTGTTATGTTAGATGACTTTGTCATACTAACTATATTGTGCTATGTTAGGGCTCGGCACCATATCAAGTGTTAGATGCTTTGCCATGATTTAAGGGTCACACCCATACTTTGGGCATTTTAACGCATGATAAATCCCCCGCCACTATGTGAAGTGCGGGGGATTATTTGTATCCTTAAGAAAATGATATAGTTTATTTTTATCTTTCTTTGTCATTTTTGCGAAATATAACAAGAACTTAATTTCAGTCGGAGCTGCTAAAAATTCATCTTTGTATTCTTTCATGTTGCCTCTTTTTTTCAACTCAAAAATCATATTGTTATGCAGTTTCGTCATTGGTATTTCTTTAAACACGTCAAATAACACATCATACTCTGTGAAATCATTATAAGTTGGCACATCCATATGATTTTGTGCAATAACTCTTTTTCTTTCTTCTTTTCGTAAAAAGTTGTACATCGCTTTTGAGTTTAAGAGACTATTGTTTTCTTTTGGTTTTTGAACTTCACTCAGTGTATTTCTAGATGTTAATACTAAAATTCCGACTGTTGTATCTTTGTATCTAGCCATAACTTTATTCAAGTGTTTGTCATTTGTAATGACTACTACATAATTAAATACTTCATAATAATCATTAATTTGATTATCCAATCTATCCAACTTATCTAATTCTGTTTTAATCTCGTAGACAACGCCTTTACCATTTAACAATATAAAATCAGCAATACTATTTCCTATAGGCATCTCAGAAAGTGCAGTAGTTGTATTAACAGAATGTAGTCCTAAAAGGAGTTTATTAAGCATTGTGTTTTTATAAAAATATTCGTTACGATAAGACTTTTTAAGATAGTTATATAAAGACTTCATTTTCTGTATTACATTGATATTTTTAGGCCCTTGTATATAAAAATCATATGCCTCATCAACAACATCACTTTTATTTTTGATTGCAATTTGATGTAATATCTTTTGACTAAAAACACGATTAATCATATTTCTATTATCCATAGCTACGCACCTCCTTCAACATACATTTAATACTTATCCTGTTAATATTATAAACTATTTTAAATGCCTATAGACATTATTTCTATACAAATACGATGATAAAATTGTATTGAAACCAAATGATGATTGCCAAACACATGAGCCTTTTCTAATGAAATAATAATGCCCCCTACACTAATCTAGCGAGGGGGCTGAATCATTACACACCGTATTTTTCAGTTGTTTCTGCCACGAAAGATTCAATGGCTTTTCTTGCTTTACGTTTTTCTTTCAATGGCAAATCACCAATCATTTTTTTAAGGTGATGTGGGTTTACAACACCACTATACTGGTAGTCATTTGAAATTGTTTTTAGGGCTTGTTCATCGATAGATCTCTCTCCAGCAAATCCTTTGAACTCCGCTTCTTTTTTAATACTTTCGAAATTAACATATTCTTGATCGATATCATCATCCTTATTTAAAGAAGGTACAACATTGTCGATGAATTCTCTAATTAGATCTCGTTTTAACCTCAATGTCGGATCATCTGCATGATCTAAAATACGTCTAATTTGTTCTTGGTTACGACGTTGTTCCGCTTTGTCTTCAAGATCAATTTGTCTCAATATATTCATAATATAATTCACATTAATCGTATCATTACGCATCATTTCTATTTCGAAATCAATATCATTTAAAATGGATACTTTATTTTTCTCAGCCGTCGCTCTTTTTACTTGATCGTACACGGCTAAATATTTACTTTTATAGTCTTCATTCTCTTGTTCATCCATTCCAATTTCATCAATTGTAAACTCAAACTCGTCAAATGCTTTTAAACGTAATATTATTTTAGCTAATAAACGATAAGCTTCAACAAAGCGCTTTAGCTCTTCTTCATCTTGAATGTCATCAACCATGTGTGGTGTCGGCACAATCATTTTAAGCTCACGATAAGCGTCAATAAATTCTTTTTTATACTCTTCATAACTACGCATTAAAATTGTATCCGTATCATTTGTTTGTGAGAATACTCTCAGTGCATCGTCTGTCTCTTTTTTCAAGTCACGATAGTTTACAATTTTACCAAATGGCTTTGATTCTTTTTCAACCCTATTTGTACGTGAATACGCTTGAATTAAATCATGATACATTAAATTCTTATCAACATATAAAGTGTTCAGTACTTTACTATCAAAACCAGTTAAGAACATATTAACAACGATTAAGATATCAATTTTACTATCTTTAACGCCCTTTTTAACGTTTTTTGAAATATGGTTAAAATACTCATTAGTTGTGTCTGTTGAAAAATTCGTCTCGAACTTTTTATTATAATCACTAATCATTATCTCTAATTTTTCACGTGAATGATATGGCACTTCACCATCACGATCATCTTCATTAGGTTTAAACGTAAATATACCAGCTACCGTTAATGGTTGTTCCAACTTTTTGTTAAGTCGCTTAAATGTCTCATAATATTTAATAAGCGCGTGAATACTTTGAACTGTAAATATACTTGAATATTGACGATTACGTGTATATTTATCATGATTATTGATGATATGTCGTGTTACTAATTCCACACGTTTATCCGCTAACCATACTTCTTCCGTATCAATTGCTTCAACCATGCTGTTATCTTCTGCTTTTAAAGCTTTATTTTTAAAAGTATTAATATAGTCAACTGAGAAACCAAGTACATTACCATCATGAATGGCATCTCTAATTAAATACGTATGTAAACATCTACCAAAAATATCTGCAGTTGTTCTACCATCTTGACTACTATTTTCTGGGAAACGTGGCGTACCAGTGAACCCAAAATATTGGGCATTTTTGAAATGTTGTTTAACTAGACGATGCATGTCACCAAATTGACTGCGATGACACTCATCAATAATAAATACAACTTTATTTGTTTTATACTGTTCTAATAAATGGGCATTACCTTGAATCGCTTTAGCCATTTTTTGAATCGTCGTTACAATAAGTGGCAAACTTTTATCATTTAGTTGGCGTACCAGTTGCGAGGTATTAAATGTTTTGTCGACAGCACCCTTAGCAAATTTATTAAATTCCTCTTCTGTTTGACTATCCAAGTCTTTACGGTCAACCAAAAAGATAACTTTCTTAATGTCATCTTGTTGTGATAAAATCTGACTCGCTTTAAAAGAAGTCAACGTCTTACCACTTCCCGTTGTATGCCACACATATCCATTATTCCCTGTCTCAGTCGCTTGTTGAATAAGTGCTTCTACCGCATACACTTGATACGGACGCATTGCCATCAGTATTCTATCTGTTTCATTAATAATCATATAGCGTGATATCATCTTAGCTAATTGACAAGGTCTCATAAATGACTCAGCAAACGATTGCAATGTATTGATTCGGTTATTCTGTTTATCACTCCAATAAAACATGTGACTCTTCAATAGTTCGCTATCATTATTAGAAAAGTATCGCGTTTCAACACCATTACTAATGATAAACATTTGTATGTAGCGGAATAAGCCTGTGTAATTTTGTTTACGGTAACGTTTTACTTGGTTAAACGCCTCATTAATATCAATGCCTCGACGTTTCAATTCAACTTGGACAAGGGGTAGTCCGTTGATTAATATCGTTACATCATAACGTGCTTTATATGTATCCTCGACCGATACTTGATTCGTCACTTGAAACTTATTTTTACACCAACTTTTCGTATCTAAAAACGACAAATAAATCTCAGACTCATCATCACGTCTAAGTGGTAATTTATCACGTAAAATACGGGCACTTTCGAAAATACTTTTCCCATCAATCATCGTTAACAGACGTTGAAATTCTTTATCTGTTAAGGGATTGCCTTCTAATTTGTCCGCATGACGCTCATTTAAAATCGTTCTAAAATTATCAAGCAATTGCTTATTATCACGTATCGTTACTCTTTCGTAACCCAATTGTTCAAGTTGATTCATCATTTCATTTTCTAATGCGTATTCACTTTGGTATGCCATTCATATCCCCTTCCATACACTTTCTATTGCTCTAAATATATCATAAACTTTAATGAAAAATGTTTGTTTTTTATCTTCAAACGTAAATTTATTCTAATTTTATTGTCTTATATTTTAATATTTGTGTTTGAGGTAAGTCGTATACTAAAATTTGAATACAAATAATCAAATCATTGATAAATTTTTTGCCTACGATTAATGGAGGGACTTGAATGGTGTTAATTACCTATCAAATCATTTTATTTTTAATTATCAGTCTAAGTTATTATTTAACTTTAAATCATTTCATGGCAGTCACTGTAGGTAACTTCACTTCAATATTCGGCATGTTCGCAGCCATACTCTTTATGTACTACTACCTACTCTATAAAAGTCCCGAATACAATCAACGCAAACGATTTAAACATTTCATTCATATCACTAATTTGATAATAATTACTTTTAGCACCTTCGTATTAGTTCATTTAGCATTAAAATTATTCTTCAACATTTAATTTCTATACTATGAAAAAAGCAAAGCTCAAACCTGAACTTTGCTTTAATTTGTCACACTTTTATCATTTTCAAAATAACTTCTATGCCAGTTTTACAAACTTGTATCAACAATTTTTCATCAAGCAACTAAATCACATCAAAAACTTCAATTGTTTACGTTGCAACTAACTTTATATTAGAACGCACACAATATCTAATGTTTAAAATCTATCGTCGCAAGATGCTTCCTGTAATTATCAAGTGCCATTTTCGATTGGGTTATACAATCTAGAATCGCATGATAATTTAATGCTACAAATCGATAGTACAATATATCTACCGTGAATAACTGTGCAAATAGTGACGTTGTAGCCGCCATACGCATTTCATTTTCATCAGTTCTGCCATAAATCAATGCATAGTCTGCAATTTGAGCCACTGGATTATTAGCTGTACTAGATATAGTTATGATGGGAATACTGTAATGTGTGGCCACCTGTGCAATTGACTGCAATTCACTATGACTACCTTGATTCGTCACAAAAATCATGCAATCTCTATCATCATGCGTCGCAAATGTTGACACAAGTAAATGCGTTTCATGTAATAACCTGACATTTAAGCCAATACGAGATAACTTTTGAAAAAGATCACCAATAGTCAAACTCGATGCGCCAAATCCAAATAAAAATATTGTCCTGGCATTTTTCAACACATCACAAATTGCATCAATTTGCGCATCCATAATATTAGTAGCTACAAATCGCATCGTATTCGTTGCTCTAGCAATCATTTTATTTTTCAAAGTTTCTACAGATTCATTTTCAATCAATTCTAAATGTGGATTGGTTGCAATATCTTCGGGTAAGTATCGAGATATCGCAATCTTTAGCTCTTGAAAACCTTGATGTGTCATTTTCCGACTAAATCTAACAATTGATGCTGTACTAACATTCGTAACATCTGCTAAATCATTCACAGTCATATCAATGATTTTATGTGGATTCTTTAAAATGTAATCAGCGATTATCTTTTCTGTCTTCGTAAAATCACTCAACTGCTTATCAATGCGATATAAAATATTTGTCATCATTAATCACCCAACAAATCTGTCTGTCGCATCGCCTTTGTCGTTCCAAATAAATATGTACAAACGAATCCACCAGCATACGCAGCAAGTAATCCTGCAATATAACCTAAATACATATTATCTGAGATTAATGGTAATAGTGACACACCACTTGGGCCTATTGCTTTGGCACCAATATGTCCAATTCCACCTATTACAGCGCCACCAATACCACCGCCAATACAAGCAGTTAAGAAAGGTCGACCTAATGGCAAAGTCACACCATAGATTAATGGTTCTCCAATACCTAGGAAACCAACTGGCAATGCACCTTTTAAAGTATTACGTAATGTTGTGTTGCGTTTACATCTTACCCAAAGTGCTAATGCGGCACCTACTTGTCCAGCACCAGCCATCGCTGCAATTGGCAATAAGTAAGTAGCACCAGATTGGTTAATCATTTCTATATGAATTGGCGTAAAAATATGATGAAGCCCTAACATAACTAACGGTAGGAAGCTTGCACCAATGATAAATCCACTAAATACGCCACCAATACTAATAATTCCGTTAACTACTGAAACTAAACTGTCTGAAACAAAACCTGCTAATGGCATAAAGATAAAGATAGTTAATAGTCCTACAATCAACAATGCAATAGTCGGCGTTACAATAATATCAATCGCATTTGGCACAATTTTATGCAATCTCTTTTCGACAATACTTAAAATCCAAACGGCAAAAATAACACCAATAATTCCACCTTGTCCAGGTTGCAATGGTTCTCCAGTGAAAACATTCATTAAAATATTTTTACCAGCAATACCCGTTAATAACGTTGTACCACCAATCACGCCACCAAGTCCTGGTGTCGCACCAAATTCTTTAGCCGCATTAATACCAGTGAAAATAGCTAAGTATGCTAACATACCGTCTTTAATGACATTAAATACTGTTATAAGTTGCGTAATCCAAGCACCTGAAATATAGCCTGCCACCATTAAGTTACTCAGTACTGCTGCAATACCACCAATTAATCCAGCTCCAATAAATGCAGGAATCAACGGTATAAAGATATTGGCAATTGATTTCAATACTTTATTCAACTTACCATTCTTTTGTTTTGCTTTATGTGCTTCTTTATTTGCCTTTGCTTTATCAGCTGCATATGATTTATAGTCCATTTTTTCACTATCATTGTGATTGTGTGGTATTGGGTCACCTAGTTTAACACCACTTAACTCAGCCATATGATTAGCCACTTTATTGACTGTACCAGGTCCAACTACAACTTGAATGCGTTCATCGTGTATAACACCCATGACACCATCAATGTGCCTTAGTTCTTGGTCATCTACTTTATTTTCATCTAATACTTTAATACGCACACGTGTCATACAGTTCATGACACTATCTATATTATCCATACCACCTACTGCAGCAATAATTCGTTCTGCAAGTTGTTGTTCTTTGGTCATTTAAATCCCTCCTAAGGTTGTCTATCTCTGATTGCTCGTTTAACAATGTCACCATTGTTTAATAACCGTCTTGTTGCTTCTTCCTTAGAAATGCCACACATACCCATAACTGTCGCAACTTTCACATCATGCTCAGATACCTGATATAACGCCATTGCTTCATCATATGTGATAGCACATATTTCTTGAATAATACGCACTGAACGGTCGATCAGTTTTTGATTGGTTGCTTTAACATCAATCATGAGGTTATCGTAAACTTTTCCGACACCAACCATTGTGATGGTTGAAATCATATTTAAAATTAATTTTTGTGCTGTACCAGACTTTAAACGCGTTGAACCAGTTAATACTTCTGGACCAACTTTAACTTCTACTGGATACTGCGCAATTTCACTTATAACTGCATGTTCATTGCATGAAATAGATACTGTTGTAGCACCGATTGTATTAGCAAATGTTAAACCGCCTATAACATATGGCGTTTTGCCACTCGCGGCAATTCCTATAACGACATCTTTTGATGTTAAATCTATATTTTTCAAATCTTCTTCCGCTAATTTTTTGTGATCTTCCGCACCTTCTACAGCCATCGTCATAGCATGTTGTCCACCAGCAATAATACCTATAATTTCATGAGGATCAGTATTGAATGTAGGTACACACTCCGCTGCATCTAAGACACCCAATCGTCCACTTGTACCTGCACCGATATAGATCAATCGTCCACCCTTTTTATACTGTGCAATTGTTTTTTTAATTACTTTTGTCAATTGTGGTATTGCCTTTCGAACTGCTAACGGGACTTGCTGATCTTCTTTATTCATCGTAATTAATGCCTCTTCCACAGTCATTTCATCAAGATGCATCGTCGCTTCATTACGCGCTTCGGTCGTACTATTTTCCATCACTTCTTACACTCCCTAGTTTTTTGAAAATCAAATGTATCATTCGGCTCGATACAACTTAACAGTGGTAAGTCTTCTTTAATAATTTGTGCAACAACATTCACACTGTCATGTGCACTAAGCGTTTGTCTCACAATTTGCATTTCACCTTGATAACGTCCGTTATTCAAATTATCAACGGTTACTGAACCAATGCGTCGTTGCGTCGTAAACTGTGGTTGAATCGAATGCGGACATATTTGTCTTGACGTTTCCGAACGAATGACATTCTCCGGATTATCCGGACGTACTTTATGACACATATCGAAAAGGTAAGTCACTGTCGTATCAAACACTTCTTCAATACATAACGTGAAATGCCTATGCTTACAAAAATCTATAAGTTGTTTTGCCTGCCTTATTTCAATCAATGAGTCTCCAACTAACACTTCAGATACACCAGTTTCTTGTAATAATTTAGCTGCAACGACAGGATGACTATGTCTCGTTGCTTCAATTGTTGGCAAGCCTTTATGCAAAGGACCTCGCAAACCACTCCCTACAATAAAACCATATATTTGTGCCTTTGGATTAAATTGATAAATGAGTTCATTTTTCTTATTGACCAAGTCAACAGATAATCCCGTATCTGGTCTTGGATAATAGTTATGGCAAAATGAAAGTAATGTAAAATCATTCAATTGTTGATGTAAGCTTGTTAACAATTCCCGGGAAATAATACTTGCATTCAAACAGCACTTTAAACCCTGTGCCATTATCGCTTCGATTGCCTCAATTGATGTACTATGATCGATACGAATCATAAATTGTGCATCATATTGTCGAAGATGCTCATAAAAAGATGGTGTTAATATAGATGGATTAGCATCTATGAGGTAAGTCACTTGTTCATGTTTTAATAAATTGAGTAGTTTTGTGAAATAATGATATTTTGTCTCGTCATCTTCTTCTGGTATTTGTACAGATGTAAAAATCATTTGGTAACCTTGTTTAATCATTCGCTTAATATACGCTTCATCTAAAGGTTGTCCTAAATACACTGAAAAGCCTGTCAAAGTAGCCCTCCTTAACAATATAATTATTAGGAAAATATAGTTGAGTTGTGTAATCGCTTACATTTTACTATAAGAGAAAACACATTACAATATTAATCAGATAAAGCCTGTTCATTGTAATAATCTTACATATTTCTGTCACAAGTTAATTTTTTTAAACGACATATTTTTCTTATCATTTAACGCTCGAAAACAGTTGCTATTGCTGAATTGTTACAACAACTTTTATACATTTTATTCAGGATTATCTTATATTATGTTTTAATAATAATCTGTGAACAATTAAGAGATTTGAAATTGAATTTAATAATTGTATTGAAAACGCATACTTCACCATGCTAAAATAGGAGTCGCAAACAAATAAGATTCAATAAGATGTGATGGTAAGCTAGATAAACTAACGTATCCGTTTTATATACTACTTAGTCAATTGCTTCTTTTACATTAATTACATACACCAACGTGTTACTAAGTAAGATTAGGCATGAGTTAAATTAAGCTGTGATGGTTACCAACACAGTCTATTTGCTCGTGTCTTTTTTATTGAATCTTAAATAATAAATACAACTTTGGAGGTTGGACAAGTGAGGAAGAAACTTTTCGGTCAATTGCAACGTATTGGTAAGGCACTAATGTTACCTGTTGCGATTTTACCAGCAGCGGGTCTGTTATTAGCTATCGGTACAGCTATGCAAGGCGAAGCATTACAACACTACTTGCCTTTTATACAAAATGGTGGCGTACAAACTGTCGCTAAATTAATGACAGGTGCTGGTGGTATCATTTTTGATAACTTGCCTATGATTTTCGCATTAGGTGTCGCAATCGGATTAGCTGGCGGTGATGGTGTAGCAGCTATCGCAGCATTCGTCGGTTACATAATCATGAACAAAACAATGGGTGACTTTTTACAAGTAACACCTAAGAACATTGGTGATCCAGCGAGTGGTTACGCTAGCATTTTAGGTATCCCAACATTACAAACAGGTGTGTTCGGCGGTATTATAATCGGGGCCCTGGCAGCTTGGTGTTATAACAAGTTCTATAACATTAACTTACCATCTTATTTAGGTTTCTTCGCTGGTAAGCGTTTCGTACCTATTATGATGGCTACAACATCATTTATTTTAGCATTCCCAATGGCATTAATCTGGCCAACAATCCAAACAGGATTAAATGCATTCAGTACAGGATTATTAGACTCAAATACTGGTGTTGCCGTATTCTTATTTGGTTTCATCAAGCGTTTATTAATTCCATTCGGTCTACATCACATTTTCCACGCACCGTTCTGGTTCGAGTTTGGTTCATGGAAAAATGCAGCAGGTGAAATTATTCACGGTGACCAACGTATCTTTATCGAACAAATTCGTGAAGGTGCACATTTAACAGCTGGTAAATTCATGCAAGGTGAATTCCCTGTTATGATGTTCGGTTTACCTGCAGCAGCTTTAGCAATTTATCACACAGCTAAACCTGAAAACAAGAAAGTAGTAGCCGGTTTAATGGGTTCTGCTGCTTTAACATCATTCTTAACTGGTATTACAGAACCTTTAGAATTCTCATTCTTATTCGTAGCACCATTATTATTCTTTATTCACGCAGTACTTGATGGTTTATCATTCTTAACATTGTACTTATTAGATCTTCATCTAGGTTATACATTCTCAGGTGGTTTCATCGACTACTTCTTACTCGGTATACTACCTAATAAGACACAATGGTGGTTAGTCATTCCTGTAGGTCTTGTATACGCAGTCATTTACTACTTCGTATTCCGATTCCTAATTGTAAAATTAAAATACAAAACACCAGGTCGTGAAGATAAACAATCACAAGCGGCTACTGCTTCAGCAACTGAATTACCATATGCAGTATTAGAAGCTATGGGTGGCAAAGCAAACATTAAACATTTAGACGCTTGTATCACACGTCTACGTGTTGAAGTTAACGACAAATCTAAAGTTGATGTTCCTGGTTTGAAAGATTTAGGCGCATCTGGTGTATTAGAAGTCGGCAATAATATGCAAGCAATTTTTGGTCCAAAATCTGACCAAATCAAACATGAAATGCAACAGATTATGAATGGTCAAGTAGTAGAAAACCCTACTACTATGGAAGACGATAAAGACGAAACCGTTGTTGTTGCAGAAGATAAATCTGCAACAAGCGAATTGAGCCATATCGTGCATGCACCATTAACTGGTGAAGTAACACCATTATCAGAAGTGCCTGATCAAGTGTTCAGCGAAAAAATGATGGGTGACGGTATCGCTATTAAACCTTCACAAGGTGAAGTTCGTGCACCATTCAACGGTAAAGTACAAATGATTTTCCCAACAAAACATGCAATTGGTCTTGTATCAGATAGTGGTTTAGAACTATTAATCCACATCGGTTTAGACACTGTTAAATTAAACGGAGAAGGCTTTACTTTACATGTTGAGGAAGGTCAAGAAGTTAAACAAGGTGATTTATTAATCAACTTTGATTTAGACTACATCCGCAATCATGCAAAGAGTGATATTACGCCTATTATCGTTACACAAGGAAACATTACAAACCTTGATTTTAAACAAGGTGAACATGGCAACATTTCATTTGGCGATCAATTATTTGAAGCTAAATAATGCTTACTATAAACAGGTGCGTATACCTTCATAAGGTGACGCGCCTGTTTTTTCATTGCGATTGTGTTTTGCAGCATCATTGATAGTTCGCTCTCCCCTTAAATTTTGAATTTTAAAATCATCAATTAAATCCCCCTTCATACTCATTTCCTAAAAAATATTAATTGCTCACTATTGTTAGCGTTTTCACAACAAAGTCAACTTCCTTGACCTTACACTATATTCGAGGCTATCATTTTAAGTGTAAATATAGAGAAAAGGTGGTTTTTTTATGAAACAACGCATTGGAGCTTACTTAATTGACGCTATTCATCGAGCAGGCGTCGATAAAATTTTTGGTGTTCCTGGTGATTTTAATCTCGCTTTTCTAGACGATATTATCAGTAATCCCAATGTAGATTGGGTAGGAAATACAAATGAATTAAACGCAAGTTACGCAGCGGACGGTTATGCCCGTCTTAATGGACTCGCTGCATTAGTTACTACATTTGGTGTTGGCGAATTAAGTGCCGTCAACGGTATCGCAGGTTCGTATGCTGAACGCATACCTGTCATTGCGATTACAGGTGCGCCGACACGTGCTGTTGAACAAGCCGGTAAATATGTACATCACTCACTTGGTGAAGGTACATTTGACGACTACCGAAAAATGTTTGCACATATAACCGTTGCACAAGGTTATATCACACCTGAAAATGCAGCAACTGAAATACCACGCTTAATTAATACAGCAATCGCCGAAAGACGCCCAGTTCATTTACATTTACCAATCGATGTCGCAATCTCTGAAATTGAGATACCGACACCATTCGAAGTAACGGCAGCCAAAGATACTGATGCATCAACATATATAGAGTTATTAGTATCTAAATTGCATCAATCGAAGCAGCCTATCATCATTACTGGACATGAAATTAACAGTTTTCACCTCCATCAAGAATTAGAAGATTTTGTAAATCAAACACAGATACCAGTAGCACAACTTTCATTAGGAAAAGGTGCTTTTAATGAGGAAAATCCATATTATATGGGTATTTACGATGGGAAAATTGCCGAAGATAAAATACGAGATTATGTGGACAACAGCGATTTAATTTTAAATATTGGAGCCAAATTAACAGATTCAGCAACAGCAGGATTTTCATACCAATTCAATATCGATGATGTCGTTATGTTAAATCATCACAATATCAAAATTGATGATGTTACAAATGATGAAATATCTCTATCATCATTACTACAACAATTGACCGATATATCATATACGAATAACGCATCGTTTCCTGCATATCATCGTCCAACATCACCCGATTATACTGTTGGCACAGAACCATTAACACAACAAACTTATTTTAAAATGATGCAAAATTTCTTAAAACCAAATGATGTCATTATTGCTGATCAAGGTACATCATTTTTTGGTGCTTATGATTTAGCATTATACAAAAGCAATACTTTTATAGGGCAACCGTTATGGGGTTCTATCGGCTATACATTACCTGCAACATTAGGTTCACAATTAGCAGACAAAGATCGTCGTAACTTATTATTAATTGGCGATGGCTCATTGCAACTAACTGTTCAAGCTATTTCAACTATGATTAGACAGCATATTAAACCGGTATTATTTGTGATTAATAATGACGGCTATACGGTAGAACGACTTATTCACGGCATGTATGAACCTTATAATGAAATTCACATGTGGGATTATAAAGCTTTACCAGCTGTATTTGGTGGTAAAAATGTTGAAATTCATGACGTTGAATCATCAAAAGATTTACAAGAGGTATTTAATACAATTAATGGCCATCCCGATGTGATGCATTTTGTCGAAGTCAAAATGTCTGTCGAAGATGCACCGAAGAAACTGATCGATATTGCTAAAGCTTTTTCACAACAAAATAAATAATTTCATCGTATTCAGGGTATAAGTTTAAGCGAATATATTATTAAATGAAAAGGACTCTGATATAAGATGATTAATTTTGATAAAACCGCTTTAGTGTTAATCGACCTGCAACAAGGTATTCTTAAAATGGATTATGCGCCACATACAGCTGAAAATGTTGTTCAAAATGCTAACAAATTAATTGAAGCTTTTAGAAAAAACAATGGCTTTATCGCCTTTGTTCGCGTGAATTTCTATGATGGTAAAGATGCATTGCAACCAAATGCAATGATCTCATTACCACCAAAAGAAGGCGATGACTACAGCCATTTCCATTATTTACTAGACAAAAGAGATGACGATTTTGTCATAGATAAACGACAATTTAGTGCATTTGTAGGAACGGATTTAGACTTACAGTTGAGACGTCGAGGAATTGATACAATTGTTCTTGGCGGTGTAGCAACACATGTTGGTGTAGATACGACAGCACGAGACGCCTATCAATTAAACTACGATCAGTATTTTGTTACAGATATGATGAGTGCACAAAACGAAACGCTACATCAATTCCCAATAGATAATGTATTCCCATTGATGGGACAAACCATAACCACAAACGACTTGCTAAATATATTGAACTAAACATTCACTTCCCCCTTCGATTATATTGAAGGGGGTATCTTTATTTCACAATGTATTAATACGTCGGGTTGTCTAACCTCCACTATATAAACATATTCTATATCTGTTAAACCGTTCTTAACCTATGCCCTTACTACATAAAAAACAGTATTTATTCCGGAATTTTCAAAAAATTTAGTATTTATTACAAAATTATGTATCACTTTAGGTTTAATTTTTGATATTATCTTAATTAAGTAGATTTTTATAAGTTCTAAAAAGGAGAACAAATACATATATGAAGAAGAAACTAACATTTAAAGAAAACATGTTTATTGGTTCTATGTTATTTGGTTTATTCTTTGGTGCCGGCAACCTTATCTTCCCAATACACTTGGGTCAAGCTGCTGGTTCTAACGTTTTTATCGCTAACTTAGGATTTTTAATTACAGCAATTGGCTTACCATTTCTAGGTATCATTGCTATTGGTATTTCAAAGACATCTGGTTTATTTGAAATTGCATCGCGTGTTAATAAAACATATGCTTATATTTTCACGATTGCCTTATATCTAGTTATCGGACCATTTTTCGCCTTACCTAGACTGGCAACTACATCATTTGAAATTGCATTTTCGCCATTTTTATCACCAAAGCAAATCACTTTATATTTATTTATTTTCAGCTTCGTCTTCTTTGTGATTGCATGGTTTTTTGCGAGAAAGCCATCAAGAATTTTAGAATATATCGGTAAATTTTTAAATCCGGTATTCTTAGTATTATTAGCAATTATTTTATTATTTGCTTTTATCCATCCATTAGGTGGCATATCTGATGCACCTATTAGTAAACAATATCAATCAAACGCCTTATTTAACGGCTTTTTAGATGGATACAATACCTTAGATGCGCTAGCGTCATTGGCATTTGGTATCATCATTGTTGCAACGATTAAAAAGTTAGGTATCGAAAATCCAACTGATATCGCTAAAGAAACAATTAAGTCTGGTACTATCAGTATCATTATGATGGGGATCATTTATACCCTACTAGCAATCATGGGTACATTAAGTATTGGTCATTTCAAACTTAGTGAAAATGGTGGTATTGCCTTAGCGCAAATTACGCAATACTACTTAGGTAACTACGGTATCGTCTTGTTATCACTCATCGTTATGGTTGCTTGTTTAAAAACAGCTATCGGTTTAATTACGGCATTTTCAGAAACATTTGAACACCTTTTCCCTAAAATGAATTACCTAGCGATTGCAACAGTTGTGAGCTTTATCTCATTCTTATTCGCGAATGTTGGCTTAACTAAAATTATTATGTACTCAGTCCCAGTGTTAATGTTCTTATATCCATTAGCAATTGCCCTGATTGTACTAACATTATTTAGCAGCAAATTCCATCATTCAAAAATTATTTATCAATGTACCATTTTCTTTACAATGATTGCTGCATTAGTAGATGGATTAAAAGCTAGTCCAGAGTTCATTTCAAGCACATCATTCTCACAAACTTTGATTAATTTCAGCCAAAAATATTTACCATTATCAGACATTGGTATGGGCTGGGTTGTTCTCAGTTTGATTGGTTTCATTATCGGCTTCATTATTTATAAAATTAAGCATCGTAAAATTCCACAAGCATAATACTATGCCACAGTCATATGTTAAACATATGCTTGTGGCATTTTTTATTCATACTACATTAAACTGCACTCGTATACATACATATTAATGATTATCCACGAAAAATATTAGTACTTTCATTTTACGAACCACATTAATGCATACACAACTTTATCTTTATATTATTAAATTTACATTTGACACTTATATTGAACAACTGTAATATATTAATATTAATTCTTTAAATTGTATAAATATAAAGGAGGGCGACCGATGAATTCAATCATTGAATTAACTGATTATTATAGCTCTAATAATTATGCACCACTGAAGCTTGTAATTACTGAAGGGAAAGGGGGCAAAGTTTGGGATACTGATGGCAAACAATATATAGATTGCATTTCGGGTTTTTCAGTTGCAAACCAAGGCCATTGTCATCCAACAATTGTTAAAGCGATGACAGAACAAGCTTCAAAGTTGTCTATCATTTCACGTGTCCTTTATAGTGACAATCTCGGGAAATGGGAAGAAAAAATTTGTCATCTTGCTAAGAAAGACAAAGTACTCCCCCTTAACTCTGGTACTGAAGCTGTTGAAGCAGCCATTAAAATTGCTAGAAAATGGGGCTCTGACGTTAAAGGCATCACTGACGGACAAGTTGAAATCATCGCTATGAATAACAATTTTCACGGTCGTACACTTGGCTCATTATCACTATCTAACCACGACGCATATAAATCAGGATTTCACCCCCTACTTCAAGGTACTAAAACAGTAGATTTTGGAGATATTGAGCAATTAACACAAGCTATTTCACCAAATACAGCAGCAATTATTTTAGAACCAATTCAAGGTGAAGGTGGCGTTAATATACCACCGAAAGGATATATCCAAGCTGTGCGTCAACTATGTGATAAACATCAAATATTATTGATTGCAGATGAAATTCAAGTTGGTCTTGGTAGAACTGGGAAATGGTTTGCGATGGAATGGGAGCAAGTCGTTCCAGACATTTATATTTTAGGTAAGGCATTGGGTGGCGGCTTATACCCTGTATCTGCTGTGCTTGCAAATAATGATGTCATGCGAGTTCTAACACCAGGTACACATGGCTCAACATTTGGTGGTAACCCTTTAGCCATTGCAATATCGACGGCAGCGCTTGATGTACTTAAAGATGAACAACTGGTTGAACGATCAGAACGCTTAGGTTCATTTTTATTAAAAGCGTTGCTACAACTTAAACATCCTAGTATTAAAGAAATTAGAGGTCGTGGTTTATTTATTGGCATCGAACTTAACACAGATGCCGCACCTTTCGTTGAACAACTGATTAAACGTGGCATTTTATGCAAAGACACGCATCGTACTATCATTCGATTGTCACCACCTCTAGTCATTGATAAAGAGGAAATCAATCAAATTGTTGCAGCTTTTCAAGACGTTTTTAAAAATTAACAATTAATCATTTATATATGATATAGGAGGGATTCATGATGATTAAAGTAGGTATCGTTGGCGGTAGCGGTTATGGCGCAATTGAATTAATTCGATTATTACAAACACATCCTCATGTAACGATTGCACACATCTACTCACATTCAAAAGTAGATGAGCCGTTGAAATTAACATTTCCACATTTACAACATATTATGCAACATTTCGAAGCACTTACAGTGGACAATAATGACTGTGATGTAATTTTCTTTGCTACACCAGCACCCGTGAGTAAAACATGTATCCCTCCTTTAGTAGAAAAAGGAATTCATGTTATTGATTTATCTGGTGCATTCAGAATTAAAAACCGTGAAATATATGAAGCATATTACAAAGAAACTGCTGCAGCACAAGATGATTTGAATCATGCTATTTACAGCATTTCAGAATGGCAATCTTTAGATAACAATGGAACGAAACTCATTTCTAACCCTGGCTGTTTCCCTACAGCAACGTTATTAGCATTACATCCACTTATTAGCGAAAAAATTGTAGATTTGTCATCTATTATTATTGATGCTAAGACCGGCGTGTCAGGTGCTGGTCGTTCATTATCACAACGTGTTCATTTTTCAGAAATGAATGAAAATCTAAGCGCTTATGCAATCGGAAACCATAAACACAAACCGGAAATCGAGCAATATTTATCTATCATTGCGGGTCAAGATGTATCAGTCATATTTACACCACATCTCGTACCAATGACACGAGGTATTTTATCAACAATATATGTCAAATTATCATCTGAATATACGACTGAATCATTACATAAATTAATGACCTCTTATTATGCTAATCAGCCATTTGTCAGAATTAGAAATATTGGGACTTTTCCAACCACAAAAGAAGTACTCGGTAGTAACTACTGCGATATCGGTATCTATGTAGATGAAACAACGCAAACAGCAATTTTAGTATCAGTGATTGATAACCTTGTCAAAGGGGCAAGTGGTCAAGCCATTCAAAACTTAAATATATTATATGATTTTGAAGTTACGACTGGCCTAAAACAATCACCAGTTTATCCATAAGGGGTGTTAGAATGAAACATCAAGAAACGACATCACAACAACATAACTTTTCAATTATTAAACATGGCGATATCAGTACACCTCAAGGCTTCACGGCCGGTGGTATGCACATCGGTTTACGCGCTAACAAAAAAGACTTTGGCTGGATTTACTCATCGTCTTTAGCAAGTTCAGCTGCCGTATATACTTTAAACCAATTTAAAGCTGCACCACTTATTGTCACTGAAGACACTTTACAAAAGTCTAAAGGGAAATTACAAGCACTTGTTGTTAATTCAGCTAATGCAAATTCTTGCACAGGTCAGCAAGGTATCGATGATGCACAACAAACTCAAACATGGGTTGCTCAACAACTTCAAATACCATCTGAGCATGTTGCTGTTGCTTCAACTGGTGTTATTGGAGAATATTTGCCAATGGATAAAATTAAAACTGGTACAGAACATATTAATGATGCTAATTTTGCAACGCCAGGTGCGTTTAACGAGGCAATTTTAACAACTGATACATGTACAAAGCATATCGCTGTATCACTAAATATTGATGGTAAAACCATTACAATTGGTGGCAGTGCTAAAGGATCAGGTATGATTCACCCAAATATGGCTACCATGCTTGCTTTTATAACAACCGATGCATCAATTGAATCGAATACACTTCATCAATTATTAAAATCTTCGACTGACCATACATTTAATATGATTACTGTTGATGGCGATACAAGTACAAATGACATGGTATTAGTCATGGCAAATCAACAAGTTGAACACCAAATACTTAATCAAGACCATCCACAATGGGAAACATTTGTTGATGCCTTCAATTTTGTCTGTACATTTTTAGCTAAAGCTATAGCCAGAGATGGCGAAGGCGCAACAAAGTTAATCAGTGTCAATGTTTCAGGCGCTAAATCAATATCAGACGCAAGAAAAATCGGTAAAACTATCGTAAGTTCAAATCTAGTAAAATCAGCTATTTTTGGCGAAGATGCCAATTTTGGTCGAATCATTACAGCTATTGGCTATAGCGGATGTGAAATTGATCCTAACTGCACATATGTTCAACTGAACCAAATACCTGTCGTGGATAAAGGTATGGCTGTACTATTTGATGAGCAAGCTATGTCGAATACATTAACTCATGAAAATGTCACAATTGACGTTCAGCTTGGTTTGGGTAACGCTGCAGCGACTGCATACGGTTGTGATTTATCCTATGATTATGTGCGTATTAACGCATCATATCGAACATAAGGTGGTGTTGGTTAGATGAAATTTATTGTCATTAAAATTGGTGGCAGTACACTAAGTGACATGCATCCATCAATTATTAACAACATTAAGCATTTACGATCAAACAACATCTACCCCATTATCGTTCACGGCGGTGGCCCATTTATTAATGAAGCATTATCAAACCAGCAAATCGAGCCACACTTTGTTAATGGCCTAAGAGTGACTGATAAAGCAACCATGACTATTACTAAACACACGCTCATTGCAGACGTTAACACTGCATTAGTAGCTCAATTTAACCAGCAGCAATGTTCTGCAATAGGCTTATGTGGTTTGGATGCTCAATTATTTGAAATTAAACGTTTTGATCAACAATATGGATATGTCGGGGTTCCAACCACTTTAAATATAGACTCATTGTCTTATTTATGTACTAAATTTGTACCTATCATCAATTCGATTGGTTTCAATAACCATGATGGAGAATTTTACAACATAAATGCAGACACACTCGCCTATTTTATTGCAGCATCATTAGAAGCACCCATTTATGTACTAAGTAATATTGCTGGCGTGCTAATCAACGATGTTGTTATACCTCAACTACCCTTAGCCGATATTAATCAGTATATTGAGCATGGTGATATTTATGGAGGTATGATTCCCAAAGTGCTTGATGCTAAAAATGCTATTAAAAATGGCTGTCCTAAAGTTATCATTGCATCAGGAAACAAGCTAAATATTATCGAAGCTATTTACAATAATGATTTTGTTGGGACAACGATACTAAAATCATCAGTATGACTTTGAATATGACCACTCAATCTTGTATTTTTCGGCTTCGAAACATAGTTGTACCTAATTTGTTTAATGATTATGCAGCGTCACCTTTTCACCTGTCTCATTTCACAAAAGAATTCTTAGAATACAGTATGATACAATATGAGATGAAAAACACTATAAGTGATTTTCAAATTTGTAACTCGAAATATTTTATATTTTAAAAGTTTTTCATTGTGATTATTTTCACAAAATACTATAATGAGGATAGTAAATAGAGAGGAGTCCTTAAGTTGACAAAACGACAAATGGGTATATTCATTTATGCTGGAATTATCGGTGGCTTGTTATCTGGAATTGTAAAATTAGGTTGGGAGGTCATGTTTCCACCTCGCACACCAGAACGTAATGCAACGAACCCACCTCAAGAGTTATTGCAACAATTAGGATTTAGTAGTGAGTTTACGCATCAAACATATACATTTTCAAATATGCAATTGCCTTGGGTAAGCTTTATTGTCCACTTTAGTTTTTCTATCGTCATTGCAATTATTTACTGCATATTAGTTAAAAAATACGCTTACTTAGCAATGGGACAAGGTGCTGTTTTTGGTATTGCTATTTGGGTATTATTCCACCTTATCATTATGCCAATCATGCATACTGTACCTGCTGTGTGGGATCAACCATTCCAAGAGCATCTGTCAGAATTCTTTGGCCATATCGTCTGGATGATGACAATTGAATTAGTGCGACAACATTTTGTCTATCGCTATAAATTAAATTAATACACTGACTAACATTAACGTGAGTTTTAAATCATCGTTTGAGTATGATGATTGATGCTCACGTTATTTTATTAACTGACATGATATAATTCTAGCCAACTTACATGAGCATTAAAGTCTCAAATGCGTCGTAACAAGCCATTATTTTTGGCAATTTCAATATTGCTCAGTATATTTTCACCTTATCACTTACTTTAATCTCGTCATGATTTTGAATGATGCCATCGTGTATTCACCTTTCATTTTTCCAATAAAAAAACATCTAACAGTAAACATTTAGGCAGTATAGTTTAAAATCACTGCCAAATAAAACTGTTAGACGCCATGTTTAACTACTCAATAACTGAAATACAGACACTTTTTTATAACCCCAGGGTGCCTGTCCTAAGAAACATACCTGTACCATAAACTGATCAAAAATAAATTGTTTGAACTTCACTTCACGTGATTGATAAAAGTGTGATTGCGTCATATCATAAATGTCCAATCCTTTGATTAAACCTTCACCAATCAATTTTGTAAAACTTTCTTTTTGTGTCCATATTTGATAAAAATCATTTAAACTACATATTTGATGTGCTTCGTTTGTAGAGAAACACGTCACTAATGTACGCCAGTCTAAACGTTGTGATATCTTTTCGATATCAATACCAACTGGTTCTTTATCGACAACACACACGATATAAGGATAACTATATGATAAGCTCACATAGATGGGCTGTCCATCACGATTGTGTTGAACTATATCTGCCTTACCTCGTGGCGAAATGTGATAATGCCATTCATGTGGTAATAACCCTGTGTCATGTTGAATTCCATATTGCACTAAAATATCTCCCAATCTGTGCATGAGTTTATCTTGATTGTATCTATAGTTGACTGTACGCGGTTTTTTATATGACCAACGACTTTGTGATATTAATTCTTCAATACTTTTCAAGTTACTCTGTAATTGCATTACAAATACTGTCATAACTTTCCCTACTTACTTATTGAATATTGTTTTGATATATTGTGCCCAATGATACAGCCAATTGTTAGTTATCGTTGGCCATTTTTCACTGATGTGATCCATTATTTTTAATGTTAATTTTGTATCTATCATTGCTAGTTGTTGTTCACGGTCAACACTAGTTAATCCAATCGTTTCGTACATGTCTTGTTTCTGTAAAATTTCATTAAATGATTCATCGCTGACGAGTTCAATTTCTTTGCACTTAACACATTCTAATAAAGATTTCACCGGCATTTTATTAGGTGATAACACATGGTAAATGATTTGTGGCGTGTTGACCTGTGCTAATGCGACAATTTGTCTTGCAGTCGTATCCACAAAAGAAAAATCTACAGGCATTTCAGCGAGGCTAACCCCGATACAATCCAGTTGTAACAAATCATTCATTACCATTGAAAAACGGTTAGTCTTTATATTTCTCATATGCCATCTTCCATTGTATGGACTCGTCAAATTACCAACACGTACAATTCGACCATCTAAGCCATTTTTTACAGCTTCTAATACTTTTAATTCACTATAAAATTTACTCCGTGTATATGGTGATGTTAGTAGTTGTCCTTTATAGACATCCGCTTCTGAAAATGTCACATCTTCTGTATCTATATCAAAATAAGTTCCCACACTTATCGTAGACACATATATTAACCTTGCATGATGTTGTTGTGCCAAACGTATGACATCAACAGTACCTTGAACATTTACTTTTTCAAATTCATCATCATCACCAAAGTGATCTGTACGAGCACCTGCATGAATAATTGTATCCATGTTTTCTGGTAAAACAACATCATCCATACACTCGAAATCACCAACAATGACTTCAATGTTTGATAACATCATTTCAACCGTCTCTTCTGAAAAATAATCATTTAAATTCGTCATCAACTTATACCATGCTATTTCCTCATTATCAGCACGTATGAAACAATAAATGCGATGACTGTATCCTTGTAGTGCTTCAATCAGATAAGCACCTAAAAACCCTGTAGCGCCAGTCAATAGTGTTTTTCCTAGAGGTCGATGACTTAGACTATCCTCTAAAATACCCAAATTATAACGAGACATAACAATCTTTTGTAATTCCGAAAGATTATCCGGTAATGCAACTAATGATTGTTGATTTTGGTGCATATAATTAACAATCTGTCGCACGGTTTTATATTGATATAATGTCTGCATTGAAATATGATGGCCAAATCGTTTTAAATGCGAGACAACTAACATCGCCTCTAATGAGTTACCACCAAGTTCAAAGAAATCATCGTCAACACCGACATCATTTTGTTTCAATACCTCTCCGAATACATCAACAAATGTCTGCTCAATTTCATTAGATGGTTCGCTATATACTTTATTAGACTGTTGTATAGGTGATGGATTTGGCAAACGCGTAGTATCCACCTTGTCATTCGTGGTTAATGGTATACAATCGATATACGTTATAGTCTTAGGAATCATATACTTAGGCAGATGATCATTTAAATATTGCTTCAAATCCTGCTCCATTTGTTGTTCTCCGACATAATAAGCATTCAATATATCATGCGTATCAAAGTGACTAACTGTGACAACACAATCAGATATACCACGAATAGCTAATATTGCATTTTCAATTTCATCAAGTTCAATACGGTACCCGTTAACTTTCACTTGTTTATCTATTCTTCCCAAAAATTCAATTTGACCATCAGATGTATAACGTGCTAAATCACCACTATGATACAACTTTCCTTTACCAAATGGATTATTTTGCCATTTATCAGCCATTAATTCCGGACGATTAATATATCCTATCGCTAAACTATCACCTGCAATACACAACTCGCCTGGCATACCAATACCGCATAACAAACCATCTGACATAATATACACTTGGATGTTAGATAAGGGTTTGCCAATTGGAATCGTCTCAGGTATCAAATCACCACATTGATGTGACCAATACGATGTGATGACTGTTGACTCAGATGGTCCATAGGCATTGAAATACGTGCCACAATGCTTCTCAATATATTTAACAAAGGATGCCGTACTAGTTGCCCCGCCTGTAATCAATTTTTCAATATAAAAGTCTTCCATAACACTACACATCTGTAATGGAATCGACGCCACCGTCACACGATGCTTATTAATGAGTTGTTGTAACTGTTCTGGATTAACACGTTCCTCTCTATCTGGAATCACAAGCGTATGACCATTTAACAAACAACAATAAATCTCCATAACTGATGCATCAAAAACAATATTTGCATGTTGCAAAAATACTTCATTGTCGCCTAATTGCAATTCAGTTGACCATGCATGCACTAAATTCAACAAATTTCGTTGTCGTATGGCAACCCCTTTAGGCATCCCGGTCGTACCAGATGTGTAAATAGCATACATCTCATTATCTAACATCGCTGTGTTTTCGAGTTGATCGCCATGTAAATCATCATATTGTTCATTTTCCTTTGATTCAACAAAACCTTTAGCATTTTCCAATTGAATGACTGGTAATGTCGTTTCAATTTCAACGCCGTAAGACATGACTGCAGTTACTTTAGCATCCTCCAAAATTGCACCTTGTCGCTTTTTCGGAAAATCAATATCGATAGGTATATAAGATGCACCTACTTTAACTGTCGCCAACATCGCCGCAATCATTTCAAAACTACGTTCTGTTATTAAAGCAACTCGTTGACCCTTGCCCACACCATTTGATAGGAGCATGTGCGCAATAGCATCTACATAGTTGTGTAATGTTTCATACGTCATTGTCAAATCATTCATGACTAGCGCAACATGATTACCTTGTCGTGAGACAACTTCATCAAAGTAACTTATGATAGATTTATTTCCCGGGACATTAAGCATTCGATCGTTAACATGCGTATTGACCCAATTTAAAAGTTCCTCCGTGCCGTTTGGTATATCACGAATTTGTAGTGTATCTTGATGCTTCAAAATATAATCAATCATAATCATACATTGATTACCCATGTGACGAACTGTTTCTGAGTGATATAAATCGGTATTATACTCGATATTGATTGTATAGTCATCGCAATCTTCTTCAATGATGAAAGATAAATCAAATTTCGCCGTCACCGATTTGGGTTGAATGTGTGTTAATTTACTATGCCCAAAATGAGCATGATTCGTTTCATTGTTTTGTAGTACTAACATGACATCAAATAATGGATTCCGTGAGGCATCATGTGATTGATCTAAGTCATTTACTAAACATTCGAATGGGTATTCTTGATGCTCGTATGCCTCCAAACTCATTTCCTTAACCTCTTGTAAAAACTGTGTCCACATTTTATCAAGTGACGGTTGCCCTCTATATACCAACGTATTAGCAAACATGCCTAGCATTTGCTCCGTGCCTTTATGCATACGCGCACTCATGACACTACCGACAACAACATCATCTTTTCGAGCATATCTGCTTAACAACGTCATGACCACACTCATAAAGAACATAAAATCAGTAATTTGATGCTTTTCTACATACTTTTGAAGTAGCTGTCTCATTTGTTGATTCATTGTAAATGACATCATTGCTCCATTTGTCGTTTTAATATTTGGTCTAACATAGTCTGTCGGTAAGCTTAAAATAGGTACTTCATCTTTGAATTGAGATAACCAATATTGTCTATGTTTCGTCATATCACGATGCGACATCCATTCACTATAGTCTTTATATTGCAATTTAAGTGGTAACAATAATTTATGTTGATATAATGCGTTAAGATCATTCATTAATTGTATATTACTCATACCATCATTAATAATATGATGTGTATCTATAAACAGGTATGCATGTAATGGACTTCGAATGTATCTCACTCTAATTTGGCTTGGCTTTTCCAAATTAAAAGGTGCCACAAATTGGCGCATGATTTCTTGTTCATCCGTAAAATGCGTGTTAACTTCTTTAAAGTCAGCTACAACATCTGCCACAATACGTTGTCGAACCTCATCATCTACAACAATATATTGTGTTCGTAGAATCTCATGTCGCGCTATCAAATGCTGAACTGCTTGTCGCAATTGAGCTACATTAAGTTCTGATGATAACCGCCATAAAAAAGGTATGTTATACACCGTATCTTTATGGTTTGATTTCCATAATAAATACATTCGCTTTTGTGCAGAGCTCAACACATAATCATCTTTAACTATAGCTTCAGGAATCACTTCATAGTTTTGTTCTTGAACCTTAGCAATCGCTTGCGCTAGTTCAAATACAGTTGGCTTTTGTAATAAATCACCAATTTGTAATCGTTTCCCAGTAGATGCCTCTATCCGATTCACCACTAACGTTGCTTTTAAGGAATGGCCACCTAATTCAAAGAAATTATCATGAATACCTACTTGATTCACATGTAAAATATCTGCAAAAATTTGGCATAGCAAGTGTTCGGTATCTGTACTCGGTGCTACATAGGCATCCGTATCGACATAGTCCATGATAGGCAATGCCTTCTTATCTAATTTCCCATTAATAGTAATAGGAATTTGCTCAATATGCATAAAATTAACTGGTATCATGTACTCAGGTAAGGTCATACGTAATTGTGATTTAATCTTATTATGTGATAATGTATGCATCGCTTCATAATAAGCAACGATATACTGGTCTTGATCATGATTTTGAACAATAACAACAGCTTTATTAATACCTTGTATACGCTCGAGCGCATGCTCAACCTCTGACAACTCAATCCTAAATCCTCGAATCTTAACTTGTTTGTCCTTTCGATATAAATAATCTATGTTGCCATCGGGTAACAAACGTACGATATCACCACTTCTATACATCAGCTGATTTATATTTGAATCTTTGATAAATTTATCTGCTGTCAATTCTGGCTGATTTAAATAACCTGCAGCCAACCCAAAGCCACTTGTACATAATTCTCCAGGAATACCAACGCCACACCGACGCTCGCCTTGCATGATATAAACATGAGTACCAAGAATCGGTTTACCAATAGGAATACGATTTGGAACTTTGTTAGGTATATTATACGTCGTTGTAAATGTTGTATTTTCAGTTGGTCCATAACCATTAATAATTTGAGGATGCTTCGGTCTTTGATTAAGCAAATCCACCCACTTAGCATTCAATACTTCTCCACCAATTAATAAATACTTTAACGGTACCAATACTTCTATTCGTTCACTAGCAATCTGATTAAATAATGAGGAGGTTAACCACATAGTATTGACGTCATTTTCATTGATTAATTGTTCTAACGCTATTGGATTTAATAATTGTTCTGTTTTAGCAACAATCAGTTTTCCACCATTTAGCAATGCACCATATATTTCAAATGTTGCAGCGTCAAAGGCTATAGTTCCTGATAACAAAATCGTCGTCTTTTCATTTAATGGTACATAATGATTTTGATGGACCAAGCGAACAATACCTCGGTGCGGAATTAGTGTCCCTTTAGGGTTACCAGTTGTCCCCGACGTGTAAATAACATACGCATGATCTTCTAACGTGTTACATTTAGAAAGATTATCAATATTTTTCCACGCTATCTTGTTCAAATCAATGTGATTAATATCTCGTTTACCATTTTCATATACTACTTGATATGTGATAACAACTTTAGGCGTTGCATCTTTTAAAATGTACTCCTGACGATCACTTGGATAGTTCGGATCAATTGGCACGTAAGCCCCACCAGCTTTCAACACACCTATCATCGCTACTATCATCTCAATACTTTTTTCAGCTATGACAGCGACACGATCATTAGGTTCAACACCATACTGGTTTCTCAAACGTTGTGCTAAATCATTCGCGCGTGCATTCAATGTTTGATATGTTATAAACACTCCGTCAAATTGCACAGCGACATAATTCGGTGTTGCTTCAACTTGTTGCTCAAATAAGGTAACAACTGTTTGCGCATCATCTATCTCAGGTAAACTTAAATTGATATCGTCATATAATTGAATATCACGTTCTGTCATCAAATTAAGTTCATCTACAGTTGTTCGTTTATTTCCATTTTCTTTAGTAATTTGCAAATAAATATTACGAACTAAGTCACTCAGCGTCTCGATTGAGAGCAAATCATATGCTGCACTGTTATATATAATTTTGAACCCGTGTTGATGTGGAAAAATTTCAATATCCGCTAAAGATGTATGTGCATCATGTATTTGATGTACATCCTCAATAACATCATTACAACAAGACATCATTTGATGATAACAATGAAAAATAGTCTCTAATGAAAGCGAAGACTTCGCGCACTGTAATTGCGACATATTTTGCAACACACTTTTATTAAAATCTGTTGTAAAGCGTTGACATACATCTTTTGCATCGATTGTTAACGTTAATGGCACAATATTTCCGTGTAAATCATTTGGTAAATGTGATGGTACATGTATACCTAATGTGACATCATGTTGTTGACTCATTATATGATTAGCTAAATACACACTAACAGCCAACGATGCCATATCTATTGATGTCATATCATCAATCAAATACGTTTGATATAAAGCTTGCTCAAATGGATGCTTAATTGGTAAATAACTATCGATATGGATGTCAGAGTTATTCTCTAGCCGAAAATAGTTTGAGTCTAATGCTATATGCGATGCATCTTGATTGTCTTTATCATCATTTCTATTTAAATGTGCATGCTGTCGAGTATTGTTAATAACAGTATTGCCACGATATGCATTGCATAAATCATCAAGAAAAATATCAATTTGACTATCATCGAAAATGGACACATGAAAATCTAATAATATATATGCAGCATCAGCGAACTGAAACAATTTAAATTTGAATAAAGGTGAATCATTAAAATGGTAAGTACTTAATTCTTGCTTAAAAAAAGCTTCTAAATCATAGTTTGCGGAAGAAGATGGAACTTGTTTTATCTCAATAAAAGGCAGAAATTCATGAAGTATCATTGTTAAATTGTCATCGGTAGTAACATCAAAAAAATGTCTTATAGATGCATGTTGTTGCACAATTGTCGATAATGCATACATCATTTTAGTAGCTTCAATATTTTTAGCGAGTTTAACCCAATACGCATTACGGTGTGTCGTTGATTCTGTATTATTTTTGTATATACGAAAATATTCCTGTTGAAATCTCAAATTGCCCATAATCATAAAAAGTCCTTCTTTCATATCATAATACTCATTACTTACTGAAATTGCATGATGATATGATAACCGACGAAATGTTAATTAACTCGTTATGTAATGATTAATATAAAACACCATTCGCAACATATGAGCGATATATTCTACCCTAAAATACATCTTGTATCATCGTTACAATTGGTATATTTTTCAATGTAAATTACATACATATTCGATAACTAGCACACTACAACTCGTTAATCACTTTCTCTTATTCATATCTCATTGCAAGTTCAATATTGTTGTTACAAAATATCCATGAAGCAAGTTTATATTAAACAAACAACTCGCATAAAACAATTGTTATCCTTAAATTTTAACAAATTCTTAATAAATTTATCTCTATTTTAATTACGACCAAATTAATAGGTTTTCAATATAAAAAGATGCATAGAATAAATATTTAAATAAATTCAATTTGTATTCACTTGTTTTTGTCCCCCGAATACACCAGCAACAAGCATGCTAGCACCAATTGTTAAAACTATAAACATATACAGTCCCATTTGTAATGTCGTTAAGAAAGCACCCAACACAATCCCTAACCTAGCTAGTGTTTCTGAAAAATGAATGCCTAATGCATTAACTGCACTATATGTTCCTCTTTTAGCTTTAGGAATAATTTTAAAGCGTTGTTCTGAAACTATAGGCGAATAAATAATTTCACCTACAGTCGCAATTATCATAAAAACAACTAATAAGCCAAACTGATTAAGATAGGTTAGACCACTATAGCCAACAATATAAATCAGCAAACCAGTGATTAAAGCTTTTTTAAAATCTATTTTCAATACAATTTTCGAGATTGAATACGTGAGTAAAATGACGACGACCGTATTAATCATTAGCAAGATTGCTAACATCTTAGCACCTGTAATATCATATGAACCTATACTTATTGTTTCAAACTGATCCTTTAGTCTAATAGCAATATATGAGGAGATTGAAAATTCACCCATCATGATGATACTGAACCCCGAAATCAATAACATATAATTACGGTCTTTCAAAACTAATTTATAACTGCGAAATATATTCATTATTTGTAATTTTTGATAACGACTTGCATGTTTCTTGTCATCACTTTGCTTTACTTGATTTCGGTCTTGAGGTAACCAAATATATAAAATAAACAGTACAATTAAAAATATACAAGCTGCTATTAAGAAAAGCAGTAACATACTGTAGCCATACATCAAGCCACCTAACAATGCTCCAATAGCTACCGATAAGTTCGTCATCCAATAGCTAATCTTGTAAATATAATGTTCCACATCTTCGGTAATTGCATCCATAATTAACGTGTCCATAACTGGAAATTGCAATCCCCAAACAATTGTAAATATGGCGTATGCAACACAAAAACCAATAATTTGCCACAATTGATGTGACCCAAATATGCCCATGAACACAAGCATTATCACCATCGTCGCTTGATAAATAAGTACTAGCAACTTTTTCGGAAATATCTCAATAAGGTAACCAGATATAATAGACAATGGAAATTTTAGAACCACTAAACCAACAAGGTATATACCGACAATTGATTGACTTAACATATCTGTTAAATATAGTGCTATAAACGGTATAAATGCTGTCGTAATAATTAGCTGTAAAAAATTGCTAATCAATCGTACTTTCAAAGTCGTACTTAAACGTTTCATTGATAACTACACCCCTATCCACATATATGCACACTACCATTTATATAAAATCTATTATTTGATTATACGTTGAATCAAAGAATTTTTAGTTATACAAAGTTATTTAACAAACAAATGTATCGACTTTACAATGCATCTTGCATATAATGCCTCAAAAAAATTAGCACTATATGACTATATATTATTCCAAATGAGTAAAATTTATCAACATTTGCGTAAGTGAACACATATGTGCGTAAACGTTAAATCATTGTCCTAACATAGCCGTGACTATACTTAGATGTAATCATAAAAAAACTACTGCCATCTTTACAACAGCAGTAGTACTTATATGATTCATTTATATAAAATTGAAAGCGTTAATCGCTAGCCCAGCATCCTTATTCTATTTAGCTGTATAACTTTTACTAGCAATACGACCACTTGCAACAATAATATCTTTATCTTGGAAAGGTTCATGATTGAAGAAACGCTCTAAAATATCTTTAACTCCATCTTCAATACGTTTTTGTGCTTCTAAAGTCATACCTGAATAGTGAACTGTCATAGCATTTCTAGGCATTGTTCTCCATGGATGATCAGCAGGTGCAGGTTGTGGATACCAAACATCACCAGCATATCCTTGTAAATGCTCAGATGCTAACGCTTCAACTAACGCATCGCGATTTACAATTTTACCACGTGCAGTATTCACTAAATAACTGTGTTTTTTCATACGACTTAAAACATCTTTATCAAATAAGTTATCAGTTTCTGGTGTTAATGGTGCATGAATTGTAATCGCATCACTTGTTGAAACAAGTTCATCAAAGCTTACAAATTTAGACAATTTATGGTCTTGTTGATTGATTGGATCATAGTGTTGTAATGTTACATTAAATGGCGCTAATCTTTCAGCAACAAGTTGTCCAATTCGTCCAAATCCAAAAATACCAATTGTTTTGTGTTGTAATTCATGCGCATGATTACCTACTTGAGACAAGTTCCATTCACCTTCTACTGATTGACGATGACCTTCTTCATAGTTTCTAAGAAGTATTAATAAATCCATAACTGCATGTTCTGCCACACTAACTGTATTACTTCCTGTAACTTCAACGACACCAATGTTATGTTCACTTGCTGCCGCTAAATCTACATGGTCAGATCCTACACCTGCTGTAATTGCTAATTTCAAGTTCGGTGCTTTTTCAATACGTTCACGAGTCATATATGCAGGATAAAATGGCGCACTAATAATCACATCCATATCTGGTAAATGTTTATCTAAGTCTTCACCATTATCTGCTAATATAATGAACTCTTGTCCTCTTTCCTCTAAAAATGTTTTTAATCCTAATGCTTTTTTAGTATTAAGTAATTGATTGTCTTGACCTTCTACTGCTTCTGGAAATAACGCTACGATTTTCATATCCATCTCTCCTAAATGATAAATTTTGACTTCCTTAAAGTACGTGTTGCATGTTGCTTGTTTTAAAAATATGACAAAAAAACGGCACTGTTTGACATACCACCCCCTTGAATTATTGTTAAATTCAAAGCGAAGTTAGCAAACAGCACCGCGTACCTTACACCAGCAACACTTATTCTATTGACTTATCGAAAACAAATATTGAAATGACTTCATCATCATTCAAATCAATATCTGTAAATAATTTTACAAACTTAGCGCCTACAACACTTTCCATCTCATTTACATCTATTTCTTTATACATCTGTTTAATCTTCTCTGTGCGTGTATAATGGAGCATCGATTCATTGCGTTTGTCGTTTAGGTAAAAACTCTCAACTTTACTCAAAACACCTGTCATATGTGCAATCGCCCAATTATCTTTAAACGACACTCGAATACTGTTGGGTCCTTTACCCACGTATTCTTTACGATAAGATCTTACTAGATTCGAGAATTGTTGTTCTTTAGTATGCGTATCTATAGTATTCACCTTCTCTAAAATAAGAAGTTCATTAATTGTTCACATTTTCATTATACACCTTATTAACACTTTTTCAATGATAACGATTATTATTACGAAATGTATATTTTCCTAGTTAAAAGGATATAACAAATTAACAGAAAATGTTTATAAACTAAGATTTATATTATTTTAAAAATTGTTTCAACAAGCGCATCTAAACAACAAATCAGCATATCATACTTACCCCTTCAACTCTGCCTCAAGTTTACCTAAATGTCTTAATGTTGGCGTTAATGCCGCAAAGAAGAATCCTTCTTTTAATTTACGTACTTGTGGCGAATATGGTGTGTACGCTCTTGAACCACCATTGACAACAGAAGCTTGATTTACATCTAACAATAAGTAGCCAATGTCCTTCTTCAATGATATTAATTCATTTAAATGTGAAGTTAAGTTACCGTCATCTAATATTGCATAATATTCCTCTCTAAGTTGACGATAGCGTTTTTTAAAACCTTCAACATCATACTCTAAATATTGATTTATTCCGTTTTGCGCATTTGAAAATGCATCAATTAACTCTAAAGAACTTTTAATTGAGCCTAATCCTATTGGAATTTGGTAAGCAATAAATTGCGGGCGAATAGTTGCCGCAAACTGCTTCGCATCATGCGTGATAATTTGTGATTGTGGCACTGCGACTTGATTCAAAGTAATTTGATACGTTGCTGAGCCGTTTACCCCTAAAAAATTTGTTTTTTCAACAAGCGTGATACCATCTTGATTGGCACGTAGAATGAACATGACAAATTCATCTGATGATTCATGCTTCGAAATCGCACCAAAATAATGGTCTTCTTGAATATTACTTACAGCTGGCATACGTCCACTGACAACCAATTGTCCATCAACATAAGTGTGTTCAAGGTTCAACTTTTCTAAATCATTAAATGACTTCATCGGATTAGACAATCCGGTAGCACCTAATATTTCTCCAGATAACAATTGCTGTTGTAAGTCATTATTTAAATGTGGCTGTGTGGCATTTTCTAAATACGTTGAAAAAGCCAATTGGCACCATAAACAAAATCCTGTTGTCAAACAAGACTGCGATACAGCTTCGATTACTTCAGCATTTTTTCTCAGTGTCGCTTCACCAAAATAGCCATCTACAAATAATTGTTGGATAAATGTTCTCGGATAATACGTCCCTTCATCAACTTCTACTAAATGAGGATCTAATTGTTCTTTGATAAGTGTTTCTAAAGTCATCATCATCTCTCCTTATTCACCAAATCTTCTAAGTATAAACTGCTCAATATAACTAATGAATCGATCAATAATAAAACCAAATAATCCGATAAAGAATATTGCTGCTAAAACATCTTCTAAGTTCAACATATTTCGTGCATCAACGATTAAAAAACCTAATCCCGATTGTGCACCAATCATTTCACCAGAAACTAAAAATATCCAACTTGTTCCTACCGCCATATGTATCCCAGCCATGATTTGTTTAAATGCCCCGGGAAATAATATATTGCGATACAATGACCACCCAGTTAAATTTAAATTTGCCGCTATTTTTAAATATTGAGGTTCAATGTCTCTAACGCCTTTAATGGTATTGAACACAATTGGAAAAAAAGCAGCGATAAAAATAATCGCAATCGCTGGCAAACTACCAATACCAAACCATAGAACAACAAATGGTGCCCAAGCTATCGGAGATATCGGCCTAATCAATTGAAATAGCGGTTCGATAGCGTTGTATAGCCAACGATTCCTTCCAAGCAAGAAGCCCAATGGAATAGCAACCAACAATGCGACAACAAAGCCCGCTACAAATCTCCATAAACTAATTGCTAAATGTTGGAAAATTTCTCCAGTAACAATGAAAGTCCATATGCTTTTTCCTACAAGAGCAGTACCAGGTAACAATACAGGTTGGTAATGCCCAATAATAATGACCATTTCCCAAATGCCTAAGAAAATAATAAATGTGATAATAGGTAATATAATTTTATTAATTGTGAGACGTGTCATGAACGTGATGCCTCCTTATACAATGACGGTTCAACAAAGTCATCATATGCAGGTGGATTAAACAAATGATGTTGTTTTACCAATGTCGTAATTTCTTGATATCCGGATGGCTTAATTGTTAAATCACCATAGGATGTCCATGCCGCTGACTGTGTTAAAACGTCACGACTTTGTTTAAAATGATGCGTCATAATGTCTACACTTTGCTTGCGATCATTCATTTTAAAGCCAGACTTTTTATAATCTTGTACAAATGCTTGCGCTACAGCCTTGTGTTGATCAAGCAATTCGCCTCTCAGTACTAGCACACAGCAATACGCATCAGGTATAACGTCATCACCATGTTTCAAAGTCTTACCTTTGCCTAACTTTTCCCCCAGTGCACCGAATGGTTCGGCTACAGAATACCCTGTAATTCTGTGTTCACTTAATGCGGCTGGCATTTCTGCTGGCGACATTTCATGATAGCTAAAATGCCCCGGTTTAATCTTTAATTGTTCTCGTAATGCTTCAAGTAAGAGATAATGTGTTGAATAACGATGCGGTATACCAAAATGGTAATCATCGCCATTATTATTAAATTCATTTAAGTGCATACCTTTTTGTCCCATAATGACATTGCCTTCATGATGCCCCAATGCCACAGCTTTTATATTCGAGCCCTTCTGCTTTGATTTCATCGCGAGCTCTATTAAAGTTGATGCACCATCAATACGACCACTGTTTAATGCGTCCATTAAATCTGGCCAATTATTGAATTTAACTAATTCTAATTTATATTTCGGATGATTGTGTTGTGATAATAATTTTTTAGTCATCATCAAATTAGCTGAATGTGTAATCGGCAAATATCCAATTTTAATCACTTGCTGATGTTGGGCATTATTAGACGGTTCTTTAGACGCCCTTTGCCAATCACATCCTGTAATTATAAAGATTCCAATGATGACGATTATGCTTAACCTTTTCATCGTCACTCACTCCTTATAAATAATATTCAGGTTCAACTTGATGATGATTCAATGCAAATGTTTCCATAATTTCATTACGAATCTTAAGTAGGTGGCTATCATTACGACTGCGTGGATGTGATGCTGTAATTTCATATTGAGAAATAATATTGCACCCTTCACCTAACAGAACAATGCGGTCGGAAAGATAAATAGCTTCATCAATATCGTGAGCGACTAAGATAATAGTTGATTCCGTTTTATGTTTTAGTTGTACTAGTTGATCCTGAAGTTTATAGCGTGTAAATGCATCTAATGCACCTAATGGCTCATCCATCAATATAACGTTAGGCTTATGCACATGCGCTCGACATAGTGCCACACGTTGTTTCATACCCCCGGACAGTTGCTCGGGAAAATGCTTTCCTCTGCCTTCTAAATCAACTAATTTAAGCTGTGCGTTAATCTCTTCATCACTAATTTTCTGTTGGAATCCAATCCTAATGTTGTCATTAATCGTTTTCCATGGCAGCAGATTATGATGTTGAAATAGCATTAAACAATCTGGAGACGGCTGTTGTTTAATTTCGTTATCAATAATGACACGACCAGATGATGGATGAATAAATCCACCGATGATATTGAGTAAAGTAGACTTCCCGCAACCACTTTTCCCTATAAAAGTGACTATTTCTCCCTTGCTAATGTCCAAATTAAAGTTATGAATTACTTTATGTGATCCAAAGTGATGTTGTAATTGTTGTATTTTAATCATGACAAGCCCCCTTTTAATCCCTACCATTTTAATAAGAATTAAATGTATATCTAAAGGGCTATGCCAAACACAGCCCTTAAATCGTGAATTGTTATATCTATAGATGATTATGGTTTGGTATGAGTACTCTTATAACATAAGCGTTATTCAATTAACGACGTTATATTAATTTCAGCTCTACTAAATTTCAATAAAATGATTGTTTTAGACAAAACTTGCATTTAGTTCATTAGTTTCGTCATATCAACTACTTACATTTATAGCATTGAGCTATTCTAATTAACTGCAATCGAAATCCACGCCAAACCTATATACATATATATCATCAACTTGTTGTCTTATTAAAGTTTTTCGATGCCATCAATCGGTGTATCAACTGCTTTGCGCGCGCGACGTACCGCTTCTTCATCAGGTGCGTTGTATAAACAAATACATTTAGACATATCTTCACATACATATGTGCGTTTAAATTCAACTTCTGGCACTTCTTCATAATGAACAGAATTTTTCTTTTTACGTGCTAAATATTGATCCATCGTAATGCCTTCCGGAATGTTCCAAGTTACAAGGTAATCAACATGTGCATCACCATTTTTTACTTCATCTAAATCTTTACCAACTAAGCGTACTTCTTTGACTAATTGAATGCTAATACCTGCTTCTGTTAAAAATTGTTTAGCTTCTGCTTCGTCATTTGCTTCCACAATAAAATAACCATGAGTTAAATTTTCAGTAGCTTGTACTTCAATTAATGTTGGAATTGTCTTCGTAGATAGTGATGATGCCTTTGCTTCTAGTTCTTCTTTCGTTGATGCAAAATCAAGATTGTTAGCTTCTAATAAAAATAATGTCATTAATAAGACCTCCTATAACAATGGTTGAAAAAAATATTACTATAATTCTTATCGGATTACAAGGATATTGAGCGATTTTTTAAAATATTTAGATAAAATTCTGTAAAATATATTTTCAAAGAGTATAAAAATAATGTTAGGGTATAAGTAAATAAAGATATATATAGGGGGCTATCATTATGGATAAAGAATCTGTCGTAGCAAGTTTAGCAAGAAACAAAAAGATTGCTGTAGAAACAATGACCGGTCAAAGGTACATCATAGAACGCATTTTACATACAAATGATGAAAAACATATTCATATTTTGAAACCTAAAGATGTCGTGTTAGATGTAGATACCATCAAAGACATCGACGAAAATCATTTAGATGATGCAACATAAGTATAAAACGAAACATGCGCCTATGACATTGATTAATGTTTTAGGCGCTACAATGTTTTATTTATGTTAGTTTGTCGAAGTATGGCTCATCTAATGGATTCAATTGCAAGTTTTCAATTTGCAACGTTGAATGTGCAATGCCATATTTTTCTTTCAACAATGATGATACTTGATCAATCGCTTGATAATCATCCCCCTCATATTTTTTATCTAACACAACATGGGCACTTAATGAATAATGTTCTGTTGTAATACTCCACAAATGAAATTCATGTACATCTAATATGCCATCTATGTTTTTTATATCTGCTATAATTTGATCAGTATCCAAATGTTGAGGCACACTTTCCATTAAAATTAACCACGCATTACGCGTAATTTTATAACCACCACGTAAAATGATGAGTGAAATTACAATACTAATGATTGAGTCAATGATGCGCCATCCTGTAAAGTAGATCAATACAACTGCAACGATGACACCAATAGAGTTCAATAAGTCTCCCATGAAATGCCATAATGCACTTTGAATATTGATATTGTCTTCTTGTTTTAAAGACCTTACAAGGATAACAGTCAAAATAATATTGACGAGTAAACCAATACTAGCAATCATAAACATAATGCCACTTTCAATGGGTTGCGGATAAATAATACGTACAATAGCTTCATATAAAATCCAGATTGAAATTACAATTAATGCTAAACCATTTAAAAATGCCGCTAATATCTCAAATCTTAAATATCCGAATGTGTAGCGTGCAGTCGGCTTCTTACTAGCAAAATAAATTGCCAACATTGACAAACCGAGTGCTAATACATCACTAAGCATATGAAATGAGTCTGACAGCAATGCTAATGAATTAGATACTAAACCTCCAACAAATTCAATCACTGTAAATAATAGTGTGATGATAAGTGATGCCCATAGCGTCTTTTTAGAACTTTGTTGAATTTTTTGATGATCGACATGATGAAAATATTTGTATCTGTTTATCGTATTCGCCTTTTTCCCGTTCATAGTTTGCCACTCCTAAATAAATGCGTCGTATTTAATGTAGTTGCTTTTAATAACAATTATTTATAGCTTCTCAGGTTAGTATTAATGCTTCCGTAATTAACCATAATTTATACATCATCGTACTTTACATGACAACTCATTAATCTTTACCCTTTATACCTTTATGTAATATCACCTTGGAAAAACTTTTACAGCACACTCGCGCTTTGCTTTATCCCTATCATATAGAAATTTTTAAACATTTCCGATATGATTGTGCTAATTACATAAAAATGACAAAAAAGTTTCTCAAATTCATTTGTTTTATTTCATCAAGTCCAAAAATAACAATAGTATTTTATGATTGTTCCACATATTAAAACAAACGATACATTTGCATATAGAACTTCATATTTCAAAATCACCTTAATTCATAAACAACTCTGTCCTTATAATAGCCGCATCGCAAATTAGCATAAGTAAAAACAGCAGTAAGATGATTTGCAATTAAAAACCATCATACTGCTATTATTTTAGTCATTATATCCTAGTATCATTATGCAAGTTCCTAAATATTTTGTTTCGCTTAAAATCTAAACAACTCCGTAAACATGCTAAGACTTACCGCTAGACTGCCTACAAACACGCTTCAAAAATGATATTTATTCTAGTACAAACCTTTTAAAGCATTGCTTGTATCAATATAAATATTTTTAACTTGTTGATAGTTACTTAACGCACCTTTATAAGTTTCTCGACCGATACCTGATTTTTTATAACCACCAAATGGTGCGCCTTCTGGTACTTGGTTGTAAGTGTTAATCCAAATACGTCCTGTACGAACAGCTTTAGCAATATTTAATGCACGTGTGATATTTTGAGAAAATACGCCGCCAGCTAAACCATACTCTGAATCATTAGCTATATCAATTGCTTCTTGATCATCCTTCACTTTAATCACTGTTAAAACTGGTCCAAATATTTCTTCTTGCGCTAATTTATGATGATTATCTGGCACAGCAATTAACGTTGGTTCAAAGAAGAATCCTTTATCTAACCCATTTTCAGTTAAACGATGACCACCTGCTAAAATTTGTGCATCTGATTCTTTTGCTGCATCAATATATGATTGAATTTTATCTAATTGATCCTTACCAGTTTGACTACCCATTTGTGTAGCTTCATCTTGTGGATCTCCAACTTTAATATTTGAAAATGCCTCTTGTAAACGTGGCACCAATTGATCATAAATTTTTTCATGAACTAATAATCGAGAACCTGCACTACATACTTCACCTTGGTTGAATAAAATACCTAACTGAATACCTTCAACTGCAAGGTCTAAATTAGCATCATCTAATATGATATTGGCGCTTTTACCACCAAGCTCTAAAGTAGCAGGTACTAGATGTTTCGCTGCAGCTTCGGCAACTTGATAACCTACATCAGTTGAGCCCGTAAATGATAATTTATCTACCCCATCATGATTGAAAATTGCATTACCTGATTCTGAACCTTTACCCGTTAGTATATTGACAACACCATTAGGTAATACCTCTTGGAAAATTTTAGCAACTTCCAATAAACTTAATGGTGTTGAAGACGAAGGTTGAATCACAATTGTATTACCTGCAGCAATGGCTGGCGCAATCTTCCATGCAGCTAATAGCATTGGGAAGTTCCAAGCAACAACAGCACCTACGACGCCAATCGGCTCATGTCGTACGATACTCATTGTGTCTTTATCGATATCATTCACTGTACCTTCTTCTGTTTCAATAACACTTGCGAAATAATGGAAATGTCTTGCAGCAAATGGAATATCAATTGCTGTTGTCTCACGAATCGGTTTACCATTATTTAATGTTTCAATCATTGCAATTTTATCTTTTTGTGCCATTAATTTATCACCAATATCACGCAACATTTGTGCACGTTCTGATTTAGAAGTTAATGACCATGATTCAAATGCCTCTTGCGCCACTTTGACTGCATGATCGACATCTTTATCTTTTGCTCTTGTAATATGTGATAGTGTTTCTCCAGTTGCTGGATTAGTCACTTCGATTGTCTCGTCACTGCTACCTTTAACAAATTCCCCATTGATAAATAAACCATAATTCTCTGCTATATAATCTCGAACGTTTACTGCCATATTATCTCTCCTTTGTTTATTGGCTATAATATAAATCTCTTAGCATCATATTTAATAATGCTTTTAAACGATATGATTCACATTATATAGTAAGCGTTTACATTTTATAAAATAATCAGCTCACAGAAGTCTCATTTTTAAAACTTTTGCGTCGTTTTTGCACATAAAAATAATCTTATTTTCGAAAACATATTGCACTTTTCAAAAATAAAACACATAATATAACTATAATACTTGAGAATAATTCTCATTAAATAGTTTGGTTGTTATGAAAGTCGCGCTTAAAATGCGTTAATGGGACAAGGATAATTCAACAACGTTTCATCTTACTGAGTCATTGCACTTATCATACACATTATATTTAGCATGAGTTATATTACTAAAACAATATTACATGCGCATTAGTACTAGAATGGAGTTTTTTCAATGCGACTTATTTTAATCGTCATTGGCTTAATATTTACAGCGCTTGGTATTGCAGGTGCCGTATTACCTTTACTGCCAACGACCCCTTTTTTACTCGTAGCAGTTTTTTGTTTTGCTCGAAGTTCAGATCGCTTTTACAATTGGCTTATTAATCAAAAAATTTATAAAGAATATGTAGAAAACTTTTATTTACATCGAGGCTACACGCTACAACAGAAAATTAAAATTTTAATTAGCTTATACATTGTAATAGGTTTTTCAATTTATATGGTGGATGTTCTTGCAGTCCGTATAGGATTAATCATAATGGTTATCATACAAACCGCTGTACTCTTTACATTTGTAAAAACATTACCCAAATCAAATAATAAAATAGAGGAGTGATTGCCCATGTTTATGGCAGAAAATAGATTACAATTACAAAAAGGCAGTGCGGAAGAAACGATTGAACGTTTTTACAATAGACAAGGTATTGAAGGCTTCCAACAAATGTTTGTCACTAAAACATTAAATACCAAGGATACAGATGAAGTTAAAATCTTAACTATTTGGGAATCTGAAGATAGCTTTAATAATTGGTTGAATTCCGATGTATTTAAAGAAGCTCATAAAAATGTACGTTTAAAAAGTGATGACGATGGACAGCAAAGTCCAATATTATCAAATAAAGTATTCAAATATGATATTGGCTACCACTATCAAAAATAAACATATTAAAAACCCCTAGTCACCGCTGGTTGTCTAAACCAACTTAATGATTAGGGGTTTTTTATTATTTGCGACGTAAAGGTACGAATTCATCCGGCTTGTCTGAACGCAATCCAAAATAATATTCTATTGCTTCACAAATACGTCGTGATGCTTGTCCATCACCATATGGATTATTCGCTTGACTCATACGTTGATACGCTTCATCATCCTCAATCAATTGTTTCACATTTCGAACAATATTGTCATAATCTGTGCCAATTACTCTCGATGTTCCCGCCTCAACGCCTTCGGGACGCTCTGTATGATTCCTTAATACCAACACAGGTTTTCCAAATGTAGGAGCCTCCTCTTGAATACCACCAGAATCTGTCAGCACGAGGTACGATTGATTTGTAAAATTATGGAACTCAAGCGCATCTAATGGCTCAATTAATTCAATCCGATTTCTCCCAGATAAATATTTTTCGGCAATCGCTCTTACCTTTGGATTACGATGCATTGGATAAATGAAGACAACATCTTTATATTCATCTGCCAAATCTCTTACTGCTTTAAAAATCTGATGCATCGGTTCTCCAATATTTTCACGACGATGCGCTGTTAGTAAAATAACTTTCTTGCCTTTATGTTTATTAATAATCGTTGAAACAAACTCATTTTGAACTGTTGTTGACAATGCGTCAATAACTGTATTTCCGGTAATAAAGATACTCTCTTTGTCTTTGTTTTCAAAAAGTAAATTTTTAGCTGCAATTACTGTTGGCGCAAAATTCAATTCAGCAATATTACTTACCATGACTCGATTTAACTCTTCAGGAAATGGTGAGTATTTCTGATGTGTTCGAAGTCCAGCTTCTACATGTCCGACCGGAATTTGATGATAAAATGCTGCCAAGCTTCCTACAAAAGTCGTTGTAGTATCACCATGTACTAAAATCATATCCGGCTGTTCCTCATTAATGATGCTATCAAGTTTAGCAAGCGCATTCGCCGTAATGCCCGCTAACGTTTGTTGATCTTGCATAATATTTAAATCATGATCAGCTTGAATATCAAATATACTTAACACACTATCTAACATATCTCTATGTTGTGCTGTAATCACAATGTTCGCTTCAAAGTTCCCATTATGATCAATTTCTTTTACTAATGGTGCCATTTTTATTGCTTCGGGTCTCGTACCGAAAATAACCATAATTTTTTTCATAACATTATCCTCTCTGAAGTTCAAACACATGACAGCTTATCTTTCCTTAATCATGTATGCCCTAGTTTGACACATTTTATTTGTCGATAAAATTAAATATATTGCCATAATTATAATACGATACATCTTCAAATGATGATTTCACAACATTTTTTGTATCAAAAATCACTTTATGCTTCATTTTATCAAAATGACTGTCCGATAAATTTTTAAATTCTGAGTGGTCACTTAAAATCAATACTAGCGATGCGTCTTTGACAGCATGTGACATATCATGTTCCACAAAATCTAATTCAACATGTGGATCATAAGCACATACTTCTATGTCTGGTTCTTGATTTAATAGCTCATAAATATCAAATGCTGGTGATTCTCTTATATCATCAACATCACCTTTATAAGTTAAACCAAATACTGTGACTTTATTCCCGCTCAACGCTTTGATGATTTGCTTCGTTGTATCAACAACATAGGACGGCATTGAATTATTAATTTCACGTCCAGTTTGAATTAACTTTGCATTTTCAGGGTCTTTAGCAATAATAAAGTACGGATCAACAGCTAAACAATGACCGCCTACACCTGGACCAGGTTGATGGATATTAACACGCGGATGTTTGTTTGCCATTTCAATCACATCTAATACATTAATATTTAAGTTGTTGCAAATTTTTGTTAATTCATTAGCTAAAGCAATATTCACGTCTCTATATGTGTTTTCCATTAGCTTACTCATTTCAGCAGTACGTGCATCTGTTTCAATCATTTCTCCCTGAACGAATGTGCGATAGACACGTTTCCCCGCTTCAATACAAGCTTTAGTCACACCGCCAATGATGCGATTGTTATGAACTAATTCTTCTAAAATTTTTCCTGGCAGTACACGTTCTGGACAATGCACTAAATAAATATCTTCACCTATTGTAAACCCTAAATTTTCAATGACTGGTTTTACAAAATCATCCATCGTTTTAGGCGCAATTGTCGACTCTACAATAATGGTATTTCCTTTTTCTAAAAATGGTAAAATACTATCTAATGCACGCATAACTAGCGAAATGTCACATGACCGGTACTGATCATCATTATTCGGTGTCGGAACGGCAATGATAAAAACATCAGATGCTTCTGGCGTTGTAGATACCTTCAATTTTCCCGATGACAGTACCTCTTCATAAACCTCTTGTAATCCAGGTTCTTCAATACTAATTTGACCACTTTGTAACTTATCAATCGTTTGCTGATTAATATCAACACCAAGCACATCGACGCCATGCTTTGCAAACATAATTGATGTTGGTAAACCAATATAACCTAAGCCAACTACTGTTAACTTCATACTATAACCTCCAAATAAAACGATTTGTATGTTGATTTTATTTAATAGATGACTTATGCCTTATCTTTGGTTGTCGTTTCATCCATGATGTCCGCAATAACAAGTGACATTTTTCCAGGAATAACTTCAAGCGCATTATTATTTTCATATAAAGTATTGCTGTATGTTAAATTGCCGAATAATTTTCTAAAGACCGACAACTTATTAAAATACTTATTTAGCATTGAAGGCATGTTGATCAATAGCGTTTTACGATGCGATTGGCGACGTATTTCATACATTACTGACGATGTATCAAAGTAAAAACTATCTTGAGGATGATACACGCCTGTCACTTCTAATGATATTAATTGATCAATAAATGCTGTCAGATGTTTAATATATAATGCACTCCGCTGATTATTAATATTTGGAATGATTGGCAATCGCTTTGACAATTGCATTAACCGTTGGAAATTTCCTGGGCAATGTGCACCATAAATCATTGGTGGTCTCACAATTGCTACTTTAAACGAATCACTAATCAACTCTTGTAATGCTTGTTCAGCGAACTTTTTGGAAATACCATAGTTGGTCGTAGGGTTCATTGGTGTTTGTGTATCAATTTGATCTGATTTACCAACCTGACCTTCTTTTCCATAAACTGCCATAGTACTCATAAAAATAAATTGTTTAACGTCTTCAGCTTTAGCCTTTTGTGCCAATTGTTTCGTAAGCAACATATTCACTTGCATATAATCAGATAGCCTTGCTTGAGGTGAATTGTTGTGAACCAAAGCTGCTGTATGAATTAAAACATCATAACCTTTGAACGAGGTCGACTTCCATAATTGATTCCTAACATTAATTTGATCCACTTGATGTCCTTGTTCAATAAGCTTATCTTTTAAAGCATTACCGATATATCCATGTACGCCTGTAATTAAAATATTTTTTCTCATTAGTGATGCACACCTTCTGAAGTAACGATATTTTTAATTGTTTTATATATGATATACATATCAAGCATCATAGATTGATGTGTTAAGTAATAATGATCATACGCTACTTTTTGATCATCAGTAATATCATCTCTCCCCATCACTTGAGCTAGCCCTGTTACACCTGGTCTAATCGTATGCACGTTCGCTTTTGTACGTTTTTCAATTAATTCGTATTGATTATAAAGCGCTGGTCTAGGACCTACAATTGACATTTCTCCTTTTAAAACATTCAATAATTGTGGCAATTCATCAATAGAGGTTTTACGAATGACCTTCCCTGTCTTTGTTATATACGCTGTTGAATCCATTAAATCAGTTGCAACATTAGGTGTGTCTATTTTCATTGATCTAAACTTATAAATATTAAACAATTCATTATTAATCGTCGGTCTTTTTTGTTTGAAAATGGCTGGTCCGGGTGATTCCATTTTAATTAGTAATGCTGTAATTAACAGAATCGGACTTAAAACTACTAAACCATATATTGAACTCACTACATCGAATAATCGCTTCATAATTATCTCCTCACTTCAACAGATTGTAATACTTCATAGTATTAATTTCTCTCGTATATTTATCTTTAAACAGTTGATGTGCGCGCTCACCCATCTCGTGCAATTCCTTACTCGAGTGAGTGTTGATGAAGTTATAAATGGCATGTGCATCGCCATTATCAATTTGGATACCCGCATCATATTGTTCAACATGTTGAACGATATCAGATTGCTTATCCATGATGAGTACCAACGGCTTCTTAGCTGCAAGGTAGCCATAATTCTTGCTCGGCACGCCTAAACCGACGCCTTCTTTAATCAGCGATGCAATACATACATCCGCAATTTTTAATACGTCAGCATAGTCTGTACCTGTTAAAAACTCAAACATTTTAACATTTTCAATACGATGGTCTTCTATTGCCGTTTTGACATCTGCAAATTTCTTACCATGACCACAAAGTATTGTTAACGTTTGAGGCTGATCCTTATTTAATTTTAAAAATGAGATAAGTGTCTCCATATCCTGTAACTGCCCCATATTACCGCTATACAATAAAATTTTGTCGTATTGCTCACGGTAAGCTTTAAATGTGTCATTATAGATACGATTGTCTTGTAACTGACGCATGTCATACCAGTTAGGAATCACATGAATATTGTCAGGATTTTTAGAAATTTGATGATTTAGTAAGTAGTTTTTCATTTCCGTACCAAGGACAATGACATTTTCAGCATTCTTGTAGACATGTTTATTAATGTAACGCATCAGTTTATCAATCATGCTACCTGGACGTGTTGCACCTGTCTTAATCGCATTATCAGGTGCTATATCATACACCACAAAAGAATATTTTTTCTTAAGCAATCTGTGTAGAACGTCTGGTATTAATGGCAAGATTGGTGGATTAGAGTAAACAAGAATCTGATCATATTTCAACATTTTAGGTATATTAATCACGAATTTTGAAAATAAACTAAAGAAATTGATGATCCTTCCAACCTTACTTTTGTTATTAAACCTCGAATACTTGAGACGTCGAATGCTAATACCACGATGCATCTCGGTTTTAGAAACCTGTTTATGATTACTATATTCATATGGCCATCCACACATGACATCGACATTAATGTGATTCGCAATTAAATCTTCCGCCAATTGTGTTGGTAACGTCGCTGAAGATACATATTCCGGATAAAAATACTGACATAAAATCAAAATCTTTTTTTCACTCATCTAATCGACGTCCTTTTTATTAATGAATTTAGACTAAGAATTTTTGAACTGTTTATTTTTAGCAAAATAATAGAGTGCTATGAAAAATATCATGTACGATACGATTAAAACAACTGTATTAATAGATACAAAGTTTAAAAAAGTTAAATTAAGCATTTTTGATATAACAAATGTTGCAGTAGTACCTATTAAAAATAACGCTTGCAGTATTAATTCTAACTGTTGTTTTTGTAATACAATCACAGAAAGTGATACCGTTGATACAATCAGCCTTATAACAAATAATGGAATAACAATTTTTATAACTGTAATTGCGTCAACCCAGCTATGTCCTAATAATATATTGACTAATTCTTCACTGAACAAATAAAGTGGCACATAAAGAATTATAGAAACTATAACCAGTATGGAACTAAATTTAAGTAATAAATTTCGGAAGTTACCATATTCAATATAATAGTCATTAGCTTGTTGCATAAATATTTTTGATAACCCTAATGAAATAATTGTCACTGGTATGCCTAGTACTCTTATGGCCATACCATAAATACCTACTTCTGTATTGGTATACAAAATACCTATAAAGAACACAACAACCGAGAAAGACAAACTATTTAATAATATTGATGGTGTTGAATAAACTAACTGATTTTTATTTTCTAAAAATAATGCTTTAGTTTCTTCTTTATCTCTCACAATATTAAAGTGCTTTTTAAACGTTTTATATCCTAGTGTAATGCCTGCGATATAGGATAATGAAAAACCAATAATTAATCCTAGACTTCCTAATGCTAAAAGTCCGAAAATAATTTGAAGTAAAGCCATTGATCCAGCTCTAAACACATTAATCAAACTTAACACTTTATATTTTCTTTCCTTATTTAGATAATTTGTAAAAATGTTTGTTAAACTTACCAAAAACAACATAATAATAATGAAAATAAAATCTAATATAAAGTTTGGGTATAACCATGCACTAATCGCAAATATTGGTATCAGTATTAATAAAATAAGCAATGATATCAAAAAACTGATTTGTGAAAGTATATTAGCACTACGGTCATTTTTAGTATTCACAATCAACAAATCGTATCTTGCATTTATTATTGGTATTAAAATCATTGCGATATTTGAAAAAATTGTAAACTCACCAAATTCTGTAGGTGAATATAGTCTTGTAATAATTGGGGTAGTGATGATTAATATGACTTGAGTGATGCCACTGCTTAAAATCATTAAGAACGAATCGCCAATAAATTTATTTAATCTCATAATTAACCTCAGATTTTCTTGATGACTTTCGCTGGATTGCCACCTATAACAACGTTACCTTCTGGAAAACTTTTTGTTACAACCGACCCAGCCCCTACAATTGTATGTTCCCCCAATTCTACTCCTGGTAATATAACTGAGTTCATTCCAATCCAACTATAATTCCCTATTTTGACATCTTCACCTGGTGCATGTGACTTCAAATTTTTAATATTATGATTAGCTGTAATAATACCTACGTTTGGCGCTATATAAACACCTCTACCTATATATATAACTGCTGAAAAATTATTAAAATACGTCCCGGGCGATTGGAAAATATGAATATCATTTTTATCAAAAACAATGTTATTAGGGTTATGCATTCTAACAGTTATATCTGCAGGAAATGGCAAGCTCGTATTTATTCCTAACAACTTGAACGGAACAGCTTTCCATGCCCATAACCATCCAGCCACTTTATTTTCAAAATAATATCCAGTTAAATATTCTTTCTTATAAAATAATAATAGTGGTGTATTCATTAATCTAAATATTTTCGATTTCATAAATGTTTTTACAATCATTCTATCCCTACTTTTTTAGTAAATTTTTTTATTATAATGCCTGGGATAATAGCTATAACATATACAACTAAAATCATAGAAATCAATGTGATTAATGGTGTCGGGTGACTAAAAATACTCGTAATAAGTCTCATATAAATATATGTACCAATAAATATCACTTCTAACGAATGACTCTTCCGAATAATATACTCACTCAGAAATGCAAAAAAGATATTTGCAATTAAATTCAAATAGAAGAATAAGGGTCCAAAATAAATAATTCCATATCCAGCACTCGAAATTAGATGACCAGTCAATTGTTTACTACCATATATCAATTGGTTAAAAAGTTGGCTAGTAATCAACTGCTTTTTATCTACAAAGAAATTAAACCCAAAAACAGCTCTAGTATTATCAAATAAATATTGTTTAAACGAACCATTATAGTAATTCAAATAGTCTATAGAAGCTGCAATATTGCTAGGTCCATAAAAATATGACTGCAACGTGTCAACTATCTTAAGATTACTTACACTCGTACTATTTAACGCCTCGCTATATGAACTATAATTAAACACATACAATTCTTTATATAGTGTCATCAATGCTAATACGAAAATACCAACAGATATAATAATGATATTGATACGTCTTTTGTGCTTAGAAAACAAGAGTGACACCACTGTTAAAACAGCAACCATCGTATAAAGTTGATAACTTCTTCTTTCACCAACAATTAAACTAATATTTAAAATCCCTATAGCTAGCGGCAATATAACATAAATAATTTTAGGATTCTCTTTATACTTTTTATATGAAGCATATGCGATTATTAAGAATAATAACGCTAAGGCAAGTTGAAATAGCATTACAAAAAGGACATTTAAACCACTTGTTGCTTCGGTTCCTCTTCCCATTGCATCTGTTTTAATAATTAAAAATGATATGTTTTTGCGCACTTCGGGAAAAGCTACAAAAATCCCACAAATAACAAGACCAAACACAATGTAATAAATTGATGATCCAGAAAGTGTAAAGCTATTTCTTGATACCACTTCATGTTTGAATAATTTAGATAGTATCAATATAAATAGCGAGCCTATGATAAACTCCACACTCATATAAATAACCGCTTGATTAAAATAATCTTGTCCTAATGGTAAATTATCTATAGTTGAATCCTGGAAAAACACTATCATAGCAGGTATAAATACTAATCTAAGAAAACCTAAAACATCGTATACAATTTTCGAAAATTTAAAATTCGGATTATTTGAGAAGCTTATAAAGAGCTTTCCTACTCCATAACTTATAGGTGCTAAAAACAATAAAGGTTTATCACCTAACATAAGGCAAGGAAACATTAAAATGGCAATAACATATGAAGTGACATTATATATCTTATTCACTAAATATCCTGCCTATCTCTTGATAGAACTGTTTATTATTTTCAATTACATCGTTTCTATAAGCTTCTCTTTTATGATTAATGTCCATTACATTCAAATTGTTATACCAATCCATCAATTCATCACCAATACCTTTTAAATTTTCTGGATTAACACTAAAACCCAGTCCGAATTTATTAGCTTCTGTAGCGGTGAATGTATCATCTGTTGTAATAATAGGTTTGTTTAAAAACAACGCATAATACATTCTTATGGATAAAGCAGTATCTAAAGCAATATTTTTATTACCAAACAAATTATTAAGTATATCAATTTCATTTAAATATTTCGGTGTTTCTTCCAAGTCAAAACCGCCAGAAAATGTAATATTATTAATAAAATTTTCTCGAGCAAAGACTTCTAATTTTTCCGACCCTGTTCCAAAATATTGCATATGGAACCTTGAATCATTTGCCAGTTCCTTTATCAATTTTTGATTTATCTCATTAAATCTGACATTACCAATAAAACCTATATTAATTGGCCATCTTTTTTTGAATTCATCGGTCACATTACTTTCTCTAATAATACTCATGTTATAACTATAAATAATTCTATATTTTTCAGATTTAGGTAAAAATTTAAGAAAACCTTCTGAAGATAATGTTGTCAGCCTGCTAGCATCAACGATTTTTTTCATTCTATACTTAATAAGTTTATTATTTTCAAAAAAGTAGTCCCTTATATTTAAAATGAATTTATTTTTATAGTGTTTTTCTAAAAAACTTTTAAATAAGTGTCCTGTATAACTTCCCCATACTATGACAAAATCATAATGATTTTCTTTGAGAATTTTCATAGCGTATGGCCTAAATCGATAGTAAGCAATAGCTTTTTTGATAAATGTCCAATCTTCTTTAATATCTACTTTATATTTATAGTAATTATTGATGCCTTGGATATTTTCTTCGATATCATATTTGTCAGTGTATATAATGTCCACCTCATTGATATTCAAATCAATGTGGTTTAAATAATGTGATAATAATGACATATGCTTAATGTTAGTAGCGCCAAGAATCGCTATCCTCATCGTCATTTCCTCCAAGTATTTCGATTGATAATATCTTTATAGCTTTGAATAATTTTAACTACTTTTGTCGAAACGTTAGTGTCTTTATAATCAATAGCATCAATCATCGGTTCGTTATTGTTTTGCATCTCTCTTGCTAGTTCAACGGATTGGATTAGATTGTTATAGGTAATACCACCTATAATAACCGTACCTTTATCTAGTACTTCCGGTCTTTCTGTGGAAGTTCGAATAAGGACACCAGGGAACTTCAAAATAGACGACTCTTCTGACAATGTTCCACTATCTGATAGCACAACAAATGCATCTTTTTGCAATGCATTATAATCAAAGAAACCAAATGGCTTTAACTGTTTAACTAATGGATCAAATTCAAATTTACTTTCTTCAATTTTCTTCCAACTTCTTGGATGCGTTGAATAAATCACAGGAATTTTATACTTTTTGGCAATATCATTTATCGCATTCATTAATGATTTAAAATTCTTTTCATTATCGATATTCTCTTCTCTATGCGCAGATACTAAAATGTATTGTTGCGGTTCTAATCCTAGTTTATTTAAAACGTCACTGTGATTAATTTTATCTCGATGCGCTTCTATCACTTCTGTCATCGGTGATCCTGTCACAAAGATATTCGCTTTATTGAAGCCTTCATCTAATAAATACCGTCTGCTATGTTCTGTATAAGGTAGATTCACATCACTGACATGGTCAACAATTTTACGATTGATTTCTTCAGGTACATTCTGATCAAAGCATCTATTACCCGCTTCCATATGGAACACAGGAATTTTTAATCGTTTAGCAGATACTGCTGCTAAACAACTATTTGTATCACCAAGAATTAAAAGTGCATCTGGTTGTTCGCGTAATAAAACGTCATATGTCTTCGCAATAATATTCCCCATCGTTTCTCCGAGGTTACTTCCAACTGCCTCTAAGTAGTGGTCCGGTTGTCTTAATTCCAAATCATCAAAGAAAATTTGATTCAATGTATAATCATAATTTTGACCAGTGTGTACTAATATCTGATTAAAATATTGATCACATGCTTTAATCGTTGATGATAAACGAATGATTTCAGGCCTTGTACCAACTATTGTCATTAATTTTAGTTTTTCCATGCGCTATACCTCCAAGAAATACGTATCTGGCTGATTTGGATCAAACATTTCATTCACCCACATAATAGTTACCATATCTGTGTCGCCTAAATTTTCAATATTATGTGTGTATCCTACTGGTATGTCTACAACTTCTAATTTGTCGCCAGAAACGTAATATTCAATGATTTCATTATCATTAACATGTCTAAAACGAATTACCCCTTTACCTGATACGACTAGAAATTTTTCGTTTTTAGTATGATGCCAGTGATTACCTTTAGTAATTCCTGGTTTAGAAATATTTACAGAAACTTGACCACGATCCGGTGTTTTTATAAATTCTGTAAAAGATCCCCTATCATCCACATTCATAAGTAAGGGATAACTAAAGTCTGTACTAGGTAGATAGCTTAAATACGTACTATACAAATCTTTTTCAAACAAGTTATCTAATTTCGGCAATGTTCGATCGAGACGTGACTGTTTGAACTTGTATAATAAATCTACAATTTCTCCCAATGTCACTTTAAATACATTTGGTACTGTAGGTACACCATTTTCAATCGTTGGATTTCCTTCAATAGCACGTTTTATTTCAGCGACGATATCATCCACGTAGTTTAGCGTTAGTTCAACATTCCGATTATTAACTTGAATCTCTTCGTTACGTGCAATTTTGTAACAAAATGTTGCTATCACAGAGTTATAATTCGGCTTACACCACTTACCGAATAAATTTGGCCATCGATAAATATAAACCGTATTGCCATACTCTTCGGCATACTCTCTTAATAGCTGTTCACCTTGCAACTTACTCTCACCATAAGGATTATCTTGTGTTGCTTGTATTGAAGACGATAATAATATCGCTGGCTTTTTCGTATTTCTAGTTAATATATCAAGTACATGATCTAAATAACTCACGTTTCCTAAGCTGAATTCTTTGTCATGTTCAGGTCGATTAACTCCCGCTAAATGCACGACAAAGTCTGCTTTCAACAACGCTGACTCTAATTCTTCCTCTTTAGTTTGTCGATGTACTTCGAAAATATGATGATCTGTCGTTGATGTTAAATCTGCTTTCAAGTTTTTTCCTACAAAACCCTTTGCTCCTGTAATTACAATATTCAACGTCAATCTCTCCTATCTCATTGAAGCTTTATAATCATTCAATTCGTTTCTAACATATTCTAGTGTTAAAAGTTTTTCTTTTATCTCTTCCACCGTTAAAATATGTGTATTATCGGAGTTATATTCATAAGATTGCGTAATCTTTTCGTTACCGGTTTCAACATAATTACTATAATTTAAATCTCTGGAGTCTGCCGGCACTCTAAAATAATCACCCATATCTTCACATTGTGCGTATTCTTCTCTCGTCAACAATGTTTCTGCTTTTTTCTCTCCATGTCGCGTACCAATGATTTCAATTGCATTATCAGCTTCAAACAATTCTAATAATGCGGTCGCAAGATCCCCTACCGTTGAACTTGGTGCTTTTTGAACCATAATATCGCCTGTCTCTGCATGCTTAAATGCATGAACAACTAGTTCTACCGCATCTTCTAAGCTCATTAAAAATCTTGTCATATCAGGATCTGTAATCGTTAAAGGTTCTCCAGCTTTGATTTTATCGATAAACAAAGGAATTACTGAACCTCTTGAAGCCATTACATTACCGTATCTTGTACCGCAAATAAGCGTTTGTTCACTACGAATATTTCTTGATTTAGCTACGAATACTTTTTCCATCATTGCTTTCGAAATACCCATAGCATTAATAGGATACGCTGCCTTATCTGTAGATAAACATATGACTTTTTTAACATTTTGATGAATAGCACTTTGTAAGACATTTTCTGTACCAATAATATTTGTCTTCACTGCCTCAACTGGAAAGAATTCACATGACGGCACTTGTTTTAAAGCTGCTGCATGGAATACGTAATCAACATCTCGCATTGCTGTTTCTACACTTTGACTATCACGCACATCACCAATGTAGAACTTTAATTTTGAATTATTATATTTTTTTCGAATGTCATCTTGTTTTTTCTCATCGCGTGAAAAAATACGAATTTCTTTAATATTAGAATCTAAAAACCGTTTCATAACAGCATTACCGAATGATCCTGTGCCCCCAGTAATTAATAAAATTTTGTCATCGAACATAATTATCTCCCTTTTTGCCATTGGCATAGTTAATAATTTTTTCTTTACTAAAGTCATTGACGATGTCTTGAATAATCGCTTCAACTTCATTACATTTCATATGTTGTACTTTGCCACGATAAATTTTTTCAAATACTTGTTCAGGGTGAATTTCATCCTTATTCATCAATTCTTCATACATTTTTTCACCAGGTCTAATCCCTGTAAAAGTAATGCGTATATCGTCTTCTTTCTTACCACTTAACTTAATTAAATTTCGTGCTAAATCTACTATTTTCACTGGTTCTCCCATATCTAACACAAATACTTCGCCACCTTCTGCTAATGCCCCTGCCTGCAAAACTAGTCTAGAAGCTTCAGGAATTGTCATAAAGTAACGTGTCATTTCAGGATGTGTCACAGTAACTGGCCCACCTTCTTCAATTTGACTTTTGAAAAGTGGAATCACAGATCCTCTCGATCCAAGTACATTACCAAATCTCACTGCAACAAAATTTGTTCGATGCGTTTCATCATTTAAACTTTGAATAATCATTTCTGCAATTCGCTTTGAAGCTCCCATGACATTAGGTGGATTAACGGCTTTATCCGTAGAAATCATAACGAATTTCTTTACCTCTGCATTTTTAGCAGCTTCAGCAGTATTTTTCGTACCTAAAATATTATTACGTACTGCTTCTTCAGGGTTGTCTTCCATTAACGGCACGTGCTTGTGTGCTGCTGCATGATAAACTGCGTATGGTTTATACATTTCCATAATTTCAAACATACGCGCTCTATTTTGCACATCCGCTATAATAGGAACGATATCAACATTTTTTCCGAAGCGATTTCGCAATTCACGATTGATTAAATAAATACTGTTTTCACCATGGCCAAGTAGAATAATACGTTCTGGATAGAAATTACAAACTTGTCTACAAATTTCTGATCCTATTGAACCTCCAGCGCCCGTAACTAAAATAGTTTTATTCGTCAATTCATTTGATATCATATCCATATCTAATTCAACAGGATCTCTGCCAAGTAAATCTTCTACTTCAACTTTTTTCAGTTGGTTCACTTCTAACTCACCAGACATGACGTCTTCTATATTTGGCATTTTCAATAACTCTACGCCATCCATATGGCAAATATTATTAATTTCTTTCAAACGCTCTTGACCAATAGTTGGAATTGCAATGATAATTTTTTTAATCTTATATTTCCTCACTAGTTCTGGAATATCCGCGATTTTACCTTGGACTTTTACACCCTCAGTAATTGTGATATTACGTTTATGTTCGTCATCATCGACTGCTAATACCGGTTCAAGTTTCATTTCGTCACTTTTCAACATTTGTCTAATCAGCATTGAACCTGCTTGACCAGCACCAACAACTAAAGTTGGCTTCTTATTAAATGACTTACCTCCAAGGTATTTCCGATAAATACGCCAAAATAACCTTGAGCCACCTATTAAAATCAAGTGCATCATCCATGTAATTAAATACAACCTAAAAAACGGTCTATTGCCTGTAACAATTGTCACGAACACCATCGTAATAACGATAGATGTCGTCACAGCTTTAACAATTAAAATCAATTCACTCACACTGGCATATTCCCACGCTCGATGATACATATTAAAAATAAATGCTGAAATATGATGCGATATGAATAGTGATATAGCTGCCAATATTAATAATTTGACAGAATATGTTTTGAAATACGGTTCTAAAATGTAATAACTTACGAATACTGAAAATGTCACTATCAGTGAATCGATTAATGCTAGTATTAAAAGCCGCAATTTCACAGATAAATGTGCCATAAAACCCCTCATTTGCTGTTTATAACCCAAACCATCTTTTCTGTTTATAATCTTGTTGTGGCATTCGTTTAGGAATTTTTTTATCATCAACAACTAACTTCGCATTACTAATAAATCCGTTCATATCTTCATAATAATCACGTAATTTCTTATCATTAAATAAGTCTTTCATTAAGAACGGTCTGATTTCTGTGTTATGCGCATCTGAACCGATGAAATGTGTCAGATTGTTTTCAATCATTTGAATTGCTAATTTTCTAATTTTTTTACCGGAAATACCCGCTAATGACGCCGTTGTCACTTGACTTAAAGCACCTTTGTTAATTAAATCGTATAGTATGTCAAGGTTTTGACTTATTGCTTTATTCCGCTCTGGATGTGCAATAATCGGTACAAAGCCTTTACTCTGTAATTCGAAAAATAATTGATCAGTATAGTGTGGAACTTCATTTGATGGAAATTCTATTAGTAAATAGCGTGAATCATTAATACCGGTAATAACTTTTCGATCAATATCATTAAGGATTTGATCGGTAATTCTTATTTCCTGACCATAATAAAACTTTAGATTTAGTGCTTGTACTTCCTCTAAGCTTTCAATATGGTTTAAACATGATTTCACTTTTTCTATAGGTGTGGTATATCGAGGATGTAAGTGATGTGATGTTACAATGATTTCTGTAACACCTTGTGTTGTCGCTTGTCTTAAAAGATCCAGCATCTCTGTTTCATTTGTCGGACCGTCATCGATATTCGGCAATATATGGTTATGAATATCAATCATACCTATTCATCTCCATAATAGTGATAATAACTAGAAGACTTATCTACTTTTGCCTTATTTAAAATGACGCCTAGAATATTACTGCCTGCTTTTTCCATAAGTGTTTTAGCTTTTTTAACTTCATTTTTATCATTTTTTTCACTATCAATGACTAACAGACTATCTTTAATAGCACGTGCATATAGTTGTGCATCAGTCACGGTATTAACTGGCGGTGTATCGACAATAATGATGTCATAACGCTCATTGAAAAGATTAACTAACTCTTTAAATCTTTCAGAACCAATTAATTCTGTTGGATTAGGAGGTACAGGACCAGCTGTTAGTAAATCTAAATTATCAATTTCTGTCGTCGTAATAGCTTCTGACATAGTCGTTCTACCAATGATTAAATTCGATAATCCATTATTATTTTGTTCATTAAAAATATAGTTTTGTGTTGGCTTACGCATATCCCCATCGATAATTAACGATTTATAACCTGCTTGTGCATAAGTAATCGCTACATTGGATACGACTGTACTTTTACCTGCACCAGGCTTTTCAGAAGTAACCAATAAGCGCTTTACTTCACCATTTGCTTTTGAAAACATGATGTTTGAACGTATACCTCGAAACTTTTCACTAATTGTTGATTTTGGTTTTTCATACACAAATAGTGTTGTTGTCGTATTTTCCTTTTTTGACATAAGTAGCAACCATCCTTAATTAAATTTTTGAATTGAACCCAATACAGGCAATCCTAATTCTTTCTCTACATCTTCTTCATCTTTAATTCGCTTATCAAAAATTACTTTGAAGAAGATATATATAAGCGCGACAACTAATCCTAAAAAGAGTGCACCGATTAGATTCACTACAGTTTTTGGTGCGACTTTAACTGCTGTACCGTCTGCTTTAGATAAAATTGATACGTTATCCACACTCATAATCTTCGGAATTTGTTTACTTGTAACTTTAGCGAAGCTATTCGCAATTTTTTCCGAATCTTGTTTATGACCACTTTTAACTTGGATGTTGATAAGTTGTGTATTTTCTTGGTTTGTAATTGTCAACATACTCGATAATTTAGATGGTGAATACTTATCATTTAAGTCCTTTGACACCTCATCTAAAATTCTAGGACTTTTAACAATTTCTTTATACGTATTTACAAGTTGAATATTACTTTGAACCTCTTGCGCCATAAACTGAGGATTGTCACCCTTAGTTTGATTCACTAAAATTTGAGTATTAGCTTGATATTTAGGTGATAAGACGAAAAATGTAACAATAGCGCTAATAATTAAAAATAATAGCGGTAAAATAATTAAAATCTTCAAGTTTTTTTGTAATACTTCTTTAATTTTTGTTAATTCTAATGTACTTTCCATTATTTACCTCCCTTAAAAATTTTCATTAAAATTGGTATTATATATATAGTATTTACATATTACATATCGTTTAAACAATTAATTACTTTTAAACCGCATTATTTTCGCCTTTTTATTTATATGAAATTAAAAATAATTATACTCTAAAGTAGTAATAGTTTGTGAAAAGTGTACCAATCTTAATACTTTCTTTATTAAAAAAATTGATTGTCTAGGTTGTATCTCTCTGAAGATTTGGCAATAAAGAAAAGCCGATAACCGTATAATGATTATCGACTTTAAGTTTATGTGGCATTTTTTACTTTTGTAATTTCAGGTGAGTTAGATGATTATTATCAGATAGATTATTGCTTATAATCATATGATGTTTGAATGATATCTTTGATTTCACTGATTAGCGCTTCTTTAGGATTAGCAGTTGTACACTGATCTTCAAATGCGAGCTCTGCCATTCTATCAATTGACTCATTTAATTCTTCTTCAGACACACCTTGTGATTTCAAATTCATTTCAATTCCGACTGATTGACCTAATTCGTAGACAGCTTTAGCTAATGATTCTACGAGTGCTTCTGTCGTATTACCTTTTAATCCTAAGAATTTGGCAATATCTGCATAATCTGTATCTGCTCTGAAGAACTCATATTTAGGGAATAATGCATGTTTTTGCGGGTCTTTGGCATTATAACGGATAATATGCGGTAGTAATATCGCATTCGCTCTACCATGCGGAATACCATATTCCCCACCAATTTTATGCGCAATTGAGTGTGCAATGCCTAAGAATGCATTTGCAAATGCCATACCAGCCAAAGTTGATGCGTTATGCATTTTCTCTCTTGAAACTTTATCACCTTTTTCAACAGATGATTTTAAATATTCGAACGTCAATTTAATCGCTTGTAGACTCAAACCTCTTGTGTAATCTGAAGCCATTACAGATACATATGATTCCATTGCATGCGTTAGTACATCCATTCCTGTATCTGCTGTAACGCTTTTTGGCACACTCATCACAAATTGAGGGTCAATAATTGCAACATCAGGTGTTAAAGCAAAATCAGCCAACGGATATTTTACATTTGTTTCACTATCTGTGATAACTGCAAATGGTGTTACTTCTGAACCTGTACCTGATGTCGTAGGGATACAAATGAACGTCGCATTTTCAGGCATGCCTATTTTATAAGTACGTTTACCGATGTCTAGGAACTTTTGTTTAGCACCGAAGAATGATGTCTCAGGGTGTTCAAAGAACATCCACATTGCTTTTGCAGCATCCATCGCTGAACCACCACCAAGTGCAATGATTGTATCCGGTTGGAAATCAACCATCATTTCCAGACCTTTATATACTGTATTCGTTGATGGGTTCGGTTCGACTTCGCTAAATATTTTAATTTGAGGCTGTTCCGTTCTTTGTCTTAATACATTCTCAACTGTTTTTGTATAACCGAATTCGACCATACCAGGGTCACAGACAATCATCACTTTTTCAATCTTGTCCATTGTTGTTAGACTCATGATTGCATTTTCTTCAAAATAAATTTGAGCAGGCACCTTGAAAATTTGAGTATTATTACGTCGTTTAGCAATTGTTTTAATGTTTAATAAATCTGTCGCACTAACATTATGTGAAATTGAGTTTCTACCGTACGAACCACAACCTAATGTTAAAGACGGAATCAATTCGTTATACATATCACCAATACCTCCAACCGCTGATGGTGTATTTACAAGTACACGACAAGCTTTCATTCTTAGTCCAAAATCTTTTTGTAATGTTTCATCTTCTGTATGGATAACGGCTGTGTGTCCTAATCCACCAAAATGTAGTGTGTCTTCACAAATTTGAAATGCTTGTTTTGTAGATTGGGCTTTTACTAAGGCTAATACTGGAGATAATTTTTCACGAGATAACGGATAGTCTGAACCTACACCGCTAATTTCGGCTATGATAAGTTTTGTATTTTCGGGGACAGGTATACCTGCTAATTCAGCTATTTCAACTGCAGATTTACCGACAATATCAGGTTTAATACTTGTTTTTTGTTCATTCATAATTGCATTTTCTAAGCGTTGTAATTCATCTTTTTTAACAAAGTATGCTTGATGTGCTTTAAATTCATTAGTAACATCTTTATAAATTTCTTTATCAATGACTACAACTTGTTCAGAAGCACAAATCATACCATTATCAAATGTTTTTGAACCAATGATATCATTTACTGCACGCTTAATGTGTGCTGTTTTTTCAATGTAAGACGGCACGTTACCTGGTCCCACACCTAATGCCGGTTTGCCAGTTGAATATGCAGACTTAACCATGCCCGAACCACCTGTTGCTAGAACTAATGCAATACCTTTGTGATTCATTAATTGTTTTGTTGCTTCGATAGAGGGCACTTCAATCCATTGAATAATATCTTTAGGTGCACCTGCCTTCATTGCCGCTTCTAATACAACTTCTGCTGCACGCTTCGACGATTCTTGCGCACTTGGATGGAATGCAAAAATGATTGGATTTCCTGTCTTAATTGCAATCATCGCTTTAAAAATAGTTGTCGACGTAGGATTTGTTGTTGGCGTAACACCACAAATAACACCAATTGGTTCCGCTACATACGTTAATCCTTTTTCTTTATCTTCACCAATAATCCCTACTGTCTTATTGTCTTTTATTGAATTCCATATATATTCAGAAGCGTATAAATTTTTAATCGCTTTATCTTCGTATATACCTCTTCCAGTTTCTTCATGTGCTAATTTTGCTAGCACCATATGTTGATCAACAGCTGCTAAGCTCATTTGATGAACAATATGATTAATTTCTTCTTGTGACTTTTTAGATAATGCTTCTAATGCCTTTTTCCCTTTGTCAGCTAGAGCATCAATCATAATTGCCACTTCTTGTTCTTTCGATCCACGATTTTCTTTTTCAGGTATAGTTAACATATACAACCACTCCTTTATACTTTGTGAATTATTTCACAAACATTATAGTACATGTCTCTCAGGATATAAAGAAAATTCTATACAAAAAAGTTTAATTTCGAATATTATTTGAACAAATATCAAATTTTAAAATAAATGTTTTCATGAAATCATTGTTATTTCGGTGTTTTTAGAATGATTTTATAATCATAATTTTTTCAATGACATAATTTATTCATAATTATATATTTAATTCTGAATATTCTTTAATAGCCTAAAAAGCTTGTTATATCGCACAAAACACAACATTAAAAGGTCCTTGTCGATACCTATCAACAGATGTTGCAAATAAAAACCTCGAACTGAAATGATAATCTTTTCAGCTCGAGGTTTAAATATTGGTGTCTTATTTATATAGATTCGTTATATTATATTCTCTATTTTCATTAACATAATCCTTAAAGAGTTTTAAATTAATACCTGCTAGATGATTCAAAAATGTTTCATCAACTTTTAAATAATTCAATAATTTTTGTGGTGTCAGTATATTTCTATCAAAATACAACTTTAATAAACTATTCATTTTGACAGGACGTGACATTTCAATCACGTCGTCTAAAGGCTCTTTACTTTTATAGCCTTTTTTATTTAATGATGCCCAAAAATATCTGTACTGAGTACTAGACATTAGACCTAGATAATAGGCTCTCATTGCAATTGCTTGTATAGAAACATACCATTTTTCTTTCAATACAGCTAAATAATCAGGATTTGATTTTTTTGTCATTTGATCAAAGTCTTTTTTAAACGCTTCTTCAGGTAGTAAAAATTCAGAGGCGAAAATATCTGCCTCATGTTCAATTGTCTTATATTCTTCAGGAGATAATAAATCGAATTGAATATGACGATGTAGAACGAGATGTCCCAGCTCATGTGCAAGATCAAAATTCCTTCTAACTGCTACCCCCTTATTTGTACCCAGTATAATAAAAGGTGTCTGATCTTTACTCCAAAAACTATATGCGTCTATACTATCATTAATTCGCTTTTCGTAGATAACTATACCCGCTTTTTCAAGCATAAATAATAGTGCTTCATTGCTTTCGTCTTGAAGAATTTTAGCCCTCACAACTTTAGCAGTTTCTTTTATGCTTTCTTTTTTATTTAGTGATTCTAAATTGCCATTCAACAAGTCATCTAAATTATTTATTAAAGATAAAATAATATTATCCGGTATCTTTACAAAGGAAAATAAGTAGCTAGTTAAATTAGATAAATACATTGCTTGATAATATTGCTTATTTAATAGTTTCGTAGATACTTTATAATTTTTTGCTCTAAAAGCTATACTATGTTTATCGACAGAATTTATTAGGAGCTCTTCGGGCTGCTCGCTAATAAAGTAGCTAGATTTAACATTAAAAATAGATGTCATATCATAAATTTTATTAATTTCTGGCATCATATTTTTTGTTTCATATTGCCAAATTGCTTGTTCACTTACATTTATTTTTTCTGATAATTCTTTTCTACTTAGAGCATTAAGCTTTCTCACGTATTCTAAATTCTTGCCAATAAACATTAACTTCACCTTTCGCTTTCAATCATATCGTTATCTTCATCGATACTGATACCAAATGCATGTTCTACATCTATGAATTCTAACTCTCCATCGTTTTTAAGTACTTCTAACTCTTCTTCGTCAATATGATAATCTTCTCTTTCTACTATTACTTTGTCTAACAATGGTGTCAAATCATCAACCATAATTGCAGAATTTGTTTCTGGATTTGGCAACCATTGTTTGATTGCAGCTAATTGCTTTGATTCTTTATCAATACGATATGTAATAATTAAAAAATAAGAATTAATATCTCTATTACTGCCTTCTTTTATATTAAATAATATACTATCTGCAGTCATTTGATGCCTAATTTTAAAATCTTCTCCAACAGTATCAAAATTAATGCCACTATTCTTAGCTATAAGTCCCTCTAGGTAGTTTTTACTTTTTTGATTCTTATCAGCAACTAAACTCTTCCCTACGCTTACATTTTTTTCATCAAAGTAATCTTCATTTTTCAATATAAACATGATATTATTTTTCTCTTCATCCTTATTAAATATAAACTTTAAATACTTCCATGATGGTCCAGCATTTTCTTTAATATACTTAACAAAATTTTCCAAATGCTTAGCAACTTGATTTTCAATATGATTAGATTTGGTGTACACATAGGCATCACTAATCACCATACGTTTCTTGACTTCATTTCTCTCATTAACATAGTCCTTATATCCCGCGAAAATTCCTTTAACAATAGATTCTCTTACTTCTTGTTTAATTGTTTCCAAATTAATCACTTCATAATATTAAGTTATATAAAATATAAGCCTTGTTTTTTGTAAAATCAACATTTTTCTTAAAGTATATTGGTGTTTAAGAGTGATTAGTTTAAACAAAAACAAAAACTTACCCGATTAAAATCAAGTAAGTTTTACATATATCCGTCACTTTTCAACTTTAAAATCAACAACTTGCGGGATGCGCATCAATTTATTATTTGATAAAAAATCAATAAGTAATTGTGCGCCTTCAACTTGAATATCTTTTACAACTGGCGCGTCGATATACATATCATACTGACCACCGCCAACTGCACGATAATTATTTACACAAATTGTATATGTCTGCTTTAAATCAACTGCGTGACCTTGAATCATCATATTGCTCACACGTTGTCCCTTTGGTCTTCCAACATGAATGGTATAACTTACGCCACCATATATATCATAATTAAAGTGTTGGGGTTTGGGTTCAAGGAAGTCTGCGCTCACACTTACTTCATCATTTTTCACGTCAAAATATTCTGCTGATCGTTCAATGGCTTGTTTAAGTTTGAAACCACTTACAGCTAAAACTTTAAATGTATTTGGAAATGGGTAATTGTTAATAACATCTCGCATCGTCACGACTTGCTTGAAACCACTAGCAGAATCAAACAAAGCTGTACAGGCAACATCTGCTCCACTTTTTTCTAATAAAGCGTAATTCATAAAATTAGTAAAAGGATGCGGAGCTACACGTGCCTCAAATGCATGATTAATCATCATATCATATGGCAATGTTGTAATTTCGTAATCTAACCAGTCCTCTAGCTGCTTTCGTATATGTTGGTCATCTTCATCAATAGTAAATGTGGGATCATCTATAACAGGAAGTAATTCACATGATTCAACGGATACATTTTCATATTCATCAGTACTCAAGACAACTTTGCCTACAGTTGTACCTCTCGTACCAGGTTGAATCACAGCCGTTTGCTTAAACCTTTCAGCAATTTGTCGATGTTGGTGACCCGTAATAAAGATATCTATATCTTTAGAAAACGCTTCTAACATGCCATATCCTTCATTTTCACCCGTTAACACTTCGGTCGGCGTACCACTTTCTATATCCTTTTCAAATCCACCATGGTAACAAACCACAATGATATCTGCATATCGCTTCATTTCAGGTAAGTGTTGTTGAAGTGTTGCAAAAGCACTATGAAACGTAAGTGACTGAATATGCTCTGGTTGTTCCCAATGGGGAATAAATTGTGTCGTTAAACCTATCACACCAACCGTTTGATCTCCAACCTGAAAATACTGCACACCGTTATCAGTCAATGTACTATCATTTTCATAAATATTAGCGCACAAAACTGGATAATTGAGTCTGCGTAAAGTGTCTTTTAAGTATGGTAATCCATAATTAAATTCATGATTACCAAGCGTACCAAAGTCGAATGCCATTCGATTATAAAAATCAACTAAAGGCTGGCTACTGCCGCTATGCGCGATTAAGTAATTACAAAATGGTGACCCTTGCAAAAAATCACCATTATCTATTTTAAAACTTTGGTCATACTGCCTTCTGTCTTGTTCTATAACATGATTCGCTAGTAACAATCCCATAGGCTGATATTGATTTCTACTCGTAAAATCTGTTGGGAAAATATAACCATGTACGTCACTCACGACATAAAATGCTATGTTTGACATCCTCACTCACTCCTTCAATCACAAACATCTTTCTTATTTCTATTATATATTTATTTGAAGTCTGTTGTAATCAAGGTTTTGTCACCGAGTTTTAAACGAATCTTTGAACCTTCCATACTTTCGAGTACTTTGGCATTGACCTTAATTGTGGCATTTCCGTTTTCATCTGCTTTAACTGTTGGCAAAGTACTGTAACCTGGCGGGTTATAATCGTTATCTTTACTTGAAAATTGTCCGATTTGACGTCCTCCTTCTTTGTAAATACCAACTCTAAGATTTTCAAGTGTTTGATTTGCTTCAAATCCTTTTAAATGTATTGTCACTTCAAATGGCTCATTTACAGAAACATTTTGCGGGATATCAAATGATACTTTTTCGGTCTGATTTGGTGGCGTATGATCATCTGGTGTGTTTGGCTGAGGATCCGCGCCTTTTTCACTGCCATAACTACCTGCTTTAAATGTTGTTGGGTCATACCATTTATAACCACTCGGCGGTTGTGACCATGGCTCTTTTTCAGGCTCAGTTGAACGCTCTGGTCGTTCAAAATCAAGCAACTTAGTCTTTGTATCTAATGTTAGGCCACTCGCCTTAAGTGATTTCCCATCATTATCTTTAGACATCCAAGCTGTTATATTATTTAATAGCTTACCGTTGTCTTGTTCTTTAAAACCATCATATGTTTTCTTCTTTTCTCCATTATCTTCTCTCACATATTTGGGCGAACTATCTTCCACAAGTGATGAATCACCGATAAATGCTGCTTTACCTTTTCCAACTTTAGAAATTGCTACATAGGGACCTTCTGCTTTACCGCCCCCATTATAAATACCTTGATCTACAGCATGTGACCATTTACTTTTCGCTGGCAATTGTTCTGGTGTATACACAATACCTTTTGCTTTCTCTGGATTAGTAATTGCTAATGTCGAACCGGCATGCATAGATACAGATTTCACACCTTCAGTAATACCAAAACTTTCTTTTGAAGAAACAATATTGCTCGTATTTAAATCACCTAGTGCATTATATCGAAAACGTACGCCAAAGTTTGTAGATAACCAATCTGAACTTTTCACACCTTGCATTGCAGTAGAACTTTTTTCTTCTGCATTCATACCTTTCGACATATCTTCATACGCTCCACGTCGATAACCATTCATTGCCTCTGATGAATCAATACGATTTAAATTTCGGTCAGCATTGTAATGGTCTGAAATAAAGACAACATTTCCCCCTTGTTTCACATAGTTAACAATTGCTGCCTGTTCTGATTCTTTGAAAGGAATGTTAGCCTCAGGAATTACAAATATTTTGGAACTTTTCAAACTTGCTTCTGTTATGTTCGAATGACCATCAATAGCTTTAACGTCATAACCTTGTTTTTGTATTGAATCCGCATAATCTGAAAATGCACCATCACTAACCCAATCTGCAGCACCAGCTGTTTGACCATGAGAACGATCGAATAATACTGTTTGCTGTTGCTTTGTAGGTTGCGATTCATGCGTTATAGCTAAAGATTGCGGTAAAGCACTTAATGATACCGTTGCAACAATTGCAGAGACAGTTAATGACTTATATATATTTTTCATTTTTTGAGGCTCCTTTTAAAATAAATTTGTTCTTGAATTATAGGATAAATATATGTTTGAAATGGGCAATTTAACGAAAATTTTACAAAATCTTATCACACTCTTAAAGAAAGTTATTAAAATTCATTTTTATAAAATACTTTTTAGCATTTAAATGTGGTACGCTATAAGTGTAATTTCATTGCATACATATTACACGATTAAGAATGTGAAGGGGACAGTTATCAAATGAAAAATTTTAAGTGTTTATTTGTATTAATGTTAGCAGTCATTGTTTTTGCAGCAGCATGTGGAAATTCAAGTTCTTTAGATAATCAAAAGAACGCTAGTAATGATTCGGATTCTAAATCAGGAGGATACAAACCTAAAGAATTAACAGTTCAATTTGTACCTTCGCAAAATGCTGGAACATTAGAGGCTAAAGCAAAACCATTAGAAAAATTACTATCTAAAGAATTAGGGATTCCAGTTAAAGTGTCTGTATCAACTAACTACAATACAATTGTTGAAGCTATGAAGTCTAAAAAAGTTGATGTTGGTTTCTTACCACCAACGGCATACACATTAGCACATGATCAAAAAGCAGCTGATTTATTATTACAAGCACAACGTTTTGGTGTAAAAGAAGATGGTTCAGCAAGTAAAGAACTTGTAAATAGTTATAAATCAGAAATTCTTGTTAAAAAAGACTCAAAAATTAAAAGCTTGAAAGATTTAAAAGGTAAGAAAATTGCCTTACAAGATGTAACATCAACTGCTGGATATACATTCCCACTTGCGATGTTAAAAAACGAAGCAGGTATTAATGCAACTAAAGATATGAAAATTGTGAATGTTAAAGGTCATGACCAAGCAGTTATCTCATTATTAAATGGAGATGTAGATGCTGCAGCTGTATTTAACGATGCACGTAATACTGTGAAAAAAGACCAACCAAATGTATTTAAAGACACACGAATTTTAAAATTAACACAAGCTATTCCGAATGACACAATTTCTGTAAGACCAGATATGGATAAAGACTTCCAAGAGAAATTGAAAAAAGCTTTTATAGACATTGCTAAATCAAAAGAAGGTCACAAAATTATTAGCGAAGTTTATTCACATGAAGGATACACAGAAACGAAAGATTCAAATTTCGACATTGTAAGAGAGTACGAAAAATTAGTTAAAGATATGAAATAATCATTATTTAACCAATGAATCATTATCGAATTTGGTATTAAAAGCTTTCGTTCAATAGATATATTCTAGATTAATATTGAAAAGCTAGGCGCTAAACTGAAACAGATATAGAAAGGTGTCGCTGTACATTTGAAACTATTTGTACACAGAAACCCAATGTCTATGATATTTCAGTTTACCTTGGCTTTTCTTTATTAAAGAAAGGTGTCAAACATGAGTCAAATCAAATTTAAAAACGTCAGTAAAGTCTATCCTAACGGTCATGTAGGCTTGAAAAATATTAACTTAAATATTGAAAAAGGTGAATTTGCAGTCATTGTCGGACTATCTGGTGCTGGGAAATCCACGTTATTAAGATCTGTAAATCGTTTGCATGATATCACGTCAGGTGAAATTTTCATTCAAGGTAAATCAATCACTAAAGCCCATGGTAAAGCATTATTAGAAATGCGCCGAAATATAGGCATGATTTTCCAACATTTTAATTTAGTTAAACGGTCAAGTGTATTACGAAATGTACTAAGTGGACGTGTAGGTTATCACCCTACTTGGAAAATGGTATTAGGTTTATTTCCAAAAGAAGACAAAATTAAAGCAATGGATGCACTAGAACGGGTCAACATCTTAGATAAATATAATCAACGCTCTGATGAATTATCAGGTGGCCAACAACAACGTATATCTATTGCACGTGCGCTATGCCAAGAATCCGAAATTATTCTTGCAGATGAACCAGTTGCTTCATTAGACCCATTAACAACGAAACAGGTTATGGATGATTTAAGAAAAATCAACCAAGAATTAGGCATCACAATTTTAATTAATTTACATTTTGTTGACTTAGCAAAAGAATATGGCACACGCATCATTGGTTTACGTGATGGTGAAGTTGTCTATGATGGTCCTGCATCTGAAGCAACAGATGACGTATTTAGTAAAATATATGGACGTACAATTAAAGAAGATGAAAAGCTAGGAGTGAACTAACATGCCTTTAGAAACACCTACAAAGTATGACTCCCTTTTAAAGAAAAAGGTTTCTTTAAAAACGAGTTTTACCTTCATGTTAATCATTGTGCTTATCATTTGGAGCTTCATTTATACGGGGTTTAATTTTGGAGATTTAATGATAGGAATACCTCAAATAGGTGATCTATTCAAACAAATGATTCCACCTGATTTCGAGTATTTACAACAAATTACAACGCCAATGTTAGATACCATTCGAATGGCTATCGTAAGTACAGTATTAGGTAGCATCGTTTCAATACCAATTGCGTTATTATGTGCTAGCAATATCGTTCATCAAAAGTGGATTTCAATACCCTCGCGCTTTATTTTAAATATAGTTCGTACTATTCCAGATTTGTTATTAGCAGCAATCTTTGTGGCTGTATTTGGAATCGGTCAAATTCCAGGGATATTAGCATTGTTTATTTTAACTATCTGTATTATTGGAAAATTATTATATGAATCATTGGAAACGATAGATCCAGGTCCAATGGAAGCAATGACGGCTGTTGGCGCTAATAAAATAAAATGGATTGTTTTCGGTGTTGTACCACAAGCCATATCGTCATTTATGTCATACGTATTATATGCATTTGAAGTAAATATACGTGCTTCAGCTGTGCTTGGATTAGTCGGCGCTGGCGGTATTGGATTGTTTTATGATCAAACACTTGGTTTATTTCAATATCCAAAAACAGCAACGATTATTTTATTTACTTTAGTTATCGTCGTCGTCATTGATTACATCAGTACGAAAGTGAGGGCACATCTCGCATGACACAGGAAATAGAAAAATATAATGTTCACACAAAAGCACACAAACGAAAATTGATTAAAAGATGGCTTATTGCAATTGTCGTCTTAGCTATTATCATCTGGGCATTTGCAGGTGTACCAAGTTTAGAACTTAAAAGTAAATCATTAGAAATCTTAAAATCCATATTCAGCGGATTATTCCATCCTGATATCAGCTATATCTATATACCAGATGGCGAAGACTTATTACGTGGTTTACTTGAAACCTTTGCGATAGCCGTTGTAGGTACTTTCATCGCCGCAATTATCTGTATTCCATTAGCATTTCTAGGTGCAAATAATATGGTAAAGCTACGCCCAGTTTCAGGTGTTAGCAAATTTATTTTAAGTGTTATACGTGTCTTCCCAGAAATTGTAATGGCACTTATATTTATCAAAGCTGTTGGCCCAGGTTCATTTTCAGGTGTATTAGCTTTAGGTATCCATTCCGTAGGTATGCTTGGGAAACTTTTAGCTGAAGATATTGAAAGTCTAGATTTCAGTGCTGTAGAATCATTAAAGGCCAGTGGTGCGAATAAGATTAAAACACTCGTATTTGCAGTCATACCACAAATTATGCCTGCCTTTCTATCACTCATACTTTATCGCTTTGAACTAAACTTACGTTCAGCTTCTATACTGGGGCTAATTGGGGCTGGTGGTATCGGGACACCACTCATATTTGCCATTCAAACACGTTCTTGGGACCGTGTAGGTATTATATTAATCGGTTTAGTACTAATGGTCGCAATTGTCGATTTAATTTCCGGTTCAATCCGAAAACGTATTCTTTAACATTAAATCAGGATACTCCTGAATAAGAGGTCCTACCGTCTTACGTTTCTCTATTATAATAAAAACAGCAGTGAAGAAAACTATTATTATAGTTAACTTCACTGCTGTTTTTATTATATCTAAATTTATTCTATTTTAATTCCTTTAAATAACTTTTACCGAACTCTGGTAATGTTACGTTGAAATTATCTGCTATAGTTGCACCGATAGAGCTGAATGTAGTATCACTTTCTAGTGCATGACCACCTTTAAATTTCGGACTGTACATAATTACTGGGATGTATTCTCTCGTATGGTCCGTACCTGGCGCTGTCGGGTCATTACCATGGTCTGCTGTAATAATTACTAAATCGTCTTCTTTTAAGTTGCTAAACAGTTCTGGCAAGCGATCATCGAAATCTTTAATTGCTTGTGCATAACCCGGTTTATCACGACGATGACCGTATAATGCATCAAAGTCTACTAAGTTTAAGAAGCTAATACCTGTGAAATCTTTCTTAACAATTTTCATCAATTGATCCATACCGTCCATGTTACTCTTTGTACGAACCGCTTCTGTTACACCTTCACCATCATAAATGTCATTAATTTTACCGATGGCAATGACATCATAACCACCGTCTTTCAAATGATCTAAGACAGTTTTACCAAATGGTTTTAACGCATAGTCATGTCGATTAGATGTACGTGTAAAGTTTCCTGGTTCACCAACATATGGACGTGCGATAATACGACCAATTAAATATTTAGGGTCTTTTGTCAACTCACGAACCTTTTCACAAATATCATATAACTCTTCTAATGGGATAATGTCTTCATGTGCAGCAATTTGCAATACTGGGTCTGCACTTGTATAAACAATTAAGTCACCAGTTTTCATTTGGTGCTCGCCCCACTCATCGATAATTTGCGTACCCGATGCCGGTTTGTTAGCAACAACTTTACGACCTGTCATTTCTTCAATTTGTTGAATTAACTCTTCAGGGAATCCATTAGGGTATACTTTAAAAGGCTGCATAATATTTAATCCCATAATTTCCCAGTGACCAGTCATTGTATCTTTACCAACTGAAGCTTCACTCAATTTAGTATAGTATGCTTCTGGTTGTTCAACTGCATTTACTACTGGTAATTTATCGATGTTCCCTAGACCTAACTTTTCAAGGTTTGGTAAAGTTTGATCGAAGCCTTCTAAGGTATGTCTTAAAGTATGTGAACCTTCATCTTTAAAATCAGCTGCGTCTGGCGCTTCACCAATACCTACTGAATCCATTACGATTAAATGTACACGATTAAATGGTCTTGTCATAGCTATCACTCCCAAATTTTATATATATTAGTAATCTGAATCTGCTTCTAAACCTTGCATAATTTGAACGCCTGCGCTCGCACCAATACGTGTCGCACCCGCTTCAACCATTTTATTGAAATCTTCTAAATTACGTACGCCACCTGATGCTTTTACTTCTACATCTGCACCTACTGTATCTTTCATTAATTTAACGTCTTCTGCAGTCGCACCGCCACCTGCAAAACCTGTTGAAGTTTTAACGAAGTCCGCACCAGCCGCTTTTGTTAATTCACTCGCTTTTACGATTTCGTCATGGTCCAACAATACCGTCTCAATAATCACTTTTACTGTGTGACCTTCCGCAGCTTTAACCACTGCTTCAATGTCTTGTTGTACATCATCAAAACGCCCATCTTTTAATGCGCCGATGTTGATGACCATGTCAATTTCATCTGCACCATTTTGAATTGCATCTTCTGTTTCAAATACTTTCGTTGCAGTTGTCGACGCACCTAATGGGAATCCTATTACCGTACAAACTAGCACCTCTGAATCAGCTAGTCGCTCTGCTGCATATTTAACATGCGTTGGATTCACACATACAGATTTAAAATTGTATGCTTTCGCTTCATCGATGATTTGATCGATTTGCGTACGTGTTGACTCAGGCTTCAATAAAGTGTGATCTATATATTTCTCAAATTTCATACTTACTACTCCTCGTGTTATATAATCTCTTTATTTAATTTTACTATAAATACGAATATATCTCGCGAATTTATATCTATTTATTTTTCAGATTGTGTCCAACGATTTAAGATGACGAATAAAACTAATCCGACAATACTCATTAAACCTAAAATAATTAAAATAATACCGAAATGTGAACTTAATGCATCATTGCCTGGGAAATTTAATGCTTTAAAATCGATTAAAGCCGCAGCAATCGCAATACCTACAGATACCGCCACATTAATAATTAAATTATAAAAACCAATAGCCACACCTGTCATATTAAGATCTATTGTTTTAATGGCTTCGTTAAGTAAAGGTGCATACATTAAAGCAAAGCTACCTGCAAAGAATATCATAGAAATGACGAAGATTGAAATGTGATTACCTACTGCAAATGCAGGTAAAATCAAGCTCAGTGCGATTAAAATAATTGCTGTGATAATCGCTTGTTTTGAATTAAGATATTCGCCGATTTTACCACTTAGTGCACCAACGATGACTGCTACAATATAACCCGGTACTAATAGCAGTGATGTTGTGTCTAGCTGAAGATGATAAATTTGTTCCATTATGAATGGGAACGTAAAAATATAACCCAATTGGATGGCATACATTACAAATACTATAAATAAAAATGAAGCATAACGTTTATTTTGGAAAAATGATTTGTTTACTAATGGACGTTGCGCATTTTTAATATATATCGCAAAAACGATAATCGCAATTAAGGCACCAATCATATATAACCAATTAAAGTTCGTAATAAACAGCATAACTGTTGTAGCGATAGTTGCCACTAGAATTAAGCCAACAAAATCTAAATGAGCTTTATTTGTATTATTTTCTTTTGGTAATAATTTAAATAGGAATGGCAACGTAAATACTACGATTAATGCAATTAAAAACATATTTGTCCAGTGTAAATACGTAGAAATAAATCCACCTGATAATGTACCGATAACTAATGACAAGGAATAACTGCTCGTACTTAAGCCAAGGTAAGTCTTCTGGTCCTCTTTAGAAAGATACTTTGCAACATATATCACATATAATGTCTCTGCAGCAGCTAAACCTGCAGTTTGAATAATACGTCCAACTAAAAGTAATGCGAATTGATGTTGGAAAATGTAACCAATAATTGATCCGATAATGATTAATATCACGCCATAAATAAATAGTGTGCGTATACTAATGGCATCAGATAATGAAGCGTATACTACAGCGCCAATACCAATTACTAAACCGGCTAATGTCGCTTGCCAACTTACTGTCGTTACTGAAATGTTTAAGTCATCAGCAATGGCTACAGAAATCAATTTGAATGAGTTGTCTATAACCAAACTGAATACAAATAAGAATAATAAAATAGGTACTGCTTTCTTTATTTTAGAATATTCAACATTCATAATCATCTACACCAATGACAGTGCAATTTCAATCATATCTGTAAATGCACGTTCCCTTTCCTCAGGTGTTGTTGACGTTTCATGAATTAAATGATCGCTCACTGTGAACACACCTAATGCTTCGACACCAGCGTAAATTGCATTCATGTATAATGCAGCTGATTCCATTTCTACACCTAAAATACCCATACGCATCCAACGTTCACTCGCTGTTGTATCCGCGTTATAGAAAATATCACTTGATAACACATTACCTACATGATGACGTACACCTTTGTCACGTGCTGTTTCAACAGCTTTTTCTAATAACTGATAAGAAGCAATTGGCGCAAAATGACCTGGTAATTGATATTGTTGAACGTAATTTGAATCAGTAGAGGCACCTTGTGCAACAATCACATCATATAAATCAATGTTTTCTTGCATCGCGCCACAAGAACCAACGCGAATTAATTTTTTACAACCAAATGTATGAATTAATTCATAAGAGTAAATGCCAATAGATGGCATACCCATTCCTGAACCCATGACAGAAACTTTTTTACCTTTATATGTTCCGGTAAAACCAAACATATTTCGCACTGTATTGAACTGTTCCACATCGTCCAAATATGTTTCTGCAATGAACTTAGCTCTTAACGGATCTCCTGGCAATAGAACCGTTTCTGCAATTTCGACGTCATTCATTGGTTTAATGTGTGGTGTTGATTTCATAAAATATTCCTCCCAATATTTGTATAGTAATTTGTCTATTTGTCTAACCATGTATATAATAATATTTTTTAAAAGCGCTTTCAAGCATTACATTTTGACAATATTAAGAACATTTTACAGTTATCTCTACTGATCTTGCATAAAACCAATGTTCAAGTTGTTTCTATGTTTAATTTTTATAATTTTTCCAATTCGAGTAAAAATTATTGTATGATGAGAATGATTAAGTAACTTTATGGAGGTTGTCTACGTGACGCAAACACAACCAAAATTTTTAACGATTTATAATACGTTATATAAAGAAATTCAAATAGGAAAATATCCGAGTGGCCATGCATTACCTACTGAAAAGGAACTTTGTGCGCGCTTTGATGTCAGTCGTATGACTTTGCGCCAAGCTATAAAATTGTTAGCCGAAGATGGCATCGTAGAGAGTACAAGAGGGAAGGGACACTTTGTTATTCCACAAACAAATGCCCAACACGCTTCAAGTATGGATCAATTTAAGCATCCACTTGATCAAATATTATTAGATCGTGTATCTATGTCATCAATTAATTATCGTGTTGATTTAGAAAGTGAATATACAAATCATTTGTTTGCAAACCATCCTTCTGCCGTCATTGCAATGGAACGCTATTATCAAAAAAAGGACAACCATTCTAAGCAAGCTGATGCATTTTGTTTTACCTTTATACCGTTAAATGTCATTGACACATTTAAAGTGAATACACAAAACGAAGACGACATGAAGACGTTCGTTGAGCAAACGATTTATAGCAATGCATATCAATCAGATTTAAAAATGTCTATTACCAAAGCGCCCCACTTCAAAAATCATAGTCACGTGTTTGATGGTGATACACATTGTTGGCTGATTATTGAAACATTGTACGCACAAACGCCCTATCCGATTATGATTAATAAGTGGTATATTCCACAGGAAATATCTGAATTAACACTGACACGTATAAGACAATCGGATTATTAAAATTATTGAAAAAAAATCATGTGATGACTGTTTAGCTATTGTTTAATCGACAATAACTTTCAGGTAATCACATGATTTTTCTACTTTAAAACGTATGATGTTTATTTATTTGTTGAACGTTGTCTAAATGCTAAGAATAACCCAGATACTAATAGTAGTGCGGCAATACTTGCAGTAAGAATACTTGATGTCATACTTTCACCAGCAGCTGGTAAAACTTTTTTGTTACTTTGGTTCATTTGATGGTTTGATGATTGCATATGACCTTGTTGCATGTGTGGCTGTTGGTTCATGTGTGTGTTCTGATTCATATGACCTGTTTTATTTTGCACCATTTCACTACCACCATGATTAACACCATTTGCATCTACATTCGTTTGATAAAAATTGCCATCTTTTGTTACAGGTAACGCATGGCCATTCATATCTCTAACAGCATGTGGTTTAAATACCCCTACATTAGTTGTAATTATCACATTGTATTTATCAGCAATATTTTGCGTCGCATCATACAATTTCATATTATAGTCTTGCATATTACTGCCAGCGCTTAATTGGGGTAAAGCTTTCTCTAATTCAGTATATTGTGCTTGCGTCATTCCTTGTGGTACTACTCCGCCATAAGGGCGATGATTTTGTACATTTTGGCTTTGTTTATTCGACACATTCATTGAAGTTGTGTCAGCATGCGCATTTTGAAAAGGCATACTTGAGAATACTAAAGTGCTTGTTACAATTAAAGAACCTACTGTTGCTAATTTTTTCATTGTCTTTTCCCCTTATATTACAATTTGATTACATTTATATTATCATATGATTACAAAAGAAATGCAACAAAATTTTTGAATCATTACAATTTTTTATAAAAATTTCACTTTAGATTCACAATAATTACTTATTTTGTCAATTTATTTAATGTCAATATGTTGATTAATCAATAGTGTTGTCTGATGTATATAGCATTTAAGTCATCGTTATAGTCAACAATAATAAGGTATTTCGAGTTGAAATTTATCTTATTATTTTGCCACTTTTACGCGCTATCCCATTACACAAAAACGAATAAGTAAAGATATTAAGTACAAAAAAGGTGAAACACCTAATAGATGCTCCACCTCAATTATATTAAGTTATATTATTTTGCTGCTTGGTATAATTCATCAACTTTTTTCCAGTTAACAATATTCCAAAATGCAGTCATATAGTCTGGACGTTTATTTTGATATTTCAGATAGTAGGCATGCTCCCAAACATCAAATAGTAAGATTGGTGTTTTGCCTTCTGTTAATGGATTATCTTGGTTTGGCGTTGTCACAATTTCTAATTTTCCATCATTAACAACTAACCAAGTCCAACCTGATCCAAATAATGTTGTTGCTTTATTTGCAAATTCATTTTTAAATTCATCTAAAGTGCCCCACTGCGCTTTAATGTCGTCTATTACGCCACCTTTTTCTTCAGAATTAGGTGATAGTATTTCCCAGAATAATGAATGGTTAAAATGACCACCGCCATTATTACGGACTGACATCCTCATCGCTTCCGGTACCTTGTCTAAGTTAGCAATCATATCTGCTAGTGATTGATGCTCTAACTCTGTTCCTTCAACTGTTGCGTTTAATTTCGTCACGTACGTATTGTGATGTTTGTCGTGATGAAACTCCATTGTTCTTTGATCTATATATGGTTCCAATGCATCATATGCATATGGTAAATTTGGTAATTTAAATGCCATAAGTATATTCCTCCTTTTATGAATATACTTTTATAATAATTAATTTCGGGTGTGTTTTGCAATAATTATTATTTATTTGTTATATCCAATTATATAAAATTTAAATATTCGAAATTGATATAATATTTAATATTGAATGCAAAAAGGCATTTAACTGCTTTTGTTTCCCGCTTTTAAAGAGAATTAAAAAAGACAACTTCCATTTTTCAATAAGAAATTGCCTTTTCTTCTTATTCTTAAATTTCTAAAGTATAGCGTTACCGATACTTAAATTGTTTTATGTCGAAGATGCCTCAATATTTGCCATACGTATTGATTTTTCATAGTCATCATTAATAAAAGATAAACTACTATACCAATCGCAATTAATAGCAGCGTAGCGTACATTGTAGGAGGCAAATAATGATTGACCACACCAAGCACAATAAACATCATAACGGCAGCAATGACACATTGAATCGTACTTACAATATTCAACTTCACATTGATTTTAGTAATATCAATAAATCGCCAAATGAGCAAGAAAAACTCTGTAATTAAACGCGCAATAGCAGCACCGTAAATTCCATAAAAATATATCAAAACAAGACATAATACTAAATTCATTACCGCACCAATAGTGATTGACGCATTATATAATCTTATTTTATTCACTATTAATAAATATTGCCTGCTTATCAACATATTTAAAGGAATGATTAATACAAGTATCGCTAAAATGGTCATCAATGGGACAGTTGATGCGAATTCCTCACCAAAGAACCATAAATAAAATGATGGCATAATTGCAATCAAACCAAAGACCATAGGTATTGTTAATATCAATTGAATATTCATATTATTAGCTAACGTTTTAGTTAAACTATGTGATTGCTGGATACACATTTTAGTAATACGCGGAATCATTACAAGATCAAATGTATTAATCATTATAATTGCGACCGTTAAAATATTAAATGCGTTAGAAAAGATACCAACTTGTTGGTATGTGCCTACTAAACCAAGAACAACGCAAGAAATACTAGTGTATAAGTTGAGTTGACCATTTGGTAATAAATATGCTAATGACGAACGAAACAATTGCCAGACGTGTATCCAATTAACCGAAACAAAGCTAATGTATCGTTTTAAATAGATAAACAAAGGTAATTGGTTTAATACTGTCACAATAGCAATAGTAAATACATACAATGATAAATCTGATTGATCTTTCACAAAGATAACAACGACACTTAATACAATAACAGACGCAACAATATTACTAAGGCTAGGTATTTTAAACTTTTCAGTTCCAGCATAAAACCATGAAATATCGAGTGCTGCACCTATAATATAGATTCCTTGTAGTAGGAAAATAAGATAGTAATCATCTATAAATATAGTAATTACGACCATATACATCGCAAAAACTGTTAACGCTAAAAATAATTTACTGACAAAGATATCCCAAAACTGCTGAGACAATTGCCGTTTGTCGTTAACGGACTTCGCGATAACTCTATTAAAATATAACTGAACGCCAACACTTGCAATCATCAAAAAGTATTGCACGATATTGAAAGAAAATGAAACAATACCCACACCACTGGGACCAAATGCACGTGAAATAATGGGTATTGTAATCAGCGGTGTCATCGTTCTAATCAATTGGTATAGCCCTTGATAAATAATATTTTCTTTTAGTGAATCACTCTTCATTACGATCCCTTTCCATCTTTTCATATTGAACAATAAAGACGATAATTCCTAAAATAAAAGCGACATATCTTGAGTTATTAAACGATACTGTTAAAAAGTAAATCAGCATCGTCAACATTACAACAATTGCTGTTACATTTTTCCCAGAAATATTGAATCTAAATAATTCAAATAATAAATAAATCATAAATATGATAAATAACGCACCGAATAAAATGCCCCATTCCGCAAAAATTTGCAAATATGTATTATGGGCAACAAGTAAAATACCATTAATTTGCGAGCCAATATGTACATAATCCACTAAGCCAACACCAAAACCTAATGTATATTTAATTACTGAAATGGCATTTATCCATACAACACTTCGCTCAGATCCACTATCATTTAATGATGCAAACCCCTCTTCAAAAATAGACGCCATTCGATCTAATGACGGTAAGGCATCAAGGTCGCTTAATTGGAATAAATAGTAGTTTATATTATAAAAGGTAAAACAAAGTAGAATTAACATAATCACTAACATACTCACAACACTTACTGCATTTCTACTAAATAACTTTTTAATAAAGAAATAAATGGCTAAGACGATTAATATGATAAACGCAGTCTTAGACCCCGTTGTAGTTAAAGACCATAGCAAAATACCACATGCAAGGACCTTGAATATGTAATTATGAATATACTTGTAAGCAAGTACCAATGTAATAATCTGTGTCATCGCGAAATAGTTAGGGTCATTCATTAATCCTTTTGAACGTATTTCATCAAAGTATAATAATTTCATTAGTAAAGGGGACTTGTTCAAACCAGCTATAATACAAAATAGACCTATAGTCACACTGCTTATAATATAAGAGGTAACGATCACTTTTTTGCTATTACCTAACTTAAAGATGATCATCCCTAAATAGAAATAAATGACTACAAATGCATATTTAACTGTAGATGCAAGAACTTCCTTAACCGTAATAAATATCAAATCATCAAAAAATAGTAAACAAAGCGTAATAATCATACGATATGTATACAAAATAATGAAAAACTGTAAAAAATGATTTGCCTTTAATAAATGGTTGGCGAAAAACAGTAAATAAACTAATATTAGTAATGTGATAAAGTCAGCTATAGAAACATTCACACCGGCAATAACCGAAGATTGCTGAATAAAAACCGCTAAACCGATAAGTAACAATGTTAGATATTTACTATTGTGTTGATTTTCCATTATAAACGTCTTCCACTTCTTTAATCATTTTCTCCTCTGTAAAACATTCTAAATAACGTTTTCTAGATTGGTTACTCATTTTGATGTAATCACTGTCTATTAAATATTTTTCCAGGACTTTGGCAATAGTTTCAGGTTGATTGTTCACTATACATATACCATTATCAGTTACTAATTCCGAAATGCCACCAACATGACTAGCGATGACAGGCAACCCTGTAGCCATCGCTTCGATAATGCTAATTGGCAAACCTTCATGCTTACTTATTAAAATAAACGTATCGTATTGTGATAATAAATGACTCGCATTAATGACATTGCCCAAAAATGTGACATCATTTTCTAACCCAGCTTGTACAACTTGTTGCTGACAATCATTTAATGTAGGTCCATCGCCTATAAATGTAAAATGCGCATGATTACTGTTATGTAATTTCAATATCTCTATTGCCGCGATTAGATTTTGTGGCAATTTTGGATAAGCAAATCTTGCAATCATAACAAATTGATGTTTTGTCGAGTCATTAATCTGTAAATCTTGTTTATTAGGCAACATTCCAACAACTTCGCCAATATTGTTATGTGATTGGCTTTTTAGCGTTTGCTTAACAGCGGGAACATCTGCAATTCCATTATGTATAGTGGTTAATTTCAATCGATTAAATCGATATTTTAACGCTAACTGTTTATCGAAATCTGAAACACAAATAATGCTATCTGTAATACGTGACATTAATTTTTCAATAACTAGATATAGAAATTTTTTAGCTGGTTTAACACCCTCTGTAAAAGCCCATCCATGCGCAGTAAAAACTACACGTGTGTCTTTCGATTTCGAAATGAACTTCGCAATTCGTCCGACCGTTCCAGCTTTGGAAGAATGTAGATGGATAACATCAGGTTTAATTTTCGAGAATAACTGTGCTAACACTTTGACAGCTAAAATATCTTGTTTAAAGTCAATTGGACCTACTAAATGTTCGATAATAATTACATTGACTCTTGCATCTAGTTGTTCAATCATTGGTCCATGATTGCCTACAATGACATAAACATCATGGTGTACGCAAAAATGGTTAGCGAGTTGAATGAGATGTGTTTGTGCACCACCATTATCTGCTTTAGTAATACAATATATAATTTTCAACTGTTACAAACCCCTTTAATGCTATACTTTCAATTTCTTAACATGGCTATCTCATCAGATGAATAGTATTTATAGCCATGCAAATCAATGATGGCAAATATTTCTTAATGCCATTTGATACTGTCTCAAGGGATTCCTCGTTATACTGTAACAATTGGTCACAATCTTTAAAATGTAACTTTTATTTAAACTTATTAAGCAAATTAAGACTACCTTGAGCCTTCCCCTGTAATAACAACCATCAATGTTCTAATTGATATATATAATTCCATCATTAAGCTACCTTTATGTATATATTTCATGTCATATTTTAATTTTTGTTGTGGTGTTAAGTCATATCCACCTTGAATTTGCGCAAGACCTGTTAATCCTGGTGTAACAAGACATCTTTGCTCAAATCCTATTATTTCTGAACTAAATAATTCTACAAATTCTGGACGTTCCGGGCGTGGTCCAATAAAACTCATTTCCCCTTTAACAACATTAATTAGTTGTGGTAATTCATCAATGCGTGTTTTACGAATAAACTTCCCGACATTTGTTATACGATCATCATCTTTATCAGCCCATTGCGCACCGTTTTTCTCTGCGTTTTTACACATCGAACGTAATTTGTATATTTTAATTAATTTACCCATCTTCCCAACTCTAACCTGACTATAAATAGGGTTTCCTGGCGAATCTATGACGATAGCAATGGCGAATATGAACATAATCGGAAATGTTAAAAATAATAAAACGATACTTAATACCAAGTCAATCGCACGTTTGATTGGAAAATAGCCCTTTTTTACTTCTTCTAGTGTGTCTAATTTTCTTTGATAGGCGTAACCCTTATTATGGACAGCTTCAATGCCAATTTCACGACATTTCCACTTCTTTCGCTGTAACTTCTTCAATATTATCTACCTCAAAATTAAAGTAATCCTTTAAGCCTGTTTCCACAGTGTATTTAGGAACAAATCCTAATGCTTTTAAATTAGAAATATCTGCATAAGAATGCTTAATATCTCCCTTTCTTGCTTCTTTAAAATCATGCTCGACTGATTTTCCATATAATTCACCAATAATGCGATAAACCTCTAGCAAATTCGTAAATGTACCCGTACCAATGTTATAACCATGTCCAACCGCATCTTTATGCTCCATAATTAAGCGCACAGATTGAACAACATCATAAACATAAACAAAGTCTCTCGTTTGCAGACCATCGCCAAAAAATGTAAAAGGCTTGTTATGTTCAAATGAATCGAACATTTTTGAAATCACACCTGAATATTGAGACTTAGGATCTTGCCTTGGCCCAAATACATTAAAGAATTTAACAACAGCTGTTGGAATGTTATATAGCGAGCAATAATTTAATGTCGTACGTTCGCCGTAATATTTATCTATTGCATATGGTGATAATGGTAGAATTAATGATTGATCACTTTTAGGTAAATCAGGTAAATCACCATAAACGGCTGCAGATGATGCAAAGATGAATCGTTTTATATGACTGTTATATTTTTTAATGGTTTCTAATAATTTCAACGTTGCTACGACGTTTATTTCTTGAGATAAGATAGGTTTCTCAACCGACTCAGCGACACTAACTAATGCTGCTAAATGAATAACATAATCAAATTGATATGTCTTCATGATTTGTTCAACTGCATCATATTCACGAATATCTAATTCAAACACATGATCGTCAGCCAAACTTTTAATATTTTCTCGTTTACCTGTTCTATAGTTATCTAGAACATAAACATCATAATCTTGTTGCAAATCATCTACTAAATGTGACCCAATAAAACCAGCCCCACCAGTTATCAAAACTTTTTCCAAATCTTCCACCTCATTTATACATTAAAAATATATCACAAAAACATAAAGTATTGTAAGCTTTTTATCGGTATTTTTTATTTATAAAAATAAAATGCGATAACTTTGTGAATTTTTATGTAGATAAATTAGATAGTGGTGTTTTATGATGTTTTAGCGTAACTATGCTTGATAGAATTTAGTAATGCTTTCAACTGATGCATTAGACTGTGACATCATAACTCACTTAAGAGCTTCTGTTATTAATTTTCTACTAATACAATCCCTTCTAAGTGCACTAAAAAATCCTTACTGCTAAGTGATTAAACTTAACAATAAGGATTTATTTATTATTAATGGATGATTATTAACGGAATCTCATACCACCATCTACAATAATTGTTTGTCCAGTAATGTAATCAGAGTCTTTACCAGCTAAGAAGCTCACTACATTTGAAACATCTTCGGGTTGTGAAACTCTGCCCAAAGCAATCTGACTTGTAAATTGTTCCCAACCCCATGCTTCAGGTTTACCCGCTTCTTCGGCTGTTGCCACTGCGATACTTTCCATCATTGGTGTTTGAACGATACCAGGTGCGAAGGCATTCACAGTAATACCTTCAGACGCTAAATCTTGTGCGGCTACTTGTGTTAAACCTCGCACTGCGAATTTTGTACTGCAATATAAAGACAAGCCTGGGTTACCCTCAACGCCTGCTTGAGATGTTGCATTGATAATTTTACCGCCATGATTGAATTTTTTAAATTGTTCATGTGCGGCTTGAATACCCCATAGCACACCTGCAACGTTCACGCCATATACTGTTTTAAACTGTTCTTCAGTAATTGTATCGATTGGTGTTGTTGGTCCAAGGCCGGCATTGTTAACCATGACATGGAAATCGCCAAATTGCGCTGCAGTTTGTCTTACTGCATTAAATACATCATCACGGTTTGATACATCTGCTTTGATAGCAATAGCTTTTGTACCATCACTTGATAATTTAAGTGCAGCTGCTTTTGCCCCTTCTTCATTGAAATCAACAACTGCTACTTTGAAACCATCTTCCACTAAACGTTCTGCAATTTTAAAACCAATCCCTTGTGCTCCGCCAGTTACTAATGCTACTTTGTTGTTTGTCATAAAGATCACTCCTCAAATTACTTTCCTTTAATTACATTTTACTCCTCTTCATTTGAATAGTACAACAAAGGTAACTCCATTTAACAAAATATTCAGATATTTAAGGTATAGTTAAACGCACTACCTTTAGTGATTGGCAATGCGTTTAAATGTCGTTTTAAAAGTGTTTATGTTGAATATTATTTTTTAAGTCTCTCGATTAGTTTGTCATCAATCTTTTTTCGAGACATGGTCTTTTGATTCAATCGGCGGTTCCGTATTATCACTGTCAACTTTAGTTGTAGCTTCATCTTTATGTACTTCTTCGTTTAATCCTTCTAGGTTTTTAGTCGTGGGATTTTTAAACTCAGGATGTTCCATCATGTCTTGACTATCAAGTTCCTTTTTACACGTGTCTTTATGTGATGCTTGATTTGCGTTCCCTTTACTTTTTTGAATAGTGGTAGTATCTGATGTAGATACTAATTTTTTTCTACCTAAAATAGATATGGCTGAAACAAACCAGAGTATTGCAGATACAAAGTTGCATAATACTAAAGCGATAATAGCCAATACAATTAATATGACACCATTTGAAATCCTTTCTTTAAATAAGTCAGATGCCAATACGATGACAGGTACGATTGAAAGTATAATTACAAATATAGAAATTATTGCCGATATAACTATCGTTACTATTAAATAATCAGCTCTGCTACCTGACAATAAATAGAAAAGGCCGAAAATTAGTCCATAGCAAATTACAAACCCACATAAAGTTATAGCCATGAGTACTATATAAGCTATTTGAAAATATAAACCTATCTTTATGAATGATTTTTCTACATTTTTTTCCATGTCTATTCCCCATTTATTTAATATTTATACTTTACCTTAATATACCTTATTTTATTTAATTTTTATATGCAAAATACAAAAATGGAGAACTTCAATATTTATAAAATATCAAAAGTTCTCCACACTATATTGTTTTATTATATTTTCGCTATTAATAGGCTAAATCATCATATTTCCCTCAACATCACAGTAAAACTATTGCTCCACCAAGTATACTTTTTCAGTATAACATCTCATATTGGCAAACTTATCTGCTAAAAACTGCTTCCAATTGCGCAGTTGTTCAACATCATCATCTTGTTTAAGTAATGCCAGTGGTACTTGAAGATTAAGACATCGTCCTGAAATATTAAAGCGTGTCACACCTGCTGGCACAGTTTCCCCTTTATGAACAACCGCTTCAATTTCCTTATAACTCAATGGCTGATACTTCATGAGTACATCTTGTTGAGAAAGACAAGGATATGTACCTTGTGCAATTCTCTCTACAGAACAACAACCACTATAACTTGCGACAACCTTTTCCCATACTTGAAAATGTGCTTCGCCTAAATCTTTTGTATACAAATATTGTTCTGTATCACCATGACACATCGTAATAAATGGCGCTTCTTGTCTTGTCTCAGTAGTCCATGGTAAGCGATGTTCTTGTTGTAACGTTTCCCACCACACACCAAATGGAACTTTATGTTGCCATGTACTAATTGAATATTGTGTTTCATGGATTTCTTGCACTGGAACTTTCTTACATCCTAACGCTTTCAAACTTGTATACCGATGCACACCATCTATAACCATATATCTACCATGTTGCATCGCTGTCACTAAAATAGGATGACGTATAAAATCATCTGCTTCAATACTACTTTTCGTTTTTTCCAATCTTAAAGGTTCGAATGTTTCGTGAAGATCAATCTTATCTACTGGTACCAATTTTAAATGTTCATGAATATGATTCAATAGTTATTCATCCTCCTTTGTTTGCGTTAAATAAATAAATTCAGGATGTGGATGGCTTAAGAAATCGTGATGTGAAATAGACCATCCGTATGCACCTGCATATTTGAAAACAATAACGTCGCCTGTACTGATTGCCTCTATCTGTATTTCTCTAGCAAAGACATCTTTCGGTGTACATAATTGACCGACTAACGTTGTGTCCTGTCTCGAAATTGAAACTTTTTCAAATGAATATGGATTGTCCTTATAGCGATAAATGTCAAAAGGATGGTTATGCTGCCAAGATACCGGCAGTCTAAATTGTTGCGTACCTCCTCTTAAAATGGCATACCAAGCACCATGTACTTTCTTAATGTCTAGCACTTCTGTCACATAGTAACCAATATGTGCCACAATAAAGCGCCCACATTCAAAGTTCAATGTCACATCTTCCATTTCTTGCTCAACGATAAGTGTTTTAAAATTTTCTACAAAATTATCCCACTCAAATTGGCTAGTTAAATCTGCATAGTTAACGCCTATGCCACCACCAAGATTGATATGTTTGAGAGGAAATTGATGTTTTTCAGACCATGCCTTTGCTTTTTTAAAATAAAGTTTCACTACATCGACATGTAAATTCGAGTCTAAATTGTTAGAAATAGAATGAAAATGAAATCCATCTAGATGAATATTTGGCATTGCTAGCGCAGCTTCAATGACATCATCAACTTCGTCTTCAGAAATACCAAATTGTGTTGGGCGTCCTGCCATATGCAACGTTGCATTGGGAAATGGTCCTGCTAAATTAACACGCAATAAAATGTGTTGTGTCTTATCTTCATCTTCTAAGATGGCATTTAGCCGTTGTAATTCATGCATACTTTCAACATGAATACGCTGAACACCTTCACTTACTGCATATCTTAGTTCCTCGTCTGTCTTACCAGGGCCACCAAAAATAATATGATTTGCTGGTTTAAAAACAAGACCTTTTGCTATTTCACCTTGAGATGCAACTTCGAATCCTTCAACATACTGACTAATTGTATCTAGGATTGTTCGTTCACTATTTGCTTTCATTGCATAGTACATCTGACAATTACTAGGCAATGACGATGTAATATGTTGCAAATGATGTTCCAGTCCGACTAAATCATAGATATAATGACAAACTGGATGAGATTGTGCTTTTAACTGTTCAATAACAGGTTGAACTATACGCATTAGTCTTCATCCCCCTTCTGTTTAGACGTCGCTAGAGATGCACTTAAATGGCGATATATTTTTCCGCGATCATCACCTAAAATAAATGTTTGTACACCTTGTGCCTGCCATTTTGCAATATCTTCATCTTCACGTGGTAATGCACAAAAATGTTTACCATGTGCATTCACAACTTCAAAAATATGTTGAACATGTGATGTTACTTGATCATCACGCGTTTGCCATGGTATGCCAAGTGACTGGGATAAATCTGCGGCACCTTCGACTATCATGTCTAAACCTTCGACTTGTGCTATATCGTCAATGGCCATAACCCCTTCAACATCTTCTATCATGGCAATCACCATAATATGCTCATTAGCCATCTCCATTGCATCAAGTAATGGTGTACGTCCAAATCTTGCCATGCGACCACCATTCAAACTTCTTAATCCTTGCGGGTAATAACGACTTAATTTCACAATATGCTCAACTGTCTCACGATCTTTAACGTGTGGCACAATAATACCTCTCGCACCCATATCCAACACTTTAATGATATCTCTATCTATCACTGCAGTGACACGTACAATTGGTATAATATGCGCTGCTTCAGCTGCACGAATTAAATGCGCTAGTGTCTCATCATTAATCGCCACGTGTTCTGTATCAATCACAACAAAGTCATACCCGCTTGCTGCGATAACCTCTATCATCAATGGGTCCGGTATAGAATTAAAAATGCCATAAACTGAATCACCATTGTTTAATCTATGTTTCAGAGATAGTTGTTGCATCAGTAATACCTCCTACACCTAATGGATTTGTAACATGATGAATTCTTAACTCGGAGTCACTTAATAATCGACGTGTCGTTAACTTTTCAACTTGAATCGTAGGTTCAAACAAATCAAAATGTTGATAGTTATTCAGCTCTGGAAATGCTTCTTGATACGCCTCAATGATGCCTTTAACCCATTTCCATTGCAGCTTCTCATCGATACCATATTGCTTTTCAATAAATAAGATGATTTCGGCGATATTAATAAAGAAAAATGCATCATGTAAAAAGTCACGTACTAAACGTTCATCATCTGTTTCAATAAATGAATTACTATTCACTTTTTTATGTGCTTCTGGCATTGGCTTTAATGTCAGGTGTGAAGCAGCTTCACTTAAATGCTCACGCTTAAAACGAACACCATCATGGAAATCTTTTAAGGCAATACGTGTAGGCCAACCATTTTCATGAATGAGCATCATATTTTGTGCATGCGATTCAAAGGCAATACCGTGATAATAAAGCATATGAATCATTGGACGAATCGCTACAGCTAAAAATTGCTTTGTCCAAGCTTCAGAACCATATTGTTTAATCCAATTTTCAATGAATGGTACACCATCCTTATCACTCGCATAAAGTGCATTAAATGGTATCGCATCCTCTTCATCGATTAACATATGATATATATTTTCACGCCATATAACACCTAACGCACCATAAACTTGAGTTTGTTTATAAGGCGAAAGTTGTGTATTTAAATAAGACTGTCCTAAGACTTCCCCTAGAAAAGCTGTCTTTAATTCATCTTTTAAATACGTATCTTGTTGCTGTATCTGCTTTAACCAATCCGTAATTTGCGCTGCATTTTCAATTGTATGAGGCGCCAACACTCGTTTCGTTGAAGTATTCGTTATACTTATTGGTACCTTTAAATAATATTTTGTCGTGTCTATTGGCGACATCGTACGAATCGATTGTTGAGGGTGATATAGCTCATCACTTTCCCCTAACCATAGTACTGTGCCATTAAGCCTTTCTTCAGCCAAATCAACTTGAATGACATGTTCAAACTGCCATGGGTGTACAGGTATCATCTCAACATCATTTACATGTTTGCCAGACGCTTCAATTTGCTGTACAAAATGTTCATAAGTCTTATCGCCAACTTGTTGACGTAACATTTCGTTAACTACAACATTTCTTGATACCGTCGTTTCTACTTTATCTTTGTCGATAGCTAACCACTGCAGTTTAACGTTTGGTACAAAGTCAGGACCAAATTTCAAATTATCACTCAACGTAAATCCTAAACGTGATTTGTAACTTGGATGATACTGATGCCCTTCCATCGCATAAAATTCATAGTCGTTAAATGTCTCAGGTGTTGCTGGTGGGTTTGATTCTCGATACTGCATACTTTGCGTATCTTTTAGTTCTGTCTGTAATAACTCGACAATAAATTGTTCTAGCTTTTCATCATTTTTAGGAAATGTAAATACAACCTCTCTCAGTAATTGTGTATAGTCTGTTGTTGTATCTGCCTCATCTCCTACGACACGCTCAATTGGTGATGTGATACGTATACGATCAAAGCTATGTGTCTTTTCAGCAGTAAAACGATACTCTGAATCATTTCCTTCTATTGTAAAATAACCGACACCATCTTGATATGACGCTTTATACACAACAATATTCTCATAAATAAGCGATGATACCAATTGGTACATCACTCTAGTCTTTACACGATTAAGAATTGTTTGATTCACAATACGATACCTCCTTGTTATGACAAATTGGATTTGGTATATGTGTATAAATAGGGTTTGCACCACAATCATTCAATTTACTCATCAAATTCGCTTTAGCCGCAATGGTCGGCGTTTGATATAAATCTTCTACACAGTCAATAAATACTGCGTTATTCGCATATTCTTTTTTCCAAGTCATAAGACGATGCGCTACAAGTTTCCATAACACAACTTCATTTCTAGTCGCTTTACCAATAGTTGATACTAAATGTCCTAAGTGATTTACTACAACGTAATATTTAAGACGATGCCACGCTTCATCATGTGCATATACAACAGGGCTAGATGCTGCAACAACATTTGGCACAAGCTGTTTTTCAGTAGCAATCGTTCTAGATAGACAAATACCTTCTAAATCTCTGACATAGCACACTTCTGGTATGCCATCTTTTAATTCAATTAATGTATTTTGTACATGTGCTTCTAGACTAATGCCTGTGTTACTAAACAGCTTTAATATCGGCAATAATGTACGATCCAAATAACATTCAAGCCATGCTTCTGGTGCTAAACCACTTTGCTCAATCACTTGTGATAACTTAGAGGTCGGTGAATCAGGCATCGTTTCAAATAATGACGCCAATACATGAATATCTTTATCAGCATGGTAATTCGGTATCCCTTCACGAACAATCATGGCACTATTTGTTAATAAATCCATTTCAGGTTCAACTGTTTGCCCTAATGGATTCGGTAACAATGCACGATATCCTTCTTCAAACATCAATTTAAAATGGGGTGTTTCAACCTCATCTTTGACTGATGCGATAACTTGCGCGGCATCAATTGTCCGTTCAATCTGTTCAAGGTCATTCGTACGTATAAAATTAGTGATTTTAACGTGTATCGGTAATTTCAAATAAATGTTTAATGCTTTTGAAAATACAGTTCTAACCGAAGACGTCGGGTACACTGAATCACCGGAAACGCCAAGGTCTTTTATCAAACCTTGTTCACTATATTGCATATACTGTGGATGCTGTCGCAACACATTGATTTGATAAGGATGTATTGGTAATAAAATAAAATCTTTGGGTATCTCTGATATGTCTATATCTGCTAATTGATACAACACTTTCTCAACCTGATCTTCTTTACCTTCTACATAGCGCGTGAGCAGAACATCTTGATGCACAGCTAAATAATGCAATTGGAATGATGTATGACATTCGGGTGCATATTTCTCTAAATCTGCTTCTGAAAACCCACTTGCACTCTTAGGAGTCGGATGAAATGGATGACCTAAATATAAAGATTGTTCTGAAACGATATAGCGATCCTCTGCGTAGTCTATTGTGTTACTTTGCAAATAACGCGCCGTGCGATGAATGCTATTATCGATGTCAGACATAATTTGCGCCATATGTTGTTGCACTGCCGTTTGATTATCTGCACTTTGAGCCATATGTTGCAAAATACGCGCAATGGCTTCTTTATATGTTGTTAATTTCTTACTTTTACCATCAATAAGCCATACTTCTGGATGATACATATGATGCCCCATCGCAGACCAATAAGCGAATTGACCTGTTAACGTTTCGAGCTCAGATAATTGTATAGACCATTGATGATTTTGAGGTGGTACTTGATATAAATTTTCTTCTCTAAAATATTCATTTAAAATACGTTCGATAGCCGCATACGCTGCATGTTGTATTAATTCTTTATTTTGCACTTTTTTGTTTCAACTCCCATAATTTCATTAATGTGTGATCGTTGATTTGATTAGTGATGGTTGAACAAATTAAAAATAAACTACTTACAGCAAATACTATGCCCATAACGATAAACGTAGTAGCTGGTGTAGTATAACTTGTAATGGCAGCGCCACTAAGACTACCAATAATTTGACCAATAACTAACATACTATTTGTCGTACCAACAAATGTGCCTTTAAGTTGTTGATGACACGCATTCACGACGACAAACATGACACTTTGAATCAATGCACTATATGTTAATCCTTGAAGTATTCTTGCAGCCATTAAAAATTCTACATTCGTCGCTAAACCTTGCAGTATCGCACTACAACCACATGCAATCGTGGCAAATATATATACTGATTTAACATATGATTTATCATTAAAGCGCCCCCATAAAGGCGCGCTTAATATCGAAGCCGTCCAAAATGCGGACTGTAAAAATCCAATCACACTACGGTCATCTATCGCTGTATGATTCACTGATGAAGCAAGTGGTGATAATGCAGTTAGCATGCCATACATAGCAAAGTTTGCTAAAACGCCAACGATAATAAATCGACATGTTTGTTGTGTGCATAATAGACATTGAAATGAACGGCGAATACCTTTATTAATATTTGGTGTTTGTGATTTTGGCATATGTGTCGTTTCAATCAATTTTAATGCACCGAAAATACAGACAATAAAAGTAATAACGGCAATACTCATCAGTAACGCACTAAAACCTAATATCGAAGCTGTAACACCGCCAATTAATGGTCCCACAAGAGACCCTGCGCTGACTGAACTTTGCAGTCTTCCTAATACCTTTCCACGATCTTCAGCTGGCGCCTCTGCACTCGCAAACGCACTTGATGCATCAACAACACCACCAAATAGTCCCTGCAATAACCTCACAAGTACAAACTGTAATGGTGTAGTACACAATGCCATTAAAAATAAACATACCGCCAAACCAAGTAACGCTCGTAGCACCATCCATTTTCGACTGATCTTATCACCTAGCTTCCCCCATATCGGCGAAGCTATCATCGTCGTTACAGCTGGAGCAGCAATCGCTATACCACTCCACAACTGTATTTCTACGACTGATAGATTTTGTAGTGATGCCATATAAATTGGCAATAATGGCACAAGTACTGTCAGTCCAGCAATCGCTATAAACTGACTGAGCCATAAAATGCGAAAGTTACTGCGCCATATAGACTGATTAATCATATGTCACCATTGGATTTGGTACGGTAGTTAAACCTGAAGGCATACTACCTCCACCACTATCACGTTGATATAGCAATGGTAATAAAATTTGTTTAAATGGCCACGTCTGTTTATCAAATAAAATATGTCTGACAGCTAGCTGATCAGTTGTAACCCAGGAAATAGTTGCCACTTCATTTTTTAAAATTTGTTTTAACAACGACATAAGTTCATGCTCACTTACACCAAATAAATCTTGAATTGCATCAATAATGGCATATAGATTTACCGATACAGCTAATGTTTGAAAATAAGCAAAGAATGTTTCCAAATCTTCATTAATTAGCGTATTAGGTGTATCTTCTCTGACGACATACTTCGGCAATGAAAGCTGATGTGCTGTTAGCCATGGTTTATAAATTCTGACAGTATCATGATCACGTAACACGCATTTTTGTACACGTCCATCTTCAAATGACAACAATATATTTTGACCATGCAACTCTGGTAATGCGCCGTATTGCATAAATGATAGTGTTACCTTTAAAAAGACTTGTGCGATATCTTCAAATAACGTCATGACATCTTTTTTAGAAATATTATCTTTTCCACAAATCATTTGATATAAGGTGCGATCATTTGCCGCGAGTGCTGCCATTGACACTAGCTGTTGCGTATCATTTTTGGCTAGCACTTCGGGATATTTTCTTAGCTGAACAGTTAAATGACCTAATTGATCTTTGAAAATATCATTATCTTGACCCATATATGACCACCAAGCTGTTTCATCACAAACTGTGACATACTTAGCTAACATGGCATCTTTTTCTATAAGTTGACGTAATAATCGTTCGGCTTGTTCTCCGTTTTTCATGTAACGCGTAGGCGTTAGCCTTAATGCGCCTAATGACTGCATTGCAAATGGCACTTTAACATGGTTATACGGCGCTGCGATATTAATTAATGAACGCATACTTGAAGCCGATAGATAATCTCCAAATTTTAATGGTAATGGTACAACCAATTTTTCCCTAATCTCTTTCGCAAAGACGTTCGGCAAAATATGTTGATATTGCCAAGGATGTACAGGAAATAGTACATAGTCATCTATTGATAACCCTTGATCATGTAACATATCTGTCGCTTGTTCTTTTATAGGTGCTGTCAATGATTCTAATTCATCAATATTTGCAGTATCGCCATGAATCATTTGTGTCTTTTTAACTGCTGCAACCATTAAAGGAAATGATTGATTTAATTCAGCTTGATACACTTGATAATCCGCTTCTCTTAATCCTCTTTTTTCTTTAGCTAATGGATGAAATGGACGATCTTTTAAACTTGCAAACTGTTCGGACATCACAAAAGGATGCGACGCTAAATCTAATTCTGATAATTGTTTAGCAAGCTGTGTGGCAGCAGTAGTCAGTCCTTCTTCAACGCGAGCCACTTCCCATTCATGACTTAAATCACAATTCATATTAGCGATTGTTTGCCAAAATTCAGCTGCCGTTAAAGGTTGCTTAGACGCCCTTCCCTCTATCGTAATTGGTTGTGAACTTTCATAACGAAACATATTTAAAGCACTAAAATAAACAGGTATCTTTATTTGTTGTGTTTCACGTTTGTATATCAAAATGGTTTGTCCATTTTCTTTAGTAATCTCACTATTCGATACAATACCGGCTATATCTTCAAATAATAATGCATCAACTAAATCCCTTAATATTATCGTTTGTGCTGTATTGACTGCTGTATGATTCTGCAATGTTCAGACACCTCGCATTCTTAATATAGGTTCAATGTTGTCCCAATATTTTGTTGTTGTGCCTGTTGATAAATAAAGTAAGCACTTGAAATATCTTCGATAGCCATACCCATCGGATTAAGTAATATGATTTCATCATCGTCTTCACGTCCTGGTGTGTCACCTGTCACAAGTTGCCCTAGTTCAGCATGAAGTGCTTCTTTGCTGAATTTACCTTCTAACACCAATTGGTTAATAGTTTTCTTTTCTCGATTACATTGTGACCAGTCATCTACTACGACTTTGTCAGCTTTAATAAAGACTTCTTTATGCACATCCATGATAGAAATGTTGCTAATAAATGCACCCTTTTGTAACCAATCATATTCAATATATGGTTGATCCGTTACGGTACATGTAATGACTACTTCACCATTTGATACTGCTTCTTTAGCATTTTCTGTCGCAATAAAATTAATTTCCGGACGCTGTTGTTGCCATCTATCAACAAAGCGTGCACACGCTTCAGAGAATTGATCGTAAACAAAAACGCGTTCAATATGATCGAATTGCTCTAACATACTTTGTAATTGCTTGTCTCCGATTAGCCCGCAACCAATGATTGTTAAGTCTTTAAATCCTTTTTTAGCCAAATGCTTAGCTGCAATCACTGAAACTGCTGCAGTACGCATACTACTAATCAAACTTGCTTCCATAACTGCAATTGGATAATTCGTTTCTGGATCATTCAAAATAATGACACCACTTGCACGCTCCATATTACGTTTCGATGGATTGTCGTGCTTACTACCTATCCACTTAATACCTGAAATTGCGTGTTCACCACCGATATGACTTGGCATTGCAATAATTCGATCTGCGATGTGTCCATTTTCAGGATCCTGTCTTAAATACGGCTTAAGCGGTTGTACAAAATCATTGTGCGCATGCGCTGTTAATGCTTCTGTTAATGCGTCAACATAAACTTGTGAATGATTTCCTCCCGCTTGTTCAATATCTGATCTATTTAAATACAACATCTCTCTATTCATTCTGATTTAACTCCTTGTCTTGATTTCATTTTTTCTAACCATGTATCTGAATAAACTAAATCTAAGTAACGATCGCCTCGATCTGGTAAAATCGTGACAATTGTTGCACCTTCTTCAATTGACGTTATCAACTGCTCAATCGCTGCAATAATCGAACCTGTTGAACCTCCAGCAAATATACCTTCATAATCAATCAGTTTTCGACAGCCCAAAGCAGATTGATAATCATCTACATGGATCACTTGATTAATTTCTGATCTATTCAATATTTCGGGTACACGACTAGCACCGATACCAGGTAATTCTCTATTAATAGGTTTGTCACCAAAAATGACTGACCCTTTCGCATCAACAGCAACAATTTGTGCGTTTGGATGCACTTCTTTAATTTTTCTACTCATACCCATAATGCTACCTGTCGTGCTGACTGGCGCGACAAAATAATCTATAGGTTGCTTAATTGTTTCAACAATCTCTGTGCCTGCACCATGATAATGGGATTGCCAATTTAACTCATTCGCATATTGATTAATCCAATATGCATCGTCAATAGTGGCTAACAGTTCTTGCACCTTTGCAATACGAGTCATTAAATAACCCCCATGTGCATCAGGTTCTTCAACCATTTCTACATTGGCACCATAACTTTTAATAATTTTCAAATTTGTTGGTGATATTTTAGGATCAACAACACACGTGAGTTTTAATCCCTTGATTTTAGCTATCATTGCCAACGCAATGCCTAAATTACCAGAAGTACTTTCAATTAAATGTGTATTCTCAGTGATTAAACCATGTTTAATACCATGTTCAATGATGTACTTGGCAGGTCGATCTTTCATGCTGCCTCCAGGATTCATATACTCTAACTTTGCAAACACTTCATGTTTCGGAAATAGTTGATGAAGTTGAACCATAGGTGTTTGCCCTACAGAATCTAACAATGAATCGTGACATGCTTGACTTTTTTCAATCAAAAGCGCTTCCTCCTCAAATTTAAAATTCTATAATATTGTGTGTTACCTAATTGATAATGATTCTCACTATCAAGTAATTAGGATTATATTTTTTATGCATTTATATGTCAAATAATTATAAGTTGCATGTAAATCATAAATATTTTATTGACTTAGGAAAAAATTTAATTCATACTAAACCGTGATAATGATTCTCATTGTCATACATCACGAAGGAGGCTAATTAGTCAATGAATAAAGTAATTAAAATGCTTGTTGTTACGCTTGCTTTCCTACTTGTTTTAGCAGGATGTAGTGGGAATTCAAATAAGCAATCATCTGATAGCAAAGATAAGGAAACAACTTCAATTAAACATGCAATGGGTACAACTGAAATTAAAGGGAAACCAAAGCGCGTTGTTACACTATATCAAGGTGCCACTGACGTCGCTGTATCTTTAGGTGTTAAACCTGTAGGTGCTGTAGAATCATGGACACAAAAACCGAAATTCGAATACATAAAAAATGATTTAAAAGATACTAAGATTGTAGGTCAAGAACCTGCACCTAACTTAGAAGAAATCTCTAAATTAAAACCGGACTTAATTGTCGCGTCAAAAGTTAGAAATGAAAAAGTTTACGATCAATTATCTAAAATCGCACCAACAGTTTCTACTGATACAGTTTTCAAATTCAAAGATACAACTAAGTTAATGGGGAAAGCTTTAGGGAAAGAAAAAGAAGCTGAAGATTTACTTAAAAAGTACGATGATAAAGTAGCTGCATTCCAAAAAGATGCAAAAGCAAAGTATAAAGATGCATGGCCATTGAAAGCTTCAGTTGTTAACTTCCGTGCTGATCATACAAGAATTTATGCTGGTGGATATGCTGGTGAAATCTTAAATGATTTAGGATTCAAACGTAATAAAGACTTACAAAAACAAGTTGATAATGGTAAAGATATTATCCAACTTACATCTAAAGAAAGCATTCCATTAATGAACGCTGATCATATTTTTGTAGTAAAATCAGATCCAAATGCGAAAGATGCTGCATTAGTTAAAAAGACTGAAAGCGAATGGACTTCAAGTAAAGAGTGGAAAAATTTAGACGCAGTTAAAAACAACCAAGTATCTGATGATTTAGATGAAATCACTTGGAACTTAGCTGGCGGATATAAATCATCATTAAAACTTATTGACGATTTATATGAAAAGTTAAATATTGAAAAACAATCAAAATAATTAAGGAGTTTTACGATGCTACTTAAACCAAAATACCAAATCGTTATTGCTGGTTTATGTCTTGCAATAGTAGCTATCTTAAGTTTAATGATTGGAAATACGCTTGTGTCACCAGGTACGGTGATACAGGCGTTATTCAACTTTGATAGTGAAAACGATTTACATGATGTTGTCACTGGTGCACGGGCGTCGAGAACAATCATTGCGCTATTGACAGGCGCCGCACTAGCAGTCTCAGGTTTGTTGATGCAAGCACTTACACGAAACCCAATAGCATCGCCGGGGCTTTTCGGTGTCAATGCAGGCGCAGTATTTTTTGTCATCTTTAGTATTACATTTATCCAAATTCAATCTTTTAAAATGATTGTTGTCATCGCGTTTTTGGGTGCTATTGTTGTTACAGTCTTAGTCGTTGCACTAGGGATGTTTAGACAAACCCTATTTTCACCTCACCGTGTCATTTTAGCGGGTGCCGCGATTGCGATGTTATTTACAGCTTTTACTCAAGGCATTCTCATTATGAATGAAACAGACTTACAAGGCCTATTATTCTGGTTGAGTGGCTCCGTTTCATTACGTAACATTTGGGATATCCCATGGATTATTCCGCTTGTATTGATACTTATTTTAATTGCATTTAGCATGGCTGCACACATCAACATCTTGATGACAAGTGACGACATTGCCACTGGACTCGGACAAAACATAAAATTAATCAAATGGATGATTATAATGCTCATTAGTATGCTAGCAGGCATCTCGGTTGCTGTAGCTGGATCAATCGTCTTTGTAGGACTTATTGTACCGAATATTAGTAAACGATTATTACCACCAAACTATAAGTATTTAATTCCTTTTACTGCATTAACCGGCGCAATCCTAATGATTATCTCAGACATTGTTGCTCGTATTATTATTAAGCCACTAGAGTTGCCTATCGGTGTCGTTACCGCTGTCATTGGCGCTATTGTCTTAATCTATCTTATGAAGAAAGGACGTCAACGCTTATGACCGAAAAGATTAATAAAAAGGACAATTACCATCTCATCTTCGCGTTAATCTTTTTAGCCATCGTTTCAGTGGTAAGTATGATGGTTGGTTCAAGCTTTATACCATTACAACGCGTACTGATGTACTTTATAAATCCAAATGACAGTATAGATCAATTCACTTTAGAAGTATTACGCTTACCTCGCATTACACTTGCGATATTAGCTGGTGCAGCACTAGGGATGAGCGGTTTAATGTTACAAAATGTCTTGAAAAATCCAATTGCCTCACCAGATATTATCGGAATCACAGGTGGTGCTAGCTTAAGTGCTGTTGTCTTTATTGCATTTTTCAGCCATTTAACGATACATTTACTTCCTCTATTTGCTGTATTAGGTGGCGCAATTGCAATGGTGATTCTATTAGTGTTTCAAACGAAAGGTCACATTCGACCGACAACACTCATAATCATCGGTATTTCAATGCAAACATTATTTATTGCACTTGTACAAGGGCTACTTATTACAACAAAGCAACTATCTGCAGCCAAAGCTTATACTTGGTTAGTCGGAAGTCTTTACGGTGCAACGTTTAAAGATACATTCATTTTGGGTATGGTAATCGTAGCTGTTATTCCGTTGTTATTTCTTGTTATACCTAAAATGAAAATATCTATACTTGATGACCCTGTAGCGATTGGCTTAGGTTTACATGTACAACGTATGAAGCTGATTCAATTAATCTCTTCTACAATACTCGTATCTATGGCAATCAGTTTAGTAGGAAATATTGGGTTTGTCGGTTTAATTGCACCACACATCGCGAAAACAATCGTTCGCGGAAGTTATGCTAAAAAGTTACTAATGTCAGCAATGATTGGTGCCATATCAATTGTTATCGCAGACTTAATTGGACGCACCCTATTCTTGCCTAAAGAAGTGCCGGCAGGTGTATTCATTGCTGCGTTTGGTGCACCATTCTTCATATACTTATTATTAACCGTGAAAAAGTTATAAAGATATTATTAAAACAAAATGACCTCACAACAACGTTAGCAAAATGATTCAGCTAACTAACAGTTGCGAGGTTTTTTTATACATATAGTTGTTGTTAATGTTAACAAGCGTCGACTTTCTTAATTACATATTAATACTTTATATACAAATAACACCGACTCATATTCTATAATATCAATCAATATTCTTCGATTTTTCAAATATCGATAACTATTTCTTATTTAAATATAGTGTTTGATAATGTCATTTATTCAAAAACACAAATTTTAATAAAAATATCATATTATTTTTAATTGTAAATTATGGATTATTTTTCTTATTATATTGTGTTATATTAAAATAAAGTGCATATACAAGGAGATAGAACAATGAAATATAATAACCATGACAAAATTAGAGATTTTATAATCATTGAAGCATATATGTTTCGTTTTAAGAAAAAAGTCAAGCCTGAAGTCGATATGACTATAAAAGAATTTATATTACTGACTTATTTATTTCATCAGCAAGAAAACACACTTCCATTTAAGAAGATTGTTTCAGATTTATGTTATAAACAATCGGATTTAGTACAGCATATAAAAGTACTTGTGAAACATTCATATATTAGTAAAGTTCGAAGTAAAATTGATGAGCGTAATACTTACATTTCAATATCTGAAGAACAACGAGAGAAAATTGCAGAACGTGTTACATTGTTTGATCAAATCATTAAACAATTTAATCTTGCAGATCAAAGTGAATCACAGATGATACCAAAAGATAGTAAAGAATTTCTAAACTTGATGATGTATACAATGTATTTCAAGAATATTATCAAAAAGCATCTAACATTAAGTTTTGTAGAATTCACAATTCTAGCTATTATCACTTCTCAAAATAAAAACATCGTTCTTCTTAAAGATTTAATTGAAACAATCCACCATAAATACCCTCAAACTGTTAGAGCTCTCAATAATTTAAAAAAGCAAGGCTATCTAATAAAAGAACGCTCAACTGAAGATGAAAGAAAAATTTTAATTCATATGAATGACGCGCAGCAAGACCATGCTGAACAATTATTAGCTCAAGTGAATCAATTATTGGCAGATAAAAATCATTTACATCTTGTTTTTGAATAATATCTCTATTACGCAAGTGTGCTGTATTCTAAAGTGCACTTGTGTTTTCTATTTTTTAATAAAACCTCAGCACATTATGAACAACTTTCTATTTTCTATATCTCTTAAAACCATTTCCGAAATTAAACCTCAGCACATTCAAAATTCCATTTTATTCTTAAAAATATTTTTTAACTCATATGTAATAAACCGCTTTCATTATAAAAAATATCTATATATTTTATCTGTTTTTATTAATCGGAATAGCGTGATTTTGCGGTTTTAAGCCTTTTACTTCCTGAATAAATCTTTGGACAAAATTTTTATTTTATAAGTTGTAAAACTTACCTTTAAATTTAATTATAAATATAGATTTTAGTATTGCAATACATAATTCGTTATATTATGATGACTTTACAAATACATACAGGGGGTATTAATTTGAAAAAGAAAAACATTTATTCAATTCGTAAACTAGGTGTAGGTATTGCATCTGTAACTTTAGGTACATTACTTATATCTGGTGGCGTAACACCTGCTGCAAATGCTGCGCAACACGATGAAGCTCAACAAAATGCTTTTTATCAAGTGTTAAATATGCCTAACTTAAACGCTGATCAACGTAATGGTTTTATCCAAAGCCTTAAAGATGATCCAAGCCAAAGTGCTAACGTTTTAGGTGAAGCTCAAAAACTTAATGACTCTCAAGCTCCAAAAGCTGATGCGCAACAAAATAAGTTCAACAAAGATCAACAAAGCGCCTTCTATGAAATCTTGAACATGCCTAACTTAAACGAAGAGCAACGCAATGGTTTCATTCAAAGTCTTAAAGACGATCCAAGCCAAAGCACTAACGTTTTAGGTGAAGCTAAAAAATTAAACGAATCTCAAGCACCGAAAGCTGACAACAATTTCAACAAAGAACAACAAAATGCTTTCTATGAAATCTTGAACATGCCTAACTTGAACGAAGAACAACGCAATGGTTTCATCCAAAGCTTAAAAGATGACCCAAGTCAAAGTGCTAACCTTTTAGCAGAAGCTAAAAAGTTAAATGAATCTCAAGCACCGAAAGCTGATAACAAATTCAACAAAGAACAACAAAATGCTTTCTATGAAATCTTACATTTACCTAACTTAAATGAAGAACAACGCAATGGTTTCATCCAAAGCTTAAAAGATGACCCAAGCCAAAGCGCTAACCTTTTAGCAGAAGCTAAAAAGCTAAATGATGCACAAGCACCAAAAGCTGACAACAAATTCAACAAAGAACAACAAAATGCTTTCTATGAAATTTTACATTTACCTAACTTAACTGAAGAACAACGTAACGGCTTCATCCAAAGCCTTAAAGACGATCCTTCAGTGAGCAAAGAAATTTTAGCAGAAGCTAAAAAGCTAAACGATGCTCAAGCACCAAAAGAGGAAGACAACAACAAGCCTGGCAAAGAAGACAACAACAAGCCTGGTAAAGAAGACGGCAACAAACCTGGTAAAGAAGACGGCAACAAACCTGGTAAAGAAGACAACAAAAAACCTGGCAAAGAAGACGGCAACAAACCTGGTAAAGAAGACAACAAAAAACCTGGCAAAGAAGATGGCAACAAACCTGGTAAAGAAGACGGCAACAAGCCTGGTAAAGAAGATGGCAACAAGCCTGGTAAAGAAGATGGCAACAAGCCTGGTAAAGAAGACGGCAACAAGCCTGGTAAAGAAGATGGCAACAAGCCTGGTAAAGAAGATGGCAACAAGCCTGGTAAAGAAGATGGCAACAAGCCTGGTAAAGAAGACGGCAACGGAGTACATGTCGTTAAACCTGGTGATACAGTAAATGACATTGCAAAAGCAAACGGCACTACTGCTGACAAAATTGCTGCAGATAACAAATTAGCTGATAAAAACATGATCAAACCTGGTCAAGAACTTGTTGTTGATAAGAAGCAACCAGCAAACCATGCAGATGCTAACAAAGCTCAAGCATTACCAGAAACTGGTGAAGAAAATCCATTCATCGGTACAACTGTATTTGGTGGATTATCATTAGCGTTAGGTGCAGCGTTATTAGCTGGACGTCGTCGCGAACTATAAAAACAAACAATACACAACGATAGATATCATTTTATCCAAACCAATTTTAACTTATATACGTTGATTAACACATTCTTATTTGAAATGATAAGAATCATCTAAATGCACGAGCAACATCTTTTGTTGCTCAGTGCATTTTTTATTTTACTTACTTTTCTAAACAACTTCTGAAACGCCTCAACACTTTCTACTCTGATTACATATACGACATTTTTAGACATTAAAAAATCGAACTAGACAAGATGCTCATTGCATTTCGTACTAGTTCGATTCATGAATAATTAGATTTAAAATGTCATTTGAATCCAAGTGACAACATTATTTATATTTAGAATATTAACGTTAGTATAAACGTCCAAACACAAATAAAGGCAACAAATATAATACTGTATTTTAACGTCATTTTTAATAATGCAGATTCTTCACCAACTTTTTTAACAGCTGCAGTCGCAATGGCAATTGATTGTGGTGAAATAAGTTTCGCTGCTACACCACCTGCAGTGTTAGCCGCCACAAGTAATGAACCGCTTGTTGAAATTTGTTGTGCCACTGTCGCTTGAATAGGTGCGAATAAAGTATTGTTATTTACAACTGAACCAGTCATAAACACACCAATCCAACCTAATACTGGAGAGAATAATGGGAAAATTGCTCCCGCTTTAGCAATACCTTGTCCAATTGCTACAGTCAAACCACCGTATGTCATAACTTTAGCAATAGCTAGGATAGCTGAAATTGTAAGGATCGGTAACCATAATTCTTTAATTGCTTCGACCAATAAAGCACCTGCACTTTTCCATTTTAACTTCGTAATTAAAATTGTAATAATTACTGTTAATAAAATCGCTGTCCCAGTTGCACCAATTAAATCGAGACGCAACGCAATTCCTTTAGGCGATAAATCACTCACAGTATTTGGAATTGGCAATTTTATTACTAAACTTTCAAGTGCACCTCCAGGTTGGAATAATTTTTTGAAGAATGGTGCACTCCATACTAATACAAAGGCAGTTAAAATGACGAACGGACTCCAAGCAAAGACAATTTCTTTAGGCGTTCGTTTTTGAATTTTATGTTCAGACGCTTCCAATCTGAAAATGTTTTTCGGTTTAAATTTACGACAAACAAATGCTAACACCACCATTGTTGCTAGTGATGGAATAATGTCTGCTAGTTCTGGACCATGGAATATTGTTAATAATAATTGTAATCCAGTATATGTACCACTCACTGTTAAAATGACAGGTAAAATTTCTTTAATACCTTTCATACCATCTACAATGAATACTAAAACAAATGGAATAATAAAGTTTAAAATTGGAAGTGTTAATGCTGAGTATCTCGCAACATCTAATGTTGTAACGCCTCCACTTAAGTTAAACGTATCAATAATACTAACTGGTAAACCAATTGCACCAAAGGCACCCGCCGCACCATTAGCAATTAAACATAACATCGCTGCTTTTAATGGTTCAAATCCAAGTTGAATTAATAATACTGCACAAATCGCAATTGGCACACCAAATCCTGCTGCACCTTCTAAAAATGCGTTGAAACAAAATCCAATTAATAATAGTTGGATTCTTTGGTCCTCTGAAATACTTGCAATACTATCTTGAATAATAGAAAATTGTCCTGTTTTAATAGAAACTTTATATAACCAAACTGCCATTAAAACGATATATCCTATTGGGAAAATACCGGCAACAACGCCTTCTGTAATCGCACCTGCTGATACACGCGCTGGTAATTCAAATACAAATAAAGCCACAATCAATGTAACAACCAAAGTTGTCAATGCTGCATAAATGCCTTTCATTTTAAAAACGGTTAAGCATAATAAAAATAAAATAATAGGTACTGCTGCAACTAAGGCTGATAATCCAACATTATCGAATGGATTTACAGTAAGTAGTGTCATAATGACTCCCTCTCTTTATATAAAATATTTATCATCCTGATTAATCTACAACCTATTTCAACTTATATTTTGCGATGATCACATATTTAAAATGTAACACTCCTATATGTGACAGGCAATCGAATTTTTACAAAAAGTTCACAAAATATACACAATATTTAACTATAATAAATAATATATCATTTTAATTATAAATACTAGATATTATTTATAATAATCTCAGGAATCCGCTTCAAAACTGCATCATGACAGTTTATATTTTTATTGAGAATCTCTCATTTTATGAATTGTAGGAAGTAAACAAAATATGACAAGCGTCAAACCAATGATAATGATAAATATCATATTAAACCATAGTAAATTGAATTGATGATGGTGTTGTATTTGCCAAATTTCTAATACTGTGAAGATAGACATATAGCTCATAATCTCTAAATTTAACGTACTTAAAAATAATTTAATCGCTCGAATTTCACGTGGTGTATGATTATAATGTGACCATTTGGCAAATCGTTCATAGTATCTACCTGCAATGAAAAATATAAGCCAAATCACTATAAATGCGCTATTAATCAAAAGCAGCACCCATTTATCAGCAAAGTTATCAGCATCCCCTGCTAAATTATAGTGAATAGGTACTTTGGTTGGTAATTTTGAATAAGTCACTACTGTATAGCACATCATAGCTAAGTAAATAAGTAGACTTAATATTGTAAAAGACCTGATTTTAGACATTCTATCGCCTCTTTCTTTACATTTTATGTATAACACTCTGCCTATTTTACCTTTTAATTACATTACCCCAAACGATTAAACAATATGTAATGATACTATAATTGCGTCAGGAGTATCCGCTTGTTAAATGTACATAGCTTATATTTAGCTGTTTAACATGCCACATAATGATTCGAATTATTCCAAGTCCCGCACCTCAGAATCAAAAAACATTCGAGTGATAAAATTTTAAAAATCAAAAATATAAAAATGATCTAATTTCGTCAAATTTACCAATATAAATACTAATATTTGCAATTCACAAAGGGGTATAGTCTGAGTGTATTCTAATACGAAAGGACTTGGTGGATATGTATTACAGTTATGGAAATTATGAAGCATTTGCGCGCCCTAAAAAACCTGAAAATGTAGAAAACAAATCCGCTTACTTAATCGGATCTGGTCTAGCTTCACTTGCTGCAGCTTGTTTTTTAATAAGGGATGGTCAAATGGAAGGTTCTAAGATTCATATTTTAGAAGAGTTACCCAAAGCGGGCGGTAGTCTTGATGGTGAAAATATGCCTTTAAAAGGCTATGTTGTCCGAGGTGGTCGTGAAATGGAGAACCACTTTGAATGTTTGTGGGATTTATTCAGATCTATCCCTTCACTTGAAATTGATCATGCGTCAGTATTAGATGAATTCTATTGGTTAAACAAAGAAGACCCTAACTATTCTCGCTGTCGTGTTATTGAGAAACAGGGTCAACGTTTAGTCACAGATGGAGACTTCACTTTGACTAAAACGGCGATTAAAGAAATTTTAGATTTATGCTTAACGAATGAAGAAGATTTAGATGATGTCAAAATAACAGATGTATTTTCCGACGATTTCTTTAATTCAAACTTTTGGATTTACTGGAAAACGATGTTTGCATTTGAACCGTGGCATTCTGCAATGGAAATGCGTCGCTATCTAATGCGATTCGTTCATCATATTGGTGGTCTCGCAGACTTTTCAGCTTTAAAATTCACTAAATATAATCAATATGAATCCTTAGTATTACCTATGGTTGAATATTTAAAATCGCATGGGGTTCAATTTGAATACGATGTAAAAGTAAAAGATATTAAAGTAGATGTTACGACAAGTCAAAAAATTGCCCGAGAAATATTAATTGACCGTAATGGTAATGCAGAATCTATTAAACTGACTATAAACGATCTTGTCTTTGTGACAAACGGTAGTATTACAGAAAGCTCTACTTATGGTGATAATGATACACCAGCGCCACCAACTGACGAATTAGGTGGTAGTTGGACACTATGGAAAAATTTAGCACGACAAAGTCCTGAATTTGGTAATCCTGATAAGTTTTGCCAAAATATTCCTAAAAAAAGTTGGTTTGTTTCTGCAACATCGACAACAAACAATAAAGATATTATCGATACAATAGAAAGCATTTGTAAACGTGACCCTCTTGCAGGCAAAACGGTTACTGGCGGAATTATTACAATCAATGATTCTGCATGGCAAATCAGTTTTACAATCAATCGTCAGCAACAGTTTAAAGACCAACCTAAAAATGAAATATCTACGTGGATTTATGCCTTATATTCAGATGTAAACGGCGATTATATTAAAAAGCCAATCACAGAATGTAGTGGTAATGAAATATGTCAAGAATGGCTATATCACTTAGGTGTACCAACTGACAAAATTGAAGACTTAGCAAAACATGCATCTAATACGATTCCTGTTTATATGCCATATATTACCTCTTATTTCATGACGCGTGCTATCGGCGACAGACCTTTAGTCGTCCCGCATCAATCACAAAATTTAGCATTTATTGGTAACTTTGCAGAAACAGAGCGAGATACTGTATTTACAACAGAATATTCGGTTCGTACTGCCATGGAAGCTGTTTATCAATTACTAAATATAGATCGTGGTATTCCAGAGGTCATCAATAGTACATTTGATCTTCGCGTCTTAATGGATGCCGTATACGAACTGAATGACCATCAAGATTTGCGCGAGATTACTAAAGATTCGAAAATGCAAAAACTCGCATTAGCAGGATTCCTTAAAAAGATAAAAGGTACGTACATTGAGTCATTATTAAAAGAGCACAAATTGTTATAACGAAAACCATTAATAGATTTTTATTTGGTGATTTCAAATCATGGAGTGGGATAGAAATCATATGTTCACAAACTTTATTTCATTATCCCACTCACATGATTTTTTTGATGACACATAATTGCATGATTGATTGCATCATTTTGTTAAACAAGTGATTACAAACCTGCCATTTCACACTGAAAATTTACATAATAAGTGACGATATTTTACAAGTCATATACAAATAACATATATTGTTAAATAATTTTACCTAATCTTAACATTAAATTTACAATTATAAGCGATAATCAAAATATAAAGCTTATTTGAGGTGAAATAATGGAAATGTCGGTTACAGAAGTCATTTTCTCCTTTTTAGGTGGTTTAGGTATTTTCCTTTACGGCTTAAAAATCATGGGAGACGGACTTCAAGCATCAGCAGGAGACAGGCTACGAGATATTTTAAACAAATTTACATCAAATCCAGTATTAGGTGTTATTGCAGGTATCGTTGTAACTATTTTAATACAAAGTAGTTCAGGTACGACAGTTATCACAATCGGACTGGTAACAGCTGGATTTATGACGTTAAAACAAGCCATTGGAGTGATAATGGGTGCTAATATCGGAACAACGGTAACAGCATTTATTATCGGTATAGATTTAGGCGAATATGCAATGCCAATTTTAGCATTAGGTGCATTTTTAATCTTTTTCTTTAAGCGCTCTAAAATCAATAACATTGGCCGCATACTATTCGGTTTCGGTTCTCTATTCTTCGGTCTAGAATTTATGGGTGATGCCGTTAAACCTTTAGCATCATTAGATGGATTTAAGCAATTAATGCTTGATATGTCTACAAATCCAATACTTGCTGTCATTGTCGGCGCAGGGTTAACAGCACTAGTTCAAAGTTCAAGTGCGACGATTGGTATTTTACAAGAATTTTATCAACAAGATTTAATTAGCTTAAACGCAGCAATCCCTGTGTTACTAGGCGATAATATTGGTACAACGATTACAGCTATCTTAGCTAGTTTAGCCGGCTCAATCGCTGCAAAACGTGCGGCGCTTGTACACGTCATCTTTAACTTAATCGGGGTAATTATCTTCACAATTTTCTTGCCAGTTGTGATTCATTTGATTAGTTTGTTACAAGATGTATGGCACTTAAAACCAGCGATGACGATTGCAGTATCACATGGTATCTTCAACATAACAAATACTTTGATTCAATTACCATTTGTAGCAGGTTTAGCATGGATAGTTACAAAGCTTGTCCCAGGTAAAGATATTGCTGATGACTATAAACCTCAGCACTTAAACAAAGATCTTGTTTATCACGCACCTGGTGTTGCATTACAAGAAACTCAAAAAGAATTACAAAATGTGGGTCAGATTGTCTTATCAATGTTTGAAGACATTCGCGAAATTACAAAAGACGACAAAAAATTAATCAAAAAGCTTGAACAAAAGCATCAAGCTGTTGAAACAATCAATGATAGTATTCGAAATTATTTAGTTAGAATTTCTACAAAAGCCATTACGAAGGCAGACGTTGAGCGTTTAGCAGTTATGTTTGATGTCAATCGCTCTATTTTAAAAGTAGCAGAGCTAACAGAAGAGTATGTCGCTCAATTAAAACGCCAACATGATGAAGATATTCGCATTACAGAAGATGCACAACGCGGTATGGATAAATTATTCAACCATGTTGCTGAGTCATTTGATAAAGCCATTGACATGTTAGATGTTTATGACAAAACGAAAAAAGATGAAATTGTAGAGCGTAGTAGAGAATCATTTAATATTGAACATAAACTACGCAAAGGTCATATTAAACGCCTTAATCGTGGTGAATGTACAACAAAAGGCGGATTACTATATATCGATATGATTGGTGTTCTTGAACGTATCGGTTATCATTCACGAAATGTTTCTGAAGCACTTGTTGGTCTTAACGATGATGTACCTACAGATGAAGAAATTGCAACAACTGAAATTTAATTTTTAATGTCTTATTTATATTCATATTTTTTAAAATTAGAGATTCAGATGCATGTAAAAAGCCAATCCAACATTCATGGGTTGGCTTTTTTGTTTAGCAAAATTTATTATCTTAAATCGGCTAGAACCACTGATATAATAATGCTTCATTAGTATGCGGTAAGCATGACGGACACTGTTCTCGGAGTCTGACCCCGAAACGTTTAATATACACTTTTACACGTCGCCTTCATTGAAGCGAATTGCCATAACCTTCACATTATATATAGTTCTTTCCATATAAATGTCCAAATTTTTAGAACAACGCAATAAATAACCATCCACCTAACTTATCAAAAGTTTAAGTGGATGGTTTTTTATTTATATTTATATTAGTGTTAATCCAATCATAGATTTATCTATATGCACTGCTCTATACATTTCCTCATTTAATTTGCTTTATTTTCATTTAAATCATTATCAAAACACTGGGCATGTCATCGTTATTATTTCGCATCTTTGACACGTTTATCATCATTAGGAATCGCAAATAAAATTGCGATAAATGCCATGATTCCCATTAATACGTTAACCCAAAGTGCAATCATCGCACCTGTATGAATGCTCGTTGCAGCAACTGCACCGGCATATACTGCACCACTAATTGCGACACCGAATGCACCACCAAGTGATGAAGCCATTTTATAAATACCTGAAGCAACGCCAACTTTATCTAACGGTGCATTTGAAATAGCTGTATCTGTAGAAGGTGTTGCATAAATACCTAAGCCTAGTCCAAAACATAAATATCCTACGACACAACTGATAACATAAAATATGCCTGGTAAGAATACTAATGAAATAAGTGCAATACCAATGATCACAATGAATGTACCTAATAACATTGGTCGCTTAGAACCCATTTTTTGTAATAATTTTTCACCAACTCTAATCATCAATAACACCATGATTAAATAAGTGATTGATAAGTATCCTGCCTGCAATGCTGTATAACCTAAACCTTGTTGTACGAATGTATTCGCTACAATTAATGTACCTGCAACACCGTTTAATAAGAAGTTCGAAATCGTTGCACCTGTATATGGTTTATTTTCAAATAATTTAAAATCAATAAGCGGATTATCTACTTTTTTCTCAACATTTAAGAAAATAAAGAATGCTACAATTACGATTGCAATCAAACCAAAGAACCATAATGATGTATAACCAAGTGCTGCACCTTTAGTAATGACAACGTTTAAACTTAATAACATAACTACTAGAACAATTAGACCTGCAACGTCAAATTTATGTGTATTGGTAACTTCTGATTTCGTTTCAGGCGTCCCTTTGATGAGTAACATTGAAAGTACGGCAACGATGATTGAGAAGATGAAAATCCATCTCCAACCCATAGTTGTCGCAACTGCCCCACCGAAGAGTGAACAGATACCACTTCCACCCCAAGAACCGATAGACCAATAGCTTAAGGCACGCTGACGTTCAGCACCCTCATAATAAGTTTTCATAATGGCCAATGTGGAAGGCATAATACACGCTGCTGATACGCCTTGTATAATACGGCCTAAAATTAGCAATGCTGGTAAATTTGTAATAATAATTAATGCTGAACCAATAATACTTAATAATAAGCCGATATTTGTCATTTTCACGCGTCCAATTTTATCTGCTAGGCCGCCTGCTCCAACAACAAACATGCCTGAAAATAGTGCGGTTAGACTTACCGCAATACTAATTGTTCCCATGTCTGCACCAAAACTTTGTTGTAAATTTGGCACAACATTTACAAGTGATTGTGCAAACAACCAAAATGTAATAACACCTAATACAATACCTAAGATTAACTTGTTGCCCCCGCGATACGTTTCATTCATGTTAGTTATCTCCTTTAAGGTAATCTAAAACAACTGTCCCTACAGCTTCTGCCGAAATAAGTAATGATTTTTCTGAAATCTTAAATTTAGGATGATGATGTGGGTAAATTTCACCATCTTCCACAGCTGCACCTGTATAAATAAAGGCACTTGGTCGTTCCTTAGCATAGTATGCAAAGTCTTCTGAAGGTGGTTGTGGTTCACATATTTCGACACCAAATTCAAGGTCTGCTTCTTTTAGCGTCTTAGCCACGTACTCAGTAAACTCTGGATCATTATATAATGCAGGATAATCATCGTTATATTCTAATGTGCAAGTTACACCATACAATGCTTCTAATCCTTTTGATAAACGTTTAATTTCTTTTTCAATTGTTGCTTTTGTAGCATCTGTTAATCCACGTACATCACCTTCAATTTCAACAACATCTTTAATAACATTGAATTGACCTTTACCGTCAAATGAACCGATTGTGACAACACCGGTTTCAAATGGACTTAGTCGTCTAGATACAACTGTTTGTAACGCTGTGACGAAGTAGCTACCTGCAACAATGGCATCATTGGCCATATGTGGTGATGAACCATGACCACCTTTACCTTGAACTTTCAATTTGAAGAATGCGCGTCCTGTTTGAACATAACCAGGTCTGTAATACACATTACCTGTTTCCATTGTGCTCATGACGTGTACACCTAATACATGATCAACACCGTCTAATACACCATTTTCAATCATTGCTTTAGCACCACCTGGTGGTACTTCTTCAGCTGGTTGATGTATCACAACGACTTTTCCTGTAAAACTATCTTTCATTTCGGCAAGCGTCTCTGCTAATACAAGCATGTATGCTGTATGTGCATCGTGACCACATGCGTGCATAACACCTTTATTTTGTGATGCAAAAGATAATCCTGTATCTTCAGTAATGGGTAATGCATCAAAGTCTGCACGGATTGCTAATGTTTTACCAGGTTTCCCTGAATCAATCGTTACTTTAATTCCACGTGGTCCGACATTCGTTTCTACTTCTACATCTTTACCTTTGTAAAATTCAGCGATGTATTTCGCCGTTTCATCCTCATGAAAAGATAATTCTGGATGCTGATGTAAATAACGTCTGATCTCAATCATTTTGTCTTCTTTTGATTTTAAAGCTTCAATTAATTGTTGATTCATATCATTCATCTCCTTAGTTACATCATATATGATTGATCATTATTTATATTGCCAACAACAGAGATGTTAACCATTAATTTTTTGCAATTTTAACTTTGAATACAAAAAATCACAAATTATGTATAACAAAATTTGCGATTTGTGATCATTTTATGAACTTGGGTAACGTTTTACTTCAATTAAGTGAATCCCATTCGTAATCATTTTAATGTTTAATGCCAGCGTATCCGTCACATCTATATCGTACACTTCTAATTTTGGAAAACTCATTCGATTAACGTAATCTATAGAGTCCTTGTCCATGCCATGTATCGTATGATGTTTTCGCCAAAGATTAAATAATGCACCATTTTCTTTATCTAAGGTAAAATGTTTAATCTTATATATACCTTCTTCTAGGGCATTTATGTTCAAATGAATCATTTCCGTCGCACGCATATTCATTTGATTGTCCAACGCTAAGTATGGATTAAAATGCTTTGCATCATATAACAATATTTGAAAATTTGAATCAGTTCCCGTGACAATACATGTATCATCAGAATATAAAATATTGCTTGTTAATTTATTAAATAACAATGCCGTGAAATAGACCGGACGTTTTCCATTATATTGATGAAACAGTTCAATAGAATTCATATAATCCCGTTCATTTTTACAATGACTGACGTGCAAATCATAATTCAACCAATACCCGATCCCCTCTACCTTTGAGCTTAATTTTAATAATTGCTCAATGATGATACCACCTCTAAAATATTCGCCGTTTGTAATAAATGTATCACCCGTCAATGTATTCCAATTGAGTAAAATGAGTGGACGCTTTAGGTGATGACGATGCATTAAGTCGATAAGGTAATTCGTTTTATTAATAATCATTTGACTCGCGGTTTTAAATTCATCATCATTCATTTTATTAAAATCAACAGCATCATTTGAATTAGCATCAAATACAAAATGGTCGATGTGTGGCTCAAGTCGTTTCAACAATGGTAGATGTCTTTCCGTAGCTTGATCTAAGTGAACGTACAAGCCACCATTGGGGAATAATGCTTTAAAATAATCAATCATTTCAATCAAAGAATTGTGCAATGTCGTCACATACAAGTTGAACTTCAAATCTTTTCTATGACTGACATGCAGGGCAACGTGATGGATAAATACTTTGAATGCATCGATATAATCTCGTGAGTCATACTGATTCAAATGCATGGTTAGACTAAAATTATGATCTAATAAAAAGTCTAAACACAAATCAATATCATAAAATATATTCGAAATTTCTGCATCATACGTGAATGGCGCATTGAGCTTTTTCATAATATATGGCATCACATCATATGCTAATACTTCATTGACTTGAAAATCACTATGACATGTAAGCAACTGTGATTGATACTGTGTATTGAGCAAATTCCTCAAATAGCCCACTTGAATAATATGATTAAATTGATTTAGTTGGTGATTGGTTGGTTGAAAGGTAATCTCTTTATAGTTCACCTTTTCAATATCTTCAATGAAATGATTCATTTCTTCAATGTAGTCATTTAAAAGTAATATCAATTCACGGTCGTGATAATTATGTTGTGCCGATTGCTGATTTTCAGTGATTGCTGGACGATCACCTCGATATTGTTTAGGCGTTTGATGCGTAAAGTGTTTAAATGTTCTCGCAAAGCTCGCTGCACTTGAAAAGCCATTTTGCAATGCAATATCAGTAATCGTTTCATCTGTGTATGTCAAATCGAGTTTCGCATGCTCAATTCGCGTCGTATTTAAGAAATGCTGGAATCCTACACCTAGCGATTCTGCAAACTTTTTAGACAGATGGCTCTCTGACCACCCAACATATTCGCTTAATTCCGAAAGGCTTAAGTCTTCATGAAAATGTAACTCGATATAGTCGCATACTTGATTCACTTTATCATCATTTAAGATACTTTGGTTCGAATGATATGTACGCGGAACATAATGAATCATATGCATAAGCAACTGAATGACAAGTTGTTGCTCAGTCAATTTAGACAACTCATTATGTCGAATATGTGTTGAAACCAGTCTTGCCATTATATTTCTCAGTTGATGTATATTTTTTGTTGTGGTCGCATCTGTTAAGTGAAAATATAGACAATGCACATCATCAAACTTGTCTGCTAAATATTTCATTTGGAATTGGATATAACATATGATGCCATCTTGTTGAAGTTGAAATCGATACAAGTCGCGGTGGTTAATGATGAAAATGTCGCCACTGTTGCATTGCGTCATATTATTTTCATCATAAATGTGTGCCTCACCTTTAATAACAAAACCAATCATTAAACCATTGAGCCTTTTGAAATCTAACATACTCTCAGTTTCTACTCGAATTAAATAATCACGTTGCATACTATCCCTCAATTCAGTAATATGAATACGTTTATTTTACATTATTTTACAGCAACATATTTGAATTTCATATTGAATCGTGTGTGTGGATGATTATTTATCCTCACTTGGTTCAAGATGTAGGCTATCACTAAAGTAAATATTTTCTCCTTTTTTCTCTACAAACGTAAATTCAATATCTTTATATCCAACTGATGAGCCTTTTAAATTACCTGTACCTTTCAACAATAACTTTGGTGCTTTATTTGTTGGTATATCATATCTTTTACGTAATTGCTTTACATTATAATCATCATTCGTTAATTGATATTTGGCTGAATAACTCGGCACCTCTGGATTATATGAAATATCTCCATCTTTGTACTTCGACAAATCTTTAAAGCTGCCATATTGCGCGAAGAACTTAAAGTTCTCGATTTCTTTTTTTATGTTCTCATCTTTGATATCTTTTGTTGGAATGATTTTATTATCGACCATTTTAACAGGATACTTTTTTTCGTTATCACGATGTATACCTTTATCTTGTCTTTCTATAACATCAACATAGTAATAGCCATTTGTTGTTCTTGAATTTCTATTCATATATAAAACCATACCTTTTACGTTCATATCTTTTCCATTAGGTTGAATCGACATTGACGAACGAACAATCCATGTACCTTTATCATTTTTATCAAATTGATCATCACGATAACCTTCTTTATCGTATAAATCCTCTAGATTTTTAATCGGATACATACTCAATGTCTTCTCAAAACTTTTCTTAATTTCCGCTTCTTTACCCATGCCGCAACCAGCAGTAATACTAATGACTAAAAACAGAAGATTAATACCTAGCACTAATTTGTTTAATCGTTTCATCATCTTACAACTCTCTTCTTTTTAAAATGATTTACTTTTGCAAATTACATATTAATATCAATTTATAACACTTTTTCACTTTAATATTATCAAAAATTCCACAAACAATCTGTTCAATTTATAATATTGTTGAATCATTACTTATTTTCAAAATAAAAACGAGTAGTGAAAATAATTAGAATCTAACTATTTTCATACTCGTCTTAATATCATTATTGAATCCTTATTTATTACTATCTATAATTTCGCTTACGATATCATCATATCCAGGCCACGGATACCCTGCATAGTCAACAATCAGCCAACCCGTTCTAGCTTTCCCATTTGCTTTAATCGTTTTTGCAATTTCAGGATTTATATGTGATGCATAGTTATAAGTACTATTAAATGCGCTGCCTCCAGACGCTACACTTAAGAAATTCACATATACATTGTCTTTGTTACTATCCGTTTTTGCTTTAGCCAATAAATTTTTAACAGCTTCAACTTTTTTATCATAGTAATCTTTATACTCATCTTGTACTTGTAAATTTAAGCTACCATTATTAATTTTCGTTTCAAATGTCGCGTTATCTGCCCATTGAATGCCAGACGTGTCAGCACCATAACCACTTTTTATGTATGTACCACCCATTCTATTGAATAGGACAATTTTACCTTTTGTCTCTTTTAAAGTAGGGTTCGCGTTACTTCCTGTGTAAAAAAGATTCTGATATTGCGGGTTATTATAATAATATTCTCTAAAAATCTCTTCAAATGTCTTCGTAACTTTAGAATCGCTATCGTAGTCCTTTTTCATAGACATCACAATTGTTTCGTTTGGATAGGCACTCAAATAATATTTAGCATCATCGAGAAATTTTCCTAATTCATGATGCAGATAAACCATGCCGTGATGAACTGAAATCATATTATCAGCACTTGCTCTACCTCTAATATCAAAAAACCTGACTCCTGACTTCATTTGAGTAAGGTAATCTTTATCTTGAGTCTTTGCCCAAACTGATTTTACCGGGTCAGTTAAAGTGAATGAGCCACTATCATGTGAGCCTGGCATATTAATCTCAGTTAAATGTTTGCTTTCATCAAGTTTACTCATCCAATTTTCTGGACTTTTACTCAACGAATCTAACGCATGTGCTGAATGATACCAACCACCCATCACTACTAAAATGATACTTAAAAACAAAGTCTTAATACACTTTTTCATAATATCAACTTCTTTCTATATTTAATACATTAATTATACATCTTTTTTAAATAAAAATATGTGTAAAATTTTAAAACTTATTTAATTGATGTTTTAATAATGTATTATAGGAATTATTGACATATGATTAAAAATCCTTAGAATAGTTCTTTACATATATAAGTTAAAAAAGGAGCTAGCTTTATAATCGCCAGCTCCTTATCGTTATTTTTTATCTTCCATTGTGTAACATACGAGGCCAAATATAATACCACCTATGCTCCAAACGATTAAATCACTTCTAGTATTTCCTAAGTCAGTGAAACCGTATATATCAGCTACAGTGCCTGCTGTCAGCGCCAATGATGTAAATAAAATTGCTACTAAAATTGATTTTAGTTTAACGAAATCCTTACTATTTTTCTTATTTTCTTTATCTTTGCCACGCTTAACATCGTACTCTTTCAAGAAACGCAGTCCAATTAGTGATTCAATTAAAATCAAAACGATGATGATTTGAGTGGTGATTGATAGTTTAGGCTCCAAAATGTGAATGAATATGTTAGAAATTACTAACGCAAGCAAAACGAGCATTGAATATGCATATAAAATAATAAATTTTGCCCCTTTTAATTCTTCAGTTGTTTCATTCTTGTCTGTTTGAGATCCACTTATTGCATTTAATATCCAGTTGTTAAATTTCTTCATTATTCAATTTTACTCCTTTTAAAATGTATAAATTGCGCGGTAATTAAGTATCACTTGATTAGCCTATAGAAATGCTGTCATTTCATTTTACATTTCTTTCTTTAAAAATGGTCTCATAAAATGGTTTCGACTGTATTCTTTGCATGTCACCAATTACATAAAACTCTTTTTTAGCCCTTGTCACTGCAACATTTAACAAGTTTGGTTTTTCGCATGACCAGTTCACAGCACCATCTTGAGTATTATCAGTACCTATTACAAAATACACCTTTTGAGCCTCTTTACCTTGAAAAGTATGAACAGTACCAATGGATTTATCGACCCATTGATTAATTTTTGTACGTTCAATATCAATTCTAGTCGGTAGTTGTTGCTTTAATATACGTTTAACCTGTTTTTGTACTGCTGAAAATGGTGATATTACAAATGAACTCGGCTCATTTTTACCTTCCTTAATCGCTTCAAACCAATCATTAGCTAGTAATTCCAATACTTTTTCGCCATGCTCTTTCACAAATTGTTTTTGTACTGAGTTTCCTTTAACGTCATACCAACCGGTCTTACCTACGTTTGTAATATTACTAGGTAGCACCATTTTATTATTATAAGCAATTTGATTAGCTATCGTGAACATGGGTTTTAAACATCGTCTGTGCACCCATAAAGGTATGCCTATCCACGTTTTTTGATTACTATCAGTAGCATCAGATTTCCAAAAGCCATATTGATTAGCGTTGTCAGCGACAGACTGCACAGAAGCTTCTTTAGAAACTAGATATTCCGGAACATTATAATTTTTACGAATATTATCAATTAAATGGCTTTCTAAAGTAACAACAGGTTCAATTTGAATCGGATCACCTACGGCTACAACTTTTTTCGATCTAAATAATGCTCCCACAGCTGCTTGAGGTATTGCTTGTCCTGCTTCATCAATAAATAAGTAGTCTATGAAATCTTTTGGTATGCCCCCATACATAGATTTAAAGCTTGCAAACGTCGTACTAACTACTGGAAATATTAAATGCATCACATTCCATGCGTTGTGTACTTTATCTGGATTTGCATCAATTAATTTCCTTCTACTTTTAAAATCATTAATCGCATAATAAATAGTTGTATTATTAGCAATCAATAATAATTTATGCAATATCATTGCTCTTAAAAAGAGCATGGCACGTCTGTATTGAAGTTCGTCACTCGTCCACAAATTAGTAACTTGGCGCTCATCATAATTGTTGTCACTCCAAAAATCTTTTTCTGGAATTGTAATTTTTGACTCAATACGATATGCTTCTAACTCTTGTAACTGTGAATTTAACTCGTCTAATTGCAACTGTACTTTAGTTAATTGTTTAATTAATTTCTCTTTTTCTTTTAGTTTGCTAACAAGGTCTTCATTTTTAATTTTTTTACATTTCTCTAACTCTATCTGTTGTCCTAATAATTGTTGCTTCTCTGCATTATGTTTTTTATATCTTTCATCTTCTTCTGAATTAAATATCGCCTTCAGCTTGTTAACAAACCCTTTGTTACTATCTCTGATGGATTTAATTAACTCATTTAAAGTTTCGAGTTGCTTTGTATTATAATTAATTCGATCATCCAAATCTTCAATTTCTTTATTGTCACAAGATATTTGAATTTCTAAATGATTCAACTTTTCCTTAACATTCATTTTTTTGCTATTTAGTTCATGTTCAACCTTAGAGTAAGACTCACAATTTTTATAAACATCATAGGCTCTAATAGATTCTTCTTTTAACATTTCAACATGCCTCAACTCTTCTAAAAATGCACGTTGATGTGATTGCCATTCACTCATTAACTCGTTATAACTCATACGATTATTCTCATTTTGTAGTAATTTAGCAAAGCCAATATCATTCGCATCTTGTTTTAACATATGACTCAATACTTGGTTAATATTAGTACTTTTACCAAATACTCCAGAAAATAAGCCCCAGGCACTTTCACCAATCAAATCTTCAGCTATTTCAGCAAAATCTTTTAATTCATGTGCTAAATTTGCATAATTCTGTTCATATTTAGGGAATTTACATTTTTCGGGATTTCTTATAATTTCTTCAATTTTCGGTAAATCTTTAGATATATTTTCAACAGCTCCATTATTACTAGATGCGACTACCATCTTATATTTAGCAATAGATTCCTTAAGTAAATAGACATATTTATCATCTGTTTCATGAGTTTTTGTTTTGACAAATGCATCTTTAGGATTATTTAGTTTGGCTAACTCTTTACCTCTTTCAACTACTAGATGCGCAAATATATCTTTTAATAAAGTAGTCTTACCTGTCTCTGGTGGCCCATTAACTGAACTTATCCTTTCATTACCACTCGTAATTTGGTTTACAGCAAGTTGTTGCATTAATGACAATCTAAACTCAGTCTGTGATGGCCAGCGTCCATCAGGCAAACGTGAAGGATGTAAAAATTTGTCGAACATTTCTTTATTTTCATCCACTTCTATGCGCTTACTTTCTTCTACACCCTCAATGTAATCAATTAAAGTTTGATTGGGAGATTTTCTTGCTTTCTCAATATCACTTATGAAGAAGCTATTAAATTCTGGCTGTGGTAAATCACTATCTTTCACATATTCTATTGCTACATAATGTGCAAATAATCCATCTTTCTTTGAATTTAATACAGAAAAATACTCATCATAAGCTATGTCCATCTTCTTCAATTTAAATTCATTAATTGGTTCATCCGCTAAAATTTCTTTTACTTTTTGAACAAATTTTTCAACAGAATCATTAAATTTTTCTTCTATATTAGCATTTTTATTCTTTTCAATTTCTTTCAATGCACTCATAATCATCGGAATATGTATAGAATCAACTATCACTTGACCGTGTTTATCTATATTAAATGTGTAACCATAACAGTGTGTCCCATTTGGATTATGAATATCTGAATAATCATCAAAAATATCCTGAATTTTCAAATTAATTTCATTATAGCGGAAACAGTGTCTGTAAAATTTAAAAATGATTTCGCCAATCTCTGATTTTTCTTCTGATATAATAAAGCGTTCATCATTCCATATTTCAAAATATTCATCAAAACTTTGAAGTTGCGCTTGCTTTGCACCATTTTTAAAATTTTCAGCTGAGAGTATATCTTCCGCTGTAAAATTTACTTCTCCTGGACTTAAAGATTCAATTAACAACCAAGCCGATAACGTATCATTTAGCAATTGACTCATGAAATCCCACCTTGTTCCCTGTTTGTTTTTTACTTAATGCTATTTTAACAAATAATTTAATCATATTAGTGTTTTTTCAAAAATATTCATATATTATCATTACCATATTTATTCAACAAATGTTTGTAAAATCCTCACTAATAAAATTAATCGATATGACCATAATTCATTATCCAATAAATGACTATAAAAATTTCTTCTATGCCTTCATTTCCAACTAAATTTGAACATCAAAAAAAGAGCACTCCTGAATGAGCACTCTCTTAATTATCTTTCCGTTATATTTGTATTGTCGACGGTTTCGATTTTTTTATTTTTATTTGTAGCTTTTTTCGCAACAATTAACAACGTTGAAAGTACTGCTAAAGCTAAATAAGCATAACCGCCCGCTTGTTTCATTACAAAACTACCGTAATAGTATCTTACGCCACCTTCGTCCATATAAATTTTCGTAGTGTGAACCAAAACTAGAGATAAGCCTAGATAAATTGACAAACCAATCGTAGTGTAAGCCATGTATTTTTTAAATGTCTGTTTTTTCTTTTTTGTTTATAAAGTGGTAGGAAACATAAGCCATATGGCATTAAAAAAATGATACCTGCAATACCAAAGGTAAATATAACCAGCAAAAAAAGAAACTCTGATACTATATAATATAGATAAAATTGAGAAATACCAGCCGTAGCCAAGATTAGAAATAAAAAAGTAGTAGCGAATTTATATGTCTCACTTACTTTATTAACTTTGTTAAAAAAGTTATCAATTGCTTTATTCTTTTTTGAAATATGTACTATACCTTCTATAATCATCCAAATAATACCACCAATAACTAACAAAGCAAAAACTGGGATTACGAGACTAATTAACATATCGTTCACCTGCTCACCTCTATTTTCAAATAATTGTGATTGAATTGAATCATTCTAGTTTTGTAAAGTTACTTATTCAATTTATTATATTTATAAGCTCTATGATAACAAAAATACTGTTTGTGTATAACAATAAATCGAGATACTCAATAATTTGATAATATGGAAATGATGCTTTTCAAAATAGTTGAGCATGGCAATTTATGATTAGTTTTTCAAATCATTTTTTATGCACTCAAATAAATTAGTAATATTTGTTGCTTCGGCAAAGTCTGGAATTAATATCATTTCTTTAGCACCAGGATACGGCGATACTAATGCATTATCTTGAAATTGATGACGTGCACTTTTAGTCGCCTTGACCAATAATCTATTATCATACAAACCACCTATAACCACACCATCATAATAAACAATATATTCTCCCATCATCTTTCTAGTTTTAACAGCATTTGAATTCACATGATTTAAAAATAAATCATTTACATCTTTCTCAGTCGCCATTGTAATCGCTCCTTCAGTTTTATGTTTAATCACATTCGTGTTAATGAATCATTTCGAGTTGCTCTTAATTTTATCTATAATTATATGCGTAGTTAAAATCAAACCTATGGAAAAGAAAATAATGATAACAATGTTAATAAATATAGTTATAAAATTATAATTCGGCAGATACACGAATAGTAGAAACATAGGTACTATAAAAAAAGTCATACCAACCTAAACCTTTTAAAGATTGCTTTAAATCTTCCATAATATCACCTTTATAAATTTGCCTTTGTTATAAGATAACGTATAAATCACATTACTGTATATGTAGCCAAAGAAAATTCTGAATCATAATAATAAGTAGTGTATCATTAATAATGAACAATTTAACGCGATAATCCTTGATTTGTATATTGATCAACTTACCACAACATTCATTTTAGACTACTCGTAGACTTCCCTTTCAAATGGTTGTATCAACTAAAATTCCTTTTGTATAAGTTCGTCTTTTGTGGTAATATCATCATGCATAAAAAATCGAGATACTAATTATAAAGAGGGTATAAATATATTATGAAGGAAAATTTTTGGAGTGAATTACCACGTCCATTTTTTATTTTGGCGCCAATGGAAGACGTTACAGATATCGTCTTTCGACACGTTGTAAGTGAAGCAGCTAGACCGGATGTGTTTTTCACTGAATTTACAAATACCGAGAGCTTTTGCCACCCTGAAGGCATACATAGTGTGCGCGGACGCTTAACTTTTAGCGAAGATGAACAGCCGATGGTCGCTCACATATGGGGAGATAAGCCAGAACAGTTCCGTGAAACGAGTATTCAATTAGCTAAAATGGGCTTTAAAGGCATTGACTTAAATATGGGATGTCCTGTAGCAAATGTTGCTAAAAAGGGTAAGGGTTCCGGCTTAATCTTAAGACCTGACGTCGCTGCCGAAATTATTCAAGCAACTAAAGCAGGTGGACTTCCGGTAAGTGTTAAAACACGCCTTGGTTACTATGAAATCGATGAATGGAAAGATTGGTTGAAGCATGTCTTCGAACAAGACATTGCAAATTTATCTATTCATCTTCGTACACGTAAAGAAATGAGTAAAGTAGATGCACATTGGGAATTAATCGAAGCTATTAAAAATTTACGTGACGAAATTGCACCAAACACATTGTTAACAATTAACGGTGATATTCCCGATAGAAAAACAGGACTTGAACTTGCAGAAAAATATGGCATTGATGGCGTCATGATTGGTAGAGGCATTTTCCATAATCCATTCGCTTTTGAAAAAGAACCACGCGAACACACATGCAAAGAACTATTAGATCTGTTGAGATTGCATCTATCATTATTTAACAAATATGAAAAAGATGAAATACGACAATTCAAGAGTTTACGTAGATTCTTTAAAATCTATGTGCGTGGCATAAGAGGCGCTAGTGAACTTCGCCATCAATTGATGAACACACAATCAATTGCAGAAGCACGAGCACTACTAGATGAATTTGAAGCCCAAATGGACGAAGACGTTAAACTAGAATTATAGTATGAGTAATAAAGGTTGAGGAGGAATTTAAGTTTTCTCCTTTTTGTTTGTGTTAAAGTCTTTTTGGTATGAACTAGGGTGATTTAAAACAACGTATATTTATACGTTATAAACATTTTTTCAATACAATTTCATCTCTAATTTCAATGCCATTTTCACCCATTTCAGGAATCGACGGCTTTATTTTCCTAGCTTCTGTTACAGCATCAAAAATAACGTCTGTGATTCTATATTTATTTTTTTGATAGAAATAGAGTGCCTTAATATTTTCATTTGTAGTAATAACACTGATACTTCTTTTACTCATATCTGAGGCAATTATTTCAGCATAATTAAGTAAATGACTACCAATACCCTTGTTCTCTACAAAACTATCTAAAGAAATGATTTCAATATACTCATCATAAACTTTATACGTTAGTAGCCCCACGATATCATTATTTTTATAGGCAACAATACATGGCAACTCAGACAAAATGTAACTACCTGTTGAGACTACCATTTTATTATCGAAATTTTTTTCACTCAACAAGATAGATAAAATATTATTACTCATTTTGTTGTAAGATTTATATTCCAAAATAAGTCACTTCTCTCTGTTAATAATCCTTATTAGTTGAAAATGATGATTTAACAATGCACACTTTTGATTCTTTAAACATGTGCATTTTAAAATTATCTTTAGATATAAATGCGAATTTTGAAGTTGCTACTCTTTTTGGTTTACTAAAATAAAAGTTGATATAAAGAAACCTGAACATGAGAACAAATAAAACGAAATTCATGGCAATCTTAAACCTCTAAAAATAGCATTTTGAAACCACTAATCATAATTAATAGCTTTATTATTTTAAATCTTTAATATTATCGAAAAGTCAACTTACAATAATGTGCCGGTTGGGGTGTCTGAGAGAGCACCCTAGGAAGGGACCCGTCATCAAAAATTCAATTTATAAAATTTTACACTAATGTGTTAGACGGGCATAGCGAAGCCATTTAATAGCGCGTTATTTAGTGATTCAAAAAATACTTCTATTTTTCAGAACATATTATTTTAGATATAAATCTAGTAATTTGTCTAAAAATTGTTGTTTTGTTAATTTTTGGTTATGTTTTACAAAATAATAGAAATCTGAAGAAAATGCATTGAGCATTAGATTAAGTTTAAAATCCAAGTCTGCTATGGAATGAACATTTTCGAATTGTTGAATTAATAAGTTTTTTAGTCGCTCAAAGAATGGAATATTAATTACAGAACTAGAGTGTGAACTGGATTTTTCTATAAAATTTAATGTTGTGAAATTTGCTTCTTTTAAATCTAGATACTTTGTTAATATAACATTGATTTTATCTCGCACGGGCCACTGTGTATTTTCCGCTAAAATATCTTCTATTTCTATAAACATTTGATCGACTTTTTTATCCATAATAGCCTGACACAACAATGTTTTACTTTCAAAATGACGATATAATGTACCAACTCCAACACCTGATATTTTAGCAATATCTGACATTTTCTTAGTACTTATATCTTCACCCTGTTCTAGTAAATCTTCCATTGTAGTTAAGATAATCTGTTGGTTATATTCGGCATCACTGCGTTTTTTTCGTTGATTTTTTTCCATTATATTCCTCTTTTTAACGTTGTTTTTAACTTTCTAATCTATCAATTTTAACATCTAAATTAAATGCTTCTTCTAAAAATTGTCTATCATTCTCAGGTGTTACATCATATTATTCTTTCTTTTGTTGCTTAGTTAAAGTTATATTATTTTGTAACATTGTAGCACGACCAAAAAGATTTAATCATTGTTACTAACTAGCGTTTCACAAAAATAGCATTAGGATTAATTTCATTATATTCAATATTGTAAACAAAGTCATGAATATGACGAGGTGTTAATTCCACTTCATAGTGTGATCCAAGTTATTGTCATTATCTTTCCCCATTTTTCGAACATAAAATAAATAATCGTTGACGTAAATTGCATGGAAATCACCGTTCATATCATGAATGACTGGACTATTATCTTTTGGAACAATTGGCATGACACTAAATGGCAAGTCTCCAAAGTCAGCACCTGTAACATAATCAACGCCATCAATAGGTATGATTAAAGACACGTGAGAACCTTTTAAGCTTTTTCCATCACCATGGGTATGGATAGTTGAAGAAACTATATTTACAGTAAATCCTTTATATTCAAAATACACGTTAAAGAAATTATTCATTTCATAATAAAAGTCACCGTGTTGATGGTTCACTACATTATTTTAAATATCTTTTACTTCTGCAGAAACTTTCATCCCATTTTGAACATCCATATTTTTGAACGGGACAGTTAACACATATTGTTTTAAATAATAATTAAGCGTCTCTAAACTAAGCGTGTTATATCTTGTATTATCACCATTTAAATATTGTTCTAATCCTTCAAAATTTATATAAACTACCTCCTTCATTATTGCGTTTTTCATTTTATCAGATACCTATTATCATACCCTTGAGTTATTAAATTGACAAACGGAACGTATTCCGTATAAAATAAATGATAGTAGGTTCCACTTAAAAGAGAGGGAGGCGTCAAAATTTGAGGAATGTATATGCCTTTAATATAGATTTGAAACAACGGAACCGTGTTATAGCTGTCGTAATGATTGGTGCTTTTGTTGGTGTGCTGAATCAAACTTTGATGACTACGATACTTCCAGAAATTATGAAAGATTTTACGGTATCAAGTAGTACAGCACAATGGCTCACGACAATTTTTATGCTAGTCAATGGGATTATGATTCCTATCACAGCATTTTTAATTGAACGTTTTACATTACGTTCTTTATTTTTTAATGCAACATGCTTTTTAATGATTGGTTCATTTATTTGTATGCTAGGAATCAATTTTCCAATGTTATTATTAGGACGTAGTATTCAAGCCTTAGGTGCTGGTATACTGATGCCACTCACACAGACACTCCTTTTCATTATGTTTCCACCTGAAAAACGTGGAATGGCAATGGGAATGTTCGGTCTTGTAATAGGTTTTGCACCCGCGATTGGACCAACTGCAGCTGGTTGGTTCGTCAATATTTTCGATTGGCGCTATCTGTTCCTAGTCGTATTACTAATAGGTATGATTGATTTTGTATTCGGGTATCTATCATTGCCAAATATAACGGAACTAAGTAAACCAAACTTAGACAAACTATCCGTTATTTTATCGACGGTTAGCTTTGGTGGCTTACTATATGGTTTTAGTACAGCAGGAAACTTAGGTTGGTCACATCCAATGGTTTATATAACTATTATTGCTGCCATAGTTATATTAACGGTATTTATTTTCCGACAATTAAAACTGGAATCGCCATTGTTAGAGTTTAGAGTATTTAAATATAACGACTTTTCAGTGGCAATGATTTTAATTGTACTAATGTTCATGTTATTTATAGGGAATTTAACAATCTTACCAATTTATATGCAAACGATGATGAAATGGTCCCCGTTAGAGTCAGGACTTATTTTATTACCTGGTGGGTTAATTATGGGACTGTTATCGCCTGTCACTGGTAAATTATTCGATAAAATTGGTGGACGTATCTTGAGTATTATGGGGATGCTAACGATTATGATTGGTGCATTATTAATGGCTCAATTTAGTCAAAATACAACACAACTATATGTGATTATTTCATTTTCAGTTACCATGTTAGGTAATGCTATGATCATGACGCCAATGACAACTCAAGCTTTAAATGCTTTGCCACGTCAATACATTGCACATGGTACAGCCATGAATAATACGATTAGACAAGTGTCAGCTGCAATAGGTACTGGTATCTTGGTCACATTGATGACAGGATTAGGAAAAACCTCTTCATTAAGTGGTAGTCAAGGACTTATTCATGGTCTAGATATTACATTCTATGTCGTCGCATTGATTGCCTTTATAGGTACTATCATTGCATTCTTTATTCGCAAACATTAATTATTTGGAGGATTTTAAAATGTTATTAAGACACGTCATTAACACATATGTAGGTAGTAAAATTTTTAAAAGCAGTTTACCAAAAGTACAAAATAGTGATGAAATGGCTCAACAATTCGAACAAGGCTTTGGTTTATCTCGTAGATCAATGAGATTAGCTGGCGCTTTCGAAATGATTGGTTCACTTCTTTTATTTACTTCTATTTTCGGTAAATTAGGGAAAAAATTAGTAGTTGTTGGTACGATTATGATTAATATTGTTATGGGTACAGCTATTTATAACCATTATAAAGCTGGGCATGGTTATAAAGGTGCACAAGCTGCTTCTAAATTTTTCTTTTTAAATGTATTAAGCTTACTAGAAGTGTTAAGCTTAACTCGTAATAAATAAGCTATTGGCAATAAGCAAATTATGAATGACAATTTTTAATGGAGGGGATAATATGACTGAAACAAAAGCGATTGATACACACGCACATTTATGGAATGAAGACTATTTAGACAAACTTGGCAAATTAGGTAGTCAAGGTACTGAAGTTGCTAAAGGGATTAATCAATCTGCGTCTAAAGAAGATTTAGAGAAACGCTTCAAAATGATGGACGATGCTGGCGTAGATTTACAAATTATTTCTGCGACACCACAATCTCCACAATGGGGTACTAAAGAAGAAGCTCACCAAAGTGCTCAAGAAATTAATGACTTATATGAAAGATTAGTTCAACAATATCCGGATCGTTTCTTGGCATATGGTGCTGTCTCACTACCCTATGTCGATCAAGCTATTGAAGAAGCCCAAGCCCTTTTGAAAAAAGATGAATTTGTGGGCATTGCCATTCCAACTATAGTAAAAGATAAGGTCTCTGTTGCTGATAAACAATTTGAACCTTTCTTTGCAGCGATGAATGAGCTCAATGCTACAATTTATATTCATCCAACAGGTTGTGGCGCTCAAAGTCCGTTAGTCAATGACTATCAATTAGAATGGGTTATTGGTGCACCGTTAGAGTCTACCTTTATTACATTACAATTGATTAAAAATGAAATTCCGCAAAAATATCCAAATATTAAATTCCATATTTCACATTTAGGTGGCGCTTTACCATTCTTCATGACTCGTATTAAAGACAATTATGAAGATTGGAATGCCTTTAATATTGATCCTTATGAAGTATTAAATCGACAATTTTGGTATGATACAGCAAACTTCCACGAACCTTCATTGATTAACTCTATTGAGACATTTGGTAAGGATAAATTTATGATGGGGTCAGACTTCCCTTACTTCCAAGATGAAAAATATACACGCGGCGTAGACTATATTAAAAACAGTAATATTGACCCTGACACGATTAATGGTATATTAAGAGGCAATGCGATTGAATTTTATCAAATTGAAGAAAACCATAATCACTAGCGTTTTATTCTAGAGACATTATATTATGGTATAAACTAAATAAGTTAGAATAACGCTACTTTACTTTCTATATAAATATTAATGGAAATGAAGTAGCGTTCTTTATGCTTTAATGATTGAATGGTTATATTTGTTTATATGTTTTTTGAGACATTTTTTATAGAGGTAAGGAATAAATGATAGATTATAATGATACAACATTGGTATTAATTGATTTACAAATTTGAATAAATGTATTTATGAAGCGATGAGTTAATTTAGAAAGGAGATAGCATTATGGCATATTGCAATTCTTTTTTCGAATTTCATAATTCTTTTGAGCTATTTCAGTAGCATAATTACGTTTTTTGTTTAATACTTTTTAATTTTACAAGTAATATTTCATTTTCGAGTTGGGAATTGTCATTTAGTAATAAGATTGCATCAGCAGCTATAATTGATCGTTTTGTTCACCATTCAAAAGTATTTAAAATTACTGGAGAATCAAATCGATTAAAAGATTATAAAACCGAAAAATCATTAAATATATGACAATCTTAAACCGCTAAAAAACGACATTTTCAAACCGCCATAAAACAGCATTTTTGAACCGCTATTGACAAGTTAATTACATTCGTATTATTTACTACTGCACAGCAACATTTAGGAGCAATATTAAGGCAATCTGAATAAAAAAAGGATTTTTGGGTAATCACACTTTTTAATTACTTTGTAATATTTTAGTTACGAATATTTTTTTGGTAAGAGCATTTATATGTTTTTTATTTGAGCAATTATTATTTAATAAGCAACTTTTCAAGATAGTTTAATGCCTTTTGAAAAGTTGCTATATATTTCATTATTTAAAAGCGATTTTACGAATAAGTTCATTTGTAATTTCTTTCTCATTATTAATTGCATGAAGAATTTGTATTTGCTGTTCTCGTGTAACATACATACCTTCAAGTGAAAGGTTTTTAGCGATTTGTTTATTAATCTTTGAATCAATAGTAATCATGATATCGCCTCCTATATATCACTTTTGTATCGTTTATCACTTAACAGGGCTATTATGCCTTACCTAATAATCTTATTTAAAAATTGGTCATACAACTATAAAATTAACTTTCACAAATTGCAATTACTGTTATACGACTAATCACTTTTAAGACTAACGTATCTATTTCGCTAATAAACTTTTGAAAATGATGATTTAACAATGCACACTTTTGATTGTTTAAACATGTCTATTTTAAAATTATTTTTAGATATAAATGCGAATTTTGAAGTTGCTACTCTTTAAGGTTTACTAAAATAAAAGTTGATATAAAGAAACTTGAACATGAGAACAAATAAAACTAAATTTATGACAATCTTAAACCTCTAAAAAACAACATTTTGAAACCACTAATCATAATTAATATCTTTATAATTTTAAATCTTTAATATTATTTTAGTAAAAATATATCATTAACTATCCCATTCAACTGTTTTTTAATAATAGTAAAATTACAGTTCAAATCTAATGTCTTAATAATGATTTGACTACCACTCATATGAAATTTATCGTTCAAAACAATATTTTCGTCTGTTTTAGCATATAACAACATTCCTGAGACCTGTATTGCTTTCTTTTTTAAATTTAATTGTTGGTTTTTCACGTAAGTAAATATTTGATACAGGTTAGTTGAATGGATCTTTTTAGTATCATAATAATTGTGTAATGTATTTTTATAAAATTTTGCATCGATAATTAGACATTTATCTTTATATCTCAACATAATATCACTTCTCATTACAGGAAGCATATTCACGTTATCATCATTATCTAATGACCATTGAATATTTGATGATGTTACAACAAGCTCTGGAAATTCTTTTTTATAGTACTCTAGAATAAATTTTTCATATAGCCGAGATATTTGTTGTTCGTCTACAAATACCATAAGATCATTTTGTCCCTTGCTTTCAGTTTGTATTACTCCTTGAAAAATTAAATAGCATATAGATATTAACATTTTATACGTCTGATTATTTCGATCAAACGAATGATACCATTGAATATTTCTATAATCTAAAGTATCAACATTATTAAAATGAACTAATAACTTTCGGAGCTTTATCTTATTCTTTCTAGAAATATCTGTTTTTATTAAACATTTCATTGTAGTTTTTAAAATCTTGTTCATGTATGTATTTAATGAAAATTCATCATAAATACAATTAATACGTTGACTTAAAACTCCTAAGCCTTGTATAGAATTCTTAACATCAACTTTTCCCCTAATAACTTTTAGAGAATCTGTCTGTTCTATATATTCATGATGAAGTCCACTATTTAACTGACTTGATATACCTTTTATAAGAATAGCTGAATATAAATCAAATATATTTTCAAATTGTTCTGTTGCTAACTTCTGATAGCCTTTTTTGTTAAGTACTGTAAATGCATAAGATAACATATAATAAATATTTTTAATATTAATCATTATTTATTGAATTCCTTAACTTTTCAGACCATACATTTATTTTTGAAGGTTCATCAAACCAATATTCTTCTAACATAGGAATAATCTCAAATTCTATAATATTAGAAAGCTCATCTTTGTCGATACATTCAATATTGCTAAAATAACTATGACCAATAACAAAGCCATTACCTAACATATCGTCTTGAACAATCTCTTTATTTAATCCTTCAATACAATTAATTACTGACTCTAATTCAGTATTATTAATTGCTTTAAGAAGTTTTTTGAATTTAGTTGTATGAAACGCCGGTTGCATATTATAAAACGCAAAGCGTCTGCGTAATGCATAATCTAAAATTGCTAAACTACGATCTGCTGTATTCATCATTCCCACAATATAAATATTTCTAGGTACAGAAAATCTCTCACCGATATAAAGTAATATTAGTTCTTCATCTCTTTTATCACTTTCAATCAACATAAATAATTCACCAAAAATTTTACTCAGATTACCCCTATTAATTTCATCAATAATTAAAAAATATTCATTATCGCGGTCTTTATCAGCTTTCTTACAAAAATCATAGAACGTCCCTGTAGTCAGTTCAAAACCTGAACTAGTAGGTCTATATCCCATAATAAAATCTTCATATGAATAACTTTGATGAAATTGAATTAATTTAATTCGTTCTTTACACTTACTGCCAATCAATGAATAAGCAAGACGTTTTGCAAGAAAAGTTTTTCCTACACCAGGCGGTCCCTGTAGAATGACATTTCGCTTTCTTCTTAAAAGTTGTACTAACCTATCATAATCACTTTCATCAATAAAAACTTCATCTAAGAATTCTTGTTTTCCATATGGTATAACTTTAGTTGTTCTACTTCTATTTTGTATTATATTGTCATTTTCACTGACAACAATTTCTTTGATATTAGAATCAAATTTGTTTCTATTAGCTTCATTTATCATTTCTGAATAATGCCAAGACTCATAACTTAAATCAATAAAATCATTAATCTCTACTTCCTGGCACTTCAAAACTTGCTTTAACATATTTATCAATTCTAAATAATGTCGACCTGTTAGTTTTTCTTTTGGTTTAAGTTGTTCATTAATCAATTCTTTAGGGAGTTTATATGTATCAAAAATGTACCAAATTGAACGTGAATCAAAGTTAGCAAAAGTTTCAGGTGCAATCCAGTACAAACCACTCGTAATCTTACTATTCCCATTTCCTGTTTTAGTAATATTCTTATCAAAACTATGTATAAATTTTAATTTATTATCTTCTGAAGGATAATTCGCAAAATTTAATGCAGCAGTAAATAAGGTCCACAAGGTCTCTATATCATTATCTTTTCCATAATCTTTAAAATTATAATATGTAGCATTCAGATTATTGACTGTTGGAATACTGTCAAAAACTGACGGAATTTTGGACTTAATATTCAATTCCGAAGCTAATTCTGTTAATATTTTTACCTTATTAGTTTCTCTCATGGAATTTTTATTAAATAATGCAAATATTGTAAAAGGATCTATGTCCATCAATACATTATCACTTGCTAAAGTAGGGAATTTTATTCCCGTTTTTTTATATACTTCCTTCACTATTTCAATTAATTCATAACGTTTATTTTGATAATCTGTTAACTTATCAGCTAATTCTTTATAATAGCTAACCCACGTTTTATCTATACACTTCATCACAATATCCCCTCCGTTGTAATTACAATGTATTATGGAAAGATAGAAAATACTACTTTTCAAAATTATCCCCTTGCAAATAAAATTTTCTATAAATCTATTAGTTTACTAGATTAATAAATTTCAATGTCGCTAAGTGCATTTTATTCTTGTTATTATTTAATTTGAAAAACCTGCTTAAATAATGATAATCACTTACATAAACATCGTACTTTATGATAAGTCACAAGGTAAAAAACTCCTCCGCTACTTATGATACGCTTCTGCTTATCGGTTGATGATGAGGTTTTTACGGAAATTCTAAATTTAAAAACCATTCTTCTAACTCATTAATTATTTCGTCAATACTAACTTCTATAATATTTTCATTTCTATTACCTCTACTATTATCATATTTAAAACGATTGTTTTTTAAATCAACTTTATTTATTTCGTGAGCAAGGGCATCTCTCAATTTGGTATGAGGTATTGCTGGTAGATCTGTATTGTAAAAATTTTTTACTAGTTCTTTTCTACCATTTCTTGTACGTATATTTTTACTTATATACTGTTGAATAATTTTTTCATACGCTTTATCTATTAAATTTTCATCTCTTTCAGGTAAATTAGAAACAATTAATGAACTAACATAGCTCTCCGATAATACAAATATTGTTAACATCAATGATTTTTTTACTAACTCGTCTTCTTCATTTAAAATTTTAGATTTAATTTTATCTATTTCATTTTTATACTCGACGGATTGTAATATTAAGTGCAACACCTATAAAAATTCATAAAAAATGCCCATAATTGGCACTTTGTTGTAAGATGTTAATAACCACAAAAACACATACAAGGAGTGCCAACATGAGCTATAACCATCTTACACTAACTGAACGCGCACGTATAGAGGTTTTACGTCAAGAAAATTATTCTTTAAGATCTATTGCACGTAAATTAAAACGATCTGTATCTACTATCTCACGTGAAATTAGTAGGAATAATTTAAATCAGTCATATCAAGCTGAAACAGCTCAAAAAAATTATGAAACCAAAAGAAAACTTTGTGGTCGTCCTACTCGATTTACTCCAGAACTTGGTAATATCATTAAATATTATTTAAAATGCCACTGGTCTCCTGAACAAATCGTAGGTCGTCTATTACAAAACCAAATCTGTTTTAAAACCATCTATCGATGGATTAACTCTAATATGATTAATTTCGAACTTATTTCATGCCTTCGTCAAAAAGGAAAAAGACAGAAACCTAAAGAAACTAGAGGTAAGTTTAATATTGGCCGTCCTATTTCACAACGTCCTAAGGAAATAAAGAAACGTAATACATTCGGTCATTGGGAAGCTGACACAATTGTATCCAGCAGAGGCAAAAGTAAAGGGTGCATTGCTACTTTCGCAGAAAGAAAATCACGTTATTATTATTGTGTACTTATGCCTGATCGTTCCTCTAATTCTATGGAGACGGCAATTAATAACCTTATCAAACATCTACCTAAAGGTGCCGTTAAAACTATTACTGTCGATAGAGGGAAAGAGTTCTCTTGTTATCAAAATATTGAAAACCAATTTAATATTAATGTCTACTTCGCTGATCCATATTCCGCATGGCAAAGAGGTACAAATGAAAATACCAATGGTTTACTAAGAGAATTTTTCCCTAAGAAAACAGACTTAGCTAAAGTAAATCAAGAGCAACTTAACTATGCATTAGACTCAATTAATTATCGACCAAGAAAGTGTTTAAATTGGAAGTTTCCTTATGAAGTTTTATGTGATGAACTGTTGCACTTAAATTGACAAATCAACACTCATTAAAATTTATTTCTTTAATAAAATAAAGGTCTTCATCCATTTCTAGTGACCAGTATTTAGATGATTCTGGCATTCCTTCATCATACTCGTATTGTATACCTTGAGGAATTTCGTACTTTTCAAATAATTCTGTTATTGAACTCTTCAACCTATCCACTGTAGGGATTTGAACCTTATAATCCATAATTGAATCTATAAAATCCTCTGTACTAATTTCTTCATCTTCCTTTATAATAATTGCTTCATCACAAATAGCTTCGTATAATCCTTTTTCAATATTTTGTATAACCTTTAAAATTTCATAAAATTCAAACGGATTTTTAGAACTCCCAAATGGTATGTCCAACCCTAATAAACTCATTACTTCTTCAACTTGGAAATCTTCGTAATCAACGAAACTAGGCCAATCTATATATCCACCAAACACAAAACCATCTTTATTTGATTCTATATCATCATATGGTTCTAAAATCTCTTTTAGGCTTTCTAAAAAGCTATTGTCCATTATTTATCTCCTTTTAAAATATCCTCAATTATTGGTTTAATTCCAATAGATATAATATCTTTAATTAATCTTTGAGCATGATATCTGTTAACAGAATATGCTATCTCATTGAGAATAATCGTTGCAATTTCTTTTACTCTAAATGAAAAGCTATCCTTCAAGATTTCATTGGTATGTCAACATTTTTTTAGACAGTTTTCATGTGTAGATTTTTAAATGCCACTGGCGTCAAATACTGTAATGAAGAATGTGGTCTAAAATTGTTGTACCAATTTACATAATCAAATAATTCTGTTTTTAACTGTTCTAAGTTTTCAAATTGCATTTGTTTTACAAATTCGGTTTTCATTGCTTTCATCGTTGCTTCCGCAACTGCGTTATCATAAGGACAACCTTTGGTACTTAATGAACGTTTGATTTTAAATGTTTCTAGGACTTCATCTATCAAATGATTATCAAATTCTTTGCCTCTATCAGTGTGGAATAGTTTGATTTGTTCAAGATTATGATTTATTCTGCTGATTGCTTTTGATACTAAATTTGCGTCCTTATTTTTACCTGCACTGTAACCAACAATTTCTCTATTAAATAAATCTATAAATAAACATATGTAATGCCATGTTCCTGCGACTTTTACATATGTCAAATCACTTACTAATGTCTCCATTGGTTGTTCTCTATTAAAAGCGCGATTCAAATGATTTTTAATTAGTTTTTCATTAGTTTCTTTTGGATGATTTTTGTATTTAGCTTTCGTATAAACAGAAACTAGATTATATTTTTTCATGATACGACCTATCTTTCGTCTTGATACAGTATGACCCTTGTCATTTAAATGATTTTTAATTCGTCTTGTAGCAAAGACTTTTCTATTAGCATTAAAAATATTTATGACGGCACGTTCTACGTTTGAATCATCTTTAGTGATTTTATTATCTTTTCTTTTTATAGAATCATAATAGGTACTTCTTAGTATTTTTAAGACGTTACCCATTGCTGATACTGAATATTGATGTGCATTCTTTTGAATGACTTCTATTTTCGTCCCATGATCAACGCTGCTTGCTTTAAAATATCGTTCTCCATTTTTAAATGTTGAACTTCTTTGCGTAATTTTATTAACTCTTTTTCTTCATCTGATAAGTTATCTTGGTGATTGAATGTACCCGTGTTTTGATATTGCTTTATCCATTTTCCTAACGGCGAAGGTGTTAAATCATACTCGCGTATAATTTCATTCCTAGGCTTACCATTTTCATATAATCTAACCATTTGTAACTTAAACTCTGAACTAAATAATCTTCTTTCTCTTGTCATAATCAAATGAAATTCCACAGGTATTTACGCTTCTGTCGAAGCTTATAAATAATTCATTATTCTACCTCTATTTGGAGCTAATCTTCTCACTGTAGTAAACATAGGTGATAAGTTACTACAATCTGCTTCGTGTATCAATAAGTTTCTATTTCTTCTAAATTTTATTTTCAGCATACTTATAATAGTTCAATTTATGTTCTCCATGAATTTTAAGTTCTTTTCAAATAAAAAATTATACGACCATTAATTCAATCCTTCATAGCATCATAATGAGCTTTATCTACATCTTCAATATACCTCATCAAAAATTTTGCTGAACCAATTACATCTATTGCTCTGTATGGTTTATGTGACAATACATTTATAATTGTTAAAAATGATCCTAACTTTATTTTTTTGTTATTACTCATTTCATTGCCTGTCATTTTTCTATAAACTTCTTCAATTTCTGGTTGGTTTGATTTCTGAGCTAGGTCACTATTTTTTAACTTAAAACTTAAAAATTCTTCAAACACTCTTCTAATGCTATTTATTGAATGATAGTAATAACAATCTTCCTCAACTATGTCCTTTTGACTTTTTCTCGATAACTCGTAAATCTCTTGAAATAACTTTTTATAAGGCGTCTTTACTTTCTTAAATTTTTCTAAAAAACTAGTTCCCTGATGATCTTTGTACACTTCATAAAAATTATGATCTTCCCCTTTTAATCTATAAGTTATATCACAAAAGTCATTCCAAGAATGGGTAAATATAAATATTTGATTAAATTTGCTTTTAAGTACTTTTTTAATTAATTCTAAAACGTAAAATCTATTTGCTTCGTCGAAGCTATTAATAGGATCATCAATGATTAACGTTTTAATGTTACTTTTAATGGTTTCTTGTTTCTCATCCTCAAAAAGTTCAAAATAAAAGAATAAAAATGCTATTAGATTTTTCTCTCCTTCACTTATATCTTTTATATTTAGTGATATATTTTCTAAATCATGATAAAGATAATAATTTTGTGTAGTTTCATCAGATTTCAACCTAATATGTAAATTAATACTTTCAAATACACCATTTAAGTAAATTTTAAAATCATTATAATCCGATTGATTTTCATGTAATTTCGATATTTTTGCATTAATTTCCTCATTTAGTTGTTCTTGCTTCTTACATTCATTTTCTTCATATTGAATACTTGAAAGTTCTTCTCTTATACTTTGATTCTCTAATATTTCTAAACTTATAGAGCCAGTAACTATTACATTTATATTTTCTGTTTTTTTATTTAATTCTTTTAATTTTATTTTCTTCTTTTCCTTACATTCCTCTTCAATTTCAGATAATCTGCTTATTAATGTAATGTAATCATCAGAAGGAAATTTAAGATTGTCATTCTCCATATTTCCTAATTTTTGTTTTAAAATTCTCTTAATTTCATCAATTGAGTCTCCCAAACTTTCTTCTACTGACTTTTGGACCCCTAATTCATTAACAAATATATCAATATTAGATAAATATTGTTCATAATTATCCGATAATTGTTCAATTGATTTTTCGACATCTTTAAGATAATCAAAATCTTTTTTCTTTTCATTTAATAAATATATTTCTATTTTTTCTTTAATCAAATTATAATTTAAATTGTTTCCACAAAATTTACATATACTCTCTTCAACATTATGCAATTCTAAACCATTACGCAACCAATCTATAACTTCAAAACTAGGAATTTTTATATCTGTATAATTATTTTGTAAAATCTTTGTTAATCTATCTACATCATAAGTTTCAATTTTTAGGCTTGGAATCATAACTTCATAAATGCTATTATATTTATTATAAAGTGTTTCATCATTCGCTACAAAATTTCTTATACTTTCTATATTATGCTCTATTTTTTTAGCATCTTTTAAATTTTTTTCATAAATAGCTATTACTTCTTCTATACTTTTATTTGATGATTTTAATGGTATTTTAAGATTCCCTTTTCTTGACTTATGTATTTCGTTTATTAGTTCTCTTAACTTCCTTCTCTTCTCAACTAGTAACTTTTTAGTATCCGTCATATCAACAACTTCATTTTTCAGCTTGATTATTTTATTTTCAATTTCTACATTTTTTGTACCAAATGTCGCTTTTACCCCTTTAAATTTATTGGAATCTTCTAGTAAAAGAAGTTCATGAATATAATCAGTGTAAAAATACCTCAAGCTATCTGGATTATTTTCTTCTATTATTTCTTTAATACCTCTAGCTAATGAAGTTTTTCCCCTCCCATTAACTCCGTATATTATATTTATAGCATTGAATTTTAATTCTTCCTTCATACTGTAATTTTTAAAAGACTTTTTTGAAAAATCAGTAATTAATTCCAACATTATATTCCCCTTTTGTATAATATATTCACATCACCTTTATGATGTTATATTTTATTTTTTTGCTGTTTTTATCACCATATTGAATTTATACTATATTAATAGTTACTCCATTTTTAGTTTTATTTGTGATACGCCTCTCCACGCATAATCTTAAATGCTCTGTACACTTGTTCAATTAACACAACCCGCATCATTTGATGTGGGAATGTCATTTTGCTGAATGATAGTGCGTAGTTACTGCGTTGTAAGACGTCCTTGTGCAGGCCGTTTGATCCGCCAATGACGAATACAAAGTCGCTTTGCCCTTGGGTCATGCGTTGGTTCAATTCTTGGGCCAATCCTTCGGAAGATAGCATCTTTCCTTGTATTTCTAATGTAATGACTGTTGATTGTGGTTTGATTTTGGCTAGTATTCGTTGGCCTTCTTTTTCTTTTACTTGCTCAATTTCTTTGTCGCTCATATTTTCTGGTGCTTTTTCGTCTGGAACTTCTATGATGTCTATCTTGGTGTATGGGCCTAAACGTTTTTCATATTCTGCTATGGCTTGCTTCCAATATTTCTCTTTTAGTTTCCCTACAGCTAAAATGGTGATTTTCATGTCGTTTGGTCCTCCAAATTGTTATCAACTTTCCAGTTATCCACAAGTTATTAACTTGTTCACACTGTTCCCTCTTATTATACCAATATTCTTTGCAGTTTTTGATATTTTTCTGACATTCATGCCCAATTTTTAGTGTATAACCTGTGTATTTGTGGATAACTCTGTGGGCATTGTGGGTATTTCTCTTTAAATTGTACACAATTCTGGATAACTATCCCCATTTCTGTGGATAAATACCTTGATGTCTTATTACTTATCCCCGTTTTTATATCCCATATTTATCAACGGTTATAGCTTTTTTTCATAAAAAAACACTACCGTACCTCTTGTTTAAGAAATACAGTAGTATTGTTTTCAATATATTTTAGCTAGCTTTTCTACGTCGTACAGTCGCAATTAAACCTATACCTGCTACTAATACAAACATCGCTGCTGGGCTTGAACTTTGATCAGTTCCAGTTTTTGGTAACTGCTTCTCATGTGTGCTACCTTTAGGCGCTGACATGCTAGCCAATTGTTTCCCGCTCTTACTTGATACAGCAGTTCCTTCCAATGCGCGATCAGAACCTTCTCTACCACTACTAACAGTTCCTCTATGCGCTGGCAACAATACAACTTTACTTGGCGCTGGTTGTTTCGCTGGATCCATCACTTTGTCTTTACCAATTGGTTGTGCATCTTTACCAGACTCACTACCTTTGCTACTTTGTTGTCCTTTAGCTGGTTGTTCACTTACTGCTGGTTTACCTAATAACATACGTTGTGGTTCTGTCGTATCATACTTAGCTAAGTTAGCTGTTTTTAAATAACTTGCTAGTACTTGATCTAATGAAATACCTTCTTCTCTAGGGCCACCGAACATACTATATCCGTCGCCACCTGATGCTGTGAAGTCATTCATCGTTACGTGATATACACGTTTTAAATCAATATTTTCAAACTTACCTGTCTCTTTATTTAAAATTTGAATAGCATTAATTCGTTTGCCAGACGGTTTATTCATATCATAGTAAACACGGATTGAATCAGAGATATGTAGTAAACCGCCATTCGCTGTTAATACTGTCTTACCATCTTTTTGTGTTGTTGGTGCGCCTAAACTATGTTCAAAAGCCGTCCAGACGTCTGAACCTTTTACATCAATTTGCGCAATCGTATTTCCAAATGGTAATACTGAAATTAAATCATAGCGTGTCACCTTACCTTTTGCGATAGAGGCACGAATACCTCCACCATTTGTCACGGCAAAGTCAGTCTTTTTAGAGAAATTCTTAACGCCATATGCTTCCATAGCATCTGCAATCGCGTTTCCTAAATTTGTTTCACGCGTTCTAACGTCATCTCTTTCTCCTTTGAAATCAATCGTATTATTTGGAATAATAACCTCTGCTGTTTGTGCTCTAAATGTTTGATCAGCTTGATTAATTTGTTCAGCTAATGCTTTGTTCGGTGTTACATTTTCAACGTCTTTAACATTAATCAATGATGGTTTAATATTTGATACCTCTCCATTGCGGTAATTAAATGTAATCTTACCGATATTCGCAAGTGCTGTACCTGTTTGTGCTAATGCATCATTGTTATAAATTTGACCATTTTGAAGTACGGTATGTGAATGACCATCAATGACTGTAATACGTTTCTTCAATTGTGGATTTTGACTTAATTGTTTCACTAAGTAATCGCCACGCCATGTTTCTTGTGTTGAAGGATCAATACCTAAATGAGATATAACAACAAATGTATCTACGTCTTTATAAATACGCATCATTTCTGCTGTCACACTTTGTAATGGATCTCTAAATTCAACACCTTTAATGCCTTCAGGCCTTGTTTTCGTCTTTGTTTCTGGTGTCGTTACGCCAATAATTCCATAACGAATACCATTTTTCGTTACAATCGTTGAAGGTTTAAATGCGCGTTTTCCATCTTTATAAACGTTAGTACTTAACATCGGGAAGTCTAACATACCCTCTAACTTTTTCAACTGGTCGTATCCAAAGTCAAATTCGTGGTTACCGACTGCCATAGCATCATAACCTACTGCATTCATCGCTTTAGCCATTTCTTCACCTTTAGACTGGTTTGAAAGTGGTAAACCTTGGAAGGCGTCTCCTGCGTCTAACATTAAATCAGGCTTTTCTTGTTCTTTTACTGTTTTTAATTTAGCCATACCGATGACACGCCCTTTTTCTTCGGCTAGTCGGCCATGGATATCATTTGTATGTAATATTTTATGTGTTGTTGTTTGTGGTACATTGGTAGCAAACATTCGTGGTGAAAGTGATGCTGTTTTAGCATTTGATAATTTGAATGTTGCTGTGCGAGTTGGTTTTTGTGTTGAGGCTTGTTGTGTATCTACATCGCGCGTTTCGTTTACTGTTGTTGAAACTGCTGTAGATGGTTTGTTAGATGGTGCGTTGGATGTTACTTTGTTGTTTGTATCATCAGCTGTTCCCTGTGCTGATGCTGATACGTTGGTTGCCGCTTCTTCACCATAATGATGAGCCGCTTCCTTTGTTGGCGGTACTTGTTGCTTATCTGTTGTTGCTTTGTCTATCGTTGTTACTGCATGTGCTTTCATTGGTGTATGTTGCTCAGCCGCGCTCGAGACTTGCCATAATCCCATTGCACTAAAAAGCAAAACGAGCCATACACTTGTTTTAAGTAATAAAGCTTTCATTTCGTTCCCTCCATTAACTGTCATACACCAATATATTATCATAATCCTTATATTAAAATGATTGATTTTATGTAAATTATTTATAAATTACATTTAATATCGAATTATTTTTTGCGTTTCAACTAGAACCTTAATCTCAACAACAGCCATTTCCCACCAACAACATAAAAAAACACCCGATAAAGTCGTTTCACAGCAGTGCGGAACTTTATCGGGTGACTCTCATTTATATTGTATATATTGGCGTTGGAATAGCTTTATCCGTATCACATAGCAATACTTCTTTTTCCGTATCAATATCGTGTTCGTTCAATACTTGGCCAACACTCATACGCGCCAAATCTTTCATGTTATTATCTTGTGATAAATGCGATAGGTAAATACGTTTCGTGTTACCTGTAATCACGTCTGTCATCGCATGACCCGCATCCTCATTAGATACATGACCCATATCGCCTAAAATACGTTGTTTCGTCTTCCATGGATAACGACACATTCTCAACATATCGACGTCATGATTACTTTCAAAAATAAACGCATCGCTGCCACGTATCATACCTTTCATACGATCAGACACGTAACCCGTATCCGTTAAAATCGTAAACTTCTTATAGTTATTATGGAAAATATAAAATTGCGGATCTATCGCATCATGTGACACGTTAAACGATTCAACATCGAAACCTGCAATAGATTTCGTTTCATAAGGATTAAAAATGAATTTCTGATCCATAGGGATGCGACTATCTTTCTTTTCAATTGCCTGCCAAGTCTTTTCATTCGCATAAATTGGCAATTGATATTTACGCGCCAAAACACCTAATCCTTTAATATGATCAATATGTTCATGGGTTACTAAAATACCATTTAAATCTTGAATATTACGGTCAATTTGACTAAACAATTCTTCCATTTTCTTGCCAGTCAAACCAACATCAACTAATAGACTACCTTTTTCATTTTCTACAAAAGTGGCGTTACCTGTACTACCACTTGCTAATACACTCATGCGTATCAAGCGGCTCATCCTTTCTATTTAAGCAGTCAATCTCTCTATATGACTGCAATATACATCAGTGCAAATACACGATTTTCCCTACAGAAACTATCAGTATATTAGCTGTTTTGTATACCTTTCCTATTCTGTAACTTTAGTTCATCGACCGGTCTCTTATAATTAAATTTTGATAATCACGTGCAATGAATGTCCTAATTATTATAACAATGATTAGACAAATACTAAAGTTTTTAAAATAGCAGTTACGTTAATTTTACAATGCGGTTCTACTTAATATATGAATAAATGCGCATGTTAGGACGCAAAAACGTCAGCCATAATAAACCATACCAGCAAAAAGCTAGCACCGCTTCTCACATATGATGAGCTTGCAATGCTAGCTTATTACGATTCATATTAATGATTAATAATTTTAGGGCTATTATTTGTCGCTTCAACATAGTAAGTATTCGTTTTATCCTTACCGTCATGCTTCACTTTAATTTCCCAGTTTGGTTGTAACAATTGAACATTCGTTTCGTTCACGACTGAGTAGTAACCGAGTCTAGCATTAATGACTTCATCACCTTTTTTCAAGTAACGATTATAATATAATGCCTCGATTGCTTTTCTCACACCAATCACTTGATGCTTCTTATCTGCACCATCTGTGGGCTTAATGTCATCCATCATTGATTGTTTATAACTAGTCGCTTTATTATCTTCTATATTAAAGTTCAACATCGCTTTACTATTATTCAAAATCGGGAAATTATCATACGTTTGTTCGTATTTTACAGAACCAGAACTAATCTCACTTAATTGATATTCTGAACCTTTGAACACACGTTTGTTAACATAATCTTTCAAATCTTTTAAGTTATTGTCACTGACCTTTACCGATTGGCTAATGTTTGCATTTAATAATTTTCCACCATCTGATGTGGTCAAATCCGAATCGCCCTTAGCTTTAGAACTAAAGTCTTTTGAACGCCCCGTAATTTGTTCTAATTGTATGCCTTTAACTGATTTATTTAAAATACTAGCCGGTACTTTGATTTCTTCTTGTTGAAAATTAACTTCATTGTTACTCTCAACTTCATTAATGTGTGAGCGATTGACTTTATTAACATAAATCGATACTAATACGATGTTGACAAGAATAAACACGAAAATGAAAAGTGTCTTCGTCAGTTTCCAGTTCATTTATTCAAGCCTCCCATCGTTATAAACATACCATTCGCCATCATATTCTACATACCAACGCGGTACGAGTTCACTGTTAATCTGCACTTCAATGTGATTATGATCCGGATTATCTTGCATTTCGTAACCGATAGCGATGTTTGTTACTTTTTCAAAATTAATATCACTATTGTTCGCTAAGCTTGAACGTACAGACTCTAATTTCGGCAACGATTTATTATCCTCACTATTTAACACAACATCGGTGCGCAGTAACGAACGACGATAATCAAAGACGCCCTTTTCACCCCAAGTGACTTGAATTTGATTAGCGCCTTCTTTATTAAACGTTGGATAACCATTAAGGAAACGTTGATATGTTAGCTCGCCTGACTGATTATTCGTACTAAACAATCTGAAGTCTTCGTTTAAGAAACCACCATGACCATTAATAAAATCAAAGGTTCCTGGAATCGTTTCTTCCATTTTGCTTGAACTTGCTTCATCTTCGGACAAGTTTTTATAATGGTATTTTTCATTTTTATCGTTATAGTTTGCGACACCTGTATTATTGTTGTAAGTTGTAACACCACTCTTTGAACTACGAACGATGGTTGAATCGTCAAATAGTATAGCATTCATTTTCTCAACACTAATCGTGTTAAATACCATGCGATATGTTTTTAACTTTTCAGGTTTACTTGGTGCAAAAACATGCGTCGTACGATCAATTGTATCTTTGTTTGTGATGATATCTGTGTATGGTTGCATATCTTTTTTCACTGTTGCTAATGCATCTAAAAAATGATCATTTTTCGTTGTAGTTGTTAATTTTACGTAATCGTGGCGATCTTTGCTTATAGCATAAAGCACGATATTATCATCAGCATCATGATCTATGACCAAACGATTGAAATTGAAATGATTTGGTACTTTCGCATTCATGTTCAGTACTTGGCCAAGATATGTTGATAACGGTAAATCATACGTAAAATCGAATAATGTAAAATCACTGCTCAAATCAGGAATCATCAAGTTATGATCACGACGAACATGTTCCACGGACTTCACTTCTTTATTTTTTAAAGGTTTCGTCAGCTTATTTACATTAGATACCGTCGCAATCGTACCTTCTGGATGATCATTTTTCGAATGAATAATCTGAAATGGCGTAATAGTTGTATCCATTTTGGCTGTCATAGGTGTCGTTAAAGGTTTCGTTTCACTCTTCTTACTATCTGTATTGTCGACATTTGCAATATCAGGCGAAAAGTTCCATACCATATATGTCAATACGACACTCATCAAGACGAGTAGCGCTAAAATGACAGATTTAATATGTTCCTTATTATTCATCCCAATCACCGTCTTCAATGACTTCACATGGAAGTGTGATAAAGATAGATGTGCCTTGACCTTCTACACTGTTTGCCCAAATACGACCATTGTGAGCTTCCACGATCTCTTTCGAAATGGCTAGTCCTAATCCAGTACCACCCATTTTACGCGTACGTGCCTTATCTACACGATAGAATCGGTCGAATATCTTATCGACTTTATTGATAGGAATACCGATGCCATTATCTTTAATACGAATCGTCATTCGATTATAAAGTGGATTTTGTTTCACGTGGAACTCGACACGTTTATCGCCTCTAGAATATTTCATCGCATTTGTAATGACATTATCAAATACTTGCGTCATTTTATCAGGATCAAATTCTGTGAAAATCGTCTTTTTCGGAATATCTCGAATAAATGTTGTATCTTTCGTAGACATTTCATGTCGATTAATAATTTTATTAATGAACATGTTAAAGTCGATAATTTCTTTATTGATTTGATCAGACTCATTATCCATTTTAGATAACTGTAGCAAGTCATTGACCAGTCGAATCATTCGTTCTGTTTCTTCACGGGTAACAGATAAAAATTGTGGCGCAAGTTCCTCATCTTTCCATGCACCTTCTTCAAGTGCTTCAATGTAACTATTCATAGAAGTTAAAGGTGTACGTAACTCATGTGATACATTGGCAACAAATTCACGACGCTCACGTTCAACTTGTTGTTGTTCAGTCACGTCATGTAACACAGCGATATAACCCGTTACAAATCCTGTTTCCTGCACAATCGTACTAAAGTTAACACGTGCGATTAGACCTTCTTCTTCATTTAAATCTAATAAGAAACTATCATTATTCTCTTGAATTTCTTCAAGTTTAAATTCATCTTCAAGACTTAATACACTTAACATGTAATATCCGATGATGTCTTCTTTCGCCATACCAAGCATCTTAAGTGCCATATCATTGACAATACGAATACGTCCACGACGGTCTGTTGCAATAATACCATCACTCATATGGGTGATAACTGAGTCCAGTCTACGTTTCTCACTTTCAGTATTAGCCTGCGCTTCTTGTACACGTTTAGACAAGTTATTAAATGCTAAAGCTAATTCGCCAATTTCATCATTACCATAAATCTTCACACGTTGCGTATAGTTACCTCTGGACATTTCAACCGTCTGGTTACGCATATCGGTGATTGGTTTGGTAATCGTTCGCGCTATAAAGAATCCTAGGATGACTGTGATTAATAATGAAATAGCTGTACCAACAATGAATATTTGATTTATATTATTTAATTGGTTATAAACGTCATTAATTTTTGATTCGATATAAATATTACCAATTACCTTTTTATCGACTTTAACGGGGATATTATATACCCAGACACGGTCCTTACCACCGCCATAATCTTTTAAAATTAAATGATCGTTTGATTGTCCTAGTGATAGTGCTTTTTGGACAGAACTATCATTCGCTTTTTGATTGATTAGACTACGGTTAGACTGCTTCGTCGTCGCAATAATAATTTGGTCTTTATCTATAAAACGAATTTCTCCAATTTCTTGACGGTTGGCATACTCACTTAATAAATTTTGAATATCTTTTTGTGCATTTACGGAGCCCTTTTCGTCATATACTTTTTCAATACTAATTTCTAATTGCTTAGCGTACTGCGTAATATTCTTCTTAAAATTATCAAGCAGCTCTTTTTCAAGGTTATTTGTAAAATACAGCCCGATAATTTGCATACCAATGATAATCAGTAATACATAAACAATTACAAGTTTAGTATGAAGGGATTGTAGTTGTTTTAGCCACTTCATTCGTTTCGACCTCTACTCATGTTGTTGGAGGAAATATCCAACGCCTCTACGCGTCACAATATATTCAGGATGTGACGGATCATCTTCAATCTTTTCACGTAAACGACGAATCGTTACATCGACTGTACGTACATCGCCAAAGTAATCATAGCCCCATACTGTTTGTAATAAATGTTCACGTGTCATTACTTGTCCCATATGTTTTGACAAATAATGGAACAATTCAAATTCACGATGTGTTAATTCAATATCTTCGCCACGTTTTTTAATAGAATATGCGTCTGGATAAATCACAATATCTTTAATTGTGATTTCATTCGTTACATTTCCAGTGTCTTGTGCTGGTTGTGAGTAATGACGACGTAAGTTCGCTTTCACACGTGCGATTAATTCACGCGTACTAAACGGTTTCGTTACATAGTCATCTGCACCTAGTTCTAAACCAAGCACTTTATCAATTTCTGAATCTTTAGCAGTAAGCATTATAATTGGCATTTCGTATTTTTTGCGCACTTCACGACATACTTCCATACCATCACGACCAGGTAACATGATATCTAGTAATACGATGTCTGGTTCTTCTTCATAAATTAAGTCGACTGCATCATTACCATCGTATGCACAGTACACATCGTATCCTTCTTTTTTTAAGTTAAATTCTAAAATATCAGCAATCGGTTTTTCATCATCAACTACAACAACTTTTCTAGCCATTTGCATAAACCTCTTTTCTTAAATCATTAATATTATTTTATCATTTTTTGTTCTTTATCGTTTATGTTTGTGTAAAAAATCACAGGATGTCGCTTACTATTTTTGTTATTGTGCGCATTTTCCGTCTTATAACGTATAGTAACCTATTATATAATTTACCATTTATAAGCTATTAATTCTATTTTCCAATATAAACTTATATATTAATATTTTTTATTAATTTCTCACGGCGGATTATGATAATGATTAGTCTTTCCCTATAATATGACCACGAAATCATTTTTATATTATTAAAGGTGCGAAAAAATCGGGATTCCTATTGGTGTGGATGTGAGGAAAATAAATACTATTATATTTATGTTAAGTGAGCTCTTTTGGTCTATCACTATGAAAAAGTATGTTAATAAAGGCACATGGTAATCTAATTAAAAAATTTGTTTTCTATATTTGTCTTTAATACATTGCAACTGAATTACCAGAAGTTTATACATTATAAAGAAAATGGACGAACAGATAAATCAATATGATTATCATTCGTCCATATGTCTTTTATTAATATAATATTAAACGCAAAAAATGCCTATCCTCTTGGATAGGCATTTGTACGGTCTCGACGGGAATCGAACCCGCGATCTCCTGCGTGACAGGCAGGCGTGTTAACCGCTACACTACGAGACCTAAAAAATGGTGACTCCTACGGGACTCGAACCCGTGTTACCGCCGTGAAAGGGCGGTGTCTTAACCGCTTGACCAAGGAGCCGTTCTTAAGCACAAGATAGATTATAGCACAGCCAATCTTGCCATGACAAGATATTTTTTACATAATTTTGCTATTATTTTTTGAAGAATGTTATAAGTGAAAAATTGCATTTTATTGGCAGTCTATTTATTATAATAATTACGCTATTTTTGAAATTTTTCTATTTTAGATACTTGCATTCACACTTACGTCTACTCTATTTTAATAGTCATTTTCGACATCAGACTTCCTACATTCAAGTATTTTATCTTAATTTTCATTAAATATCATCTAATCTTCTAAATTATGACTAGCAAATACCACCTTTACGTTAGTATTTTTTATCTAAATAATCGAATCGATACAGAAGCAAACATAACAAAAGCCTCCTACCAATAAAGATAGAAGGCTCATGTATTTATAATCATTGTGTATGACTTATATAAAGTTTTACCACAATTCTTTTAATAGATTTGTTTGTTCTCTATCTGGACCAACTGAGAAGATAGAAATTTGTACATTACATAATTCTGAAATACGCTCTAAATATTTACGTGCATTTTCAGGTAATTCTTCTAAAGTACGCACACTTGTTACGTCTTCTGTCCAACCTGGTAGCTCTTCAAAGATTGGTTTACAACGTTTTAATTGATCTAAGTTTGCTGGGTACTCAGTAATTTCTTTACCGTCTAATTCATAAGCTGTACAGATTTTCACTGTGTCTAGGCCTGTTAAAACATCAATTGAGTTAATAGATAAATCTGTAATACCACTTACACGACGAGAGTGACGTAATACAACTGAATCAAACCAACCTACACGACGTGGACGTCCTGTTGTTGTACCGTATTCACGACCAACTTCTCTAATATGATGTCCATCTTCATCGAATAATTCAGTAGGGAATGGACCATCACCAACACGTGATGTATAAGCTTTACATACACCAATTACCTTTGAAACGAATGTAGGACCTACACCTGTACCAACAGTAACGTTACCTGCAATTGGATTACTTGATGTAACGAATGGATATGTACCATGGTCGATATCTAACATTACACCTTGCGCACCTTCGAAAAGTACCTTTTCATCTGCTACAAATGCATCGTCTAAGATTTTTGATGTGTCTGTTACAAATTCTTTTAGACGTTGACCTGCTGCATAATATTCTTCAAAGATATCATCAAATGATGGGCATGTTTCGTTAAACATGCCTTTGAAATATGCTTGTTTATATTCAATGTTTGATTTTAATAATCTTTCGAATGTTTCTTTTTCAAGTAAATCTGCCATACGAATACCGATACGTTGAACTTTGTCTACATATGCTGGACCGATACCTTTTTTAGTTGTACCAATCTTATTATCACCGCGTAAACGTTCTTCATATTCATCTTGTGCTAAGTGATATGGTAAAATCACTTGTGCACGATTAGATATACGTAAATTACTTGTAGGAATGCCACGTTCATTTAATCCGTCTAATTCTTTCAATAGTGCAACTGGATCAACAACGACTCCGTTACCGATTACCGCTAATTTGTCTTTGTAAAAGATACCAGATGGTACTAAATGTAATTTATATGTTTCTCCGCCAAATTGAATGGTATGGCCTGCATTATTACCACCTGAAAAACGCGCGATAACATCTGACTGTTCTGCCAAGAAATCCGTTATTTTTCCTTTTCCTTCGTCTCCCCATTGTGTCCCAACTACTACGATTGATGACATGTGAGCACCTCCAAGTTTTTCTCATTTAACCATTTGATATTCTACCAATATCGAGACCATAATGCAAATAAAAATCGAACATTGATTTTCAGCCTTTTTAAAAGAAAAATCATTTTAACAAATCGTCTTCAACGTCCTCAAAACCCTTTAACAGAGTCTTTGACAGCACTAATTCATCACTTCCAATACACAAACTTAACATATATCAACCCGTTCAGAACAAAATAAAAACCGTACAATTTTATCACTAAAATGATTATTGTACGGAAAAACTTTTTTTACATCATATCAGCATGTGCATAATCGATATCTGTAAATTTATTATATTGTTTCATAAAGTGTAACTTAACTGTGCCTGTTGGACCATTACGTTGCTTAGCAATGATGATTTCAATTTCGCCGTTTTCATCATTCGTTTGCGGCTCGAAACCACCATCATCGTCATCATCTTCATCGCCACCACGGTTATAGTAATCATCACGGTATAAGAATGCAACGATATCGGCATCTTGCTCAATCGAACCAGATTCACGAATATCACTCATCATTGGACGTTTATCTTGTCGTTGTTCAACACCACGAGATAACTGACTTAATGCGATAACTGGACATTCTAATTCACGGGCTAATGCTTTTAATGTACGAGAGATTTCAGAAACTTCCTGTTGTCTGTTATCAGACGCACGTGAACCACTACCTTGAATCAACTGTAAGTAGTCAATCACAATCATGTCTAAGCCATGTTCTTGCTTTAATCGACGACATTTAGAACGTAGATCATTAATTCGAATACCCGGTGTATCATCAATAAAAATCTTCGTACGTGATAATTTACCTACCGCTATAGTAAAACGACTCCAATCTTCCTCAGTCATAGTACCGGTTCTTAAGCGGTTTGAGTCAACATTACCAGAACTACAAATCATACGTGTGGCTAACTGATCAGCACCCATCTCTAGTGAGAAAATACCAACTGTATACATATCTTCATGCGTTGCAACTTTTTGTGCAATATTAAGTGCGAACGCAGTCTTACCTACAGATGGACGCGCTGCAAGGATAATTAAATCATTTCGGTTGAACCCTGCTGTCATTTGGTCTAAATCTCGATATCCTGTAGGAATACCTGGTGTTTGACCACTATTTTGATCAAGCTCTTCAGCTGTTTCATATACTTGTCCTAAGACGTCTCGAATGTCTTTAAAGCCATCGCTTTCACGAGAAGATGATAGCTCTAAAATTCGACGTTCTGCATCACTTAAAATCGCATCTAGTTCAAGTTCATCATTATATCCATCATTGGCAATACTATCTGCAGTTTGAATTAATCTACGTTTTAATGCATGCTTAGAAACGATATCAGTATAATACTGAACATTTCGCGTCGTTGGTACATTTGTAGATAACTCTGCAAGATATTGCGGGCCACCCGCTTCATTCAACGTACCTTCCGTCGATAATTGATCCATCAATGTTACAACATCAATTTCTTTATTATCTTCATTTAAGTGCATCATTGCACGGAAAATATGTTGATGGGCACCCCTATAAAATGACTCAGGAAGCAACACTTCCTGAGTAGTATTAATCAATTCTGGATCTATAATAATTGAACCTAAGACAGACTGTTCAGCTTCATTGTTATGTGGCATTTGATTTTGCTCATACATTCTATCCATGAATGGTTACACCTCTTATTTCAATCCAACTTTATTGTTCAACTGTGTGTACGCGAATTGTACCTTCAACTTCTTTATCTAATTTAACAGGTACATTCGTATATCCTAGGGAATGAATTCCATTTGGTAAATCCATTTTACGTTTATCAATTTTAATATCATGTTGTGCTTTTAGTGCTTCGGCAATTTGTTTTGTGCTTACTGATCCAAACAATTTACCACCTTCACCAGTTTTTGCTGATACTTCAACTTCAATGTTTGATAAAGTTTCTTTTAATGCTTTAGCATCTTCAATTTCTTGTTGGCGTTCTTGTTTTGCACGTTTTTTCTGTAACTCTAATTGTTTCAGGTTACCTGGTGTTGCTTCTACAGCATAATTCTTTTTCAATAAGAAGTTATTTGCATAACCTACTGGTACTTCTTTAACTTCACCTTTTTTACCTTTACCTTTAACATCTTGTGTAAAAATTACTTTCATGCATCTTCACTCCTACTTAATTGTTCTGTAATTGCTTGTTGTAATTGCGCTATCGCCTCTTCGACTGTCACACCTTTAAGTTGTGTTGCAGCATTGGTTAAATGTCCACCGCCACCAAGTGCTTCCATTGTTAACTGGACATTTACTGAACCGAGTGAACGCGCAGATATACCAATCAGATTATCTTCACGTCTCGCAACAACATATGATGCTTCAATACCTTCTAAACTTAACAGTTCATCTGCTGCTTGTGCAACTGTTACTGGATGATAAATTTTATCGTCTGAACCATGCGCAATGGCTATGCCATTATCTTCAACTTTTACAGTTCGAATTAATTCAGATCGATTAATGTAAGTATCCACATCATCTTTTAAGAAATGTTGCGTTAAAATCGTATCTGCACCATGTGCACGTAAATAACTCGCTGCATCGAATGTTCTTGATCCTGTTCGTAATGTAAAGTTTCTTGTATCTACAATAATACCTGCATACATCACTGTTGATTCAAGACGCGTTAAACGTTGTTCTGTTGGTTGATATTCCAGTAATTCTGTTACAAGTTCTGCTGTTGAACTTGCGTATGGTTCCATATATATCAACAATGGATTAGAGATGAAGCTTTCACCACGTCTATGATGATCGATAACAACTTTACGGTTTGCTTTATTTAAGACATTTTCATCTAAAACCAGTTCCGGTTTATGCGTATCAACAATCACTACGGTTGTCTTAGATGTCATCATATCCCAAGCATCATCTGATGTAATAAATCGCTCTCTTAACTCTGGCTTTTTATCAATTTCGTTCATCACGCGTCGTAATGTTGGATCAATGTCAGTCTCATTTAATACGATGTATGCTTCTAAATTATTCATCATTGCAAATCTAGACACACCGATTGCTGCACCAATTGCATCTAAGTCAGGACGTTTATGTCCCATGATAATGACTTTGTCACCCTCTGCAAGGATGTCTTTTAACGCATGTGAGATAACACGTGCTCTTACACGAGTACGTTTCTCCATCGGGTCAGTCTTACCGCCATAGAAGCGCACATTACCATTAATACTTTTAATTGCAACTTGGTCACCACCACGTCCTAATGCTAAGTCTAGGCCTGATTGTGATAATTCACCTAAGTCGATTAAATTTTCAGTGCCTTCACCAACACCGATACTTAATGTTAATTGGGCACAATAACCAACACTTTTTTCACGTAATTGACTCAAGATATCAAATTTAGATTCTTCTAAGTCAGCTAATATTTTTTGATTTAAATAGGCTACGAATTGATCGGAACTATACCTTTTAAAGAATATATTATACTCAGTTGCCCATCGACTAATGACACGCGTTACCATTGAATTGATCTCCGAACGCTGCGTATCATTCATATTTTGCGTAATCTCATCGTAGTTGTCTAAAAATAATGTCGCAATGATTGGTTTAGAATTTTCATATAGTTCATTTGTTTGTACTTGTTCAGTTATATCAAAGAAATAGAGGCAGTGATCATTCTCAGAATAACGTACTTGGAAATGATACTGATTATATTCTATTTCAACGGATTTCACTCTATCTAATTGCTTTAAAATGTTTGGAAATACTTCATTTACAGATTCAGAAATGACATTTGCTTCCATATGATCTGTCATAAATTGGTTAACCCATTCGATGTGATCATTTTCATCTAAAACAATGATACCAATTGGTAAATGTTTGATTGCTTTATTATTTGTTGTTGAAATTTGAGCACTCAAACCATCTACATAACTATCCATTTTCATTAAAGCTTGTCTGAATAAAACGATGCTAACAATAATCATCACGACAAGAACGATAGATGCAATTAATGCTATAAGGCTATTAAAGATAAACCATACACCCATTAAAACAATTGCTGTGATGATCATGATGACAAATGGTATTAGTAAAGCTTTCTTAGTGGACTGCCGATTCATTATTCCACCTCTATTCACTTTTTAGAATTATTTTTCATGATTCGCTTCAAATTCAAACTTAAATCGATAACACCAAGTAGTCCTACAATATGCGTCGTAGGTGTCAGTATTGTACCGATAACCAATAGTAAAATCGTTACTGCATTCGGCAAACCTTTCGCTTTACCAAAGAAATGAATAACACTTAAACCTTGAATATACATCACTAATGATAACACAAGTTGGAAATTTAAAAGAATGCTCTGGAACACACTCGGTTGACCTGTAAATAATAAACATATGATAACAATAATGTATATCCATAATAAAATACCGCTCATTTGCCACGCGAAAAGTGGCTTAAATACAGGTGTAGCGATTTTAAATTTTCGTAAAATCGGAAATGTAACGATTAAGTTAATTAAGACGATTAAAAATGTAATGATAATGATGAAACCTGGTAATTGAACGGTCGCTTGTCTAAACCCTTCTTCTAATATTTGGGTCATATTCGCATCGGCACCGCTCATCGTAATCGCTTCATGTAATGTTTGCTTGAAAGGTTTTACTATGCTCGCTGATGGTGGAATTCTTCCGAATGTTTGTAGTAACATAAAGGCGATTAATGAAATTAAGCTCATCGCTACGGTTGTTACGTATAATATTCTTTCTTTAGACGTTCTTTCTTTGAGCAATTGACCAATAATTAAACTTGCAATTAAGACTAATATGATAGCACTTAAAACGAAAGTATTACCTAAAACAGTTGTTATAATTACTGTAATAAGTGCACTAATCCCGAAAGATTGTATTGATTTATTCCATAAAACGATACCTGGTATGGTTGCAAATAATGCAAATATTAGTCCTAAACCAGGCACTAGATATAAAGCTAAAGCGACAAATACCAACGTAATCGTTGCAATCATTGTTGCTTTAGGTTGTATTTTTGAAAACACATAAGCCACTCCCATATTTTTAACTATAGCTATTATTTTAACCTCTTTAATGGAAATTAACAATTTATAGATTGTATGCTTCTATTTCATTTAATTGAATAATAACTTTCATGTTTTATAAGTAATTAACATACTCATTTAAATCGCTTTTGTGTGCTTTCATTTTCAACATGATTATTTAATCCCACTACATAGCAATCAAGCTTGATTTAGATTTACAATTCATTTCCACTCTCATGTACTCTAGATGTTTTTGAATATGATAACTGTGATTTAGTGGCTTCATTCTTTGAAAATATATACATTATTACTTGCGCTTAAAATGCTTTAAATTTAAGAAATGATATAAGTTAGGTGCCCAGGTACTAAAGTTTAGTAGGAATCCATCATGCCCAACGTTATCAGGTACAAAGAAATGACGATGATATTTAAAACGTTCACCTAAAGCACGAACTTGATCATCCGGATATAGCAAATCATCTATAAAGCCCATTGTTAAGACTTTCGTTTCTAAATTTTTAAAAACATGCGTTACGTCTGTGCGACCTCGGTCAATGTTGTGACTATCCAATACATCTAGCAGTGTCAGATAACAATTCAAATCGAATCGTTCTTTAAATTTATTACCTTGATGTTGCTGGTATGCGACTACTTCATCCGGTGTGAAACGTTCATCATAACTTTTCGATGATCGATATGTCAAAAAACCTAATTGGCGTGCAATACTTAGACCTTCCTTACCACCAAGATGAATGGCCTGACGCGTAATTTCATTGAAAGCTCTACTATAAGATGATGTTCGACTTGTTGCAGCAAGAATAATGGCTTTATCTACTTCAAACTGTCGATTGTAAAGTAGTTCCATTGCTTGCATACCTCCAAGACTTCCCCCTATTAAAATATTAATTTTGTCATAACCAAGCGCTTGTATACCTCGTTCATTCGCTCTAACAATATCTCTTAATGTTAATTTTTTAGGAAAATGAGGGTCGTTTAAAGGTGAACTTGAACCGAAAGGACTACCAATAACATCAAATGTTAAAAATTGATAGTCATGAATAGGCACATATCCCCCATCAATAATTTCTCGCCACCACCCCGGATAATCATCTGTTCCATATGTTAAATGATTGCCAGTTAATGCATGACAAACTACAACTAATGGTTGTCCATGATAACCGACATGCTCATATCTCAAACGCAAGTTATCTATGACTTCCCCAGATTCTGTTATAAATTCCCCTAAATTTAAAGTATCTACTGTGTAATTTGTCATTGTTCTTTCCTCCTTAAACAAAAAACTTCTCACCCTATTGAAAAGTAAGAAGTCTTTATACTTATCATTCGAGTAACTCGTTGGTTTTAGCACCGTGCTATAAAGTCGGTTGCTGAAGTATCACAGGGCCAAGTCCCTCAACTTCTCACAATAAGAAATATGAAATTGTTATGTGTTAGTTGAGATTCAGTAATGAATTACTTTTATCATTTAAAATGTTGTTATCATTGTCATGCGTTAGCCAAATCGCTTACGTATACACGATTCCCAATCTTAACATAGATGATTTGTATATCAGAATTTTCTGATTACTAACAGTTTACCTAAGTTTAAATATCTGTTCAATGATTTTCAGTTATTTTTAAAAGAAAAATCGTAATGCTGCCATGATAACAATCCCACTAATAATTGTAATAGTTAAACTACGCGTGATTATAGATAAAATAACCGTCGGAATGAGCGCGATAATGTAAGGGATGTTTAATGTATACCCCTCACCATGAGGCGTCTGTTGAATAATGCTGTCAATGACAAGTGCCGTAAATAGTGTGATTGGGATAAATGATAGCCATCGAACCACGACATCAGGCAATTGCACTTTTGAAATCATGATAAAAGGTATAATTCGAATTAATAGCGTTACGATTCCACACAATAAAATAAGTATTAACATGTTCATATGAGTTATCATCGTTCCATCATCACTCCTAACGCTGCTGAAATTGTGGCTGCAATTAATATTGCTAGATATGAAGGCATAAACATACTTAGCGATAACATCATTACTATGACGGCAATAATGAGTACTATGTAAATTCTTAAACGCGATTTAGTAATTGATTCAAATTGTGCAATGGCTAAAAAGATAAACATAGCCGTGATAGCAAAATCTAATCCTAATGCTTGTGGATTCGAAATATACTCGCCAAACAATGCACCTGCTACACATGGAATTACCCAAAATAAATATGCTGTAATATTAAGACCATGCATCCAACGATCATTGATAGCTTCTCCTTTTAAATAAGGTGTAATGGCGACACCAAACGTTTCGTCAGTTACTAATGAACCTAATCCAACACGGTTCCAAAACCCATATGTCTTGAAGTTTGGTGCAAGCGACATACTTAAAAGGAACATTCTTGAATTTACGATAAATACAGTTAGTACAATCGCTGATATCGGTGTACCTGCTATAAACAACGCGCACATAATAAATTGCGCAGCACCGGCATATATAACAAGACATAACAAGATAATTTCTAAAATACTAAAGTTTTGAGATGAAGCCACGATACCAAATGAAATACCAACACCGGCATAACCCAATAATGTTGGGATACACTCTTGCACGCCTTGTCTAAAACTCAAATGTGTTGTCATCTCAATTACCTCCTTTTTCACTTTATATTTATATAATTACGAAAAAATAATATACCTAGTCTAATATAGTTCTATATGACAAGCAATAACGTTAGACTCCGGTTTGTCTGAGGTTAGACATACCGGAGTCTTTAATCGGCTTCATATCAGCTTTTTAGTTTTGAGAATTTTCAATATTTTATTTAATACTACCTCCATATTTTCTACGGGTTTGTAGTTGTTTTTAAGTACTAATTTTATAATTTTTTATATCTAATGATGAGTCTGGGATATTGATTCATGTCTCTAACACTTTCGATAATCCCCCCTACCCTACTGCATCGATATTACTCATACTACATCAACGAAATCAGTTTTTTATCACTTAATTTCCCATAATAGTGATGCTCAAAATTGTTACGTTTTAGATTGTTTTAGTTCATCATAATTATCCCGTATTGTTGCTATAATGAAATGCGTTCACCCCATTAAACAACAAACTTAATTTATTGTTGTTATGTGCATTGGCTCACTATTATACTTTTACAGCACAAAAAAAGTGGCGACAGCTTCGTCACCACTTTTTAAAATATTATTTAAAGTATCTTGGCCTTGCTTTAAGTATACGTAGATATATACTTTTTAAAGCTTGTAGCTAAAGTCTTTATTTAACTGGTTTTGAAATTTGTGTTTTACCACCCATAAATGGTACTAATGCTTCTGGAATTGTTACTGTTCCATCTTCATTTTGGTAATTTTCAACAATAGCAGCAAATGTACGTCCAACTGCTAAACCACTACCATTTAATGTATGTGCTAATTCTGGTTTAGCTGCTTTGTCACGCTTGAAGCGGATGTTAGCACGACGCGCTTGGAAATCCGTACAGTTTGAGCATGAACTAATTTCTTTATAATCATTGTAGCTTGGTAACCAAACTTCTAAATCATATGTTTTGCTTGCACTAAATCCAATATCACCTGTACATAAAATAACACGACGGTATGGTAAACCTAACTCTTCTAAAATTGCTTCTGCGTTTGTTGTCATTTCTTCTAAAGCATTCCATGAATCTTCAGGTTGTTCAAAACGTACCATTTCCACTTTATCGAATTGATGTAAACGAATTAATCCTCTTGTATCTCTACCTGCTGATCCTGCTTCACTACGGAAACATGCAGATTGACCAGTGAATTTTTCAGGAAGTACACCTGGTTGAATAATTTCATTACGATAGAAATTCGTTAATGGTACTTCAGCAGTTGGAATTGTATATAATCCTTCTTTTTCTACTTTAAATAAATCTTCTTCAAATTTAGGTAATTGACCTGTACCATACATTGTATCTGCGTTTACAAGCTGTGGTACCATCATTTCTGTATAACCATGTTGTGTTGTATGTTTTGTAATCATATAGTTCATTAAAGCACGCTCTAATTGCGCACCTTCATTTGTTAAATATACAAAACGCGCACCTGAAACTTTTGCTGCACGATCAAAATCAGCCATTTTCAATTCTTCTACAATATCCCAATGTGCTTTTGGTTCAAATGAAAACTCACGTGGTGTACCCCACTTTTTAACTTCAACGTTATCTTCATCAGATTCACCTTGAGGTACATCATCACTTATTAAATTTGGAATACGACAAAGGATACCTGTCATTTTACTATCAATTTCATTTAATTGACTATCTTTTTCTTTAATATCGTCACCTAATGTGCGCATTTCAGCAATCACATCATCAGCATTTTCTTTATTACGTTTTTTTAATGCGATTTCTTCGCTTACTTTATTACGACGTGCTTTCATTTCTTCTGTTGCACTAATTAATTTACGTCGTTGCTCATCCAATTCTAAAATTTCATCTACAACTTTTGGATCATCTCCGCGTAATTCAATTTTGCTCTTAACTGTGTCAGGCTCATTTCTGAATAATCTAATGTCTAACATTAACCTTCATCCTTTCCCAAATAATTATCATTTATTATGGAATGACGCACGTCTTTATTTTTTAGAAAATAAAAAAAGACCACATCCCTACAAGGGACGTGGTCTACGCGTTGCCACCCTATTTAACAATTTAAGTTATAAAGATACACTAAACCTAAATTGCACTTCACTAAAATAACGGTTATCACCGATTGTTCTTTTAAATAAGTAGGTAGATTCATATATATGTTGATTCTTGTTCACACTAACCACAAGCTCTCTGATATCGAACACTATATATTACTTGTCCTACGAACAATGTCTTATTAAGTTATTTTTAATATAGCAAACTATATTTGCTTTTTCAAGTAACGATTTCAAACATCAATCATGTCGATTTAGTGACATGCAGTCGTTTGATAAATTGATTGCTTTAAATACTGTGCAACCGCTTCAATATCTTTATGAAATTGACGGTCATATGTAATGGATGGCACGATACTTCGAAACTCATCATACTTGCGACGTGTTTTTGGTGATAATCCTTCGACACCTTTCAACTCTGCTGCTTGTAATGCAATAACACATTCGATTGCCAACACACGTCTTGCATTTTCAATAATTTGATAACCATGTCTAGCAGCTGTAGTTCCCATAGATACGTGATCTTCTTGGTTCGCAGATGAAGTGATAGAATCAACACTCGCTGGATGCGCTAAAGTTTTATTTTCAGAAACGAGACTTGCAGCAGCATATTGCATAATCATCGCGCCACTTTGCAATCCTGGCTCTGGACTAAGAAATGCTGGTAAATCACCATTTAATTGAGGATTTACTAGTCGCTCTAGACGACGTTCCGATACGTTTGCTAATTCACTTACACCTAATTTAAGATGATCTAATGCAAAAGCAATAGGTTGTCCATGGAAGTTACCACCCGAAATAACAAACGTTGCATTTGCTTCCTCAAATATAAGTGGATTATCATTAGCCGCATTCATTTCAAATTCTAATTGCTGTTTAACATAATTGAATACTTGAAAACTCGCGCCATGGATTTGTGGTATACAACGCAATGTATATGCATCTTGTACACGTATTTCTGCTTGTCGCGTCGTTAATGTTGATCCTTCTAACCAATCACGCATACGCGCTGCCACATTAATCTGTTCTTGAAAATTACGAACAGCGTGCACATCATGTCGATATGCATCTATAATGCCATTAAGAGACTGATGCGTTAATGCAGCAATCCATTCAGATTGGTAACCTAAATCTTCTGCTTCTATATAACTAATGACACCTTGAGCTGTCATAGCTTGCGTACCATTAATCAATGCTAAACCTTCTTTAGCCTGAAGGTTCAAAGGTTGTCTATTTAATTCTCTTAATACATCGTCACTATCCTTTTCTTCACCTCTGTACAATACTTTCCCTTCACCAATTAATGCTAATGCTAAATGTGATAATGGCGCTAAATCTCCTGATGCACCGAGAGAGCCTTGCTGTGGGATTATCGGTATAATACGTTCATTTATAAAAAATTGTAATTGTCTCACTAATTCTAAAGTGGCACCTGAATGACCTTTTAATAATGTATTCAATCGTAAAATCATCATGACTAATGCTACTTCTTTTGAAAATGGCTCACCTAGTCCACAGGCATGTGAGCGTATCAGATTCATTTGTAATTCGTTATATTGCGTCGGGTCTATACGTACATCACTAAATAACCCAAAACCTGTAGTGATACCGTAAACCGTTTCCTCATTTTCAATAATACGTTCAACTACTGCTCTACTTTTTTTGACACGTTCTAACGCATCATCAATAATTTCAATCTTTGATTGTTGTTGTAAAAATGATTTAATATACTCAATTGTTAGTGTTTCACCATCTAAATATAAAGTCATATATGTTACCCCCTTGTTTATATTAAGTAACCCATCCTTCTTGAAGTATACGTTTTCATTTTTATTGAAACAATGGTTTTACGTACATTTATAACCTATTATCAGAGCACTATTGTAGTGCGTTAAAGGATATTAAGATTGTTGTAAGCATATTTAATAATTTATCTATTGACGAATTGCATATACAGGTATAGTATTTTCTATTGTATTTAACGACAAATAATAATGAATTCAGAAATTTATAATACATTTTGTTAAAAGTTACTATATATTTTTAAAATTGAATAAATTCGGAAAAGGCTTTTACATGGGAGGTTATATCACTATGGAAACGTTAAATTCTATTAACATTCCTAAGCGTAAAGAAGATTCACATAAAGGTGATTATGGCAAAATTTTATTAATTGGTGGATCTGCTAACTTAGGTGGTGCCATTATGTTAGCGGCTCGTGCATGTGTATTTAGCGGTAGTGGTTTAATCACTGTAGCTACACATCCAACAAATCATTCAGCATTACATTCTCGTTGCCCAGAAGCGATGGTTATTGATATTAATGATACGAAAATGTTGACGAAAATGATTGAAATGACTGACAGTATACTAATTGGTCCAGGTCTTGGCGTTGATTTCAAAGGAAATAATGCCATTACATTCCTACTACAAAATATACAACCGCATCAAAATTTAATCGTAGACGGCGATGCCATCACAATCTTTAGTAAATTGAAACCACAATTACCTACATGTCGCGTGATTTTTACTCCGCATCTCAAAGAATGGGAACGATTAAGTGGTATTCCTATTGAGGAACAGACATATGAGCGTAATCGTGAAGCAGTTGATCGTTTAGGCGCAACTGTTGTACTTAAAAAACACGGTACTGAAATTTTCTTTAAAGATGAAGACTTTAAATTGACAATCGGTAGCCCAGCAATGGCGACTGGTGGTATGGGCGATACACTTGCTGGTATGATTACAAGTTTTGTTGGTCAATTTGATAACTTAAAAGAAGCGGTTATGAGTGCCACATATACACATAGTTTTATTGGCGAAAATCTTGCAAAAGATATGTATGTGGTGCCACCATCAAGACTTATCAATGAAATACCTTACGCAATGAAACAATTAGAAAGTTAGTCATTACTAATCATTGAATATAGTATAGCATTACTTTCTAGCATAAAAATAAGACCCCCCTACATATAGGGAAGTCTTATTTTTTTATTATTCTTCATCATCATCTGATGATTGTTGTATGTCTTCTTCAACACGGTCCATGAAATCTTGTCTTACTTCAATACGTCCATCTTCATCATTTACTTCTGAATCAATCACTTCAGTATGAATTGCATTTCCTGGTGTTTCATCATTTACAACCGCTTCACGTTGTTGTTCAGTACCATCTTCAGATACAGTAGATTGTTCATCTTCATTTTCTTCGTCTGCATCCTCTTTTACTTTAGCAACCGTTGAAACAAATTGATCATCGCCTAAGCGAATTAAGCGAACACCTTGTGCTGCACGACCATTTTGAGAAATATCTGCAACATCTAGTCGAATAATGACACCTGCATTAGTAACAATCATTAAATCTTCTTCACCAGTTACTGTAGTGATACATACAACATTACCATTACGCTCAGTAATCGTAGCTGTTTTAATACCTTTACCACCACGATTTGATAAACGATAGTCATTAACTGGCGTACGTTTACCATAACCATTTTCAGTAACTACTAATACTTCATCAACACTGTTTGCATGAGCTACATCAAGCCCTACAACTTCGTCACCTTCACGAAGTGTAATACCTTTCACACCCGTTGCTGTACGGCCTAAAGGACGTAATGTTGATTCAGGGAATCGAATTAATGATGCATGTGATGTACCAATCAAGATATCTTCTTGACCACTTGTTAAGCGAACTGCAATTAACTCATCATCTTCTCTGAACGAAATCGCAATCTTACCATTTCTATTTATTCTTGAGAAGTTACTTAATGCTGAACGTTTAACGACACCACGTTTAGTTGCAAACACTAAGAAGTTATCTTCACTTTCAAGGTCTTTAACAGCAATCATTGTACTAATGATTTCATCATTTTCAAGTTCAATAGCATTCACTACAGGAATACCTTTAGACTGTCTTGATAACTCAGGCACTTCATAACCTTTTAGTTTGTATACACGACCTTTGTTAGTAAAGAACAATACATGGTCATGTGTACTTAAAGTTACCAATTGACTGACAAAATCTTCTTCCAATGTATTCATACCTTGAACACCACGACCACCACGGTTTTGAGCACGATATGTAGATACCGGCAAACGTTTAATATAGTTATTATGGCTCAAAGTAATTACAATTTGTTCTTCTGGAATTAAGTCCTCGTCCTCTAAGTCTTCAAATCCACCTAATTGAATTTCAGTACGACGATCATCACCGAAGCGATCTCTAATTTCAGTCAATTCATCTCTAACTAACTGTAATAACACTTCTTCATCAGCTAAGATTGCTTCTAATTCACTAATATAATTTAATAACTCATTATATTCAGCTTCAATTTTGTCTCTCTCTAAACCTGTTAGACGTCTTAAACGCATGTCTAAAATAGCTTGAGCTTGTTTTTCAGAAAGTTTGAAGCGTTGTTGCAAACTTTCCATTGCGACTTTATCTGTTTCTGATTCACGAATCGTTGAAATAATTTCATCGATATGATCTAACGCAATACGTAACCCTTCTAAAATGTGGGCACGATCTTTAGCTTTACGTAAGTTGTATTGCGTACGTCTTCTAACAACTGTCTTTTGATGCTCTAAATAATGTACTAACGCTTCTTTTAAATTAATCAGCTTCGGTCTACCATTCACTAGAGCAATCATATTCACACCAAATGATGTTTGAAGAGGTGTTTGTTTGTATAAGTTATTTAAAATGACACTAGCATTGGCATCCTTACGCACATCAATAACGACACGCACACCAGTACGTAAACTTGTTTCATCACGTAAATCAGTAATACCGTCAATTTTCTTGTCACGAACAAGCTCTGCAATTTTTTCAATCATACGAGCCTTATTCACTTGGAAAGGAATTTCAGTGACAACAATACGTTGACGTCCGCCTCCACGTTCTTCAATAACTGCACGAGAACGCATTTGAATTGAACCACGACCTGTTTCATATGCGCGTCTAATACCACTCTTACCTAAAATAAGTCCAGCAGTTGGGAAATCAGGACCTTCAATATCTTCCATTAACTCAGCAATTGAAATATCAGGATTCTTACTTAAGCTAAGTACACCATTGATCAATTCTGTTAAGTTATGTGGTGGAATATTCGTTGCCATACCTACCGCGATACCTGATGCACCATTGGCTAACAAGTTAGGGAATCGAGCAGGTAAGACTGACGGCTCTCTTTCATTACCATCATAGTTATCGATAAAATCTATTGTATCTTTATTAATATCACGTAACAGTTCAAGTGTGATTTTAGTCATACGTGCTTCAGTATAACGCATTGCTGCTGCGCCATCTCCATCCATTGAACCAAAGTTACCTTGGCCATCAACAAGCGGATAACGATAACTGAAATCTTGAGCCATACGTACCATTGCTTCATAGATAGATGAGTCACCATGAGGGTGATATTTACCCATTACGTCACCAACGATACGTGCTGATTTTTTATATGATTTATCCGGTGTCATACCTTGTTCATTTAATCCATATAGTATACGACGATGTACTGGTTTTAAACCGTCACGAACATCTGGCAATGCACGAGCAACGATAACACTCATCGCATAATCTAAAAATGATTCACGCATTTCACTGGTAATATTTCGTTCATTTATTCTTGATTGAGGTAATTCAGCCATCAAGAGTTCCTCCTTCAAAAGTTCAGTTCACAGCGCTTAGAAGTCTAAGTTTGCATAAACTGCATTATCTTCTATAAATTGTCTACGGTTTTCTACAACGTCACCCATTAACATTTCAAATGTTTGGTCCGCTTCAATCGCATCTTCAAGTTTTACTTGTAAAAGAGCGCGGTGCTCAGGGTTCATTGTTGTTTCCCATAATTGATCTGCATTCATTTCTCCAAGACCTTTGTATCGTGCAATAGACCATTTTGGTGTTGGATTCAATTCAGATTTAAGTTTATCAAGTTCCCTATCATTGTATACATAATACTTTTGTTTACCTTGTGTCAGTTTATACAACGGTGGCTGTGCAATATACACATAGCCTGCTTCAATTAACGGTCTCATAAATCGATAGAAGAATGTTAATAACAATGTTCTAATATGCGCTCCATCCACATCGGCATCAGTCATAATGACGATTTTGTGATATCTTGCTTTCGCTAGATCAAAGTCGCCACCGATTCCTGTACCAAATGCTGTGATCATTTGACGAATTTCATTGTTATTCAAAATTCTATCTAATCGTGCCTTTTCAACATTTAATATCTTACCTCGTAATGGTAAAATCGCCTGCGTTCTAGAGTCACGACCAGATTTTGTAGACCCCCCGGCAGAGTCCCCTTCGACTAAGAAAATCTCACATTCTTCAGGACTTTTACTAGAGCAATCGGCTAATTTACCTGGAAGACTTGCTACATCTAACGCTGATTTACGACGTGTTACTTCACGCGCTTTTTTCGCAGCAACACGTGCACGTGCCGCCATAATACCTTTTTCAACCACTGTACGTGCGACTTGTGGATTTTCATATAAAAATCGTTCAAAGTGCTCTGAGAATAATTTATCTACAACTTGACGCACTTCAGAATTACCTAATTTTGTCTTCGTTTGACCTTCGAATTGAGGATCACCATGTTTGATAGATATAATTGCTGTCATACCTTCACGTGTATCTTCACCAGAAAGTCTATCTTTGTCTTCTTTCATAATCTTGCTACTTAAACCATAACTATTTAAGACACGCGTTAATGCACGTTTGAATCCGTCTTCATGCGTACCACCTTCGTACGTATGAATGTTATTTGCGTAAGTTAAAAGATTTGTGGCATATCCTGAGTTATATTGAATCGCAATTTCTACTTCAATATCATCTTTAGATTGATGAATATAAATCGGCTCATCATGAATAGGTTCTTTATTTTCGTTCAATAACTCAACATAAGATTTAATACCGCCCTCATAGTGATAGGAGTCTTCTCTAACGTTTTCTTCATCACGTTCATCTCTTAATGTGATTTGAATTCCTTTGTTTAAGAAAGCAAGCTCTCTAATACGTTGCTGTAATGTTTCATAGTTGTATACAGTTGTCTCTGTGAAGATTTCTCCATCTGCTTTAAAACGAATGACAGTACCTGTCTTATCAGTTGTGCCAACTTCTTTTAAGTCAAATTGAGGTACACCTTTTTTATATGCTTGATGATATATAGTCTCATTTCTGTGTACATATACTTCTAAGTCTTGTGACAATGCGTTTACAACTGATGAACCAACACCATGTAAACCACCAGATACTTTGTATCCGCCACCGCCGAATTTACCACCAGCATGTAAAACAGTTAAAATAACTTCGACAGCTGGACGTCCCATTTTTTCTTGAATATCAACTGGGATACCACGTCCGTTATCCGTTACTTTAATCCAGTTATCTTTTTCAATAACAACTTCAATTTGATTTGCATAACCAGCTAATGCTTCATCGATACTATTATCGACAATTTCCCACACTAAATGGTGCAAACCTCTCTCTGAAGTCGATCCTATATACATACCTGGTCTTTTACGTACTGCTTCTAAACCTTCTAATACTTGTATTTGCCCAGCACCATAATTATCCGTGTTGTTTACATCTGACAATGCAGTCACCATCGCTTTCTGTTACTTTATAATTTCACCTTGATTAATACGATACAATTTAGCGTTATTCATGATTTCATGATCAATACCATCTACAGATGTCGTAGTGACAAATGTTTGTACTTTATGCTGAATCGTACTTAATAAATGCGTTTGACGCGAATCATCTAATTCACTGAGTACATCGTCTAATAATAAGATGGGATATTCCCCAACTTCGATATTCATTAACTCAATTTCAGCTAATTTAATGGACAAAGCCGTTGTACGTTGCTGTCCTTGAGAACCATATGTTTGAGCATCCATGCCATTCACATCAAAACTTATATCATCTCGATGTGGTCCGAATAAGCTAATGCCTCGTTCTTTTTCTCTTTGCATATTATCGCTAAGAATAGACATAATTTCTTCAAGTCGTGCCGCTTCATTTTGAGCATAATCAAATTTAAGACTAGGTAAATAATTCAGCGACAACGCTTCTTTATCATTTGTGATACCAGCATGAATCGGTTTAGCTAACGACTCTAGCTCTTGAATAAAATGTGCACGTTTATCAGTTACTTTCATTGCATATTCAGCAAACTGTTGATTTAATACTTCCAACATTGTTAAGTCCTTTTTTTGGCCTAATTGTAACTGCTTTAAGTAATTATTCTTTTGCTTTAAAATACGTTGGTATTGAGCTAAATCATTTAAGTAAACAGCAGAAATTTGGCCCAACTCCATATCTATAAAGCGTCGTCTTATTTGAGGAGAGCCTTTTACAATATTCAAATCTTCTGGCGCAAATAGAACCACATTGAGGTGTCCAATATATTGAGTTAGACGACTTTGCTCTAAGTGATTCACTTTGACTTGTTTACCTTTTTTAGTTATAAACATTGTTAATGGCATCGTGCCGTGTCTATAACTAAGCTCACCTTCTATTTTAGCATAATCAGCATTAAAACGTATGAGTTCCTTATCATTACTCGTTCTATGACTTTTTGCTAAAGCTAAGGTATAAATTGATTCAAGTAAATTTGTCTTTCCTTGTGCATTTTCTCCAATGAGGATATTCACGTCAGGATGACATTTCAACGTAACCTCATCATAGTTACGATAATTTTCTAATTGGAGTGTATTTAACTTCATTGTTCACCTTGATGAATGATTAAGAAAGAACCAGCATCTTCAGGTAATTCTGGGATATCTATACGATCTTGATGTTCTAACTTTTTACCGCGACGTGTTTCACGCACTCCATTAATTAATACTTCAACGTCTTGCAAGAACCATTTTGCTTGACCACCAGATTCAATAATCCCTTCTGTTTTTAGAAATTGACCTAAATTAATGTCTCCTTCTACTACAACTTCTTGAACCAAAATAATCACTCCATTTCTTTGTATGTCATTAATATATTATACCTTTTTTTGTCACAAATTTCATTTAAAATAGAGGTGGAAACCGTTTACATATAAATAATTAATTCTTATTTTTTGGCAATACTGTCATTTTCAATTTTTTAACGCTATTTAACGGCGTTTAACTTTTATATTCAACTTGTTATTGACTATTAAAATTTTGAATTTAAAGGGCATATAAGCACACTTATTAAATTCTGGATACATTTGTCATAAATTTAATTGGCGTCTTTTATTTGCTGTTTAAAATGCTGTCAAATTTATTTTACATACGAATCTAGAATTATTTTTGCCAAAAAATAAAGGATGACGTTTTAATTAATCACGTCATCCTTTATTTATATTTATTTTTAGTAAGTTCTGATTGGTAAAATTAATTGCGTTACCGAGTCGTCACCTTTTGGTTTTAGAATAAATGGTTTCATTGTACCGAAGAATTCAACTTCAACCTCATCATTATCGATTGCTTTTAAAGCATCCATCATATATTTAGAGTTGAATGAAATTTTCAGGCTACCACCTTCAACATCGTTTGCATCAACTTCTTCTTTTACAGTACCAATTTCTGGTGATGTAGAAGACAATTCAACAACGTCATCACCTGTACTTAATTTAATAACGTTATTACCACCTTCACGTGCTAATAAAGATGCACGATCAATCGCATGATAAAACTCCCCATTGTCTATACTTAATTTAATTTCATAGTTTTCAGGGAATAAACGTGTTGTATCAGGATAATGTCCTTCTAATAATCGAGAAATAAAGTTCACATTTCCAACTTTAAATAAAACTTGGTTTGAAGCAAAGAAGATATCAATGTCTTCTTCATTGTCAGACATAATTTTATTTAATTCAGCTAAAGCCTTACCTGGAATGATGACATTTTTGTTTTCAGAAACATCTTCTAACTGCAACTTTCTTACAGCCAAGCGGTGTGAGTCAGTCGCTGTGCATATTAATTCATTTTCTTGTATAAGCCAGTTCACACCAGTTAGTACTGGGCGTGTTTCTGAGGTGGACACTGCAAAATTCGTTTGTGCAATTACGTTTTTAAGCACTTTTACCGACAATTGAATTGCGTCATCTCTAGAAACTTGAGGTAATAAAGGATATTGATCTGGATCTAAGCCACTTAAATTAAATTCAGAATGACCTGATGTAATTAATGTCTGGAATTGTTCATTTGTAGATAATTTAACATCTTTACCAGGTAATTTTTTTATAATATCAACAAAGAATCGTCCAGGAAGTACTACTGAGCCTGTTTCTGAAATATTGACAATATCTTCGCCATCTACAGTTTTAGGAATAGTGATTTCTATTGAAATTTCAGAGTCTGAACCAGTTAATATAACTTCATGTTCTTTTGCATCGATTTTGATACCAGTTAATATAGGTAATGTTGTTCTTGGTGAAATAGCTTTTAATGTGTCATTTAATTGTGTAATAAAATAATCTCTTTTAATAGTGAATTCCATCATTAATTAAAACTCCTTCCAGTCGTTTATATATAATTATATAGGTTTTAAGTTCTTAGTAATAGTAGTAGGTGCTGTGGATTGGTGGATAAGTCTTAAAAACATAGATTTGGCGAAGTTATACACATGTTGATAACTTGTGTATGGCGTGTATGACTTTTAAACATTATCCACAAAATGAGTTTTGCTCATCTTGCCACATTAGCATATAGAAATGTAAAAAATGATTGTTATTATTAGTACTGTTATATAACAGATTACATTTCCCAAAGTTTCCTACTTATACATTTCTTATTTCTTTTTCAAGATTCTCTACTTCTTGTTTAAAAATAGGATCTTCTTTTAAATCTTTAGATATTTTTTCATGAGCATGAATGACGGTCGTATGATCACGCCCACCAAATTCTTCACCAATTTTAGGTAATGAGAAATCTGTAAGCTCTCTAGACAAGTACATAGCTATTTGACGTGGATATGCAATTGACTTTGTACGTTTTTTTGCACTGAAATCTTCAATTCTAACATTATAGTACTGGCCTACAATTTTTTGAATATCTTGGATGGTAATCTTTTTAGATTTTGGTGCTTGAATGATATCTTTTAAAGCTTCAGCAGTTAATTCAGTTGTAATTGGTTTTCCTAATAATTGTGAATATGCAAGTAAACGTGTTAATGCACCTTCTAATTCACGAATATTAGATTGAATTTGATTTGCTATATAATTTAAAGCTTCTGGTGGAATATCTAATTTTTCTTCTTCAATTTTCTTCTGCAAAATTGCCATTCGAGTTTCATAATCTGGTGGCGTAATATCAACAATTAGCCCCCATTCAAAGCGCGAACGTAATCGATCTTCTAATTGTGCAATTTCCTTTGGCGGTCGATCACTCGAAATAACTATTTGCTTGTTATTCTGATGCAATTCATTAAAAGTATAGAAAAATTCTTCTTGTGTTTGTACTTTATTTTGTATGAACTGAATATCATCGATTAATAAGACGTCGATATTACGATATCTTTCTCTGAAAGCTTCACCTTCGTTATCACGAATTGATTTAATAAATTCATTTGTGAATTTTTCACTTGATGTGTAAATCACTTTGGCATCTGGATTATTATCTAAAACATGATGACCAATGGCATGCATTAAATGGGTTTTTCCTAAACCAACACCTCCATAGATAAATAATGGATTGTACGCTTTGGCTGGTGCTTCGGCCACAGCTAAACTCGCTGCATGTGGGAAGCGGTTACCAGGTCCGATTACAAAAGTGTCAAATGTGTTATGGGCATTGAATTGCTCTCTACCAAGCACATGATTATCCTCAGTTGTTTCAGTAGAAGGTTTTGTTGCTTCTTTTGGAGTAGCAGTTTCATTATTACTATAATTTGCTAATTCTTCAGTAGTAATAAAGTGAGGTTTTACTTCATAGCCTACAACATCAAATAAGATTGCTTGGATAATTTCAGCATATTGTTGATTTAACCAATTTGCATTAAAAGGAATACTCGATAATACGATAGCTTCACCATCTTTGATCGTGTAAAGCTCAGTATCTTTTAGGAAAGTTGAGTAACTTACAGCTGATAATTTTTCTTGAGCAATTTCAAGCACTTTTTCCCAAATTTCTTTTTCCGACATAAATTTACTCCATCTTTCTTAAATTTTTAAGTTATACACAAAAATAACAACCGTGGATAACTTCTAAACACACCATGTTAATAATTATCCACAAGTTAATAACAATCGGTGGATAACTTTATCCTGCTTATTAGTTATGCACAGTATTTTTATGTAAATATCAATAAATAAATCCTTATAAAATCATGAGTTGGACGACTTATCCACACAATTATACTTTTTCAGTTCTCTATATGTCAAATACCTGTGAATATGTTGCTAAAAATAGTATAACTTTGTGTGTAATTTCTAATTATCCACAATTCTAAAAAGTATAAGTGTTCATAAGTGGATAACTTTTCCTTCTATAGAGTATCTGTTAGTGTGTGTATCAAAACAGCTTGGGAAATAATTTATAAAGTATGTATAAGAACTGTATAAGGTATTCAAACATTGTAAACACTCATGCTTTGGATCAAACTCATGGTGATGTTATGAAATTTGATTGCTCGCATCGTGTATTTCTATCTTTAATCGATAAAAGTAAAAAAATTGAGCAGTAGTATAAAATGAACTTGCGTTATAAAAAGGATTTTGTTATATTGTAGTAGTTGCTTGAATTATGACTAGATAATCAATGAGCTAATACGAGAATTTTAATCTAAGAAACGCAAAATCTTATCTATTAAAGTGATCAGAGTCTGCATAATCTGGTATATTAGATAACTGTATAAAGATGGAGGTGTTTTGCATGGTAAAACGTACTTATCAACCAAATAAACGTAAACATAGTAAAGTTCATGGTTTCAGAAAACGCATGAGCACAAAAAATGGCCGTAAAGTTTTAGCGCGCCGTCGTCGTAAAGGCCGTAAAGTTTTATCTGCATAAGATCACTGACTCATCAGTGATCTTTTTTTTCGTTTAAATTAAGAATAAATAGAAATTTATGTTATAAGCTCAATAGAAGTTTAAATATAGCTTCAAATAAAAACGATAAATAAGCGAGTGATGTTATTGGAAAAAGCTTACCGAATTAAAAAGAATGCAGATTTTCAGAGAATATATAAAAAAGGTCATTCTGTAGCCAACAGACAATTTGTTGTATACACTTGTAATAATAAAGAAATAGACCATTTTCGCTTAGGTATTAGTGTTTCTAAAAAACTAGGTAATGCAGTGTTAAGAAACAAGATTAAAAGAGCAATACGTGAAAATTTCAAAGTACATAAGTCGCATATATTGGCCAAAGATATTATTGTAATAGCAAGACAGCCAGCTAAAGATATGACCACTTTACAAATACAGAATAGTCTTGAGCACGTACTTAAAATTGCCAAAGTTTTTAATAAAAAGATTAAGTAAGGATAGGGTAGGGGAAAGAGAGGAAAACATTAACCACTCAACACACCCCGGAGTCTTACCTCAGACAAACGTAAGACTTACCTTAGAGTTATAATAATTTACTTTAAAATGTATTCACATCGTTGAAGGAGGCGAGTAGCAATATGGATTTAGATACAATTACGAGTATTTCAACACCAATGGGTGAAGGGGCAATTGGAATTGTTCGATTGTCTGGACCGCAAGCCGTTGAAATTGCTGACAAATTATATAAAGGAAAACATCTTTTAAATGATGTTCCATCACATACGATTAATTACGGTCATATTATTGATCCAGAGTCTAAAGAAGTGGTTGAAGAAGTTATGGTGTCTGTGTTAAGAGCACCAAAAACATTTACACGCGAAGATATTATAGAAATTAATTGTCATGGTGGTATTTTAACGATTAATAGAGTGCTGGAACTTACTATGACATATGGCGCTAGAATGGCTGAACCAGGTGAATTTACAAAACGTGCCTTTTTAAATGGTCGTATTGATTTATCTCAAGCTGAGGCAGTTATGGACTTTATTCGCTCGAAAACAGATAGAGCTTCTAAAGTTGCGATGAATCAAATTGAAGGTCGTCTAAGTGACTTAATCAAAAAACAACGTCAATCTATATTAGAGATACTCGCTCAAGTGGAAGTGAATATTGATTATCCTGAATACGATGATGTTGAAGATGCGACTACTGAATTTCTTTTAGAGCAGTCTAAAGAAATCAAACAGGAAATTAATCGTTTATTAGATACCGGTGCGCAGGGTAAAATTATGCGTGAAGGTTTATCTACAGTTATTGTTGGTAAACCAAATGTAGGTAAATCATCGATGTTAAATAATTTAATACAAGATAATAAAGCGATTGTAACTGAGGTAGCAGGTACGACTAGAGATGTCTTAGAAGAGTACGTCAATGTTCGTGGCGTGCCATTAAGATTAGTTGATACTGCTGGTATACGTGAGACAGAAGATATAGTAGAGAAGATTGGTGTTGAACGCTCTAGAAAGGCTCTTAGCCAAGCGGACTTAATTTTATTTGTATTAAACAATAACGAAGCATTGACTCAAGAAGATTACACATTATATGAAGTGGTTAAAAATGAAGATGTAATCGTAATTGTTAATAAAATGGATTTAGAGCAAAATATAGATATTAATGAAGTTAAAGATATGATAGGCGATACGCCATTAATTCAAACTTCAATGTTAAAACAAGAAGGTATTGATGAATTAGAAATACAAATTCGAGATTTGTTCTTTGGTGGAGAAGTACAAAATCAAGATATGACTTATGTTTCTAATTCAAGACATATTTCATTATTAAAACAAGCAAGACAAACGATACAAGATGCGATTGATGCAGCAGAATCTGGTGTGCCTATGGATATGGTACAAATCGATTTAACTAGAACTTGGGAAATATTAGGAGAAATTATTGGTGAGACTGCAAGTGATGAACTCATCGATCAGTTATTCAGTCAATTCTGCTTAGGTAAATAGTAATTGAAATAGACGGAATACCGTCTTAAGAAGGCTAGTAAGATATCAAATAAGGAGGTTTATATTGTGGTTCAAGAATATGATGTAATCGTTATAGGTGCGGGACATGCAGGTGTAGAAGCAGGTTTAGCATCTGCAAGACGTGGTGCTAAAACATTAATGCTAACAATAAATTTAGATAATATTGCATTTATGCCATGTAACCCATCTGTAGGTGGACCAGCTAAAGGTATCGTTGTTCGTGAAATTGATGCTTTAGGTGGACAAATGGCAAAAACAATCGATAAAACACACATTCAAATGAGAATGTTAAATACTGGTAAAGGACCTGCTGTAAGAGCACTAAGAGCGCAAGCAGATAAAGTACTTTATCAACAAGAAATGAAACGCGTGATTGAAGATGAAGAAAATTTGCATATAATGCAAGGTATGGTAGACGAACTTATTATAGAAGATAATGAAGTTAAAGGTGTACGTACAAATATTGGTACAGAGTATTTATCTAAAGCAGTAATTATTACAACGGGAACATTTTTACGTGGTGAAATCATTTTAGGTAATATGAAGTATTCAAGTGGACCAAATCACCAATTACCATCAATCACATTATCAGACAATTTAAGAGAACTTGGTTTTGATATTGTTCGTTTTAAAACAGGTACACCACCGCGTGTAAATTCAAAAACAATTGACTATTCGAAGACTGAAATACAACCAGGTGACGATGTGGGTCGTGCATTCAGCTTTGAAACAACAGAATATATATTAGATCAATTGCCATGTTGGCTAACGTATACTAATGCTGAAACACACAAAGTTATCGATGATAATTTACATCTATCTGCAATGTATTCAGGGATGATTAAAGGAACCGGGCCACGTTATTGCCCTTCAATTGAAGATAAATTTGTTCGATTTAATGATAAGCCGCGACATCAACTTTTCTTAGAGCCTGAAGGTCGTAATACAAATGAAGTATATGTGCAAGGATTGTCTACAAGTCTTCCTGAACATGTGCAACGTCAAATGTTAGAGACGATACCAGGTCTTGAAAAAGCAGATATGATGCGTGCCGGCTACGCAATTGAATATGATGCGATTGTGCCAACGCAGTTATGGCCTACACTTGAAACGAAAATGATTAAAAACCTATACACTGCAGGTCAAATTAATGGTACATCTGGTTATGAAGAAGCAGCAGGACAAGGATTGATGGCAGGTATTAACGCTGCAGGTAAAGTGTTAAACACAGGCGAAAAGATATTAAGTCGTTCAGATGCATATATAGGTGTATTAATCGATGATCTTGTAACTAAAGGTACTAATGAACCTTATCGTTTACTAACATCACGTGCAGAATATCGTTTGTTACTACGTCATGATAATGCTGATTTGAGATTGACGGATATGGGATATGAACTTGGTATGATTTCTGAAGAACGATATGCACGTTTTAATGAAAAACGTCAGCAAATTGATGCGGAAATTAAGCGTTTATCAGATATTCGTATTAAACCAAACGAACATACGCAAGCGATTATTGAACAACATGGTGGTTCTCGCTTAAAAGATGGTATTTTAGCTATCGATTTATTACGCAGACCTGAAATGACTTACGATATAATTTTAGAAATTTTAGAAGAAGAACATCAATTGAATGCAGATGTTGAAGAACAAGTAGAAATACAAACAAAATATGAAGGTTATATCAATAAATCACTACAACAAGTTGAGAAAGTTAAACGTATGGAAGAGAAGAAAATTCCAGAAGACTTAGATTATAGTAAGATTGATAGTTTGGCGACTGAAGCGCGAGAAAAATTATCAGAAGTAAAACCTTTAAATATTGCACAAGCTTCTAGAATATCAGGGGTAAATCCAGCAGACATATCTATATTATTGATTTACTTAGAACAAGGTAAACTCCAAAGGGTGAGTGACTAATGACTGTAGAATGGTTAGCAGAACAATTAAAAGAACATAATATTGAATTAACTGAGACTCAAAAACAACAGTTTCAAACATATTATCGTTTACTTGTTGAATGGAATGAAAAGATGAATTTGACAAGTATTACAGATGAACACGATGTATATTTGAAACATTTTTATGATTCCATTGCACCTAGTTTTTATTTTGATTTTAATCAGCCTATAAGTATATGTGATGTAGGCGCTGGAGCTGGTTTTCCAAGTATTCCGTTAAAAATAATGTTTCCGCAGTTAAAAGTGACGATTGTTGATTCATTAAATAAGCGTATTCAATTTTTAAACTATTTAGCGTCAGAATTACAATTACAGGATGTCAGCTTTATACACGATAGAGCAGAAACATTTGGTAAGGGTGTCTACAGGGAGTCTTATGATGTTGTTACTGCAAGAGCAGTAGCTAGATTATCCGTGTTGAGTGAATTGTGTTTACCGCTAGTTAAAAAAGGTGGACAGTTTGTTGCATTAAAATCTTCAAAAGGTGAAGAAGAATTAGAAGAAGCAAAATTTGCAATTAGTGTGTTAGGTGGTAACGTTACAGAAACACATACCTTTGAATTGCCAGAAGATGCTGGAGAGCGCCAGATGTTCATTATTGATAAAAAAAGACAGACGCCGAAAAAGTATCCAAGAAAACCAGGGACGCCTAATAAGACTCCTTTACTTGAAAAATAATGCATAATCCTTTACAACTAACATAAAAGGAGCGAATGGATAATGAAAAAACCTTTTTCAAAATTATTTGGTTTGAAAAACAAAGATGACATCATTGGACATATTGAAGAAAATCGCAATAGTAATGTTGAATCCATTCAAATTGAACGTATCGTTCCCAACCGTTATCAACCAAGACAGGTATTTGAACCAAATAAAATTAAAGAACTTGCTGAATCAATACATGAACATGGTTTATTACAGCCTATTGTTGTAAGACCGATTGAAGAAGATATGTTTGAAATTATTGCTGGAGAGCGCCGATTTAGAGCAATACAATCACTAAATTTACCTCAAGCAGACGTTATTATTCGTGATATGGATGATGAAGAGACGGCTGTTGTGGCATTAATTGAGAATATTCAAAGAGAAAATTTGTCTGTTGTTGAAGAAGCGGAAGCCTATAAGAAATTATTGGAAATTGGTGATACAACGCAAAGTGAATTGGCAAAAAGTTTAGGTAAAAGTCAAAGCTTTATTGCAAATAAGTTGCGTTTATTGAAGTTGGCGCCGAAAGTACTACTTCGCTTAAGAGAAGGTAAAATTACTGAACGCCATGCGAGAGCGGTATTATCATTGTCTGATAGCGAACAAGAAGCGTTGATTGAGCAAGTCATTGCACAAAAACTAAATGTGAAACAGACTGAAGATAGAGTACGCCAAAAAACTGGGCCCGAAAAAGTCAAAGCACAAAACCTTCGCTTTGAACAAGATGTCACGCAAGCACGAGATGAGGTAGGCAAAAGTATCCAAGCGATTCAACAAACAGGATTACATGTTGAGCATAAAGACAAAGATCATGAAGATTATTATGAAATAAAAATTCGAATATATAAACGTTAGTAGTAGGATGTCGTATACATGATGACTAACACATAAAAGACAAAGCTAAGATCATTACAGCTTTGTCTTTTTTTGTTTTACGTGAAACATAAAAATTTATATTTATATGTTGATCAGGCTGGGACATAAATCAATGTTCTATGCTCTACGAAGTTATATTGGCGGTAGTTGACTGAACGAAAATGCGCTTGTAACAAGCTTTTTTCAATTAAAGTCAGGGGCCCCAACACAGAGAATTTCGAAAAGAAATTCTACAGGCAATGCGAGTTAGGGTGTGGGTCCCAACACAGAGAATTTCGAAATGAAATTCTACAGGCAATGCGAGTTGGGGTGGGACGACGAAATAAATTTTGCGAAAATATCATTTCTGTCCCACTCCCTAATTTGAGCTGGATATACCTTTATTTGAACCCTTTATTGCTAGTTTATGAAAGTATCATGAAAGCTTTATGAACATCGCTTGAGTTGCCTTTACAGTAGAAAATTTAAGTTTTACACTTTGTGTGAATGATACGTTTTGTATTGAATTAATTATAGAAAGGTACGTTGAAGATGTTTTCAATTGGAAGTGCAATTCTTCATTTTGTCATTGGTGGTATCGCTGTTGCATTAGCTTCAATTATTGCTGATAAGGTAGGTGGTAAGTTAGGAGGTATTATAGCTACTATGCCGGCAGTCTTTCTTGCGGCTATTATCGCATTAGCTTTGGATCATCGTGGTACGCAATTAGTGGAGATGTCGATGAATCTTAGTACTGGAGCAATTGTCGGTATTCTGTCTTGTATATTAACTGTATTTTTGACATCTCTCTATATTAAGCATAAAGGTTATCGGAAAGGCGCAATATTCACAGTTGTTTGTTGGTTTGTTATTTCCCTCGCAATATTCAGTATTAGACATTTATAGTTTGGAAAATGCGTGATAATTAGTTGTATTCAGTTATTAAGTAATAAATTATTGGAGGCAGAACATCATGAAATTAACATTAATGAAATTTTTTGTGGGGGGATTTGCAGTATTATTAAGTTATATTGTATCTGTAACACTACCTTGGAAAGAATTTGGCGGTATATTTGCAACGTTTCCGGCAGTATTTTTAGTGTCTATGTTTATTACAGGTATGCAATATGGTGATAAAGTCGCTGTGCATGTAAGTCGTGGCGCAGTGTTTGGTATGACAGGGGTATTAGTTTGTATTTTAGTTACATGGATGATGTTACATATGACGCACATGTGGTTGATTAGCATTATTGTTGGTTTCCTAAGCTGGTTCATCAGTGCAGTATGTATTTTTGAAGCGGTAGAATTTATAGCACAAAAAAGATTAGAAAAGCATAGTTGGAAAGCTGGAAAATCGAATAGTAAATAGTGTGAACGTAATCTCTTAAATAGGACTAACTTCGCAAGCATTGAATAGCATGGAAAAGTTGCATCATTAATAAATAAGTTGGCATTGAGAAAATTACAAGCGCGTAATCATACAGGTCTGTCTTAAGGGAGTCTTCGAACCCTGATGTTGTAGTATGTCAAAACATTTAGTCAATCATATAGGTGACTTGATTTAACTTTATCTGATAGTCTGATTGTAATGATTGTACTAATTGAATGGAGGCGTATGTAATTGAATCTGAGTAAACAAATTAAAAAGTATCGGGAACGAGATGGTTATTCACAAGAATATCTTGCTGAAAAGTTATATGTATCTAGGCAGAGTATTTCTAATTGGGAAAATGACAAAAGCTTACCAGACATACATAACTTATTAATGATGTGTGATTTGTTCAATGTAACTTTAGATGATTTAGTAAAAGGGACCATTCCATTTGCACCTGATATTAAAGCGCAACGAAGTCTTAACTTATGGACATATGTGATGCTTATTTTCATGACACTAGCTGCAATTTTAACAGGACCTTTAGTTGTTTATTGGAATTGGGCTTGGGGTATAACGGTGATAGTCATTTATGGAATAGGTTATTATGCATCTATGAAAATAGAAGACTTTAAAAAAGTGCATAAAATGGATAACTACGATCGAATTGTTGCTTTTATGAATGGAAAAGATCCTAGTGAAGTACAAACGACTAAAGCTAGAAATATAAAAACAGGTGTACTTTCTTTCATAGCATTTGTTGGTGCAATCATTCTTATAGCTTTGATTAGTATGCATCTGGCAAATAAGTTTTTATAAATCATCGTGGTATGGCCTCATATTATTTATATTATCTAAAATAGCATAAAAAAATACCAACAAGATTTAGAACCTTGTTGGTAATCAAAGCGATTCATTTATAATGAGTCGTTTTATTTTGTAAGATTAAACAGTTTGTACGTTAACTGCTTGGTCTCCACGTTGACCTTCAGTGATTTCGAAAGTAACTTTTTGACCTTCTTCTAAAGTTTTGTAGCCATCGCTAGCGATACCTGAGAAATGTACGAATACGTCTCCGCCATTTTCTTGTTCGATGAAACCAAAACCTTTTTCTGCGTTAAACCATTTTACTGTACCGTTATTCATATAGAAAACCTCCGTGTGCTTTTGCACTTAATATTTGTAACAAATTCATAACTAAAAAAGAGGATATTCTAAACAAATACACTACAATTTAATTCACGAGCTTTTATTACGTAAGTCCAACTATACGCTCATATTGGCATAATGTACAGTGTTTTTTGAAAATAAATTTAAAAAGATTTTTAAAAACCTTAGAAACGTTGATTTAAAGGGGTTTATAAGCATTTGAAAATTTATCAATTATATTGATATATCGGTCTAAATACTGATACCATTTTTATCTTTTGTAAAATGATTGACGTTGTATATCTTATAGAGCTCTCCAAAATATATATCTGTTAATTTATCAAAAAAATATTGACAAATTGGTGAATATAAGAAAATATAAATAATATACATATATATGTATAAATTCAAGTTAATGAGTTTTTATCTTTCTAAACAGTCTTATTGCAGAAAGAGTTAACTAAAAATTATAGGTGTCATATGAGTCGTAATTTAATACATTTATCCATAGGGGTCGCTATATTTATAATTTCTTTCTCGTTTTATTTATTAAATCAACCAAATAATTGGGCATGGAGCAGTCTAAATATATGTATAAATGATTCAAAGCCATCCAATGTAAAAGTTACTATTTTAGATACGGGTATTAATAATACAAGAATAAACAATAATTTTGTTACAAAAAGATACAATGCTATAAACAATCATAATCAAATAACTACAGATAGTAATCACGCCACTCAAGTAGCAAGTATTATCACATATGGAGAACATAAAGAAAAGTTGATTGGTATCAGTAAATCAGTAAGTATTTATGACGTTAAAGTATTAGATGATAACCTTAAAGGCGATATAGACAACATAATAAAAGGCATAACTTGGAGTATCAAAAATGACGTAAATATTATTCATATGAGTTTTGGCTTTCAGCGTTACAATAAAGAATTACATGATGCTATAAAGAACGCTAAAAATAAAGGTATTATCTTAGTAGCCGCAGCAGGGAATAACATGGATGATTATAGTGACTATCCAGCACGTTTTAACGAAGTATATTCTATCACAGCAATAGACAAAAACAATAAGCCATTTATATATGCACCTACTAAAAAAATCGATTTTAAAGCTCCTGGCGTAGACGTATATACAAAAGGATCAAAAGATGAGTTACTTACTGTAAATGGAACATCTTTTGCAGCCGCCTATTTCACTGCTTATCTGACAAATAATCTTGAATTCCGAAATGACTTACCACATATTTTAAAAGAATATCCAATAAAATAACGCATCAAAGGAGAAAACATGAAAAACAAGATAATTATCCTATTTCTAGCAATTATTATAACTTTTACTTACGGAAACTTTGCAGAAGCTTCTGTGGTTATAAAAGAAGCTAATATTAACAATTCGAATAGTAAAATAAACACAAATAAAATTAACGAGAATATTTACAGTAAAAATAATCGTAATTACATTGACAATAACTTTAAATCTAAAGATTTAAACATTGAAAGCAGTTTAGAACACGACCTAAATACAGATAAAATTACTGTAGATGCTTCATTAAAAGATAATTATAATAATAAACTTGATAAAACTTATGATGTTAAATTTTTAAGGATTGTTAATGAAAATGACTTTAAGGCAGAATTTACCGACCAAGATACGGGAGAAAAAATAATATATGATACGAATGAGGTTAAAGCTTCAATTGCACCTGTAGTGGCTGTATTAGTAGGATTCATCGCCAAACAAGGACTTAAGAAAGCTATTCAAAAATATGGTAAGACAGTTGTAACATCAATGATTCGTACAAGCCCTCAAGTTGCCGCGCAGGCAGCTAAAAAATTGGGTTATTCTGCTACAAAGCATGTATCCCATGGCAAAAAAGTGTTCAAGAAAAATAGTAAAGGGCGTCCTCAATATATATCTGTCGATAAAGATGGACACCGAGGAGGAGCATGGAAAGGTGCAAGCAGTATTAAGAATTTAGGTAGCAAGAAAACAAGAAGTGGTACATACGATGCTAACCTAAAAAGAATTGGAGATTAAAATGATTATTAACCTTGAAACACAACAAATACATTTTGATTTAGAACATGAAATTCCCTATTTTCAATCACCTGAGAAAAATAGGATACGCTTAGATATTGATGTTCTCAATAAAAAGCAAATTTCTAATATTATTAATGTTATATTTAATAACCAATCAAAGACGAAATGTACATTTTTGTCTGAATACTTATATCCTGTTAAATTTAGAGAAAAAACAAGAATTGGTCGTTTTTTTAATATTACTAACTGGTACGAAGAAATCCATTCTGCCGATGAGAAGTATGTTATTGCAACTATTAAAAATATAAAAAACAAAGACTTAATTGATTATTCTTTATATATTAAAAAAGGTTTAGTGGAGCCATTTATTGTATTCTATAATCAAGAAAATATATTCTACATTAGCAATGCTGTTATAGATATCATCAGTGTATCCAAAGATACTCTTGGTTATATAAAGTCAGAATTCAATGATCACTGTGCTTCGCCATACTGATTTTATAGCACAGAGAAAAGCCGTAGTTTCGAAGAGACCAACGGCTTTTTTATAAATCTTTAGATTGTCAAATTAAGCTGGACAGTTTATCATCTTTGATGAAACTCATAAATACTTCCAATGGTGTTCTATAACCTAAAGATTTTCTAGGACGATGATTGATTTTTTGAGCAACACTGATGATATGATCATCCGTTACTAAATTGAAATCCAGTTCCTTATCTAATCCACTGCGTCTAAGTATTCCGTTAGAATGTTCATTTAAACCTCGCTGTGCTGGCATGCTTGGATCAGCAAAAAATATAGATATATCGTGACAGTTACATATTGTTTTCCAGTTTGAGAACTCCTTACCACAATCAAAAGTAATTGATTTAAATATATGAGAAGGTAAAGCAGAAAACATTGAGTTCAGAGCATTTTCTATATCAGTTGCCTTACGACCTAAGGATCGTAAGGTGATAATCATCTTGGATACTCTTTCTACCAAAGTAATGATTGCACTACCATGACGACCAACAATAGTATCTCCTTCGAGATGTCCAAACTCCTTATTGAATAAAGGGAACTCTTCTATTCTTTCAGAAATATGTCTTTTAAAAGTCTATCCACCTCTTTTTTCAGAATGGCCATTTGGCTTTCTTTTACATTTCATAGGTAAATCATGTACAGCAAAAATGTTCTCTTTAAACATTCTGTAAAGTGTTTTAACAGAACAATTGATCGTGTGTTCACCTCTGCCAATAATAGTATCAGGTGTCTATCCATCAGCTACGTTCTCTCGGATATAATCTGACTGTTCTTCTGGAAGCACTATTCTATGTCTCCCACAATTAGACTTTCTTTGTTTGTATTCTTGATAATATTCAAGGGCAGACATACCCGACTTAAAAGCATTGATTACGTTATAAATTGTCTGTCTAGAACGTTTCAATCTACTCGAAATCTCTTTAACTGAAAGATTCTAGTGATAATATGAGTCTATGAACGTAAGTTCATCCGTGTTAAGGTGTGTATAGGCCATTCTGTACTAACTCCTTATGTTTTCTTTGGTAGGAAATACATATTGAGTTTAGCACAGAAGGCTTATTTACCTTTTTCTTCGCGGCGTTTTAAATAATAAGCGCCACCTAATAAACCAGCTGGAATACCTATAATTGGTGTTGTAACGGTGCTTAAGACAATAACAATAATTGCTAAAGCAATAACGTTATACCAAGTTACAGTCAAGTTTTTTAAATCCTCGTATGATTGTTTTACTAATTCTCTAAATTTCATGATTCAATCTCTCCTTTTTATAAATCAGTTAATAGTTATACTGCATTGCTTAAAATCAAAATCTCAATGAATCATCTTTTAATCACAAGTGTTAAATGGTTTTCTTAATCAATTTATTTGAATGTACAAAAGCGATTAAAGCAAAAACAATGTAAATGAGTGTGTATACAATGATTACTATAATAACCGGCATGAAGGATATATTACCCATCAATTTCATAAATGCTATTGCGGCGAATACTGCATGTAATATAGCAATCAATAATGGTAAACCGAAGTTGAAAGTAATTTTTAGTAATAATCCTTTAAGCATATCTGTGTGCGTAAAGCCTATGCGTTTTAATATTCTGAAGTTACTTAGTTCATCCTCAGTTTCATCCATTTGTTTAATATAAATAATACATCCAGCTGCTACTAAAAATGCTAATCCTAAAAATGAAGTAACGAATATTAGAATACCGTTAGTAGCATCGACCTCTTTTTTCATGTCATCATAAGTGATGATTTTGTCTCCAAACTGTTTTGCAATTGCTTGAGCTTTTTTCTTTTGTGATGTTTGTTTAATATCATATCCATAAAAAGTATGAACGTTATTTTGTGTTTTCAATTGCTGATACTTTTCTGGACTTACTTCAATGACAGGTGAATTAAAGCTTAGATTTAAAGGATAAACCTTGTCTTTGTCTTCTTGTGTAACACGAAAAGTCTCGTTCTTTGTACCTTTTACTACTAAATCATTGTTTAAATGAATATTAATCACGTTAGGAAGTGATTTTGTATTTGTAATGATGGCATTGTTACCAGTTAACTTTGTATTTGCACTTAAAATAGAATTCGTGCGACCTGAATCACTACCATTTTCCAAAGTAATAACCTGATCTTTAACATTATCTACAGTAATAGTTTCATAATAATTTTTAGAAAATGTAATATGTTGTTGGCTTAGTTTAGATTCAAATTGTTGCGCATCTTGAGAGGCGACCACGTTAAAATCATTGGGTGCCATAGATGTAAGGGTTTGATCGGTATTTGATTTAGATAATGCTGCGAAACACAATACAGTTACTGTAACTGCAGAAATAATTGCAATGATAGTTAAAGACATGGCATTTTTCTTCATTCTGTACATAATAGAAGATGTAAATACAACATCTGTAATAGATACGCGTCCATTTTTAGATTTTTTCAAAGTTTTAAAAATTAGTGACACGGAACTTCTGAAGAATAAATAGGCACCTACAACCGTTAAAAATAAAATGATAAACGGTGATGTCATAGCCATAGTTAGTGCTTTGAACGTACCAAACATTTCTGTCGCCATATAATATCCTAGTGCAATCATAGCAATACCTAATACGCCTGAAATGACTTCTATAACTGTAACTTTCGCAGTTGTAACATCAGTCTTAACTGAGTCTTTCATCATTGATAAGATACTGCGTCTTTTTAAAAATAAACTGCTTTGAAATAAAATCAGTATATACGCAATAATTAGCATTAAAATAGTTAAAACAAGGGCCATAGGTTCGAAATGTATCGATAAGTTAATCGATAATGACATCAATTTAGATACAATGGAAAGCAATAATTGTGCACCTGCAATGCCACATAATACACCGACAACACCTGTGATTATAAATACAATCATTTGTTCAAGTGCTAACATTTTCAAAATGTTTTGTCGTGTTAAACCAATCAACTGAAATAGCGCAAATTCACGTGTACGACGTTTCACGAATAAATGATTGGCATACATTAAAAAGATGACAATAATGATAAATAAAAATATTGATCCGACTAAAGCACCTTTCTTAATGATAGCCATCGAGTCGTCATTATTTACACCTTTAGTAAACTGTAAGGTTGTAAAACTGAAATATAAGACGATGCTAAAAAATAATGAAAATAAATACATTGCATAATGTTTTAAGTTTTGACGTAAGTTTTTTAAAACGATATGGTTAAATGTCATTTGAGACACCACCTAATACTGATTGAAGATGTACAATGTCTTCATAAAAGGCCTGTTTAGAACGTCCTTCCTGATAAAGTTGTGTATGAATTTGGCCATCTTTTAGCATGATGACACGTTCTGCAAAACTTGCTGCAACCGGATCATGTGTAACCATGACAATTGTGGTATCAAACGATTTATTCATTTCTTCCAAACGTTGTAATAAATCATTTGCACTTTTCGAGTCGAGTGCGCCTGTTGGCTCATCTGCAAATATGATTTGTGGTTTGTGAACAAATGCTCTCGCTGCTGCAGTTCTTTGTTGTTGACCACCAGATAATTCGCTAGGGTATTTATTTCCTAGGTCATAAATACCTAATGCTGTTGTGATTGCTTTATAATTTTCTTCCATTGTTGCTTTCGACATTTTTTGAACAGATAAAGGTAACATAATGTTTTCTTTAACAGTTAATGTCGGCAGAATACTGTAATCTTGGAAGATGAAACCTAATGATTCTTTACGGAATTTGGCAAGTGCTTTTTGATTAAGTTTATTAAGCTCTTGTCCGTTAGCAATCACGCTACCGCTAGAAATTTGGTCAATTGAACTTAGTACATTTAATAAGGTTGTCTTACCTGATCCAGAAGGCCCCATAATCGCAACGAATTCGCCTTTTTGTATGTCAAAGTTAATATCTTTAAGTGCTTGAAATGTGTGCTTTTTACCGTATGTTTTTGAAACATGTTGCACTGATAATATCGTCATAGTATCACTCCTTTTGTATTTAAATTCATTTTAAATAATAAGTAGAACAGTAGCCTTTATCTAAACTTACAATTCAATGTTTGAATCTTACATAGTTGAAAGATATTAATATATCGTGATTTTCTCGGGTGAATTTGGATTATTGGAAAGCAGTTCAACTAATTTGAGCATCACAGTATTTGCACTGAGGAAATGTTTCTATAAGTTAAGATGAGGGAATTTAAACAATGAATAATAGTGACACTAATTAAAATATAAAGAAGGCGTTGTTTGAAAGGAAATGATTGTTATGGAAAAAGGAAATCAAGGAATTAAATGGTCTAGTTTGATTATGGGTGTGTTGTTATTAATGTTAGCAGTTGTTATTTTTACATTCCCAATTGAAAACTTTTATGCAATCACATGGTTAATTGGATTATTTGTATTGATTAATGGTGTGATTCAAATTGTTTATCGTAGAAAAGCCAAAGCTTTAGTTGGTGGTAACCAAAATTGGATTCTGTTTATGGGGATTGTAGATATTCTATTTGGTCTTATTGTCATTTTTAATGTTGGTGCTAGCTCGGCATTTTTTATCTACATGTTTGCATTTTGGTTTATTTTTAGTTCTATTGCTGGATTATTTACGTTTTCAGGTAGTGGTAGCTTAAAACTAATTTCAGTGATTTTTAATTTATTAGGTATTGTTTTCGGTGTCATTTTATTATTTAATCCATTAATGGGTATCGTCTTTATTTCGACGATGATTGCTATTGCATTTGTATTCGTAGGTGTCATTTATGTTGTAGATGCACTTGCTTAAGTAAAATGAAGCGGTTCAAAAGAAGGGTGTGGCATGAAGTTTGTGCCATATCCTTTTTGTTGTGTTTGCACAGAGTGTCAATAAAGAAATACTTTTTCTTTAGAAATTAGTATTTTTTATGCATGCGTTTTACGCATGAATGTCTATTTATAAGTACACACGAGCTCTGGCTAATGTGTGAGAACCACTAAATCATTAATTGTTAGTGGCGCTGTATCATTTTTTCCCACATCCTAACGAACATGTGTATTAAAAAAGGACGTTACCTACATTAAAGTAAGTTACGTCCGTATTTTTATGATTAATTGTCGCTGTTTTCAAGTCGACTAATTGTTACATTTAATCCAAAATATTTTGTTAAAAATTGTTTATAGTTATCTTTTGTGATAGCTAACTTTTCTGGCGTTCCATCTTTTGTTAAAGTTAAATGGTTTTCAGACATTGTAGCACGTCCAAATGATTGTGGCATTGTAATTAATAAATGTTTTACAAATACTGAATCAGGATGTGTTTGATTATATTCAATGTTTTGATCGAATTCTTCTATTTCTCTAGCCTTGAATTCAGCTTCGTATTTTGTATGCCAATGATTATTTTCATATTTTTGAACATAGAAAATGTCCTTATCCTCACTGTTGAAAATAGCGCGGAATGTCCCACTGATATCAGTGATCTGCTGTGTATCATCTGGTAAAGTAATCGGTATGGCATTTAGAGGTAAGTCTCCAAAGCCGACATCGGTTACATAAAAGACATTATTAATAGAAACAACAAGTGATGCATGTGAACCGTTTTGACTACGACCGCCACCGGGTGTATGAATGGTAGCCGACATTAATTCTGGGTTAAATCCTTTTTGTTGTAAATATGCTTTGAAAAATGTGTTTAACTCATAACAAAAACCACCGCGTTTATCATGAACAATTTTATTGAAAAGTGCATCGATATCTACAGATATTGGTTTACCATTTTGAACATCAATATTTTCGAAAGGCACCGTTAACATAAAGCGAGTCGCATAATAATTTAATGCTTCAATACTCGGTTGATTATAACGAGTTGGTTCAATTTGTAGATAATCTTCTAACTTTGCAATATTCATTAGTATATCGCCTCCTGTATTAAAGACTATAAGAGAATTGTAAACAGAAATGCTAAAATTTTAAATAATAAAGCACTGGATTTTACAAGATCTATTTTAGATAGAAAAATACGCTCTCAAAATGAGGTCATCTCTAAAAGAAACGATTTAAAGATGACTACTGAGAGCGTATTCTAAAGGAGTCAGTATGCAGGGTGTCTAAAAACGCAATAATAAAAAGATGATTGCAAGACAAGTTACTTTATTTAGACCATTTGTGTTCTATGCGACCAAACTTCCAAATTAAACTCGAAATAAGCCAAGTAATTAAAAATAAAGCGACTAGAATATAGCCTAAATAATCAAATTCGATTGAACTAATAAATGCCCAAAATGCACCGTGTAAGTCTAGCTTATCAGCAAGAATTTGCAGCAATTCAATCATCCCAATCACTAATGCAGCTATGACGGATATCGCAGTAATCGTTATATTGTAATAGATTTTGCGAATAGGATTGAAGAATGCCCAATTATAGGCATATTTCATTACAACACCATCTAAAGTATCCAACAAACTCATACCTGATGCGAATAAAATTGGTAAAGATAAGATTCCGATAAATGAAATGGCCTGTTGTGACGCGCCTGAAGAAAGAGCGAGTAACGCAATTTCACTAGCTGTATCAAAACCAAGTCCAAATAAAAAGCCAAGTGGCAATACGTGCCAACTACGCGTGATTAATTTGAAATAAGGTCCTACAAATCGAGAAACAAATCCTCTAGATTCAAGTAATGCATCGACTTCAGCTTCTTCAATGTGTTCACGACGTAATTTAGCGAACAAGTTAATTAAAGAGATTAAAATAATTAGATTCAACACACCGATAAGCACTAAAAAGAAACCTGATACTAGTGTACCAATCGTTCCACCAATATCTTGGAAATGTGGTAATTCATCTTTAGCCCATTTTACAGATACCCCTAAAAAAACAGCCATTAAAAATACAACAGATGAATGTCCAATTGAAAAGTAGAAACCAACACCAGATGGATCTTTGCGTTGCTGTAATAATTTGCGAACCGTATTATCTATCGCGGCGATATGATCAGCATCAAATGCATGACGTAAACCTAATGTATATGCAAGAATCCCCATACCAAATAAGATATGATGGTCTTTTCCAGCAATCCATAAAAAACTAAACCCAATAACGTGTAACAAAATGACAATAGCTATGTATGGTAACCAGCTTAAGCGCTCATTTTTAAAAACAGTCAAAATATATCCTTCTTTCATAACATGATATTTAATCATACTGTATGTTCAATGTGCACTCTAGTAATAAGTGTTCATATAACAAAAATGTTATGCAAAATTATTTGTTATATAAAAATATACATGTAAAAGCAAAAGAATTTTTTGCGATATATAATTTGAGTCATTAACCAACAACAATGTAAGATGTCACTTTGCTTAACTTGGCATCCTTTTTATGATTTTCAAATTCAAAAAAATGAGCAAAATGAATCTCTTTACCAGTTTTTAATATTTGACTACCGTGCATGGAACCGAAATAGCCATGTGTGATGATGGATTGAATATTGAGCGAAGCAATCTCTTTATAATGATTAGATAGTTCTTGAATTAATATTTGAGGTCCATAAATGTCAAAGTGTCCAGGCACAGACCAAATAAATTCTGTTGTAACCAGTGAACGTAATAATTCAATATCTAATGCTGCTGTAGCAACTATAAAATCTATCATTTGTTGACGTTTAGGGGCATGATTGCATGGCACGTCTCCTGTTAATAAAAAAGGTAATGATGAATGAACTTCCGTTTTAAAATGTAGTTGGTGCTGAAATAAAGCTTGTTCCAATATTGATATAGCTTTAGGACCAACGCCATGCATCTCCATTAGAGATGACTTTGTATATTGTGATACATCTTCTAATGTGTATATACCTTGTGAATTTAATGCACGTGTTGCAGGCTTTCCAATTTTAGGTAAAGTCATTTGTATCCATCCTTTATGTTGTTTGGTAGTCTTTCTGGCAATATACCCTGATTTGTACAGAATTATTTATAAAATTAATATTGTTTAGTGGTTGGCGAATAAATGTGGAAAATATAAACAAAATGATATCTTTATCGAAATATTATTAGTAAAATCGTTATATTAGCTTAACTAAGTGAGCGTAACATGTTAAAAATTTGGGAGAGTAAGGAGGTATGTAAGTGAATACAGAATATAAAAAAGGTATATTTTTAGCACTTAGTGCTTACATTCTGTGGGGAATACTACCTATATATTGGCAGTTCGTTGATGCAATAGGCGCATTTGAAATTTTAGCCTTTCGTATTATATTTTCAGTAATATTCATGATTTTCATACTCGCGGTTGGACAAAAACAACGCAATGCATTTCAACGAGATATGAATCAATTGTTAGCCAAGCCCATTCAATTACTAGCAATTGTCGTAGCGGGTTATGTTATCACATTAAATTGGGGTACATTTATTTGGGCTGTAACGAACGGTCACGTACTACAAACAAGTTTAGGTTATTATATAAATCCACTTGTTAGCATTTTGCTCGCACTTATCTTTTTAAAAGAAAGATTCAATAAATTTGAATGGCTAGCCATTTTATTCGCATTCATCGGTGTATTATATATGACGCTCAAGATTGGAGAATTCCCAATCGTCTCTATTATATTAGCGTTATCCTTTGGTACATACGGATTATTAAAAAAAGTAGTACATATTGATGCCATCAGCAGTATTACGATTGAATGTATTGTTACCGCACCTGCTGGACTCATATACGTTATTTATTTATGGCAGCAACATCAGATGTCATTTGGATTGAACATGTCATCATTTTGGTTATTATTTTCTGGTGCTATTACGGCAATACCACTAATCCTATTCTCAGCCGGGGCAAAACGTATTCCACTTTCGCTAATAGGATTTATTCAATACGTTGGACCAACAATAATGTTTGTACTCGGCATATTTGTTTTCAAAGAGCCTTTTAGTATAGATCAATTAATTACGTTTATATTTATTTGGACAGGTATTGTGTTATATAGTCTTTCTCAATACATTAAATTGAAGAAACATCCGGTCGCAAAAACCCTATAAAATGCGAGGAGAGATAATTATACATGTTTTCAACTTCCTTTGTGCTATGTTAAGGTGAGACTGAGGTATGTGTGCAGTAATAGTGACAGCCGTATAAATTTGAAACATTAAATATAAAATAAAGCACTTTCGTTGAATTCATAATTAAATGAATTTAAGCGAAAGTGTTTTTTGTTTGATGATTTATGATACATAAGTAATGTTAATCAATGAAGCGGATTAATATAGAAATGTATTTTATGTGATGTTACGTAATGACTTAAATCTTTATACAAATTTTCAGTGAAGTACGCAATGATTTAAAGGATAAACGTATTTTAAAAAGGGGAGTCTTGATTTAGCAAAGATTGATTTTAAATACAAATTAAAAACAGGCTGGGACATAAATCAATGTTCTATGCTCTACGATGTTATATTGGCAGTAGTTGACTGAACGAAAATGCGCTTGTAACAAGCTTTTTTCAATTCTAGTCAACCTTGCCGGGGTGGGACGACGAAATAAATTTTGCGAAAATATCATTTCTGTCCCACTCCCTAATTTAAACATTTTAAAATATACCAATTACTTTCATCCAAAGTGATCCTAAACCAATCCAGATAATAAAGTAGACGAAACCTAATATTAAGTTCATTGTCCACCAACGTTTTTGAGTCACGTAACCTGAAGAGAAGAGAATCGGCGCTGGACCACTACTATAGTGTGTTGTTGAAGCTAATAGGTTACCAAAGAAACCTAACATTAATGCACTGAATAATGGTGGTGCACCGGCTGCGATGGCAACGCCTAGTAATGCTGCATACATAGCACTGATATGTGCTGTAGAACTTGCAAATAAGTAATGTGAATAGAAGTAGAACAATATTAAAATGACCAGTACTATAGGCCAGCTTAATCCACCAAGACTTGTAGCAATGGATTTACTTAACCAAGGAATAAATCCAAGCTTGTTCAATTGGTCGGCCATTAACACTAACACTGAGAACCATACTAATGTGTTCCAAGCACCTGTTTCGTTTAAAATGTCTTGCCATGTTAAGACGCCTGTCAATAATAACAATGCTAGCGCAATAAAGGCCGTTAAAGTTGCATCAATATGAATGAAACTTCCGACAATCCATAGTGTTAGAGCAATGACAAAAATACCAATCATAAATTTTTCAGCTAAAGCGATTTTACCCATAGTCGCTAATTCATTTTCAGCCCAACTTTTAGCATTTGGTGTTTCTTTAACAGTTGGTGGATAAATTTTATAAATGATAAAAGGTACAACAATTAAGGAAACAAGTCCAGGAACTAAAGCAGCTAAGAACCAATTCATCCATGTAATGTGAACATTAGATGTGCTAGATGCTAAATTTTGTGCAAGGGGATTACCGGCCATTGCAGTTAAAAACATAGCCGCAGTAATTAAGTTACCTTGGAATTCTGTGAAAACTAGAAATGCACCCATTTTACGTGATGATTCGTCTTTCGGTTTCGAACCAAATGATTCAGAAAGTGATTTGATAATTGGGAACATGATTCCACCTGCACGCGCGGTATTACTTGGTGTAGCAGGCGCTAGAATTAAATCTACACCGACGATAGAATATGCTAAGCCTAATGTTTTTTTACCAAATAATTTGACGAAATGAAGTGCGATACGTCTACCAAGACCTGTTTTCACAAATCCTCTTGAAATGAAAAAGGCCATAGCAATTAACCAAATGCTATTATTACCAAAACCAGCGACAGCCGTTTTCATGTCAACAATGCCAACGAGTACCATGATTGTAAATCCAATTATAGAGACAGCCCCAATTGGCATCGGTTGTGTAATACAAGCAATGATTGTCGCGACGAATATTGCGAACATATACCATGCTGTTGGATCCACAGTATCCGGTTTAAAAGGTGTAAGTGCCCAAATTAGGAGACCTACAACGATAGGGAGTATAAACTTACGATATTTAACCGTGTTTTCCATGTTAAAACGTCCTTCTTTCTATGTTTTATACATATTTCAATTTAAGAATAAAGCTAACTACAAAAGATGTACAGTAATAATTAAATATAAAATTAAATTAACGAAATCATTAATATAATTATTTTTCGAGAAGCAGTGAAGAACTGGTATAGTTGGTGTTTATTAAATTTAAAAGATTTTGAAAATGAACTAATATACTAAGAAATTAATTGATACAAGTTAACTTCATGCACTTGTATTCGTTATACTGTATATATTTTGCATAATAAAATAATAATATGAATTTTTGATAAATTTCATTGAATAAGAACTAAATTAGTTTATAATTTATTATTAGTATCCTGTGGATATGACATAGAGTATAAGGAGGGGTTTTTATGAACAAAAATGTGTTGAAGTTTATGGTCTTTATAATGTTATTAAATATCATCACACCTTTATTTAATAAAAATGAAGCATTTGCAGCACGAGATATTTCATCAACGAATGTTACAGATTTAACTGTATCACCGTCTAAGATAGAAGATGGTGGTAAAACGACAGTAAAAATGACGTTCGACGATAAAAATGGAAAAATACAAAATGGTGACACGATTAAAGTGGCATGGCCGACAAGTGGTACAGTAAAGATAGAGGGTTATAGCAAAACAGTATCATTAACTGTTAAAGGTGAACAGGTGGGTCAAGCAGTTATTACGCCAGACGGAGCAACAATTACATTCAATGATAAAGTAGAAAAATTAAGTGATGTTTCGGGATTTGCAGAATTTGAAGTACAAGGAAGAAATTTAACGCAAACAAATACTTCAGATGACAAAGTAGCTACGATAACATCTGGGAATAAATCAACGAATGTTACGGTTCATAAAAGTGAAGCGGGAACAAGTAGTGTTTTCTATTATAAAACGGGAGATATGCTGCCAGAAGATACGACACATGTACGATGGTTTTTAAATATTAATAATGAAAAAAGATATGTATCGAAAGATATTACTATAAAGGATCAGATTCAAGGTGGACAGCAGTTAGATTTAAGCACATTAAACATTAATGTGACAGGTACACATAGCAATTATTATAGTGGACCAAATGCAATTACTGATTTTGAAAAAGCCTTTCCAGGTTCTAAAATAACTGTTGATAATACGAAGAACACAATTGATGTAACAATTCCACAAGGCTATGGGTCACTTAATAGTTTTTCAATTAACTACAAAACCAAAATTACGAATGAACAGCAAAAAGAGTTTGTTAATAATTCACAAGCTTGGTATCAAGAGCATGGTAAGGAAGAAGTGAACGGGAAAGCATTTAATCATACTGTGCATAATATTAATGCTAATGCCGGTATTGAAGGTACTGTAAAAGGTGAATTAAAAGTTTTAAAACAGGATAAAGATACCAAGGCTCCTATAGCTAATGTAAAATTTAAACTTTCTAAAAAAGATGGATCAGTTGTAAAGGACAATCAAAAAGAAATTGAGATTAAAACAGATGCAAACGGTATTGCTAATATTAAAGCGTTGCCTAGCGGAGACTATATTTTAAAAGAAATAGAGGCGCCAGCACCGTATACATTTGATAAGGATAAAGAATATCCGTTTACTATGAAAGATACAGATAATCAGGGATATTTTACGACTATTGAAAATGCAAAAGAGATAGAAAAAACAAAAGATGTTTCTGCTCAAAAGGTTTGGGAAGGCACTCAAAAAGTGAAACCAACGATTTATTTCAAGTTGTACAAACAAGATGACAATCAAAACACAACACCAGTAGACAAAGCAGAAATTAAAAAATTAGAAGATGGAACGACAAAAGTGACATGGTCTAATCTTCCGGAAAATGACAAAAATGGCAAGACTATTAAATATTTAGTTAAAGAAGTAAATGCTCAAGGTAAAGATACAACACCAGAAGGATATACTAAAAAAGAAGATGGTTTAGTGGTTACTAATACTGAAAAACCAATCGAAACAACATCAATTAGTGGTGAAAAAGTATGGGACGACAAAGACAATCAAGATGGTAAGAGACCAGAAAAAGTCAGTGTAAATTTATTGGCTAATGGAGAGAAAGTAGAAACGGTAGATGTAACATCTGAAACAAACTGGAAGTACAAATTTAAAGACTTACCGAAGTATGATGAAGGAAAGAAAATAGAATATACAGTGACCGAAGATCACGTAAAAGACTACACAACAGACATCAACGGTACGACAATAACGAACAAGTATACACCAGGAGAGACATCGGCAACAGTAACGAAAAATTGGGATGACAATAATAACCAAGACGGAAAACGACCAACTGAAATCAAAGTTGAGTTATATCAAGATGGAAAAGCAACAGGAAAAACAGCAACATTAAATGAATCTAATAACTGGACACATACGTGGACAGGATTAGATGAAAAAGCAAAAGGTCAACAAGTAAAATACACAGTCGAGGAATTAACAAAAGTTAATGGCTATACAACGCATGTGGATAACAATGATATGGGCAACTTGATTGTGACGAATAAATATACGCCAGAAAAACCGAATAAACCAATCTATCCTGAAAAACCAAAAGACAAAACACCACCAACTAAACCTGATCATTCTAATAAAGTTAAACCAACTCCCCCAGATAAGCCATCAAAAGTGGATAAGGATGATCAACCTAAAGATAATAAAACCAAACCTGAAAATCCTCTAAAAGAATTACCAAAAACTGGTATGAAGATTATAACTTCATGGATTACATGGGTATTTATAGGTATATTGGGATTGTATTTAATTTTAAGAAAAAGATTTAACTCATAAACCATTATAATTATTTTTATAGATAAGGCTATTCTTAGTTCTATGTATAATACATGATATTAATAGGTCACTTTTAATCTGTATGTAAGCAGACTAAGAGTGGCCTTTTAAAAAATAAAAAAATCCGTTAACGTGTTGTTAACGGTTAATAAGCACATATTTATTTAAAATTTTTTAATATACGAGACATCTCTTCAATTTTACCAGCATGAAGTGGGATGTGAATGGCATTTAATACTAATAACTCTTCTAAGTTATTACAACCGACAATTGGTTGTTTCAATTCAATTGCTAAATCATCTTCAGTTAGATTTCGTGCACGTTCAGGTAATGTTTGGAGACTTTCTAAAATCGTTTCAATACTCGGTACTTCATCCTTCCATTCATCTGGAGACGAACCATTTCCGAATAAAGGTCTATATATATTTAAATCAATATTCTCTTTACCAGCAACAGCTAAGGCTGATTCAAAAATTGTTAATACATGCCCAAATTGCCAATGAATGGTATTAGAAAAAGGCTTATGATAATCATCAAGTACCTTTTCAACTTTCCAAGTATCATACACATTTACTAAATATCCTAAACCCATATCAATGACATCAAATACTGTTTTTGTAGTCATTATTAATTCCGCCCCCATAAATAAAACATACTTCCGTAAGTATTACCCTATTAACAAATTTGTTAGTTATTTAAGGAATGTATTTTGTTTGTGCATTTATAACTATTGCGTTGTGCCTAGGGCTAGGTGTAAATCCTCATCATTAGAAATAGCTTCAATAGCTGCAGTCAAACCTGCAACTATCTTTTCTAATGGCATAGATGGTGTATCGGGTTTACCAACGACTTGCTCTGGTATATATGGCACATGAATAAAACCGAATCGAAGGTGAGGGTAATGCTTATCTTGTAAATAACCTAAGTGATAAAGTACGTGATTACATACGAACGTACCTGCACTATTTGAAAGTGCTCCAGGAAGTCCTTGGTTAATAATACTTTGAGTCATTGCTTTAACTGGTAAATTTGAAAAATAAGCTGGCGCACCGTCTAAATGAATGGCTTGATCAATAGGTTGAAAATCATCATTATCTGGAATACGTGCATCATCAATATTAATGGCGACACGTTCTGGGGTAATGGCATTTCTACCACCAGCTTGTCCTATAGCTAGTACAACATCATAATGATTAGATGCCAACGTTTTATTTATAATAGTATCTACTTTCTTAAAAGAGGTTGGTAGTTTTAATTTATCGATTGTATGTGTGCCAATAATATTTTCTAGTTGAGTCACAGCTTCCCAAGAAGGATTAATATCTTGATTGTCAAAAGGCGCGAACCCTGTTACTAAAATGTGCATTTTAAGACACCCCGCAGTATTAAAATTTAATTTAGTATAACATGCGCATAATTAAAAACATATCAGGTTATGCATGCGCATAAAAAAACAGCCTTGAAAAACCTTTATAAATCGGATTTTCAAAGCGTGTTTTGAAAGGTATTTAATTAATACTAAGCATGTTGATGTAAATCATCAAAGTTTGTTAAACGTTGTTGCCACTCATTACCACTAATATTATTTGCTTGAACATAACGATTACGCTCATGTTTAGCACAATCATAAGAGCATGCACCTAAATATTTAGCTTCGTTTTCTTCAGAAACTAATATTTGTTTATTACATTCTGGGTTAGCGCAATTAATATAACGTTCACATGGTTTGCCATCAAACCAATCCTTACCAATAATCGTTTTTTCAACTTGGTTGATATCAACACTGATACGATCATCAAATACATACATTTTACCGTCCCAATATTGACCTTTTGTTTCAGGGTCTTTACCATATGTAGCTATACCGCCGTGAAGCTGCGCTACATCTTCGAAACCTTCTTTTAATAACCAGCCAGAAAATTTTTCACATCGAATGCCACCAGTACAGTACGTAACCACTTTTTTATCTGCAAATAACGCTTTATTCTCTTTAATCCAGTCAGGCAAATCTCTAAAGCGCGTGATATTTGGACGAATTGCACCTCGGAAATGACCTAAATCAAATTCATAATCATTACGTGCATCAATAATGACTGTGTCATCATCTTCAAGAGCTTTTCTAAATTCTACAGGTGATAAATATTGGCCAGTTGTGTGTCTTGGATCGACGTCTTCTTCTAAATCTAAAGCAACAATCTCTTTTCGAGGACGTACATGCATTTTCTTAAAAGCATGTCCTTCAGCTTCATCAATTTTAAACACCATATCTTTGAATCGTTCATCGGCATGCATATGTGCCATATATTGTTCGGTTTCTTCTTTTGTACCAGATAATGTGCCGTTAATACCTTCTGTAGAAACAAGAATTCTACCTTTTAAATGGTGTGCTTTACAAAAGGCTAAGTGATCCTGAGCAAACTGTTCAGGGTCATCAATCGTCGTATATTTATAATATAAAAGAACTTGATAGTTCATAGGTTAATCTCCTTCTAAAAACATGTTATAAGCATGTTAATTTTTAAAATAAAGCGTCAATACGCATATTTGTCTACGTCCATCATTTTAACAGAGTTGTATTGTCATTCAATATTTCTAGCTTGAAATCAGCCACTAGACCGATAAAATAGATAAATGAAAACGTTATCATTTGATTTGATAGTTACCTTGTTTAAAATGAAAATGATAGTTAAAACGAATGAAATGAAAGGAATGATCATGATGTCACAACAAGATTTACCTACATTATTTTATAGCGGGAAGTCTAATAGTGCTGTTCCAATTATATCTGAAAGTGAATTACAAACAATTACAGCTGAACCATGGCTTGAAATTTCCAAGAAAGGATTGCAACTAGAAGGATTGAACTTTGATCGGCAGGGACAACTCTTTTTATTGGATGTATTCGAAGGAAATATTTTTAAAGTAAATCCAGAAACTAAAGAAATTAAGCGGCCTTTTGTAAGCCATAAAGCAAATCCTGCAGCAATCAAAATACATAAAGATGGCCGATTATTTATTTGTTATTTAGGAGATTTTAAATCTACAGGAGGCATTTTTGCAGCGACAGAAAATGGTGACAACATACAAGATATCATTGAAGATCTATCAACAGAATATTGTATTGATGACATGGTATTTGATTCTAAAGGTGGGTTTTATTTTACAGATTTTAGAGGATACTCTACCAACCCACTAGGAGGCGTTTATTATGTTACGCCAGACTTTAAAACAGTGACGCCGATTATTCAAAATATTAGCGTAGCAAATGGTATTGCTTTAAGTACAGATGAAAAAGTACTATGGGTAACAGAAACTACAGCCAATCGATTACATCGCATTGCACTTGAAGATGATGGTGTGACGATACAACCATTTGGAGCTACCATACCGTACTATTTTACAGGTCATGAAGGACCAGACTCATGTTGTATCGATAGTGACGATAATTTATACGTAGCAATGTATGGTCAAGGTCGAGTGTTAGTTTTTAATAAAAGGGGTTATCCAATAGGACAAATATTGATACCAAGCCGAGATGAAGGGCATATGTTACGTTCTACGCATCCGCAATTTATACCTGGCACAAATCAACTCATCATTTGTTCCAATGATATAGAAATGGACGGAGGATCTATGCTTTATACGGTTAATGGCTTTGCAAAAGGGCATAAAAGTTATCAGTTTCAATAAGATCTGCCTGAATGAAGGGCGTCTTAATATAAGTTTAAATGTTAAAATAGTGAATCATAAATTAAAGAAAAATGAGCTTGGGACATTAAGTTCTTAGGCAATGTAAAAAAGCTGATTTCTATTAATTATTTGATAGAAATCAGCTTTTTTTAAATGTATTTGATAATATACAGCTCGTCGAGCTACTATTTTCCTTATATTAAGTGCCATTAATACAAAACCTAGCTCTCGTTTAACTTTATTTATTCCTCGAACTGACATTCGAGTGAAACCCAAAATAGCCTTCATAAATCCAAAAACAGGCTCTACATCAATTTTTCTTTGACTATAGATTTTTTTCGTTTCTGGTTCAGAAAGCTTTTGATTAATTTGGGCTTTAAAGTATTCCCAATTATAATTCTTCATGATTTTCTTATTGGATTTCGAATTTGGCTTCATGCATTGTTGCCTCAAAGAACATGCTGAACAGTCATCGCATTCATATAGTTTGAAGTCACGTTTAAAACCATATCTATCATTACGGTATGCATATCTTTTAAAACCTATTCTTTTGTTATTAGGACATATAAATTCATCATTAAGTTCGTCATATTTCCAGTTTTGAGTGTTAAAAATGTCACTTTTAAACTTTCTCGTTTTATCTTTAATAAACATACCATACGTAATAAGTGGCGTTTTATTAAAATCATCTATAATAGCCATATAGTTTTGCTCACTACCATAACCTGCATCAGCTACAATATACTCCGGTAAATAACCGAAGGTATTTTGAATCATTGTTAAAAATGGAATTAAAGTTCTAGTATCTGTCGGGTTTTGAAATAGGTCATAGGATAAAACAAATTGAGAATTTGTCGCTATTTGTAAATTGTATCCTGGCTTAAGTTGGCCATTTTTCATATGGTCTTCCTTCATTCTCATAAAAGTTGCATCATGATCAGTTTTAGAAAAGCTATTTCTATCTTTAAGAATCGATTTTTGTTCTTCATATTTACTTTTTCTTTCGGAATAATCATCAAATTTCTTTTTGAACTTCTTAATCTCAGTTCTTTTTTTACGGGTCTGTTTTCTAATTTGAGTACAATCTTCGTTCTGAATAGAATGATTTAAATCTTCGATTTCTTTATCTAAATGACTACCAATTAAATCTATTTCTTCTATTGTTAAATCGCTATCTCCATCTTCTTTTATCTCTGGTATTATTTTTTCTTCAACTAAGTCACGATATAATGCTTTTGAATTTTCGTTCAATTTCGATTCGTGATTTTGAATACTTTTCTTCCACACAAATGTATACCTATTGGCATTAGCTTCTACTTTTGTACCATCAATAAAAATTGAATTATCATCAATAAGATTTTGCTTTAAACATTGACTATGAAACTGAATAAATAAAGATTCAATTAATGCATCAGTATTAGGATTTACTCTAAAACGATTAATAGTTTTATAAGAAGGTGTTTGATTTTGAGCTAACCACATCATTCGAATACTGTCATGAAGTAATTTCTCTATTCTACGACCAGAAAATACAGATTGAGTGTATGCATATAAGATAATTTTTAACATCATTTTTGGATGATAGGATGTTGCGCCACGATGATGTCTGAATTCATCGAATTCGCTATCAGGTATCGTTTCAACAATTTCATTAACATATCGTGAAATATCATTTTGAGGAATTCTAACAGAAGTTTCTATTGGTAGTGTAAGTTGGGTCATGTTATAATTTTTATACATAAGGCACCTCGTTAATTTAGTTTAGTGGTATTTATTAAATTATACGAAAGTGTCTTATTTTTTTAAAGTATTTCAAAGTAAAATTACATGTTAATACGTAGTATTAATGGCGAGACTCCTGAGGGAGCAGTGCCAGTCGAAGACCAAGGCTGAGACGGCACCCTAGGAAAGCGAAGCCATTCAATACGAAGTATTGTATAAATAGAGAACAGCAGTAAGATAATTTTCAATTAGAAAATATCTTACTGCTGTTTTTTTAGGGATTTATGTCCCAGACTCATTTCGTATATATTAAAATCAATGAGGATTATGAGATGAGGTTATTCTGAGATTGAGAATTCAGCTGATGCTTCGAATTTAACATCTTTACCTAGCATTACTCCACCAGTTTCAAGTGTTTGGTTAAAGTTAATGCCATATTTTTCTCTGTTGATTATACCAGTAACAATAATACCTGTTACTTGAGAACCATCCATAGGATTTTTACTTACGCCGTTAAACTCAACGTCGAATGTTTCTTCGTTAGTGATACCTTTAATTGTTAAATCACCTACAACTTTGCTTTCTGTAATTGATTTTGTCACAAAAGTGATTTTATCAAATTCATCAGTACCAAAGAAATCACCAGATTTTAAGTGGTTATCACGTGCTTCGTTTTTAGTGTTAATTGAGCTTGGAATAATTGTTGCAGTAGCTTTTAAAGTGCTGAAGTCATTAATATCTCCTTCAACAGCGACATCAAATTGATCGAATGAACCTTTCACTTTAGAAACCATTAAATGTTTAATTTGGAACTCTAAACTACTGTGTGCACCATCAAAAGTAAAGTTTGTCATAATATAAAACCTCCATATTTTTATCTCTTAGATATATTTTTTATACTTGATATACATACGATACCACTTGAAAAACAAAGATGCAAGCATTTTATTTCGAATTCGAATATTTTTTTATGATGCATATAAAAGACATATCTATAAAACACCACACTATTGTTATACCCTAGTCAATTAATTCAAACATAAATAAGTGTAACCAACGTTCAATAAATTTAGTTAATGAGATAAATCTGACTATTATTATCATTTTTATAGTCGCTACTATTGACTTTGTAACAAGTGACTCGTACTATTTTAATATAATTCTGAAAATTCAAAATATATAACCTTAAATATGTAGATAATATTTTTTGAAGTTTTAAAAAAAGGAGGCATTTTATGGGAAATTATTTGGTATTGCAATCAGATTTTGGACTTAGTGATGGCGCTGTAAGTGCAATGTATGGAGTTGCATATACTGTAAGTGATGATATACGTGTCGAAAACTTAACGCATGATATACCACCGTATGACATTTGGGTAGCGTCATATCGTTTATATCAAACTGTAAAATACTGGCCTAAAGGCACAGTTTTTGTATCAGTGGTAGACCCGGGTGTAGGTAGTGATAGGCGGAGCATTGCTTGCTTAACATATTCAGGTCATTACATTATTACACCTGATAATGGCTCTTTAAGTCATATCAAACATTATGAAGGTATTAAAAAAGTTATCGAAATTGATGAAGTGAAAAGCCGATTGCCTCATTCGGAAGAAAGTCATACTTTTCATGGTAGAGATGTTTATGCATACAATGGAGCGAGATTAGCTGCAAATAAGATAGCGTTTGAACGTCTCGGTCAGGCAATTAATGTTGATAGTATTGAGGCATTAGAAATAAGTGAAGCGACAAAAAATGAGGATTCTGTTACAGGAAGTATTGATATTTTAGATATCAGATTTGGGTCATTATGGACAAATATTCCATTGACATTCTTAAAATCCTTGGAAATTGTTCATGGCAATAATTTGGTGGTAACAATTTATCATCAAGATAAGAAAGTCTATCAAAATATTATTAAATTTGCGCGATCGTTTGCAGATGTTAATGTGGGTGAACCTCTTGTGTATGTTAACTCGCTAGTAAATATTGGTGTAGCGGTCAATCAAGACTCATTTTCAGATTTATATCATATTGGTACTGGAAATGATTGGACGATTCATTTATCTAAAGCACCATCGATTTAATGAATTTTTTATGTGAGGAGTAATGAAGATGAAAAAACAAGATATTTCAGTTAAAACTGTTGTTGCAATTGGTATAGGAGCAGCGGTCTTTGTAATTTTAGGGCGTTTTGTTGTAATACCAACAGGGTTTCCTAATACGAATATAGAAACATCTTATGCATTTTTAGCATTAATATCTGCAATATTTGGACCTTTTGCTGGTTTAATGACTGGATTAATTGGTCACGCTATTAAAGATTTCACTACATACGGTAGTGCCTGGTGGAGTTGGGTTATTTGCTCGGGAATTATAGGCTGTTTATATGGATGGATTGGCCTAAAATTAAATCTTTCTTCAGGACGATTTTCTAGGAAGTCGATGATTTATTTTAATACCGGTCAAATTATTGCGAATATTATTTGCTGGGCACTTATTGCACCAACATTAGATATTTTGATTTATAACGAACCAGCTAACAAGGTTTATACACAAGGTGTTATCTCTGCAGTATTAAATATTATTTCAGTTGGCATTATTGGGACAATATTATTAAAAGCATATGCTTCATCTCAAATAAAAAAAGGTAGTTTACGTAAAGAATAATTATTTTGTTGAATCAGATATGTAAATGAATGTAGAAAGGTAATGATATATCATGACTGAACCAATTATCTCGTTCAAAGACTTTAGTTTTCAATATCATAGTCAAGCAACACCTACATTACAGAATATAAATGTTGATATTTATCCGGGAGAAAAAGTATTAGTAGTTGGTGCTTCGGGTAGTGGTAAATCGACTTTTGCAAATTGCATAAATGGATTAATTCCATTTAAAACTAAAGGTAACGTAACTGGGGAACTACATATAAATAATCAAGATGCAACTGTTAGTTGTTTACATAAAAGATCTAATGTTGTTGGTACAGTTTTACAAGATACAGATGGACAGTTCATAGGCTTAACAGCAGCTGAAGATATGGCCTTTTTATTAGAAAATAATTGTGTTGAACAAGATGATATGAAGAAAAACGTGAGTTATTGGGCTGAAAAAGTTGATATGATAGAACATTTAAATCACCGACCGCAAGATTTATCTGGGGGTCAAAAACAACGCGTTTCATTAGGTGGTATATTAATCCATCGTACCCCTATTTTAATATTGGATGAGCCACTGGCCAATTTAGATCCTGCGACAGGACATGAAACGCTGAGATTGTTAAATAATATTCATGAAGAAACAAAGTCAACGATGATTATTGTCGAACATCGATTAGAAGAATCATTAGATGATACGTTTGATAGAGTTCTTCTTTTTAAAGATGGAAAAATCATCGCTAATACAACGCCTAGTGATTTGCTAAAATCATCTAAGCTTAAAGAAGCAGGAATACGTGAACCATTATACTGTACAGCGCTTAAATATGCAGAAGTAGATGTTGAATCCATTGATAACTTAGCGAATTTACGTGAAGTTTGTATGAGTGAACATGTTAAATTTAAAGTGAAAAAATGGATAGATAAAACATCTTCAAATGATGATAATAAGTACAAATCTGAACCGCTATTAGAATTAAATGAGGTGTGTGTTCAATATAGTGACTATAGTAATAGTGTACTTAATAATGTTCAATTAAATGTTTATAGAAGAGAAATGCTTAGTATAGTTGGTCACAATGGTGCCGGCAAATCAACACTTGCTAAAGCAATTTGTGGATTTTTAGATATAACAGGTAATATCCAATTTTGTAATAAGGGATTTAATCAATTGTCAATTAGCGAACGATCTGAATTCATAGGTTATGTGATGCAAAATCCAAATCATATGATTTCCGAAAAAATGATTTACGATGAAGTAGCATTAGGGTTAAGAGCACGAGGTATGAAAGAATCAGATATAAAGATACGAGTAGAGAATGTGCTCAAAATATGCGGACTTTATGCATTTCGGAATTGGCCAATTGCAGCTTTAAGCTATGGTCAAAAAAAGAGGGTCACTATAGCATCTGTTTTAGTCTTAAATCCGGAAATAATCATATTGGATGAACCGACTGCTGGTCAAGATTTCTATCATTATAATGAGATAATGTCATTTTTAATTGAGCTAAACAGACAGGGGAAGACGATTATTATGATTACGCATGATATGCATTTATTGTCTGAGTATAGTTCAAGAACAGTTGTATTATCAAAAGGTCAAGTCGTTGCTGATACCACGCCAGTATTGGTTTTAAATGATAAAAAAATCTGTGAGATTGCATCATTGAGACAAACATCGCTATTTGAAATGGCCGAATATATAGGGATTAGCGAGCCACAGAAATTAATACAATTATTTATTAACCATGATAGGAAGGTGAGACGCCAATGAATCAATATAATACTATAGGTTTTCACCCGGGAAATAGTCGTATTCATCAATTAAATGCGACTGTTAAACTTTTATTCTTATTAGTTGTTTCTATTTCTGCAATGGTGACTTATGACACAAGATATTTAATTTTAATTAGTGTTTCATCTATTTTATTGTTCAAATATGCTCATATTGAATGGAAACAAGTTCGTTTTGTTGTTAAATTTATTCTGTTTTTCACAATATTAAATATTATTGCCGTATATATATTTGATCCTGAATATGGTGTGAAGATTTATAATCAGCGTACAGAGTTAATCAATGGTATTGGTCGATTTACGCTAACATCACAGGAATTATTCTATCTGTTTAATCTAATATTAAAATATATTAGTACAGTTCCTTTAGCGTTAATATTTTTATTCACAACGAATCCGAGTCATTTTGCTGCAAGTTTAAATCAGCTAGGTGTGAATTATAAAATCAGTTATGCAGTATCACTAGCATTAAGGTATATTCCAGATATTCAAGAAACATATTTTAATATTTCACAAGCGCAACAAGCAAGAGGATATGATAATTCGAAAAAGGCGAAATTTACTAGCCGTGTTAAAGGTATCAAACGCATTGTGTTACCTTTAATATTTTCTAGTATCGAAAGAATTGACACTATTAGTACTGCTATGGAGTTAAGACAATTCGGACAGTATAAAAGGAGAACCTGGTACGTCAAAAAACAATTAAAAAAAGATGATTATGTTGTTTTGTGTTTGACGTTAATACTTCTGATGTTAGTAGTTACATTATTCTTTTTAAATAATAGTCGATATTTCAACCCGTGGCATTAGTATTCATATAAATAGTCTTTAAATAGAAATAGGAGGGAGACATTTAATGATAAATACTGAAAGATTAAATTTAATGATTCCAAGTTCCTCGCATTTAATTGATCTTTATAATATTTGTAGTCATCCACAAGCAAATATATACACTCCCAAAGGTTTACATAATTCCAAATTAGACACACAACGGTGGATTGAAAAATGGCAAAACCATTGGCAACAATATCAATTTGGTTACTTTGTATTGGTGAAAAAAATAGATTGTAGTGTTATTGGTATTTGTGGATATGAATATCGACAATTAAAGCAAGAAACAGTATTAAATTTATTTTATAAATTACATCCAAGTTTTGAAGGACAAGGGTACGCATGTGAGGCTATTACAGCAATCACAAATTTTGTGAATTATATCGATCAAGAAACAGTAAAAGTTATCAGGACAAATAAGTGTAACCAACGTTCAATAAATTTAGCAGAAAGACTTAATTTCAAGCGAGACGATACAATGGACGACATTATCAATCAAGGAGATATTGTGTTTTATAAATAAAATACTATGACATTATCTAAAAAATAAAATTAAAATCCCAACAGTTTCTTAAAAAGTTATGAGCCACATAATAAAAATGTTATAATTGTGCATAATAAAACATAGGGAGAATGTTTAATGCATAAAAAATATTTATTGCTATTTTTTCTGTTATTATCAGTTGCATTGTTATATAGCTGTTCCAAGCAAAATGAGAAAGCTCAAAATAAATCTGTTAATCCAAATGAGTATGCAATGCATAAATCGAAAATGGATGAACATTGGGAAACATATCACGGCCAAGTTTATCATGTGTTTTATCATCCATTAATTACAGACCCAAAAGTTGCGTTTACAGGAGATACACACCAAGCTAAGGGCAACAATGATTGGATGATTACTGTAAGTGAATTTAAAAAATCATTGAACGAATTATATAAAAATAATTACATCATCGTTAATCCACATGATGTATACGACTTATCATCTCATCATGTAAAAGCCAAAAAAGTAAAATTGCCGAAAGGTAAAAAGCCGCTAATCATCTCAATTGATGATATGAATTACTATAGTTACATGAGACACCATGGTTATGCTGACCGCTTAGTACTTGATAAAAATAAGCATGTTGTATCTGAAACGACAGACTCAAAAGGCCATGCTACTTATTCTGATGACAATGATATCGTGCCAATTTTAAATAAATTTGTAAAAGAGCATCCAGATTTTTCTTTAAATGGTGAAAAAGGTGTTGTTGCTTTAACCGGTTATGAGGGTGTATTAGGATATCGCACGAATGAATTAACGAGTAAAGATTATACAAAGAATAAAAAGGCAGCTGAGGAAGTTGTTCGCGCAATGAAACGGGATGGATGGTCATTTGCGAGTCATTCATATGGTCACATTAATTTTGAAAAAACATCTTTAGATGGTATTAAACGTGATACTAAAAGATGGAAAGATGAAGTTGAACCAATTGTAGGTAAAACAGATATGTTTGTATTTCCACATGGCGCACAGGATAGACATACACAAGCGTATGATTATTTGGTCGATAAAGCAGGCTTTAAATTTATTGCAGGTGTCGGTCCAAACAATTTTACAGATATATCAGCAACGAACGTTTACCAAGATAGGGTTGCGATTGATGGTCTAAACTTATTTGAATTTAAATATAAACTCAAACCGTTTTTTAATCCTGAAAATGTATATAGTAAACAAGATAGACAATTCTTTAAAGGTAATCGGGATTATGAAGAATAGTTAAATTTAATAAAAAGATAGAAAGAAAATAACTTTACATAATAAGGCAAGGACAATATGTGCAAGAAGTACAACTTCAATATAAAAATCTTGGTTAAGCATTTTTATAGGCACAAATGTCTTGCCTTTTTCTTTTGAAAAAATTTAAAACCAATACACCGAATTTTCTGAAAAATGTTGTAATGTATTGCTAAAAATGATAAGTTATTAAGCATATTACACTTTAGTATGGTAGAGAAGTAAAGTGAACAACAAAAATACCAGGTGATTTTAAATACAGTATTGAAAGTAAAGGGTGGTCGAGTGAATAATTCAGAACAATTAATTGCGTTAAAAGAATCGGAAACAGCATTTTTAAAATATTTTAATAAAGCAGATTATGAGTTAGTTGATTTTAGTTTGGTTGAAAAGTTGGACTGGAAACAATTGAACCATGAGGATTTGCAGCAGATGGGTGAGCGAAATTTTTGGCAACATGAGCATCAAATTTATGCACTTCGAAATGATTTTACAGATCAATTATTGCGTTATTACTCAATGTATCCAACTGCAGCAACAAAAGTGGCATACACAGGTTTAATCATTCGGAATAATGAAGCGGCTGTACAAGTTGGTTTGGAAAACTATGCACCATCATTAGCGAATGTACAACAGAGCTTAAAGCTATTTATTCAGTTTATTCAACAGCAGTTGAGAGACAACGTGCATTTTGTTGTATTGGGACATTATCAATTGCTTGATGCGTTACTCGATAAATCGTTACAAACACCAGACATACTATCAATGATTGAGGAACGTAATTTATCGGGATTGGTTACATATTTGTCGACTGAACATCCAATCGTGCAAATCTTGAAAGAGAATACGCAACAACAATTAAATGTATTGGAACACTATATTCCAAATGACCATCCAGCACTCGTTGAATTAAAAATATGGGAACGTTGGTTACATACACAAGGTTACAAAGACATCCATTTAGATATTACTGCGCAGCCACCTAGATCCTATTACACAGGTTTATTTATTCAATGTCATTTTGCTGAAAATGAATCTCGAGTTTTAACAGGTGGTTATTACAAAGGAAGCATCGAAGGGTTTGGATTAGGATTAACACTTTAAGTAAGGGAGTATGCACAATGTTAAGAATCGCCATAGCAAAAGGGCGTCTAATGGATAGTTTAATTAACTATTTAGATGCAATTGAATTTACGACATTATCAGAAACATTAAAAAATAGAGAACGCCAATTATTATTAAGTGTAGATAATATAGAATGCATTTTAGTAAAAGGGAGTGACGTGCCAATCTATGTGGAACAAGGAATTGCAGATATTGGTATCGTTGGTAGCGACATTTTAGATGAGCGTCATTACAATGTTAATAATTTGTTGAATATGCCTTTTGGAGCATGTCATTTTGCGGTTGCAGCGAAACCTGAAACGACCAATTATCGTAAAATCGCAACGAGTTATGTTCATACTGCTGAAACATATTTTAAATCAAAAGGCATTGATGTCGAATTGATTAAATTGAATGGTTCTGTTGAATTAGCTTGTGTCGTCGATATGGTAGACGGAATTGTCGACATCGTTCAAACAGGTACTACGCTAAAAGCGAACGGACTGGTTGAAAAGCAACATATTAGTGATATCAATGCAAGGTTAATAACTAATAAAGCAGCTTATTTTAAAAAATCACAATTAATAGAGCAATTTATTCGCTCTTTGGAGGTGTCTATTGCCAATGCTTAATGCACAACAATTTTTAAATCAATTTTCATTAGAAGCACCATTAGATGAGTCATTGTATCCAATTATTCGCGATATTTGTCAGGAAGTTAAAGTTCATGGAGATAAGGCTTTGAAAATGTATAATCTAACATTCGATCATACGAAAACAGATCATTTAGAAATTAGTCATGAACAAATTAAAGCAGCATTTGACACATTAGATGAAAAAACAAAACAAGCATTACAACAAAGTTATGAAAGAATTAAAGCATATCAAGAAAGTATTAAGCAGATGAATCAACAGTTAGAAGAATCAGTGGAGTGCTATGAAATATACCATCCACTAGAAAGTGTGGGTATTTATGTGCCTGGTGGCAAAGCAAGTTATCCATCAACGGTTCTAATGACAGCGACTTTAGCACAAGTAGCGGGTGTAGAAAATATTGTTGTTGTGACACCACCTCAACCTAACGGAGTATCCCAAGAGGTATTAGCTGCATGTTATATTACGCAAGTTAATCAAGTGTTTCAAGTTGGTGGTGCTCAAAGTATTGCTGCATTGACTTATGGAACAGAAACGATACCTAAAGTTGATAAGATTGTAGGTCCAGGTAACCAATTTGTTGCATATGCCAAAAAATATTTATTTGGACAGGTAGGTATTGATCAAATTGCAGGACCAACAGAAATAGCACTGATTATTGATGACACCGCAGATTTAGATGCCATCGTATATGATGTATTTGCGCAAGCAGAACATGATGAATTAGCACGTACATATGTCATTAGTGAAGATGCGCAAGTCCTTAAAGATTTAGAATCACGTATTGCTAAAGCATTGCCTAATGTGGACAGATACGACATTGTTTCTAAAAGTATCGCTAATCAACACTACCTTATCCATGCTAGTAATTTTGATGAAGCATGCCACGTTATGAATACAATCGCGCCTGAACATGCGTCGATTCAAACAGTAAATCCTCAACCATATATTGAAAAAGTGAAATATGTGGGCGCATTGTTTATTGGACATTATTCGCCAGAGGTCATAGGTGATTATGTCGCTGGACCTAGTCATGTATTACCTACAAATAGAACAGCTAGATTTACCAATGGGTTATCGGTCAATGATTTCTTAACACGGAACACGGTCATTCATTTATCAAAAGATACATTTGATCAAATTGCTGATTCAGCACAACATATTGCTCATGTTGAAGCATTATACAATCACCAACAGTCTATTTTAATACGTCAGTCTTAGGGGAGTGTAAATGAAATGATTTATATTGATAAAAATGAAAGTCCAGTTACGCCGTTGGATCAAAAAACAATGACGTCTATTATTAGTGCAACGCCATATAATTTATATCCTGATGCAGCATATGAACAATTCAAGGAAGCTTATGCTAAGTTTTACGGATTATCGCCTGAACAAATTATTGCAGGAAATGGCTCTGATGAATTGATTCAAAAGTTAATGCTGATCATGCCAGAAGGTCCGGTATTAACGCTAAATCCAGATTTTTTTATGTATCAAGCATATGCGGCACAAGTAAATCGTGAAATTGCATTTGTAGATGCAAGATCAGATTTAACGTTTGATTTGGAAACCATTTTAACGAAAATCGATGAAGTACAACCATCATTTTTTATTATGAGTAATCCACATAACCCTTCAGGCAAGCAATTTGATACGGCATTTTTAACAGCTATTGCAGATAAGATGAAAGCAATAAATGGATACTTTGTCATTGATGAAGCATATTTAGATTATGGCAAGGCATATGATGTTGAAATGGCACCACACATTTTAAGAATGCGCACATTATCAAAGGCGTTTGGAATTGCCGGCTTAAGGTTGGGTGTATTAATGAGTACTGTTGAAACGATACAGCGTATTCAAACAATAGAACATCCATATCCATTAAATGTATTTACGCTAAATATTGCGACTTATATTTTTAGACATAGAGAAGAGACAAGTCGATTTTTAACAATGCAACGACAGTTAGCTGAGCAGTTAAAACAAATATTTGATACACATGTTGCAGATAAAATGTCAGTATTCCCATCAAATGCTAATTTTGTACTTACTAAAGGTTCAGCGGCGCAACAATTAGGACAATACGTATATGAACAAGGATTTAAACCTCGTTTTTATGATGAGCCGGTGATGAAGGGCTATGTAAGATATTCAATTGCAACAGCATCACAGTTAAAGCAATTAGAAGAAATTGTTAAAGAATGGAGTGCAAAATATGATTTATCAAAAACAACGAAACACAGCTGAAACACAACTAAATATTTCAATATCAGATGACCAGTCACCATCGCATATTAATACAGGTGTGGGCTTTTTAAATCATATGTTAACCTTGTTTACGTTTCATAGTGGACTATCGTTAAACATCGAGGCACAAGGTGATATCGATGTAGATGATCACCATGTAACTGAAGATATCGGCATTGTTATTGGCCAATTGTTACTTGAAATGATTAAAGATAAAAAGCATTTCGTTCGTTATGGAACGATGTACATTTCAATGGATGAAACATTAGCACGTGTCGTTGTGGATATAAGTGGGCGCCCATACTTATCTTTCAATGCAACGTTAAGTAAAGAAAAAGTTGGTACGTTTGATACGGAGTTAGTAGAAGAATTTTTTAGAGCAGTCGTAATCAATGCAAGATTAACAACGCATATTGATTTAATTCGTGGAGGTAATACACACCATGAAATTGAAGCTATATTCAAAGCATTTTCCCGTGCATTAGGCATAGCGCTAACTGCAACTGATGATCAGCGTGTGCCGTCATCGAAAGGTGTGATTGAATGATTGTCATCGTTGATTATGGATTAGGGAATATTAGTAATGTAAAACGTGCTATTGAACATTTGGGGTATGAGGTGGTTGTCTCAAATAAGCAAAATATAATCGATCAAGCAGAAACAATCATATTACCGGGTGTCGGTCATTTTAAAGATGCGATGTCAGAGATAAAGCGATTAAATCTCGATGCAATATTGGCTAAGAATACTGATAAGAAAATGATCGGTATTTGTTTAGGCATGCAATTAATGTATGAGCATAGTGATGAAGGCGATGCATCTGGATTAGGGTTTATCCCAGGAAATATTTCGCGTATCCAAACAGAATACCCAGTGCCGCACTTAGGTTGGAATAATTTAGTGAGTAAGCATCCTATGTTAAATCAAGATGTTTACTTCGTACATTCTTACCAAGCGCCGATGTCAGAAAATGTCATTGCATATGCGCAGTATGGGACTGATATTCCAGCAATTGTTCAATTTAACAATTATATTGGTATTCAATTCCATCCTGAAAAAAGCGGTACATATGGGTTACAAATTTTGCGTCAGGCAATACAAGGGGGATTTATAAATGATTGAATTATGGCCAGCGATTGATTTGATTGGGTCAACAAGTGTGAGGTTAACAGAGGGTAAATATGATAGTGAAGAAAAAATGTCGCGTTCGGCTGAAGAAAGTATTGCTTACTATAGTCAATTTGAATGTGTGAATCGTATTCATATCGTCGACTTGATAGGTGCTAAGGCACAGCATGCCCGAGAGTTTGATTATATTAAGTCATTGAGGAGATTAACAACCAAAGATATTGAAGTAGGTGGTGGCATTCGCACGAAGTCACAAATCATGGACTACTTTGCCGCAGGAATTAATTATTGCATAGTTGGAACGAAAGGTATTCAAGATACAGAATGGCTTAAAGAGATGGCACATACATTTCCAGGTCGCATTTATTTATCTGTTGATGCTTATGGAGAAGATATTAAAGTGAACGGATGGGAAGAGGACACAGAGTTGAATTTATTTAGTTTTGTGAAACAGTTATCGGATATACCTATTGGAGGCATTATTTATACTGATATCGCTAAAGATGGCAAAATGTCCGGACCTAACTTTGAATTAACTGGTCAATTAGTAAAGGCAACGACGATTCCTGTCATCGCGTCTGGTGGTATTAGACATCAGCAAGATATTCAACGATTAGCGTCGCTAAATGTTCACGCTGCTATTATAGGAAAGGCTGCACATCAAGCATCATTTTGGGAGGGGCTAAAATGATTAAAAAACGTATCATTCCATGTTTAGATGTCAAAGATGGTCGTGTCGTTAAAGGGATTCAATTTAAAGGATTAAGGGATATTGGGAATCCTGTTGATTTAGCAATGTATTACAATGAAGCGGGTGCTGATGAGTTAGTATTTTTAGACATCTCTAAGACGGAAGAGGGTCATAGCTTAATGCTAGAAGTGATTGAACAGACAGCGTCACGCTTGTTTATCCCTCTTACTGTAGGGGGTGGGATTCAAAGCCTTGATGATATTACCCAATTGTTAAATCATGGTGCAGATAAAGTATCATTAAATTCAAGTGCTTTAAAAAATCCACAGCTAATTAAACAAGCGAGTGATAAATTCGGTAGACAATGCATCTGCATAGCAATTGATAGCTATTATGATCCTGAAAGAAAAGCACATTATTGTTGTACGCATGGCGGTAAAAAATTGACAAATATTAAAGTATATGACTGGGTACAGCAAGTAGAACAGTTAGGTGCAGGTGAGCTCCTCGTTACAAGTATGGGGCATGATGGTATGAAACAAGGCTTTGATATTGAGCATCTTGCAAAAATAAAATCCCTTGTAAATATTCCAATCATTGCTTCTGGTGGTGGTGGCAATGCACAACACTTTGTAGAATTATTTGATCAGACGGATGTTTCTGCAGGTTTAGCTGCAAGTATATTACATGACCGAGAAACGACGGTTCAATCTATTAAAGAAGCGATACGGCAAGGGGGTATAGCAGTAAGATGACCAATTACAAAATTGATTTTAGCAAAGGTTTAGTGCCAGCAATTTTACAAGATAATCAAACAAAACAAGTATTGATGTTAGGTTATATGAATCAAGAAGCTTTTGATAAAACGATAGAAGATGGTGTGGTATGTTTCTATTCGCGGTCGAAACAACGCCTATGGACAAAAGGTGAAACATCTGGTCATACGCAACGTGTTAAAGATATTCATGTAGATTGCGATAATGACACTATTTTAATTGATGTCATACCAAATGGACCAACATGTCATACAGGCAGTCAAAGTTGTTTCAACACAGAAGTTCCATTTTCAGTACAAACATTAGCGCAGACAGTTCAAGATAGTGCCCAATCCAATAATGAAAAGTCATATACGAAATATTTATTAACAGAAGGTATAGAAAAGATTACAAAAAAATACGGTGAAGAAGCTTTTGAAGTCGTAATCGAAGCAATTAAAGGTGACAAAAAAGCATTTGTAAGTGAAGTAGCAGATGAACTTTATCATTTATTTGTCTTGATGCATGCGCTAGGCGTTGATTTTTCAGAAATTGAGGCAGAATTAGCGCGTAGACATCATAAGCGCAATAACTTTAAAGGCGAACGACAAAATATCGAACAGTGGTAAAGCAAGTATGGACTGAGATATAGAGAAAAGGATCATGGCTTATACACTTACAAATATTGTGGGAAACGTGACATTTTCAAGTTTAAAATACGACACCAACATATTTTAACTATGAATGCTGTGATGGTACTAAAGTTGCGAACTCGTTATAGATAACTAGTGGATAATCACGATACGAAACCAAAGATAATTTGAAAAGTGAATTGAGCAACTCAGGAATAGATGTCACTGTTAAAGATGTTGAAAAGTATATGAATCGATATAATGAAGTTATGAAGGGAAAAATGGCGAAAAAGCTAAAAAGTTATGTTTGTCGTTACTACCTATTAATATCATAGTTGTCTTTATATTCTTTGTATTTATACTGTGAATAAAAATATATCTAGCCTGAAATAGAAATGTCATAGCCTATTTAAAAGACAATCTCCATTAGAACTAAGATGTGCATCCCGAAAGTTGGACTAAAAAACTAACTTTATGGGGTGTATTTTTATGCTAATCATCATAAATTCGAGATTAAGTTAAAGGTAGTTCAATAGTAATTAAACAATAAATTAAAAATAGTAGGATACTTACTTTGAGGGAAGAAAATTAACTGTATATATTTAATGTAGGAACAAGCGTAATGGCTTATCCTAATACAATCATTGTAGAAGAAATGATATTTTTAGGTTTAAAATACAACACCAGCAAACATTATAACTGTGATAGCTCATAAATCTCCCCATACAGCTAATCTAAAAAAATAATACATCATTGGAATCAAGACCCAAGCATGTAAATATTAAAAATCACAAAAGATATATGTAAAAAAGTTACAATTTGCATAATTAAATTGTGTCTAATTATTGACTAATTAAATTTTGCCAAATATAATATTAATTAATAATTTGAAATGGTTAGCGTATACACTTTAAATTCTCTTTGGAGAATATATTTTTTAAATAAAAATGTAAACGCTTTCTCATCAAATTAAACAATAGAAAGGATGGTCATTATGAGTGCTTGGTTAAGTAAATTATTTGAGTTTATTCCTCGAATAATTATCAATTTGTTTATCTAAAATAAAAAAATAGAGGTGCTGACAATGATGAAAAGTCAAAATAAGTATAGTATTCGTAAATTTAGTGTAGGTGCATCTTCCATTTTAATAGCTACATTACTATTTTTAAGTGGTGGACAAGCACAAGCAGCTGAGAAGCAAGTGAATATGGGAAATTCACAGGAGGATACAGTTACAGCACAATCTATTGGGGATCAACAAACTAGGGAAAATGCTAATTATCAACGTGAAAACGGTGTTGACGAACAGCAACATACTGAAAATTTAACTAAGAACTTGCATAATGATAAAACAATATCAGAAGAAAATCATCGTAAAACAGATGATTTGAATAAAGATCAACTAAAGGATGATAAAAAATCATCGCTTAATAATAAAAATATTCAACGTGATACAACAAAAAATAACAATGCTAATCCTAGGGATGTAAATCAAGGGTTAGAACAGGCTATTAATGATGGCAAACAAAGTAAAGTGGCGTCACAGCAACAGTCAAAAGAGGCAGATAATAGTCAAGACTTAAACGCTAATAACAATCTACCTTCACAAAGTCGAACAAAGGTATCACCATCATTAAATAAGTCAGATCAAACAAGTCAACGAGAAATTGTTAATGAGACAGAAATAGAGAAAGTACAACCGCAACAAAAGAATCAAGCGAATGATAAAATTACTGACCACAATTTTAACAATGAACAAGAAGTGAAACCTCAAAAAGACGAAAAAACACTATCAGTTTCAGATTTAAAAAACAATCAAAAATCACCAGTTGAACCAACAAAGGACAATGACAAGAAAAATGGATTAAATTTATTAAAAAGTAGTGCAGTAGCAACGTTACCAAACAAAGGGACAAAGGAACTTACTGCAAAAGCGAAAGGTGATCAAACGAATAAAGTTGCCAAACAAGGGCAGTATAAAAATCAAGATCCTATCGTTTTAGTGCATGGTTTCAATGGGTTTACAGATGATATTAATCCTTCAGTGTTAGCTCATTATTGGGGCGGTAATAAAATGAACATTCGCCAAGATTTAGAAGAAAATGGTTACAAAGCTTATGAAGCAAGTATAAGTGCTTTTGGAAGTAACTATGACCGCGCAGTTGAACTTTATTATTATATCAAAGGCGGTCGTGTAGATTATGGTGCAGCACATGCAGCAAAATATGGACATGAACGTTATGGAAAAACATACGAAGGAATTTACAAAGACTGGAAACCAGGACAGAAGGTACACCTTGTTGGACATAGTATGGGTGGTCAAACGATACGTCAACTAGAAGAATTACTGCGTAATGGTAGTCGTGAAGAAATAGAGTATCAAAAGAAACATGGTGGCGAAATTTCTCCACTATTCAAAGGTAATAATGACAATATGATTTCATCAATTACTACTTTAGGAACGCCACATAATGGAACGCATGCTTCAGATTTAGCTGGTAATGAAGCTTTAGTGAGACAAATTGTATTTGATATCGGTAAAATGTTTGGTAATAAAAATTCAAGAGTAGACTTCGGGTTGGCTCAATGGGGTCTAAAACAGAAGCCAAATGAATCATATATTGATTATGTCAAACGCGTTAAACAATCTAATTTATGGAAATCAAAAGATAATGGATTTTACGATCTGACGCGTGAGGGTGCAACAGATTTAAATCGTAAAACGTCGTTGAACCCTAACATTGTGTATAAAACATACACTGGTGAAGCAACGCACAAAGCATTAAATAGCGATAGACAAAAAGCAGACTTAAATATGTTTTTCCCATTTGTGATTACTGGTAACTTAATCGGTAAAGCTACTGAAAAAGAATGGCGAGAAAACGATGGTTTAGTATCCGTTATTTCTTCTCAACATCCATTTAATCAAGCTTATACAAATGCGACGGATAAAATTCAAAAAGGCATTTGGCAAGTAACGCCTACAAAACATGATTGGGATCATGTTGATTTTGTCGGACAAGATAGTTCTGATACAGTGCGCACAAGAGAAGAATTACAAGATTTTTGGCATCATTTAGCAGACGATTTAGTGAAAACTGAAAAGGTGACTGATACTAAGCAAGCATAATTTATAAAGTAAAGGGAGGAATTAATAATGACTGCAGACTTCTTTCAATTAATCGGATCATTATTTAGAATTCTAAAAGAGTTATTCAAGTAATACCTTGGCGGGACCCCAACAAAGAGAAATTGGATTCCCAAATTCTACAGGCAATGCAAGTTGGCGGGGCCCCAACAAAGAGAAATTGGATTCCCAATTTCTACAGACAATGCAAGTTGGGGTGGGACGACGAAATAAATTTTGCGAAAATATCATTTCTGTCCCACTCCCATTGGCATTTACGTAGTTTAAATGTGCAATTAGAATATATGTATAACAATATTAAACACGCGGTAAAACGAAGTCAGTCAATTCAAACTGATTTCGCCCACCGCGTGTTTTTAACATAGCTTAATAATTAATAAGCATTAATGTTCAATTTATATGGTTGTTTTCCAATAATAAACCTAAAGATATAGAATTCACGCAATATCATACCGACACCTATACATAATCCTAAAATGAATAGTAGTGATATCGCTAGAAAGACCATTGTATTATCCTCAAATATATTTGTATATGCAAACAATGAGTCTAGAATGATTGGATGTAATAAATAAATAAAGAATGAGAAAGCACTAATCATTTGAATCGTATTAAATAACATTGTTTTAAAATGCGTGCAAATACCCAAGATAACAATAAACATAATACTATTATATGGTGTTAATGAATATGAAAAGCTGGTAACGTTCCAATAGTCTCCATTTGCTAACGCAATAAACACAAAATAAGTAGCTACAGCTAATACAATCATAATAACTAAATAACGTTCTAAGAAATTTAAAACACGTTCGTAGTTATAACCCATATATGCACCTAAAAAGAAATAAAAAATCCATCCGAATATTATAGTGTTTTCACTTAATGGATAATAGTGTAGCACGGTATCGTGAAACGCTGTGTTGTTCGTAAAGTAATATAAAAATGATTGCTGTAAAATAAAAGATAACAATAATAATATTTTACTGTTGAATAGGTTATAGTTAATTTTAAAAATGATATAACTCAAAATAAAGAATTGCATGATAACAACGATAAAATAGCCATACCATTGACCTAATAGGACATTTTCAATAAATTGTTTTTGAAAACTTGTGTCAGTTAATAATGATTCACTATAACTGTAAAACAAACCCATTAATATGTAAGGAATCAATATATATTTTACGCGTGTAGTTAAGTATCTATAGGTGACTTTTTGGTAATTCAAGGTTGTCAGTAACTGTGACAAGATAATAAAGCAAGGTGTACCAAAAATGACAATATTACGAATATAGAACTGTAGTACTAAAGATCCTCCTTCCATATTCTCATGTTTTAAAGTAATTTGTGTTAATAAATGTGTAACAATAATAATTGCACATATAATGGCACGTAAATATACGAGCTCAAGTCTAATCTTTTTCATGGAATCCGTCCCATCTCTTAATTAAATGCTCAAAAGCATCATCACTAATTAATATTCTAGGGATGTAATAATCATTGGAGTTCGGAGTGACTGCTTTTTCCTCTAATGAAAAACCGTATTTTAACCCAGCTTTTTTGATTACCGGTAATTTATCGTCATTCATCAAGCCATAAGGATAGGCTATAGTTTTCTGCGACTTTTTAAAGTTTTTAGTTAGATATTTTTCACTTTTGTTTAAATCTTTTATGATTGTAGCTTCAGAAGCTTTCATTAATTTTGACTTATTATTTTTAGATAAGTTATGCATATCGTGGGTATGTGTTTCAAATTCCCATAACCCAGTTTTATACATTTCTTTTAGTTCTTTTTTACTAATCATATCGAGGTTGTGAAAGTTTTCTTCCCCAACATGACCTGTGATAATAAACCCAGTTGCCGGTATTTTATATTTTTTTAAGATTGGATAAGCATTTTCATAAATAGTTTCATCCATATCATCAAAGTTAATCCATACACTTCGTTTTGGAAACTTACCTTTTTTCTTGTAATATAAAAATTCTTTCAAAGTTAAAAATTTAGCATCATGTGATTTTAGCCATTTTATTTGAGATTCAAATTGTGATTGGCTAACACTATAATTTTTAATTTCTTTACTACTAGAAAAGAAGTAAATGAAATTATTCAGAAAATTCGCTTTTCTTACACGGTGATAATTTAATGCCAGAGCACTATTTTCTTTATATTTCAGTTTTTTAGGTGGATCGTCATCTGCATTTGCAATATGATGACCATCCAGTGTGCTTACAGGCAATATGATCAAGATACTCAACACTAAAATTATTAATTTTCTATACTTCACGATTCTCTTCCTTTCTGCCATTTTTGAATCAATATGCTAATTGTAAAAAAAACAAAAATGATAATCGCGAAAATGCCCATAGTTTCAAATATATCTAAAATTTCAGTATTTTCAATGTTTAAAGCAACACGTATTGTATTGATACTTTCGTCATGAATTTCAAATATAGTACCAATATAAACGAGTAGAACAACTAAACAATATATCCAAAAGACACACGATATAGCGATAAGTGCTGTTTCTCTTATAATGTTTAGCGATGATTTTAGCGTTGGGTATTCCCTCTGTCTGGGCTTGACCATGTTGCGTAACCACCTTTCTTACGTTTTAATGCTTTTGGAAATGCGACAAGAACTACTGCTGCGTTAATAATCCAGTATACTGTCGGATACCAACTTACAAATATGAGTCCAGCCATATTCTTTTTCTCGTAGCGACTATCAATAAAGAGTGCGACTGTAAATTGAATAACGTTTATAAAAGTCATAGTAAATGATGATAGTAGAAATATTGAAAAACTATATGTCATAAATGTATAGTCTAAGAAGTTTGCTGTTATGAACAAATAGCCTAAATATAGAAGCACTATATATACCCATAAAATTGAGATGATTTGCTCAAACATCAAAATATATAAAGGAAACCTTTTCGTTTTCATTGTGCTAAAAAAGTCTCGTAGTAATACTTCGTGTCCCCCTTGAGCCCATCTCACGCGTTGCTTCCAAAGACCTCCCAATGTTTCTGGAACCAACATCCAACACATGGCAAGCGGTTCATACTTAATACGATATCCACGTAAATGCAATTTCCAAGAAACTGCAATATCTTCGGTAATCATATCAGTATCCCAGTAGCCAACGTCGACAACTGCACTTTTTTTAAATAGAGTGAAGACACCCGAAATAGTATTGACTGCGCCAGCAAGTGTCTGACTTCGCTTAATACAGCCAATTAAACTTGCATATTCTATCGTTTGAATTTTACCTAAAATAGAACTCTTATTTCGAATTCTAGGATTACCTGTAACTGCACCAAGTTTTGGATCATGTTTGAAATTTTCAATCATATAATATGGTGCATCTTGATCAACGATAGTATCTGCATCCAAGCACATTACATAATCATATGAAGCCTGTTTAATGCCTTGATTGAGTGCATTGGCTTTACCTCTGTTTTCTTGTAAATCGACGAAAATAAAGTCATTATTTTCTTTAATTTTATAGATGAGTTCTGCTGTATTATCTGAACTTCCATCATTAATGATAATAATTTCTTTTTTCTCGTATTTGAGTGCAAGAACATTAGACAACGTATCTTCAATCGTTTCACTTTCGTTATAACAGGCAAGTAAAAATGTAATGCCTTCTAATTCATCCACATTTATGTCAGGCTTCTTGTTCAATGAATATCTAATTTCTCTAGTAAAATAGAAATAAATTGAACCGACAATCCAGTAAATAGACATAAATACAGGATAAAAAAGCAAAAAGTTAAAAAATTGCAATTTCTTTACCTACCTTTCGTTAGTTAGGTTGTAAGCCATATGGTAATTGATAGTATTTTAATTTGCAATAGATTGTTGTTATAATTAAACGGAAATATTTGTAATTGCAACTTAATTTTCCTGTAACATAGTGTGATTAATTTTCAGTAGGGGGTTTTAAAAATTGAAGGATAAGATTATTGATAACGCAATAACCTTATTTTCAGAGAAGGGGTATGACGGTACAACACTTGATGATATAGCTAAAAGTGTAAATATAAAAAAAGCGAGTTTATATTACCATTTTGACTCGAAAAAAAGTATTTACGAACAAAGTGTTAAATGTTGTTTTGATTACCTTAATAATATTATTATGATGAATCAAAATAAATCGAACTATTCAATTGATGCTTTATATCAATTCTTATTTGAGTTTATTTTCGACATCGAAGAAAGGTATATTAGAATGTATGTTCAATTATCTAATACGCCTGAGGAATTTTCTGGAAATATTTACGGACAAATACAAGATTTAAATCAATCATTAAGTAAAGAGATAGCAAAATTCTATGATGAATCAAAAATAAAGATGACAAAAGAAGACTTTCAGAATTTAATATTGCTGTTTCTTGAAAGTTGGTATTTGAAAGCATCCTTTTCGCAAAAATTTGGAGCAGTGGAAGAAAGTAAAAGTCAATTCAAAGATGAAGTGTATTCGCTACTAAATATATTTTTGAAGAAATAATTTTTGTTACTAGTTTGTAATAATTAACTTACTTTTGTAAAAAAAGACATGAGATTATTTTTTTAAATCTATATAAAGTTGACAATACAACTCGAAATTGAGAATATTAAGATGTATATGAATTTTATAAATTAAATACAATACATTAATATAAATATCAATTGTTGCAAAATACGATTTGTTCAATGATTTGATAATATTATTCTTTATATTTGTGAATGGTTAAGTTTGTCTTTGAACATATTATAAAAGTGTAATGTTCCCCTGAAAAGAATAAGTTGTCATCTAATTACAGGAAATCCGCATAAATTAGATGAAATGGAAAGTAATAATTAATAATTTATTGATAAGCGCCTATGTGATGGTAAATCATGACATAGGCGCTTTTTTTATAAGTTTAAAATGTAAATAAAAATTATATAAATTACCCACATCTTTTTAAAAGATGTGGGCTTTATCATCATTAACCCAACTCACAGTGACGGGTTACGCAAAGTATTGAATTACCGAGTACGGGCACGCTCGGTGTTGTAAAGAGCAAATAATCAAGTAATGATGCTGCTTCTACTCGATTATAAGAAAGCCATAATAGAGACGATGGTATCTAGGTTTATTACTGATAGGTTTGGATATTTGAAGTTGGGCAATATTATATCTCAAACGAAAATATAAATAAATTATACATAACGACCAAGAATCATGATATAATTTTAAACGATAAAATATTTATATAAAAAATTAGAGAAAATGTAGTTGTGTATTTTTGTGGTCGTTAAACTAGATATAATTGTCCGATTTATAAAACATACATAATGAATACAATGATTGATTATGTGGAGGAAACCATGAAAGAAAAGTTTGATTTAGTAAAACTATTAAATATTCTAAAGAAGAATATTAAATTATTGCTTATTTTACCGGCAATATGTCTTGTAGTAAGTGCGGCATTAACCTTTTTTGTTATGCCTGACAAATATACTGCTTCTACTCAAATATTAGTAAACATGAAAAAGTCCTCAAGTGATTTAGCTTTCCAAAATGTTCAAAGTAGTTTGCAGTCTGTTAATACATATACGGAAATTATCAAAAGTCCAAGAATTCTAGATAAAGTATCTAGAGAGTTTGATGGTCAGTATTCAACAGCTGAGTTGAATTCGTTTTTAAAAGTAACCAATCAAACAAACTCTCAAATTATTACTGTATCAGTTACAACTGGGAATAAATCTGAATCTGACAAAATTGTTAATAGAATATCTAAAGTTTTTGCACATGACATGCCTAAAATTATGAGTGTTGATAATGTTACAATACTTTCCTCAGCACATGATAATGCTGTAAAAGTATCTCCAATAGTATCTGTTAACTTAGTAATCAGTATCATTGTTGGTATTGTTTTAGCAATATTGATTATTTTCTTAAAAGAATTATTAGATAAGCGTATTAAGACGGAAGAAGATGTTGAATCGCAACTAGGATTACCTATTTTAGGTTCAATACAAAAATTTTAATTTACGAGGAATTACCATGACGAATACACGAAGAAGTACATCAAGTTTAATTGTCCATGAACAACCAAAGTCACCTATTAGCGAGAAATTTCGAGGCATAAGATCAAATATTATGTTTGCAAATCCTGACAGTGCAGTTCAAAGCATTGTAATCACTTCAGAGACACCAGGCGCAGGTAAGTCTACAATTGCAGCAAATTTAGCAGTTGCATATGCACAAGCAGGATATAAAACATTAATCGTAGACGGGGATATGCGTAAACCTACGCAGCACTATATTTTTAATTTGCCAAATAATGAAGGCCTATCAAGTTTATTGCTAAATTGGTCAACTTATCAAGACAGTATTATCTCAACTGAAATTGAAGATTTAGACGTCCTGACGTCTGGACCGATTCCGCCAAATCCATCAGAGTTAATCACATCAAGAGCATTTGCGAATTTGTATGACACATTATTGATGAATTATAACTTTGTAATTATCGATACGCCACCAGTGAACACAGTTACAGATGCGCAATTATTTTCAAAGTTTACCGGCAATGTTGTCTACGTAGTTAATTCGGAAAATAATAATAAAGATGAAGTTAAAAAAGGAAAAGAACTTATTGAAGCAACAGGTGCTAAATTATTAGGTGTAGTCTTAAATAGAATGCATAAAGATAAAAGTGCTAGTTACTATGCATATTATGGGACTGATGAATCATGATTGATATTCATAACCATATATTAGTTGATATAGATGATGGTCCTAAGACAATTGAAAAGAGTATTGCACTATTAAAGCAAGCTAAGGATGAAGGTGTAACAAGTATTGTAGCGACACCTCATCATTTGCATCCGAGATATGATAATACATTTCAACAAGTGCTTGTGAAATTGGCGGAGTTAAGAACGCATCCAGAAGTTCAAGCATTGGATATTAAATTATTTCCCGGGCAAGAAATTAGAATTACAGATTCGATTCTGCAAGGCTTAGATAATGGTAGTATTCAAGGTATTAATCGTTCGAAATATTTACTAATTGAATTTCCAACGGGCGAAGTACCACATTATACAAAACAATTGTTTTTTGAAATACAATCGAGAGGCTACATACCAATCATTGCACATCCTGAAAGAAATAGAAGTATCGCCAAAAATCCAGAAATATTATATGAACTTGTTGCAAATGGGGCATTGAGTCAATTAACATCGAGTTCTTTAGTTGGTGGATTTGGAAAAAACATTCAAAAGTTATCATTACAATTTATAGAATGTAATTTGGCTCATTTTGTAGCTTCAGATGCACATTCATGTGACCAAAGACCATTTTTGATGCAAGAATTATTTCACAATCATAAATTGAAGAAATATTCGAATGACATTGAAGCATTACTTCGAAATGCCAGTTCAGTAATCAATGATAATTTTGTTTATCTAGACAGACCGACTAAGCCAGGAAAAGTGAAGTCGTTTTTGAAATGGTTTTAACTAAATATATTTTTTCGAATTAGACTGGTATACATGTACCAGTCTTTTTGAGTATGCTTAAAATGAATTATAATTATGATTATTTGCTAATTCGTATAATACAACTTGTCTAATTGATTAAGGTGAATGGCTTTTAATAAAAAGACTCGTTTTTTATAGTGAAGGTAGTTTGAAAATAATGAATATAATGATGAAGGTATTATATTTGATATATAAGGCTAAGGAAGTGTTTTTATGGTATTAAGAAAAGTAATCATGCAGGACTTAGATCAAATTATTGCACTTGAAAATATTGGTTTTTCACCGGAAGAAGCTGCAACACCAGAGGCATTGAAATTGAGAATTGTACAAATTCAAGAAACTTTTATTGTAGCTGAAAAGAATGATGAAGTGATTGGATATATCAACGGTCCTGTCATAAAAGAGCGTTACATTAGCGATGATTTATTTAAAAATGTCCCCGCAAATAATAGTGAAGGTGGTTATATTAGTGTGTTAGGTCTTGTTGTAGCACCAAATTATCAAGGTCAGGGTATTGCAGGTCGCTTACTAAACTATTTTGAAAATCTTGCTAAGAATCAACATCGACATGGTGTAACGTTAACATGTCGAGAATCATTAATTTCTTTTTATGAAAAATATGGTTATCGTAATGAAGGTGTATCAGAATCATGTCATGGCGGTATTAAATGGTATAACCTTGTTAAAAATATAAAAAAGGATGATGAGGTGTAAATATGGCAGTTGTTTATGTAGCAGGAGGGTGTTTATGGGGTGTTGAAGCATTTTTCACAACAATACCTGGAATTATACATACAGAAGCAGGAAGAGCAAATGGAAGAAGCTCTAAATTAGACAGTCCGTATGATGGTTATGCTGAATGTGTCAAACTTCATTTTGATGATCGTATGTTAACAATTACAGACATCATGAATTATTTATTTGAAATTATTGATCCATACAGTGTGAATCGACAAGGAAATGATATTGGAGAAAAGTATCGAACGGGTTTATATAGTTGTGTAGATGACCACTTAATTGAAGCGCGTCAGTTCATTGAACGACGTAAAGACAGAGATAAAATTGCAGTGGAAGTCTTACCGCTGTCTAACTACATTAAAAGTGCTGAAGAACATCAGCAACATTTAGAAAAATATCCAGAAGATATGCATATGTGTCATATTTCAATAGATTTGCTAAATAAATACAAGTGATTTTCAGAGGAGAATAGATGTTTAAATTAACCGAAATCGGAGAAATACCTAGATATACTAAGAAAAGAGGTAGGTATTATGCATACGTTTGATGCACAATCATTAACTGCTAGAGAAAACTATAAATTATTAATTGGTTCAATTATTCCACGACCTATAGCTTTTGTTACAACATTAAATCAAGATGCATCAGTAAATGCAGCACCATTTAGTTTTTTTAATATAGTTAATAATCATCCGCCAATGATTGCTATTGCAGTTCAACGTGCAGGAGGTAAGAGAAAAGATACTGCATTGAATATAGAACGGACTGGAGACTTTGTTGTGCATATTACAGACGAAGATAATGTTCAAGATATTAATGAGACTGCAGCGCCGTTAGCATATGGTGACAGTGAGTTGAGTCGTACAGAATTATCACTTTTAACATCTACAACGATTAAGACGCCAGGAATTAAAGACGCGAAAATGAGATTCGAATGTAAACTATCGCAAATGATATTGCTTGGAGATGTATTAGATGGGGCTGACTTAATAATAGGCGAAATTGTAACTTATCATATTGATGACAGTATTTATGAGGGTAATTTTAAAATCAATCCACACGCATTACAGGCTGTTTCTCGTTTAGCCGGAAATGATTATGCTAAATTAGGGGGAATATTTACAATAGATAGACCTGAAAAATAACAAAACACATGCTATAGCGGTGTACCGTTTATGGATTGTATCAAAAGTACACAGGTGCTAAAGTATGTGCTTCTAAAATGAAGACTATTTTTTATTACAAGAAAATGTATCTAGTAAACTTAAAGTAGCAAGACCTAATAAATCTAATGCATGTTGTGCACCTTTTTTACCTTGGCCAGCTTCGAAATGTTTGTAAGCAGCTGCACTTAAAATACCTATTGTTGATAGCGAAGCAAGGCGAGAAATGTTTTTATTGATAAAGCTAGCTGAGTATAAAGCAGCAGTAGTTGCTTCTGCAATGCCGACGTATTTTACAAGTTCTTTTTGCAAACCAAAAGTATGTTCAAACAGTTCAATCATACCCTTATCTTCTTGCAATTTAGGTTTACTGGCTTGGTATAGCTCTTTCGCAAGTTTTAAATTGGTCACGTAACGTAAAATCATATTTTTATTCCTCCCAATATTTGATTTTTTGAAAAACGGTTGTTTTATCATTTTACCCGTTTCTTCAAAAATGAATCTCTTATGTAACATGTGTAGTTCAGGAATGTTTGCTATGGAAATATAATTCTGTTCACTCAAAATGTATGAAATTAATGTGTAGTTTTATCGAGTTGCTATTTTAATTTGGTTAGATTGTTTTTTAGAGAAGCGGTACTATTTTTAAGTGCATCAACAGATTTACCTTCGTTTTGAGACATTGCGTTTATAACAGCATGAAGTTCCGTTTCTAACATGTCGGCGTCACCTTTAGCATTAGAACTTAATACTTTAATATCTCTTAAAAGGCTATCTGATAGTAGTGCATTTTTGCCAGCTACCAATTTCGAATTGTAATTCCAACCGCTACTTAACTCAATAGCATCTAAATGGGTTATATGATTATTTGTTCTCATTATACTTTCCTCCCTCGATGGAAATTACATTAGTATCCGATTTTAAACGGCCATTTCCATCTACCATTGACGGGGAAACATCATCTTTATAAAACTGTACAAATTTTGTGCTAGGATATGATTGCATAACGTCATTTATAGATTTTTGTAGGTTCCAAACATAGTTAGCAACAGTCTCTCTGTTCTCACCTTTATCGTAATAGGCAATAAACTCGGACTTCATATTTTTTTGTATTTGAGGATATTTATTAATCAAAGATTGTAATTGTTGATTTAATGCATCTCCTTTTAAGTGCATAACAGGTTTGAATTCTTTTTTGAACTTATCCAAATCATCGATACTGTCTGTGTTGAAATTCAAAAATTGTTTAGTAACACCATTGAATTCTTGTTTCTTTTGAAGTTTTTCATTCATGGCATAATAACCGTTTTTCTCAACTTCTGATTTGAATTTTAATCGAGCTTGTTCAATTTCAGGTTCATAACGCTTATACATCATGGCTGCAACTGCCGCTGATGTTTCATTTATATGACCAGGTGTAAATGTTGTGATAGCTATGCCATTTCCAGACTCAACAAATATCAGTCTAAATTGAAAGGGAACGTCATAATTGACAGTACCGACGACTACTAAACCATCTACCTTACTTTTTCGCTAAATCCAGATTTATTAGTATAGGCCTCAACTAAATTAATTTTACAATCATAACCAAATGTATCTTTCACATAGTCTTTATATTTTTTTATCGCTTCACCTTTATGTTTTTTCAGAAATACTTCATTTCTTTTTTTATGTTCACCAATATATTTACCATCATAATTTTTGACGCTAACCGTCTTTGGAATATCTTTTGTTTGGTTCTTTGATATGAAAGAGCAACCGCTTATTATGATTGATGTGCATAATAAGATTCGCATAATTTTTCTCATATCTTCATTAGCTCCTTTGTATTAGCTGTTTTTCAGTTGATAGGCAAATTATACAAAAACTAAAATAATGTTATTCAATATTATTATAAGCTAATCTTGATTATATTAACTAATATTAATTAAATTAACAAAAAACATCATTAAATATTAATTGCATAAATCCTTATCTAAAATTTTCGAATCAAGAACACAAATTATAAGCAACCACGTCATATATAGTTTCTTCTTATAAATAAATTGATTATTTATATTAGACGCTTATGTCATGAGAGCGTAACCTTAAATGTAATTACTAATAAGGGGTGAGGATAGAATGAATTATTCGCCGAAGCAAGGTGTAAGGAGTCATGGCTTACCACACGATCCATTTAAAAGTAGTACAGTACCACGTCCAATAGGGTGGATCTCTACTGTATCGAAAGATGGGAAAGATAATTTAGCACCTTATAGTCAGTATCAAAACTTAACATGGGATCCGCCTATGGTTATGTTCGCAGCAAATCAATCTGTTCTTGGTGATCATGAGCGTAAAGATACAGTAAAAAATGCAGAAGAGACAGGGTGGTTTGTATGGAACATGGCCACGTATGATTTAAGAGAAGCTGTTAATTTATCGTCGAAGGCACTACCACCTGAAGAGGATGAATTTGAATATGCAGGTGTGACGAAAGAAGCATGTATAGAAGCACCAGGTTATCGAGTCAAAGAATCGCCAGTACATTTTGAATGTGAGTACGTTCAAACGATTCGTATTCCGACAGGAGACACTGTATCAACCGTTGATATTGTTATAGGAAGAGTTGCTCAGGTTCATATTGACGATAAGTTCATTCTTGATAATGGTAAATTAGACATTAAGTCGATTAAACCTATTGCTAGGTTAGGATATTATGATTACACGGTTGTGAATGAAATATTTGAAATGAAAGCACCATCAGCTTCTAAAGAAGAGCTTGCAGGTTTAGAAGGAAGAAATTTTGATAATCAATCAGATAACAAGGAATAGTGAATTCAATCATTTTCAATACATCGAAACTACACATTGAAATTAGTTTCGATGTATTTTTATATTTCAAAACCGGGAAGCGATATGTCGCTATATTTATAATTTCAAAGAAGAATTTTTTAGAAATTCAGATATATAACACTAGGTTTATTGAAAATATATTGATATTACTTTAATATTAAAGATGTAATATAAATATAATATTTATCTTTTAGTTGTAAATTGACTATTAATGAATAAAAGGTGGATGATAAATACATTTTAATAAAAAGACATTTTTACTAAATAAGTAAAAGTTATCTAAATTGATAAACATTGATTTCAAAATTATATAAACATAATAAGGCATGTTATTCAGAATATAGTTAAAATATTATACTAAATCCCACACAATAAAGAAAGCGATTTCATCAAAGAATATACTTTTGAGAAAAAATGGATTTTGACAAATTAAGTATTTTTTATTTAAAAAAAGAGTTGTATTAAATTGAATAGTGGCATATATTATAATCTAATGAATGTAAAGATAATACAAGGAGTTATTACATGAGTAAAAGACAGAAAGAATTTCATGACAGCTTAGCAAATGAAAAGACAAGAGTAAGACTTTATAAATCTGGAAAAAATTGGGTAAAATCCGGAATTAAAGAAATTGAAATGTTCAAAATTATGGGACTACCATTTATTAGTCATAGTTTAGTGAGTCAAGATAATCAAAGCATTAGTAAAAAAATAACGGGATACGGACTGAAAACTACAGCGGTTATTGGTGGTGCATTCACAGTAAACATGTTGCATGACCAGCAAGCTTTTGCGGCTTCTGATGCACCTTTAACATCTGAATTAAACACGCAAAGTGAAACCGTAGGCAATCAAAACTCAACGACAATCGAAGCATCAACATCAACAACCGATTCTACTAGCGTAACGAAAAATAGCAGTTCGGAACAAACATCAAATAGTGACACAGTCTCAAGTGAAAAGTCTGAAAATGTCACTTCGACAACTAATAGTACAAGCAATCAACAAGAAAAATTGACATCTACATCTGAATCAACATCCCCAAAGAATACTACATCAAGTTCTGATACTAAATCTGTAACATCAATTTCAAGTACAGACCAACAAACTAATACATCAACAAATCAAAGTACTGCATCAAATACTACTTCACAAAGCACAACGCCAGCTTCAGCCAATTTAAACAAAACTAGTACAACGTCAACCAGCACAGCACCTATCAAACTTCGAACTTTCAGTCGATTAGCTATGTCAACTTTTGCATCAGCTGCAACGACAAGTGCAGTAACCGCTAATACGATTACGGTTAATAAAGATAACCTCAAACAATATATGACAACGTCAGGTAATGCTACTTATGATCAAAGTACCGGTATTGTGACGTTAACGCAGGATGCATACAGCCAAAAAGGTGCTATTACATTAGGAACACGTATTGACTCTAATAAAAGTTTTCATTTTTCTGGAAAAGTAAATTTAGGTAATAAATACGAAGGTAATGGAAATGGTGGAGATGGTATCGGCTTTGCCTTTTCACCTGGTGTATTGGGAGAAACAGGATTAAATGGTGCGGCAGTAGGTATCGGTGGTTTGAGTAATGCGTTTGGCTTCAAATTGGATACGTACCACAATACATCTAAACCGAATGCAGCAGCAAAAGCGAATGCAGACCCATCTAATGTAGCTGGTGGTGGTGCGTTTGGTGCCTTTGTTACAACAGATAGTTATGGCGTTGCGACAACGTACACATCAAGTTCAGCAGCTGATAATGCTGCAAAGTTAAAAGTTCAACCTACGAATAACACGTTCCAAGATTTTGATATTAATTATAATGGTGATACAAAAGTTATGACTGTAACGTATGCAGGTCAAACATGGACACGTAATATTTCAGATTGGATTGCAAAAAGTGGTACGACCAACTTTTCGTTATCAATGACAGCCTCAACAGGTGGCGCGACAAATTTACAACAAGTACAATTTGGAACATTCGAATATACAGAATCTGCTGTTACACAAGTGAGATACGTTGATGTAACAACAGGTAAAGATATTATTCCCCCAAAAACATATTCAGGAAATGTTGATCAAGTCGTGACAATCGATAATCAGCAATCTGCATTGACTGCTAAAGGATATAACTACACATCTGTCGATAGTTCATATGCGTCAACTTATAATGATACAAATAAAACTGTAAAAATGACGAATGCTGGACAATCAGTGACATATTATTTTACTGATGTAAAAGCACCAACTGTAACTGTAGGCAATCAAACCATTGAAGTGGGTAAAACAATGAATCCTATTGTGTTGACTACAACGGATAATGGTACTGGGACTGTGACAAATACAGTTACAGGATTACCAAGCGGATTAAGTTATGATAGTGCAACGAATTCAATCATTGGAACACCAACAAAAATTGGTCAATCAACAGTGACAGTAGTATCTACTGACCAAGCAAATAACAAATCGACGACAACTTTTACAATAAATGTTGTGGATACGACAGCACCAACAGTGACACCAATAGGAGATCAATCATCAGAAGTGTATTCACCAATATCCCCGATTAAAATTGCTACGCAAGATAATAGTGGGAATGCAGTAACAAATACAGTCACAGGATTGCCGTCTGGATTAACATTCGATAGCACAAATAATACTATTAGTGGTACACCAACAAACATTGGTACAAGTACTATAACAATCGTTTCTACAGATGCGAGCGGTAACAAAACGACGACAACTTTTAAATATGAAGTAACAAGAAATAGCATGAGTGATTCCGTATCAACATCAGGAAGTACACAACAATCCCAAAGTGTGTCAACAAGTAAAGCTGACTCACAAAGTGCATCAACGAGCACATCAGGATCGATTGTGGTATCTACTTCAGCTAGTACCTCGAAATCGACAAGTGTAAGCCTATCTGATTCTGTGAGTGCATCTAAGTCATTAAGCACATCTGAAAGTAATAGTGTATCAAGCTCAACAAGCACAAGTTTAGTGAATTCACAAAGTGTATCATCAAGCATGTCAGGTTCAGTTAGTAAATCAACATCATTAAGCGATTCTATTTCGAACTCTAGCAGTACTGAAAAATCCGAAAGTCTATCAACAAGCACATCTGATTCATTGCGCACATCAACATCGTTAAGTGATTCAGTAAGCATGAGTACATCAGGAAGCTTGTCTAAGTCACAAAGCTTATCAACAAGTACATCTGATTCGGCTAGTACATCACAATCGGTAAGTGATAGTACATCAAATTCAATTAGTACATCAGAATCATTGAGCGAGTCAGCTAGCACCTCGGACTCTATCAGTATTTCAAATAGTATAGCCAACTCTCAAAGTGCGTCAACAAGCAAATCAGATTCACAAAGTACATCAATATCATTAAGTACAAGTGATTCAAAATCGATGAGTACATCAGAATCATTGAGCGATTCAACGAGCACAAGTGATTCAGTATCTGGATCACTAAGCATAGCAACATCACAAAGTGTCTCAACAAGCTCATCAGACTCAATGAGCACGTCTGAAATGATAAGCGATTCTATGAGTACAAGTGGATCATTAGCTGCATCAGACAGTAAATCAATGTCCGTAAGTAGTTCGATGAGCACGTCTCAGTCAGGTAGTACATCAGAATCATTAAGTGATTCGATAAGTACATCGGATTCTGACAGTAAGTCATTATCATTGAGTACAAGTCAATCAGGTTCAACAAGCACATCAACATCAACAAGTAGTTCAGTACGTACGTCGGAATCACAAAGTACGTCTGGTTCAATGAGTGCAAGTCAATTCGATTCAACAAGCATATCAACGTCGTTTAGTGATTCAACAAGTGATAGCAAATCAGCATCAACTGCATCGAGTGAATCAATATCACAAAGTGTCTCAACAAGTACATCTGGTTCGGTGAGTACTTCGACATCGTTAAGTACAAGTAATTCAGAACGTACATCAACATCTATGAGCGATTCCACAAGCTTAAGTACATCAGAGTCTGATTCAACGAGCGACTCAACGTCGACGAGCGATTCTATCAGTGAAGCGATATCTGGTTCAGAGAGTACGTCTATATCATTAAGTGAATCAAATAGTACAAGTGATTCAGAGTCGAAAAGTGCATCTGCTTTTTTAAGTGAATCATTGAGTGAAAGCACATCCGAATCAACATCAGAGTCATTAAGTGGCTCCACAAGCGATAGTACGTCTTTATCAGATAGTAATTCTGAATCTGGTAGCACATCAACATCATTAAGCAATTCAACAAGTAGCAGTACATCTATTTCAACGTCAATAAGTGGTAGCGCATCAACATCAGCGTATAAGAGCGATAGCGTTTCAACATCATTGAGCACATCAACGAGTACAAGTTTGTCTGACTCTACAAGTTTGTCAACATCATTAAGTGATTCAGCAAGTGGTAGCAAGTCTAATTCACTAAGTGCATCAATGTCGACAAGTGATTCAATCAGTACAAGAAAATCAGAGTCATTAAGTACATCGACATCATTAAGCGGTTCAACGAGTGAGAGTGAATCCGGCTCAACATCATCAAGTGAAAGTAAATCCGATTCAACATCAATGAGCCTGAGCATGTCCCAATCAATATCAGGAAGTACAAGTGTGTCAACATCAGAAAGTTTGTCTGACTCAACTAGTACATCATTGTCACTGAGTGCCTCAATGAATCAAAGCGGTGTAGACTCAAACTCAGCAAGCCAAAGTGCCTAAACCTCAACAAGTACAAGCACGAGCGAATCCGATTCACAAAGCACATCATCATATACAAGTCAGTCAACAAGCCAAAGTGAATCCACATCGACATCAACGTCACTAAGCGATTCAACAAGTATGTCTAGAAGTACGAGCCAATCAGGTTCAACAAGCACATCAGCATCATTAAGTGGTTCAGAGAGTGAATCTGATTCACAAAGTATATCAACAAGTGCAAGTGACTCAACATCAGAAAGTACATCAACATCGCTCAGTGACTCAACAAGTACAAGCAACTCAACATCAGAAAGCACATCGAAGGCAATTAGTACATCAGCAAGCGCAAGTGAATCCGATTCGTCGTCAACATCATTAAGTGATTCAACGTCAGCGTCAATGCAAAGCAGTGAATCCGATTCACAAAGCACATCAGCATCATTAAGTAATTCACAAAGCACATCAACATCAAACCGAATGTCGACTATTACAAGTGAGTCAGTATCGGAAAGTACATCAGAATCTGGCTCAACATCAGAAAGTACAAGTGAATCCGATTCAACATCAACATCATTAAGCGATTCACAAAGCACATCAAGAAGTACAAGTGCATCTGGATCGGCAAGTACATCAACATCAACAAGTGACTCTCGTAGTACATCAGCTTCAACTAGTACTTCGATGCGTACAAGTACGTTGGATTCACAAAGTATGTCGCTTTCAACAAGTACATCAACAAGTGTGAGTGATTCAACGTCATTATCTGATAGTGTGAGTGATTCAACATCAGACTCAACAAGTACGAGTACATCTGGTTCGATGAGTGCGTCTATATCGTTAAGTGATTCGACAAGCACATCAACATCGGCTAGTGAAGTAATGAGCGCAAGCATATCTGATTCACAAAGTATGTCAGAATCTGTAAATGATTCAGAAAGTGTAAGTGAATCTAATTCTGAAAGTGACTCAAAATCGATGAGTGGTTCAACAAGCGTAAGTGATTCTGGCTCATTGAGCGTCTCAACGTCATTAAGAAAATCAGAAAGTGTAAGCGAGTCTAGTTCATTGAGTGGCTCACAATCGATGAGTGATTCAGTAAGCACAAGCGATTCGTCATCATTAAGTGTATCGACGTCACAAAGAAGTTCGGAAAGCGTGAGTGAATCTGATTCATTAAGTGATTCAAAATCGACAAGTGGTTCGACTTCAACAAGTACATCTGGTTCATTGAGTACATCATCATCATTAAATGGTTCAGAAAGCGTAAGCGAGTCTAGCTCGCTAAGTGATTCAATATCAATGAGTGATTCTACTAGTACAAGTGACTCCGACTCATTAAGTGGATCAATATCTTTAAGTGGTTCCACAAGTCTTAGCACTTCGGATTCATTAAGTGATTCAAAATCATTAAGTAGCTCGCAAAGTATGAGTGGATCAGAATCAACGTCAACAAGCGTGAGTGATTCTCAGTCAAGCTCAACAAGTAATAGTCAATTTGACTCTATGAGCATCAGTGCATCTGAAAGTGACTCAGTGTCTACAAGTGATTCGTCTAGCATCAGTAGATCAAATTCAACGAGTACTTCACTTTCAACATCTGACTCAATGAGCGGAAGCGTATCAGTTTCAACATCGACAAGTTTAAGTGACTCAATATCAGGTTCAACAAGTGTAAGTGACTCGAGCTCAACGAGTACATCAGAGTCGCTAAGTGATTCTATGGCACAAAGCCAGTCAACAAGTACAAGTGCATCTGGTTCCTTAAGTACATCGATATCAACATCAATGTCAATGAGTGCAAGTAAATTGACATCACAAAGCACGTCGGTGTCGACATCATTATCAACATCAGACAGTATCAGTGATTCCACTTCAATAAGTATCAGTGGTTCACAAAGTGCTGTAGAATCAGAATCTACAAGTGATTCAACTTCTATCAGTGACTCAGAATCATTAAGTACATCAGATTCAGACTCGACATCGACAAGTACATCTGGCTCAACAAGTGGTTCAACATCAACAAGCACATCTGAATCGCTAAGTATGTCTGGTTCAGATTCAACGAGCGTATCTGACTCAACATCAACAAGTATGTCTAACTCGACTTCAATGAGCAACTCAACATCAACAAGTATGTCCGGCTCAACAAGTACATCTGAATCTAACTCAATGCATCCGTCAGACTCAATGAGTATGCATCATACACACAGCACGAGCACATCTCGCTCATCAAGTGAAGCAACAACGAGCACGAGTGAATCTCAGTCTACATTAAGTGCAACATCTGAAGTGACTAAACATAATGGCACGCCAGCACAAAGTGAAAAAAGATTGCCAGATACAGGTGACTCAATAAAACAAAATGGATTACTAGGTGGCGTTATGACATTATTAGTTGGTTTAGGTTTAATGAAGAGAAAGAAAAAGAAAGATGAAAATGATCAAGATGATTCTCAAGCATAAATTGAATTTATAGTTGGCTAAAATTAAAAAGACTGGGGCGTTGTTCACTAAAAAATCTATATCAGATTTTAATAATTAGTGAAATAACCTTAGTCTTTTTAATGTTTTTGATATAAAAGAGGTGCAACATGTTAAAACTTTTACAACAATACGAATATAAAATTATATATAAACGTATACTTTACACATGTTTTATCTTGTTTATTTATATATTAGGTACAAACATTTCCATCGTTTCCTATAACGATATGCAAGTAAAACATGAGTCATTTTTTAAAATAGCTATTTCTAATATGGGTGGAGACGTTAATACTTTAAACATTTTCACTTTAGGATTAGGTCCGTGGTTAACATCAATGATTATCTTGATGCTGATTTCTTATCGGAATATGGATAAATACATGAAACAAACAAGTCTTGAGAAGCATTATAAAGAGCGCATCTTAACATTAATTTTAAGTGTTATTCAAAGTTATTTTGTGATTCATGAATATGTTTCGAAAGAACGTGTTCATCAAGACAATATTTACTTAACAATCTTGATTTTGGTTACTGGAACGATGTTATTAGTTTGGTTAGCTGACAAAAATAGTCGTTACGGCATCGCAGGACCAATGCCGATTGTAATGGTTAGCATTATTAAATCAATGATGCATCAAAAAATGGAATATATAGATGCAAGTCATATTGTGATTGCGTTGTTAATCACTCTTGTGATAATCACATTGTTTATCTTATTATTCATTGAATTAGTAGAAGTGAGAATACCATATATCGATTTAATGAACGTTTCCGCAACAAATATGAGATCTTATTTATCTTGGAAAGTTAACCCTGCAGGCAGTATTACTTTAATGATGAGTATTTCAGCATTTGTTTTCTTGAAAAGTGGTATTCATTTTATTTTATCTATGTTTAATAAAGACGTTTCAGATGATATGCCAATGATGACATTTGATAGTCCAATTGGTATTTCGGTGTATTTAGTGATTCAAATGTTATTGGGTTATTTTTTATCGAGATTTTTAATCAATACTAAACAAAAATCCAAAGATTTCTTAAAGAGTGGCAATTATTTTTCAGGAGTTAAACCTGGTAAGGATACAGAACGTTATTTAAATTATCAAGCACGACGCGTATGTTGGTTTGGATCGGCATTAGTTACAGTCATTATTGGTATACCACTTTATTTCACATTGTTTGTACCGCATTTATCTACTGAAATTTATTTCTCAGTACAACTGATTGTATTAGTTTACATCAGTATTAATATTGCAGAAACAATTCGTACATATTTATATTTTGATAAATATAAGCCATTTTTAAACCAGTATTGGTAAGGAGGTAATTATGAAATACTTTATTCCAGCTTGGTACGATGACCAACGATGGTGGCAAGACACGACTGTGCCGTATTATCAACTACAAAATAAGACGGAATTTGACGATATGATTAGTTTGATGGGGATGCACCTTGAAAATGACTTAGATTATCGTCTGATTGTTCTCAATCATGCACCAAATTTAAGAACATTTTTACATCGATATGACTTATATGAGACAAAGTATTGGTCTGTGTTTGATGAAATTCAAGGATTCAGTCACCATGCGCCACAAGCGATTAATTATCATCACTTAAAATGGCCGGATGATGTTGAGTTTGTGTACACGCCGTATTTATTAAAATGTGTGACGAGTGAACAGACCTATACAAATATTTATTTTAGTCAAGAAGGGTATTCAATTTGGTTTGAAGAATTTGAAAGAGATCAGTTACAACGGCGTTATATTTTTGATGACAGAGGTTATTTATCAGCTATACGTTATTTTGATGATCAGGGAGAGGCTTCTTACCAAGAATATTTAACGATTAATGGAGATTGTGTACTTCATGAAGATTTGAAAAATGGCAGAGTCACTGTTTCAAAAAGATATCAACATCACTATCAACAAACAGAATATAACAATATGGCTCAACTAATTGAAGAAAAATTTCAAGCAATGATTGCACATCAAATACATGAAGATGATCATGTGATTGTGGCTTCAGATGCTAGGCACAATCGACAAATAGCCAATCATATTCCGGCGAAATCATTAAGTTATTCATTTTTTAAAAATAGAAATGAAACTGTGTCGGATGAGGAATATCAATCTATCGTAAAGAATGCCCATTTAATTGTTGATAGTGTGCAACTAGAACGTGATTTAATTAGTCATCAAGAGAAGTATCAGCGAGAGAATACAATGATTCGAATCACGCCATTTGAAACGAGACAATCACCTAATATAAGTAGTCAATTGATGGAAACATTTATAGGTGTATGGATAGACGGTATGAGTGACGTTGATTTGCAACAAATGATGCAACGACTTGTGGATTATATCGCACAAGAAGATAATTACCGTTTAATTTTATTAACGCGCCATCAAAATGATATACCGATGTGGCTTCGTGAATGTATTACGTCGGTAAATGAGGAATACCAAGCTAAACAGAATGCCGATGTTAATGTTTCAGCATTAATGACACCTGAAGATCAAGATGACATCATTGCTGTTAAGACGATACATGCTGAACATGATGTTGTAGAAGCATTGCGGACGTTGCGACTTGTGATAGATATGTCAAAAGAACCTGATTTGTATTTACAAATTAGTGCAATTAGCGCTGGGATTCCACAAATTAATGGTCAACAAACAGATTACGTCTCTGATTATGACAATGGCCGTATTATAAATACAGTTGATGAATTAGATGATGCGTTAAATTATTATTTATTTTATTTGAAAAATTGGAATTATGCGTACGCCTATTCTTTAAAATTAATAGATGCATATGCTTCTAAGAATATTATTAATCAGCTCGATGAGTTAATAGAAGGTGAAAATGATGCCACGTAAATTTAGAGTTTTGCAAATTGGAGGAGACGATTTAGAACCTATTTTCCAACACAAAAAAGGTGTGAGTTGGGATTACTTCGATATTGGATTGTTTGAATTTGATAGTGGTTATGTAGAGGCTATTGAAGCGATTGTTGAAGCAGAAGGACGCTTTGATTTTATCTATATTCAAGCACCATACTCGGAGACATTAACGAATTTATTACAAATGATAAGCGAACCATACAATACGTATGTTGATGAATCATTTTGGTCTGTTGAATATGAACAAGACGAAAATGTCCAAAAATACGTTGTTCAACCATTACATTACCGGAACATTGAAGAACGTAATAATAAATTAGAGGCAGTTAGCTTCTCAGGACAGTATGGAGATAAGGTTTCTCCTAAGTTAGCACTTGTTCATCCGAATTTTAAAGGAGATGTCGTTTACCAAGGTAATTCAGAGCTCACGTTGAGTGGAGAATTTGGAAAAGAATTTAAACCTATCGCATCTTGGCAAAATAATCTCGTTTACGATAAAGATAAAGTCATTCAAATATGGCCAGAATTTGATATTGATGGTGCGGTCGAGTTGCAATATACATTTAGATTGATTCAAACTGGCGCTGATGGTGCATTAATTGAACAAATCATATTGACTGATGATATGTTAGACAGTCCTTTAGAGATACCTACGAAACCATTTGATGCTTATATAAGTGTAACTGTTAAGGCGCGAGGGAACGGGACGGTACATTTAGGACCTATACACAAACGATGGTCTAGATTAGACATGGGTCAATTTTTACTCGGTGGTAGTCGTTTTGTAGATAGTCAACGACAGGAATTTATTTATTATTTCCACCCTGGTGATATGAAACCACCACTAAACGTATATTTTAGTGGTTATCGAACAGCGGAAGGTTTCGAAGGATATTATATGATGAAACGTATGAATGCACCCTTTTTACTAATCGGCGATCCTCGTGTTGAAGGTGGTAGCTTTTATATCGGTTCATCTGAATATGAACAAGGTATTATCAATGTTATTGAAGAGACATTAGAAAAGCTGAATTTTAAATCACATGAATTAATATTATCTGGTTTATCTATGGGGTCATTTGGTGCCTTGTATTATGGTGCTCAGTTAAATCCTCAGGCAATTATTGTTGGTAAACCACTTGTTAATATTGGAACGATTGCTGAACATATGCGATTACTTAGACCAGAAGAGTTCGGTACAGCATTAGACGTCCTGGTGTCTAATGAAGGTGATACATCTCAAGCGTCGATACAGGCATTAAATCAAAAATTTTGGCAAACATTTCAAAAGAAATCATTGTCACAAACTGTTTTTGCCATAGCATATATGCAACATGATGATTATGATCCACATGCATTTCAAGAGCTACTACCTGTATTGACAGCACACCAAGCAAGAGTGATGAATCGCAGTATTCCTGGGCGACATAATGATGATTCACCTACCATTGCAAGTTGGTTTGTTAATTTTTACAACATTATTTTGGAAGACAAGTTTGGGAGAGTTCAACATGCTGAAAAACAAAACATTTAAAGTTACTTGGAATTATATTTCACAAACTACATTTATGTATGGCTCAAAAGTATCATTTTCAAATGGTGAAGTAACTTTTATAAATCCTTTGATGCCCTCTGGATTACCGATTCATGAGTGGTTGATGTTAAAACAATTTTCAAAATATAAAAGTGCACCAAGTTTACCAATTTTGCGTAGAGGACAGCATTATAAATTGCATTTTGATTTTGATGCAACGCCTGCTGGTTCAGTGTATTTTATCATCATTTTTTATAATAAAAATGGCACAAAACTAAGTACTGAGATTGTAAAGTCAAATAGTATTACGATTCAATATCCTGATGAAGCCTATGCTTATAAAATAAAAATGATGAATGCAGCATCGACGAGTCTTATATTTAGATGTTTAACAATTACAGAGATGACGCATCAAGATAATTTAGAATATAAAAGCATGCGGGTGACGAAGATAGGCGATGACCAATATGGAAATGATAGGATCAATGTCATTATTGCAGAACCATCTGACGCCTATCCAACTATTTCGAATGATTTTTTGAAATCGTTTGGTCATGTTTGGCTCGTTGAACGTTGGATGGACGACAATATCGAGGGAAATATTAAGCAACTAAAGAATGATTTGCAAAGTCAAGATACCCTAAAGGCAATTAATTTGATTAGTTATGGGTCAAAGTCAAATGTTTTTGCAACTTATGTCGCTCAGCATTTGGATTGCAAAGTGTATCGTACAAGCCATGAAGATGATGATTTAAAAGAATGGTTTACAGAACATGTCCCAGGAAATCATGAACTAAAAGATACAAATGTCGAGGTTTATTTTAAAGAAGAGCAAGACAACCATCTAAATTATATGTCACGTTTAATGAATCCAGTACGATTTTTAGATTACTTAGATGTATCGAAACTGAATGGTGGGGAAGTAAATGAAACATAAACTAGATGTTACGATAAACGAATTAAGACTAAAGTCGATTAGAAAAATAGTGAAACGCATCAATACATGGAGCGATGAAGTTAAATCATATTCTGATGATGTGTTAAAACAAAAGACACTAGAATTTAAAGAACGTATAGCATCAGGAGTTGATACACTAGACACATTGTTACCTGAAGCTTATGCAGTGGCACGTGAAGCGAGCTGGAGAGTATTAGGTATGTATCCTAAAGAAGTTCAGTTAATCGGAGCGATTGTATTGCATGAAGGTAACATTGCGGAGATGCAAACAGGCGAAGGTAAAACATTAACAGCAACGATGCCTTTATATTTAAATGCACTTTCGGGAAAAGGAACATATTTAATTACAACGAATGATTATTTAGCGAAGCGTGATTTTGAAGAGATGCAACCATTATATGAATGGTTAGGTTTAACTGCTTCATTAGGTTTTGTTGATATTGTGGATTATGAGTATCAAAAAGGGGAAAAACGTAATATATATGAACATGATATTATATATACAACTAATGGACGTCTCGGTTTTGATTATTTAATTGATAATTTGGCAGATAGTGCGGAAGGGAAATTTTTACCACAATTAAATTACGGTATTATTGATGAAGTGGATTCAATCATTTTAGATGCTGCGCAAACACCATTAGTTATTTCGGGCGCACCAAGATTACAATCAAATCTATTTCATATTGTGAAAGAGTTTGTAGATACATTGATTGAAGACGTGCATTTTAAAATGAAGAAGACCAAAAAAGAAATATGGCTGTTAAATCAAGGTATTGAAGCGGCACAATCATACTTTAATGTTGAAGATTTATATAGCGAACAAGCGATGGTCTTAGTGCGTAATATTAATCTAGCACTGCGCGCGCAATATTTGTTTGAATCTAATGTCGATTATTTCGTATATAATGGTGATATTGTTTTAATTGACCGTATTACAGGTCGTATGTTACCGGGAACTAAGTTGCAAGCTGGACTCCACCAAGCTATTGAAGCGAAAGAAGGTATGGAGGTTTCAACAGATAAAAGTGTTATGGCAACAATTACCTTTCAGAATTTATTTAAACTTTTTGAATCATTTTCAGGTATGACAGCTACAGGAAAATTAGGCGAATCAGAGTTCTTTGATTTGTATTCAAAAATAGTCGTACAAGTACCAACTGATAAAGCGATTCAACGTATCGATGAACCAGATAAAGTGTTTCGTTCAGTTGATGAGAAAAACATCGCAATGATTCATGATATAGTTGAACTTCATGAAACGGGGCGACCGGTTTTACTCATAACGAGAACTGCTGAAGCGGCTGAATACTTTTCAAAAGTATTTTTCCAAATGGATATTCCTAATAATTTACTCATTGCGCAAAATGTTGCAAAAGAAGCGCAGATGATAGCTGAAGCAGGGCAAATTGGTTCCATGACTGTTGCGACTAGTATGGCAGGTCGAGGCACAGATATTAAACTTGGTGAAGGTGTCGAAGCATTAGGTGGATTAGCTGTTATTATTCATGAACATATGGAAAATAGCCGTGTAGACAGGCAATTACGTGGTCGTTCTGGTAGACAAGGGGATCCAGGATCATCTTGTATATATATTTCACTAGATGATTATTTAGTTAAGCGATGGAGCGATAGTAATTTAGCGGAAAATAATCAATTATATTCATTAGATGCACAACGATTATCGCAAAGTAGTTTGTTTAATCGCAAAGTTAAGCAAATTGTAGTTAAAGCGCAGCGTATCTCGGAAGAACAAGGGGTTAAAGCTCGTGAAATGGCTAATGAATTTGAAAAAAGCATTAGTATACAGCGAGATCTTGTATACGAGGAACGCAATCGAGTTTTAGAAATAGATGATGCTGAGAATCGAGATTTTAAAGTGTTAGCTAAAGATGTGTTTGAAATGTTTGTAAATGAGGAAAAGGTGCTAACAAAATCGCGTGTTGTCGAGTATATTTATCAAAATTTAAGTTTCCAATTTAATAAAGATGTGGCTTGTGTTAATTTTAAAGATAAGCAAGCTGTAGTAACATTTTTATTAGAGCAATTTGAAAAGCAAATAGCTTTGAATCGTAAAAACATGCAAAGTGCATATTATTATAATATTTTCGTTCAAAAAGTCTTTTTAAAAGCAATTGATTCATGTTGGTTAGAACAAGTCGACTATTTACAACAATTAAAAGCAAACGTTAATCAACGACAAAATGGGCAACGTAACGCTATTTTTGAATACCATAGAGTTGCATTAGATTCATTTGAAGTTATGACACGAAATATCAAAAAAAGAATGGTGAAAAATATTTGTCAAAGCATGATTACATTTGATAAAGAAGGTATGCCAGTTATACATTTTCCATAAACGAAAAGGGGTAGCGCATGACAATATATAATATAAACTTTGGTATAGGCTGGGCGAGTAGCGGTGTTGAATATGCACAAGCTTACCGTGCTAAATTATTGAGACGCACAAATCAAGACACTAAATTTGTGTTTTTAGATTTTATACAGTCAGAGAACATACAGACATTAACGCAAAACATTGGGTTTGAAGATCAAGAAGTTATTTGGTTGTATCAGTATTTTAGTGATATTTCTATAGCACCAACAACGTACACGTTAGATGACATTGAACGTGAGCTTGGTCATGATATTAGTTTTAGAGAAAGAAATGGTAAGATAGTCCGCCTATATTTTAATGGGAAATCATCATTTGTAACATGTTATCTGCAAAATGAACAAAAAGACATTGTGGATCGTGCAGAATTTGTAATTAATAGTATGTTAGTACGTAAAGATTTTTATAGTTATACACGCATATTTTCTGAGTATTATGCACCAGCTGATAATAAAGCGAAATTATATATGCGACAATTCTATAATGAAAATGGCTCCATCACTTATAACGAATATATTGATGGAGACAGCTCTATATATGTGTTTGAAGATGCGGTGTTGTATAACAAAACGGAATTTATTGCATACTTTTTACAACGATTGAATTTAACCCGAGACGATATTGTCATATTAGACCGCGCTTCTGATATTGGTCAGGCTGTTTTGCAGCATAAAGGTGATAGTAAAGTTGGTGTTGTGATTCATGCTGATCATTATAGTAATAATATGATGAGCGAGCAGCATATACTATGGAACAATTATTATGAATATCAATTTTCAAAAGCTAAATACATTGATTTCTTTATTACAGCGACAGATATTCAAAATCATATGGTTTGTCGACAATTTGAGCAATATCAAGGTTATCGCCCACGTGTTTATACTATTCCGGTGGGAAGCATTGATGCATTATCATATCCAACATTATCAAGAAAGCCATACGCGATGATTAGTGCATCTCGTTTAGCAAATGAGAAACATATTGATTGGCTTGTCAAAGCAGTTATCGTGGCTAAACGACAAGTGCCAGAATTAACATTTGATATTTATGGAGAAGGTAGTGAGAAGACGCGACTGCGTAAAATTATTGATACACACCGCGCGCAAGATTATATTCGTTTACTAGGTCATGTTAAACTTGATGAAATTTATACTGATTATGAGTTATTTCTTTCTGCATCAACTAGCGAAGGTTTTGGATTAACACTAATGGAAGCGGTAGGCTCAGGACTAGGTATGATTGGATTAAATGTGAATTATGGTAACCCAACCTTTATTCGAGATGGGGAAAATGGCTACTTGGTACCTTTTGATACCGATGAAGATAGTGTGGATGATGTTGTCGCAAAACTAGCTCATGCCATTGTAATGTATTTTAACAATGGACCCCAGACACCACATTACATCTCTTATGAAGTGGCACAGCAATTTATGACTCAAGATATTATTTTAAAATGGGAAACATTAGTTCAAGAGGTGCTGCATGATTAAATTATTTGATTACTTTAACGGTCATTCACGAAAGTTATATGAGTCTTTTAAAGCCAGTAAGTTGGAGGAAGATTTAACAATTGTACTCAATGACAATGGTTTTTTACCGGACGATGTTATATCACCGTATCAATTTTTTGCAGATAATCATAATACAGAAAATATGAAACCACGATTTTTTAATCAGGTTACTGTACCAGCTTTTTGGGAAATTAAAGGTAACAACAATTCGGCTACAATTAATGATATGGGACGTCTACGAGGCAAAATATTTTATCAAAGTGGAGAGCGCCCTAGAATTGTTAGTCGTGTCGAATGGTTTGATGACCAACAACGTGTCCGATTTGTCGATTATTATTCTAAGAATGGTATTAAATTTGCACAAACTGTTTACGATTTAAATCGTAAAGCGATCTTGAAGAAATATATGACAGCAGAAGGTAAAGAAGTGATTTATGAAAATTTTGTAACATCTGATGTCATATTGGATTGGCAAGGAAAGTCTTACTTTTTCCCTTCAAAGCTCGCATTCGTATTATTTTTTATCAAGCAACTTGAAATTACGGAACATCATTTCGTTATTAACTCACTAGCCCTACCATTTTCAGTGTTATATAATTTGCCATCAAATGGTAGTGATGTTTTGGTATGGCAAGAACAGTGCGATGGTAATGTCCCGGGAAATATGCAATTGATGTGTAAAGGTGATATGAAACGACATTGTAATATTATTATTCCAGATAAAAACGAATATGAAACGATGCTCAATATAGCAGACGCAAAGGTTAAATCTCGTATTTTACAAGGCGGATATCTATATAATTATCGTAGTCGTAATAGATATACTAAAGAAATTGTAATATTAACTAACTCGGATCAACTTCGTAACATCAAGGTATTGGTTGAAACTTTACCAGATTTTAAGTTTCACATCGCTGCTATTACAGAGATGTCTGATAAGCTAATGCAACTTGATCAATATGCTAATGTGCACTTATACCCATCTATTAATATAGACAGGGTAAATGAACTATACCAGTTATGTGATATTTATCTTGATATTAATGAGGGTAATGAAATTTTAAATGCGGTGGAACAAGCGTTTGACTATGAGTTGTTGATTTTAGGTTATCGTCAAACAGCACACCATGCTAAAGTAACACTATCAGAGCACTTATTTGAGCATAATGATGAGATAACAATGGAAAGTAAAGACCAATTAATACAAATGTTAGAAAGTTTGAAAGATCAACAACAGTTTCGAGATGCTTTATTAGCACAAAAAGCACATGCACACGAAATCTCGCGTGAACAATTCGAGCAAGTTTTTAAACAGGCGTTCGAAAGCTAAAAAGAAAAAGCAGTCTAAAATAAAACATCATTTAATATAAAAGATTTGACGTAATATGATGTTAGCGACATGGACAATATGATATTACGTCATGCTTGTTTTGTTTACTTAAATATAAGCTAAGTAATAAGTAGATAATTACTAACAACAATAACTAGATAGATAAGTGTAAATTTCTTGTAAACAGGTATATAATAGTATGTAATTCTTTTAAGGAAGTAAGTGAGAAAGGAGTATGTTGATGGCTAAATATCGAGGGAAACCGTTTCAATTATATGTAAAGTTATCGTGTTCGACAATGATGGCGACTAGTATCATTTTAACGAATATCTTGCCGTACGATGCCCAAGCTGTATCTGAAAAGGATACTGAAATTTCAAAAGAGCTATTATCTAAGCAAGATTTATTAGACAAAGTTGACAAAGCAAATCGTCAAATTGAGCAATTAAAACAGTTATCGGCTTCATCTAAAGCACATTATAAAGCACAACTAAATGAAGCGAAAACAGCATCGCAAATAGATGAAATCATAAAACGAGCTAATGAGTTGGATAGCAAAGACAATAAAGGTTCTCAAATTGAAATGAACGGTCAAAGTGATATAGACAGTAAATTAGATCAATTGCTTAAAGATTTAAATGAGGTTTCTTCAAAGGTTGATAGGGGTCAACAAAGTGACGAGGACGATCTTAATGCAATGAAAAATGATATGTCACAAACGGCTACAACAAAACATGGAGAAAAAGATGATAAAAATGATGAAGCAATGGTAAATAAGGCGTTAGAAGACTTAGACCATTTGAGTCAGCAAATACACAAATCGGAAGATTCAGCAGTGTCTACAACAGATAATAATCATGAAGTAGCTAAAACGCCAAATAATGATGGTTCTGGACATGTTGTGTTAAATAAATTTCTTTCAAATGAAGAGAATCAAAGCCATAGTAATCGACTCACTGATAAATTACAAGGAAGCGATAAAATTAATCATGCTATGATTGAAAAATTGGCTAAAAGTAATGCCTCAACGCAACATTACACATATCATAAACTGAATACATTACAATCTTTAGATCAACGTATTGCAAATACGCAACTTCCTAAAAATCAAAAATCAGACTTAATGAGCGAAGTAAATAAGACGAAAGAGCGTATAAAAAGTCAACGAAATATTATTTTGGAAGAACTTGCACGTACTGATGATAAAAAGCATGCTACACAACGCATTTTAGAAAGTATATTTAATAAAGACGAGGCAGATAAAATTCTAAAAGATATACGTGTTGATGGTAAAACAGATCAACAAATTGCAGATCAAATTACTCGTCATATTGATCAACTATCTCTGACAACGAGTGATGATTTATTAACGTCATTGATTGATCAATCACAAGATAAGTCGCTATTGATTTCTCAAATTTTACAAACGAAATTAGGAAAAGCTGAAGCAGATAAATTGGCTAAAGATTGGACGAATAAAGGATTATCAAATCGCCAAATCGTTGACCAATTGAAGAAACATTTTGCATCAACTGGCGACACGTCTTCAGATGATATATTAAAAGCAATTTTGAATAATGCCAAAGATAAAAAACAAGCAATTGAAACGATTTTAGCAACACGTATAGAAAGACAAAAGGCAAAATTACTGGCAGATTTAATTACTAAAATAGAAACAGATCAAAATAAAATTTTTAATTTAGTTAAATCGGCATTGAATGGTAAAGCGGATGATTTATTGAATTTACAAAAGAGACTCAATCAAACGAAAAAAGATATAGACTATGTTTTATCACCAATAGTAAATCGTCCAAGTTTACTAGATCGATTGAATAAAAATGGGAAAACGACAGATTTAAATAAGTTAGCAAATTTAATGAATCAAGGATCAAATTTATTAGACAGTATTCCAGATATACCCACACCAAAGCCAGAAAAGACGTTAACACTTGGTAAAGGGAATGGATTGTTAAGTGGATTATTAAATGCTGATGGTAATGTATCTTTGCCTAAAGCGGGGGAAACGATAAAAGAACATTGGTTGCCGATATCTGTAATTGTTGGTGCAATGGGTGTACTAATGATTTGGTTATCACGACGCAATAAGTTGAAAAATAAAGCATAATTATATTGGGGGAAGTGCATCTATATATTTTTTAAGTATATAAGACGTCTTATTTCCCCCTTAAATTATTGTGAAGTATATGCAAAATGCAATGAATAGATTGTCCATCATTTTAACGTTATAATGAATTTAACGACTTAGAACTACACAAGTAAAGGAGAATGAAGATGTCTCGAAAAACGGCGCTATTAGTTTTGGATATGCAAGAAGGTATAGCGAGTAGTGTACCTAGAATAAAGAATATTATTAAAGCGAATCAGAGAGCAATTGAAGCAGCAAGACAACATCGAATACCAGTCATTTTCATACGTTTAGTGTTAGATAAGCATTTTAATGATGTCTCCTCGAGTAATAAAGTGTTTTCAACAATTAAAGCTCAAGGATATGCGATTACTGAAGCAGATGCATCTACACGAATACTTGAAGACTTAGCACCACTAGAAGATGAGCCGATTATTTCTAAGCGACGCTTTAGCGCATTTACAGGTAGTTACTTGGAAGTTTATTTACGTGCAAATGATATTAATCATTTAGTATTAACGGGTGTCTCTACAAGTGGAGCTGTATTGAGCACGGCATTAGAAAGTGTAGATAAAGACTATTATATTACTGTTTTAGAAGATGCTGTTGGTGATAGATCAGATGATAAACATGACTTTATTATTGAACAAATTTTATCACGCTCATGTGACATTGAATCCGTAGAGTCATGGAAAAGTAGTTTATAGTAAATATAACGTCAATTAAAGCTCGGCAGTAATGTTTGAGAATAAGTACATTTGCTCATATTTATAAAATGTGTGAGATGGCAATTGAAACGGATATGTTGAGGAACATTAGAACATAAAATAATATATTTATATAAAATGACCCGAGGCGTTCGAACTGAATGCCTCGGGTTTAATTGAATAAGAAATCGGACTTATGAACAGAAATATGTTTAAGTCCGAACTCCTTGTTTATACTTATAAATTTTACGGGTTTAATAATATTTATTTACCTGTAATATATGATAATTCTTCAGCGGCAGCTGCATTGATAGTTCTATGAGAAATGATACCTAATCCTTTAACATTGGATTCTGAAATAACGATAGAACCATCACTGTTAACTTTTTCAACAAATGCTACATGACCGTAATGTTGATCTGCACCAAATTGTCCAGCCTCAAATACAACAGCAGCATGACGTTTTGGTGTATGACTTACTTGATAATCACGGTATTGAGCTCGATTATTCCAATTATGTGCATCACCTAAATCACCTGAGATAGATGTACCAAATTGTTTCATACGGTTATATACGTACCAAGTACATTGGCCATGTGGATATGGCATATTATCAGATACCTCGCGGAAAGGTTTGAATTCATCTGATGAATCATCATAATCCTTGATAGAACGTTCATATTTATCTAAATCTGGCATACGTTCATCGTCAAACTGAGTTAATTGATAGTGTTTAATAATACTGTTTAATTTCTTAGCATAGTTTGGATCTGTAGCATATGTTTTAGATAAGTGTGATGTTGCATCTTTATAAGAATCGGCTTCCGATTTCCATGTTGGTTTATAAATTGTTCGATTGCCATCAATACCATTTTTAATAAGGTCAGAGTAATCTTTTAGTGATTCTTTCGTGCTTGGATATTTTCGGAATCCAGCATTAATACTATACAATTGATTACCATCAGCTTCTAATGTGTTAAAAGGAACAGAATTCCCTTCAAAAGCACCTTTGATACCGAATAAATTATGGTTTGGTGACTTAGCTAAAGCACTACGACCTGAGTCAGATTCTAAGATTGCTTGGGCAATCATGACAGACGCATAAATATCGTTATCTTGACCAATGCGGTGTGCATCTTTAGCAATTGATTTGACAAATTGACGTGTATCTTTTGAGTCAACAACGTTAAATTGTCCACTATCATCATTGTTAGATATACTAGGATCTGTTTCGAATAGTGATGTTGCACGTGTATCCTTTTGATTAACATCGTTATTGAATGATTGAGCAGGTTTAGATTTATGTTTCAATTCATCTTGTGTTGGTAACTGTGGATTCTTTGTATTAGATTTTTCATTTTTGTCTTTTTTAGATTGAGATGCGTAATCTTTTTGTGTTTTCTTTGCATCTTCACTGTATTGATCCAAAATAGAATCTAAAGCCGAATCTGACATTGATTGATTATCTTTCGATGAAGATTTTTGATTTACTTTATCGTCACTTGCTGGTTGACTATTTGATTGATTTGGTTGTGTTGGCTTTGGCGAATTTGGTTGCTTATTAGATGTACTTGGTTTTGTATTGTTTGATTTAGGTGCTTTTTGATTGTCTGCTTTATCTTGTTTAGATGATTGCGTATCCGTATCATTTTTGATGCTATTATCACTGTTTTTATTCGAATCATTTGTTGACTTTTCACCATTACGAGGTTGTTCGTAATCAGAAATATCCGAATTTAAATTGAATAAGTTTTGGATTAAAGTTGTTAATGAGTAATTATCATCGTATTTATTTTTGGTTAGCAATTGGTTTATATTGGTTTGTGGTAAATTCTTATAAATAAAATCAATGATATTGTTAGAGTCTGAAGTGCTGTCGTCTATAGTTTTAACTTTTTTGTCGTTATTGTCTTGGTTACTAGTATTATTGTTGTCTGCTTTATCAATATCTTTACTTGTAGTATCCTTAGAAGTTTCATCATCAGTAGATTTTTTGGAATCATGAGATGTTGTCTTAGCTGTAGTATCTTTTTGAGGTGTGTCAGCATAAGCGGTAGGTGAAACTAAAGTAGGTAATACGAGCGTAGTTGATAGCAAATAAATTAAAATTTTATTTTTAGGCATATTTCGTATTCTCCCTTGAAAAATATAATAATTAAGTGTGATAATAAACTATGATTTGTTATAATTTATCGTATGCTGAAAATAGTTGATAGGTATCAATCGACTAAATATCTTCCAGTAAATTGATTATACTAATTCACAACGCAAAAATAAATTAATTTACAAAAAATATATAAAAAATATGAATAATTCCTACATAGGAGTGTGACAATGAAGAACGCATTTAAATTATTTAAAATGGATCTGAAGAAAGTAGCTAAGACGCCAGCTGTGTGGATTATCTTAGCAGGCTTAGCTATTTTGCCATCGTTCTACGCTTGGTTTAACTTATGGGCAATGTGGGATCCATATGGCAACACGGGACACATCAAGGTCGCAGTCGTTAATGAAGATAAAGGCGACACAATCAGAGGGAAAAAAGTTAATGTCGGTAATACGATGGTTAACACACTCAAGAAAAATAAAAGTTTTGATTGGCAGTTTGTAAGTAGAGAGAAAGCTGATCATGAGATAAAAATGGGTAAATATTTTGCAGGTATTTACATCCCATCTAAGTTTACACATGAAATTACCGGGACACTACGTAAGCAGCCTCAAAAAGCAGATGTAGAATTTAAGGTGAATCAGAAGATTAACGCTGTTGCGTCTAAGCTAACAGATACTGGTTCGTCAGTTGTCGTTGAAAAAGCGAATGAACAATTTAATAAAACAGTAACTCGAGCATTATTAGAAGAAGCTAACAAAGCAGGTTTAACTATTGAAGAAAATGTGCCGACAATTAATAAGATAAAAAATGCGGTATATTCGGCAGATAAAGCTTTACCTAAGATTAATGACTTTGCGAATAAAATTGTATATTTGAATAACCACCAAGCGGATTTAGATAAATATGCGAATGATTTTAGAAAACTAGGAAATTATAAAGGTGATATTTTAGATGCTCAGAAAAAATTAAACGAAGTCAATGGTGCTATTCCGCAACTTAATGAAAAGGCTAAGTTGATATTAGCTTTAAATAATTATATGCCGAAAATTGAAAAAGCGTTAAATTTTGCAGCTGATGACGTGCCAGCGCAGTTCCCTAAAATTAATCAAGGACTTAACATTGCGAGTCAAGGTATTGATCAAGCTAATGGACAGTTAAATGATGCCAAAGGCTTCGTCACACAAGTTAGAAGTAGAGTCGGTGATTATCAAGAAGCAATTCGACGCGCGCAAGATTTGAATCGAAGAAACCAGCAACAGATTCCTCAAAATAGCGCGGCGAACAACGAAACATCAAATAGTGCACCTGCAGCTGGTAATGGTGTAACATCAACGCCACCAAGTGCACCAAATGGCAATACTACACCAAATAATAATGTTACGCAAAATACCGCACCAAATAGTAATAATGCACCTGTATCGACTACACCACAAAGTACAAGCGGGAAAAAAGATGGTCAAAGTTTTGCAGATATAACAACAACACAAGTCAGCACAGCTAACGAGAACACACAAAATATTACAGATAAAGATGTTAAATCAATGGAAGCGGCATTAACGGGCTCTTTATTATCATTATCAAATAATTTAGATACCCAAGCGAAAGCCGCACAAAAAGATAGTCAGGCATTACGTAATATTTCGTATGGCATTTTAGCATCGGACAAGCCATCTGATTTTAGAGAGTCTTTAGATAATGTTAAGTCCGGTTTAGAATACACAACTCAATATAATCAACAATTTATCGATACATTAAAAGAGATTGAGAAGAATGAAAATGTTGATTTATCAAAAGAAATTGATAAGGTAAAGACAGCTAATAATCGAATTAATGAATCATTAAGGTTAGTTAATCAATTAAGTAATGCATTAAAGAATGGTAGTTCAGGAACTGCTGAAGCTACTAAATTACTAGATCAACTGTCAAAACTAGATTCATCATTATCATCATTTAGAGATTATGTTAAAAAAGATCTTAACAGCTCTTTAGTATCAATATCACAACGTATTATGGATGAATTGAACAAAGGGCAAACGGCATTGTCTAATGTTCAGTCTAAGCTAAATACAATTGATCAAGTCATCAACAGTGGTCAATCTATTTTAAAAAATGGTAAAACACGTATCGATCGTTTACAAACAGTATTACCAAGTATTGAACAACAATACATTAGTGCTATTAAAAATGCTCAAGCAAACTTCCCGAAAGTGAAAAGTGATGTAGCGAAAGCAGCTAACTTTGTACGTAACGATTTACCACAGTTGGAGCAACGTTTAACCAATGCGACTGCAAGTGTGAATAAAAATTTACCAACGTTATTAAATGGTTATGATCAAGCGGTAGGATTACTAAATAAAAATCAGCCACAAGCGAAAAAGGCTTTATCAGATTTAGCTGATTTTGCACAAAATAAATTGCCAGATGTTGAAAAAGATCTGAAAAAAGCGAATAAGATTTTCAAGAAGTTAGACAAAGACGATGCAGTCGATAAATTAATCGACACACTTAAGAATGATTTGAAAAAGCAAGCGGGTATTATTGCAAATCCTATTAATAAGAAGACTGTTGATGTTTTCCCAGTTAAGGATTATGGATCAGGGATGACACCATTCTATACTGCATTATCGGTATGGGTAGGCGCACTCTTAATGGTAAGCCTATTAACTGTTGATAATAAACATAAGAGCTTAGAGCCAGTGTTAACGACACGACAAGTATTCTTAGGTAAAGCAGGATTCTTTATAATGCTTGGTATGTTGCAAGCACTCATTGTATCGGTTGGAGATTTGTTAATCCTAAAAGCAGGAGTTGAGTCACCTGTATTATTCGTACTTATAACGATTTTCTGTTCGATTATTTTCAACTCAATCGTATATACGTGCGTATCATTACTTGGTAACCCAGGTAAAGCCATTGCAATCGTATTGCTTGTATTACAAATTGCAGGTGGTGGAGGTACATTCCCAATTCAAACGACACCACAATTTTTCCAAAACATTTCGCCATACTTACCATTTACGTATGCAATTGATTCATTACGTGAAACAGTAGGCGGTATTGTTCCGGAAATCTTAATTACAAAATTAATTATATTAACGTTATTTGGCATAGGATTCTTCGTTGTAGGTTTAATTTTAAAACCTGTAACAGATCCATTGATGAAGCGCGTATCTGAAAAAGTTGACCAAAGTAACGTTACAGAATAAAAATTAAATCCACACATTAGGGTTATAGCTCCTTAATGTGTGGATTTTTATGTTTTTAGACAGAAGAGATAGTAATTTCTGTCTTTTATGGGACGGGTGTTATCATTGCTATTATCCAGGATGACTTACTATAGCACTAATATTACCGACAAAGTGAATATCCTCATCTTCCGTAGTTAAAATAAAGCTAGAACCTTTTTGGATGTCATAGTGCTTATCGTTTACTGCTAAAGTGCCAGTACCATCGATAATTGTAACTAAGCAATAAGCATGTGGTTTATTGAATTTTAAATCTCCATGAATATCCCATTTATATACTGCAAAATATTGATTATCTACAAATTGAGTTACAGTGTGTGTGTCGATGTGAGTTGTTATAGGAGTAGTATTTGGTTCATGATTGCCTAATTCAATCACATCTTTACTTTGCTCTAAGTGCAAATCACGCAATTGACCATTTTGATCTCGTCTATCATAGTCATAAATACGGTATGTCGTATCGGATGATTGTTGTGTCTCTAAAATTAAAATACCCGAACCAATGGCATGGACAGTGCCAGCAGGAACATAATAAAAGTCACCGGACTTAACAGGTATACGTTTGAAAAGACTGTCAAATTCATGATTATCAATCATGTCGGTTAACGTTTGTTTATTATGTGCATGTACGCCATATATAATTTCAGCACCTGGGGCTGCATCTAAAATATACCAACATTCTGTTTTACCTAGTTCGCCTTCGTGTTTTAAAGCGTAATCATCATCCGGATGAACTTGAACAGATAATTTATCATTGGCATCTAATACTTTAGTTAGCAGAGGGAAACTATCTCGTGAATCATTATCGAATAATTCACGATGTTGTGACCAAAGTTGATCTAGGGTCATATCCTTGTATGGACCATTGATAATTGTATTAGGACCATTTGGATGTGCAGAAATTGCCCAGCATTCACCAGTTGTTTCATTAGGGATATCATAGTTAAATGCTTTTAATGCATGACCGCCCCAAATTCTGTCTTTAAAAACGGGTTGTAAAAATAATGCCATAGTTAAAACTCCTCTATATTTTCATTAATAAGTTATAAATTTCTGTAGTACTGTTTGCATTAATTAGTGATTGGCGCGTCTCATCATTCATTAACGCTTTAGATAAGCGCTGAAGTATTTTTAAATGTGTATCCTGACTGTTGTTTGGTACGGCAATTAAGAAAATCAATTGAGGTAGACTACCATCTAGACTTTCCCATTTAACACCATGATTATTTTTCATAACAGCTACAATCGGTTGTTTTACAACATCAGACTTTGCATGTGGAATGGCCACGTTCATGCCAATAGCTGTCGTAGACTCCATTTCACGTTCTAGGATTGCATTTTTTAAATGCGATGTGTGCTCTACATAACGGCACACTTTAAGTTGATGAATCAACGTATCGATTGCTTCGTTTCGAGACATGTTATGATCAGCAATAATGATAGTTTGTTGATCAAACACATGAGAAGGTTTATTGAGATGTGAATGTTTCGCGGTGTTATCTACATTGTCAACCTCTGTATCATGTTGTGTTATATCTGTATCATGAAGTTGCGTATGTTGCGCTGGTGCATCTACTGCTATAACTGGTGTGCGACGTTTTAATAATAGTACAGTAATCATTGTGACAAGACTACCTACTATCACTGCAAAGATAAACCATAATATATGATCAATACCACCTAATACAGCCACTATTGGACCTCCATGTGCCACTCTATCTCCAACACCACCGATGGCTGCAATGACTGATGCAATCATCGCTCCAATCATGTTAGCAGGTATAATGCGTAGTGGGTCTTGAGCTGCGAAAGGAATAGCACCTTCAGTAATACCAAATAGTCCCATAGTGAAGGAAGCCTTACCCATTTCTCTTTCGGAATGATTGAATTTATACTTTTGAACAAACGTTGCTAAACCAAGACCGATTGGTGGTGTACATACAGCAACTGCGACCATACCCATAACGGCGTAATTACCTTCAGCAATAAGTGCTGAGCCAAATAAAAATGCTACTTTGTTTACTGGACCGCCCATATCGAAGGCGATCATCGCACCTATTATCATCGCAAGTATAATAATATTAGCACCTTGCATACTTTTTAACCAGGTTGTTAATGCCTCAAAAATATTAGAAATTGGTGCACCGATTAAAAATATAAATATCAATCCTACAACGACCGATGAAATAATGGGAATAATAATGATAGGCATAATTGGTGCCATCGCTTTTGGAACTTTAATATCTTTAATCCACTTTGCGATATAACCTGCTAAGAAACCAGCAACAATACCACCTAAAAATCCTGCGCCTGCATCACTGCCATAAAAACTACCGTCAGCAGCGATAGCGCCGCCAATCATACCAGGAACAAGACCGGGCTTGTCAGCGATACTAACAGCGATATATCCAGCTAGTATTGGGACCATAAATTTAAAGGCTAAACTACCAATGTTTTCAATGGATTTCCAAAATGAATCATCCGGTATGACTAATCCTTTTGATGTCGTTTCACCGCCTAGAGTCAGCGCGATGGCGATAAGGAGTCCACCAACTACGATAAAAGGAACCATAAACGATACACCGTTCATTAAATGTTGATACACCATTTGAATACCACTTTTAGACTTACCGCGATCTTTCGAATGATAATTTGTTTCAGATTGATAAATAGGCGCATCTTGATTAATGATACGTTGAATTAGACCTCTCGGATTATGAATCCCTTCGCGAACATTTTCATTAATCAACCGTTTACCAACAAATCGGGACAGATCAACTTGTTTATCAGCTGCAATTATGACACCGTCAGCTTCTTCGATGTCTTGCGTAGTTAAAACATTTTCAGCACCAACACCGCCCTGTGTCTCTACTTTAATATCCACACCCATTTCTTTTGCTACCTGCTCAAGTTTTTCTTGAGCCATATATGTATGTGCAATGCCATTTGGGCATGAGGTAATAGCTACAATTTTCATAAAATCATCTCCTTTTCCATATTGTAAGCGTATTCTTGATGCTAAAAAAAAGAATAATTACCGTTACTAGTGGCAATTATTCTTGTAAGTATTCAAATAACTGTTGCTTTAAACTATGATTATCTAAACTACATAAATGGTTCACTGAATCATCATCCAAGTTAGCAATTAATTGCATCATTTGTTTTGTAAAAGCTGTGTCTTTTTGTGAAATTGCTAAGAAAAAGACGAGTTTGACATCGTGTTGTCGCCATGGAAAAACATCTTTTGTGCGAAAAATAAGCACATGTGATTGTAAAACTTTTTCAGGATCTCCATGAGGAATCGCCATAAAATTACCTATGTATGTAGAAGATGATTTCTCACGCTCTAAAGCTGATTCGATATATCCTTCTACAATCGCATGATGTGCTTGTAATATTTTTTGAGCTTCTTCAAAAATTTGCACAGTATGTCGTGGTTTTTGTTCAGTATTTACGACAAGGAAATTAACAGTGTCCATATGATGATGTGCTTGAACCGGATTTTGCTTTTGCTTCACAACGTGTATGATTTTGTGACGGTCATCCTCAGAAAATAATGGTGCAACCTTGATAGTTGAAAGGTGCTTAGGGAGCATTTGTAAAGTTTGCTTTGGGATATCGTGAGTTGTAATTAGTAAATCAACATTGTCAAAGTGATAGTGTGTTATATTTTCTAGTTTAATCGTATTTATCACTGACAACTCTTCGGATAAGTTATTTATTTTAGTTTCTAAAAAATTCGACACACCTAGACCATAATAACAAGCAATGACTACATTTAATTGTGTTTTGGTACGACGCTCGATGGCAGCTTGAAAATGAATTGTTAAAAAGGCAATTTCATCTTCGCTCATCTCTATATCAGTATCAATTGCTAATTTATCAATCGCTTCAAAAAGTGTGTTGAACACAAAGGGATAAAGTTTTTTAATCTCTATAACTAAAGGATTGTTTAAATAAATGTTTTGAGTGATACGTAAATATGCTTTACTAAAATGATTATATAAATTTTGTTGTAAAATCGAATCTTCATTGAAAGGTACATGAATACGTTGCTGCATCAATTCGATTAAGCGATCAATATAACTTTGTATAAATATACGTTCTATGCCAATATCGAGTTTATTAAAATGATAAGCAATAAAGAATGAAAACATATTGATTACTTTTTCATTCAAGTCATAACCTAATCTTTCGTTGATTTGCTTAATGCAAGATTGAGATATCAATTTTGCATCGTGGTTTAACGTGTCTAGCTCACTTAAAGATTGCTTACGTTTAATGATTAAAATGAGATGAATTAAAAGCTGTTGTATTTGAATATCAGTTGTTTCAATACTATGTTGTTGAAGTGTCTCTTGTATAATATGCGAAATCATCCTTTGGTGTGAATCAGGTAATTCATTTAAAATTAGGTCTTCAACATGTACATGCCCTGATGATAATTGATTTAAATGGATGATGGCATTAGTGATATCATTATCTGTTCCATCGACCACAATACCTTGTTTTTTCTTAATTGTTAAAGCGATATTAAATTTTTGACACCATTGTTGAATTCGAACGAAATAGTCGTTGAGCACAGTTTTAGATAATAGATAATCTTGCTCTAGTTGTTGCAATGTCTGTGATTTATTGTGCATTAGCAGTTGATACGCCATAGATAATAATAGTTTTTCTTTATATGATTGAATATGCGTGTAACGTTCAGTTATCGTTTCTAAGGTATACTGCGATGTATTTAATTGATATCCTTTAGATTTAATACTTACGATGATATCATCCATAAAATTGCTATTGATAACATGGATATCATTGCGAACTGTGCGGTTTGAAACATTGACATGTTCAGCAATTTCATTAGAACTAATGTGCTTTGATGGGTTTTTAATAAAAAACTGGAGTAGTTTTAAGTGTCTATCAAGCATTTAACATGTACCTCCTTTCTAAATTTTTCGTGTAAGCGTTTTTAAATGTGTATTAATATTATTAAACATGAGAGCTTATACATACGTCAATGACATTAAAGCGAACTTTTATATGAATTTAACAAAGTGAGAATTATGCAAATAAAGAACAGCAGTAAGATATTTCAAATAGAAAAATATCTCATTGCTGTTTTTCTGAATTTATGTACCTGATACTTGTGGACGTATCAGGTAAATGATTAATTTTTAGATGATTGCGGTTGTGATGGTGATGCCTGCTTAGAAGACTCGTTTGTATTAGCATTATTAGATTTGTTTGGGGCCGGTGTATTCTGTTGTTTATGATTTTGGTTATTCGTTGAAGGTTGACTGCTACCGCCCTGATTTGAATTTGATTGATTTGAATTTGATTGATTCGGATTAGATGGTTGTGTATTCGCTGGTGCTGTTGAACCGTTATTTTGGACAGTTGATGGCGTAGATGATTGATTGCCATTAGTAACACCGTTGTTGTTGTTTTGATTTTCATTTGTGTTGTTTGTATTCTCGTCTTTTTGATGATTTACTTCAGTATCTTTCTTTTGATGGGTAGCTTTATTATCTTGCTCATTATTATGATTTGATGATGTAGAATGATTTATTGCAGCATAAATAGCGAATCCAAGTGCACCAATTAACAAGATGATAACAACAGTAATAAGAAATTTTTTCAAATGTAACGCCTCCGTTTATAATAAAAATAGTCATACATTGCATGGCATCATGCTTTCAATGTCGATAAAATGATGTTAACTATAAAACTTGAAATGCGGACGATATTAATATTTGTGTCAGTTTTTTATGTACTTCAAATAAGTATAACAAAACTGTTATATATTTATAAATATAATCAATAGTATTTTATTGTACAAGCAAGTTATAATAATAGTAATAAGATTGAAAAATTTGTATGGAAAAGAGAGATAAATATGAATCAAACAACTAAACTTTGTGCAGCAACGACATTAGCATTAGGTACTTTAATTGGCGCAACAGTTGTAGGGACTGCATCACCAATACATCAAGAAGCACAGGCGGCAACAACACCTTACTATACTTATCATGGATATATCGGTCATAACGCTAATTTTATAATGGATAAGCATTTTATTAACGCTATTAAATATGACAACGTGACATTTAATGGTATTAAATTAGCGAAGACAAATGCGACAAAAAAAGTAGAGAAATACGATCAAACTTTTAAAGGTGTAACTGCAAAAGGAAATGAAGCGAATCAATTACAATTTATCGTTAAAAATAATATATCACTAAAAGATATTCAAAAAGCTTATGGTAAAGATTTGAAAAAAGAGAATAATAAAACGAAAGAATCTGATAGCGGTATTTTTTATTATCAACATTCTAAAAAGTCATTAGGCATTTGGTTTGTTGTTGATCATAATAGAGTGGTTGAAGTTACAGTGGGACATACGCCATACAAAACGAGTAAATAATAAAGTAAATATAGGGGCTAGTATGTGAGGAATGATGTCACATACTAGTCTTTTTTGATTATATGATGGTAGTTTTCGTGTCTCCATGATATTGAAATATATAGATTTAATCATGCGCAGTTAAGTAGTCAGCATATATATTTCACATGTTGATTAAGTATGTGTTGTACTAATTTTTTGATTGTTAATAATTTCACAAAAATAAAGCCTTGATAAATTTTAAAAGATAATTAAGTGCAATTTTCAAAATTTTATTTAGTCACAGATAACATTTTTAAAAAAGAAAAGAATCAATAAATAAAATCAACGAACAAAAAGTATAGAAATAAATAGAAATAATCGTTTACTTTTCTGAAAAATTAAATTAATATTTTATTTATAAGCTGTTTTTAAAATTTCAGGAGGAATGAAATGTGAGGAAATTTTCAAGATATGCATTTACAAGTATGGCAACAGTAACGTTGCTGAGCTCTTTGACACCTGCAGCACTAGCGAGTGATACGAATCACAAACCAGCAACTTCAGATATTAATTTTGAAATCACGCAAAAGAGTGATGCAGTTAAAGCATTAAAAGAGTTACCTAAATCTGAAAATGTGAAAAATCATTATCAAGATTACTCTGTTACAGATGTAAAAACAGATAAGAAAGGATTCACGCATTACACGTTACAACCGAGTGTGGATGGTGTGCATGCGCCTGACAAAGAAGTGAAAGTGCATGCGGACAAATCGGGTAAAGTCGTTTTAATCAACGGTGATACTGATGCGAAGAAAGTAAAGCCGACAAATAAAGTGACATTAAGCAAGGATGAAGCGGCTGACAAAGCATTTAACGCAGTTAAGATTGATAAAAATAAAGCTAAAAACCTCCAAGATGACGTTATCAAAGAAAATAAAGTCGAAATCGATGGTGACAGTAATAAATACATTTACAATATTGAATTAATTACAGTAACACCAGAAATTTCACATTGGAAAGTTAAAATTGATGCAGACACAGGAGCAGTTGTTGAAAAAACGAACTTAGTTAAAGAAGCAGCAGCAACTGGCACAGGTAAAGGTGTGCTTGGAGATACAAAAGATATCAATATCAATAGTATTGATGGTGGATTTAGTTTAGAGGATTTGACGCATCAAGGTAAATTATCAGCATACAATTTTAACGATCAAACAGGTCAAGCGACATTAATTACTAATGAAGATGAAAACTTCGTCAAAGATGATCAACGTGCTGGTGTAGATGCGAATTATTATGCTAAACAAACATATGATTACTACAAAAATACATTTGGTCGTGAGTCTTACGATAACCATGGTAGTCCAATAGTCTCATTAACACATGTAAATCATTATGGTGGACAAGATAACAGAAATAACGCTGCATGGATTGGAGACAAAATGATTTATGGTGATGGCGATGGCCGCACGTTTACAAATTTATCAGGTGCAAATGACGTAGTAGCACATGAGTTAACACATGGCGTGACACAAGAAACGGCGAATTTAGAGTATAAAGATCAATCTGGTGCGTTAAATGAAAGCTTTTCAGATGTTTTTGGATACTTTGTAGATGATGAGGATTTCTTGATGGGTGAAGATGTTTACACACCAGGAAAAGAGGGAGATGCTTTACGAAGCATGTCAAACCCAGAACAATTTGGTCAACCATCTCATATGAAAGACTATGTATACACTGAAAAAGATAACGGTGGTGTGCATACGAATTCTGGCATTCCAAATAAAGCAGCTTATAACGTAATTCAAGCAATAGGGAAATCTAAATCAGAACAAATTTACTACCGAGCATTAACGGAATACTTAACAAGTAATTCAAACTTCAAAGATTGTAAAGATGCATTATACCAAGCGGCTAAAGATTTATATGACGAGCAAACAGCTGAACAAGTATATGAAGCATGGAACGAAGTTGGCGTCGAGTAAAAATATATAAACAAGAAGAAGTAATGTTAAACACTTATAAATAATTAAATTTTAAATACAGCTTATATAAGGGTTATACCTACATTGATAATTGACTTTGTAGGTGTACCCTCTTTTTGTAATTAGATGAGAGGAGTATGAGGGTTGTCTGCCGAAAGACTACTCGGCAGTCTAAAATCATTACTAGTAGTAAATATGTGATAATTAAATGCTGACTTAGAATACAAAATTCATTTTAAAAGTTGTCACAAAAAATTTACATGTATTTTTATTATCTTTTGCAAAACAAAGTGTTAAATTATAAATGAAACATGCATGAATTTATTTTTTAATACAAGAAACGTAACTACCAAAGGAGTTTACAATATGAAGAAAAGTAAACGATTAGAAATTGTTTCTACAATAGTTAAAAAGCATAAGATTTATAAAAAAGAACAAATCATTTCATATATTGAAGAATATTTTGGTGTAAGATATAGTGCAACAACAATTGCTAAAGACTTGAAAGAACTTAATATATATCGTGTCCCTATCGATTGTGAGACATGGATTTATAAAGCTATTAATAATCAAACAGAACAAGAGATGAGAGAAAAGTTTAAACATTATTGTGAACATGAAGTACTTAGCTCGATTATCAATGGCGCATATATTATAGTCAAAACCTCACCAGGTTTCGCTCAAGGCATTAACTACTTTATCGATCAATTAAATATTGAAGAAATATTAGGTACGGTGAGTGGAAATGACACTACATTAATCTTAACTGCATCAAATGATATGGCAGAATACGTATATGCAAAATTATTTAAATAGACATGTATCAAATGAATAATAAAAATTTGTTTTGTATCACGTGTACACAAGTTAGTTACTACATATTAACTTGTGTACGCGTTTTTTTATGGAAAGAAAGAATTCATAGTCATTCATTTGACTGTATAAAAAACTTTATACAACATGTTTTTGTGGGTGTTTTTGAATAAAAAATGTATATTTTAACCCAAAATACCTTTATTTATGTATAAAAATCCATTATTATGTATTGTATAACAAAAAGATATGAAATTTTCGACTTTCTTTATGTGAATATAATCACATGTAAGCGTTTGAAGATTGTCTATACTCTAAATGAATTCAAAGATAAAAGGAGGAAATAGACATGACAGATGGTCCAATTAAAGTAAATAGCGAAATTGGAGCTTTAAAAACTGTGTTACTTAAGCGTCCTGGAAAAGAATTAGAAAATTTAGTGCCTGATTATTTAGATGGATTACTATTTGATGATATTCCATATTTAGAAGTAGCTCAAAAAGAGCATGACCATTTTGCACAGGTGCTAAGAGAAGAGGGTGTTGAAGTACTTTACCTTGAGAAGTTAGCAGCTGAAAGTATTGAAAATCCTCAAGTAAGAAGTGAATTTATTGATGATGTATTAGCAGAGTCTAAAAAAACAATATTAGGTCATGAAGAAGAAATTAAGGCATTATTTGCGACACTTTCTAATCAAGAACTTGTAGATAAAATAATGTCAGGAGTACGTAAGGAAGAAATTAATCCGAAATGTACACATCTAGTAGAGTATATGGATGATAAGTATCCATTCTATTTAGATCCAATGCCAAACCTTTATTTTACTAGAGATCCACAAGCCTCAATAGGACACGGTATAACAATCAATCGGATGTTCTGGAGAGCACGACGACGAGAATCAATATTTATTCAATATATTGTAAAGCATCATCCTAGATTTAAAGATGCGAATATTCCAATCTGGTTAGATCGAGATTGCCCATTCAATATTGAAGGCGGCGATGAACTTGTTTTATCTAAAGAAGTCTTGGCTATAGGCGTTTCAGAACGTACATCTGCACAAGCTATTGAAAAGTTAGCGCGACGTATTTTTGAAAATCCGCAGGCGACGTTTAAAAAAGTAGTAGCAATTGAAATTCCAACTAGTAGAACATTTATGCACTTAGATACAGTATTTACAATGATAGATTATGACAAATTTACAATACATTCAGCCATTTTAAAGGCAGAAGGCAATATGAATATATTTATTATTGAATATGATGACGTAAATAAAGATATTTCCATCAAACAATCTAGTCATTTAAAAGATACTTTAGAAGACGTTCTAGGTATAGATGATATCCAATTCATTCCAACAGGAAATGGTGATGTCATTGATGGTGCTAGAGAGCAATGGAATGATGGCTCAAATACATTATGTATAAGACCAGGTGTTGTAGTGACTTACGATAGAAACTATGTATCGAATGATTTATTGAGACAAAAAGGTATAAAAGTCATTGAAATATCTGGTAGCGAGTTGGTACGTGGACGTGGGGGTCCTAGATGTATGAGTCAACCACTATTCAGAGAAGACATTTAACGTAATAAATTATAGAAGCGAGGGTGAAAATAATGACAGAAATTCAAAAACCGTATGATTTAAAAGGCAGATCATTATTAAAAGAAAGTGATTTTACCAAAGCAGAATTCGAAGGACTTATTGATTTTGCAATTACATTAAAAGAGTATAAGAAAAATGGTATCAAGCATCACTACTTATCTGGAAAAAATATTGCACTACTATTCGAAAAGAATTCGACGAGAACGCGTGCAGCGTTTACAGTTGCGTCTATTGATTTAGGTGCGCATCCAGAATTTTTAGGGAAAAATGATATTCAATTAGGCAAAAAAGAATCTGTAGAGGATACTGCGAAAGTATTAGGTAGAATGTTCGATGGTATTGAATTCCGTGGTTTTTCACAACAAGCTGTTGAAGATTTAGCGAAGTTCTCTGGTGTACCGGTGTGGAATGGATTAACAGACGATTGGCATCCTACACAAATGTTAGCTGATTTTATGACAATAAAAGAGAATTTTGGATATCTGGAAGGAATAAACTTAACTTACGTTGGAGATGGACGTAATAATATTGCGCATTCATTAATGGTAGCAGGTGCTATGTTAGGTGTTAATGTAAGAATTTGTACACCTAAATCATTAAATCCAAAAGATGCATATGTTGATATTGCAAAAGAAAAAGCGAGTCAATATGGTGGTTCAGTCATGATTACGGATAATATTGCAGAAGCAGTTGAAAATACAGATGCTATATATACAGATGTTTGGGTATCGATGGGTGAAGAAAGTGAATTTGAACAACGTATTAATTTATTAAAAGACTATCAAGTGAATCAACAGTTGTTTGATTTAACAGGTAAAGATTCAACGATATTCTTACATTGTTTACCAGCATTCCATGATACAAATACACTTTATGGACAAGAAATTTATGAAAAATATGGATTAGCTGAAATGGAAGTTACAGACCAAATCTTTAGAAGTGAACATTCAAAAGTGTTTGATCAAGCTGAAAATAGAATGCATACAATTAAGGCAGTAATGGCAGCAACATTGGGGAGTTAATCACTAAATGGAACGATATGAATATGATGTGTCTGATGATATAAGTATCAAGTACAGACACCTCATATTGGTATTAAAGGAGAAATGAATATGAACGAATCAGGAGATAACAAACTCAGTAAATCTTCTTTAATTGGACTAGTTATAGGATCCATGATTGGTGGCGGTGCGTTCAATATAATGTCTGATATGGGTGGTAAAGCCGGTGGATTAGCCATTATTATTGGTTGGATTATTACAGCTATAGGAATGATTTCATTAGCGTTCGTATTTCAAAATTTAACCAATGAACGGCCGGAGCTAGACGGTGGTATTTATAGTTATGCTCAAGCAGGATTTGGCGATTTTGTAGGCTTTATCAGTGCTTGGGGATATTGGTTCTCAGCATTTTTAGGCAATGTTGCCTATGCAACACTATTGATGTCAGCAGTTGGTAACTTTTTCCCGATTTTTAAAGGAGGCAACACATTACCAAGTATTATTGTCGCCTCGTTACTACTCTGGGGTGTGCATTTCCTAATTTTAAAAGGTGTTGAAACAGCAGCCTTTATCAATAGTATTGTTACTGTTGCAAAGTTAATACCGATTTTACTTGTAATCATATGCATGATAATTGCATTCAATTTTGACACTTTTAAAACAGGCTTTTTCGGTATGACGTCAGAGGGTGTATTGCCATTTAGTTGGGCGAGCACAATGAGCCAAGTTAAAAGTACGATGCTAGTGACAGTTTGGGTGTTTATCGGTATCGAAGGTGCAGTAATTTTTTCTAGCAGAGCTAAAAATAAAAAAGATGTAGGTAGTGCCACGGTTATAGGACTTATATCAGTTTTAATTATCTATTTCTTATTAACTGTATTAGCTCAAGGCGTGATTTTGCAAAATCATATTTCTCAATTAGATTCGCCAAGTATGGCACAGGTGCTTGCATCTATTGTAGGTGGTTGGGGACCTACACTTGTAAATATTGGTTTAATTATTTCGGTACTAGGTGCATGGTTAGGATGGACATTGCTTGCTGGTGAATTACCTTTCATTGTTGCAAAAGATGGATTATTTCCAAAATGGTTTGCTAAAGAAAATAAAAATGGAGCACCTGTAAATGCACTGCTTATTACCAATATATTAGTACAATTATTTTTAATAAGTATGCTATTTACACAGAGTGCGTATCAATTTGCATTTTCACTAGCATCAAGTGCTATTTTATACCCTTACATGTTCAGTGCATTTTACCAAGTTAAATACACTTTAGAGCATCGACAGCAAGCAACTACTAAACAATGGACGATTGGTATCATAGCCTCAATTTATGCTATATGGCTTATATATGCAGCAGGTATCAATTACTTATTACTGACGATGTTACTTTATATTCCAGCTCTTCTTGTTTATTCAATCGTTCAAAAGAATAATCAGACACGTTTGATTAAATCAGACTATATTCTTTTTATGATTATTATCGTACTTGCAGTTATCGGGTTAATTAAGTTATTGATGGGAACGATAAATGTTTTTTAAAAGGAGCGACAAAAATATGAAAGAGAAAATTGTCATTGCATTAGGCGGTAATGCGATACAGACAAAAGAAGCAACAGCTGAAGCACAACAAACAGCTATTAGACGTGCGATGCAAAACCTTAAACCTTTATTTGATTCACCAGCGCGTATTGTCATTTCACATGGTAATGGTCCACAAATTGGAGGTTTATTAATCCAACAAGCTAAATCGAACAGTGACACAACGCCGGCAATGCCATTGGATACTTGTGGTGCAATGTCACAAGGTATGATAGGCTATTGGTTGGAAACTGAAATCAATCGCATTTTAACTGAAATGAATAGTGATAGAACTGTAGGCACAATCGTAACACGTGTGGAAGTAGATAAAGATGATCCACGATTTGATAACCCAACTAAACCAATTGGTCCTTTTTATACGAAAGAAGAAGTTGAAGAATTACAAAAAGAACAGCCAGGCTCAGTCTTTAAAGAAGATGCAGGACGTGGTTATAGAAAAGTAGTTGCGTCACCACTACCTCAATCTATACTAGAACACCAGTTAATTCGAACTTTAGCAGACGGTAAAAATATTGTCATTGCATGCGGTGGTGGCGGTATTCCAGTTATAAAAAAAGAAAATACCTATGAAGGTGTTGAAGCGGTTATAGATAAAGATTTTGCTAGTGAGAAATTAGCAACGCTGATTGAAGCAGATACCTTAATGATTCTTACGAATGTAGAAAATGTATTTATTAACTTTAATGAACCTAATCAACAACAAATCGATGATATTGATGTAGCAACACTGAAAAAATACGCGGCACAAGGTAAGTTTGCGGAAGGATCGATGTTGCCAAAAATAGAAGCTGCGATACGATTTGTTGAAAGTGGGGAAAACAAAAAAGTTATCATTACCAATTTAGAGCAGGCATACGAAGCTTTGATTGGTAATAAAGGTACACACATTCACATGTAGCACTTTATCACGCGACAAAACATTAAATATGTTTCTCCGTTGATTCAAATGAAAAAGTTGTCTGCTGACACTTTGCAAGGTTTGAAGGAGTTTAACTTATGACAGAAAACTTTATTTTGGGTAGAAATAATAAATTAGAACATGAACTAAAGGCATTAGCAGATTACATTAATATCCCATATAGTATATTACAACCATATCAAAGTGAATGTTTTGTCAGACATTATACGAAAGGCCAAGTTATTTATTTTTCGCCACAAGAAAGTAGCAATATTTACTTTTTAATTGAAGGTAACATTATTAGAGAACATTACAATCAAAATGGAGATGTATATCGTTATTTTAATAAAGAGCAAGTATTATTTCCAATCAGTAACTTATTTCATCCGAAAGAGGTTAACGAATTGTGCACAGCATTAACCGATTGTACAGTTCTTGGATTGCCTAGAGAATTGATGGCCTTTTTGTGCAAAGCTAATGATGATATATTTTTGACACTTTTTGCATTAATAAATGATAATGAGCAGCAACACATGAACTATAACATGGCATTAACAAGTAAATTTGCTAAAGATCGAATTATCAAATTGTTATGCCATCTATGTCAGACAGTAGGATACGATCAAGATGAATTTTATGAAATCAAACAGTTTTTAACTATTCAACTCATGAGTGATATGGCTGGGATTTCCCGGGAAACAGCTGGTCATATTATTCATGAACTTAAAGATGAAAAACTTGTTGTTAAAGATCATAAAAATTGGTTAGTAAGCAAACATTTATTCAATGATGTATGTGTTTAATATACAATGTAAAATGAATAAGTTGAACATGAGGTCTAACGTACATTTATACGTTAGGCCTTTTTTGTTAGCATGATGATTAATTTAATATGTTAGTTAAATTTGATTGTTGAAATTACAGTAAAATTTAAGGTGATGAAAAATTTAGAACTTCTAAGTTTTTGAAAAGTAAAACATTTGTAATAGTGTAAAAATAGTATATTGATTTTTGCTAGTTAACAGAAAATTTTAAGTTATATAAATAGGAAGAAAACAAATTTTACGTAATTTTTTTCGAAAAGCAATTGATATAATTCTTATTTCATTATACAATTTAGACTAATCTAGAAATTGAAATGGAGTAATATTTTTGAAAAAAAGAATTGATTATTTGTCGAATAAGCAGAATAAGTATTCGATTAGACGTTTTACAGTAGGTACCACATCAGTAATAGTAGGGGCAACTATACTATTTGGGATAGGCAATCATCAAGCACAAGCTTCAGAACAATCGAACGATACAACGCAATCTTCGAAAAATAATGCAAGTGCAGATTCCGAAAAAAACAATACGATAGAAACACCTCAATTAAATACAACGGCTAATGATACATCTGATATTAGTGCAAACACAAACAGTGCGAATGTAGATAGCACAGCAAAAACAATGTCTACACAAACGAGCAATACCACTACAACAGAGCCAGCTTCAACAAATGAAACACCTCAACCGACGGCAATTAAAGATCAAGCAACTGCTGCAAAAATGCAAGATCAAACTGTTCCTCAAGAAGCAAATTCTCAAGTAGATAATAAAACAACGAATGATGCTAATAACATAGCAACAAACAGTGAGCTTAAAAATCCTCAAACATTAGATTTACCACAATCATCACCACAAACGATTTCCAATGCGCAAGGAACTAGTAAACCAAGTGTTAGAACGAGAGCTGTACGTAGTCTTGCAGTTGCTGAACCTGTAGTAAATGCTGCTGATGCTAAAGGTACAAATGTAAATGATAAAGTTACGGCAAGTGATTTCAAGTTAGAAAAGACTGCATTTGACCCTAACCAAAGTGGTAACACATTTATGGCGGCAAATTTTAAAGTGACTGGACAAGTGAAATCAGGGGATTATTTTACAGCGAAGTTACCAGATAGTGTAACTGGTAATGGAGACGTGGATTACTCTAATTCAAATAATACGATGCCAATTGCAGACATTAAAAGTACGAATGGCGATGTTGTAGCTAAAGCAACATATGATATCTTGACTAAGACGTATACATTTGTCTTTACAGATTATGTAAATGATAAAGAAAATATTAACGGACAATTTTCATTACCTTTATTTACAGACCGAGCAAAGGCACCTAAATCAGGAACATATGATGCAAATATTAATATTGCGGATGAAATGTTTGATAATAAAATTACTTATAACTATAGTTCGCCAATTGCAGGAATTGATAAGCCAAATGGCGCGAACATTTCTTCTCAAATTATTGGTGTAGATACAGCTTCAGGTCAAAACACATACAAGCAAACGGTATTTGTTAACCCTAAGCAACGAGTTTTAGGTAATACGTGGGTGTATATTAAAGGTTACCAAGATAAAATCGAAGAAAGTAGCGGTAAAGTAAGTGCTACAGATACAAAACTGAGAATTTTTGAAGTGAATGATACATCTAAATTATCAGATAGCTACTATGCAGACCCAAATGACTCTAACCTTAAAGAAGTGACTGGTGAGTTTAAAGATAAAATTTCATACAAATACGATAACGTAGCAAGTATTAATTTTGGTGATATAAATAAAACGTATGTTGTATTAGTGGAAGGTCACTATGATAATACTGGTAAAAACTTGAAAACACAGGTTATTCAAGAAAATATTGACCCAGCGACAGGTAAAGACTACAGTATTTTCGGTTGGAATAATGAGAATGTTGTACGTTATGGAGGCGGAAGTGCTGATGGTGATTCAGCAGTAAATCCAGTTGATCCAACACCGGGACCACCAGTTGACCCAGAGCCAGAACCGGAGCCAACGCCGGATCCAGAGCCAAGTCCAGAGCCAGAACCGGAACCAACGCCAGATCCAGAGCCAAGTCCAGAACCAGATCCGGATTCGGATTCAGATAGTGACTCAGGCTCAGACAGCGACTCAGGTTCAGATAGCGATTCGGATTCAGATAGTGACTCAGACTCAGATAGTGACTCAAACTCAGACAGTGAGTCAGATTCAGACAGTGACTCGGACTCAGATAGTGACTCAGATTCAGATAGCGATTCAGATTCAGACAGCGATTCGGACTCAGACAGTGAGTCAGATTCAGATAGCGACTCGGATTCAAACAGCGATTCGGACTCAGACAGTGACTCGGACTCAGATAGTGACTCGGACTCAGATAGTGACTCAAACTCAGACAGTGAGTCAGATTCAGACAGTGACTCGGACTCAGATAGCGACTCGGACTCAGATAGCGATTCGGATTCAGACAGTGACTCAGGTTCAGACAGTGAGTCAGATTCAGACAGCGATTCGGATTCAGATAGCGACTCGGATTCAGATAGTGACTCGGACTCAGATAGTGACTCAGATTCAGACAGCGATTCGGATTCAGATAGCGATTCAGATTCAGACAGCGATTCAGAATCAGACAGCGATTCGGATTCAGACAGTGACTCGGATTCAGATAGCGACTCGGATTCAGACAGCGATTCGGACTCAGACAGTGACTCCGATTCAGATAGCGATTCAGAATCAGACAGTGAGTCAGATTCAGATAGCGATTCAGAATCAGACAGTGACTCAGACTCAGACAGTGAGTCAGATTCAGACAGCGATTCAGACTCAGACAGTGAGTCAGATTCAGACAGTGAGTCAGATTCAGACAGCGATTCGGACTCAGATAGCGACTCCGATTCAAGAGTTACACCACCAAATAATGAACAAAAAGCACCATCAAATCCTAAAGGTGAAGTAAACCATTCTAATAAGGCATCAAAACAACACCAAACTGATGCTTTACCAGAAACAGGAGATAAGAGCGAAAACACAAATGCAACTTTATTTGATGCAATGGTGGCATTATTAGGATCATTACTATTGTTTAGAAAACGCAAGCAAGATCATAAAGAAAAAGCGTAAATACTTTTTTAGGCCGAATACATTTGTATTCGGTTTTTTTGTTGAAAATGATTTTAAAGTGAATTGTTTAAGCGTAAAATGTTGATAAAGTAGAATTAGAAAGGGGGCATGACGTATGGCTTATATTTCATTAAACTATCATTCACCAACAATTGGTATGCATCAAAATTTGACAGTCATTTTACCGGAAGATCAAAGCTTCTTTAATAACGATACAACTGCTAAACCATTAAAAACTTTAATGTTGTTACATGGATTATCAAGTGATGAAACGACATATATGAGATATACAAGCATAGAAAGGTATGCGAATGAACACAAATTAGCTGTGATTATGCCCAATGTGGATCATAGCGCATATGCTAACATGGCATATGGTCATAGCTATTATGATTATATTTTGGAAGTATATGATTATGTTCATCAAATATTTCCACTTTCCAAAAAACGTGATGACAATTTTATAGCAGGTCACTCTATGGGAGGATATGGCACAATTAAATTTGCATTAACACAAGGGGATAAATTTGCCAAAGCTGTACCATTATCTGCTGTGTTTGAAGCGCAAAATTTAATGGATCTAGAGTGGAATGATTTTTCAAAAGAGGCCATAATTGGCAATCTTTCAAGTGTTAAAGGAACTGAACATGATCCGTATTACTTGCTAGACAAAGCTGTAGCTGAAGATAAACAAATTCCAAAATTGCTCATTATGTGTGGTAAACAAGACTTTTTATATCAAGACAATTTAGATTTTATCGATTATTTATCACGCAAAAATGTTCCTTATCAATTTGAAGATGGACCAGGAGATCATGATTATGCATATTGGGACCAAGCGATTAAGCGTGCTATAACATGGATGGTGAATGATTAATTATTTCCTGGAAAATATGTGCCTACATTAAATACACAGAGTGAGTGATACAAACTATTTACGCACGACTAACATTTCTGAGTGTTTAAATTAATTTTGTATTAATATGATTGGTGCAATTTGCTGATACACAAAAATGTTTCTCGTGAAACTTAGATTTAGCTTATAGTTTTATCATCATTTGTATGACTTACATTATAAATTTTATTATAATGAGGTTAACGCTTTGAAAGGAGTCATCATCATGTCGACCAATAAAAACGATTATGAGCATATGTTGTTTTATTTTGCATATAAAACGTTTATTACTACCGCTGATGAAATTATAGAGAAGTATGGTATGAGCCGTCAGCATCATCGTTTTTTGTTTTTTATCAATAAATTACCTGGTATTACTATTAAATCATTACTAGAAATATTAGAAATTTCTAAACAAGGATCACATGCAACACTTCAAAAATTAAAAGAGCAAGGTCTCATTATTGAAAAAGTTTTAGAGACTGATCGACGTGTCAAAAAATTATATTCGACGGATAAAGGCGATCAACTCATTGCTGAATTGAACAAGGCGCAAGATGAATTATTGCAAAATATATATCAACAAGTCGGTTCGGATTGGTATGATGTGATGGAAGCATTGGCTAAAGGGCGACCTGGCTTTGATTTTATTAAGCATTTGAAAGATGAAAAAGAAAGCTAGCATCAGAAATGTTGAAAATCTTCGCATTCTTAAATTTAAAAAATATGTCAAAAAGTGTATAATAAAAACATATAATTTAATTGAACTCAGTTTCAACACATCTTAGAAAGGAGTTTGAATGATGAAAAAATTAGCAGTTATTTTAACATTAGTTGGCGGTTTATACTTCGCATTTAAAAAATACCAAGAACGTGTTAACCAAGCACCTAACATTGAGTACTAAATTAAACCATAAAAAATTCCCGAACATCTTGTTATAGTGCTCGGGAATTTTTTTATGCTTTACTTGAATATATCAAATATTATTTTTGCGCTTTCTGTATTTTCGATATTACCACTAAATGATTCTGATCTAGGTCCATAAGCGTAAGTATTAACATCTTCGCCTGTATGTCCATCGGAAGTCCATCCTGTATAAGATTTATCATTTACTGGCTTCTGAATTGCGTGTTGTAAGGCTTTTGTTTGTTTTTCTACATCTGCAGATTTTTCATCTTTTTCTTTTTTAAGTAGTCTTTTTAGCTTTTTATTCTCTTTTTTAACTTTTTTCATATCATCTTGTGAAAATTCAAAGCCATAACCTTCATTAATAACTTTTTCAGGGTCTTCACCTTTAGCCATTTTTTCTGTCATATATGATCCAGAGTGTTTCATCGATTTAATCGGTTGAGGATTCCATTCGTATCCTTTATCTTTACCAATTGTTAGACCACCAGTAGAGTGATCTGCTGTTGCAACGACAAGTGTATCTTTATGTTTCTTAGCATATTGAATGGCGTCATCGAATGCTTTTTCAAAACCTTCCATTTCAGACATGACTCCTGTAATATCGTTAGAATGCGCTGATTTATCTATAGAAGCACCTTCGACCATTAAAAAGAAACCTTTTTTATTACGCTCAAGCTTACTAAGTGCACTTTGTTGCATATCAGCTAATGATGGTTCGTCTTTAGAAGCATCTATTGCAAGTGGCATATTTTTATCTGCAAACAAACCAAGCACTTTATCTTTATCAGATTTTGATAACTCCTTACTGTTCGTGGCAAGGTCGTAACCATCTTTTTTGAATTTTTTATCTAAATTGCCATTACTTTTACCGAAATATTTAGCGCCACCGCCTAATAAAACATCAACTTTATGCTTTCCGTTGATTTTATCTTTATAAAATTGTTTAGCGATTTCGTTTTTATCATCTCTAGAAGTCACGTGTGCAGCATATGCTGCTGGTGTTGCATCTGTTAATTCAGCTGTTGAAACAAGACCAGTCGACTTACCTTTTTCTTTTGCACGTTCAAGCACCGTCTTTACTTTCTGCTTGTTACTGTCAACACCGATGGCACCATTATATGTCTTATGACCAGAACTAAAGGCTGTTCCGCCAGCTGCAGAATCAGTAATATTCTGTTTTGGGTCATTTGAATATGTACGATTTGTGCCTTTTAAATATGAATCAAAAGCAGTAGGGGTCATTTCTTTAGCATGAGGATCATTTTTATAATAACGATAAGCTGTGTTAAATGATGGACCCATGCCATCGCCAACTAAAAAGATAACATTTTTTGGATTTTTAGTATTACCAACCGCGAAACTTTCATCTTTAGAACTTTTATCGGATTGCGCAATTGCAGGTGTGACAGAGCTAAAAACTGTTGACACGATAATAAGGTTAGCAACTGCAAATTTTGTGGCTTTTTTAACTGATAACATAAGACATCCTCCTGAGTATATGACTATGTCTTCAGTGTAAAAGAGGAATTTTGAGCAATTATGTAGTTTTAGTTAAAAATATGTAAACAGAGTGATTTAGAATAACAAAAAATGAATATATATGACAATTTGTTATAGAAAGCGTTAGAATAGAAGCGTGTGAAAATATAGAATTAAATATAATTTGAGGTGGAAAAATGATACTAGTAATGTTATCTCCATTATTAATCATATTCTTTATAGTGTTGTCTATTTTAGAAGAGCGTAAACGTACGAAGAAAAAGCAACTCGAGAAAGAAAAAGCAAATACACTAAATCAAAATACAAATGACACGGAAAGTTCAAATCAAGAGCCGTCATTGCAGCAGGCTAAAGAACAAAAAGATAACAAAGGATAATTCAATTGAAGGAAGAAGATTATAGATGAAAATATTAATTGTTGAAGATGATTTTGTTATAGCAGAAAGTTTAGCATCTGAACTTAAAAAATGGAATTACGGTGTTATTGTCGTTGAACAATTTGATGATATACTGTCTATCTTTAACCAACATCAACCTCAGCTTGTATTGCTAGATATTAATTTGCCAACGTTAAATGGTTTTCATTGGTGTCAAGAAATCCGAAAAACATCTAATGTGCCAATTATATTTATTAGTTCCCGTATTGATAATATGGACCAAATTATGGCAATACAAATGGGGGGAGATGATTTTATCGAAAAGCCATTTAACTTGTCATTAACGATTGCCAAAATTCAAGCATTATTGAGACGAACTTATGACTTGTCAGTAGCTAATGATTCATTGACGGTTAAAGGTTGTACATTAATATTAGATGAAGCAAAAGTCGTGTATCAAGAACAAAGCATACAGCTATCTTTGACTGAATTACAAATATTAAAGTTATTATTTCAAAATGAAGATAAATATGTAAGTAGAACTGCTTTAATTGAAAAATGTTGGGAATCAGAAAACTTCATAGATGATAACACATTAGCTGTTAACATGACGCGCCTGCGTAAAAAATTAAATACTATTGGCGTTAATGATTTTATCATTACAAAGAAAAATGTCGGATATAAAGTATAGGGTGAATGCAATGACCTTTCTTAAAAGTATTACTCAGGAAATAGCAATAGTCATAGTTATTTTTGCTTTATTTGGCTTAATGTTTTACCTGTATCATTTGCCATTAGAAGCATATTTACTAGCACTTGGCGTTATTTTATTATTATTACTCATATTCATAGGTATTAAATATTTAAGTTTTGTAAAAACTATAAGCCAACAACAACAAATTGAAAATTTAGAAAATGCGTTGTATCAGCTTAAAAATGAACAAATTGAATATAAAAATGATGTAGAGAGCTACTTTTTAACATGGGTACATCAAATGAAAACACCCATTACTGCAGCACAACTGTTACTTGAAAGAGATGAGCCTAATGTTGTGAATCGTGTTCGTCAAGAGGTTATTCAAATTGATAACTATACAAGTTTAGCACTTAGTTATTTAAAGTTATTAAATGAAACTTCTGATATTTCTGTCACTAAAATTTCGATTAACAATATCATTCGCCCAATTATTATGAAATATTCAATACAGTTTATTGATCAAAAAACAAAAATCCATTATGAACCTTGTCATCACGAAGTATTAACTGACGTTAGATGGACCTCTTTAATGATAGAACAATTAATAAATAATGCACTTAAGTATGCGAGAGGTAAAGATATATGGATTGAATTTGATGAGCAATTCAATCAATTATACGTAAAAGATAATGGTATCGGTATTAGTGAAGCGGACTTGCCTAAAATATTTGATAAGGGCTATTCAGGTTATAATGGCCAGCGGCAAAGTAACTCAAGTGGGATTGGTTTATTTATCGTAAAACAAATTTCAACTCACACAAACCATCCTGTTTCAGTCGTATCTAAACAAAATGAGGGTACAACATTTACGATTCAATTTCCAGATGAATAAAAACTTTCAATATTGTAAGCATACTAGTAACATTTTTTCACTAATTTAAATGTTATTAGTATTTTTTTGTTTTAATATAGAACTAACAAAGAAATGAGGTGCATGCCATGTTGCTAGAAGTGAAACATGTAAAAAAGGTTTATGGTAAAGGTTTGAATGCTACGACAGCACTTAATCAAATGAATTTATCAGTTGGAGCTGGTGAATTTGTTGCAATTATGGGTGAGTCTGGGTCAGGGAAGTCTACACTACTAAATTTAATTGCTTCTTTTGATGGATTAACTGAAGGTGACATTATTGTGGATGGCGCACATTTAAATAATATGAAAAATAAAAGTAAAGCATTGTATCGTCAACAAATGGTAGGTTTTTTTTTTCAAGATTTTAATCTTTTACCAACAATGACGAATAAAGAAAATATAATGATGCCATTAATTTTAGCTGGTGCTAAACGAAAAGATATAGAACAAAGGGTACATCAGTTGACAGTACAATTACATTTAGAGGGATTCTTAAACAAATATCCTTCTGAAATCTCAGGGGGTCAGAAGCAACGTATTGCCATTGCACGTGCATTAGTTACTAAACCGACGATTTTACTAGCCGATGAACCTACAGGTGCACTGGATTCAAAAACATCAAAAGCATTGATGAAGTTATTTCAAGAGATTCATCAATTGGAACAGACAATTTTAATGGTAACTCATTCAAATATCGATGCGTCTTATGCAGAGCGAGTCATTTTTATTAAAGATGGGCGTCTATATCATGAAATATATCGTGGTGAAGAAAGTCAATTAGTTTTTCAACAGCGAATAACAGATAGCTTAGCACTTGTGAATGGAGGAAGTGTCAATATATGAAGTTAAGATTGTTATGGCACATAGTACGACGTCAATTTATTACGCAGCGACTTGTAATCATTCCATTCATTTTAGCGGTAAGTGTACTATTCATGATTGAATATACGCTTGTATCAATTGGGTTAAATAGCTACATAAAACAGAAGAATGACTTCCTAGTACCATTTATTATCATAGCTAATTTTTTTATGGCGCTTTTAACTTTTATTTTTATTTTCTATGCAAATCACTTTATGATGTCACAAAGACGAAAAGAGTTTAGCATTTTTATGACATTGGGCATGACCAAGAAAAGTATGCGTTTAATTGTAGTGATGGAAACTATCTTACAATTTATGATAATTTCAGTCATTAGTATTGCCGGCGGATACTTACTTGGTGCGATATTTTTCTTGTTTATACAGAAAATAATGGGCAGTGAAGTTGCTACGTTAAGGTATTATCCATTTGATACTGTAGCGATGTTTATTACTTTGATTATCATTGCTGTATTAATGGGCATGCTACTTATATTCAACTTGTTCAGTATTAATTTTCAACGACCGATAACTTATCAACATCGTTCCGATTCCAGTGTCATATCACGATGGTTGCGTTACGTTTTAATTGTTATAGGAAGCGCAGCACTATATTTAGGCTATTTTATTGCATTACAACAAGATACGACGTTTGGTGCTTTTTTTAAAATATGGATTGTCATAGGATTAGTTATTATCGGTACTTATGCATTTTTTGTAGGTATAAGTGAAATAATTATTAGTATATTGCAGCAGGTATCAAAAGTTTACTATCATCCACGGTATTTTTTTGTGGTAGTTGGGATGCGTGTACGTCTTAAAATGAATGCAGTCAGTCTTGCAACAATCACTTTGCTGTGTACATTTTTGATTGTAACGCTCACAATGACACTAACAACCTATCGCGATATGAATCATACCATTATGAAGTTGATTACCAATGATTATGATTTGTCATTTAACGACAATTCTAAGTCACAAATAGAACGTCAACAAACGATTGAGCATATTAAACGTGATATACAGGGTTCGGTTAATGCAAAAGACTTCAAAGTATATGAAACGACATTATTTAGAGCTTCTTTAGAAAAGAATCGTGCTTATTACAAGTTAAAACAGGCTAGTGATGATATTCCAATAGACTTCATTGGTAATGAAGGCTCGATATTTTCTAAGCAATCAGTAATGATCACAGCACTTACTGTGCAAGATTATAATCGATATCACCAAAACAAATTACACTTAGACAATCAAAGTATAGGTATGATTACGAATGTACCTATTTTTAAAAAGCAGTCTAAGGTCGGTCTTAATAATGAAGTCTTTAAAGTGAAACAACTTGATGCACATGCGTTAAATTTGATGATGATTCAAGATAGTATGGTTTTAATTGTTAAAGATAACAATCAATTACAAAAAGTAAAAGGATTTTATGCACATGAACAAAAGAAGTCGACAATATCGATAAACTTTAATGTATCTGGAAAGACGAAATTAACAACATCACAAATTCAAAAGCTTTCGAAAAAGTACGATGCATCAATAAATTCTAAATCAGAAATGCTAATGGTTTGGGATCGTCTGACAGGTGGACTAATATTTATAGGTGGCGTGGTATCAATTGTACTTGTCATTGGAATATTTCTAATGATGTACTATAAGCAAGTTTCAGAAGCCTATGCAAATCAGCACAATTATGACATTATGAAAAAACTTGGTTTAGATAATGGGAGAATATCAAAGATAACACGAAATCAAATGACTTTCTTGTTCGCAATACCAATAACAGTAGCACTGATTCATACATTAATTTCTAGCAACATTGTTTATACGTTACTAAATATGCTAGGGATTAATAACCATCATATATTTTTAACATGTTACGTACTAGCTGTCATTATAATTTCGTTTCTATATATGGCGATGTACAAAATAACTTCCTACATTTATGCTAAAGTTATTCATCAACAACGCAATTAACCATGTTTCAGTGAAATCACAATCAATCATGTGTTTTCACTGAAATATATTATATGAAAAAGAAAACCTAAAAATACTACAAATAACAATAACAATTTTCAACCGATAAGATAAAATGTCTTATCGGTTTTTTACTTGTATGACAAGTTATATTTTTGAAATATCAAAAATATATAGCTTGTTTATATAAAATGATTTAAAATGTTTTATAACAACATATTTTATGCAACACATAAAATGGGTAACTAACATCACGAAATCATTGTATTTGTAGTTACACTGATGAAGCGATGTCACAAAGAAATGTCGTTATCAAACGAAGCCCGAAATACATACTGATACTCGAAGTAATGTAACGATAAATAACAATGATAACGATTGATTACTACGCAAAAATATATGTAAATTGACGATTTAAATGCAATTCGTATATATTTTCCAATGATTTACACATTAAAATGTTTGAAAATTGTCACAATTCAGTCTAATTTTAAAGGAAATTAAAATTAAATTAATTACAAAATTCAAAAATCATACATCGTGTCATTTGGATATTGAAAAAGATGAGTCAAATTTATTTCATATATTTTCCAATAACAAATGATTATATCTAAATATACAATCAGAAATATATGTATAGAAATATCAATATGAAAAATAATATGATTAAAAATAATGAATGGCATACTTATAAAGTGTCTAAATATTGGTGGTCAATATTACTTGCAAATACGAATGTTAAGTAATGAAGACAATGCTGAAAAAACAATAAGTGGAAACTCTATATAGAATGTTCGTTTTTATTTTTAATAATTGAATAATCATTATTGATGATTTAATATGTATTCGGTCGCACACGATACAAAGTGACTTGTTTTAATGATATGCAATAATATGACGTTTATCGTCGCGTGTAACAATGTATGAGTGTGTCAGTTTAATTTTAAAAGGGTTATAAGGATATTTAATAAGATAAAGGAGGGATTAATAAACAATCACATGTGAAGTTTTTAAGGATTAAATGAGTTGGGCAGCTCTTTAATCCATAGTTATAACGAATTTTAAATTGTTAGATTTAACGTATGGTATCAGTATGTATGAGTTTAACTTAAGTATTAATCTATAGTTTAAAGAGCGGTCTAATTGTCTTTTTAAAAATAGAAAATAAGGATGATTATAATGAGGGGTTATAACGAAAGATATTGTAGCTGGACTAATACAGCTATACAATGTGATTATTTTAATAAAGTAAGACAGGTGAAAAAAGACGGTAAATCGGATAGGTTGAGCAACAACATAAACTCGAACATTATTTATCGTGTGTTTGAAAAATGTATCACGCTATATAATGTGTATTCGCGGTGTAAACGTGCACTTATTTTATCAGAACATTCTAAAAAGAACATATTCAATATAAAAAAGGCTGTGTAGGGGTGTCTTATGAATAATAGAAATGTGTATGATATCGAAGTAAGTGATTATAAAGGCTTAACTTATAAATTAGAAGCATTTAGAGGTAAAGTGATTTTAGTTGTTAATACTGCAACAGAATGTATATATAGCGAACAATTGAAAAAACTAGAGACTTTGTTTCAAAAATATAAGGATCGTGGGTTTGTAGTGTTGAGTTTTCCGAATAATAATTTTGACAATCGACAACCAGGTTCTAATGAAGAAATCTTGAAAATTAGTCGTGAGAAATTTGGTGTTACATTTCCAGTGCTAGCTAAAATATCTGTGAACGGGAACGATGAACATCCGTTATTTACGCATTTAAAGAATGAACAACCAGGAATCTTTGGGTCCCCAATAAAATGGAATTTCACAAAATTTATAATCGATCGACAAGGCAATGTTGTAAATCGATTCTTGCCAATGGAAGATCCATTGGATATATCGGCAAATATAGAAATATTATTGCAAGAATCTTCATCTTAAATTTAAAATTGAGCGCTTAGTATGCAAATAACACAAGAGCCTCTTAATGATGTACTAATAGTATGTCATTAGGAGGCATTTTATATTTAGAAAATCAGTAATTTGACCTATTTTACTGAAAGGCTGATTTGGTACATAATAAATAGTAAATAAATAAAAAATAACAACGATGCATGACTGTATGCATTAATAACTGACACGACATAATCAAAGTTTTGTCTGAATTACTGTGTCATTCAAACCACATGAAGGTTGTAAATATTTGTAAGTATAACTATCAGACACAACTCAAGTTTGTTTTAATTTATACCATACATATTAAAAAATTGACTGAACTATCGATGAAAAATGAGTCAATCATCTATTTCAAGTTTATTGAGGTGAAAATATTTGAAATTAAATACATCTAATAGTCCATTTACAGAAAAACAAGTCACAGAGATTAACAATCTGCTGCAAACATTAACAGAGAGCCAACAACAGTGGCTTAGTGGTTTTTTACTAGCTAATAGTAACGATACGACAAGTGATAGTAATCAACAACAATTAGAGACAGAAGTGTGGCAACAATCACAAATATCAGAAGAACAAGAAACTTCAACAACGTATATGTTACAAAATAAAGAGCCACATATCGAAGCTAATCAGCGGCATGTCACAGTGCTATATGGTTCTGAATCAGGTAATGCCATGCGTTTAGCTGAAATTTTTTCAGAACGATTAAGTGATATTGGACATCAAGTTGTTTTGATGTCAATGGATGAATATGATACGACAAACATCGCACAGTTAGAAGATTTATTTATTATTACGTCTACTCATGGTGAAGGAGAACCGCCTGATAATGCATGGGATTTCTTTGAATTTTTAGAAGACGATAACGCACCTAATTTAAATCATGTGAGATATTCAGTACTAGCTTTAGGTGATCAAACATATGAATTTTTCTGTCAAGCCGGTAAAGATGTAGATGCTTTACTAGAAAATCTAGGCGCTGAGCGTATATGTAAGCGTGTAGATTGTGATATTGATTATGAAGAAGACGCAGAAAAGTGGATGGCAGACATCATTAATATTATTGATACCACATCAGAAGGTATTCAAAGTGAATCGGTGATAAGTGAATCAATTAAGTCTGCCAAAGAAAAGAAATATTCTAAATCAAATCCATACCAAGCAGAAGTATTAGCGAATATCAATTTAAATGGTACCGATTCAAATAAAGAAACACGACATATAGAATTTTTACTTGATGATTTTAGTGAATCATATGAACCAGGAGATTGTATAGTAGCATTACCGCAAAACGACCCTGAATTGGTTGAAAAACTAATATCCATGTTAGGTTGGGATCCGCAATCTCCGGTGCCAATTAATGATCATGGTGATACAGTTCCTATTGCTGAAGCACTAACATCACATTTTGAATTTACTAAATTAACATTGCCATTATTGAAAAATGCAGATATCTATTTTGACAATGAAGAATTATCTGAACGTATTCAAGATGAGTCATGGGCGCATGAATATGTTATAAATCGGGACTTTATAGATTTAATAACAGATTTTCCAACTATAGAATTACAACCTGAGAATATGTATCAAATCCTTAGAAAATTACCACCAAGAGAGTATTCGATTTCTAGTAGTTTTATGGCAACGCCAGATGAAGTGCATATTACCGTTGGTACGGTTCGTTATCAAGCACATGGACGTGAGAGAAAAGGTGTATGCTCGGTTCATTTTGCTGAGCGTATTAAACCAGGCGATATAGTACCAATTTATTTGAAGAAAAATCCGAACTTCAAATTTCCGATGAAGCAAGATATACCGGTAATTATGATTGGTCCAGGTACTGGTATTGCTCCTTTTAGAGCATATTTACAAGAACGTGAAGAACTTGGTATGACTGGAAAAACATGGTTGTTCTTTGGTGATCAACACCGTAGTTCTGACTTTTTATATGAAGAAGAAATAGAAGAATGGCTTGAAAATGGAAACTTAACACGCGTAGATTTAGCATTTTCAAGAGACCAAGAACACAAAGAATATGTACAGCATCGTATAATGGAAGAAAGTGAACGTTTCAATGAATGGATTGAGCAGGGCGCAGCAATCTATATTTGTGGCGATGAAAAATGTATGGCGAAAGATGTCCATCAAGCCATTAAAGATGTATTGGTAAAAGAACGTCATATTTCTCAAGAAGAAGCTGAGACGATATTGCGTCAAATGAAACAGCGACAACGTTATCAACGCGATGTTTATTAATGCTTCAATGTGTTAAATGTTTTAAGGTGAAATGACGTAAAAAGATATAAAGGATGTAGCGCAATATGAGTATGCCATTGATGATAGATTTAACAAATAAGAACGTGGTTATAGTAGGTGGGGGTACAGTTGCAAGTCGTCGGGCACAAACATTAAGTCAATACGTTGAACATATGACGGTCATCAGTCCGACAATCACTGAAAAACTTCAAAATATGGTAGATAAAGGTGTCGTCATATGGAAGGGAAAAGAGTTTGAACCAAGCGATATTGTAGACGCGTATCTAGTTATTGCAGCAACCAATGAGCCACGTGTCAATGAAGCGGTAAAACAAGCCTTACCTGAGCATGCCCTTTTTAATAATGTTGGAGATGCATCAAATGGCAATGTTGTATTTCCAAGTGCACTACACCGAGACAAGCTAACTATTAGTGTATCTACAGATGGCGCAAGTCCTAAGTTGACAAAATCGATTATGGCAGAGCTTGAGGCGTTATATCCACCATCATATAGTTCGTATATCGACTTTTTATATACTTGCCGACAGAAAATAAAGTTACTAGATATAACATATAACGAAAAGCAACAGTTACTGTCACAAATTGTGTCACAAGAATATTTAAATCATGACAAACAAGCTCAATTTTTAGCGTGGTTGGATGTAAGACAATAATAGCGGGCCGTCTAACCGTCTAAGGTAAGTCTTCTTATTTTAACTTTAACGCTTAATCATTGAAATTAAGACATGGGTGGCTTTGTGAATAGTCTAATAATGAAGGATTTAAGCGATAATGATATGCGTTTTAAATATGAATATTACAATAGAGAAAAAATACGTAGAACAAACTTAATAAAATAGATGGATAAATTGAAATCTGGTTGAAGTCGTGACTATCATAGCGACCTTTAGCCAGATTTTTTGTGCAATAGAAAGCAATAATAAAAATGATAAATCAAAATGAAATACAGGACAGGATATACAAGGATTAGTCATGCCATGTTATCAAGTAGGAAAATCAAACTTCACTATTGATAGTTACACAAAAAAGAAATTTTTGATAAAATGAGTTAACTTAAATATAAAAAATTATATTAATTATTATATTTAAGTTAAAGAGGGGGATTATGTAAATTGTATTAAAAGTGGAGGGAGAAAATAATATGAATAGTGATAATATGTGGTTAACAGTAATGGGGCTCATTATTATTATTTCAATTGTAGGTTTACTCATTGCCAAAAAGATAAATCCAGTTGTAGGTATGACAATCATACCTTGCTTAGGGGCAATGATTTTAGGATATAGTGTGACAGATTTGGTTGGATTTTTTGCTAAAGGGTTAGATCAAGTCATCAACGTTGTTATTATGTTTATCTTTGCCATTATTTTCTTTGGCATCATGAACGATAGTGGTTTATTCAAGCCGCTTGTCAAACGCTTAATATTAATGACACGAGGCAATGTCATTATTGTCTGTGCAATGACAGCTTTAATTGGCACAATAGCCCAATTAGATGGTGCCGGTGCGGTAACATTTTTGCTTTCTATTCCTGCCTTATTACCTTTATATAAAGCGTTAAATATGAATAAATATTTATTGATTCTACTATTAGCATTAAGCGCGGCGATTATGAACATGGTACCTTGGGGAGGTCCGATGGCGCGGGTAGCTGCTGTTTTAAAAGCTAAAAGTGTCAATGAATTATGGTTTGGATTAATACCTATTCAAATAATAGGTTTCATTCTTGTTATGTTATTTGCGGTTTATCTTGGATTTAAAGAACAAAAGCGTATTAAAAAAGCAATAGAGAGAAATGAATTACCGCAAACACAAGATATAGATGTACATAAATTAGTTGAAGTATATGAACGAGATCAAGATGTAAGGTTTCCTGTAAAAGGACGTGCACGAACAAAACCATGGATAAAATGGGTGAATACAGCTTTAACTTTAGCTGTTATTCTAGCGATGTTAATAAATATTGCGCCACCTGAATTTGCATTCATGATAGGTGTCTCATTGGCGCTTGTTATTAATTTTAAATCAGTGGATGAACAAATGGAGCGATTAAGAGCGCATGCGCCGAATGCATTAATGATGGCTGCAGTGATTATTGCAGCAGGTATGTTTTTAGGTGTACTAAATGAAACCGGTATGCTTAAAGCGATTGCGACGAATTTAATCAAAGTGATTCCTGCAGAAGTAGGACCATACTTGCATATTATTGTAGGTTTACTTGGCGTACCATTAGATTTATTAACTAGCACAGACGCTTATTATTTTGCTGTGTTACCGATCGTCGAACAAACAGCAGGGCAATTTGGTGTACCATCTGTATCAACTGCTTATTCAATGGTCATAGGGAATATTATAGGTACATTTGTCAGTCCGTTTTCACCAGCCTTATGGTTGGCAATTGGTTTAGCAGAGGCAAACATGGGCACGTATATTAAGTATGCATTCTTTTGGATTTGGGGATTCGCCATCGTTATGTTAGTAATTGCAATGTTGATGGGAATTGTGACGATTTAAGTATGAAAAAATAGAAACTATGCTCCCGTTACAAAATGAAATAATAGTTGCATAAAGATGTCGAAATGACGGAACGATTCGAGAACAATTTTAAAAATTAATGAAATAATTGTGTAGAAATATGAATTTCACTAAATGTTAATAACTTTGTGACGTTTTAGTTAACAGACTAATAAAAATTTGAAAATACTATATATAGTGGTATAACGTAATGAGTAGACACAATATATAGGAAGAAGGGGTAAAATGAATCAAATCGAAGAAGCATTAACGGGTTTGATTTCTAAAGATCCTGCTATTGTTAACGAAAATGCCAACAAAGATAGTGATACATTTTCAACAATGAGAGATTTAACAGCAGGTATCGTTTCTAAATCTTACGCATTAAATCATTTATTACCAAAGCATGTTGCAGATGCACATCAAAGAGGGGACATACATTTTCACGACTTAGATTATCATCCATTCCAACCATTAACAAACTGTTGTTTAATAGATGCTAAAAATATGCTACATAATGGATTTGAAATAGGCAACGCGAATGTAACTTCACCAAAATCAATACAAACTGCATCAGCGCAGCTTGTACAAATTATAGCCAATGTTTCTAGCAGTCAATATGGTGGCTGTACGGTTGACCGCGTTGACGAATTACTTAGTACATATGCACGACATAATGAAGAACAACATAGGAATATCGCAAAGCAATTTGTCAAAGAATCTGAAATTGATCGTTATGTTGATCAACAAGTCACTAAAGACATCAATGATGCGATTGAAAGTTTAGAATATGAAATTAATACCTTATATACATCTAATGGACAGACACCTTTTGTAACATTAGGATTCGGCTTAGGTACAGATCATTTAAGTCGCAAAATTCAACAAGCTATCTTAAATACTCGTATCAAAGGCTTAGGAAAAGACCGCACGACAGCGATTTTCCCGAAACTTGTATTTTCAATTAAAAAAGGAACCAACTTTAGTCCGCAAGATCCGAACTATGACATTAAACAATTAGCATTAAAGTGTTCAACGAAACGTATGTATCCAGATATTTTAAATTATGACAAACTCGTAGAAATATTAGGCGATTTCAAAGCGCCAATGGGTTGTCGTTCATTTTTACCAAGTTGGAAAGATGCGGAAGGTCATTTTGAAAATAATGGTCGTTGTAATCTTGGTGTTGTTACACTTAATTTACCTAGAATGGCATTAGAATCTGCCGGTAATATGACGAAATTCTGGGAAATCTTTTATGAACGTATCGATGTGTTACATGATGCATTACTTTATCGTATAAATCGTTTGAAAGATGCTGTACCGAATAACGCACCAATTTTATATAAAAGTGGCGCTTTTAACTATAAATTAAAAGAAACAGATGATGTTGCTGAGTTATTTAAAAATAAACGTGCAACGATTTCAATGGGCTATATAGGGTTGTATGAAACAGCTACTGTTTTCTATGGTCCAAACTGGGAAACATCTCAAGAAGCAAAAGCATTTACGCTTGAAATTCTTAAAGAAATGAAACGTTATCAAACGAAATGGACAGAATTATATGACATTTGGTTCAGTATTTACAGTACGCCGAGTGAATCGCTAACGGATCGTTTTTGTCGTTTAGACCAAGAGAGATTTGGAGATATTAAAGACATTACAGATAAAGGATATTACCAAAACTCTTTCCATTATGATGTACGTAAAGATGTTACACCTTTTGAAAAGTTAGATTTTGAAAAAGATTATCCTTATTATACGAGTGGTGGTTTCATTCACTATTGTGAGTATCCGAAACTGCAACACAATTTGAAAGCACTAGAAGCAGTATGGGACTACTCTTATGACAAAGTTGGTTACTTAGGTACAAATATTCCGATTGATCATTGTTATGAATGTGATTACGATGGAGATTTTGAAGCTACTGAAAAAGGATTTAAATGCCCGAACTGTGGCAATGATAATCCTAAAACAGTTGATGTCGTTAAACGAACATGTGGTTACTTAGGCAATCCAGTTCAACGTCCAGTAATTAAAGGCCGTCATAAAGAAATTTGCGCACGAGTAAAACATATGAAAGCGCCTAAAGAATGACACTTTTAGACATTAAACAAGGGCAAGGTTATATTGCTAAAATAGAATCAAATAGCTTTGTTGACGGTGAAGGAGTAAGATGCAGTGTTTATGTATCAGGATGTCCATTTAATTGTGTTGGATGTTACAACAAAGCCTCACAAAAGTTCAGATATGGCGAGAAATACACTGATAAAATATTAGCAGAAATATTAGATGATTGCGATCATGATTATATATCTGGGCTAAGTCTATTAGGTGGCGAACCATTTTGTAATTTGGATATTACATTAAATCTTGTCAAAGCATTTCGAGCACGTTTTGGAAATACAAAGACAATTTGGGTATGGACTGGATTTTTATATGAATATTTAGCAAATGATTGTACAGAACGTCGAGAGTTATTATCATACATTGACGTTTTAGTAGATGGGCTATTTATACAACACTTATTCAAACCTGATTTACCATATAAAGGTTCTTTAAATCAACGCATTATAGATGTACAACAATCACTCTCGCATGCGCGTATGATTGAATATATTGTTAGTTGAATATGTATTAGAAGTCAAGGTAACATCCGTTGCCTTGGCTTCTTTTTAGGTTAGGCACATAATTGAAAGTTGATAAAAGCAATTCTTTAGAAAAACATATTGATAGAATATGACCTAACAATCATTTTGATACTAATACTAAAAGTTGCATATACATTTTAAAAAAAGTTGAAAGAGAAAAGTGGTACTTTAGTGGGAAGGAAGTCTAACTTTTTGGTAGCGTTTTACAATAAATAAATAAATAAATAAATATTCGTTAATAACGTATAAATATTCTTAAATGCCATCCTAGTAAAATTTGTTAAATTCGTTAAATCATAACTTAACACAGTTGTTTTAGCGCTATTAAAGTTTTGTTTATTACGAGAAAAATTATATAAATATTCAATAATTGCCAACTTTCAAATTGTATGAAATTTGCATTATTATTAAATATTAGTTATTGTCAATTTTGTGAATCAATATAATTATTACATTTTGAGATAAATCGAAACAGGATTCATAAAATTAATAATTAGGGGGAGCACAATTGAAAAAAGAGAAAGTTATGGACTGGACGACCTTTATAGGGACAGTAGCTGTACTTCTTTTTGCAGTTATACCTATGATGGCTTTTCCAAAAGCAAGTGAAGATATCATCACTGGTATTAATAGTGCCATTTCTGATTCAATTGGTTCGATATATTTATTTATGGGGCTGGCGATTTTTTGCTTTGTAATGTATATCGCATTTGGTAAATATGGTAATGTCACACTTGGTAAAGCAAGTGATAAACCAGAATTTAATACATTTACATGGGCGGCAATGCTGTTTTGTGCAGGCATAGGCTCTGATATTTTATACTGGGGCGTTATTGAATGGGCTTTTTACTATCAAGTTCCACCAAATGGCGCGAAAAGTATGAGTGATGAAGCACTCCAATATGCGACGCAATATGGTATGTTCCACTGGGGACCAATTGCTTGGGCTATTTACGTTTTACCAGCATTACCAATTGGTTATTTAGTGTTTGTTAAAAAACAACCGGTGTATAAAATTAGTCAAGCTTGTCGCCCGATTTTAAAAGGTCAAACAGATAAATTTGTAGGTAAAGTTGTAGATATCTTATTTATCTTTGGATTGCTAGGTGGTGCGGCAACATCACTAGCGTTAGGTGTGCCATTAATTTCTGCAGGCATAGAAAGATTAACTGGTTTAGATGGTAAAAATATGATTTTACGTTCGGCCATTTTATTAACAATCACGGTTATATTTGCCATTAGTTCATATACAGGATTGAAAAAAGGTATTCAAAAGTTAAGTGATATCAACGTTTGGCTATCATTTGTACTTTTAGCCTTTATATTTATTATTGGACCGACTGTTTTTATTATGGAAACGACAGTGACAGGGTTCGGAAATATGTTGAGAGATTTCTTCCATATGGCAACATGGTTAGAACCATTCGGTGGTATTAAAGGTCGAAAAGAAACGAATTTCCCACAAGACTGGACAATATTCTACTGGTCATGGTGGTTAGTATATGCGCCATTTATCGGTTTATTTATCGCTAGAATTTCAAAAGGTCGACGCCTTAAAGAAGTCGTGCTAGGAACAATTATTTATGGAACGCTTGGATGCGTATTATTCTTTGGTATTTTTGGTAACTATGCTGTGTATTTACAAATTTCTGGACAGTTTAATGTAACACAATATTTAAATACACATGGTACAGAGGCAACCATTATTGAAGTGGTGCATCATTTACCATTCCCATCATTGATGATTGTACTATTCTTAGTATCTGCTTTCTTATTCTTAGCAACAACATTTGATTCGGGTTCATATATTTTAGCGGCAGCATCTCAGAAAAAAGTGGTAGGCGAACCATTACGTGCCAATCGTTTATTCTGGGCGTTTGCATTGTGCTTATTGCCATTTTCATTGATGCTAGTTGGTGGTGAACGTGCATTAGAAGTATTGAAAACTGCATCAATACTGGCAAGTGTGCCATTAATTGTTATTTTTATTTTCATGATGATATCATTTTTAATCATTTTAGGACGCGATAGAATTAAACTTGAAACGCGGGCTGAAAAATTAAAAGAAGTTGAACGTCGCTCATTGCGAATCGTTCAAGTATCAGAAGAAGAACAAGACGATAATTTATAATTCAATTAATGATGCATAAGATTTTGAATTTTATAAGTATATGATTAATCGTGATATTAAGCAAAAACGGTAATTTCTATTTATTGAGATAGAAATTACCGTTTATTTCGTGGACCTATTGCATTGTTTTCATCATGCATAATCATCATTGTCGTTGTTTGAGTCAATTTTAATTTTTAGAATCAGAAGACTGTTCTGGAATTGGGAAATATTTAAAAATTTCACCGCTTTCAATCGCTTCGGTTAACTGTTCTAACCATTCGTAATAAACATGTGTATGATCAAGCTGAGCTTTAATTTTGTGTGCCTCTTGTGTTTCAGCTTCAGTTAAATCACTGCTTTCAAGTAATGGATTGATAATAGCTTGAGCATCTTTTACTGCTTCGACATTGATATCAATTTCACGCTGAAATTTTTTAGTGAAAAAGTTTCGGAAAAAGATGAAAAAGTCTTTCTCGGCGATAAAATGTTGTTTGCGGCTTCCTCTCGTAAATTGTTGTTTAACAATATCAAATTCCTGCAATTTCTTAACGCCAGCACTCATACTTGGTTTGCTCATTTGCAATTGATGACGCATTTCATCAAGCGTCATACTGCCTTCAAACACCATAGTGCCATATAAGTTTCCTACACTTCTATTAGTGCCATACAAATCCATTGTCTGTCCAATTGAATTAATTACAATATCTTTTGCTTGTTCTAATTGTTGCTGTTTGTTCTGAGAACGAGTCATCATTGCACCTCCGTACATCATTTTGGTCACGTTAAAATAAATACTAATACATTATAAAACCTTTTCTAAAAAAAGACATTAAAAATATTTAAAGCATTAAAGTTAAATGTTTCGTTAAATAAAAATCTAACGAACTTACAAAACTTAATTCTTGAGTTGTTTTGTAAATTGACACATTTTTCATTTCTATGCTAACATAAGTTTGTAAAATTCGTTAAATAAAAATTTAACAAACTTAACGGAGGTTGTTGAATGGAACTTTTAAAACATTTATCTCAGCGTCAATATATTGATGGTGAGTGGGTTGAAAGCGCGAATAAAAATACAAGAGATATTATCAATCCTTACAATCAAGAAGTGATATTTACGGTTTCTGAAGGGACAAAAGAGGATGCAGAACGTGCAATCTTAGCTGCAAGACGTGCGTTTGAGTCTGGTGAATGGTCGCAAGAAACTGCTGAAACAAGAGGTAAAAAAGTACGTGCCATCGCGGACAAGATCAAAGAACATCGCGAAGCGTTAGCACGATTAGAAACATTAGATACTGGAAAAACGTTAGAAGAATCATATGCAGATATGGATGATATTCATAATGTGTTTATGTATTTTGCTGGATTAGCAGATAAAGATGGTGGCGAAATGATTGATTCACCAATACCAGATACAGAAAGCAAAATTGTTAAAGAACCAGTAGGTGTAGTTACACAAATTACACCTTGGAATTATCCGTTATTACAAGCATCATGGAAAATTGCGCCAGCGCTTGCTACGGGTTGTTCACTAGTTATGAAACCAAGTGAAATTACACCATTAACAACAATACGTGTTTTTGAATTAATGGAAGAAGTTGGTTTCCCTAAAGGAACAATTAATCTTATTCTTGGTGCAGGTTCTGAAGTTGGTGACGTAATGTCAGGTCATAAAGAGATTGACCTAGTATCATTTACAGGTGGCATTGAGACTGGTAAGCATATTATGAAAAATGCTGCTAATAATGTTACGAATATTGCCTTGGAACTTGGCGGTAAAAATCCAAACATTATCTTTGATGATGCTGATTTTGAATTGGCGGTAGACCAAGCGTTAAATGGTGGATATTTCCATGCAGGTCAAGTTTGTTCAGCAGGATCAAGAATATTAGTACAAAACAGTATTAAAGACAAATTTGAGCAAGCACTTATTGATCGCGTGAAAAAAATCAAATTAGGTAATGGTTTTGATGCTGATACTGAAATGGGACCAGTGATTTCAACAGAACATCGTAATAAAATCGAATCTTATATGGATGTAGCTAAAGCAGAAGGCGCAACAATTGCTGTTGGTGGTAAACGCCCAGATAGAGACGATTTAAAAGATGGTCTATTCTTCGAGCCAACAGTCATTACAAATTGTGATACGTCAATGCGTATTGTACAAGAAGAGGTTTTCGGACCTGTCGTTACTGTAGAAGGCTTTGAAACTGAACAAGAAGCGATTCAATTAGCGAATGATTCTATATATGGTTTAGCAGGTGCTGTATTTTCTAAAGATATTGGAAAAGCACAACGCGTTGCTAACAAGTTGAAACTTGGAACGGTGTGGATTAATGATTTCCACCCATATTTTGCACAAGCGCCATGGGGTGGATACAAACAATCAGGTATCGGTAGAGAATTAGGCAAAGAAGGCTTAGAAGAGTACCTTGTTTCAAAACACATTTTAACAAATACAAATCCACAATTAGTGAATTGGTTTAGCAAATAAAAATTAGATAAGGTGAGTGCCATTGTAAGAACACAAGACACTCACTTTGTTTTGTATAAGTGGCGAAATGTTGATTGATAATTTGGACTAAACGCAAAATGAATCATAGATTATTTCATGACTGTTAGTAACAATCATAAAAGGAAAATCGAGTGTTTTGGTTAGCTAAGTTTAGCAATTCAACGATAACCAATCAGCCACTAACAAATATTTCATGCAATACTCACTTTGAAATACAACAAACTTTGGAGGTCATAACGATGAGTAACAAAAATAAATCATATGATTATGTCATCATTGGAGGAGGCAGTGCAGGTTCTGTACTAGGTAATCGTCTGAGTGAAGATAAAGATAAAGAAGTCTTAGTATTAGAAGCGGGTCGCAGTGATTATTTTTGGGATTTATTTATCCAAATGCCTGCTGCGTTAATGTTCCCTTCAGGCAATAAATTTTACGATTGGATTTATTCAACAGATGAAGAACCACATATGGGCGGTCGTAAAGTAGCACATGCCCGAGGTAAAGTTTTAGGTGGATCAAGTTCGATTAATGGCATGATTTATCAACGCGGTAATCCAATGGACTATGAAGGCTGGGCAGAACCAGAAGGTATGGAAACTTGGGATTTTGCGCACTGTTTACCGTATTTTAAAAAATTAGAAAAAACATACGGTGCAGCGCCTTATGATAAATTTAGAGGCCATGATGGACCAATTAAGTTAAAACGAGGGCCAGCAACGAATCCTTTATTCCAGTCATTCTTTGATGCAGGTGTTGAAGCAGGCTATCATAAAACACCTGATGTGAATGGATTTAGACAAGAAGGTTTTGGACCGTTCGATAGTCAAGTACATCGTGGTCGCCGAATGTCAGCTTCAAGAGCATATTTACATCCAGCTATGAAGCGTAAAAACTTAACCGTTGAAACACGTGCCTTTGTTACTGAAATTCATTATGAAGGTAGAAGAGCAACTGGTGTTACGTATAAGAAAAATGGCAAACTACATACCATCGATGCTAATGAAGTCATCTTGTCAGGTGGGGCATTCAATACGCCACAATTACTACAACTGTCTGGTATCGGCGATTCAGAATTCCTAAAATCAAAAGGCATTGAGCCACGTGTTCATTTGCCTGGTGTGGGTGAAAACTTTGAAGATCACTTAGAGGTATACATTCAACATAAGTGTAAGGAACCTGTATCATTACAGCCAAGCTTAGATATCAAGCGCATGCCATTTATTGGTTTACAATGGATTTTCACACGTACTGGTGCAGCAGCATCTAACCATTTTGAAGGTGGCGGATTTGTACGTTCAAATAACGAAGTTGATTATCCTAACTTAATGTTCCATTTCTTACCAATAGCTGTAAGATATGATGGTCAAAAGGCAGCGGTCGCACATGGCTATCAAGTTCACGTAGGACCAATGTATTCAAACTCTCGTGGCAGCTTGAAAATCAAATCTAAAGATCCATTCGAAAAACCAAGTATCCGCTTTAATTATTTATCAACAGAAGAAGATAAAAAAGAATGGGTAGAAGCAATTCGTGTAGCAAGAAATATCTTATCTCAAAAAGCAATGGATCCATTCAATGGTGGAGAAATTTCACCAGGACCAGAAGTGCAAACAGACGAAGAAATTCTTGATTGGGTTCGTAGAGATGGTGAAACAGCATTACACCCATCTTGTAGTGCTAAAATGGGTCCTGCTTCAGATCCAATGGCAGTAGTTGACCCGTTAACAATGAAAGTTCATGGTATGGAAAATTTACGTGTAGTTGATGCATCAGCTATGCCACGTACGACAAATGGCAATATACACGCACCTGTTTTAATGTTAGCTGAAAAAGCAGCAGACATTATACGTGGCAGAAAGCCTTTAGAGCCACAATATATTGATTATTATAAGCATGGTGTTCATGATGAAAATGAAGGTGCAATCGAAGTAAAACCATACGCTAAATAAATTGATATAGTAGACTTTTAGTCTGGCATCTATTGTATTGGTGCCAGGCTTTTTTGCGTTTTATCTAAATGAGAAGTTAATGTGTTGTTCAAAAACGGTGTGTGAGAATATGAACTGAAAATAGAGTTAATTGTACATTGTGATGATTAATTGACCTAATTGACAGACATTAAAAGAGTGTACAACCTTAAAAAGTTCACTAAATAGACATTTAATTGTGTTTTCTTGAAAGCTTTCGTGGTAGGATTTATATAAGTAAATTGAGAGAAGGAATACTATGAGCTTTTACGAATATATACAAACATTTAAAGATGATAAAACACCATTAGGCGAATTAGCGATTTGGATTAAAGAAGATGATTCATTCCCAAAACAAGAGAAGCTAACAGAAAACATTTTGTCTTATTTTCATCAAATGTCCAATATAGATCATGAGTTTTTAGAAATTGTAAAAAGATCACTTTCTCTGTATGATCAATTAAAATCGTAAAATTAGAGATAAAGTTAGCTAAAATACAAGGCCGGTAATTTCATAGATGAAGTTGTCGGCTATTTTCATGACTAATGTTAAATAATGATCATGGAATTGAAGACACAAAAATAATGGGCGACGCCTGTCCCCATTTGTATGGAATATTAATACTTTTTACAAAGCCTTATCTTTTAAAAAGAAGTCAAACTATGATTGTAATTAATAAATACGGGAATGAATTAGTAATAGATATAAAGTAATATGACCAAAAATATAAATGAAATGAAGGCATTTATTATGAACATTTATGATGAATATAGAAGTTATGTAATAGAAGAACTGGATGATTGTCTCACAATACAAAAAAATAATGACACTGCATATTACGATGTGCTAGAAGCGATAAATGATTTATCAAATGATACATTATGTGTGTTAAATCATTTATATATTAACGAAGGACAAGAAGAAACATTCGAGCAAAAATTTTTGCAACGTAATAAGCATTTGCAAAACGTTGATGGGTTTAAAGCATTAAGGTTTTTAAGACCTAGAACAGCTGGTAGACACTATATCATTATTACGCTGTGGGAAAATAGGCAAGCATTTTATCATTGGCAAAATTCAGCTGAGTACAAGCATACACACAAGCATCGTGGCACTTCGAAAGGTGCAGATGTAAAAATAATTAATCGTGAATTATCATACAATATTCGTATTGAATTAGCTGATATGCTCTAGCCCGAGATATCAACCCTCAATCATTTGAAAGTCCTTGAATGCTATGTCATGTCAAAGCGTAGTGTCGAGGACTTTGGTATTTAACCCTATTTAATTGAAAATTCTGTAAAGATAGGCGTATGATATATATAATTCATTTATAAAATTACAATGTTCATCACAGGAAAAGTGGATGTATGAAAGGAAGTTAGTTATGCAAAAGTCAGCTCTATTCGCGCCTGAAAAATATAACATTATTTCGGAAATCGAAAAATATAGCCACATACCAGATAAAAAGGCAATTTTATATCATAATACTGAAGGCGAAGATATATCAGTCACTTACCAACAGCTCATTGAACAGTCTAATAAAGTAGGTAATGTTTTAGCATCGCACGGTTTATCTAAAGGCGATAAAGTACTCATTATGATGCCACGATCTATTGCGACATATGAATTATATATTGCTGCTTTAAAATTAGGTGTTGCAATCATTCCATGTTCTGAAATGCTAAGAACTAAAGATTTACAATACCGTATCACACACGGTGAAATAAATGCTGTTATTGCACTAGAGCCATTCACAGTTGAATTTGAAAAAATTAAAGAATATGATGCGTTAACTAAATTTGTTATTGCCGGTCAAAAAGATGGATGGATTTCACTTGAAGCTGAAAAAGAAAACGCAAGTAACAAACTAGAAATGGCAGATACGACGCGTGATGATATGGCGATTCTGTCATATACATCTGGTACAACTGGCAATCCTAAAGCCGTTACACATTGTCATGGATGGGGATTTGCACATTTACAAATGGCACCAAAACATTGGTTATGTATTAATGAAGATGACTTAGTTTGGGCAACAGCAGCACCAGGTTGGCAAAAATGGGTATGGAGTCCTTTCTTATCTGTATTAGGTTCAGGTGCAACTGCTTTTGTATTTAATGGAAGATTCAGCCCTGAGACATACTTAGAATTGCTTCAAAAATATCAAATTAATGTTTTATGTTGTACACCGACAGAATATCGTATGATGGCTAAATTACAGAACTTAAATGATTATGACTTAACGCATTTACATAGTGCCGTTTCTGCAGGTGAGCCACTAAATCGAGAAGTAGTTGAACAATTCAAGAAATACTTTAATTTAACTGTAAGAGATGGATATGGCCAGACTGAAAGTACCTTGCTTATAGGCTTTTTAAAAGATACACCACAAAGGATTGGATCAATGGGTAAAGGCATTCCGGGTAGTTCGGTCACTGTAGTAGATGATGAGGGGAATAGCGTACCTGCTAATACGAAAGGGAATATTGCAGTACCACTTGATTTGCCAGCACTTTTCAAAGGATATTATAAAGAGCCAGAACGTACGGCGAAAGCGCAAACAGGTAAATACTACATCACTGGTGACTTAGCTCATGTAGATGATGATGGTTATTTCTGGTTTGAAGGACGTCGAGATGACATTATTATTAGTTCAGGCTATACGATTGGGCCTTTTGAAGTTGAAGATGCGTTAACGAATCATCCAGCCGTTAAAGAATGTGCTGTAGTAGCAAAACCTCATGATATACGAGGAAATATTGTTAAAGCATTCGTTATTTTACAGGACCATACTGCGGGTGATGATACGCTAGTTAAAGAACTACAACAATTTGTTAAAAATGAAGTTGCACCATATAAATATCCAAGAGAGATTGAATTCGTTGACGACTTACCAAAAACAAACTCAGGTAAAATTCGTCGTGTTGAACTACGAGATGCTGAAATAGAAAAATGGCAACAACAAAAAGATAGCAATCAATAAACATAGCAAAGCAGTCCAATGCGTAAGGTATGATGATACGCACTGGACTGCTTGTTTATTTATGATGTTCTTTGTCGTCTAGTTATAAATATTAAAATTAGTTTAGAAACAAGCGCAACCAGTATTAAGAATGAGAAAATATAAGATGTTAAACCTCGAATATCCCAGTTTAATAAAAAAACATTACTATCACCGGCATTAAGTTGAAACTCAGTATGTGTTAAAACGATAATCACAATGCCTATAAGTGCAAGATTCAAAATAATTTACAATATTAAAGGTAATTGAAGTGATTTTCTTGGATGCATAGGCATTGAATCTCCTTTTTATGATTGATTTTACACTTATATTGTATCAAAATAGAGTATAGGTTTAAAATGCTATAAGCCAAATGTAGATTAAAACAATCGTTAGCTATTTGTTGTCAAATAATTATGATTGATTTGATATTTATCTTCTATGAATAAAAGATTTAATATATTGCAAAGTTAATGAATAATTATAATTTACATTTACCACTGCTTGCTTTAACATATACATGTAAGCACTAACTATAGTATTTTGTTACAGCGTATCAATTAAAACAGGAAGTTATCTATGGCGTTGATATTTTAAAGAAATATGTCAGTTTTATGTAACTTTCATATTGATGATACACATTTACAATTTTTGGAGAGGTGAAACCAATGGCTAAGTCTAATAGTAAAGACATCGTTTTAATTGGAGCCGGTGTACTTAGCACAACATTTGGTTCAATGTTAAAAGAAATTGAGCCAGACTGGAATATCCACGTTTACGAACGCTTGGATCGTCCTGCAATCGAAAGTTCAAACGAAAGAAATAATGCTGGTACGGGTCATGCAGCATTATGTGAGTTGAACTACACAGTTTTACAACCTGATGGTTCTATCGACATCGAAAAAGCGAAAGTGATTAACGAAGAGTTTGAGATTTCAAAACAATTCTGGGGTCACTTAGTGAAAAGCGGTAGCATCGAGAACCCAAGAGAATTTATCAATCCATTACCACACATCAGTTATGTTAGAGGTAAAAACAATGTTAAATTCTTAAAAGATCGTTACGAAGCGATGAAAGCTTTCCCTATGTTCGATAATATCGAATATACTGAAGACATCGAAGTAATGAAAAAATGGATTCCATTGATGATGAAAGGCCGTGAAGATAACCCTGGTATCATGGCGGCAAGTAAAATTGACGAAGGTACAGATGTAAACTTCGGTGAATTAACACGTAAAATGGCTAAAAGCATTGAAGCACATCCAAATGCTACTGTGCAATTTAACCATGAGGTTGTTGATTTTGAACAATTATCAAATGGTCAATGGGAAGTTACTGTTAAAAATCGCCTAACTGGTGAGAAATTCAAACAAGTAACTGACTATGTATTCATCGGTGCTGGCGGTGGAGCAATTCCATTATTACAAAAAACAGGTATCCCTGAAAGTAAACATTTAGGTGGATTCCCTATCAGTGGTCAATTCTTAGCTTGTACAAACCCACAAGTTATTGAACAACACGATGCCAAAGTTTATGGTAAAGAGCCACCTGGTACACCACCAATGACTGTACCTCATTTAGATACGCGTTACATTGATGGTCAAAGAACATTATTATTTGGACCATTTGCTAATGTTGGACCTAAATTCTTGAAAAATGGTTCTAACTTAGATTTATTCAAATCAGTTAAAACATACAACATTACAACTTTATTAGCAGCAGCTGTTAAAAACTTACCTTTAATTAAATACTCATTTGATCAAGTGATTATGACAAAAGAAGGTTGTATGAACCACTTACGTACTTTCTATCCAGAAGCACGTAATGAAGATTGGCAATTATACACTGCTGGTAAACGTGTACAAGTTATCAAAGATACACCTGAACACGGTAAAGGATTCATCCAATTCGGTACAGAAGTGGTTAACTCACAAGACCACACTGTAATCGCATTATTAGGTGAATCACCAGGGGCTTCAACTTCAGTTTCAGTTGCGTTAGAAGTATTAGAACGTAACTTCCCTGAATACAAAACTGAATGGGCACCTAAAATCAAGAAAATGATTCCATCATACGGTGAATCATTAATTGAAGACGAAAAATTAATGAGAAAAATCCGTAAACAAACTTCAAAAGACTTAGAATTAGGTTACTACGAAAACTAAATTCTAATAGTTATATTTAAAATCGGACAACTGAGAAATCTTAAAGATTTTTCAGCTGTCCGATTTTTTTACGTAATCTAATACATACGGCAAAATCAACTTTAATCAAAAAGACTCATACACAATGCCTTTAAAGCACATGTATGAGTCCTTTTTAGTAGTTTATATCAAAAAATACGTTTAATGTATAAATTAGTTTTTGTTTACAGATGCGTCGTAGATTGATTCTACAGCGTCACCTAATGCTTTATCGAATTCTTCTTTAGATTGTCCAGCTCTTAAATCACTAGCTAATGCGCGTGAGAAGCTTGCGATAAGTTCAGCGTTATCTTTAAGTAATTCATTAGCTTTTTCTCTGCTGTAACCACCTGATAATACAACGATACGAACAACGTTTGGATGCTCAGCTAAGTCTTTGTATAAGTTAGCTTCAGTAGGAATTGTTAATTTTAACATAACTAATTGATCAGCATTTAAGCTGTCTAAACCTTTTTTAAGCTCAGCTTTTAATACTTTTTCAATTTCAGCTTTATCTTTTGCGTTAATATTAACTTCTGGTTCGATAATTGGCACTAACCCTTTAGCAATAATTTGTTTAGCGACTTCAAATTGTTGTTCAACAACGTCTTTGATACCTTGTTCATTTAATTCTAAAATATTAGAACGCATTTTTGTACCAAAAATGTGACGCTCGTTTGCACGATCTAATAAGCTATCTAAGTTGTCGATTGGTTTCATTAATTGAACACCATTTTGCTCTTCAGCAAGACCTTTGTCTACTTTTAAGAACGGAACAACACCTTTGTCAGCTAAGTAATCTGCAGTGTATTTGCCTTCTACTTCGCGATCCATTGTTTGTTCGAAAAGAATAGCACCTAAAATTTTATCTGGTGAGAATGAAGGTGAAGTTACCACACGTGTACGCATATCGTGAACAAGTTGGAACATTTCGTCTTCATTGCTATATTGATCTTCGTTTACACCATATTCTTTAAGTGCTTTTGGTGTACTACCACCACTTTGGTCTAATGCGGCAATAAAGCCTTTTCCATTTTTCATTTTTTCTAATTGCTCTTTATTCATACTTTCCACTCCTTAACTTTTCAATACACCTCCAGTATGATAAAAATGAGAACATTTCTCAAGTCATAAACCTTGAAAAGTGTATAAAATGTGAAAAATAATTGTCAGTTTAATTAAAAATATTATTTTATTCTAGGTATGACTAACGCCATTAATGACATGAAGAAAATATGTGTAATAATCCAACCGATTAATTCTGTCACACTAAATTGAAAAATTGGACGTTGCGCAATAAATACTAAAAAGGGATACAATGCTATAAATAAGAAAACTAAAGGGATATAACATAGATAGTAAAGCCTTTTAGAAGTATGAAACAGCAACACAAATACAAAATAAATGACGCTACCAATTAGTAAGTGACATATTATTTCTAGAGTATATGGTGTATTGTCAGAAGGAATTAGAAAATCTAAATTCAATAACAAAGCTTTTAAATGTGATTGATTGCTTATTATGTCAAACAACATGGTCATCCATAGCAACATGAATGATATGAAAATAGCAGCAATGAAATGGAACAATACCTTTAAACGCATTCATATCACCTCAGAGTCAAATGGAATATAGTAAACAATTCCCTAATCGAACAAAATTATGCGCATAAATAAAGTAGATTGATATAAAATTCTTAATTATCAGAATATATTTACAAATCTGAATTTTATTAGTATATTGGATAGTATTCATAATGACATGACAGTATTTTCACGTGATATCAAATCGAATGTGGTTATCGATGTAGGGAAGGTAATTATGTGAATAAGGTCTGTCAATGGGAGGGGAATGTATATGAGTAAAGCACATCAATTAATTCAAGAGGATGAACATTATTTTGCGAAATCAGGACGTATTAAATATTATCCGTTAGTTATTGATCATGGATATGGAGCAACATTGGTTGATATTGAGGGAAAGACATATATCGATTTGTTATCGAGTGCGAGTTCTCAAAACGTAGGTCATGCACCTAGAGAAGTAACAGAAGCGATAAAGGCACAAGTTGATAAATTTATTCATTATACACCAGCATATATGTATCATGAACCGTTGGTACGTTTAGCTAAGAAGCTTTGTGAGATTGCACCTGGAGATTTTGAAAAAAGAGTGACCTTCGGATTAACTGGATCAGACGCAAATGATGGCATCATTAAATTTGCCAGAGCATATACAGGGCGTCCTTATATCATTAGTTTCACTAATGCATATCATGGTTCAACTTTTGGCTCGTTGTCTATGTCAGCTATTAGTTTAAATATGCGCAAACATTATGGTCCGTTATTGAATGGCTTTTATCATATTCCGTTTCCAGATAAATATCGTGGTATGTACGAGCAGCCACAAGCTAATTCAGTAGAAGAATATTTAGCACCCTTAAAAGAAATGTTTGCGAAATATGTACCTGCTGACGAAGTAGCATGTATTGTTATTGAAACGATACAAGGCGATGGTGGACTTTTAGAACCAGTTCCAGGGTATTTTGAAGCGTTAGAAAATATTTGTCGTGAAAATGGTATTTTAATCGCTGTCGATGATATTCAACAAGGTTTTGGGAGAACAGGTACATGGAGTTCAGTCTCGCATTTTAATTTTACGCCTGATTTAATCACTTTCGGAAAATCTTTAGCAGGTGGTATGCCTATGTCAGCAATTGTTGGACGCAAAGAGATTATGAATTGTTTAGAAGCACCAGCACATTTATTTACAACAGGTGCTAATCCAGTTAGTTGTGAAGCTGCATTAGCCACAATTCAAATGATTGAAGATCAGTCGCTTCTTCAGGCTAGTGCGGAAAAAGGGGAATATGTTAGGAAACGAATGGATCAATGGGTATCTAAATACAATAGTGTAGGCGATGTTAGAGGTAAAGGCCTGAGCATTGGTATTGATATTGTTTCCGACAAAAACCTCAAAACACGTGATGCCAGTGCGGCACTTAAAATTTGTAATTACTGCTTTGAGCATGGCGTAGTTATTATAGCTGTAGCAGGAAATGTGTTGCGATTCCAACCGCCATTGGTAATAACATATGAGCAATTAGACACGGCGTTAAACACTATAGAAGATGCACTGACTGCTTTGGAAGCAGGAAACTTAGATCAATATGACATATCTGGACAAGGTTGGTAATAGCGATTATCTTAATATAAAATAAAAAATCATTTCCACATCTGGATGTTAATCAGATGGGAAATGATTTTTTTAATTTTTATTTTGGTGGGTGGTATTCAGCTACGTCATTTTTCTTAGAATGTCTAAGTCCATAACTTAAATATAGAATGATACCAACAATAAACCAAATTAAAGTGTATAATTTCGCTTCGAATCCTAATCCCCAGAATACTAGCAATACTAAAACAAATGTAACTGCTGGTAACACAGGATATAAAGGTAATTTAAACGCAGGAGTTGGTAAATCTTTACCTTCACGCTTTCTCAAACGATACATTGCTAATGAAACGAACATAAATGCAACAAGTGTACCGGCTGAAATTAATTGTGCTAAAAATGCGAATGGGAACATAGAACCAATTAAAACACCAATAATAGTAAGTATAACTAGTGCACGATTAGGTAAATGTTTGTCGTTTAAGTGGCTTAACCATGAAGGTAATAAGCCGTCACGTCCAAATGAATAAAGTAAACGTGAGCCTGCTAACATCATACCAATTAATGCTGTAAACATACCGATAACAGAGATAGCTTGAACAATAGCTGCTACAACACCATGACCACTTTGACGTAAAGCCCAACCAACAGGTTCAGCATTGTTTGCGTATTGTGAGTAATGGAACATACCAACTAACACAAGTGCTACAGCAATAAATAATACGATAGCAATACTTAAAGAACCAAGAATACCTCTAGGCATTGTCTTTTGAGGGTCAAGTGCTTCTGCTGAGTTTGCTGCGATAGAATCGAAACCGATATACGCTAAGAAAATCATTGAAACACCAGCATATATGCCTTGCCATCCACCAAAGTCACCTGTAGCAGTTACTTTGTGTTCTGGAATAAATGGCACATAGTTACTAACATTTATTGCTGTTAAACCTACGATTACAAATAAAATAATAGCTAATACTTTTAAAATAACTAAAATGTTTTCCATACGTGCTGCTTCCGACATACCACGTGATAGTAATAATGCAGTTAATAAAATAACGATAGCAGCAATAATATCGATAAAACCGCCATTTGTACCAAATGGATTTGATAATGCTGCAGGTAATTCGATGCCAATTGGTTTCACAAGTCCGCGTAAATTCGCTGAGAATCCTGATGCAACAAAGGCTACGGCGATAAAATATTCAGCTAATAAAGCCCAACCGGCAACCCATCCAAAGAATTCACCAAATAATACATTGACCCAAGAATAGGCTGAACCTGCAAATGGCATAGCGGCAGCCATTTCTGCATAAGTAAATGCAACTAAACCAGCAACAATAGCAGCGAGTAAGAATGATAACGCAACGGCCGGTCCTGCATGTTCTGCAGCAACAATGCCAGGTAGCGTAAAGATAGATGTCGATACAATTGTTCCTACACCTAAAGCTAAGAAATCACGCACCCGAAGTGTACGCTTTAAATGACCATCTTTATTTTGATAGATAGCCGGATCCTCTTTTCGTGCTATTTTATTGAAAAAACTTCCCATAAACTTTCCTCCCAAACCTTCATAAACAATTCTATACGGTGTTTTTTAATATGTTATATCATAGCACAAATAATCAATATTTTGTCTAAAAATTCTGAAAAAACACAACTTTATGTTACTTATTAATGACTTGTCTTGATAACATCCATAGATTTTTTAAATGATAAAACTGATTATAACAGATATTAAATGAATAAGTACTATTTTTGCTAATTTTCTAACAATTTTGCGCATTATATTTTTAAAATCAATTTCATGTTTATGTCTGATTGCCTAGTTTGTATGAAATGTAATTCTTTGACTATAAAAAGGTGCATCAAATATGATGAGAGTAAGGCGAAAAATAGGAGGTTATATAGTAAGTCATTTAAGTCGAATAGCCATCCTTTTTAAAATGAAAAAAATAGAAAGCTCAATAGTTTGTTAAAGCCTTTAAATAGCGTCATTACGCAATTTTAGAATGCTAAAAATTGTCACAAATTTCAAATTACGTGCTAAAGCTTGAGATATCAATATTTATTGGCGTTAGAGTGTAATTTTACTCCGCTTACATCTCAGTTTTATGTTTGTAATTTGGTAGCATAATATTATAATAAAATAAAATTGTTAATCTTTAATTTCAGTATAGATATTTTTACGTGTAGTCACGTGTAAAATAAATTCAATTAGGTTAGGAGACATAATTATGAAAACATTTGGTAAAAAGGTTGTATTAATCGGAGATGGATCTGTAGGATCAAGCTATGCCTTTGCAATGGTTACGCAAGGTGTTGCTGATGAATTTGTAATTATTGACATTGCAAAAGACAAAGTAAAAGCAGATGTTCAAGATTTAAACCATGGTACAGTCCACAGTCCTTCACCAGTTGATGTGAAAGCAGGTGAATACGAAGACTGTAAAGATGCAGATTTAGTTGTTATTACAGCTGGTGCACCTCAAAAGCCAGGTGAAACTCGTTTACAATTAGTTGAAAAAAATACTAAGATTATGAAGAGCATTGTTAAGAGTGTAATGGATAGCGGCTTTGATGGATATTTCTTAATCGCGGCAAACCCTGTAGACATTTTAACAAGATTTGTAAAAGAATATACTGGATTGCCAGCAGAGCGTGTTATCGGTTCAGGTACTGTATTGGACAGTGCACGTTTACAATATTTAATTAGCCAAGAACTTGGTGTTGCACCTTCAAGTGTTGACGCTAGTATTATTGGTGAGCATGGTGATACTGAACTTGCAGTTTGGTCACAAGCAAATGTAGCAGGTATTTCAGTATATGACACATTAAAAGAACAAACTGGTAGCGAAGCTAAAGCGGAAGAAATTTATGTAAATACACGTGACGCTGCTTATGAAATTATCCAAGCTAAAGGGTCAACATACTATGGTATTGCATTAGCATTGATGCGCATTTCAAAAGCCATTTTAAATAATGAAAATAATGTCTTAAATGTTTCTATACAATTAGATGGTCAATATGGCGGTCACAAAGGCGTTTACTTAGGTGTACCGACATTGGTTAACCAACATGGCGCAGTTAAAATTTATGAAATGCCATTAAGTGCAGAAGAACAAGCATTATTCGACAAATCAGTTAAAACATTAGAAGATACTTTCGATTCAATTAAATATTTATTAGAAGACTAAGCCTATTTTAAGTATTAATTAGAAATATATTAATGGTAAGAGGATCTATTAGTGTTGCGGTAACATGTGGCACTGATAGATCTATTTTTTTAGCAAGCATTGATAGAGGGAATACTTTTGCGTAAAATAATAATTGAATAAAGTATTATGACTCGTGAAAATTTAGTGACATGAATAGAAATGTCGAGGCGTCATTGAGTATAAAGGAAAGTAGTTCTGCATTAATCACGAAGTAGAGCATGACAACGAGGAATAACTATAGGGAGATGGTTTTGGAATGACGAATGTCTTGTATCAACATGGTACATTAGGTACGTTAATGGCTGGCTTACTAGAAGGAACAGCTACAATTAATGAATTGTTAGAACATGGAAATTTAGGGATTGCAACGTTAACAGGGTCTGATGGCGAAGTAATATTTTTAGATGGGAAGGCATATCATGCTAACGAGCATAAAGAATTTATAGAATTAAAAGGCGATGAGAAAGTACCGTATGCATCGATTACTAATTTTAAAGCGAGTAAGACATTTCCATTGCAACAATTATCACAAGATGATGTATTCGCACAAATTAAAAATGAAATGTTAAGTGAGAATTTATTTTCGGCTGTTAAAATTTATGGCACATTTAAACATATGCATGTACGAATGATGCCTGCTCAGCAACCGCCATATACACGTTTGATTGATTCAGCACGCAGACAACCTGAGGAAAAAAGACAAGATATTCGTGGTGCCATTGTTGGATTTTTTACACCAGAATTATTTCATGGCGTAGGGTCTGCTGGTTTTCATATACATTTTGCGGATGATGAAAGAGCTTATGGTGGACATGTTCTTGACTTTGAAGTGGATGACGTTGTCGTTGAGATACAAAACTTTGAAACATTCCAGCAACATTTCCCGGTAAATAACGAGACGTTTGTTAAAGCGAAAATAGACTATAAAGATGTGGCAGAAGAAATTAGAGAAGCTGAATAGTCTAATATAATTAAAAGACCTTAGCGATATTAGGAACAGGTGGTTCTAAATGCATCGTTAAGGTCTTTTTATATTATATATGTGCTTACATATTTTGTTGATACGCGCGTAAAAAGCTATAAATAGTATCAAGATATGGGGTGTCAAGATTGTGTTCACGTGCACGTCGATAAATAAAGCCTTGAATCGCTTCGACTTCAAGAGGTTGCTGATGCACAATGTCGTAATACATGCTCGTTCCCATTTCATCGGGATAACCTTGATATATAGTCATAATAGTATCGACAGTTTGTTCTGAAAAGTTTAACCCCTCTGCCTGTGCAACACGACAACCATCTAGTAATAGCTGTCTACACAGTGTACGTATTTCAGGATTATGCATGATTGCAACTGTCTGTCTACCGAGTGCTGTGATAGAATTAATGCCCAAGTTAACTAACAATTTATACCAAATAGCTTGTTGAATATTTGCTTCTAGTACAATGTCGATTTGACTGTCTTGGACCAAATCTCTAAATTGTCGAGTTAATGCATTATCTTGTATACGTAATTGATAATCTCTGAAGTGCGTAACAACATCGCCTTTCTTTTGACCACTTATATAGACAACTGCTTGGCATACGTTTTTAAATGGAATATGTTCGAGTTGACCATAACCATTTTGGGCTAAAATGATGAGCGTGTCCTCATGTGCAAGATGAGTTAAATGAGGAATAACTGCATCAAGTTGATGTGTTTTGACTGCAATAATAATAACATCAAATGTGTTTGTGACATCTTCATAACCTTTTACAACAATATCTTGTGCAGGTGCATGTGGTACAGTATAATATGTTATTGTTTTGGCGTGTCTCCCGATAAGCGTTGTATGAGGCAATGATTGTTGTAATTCATAGACAATAGTTGTACCGACAGCGCCTGGGCCGATAATCGCAACTGATAACATCTTCTTCTTTCCTTTCTATAAAAGATTCATTATACTATTTCTAATAATACTGCAAAAAGAGGTTGAATAACATTGAAAACAGTAAGTCAATTAATAGATATGAAACAAAAGCAAACTAAAATTTCTATGGTAACAGCTTATGATTTTCCAAGTGCTAAACAAGTGGAAGCAGCGGGTATTGATATGATTCTTGTTGGGGATTCACTTGGTATGACTGTATTAGGTTATGAAAGTACCGTACAAGTGACGTTAGCAGATATGATTCATCACGGTCGTGCAGTAAGAAGAGGCGCACCAAATACATTTGTAGTTGTTGATATGCCGATTGGTGCAGTAGGCATCTCTATGACACAAGACTTAAATCATGCTCTAAAGCTTTATCAGGAGACGAATGCAAATGCAATTAAAGCAGAAGGAGCGCATATTACACCATTTATTGAAAAAGCAACGGCAATTGGTATTCCTGTTGTTGCACATTTAGGATTAACACCTCAAAGTGTTGGCGTTATGGGGTATAAATTACAAGGTGCAACGAAAGAAGCAGCGGAGCAACTTATTTTAGATGCGAAAAATGTAGAAAAAGCTGGTGCAGTTGCGTTAGTACTTGAAGCAATTCCAAATGATTTAGCAGAGGAAATTAGCAAGCACTTAACAATTCCAGTCATTGGTATTGGTGCAGGAAAAGGTACAGATGGTCAAGTATTGGTTTATCACGATATGTTAAATTATGGTATTGAACATAAAGCGAAATTTGTGAAGCAATTTGCTGATTTTAGTGTTGGTGTGGATGGTTTAAAGCAATACGATCAAGAAGTTAAATCTGGTGCATTTCCATCAGAAGAATATACGTATAAAAAGAAAATTATGAATGAGGTTAATAACAATGACTAAGCTGATTACTACGGTAAAAGAGATGCAACACATTGTTAAAGCAGCCAAACGCTCAGGCACAACGATTGGTTTTATCCCAACAATGGGTGCCTTACATGATGGACATTTAACGATGGTACGCGAATCAGTTAGTACAAATGATATTACAGTTGTGAGTGTATTTGTTAATCCATTACAATTTGGTCCAAACGAAGATTTCGATGCTTATCCGAGACAAATTGATAAAGATTTAGAATTAGTATCAGAAGTAGGGGCGGACATTGTTTTTCATCCTGCAGTAGAAGATATGTATCCAGGTGAATTAGGTATTGATGTCAAAGTAGGTCCATTAGCTGATGTGTTAGAAGGAGCGAAGCGTCCAGGGCATTTTGATGGGGTGGTAACAGTAGTTAATAAGCTATTTAATATTGTTATGCCGGATTATGCTTATTTTGGTAAAAAAGATGCCCAGCAATTGGCTATTGTCGAGCAAATGGTAAAAGACTTCAATCATGCCGTTGAAATTATTGGTATTGATATCGTTCGAGAAGCAGATGGTTTGGCGAAAAGTTCAAGAAATGTTTATTTAACGGAGCAAGAACGACAAGAAGCGGTACATTTAAGTAAAAGTTTGCTATTAGCACAAGCGTTGTATCAAGACGGTGAACGTCAAAGTAAAGTAATTATAGACAAGGTTACTCAATATCTTGAATCACATATAAGTGGACGCATTGAAGAAGTTGCTGTTTATAGTTATCCTCAATTAGTAGAACAACACGAAATAACTGGACGCATATTTATCTCGTTAGCTGTCAAATTTTCAAAAGCGCGTTTAATAGATAATATAATAATTGGAGCTGAATAAAGTGATAAGAACAATGATGAATGCTAAAATTCATAGAGCAAGAGTGACTGAGTCAAATTTAAATTATGTAGGTAGCATTACGATTGATTCAGATATATTGGAAGCGGTAGACATCTTGCCAAATGAAAAAGTAGCCATCGTGAATAATAATAATGGTGCACGTTTTGAAACATACGTAATAGCTGGTGAAAGAGGTAGTGGTAAAATTTGTTTAAACGGTGCAGCGTCAAGACTTGTTGAAGTAGGCGATGTAGTCATAATCATGACTTATGCACAGTTGAATGAAGAAGAAATTAAAAACCATGCACCTAAAGTAGCAGTAATGAATGAAGACAATGTCATTATTGAAATGATTCATGAAAAAGAAAATACGATAGTGTTATAAAATTAAATAGCCATCAATAATAAAAAGGGCCACACCTTGGTTTAAGATTCCAAGCGTGTGGCTTTCTCTTGTTATACAGTCCTATCACTATGTCACTTTTAATCAAAATCGACCGTAATTGTTGCATATCAATTAACGATAGGAATGATTAATTGTGAATCATATTTACTACCAGTATAAATCATGTGCATGCCTTTATTTACGGTTTCTTCATGTTCATAACGTGTTTTCATGCCAGGGGTACTATTACCAATTACAATTTCACTACCTTTTACAACAACTTCCAATGTTTCGCCTTGTTTAAATAGCGTGCCTGAAGGTAACAATTCGATTTCAACAGGTACAATCTCATCTTGTGACAACTTTAATTCTGTTTCATGTTTATGCCAAGGTTGCGCGATTGTGGATTTTTCTTGATCTAATTCACGATGTGATACGCGTAACCAACCAGTAGCTACTTGACCATTTTCAATATGATTAAAATCAGGGAAGTTAACTTCATTACCACGACGATCTAACTTTTTAATACCTGTAAATAAATCCATATCGTCTGAGTCTGTAGTGCTTACCCATAGTTTTAAGTTCATGTTTCCAACTAACTCAGTATCTTTGTCAAACGTATATTTAAAACTTATATCTTGTCGTTTATCTTCAGAGTCATATTGTGCGACATGCGCGCTACTGATCTTTGCATGATTCAATGTGTGATTTTCAGCATTCAAATACAATGGTGTATATTCTGTGTTAGGTAAAGGGAACGCTGACGCTGATTTGAATTCGCCTTTATAAAATTGATCTCTAACTTCATAAATGACATGAGGCGTATCTTTCCAATCGTTATTTTCTTCTTTAAGGTAAAAATCAAAGAATGATTTTTGGCGTTCGAGATTTTCTCTAGCATAGTAACTTTCCCACTCTTTACGTCCATGCACATATAGCCATTTTTCTTCTGATGCTGCTTGTTTAAATCCTTCAAAAGAGCCACGGTTGTGCAAACCTTGTGTAGACCAACTAGCACATGTTAGTAGAGGTGTTTTAATTTGTGATAATGGCACTTGACGCTGTTTCCAAAAATCATCGAACAAAGGGTGTTCTTGTTGTGCTTGAATCAAATCTTCGATATTTGGATTATCTGTCCATCTCGCAAAAATACCTTGAGTCCAGAAACGATAAAAGCCAGTATCCGTTATACCTCCGTGAAAGGCTACTTCTCTATACATATCATTTAAGCCTTCCCAAGGAATCATTGCTTTTAAATGTGGTGGATTTAATGATGCGACCCACCATTGAGTCACCGCAAGATAAGAAACGCCATTTGTCCCGATGTTTCCATTACTCCATGACTGATTTGCTGCCCACTCAATCACTTCGTAATAATCTTCCGCTTCTCTTTTTGACCATGGAGATAAGACGCCTTTTGATTTGTCACTACCGCGTAATGCAACTTTAACTACAACATAATCATTTGGCACCCAAAATCCTGGGTCTGGTGATTCTTCAGGTGTAAAACTAGATGTCGGAATGGCGCCTAATGTTGGCCAAAGGGCACCCATATTTGTGATTTTAGGCTTATTATCTTTACCGTAAGTATCTGCAGACATAACTACAGGGAATTTGCCATCTTTATTTGGTCTGAAAATATTAATATATAATTTTTCGCCATCGCGCATTTCCACAGTGACATCTTTTTCCATAATCATTTCTTGATTTCCATATTGAACACTGTCGACAACGATGTGGTTAATACCGGCTTTCACTTCATTGACATGAGTTACAGTTAATTTTGGATTTCCTAGTAAATGTTGGTTCATTGTTATCACCTTTTTCTGTTTGTTTGTATCACCTATATTAAACAGGTAAACATTGTGTGCCAATCATCAATGTTGGAGATTTGTAGGATAATGAACATAACATTTATAATTGTTTATAATCATTGGGGAGGACTTGATACAAATGACTATAGATCGACGTATTAGAAAATCACAAGTTGCAATGAGAAATGCATTTATTGAACTTTTACATCAACACCAATTAGAAGAGATTACTGTGCAACAAATTGCAGATTTAGCTGATGTTAACCGTAGTACATTTTATACGCATTATTATGATAAGTATGATTTGCTTGAAAAATTAGAGGACCAGCAGTTGGAGGAAATAAGAGACTTCATTCATGATGAGAAGTTAAATGGAGCAGTTAAGTTATCCACGGATAACATACATCAAATTATGACCGTTTTAATAGAAATGATAGAAAAAGACATCGCATTTTATCAATTGATGTTTCGTATGGGTAAAGATTCAAATATCCACGAAAAACTTTATGATTTAATTATGTGTCATTTGCAACGTTATAAAAATGAAAATGATCAAATTAATGGTATACCATTTTCCTATTTCATGAGTTATGTTTCAGGTGCGGGATTGTCTTTGATAAGACATTGGGTAGAAGATCCAAACCGTATAGACAAAGTTGACTTAATAAGGCATTTTAATACGATTGTCAATCAAGGGCCAGCAACGATAATTAAAAATATACAATAAAAAAAGGCAAGCCATGAATTAAGAGTGGCTTGCCTTGCTAAATAACATAAGCTTATTAAATGATATCTTTATCAATAACGTTATTGTTGGATTGCAGTATAGTCTTGACCATGTAACATCCAACGAACACCGTATTTATCGGTAAAGATGCCCATTTTGCCACCCCAGAATTGGTCAGCAAACGGTAATTCTATTTCAATTGAAGAATGATCTTTAATTTGCTCATAGAATGCTTCAACTTTATCAGCATTTTCCTTATTGTTAACATCATAATCAATTAATAATGATATGCCATTATTAATTTTGTCAGCGCGACCAAAAGAATCAGAACATAGCACTTTTACACCAAGCACTTCAAACTCAGCATGCATAGTTGCTTCTTGTGCATCTTCCTTAGTCATACCAAAATGTGACGCTTGTTCTTCGCCAACTTCTAAACGTTTAACGTCAGTTGCACCAAATACTTCTTCGTAATATGCAAGGGCTTCTTTTGAATTTTCAAAAGCGATATAAGGGAATAATGCTGTCATGTAAAACACCTCAATGTATTATTTTTATTACTAACACTATATTACATTAAAAAATGGCAAAAGTATAACTTTTACGATGAATTGAAGTCAATCTTTTGTAAAATACACGATAAATTGTAAGATGAAATTGATTTAAATGAAGTAAACATATATATATGACATACAAAAAATGAAAATGACACAGAGACGTATGTGTTGTTTAGTGTTTTAAAATTCAAGTTTAAAAAATGCTTTTAGATACATAAGGGATTTTCAAAATATAAATGCATTAAAATGAATTTCTAACTTTTTTGACTGACATTTAATATGAATCATATATAATAGAAGTTAATGATTAAATGTGGGAGGTTAAATCATGATTAATGCTGAACCTATTATCAGTAAAATGAAAAATCAAAAAATTAATTATGACAAGGTGTTGAAGAAATTAATCGGGCAGTGGGAAAGAGAAGCAATCAGACCTAAAATCTTATTGCATAGTTGTTGTGCACCTTGTAGTACATATACATTAGAGTTTTTAACACAATATGCAGACATTGCAATTTATTTCGCGAATTCAAATATTCATCCGAAAAATGAATATTTACGACGTGCTAAAGTGCAAGAACAATTTGTGGAAGATTTTAATCGCAAGACTGGTGCGAATGTGAAGTATATTGAAGCACCTTATGAACCGCATAAGTTTGTGAAAATGGTGAAGGATAAAGAATTAGCTGATGAAAAAGAAGGCGGCTTACGTTGTACCGCTTGTTTTGAAATGCGTTTGGATATTGTAGCGAAAGCAGCTGTAGAACATGGCTATGATTATTTTGGCAGTGCAATCACGTTATCACCTAAAAAGAACGCACAATTAATCAATGAACTTGGTATGGATGTCCAAAAAATATACGATGTGAACTATTTGCCAAGTGATTTTAAGAAAAGTAAAGGTTATGAGCGTTCCATAGAAATGTGTAATGACTATAATATCTTTAGGCAGTGTTATTGTGGATGTGTCTTTGCAGCGATGCAACAAGGTATTGATTTTAAAACAGTTAATAAAGAAGCGAAAGCATTTTTAGAACAATATCCAGATTAATCATTGGAAATAAGATAAAAGGCAGGCGCATATACAAGCCATGCCCTATTAAAAATTATCAAATAGAAACCCGAGACTTTAGTGAAATGAATCATACTAAAATCTCGGGTTATTTATATCATCGTAAATATTGTAGCTATCATGAATAACTGGATTCTGAGACATAAAACAATGTCTCACTCTAATTACATCATTTTATGAACAAATCTTATAATTGCTAAAATGACAATGATAAGTGTTGAAATAAGTGAAAACACTTTAAACTTTTTGTAGTCATTTTTCGTTTCATTTTCTCCTGTTTTCATCATTTCACGTAGCTCTTGCTCGATTTCTAAATCAAGATCTGTTTTACGATAACCATTCAAACCTTGACGTTCATCTTCTTCAGGTTGATTTTGTTGCTGTGTGTCTTTGTTGTCAGAAGTCGCTACTGTTTTTTTATTATCTGTTTCTTTAGTCATAACAAACGCCTCCGTTATAAAACGCTATATTTAATGATATGTGATATTTAAGCCATTATTTTGAAAAATGGTGATAAATATATCTTCTTGAGTTATATCATAATTTTAATAAGACGATTCAGCAAGTTTTAAAGTGTTATTTGACTACGTTGGATTAGGCATCTAGTCCTATAATATCACTGACATTGTCAAAATGATGATCTTTTAAGTAACGTGTGATGCCTTTGTTCATTTTCTTAGTTAAACCTGGGCCTTCAATAACAAGTGATGAATAAATTTGAATAAGTGACGCACCGTGACGCATCATTTTGATTGCATCTTCAGTACTGAATACGCCGCCTGTACCTATAATTAAAAATTCACCATTTGTTTGCTGATAAGCATACTTAATCAATTTTAAATTACGTTCAAATAATGGACGACCACTCAAACCGCCTTCTTCGACTTTATTAGCAGAAGTTAAACCATCTCGTTGTCGCGTTGTGTTTGCTAAGATGATACCGTCAAATGTCTCAGTAATCGCTGGTAATAGTGCTTTTAAGCCATCGAAATCCATATCAGACGTTAGTTTTAAGTAAATTGGCACTGTTACATCGTGCTGTTTTTTAAATGTTGTCAAAGCTTGACATAACATTGAAAATTCATCTTTATCATGGAAATTTTGAAGGTTTTCAGTATTTGGAGAACTGATATTGACTGTGAAAAATGAAACGTCGTGTTTAAACGTATCAATGACTTTTATATAATCTTGATAACGCGCTTCATAAGGTGTCATTTTATTCACACCAACATTGATACCAACAGGTACTTGATAAGCATTTTTACGCAAATGACTGAGTGCTTTGTTCATACCAATATTATTGAAGCCCATACGATTTATCAAGGCATCATCTTCTAATAATCTGAACATGCGTGGTTGAGGGTTACCCGGTTGAGGTTTAGGTGTGATACCACCTAATTCTAAAGCACCGAATCCAAGGTGTTCCAATGCTTTTGGTACTTCGCAAGATTTGTCGAAACCAGCTGCTAAGCCAATTGGATTGTCGTACGTATTACCTTGTATCGTTTGTGATAACGTTGGATTCTTATAAGTAAATAGTTTATCGACGACTGGGAATAAAACTGGAAATTTTTGTAACGTTTTTAATGCATCGATAGTTAGTCCGTGTGCTTTTTCGGGTTCGATTTTGAATAAGAAAGGTTTAATTAATTTGTACATGAGTATGCTCCTATTTCATTATATTTGAGGCTTACTATCCTCAACTTAATATATGTGAAATATATTCTTTTAATAGACTAGCATTTCCCTACATAATTTCCTAGTTAAAACTAAAAAGTTTTGAAAATTGACGCAAGTACCACAAATAAAATTGAGATTAAATCATCCTAATTAGGCAATATAATAGTATAAAGTAAGCGTAATGGAAGGTGTTTGTATGAATGAACAATGGTTAGAGCATTTACCTTTAAAAGATATTAAAGAGATTTCACCAGTGAGTGGTGGCGATGTAAACGAAGCATATCGAGTCGAAACGGATACGGATACATTTTTCTTACTTGTCCAACGTGGACGTAAAGAATCATTTTATGCTGCAGAAATTGCAGGTTTAAATGAATTTGAACGTGCAGGTATCACGGCACCTAGAGTAATTGCAAGTGGCGAGGTTAACGGTGATGCGTATTTAGTGATGACGTATTTAGAAGAAGGGGCTTCAGGGAGTCAACGCCAATTAGGGCAACTCGTAGCTCAATTACACAGTCAGCAACAAGAAGAAGGCAAATTTGGCTTCTCATTACCTTATGAAGGTGGCGATATTTCTTTTGATAATCATTGGCAAGACGATTGGTGTACCATTTTTGTCGACAAGCGCATGGATCATTTGAAAGATGAGTTGCTAAATAGAGGGCTATGGGATGCCAACGATATCAAAGTATATGACAAAGTGCGACGTCAAATTGTGGCGGAATTAGAAAAGCATCAAAGTAAACCATCTTTATTACATGGTGACCTATGGGGTGGCAATTATATGTTCTTACAAGATGGTCGTCCGGCGTTATTTGATCCAGCACCATTATATGGTGACAGAGAATTTGATATCGGTATTACAACGGTATTTGGTGGTTTTACGAGCGAATTTTATGATGCGTATAATAAACATTATCCACTCGCAAAAGGTGCATCCTATAGACTTGAATTTTATCGTTTATATTTATTGATGGTACATTTATTGAAATTTGGGGAGATGTACCGTGATAGTGTTACGCATTCTATGGATAAGATTTTACAAGATACAACAGATTAGTTATTACGTTAGATTAAGATAATAATATGCACAGATAATTTTATAATGAGAAGGCCTTCAGCTGCCTCAATAAAAATATTTGTGCTTTTTTATTGTTGGAAAATAAAATTTTAATCTCTATTGTTAATTTCTATAATACAAAACAAGATTGAGTTGCAATAAAAGTGATTTTCTAACTTTTTGTTCAATAAAATTCTAGGAATGATACATATTTATTGATACAATAATTTTGAATATAATCACAAAACAATATTTAAGTATAATTGAATGTTTGAATATCATATATTGATACAGTTTCTAATAATTTTAAAATAATTTAAATGGGAAGAGGTGTAAATGATGAGTACAGTTCAAAGTGATATTTTTAAGACTAATAGTGCATCATCATCTATTAAAAGCGCTGTTGAAACATGTAATAATGTGTCGAAACCGGATAAAGATGAAAGTACAACAGTAAGTGGAAATAATAATGCTCATAGTGTGATAGATGATTTGATTAGTAAGAATCAATCTGTTGCTGAAGCAATACGAACTGCGAGCGATAATATACAAAAAGTTGGTGAGGCTTTTGACCAAACTGACGTAATGATTGGTAATGAAATTGGTAAAAATTAAAACGTGGTGAAATGATGTCGAATAAACTTGATGGAATCAATAAGATGATCACAGCGAAACATAAGCAAATGGATGACTTATATGATGAAAAGCAAGAGGTTAAAGCATTGATAGATGAAAGCGATGCGCTTAATCATTCGATAGAACAATTATATCAACATTTAGGTGAGCGTTATTATAGTAGCAATATGGCTAGTCGTATGGAACAGTTCCGCGATGAATTTCATTTTGCGAAACGACGTTCAACGGAAGCGTTATACGAGCAGCAACAGCAAATTCAACATGACATTCGTAAAGCGGAAGAAGAGATGATTGACTTGGAAATGCGAAGAAATATCGAAATCGAGATGGTGACAAAGGAGGAAAATAAATGGAAACAATAGGAAGCATTATTTATTTAAAAGAAGGTTCGCAAAAGTTAATGATTATTAATAGAGGACCAATTGTAGAAATTGAAAATCAAAAGTATATGTTTGACTATTCTGCATGTAAATATCCGATTGGTGTTGTGGAAGATGAAATTTATTATTTTAACGAAGAAAATATAGATTCAGTTATTTTTAAAGGTTATTCTGATCAAGATGAGGTTAGATTTCAAGAGTTGTTTGATAATATGAAACAAAATTTGGATAGTGAAATACAACGTGGAGAAGTTACGCCACAATAAAGAAATACTTTATATTTATTGGAGGGACGCCGAAATAAATTTTGTAAAAATATCATTTCTGTCTCACCGCCAAAATGTTATCTCCAAGTACTGAGGCTGGATGATACCATGAAATGTCATTCATAATCATTTGAACTAACCGTTGCATCCTTAAATTTAATAAAAAAGACACATACCAACTTCCGAAATGTAGATGAATTCTCTACAATAGCGGAAGTTTTTCTTTTAATATTGAAATTTCTCAAGGATAGGTCTATACTTTATAAATCGTAATTATTACGATTTATAATCAAAAACAATAACTTGAAATAGATCATTGAGGGAGTGTTAATATGCAACATCATAAAGTGGCTATTATCGGTGCCGGTGCTGCAGGTATAGGTATGGCCATTACCTTAAAAGATTTCGGTATAACAGATGTCATTATTTTAGAAAAAGGAACAGTAGGACATTCATTTAAACATTGGCCGAAATCGACCCGTACGATTACGCCATCATTTACGTCTAATGGATTTGGCATGCCTGATATGAATGCAATTTCCATGGATACTTCACCAGCATTTACTTTTAATGAAGAACATATTTCCGGAGAAACATATGCTGAATATTTACAAGTGGTTGCCAACCATTACGAGCTGAATATCTTTGAAAATACAGTTGTCACAAATATATCTGTAGATGATGCATATTATACGATTGCAACGACAACAGAGACATATCACGCGGATTATATCTTTGTCGCAACAGGTGATTATAATTTCCCTAAAAAGCCATTTAAATATGGTATTCATTATAGTGAAATTGAAGACTTTGATAACTTTAATAAGGGGCAATATGTGGTTATCGGAGGTAATGAAAGTGGCTTTGATGCTGCATATCAACTTGCAAAAAATGGCTCTGACATCGCACTTTATACTAGCACAACCGGTTTAAATGATCCGGATGCTGATCCTAGTGTTAGATTGTCACCTTATACACGTCAGCGACTAGGTAATGTCATTAAGCAAGGAGCTCGCATTGAAATGAATGTGCATTATACAGTTAAAGATATTGATTTTAACGATGGACAGTATCATATCAGTTTTGATAGCGGACAAAGTGTGCTTACGCCTCATGAACCAATAGTAGCAACTGGCTTTGATGCAACAAAAAATCCAATCGTTCAACAATTATTTGCGACAACAAATCAAGATATTAAATTAACAACACATGATGAATCGACACGTTATCCGAATATTTTTATGATTGGTGCAACAGTTGAAAATGATAATGCCAAATTATGCTATATCTATAAATTCAGAGCGCGATTTGCAGTACTTGCACATCTTTTAACACAGCGGGAAGGCTTACCAGCTAAACAAGAAGTCATTGAAAATTACCAAAAAAATCAAATGTATTTAGATGATTATTCATGTTGTGAAGTGTCATGCACATGTTAGAAGTGAAATATGATATGAGAACGGGGCATTATACGCCCATACCTAATGAACCTCATTATTTGGTTATTAGCCATGCGGATAAACTTACCGCAACAGAAAAAGCGAAATTAAGATTATTAATCATAAAACAGAAATTAGATATTTCATTGGCAGAAAGTGTAGTTTCTTCGCCTATAGCGAGCGAACATGTGATAGAACAATTGACACTATTTCAACATGAACGACGACATTTAAGACCTAAAATAAGTGCGACATTTTTAGCCTGGTTGTTGATATTTTTAATGTTTGCATTGCCAATCGGTATCGCTTATCAATTTTCAGATTGGTTTCAAAATCAGTATGTATCAGCATGGATAGAATATTTAACTCAAACAACATTGCTCAATCACGATATATTACAGCATATATTATTTGGTGATTATGGTGTGCTATCACTTGGAACATATTCGCTCGTATGGGCATTGCCGGTCGTAATATTGATTAGCTTATCAACTGCTGTAATTGATCAAACAGGATTTAAATCATGGATGATATGGGCAATTGAACCTTCAATGTTACGGATAGGATTACAAGGTAATGATATCGTGCCACTATTAGAAGGATTTGGATGTAATGCAGCAGCTATTTCACAAGCAGCACACCAATGCCATACCTGCACGAAGACACAGTGTATGAGTTTAATAAGCTTTGGTAGTTCTTGTAGTTATCAAATAGGTGCGACATTATCTATTTTTAGTGTAGCTGGAAAGTCATGGCTATTTATGCCGTACTTAATATTAGTACTTTTAGGTGGCATCTTACATAATAGGATATGGTTGAAAAAGAATGATCAACAACTTAGCGTTCCGCTACCTTATGATAGGCAATTACATATGCCAAATATACGTCAAATGTTGCTACAAATGTGGCAAAATATACAAATGTTTATCGTTCAAGCGCTACCTATTTTTATCACAATCTGTCTTATTGTTAGTATTTTATCACTAACGCCAATTTTGAATGTTTTATCACAAATATTTACACCTATATTATCGTTATTAGGCATCTCGTCAGAATTGTCACCAGGGATTTTATTTTCAATGATTCGAAAAGACGGCATGCTCTTGTTTAATTTGCATCAAGGCGCCTTATTACAAGGAATGACAGCAACACAGTTACTACTACTTGTGTTTTTTAGTTCAACATTTACAGCGTGCTCGGTCACAATGACGATGCTTTTGAAACATTTAGGTGGTCAGTCAGCACTAAAATTAATTGGAAAGCAAATGGTGACATCATTGTCTTTAGTTATTGGTGTAGGCATCATTGTTAAAATAGTAATGCTGATTATTTAAAAAAGAAATGAACTATAACTGAATATAGAGTCATGTCAGTCAATAGGAAAGCTATCTTGGAATATGCTATTCATATGAAGTATAAGAGGAGAGTCGCAGATGAAAATAGTTATTATAGGTGGGTTTTTAGGTGGCGGTAAAACGACTGTCTTAAATCATTTGCTCGCTGAATCATTAAAGGAGTCGCTGAAACCGGCAGTTATCATGAATGAATTTGGCAAAATGAGTGTTGATGGTGCCTTAGTATCTGAAGACATACCTTTAAGTGAACTGACAGAGGGGTGTATCTGTTGTGCAATGAAAGCAGATGTATCAGAACAGTTACATCAATTATATTTAAAAGAGCAACCAGACATTGTATTTATTGAATGTAGTGGGATTGCAGAACCAGTCTCTGTCTTAGATGCTTGTTTAACGCCCATTTTAGCTCCGTTTACAACAATTACACATATGATTGGTGTTGTAGATGCAAGCATGTATAAACACATAAAATCATTTCCAAAAGACATCCAAGGCTTATTTTATGAGCAATTAGCATATTGTTCTGTCTTATTTGTTAATAAAATAGATTCAGCAGATGTTGAAACGACGAGCAAACTATTGAAAGATTTAGAAGTTATTAACCCAGAGGCCGATATACAAGTTGGTATGCATGGCAGCGTCACTTTGCCAATATCAGTTAGCCAAATGACAGCAACTTCTGACAATAAACATGAATCATTACACAAAACAATAAATCATCAATTTGTGCAATCACCAGCCAAATGTACTAAAGCACAGTTTATAAAACGTTTAGCATGCCTTCCGACTCATATTTATAGGTTGAAAGGGTTTATGACATTTGAAGACACCGCACATACGTATCTCATTCAATTTACACAAGGACAATATGAATTAACACCTGTAGCATTTTCAAAAAAAGTGCCAGAATATTTGGTGCTTATCGGAAAGGGTATTTCAAAAGAAGACTATCAATGTTTGGAACAGTAGTGTTTTCAGTGGAAGAGAATGGTTAACATGCCTTCATGTATAATAACGAGTTGATTTGAACGTTTAAGCGTAAATAAAAATAAGCTTGGTCAGCCATCAAATATAATTTGAAAACTGTCCAAGCTGTTTTATTAGAGAACGATCAATTAACCCCACATATTTAATAATACATCAGCAAAGCCTTCAGGTTTTTGAATATAACCTAAGTGACCGCCTGGAATATCTACAATAGGTATGCCAGTTTCTTTATTTATATAAAAGTTAACATCTTGTGGGAAGGAGCCTCTAGAATCTGTCCCATTTAGTAAGGTGATTTTATCGCTGTATTTTGTGAAATCATCCAAAGTAATATCTGAATGCGTATATTGTCTAATTTCAAATTTTGACCAGAACATCGTACGTTTGTACTGTTCTATACGTCCTTCTTCAGTATCAGCAGGTTGAGACATCATTTTTGCATCAATTGGTGCGATATTTAATGTTTCACCAAATGTTTTCATACCTTTTTCTAAGCCTTCTGTTAAAATTTGATGCACAATGTCATCATTTTTATCTTTCCAATAAGTACTGTCTGGTAAAAATGTATTAATTGGTGGTTCATGAAATGCAATCTTTTTAACGACTTCAGGGTAATCTTTTAACACATGCATCGCAACGATTGAACCTGAACTTGAACCTAATATATAGACAGGTTCATCACTTAATGACTTTGCAAGTTCGGCAATGTCCTGTGCGTCGCGTTTGACACGATAATCACTGTCAGGGTTAGAAGCGGAATCAGGGAGTGGTTCAGCTAACTCGCTTTCTCCATAATCACGACGATCAACGGCTACAACAGTAAAATGGTCTTTTAACTGTTCTGCAAGAGGTAGAAAAATGTCTCCGGTACCGTTTGCACCAGGAATAAAGATGAGCACGGGTCCTTGTCCGACTTGGTGGTAGCGTAATTTAGCGCCTTGTAATTCTAAAGTTTCCATATTCAATGACCTCCATTTGTTAATTGTTAGATGATAAACCTAATAATTTAGCACCATTTGTATAACTTATTTTCTCTTTTTCTTCATCTGTTAAACCCAGTTCATCTAAAAATACACCTAATTTTTCAGGCTCAATATATGGATAATCAGCAGCATAAAGAATTCTATCAATACCTGCTTCTTTCTTGACTAAATCAAACTGTGGCTTCGTTAACATACCACTCGGTGTGATATAAAAATTATTTTTAAAGTAATAGCTTACAGGGTGGTTCAAATGTTCAGCGAATAAAGCTTCATCCATACGTTCTAAGAAGAATGGGATAAACTCACCCCAATGTCCAATAATCATATTTAACTTTGGATAACGATCAAAAATGCCGGATAATACTAGATGTATTGCATGAATACCAACATCAATGTGCCAACCATAACCAAAACAAGCAAATGTTGCCGCGGTTACTTCAGGATAATTTCCTTTATAGTATGATTGATAAATGTCACTGTTAACTGGCGCGGGATGTAGATAAATCGGTACGCCTAAATTTTCAGCTGTTTTGAAAATAATGTCATATTTGTCTTGATCAAGAAAACCATCTTGTGCACGTCCCATAATGAGCGCACCTTTGAATCCTAAATCATTGATGCAACGTTCGAATTCTCGCGCTGCGGCTTCAGGCTCATTGATAGGTAAAGTTGCAAAGCCTACAAAGCGATTGGGATATTGTGCAATATAGTTTGCCAATTGATCATTTGCTTTTTGACATAATTCAATGGCTTTCTGACCAACTAAATTTGAAGGAGACCCATTTCCATAAGATAAGACTTGAATTTGAACGTCTTGATTATTCATAAATTGGATACGTTCATCATGATGTGATAATTCGTCGGCATTTGTAAAACCTGTCTTTTTTTCAAGGCCTTCTAACATTACTTTCATCGGCACACCTTTAGGATCTGCCGATATCGCATTCATCGTTTCTTTTTGAATATCTTCAATGACATAATGTTCTTCAAACGTAATACTTTTCATTTGATTCGCCTCCATATTGTTTTGCATGTATATTGCATCTATTGCAGAAGCATTTTTTATTTACCTCTAAATTCAATATTTGTAACATAAATTTGGATTACCAAGGCATTTCACCATTCCCATTAATAAATGTACCTGTCGGGCCATCTGCATCAATGGTTGCTAATTGAATGATTGGCTTGATCCCTTCAGAAACATGTTTTGAATTATTACTAAAATCACCAACTAAATCAGTGTTTGTAGCACCTGGATCAGCAGCATTGATTTGCATATTTGGTAATCCTTTAGCGTATTGTAATGTTAGCATTGTTACTGCCGATTTAGACGAACAATAAGCTAATGAATTCACTTTAGATTCAGCTGTTTCGGGGTTTGTAACCATTCCAAATGAACCTAAACCACTTGATACGTTGACGACAACAGGTTGTTCAGATTTTTCTAAGAGAGGGACGAATGTGTTCATCATTCGAACGATACCAAATACATTCGTTTGATATACTTCTTCAACGTCACGAGGTGTCAATTTAGAAGGTGTTGAAAATTGACCAGATATACCTGCATTGTTAATGAGGATATCAAGACGACCTTCTTTTTCAGCAATCATGTTATAAGCATTTTTGACAGAGTAGTCACTTGTAACATCTAACTGTACATAATGAACACCTAATTTTTGAGATGCTTGTTGTCCTCTTACGTCATTACGAGAACCTATATACACTTTGTAGCCCAATGCTTTAAGTGCCTCCGCACTTGCATAGCCTAATCCTTTATTACCACCTGTGATTAACACAATTTTAGTCATTACGTTCCACCTCATCTAAATAAATGTTTAATAAATAATTTCTATACGCTTCAATTGAAATATTGCGATGTTCTATTTGGAAATCAAATACACGTGTTGATAATGCTTGCAACAGCATATCTGTTTTGAACTTCGTGTAAATGTCGTCATCGCTTTTAAACAAGTCATAATAAAAATAAAATAATTCTTGATAAAATGCGCTTTGGTAAAAACGTAATTTATTGTTGCCTGCTTCAATACATTGCAGTAGTGCCTTATGGTCGATTTTAAATTGTAAAAGATAATCTAACGACACTTGCATAACCTCATAATTAGAATGATAGTCATCTTTAATTTGCTTAAAATGAGTGATAAAAATATCAAGGTCTCTTTGTATGACGTAGTAGCATAAATCGCTTTTATCTTTAAAATGTCGATACAATGTCCCCATACCGATACCTAGTTCTTTAGCAATACGATTCATACTAATGTTTTCAACGCCTTCTTCATCAAAAAGTTTGTGCGCTATTTCTTCAATTCGTTGCCTATTCTCTTTTGCATCTTTTCGCATGATTCCACCTACTTATAGTTCTCTAAAATTGACAAACGGATAACTCTCCGTTTATTATAAAACGTGTTAAGAAAGTTAGCAATGAATTTGCAATAACTATTAAATATCATAAAAGAAAAGAGTGTTGCGTATGTCTTTAAATAAAGAGCAAAGACGTATTACAGCTGAAGAATTGCAAGCACATTTTGAAGAATCTACCTTATCGGTTCAAATGATTGCAGGAAAACTGAATGTTACTACAGAAGATGTGGAAAAAGCATTAGCTATGAAAGCGCCACTAGGCATTTTTAGTCATCAATTACAACGATTTATTCATTTAGTATGGGATGTCAGAGATGTAATAAATGACAATATTAAGGAAAATGGACAAACACCAGAACCATATACGTATTTAAAAGGTGAAAAAGAGGACTATTGGTTTTTAAGATAAAAGGGGAGTGGATCTAAAATGAAAGATATTTTAGTAATAGGCGCAACAGGGAAGCAAGGTAATGCAGTTGTAAAACAGTTGTTAGAGGATGGATGGTATGTAAGTGCATTAACTAGAAATAAGAATAATCGTAAACTTTCAGACATAGGACATCCGCATTTATCAATCGTTGAAGGTGATCTGAGTGATAGTGTTAGTTTGCAATCAGCGATGAAAGGGAAGTATGGTTTATACAGTATTCAGCCAATCGTTAAAGATGATGTTAGCGAAGAATTAAGACAAGGTATGAAGATAATTGAAATAGCTGAGCAAGAAAATATTCAACATATTGTGTATAGCACTGCGGGAGGGGTTAATCGAAATCGAACAGGCCCACACTTTGAAGTACTAGCAAAAATAGAAAATAGATTAATGGAATCTAATATAAATGCAACAGTTATCAAACCATCATTCTTTATGGATAATTTTTTACGTATTGCTAAAGTCGAAGATGAACGTATTACATTACCAGAATTTATTAATCCGAATATAAAATTCACAATGATTTCTTCTATTGATATAGCTAAAATTGCATCGTATGTTTTTGAACATCCACAAAGCTTTACGCATCAATCAATAGAGATTGGTTCCGATGAAGTTACATTAAGTGAAGCAGCAACAATTTTTAGTGAAGTGACAGGTAAATCGACTGTTATAGAAGGAGAATTTGTTAGTGGTGTTGCAGAAAAGCAATGGTTGGAAGAAAAAGGTTATGAAGTAGACTTTGAATTAATGGCTGAAATAAATCCAACAAGATTATCATTAAGTGATTGGCTTAAAGTCCAAGACTATAATAAGTAATGAATGGGGTGCAATCATGATTCAATCAATGTGGTTTAATTTGCATGTGCAAGATTTAGAAAAGAGCGCACAGTTTTATAAAGCGTTAGGATTTAAAATAAATAGAAACCCACAAATGTTAGATAAAATGGTAGGCATTCAAATAGGTCAAACAACCGTAATTTTAATAGAAAACAAGCATTTTCAAAATGTAAGTCAGCAAAGCCTTAACACTGAACCAAATGAAGTGATGATTTCTTTAGGTGTGAATACAAATGAAGAAGTTGACCAGTTGGTGAATAAAGTGAAAGAAGCGGGTGGCACAGTCGTTCAAGAACCAACAGTAAGCCAAGGGTTTTATGGTGCAATGTTCAAAGATCTTGATGGACACCATTTTAATTTTTTAGTCTGCTAAAATGAAATTCTCAAAAGAATAAATAAAAAGCCCATACAGAGATGAAGTGAAATGCTCCCTTCAAAGTAGACATTGAAAAAATGAAAACTTTGAAGGGAGCTTTATTTATGTCAATAAAACCTAAAGTAGACATAGATGTACTGCTATATATGTTTCAAGAATATGAAAAAGGCGTGTCGTTTCAATACTTAATCGATACATTACAATTAGATATTAATGTCAATACTTTGTATCCTAAGTATAAATATTATAAAACCCATGGTATTGAAACACTACTTACACAAAAACAATACAATCACTATTCAAAGGAACTAAAATTAAAAGTTGTAAATGAATATTTGAATTCAAATCAATCAACCCAAGACATCGCAATCAAATACAATATTCGTAGTTCGACACAAGTCAAAAATTGGATAAAAATGTATACTGTAGGAAAAGAGATTAAGAATCAATCTCCTAAAACTGGGGTGTATATCATGAAAGCAAGAAAAACCACATTTGAAGAACGTGTAACAATTGTTGAATATTACTTGAATCATAAACAATCTTATAGAGAAGTTGCAGAACACTTTAATATCTCATACGGTCAAATTTACCAGTGGGTTCATAAGTATCAAGCACATGGTAAAAATGGATTAGTAGATGGCAGAGGCAAAGGAAAACCCAAATCTATGATGACGCCAGAAGAACAAAAAGAAGCTGAAATTCAAGCATTAAAAGCACAAAATCGATTATTAGAGATGGAAAATGACGTTTTAAAAAAGTTTCAAGCATTGGAAAGAGAGATGATTCAAAGAGAAAACAAATCACGGCATACAAAACGATCGAAGCGTTAAAACATCAATACCCTATCCAACGCTTGTGTCGTATTTTAGGCATTTCTAGAGCGAGTTATTATAAGTGGGTACATTATCAATCGAGTGAACTTGAATTAGAGAATGAACAGCTTAAGCGAGAAATAGAATCAATCTATCATAAGTATAATGGTATTTATGGCTATCGTCGCATTTATATCTATATTCGCTTAAAACTAGGTAAACAAGTAAACCGAAAGCGAATTTATCGTTTGATGAAAGAACTTAATTTAAAAGCAGTAATACGTCAAAAGCGAAAACCTTATCGACGTTCAACGCCACAAATCACATCAGAAAATAAGCTTAATCGACAATTTGACATTGATACGCCAAATAAAGTTTGGTTAACAGATGTAACAGAATTTAAAATCAAAGAAGGTAGTAAGATATATTTGAGTGCCATTTATGACTTAGGTGCTAAACGTATTGTTAGTTATGAGCTAGGCCCTTCTAACAATAATCAATTAGTATTTAAAACATTCAATCAAGCGATAGAAAAAGTAGAAAATACCAAAGGTATTTTATTTCATAGTGACCGAGGTTTTCAATATACATCGAAAACATTTAAACATATGTTGGATGAATGTGGCATGATTCAAAGTATGTCACGTGTTAGCAAATGTATCGATAACGGTCCAATGGAAGGTGTATGGGGTACAATAAAAAGTGAAATTTTTAGAGGAAATAAGCACTTTAAATTTAATAGTGTAGAAGAAGCTACAAAAACAATTCATGATTTTATTCTTTTCTTTAATCATGAAAGAATTACATTAAAAATGGCTGATTCTGTATAACAACAAAACCAACCATTAATTTTAATTATTTAATTGTCTACTAGACTGGGTGCAGTTCAAAGCGTAATGTGCGCATGTCGTAAGAGACATGGTGCGACACATTAGTGTCTTCAATCAGTATGGGCTTTGTTTATGAGGTCAGTTGGCACCTTAAGTGCAATACCTCGTGAGCAAATATTAATTTTGAATATAACCGTATTGTTGGCGAAGATCATAAACTTTATCTGGTGTGACATCCTGACCGATTGGATCAACCACTTTTATTGTGGAAAATGTTGTTAATACTTGTCCCCGGATCATGCTTAAGTAGTCTTGGCGCAATGCATGTTGTTCTTGTTTTTCAGCTACAGTAAGTGGTTGTACTTTTTCTTTATTTGCAAGTTCATTAATTCTATCTAAAATTTTCATATTGTCATATCCTCCTTAGAATCAAGTGTTGATATATTTTGAGATTATTTCTATCAGGTAATTTATCAACACATTCAGTAATGTTTTTAGTTTCTGGGTCTTTTGACCAGCAGATTTTTGGAATTAAAATAAGGGGTTTGAGACACGATTTTAATAGTAGTACGACGGCAAAGTGATGTTATTGAAGTGCCGTTTGATATACATGTCTGCAATGTTGTTTTATAAGACAGGATGACGTAACTGAGCAAAGAAATGAGCATTGTCGAATGACATCGTGTGTCTTATTAAAATTGCAATGGCCATCGCATAGGTATATTCACAGTCGATTTTCTTGATTTCTACATTATCATAATACGTAGTGTAAAAGTTATACGACAGTCGATAGTCGATTCGCTTATTACCACGAGCAATTATTATGTGCTGCTTCAACTTCGACTTCAATTTACTTGTAATGAATGTCATTAGACTCTGACTATTCTGATTAATATTTAATCTGTTATGCGTGTGTTCAAACCCTTGAGGTTCATCTGTCTCGCTCACGCCAATCCCTCCTATCTTAGTATTTAAACAACGCGTATCAACTATGCGACATGTGTTGTTTAGACATACTATACTACTATGTCGTACGTTTGCCAATAAACACGGACATATCATTTGTTGCCTAAACAACATATTGCCTGAAGTGTTGTTTAAGTACGCAAAAACAAAAATGCTTGTCACTAAAATCTATATGTTTTAATGACAAGCTTATTTTCATTCAGTTAACGACTGCCAATATGGCTTTGTAGAGTATAGGACGTTGATTTATGTCCTAGACACGGCTAATCAATCGTAATACGTTAAATTTTATTGTGTGTACAAGTATGAACCTAAGTCACATAGTGATTTCAAGATGCATGACTAAATACCAAGTTTTATTAAAAATGTGCTATATGATGAATTAAAAATGGAAGGTTGCGATCGATAAACACATCGGCTGTTTCTTGACTCGTGTTAAACCAATGTAATGCTAAGCCTGATATACCAGCTGCTAAAAAACTCCCACTATTTACAATGATATCTCGTTGATGCTCTGGGTAGCTGTTTTCTAACATAATCGCAAAAATATCTTCTAATTCATTATTAATACGTTGATGTGCTTTGTTGCAAAATGCTTCACTATTTAATTCGCAAGACTTTGCAGCATCTTTGATATAACTCGCAATTGAAATGAAAATATTACGCAGTACCTTTTCATTAATGACATTAGAAATGCTCAAGTTATCATTCAAGTCTTTTAAAATGGTTACAGACAATGTGTAGTCTAGGAGGTCTTCTTTATCAGTGAAATGAGCGTAAAATGTTGCACGATTTAACGTAGCAATATCAGTGATATCTTTAACTGTAATTTGAGACAATTTCTTTTCTCTAGAAATTTTAAGAAAAGCATCGACAAGCAATTGTTTGGTTCTAACGATTCTTGGATCTATGGATTTACTTTCCGTCATTTGTTCACTACCTAACATCTGTTGTTTTAACACTTATTATCAGTATCTTCTATTATGTTGTCAATTGTGTTGATGATATGTAAGTGCTGATACGCTCCTAACAAATAATGTATCTTTTTGGTAAGCATTTGAATGTCTTTCTTCTATTATATTAATGGATTTTAAAAATGAAGATAAAATAAAAAGTGTATTGTAACAATATGATTGAAAAATTGCCAATTTCTTTATCTAAAAATTCAGAATTTTGTGATATACTATTTTTCATAGTCTTGAGTTATAGATGATACTGCTAGCCTAAATATAACAACATCGGCATGCACATCTTAGAATTTAAGCTAGTGGCAGCTTATAACTTAAGGCTCTTTATTATTTGCATAAAGATGTATATACATAAATGGAAGGATGATATTATGACATCAATTAAAACAATTACACCCAAAGATTTTATATTTAGAGTTTTATCAGGTGTCGCCATAGGTATTGTTGCGGGTTTAGTTCCTAATGCGATACTTGGAGAAATTTTTAAATACTTTATGGATTATCATCCGATTTTTAAAACGTTATTAGGCGTTGTCGTTGCAATTCAATTTACAGTACCTGCTTTGATTGGTGCATTGGTTGCCATGAAATTTGACCTATCGCCATTAGCAATTGCTGTTGTGGCAAGTGCAGCATATGTAGGAAGCGGTGCAGCGCAGTTTAAAAATGGTGCTTGGATGATTACGGGTATTGGTGATTTAATTAATACAATGATTACAGCAGCGATTGCAGTGTTGTTCATTTTACTTATTCAACATCGTGTAGGTAGTATGGCTTTGATTGTATTCCCAACAGTTGTTGGCGGTATTTCAGGTGCAATTGGTATTTTAATATTGCCGTATACGAAAATGATTACAACAGCCATCGGTAATATGGTTAATGGTTTTACAGAATTACAACCAATTGTCATGAGTATTTTGATTTCAATGGTATTTAGTCTTATTATTATTTCGCCACTATCAACTGTGGCCATTGCCTTTGCGATAGGTATTACAGGTTTAGCAGCTGGATCAGCGTCAATTGGTATTTCCGCGACTGAAGCAGTATTGATAATTGGTACAAGTAAAGTAAATCGTTTAGGGGTGCCGTTATCCGTCTTCTTTGGAGGCGTTAAAATGATGATACCTAATATGGTGAAATATCCAATTCTTATGTTACCAATATTGACGACAGCCATTGTATCAGGCTTGGTATCAGCATTAGTAGGTATTCATGGAACGAAAGAGTCAGCTGGATTTGGTTTTATAGGAATGGTAGGACCGATTAATGCATTTAAATTTATGGAGGTTGATTCTGCTTGGTTGAGTGTCTTACTAATTGTAGTAGCGTTCTTTGTTGTACCATTTGTAACAGCTTGGCTTGCAGATATCATTTATCGTAAAGTGTTTCGTTTATATACTAATGATATTTTTAAATTCATGGGATAAGGACAATATGTTTTTTGAAAATATTAGACCAAAAATTATTTAATGTTATTGTGAATTGCGAGAATAAAGTTTAGCAATATAATTGAGCTGCAGTTTATTTGTGCTTATAAAAGATAAGTCAATACACAAAAGATATGTGTTTTAAAACTTTGAATATATAACAATAATAGCAATCAATACATGTGAGGGAATCTATGTATTGATTGCTTTTTAATTGTGTTTAATTAATCAATTTAAGTTATATTTGATGACGGTAATGTTACAGGCGTGTAACAAAAATACAATCTGTAATATTACGAAAGCTGTAATAGTTGAGCTAAATATAGTAAAAAACTTATGCATTTATGCTTATTTCAAGGATTGATTAGATTCTAAAAGAAACATATTTCACATTACAGTATAAAACAACCATATTTCAACATTACAAATAACACCTGATATTGTAATGTTTTGTAAAGAAAGTGTAATTTACTTGCTACTTTTTTATGATATAGTGAGTACCGTTGAAAGAAATAAAAGACAATTTAAACTTGCACTACGACATTCAAATTCAAAATATAATTACTAAAAACATAAACTTACAATTATTACTGGAGGATTTTTTACTATGAAAAAGACAATTATGGCATCATCATTAGCAGTGGCATTAGGTGTAACAGGTTACGCAGCAGGTACAGGACATCAAGCACACGCTGCTGAAGTAAACGTTGATCAAGCACACTTAGTTGACTTAGCGCATAATCATCAAGATCAATTAAATGCAGCTCCAATCAAAGATGGTGCATATGACATCCACTTTGTAAAAGATGGTTTCCAATATAACTTTACTTCAAATGGTACTACATGGTCATGGAGCTATGAAGCAGCTAATGGTCAAACTGCTGGTTTCTCAAACGTTGCAGGTGCAGACTACACTACTTCATACAACCAAGGTTCAAATGTACAATCAGTAAGCTACAATGCACAATCAAGTAACTCAAACGTTGAAGCTGTTTCAGCTCCAACTTACCATAACTACAGCACTTCAACTACTTCAAGTTCAGTGAGATTAAGCAATGGTAATACTGCAGGTGCTACTGGTTCATCAGCAGCTCAAATCATGGCTCAACGTACTGGTGTTCCAGCTTCTACATGGGCTGCAATCATCGCTCGTGAATCAAATGGTCAAGTAAATGCTTACAACCCATCAGGTGCTTCAGGTTTATTCCAAACTATGCCAGGTTGGGGCCCAACAAACACTGTTGACCAACAAATCAACGCAGCTGTTAAAGCATACAAAGCACAAGGTTTAGGTGCTTGGGGATTCTAATTCCTTCATAATAAATAAAAGTAATGTTTAAACATTAAATATATAGCTCTTCCCATAGAAATTGGGGAGAGTTTTTTTATTAGAAATTAAAGTCTGATTCATAGGTTAGGATGTTATTTTATTATTCCTGACGATTTTAATGTCATGATAGAAGAATTAATGTTACTATTAAATTAGAATAAGGCGAAATATACAATATACCATGATTCTTTTTACACAAATACTTCAATATGGAGTGAGTATTTGTCATTTCATATGGTTAAATTTGAAAGAGAGGTGGAAAGATATCACCGTGTATATATTTTAATAACAGTGCGCGGTAATTTATTCATTATAGAAATTTTGAAAAAGTAAATTCCGAATAGCATATCTTAATGATTCTGTTACAGTAAGATGCATAAAATATAAAACGAACCTTTTTTTGTAAAAATATAATGAAAATAACAGTTATTTTGCTAAAAATTCAAGAATCTATGATAATCTATGTTATGTAGTAAAATCGACAAATTTATATGTGGTTTGCAGTAATGAAATTAACTGTAATAATTGTTTTCTACTTAATAAAAAATTTAAAACTATCTTAATTAAGGGTTAAATCAATTAATGAAAATCAGTGCAATATTTTATTTTCAAAAATATTGTGATATGCTACAAAATAGAGAAAAATAAATGGGGCGTTTATTAACATGGATACAAAAGACTTTAAACGTTTAGAAAAAATGTATTCCCCGCGATACTTACCCGGATTAGATGGATTGAGGGCATTCGCAGTTATAGGAATCATTATTTATCACTTGAATGCACAATGGTTAAGTGGGGGCTTTTTAGGAGTAGATACATTCTTCGTTATTTCAGGTTATTTAATAACAAGTTTGTTGATAAGTGAGTATTATCGGACGCAAAAAATCGATTTGCTAGAGTTTTGGAAGCGACGATTGAAACGACTCATTCCGGCAGTGTTATTTTTAATCTGTGTCGTGCTTACGTTCACCTTGATATTTAAACCGGAATTGATTATACAAATGAAACGAGATGCTATTGCAGCTATATTCTATGTTTCAAACTGGTGGTACATTTCACAGAATGTAGATTATTTTAACCAATTTGCTATTGAACCACTCAAACATTTATGGTCTTTAGCCATTGAAGAACAATTTTACTTGCTTTTCCCATTGGTTATCACGTTCTTATTACATAGATTTAAACCGAGAAATATTATTCAAACGCTATTTATTGTATCGTTGATTTCTTTAGGACTTATGATAGTGATTCATTTCATCACTGGAGATAATTCACGTGTGTATTTTGGGACAGATACACGACTGCAAACTTTATTGCTTGGTTGTATATTAGCATTTATTTGGCCTCCGTTTGCTTTGAAAAAAGATATTTCTAAAAAGATTGTCGTATCATTAGATATTATAGGGATATCTGGTTTTGCGGTTCTAATGACTTTGTTCTTTATAGTTGGAGACCAAGATCAATGGATCTATAATGGAGGATTTTACATTATATCATTTGCAACTTTATTCATTATTGCGATTGCGGTACATCCTTCTAGTTTATTTGCTAAATTTTTAAGTATGAAACCTTTACTAATTATAGGTAAACGATCATATAGCTTATATTTATGGCATTATCCTATCATTGTTTTTGTGAACAGTTATTACGTACAAGGACAAATACCGGTATACGTTTATATTATAGAAATTTTGTTAACAGCGTTAATGGCTGAAATTTCGTATCGCTTTATTGAAACACCTATACGTAAAAAAGGATTTAAAGCTTTTGCATTTTTACCTAAAAAGAAGAGTCAATTTGCTAGAACTGTGTTAGTTATCTTATTATTGATTCCATCTATCATCGTTCTCAGTGGGCAATTTGATGCGCTTGGTAAACAACATGAAGCTGAGAAGAAAGAGAAGAAGACGGAATTTAAAACAACGAAGAAAAAGGTCGTTAAAAAAGATAAGCAAGAGGATAAGCAGACGGCGAATAGTAAAGAGGATATTAAAAAGTCATCACCACTATTAATTGGTGACTCGGTTATGGTGGATATTGGTAATGTCTTTACTAAGAAAATACCAAATGCACAAATTGATGGTAAAGTTGGACGGCAACTCGTTGATGCTACACCAATTGTGAAATCGCAATATAAAGACTATGCTAAAAAAGGTCAAAAAGTTGTAGTAGAGCTTGGTACAAATGGGGCATTTACGAAAGATCAATTAAATGAACTATTGGATAGTTTTGGAAAAGCAGACATATATTTAGTTTCTATTAGAGTACCTAGAGATTATGAAGGTAGAATAAATAAATTAATTTATGAGGCAGCTGAAAAGCGCTCTAATGTACATCTAGTCGATTGGTATAAAGCTTCTGCAGGTCATCCGGAGTACTTTGCATATGACGGTATTCACTTAGAATATGCAGGTAGTAAAGCGCTGACTGATTTGATTGTAAAAACGATGGAAACACATGCTACAAATAAGAAATAATTTGATGCACTAAACTTTTGAAATATTACATTACTTCTGATATTTATTATCAAAAAGGATGTATTTCATTAAAAGTTTAGTGCTTTTTTATTTTCAAATCCCATGTTAACGGTGCAGAAAAAGTGTTGTAAACATTCTAATTGGTATATTACATTCAATGATGCTTTGTTAGGAACAGATTACATTATGATAACAAAGACCACAAGGTACCTAATCTCTGTTATAGTTTGTTTTGTCGCAAAACTATAAAAGTTATAATTATTTGCATACTAAAAAAATAAAAAATACAAAATTTAAAATAATTGAGTCGCTAATGACTATATGTATAGAGTGTTTTGATTATTGGGAGGATATTTAATTATGAAAAAAATCGTTACAGCTACAATCGCTACAGCAGGACTTGCCACTATCGCATTTGCAGGACATGATGCACAAGCCGCAGAACAAAATAACAATGGATATAATTCTAATGACGCTCAATCATACAGCTATACGTATACAATTGATGCACAAGGTAATTATCATTACACTTGGACAGGAAATTGGAATCCAAGTCAATTAACGCAAAACAACACATACTATTACAATAACTACAATACTTATAGTTATAACAATGCATCTTACAATAACTACTATAATCATTCATATCAATACAATAACTATACAAACAATAGCCAAACAGCAACAAATAACTATTACACTGGTGGTTCAGGTGCAAGTTATAGCACAACAAGCAATAATGTTCATGTGACTACAACTGCAGCGCCATCTTCAAATGGTCGTTCAATTTCTAATGGTTATGCATCAGGAAGTAACTTATATACTTCAGGACAATGTACTTATTATGTATTTGATCGTGTTGGTGGGAAAATTGGTTCAACATGGGGCAATGCTAGTAATTGGGCTAGCGCAGCTGCATCATCTGGCTATACAGTGAACAATACACCAAAAGCTGGTGCTATCATGCAAACAACACAAGGCTATTACGGTCATGTTGCTTACGTTGAAGGCGTTAACAGCAACGGTTCTGTTCGTGTTTCAGAAATGAACTATGGACATGGTGCTGGTGTGGTTACATCTCGTACAATTTCAGCAAACCAAGCAGGTTCATATAATTTCATTCATTAATCAAATGTAAATCAAATGACGTCAATATTCTCTAACATGAGAGTATTGGCGTTTTTGTTTTATATAAATATAAATATAAATGAGAGCGGTTTATTCACTGATCTTTAGGGAACTAAGTAATAAAATGATAATTTATACTATGTCAGTATGATTGAGAGTGATTCAATTTAGATGAAAATCATGAAAAAATATATCAAAACAGCATTTTTCTGTAGTATGTATTGGTTAATTGTTCAACTAAATATAGCAAATTTAGGTACAAGAATTCCTGACAAGTATTTTCGTCAGAAGCATATAATATTTAAATCATTTAACTTTGAGAAGCATGGAAAATTTTGGAACAAATGGTTTTACGTAAGAAAATGGAAGCATAAGATTTTAGATGGTCATAAGCTTAATCGAAATATATATGATCAGCGTCATTTAATGACAATCAATATTGATGAAATCGAAAAAATGATTATAGAGACAAAGAGGGCAGAGTTGATTCATTGGATATCGATACTTCCAGTCATTATATTCAATAAAGGCCCTCGTGTAGTAAAGTATATAAATATTTTCTATGCAATGATAGCTAATGTTCCAATCATTATTGTGCAACGCTATAATCGACCGAGATTAACGCAGTTACTACGCATATTAAAACGAAGAGGTGAACGTCATGACTAAACATATCATCGTTATTGGTGGTGGCTTAGGTGGGATTTCTGCAGCAATTCGAATGGCACAAAGTGGCTATTCGGTCTCATTATATGAACAAAATAATCATATAGGAGGCAAAGTGAATCGTCATGAGTCAGATGACTTTGGCTTTGATTTAGGTCCATCTATTTTAACGATGCCTTATATTTTTGAAAAATTATTCGAATATAGCAAGAAGCAAATGTCAGACTACGTTACAATCAAGCGATTGCCACATCAATGGCGTAGCTTTTTTCCAGATGGAACGACTATCGATTTGTATGAAGGTATTAAAGAAACAGGTCAGCATAATGCGATATTGTCGAAACAGGATATAGAGGAACTGCAAAATTATTTGAATTATACAAGACGAATCGATCGTATTACTGAAAAAGGGTATTTTAACTATGGTTTAGATACACTATCTCAAATTATTAAATTTCATGGGCCATTAAATGCACTTATTAATTATGATTATGTACATACTATGCAACAGGCCATAGACAAGCGTATCTCGAATCCATACTTGCGACAAATGTTAGGCTATTTTATCAAATATGTAGGTTCTTCATCGTACGATGCGCCAGCTGTATTATCTATGTTATTCCATATGCAACAAGAGCAAGGCCTTTGGTATGTAGAAGGTGGAATCCATCATTTAGCCAATGCCTTGGAAAAGCTAGCGCGTGAAGAAGGTGTCACAATTCATACAGGTACACGTGTGGACAATATTAAAACATATGAAAGATGTGTGACGGGTGTCAGATTAGATACAGGTGAGTTTGTAAAGGCAGATTATATTATTTCAAATATGGAAGTCATACCTACTTATAAATATTTACTTCACCTTGATACTCAACGATTAAACAAATTAGAGCGGGAATTTGAGCCAGCAAGCTCAGGATATGTGATGCATTTAGGTGTTGCTTGCCAATACCCGCAATTAGCACATCATAATTTCTTTTTTACGGAAAATGCTTATCTCAATTATCAACAAGTTTTTCATGAAAAGGTATTGCCAGATGATCCGACCATTTATTTAGTAAATACGAATAAAACTGATCACACACAAGCGCCAGTAGGTTATGAAAATATCAAAGTCTTACCACATATTCCATATATTCAAGACCAGCCTTTTACAACTGAAGATTATGCGAAGTTTAGGGATAAAATTTTGGATAAATTAGAAAAAATGGGACTCACTGATTTAAGAAAACACATTATTTATGAAGATGTTTGGACACCGGAGGATATTGAAAAAAATTATCGTTCTAATCGTGGTGCAATATATGGTGTTGTAGCAGATAAAAAGAAAAACAAAGGATTTAAATTTCCTAAAGAAAGTCAGTATTTTGAAAACTTGTACTTTGTAGGGGGATCAGTAAATCCTGGTGGTGGCATGCCAATGGTTACATTAAGTGGGCAACAAGTCGCAGACAAAATAAACGCGCGAGAAGCGAAGAATAGGAAGTGATATCTATGAAATGGTTATCACGAATATTAACAGTAATAGTGACCATGTCTATGGCGTGTGGTGCATTGATATTTAATCGTAGACATCAGCTAAAGGCGAAAACGCTGAACTTCAATCATAAAGCATTAACAATTATTATTCCGGCTAGAAACGAAGAAAAAAGAATAGGTCATTTACTACATTCGATAATACAACAGCAAGTTCCAGTAGATGTCATTGTTATGAATGACGGATCGACAGATGAAACAGCATGTGTAGCGCGTTCATATGGTGCGACTGTAGTAGATGTTGTTGATGATGCTGACGGCAAATGGTATGGGAAATCACATGCTTGTTATCAAGGTGTGACGCATGCATGTACGAATCGTATTGCTTTTGTAGATGCTGATGTAACTTTCTTAAGGAAAGATGCTGTTGAAGCGTTGATTAATCAGTATCAATTACAAGGTGAAAAAGGATTGTTAAGCGTACAGCCTTATCATATAACAAAGCGTTTCTACGAAGGGTTTTCAGCAATATTTAATTTAATGACAGTCGTTGGTATGAATGTATTTTCTACCTTAGACGACGGTCGGACTAACCAGCATGCATTTGGACCGGTGACATTAACAAATAAAGAAGATTATTATGCAACTGGAGGTCATAAAAGTGCGAACCGTCATATTATTGAAGGATTTGCTTTAGGAAGTGCATATACTTCACAATCATTGCCCGTAACAGTTTATGAAGGATTTCCATTTGTTGCATTTCGCATGTATCAAGAAGGATTTCAGTCATTACAAGAAGGATGGACAAAGCATTTGTCGACTGGGGCAGGTGGCACAAAGCCTAAGATCATGGCAGCAATTGTGTTGTGGTTGTTCGGTTCTATTGCGAGTATTTTAGGGCTATGTCTTAGTTTAAAATATCGCCAAATGTCTGTAGGAAAAATGTTAACAGTTTACTTGAGCTATACTACACAATTTATTTATCTGCATCGAAGGGTCGGCCAATTTTCTAATTTATTAATGGTATGTCATCCATTGTTATTTATGTTTTTTACTAAAATTTTCATCCAATCTTGGAAACAAACGCATCGTTATGGTGTAGTTGAATGGAAAGGTCGTCAATATTCTATATCTAAAGAACAATAAATCAAGGTAATGGCATTTCAATATAGGAGGACTAGTATGACAATGATGGATATGAATTTTAAATATTGTCATAAAATCATGAAGAAACATTCAAAAAGCTTTTCTTACGCTTTTGACTTGTTACCAGAAGATCAAAGAAAAGCGGTTTGGGCAATTTATGCTGTGTGTCGTAAAATTGATGACAGTATAGATGTTTATGGCGATATTCAATTTTTAAATCAAATAAAAGAAGATATACAATCTATTGAAAAATACCCATATGAATATCATCACTTTCAAAGTGATCGTAGAATCATGATGGCCCTTCAGCATGTTGCACAACATAAAAATATCGCCTTTCAATCTTTCTATAATCTCATTGATACTGTATATAAAGATCAACATTTTACAATGTTTGAAACGGACGCTGAATTATTCGGATATTGTTATGGTGTTGCTGGTACAGTAGGTGAAGTATTGACGCCGATTTTAAGTGATCATGAAACGCATCAGACTTACGATGTCGCAAGAAGGCTTGGTGAATCGTTGCAATTGATTAATATATTAAGAGATGTCGGTGAAGATTTTGAAAATGAACGGATATATTTTAGTAAGCAACGATTAAAGCAATATGAAGTTGATATTGCTGAAGTGTACCAAAATGGTGTTAATAATCATTATATTGACTTATGGGAATATTATGCAGCTATCGCAGAAAAAGATTTTCGAGATGTTATGGATCAAATCAAAGTATTTAGTATTGAAGCACAACCAATCATAGAATTAGCAGCACGTATATATATTGAAATACTGGACGAAGTGAGACAGGCTAACTATACATTACATGAACGTGTTTTTGTGGAGAAGAGGAAAAAAGCAAAGTTGTTTCATGAAATAAATAGTAAATATCATAGAATATAGGTGGTTGAATAATGAAGATTGCAGTGATTGGTGCAGGTGTCACAGGATTAGCAGCGGCAGCCCGTATTGCTTCTCAAGGTCATGAAGTGACGATATTTGAAAAAAATAATAATGTAGGCGGGCGTATGAATCAATTAAAGAAAGATGGCTTTACATTTGATATGGGCCCCACAATTGTCATGATGCCAGATGTTTATAAAGATGTATTTACAATGTGTGGTAAAAATTATGAAGATTATATTGAATTGAGACAATTACGTTATATTTACGATGTGTATTTTGACCGCGATGATTGTATAACGGTGCCTACAGATTTAGCTGAATTACAGCACATGCTAGAAAGTATAGAACCTGGTTCAACGCATGGTTTTATGTCCTTTTTAACGGATGTTTATAAAAAATATGAAATTGCACGTCGCTATTTCTTAGAAAGAACGTATCGCAAACCAAGTGACTTTTATAATATGACGTCACTTGTGCAAGGTGCTAAGTTAAAAACGTTAAATCATGCAGATCAGCTAATTGAACATTATATTGATAACGAAAAGATACAAAAGCTTTTAGCGTTTCAAACGTTATACATAGGAATTGATCCAAAACGAGGCCCGTCACTATATTCAATTATTCCTATGATTGAAATGATGTTTGGTGTGCATTTTATTAAAGGCGGTATGTATGGCATGGCTCAAGGGCTAGCGCAATTAAATAAAGATTTAGGCGTTAATATTGAACTTAATGCTGAAATTGAGCAAATTATTATTGATCCTAAATTCAAACGAGCCGATGCGATAAAAGTGAATGGTGACATAAGAAAATTTGATAAAATTTTATGTACGGCTGATTTCCCTAGTGTTGCGGAATCATTAATGCCAGATTTTGCACCTATTAAAAAGTATCCACCACATAAAATTGCAGACTTAGATTACTCTTGTTCAGCATTTTTAATGTATATCGGTATAGATATTGATGTGACAGATCAAGTGAGACTTCATAATGTTATTTTTGCAGATGATTTTAGAGGAAACATTGAAGAAATATTTGAAGGGCGATTATCGCATGATCCTTCTATTTATGTGTATGTTCCTGCGGTTGCTGACAAATCTCTTGCACCACAAGGACAAACAGGTATTTATGTTTTAATGCCAACACCAGAACTTAAAACAGGTAGCGGAATCGATTGGTCAGATGAAGCATTAACAGACCAAATAAAAGATGTTATTTATCGTAAATTAGCAACTATTGAAGTATTTGAAGATATAAAATCGCATATTGTTTCAGAAACAATCTTTACGCCAAATGATTTTGAGCAAACGTATCATGCGAAATTTGGTTCGGCATTCGGTTTAATGCCAACTTTAGCGCAAAGTAATTATTATCGTCCACAAAATGTATCGCGAGATTATAAAGATTTATATTTTGCAGGTGCAAGTACGCATCCAGGTGCAGGCGTTCCTATTGTCTTAACGAGTGCGAAAATAACTGTAGATGAAATGATTAAAGATATTGAGCAAGGCGTGTAAGGGAGTAGTCTAAGAGAAAGATGTGAGAAAAGTATAAGGGGAACGTAAAAGGCATAGTGAAATAAGTATGTGCTTAAGAAGTTTTATTTAACAATGAATGACGCCTGTTAAGGTTCACGTTTGAATACGTACCTTGATGGGCGTTATACTTTATATAAGCATATCTAACTGGTTGCGCATGCGGATATGCATGGCAGTTAAATCCTAACGATTGAGCGTATATTAATCTGAAAATTCCTAATATTGACAATAATATTGTACCTACCTAAAATGAAAATAAATTCATTCAATACAACGTGTGTCATAAGATCTGTTGAAGATAACGGTGAATGGCGATGTCATTGTAACCATCTAAATGAGAGTGATACAAGTTGTTAGGATTATGATAGTCGCCCAGGCTATGTTTAATGATAGAGGAGGAATTTGATGATCTCTAACAAATTAGCAAATATCCCTGATAGTTATTTTGGGAAAACGATGGGACGTAAAATCGAACATGGACCATTGCCATTAATTAATATGGCAGTTGGAATCCCTGATGGGCCCACGCCACAAGGTATTATTGATCATTTTCAAAAAGCACTAACTATTCCTGAAAATCAAAAATATGGTGCTTTTCATGGTAAAGAAGCGTTCAAGCAAGCTATTGTAGATTTTTATCAAAGACAATATAATGTGACGTTAGATAAAGAAGATGAAGTATGTATTTTATATGGTACAAAAAATGGATTAGTGGCAGTACCAACATGTGTTATCAATCCAGGAGACTATGTATTACTACCTGACCCAGGCTACACTGATTATTTAGCAGGTGTACTTTTAGCTGATGGCAAGCCTGTTCCGCTTAATTTAGAACCGCCGCATTATTTGCCAGATTGGTCCAAAGTTGATTCAAAAATAATAGATAAAACAAAACTCATTTATTTAACGTATCCAAATAATCCAACTGGATCGACAGCTACGAAAGAAGTTTTTGATGAAGCGATAGCTAAATTTAAAGATACAGACACTAAAATCGTGCATGATTTTGCTTATGGTGCCTTCGGTTTCGACGCTAAAAATCCTAGTATACTTGCTTCGGAAAATGGGAAAGATGTTGCGATTGAAATTTATTCCTTGTCTAAAGGTTATAACATGTCAGGTTTTAGAGTCGGTTTTGCAGTTGGTAATAAAGATATGATTCAAGCTTTGAAAAAGTACCAAACGCACACAAATGCTGGGATGTTTGGTGCATTACAAGATGCCGCAATATATGCTTTGAATCATTATGATGATTTTTTAGAAGAACAAAGCAATGTATTTAAAGCACGTCGTGACCGATTCGAAGCCATGCTTACAAAAGCTGATTTGCCATTTTTTCATGCTAAAGGTGGCATATATGTATGGTTGGAAACACCGCCTGGTTATGACAGCGAGCAATTTGAGCAATTTTTAGTGAAAGAGAAGTCAATACTTGTTGCTCCAGGGAAACCATTTGGAGAGAATGGTAATCGTTATGTGAGAATCTCATTGGCGTTAGATGACCAGCAATTAGACGAAGCTGCAATAAGATTAACAGAACTAGCATATTTATATGAATAATAAAGTTAAGGGTGATGTTAAAATGACAAAAATTAAAATCATGAGTGTACGTGATGAAGATATGCCTTATATCAAGGCGTGGGCAGAGAAACATCATGTTGAGGTAGATATTACTAAAGAAGCATTAACTGATGACAATGTTGAAGGTGTCGCTGGTTATGATGGCTTATCGCTATCACAACAAATACCATTATCAGAGCATGTTTATAAACGATTAAATGAACTAGGTATTAAACAAATCGCACAACGTAGTGCTGGATTTGACACATATGATTTGGAGTTAGCAAACAAGTATAACTTGATTGTGTCAAATGTGCCGTCATACTCTCCGAATTCAATTGCGGAGTTTGCTGTGAACCAGGCTATTAATGTGGTTCGTCATTTTAATCAAATTCAAACGAAAGTGCGAGAGCATGATTTTAGATGGGAACCTACTATTTTATCGAAATCCATTAAAGATTTAAAAGTAGCTGTTATTGGTACAGGTCGAATTGGCCGTGTAGTAGCCGATATATTTGCCAATGGTTATCAAAGTGATGTGGTCGCATACGACCCGTTTCCTAATGCTAAAATTGCAACGTATGTCGATTACAAAGATACGATTGAGGAAGCGGTTGAAGGTGCTGATATCGTGACATTACATGTACCTGCAACGAAATATAATCATTATCTATTTAATGCTGAATTATTTAAACATTTTAAAAAGGACGCAGTATTTGTCAATTGTGCGAGAGGTTCTTTAGTAGATACTAAGGCTTTATTAGACGCATTAGACAATGGTGTGATTAAAGGTGCAGCACTTGATACGTATGAATTTGAACGCAAACTTTTCCCAAGTGATCAAAGGGGCAAAACACTGAACGATCCATTGTTAGAATCGTTGATTGACAGGGAAGATGTCATATTAACACCACATATTGCGTTTTATACTGAAGCTGCAGTTGAAAATCTAATTGTTGATGCATTAGATGCAACATTAGATGTATTGCAGACTGGAGATACTAGGTTACGAGTAAATTAAAAATCGAACTGATGAGATAATTTGGATTGTTGGGATTCTCATCAGTTCGATTTTTTAATTTGGTGTTGATGACGTTGAATATTGCCTAATTAAACGACATCGTAACCTTGATCTTCAATTGCGTCTTTCATTTGAGATACAGCAACTTTACTGTCATCATATTGAACACTTACTTGACCATTTTCAAGGTTAACTTCAGCTGAAGTGACACCGTCAATATTATTTAATGCAGATTCAACAGCACTTTTGCAGTGACCACAGCTCATACCTTCAACATTTAAAATTTCTTGTGACATAGCATTCACCTCCTTTTAGAGCCACTTATTATTTATAATAATTAGTGGCTCTTATGCAGTTGGAGCGAAGATCCAACTGTAAACCATAGTGTACTTATTATTTATAATAATTAGTGGCTCTTATGCAGTTGGAGCGAAGATCCAACTGTAAACCATAGTGTACTTATTATTTGTAATAATATTGTAGAGTCTGAGACATAAATCAATGTTCAATGCTCTACAAAGTTATATTGGCAGTAGTTGACTGAACGAAAATACGCTTGTAACAAGCTTTTTTCAACTCTAGTCAACCTTGCCGGCGGGGCCCCAACATAGAGAAATTGGATTCCCAATTTCTACAGACAATGCAAGTTGGGGTGGGACGACGAAATAAATTTTACGAAAATATCATTTCTGTCCCACTCCCAAGATACACTAATTCGCCAAGCGAAAAGTGTAACTATATATGCAGTTGGAGCGAAGATCCAACTGTAAACCGCGACATTATAGAGCCAATCACTAGCCTATCTCAGAATCACCAACGAATCCTTCATTATTAAGGAATCTAGGCATCTTTACGGCGTGGTTCTAATCGCATCTTTTTCAATCTAAGTGCGTTTGTGACAACACTTACTGAACTTAGTGCCATTGCAGCACCAGCAACCCATGGCGCAAGTAAGCCTAATGCAGCTATAGGGATACCGGCAATATTATAGCCGAATGCCCAAAATAGATTTTGACGAATATTACGAATGGTTGCTTTACTTGCATAAATGGCTTTAGGAATAAGCATCAAGTCGCCACCAAGAATAGTAATATCAGCCGCTTCAATAGCAACTTCTGTACCTGTACCAATGGCGATACCGATATCAGCTTTAACTAATGCAGGTGCATCATTTACACCGTCACCAACCATCGCAACCTTCTTACCTTGTTGCTGTAGTTTCGTTATTTGTGCAGCTTTTTCTTCTGGTAAAATATCTGCAATAACAGTATCTATGCCTACTTGCTTTGCAATGGCTTGAGCAGTGTTTTTATTATCGCCAGTTAACATGGCAACTTCAATGCCCATATCATGCAATTGTTTTATAGCATCTTTGGCATGATCTTTTACAGTATCTGCCACTGCGATGATACCAGTTAATGAATAATTAACAGCAATGAGCATAGCAGTTTTACCATCTCGTTCATAATGTGTTAAATCATCAGAAATATGCTTAGGCAAGCTAATATCATTGTCAGCCATTAATTTACGGTTACCAACCAATATATGGTGATGATCAATCGTTGCTTCAATACCATGGCCAGGTACTGCTTTAAATGTTGTTGTCTCAGTTAATGTTAATTGCTTTTCTTTTGCATAATTGACAATGGCTTCTGCCAATGGGTGTTCAGAATCTTTTTCAGCAGTAGCAAGTAGTTGTAGCGTTTGATCGTCACCATGATAATCTGTCACGACTGGACAACCATTTGTAATGGTACCCGTCTTATCTAAAACGATGGTATCAATTTGATGTGTGCGTTCAACAAACTCGCCACCTTTAAATAAAATACCATTTTCAGCAGCGCGACCAGTACCTACCATAATAGAAGTTGGTGTAGCAAGTCCTAATGCGCATGGACAAGCAATGACGAGAACGGAAATACTCGCAACAAGTGCAGGTTCAAATGTACCTGGTGTAACTAAAGTAATCCACACGATAAATGTTAATAGTGCGATACCAACAACGATAGGAACGAAATAACCAGAAATAATATCTGCCAATCGCTGAATCGGCGCTTTAGAACTTTGAGCTTCTTCGACAACTTTAATAATATTTGCCAATGCAGTGTCCCCGCCAACTTTTGTTGCTGTCATAGTAATAGTACCGTTTTTGTTCATCGTTGAACCAATTACAGTATCATCAACATTCTTCTCAACAGGGATAGATTCACCTGTTAACATAGATTCGTCGATGGCAGTCATACCTTTAATAATTTTGCCATCAACAGGTATCTTTTCACCTGGTTTAACGATAAGTGTATCTCCAACATGTACCTCATTTAGAGGAATCATCACTTCATTACCGTCTTTTAAAATGCGTGCTTCTTTAGCTTGTAAACTTAATAATTCGCCAAGCGCATTGGTTGTTTGAGACTTCGCTCTAGCTTCTAAATACTTACCGAATAAGATTAAGGTAATTAGTACGGCGCTTGTTTCAAAGTATAAATGCGGTTGTGTTGTTGAGCCATTTAGCCAACGAACCATTTCATAAATACTGTAAAAATATGCTGCACTTGTACCAACAGCAACAAGTACATCCATATTGGCGCCACCATTTCTTAAATTTTTATAAGCACCTACATAAAATTGCCATCCAATAATAAATTGTACAGGTGTAGCTAAAATAAATTGGAACCATGGATTCGTAAATAGTGCTGGTATATGCATATTGAAAAGATGTACAAACATTAACATTAATAGCGGTAAAGATAATACTGCTGATATGATAAGCTTAATCAATTTATGTTGTAGCGCTTCAGCTTTGCGTGACGTTTGATCTCTATTATTATCTTTAATAGATGCGTCATAACCTAATTTTTGAATGCGAGTGACAAGTTTATCAGCATCTGTTTCTTCAGGATAATAGTCAACTTTAGCTTGCTCCGTTGTTAAATTGACCGTTGCATTTTGAACGCCGTCCATTTTATTTAACACTTTTTCAATACGGCTTGAGCATGCAGCACAAGTCATGCCTGTAATGTCTAATTCGACAGTTTCTACAGCGACACCGTAACCTAAATGTTGAATCGTATTAATAAATTCTTGGACATCATGTTGATCAGGGTTATACTCAACAGTTGCTTTCTCTGTAGTTAAATTCACTTGGGCATTAACGTCATCAAGTTTATTCAGTTTCTTTTCGATACGATTTGAACATGCGGCACAAGTCATACCAGTGATATCTAATGTTGTTTTTTTCGTATTAGCCACATTATTGCCTCCCTGTGATTCATTGTTACACGTCTAATGTACCCCCTATAGGTATATAAGTCAATCGTTGCGTTTTACTTTTACCAATTTTAAAAAGAAAAAGAGAGATTGCCGTGCAAACATTGCACAACAATCTCTCTATTTAGCATCTATATAAAAGAAGTCGTAATTAATATTAAAGGATGTATGAATGAAAGGTAAAACTTAAATGACTTCTGGATTTGTAATTCTTAGGTGACTTAAAAGAAATCAGATGGGTTAAATTCTTTCGCATGTAAATTTTTGAAATTATTAAGATGGATGACTTTATCGTCATCTTTGTTGTCTGACAACTGACGACTTGTGTCGTTTGTCATTTCGTAATCTTGTATCGTTTTAACTAAACCTAGAATGATTAAGATAGCAACTGTGCCTGTAATTAATATTCTCATCGCTATCATACTCCTTTATATTTCTCTTACTCACATTTTACGTTAATAGATTAAAAAATGAATGCGTCTGTAGTATTGAATTTATCTACTACTTTAGCAGTATTTGATGCGAGAATGGTATAGATAAGAGTGATAAGGTTATGATTTCATAATGTTATAGCTTATTAGTTGCATAGGCGAATGTTTATTTGATTAACTATTAAACAAGTAAATAAGTTATTAGGAGTTGAAAGGTGTAATGACTGAAAAAGAAAAAATGTTAGCAGAAAAATGGTACGATGCAAACTTTGATCAAGACTTAATCAATGAACGTGCACGAGCGAAAGATATTTGCTTTGAATTAAATCATACAAAGCCGAGTGACAAAAATAAAAGAAAGGAATTAATCGATGAATTATTTCAAACAACAACAGACAATGTAAGTATTTCGATTCCTTTTGATACAGATTATGGTTGGAACGTTAAACTAGGAAAAAATGTCTATGTAAACACCAATTGTTATTTTATGGATGGTGGACAGATTACAATTGGCGATAATGTTTTTATAGGACCTAATTGTGGATTCTACACAGCAACACATCCACTTAATTTTCATCATAGAAATGAAGGATTTGAAAAAGCAGGACCAATTAATATTGGCAGTAATACTTGGTTTGGCGGACATGTAGCCGTGCTTCCGGGAGTGACGATTGGAGAAGGCAGTGTGATTGGTGCTGGTAGTGTTGTCACCAAAGATATTCCGCCACACAGTTTAGCGGTTGGAAACCCTTGTAAAGTCGTTCGTAAAATTGATAATGAGGTACCATCAGAAGCATTGAACGATGAAACACTAAATTAGTTGTCATGACACTTCTAAATTTTAAAAAGTAACCAATCAATTTCAAAATACTTGAGAATAAGGGATAAAGCATAAAAATGAAAGCGATTGCAAAACCGACCTTACTCATAGTAAAATGAGTTTAAATGATGTTATATCATTAAATCAAAGGGTTAAACCACTTTCAAAATTTATAGGGGGTAAGTGTACATGGTAGTAGAATTTAAAAATGAACCTGGTTACGATTTTTCAGTCCAAGAAAATGTGGATATGTTTAAGAAAGCATTGAAAGACGTGGAAAAAGAATTAGGTCAAGACATACCATTAGTGATTAATGGAGAGAAGATTTTCAAAGATGACAAAATTAAATCAATCAATCCTGCAGACACATCACAAGTGATTGCAAATGCATCAAAGGCAACAAAACAAGATGTTGAAGATGCATTTAAAGCAGCGAACGAAGCTTATAAATCTTGGAAAACATGGTCAGCAAATGATCGTGCAGAGCTTATGTTACGTGTTTCGGCAATTATTCGTCGTCGAAAAGCGGAAATTGCAGCAATTATGGTTTATGAAGCAGGTAAGCCATGGGATGAAGCAGTTGGTGATGCAGCTGAAGGTATTGATTTTATTGAATACTATGCACGTTCAATGATGGACTTGGCTCAAGGCAAGCCAGTACTTGATCGTGAAGGTGAACACAATAAATATTTCTATAAATCAATTGGTACAGGTGTTACAATTCCACCGTGGAACTTCCCGTTTGCGATTATGGCTGGTACAACTTTAGCACCAGTTGTGGCAGGTAATACAGTGTTATTGAAACCTGCTGAGGATACACCTTATATCGCTTATAAATTAATGGAAATTTTAGAAGAAGCAGGATTACCAAAAGGCGTAGTTAACTTTGTTCCTGGTGATCCGAAAGAAATTGGTGATTACTTAGTTGATCATAAAGATACGCATTTTGTTACATTTACAGGATCACGTGCGACAGGTACTAGAATTTATGAACGTAGTGCCGTTGTTCAAGAAGGTCAAAACTTCTTGAAACGTGTTATCGCTGAAATGGGCGGTAAAGATGCCATTGTAGTTGATGAAAATATTGATACAGATATGGCAGCAGAAGCTATTGTAACGTCAGCGTTTGGTTTCTCTGGTCAAAAATGTTCAGCATGTTCACGTGCAATTGTGCATAAAGACGTTTATGACGAAGTATTAGAAAAATCAATTAAACTAACAAAAGAATTAACGTTGGGTAATACTGTAGACAATACGTATATGGGCCCAGTTATTAATAAAAAACAATTTGATAAGATTAAAAATTATATTGAAATTGGTAAAGAAGAAGGTAAATTAGAACAAGGTGGCGGCACTGATGATTCAAAAGGTTACTTTGTAGAACCAACAATCATTTCAGGACTTAAATCTAAAGATAGAATCATGCAAGAAGAAATTTTTGGTCCAGTTGTTGGCTTTGTGAAAGTTAACGATTTTGATGAAGCAATTGAGGTTGCAAATGATACAGATTACGGTTTAACTGGTGCAGTGATTACAAATAATCGCGAGCATTGGATTAAAGCGGTAAACGAATTTGATGTAGGTAATTTATACCTTAACAGAGGCTGTACTTCAGCAGTTGTTGGATACCATCCATTTGGTGGTTTCAAAATGTCAGGTACGGACGCTAAAACAGGTAGCCCAGACTACTTATTACACTTCTTAGAACAAAAGGTTGTTTCAGAAATGTTCTAATGCTTCATAATGAACAAGGGCCATCCATTGCGGTTGGCTCTTTTTATTTATAACTTTAAAAATTAAGTAATAGCAACCATATTTTTAGAAAAGGATTCTAGGTATAAGAATGTGAGATACGTTATTTCAATAATAATGGGAATTGTATTAGCAATTTGGTCATTTAAACAACTGAGTCAAAGTCATTTAGATAGCGGATTTATGTTTTTCTTCATAGTTTATGTGTTGTATATCAGTTATTTTAATAGCGATAAGCACGATAAAAATAAAAAACGATAGTAGTACACGAATTCATTAACGTGTACACTATCGTTTTTATTATGAATGTTGGTAACGCTTATGAGCCTCTAATTTACTATTTAATCTTAATATTAATGACCTTATGGAAAATGTTATCAATATCTTCGCCAGGCCAGTCAATTTTTTCATCTTTTATCCAATGTATAAAACCTTCAATCAACGAGTCATAAATATAAAATATGAGATTATCTGGGATGTCGCTGTCAATATCGATACGGTCTCTATTATTTTTGATATCGTTATGCATAATTTTAATGCAGACATTTTTTAATACTTTATTAAATTCAGCGTCTTCTTCTTGGAATTCTGCGATTTCTCTCAAATCCTCTTTATTATTAATCGTATCACTCATCGTTTGGAATGGATGATTAAGACGGTCACTGATATCTCTAGCAAAGTAGTCTTTAGTCAATTGATTGAACAAATACTCTAGAAGATCATATTTATCATAAAAGTGTTTATAAAATGTTGTGCGGTGTACGAGTGCGTTGTCGCAAATTTGATTGACAGTAATCGTTTGGAATAATTGCTGTTCTAACAATTGTAGCAAGCTACTCGACAATGCTTTTTTTGTCTTTATAACTCGTAAATCAGTCTCTTTCATCTACATTTCTCCTTTGTGTGTAGTTTAATATACAAAATTTTCCAATTGATTCTTTAAGAGGTCGGTGATAGATACTATAATCAAACAATAATCTACACTGTATAGTTAAACTATAACGTTGATTTTAAAAGGAGGCAATATACTTTGGCAAAATTTTTATATAAGATGGGGACATTCATCGCAAAATATAAATGGTCCGCGGTCATTGCATGGATAGTGATTGTAGCTGCAATATTGATACCACTTGCTACAAATGCACCGAAATTTGACAATGATATTAAAATGACAGGACTAGAGTCGTTAGATACGAATAAAAAGATTGAAAAACATTTTAATCAAGATAGTGAAAAGGCACAAATACGTGTTGTCTTTAAGACGACTAAAGATGATGGTATTGTGCAACCGAGTATTACTAAAGATATTAAGAAAACGTTAGATGATATTAAAAAAGATGACAAGCACATTGATAAAATATCAGATCCTTATGAAAATAAGCAAATTAATAAAGATAAAACAACTGCATTTGCAGATATCACATATGACGTTAGTCAAACATCTTTAAAAGATGGCTCTAGAGATAATGTTAAAAGTCATTTGAAAGACTTACGTGACAATCATAATGTACAAACAGAGTTAACTGGTACAGGAATGACATCTACAGAAGTAGGCGGTAATTCTGAACTAGTTGGTATTATTGTTGCATTTGTTGTACTGTTAATCACATTCGGTTCAGTTATTGCTGCAGGATTACCAATTATAAGTGCATTAATTGGTTTAGCTTCTGGTGTAGGTATTATCAGTTTGTTAACTTATGCATTCGATATACCAAATGTCACACTGACATTAGCCGTAATGATTGGACTAGCAGTTGGTATCGATTATGCATTATTTATTTTATTCAGATATCGACAAGTTATGAAAACTGAAACAGATTACATTAAAGGCATTGGTCTTGCAGTGGGAACAGCAGGTAGCGCAGTCATCTTCGCTGGTGTGACAGTTGTGATTGCCGTATGCGGTTTATCGCTAGTTGGTATAGATTTCTTAGCAGTGATGGGGTTTGCTTCGGCAATTAGTGTTATATTTGCTGTATTCAGTGCACTGACTTTATTACCTGCGTTAATTAGTATTTTCCATAAACACATTAAAGTGAACAAATTGCAGTCTAATTTTAAAAAAGATATTGATACGCCGTGGTCTAAATTTATTACTGGTAATGCACTTGCAGCAGTATTATTAGGTTTAATTATATTAGTTGCAGCGGCTATTCCAGTTAGTCATATGCGTCTTGGCATTCCGGATGATGGCGTAAAGCCAGCAGATTCTACTCAGAAAAAGGCATACGATATTATTTCAGATAAGTTTGGCGAAGGATTTAATGGCCAAATACCGATGCTGATTAACGTTAAAGATAAAAAAGATGATCCACAAGGATTACAACAAGATTTACAATCTATGTATAAAGATATTAAAGATAAGAAAAATGTGGATATTGTTACGCCGCCACAAATGAGTAAAGATAATGATTACGCTTTGATGGTCGTGATACCTAAGCAAGGGCCTAATGCAGAAAGTACAAATGACTTAGTGCATGATTTACGAGATTATAATAAAGATGCGCAAGATAAATATGGATTTAAAACGGAAATTTCAGGACAAAGTGTCATTAATATTGATATGTCTAAAAAGTTAAATGAGGCGATACCTTTATTTGCAACAGTAATTGTTGTATTGGCATTTTTCTTATTAATGATTGTCTTCCGTTCAATCTTAATACCGTTAAAAGCAGTTTTAGGATTTGTCTTGTCATTAATGGCAACACTAGGTTTTACAACCTTTGTGATGCAAGATGGCTTTATGAAAGGATTATTCGGTATAGAAACGACAGGACCAATGCTAGCCTTCTTGCCGGTTATTACAATTGGTATACTATTCGGCTTAGCAATGGATTACGAAGTCTTCCTTATGTCGCGAATTCATGAAGAATATAGTAAAACAGGGGATAATGATTATTCTATCAAAGTAGGATTGAAAGAAAGTGGTCCTGTTATTGTAGCAGCTGCATTAATCATGTTTAGTGTCTTCTTTGCGTTTGTATTCCAAGAAGATGTCATGATTAAATCAATGGGTATGGCATTAGCGTTTGGTGTACTCTTTGATGCCTTCGTAGTCAGAATGATGTTAATTCCTGCATTAACTAAATTGTTTGGAAAAGGTTCGTGGTATTTACCAGCATGGTTGAATCGTATTATTCCACGAGTTGATATTGAAGGACATGCACTTGAAAAATATAAAACGGTTGAATCACAGGAATCTGAAGCTAAAGATAGTAAGGAAACATACGACACAACCTTTAAAGTATATCCACAAGGTGCAACAAATGTATCGAAACATCAAGATGTACATGGACAAGATGATGCACGTTCAATAGTACTAGATGATAAAACGATGGCATTGTACCAAGAAGTGAAACAGCAATCAGCAAGTTCATTGTTCTTATATGATGCTTTAATGGATTATCAAAACAAGCATCAACTAAATTCAAAACAACAAGCCACGAATATAGAACAGTTGAATAAAAATATTGAAAAGCTCAATCAATTGTTAGAAAAAAACTTAAGAAATAAATCATAAAATAACATGTACATGCCTCCGCTTTAAATGTCTATCAATGACATTTGAAGTGGGGGTTTTTGCATGGAAGCGATTATACAAAACATTTTTGCAATGTCACAAATTTTACATGAAAAATGAAAATTATTTAAATAAAGTATTGCGAGCTACAATTTTAAGGGTTATGATTTTTAAGTGATAATGATTATTATTTCTAATAGGAGAGCGAAATAGTATGTTAAACATTAAAAATGGTGAAATGAATAAGGCTTATAAAATAAAGCGAATGGATATTGCTAATGAGAATATGTTGTATCGTCTAAGTGCCTTTGGGTTAACAGATGACGCTATCATAACGATTAAACAAAAATGTTTATTTAAAGGGCCATGTATTATTGAAGTAAACGGACAACAGTTAAGTATTAGACATTGCGATGCTTGTTCTATTGCATTAGAAGAATAGGAGCCGGACGAATGGAAAATTATTGTATTTTAGGAAATCCTAATGTTGGTAAAACATCTTTGTTTAACGCTTTAACTGGTTCGTATGAATATATAGGCAACTGGAGTGGCGTAACGGTAGAGAAAAAAGTAGGGAAGCTTAAAGAAAATGTAGGACAATTAATTGATTTACCAGGTACATATGATTTATCGCCGATTTCTAAAGATGAAACTGTAGTGACAGACTATTTATTAAACGATTCTTTTTCAGGAATCATTAACATTGTTGATGCGAGTCAACTAAAAAGAAATATGCAATTAACAGTACAATTGTTAGAACTTAATCAACCAATATACATCGGATTAAATATGATTGATGTAGCTACAAAGCGCGGGATAAAAATCGATTATCATAAATTGATGAAAAAGTTAAAAACACCTATTTTTCCAGTTGTGGCACGTACAGGCAAAGGAACTAAACATTTACTTGGCGAAATAAAGCATCTAGGGGAAGGGTATCAACCGCATTTTAAAATCAATTATGGTGAGAAGATTGAAGAGACAATTAAAAATATGTGTCAAATAATAATGACAGAGACATCTCATGATAAATATCAAGCTAGATTTATTGCGATTCAATTCTTACTAAATAACATGCAAATTGCAAATGAACTTAATTCAGAGGTTGTAAATAAATTGTCGAGTTTACGTGATCAAGTTGCTGAACAAGTAGAGGCTGTATCTGTTCGTCGAGAGATGGAACGTATACGCAATCATTATATTGAGACGTTATTGCAAGACGTGGTAACGTATCCAGATGAAGATAAGCAATATTTCAGCTCTAGAATAGACAAGATATTAACACATAAATATATAGGGATGCCTATTTTTCTAGCGATTATGTGGTTGATCTTTCAAACTACATTTACATGGATTAGCACACCTTTGTCGGATCAACTCGATGCATTTATAGGTGGTACATTTACGGATAGTGTGAAGACGATTATGAATTATCTTGGCGTTATACCATTTTTACAAGATTTAATTACAGATGGCATTATTGCTGGTGTAGGATCAGTATTAGTCTTTGTACCACAAATTGTTGTGCTCTTTTTCTTTATATCTTTATTAGAAGATTCAGGTTATATGGCACGTATTGCGGTTTTAATGGATCGTATTATGGAATCGTTCGGTTTAAGCGGGAAGTCTTTTATACCGATGATTATCGGATTTGGTTGTAACGTACCGAGTATTATGGCTGCGCGCAGTATTGAAAATGAAAAAGAGCGTTTAACAACGATATTAATTGCACCATTCATGTCATGCTCTGCTAGACTGCCAGTGTATGCATTGTTCGTAGGTATCTTTTTCAAAGAAAATCAATCTTTAGTAGTATTAAGCTTGTATGTTTTAGGTATTATTATGGCATTTTTAGTCAGTACAGTACTTACTAAGACAGTTTTAAAAAATGATAATGCAATCTTTATTGTGGAGTTGCCAACATACCGTGTCCCTTCCATTAAAACGTTGTGGCGTAGTACTTGGGAAAAGGCTAAGGGCTTTGTTCGTAAAGCAGGTACATTTATTTTTGGCGGCTCAGTAGTCATTTGGCTATTAAGTTATGTAGGACCACATGGTATCAATGTGAATATCAATCAAAGTTTTTTGCATATGGTTGGTAGCTTCTTTGGTATGTTAGTGCAACCGCTCGGATTTGGAACATGGCAAGCAGGTGCTACGTTAGTGCCAGGATTTTTAGCAAAAGAAGTTATCGTAAGTTCGATGGCGATTATCTATTCATCAGGTGATGCAGGCCTTGTTAATGTGATTCAAAATCAATTCACACCGCTATCTGCGTATGCATTTATGATATTTATACTATTGTATATTCCTTGTGTTTCTACAGTGGCAGCAATCCGTAAAGAGACTTATTCATGGAAATGGACGGCACTTGCAGTTGCCTATCCTCTAGTCACTGCATATGTCTTAACATTCATTTTTTATCAAGTCGGACATTTATTTGTTTAAGGAGTGGTTAAAGTGTCAGTCATTATTAACATTTTAATTTTTTTAGCAATTTTCGGATATGCCTTGTATACACTAGTGAAATTTTTCAAACGTTCGAAACAAGGAAAATGTGGTACATGTGACATTGATCGTGATTGTTGTGGAACAGAACAACACACAGCGAATCATTTTCCTGGGAAATAATTTAAAAAATGAGCACAGGCGAGGGCGTCCTGATGCTCATTTTTTGATACGCTATATGTTAAATTGTCGTTATTTACCTTTTACGACTAATTCGTTATCCTCAACATCTATATCCACATGTTTAACGTCTGTATGATCTAAATAATAATCTGTTATTTTGTCACGCACTTGTTGTTCAACAATACGTCTTAATGGGCGTGCGCCTAATTCTTCATCATAACCTTCTTCAATTAACCAATCTTTCGCATCTTGTGAAACGTCCATCGTAATACCTTTTTTATCTAATGTAACTTGTACATCGTCTAATAACAAGTTGACGATATCTTGTAATGCATCTTTATCTAAATGTAAGAATTCAACGATGCCGTTGAAGCGGTTAAGGAATTCAGGGCGGAAGAATTTTTTCATTTCATGCATAATATCTTTTTCTTCAGTGTCATTGCCATTGCCAAAGCCAGCATTTGATGTACAAATAATAATTGTATTTTTAAAGTTGATGACATTACCTTGACCATCAGTCAAATTACCATCATCCATCACTTGAAGTAATAATGTTAATATTTGTGGATTAGCCTTTTCAATTTCATCAAATAGAATGACTGAATATGGATTGCGTCGTACTTTTTCAGTTAATGTATTTGAATTATCGTCATAACCGACATAACCAGCAGTTGTACCAATCATTTTAGAAACAGCAGTAGTATCACTATATTCACTCATATCAAGTCGAATCAGTGCCTCTTTATTACCAAATAAATCAATGGCTAACTGTTTGGCAAGCTCTGTTTTACCCACACCAGTAGGACCGACAAATAGGAAGCTACCAATTGGACGATTACCATCATCAAAACCAGCTCGATTACGACGAATGGCACGAGAAACCATTTCTACAGCTTTATCTTGACCGATGATTTTACTTCTTAAACGACTAGAAATATTTTTTCAACGTTCAATGTCATTGGCATCCATTTGAGATACAGGAATACCAGTTAATCGTTGAATGGTATCAGAAATATCATGCACCGTTGCTACTGCAGTATGTTCACCATTACTGTTTTCTAATTTATCTTGTAGAGATTTAATTTCTTTTTGAATGTCATCTGCTTTTTTATATTCTTCAGCACTTACAGCTTTACGCTTATCATGTTCCAATTCAGAAATACGTTTTTCAGTCGTGACTTTATCAATAGCAGGACTTTGTGCAGATAAATGTGCAGCTGTAATATCTAATACATCGATTGCTTTGTCAGGTAATAGGCGTTGTGGAATATATTGAATGGATAAGTCTACACATGCCTTTAATACGTCATCAGGTAATTTGACTTGATGGTGTGTTTCAAATTTTTCGCGAATTCCTTTTAAAATTTCAACCGTATCTTTTGCGCTTGGTTCGTTAACCAGTACCTCGTTAAAACGACGTGTTAATGCAGCGTCTTTCATGATATTATTGCGATATTCATCTTGAGTCGTTGCACCTATAATTGAAATTTCACCACGACTTAATGCTGGTTTTAAAATATCAGATAACCCTTTGCTACCTGAATCACTTCCTGTGGCACCGGAACCGATGATTTGGTGAATTTCGTCAAAGAAGAGCACAGCATTTTGTGATGACTTAACGCCTTCAACTAACTTTTGGATGTTTTCTTCAAAGGCGCCACGATATTGCGTTCCAGCTTCAAGCGATGAAATATCTATAGATATAATTTCTTTATCTTTGATTGCTGCAGGTACGTTCCCTTCAACGATTGCTTGCGCTAAACCTTCGACAATCGCAGTTTTACCAACTCCAGCTTCTCCGACTAGGATAGGATTGTTTTTAGTGCGTCTACTTAAGACTTCTGCAGTTTCTTGGATTTCTTTATCACGACCGATGACTGGATCTAATAATCCGTCACGAGCCTCTTGCGTTAAGTTACGACCAATTTGTTCTAAATAATTGCCATTGCCACTTTGTTGACCTTGTTGTCTTAGTGCTGCTTGTTGAAAAGCTTGCGCACTTTGTTCGGCAGAATGATTACCACCTTGTTGCGTAAATTGTGCTAATTCTTCCGGTGAAACTTCTTTACCATTAATATAGTATTTCTTGTTACTAGTCTGATTTGAGTTTTGCATGTCTTGCATCATTCTTCGTAAAATAGAATCGAAGTCACTATTGAAAAAATTGTTATTCATAAACATCACCTCTAAAATTTTAAACTATTAAGTAAAAGAAAATATATTGAAACTATATGCAAACTATAAACAATGGCAATTCTATTTTTCCACCATTGTAGTTTTAAAAACGGCGCATTGTAGGCACTTTATGAACTTTTTGTGTAATTTTTGAAGTAAGTAAGAATTTAAAAGTAAATATTAATCAATGGTTAAGAAACGTATGTGTTGATACATAGTTAATTAAGAAATGGTATATTGTGTTGGTAGTCTATGTGAATTTTGATTTGGAAGTGAATAGTTGATCTTGATAAAGCATAAAGTGTTAATCATTTTCATAAAGTTAAATGAATAGTATGATGATGAAAAAGGAGTGTGTGTTTATGGTATATAAGAGTTACTATGATTCTCCTGTAGGACGATTGGAACTTGTGAGTGATGGGGTAAGTCTGACCGCTGTTTTGTTTGAAAATCAACAAGATGATGGTACTAGGGAAGAAAATACGTCTTTAGCGATATTTAAAGAGGCGACACAGTGGTTAGACGCGTATTTTAAAGGTGACAATCCTGAAATCACAATACCTTTAAAGCCAACAGGTAGTCATTTTCAACAGTGTGTTTGGAATGAATTAAGACAGATTCCTTATGGGACGTTAACAACGTATGGTGCTATTGCCAAAAAAGTAGGCAAGCTGCTTGATAAGCCAAAAATGTCAGCCCAAGCGGTTGGAGGTGCAGTCGGAAGTAATCCATTATCTATTATCGTGCCATGTCATCGCGTTGTCGGTAAAACGGGTAGCTTAACAGGATTCGGTGGAACGATTAATAATAAAATTAAGCTGTTAGAGTTGGAGAATATCGATATGTCAAAGCTTTATGTACCAAAACATAGCACGAAGCCGTAACGTATAAAGGATTCAGGCAATAGGAAAACTTTAATAATGTGTCAAATAGGCATTATGAATTCATTCAAGACGAAGCATTATAAATAAAAAACAGCAGTAAGACGATTTCAATGAGAAGCTGTCTTACTGCTGTTTTTAGGTTATATTTAAATGTCTTTCAAATACACAGATTACTCTGGTCTGTGATATTCGCGAACGTTATTTTCAATATTTGATAAGTAGAAAATATGACGATCTTCATGAACAGCATCTTGTTGTTCGTCAAAGTCTACGTCATCAAAACGTTTGAAGAATGTTTCATATGCATCAACAGATACTTCAGTACGGTTATTTAATAATGCTTTGTGCGCAGCCTGATCTAAATGATCTTTGTAGCCTTCAACTAATGTCGCACTATAAAATTCACCAACTGAACCTGAGCCATAACTGAATAAACCAATTGTTTCACCAGCTTGTAAATCACGATTTTCAAGTAATGATATTAGGCTTAAATATAATGATCCAGTATAAATATTACCGACATAACGGTTATAATCTACAGCATCTTCATATCCTGAACGTAAACGCTCTTGAGTTGTTTCATCAGCGTTATCAATGATTGACTCTAATGCCTTTTTACCCATTTTTGTAAATGGAACATGGAAGCATAGTGATGCGAAGTCAGCTAGTGACTTACCTTGACGTTTTGCGTATTCATTCCAGCTTTGTTGGAATGAGCGGATATAAGCATCTTTAGATAATGCACCATCAACTAATGGATATTTATGTCCAGTTGGACGCCAGAAATCATAAACGTCTTCAGTGTAAGCAACAGCATCTTCATTTAATGCCAAAATGCTTGGATTATGTGAAATAACCATCGCAACTGCGCCAGCACCTTGTGTTGGCTCGCCGCCTGAATTCAATCCATAACGTGCTGTATCTGTAGCAATAACTAATACTTTTTCATTCGGTCTAGTTGCTAAATAATCTTTAGCTAATTGAATTGCTGGTGTTGCAGCATAACAAGCTTCTTTCATTTCAAAGCAACGTGCAAAAGGTTGAATACCTAATAAGTTGTGAATTTGAACAGCGGCTGCTTTAGCAGCATCAACTGCTGATTCAGTTGCCACAATTACCATACCAATTTTCTTTTTATCTTCGTCTGTTATAATGTCCTTAGCAGCGTTAGCGCCCATTGAAACGATGTCTTGATTTACAGGACTAACAGCCATTTCAGTTTGACCTATTCCAATTAAAAATTTGTTTGGGTCTACTTGGCGTGCTTCTGCTAATTTAGCCATGTCTACATAGTACTTTGGAACGTAAAAGTTTATTTTGTCGATACCTAATGTCATAAGGTTTTACATCCTTTCAAATTTATAAAAGCAACACTTGTATCATATCAGAATATGCTAATCTTATACAAAGAAATACACTAAATTTAAAAATGATTTGACGTTTCTTGTAAGCGTTTTAATTTACCTTGCTTTATTTTAAAGTCAAAACGACAATTATTCAATTGAATTTTAAGACGAATAACGTTATTTTATGGTAAAAATAGTAGTGATTGAAATGTTAAAAAATTATGTGAAGTAAAAGGAGTATGTCCATGCAAAGTTTAGATAAGAATTTCCGACATTTATCTCGTCAACAAAAGTTACAACAATTGGTAGATAAGCAATGGTTATCAGAAGAGCAATTCAACATTTTATTGAATCATCCATTAATTGATGAGGAAGTAGCAAATAGTTTAATTGAAAATGTCATCGCGCAAGGTGCATTACCCGTTGGATTATTACCGAATATCATTGTGGACGATAAAGCATATGTTGTACCTATGATGGTGGAAGAGCCTTCAGTTGTCGCTGCAGCTAGTTATGGTGCAAAGCTAGTGAATCAGACTGGTGGATTTAAAACGGTATCTTCTGAACGTATTATGATAGGTCAAATCGTCTTTGATGGCGTTGACGATACTGAAAAATTATCAGCAGACATTAAAGCTTTAGAGAAGCAAATTCATCAAATTGCGGATGAGGCATATCCTTCTATTAAAGCGCGTGGTGGTGGTTACCAACGTATAGCTATTGATACATTTCCTGAGCAACAGTTACTATCTTTAAAAGTATTTGTTGATACGAAAGATGCTATGGGCGCTAATATGCTTAATACGATTTTAGAGGCTATAACTGCATTTTTAAAAAATGAATTTCCGCAAAGCGACATTTTAATGAGTATTTTATCCAATCATGCAACAGCGTCCGTTGTTAAAGTTCAAGGCGAAATTGATGTTAAAGATTTAGCAAGGGGCGAGAGAACTGGAGAAGAGGTTGCCAAACGAATGGAACGTGCTTCTGTATTGGCACAAGTTGATATTCATCGTGCTGCAACACATAATAAAGGTGTTATGAATGGCATACATGCCGTTGTTTTAGCAACAGGAAATGATACGCGTGGTGCAGAAGCAAGTGCGCATGCATACGCGAGTAAAGATGGTCAATATCGTGGTATTGCAACATGGAGATACGATCAAGAACGTCAACGTTTAATTGGTACCATAGAGGTGCCTATGACATTGGCAATCGTTGGCGGTGGTACAAAAGTATTACCAATAGCTAAAGCATCATTAGAGCTACTAAATGTAGAGTCAGCGCAAGAATTAGGTCATGTAGTTGCTGCCGTTGGTTTAGCACAAAACTTTGCAGCATGTCGCGCGCTCGTTTCTGAAGGTATCCAGCAAGGCCATATGAGCTTGCAATATAAATCTTTAGCTATTGTTGTAGGTGCAAAAGGTGATGAAATTGCGCAAGTAGCTGAAGCATTGAAGCAAGAACCTCGTGCGAATACACAAGTTGCTGAACGCATTTTACAAGATTTAAGAAGCCAACAATAATCAAATGCGAATAGCGATTTTAAAGAAAAGTTTAAGTCAGTCCATCGTAGCGCTTAAATAAATTAATATGAACAAAAAATAAAAAACTTCTATCACACGCATACAGGAATTTGAAGCGTTCGTGATAGAAGTTTTTTGATTAGTAAATATAGTTAAAGTTACGTGCTGCCTTTTTGCTTAGTACACGTGTATTGTATTTTAATGGGCGATAAAAGTTGTATTCTGAAACTTTAATACTACCGTTTTTATATACTTGTTCAACAACTGCGACATGTCCATAATATCCTGCAGTTGATTGCATGACAGCAAATTTTCTTGGTGTACGACCAGTCGCATATTTTGATTTACGTGCATTGTAATACCAATTTTTGGCATTGCCCCATCTATTAGAAACAGGTTTACCGACTTGTGCGCGACGTTTAAATGCCCGCCATGTACATTGGTTTTTACTATAATAATTAACTGCGGCATGCGATTGATGCGTTTGTTCGACGGATTGATAAGTGAAATCTGCTGAGAAAAGGACTGCAAAAGCAATTAGTAAACGAAAAAGTATCTTTTTATATTTCATTTTTATCTCCCAAGTTAATTTTTTCTTTATTCAACGTTATTTATGATAGCAAAATTTTTTTAGAAAACAATGCAAGCAATCAACAATAAAAGTAACTGTAATGAAGCTGTCATATAAAGTGTTAAATTGTAATAAAAATGGATTTTTTCATAAAATGTAGAAATTTATGTATCTAACAATTAAGTGTCATAGTGATACAAGGATGTCAGGATTGATTAACAGCGGATATTAGTGGGAAAATATAAAATGATTTAAAAGAAAAGGTACGTGGTTCTATAACTGAAAGAAAATAGCAATCACAACATATAAATGAAGCGATAACATTAAAAACAGCGCCCTGCAATCAGAGCGCTAACATGAGATGATGTGACTCCATGTATTCATGTATCATTGTACATTTGTGAATTGGTTGAAAACTGATAGTGCCCGTTTAATTACAGGTACTGAGATGCTTTCAGGACATGGATTTGTTCGAAAATATGACAATATTTCACTATGGCTCTTCACTTCTCTAGGGAAATTGCTATCTTGATTAATCCAATCAACCAATTCACCTAATGGTGTGTCATCACCAAGAAAACTTTGCATAAATTCGTAAAAGCTCAATACCTCACCTCGAATAACAAACTTGAGCCATTAATATAATACCATAAAAGAATGTGTATTTTACATAAAACTTTTTATAAAGCAATTTTATAAATCTAAATTTATTGAATGTTTAAGAAGTTGTGTATAATGAAATAAACGTGTTGAAATAGTTAGGATGATGTTAGTGGATATCAAACATATGAAATATTTTATTGAAGTCGTAAAGCAAGGAGGCATGACTAATGCTTCCAAATCATTATATATTGCACAACCTACAATTAGTAAAGCAATTAAAGATATTGAAAATGAAATGGGTACGCCCTTATTTGATAGAAGTAAAAGACATTTAATACTTACCGATGCAGGTCAAATTTTTTATGAGAAAAGTAAAGAAATTGTTGCACTATACGATTATTTACCATCTGAAATGGAACGCTTGAATGGACTGGAAACAGGGCATATAAACATGGGCATGTCGGCAGTCATGAATATGAAGATTCTTATAAATATTCTTGGTGCATTCCATCAACAATATCCAAATGTTACATATAATTTAATAGAAAATGGCGGAAAAACGATTGAGCAGCAAATTATCAATGATGAAGTAGATATAGGCGTGACCACTTTGCCAGTGGATCATCATATTTTCGATTATACTACCCTAGATAAGGAAGATTTGCGACTTATCGTGAGCAGAGAGCATCGACTCGCAAAATATGAAACTGTTAAACTCGAAGATTTAGCAGGTGAAGACTTCATTTTATTTAATAAAGACTTTTACTTGAATGATAAAATTATTGAAAATGCTAAAAACGTTGGCTTTGTTCCGAATACTGTAGCGCAAATTTCACAATGGCATGTTATAGAAGATTTAGTTACGAATGAATTAGGTATTAGTATTTTACCAACATCAATTTCAGAGCAACTAAATGGAGATGTGAAGCTACTACGCATTGAAGATGCGCATGTACATTGGGAATTAGGTGTTGTTTGGAAGAAGGATAAACAATTAAGTCATGCCACAACGAAATGGATAGAATTTTTGAAAGATCGTTTAGGCTAACATATTAATAAAGCACTCATTATTTGTGATTCCTCATTACTTGGATCATTGAAATAATGAGTGTTTTTTTGTGAAAATGAAGTGAAATTTAGAGAGCGTTTCCATAGAAAATAGTAATACAAACCATAAAAAAAGAGTATTTTTATATTGTGTACGCCATCTTTATAATAGTTATTGTAACAATTTAGACATATTTAGAAAGGGATGGCGCCATGCACAAAGTCCAATTAATAATCAAATTATTACTACAACTAGGAATCATCATTGTGATTACTTATATTGGCACAGAAATTCAAAAGATTTTTCATCTTCCCTTAGCCGGCAGTATTGTTGGTCTATTTTTATTTTATTTACTATTACAATTTAAGATTGTACCGCTAACTTGGGTAGAAGACGGTGCAAACTTTTTATTAAAGACGATGGTCTTTTTCTTCATACCGTCAGTTGTAGGTATTATGGATGTTGCTTCCGAAATTACGCTAAATTATATACTCTTTTTCGCAGTCATTATCATAGGAACATGTATCGTTGCATTATCTTCAGGTTATATTGCTGAAAAAATGTCTGTTAAACATAAGCAACGTAAAGGTATAGATGCTTATGAATGATTACGTGCAAGCCTTGTTAATGATTTTATTGACTGTCGTTTTATATTATTTCGCTAAAAGATTACAACAAAAATATCCAAATCCATTTTTGAATCCAGCATTAATTGCATCTTTAGGAATTATTTTTGTCTTACTTATCTTTGGAATTAGTTATAACGGGTATATGAAAGGTGGCAGTTGGATCAACCATATTTTAAACGCAACGGTCGTATGTTTAGCGTACCCACTTTATAAAAATAGAGAGAAAATTAAAGATAATGTCTCTATCATTTTTGCAAGTGTATTAACTGGCGTCATGCTAAATTTCATGTTAGTGTTCTTAACACTTAAAGCATTTGGCTATTCTAAAGACGTCATTGTAACATTATTGCCCCGATCTATAACAGCCGCTGTTGGTATAGAAGTGTCACATGAACTTGGTGGCACAGATACGATGACCGTACTTTTTATTATCACAACGGGTTTAATCGGTAGTATTTTAGGTTCGATGTTATTACGATTTGGAAGATTTGAATCTTCTATCGCCAAAGGTTTAACGTATGGGAATGCGTCACATGCATTTGGCACAGCTAAAGCACTGGAGATGGATATTGAATCTGGTGCATTTAGTTCAATTGGGATGATTTTAACTGCAGTTATTAGTTCGGTGTTAATACCTGTTCTAATCATACTGTTCTATTAATTAGAAAAAGACACTAAGAAAGGGAGGCTATTAGTAATAATGGCAAAAATAAAAGCAAATGAAGCATTAGTTAAAGCATTACAAGCATGGGATATAGATCACTTATATGGTATTCCAGGTGATTCAATCGACGCAGTGGTCGATAGTTTACGTACAGTGAGAGATCAATTTAAATTTTATCATGTACGTCATGAAGAAGTAGCAAGTTTAGCAGCTGCTGGTTATACAAAATTAACTGGTAAAATCGGTGTGGCATTAAGTATCGGTGGCCCTGGTTTAATTCATTTATTAAATGGTATGTACGATGCCAAAATGGATAATGTACCGCAATTAATATTATCTGGACAAACGAATAGTACAGCACTTGGAACGAAAGCATTCCAAGAAACAAATTTACAAAAATTATGTGAAGATGTAGCCGTTTATAATCACCAAATTGAAAAAGGTGACAATGTGTTTGAAATCGTTAACGAAGCAATTCGTACGGCATATGAACAAAAAGGTGTAGCTGTTGTTATTTGTCCTAATGACTTATTAACTGAAAAAATTAAAGATACAACGAATAAACCAGTAGATACATCAAGACCAACAGTAGTATCACCAAAATATAAAGACATCAAAAAAGCGGTTAAATTAATTAATAAAAGTAAAAAGCCTGTCATGTTAATCGGTGTTGGTGCGAAACATGCGAAAGATGAGCTACGTGAATTTATTGAAATGGCTAAAATTCCTGTCATTCATTCATTACCAGCTAAAACAATCTTGCCGGATGATCATCCATATAGTATCGGTAACTTAGGTAAAATCGGTACTAAAACATCTTATCAAACAATGCAGGAAGCGGATTTATTAATTATGGTTGGTACAAACTATCCATATGTGGATTACTTACCTAAGAAAAATATTAAAGCCATTCAAATTGACACAAATCCTAAAAATATCGGACATCGTTTCAATATTAATGTAGGAATTGTTGGAGATAGTAAAATTGCGTTGCATCAGTTAACTGAAAATATTAAACATGTTGCTGAAAGACCATTCTTAAACAAAACGTTAGAACGTAAAGCGGTTTGGGATAAATGGATGGAACAAGATAAAAATAATAATAGTAAACCATTACGTCCAGAACGATTAATGGCATCAATCAATAAATTTATTAAAGATGATGCAGTGATTTCAGCAGATGTAGGTACAGCAACAGTTTGGTCAACTCGATACTTAAACCTTGGTGTAAATAACAAGTTCATCATTTCAAGTTGGTTAGGTACAATGGGTTGCGGTCTTCCAGGTGCGATGGCATCAAAAATTGCATATCCAAATAGACAAGCCATCGCAATTGCTGGTGACGGTGCATTCCAAATGGTGATGCAGGACTTTGCAACAGCTGTACAATATGATCTACCTTTAACAGTGTTTGTTCTAAATAATAAGCAATTAGCGTTTATTAAATATGAACAACAAGCTGCTGGTGAATTAGAATATGCGGTTGATTTCTCTGATATGGATCATGCCAAATTTGCTGAAGCAGCAGGTGGTAAAGGTTATACAATTAAAAGTGCTAGCGAAGTAGATGCTATTGTAGAAGAGGCACTAGCACAAGATGTACCAACAATTGTAGATGTTTATGTTGATCCTAATGCTGCGCCATTACCAGGTAAAATTGTAAATGAAGAAGCGCTTGGTTATGGTAAATGGGCATTTAGATCTATTACTGAAGATAAACATTTAGATTTAGATCAAATTCCACCTATTTCAGTTGCAGCAAAACGTTTCTTATAACTGATTGAAAGGTTATCACAATTGAATTGAACTATAAAAACGGTAATTTCTATTTCAACAAAATGGGAATTGCCGTTTTGTTTATTTATCACAAATGATTGTACTGAATTGATGATAAAATTGTGAAAAAGTTGTTGAAAACGCTTTTACAAATATGTATAATAGCTATGAATTACATATCACTTGCGTGTTACTGGTAATGCAGGCATGAGCAAACAACCGTACTATGAGAATAGTCTTGTTTGTTCATGCCTGCTTTTTTGTACATGGAAGCGGAAATTGAGATAGGGGATGTTTATATGTTTAAGAAATTGTTTGGACAATTGCAACGTATCGGTAAAGCATTAATGTTACCTGTTGCGATTTTACCAGCAGCTGGTATTTTATTAGCGTTTGGTAACGCAATGCACAACGAACAATTAGTAGAAATTGCACCATGGTTAAAAAACGATATCATTGTAATGATTTCGTCGGTCATGGAAGCAGCAGGACAAGTTGTATTTGATAACTTGCCATTATTATTTGCAGTTGGTACAGCACTTGGATTAGCAGGAGGAGACGGTGTTGCAGCATTAGCAGCGCTAGTAGGTTACTTAATTATGAATGCAACAATGGGGAAAGTGTTGCATATTACAATTGATGACATTTTCTCATATGCCAAAGGGGCAAAAGAATTAAGTCAAGCAGCGAAAGAACCAGCACATGCCTTAGTATTAGGTATTCCAACATTACAAACGGGTGTGTTTGGTGGTATTATCATGGGTGCTTTAGCCGCATGGTGTTACAACAAATTTTATAATATTACACTACCACCATTTTTAGGATTCTTTGCAGGTAAACGATTTGTACCGATTGTGACATCGGTCGTAGCAATTGCAACAGGTGTGGTTTTAAGTTTTGCGTGGCCACCAATTCAAGATGGATTAAATAGTTTATCGAATTTCTTATTAAATAAAAATTTAACATTAACAACTTTTATATTCGGTATTATTGAACGCTCATTAATTCCATTTGGTTTACATCATATTTTCTATTCACCGTTCTGGTTTGAATTCGGAAGTTATACAAATCACGCAGGTGAATTAGTTCGTGGTGACCAACGTATTTGGATGGCACAATTGAAAGATGGCGTACCATTTACTGCTGGTGCATTTACTACTGGTAAATATCCATTCATGATGTTTGGTTTACCAGCGGCGGCATTTGCTATTTATAAAAATGCACGACCAGAACGTAAAAAAATCGTGGGTGGTTTAATGTTATCAGCAGGATTAACTGCATTTTTAACTGGTATCACTGAGCCATTAGAATTTTCATTCTTATTTGTAGCACCAGTACTTTATGGAATTCACGTATTATTAGCTGGTACATCATTCTTAGTAATGCATTTATTAGGCGTTAAAATTGGTATGACATTCTCAGGTGGTTTCATAGATTATATTTTATATGGTTTATTAAACTGGGATCGTTCACACGCATTATTAGTTATTCCAGTCGGTATTGTATATGCTATCGTGTATTACTTCTTATTCGACTTTGCAATTCGTAAGTTTAAATTGAAAACACCAGGTCGTGAAGATGAAGAAACTGAAATTCGTAACTCTAGTGTCGCAAAATTACCATTTGATGTCTTAGATGCAATGGGTGGAAAAGAAAACATTAAACATTTAGATGCATGTATTACACGTCTGCGCGTAGAAGTGGTTGATAAATCAAAAGTAGATGTAGCAGGTATTAAAGCTTTAGGCGCATCAGGTGTATTAGAAGTTGGAAACAATATGCAAGCTATCTTTGGTCCAAAATCAGATCAAATTAAACATGATATGGCGAAGATTATGAGTGGTGAAATTACAAAGCCAAGTGAAACGACAGTGACTGAAGAAATGTCAGATGAACCAGTTCACGTAGAAGCACTTGGAACAACAGACATCTATGCACCAGGTGTCGGTCAAATCATTCCATTATCAGAAGTACCTGATCAAGTATTCGCTGGTAAAATGATGGGTGATGGTGTTGGCTTTATCCCTGAAAAAGGTGAAATTGTAGCACCGTTTGATGGTACAGTGAAAACAATCTTCCCTACGAAACATGCGATAGGATTAGAATCTGAAAGTGGTGTCGAAGTACTTATTCATATTGGTATCGATACAGTGAAACTGAATGGTGAAGGATTCGAAAGTCTGATTAACGTTGATGAAAAAGTAACACAAGGTCAACCATTAATGAAAGTGAATTTAGCATACTTGAAAGCGCACGCACCAAGCATCGTTACACCAATGATTATTACAAATCTTGAAAATAAAGAACTTGTCATTGAAGATGTCCAAGATGCTGATCCAGGTAAGCTAATTATGACAGTCAAATAATGATTGAAAATGAAATAGCATATCAAATGAATGAACTTTTAGTCATTCATAGTGCGTATGCGAAGTAGCGAGTTGAAAGAGAATACGTTACAAAAGGCAGTAGCTTAAAATGAAGCTACTGTCTTTTTAGTGCGCAATGATGTATAGCAGGTGTGTTGATGAGAATAAGTTAAATATTAGTGTTAGGTATAGAAAACATTGCTTATGTTTTTGTCACATTTTAGAAAAATGCATCTTCGCGACTAGCCAAATTAATAGCGTCATTGAAAAGTTTGATTTTCCGTAATAAAGTTCAATTGCTTGTATTTTTATCATGAAAGTAATAAAAATAAATTAACATGATTTTAAATCTATTTGTAAGATAAGGAGATTTGTCATTATGACAACAGAAGGTCTATTAGTTGCAGAGAAAGAAATCGAAGTGAATGGTTACGACATTGATGCGATGGGTGTCGTTAGTAATATCGTTTATATTAGATGGTTCGAAGATTTGAGAACAGCGTTTATTAATCAGCACATGAATTACTCAACAATGATCAATCAAGGCATTTCACCTATACTTATGAAAACGGAAGCAGAATATAAAGTACCTGTCACAATACATGACAAACCAGTAGGCCGTATTTACTTAGTTAAAGCAAGCAAGATGAAATGGGTGTTTCAGTTTGAAATTGTGTCCGCACATGGCGTGCATTGTATTGGTACACAGACAGGCGGTTTTTACAGATTGAGCGATAAGAAGATTACCTCTGTGCCACAAGTATTTCAAGACATTTTAGCAACAAAATAATGACTTCATTTTAAAATATAAAAAGTAAGAAGGTGTTCGAAATGGTTAAGCAATTAAATAGTGTCGAAGCATTCCGTGAATTTATTCATCAATATCCGTTAGCAGTTGTACATGTCATGCGCGATCAGTGTAGCGTGTGTCATGCCGTTTTACCACAAATTGAAGACTTGATGCAATCATACCCCAATGTGCCATTAGCTGTGATTAATCAAAGTCAGGTGGAAGCTATTGCTGGAGAATTAAATATTTTCACTGTACCTGTGGATTTAATTTTTATGAATGGAAAAGAAATGCATCGTCAAGGGCGTTTTATCGATATGCAACGTTTTGAACATCATCTTAAGCAAATGAATGATAGTGTGAATAACGATGTCGATGAGCATGAATATCGCAAATGATTAGTATTGCTAAGATTATGTAGACATTATAACTTATTTCCCAGTAAATATTGGTAGTAATAAGAATCAGCATGGTACATTAATACTATAGTAGAAATCATCAAAGAGGAGTGACGACAAATGCGTAAAAAATGGTCTACACTTGCGTTTGGATTTTTAGTAGCGGCATACGCACATATTAGAATTAAAGAAAAACGCAGTGTGAAAAGTTATATGTTAGAACAAGGTATACGATTATCTAGAGCTAAGCGTCGTTTTATGTATAAAGAAGAAGCGATGAAAGCATTAGAAAAAATGGCGCCACAGACAGCAGGTGAATATGAGGGCACCCATTATCAGTTTAAGATGCCAGTAAAAGTGGATAAGCACTACGGTTCAACCGTTTATACCGTTAACGATAAACAAGATAAGCATCAACGCGTTGTATTATATGCACATGGAGGCGCATGGTTCCAAGACCCACTCAAAATTCATTTCGAATTTATTGATGAACTTGCAGAAACACTCAATGCTAAAGTCATCATGCCAGTATATCCGAAGATTCCGCATCAAGATTATCAAGCGACGTATGTGCTTTTTGAAAAGTTGTACCATGATTTATTGAATCAAGTAGCAGATTCTAAACAAATCGTTGTAATGGGTGACTCTGCGGGCGGTCAAATTGCTCTATCATTTGCTCAATTGTTAAAAGAAAAACATATTGTGCAACCAGGACATATTGTATTAATTTCACCAGTTTTAGATGCAACGATGCAGCATCCTGAAATTCCTGACTACTTAAAGAAAGACCCAATGGTAGGTGTGAATGGCAGTGTGTTCTTAGCTGAACAATGGGCAGGGGACACACCTTTAGATAACTACAAAGTATCGCCAATTAATGGTGACTTAGATGGTTTAGGTCGTATTACATTAACTGTTGGCACAAAAGAAGTACTGTACCCAGATGCTTTGAACTTATCGCAATTGTTGAGTGCAAAAGGTATCGAACATGACTTTATACCTGGATATTACCAATTCCATATTTATCCAGTATTTCCGATACCAGAGCGACGACGCTTTTTATACCAAGTGAAAAATATTATTAACTAAAATAAAAAACTCTGATATCACCTATAAGGTAACTACGTTGTTAAAAATAGTTACTTGCTAAAGTGATTATCAGAGTTTTCTTATTCATCTAATGTTTCAGGTTGTCTTTTAAGGGATAGTAATAAAATTAAAATCATAATAAGAATGATGCCTACGATTTGAAATGGTTTGAATGCCACATGTAACCATAGACTGCTTGCGATAACGGCTACGACAGGTTCAACAGTTCCGAATAATGTTGTTTCTTTCGCTGATATGTATTGTAAACTGTCGATAAAGAAATAAAATGCGAGTGCGGTACCACCGATAATACCAAAGATTAAAATAATATAATTGATATGTCCCATTTAGTGATATCAATGTGCCAAATTGGATGGCGTAAATTCATCGCAACACCAGAAATAAGCATTGCCCACCCGACAATTAGAATCGAACCGAAGCGGTTAAGTAGGTCTGAAGGATAAATTGTGTAAAAAGCGAGTGCTACACCAGCTAAAATACCCCAGAATAAACTTGCAGGATTGACGACTAAATTAGAAAATGAACCATTCGTTAATAATAAAAATGTTCCTAATAGTGTCATGATAATAGCAAGCACATCAAATAATGTTAGTTTTGCAACGCCTCTTATGACAAACCAAATAATAATATAGACTGGCGCAATGTATTGTAGTAATGTTGCAATCGCAGCATTACCTGTATTAATAGATGCCATATAAGCATATTGTACAACTAACATGCCCAGTATACTGAAGATAAGTAATTTGCCTAACATACGTCGATCTTGGAATACGCTAAATATAGAACGTTTGGGTTGCATCATTTTGTACATAATAAGTAAGAAAACACCACTGACTACAAGTCGAGCAGTGACGTACCAATCGACATTAATATTCTTATATTTGAACAAGAAATCAGAAACAGTACCACCTAATCCCCATAAACAAGCACCGACAATGGCAAGTATAATTCCTTTTAAACGCAAAGCTGAATGATTATTCACCAAGTATCTCACCCCTTTAAAACTTAACACCAACAACATAAAATATGTCAGTGTATGATAATGATTTAATTCATTATATCGACTTTTAAGAAAGAGTGAAATGAGAAAATAAAAAAAATCATCTAAGATGTAGTGGTCTGGATGATAGATAAATGAATCGATATGGGAAATGAATGTTGAAACACAGAGGATAAACTATTTAAATGAGATTTCAGGAAGACTCAAATGTTTTTGCGTAAGAGATCCATGATGAGAATGCTGACTATCTAAAACGAAATGTGATACATCATGTCCAGTCATACTCGTATATAAAATAATGACTAAATAAGAAGTGAACGTTATAAAGATAAGTGCTAAATAGATAGAAATTGCAACTTTAACGGAATGACTCAATTGCACCTTTATCGCCTCCACTAAGTTATACTAAATATTTTCATCTTCAGTATAACCAACCATTGTTAAGTTGATGTAAATTTAGCTTTAAAAAAAGTAAAGATTCAACCTATAGACTATCATCATTCCTATCAGAAAACTAAAAATAATATCCTACTTTAATTATCTTATTGCAAATATATGTGTAATAAGTTATTTTTGAATATAGTGTGCGGTTTTATAAACACAGCACAAAAATAAGAAATAAATAGCTCGAAAGATAAAATGTATAAATATTAAAAGTTTTTAGAAATATTACTTACTTTCAGATGTAAAAAAGTTATCAAAAAACTGTCACACAACTGTTTGAAATATAGAGTAAAAAGTTAATTAGTAAATATTAATGACAACATAAGTAGTTTTTGAAACAATCCATTTTAAAAATCTTTCACAAATATCAAATATTTCACTTAAATATTTGATTTGATAACAGATAAAAGTTGAAAACGTTTTCTTAAGGGTGTACGATGTTTATGGTCTGAAAATAAAATAAACATAGAGAGAGGTTTTTGGGAAATGGATATTCTGTTAGGTGTAGGCACATTAGTCTTGGTTTTAGTGATCATGACGCTATTTTTAAAGTATGCACCGTACGGTAAACAAGGACTACAAGCATTATCCGGTGCAGCTTGTGCGACATTTCTACCACAAGCATTCTTAAGTTACGCTATTGGTGGCGTATTTGATATTAAATTTCTACAAGATATTGGGGATTTAGCAGGAAGTTTAAGCGGTATCGCAGTAGGTATTCTAACGTGCTTAAACTTAGGCGTTGCACCAGTATTTGCGGTCATTGTTGGTTTAGTATTACATGACTTTAAATTATTACCAGCATTCATCGCAGCTTATGGCGTAGCTTTTTTAATTAAATGGATTGAAAAGAAAGTTCCAGAAGGCTTGGACTTAATTGTGGTGATCTTATTTGCACCAGCAATTGCTTTCGGACTTGCATCAATCATTACACCTGGTGTGCTAGCAACATTAAAACAAATAGGTAGTGCTGTCACTGCGGTAGGTGATAACAATCCATATGCATTAGCGGTCATTTTAGGACTAGTGATTCCTGTTACAGGTATGACACCGCTAAGTTCAATGGTATTAACAAGTTTATTAGGACTGACAGGTGTTCCTATGGCTATTGGAGCACTAACATGTACAGGTAGCTCATTTGTTAACCTTATTTTATTCCGAAAATTAAACATTGGTGGACCGTCAAAAGCATTTGCAGTTTGTATTGAGCCATTGACGCAAATTGATTTAATAGCGCAATATCCAGTACAACTATATGGTACAAATGCACTGATTGGGGTCGTCAACGCATGTATCGTGACATTTAGCGGACTAGTAATAGGTGTCAAAGGTATGGCAACACCAATTGCAGGTGCCATCGTATTATTTGGCTTTAATAATGCAGTGACATCAATTGTAACAATCGCAACAGTGATTATTGTCAGCATTGTCTTAGCCTATATTATTGGAACACTAATTAATAAGTTTAATTTAATGAATATCAACTTTAAAATGCCGAGCAAAAAGAATCATATTAAGGAGAGTGTTTAATTATGGCAAAGAGCTATGATTATCAAAGTGCTTTCGATATTATCGGACCAGTTATGATGGGACCTTCAAGTTCTCATACGGCTGGTGCAGTAAAGATTGGGAATTCAGCACGCGCAATATTGGGAGATATTCCTAAAAATATTGAAATACATTATTATGAATCATTTGCTCAAACACACCAAGGACATGGTACAGATGTCGCTATTGTGGGTGGAGCAATGGGATATTCAACATTTGATAACCGAATTAAATCTTCATTAGAAATTGCAGCTGATGATGGTATTAAAATAGATATCGTCGAAGAAGAAGGCGATAGTATTGGTCAACATCCAAACTGTGCTTATATTAAATCATTTCGTAATGATGGTCGCTACATTGAAATTATCGGTATTTCAATCGGTGGTGGTACAATTAAAATTAAAGGTATTCATATAAATGGACTAGAAGTAGATTTAAATCATGGATTACCAATTTTAGTTGTTGACGGAAATATGACTAAAGCACAAGTAAATCATTTCATTAATGATATCAACGATATGAAATTAGACTGTAAAGATGAATTTATTATGATAGATGAAGATAAATGCTTGGTTGTAATACCATTAAATAAAGCAATCTCAGAATCGACATTAAATACAATTAAAGAGAAATACAGTGACGTAAACGTTTCCTATATAAATTAGAGGGGGAATAAACATGTTTGATTCAATTAGAGAGACTATAGATTATGCCGTAGAAAATAATATGTCATTTGCGGATATCATGGTTAAAGAAGAAATGGAATTAAGCGGTAAATCACGTGATGAAGTGCGAGCGCAAATGAAACAAAATTTAGATGTCATGCGAGACGCAGTAATAAAAGGGACGACAGGTGATGGCGTTGAAAGTGTAACGGGCTACACTGGTCATGACGCTGCTAAACTACGTGATTATAATGAAACACATCATGCTTTGTCTGGATATGAAATGATTGATGCAGTCAAAGGTGCCATTGCAACAAATGAAGTCAATGCTGCGATGGGTATTATTTGTGCAACGCCAACAGCTGGTTCCTCGGGTACCATTCCCGGTGCACTTTTTAAATTAGAAAAAACACATGATTTAACAGAAGAGCAAATGATTGACTTCTTATTCACTTCAGCATTGTTTGGGCGTGTCGTAGCAAACAATGCAAGTGTAGCTGGTGCAACAGGTGGCTGCCAAGCTGAAGTTGGTTCAGCATCTGCAATGGCGGCAGCTGCAGCAGTAGCTATATTCGGAGGATCACCAGAAGCATCCGGGCACGCTATGGCATTAGCGATAAGTAATTTATTAGGTTTAGTTTGTGACCCAGTAGCCGGACTTGTTGAAATTCCTTGTGTTATGAGAAATGCAATTGGTTCGGGTAACGCTTTAATTTCAGCAGATTTAGCATTAGCAGGTATTGAAAGTAGAATCCCTGTTGATGAAGTTATTGAAGCAATGGATAAGGTTGGTCGTAACCTTCCTGCATCATTACGTGAAACTGGATTGGGTGGACTAGCAGGCACACCAACTGGCGAAGCAATTAAACGTAAAATCTTTGGCACAGCTGAAGATATGGTTAAAAATAATTAATGAGATAACAATAAAATATTGATAAAAAAGAAGCATCTGTCTGGATCATTAGTACCAGATAGATGCTTCTTAATTATCTTTCATAAAGTTGAAAAATTTATGGGAAATGCATGCTAATCAAAATAGTGATTGCAAAAGCGCCCCCGTATATCTAAAATAACTTAAAAGGAGTGATGATATGCTAAGACTATCAATCATCTTTATAGCATTCATCATTAACACAACGATTACATATGGATATACGACTGAGGGAACGTGGGTCAATCTATTATTTAAATCTTTATCGCTCAGCATGATTATCGTTTTCATGTTCTACTATATTCGTTTTGTTATTGAGAAAAAGCGTTAAATCAAAGCTATGGGGATAGTATTTGAAAAGAATAAATAAAAGGGACGATGTAAATCAATGTAATATGCTCTACAAAGTTATATTGGCAGTAGTTGACTGAACGAAAATGCGCTTGTAACAAGCTTTTTTCGATTCTAGTCAGGGGCCCCAGCACAGAGAATTTCGAAATGAAATTCTACAGGCAATGCGAGTTGGGGTGGAACGACGATAAAGAAATACTTTTTCTATAGAAAAAGTATTTCTTATGCATGAGTTTTACTCATGTATTCCTATTTTTAAGTACACATTAGCTGTGGCTAATGTGTAAGAACCACTACATAATAAATCATTAGTGGCTCTTTATCATTTCTGTCCCACTTCCCTGAGAAGTTTAAAATTTTATATGTTGGCTTGTTATGTTAAGTGAATTAACATGGTTGTCTTGTTTATATTATGTGATTCAAATATTACTAGTCTTGTAAATCTAATTCGTAAAATGCTAAATCTAACCATTGATTAAATTTAAAACCTACATTGGTCAGTGTGCCGGCATGCTTAAAAGCAAACTTTTGATGCAACTGAATACTCGCTTTGTTGGAAGCATCAATGCCTGCAACTAGTGCACGATAACCTTTAGCTTTTGCTTCCACAATTAAATGGTGTAGCAATTGACTAGCAATACCTTTTCCTCTAGCTGAAGCATCGACATAAATAGAATGTTCGATTGTATATAGGTATGCTGGCCAAGGTCTAAACGAACCGAACGTCGCAAACCCTAAGACACTTCCATTTTCCTCAAATACAAAGATAGGCTCATGCTTACGTTGTTTCGTTTCAAACCATGCGACACGTTCGTCTATGGTTTGTGGTTCATAAGTATAAACAGCTGTAGTATTGATAATGGCATCATTGTATATCGCTAATATAGCGTTTAAATCCTCTTTTTTAGCGCATCTAATCATAACAATTCCCCCTTAGTAATTATTAAAAGCGTTTCGTTATTTGAATGCAAATATGTGTAATGAAATCTAACGTGACAATATATGTGCAAATTTAATATTATAAAATGAATTGCTATGAGTCATTTTATAATTAATGGTATACTATATGAAATGTTAATAGGCATTGTGAAATGTATAAAAGGAGCCTTAACGTATGAAAAAATGGACAAATCGATTAATGACAATCGCTGGTGTAGTACTTATCCTAGTGGCAGCATATTTGTTTGCTAAACCACATATCGATAATTATCTTCACGATAAAGATAAAGATGAAAAGATTGAACAATATGATAAAAATGTAAAAGAACAGGCGAGTAAAGACAATAAGCAGCAAGCTAAACCTCAGATTCCGAAAGATAAATCAAAAGTGGCAGGCTATATTGAAATTCCAGATGCTGATATTAAAGAACCAGTATATCCAGGACCAGCAACACCTGAACAATTAAATAGAGGTGTAAGCTTTGCAGAAGAAAATGAATCACTAGATGATCAAAATATTTCAATTGCAGGACACACTTTCATTGACCGTCCGAACTATCAATTTACAAATCTTAAAGCAGCCAAAAAAGGTAGTATGGTTTACTTTAAAGTTGGTAATGAAACACGTAAGTATAAAATGACAAGTATAAGAGATGTTAAGCCTACAGATGTAGAAGTTCTAGATGAACAAAAAGGTAAAGATAAACAATTAACATTAATTACTTGTGATGATTACAATGAAAAGACAGGCGTTTGGGAAAAACGTAAAATCTTTGTAGCTACAGAAGTCAAATAATCCATTGTGATAATGGATGAATATTAAGTAGAAAACAGTCTTGATTGAGAGACTGTTTTTTTGTTTGGTGTGAGGTAAAAAGTAATTTAATATCCAGTGTAATGTGTTTTGCATATATGAAAGCAATTTCAAAATGTGAATATAGGTTCATTGTGGTATGACAAACTTCATTGCTTGTCATGAGATGGATATAATGAAGACGACTAAAAGAGCAATGAGGAGGATAATCATGGTTAAGGCTATTGCGGTAGATATGGACGGGACGTTTTTAGATTCAAAAAAGACATACGATAAACTTAGATTTGAAGCGAATTTTACTGAACTTAGAAATAGAGATATTACATTTATTGCTGCGAGTGGTAATCAATATGCGAAGTTGAAGTCTATTTTCGGGGATAGAGATATGTATTTTATTTCTGAAAATGGTGCAGTTATTTATAAAGGCAATGAGTTATATAATTATAAAAGCTTTAATCGTCAGGTGTTTCAACAGGTTGTCGATTACTTAAATATGAACCAAAGTATTGATCAACTCGTCATCTGTGGTTTGAAAAGCGCGTATATTTTAAAACATACTTCTGAAGCATTTAAAGAAGATACGAGATTTTATTATCATCAGTTAAAAGAAATTGACAGTCTACAACAATTACCTGAGGATGATTATGTCAAAATAGCATTTAATATTAATCGTGAGACGCATCCGAATGTTGACGAAGAAGTAGCAACGCAATTCAGCAATGATATTAAACTTGTCTCAAGTGGGCACGATAGCATTGATATTATTATGCCAAACATGACTAAGGGGCAGGCATTAAAACGATTGTTAGATAAATGGGGAATGTCTTCTTCAGAGCTCATGGCCTTCGGAGATGCGAATAATGATAAAGATATGCTAGCATTCGCTAAGCATAGTTATGTGATGGAAAACAGTCATGATGAAGAATTGTTCAATATTGCCTCTGCTGTCGCTCCAAGTAATGATAAGCAGGGTGTTTTAACGATTATCGAACAAGAAGTGTTGAAAAAGTAGGAAGTAGATTATCAATGAAGCAGCTATCATGATACTAAATACATGTTAAATGAAAACTTTGAATACGAATCATCAAATATTAATATATCTCAAACAGGTTAGGCAATAATGCCATAGTAAAATAAGCGCACTAAAATCATTTGAATAGATGATAAAATAAAGCGGATTTTAATCAAATCGATTTTGATACAGATATACAAAATAAAACAATTCATGATTTTGAATACTTTTCTTCCACGCAAATGTATACCTATTGGCATTAGCTTCTACTTTTGTACATCAATAAAAATCGAATTATCATCAATAAGGTTTTGCTTTAAACATTGACTATGAAACTGGATAAATAAAGATTCAATTAATGCATCAGTATTAGGATTTACTCTAAAACGATTAATAGTTTTATAAGAAGGTGTTTGATTTTGAGCTAACCACATCATTCGAATACTGTCATGAAGTAGTTTCTCTATTCTACGACCAGAAAATACAGATTGAGTGTATGCATATAAGATAATTTTTACATTATTTTTGGATGATAAGATGTTGCGCCACGATGGTGTCTGAATTCATCGAATTCACTATTAGGTATCGTTTCAACAATTTCATTAACATATCGCGAAATATCAATTTGAGGAATTCTAACAGAAGTTTCTATTGGTAGTGTAAGTTGGATCAAGTTATAATTTTTATACATAAGGCACTTCATTAATTTAGTTTAGTGGTATTTATTAAATTATACGAAGGGACCCAACACAGAAAATTCAAATTATTGAATTATACATTTATGTGCAAGTTTGGCAAAGTGTCTTATTTTTTAAATTATTTAAAAGTAAAATTACATGTTAATACGTAGTATTAATGGCGAGACTCCTGAGGGAGCAGTGCCAGTCGAAGACCGAGGCTGAGACGGCACCCTAGGAAGGGACCCATCATCAAAAATTCTATTTATAGAATTTTACAGTAATGTGCCAGATGGGCATAGCGAAGCCATTCAATACGAAGTATTGTATAAATATAGAACAGCAGTAAGATATCTTCTAATTGAAAATTATCTTACTGCTGTTTTTTAGGGATTTATGTCCCAGCCTGTTTAAATATATATTAATTTAAACGTGTTTCACATGTACCAGTGTTAATGACAGATAATGCTGCGTTTAAACCACCTTCAACAAGGTTTTGTACTGCTTCATCAGAGAAGAAAGCAATATGTGGTGTTACTAAAATTCTTTCATGTTCGATTAACTCTAATAATGTTTTATCGTCAATGTCTTTGTTAGTCCAGTCATTTGTGAAGTATGCTGCTTCATTTTCATAAGTATCAATCGCAGCACCTAACAAAGTACCATCGTTCACTGCATCGATTAAATCAGGTGTATTGATGACTGCACCACGTGCTGCGTTAACTAAGATTGCACCTTTTTTCACATGATCAAACATTGTTTTATCGAATAAATGATAGCTTTCTTTGTTCGCTGGAACATGTAAAGAAATAATATCGGCATCTTTAATAGCTTCTTTAACACTATCTTTATAAGTTAAAAAGTCTAAATCTTTATTAGGATAAGCGTCATAAGCTGTAATTGTAGCACCAAATCCTGCATATATTTTAGCTGTAGCAGCACCGATACGACCCGTACCGATAATTGCAACAGTCATATTTTTAACTGGTTTAGACATGATTTCTGCTTGCCAAGTAAAATCATGTGCTTGTACACGGCGTTCAATATCTGGGAAGCGACGCACTAATTGTAGGGCGATAGAAACAGAATACTCTGCAATTGTTTCAGGTGAATAACTAGGAACGTTAGATATCACAATGTTGTGTTTTTTAGCTAAATCTAAATCATACATATCAAATCCAGCAGTACGTTGTGCAATTTGTTTAATACCGTAAGATTCTAATTTAGGATAAACGTCATTTTCTAACTTACCAAATTGCATTGTAGTTACGCCATCGTAATCTTTTAATTGATCGACTGTAGCACTTGATAATAGCTCTTTAGAAGTAGTTACTTCGACATTATTCTTTTTCCCCCAATTTAATGCCATCTCTTTCTCATAATCACGCGTACCAAAGAACATAATTTTTGTCATTATTAAAAACCTCGCTTTTAAAAGATTGAAAAGTAAATGAGTGAAATTAAAGATTATGCACATTAAAATCACGCCACAATTTAATTGTGAAAAATATCACGAATATATTATAACACTAAATTTTCCAAAATTCAAAAGTGTGTTTTATTGCAGAAAACTTATAACATGTGCACAAGTTATAGTGAATTGCAAACGGATTACTTTAGTCTTTTTAAAACATGAAGTATAATTTGTATAGCAATAAATATAAAAATTGGAGGCTATGTTCAATGAGCAATATGAATCAAACAATTATGGATGCATTTCATTTCAGACATGCTACTAAGCAATTCGATCCACAAAAGAAAGTTTCGAAAGAAGATTTTGAAACAATATTAGAGTCAGGTAGATTGTCTCCAAGTTCTCTTGGGTTAGAACCTTGGAAGTTTGTCGTGATTCAAGATCAAGCGTTACGTGATGAATTAAAAGCGCACAGTTGGGGCGCAGCGAAACAATTAGATACAGCGAGCCATTTTGTGCTAATTTTTGCGCGTAAAAATGTAACGTCAAGATCACCGTATGTACAACATATGTTAAGAGATATTAAAAAATATGAGGCACAAACGATTCCAGCTGTTGAACAAAAATTCGATGCATTCCAAGCAGATTTCCATATTTCTGATAATGATCAAGCCTTGTATGACTGGTCAAGTAAACAAACGTATATCGCATTAGGCAATATGATGACGACAGCCGCATTGTTAGGTATTGATTCATGTCCGATGGAAGGTTTTAGTCTGGATACAGTGACAGACATTTTAGCAAATAAAGGTATCTTAGATACTGAGCAATTTGGTTTATCAGTGATGGTTGCATTTGGCTACAGACAACAAGATCCACCGAAAAATAAAACACGCCAAGCATATGAAGATGTTATTGAATGGGTTGGACCAAAAGAATAAATAGAATACAGTATGTCTAAATATATAAAATTAAAAAGTTAGCAATAAAAAAAGCCTGCGATTACATAAATGAATCGCAGGCTTTTGCGTGAAAAAATTGTATTAATAAAGTATGGATGATTATTTTTCTGGAACAAGGTCAGTATTTGAATGAACTGTGATGTCAAACCCTTCTGGTGCCGTAAATGTATGTGTTGAGGCGTCGGGTTGATAAATATCAACATGTGTTAATCCATAACTTTGTGCATTGTTTTGTCTTGCTTGATTGGATTGCCAAGTATTAGCAGCAATATGATGGTGATAATGATTCGTTGACATAAATAGCGCACGTGGAAAATCAGACACATGTTGGAATCCTAATTGTTCAATGTAACATTGATATGCTGCGTCTAAGTCATGTGTTTTTAAATGTAAGTGTCCAATCATGCCTTTTGCTGGCATTCCTTGCCAACCTTCATCAGTACGATGTGTTAATAAGGTTTGGCTATCAACTTCTAAAGTATCCATTTTAACTTTGCCATTTTGCCATTCCCATGAAGATGAAGGTCTATCGCGATAGACTTCAATACCATTACCTTCGGGGTCGTTGAAATATAAAGCTTCACTTACTAAATGATCACCAGCGCCGATGCCCATATTTTTTTGTGCCACGAAATATAAGAAGTTAGCTAGATCCTCAGTAGTTGGTAATAAAAATGCTATATGAAAAAGTCCTGCTTCTCGTGGGGAAGTCTGACGGCCGTCTTCTAATAAATGTAACGTTAGAGTATGGCCACCAGTCCCAACAGATAATACGGTTGTGTTATCGTCAGAACTTTTAACGGATAGTCCTAAAATGTTTTTGTAAAATGTTGTCATTAAGTCTAAGTCTCTTACGTTCAGTTCAATGTTTGTCACTTGTGTTGCTGTTTTATCGTGAAATGCCATTATGAATCGCCTCGTTTTCTATTTTTCTATAAGTTAGTATAAAAAGTATACCAGAAAAGAAAATGAATTGACAGCAAAAAGTTTGAAATGCAAAATAACATGATGTTTCGCAATTTTATATTGATACGAACAAATAAAAAAGCGATGGCACTGGCGCACCATCGCGAGGTTTATTTAACCAAGATACACATCTTGATATGAATCTTCTTTTTCTAACATATGTTTGGCAAATGAACATGAGGCAATGATTTTTAAATGATTTTCGCGAGCATGTTCAACAACTGCTTTAACTAGTTTTTTGCCAACACCTTGACCACCGAGTTCATCAGATACGCCTGTATGATCAATGTTAATTTCATTATTATCCACAAAACGGTATGTGATTTCAGCTAAAGCATGATTTTCATCATCACCAATATAGAATTTGTTCTCGCCTTGTTTAATTTCAAGGTTACTCATACATATCAACTCCTATCATGATTGATTATAGTATTTCCCTATTCTATTTTAACTTAAACGAAGTCAAAGGTGCATGACAGTCATGTGACGACATTGCCACATCTATGTAGTCGTTTTTATTAAGTGCAATTTGAAATAAAGATGAAAACACGTATCTTGACATTAAATTCATTCAGCTATATAATTTATCTCGAAATCGAAATAAATTAAAAAGTTGGTGATGATATGGATCGAACGAAACAATCGCTCAATGTCTTTGTCGGAATGAATAGGGCGTTAGACACATTAGAGCAAATTACAAAAGAAGACGTAAAGCGATACGGCTTAAATATTACTGAATTTGCAGTGCTCGAGTTGCTTTATAATAAAGGTCCGCAACCAATTCAACGTATTAGAGACCGCGTATTAATCGCAAGTAGCAGCATTTCATATGTTGTAAGTCAATTAGAGGACAAAGGTTGGATTACACGTGAAAAGGATAAAGATGATAAACGTGTATATATGGCTTGTTTAACTGAAAAAGGTCAAAGCCAAATGGCAGATATTTTCCCTAAGCATGCTGAGACATTAACAAAAGCGTTTGATGTGTTAACAAAGGATGAATTAACAATCTTACAACAAGCGTTTAAGAAACTAAGTGCACAATCTACAGAAGTGTAAGGCGTGCACTAAAATTTTACATTAAAATATCTCGGTTTCGAGATAAATACACTAAAAATATAAAGAGGGTATATAAAATGACAAATAATCATGAATTACTAGGTATTCACCATGTCACAGCAATGACAGATGATGCAGAACGTAATTATAAATTTTTTACAGAAGTATTAGGAATGCGTTTAGTTAAAAAGACAGTCAATCAAGATGATATTTATACGTATCATACATTTTTTGCAGATGACGTTGGTTCGGCAGGTACAGACATGACGTTCTTTGATTTTCCAAATATTACAAAAGGGCAGGCAGGAACAAATTCCATTACAAGACCGTCTTTTAGAGTGCCTAACGATGACGCGTTAATGTATTATGAACAGCGCTTTGATGAATTTGGTGTTAAACATGAAGGTATTCAAGAATTATTTGGTAAAAAAGTGTTGCCATTTGAAGAAGTCGATGGCCAAGTGTATCAATTAATTTCAGATGAGTTAAATGAAGGGGTGGCACCTGGTGTACCTTGGAAGAATGGACCGGTTCCAGTAGACAAAGCGATTTATGGATTAGGCCCCATTGAAATTAAAGTAAGTTATTTTGACGACTTTAAAAATATTTTAGAGACTGTTTACGGTATGACAACTATTGCGCATGAAGATAATATCGCATTACTTGAAGTTGGCGAAGGAGGCAATGGTGGCCAGGTAATCTTAATAAAAGATGATAAAGGGCCAGCAGCACGTCAAGGTTATGGTGAGGTACATCATGTGTCATTTCGTGTGAAAGATCATGATGCAATAGAAGCGTGGGCAACGAAATATAAAGAGGTAGGTATTAACAACTCAGGCATCGTTAATCGTTTTTATTTTGAAGCATTATATGCACGTGTGGGGCATATTTTAATAGAAATTTCAACAGATGGACCAGGGTTTATGGAAGATGAACCTTATGAAACATTAGGAGAAGGGTTATCCTTACCACCATTTTTAGAAAATAAAAGAGAATATATAGAATCGGAAGTTAGACCTTTTAATACGAAGCGTCAACATGATTAATTGGAATGAGAGGGATTTGTGATGGAACATATTTTTAGAGAAGGACAAAATGGTGCGCCGACGCTAATATTATTGCATGGTACAGGTGGTGATGAGTTCGATTTATTACCATTAGGCGAAGCATTGAATGAAAATTATCACTTGTTAAGTATTAGAGGACAAGTTTCAGAAAATGGGATGAACCGTTATTTCAAACGTCTTGGTGAAGGTGTTTATGATGAAGAAGATTTGGCATTTCGGGGACAAGAATTGTTAACGTTTATTAAAGAAGCTGCTGAACGTTATGATTTTGATATTGAAAAGGCTGTACTTGTTGGATTTTCAAATGGATCAAATATAGCGATTAACTTAATGTTGCGTTCAGAAGCACCATTTAAAAAAGCATTGTTATATGCACCGTTATATCCAATTGAAGTAAGGTCAACAAAGAAGTTATCAGATGTCAGTGTGTTGCTTTCTATGGGGAAACATGATCCAATAGTGCCATTAGCTGCAAGTGAACAAGTCATTAACTTGTTTAAGACACGTGGGGCACAAGTCGAAGAAGTTTGGGTGAATGGTCATGAAATTACAGAAACTGGATTAACGGCTGGTCAACAAATACTTGAGAAATAACAGTTCTATTAAGAAGCGGACAGATGGAAAAGATTTTTACTTTTCATCTGTCCGCTTTTTTGATTTTGAAGTGTTGTACTAAATTTTACAATAGTATAGATATTTTAATCGATATGAGATTTGCCGGTAATACGCTTAATTAAACCTTTATAGAGTACAGGTATGAGTAAGATGAAACCGAACAATCCCATAATAGGGAATACTTTTCCAATTAATGAAATGAAACCGATAAATGTACTAATATAAGTGATGACAGCCATTGTAATAATAATGATGAAGTAACGTCTGCTAAATGGAACGCTGAAACGTGACGCAAATGCATACATTAATCCAACAACAGTATTGTAGATGACAAGTATCATAATGACAGACATAATAATACCGATTGACGGAGACATTTGTGTCGCTAATTTTAATGTAGGTAAATCGACGTGTTTAATTTTATCGAATTGAGAAATTAAACCTAGGTTAATCATCATGAGTAAAAATGTAATAATTAAACCGCCAATCAAGCCCCCGTATAACGTTGAGTCACGATACTTAACTTTACTACCCATCACTGATAAGAAGCTGAAGGCAGCAGCAATTTGCAAGCTTGCATAGTTAATCGCATCAAACCACCATCCAGGTGATAATGATTTCTGCTTATGAATCTGAGCATCATTATTAGCGGCAGTAAAATCAAAATGACTCGTTGTGAAATAGTAGACCGCAATCATAATGACAATCGCAATTAAAAATGGTGTAACACCGCCAAGCACAGCAATTAAACGATCGAATTTTAGAAACAGTGTTGCTAAAATAAACACGACTAATATGAGTGCGCTCAGCCAATACGGTAAGTTGAAACTTTGATGAATGGTTGACGCGCCACCTGCAGTCATAATAATAGCTAAAGACAACATAAACATTGTCAAAATAATATCAAAACCTCTTGCAATAGAGGGATATAAGAAATAGTTAATTGAATCAGAATGATTTCTAGACTTTAGATGATGACCTGTATGCATGACAATCATTCCACCTAAAGTAATCAATAGTCCTGTCACAATAATGCCTGAAATGCTATACGCGCCATGACTTGTGAAAAACTGGGAAATTTCTTGACCAGTAGCAAAGCCGGCACCAACGACAACACCAACAAAGGCAAATGCCACAATAATGGACTCTTTTAAGATGCGCATGATTTAAAAATGTCCCTTCGTAATTTTAAGTAATATAGAAAATGTAACATACATGTGAATGAAAAATATAGTACTAATATAGTATTTTGTTAAATTGGAGTAGAAGCAAGGGCGTCGATCATTTTATTAATTTATTAGTTAATTTTGCATTTTTTTACTGTAATGTTGTAATAATACAGTTAACAAGGAACTAGCATAGATACACCAATCCCCTCACTACTCGTAATAGTGAGGGGATTTTTTCGGTGTAGCTAGGTCGCCTATTTACCATCGCGTTTGCGTAGCCAATGCGTAAACACAGCACCTCTAAATAAGTGTACGACACGTGCATCAAAAGTCGTCTTTAGTCTAAGTAACGATCATGCATTAACATTTTCAAAATATCTATTTGAGCCTGAAGCTCTTTACCTTTATTTGTATTGCGGATTTTTTTACGTTGTAATTCTTTATCAACAATCCGTTTAATTGACAGTTCGTCGATACCTTCGGAAAGAATTTTTTCTTTTGCGTTAAATTGTTGATGTGCAACGAGTTGCATTCCGAATGAATTATACAACAATGTATAGCCTGCAATGCCAGTTGTTGACTGATAAGCTTTTGAAAAGCCGCCATCAATGACAAGCATCTTTCCATCAGCTTTGATAGGATCTTCGCCATTAATTTCTTTCACTGGTGTGTGACCATTAATAATGCGTCCTTCATCTGGATTTAATCCGAAATCACTGAGCATTTTACGAACCATATTCACATCTTCACGAAGATGATAGTACGGATTCTTTTCTTCTTTATGAGAAGCTTTATCTGCAATAAAGTATCGTTCAAACGTAGTCATCGCACGTTTACCAAATAGTGAAGAGTATTTCCCAGTCCATAAATACCAAACTAAATCAGTGGATAAGTCATCAGTATTTTCTTTTTCATCAAATGATTTACGGACATGATATTCAAACACATCTAATAACTCTTGGCCACTGTATGTCTGACCATCAATTTCGAATGATTCCATCTCACCATTTTCATCAACTGGAATACAACCATGAATGAGTAAATTGCCATTACAAGGTAAGTAAAGTGAGCCTTTACGCATCAAGAAAGACATATGACGACGTAATTTTTCAGATTGCTGGAATGACAATAATAGTTTGTTCATGACTTCTTCTTCTTCAGGTAGTAACTTTGCTGGGTTATCACGGTTAACAGTTTGGAAGCATGTATCTTTTAATGGATATGTTTTTCCGTATACTGTTATTTCATTAGTATCATAATTAACTTTTTCAAGTACAAGTCGTTCGTCCATTTCAAAGTTTGGACGTCGCTTAATAACCGGTATTTCCAGTTTGAATTGAATCATCGCAATTGCTTGATGAATTTTAGTAATCTGACTTTCTTCGCGTTGAGTTAAACGTTCATGTTTGTCAGGCCTTTTTTTAGGTTTAAAAGCAGGATTATCTGCATCATAGTATTTTTCGGCTAATGTTAGCAAAGGTCTTAAATTAATACCGTATGCATCTTCAACGATATCTAGATTGTCATAACGTGCACAAATACGTAGTAAATTAGCTAAACATACTTTAGACCCTGCATACGCACCAACCCACAGCACATCATGATTACCCCATTGAATATCCAGAGAATGATAATTAATCAGCGTGTCCATGATTTTATCTGGTTGCGGGCCACGATCATAAATATCGCCGACAACGTGTAAATGATCGACGACTAAGCGTTGTACAGAATACGCAAGCCCTATAATTAAATCATCCGCTTGCTTAAGCTCAATCACTTGGTTTACAAGTGTTTCGTAGTAAGATTTTTTATTTTTAAATTCGTTGTTCTTATATAATAACTCTTCTACGATGAAAACGTATTGCTCCGGCAAGGCACGTCGAAGTTTTGAACGCGTATATTTTGAAGAACAATATTTAATTAGCTGAATGAGGTGTTCAATCGTCGTAATATACCAAACATTTAATTGTCCATAATTTTGAAAATCACATTTAATAAGTTGCAATTTGTCTTCTGGATAGTAAACAAGGGCAGTCAAATCGTTAAGTTCTTTCGTTGATAACTTGTCTTTGAAAATATCATTAATTTTCGCTCGCACGTTCCCAGAACCGTTGCGTAATACGTGTTGGAAAGCTTCATATTCACCATGTAAATCGCTGACGAAATGCTCCGTACCTTTAGGCAATTCTAAAATAGATTCTAAATTAATAATTTCAGTCGCAAGCTTTTCTGGAGTATCGAAATGTTGAGATAATAAATCCAAATATTTCTTTTTTAATTCTCTTTCAGTAATTTGAGTCATTGTGTGTCACTCCTGTAGTATATTTCAATCATTGGTTTGTAAAATTAATACGCTTACAATGATTATCAAGAAAATGTTAACATTTTTCAATAAGTATGCTTGAATTGATAAAAATAGAGTAAACATATTGTGAATTTTAGTGTTGAGAATCTGTGGTTGTATCATTCATATTAGTAGCGTTGAAGTGTACCCGCATAAATATGAAGTGATAAAGTTGTTGAAGCGGCGTTGAAATATCATGATAGAGATATAAGCATCCCATCCGGGAGAATAATTTTTATATTAAAGCAGAGTTGAAATAGCTTGGCAGAGATACGATTATCGTTTAAGTGAGCATATTTTGTACATTACAAGTGGGGGGATTTTGAAATATATTAAAGATAGAATGAGTGGCATGCTGACATATCAAAAATCCCTGCACCATTATTTGGGTGAAGGGATTTGAAAATAATTTTGAATTACGATGAAATATGTGTGTATTTATTCATCTAATACTTTAAGTTACTAAATATTTTTCTTCTTGAAAATAAATACTACAAGTATTAAGAAAATAGAAATATAAGCAATATTACCAATAAACAATTCATGAAGTTCTAATTTCGTCGACTTACTAAAGCCTTTTTCAACTGTTTGAAGCATAATATTCATCATATTAATAGGATTCCACTTTAGCCAGTCTATTTTTTCTAAAAGTGCCGTTTGAATAACTGCTAAAATAGAACTTGCAAAATAAAAAACAATACCTACAGCAATGGCTACACCCGTTGAATTAGTTGCAGATGATAATAGCAACGTTAAGCTTAAAACTAACCAAACACCAACAAATGTACCTAAACTAACTAATAATAATTGATTCAATAAAGATAATTGATTACCGCTACTTTCAAATATATTTAAATCATTAAAGAATAAAGACCCAATAACAATTGAAGCAATAATTGTAATAACAAAATAAATTAAAGAAATAATAAATAATGTGATGATTTTGCTAACAATCATAGTTGTTCTTGAATATTCACGATAGAGTAAATTTTTAATCGTACCGTAATGAAATTCCATTGAAATGATTGTACTTGCTTGAATAATTAATAAAAATGCAAACCATGAAAAACCATTATAAGCAGATGTAAAAGATTCCTGTGGTGTAAAAATTTCATTGTATTTTGTAGCAATATAACCTTGAGCAACCATTAGTAGAATAAAGACAATAGGTGCGATAAAAGTTGATTTCTTTTTAAATAATTTGAAACATTCTTGTTTAATTAAAGTTCCCATTTTATGCTTGATCCTCCCTTTCTATGATGTCTAGTAATACATTTTCTAAATCATTATCTTTAAATTGTTTAAGTTCTTCTTCCGATGTTTCTGTAACAATTTTACCTTTGTTAATAATAAGGATAGAGTTTGTGATTTTAACTAATTCACTTAAAATATGACTCGAAATTAAGAAAGTGACACCTTCTTGCGCTTTTTGGACAATCAATTCACGTACATCTCGCACAGCTTTTGGATCTAAGCCATTCATTGGTTCATCTAAGATAATAAATTGAGGTTCATTTAAAAATGCTATAGCAATTCCTAATTTTTGTTTCATACCAAGAGAATACGTTTTAGCTTTTTTATGAATGTATTCATCCATATGAAGTTGTGAGACAATTTTATCGATATCTTGAGTGTTTTTTGATTCATTCAATAACTTCAAGTTTTCATATCCAGACATAAAAGGATATATTCCTGGATTTTCAATCAATGCACCGATATTGCTTTTGCTATCCTTGCTGTTAATAACATTAAAATTCCCGCTTTGGAAACTAGAGTAACCTAATATAACTTTCATTAAAGTTGTTTTACCTGCACCATTCGCTCCAACAAGACCAACTATTTGTCCGCGTTTCAGCTTAAATGATACATCGTCGAGAATCGTTTTATTACCTATCTTCTTTGTTAAATGTTCTATTGTTAAAACATCCATATCACTATCTCCTTTGCTATTAAATAATCTGAATCTTAAGATTATATATACAAAATTAATTTTATCACATAGCAAGTGTTATAAAAATATGGATTTAAAAAACTTAAATAATATAAAATATAAATATTAATATGAGTATTTTTGCAGCATGCAAATGGCATTGCTAAATTTATTAAAATGCGCAATTTGTTATGAGTGACTTTTTTGAATAGAAGACATATTAAAGTGACGAAAACAGTTTGTGTGGAAGACAGGGTAAATTCTGCTTATATAAAATGATAGTTTGTATTATAGATGGATTTGTGAGATGGGTATACGGAATTAAATAAGTAATAAGTAAGATAGGTTGTGTGACTGAATATTTTCTTAAGTTTTAGGTTGTCAAATTAAGTGCAACAATTCGCCACATAAAAATTAAAAAAGGGAATTTCCAATCAAAACATTTTTTGGGGAATTCCCTTTTTAATAGTACTCATTATTATCTTTTAATAAAACTTCTATATTCATACAATGAAATAATATTTGATGATATAGATCATATTGTCAATATTTGTAAATGTGTATAATATCCCAATATCTTATAACAAAATGCATTTTAGGTTTTTTATGAAATGTAATGCGTATTGTGCTTAATATTATAACACGCATGTATAAAATGAATTATATAAAGGGTGATAAATGTTAACTAAGTTCGTATTCTATTTATAATTTCACTTAATTTTTTTAAGCTTTGGTCAATTTCTTCCTTGTCGATATATGAGTATGAAAAGCGGATATAGCTTTTAGAGTTAATGTCATATATTTCTCCTGGGTGTATTAGTATATTTTCTTTTATTGCTTCGTTAAATAAGAGCTTTATATTTACTGGAACAGATAGCTTAAACCAGATATAAAATGAGCCTTGGGGTTCATTCCAATATCCAAACTTAGATAGATGTTTCTTTAATGACTTTATAAAAATAGATTTTCGTAATTTTAGTTCGATTTTTAATTTATATAAATGATCTTCATGATAATTACTTAACCACGTTGTGGCAATATACTGTGATATAGAACTTGCACCATAATCATTTTGCATTTTTAAATCGGCTAAATGATGAATTACTTTTTCATCTGCTATAATCCAACCAATACGTAAACCGGGACTTACAGTTTTAGATAAACTACCTAAATATAAAACATTATCACTATTTTTTAAAGCTTTCATAGAAATTTGTTGGTTAGGGCTGAACCATAAATCAGAGTATATACTATCTTCCACAATTGGAATACCTTCTTTATGACATTGATCTATAATTTTTTGCTTCTCTTCTTTACTATAAGTATTTTGAGTAGGGTTATGCAGCGTAGGTATACAGTAAAAAATACTGTGCCTATAATCACTATTTAATTTAAAGATATTGTTAATATTCTGTTTGATGTAATTGATGGACAAAGGAATAATTTTCGCTCTGATATTATGCCAAGTACGTATGGAATTAATGTATGATGGTGTTTCAATTATAATTTTAGATTGTGGAATTAACAGTCCGTCTGCAATTAGTTTTAAACCTTGTACAGCACCGGATGTAATACATATATTATTGATATTACAATCAACTCCTCTTCGCTTCATATACTTTACTATTTCTATCCTTAACTTTAGATTTCCTTTAGGTTCTTCATAGTTAGTTTGTAAAGATTCTTCAATATCATTAGTTAATATTTTTTAAATATATGGTTTGGAATTAGTTTTGGTGATAGTTCTCCAGTACCTAATCGGACGATATCAGTATTAAATTCTATTTCATTAATTTTTTGAATATAATACTGGTTATTTTTAGAAAAGCTGTTGCCTATATAATCTTGCCAATGAATATTATTGGTAATATAAGAATTCCATTTATACTGGGATACATAAATACCTTTTTTTTCAATTGTATCTAAGATGCCATAGCTTTTTAGAATATCTAAAGCTTGTATAACTGTGGATTTATTTACATTATAGTACTTAGCTAATTTTCTTTGCGAGTACAATTTATCTCCAGGAGATAAAATACCGTTGTTAATTTTATTAATAATATCATCAATAATTTTTTTATATTGAAATTTAGTCATAAATGTCATCCTCAATCTGGTTGGAATTTTTATTAGAATCTGGTAGGTTTTTTAATTTTCAGATTATTATAACATATTAAATAAGGGAGGCGGTTAAATTGACACTAAAATTAGAAAAAGCTGTATTTTCAATGGAGATAAAAAAAGATTTGAAGTTATTAATGAAAAAGGATAATTACCACAATATTTTCGCTTTGATTTTTGACTGGTTGGTAATTCTCGGGAGTGCATGTATAAGTATCTATATGAGTAATCTCATTATTTATATTATAAGTATTATTTTAATTGGAAGTCGAATGAGGGCGTTTGATAACTTAATGCACGAAGCATGTCATCGTTCATTATTTACAAATAAGTTTTATAATAAATGGATTGCTTGTCTTTTAGTAGCATTCCCTATATTTACAAGCTTTACTACATATTGTAATTCTCATTTTAAACATCATAGAAATTTATGGGATGAGGAAAAAGACCCAGATACTAAACGATATCGCATTGTAGGTTTAGATAAGCCGCAAAAAGATGTGAAAAAATTTATAATTAATCACATTGTAAAGGTACTATTTTTATTCCATGTGCCTAAATATGTTTTAGGTACAGTTTCAGCTAACTTATACAGTAGGGATACACCTAAATCAGAAATATGGACTAGAAATATTTTCTGGGTAACAATTATTACGTTATCAATTATGTTTAATTTTTGGTTATATGTTATTCTTTATTGGTTTATACCACTTTTAACAACTTTTCAGATTATTCGTTATTGGGCAGAAATGGCTGAACACTCTGGATTGAATAATGATAGTGAGTTAACAGCAAGTCGGAATACTTTTGGTATGCCTTGGACAATATTTTTATTTCATCCTCACCATGATAATTTTCACTTAGTTCACCATTTATTCCCAGCAATTCCACATTATAATTTGAAAAAAGCACATATTATATTAATGAAAGATCAAAAATATAGAGAAGCACACCATTGTACTGGGTTCTTCAAGACGACACTACCGGGTTTTTATAGTGTAGTAAAAGATATTTGTACACCGAACATTGTTGGGAAGGGGGAGGATGCGAATTGATACAACCAGTTTTACACGGTATTTTATTAGCATTGGGGCTTATTTTGCCCCTAGGAGCGCAAAACGTGTTTGTATTTAATCAAGGTGCTAATCAAAAAAAAATGATAAACGCATTGCCGGTTGTTATAACGGCTGGATTATGTGACACTTTTTTAATAATAATTGCTGTACTGGGTGTTTCACTAATATTAATGTCATTACCAGTTCTACAATTATTTATTTATATAGTTGGTTTGTTTTTTCTATTGTACATGGCTTGGTCTTTATGGAAAGAAAAGCCTAACACTCTAGAGAACTATGAACCGATGAGTACAAAAAAGCAAATAGGTTTTGCTATATCTGTTTCGTTGTTAAATCCACATGCAATTATGGATACAGTTGGTGTAATTGGATCAAGCGCATCTGTCTATTCTGGTTTAGAAAAGATACTTTTTTGTATTGCCACAATTATGGTTTCTTGGCTATGGTTTTTTCTGTTAGCAATATTAGGTAAGGTTTTAGGTTCTATAGATAGAACAGGTAAATATATATTATTTTTAAATAAAATCTCTAGTATAATAATAATTGCTGTTAGTATTGTTATTGTAAAAAATATATTAAAGTTAATTTTATAATATAAAAGTGCATATTAGTTATAATTGGAAAAACAGTAAGTGATATTTAAAAATGAAAAGATTTTAATATTATAATTAATCTTGAGGTGTTGAGCTCCTTAGAATTAGTTGACAAAAAAGATTGGAAATCTTAACTGAAAAAATGTAACATTATTATGAAATTATATAAAAATATAAAGAAGAACCTCGGAGGAATAAATTCGAGGTTCTTCTTTATGCTAACAACAATATTATTTTACTCTCTTACGTTTGCCAATGTAACGTATAGCAAAGTAAATGACTGCGATAATGATGACAACATACATAATACGTGAATATGTATGAAGACCAGTCATCAACATACCAAAGCTATCGCTCAACGTGCGTCCTAGTAAAATTAAACCGAAGTTCCAAATTGTTGTACCTATTAATGAAATAACGGTAAATGTCACAACATTCATGCGGTTTACACCGGCTGGAATGGTAATCAATACACGTAATACAGGTATAAAACGACAGATAAATACAGCCCATACGCCATACTTTTTAAACCAATCATTTGCTCGCTTTAAATCCTTACTTTTCAATTTAATCCACTTACCGTGTCGATCAATAAAGCGATATAGACGTTCTTCTGAAATCAAACGACAGATATAATATAAAATTAACAGTCCTATAAACGATGCGATGGTTGCAATAATAAATAAGGTTAAAATTGATAAATGTGATTTAACAGACATAAGACCAGCAAATGTTAGAATAATTTCCGATGGTACGATAGGTAAAACATTTTCTAATAAAATTAATATAAAAATGGCTGCATACCCAAAACGACTAATAAATTCAGTGATAATTTGTTCCATTATTAAAAATAAGCTCCTTTAATTTTCAGCAATTGCAGACAAATAGAAACTGGATAAATTCAAATGAATAATGAATGATGTCGTATGCGATGTTGAAACAAGCATTTGTCTTAAAATGTATTATAAGCAATAAATCAAAAAATTGCTTGCTATAAGTACGAAAAGTCAACAAATGATCATCTAAATAACAGGCGCTGCACAATGAATGAGTAATGTAGTTTTATGCAATTTAAAATGAATGTCAAATATGTAAGAAAGCCTGCAATATACGTTTTAAAACACTAGTATTGCAGTATTTTTAATTAACAAATGATAGGCTACTATGTAACTAAAAGTTCCTTTATATCGTTTTAATAGCAAAAGTTAAGCGGAATTTAATAAAATTTTTATAGATTCTATTGTAAACGCTTTCCATGTCTGATAATATTATAAAAAATAACTTTGGTACAATTTTGTGACAAAGTAGGGGTGGACATGCCAGATGTCCGAAAATTTTAACGTTTCAGGGTAAGTTTTAAAAAATTAATTAATTAGGGAAGTAGGAATAGTTATGAAGGAAAAACGAACTAACGTAAGGTGGATGTTCGCGCTTGCGTTCTTCTTTATTGGGGTTATTGCGTATATGGATAGAGCAAACATTTCATATATCGCTAAGCAAATGATGGATGATTTAGGGATGACAAAACCACAATTTGGTTTATTGGCATCATTCTTCTCTCTAGGTTATGCATTAATGCAAGTACCATCGGGGATGTTGGCTGAAAAATTCGGTCCACGTAAGATGATTACAATTGCATTAGTTTGGTGGAGTGCATTTACAATCTTAACGGGTATGATTAAGAACCACGGTTTAATTTATTTAGTGAGATTCTTATTTGGTGTAGGTGAGGCGCCAATGTACCCTTCTAATGCTGTGTTTAACTCATTTTGGTTCTCTAAAAATGAAAAAGGTAGAGCATCAAGTGCATTATTAGCAGGATCATATTTCGGACCTGTATTAGCACCAATAGTTACAATTGCTATTGTTAACGCATTTAACTGGCAAGCAGTATTTTATATTTTTGGTGCAGTAGGGATTTTAATGGCTGTATTATGGGCGATTATTGCTAAAGACTTACCTGAGCAACATAGAATGGTTAATGAAGCGGAGAAACGTTTCATTATGGAAAACCGTGATATCGTAGCTACTGAAAAGTCATCACCACCATGGAATGATTTCTTTAAACGTTTTAGCTTCTATGCAATTGCAATTCAATACTTTGTTGTACAATTTATCATTACATTATTCTTAATTTGGTTACCGACGTATTTAACAGAAGTATTCCACGTTAACTTTAAAGAAATGAGCATTAGTTCATTACCTTGGTTATTAATGTTCTTCTTAATCTTATCAGCGGGTGCAATTTCTGACCGTGTATTAGGATTAGGTCGTTCAAAATTCGTAGCTAGAGGTGTAATTGCAATCGCAGGATTTATTGTATTTGCAGTTTCAATTATCTTTGCTGTACGTACAGGAAATTTATATGTAAGTATTTTCTGGTTATCACTAGGTCTTGGTGGTATCGGTATTTCAATGGGTATGAGTTGGGCAGCAGCAACTGATTTAGGACGTAACTTCTCTGGTACAGTATCAGGATGGATGAACTTATGGGGTAATATAGGTGCATTAATCAGTCCGCTATTAGCAGGTCTATTCGTAGAACATTTAGGTTGGACAATGACATTCCAATTGTTAATCGTTCCAGCAGTAATCGCTGTGATTATGTGGTTCTATGTGAAACCAGATCAACCTTTAATTGTTAGTGATGATAAAGCAATAGAAAAATAATTTAATCATGCAATAAGCTTTCACATAGTTGGGGCTTATTGCTTTTTTCGTTGAAATTGAAAAATTTTAAAACAGATATGGTTTAAGATGAACGGGAAGTTATTAAAATAATATATGTAGAAGAAATAAAGTTTTAAAACCTTAGTCAGGTAACTATTGTAAAAGTACAAATAAATTTTAACTAGCGCAAAGGTGGGCGACCAAAGGTTCAACGATGTTAAATAACATTAGAAAATAATTTTAATTGGACTTTAAAAGTTTTTAAATTTAGATAATTGAGCATAAGGTGTTATAATGACATATGTTGCGTAATTGAAATTTATAGCAACATACTCAAATTAACTATGCTAATAAAATGATTATGGAAATATTTTGACGAGGAAGGGAGAAGTCGAAATGACATCTTTTTGACATCACTTATAAAAATTAATCGACTTAACTTAGACTTTTATAAAGGGATAAGACAAGGACTGTTAATGATTATTCCTGCAATCATCGGTTACTTATGTGGTAATTTCCAATTTGGATTATTAGTTGCAACCGGAACTCTAGCACATATCTACGTTTTTAAAGGTCCGTCGCGATCTAAGCTGCGAACTGTAATAATTTGTAATTTAGCGTTTGCAATATGCATGATACTTGGTACGCTAACAGCCACAACGCCGCTCGTTTTTGGAATGACATTATTAATTGTTACGGTTATACCATTTTATATATTTACCGCCTTGAAAATTGCTGGACCGTCATCGACATTCTTCATTGTGACATTCAGTTTACCCATTAACTTACCTATAGCACCTGAAGAAGCATTATATAGAGGCTTTGCGATTTTAGTAGGTGGTGTACTTGCCACTATGATGGTACTCATCACAATCTTATTGTCTAAAAACAAAGCTGAAGAACAAGCCATTCAAAACGATTTTAAACTCATATCTAAGTTATTGCATGCTTACAATGATAAATCTGCATTTTCACAAGTAGCAAAAACAGCGGTGGATAGTTTTAAAGCGTCGGATAAACTACTCATCACTTCTAATTCAAGTAGTGATAAATTAAGCGGACGTTTCCAAAAATTATTGTTATTACACACATCAGCACAAGGGATATATTCTGAATTATTAGAGCTGAATGCTAAACAAATCAGACCATTGCCAGATGAGTTAATTGAAATGATGGATCATATCATTACACAGCGAGATGATCGCAATAAAAATGTGAGATATTGGCGCAAAGAAGTAACAGTAACAGAGGAATTTCAAAACTTATTCAACCATATCTTGAAAATTGACGAAATGGTGCATGCAAATGAAGCACGTATCGCATATGAAGCTGAAATGCGAAAACCTTTATATAGTAAGCGTATTTATCAAAATTTAACATTAGATTCAATCGTGTTTAGAAATACATTGAGGTATGCAGCGATTATGATGATAGCGATATTTATCGCGTTAATGTTCGATTTTGAAAAAGCATATTGGATACCTTTATCCGCACATACAGTATTATTAGGAACATCAACTATACATGCAATTGAGAGAGGTATGGCACGTGGATTAGGCACCATTTTAGGTGTGCTAGTACTTTCAGTTATATTGTTGTTTTCAATACCAACACCTGTTGCAGTCATTTTAATGGGCATTGCAGCATTATTTACTGAAGCGTTGGTGGGAGCAAATTATACAATTGCAGTAGTTTTTATTACAATACAAGTTATTTTAATGAACGGATTAGCATCACAGAACTTAACAATTAACATTGCGTTTCCAAGAGTTATTGACGTTGCAATGGGTATTGTGATTGCAATCATAGGTTTATTTGTCCTTGGGCAACGTACCGCATCCGCATTGCTTCCTTATGTAATGGCTGAAGTTGTTCGTAAAGAAGCAACGCTCTTCCATTATTTATTTTCTGAAAACCAATATAAAGATGATGTGTATCAGAAAAACACGGCTATGAACCTATCTGTGAAATTAAATAATATGACGCAAGTTTATAATGCAGCTAATGGTGAATTATTTAGTGATAAAACATTGATTCAAAATTATTATCCTAGCTTATTCGCATTAGAAGAAATTAGCTTTATGTTAAATAGAGCCATGGCTAATGAAGATAGACTTACAATAAATGAACAATTAATGGGCGAGTATTTAGCAACATTTGAAAACATCGCTAAGCATTTAGAATTAAATACAGAATTAGAAATAAAGATATTACCAGATTTACCACAGTATAATTATATTCAATCAGCAATGATGAATATTCAACACAATGGTTTTCGTGAGAGAGACAAGAACGTTTAAAATAAATTATTTATCAGGTCAGACTAACGTTTGTCTGAAGTTATTATGACGGGAGTCTAAAAAATTGTGTTTAATATGTTTCATTTTATAATTATGGTGGCATTTAACATGAATTATAACATATTGGAGGTTAAGGAAATGCCCTTTACAATGAAAGGTTACCCCGAAAAATGGAAAGAATTTGAAGTAATTAAACGGCAAAAGGCGATAGAAATTGCGAATGCAATGTTAAAAGAAGGATATCTTGAAAAAGATGTTGTTCCTATTGCGGCGAAAAAAGCGAAAGATTGGTATCGAGCGTTATCGAAAGAAGAAATCAAAGCATTAGAAGAAGAGAACTTCGTACAATTCCATACAGCAACAATGGAAAAACCAGAGGTGGATAGTGAATATGCAACAACTGATAATGAAGAACATATTCAAGAACAATCAAATCAAGATAAATCGTACTTTGATAGCGAATCAATTGGCAACCAAAGTGGTGGCGTTCGACAAAGAGAACCGCTTATGGATGGTCCGCATCCAAAAGTTGTGGAATCATTTAAAGACGTATAACATCTCTATCAATTAAGCACTTGTACCTATATAACGGTAACAGGTGTTTTTTTGCGTTAAATCATTTTAAAATTACTTCCTATAATTGAAGGTTTTGATACATAATTCGAATTGTTTGAGTTTCTTTGTGCTGTTTCAGTATCAGCCCAAAGTTCGATAGTGTATTAGTATTATCTTAATAAAATGTTAGGTACAATAAAGATGATTATATATCGGAGGTAAGTATAAAAATGTATGTAGATCGAAAACCATCACTATATTTAGAGGATTTGCGACATGATTTTAAAAATAGTTTAAGTAAATTTGAAAATGGTGATGAAGCATTTGATACGTTATTAGGTTTCGTAGAGTTAGATCATATTTATTCATCAGCACTAAAGGAAATAAGCACAAAACTGAGTATTTTAGATGACAATTTCAATCACATTTATAAACACAATCCTATACATCATATGGAGCGACGTGTGAAAGAAATGCGTAGTTTAATAGAAAAGCTTAATCGTAAAGGATTACAGATTAGCGCAGAAACTGCCAAAGAACATATACTGGATATTGCGGGAATTCGCGTAGTATGTAATTACTTAGATGATATTTATTTGATTGAAGAGATGTTGCTTAAACAAGAAGACGTACAATTGATAAAACGTAAAGATTATATTCAGCACCCTAAAGAAAATGGTTACCGCAGTTTACATATCGTTGTATCCATTCCAGTCTTTTTAGCAGAACGCGTTGAGGTATTGCCTGTTGAAATTCAAATTAGAACAATAGGTATGGATATGTGGGCAAGTTTAGAACATAAAATACGTTATAAAAACAAGGCAGAGACGGAAAAGTATCGAGATTTATTGAAAGAATGTGCGACAGAGATTACTGAAGTTGAAAATAAATTACAACAAATTCATTCTGAAATAACAGAGTAGACGTTTAGTAGGTGTGTTGCTTAATTTGAGTGATTTTGTAAATCAACATGGTATGAAATCACAAAAATAAGACGCCTAGTATAATAAATTTCTTAAAAATGTGGAAATTATACTTGCTCGTGACGTCGGGTCATCAACTATGGTGATTGTAGGAGGTGGAATCTATGTCTAACTATTCGACTGGAGAACTCGCAAAATTATGCAATGTGACAACACGAACGATTCAATATTATGATCGCAAAGGTATTTTGAAACCACAAGGATTTACAGAAGGAAAGCGTCGTGTGTATACAGAACAACAGCGACAAACATTAGAGTTAATCTTATTACTTAAAGATTTAGGTTGTGCGTTAAGCGATATAGATATGTTGCTAAAAGGTGAAGGTACTTTGAAGACACTCAATACCTTACTAACTATGAAACAACAAGAAATTAATCAACAAGTCAAACAGCAACAAGCGGTATTAGACAAAATTAAAAATGTTCAATATTACGTAAATGAAGCGTCGACGTCTCCAATCACACATTTAAAAGACATAGAGCATGTCATGAGTAAATCAGCTGAAATGAAAAGTATTCGTCGTAACATTTGGATTAGTGCTGGTATTATAGGAATAATTCAATATTCTAGCATTTTGAGTTCAATCTTGATGAAAAACAAATGGCCGTTCTTAATTGCTTTACCATTTATGATCGGTTATGGCATTGGTATTACTATCTACTATCAACGCAAAGTTGCCTATTTATGCCCTAACTGCCAGCATATATTCTCACCGTCTTTGTGGGCAGTTATCAAAGCGAAACATACTGCGACAACACGTCGATTCGAATGTCCAAACTGTCATGAAACGCATTATTGCATTGAAGTACCTAAAACACATATGGGTACAGAATAATTAGACACATCCCACATACAACATAACAATTAAATCATTCGTGTGATAGTGACCATTCCCTTTAAATTTACATTGAAGAGGGGTGGTCACTATTTTATTACGCGTAAAGAAAGCGCTTGCAAACACTTAAGAACTATATTAACATACTTGTATACAAGTATGTCGTGTAATGAAGGAGTGGCTTTGATGATGTATGGATATCCAGAGAAATGGTTGGAAGGTATGACAACTGGAGAAGGTATCGCAGCAGAATTACGCTTAGGCATTGTGAATGGTCACATAGCTGAAGGTACGTTACTCACTGAAAATCAAATGGCAAAGCAATTTAATGTGAGTCGTTCGCCAATTCGAGATGCATTTAAATTATTGCAACAAAATCAACTCATCCAATTAGAAAGAATGGGTGCACATGTGTTGCCGTTTGGGGAACAAGAAAAGAAAGAAATGTACGATTTGCGACTGATGTTAGAGTCATTTGCATTTTCAAGAGTTAAAAATCAAGAGCGACTACCTATCGTAAAAGAAATGAAGAAACAACTTGAAATGATGAAAGTGGCAGTAAAATTTGAGGATGCAGAATCATTTACGAAGCATGACTTTGAATTTCATGAAACATTAATCAAAGCATCTAATCATCAATATTTAAACTCATTTTGGAGTCATTTAAAACCAGTAATGATGGCGCTCGTTTTAACATCCATGCGACAACGTATGCAACAAAACCCGCAAGATTTTGAACGCATACATCATAATCATCAAGTGTTTATTGATGCAGTGGAACAATACGACAGTCAAATTTTGAAAGAAGCGTTTCATTTAAATTTCGACGATGTTGGTAAAGATATTGAAGGATTTTGGTTGAATTAAAATGAAAAGAAAGAAGGATTTGTCATGAAATATATGATTGGTGTCGACATTGGAACGACGAGTACCAAGTCAGTCTTATATGATGAAAATGGAACTTTCATCATGAAACATCAAATCGGCTATGATTTACACACACCAAACGTTGATGTCTCAGAAGAAAACCCAGATGAATTATTTGATGCGGTATTAATGACAATTAAATACATAATGAGGGAATCGAAAGTTAATCAAGATGATATTAAATTTGTGTCATTTAGTGCGCAAATGCATAGCTTGATTGCGATGGATCAGCAACATCAAAGATTAACAAATAATATTACTTGGGCAGATAACCGCGCTGCAAAATATGCAACAGTAATAAATGAAGTGCATGATGGCAATGCGATTTATCAGCGAACAGGTACGCCTATTCATCCTATGTCGCCATTAGCGAAGATTTTTTGGATGAAACATGAATGGCAAGATGTATTTCAACGAACTGCTAAGTTTGCAGATATTAAAACATACATTTTCTATCATTTATTTGATAGATATATCATTGATTATTCAATGGCTTCCGCAACAGGGATGTTTAATTTAGAAACATTAGATTGGGATGTTGGGGCATTAGAATTGCTTGGTATTTCCGAGGAAATGTTGCCGGAATTAGTGCCAACAACGTATGTGATGAAAGGTATGAAAGAACGTTATGCAACATTAATGGGGCTTAATGAAGATACACCGTTTGTTATTGGTGCGAGTGATGGGGTCCTTTCTAATTTGGGTGTCAATAGTGTTGGTAAAGGAGAAGTTGCTGTCACAATCGGTACATCTGGGGCGATTCGTACTGTGATAGATAAACCACGTACTGATTACAAAGGTAGAATATTTTGTTATGTCTTAACAGAGGACCACTACGTCATTGGAGGCCCTGTAAATAATGGTGGTGTCGTATTGAGATGGTTGCGCGATGAGTTGTTAGCAAGCGAAGTCGAAACTGCGAAACGTCTCGGTGTTGATCCTTATGATGTTTTAACTCAAATTGCAAAGCGTGTTAAACCAGGTGCAGATGGTTTAATATTCCATCCCTATTTAGCTGGAGAACGTGCACCGCTTTGGAACGCAAATGCAAGAGGTTCATTCTTCGGTTTAACTTTATCTCATAAAAAAGAACATATGATTCGCGCTGCATTAGAAGGTGTTCTTTACAATTTGTATACCGTCTATCTTGCGCTTATTGAAGTAATGAATGAAACACCTAAGATGATAAAAGCAACAGGTGGTTTTGCGAAAAGTGAAGTATGGCGTCAAATGATGTCAGATATATTTGACACAGAGTTAGTGGTTCCTGAAAGTTATGAAAGTTCATGCTTAGGTGCCTGCGTACTCGGGCTTAAAGCTGTAGGTGACATTGAAGATTTTTCAATCGTTTCATCGATGGTCGGTGCCACAAACAATCATACGCCGATTGAAGAAAATGTCGCTGTTTATCAAGAGCTCGTATCCATTTTTATCAATTTAAGTCGTTCTTTAACAGAGAATTATGAACAAATTGCAGATTTTCAACGCAAACATATGGCTGAAAATAAAACACAATAAATACGTCACTCAAGCATCTTAGATAAAGTTGTTGTGCCATGACTACTATATATTATGTGGAATACGTGCGCGACGACGGTGTTACATTCTATTGAAAAGAGAAAGAGGGGAATGTCATGTTTAACGAAATATGGCCGTTAATCAGTGTTGTTTTAGGTATAATTATTTTATTAGTATTAATCATTGGGTTTAAATTAAATACATTTATTTCATTAATTATCACATCGATGATTACAGCGTTAATGCTAGGTATACCATTGACTAAAATTATGGAGACGATTGAGAAAGGGATGGGCAGTACGCTCGGCCACATTGCACTGATATTCGGTTTAGGTGCCATACTTGGGAAATTACTTGCTGATGGTGGTGGTGCAACTCGAATTGCAGACACGTTGATTCAAAAATTTGGTCAAAAACATGTACAATGGGCAATGCTTGTTGCAGCATTTATCGTCGGGATTGCATTGTTCTTTGAAGTAGGTTTAGTCTTACTGATTCCATTAGTATTTACAGTAGCAAAACGCGCAAATGTTTCAGTGTTAAAACTAGGATTACCTATGGTAACAGCTTTATCAGTGACACATGGCTTTTTACCACCACATCCAGGACCGGTAGTCATCGCAAAAGAATTAAAGGCGAATGTAGGAGATGTATTACTATACGGTATGATTATTGCCATTCCAGTTACACTCATTGCAGGACCTATATTTAACAAAGTTGCACAAAAAATGATTCCGTCTGCGTATACACGAGAAGGCGATATTTCAGCGTTAGGTGCACAAAAAGAATTTACGGATCAAGAGATGCCAGGATTTGGTATGAGTTTATTAACAGCAACATTACCAGTCATATTAATGTTAGTGTCTACGATAACGCAACTTGTAACCGGGCACGACAAACCTACAAATCTATTTGAATCTATCATTTATATGATCGGAACAGCAGGGACAGCCATGCTAATAGCAGTATTATTTGCAATCGTTACGATGGGATTAATGAGAAAACGTAAGATGAATCATATTATGGAATCAGTGACGAATGCGATTTATCCAATCGGAATGATGTTATTGATTATTGGCGGTGGCGGTACATTTAAACAAGTATTAATTGACGGTGGTGTCGGAAATACAATTGCTAAAATGTTTGAAGGTACAGAGATGTCTCCGATTTTACTAGCTTGGATTGTTGCAGCTGTGCTACGTATCGCATTAGGTTCGGCTACAGTAGCTGCGATTTCAACTACAGGTATTGTCTTACCATTATTACAATCATCAGATGTAAATGTTGCATTAGTTGTACTAGCGATTGGTGCAGGTAGTGTGATTTTGTCTCATGTTAATGACGCAGGATTCTGGATGTTTAAAGAATATTTTGGTTTAACTGTAAAAGAAACATTCCTAACATGGTCATTATTAGAAACGATTATTTCCGTTTCAGGTATCATCTTCATTTTATTCATCAGCTTATTTGTTTAACTAAATATTAAGTAAACGTGTTTTTAGGTAATTACAATATATTGCCTCGAAACACGTTTATTTTTATGCAGAAAATCGTCTGAAATACTCAGAATCCGAACGATATAAAAATATATTGGTTGTTTTAGTGTAATGAAAGGCGTTTCAAGACATGTTTTTGTGCGTATTGTACAGGCGATAATTATGAAACGTTTAGTATGTTGTTTTAAATTAGATAATGATGAATTTAATTTAAAAAATAAGTATAAAAAATACAAGCCTTGTGTGACAAGGGTTTCTGACGACTTGGATACAATTTATAAGTATATTTCAAATAATAAAATTATCAATTAACATAAAATTAATGACAATCTTAACTTTTCATTAACTCGCTTTTTTGTATTGCTTTTAAAAACCGAACAATATAGACTTGCATTTATTAAGTTTAAAAAAATTAATGAATTTTGCATTTAAAGGGAGATATTATAGTGAAAAACAATCTTAGGTACGGCATTAGAAAACATAAATTGGGAGCAGCATCAGTATTCTTAGGAACAATGATCGTTGTTGGGATGGGACAAGATAAAGAAGCTGCAGCATCAGAACAAAAGACAACTACAGTAGAAGAAAATGGGAATTCAGCTACTGATAATAAAGTAAGCGAAACACAAACAACTACAACTAACGTTAATACTATAGATGAAACACAATCATACAGCGCAACAGCAACAGAACAACCGTCAAACGCAACACAAGTAACAACTGAAGAAGCACCAAAAGCAGTACAAGCGCCACAAACTGCACAACCAGCAAATGTAGAAACAGTTAAAGAAGAGGTAGTTAAGGAAGAAGCGAACCCTCAAGTTAAGGAAACGACACAATCTCAAGACAATAGCGGAGATCAAAGACAAGTAGATTTAACACCTAAAAAGGCTACACAAAATCAAGTAGCAGAAACACAAGTTGAAGTGGCACAGCCAAGAACGGCATTAGAAAGTAAGCCACGTGTGACAAGATCAACAGATGTAGCGGAAGCTAAGGAAGCTAGTGACGCGAAAGTGGAAACGGGTACAGATGTGACAAGTAAAGTTACAGTGGAAGATGAAAGTAAAATTGAAGCGCCAAAAGGAAATAATGTTCAGCCTCATGAAGGGCAACGTGTAGTATTAAAGTATAAACTGAAATTTCAAGATGGGTTGAAAACAGGCGATTATTTTGATTTTACATTATCAAATAATGTAAATACACATGGTGTAGCAACTACAAGAAAAGTTCCAGATATTAAAAATGGATCATTAGTTATGGCTAAAGGTCAGGTATTAGATAATGGCCGAATTAGATATACATTTACTGATTACATCAAAGATAAAGTAAATGTTACAGCTAATTTAGAAATAAACTTATTCATAGATCCTAAAACTGTACAAAGCAATGGACAACAAACAATAACTTCAAAATTAAATGGCAAAGAAACATCAGGAACTATGCAAATAACATATAAAGATGGTGTTAAAAATCAATATACAAATGTAAATGGTTCGATTGAAACGTTTGACAAAGAAAAAAATAAATTTACACACGTAGCATATATTAAGCCTATAAATGGAAACAATTCAGATAGTGTTACTGTAACGGGTATGTTGACACAAGGAAGTAATGAGAATGGAACACAACCAAATGTTAAAATATATGAGTATGTTGGAGTTGAAAATGGGCTACCACAAAGTGTTTATGCAAATACAGTGGACAGCACACAATTGAAAGATGTAACGAATCAAATGGGTGATAAATTGAAAGTACAAAACAATGGTAGCTACTCATTAAATTTTGACAAATTAGATAAAACATATGTAATTCATTACACCGGAGATTACTTAAATGGTACGAGTGAAGTGAACTTTAGAACTCAATTAACTGGATACCCTGAAAATCGCTATAAAACATATTATTATTATAACAATGGCTATACATTAACATGGGATAATGGATTAGTTTTATATAGTAATAAAGCTAATGGTGATGGAAAATATGGTCCAATCGTAGACTCCAATAACTTTGAGTTCTCTGAAGATAGTGGTAATGGTTCAATCAGCGGACAATACGATGCGAAGCAAATTATTGAAACAGAAGAAAATCAAGACAATACACCGCTTGACATTGATTACCACACAGCTATAGATGGTGAAGGTGGTTATGTTGATGGATACATTGAAACAATAGAAGAAACGGATTCATCAGCTATTGATATCGATTACCATACTGCTGTGGATAGCGAAGCGGGTCACGTTGGAAGATACACTGAGTCCTCTGAGGAATCAAATCCAATTGACTTTGAAGAATCTACACATGAAAATTCAAAACATCACGCTGATGTTGTTGAATATGAAGAAGATACAAACCCAGGTGGTGGCCAAGTAACAACTGAGTCTAACTTAGTTGAATTTGACGAAGAGTCTACAAAAGGTATTGTAACTGGCGTAGTGAGCGACCATACAACAGTTGAAGATACGAAAGAATATACAACTGAAAGTAATCTGATTGAACTAGTAGATGAACTACCTGAAGAACATGGTCAAGCACAAGGACCAATCGAGGAAATTACTGAAAACAATCATCATATTTCTCATTCTGGTTTAGGAACTGAAAATGGTCACGGTAATTATGGCGTGATTGAAGAAATCGAAGAAAATAGCCACGTTGATATTAAGAGTGAATTAGGTTATGAAGGTGGCCAAAATAGCGGTAACCAGTCATTCGAGGAAGACACAGAAGAAGACAAACCGAAATATGAACAAGGTGGTAATATCGTAGATATCGATTTCGACAGTGTACCTCAAATCCAAGGTCAAAATAATGGTAACCAGTCATTCGAAGAAGATACAGAGAAAGACAAACCTAAGTATGAACAAGGTGGTAACATCATTGATATCGACTTCGACAGTGTGCCACAAATTCATGGATTCAATAAGCATAATGAAATTATTGAAGAAGATACAAACAAAGATAAACCTAATTATCAATTCGGTGGACACAACAGTGTTGATTTTGAAGAAGATACACTTCCAAAAGTAAGTGGTCAAAATGAAGGTCAACAAACGATTGAAGAAGATACAACGCCGCCAACACCAGAAGTACCGAGTGAGCCGGAAACACCAACGCCACCGACACCAGAAGTACCAAGTGAGCCGGAAACGCCAACACCACCGACACCAGAAGTACCAAGTGAGCCGGAAACACCAACGCCACCGACACCGGAAGTACCGAGTGAGCCAGAAACACCAACGCCACCGACACCGGAAGTACCGAGTGAGCCAGAAACACCAACGCCACCGACGCCAGAAGTACCAAGTGAGCCAGGCACACCAGTACCACCAACACCAGAGGTACCAGCTGAACCTGGTAAACCAGTACCACCCGCAAAAGATGAACCTAAAAAACCTTCTAAGCCAGTGGAACAAGGTAAGGTAGTAACACCTGTTATTGAAATCAATGAAAAGGTTAAAGCAGTGGCACCAACTAAACAAAAACAATCTAAGAAATCTGAACTACCTGAAACAGGTGGAGAAGAATCAACAAACAAAGGTATGTTGTTCGGCGGATTATTCAGCATTCTAGGTTTAGCATTATTACGCAGAAATAAAAAGAATCACAAAGCATAATCAATCCAAAATTGACAGGTTTATTTCATAATTTATATGAAGTAAGCCTGTTTTTTTTAGATTAAATCAAATTTCTACATAGAAAATTAGAGTGTTTTCTGATTGCTTCATCTGTTTATGTCTGATGATTGATAACGAACTGAGAGATAAAGTTAGAATTTAAAACTAGTTTGTAAGTACAAATTAGATTGGATCAATAAGACAAATTTGATAAATGCAATTATTAACTAGATGCAAATTTAGTTAAATTTAAAATGTCGTCTTGAAATACGGCTGTTTCTGTATAAATAATCATTAAAATCAAATAAAAACCGAACGATATAAAAATTATAGTGACGTTATTAATACAATGAAAGGCGTTTCAGTGACTTGTTAATGATGCATTGTACAGGCGATTATTATGTATGCTTTAGTATATTGTTTTAAATTAGATGAATTTGAATTTAATTTAAAAAGTAAGTATAAAAAATACAAGCTCGTTATATCAAGGTATTCAAGAGTTTTGTATGCAATATATATGTGTGTTCCAAATAATAAAAAACCCATTATACATAAAGTTAACAACAATCTTAACTTTTTATTAACTCGGTTTTTTTTATTGCTTTTAAAAACCGAACAATATAGAATTGCATTTATTGAGTTAAAAAATAAATGAATTTTACATTTAAGGGAGAATATTATAGTGAAAAGCAATCTTAGATACGGCATAAGAAAACACAAATTGGGAGCGGCCTCAGTATTCTTAGGAACAATGATCGTTGTTGGAATGGGACAAGAAAAAGAAGCTGCAGCATCGGAACAAAACAATACTACAGTAGAGGAAAGTGGGAGTTCAGCTACTGAAAGTAAAGCAAGCGAAACACAAACAACTACAAATAACGTTAATACAATAGATGAAACACAATCATACAGCGCGACATCAACTGAGCAACCATCACAATCAACACAAGTAACAACAGAAGAAGCACCAACAACTGTGCAAGCACCAAAAGTAGAAACCGAAATGAAATTACAAGAAGATTTACCATCGGAAAAAGTTGCTGATAAGAAAACTACAGGAACTCAAGTTGACACAGCTCAACCAAGTAACGTCTCAGAAATTAAACCAAGAATGAAAAGATCGGCTGACGTTGCAGAAGTGGCAGAGAAAGAAGTAGTGGGAGAAGCTAAAGCGACAGGTACAGATGTAACAAGTAAAGTGAAAGTTACTGAAAGCTCTTTAGAAGGACATAATAAAGATTCGAATATTGTTAATCCGCATAATGCTCAAAGAGTAACTTTAAAATACAAATGGAAATTTGGAGAAGGAATTAAGGCAGGAGATTATTTTGATTTCACATTAAGTGATAATGTTGAAACACATGGTATATCAACACTGCGTAAAGTTCCAGAGATAAAAAATTCAACAGAAGATAAAGTTATGGCAATAGGTGAAGTTATAGCTGAACGTAAAATTCGTTATACATTTACTGATTATATAGATAACAAAAAAGATTTAACTGCTGAATTATCTTTAAATCTATTTATTGACCCTACAACAGTGACAAAGCAAGGAAAACAAAAAGTCGAAGTAACACTAGGTGATAAAACGATTGAAAAAGAGTTCGATATCAAATATTTAGACGGTGTTAAAGATAGAATGGGTGTTACTGTTAATGGGCGAATTGATACTTTAAATAAAGCAGATGGGAAATTTAGCCATTTTGCGTATGTGAAACCTAACAACCAGTCGTTAAGCTCTGTCACAGTAACTGGTCAAGTAACATCTGGATATAAACAAAATGCTAATAAGCCAACAGTCAAAGTATATAAACACATTGGTTCGGATGAATTAGCTGAAAGTGTTTATGCAAAGCTTGATGATGTCAATAAATTTGAAGATGTGACTGAGAAAGTAAATCTATCTTACACAAGTAATGGTGGGTACACATTGAACCTTAGCGATTTAGATAATTCGAATGACTATGTAATTAAATATGAAGGTGAATATGATCAAAATGCTAAGGATCTAAATTTCCGAACACATCTTTCAGGTTATCATAAAAATTACCCATACTATCCTTATTACTCGTATTATCCAGTTCAATTAACTTGGAACAACGGCGTTGCATTTTACTCTAATAATGCTCAAGGCGATGGTAAAGATAAACCAAATGATCCTATCATTGATAAGAGTGAACCAATTGAATTAGACATTAAATCAGAGCCGCCAGTGGAGAAGCATGAATTGACTGGTACAATCGAAGAAAGTAACGATTCTAAGCCAATTGATTTTGAATATCATACAGCTGTTGAAGGTGCAGAAGGTCATGCTGAAGGTATTGTAGAAACTGAAGAAGATTCTATTCATGTAGACTTTGAAGAATCGACACATGAAAATTCAAAACATCACGCTGATGTTGTTGAATATGAAGAAGATACAAACCCAGGTGGCGGTCAGGTTACTACTGAATCTAACTTAGTTGAATTTGACGAAGAGTCTACAAAAGGTATTGTAACTGGCGCAGTGAGCGACCATACAACAGTTGAAGATACGAAAGAATATACAACTGAAAGTAATCTGATTGAACTAGTAGATGAACTACCTGAAGAACATGGTCAAGCACAAGGGCCAGTCGAGGAAATCACTGAAAACAATCATCATATTTCTCATTCTGGTTTAGGAACTGAAAATGGTCACGGTAATTATGGCGTGATTGAAGAAATCGAAGAAAATAGCCATGTTGATATTAAGAGTGAATTAGGTTACGAAGGTGGCCAAAATAGCGGTAATCAGTCATTCGAGGAAGACACAGAAGAAGACAAACCTAAGTATGAACAAGGTGGTAACATCATTGATATCGACTTCGACAGTGTGCCACAAATTCATGGATTCAATAAGCATAATGAAATTATTGAAGAAGATACAAACAAAGATAAACCTAATTATCAATTCGGTGGACACAACAGTGTTGATTTTGAAGAAGATACACTTCCAAAAGTAAGCGGTCAAAACGAAGGTCAACAAACGATTGAAGAAGATACAACGCCGCCAACACCACCGACACCAGAGGTACCAAGTGAGCCAGGCACACCAACACCGCCAACGCCAGAAGTGCCAAGTGAGCCAGGTAAGCCAACACCACCAACACCAGAGGTACCAGCTGAACCTGGTAAACCAGTACCACCTGCTAAAGAAGAACCTAAAAAGCCTTCTAAACCAGCGGAACAAGGTAAAGTAGTAACACCTGTTATTGAAATTAATGAAAAGGTTAAAGCAGTGGCACCAACTAAACAAAAACAATCTAAGAAATCTGAACTACCTGAAACAGGTGGAGAAGAATCAACAAACAAAGGTATGTTGTTCGGCGGATTATTCAGCATTCTAGGTTTAGCGTTATTACGCAGAAATAAAAAGAATCACAAAGCATAATCAATCTAAAATTGACAGGTTTATTTCATAAATTATATGAAGTAAGCCTGTTTTTTAAAATTAAATCAAATTTCCCAAGAAATAATTACATACTCAATGACACTATGAAGGCGTTCTAATTAGTGTTAAAATGACGTTGATACATAGATTTAATACTTAGGAAAAGGAGCACATTAACTTTGAAAAAAATAAAAAAGGCAATCATTCCCGCTGCTGGTTTAGGGACTAGATTTTTACCAGCAACTAAAGCGATGCCAAAGGAAATGCTTCCTATCTTAGATAAACCGACAATACAATATATCGTTGAAGAAGCTGCAAGAGCTGGAATTGAAGATATTATTATAGTGACAGGTCGCCACAAACGCGCGATTGAAGATCATTTTGATAGTCAAAAAGAATTAGAAATGGTGTTAAAAGAAAAAGGTAAATCTGAATTACTAGAAAAAGTTCAGTATTCAACGGAACTTGCGAATATTTTTTATGTAAGGCAGAAAGAACAAAAAGGTTTAGGGCATGCGATTAGTTCTGCGCGTCAATTTATCGGCAATGAACCATTTGCGGTATTATTAGGTGACGATATTGTTGAATCTGAAGTGCCAGCAGTGAAACAGTTGATTGACGTTTATGAAGAAACGGGGCACTCAGTTATAGGTGTTCAAGAAGTTCCGGAAGCAGATACTCATCGTTATGGAATTATTGATCCATTAACTAAAAATGGACGTCAGTATGAAGTGAAAAAGTTTGTTGAAAAGCCAGCACAAGGTACGGCACCATCAAACCTAGCTATTATGGGGCGATATGTATTAACGCCTGAAATTTTCGATTATTTAAAAACGCAAAAAGAAGGCGCAGGTAACGAAATTCAGTTAACAGATGCGATTGAGCGTATGAATAATGATAACCAAGTGTATGCATATGACTTCGAAGGCGAACGTTATGACGTTGGAGAAAAATTAGGCTTCGTTAAAACTACCATAGAATATGCATTGAAAGATGACAGTATGCGAGAAGAATTAACACGATTTATTAAAGAATTAGGTTTATAACATTAAAAAGCATAAATGATTCTATATTAATGCAACTTTGTATTCGTACAAGGTTGTATTTTTTTCGCAAACAATTGCTTGCTGAAAGCGCACCATTAAATCTAACCAACACACTATCACAAACATTTATGGATATTTTGTAATTTTATAAAAGCAAACGTAGAATAATGCGATAAGTAATAATGCTATCGTTAAAAATAAGAATGACAATGCAATAAAATCATATTCGAAGCATAGAATTGCAGACATTAAAAATACTGCACTCAAACTGATACATAGCGCAAATATATATGCAATTTGGGTCTTGTGTTTATCTGCAATGGTCGTTTGATTTATAAAAGAGATTAGTGTGAAATCTTTAGTTATTGCGACATAAATGCCTAATATAACCATACTGATACAGAACACGATAGAAAATACGATGTTGACGGTCATTGTTGCACCTTCCCGATAGAATATAATGTACTGTCTTTTAGTGATTGATGCGTTTCTTATATATGTATGTTTCTAAAAAACAGTACGTTTTTATCAATTTTTAATTTATTAGTTGAATGAATGGGGTTATGAAAAAGGAAGTTTTAATCTTTTGTCATGAAATAAATGGGATGAATATCACGACTAGAAGTAATGTTACGAACAGGAGCGTATAAATCTAGAGACGCTAAATTCGACATAGTATGTTGCTCAATTATGGCTGATGATGAATTTAAAGTATGTGCGTTGGAACTGTCGGATTTTTGTTCATAATGTTTTGCATATTGTGCCATGATGAATAGTGTAAAAATAAATAAAACAATAAGAGATATAATGCCCATAATCAAAAGTATTTGTTTAGAGCCTTTCATTATTTCACATCCTTTCTAAAATATATTTGTAACTAAATTTAAAATAGTTATTTTTGTAATTCTAAACCTTTTTCATCGCGAAAACAATTAAATAGGTCGCGGTATTAATTATTATATTATTACCGCTTAATATGAAAAATACATGAAAATTAATTTTCTAATATACTTTTGAAAAATTATTACAAATTAGCCCCTTCAAAACGCGAAAACATAAGGATTCTAGTTTCAAAAGGGCTGATAAGTATAAAATGAAATGTAATATTTCGATGTTTAAAATTTTTAATTAGCTAAAAATCATCGCATTAATTTTTTGAGCTACATCATCAAAATCCGGACATTTTAACGACACATATAATTTAATTTTAGGTTCAGTACCAGAAGGACGTAAAGCGATAAATCCTTCGTCAAATAAGACACGAATAACATTTGACTTAGGAGAATCAATCTGCGACGTTGTATCTTTATCCAACTGATAAACCTCGCTAGTTAAATAATCTTCAATTGCTTTCACTTTCAGTCCTTGAATCTCTTGCGGTGGATTTGAACGGAAATGTGTCATAATTGATTCAATTTTTTTCTTACCTTCTAAACCTTCTAGCGTATGCGAGAATAATGTATCCTCATGTCTACCAACAGTTTGATAAATCTGTTCTAATTCATCTTTCAATGTTTTGCCATATAATTTTAACTCAGAAGCGTATTTTATAATGAGTGGCACAATTTGTACGGCATCTTTATCACGTACAAAAGGCTCTGATAGAAAACCGTAACTCTCTTCAAATGCGAAAATCATATTTTGATGATCGTCCAGTTGTCTTATTTCCTGAGCAATAAATTTAAAGCCCGTCAGCACCTCTTTGTATTCAACATTATTATAGCGTGCTAATGACTTTGTTAACTCACTACTTACAATAGATTGAATCATTAAGCGGTGACGTAATTGAGACGTTTGTTGAATACGATAATTAAGTAACAGCGCACCAATTTGGTTGCCATTAAAATATGTGATATGACCGTGTGCATCACGTTCAGCAATACCAAGACGATCCGCATCAGGGTCAGTTGATATTAATAAGTCTGCATGACTTTTATTTGCAAGTTCGACTGCTTGATCAAAAGCGCGATGATCTTCAGGATTAGCACTTTGAACTGAGCTAAAATTCGGATCAGGTTTACATTGTGCTTCTACAAGATTGAATTGATTGAAATTCAAAGATTTTAATAACTCAGGTACAATCGGAACACTTGTACCATGCAAACTAGTGAACACAACTTGTAAATCAGATTTAGGAATATAGCCAATCATATTTTGAATGTGTTTCATATAGTCATCAGTTACAGATTTCGGGAAAGGCTTGATATAAGATGTATTTTGTTTTGAAATAGGTATATCAATCTGTAATGGATCGCCAACTTCTTCGATATAACGACTTACAAGCTCAGATGCATCGGTCGATAGTTGCGCGCCATCAGAACTATATACTTTAATGCCGTTATAGTCTTTCGGATTATGACTTGCTGTAATCATAATGCCAGCAGTAGTATTAAGATTGCGCACCGCGAACGATAATTCCGGTGTCGTTTTATATGTATCAGGTAAATAAACTATTATTTGATGGTTTGCTAATACATTAGCAATGATTTGGGCGAATTCAGTTGAAAGATGTCTAATATCATAATGAATGACTATTGTTGGATTGTTTGTTTGGGCATTTAAATAACGCGCTAAACCTAATGCCAATTTTTCAATAGTAAACTTATTAAGTCGACCTTCACCAAGACCGAATTTTCCGCGTATACCCGCAGTACCAAACGTTAATTTACTTTCAAAACCTTCTCGCTGTTCAATGTCAGATTGTTGCTCATAAAAATGTTTAACTAAACTATCATTAGCTCTTTTTATCCATAACTCTTTATCCATTGTTGCTAAACATCCTTTCAAAATCTCAGTTAGACTTAATAAAACATGAAAACTAAAGCCCTTACATTTATGTAATGAATTATAAAGAAATACGCCCCAAAAGTAAAAAAACACAGCCCCAAGACAATACTTTTCACAAGTATTATATAATAGATGTGTATGAAAATGCATGGAGTAGAGCGTTCATGTGAATGTAAAATATTAATTTTTAATATTGATTTATATATAGTTTTGTAATTTTTGATAGAATAACAATTAAGATGATTTTAAATTGAAGGGTGAGTCTTATGAAAAAAGTAATCAATGTAGTAGGAGCTATTATTTTTTCTGATAACAAAATTCTTTGTGCACAGAGAAGTGAAAAAATGAGTCTGCCTTTAATGTGGGAATTTCCTGGCGGTAAGGTTGAAAAGAATGAAACTGAAAAAGACGCTTTGATTAGAGAAATTAGAGAAGAAATGAAATGTGATCTAATTGTTGGAGACAAAGTTATAACTACAGAACATGAATATGATTTTGGAATTGTTAGGTTAACAACATACAAATGTACTTTAAACAAAGAGTTACCAACTCTAACTGAACATAAGAGTATTGAATGGTTGTCAATAAACGAACTTGATAAATTAAATTGGGCCCCAGCGGATATACCAGCCGTTAATAAAATTATGACTGAGGGATAATATGAGTAGATTACTAAATGATTTCAATCAATCTTTACATAAAGGGTTTATAGACAAACATATTTCTCATAAAGGGAATTATACACCGAAGCTTTTAGTAAATAATAAAAATGAAAAAGTTCTTTCAACAATTATAGATGAACTTCAAAAATGTGAAACGTTCTATTTTTCTGTGGCTTTTATAACAGAAAGCGGTTTAGCCAGCTTAAAGGCTCAACTATTAGATTTAAGCAATAAGGGTGTTAAAGGGAAAATATTAACATCTAATTACTTAGGGTTTAATAGTCCTAAAATGTATGGAGAATTACTTAAATTAAAAAATGTAGAGGTAAGATTAACCGATATTGCTGGATTCCATGCCAAAGGATATATTTTTGAACATAAGGATTATAGTTCTATGGTAATAGGAAGCTCTAATTTAACATCGAATGCGTTAAAGGTTAATTATGAGCATAATGTTTTACTGTCTACTATGAAAAATGGGGATTTGGTTGATAGTGTAAAAAATGAATTTGACTTGTTATGGCAAAACAGTACCCAACTGACTCAGCAATGGATTAATTCATATAAAGAATCATTTGAGTACCGCTCCTTAGAAAAATTGGCGGAGGTTGAACAAACTCAAATGCTGCTAGCTGATAAGGTGAAAAAATCAGTGGAAATTGTACCGAATTTAATGCAAGCAGAAGCATTAAGGTCATTAAAAGCTATTAGGGATAAAGCCAAAGATAAGGCGTTAATAATATCTGCAACTGGTACAGGTAAAACGATTTTATGTGCATTAGATGTTAGAGAAGTAAACCCTAATAAATTTTTATTTATTGTTCATAATGAGGGAATTTTAAATAGAGCTAAGGAAGAATTTAAAAAAGTATTACCTACAAAAAATGATAGTGATTTTGGATTGTTGACAGGCAAACATAGAGATGTCGATGCCAAATATTTATTTGCAACAATTCAAACATTATCTAGAGATGATAATTTTAAGCAGTTTGATGAAAAAGAATTTGATTATATTGTTTTTGATGAAGCACATCGTTCTGCTGCATCTACTTATCAACGAGTATTTAATTACTTCAAACCTAAGTTTATGCTGGGTATGACTGCAACACCAGAAAGATCAGATGAATTAAGTATATTTGAAATGTTTGATTATAATATTGCTTATGAAATAAGGTTACAAGCAGCATTAGAAAGTGATATTTTATGTCCATTTCATTATTTTGGTGTGACTGATTATGTACATCAAGGTATTAAAGAAGATGATGTAACTAAACTGAGATATTTAACTTCTGATGAAAGAGTTAATTATATTATTCAAAAGACAGATTACTATGGATATTCAGGTGAAATTTTACAAGGATTAATTTTTGTAAGTAGCAAAAAAGAAGCTTATGATTTAGCGGATAAACTAAGTTCAAAAGGGATTAAAAGTGTTGCTTTAACAGGAGACGATAGTGTTAATTATCGCCAAATTGTAATAGAAAAATTAAGAGAAGGTAAGATTAACTATATTATAACTGTAGATCTATTTAACGAAGGTATTGATATTCCAGAAGTCAATCAAGTTGTAATGCTGAGACCAACTGAGTCTAGTATTATATTCATTCAGCAACTTGGTAGAGGGTTAAGAAAAAGTTCAAATAAAGAGTATGTTACAGTAATTGATTTTATTGGTAATTATAAGACAAATTATTTAATTCCGATTGCGCTTTCTGGGGATCAATCGCAAAATAAAGATAATTATAAGAAGTTTTTAACGAATAACGATTCGATTAATGGAGTATCTACAATTAATTTTGAAGAAGTTGCTAAAAAACAGATTTACAATTCATTGGATGCAGTATCATTGAATCAAAATAAATTAATATTAAAAGCTTATGAAGAAGTTGAAAATAGATTGGGACACATGCCGTTACTAATGGATTTTATACAACAACATTCAATAGATCCAAGCGTTATATTTTCTAAATTTAGTAATTATTACGAATTTTTAGTAAGGTATAAAAAAATAGATGCTTTATTGACGGAAAATGAATCTAAAAATCTGGTTTTCTTTTCAAGACAAATAGCACCTGGATTGAAAAGAATCGATAGTATAGTTTTAGAAGAACTTTTAAAAAATGAATTAACATATGATGAATTAAAAAATAAAATGTTGAACGAAGTTAAGGATATAACAGAAGATGATATAGATACTTCATTAAGAATTTTAGATTTTTCATTTTACAACGCAGGAATTGAAAAAATCTATGGAAGTCCCATTATAGAATGTAATGAAAGAATGATAAGACTAAGCGATGCATTTACTAATGCTCTAAGTAATCAAACATTTAAAATATTTTTAGAAGATCTTATTGAATTATCAAAGTATAACAATGAAAAATACCAAAAAGGTAAAAATGGACTGATTTTATATAATAAATATTCAAGAGAAGATTTTAGTAAAATATTTAATTGGAGTAAAAATGGTTCGTCTGTAATCATGGGATACATGATAAGAAGCCAAGAAATGCCAATATTTATCACTTATGATAAGCATGAGGATATAAGTGATAGCACAAAATATGAAGATGAATTTTTAAGTCAAGATGAATTAAAATGGTTTACTAAATCTAATAGAACGCTAAAATCAAAAGAAGTTCAGAAAATTTTGTCCCATAGAGCAAAAGGAATTAAAATGTATATTTTTGTACAGAAAAAAGATGATGATGGTATATATTTTTATTATTTAGGAACTGCTGGATATATAGAAGGTTCAGAGAAGCAAGATAAAATGCCGAATGGTTCAAACGTAGTAACTATGGATTTAGCACTCGATAAAGCTGTCAGAGATGATATATATCGCTATATAACAAATTAATGTAAACCGAAAAATGAATGTTAGTAAAGATGTATTTAAACATCAATTTTAACAAGTAAAGACATTGAGTTTCAGTGTTATTATTTTAAATATAAGCGCAATTTATCTTAATTAATTAGTTGGTTAGGCCAATAAAAATTATAAAGATATTTGCGCTTTTTTAAATAATTTGTGATGTTAATATGTGAAAAATACAACTAACAATTAAAAGCCACGAGGATTTAATCATAAAATTTCCTCTAGTATTATTAATATTGGAATTTGAACTTAACTTTGCATCAAAAATAAAAATGGGGATGTGAAATGATGATTCATTCAAAAAGGTTGAAAATGTGTCTATGCTTGATAATACTATCTGTTTTTATAGGGGCTTGCGGAATGAAAAAAGAAGAAAGTAGTAAAGATAAACAAATTAAAGAAAACTTCAACAAAACGTTGAGCCTGTATCCAACTAAAAATCTTGAAGACTTTTATGATAAGGAAGGATTTCGTGACGAAGAGTTTGATAAAGGAGATAAAGGCACTTGGATTGTTGATTCTGAGATGGTAGTTGAGCTGAAGGATAAAAAAATGGAATCTAGAAGTATGGTGCTCTATATAAATCGTAATACTAGAACAACGAAAGGTAATTTTATTGTTAGAGAATTGTGGGAAGATAGTAAAGGGTATGCACAAAGTAAAGATACAAAATATCCAGTGAAAATGGAACATAATCGAATTATCCCAACCAAACAGATAGCTGATGATAAATTAAGAAAAGAAATCGAAAACTTTAAATTTTTTGTACAATACGGTGACTTTAAAGATATTAATGATTATAAAGATGGTGACATTTCATATAATCCAAATGTACCTAGTTATTCAGCAGAATATCAATTGAGTAACAATGACTACAATGTGAAGCAACTTAGAAAGAGGTATAATATACCAACTAAGAAAGCACCTAAATTATTAATAAAAGGTGATGGTGATTTAAAAGGATCATCTATAGGACACAAAAATTTAGAGTTTACCTTTGTAGAAAACAAAGAAGAAAACAAAGAAGAAAACATCTATTTTACGGATAGTATTAATTTCAAACCTACTGAATAGGGTTAATAGAAGTTTGGAATGAAAATTCCATAAAGTGTTCAAAATAATTTTTCTTTAGTTGTAAATATTAAAAACTGAGTCAGTATTAAAAATATAAGGTGGAGAAATGATGATTCATTCAAAGAAATTAACGCTCGGTATATGTTTGGTATTACTCATTATATTGATTGTAGGTTATGTCATTATGACAAAAATAAATAGTCGAAGCGCCCAAATTAAAGACACATTTAATCAAACATTAAAATTATATCCAACCAAAAATCTCGATGATTTTTACGATAAAGAAGGCTTTCGAGATCAAGAATTTGACAAAGGAGACAAAGGTACATGGATAATCAGCTCTGAAATGAATATTCAATTAAAGGGAGAAAGTTTAAAATCAAGAGGAATGATTCTATATATGAATAGAAATACAAAAAGGACAACAGGTTATTTTTTTGTAAGTGAAACAAAAGGAAAAACGTATGAAAAAGAAAAAAATATCCAGTCAAAATGGAACATAATCAAATTATCCCAACGAAGCCAATACAAGATGACAAGTTGAAAAAAGAAATTGAAAACTTTAAATTTTTTGTACAATATGGCAATTTTAAAGATATTAATGATTATAAAAATGGTGATATTTCATATAATCCTAATGTGCCAAGTTATTCCGAAAAATATCAATTGAGGAATGATGATTATAATGTGCAACAGTTAAGAAAAAGATATGACATACCAACGAAACAAGCACCGAAAATGTTATTAAAAGGCGATGGTGATTTAAAAGGCTCATCTGTAGGGTCTAAAGAGTTAGAATTTACTTTTGTAGAAAATAAAAAAGAAAACATCTATTTTTCTGATAGTATTAATTTCAAACCTACTGAATAGAGTTAATAGAAATTTGGAATGAAAATTCCATTAAGTGTTAAAAAATTTTTCTCTTTAGATGTATAAATTAAAGATTGAGTCAGTATTAAAAATATAAGGTGGAGAAATGATGATTCAATCAAAGAAATTAACGCTCGGTATATGCTTGGTATTACTCATTATATTGATTGTAGGTTATGTCATTATGACAAAAACAAATGGTCGAAACGCCCAAATTAAAGACACATTTAATCAAACATTAAAATTATATCCAACCAAAAATCTCGATGGTTTTTACGATAAAGAAGGCTTTCGAGATCAAGAATTTAAAAAGGGTGATAAAGGTACTTGGATAGTTAATTCTGAAATGGTAATCGAGCCAAAAGGTAAGGATATGGAAACGAGAGGAATGGTGCTCTATATCAATCGCAATACTAGAACCACAAAAGGGTATTATTTTATAAGTGAAATGACAGATGACAGTAACGGCAGACCAAAGGATGATGAAAAAAGGTATCCGGTAAAAATGGAACATAATAAAATCATACCAACGAAGCCACTACCGAATGACAAGTTAAAAAAAGAGATTGAAAACCTTAAGTTCTTTGTACAATATGGCAACTTTAAAGATATTAATGATTATAAAGATGGTGATATTTCATATAATCCTAATGTACCAAGTTATTCGGCAAAATATCAATTGAATAATGATGATTATAATGTCCAACAGTTAAGAAAAAGATATGATATTCCAACCAAACAAGCGCCGAAACTATTATTGAAAGGTGATGGTGATTTAAAAGGATCATCAGTAGGATCAAAAAATATAGAATTTACCTTTGTAGAAAATAAAGAAGAAAACATCTATTTTACGGATTCTGTACAATATACTCCAAGTGAGGATACAAGGTATGAGTCAAACTGAATATCAAATAAAACCTGATAATATAACAAGTAACTCTGAAGAAACAAGTTCGATATCTAAAGTGAGCTGTGAAATATAGGTAGTCATTTCAAAAAATTTAAAGGTGAATTTGATAATGTAGCTCAAGGAGATTGGGTTAAAAAGGCGAAGAATGAACTGGATGATATTAGTAAGAAATTAAAAAATATTCAAAGAACGGAAGTTTAATATTCTAGCCGATTCCTGAAACTAAGACAGCGTGTGTTCATTCATGCCATTATCAATATAAGCACCACAACAAAAAAGCTTCTAATGTGATACAGGAACCTCATATTCCGTATCATGTTAGAAGCTTTTAATGTCTAAAGAACATCTACATTTTATCATATTTTCTGACTTATTAAACTTTTATATAATTAACTATTTCTTAATTTTCCAAAATAGTGATAAATTTGTGAAATGCATCACAAACCCCTTTATTTATTTAGAAATTCATGTAATATTAGACTTGTAAGAAGTTAATAAATAGAGAGAGACGAGAGAGTTTATATAAATAATATATAAACATTGGAGTGATGATTATGAGAAAAGAGATTGAAGCGCTTATTTTCTCAGACGTAAGTAGCTATGATATTTACGTGAACACTGGTGTAAATCAAGGATTAATTGGTGACATCAAAGATGGTTACCTAACTATTGATTCTATGCCTTACATTGATGCTGAGCGTTTGTATCACTTTGCTATGGAACGTAAATCGTTAGTCACTAACTAGTTCTTATTGCCAATGATTACTACCCCTAGTCGGCGGCAATTGAAGTGTGATTGATGTAACTTGCCCTCGTTGGTGAGCAATTGAGGGCAGACCCCTTTAATTAAGTAAACCCTAACTCCCCACAAATCTGGAACGATACTAAAAGCCACGTCCTATATTGGATGTGGCTTTAGTCATGTCTATATTGAATTTTAGTATGATTACCTACAAGATTATATATAACTGTATCATGTCCACGATATATAAACGAAATGATATTAGAATCCTTCATTTTCAACTTGTTTGAAATTACGTTTAATGCCATTGTATGAATACACAACATTATACAGTTTCACTTGGGCATCATGTGCACTTGAGAAGGGCATTCTTACATCATCTAATTTTTTGATTTCGTGTCGAAATGCTTTCTCGGCTTTTTGTCTTTCTGCAAGCGACATACTTAGCCATTCTTCTTTGCTAAATAAATCCTCGAATCTAAAATCAAATGCAGTTCTTTTACTTTCTGCTCTCAGTGCTAACACACGCTCATGATATGTCACAATAACTCCCCCATTTCTAACAGCCTTGCCATTGTTTACTAATACTTATAACTTTAGTACTAACTTTCGACTTTTACAATAAAGAATTGACAATTTTTCAACATTTTTAAAAATAAAAAATATGAACAACGATTATTTGTATATTTTGAATAACTTAAAAATGTACTTTATCAGTGTAAATAAATCGAGTTAGTATAACCAGAATATGAATTGTGATACGCTTTTTAAAAGTATAAATAGTAATATGTACTTATGATGTACCCTAAAAAAATAAAAAGAATCAAAGGAGTCGATCATTATGACAGTATTAACAGATAAAATAGCAGTAGTTACAGGTGCAGGTAGTGGTATTGGAGAAGCAATTGCAACATTACTACATGAAGAAGGGGCGAAAGTTGTCTTAGCCGGTAGAAATAAAGATAAACTACAAAATGTGGCGAATCAATTAGCTCAAGATAGTGTGAAGGTAGTGCCAACTGATGTAACGAAAAAAGAAGAAGTCGATGAATTGATAAAAATGGCACAACAAACATTCGGTGGTTTGGATATTGTCATCAATAGTGCGGGGCAAATGTTGTCGTCTAAGATTACTGATTATCAAGTAGATGAATGGGATAGTATGATTGATGTTAATATCAAAGGCACTTTATACACGGCAAAGGCTGCATTACCAACTATGTTAGAACAATCAAGTGGCCATCTTATTAACATTGCATCTATTTCTGGCTTTGAAGTAACGAAAAGCAGTACGATTTATAGTGCGACGAAAGCGGCAGTTCACACTATTACTCAAGGATTAGAAAAAGAGTTGGCAAAGACAGGTGTTAAAGTAACAAGCATTTCTCCAGGAATGGTTGATACAGCAATAACTGCCACATACAATCCAACAGATCGTAAAAAACTTGAGCCACAAGATATTGCAGAAGCAGTATTATATGCATTAACACAACCAAAGCACGTTAACGTGAATGAAATTACAGTGCGTCCTGTATAAAAAGGTGTTTGAGGTGTGGGAGGTAGGCATTTAATGTAATAGCTATCGGTTTTGTTAATATTAGTAAGGCAATAATGATATAAAAGCATGATAGGAAATTATTCCTTGCACAATTCTCAGTAACTGGTGATTTTAACAATCGAGTGAGTGAAGGCGACGATATTAGTGCTATGATTTATAATCTATAATGTTCATAATTACAGAACTATAAAAACTTTTTCATTTTCCACCACATTTTAGGAGTTGCTTTAATGACCAAAAAACATGTTTTTATAATTATTGGTGTTATTTTATGTATATGTATAGTTGCTACAGTCATTTATTTAAAAGTGAAATATGACGAAAAAGAAAAGCAAAAATCAATTTATTATAAAGAACAACAAGAGCGTATTACACTCTATCTCAAGCATAACACTAAAGAACCGAACACGATCAAATCTGTACATTTCACAAGTTTAAAGACAGGACCTATGGGCGATGCCGTAATTGAAGGTTACATCAATGAAAACAAAAAAGCTGATTTTGTTGCATATGGGTCTCCAGAACATCATTATCAATTTGGTGGAAGTTTGATCAAAAGTAAAAATTTAAGCACGTTATTAAAACCAGCACATCAAACCAAATCACCTGATGAGATAAAAAAGGAATTAGAGTCTAAAAAGAACGACCGCTAAAACTATGCGGTCGTTTTAATTTTGCTTTCAAGTTAATCATACTTACACATAAAAATGAAAAGTTGAATTTTTAGTACAATTTCCACTGAATTTATCTGTTAACCACTTCATAACCGCAATATTCCGATGATCTTAGATGAACTTTATATCAACACTTTTAATTGCTTTTCCTTGACCTAGATTAAAATTATAGTTTTTCTTTGTAAGAGCGTGTTATGTAGTATCATAAACATGTAAACTGTATAAAATCCCACCACATTTTAGGAGCTGGTGATATATGTTGAAAAAGAAAATTTTAATGTTAACTAGTATTATATTAATCATATTAATTAGTGTTGCAAGTATCTATTTTAAAATGAAATATGATGAAAAAGAAAAACAAAAATCAATTTATTATAAAGAACAACAAGCGCGCATTACACTTTATCTTAAGCATAATACTATAGAACCGAACACAATCAAATCTGTACATTTCACAAACTTGGAAACAAGTCCTATGGGAAGTGCTGTGATTGAAGGTTACATAAATGAAAATAAAGAAGATGATTTTGTTGCCTATGCATCACCTGAAAATAACTTTCAATTTGTAGGTGATTTAATTAAAAGTGAAAGATTAAGTGAGTTACTAAAACCAGCGCATCAATTAAAATCACCAGATGATATAAAAAAAGAACTAAATAAAAAGTAGAGTCACTAAAGTTAGGAGTTACTTTAATGAACAAAAAACATGTTTTTATAATTATTGGTGTCATTTTATGTATATGTATAGTTGCATCAGTCATTTATTTAAAAATGAAATTATGACGAAAAAGAAAAACAAAAAGCACTTTACTACAAAGGACAACAAGAGCGCATTACACTTTATCTCAAGCATAATACCAAAGAACCCAATACCATCAAATCTGTGCATTTCACAAGTTTAAAGACAGGACCTATGGGCGATGCAGTAATTGAAGGATACATCAATGAACACAAAAAAGCTGATTTTGTTGCATATGGGTCACCTGAAGAAAACTATCAATTCACTGGAGGATTGACAGGAAGTAATGAAGTCTTAGGAAAATTGAAGAACGCTGAAAATTTAAAATCTCCTGAAAAAATTAAAGAAGAAATAAACAAAAAGAAAAACACTAAACAGTGATTTTCACGTAATATTTAGCTTGATTTGTACATGTTTAATATCGATTGCTATCGAAGATATTTATGTTAGTAGGGTGTCGAATTTTATAGAAGCGGAATATCATATCGTTCAATTCTCAGTAATAGTTAATTCTAATATTCACGTTGTTGGATACGACGATAGTGGTACTATGATTTATAAACTATAACATTAATTATTACAGAACTATAAAAATTTTTCATTTTCCACCTTACATTAGGAGCTGGTGATACATGTCGAAAAAGAAAATTTTAATATTAACTAATATTATGTTAATCATATTAATCAGTGTTGTAGGTATCTATTTTAAAATGAAATATGACGAAAAAGAAAAACAAAAATCAATTTATTATAAAGAACAACAAGAGCGCATTACACTTTATCTCAAGCATAATACTATAGAACCGAACACGATCAAATCTGTACATTTCACTAACTTGGAAACAAGTCCTATGATTGAAGGTTACATAAATGAAAACAAAAAAGATAATTTTACTGCTTATGCTACACCAGAACATAATTATCAATTTGGTGGCGCTATGATAGAAAGTGAAAGATTAAGTGAATTACTAAAACCAGCACAGAAATTAAAATCGCCTGATGATATAAAAAAAGAGCTAAACAAAAAGAAGGGTCACTAAAAGTTGGAGGTGGTTAAATGTCCAAAAAACATGTTTTTATAATTATTGGTGTTATTTTATGTATATGTATAGTCGCTACGGTCATACATTTTAAAATGAAATATGATGAAAAAGAAAAGCAAAAAGCAATTTATTATAAAGAACAACAAGCGCGTATTACACTTTATCTCAAGCATAACACTAAAGAACCGAATACGATCAAATCTGTACACTTCACAAAGTTGGAAACAAGTCCTATGGGAAGTGCAGTGATTGAAGGATACATAAACGAAAACAAAAAAGATGATTTTGTTGCTTATGCATCGCCTGAAAATAACTTTCAATTTGTAGGTGATATAATACTAAGCAAAAATTTATCGGAAATAATTAAAATAAAAACAAAATCACCTGACGAAATCAAAGAAGAATTAGACAAAAAAGAAGGCCGCTAGGGTCTTCTTTATTTTTGATTTAATCTTCCAATAATCTATTTCATTGCTATCGAAGGTGTTTCGCAATTAATATAAATCACTTCATCATCACCAATACTTCGCCAGTTTTTTTACAGTACATTAACACAAGTGAACCCTATTAATATAAATGAAATAATAGTTTGGCCATTATAAAAACATTATATACCGAATAACAATGGCGATGACGTGATTTATTGACATTATCAAATTTTCTCAAATGTGTGTGATTTTTTATAAAAAAGGGTAGAGCAAGGTATAATATCCTTTCAATCTGTTTTCATATTTTATATATTTTTTAAATATAAGCGCTAAATGTTTTAACTAAAGCACAGATTGACAAGATGTTATACAGAATTTCAAATTCTATCCAATATTGTTCGAAGTGTAGTATCACTGGATTGGTATTAAACAATGTAAAGGAGAGATTGCAAATGCCGTATAATTACAAGAAACAAAATGGAGAGTTAATGTCTGTAATGAGCCAAGGTGAAAAGTTTATTCATCAATCACCCGTTAATGATGAACTTAGTGCATTGATTAAGTTATTAATTTCAAAAATTAACGGTTGTCATTATTGTGTTGATATCCATAAAAAAGAATTAAAGGAATTGGGTGTAACACAAATGAAAATTGATGAAGTCTTGAGTTTTAGACATTTAGATTTATTTACTGATCAAGAAAAAGTGACGCTTGAATTTGCAGAAATGTTAAATTCAATCAAAGACTTTAAGAAGTTTGAAATTATTGACCGGCTAAAATCATTTTATGATGAAGAACAAATTATTGATCTTGTCTTTGTTGTAAACCAAATTAACGGTTGGAACAGACTAAATATTATTAGTGATAAACTATAATTGTTCATATAAATACAGAGTTTCATCTCGAACGCTATATCATAACAAATCATGCCACTATACAGGTCAAATCTTGTATAGTGGCATTTTAAATTATCCCCTTGAGTGCTGTTATTTAACGAATATCGGTCCACCTGGTCCAACAGGGATACCTAATAAGAACCAAATAATGACAAATACTGTCCACGCAATACTTAGCGCGATTGAATACGGCATTAAACTAGAAAGTAAGGCTCCGAGTTTCATGCGTTTATCGTATTTTTGTGCATAAGTTAATAGTAAAGGTAAGTACGGCATCATCGGTGTAATTGGATTGGTAATTGAATCTCCTACACGGTAAATGACTTGTGTAAATGCGGGGTGAAAGCCGATAAGGATTAACATTGGTACGAATATCGGTCCTAAAATACCCCATTTAGCCGATGCGCTTCCGATTAACATGTTGACCATTGCACTCAGTACAATAATACCTAGTATCAATACAATACCGTTTTGATGTTCTAATAATTTGGCACCTTTAACAGCAGCGATAATTCCTAAATTACTCCACTTTAAATACGCAAGTAGCTGTGCTGCAAAAAACACAATAACGATAAATGTTCCCATTGATCCTACAGCATCGCCAAACATTTTACCTAAGTCTTTTGTATTTTTAATTTCTTTGCTTAAAATCCCATAAACTAATCCAGGTACTAAAAATACAACAAGAATAATTAATCCGACACCGTTAATTAATGGCGCATCGTCTAGTAAGCTGCCTGTTTTAGCATTTCTTAAAAAGCTATGTTCAGGAATGGCTGTAATAATTAATAAAATAATTGTGACTATGAAACTGATATTTGCCCATTTTAAAGCATGTGCTTCTTTGTCAGTAATATGTGAAGACGTTTCTTCATGATCATCATGCATTAAACGATCATCATATTGACCTAACCTAGGAATAATCAGTTTAGTTGTAACTAGCAATATCGTAGGAAGTAATACAACGACACTCACTGCGATAAAGTACCAGTTCATAGCAACATTTGTTTTAATAGAATCTGAAACGATACGTGTTGCTGGTTCTGTAAATGAATAGACTAAAGCATCTTGCATACCAACAACTATATTTGCGGCAAAGCCACCTACAGCGGAAGCATATGCCATCGTTAGTCCAGCGATAGGGTGATAGCCAATTTTAATAAAAAGCATCGCTGCGAGCGGCGGCAAGATAATTGTAGCAGCATCGCCGGCTGTACTACCTAAAATCCCAATTAATATAATAGTCGGTAAAATTAAGAAACGTGGTGCGCGATTCACAACAGAAATCATTAACTTGTCGAAGTATCCTGTTTTCTCTGCAACACCTATACCAATCATCATTGCTAGTACTAAGCCTAATGCTGGGAACTCTGAGAAATTTTTAATCGTATCATTCATTATCATTGTAAATCCATCATGGCTAATTATATTTTTAATATAAATGGTTTGATGCGTACCTGGATGCTTAACAGATACATTAAATAATGAGATAACCCACGTCATAATGGCTAAGCCCACACACATTAAAAAGAATAAAACGCTAGGATCTGGCAATTTATTTCCAATTTTTTCAACACTATTCAAGAAACGATTGACGATAGACCCCTTTTGTTGATGTTTTGATGTCATCAATGATTCCCCCCCTTTGTTAAATATTTAAAGTGTAACAAAAAATACTCTCAAAAGTAACAATTTTCAGAAAATGAAAAATCTAATATTGTTAAATATTTTGAGTTATTCAATAGAAATTGTATAGCAGAGAGTAGCTAAGACTGCCTGGAGACTTAGCTATTAGGTTTATGAAGCATTGAACAGTGGAAAATAAGGACTGTAAGTTTAAGATATGTTGTATAGGAGTGACTGAATGAAACGTTTGGAAAATAAAGTTGCAGTCGTAACAGGAGCAAGTACAGGTATCGGACAAGCTTCTGCAATCGCTTTAGCTCAAGAAGGTGCGTATGTATTGGCGGTAGACATAGCTGAAGCGGTATCGGAGACTGTCGATAAAATTAAAAGTAATGGTGACAAAGCAAAGGCTTATATTGTGGATATTGCAAGCGAACAACAAATTGACAATTTTGCATCAGAAATTAGAGAACAGATTGGGCATGTTGATGTGTTATTTAATAATGCCGGTGTGGATAATGCGGCTGGTAGAATTCATGAGTATCCAACAGATGTATATGACAAGATTATGAATGTAGATATGCGTGGAACATTTTTGATGACGAAAATGATGTTACCTTTAATGATGACTAAAGGTGGCTCTATTGTTAACACATCTTCATTTTCAGGACAGGCAGCAGATTTGTATCGCTCAGGATATAATGCTGCGAAAGGGGCAGTGATTAATTTTACTAAATCCATTGCAATCGAATATGGTAGAGATGGCATTCGAGCTAATGCAATTGCACCAGGTACAATTGAAACCCCGTTAGTAGATAAACTGACAGGTACTAGCGAAGATAAGGAAGGCAAAGCGTTTAGAGAAAATCAGAAATGGATGACACCGCTGGGACGTTTAGGCAAACCAGAAGAAGTAGGCAAGCTCGTTGTCTTTTTAGCATCTGATGAGAGTTCATTTATTACTGGTGAAACAATTCGCATTGACGGTGGTGTTATGGCTTACACATGGCCTGGTGAGATGTTGAGTGATGATTCGTGGAAGCGGACATTGGAATAATTGTTTTAAAATCGATATCCAGTGGAAAATAATTTGGCATGAAGTAGGCAATGTATGCATATTGTCGCAATGACAGACATATGAAATAGGGGGATTTAACATGAATATTAGACATATAAGAAATGCCACGGCCGTGATTGAGTATGGAGGTAAACGCGTTTTGATTGATCCAATGCTAAGTGACAAAGGCGCATTTGAACCATTTCCAAATTCACCGAGACAAGATGAAAACAATCCACTTGTAGAACTACCATTAGCAATTGAAGATATCATTAACAACATCGATTTAGTAATTTTAACACATTTGCATATTGATCATTTTGATCCGAAAGCGATTGAAGTATTGCCAAAAGATATTAAAATTTATACACAAAACGAAGCAGACGCTAGTGAAGTGGAGGGTTATGACTTTACAAACGTTTCGGTATTTAATGATGTGACACACATTGGAGAAATTGAGTTGATTAAAACAGATGCTCAACATGGGCATGGTGAAATCTTGAAAATGACAGGACATGTTCACGGTTTAGTGCTGAAACATTCTGAAGAGCCAACGTTATATTTAGCTGCTGATACGGTTTGGTTCGACGGTGTTGAGAAGACTTTAAAAGCGCATCATCCAGATATCATAGTACTTAATGGTGGTGCAAATCAATTCTTTGAAGGCGGGCCGTTAGTGATGGATGAACATGATGTATTGAAAGTCGCTCATACATTGTCGCTTGCTCAAATAGTTGTTGTGAATATGGAAGCGGTCAATCATTGGCATTTATCTCGTGAAGAGCTGAATGAATTTATAAATTCTAACGACTTAGGTAATAGAGTTGTTGTACCAAATGACGGGGAATTATTAACCTTTGAAAAATAAATATTTGTTTATTTGATGAAATGTATTGCTTAAAGCTAGTTTTAACGTATTTTACGTTGAAGCTGGCTTTTTTGTTTGATAAAAATTTTCAAAAAGACTTGAATTTGCTGAGAATGCGATGTTTATGGAGGGATTCATAAAATATAAATGTGCTTTCATTTACAACCTTTATTGACAATGATTCTCAACTAATATAGTATATAATCAAATCGTAATAGTTACGATTTGTTTTCTGCAACTTTTTTGAAGTTTTAGTTGAGGTGAAAACAGTAAAAGCATCTAAGTGAATGTAGTTAACGGACAACTGCATTCGCTTGTAGAGCCACAAGAAGCAACTTTAAATAAGGTTTACGGTTGCATGTTGATGCAACAACCGATTACTAAGTCATGCTTTCCACTTTGCGGATTAGCATGACTTACCTAATAGATGGGAAACTATTAGGTTCATCTTCTAAAAAATTACAGGTATAGAGGAATACAGTTGTTTGCTTCGCAACAACTGCATATAAAGCCATGCTTTTCGCTTTTGCGGATTAGCATGACTTACCTAATAGATGGGAAACTATTAGGTTCATCTTCTGAAAAATCACTTAAGGTAAAAGAGCTAGAGGAATACAGTTGCTTGCTTCGCAACAACTGCATAAGAGCCTCTAGTAATTAAAATTACAGAGGCTCTAAAAATACATCTAAAGGAGTGTCGTATGAATCGGCAGGTTATAGAATTTTCTAAGTATAATCCTTCGGGGAATATGACGATACTTGTTCATTCAAAACATGATGCTAGTGAATATGCATCTATCGCCAATCAGTTGATGGCCGCAACACATGTATGTTGTGAACAGGTAGGCTTTATAGAATCAACACAAAATGATGATGGCAATGATTTTCACTTAGTTATGAGCGGTAATGAATTTTGCGGTAATGCGACGATGTCATATATACATCATTTGCAGGAAAGTCATTTGCTTAAAGACCAACAGTTTAAGGTGAAGGTATCTGGCTGTTCGGATTTAGTGCAATGCGCAATTCATGACTGCCAATACTATGAAGTTCAAATGCCACAAGCCCATCGTGTTGTGCCAACAACAATTAATATGGGTAATCATTCATGGAAAGCAATAGAAATTATTTATGAAACATATGTACATTATGTGATTCCAGTTAGTCAAGTAACAACAGAAATTCAACATTTGGTTGAAACTTATGTGCGTGAGCAACAATGGAATCACAAATATAAAACAGTAGGTATGATGCTTTTTGATGAACAACGTCAATTTTTACAGCCATTAATCTATATACCAGAAATCCAAAGTTTAATTTGGGAAAATAGCTGTGGTTCTGGTACAGCATCAATTGGGGTTTTTAATAATTATCAACGTAATGACGCATGCAAAGATTTTACAGTACATCAGCCAGGGGGCAGTATTTTAGTGACATCAAAGCGATGTCATCAATTGGGATATCAAACTTCAATTAAAGGACAGGTTACAACTGTAGCTACAGGAAAAGCATATATAGAATAAGGAGCCTACAATGAATAACTTTAATAATGAAATCAAATTGATATTACAACAATATTTAGAAAAGTTTGAAGCGCATTACGAGCGTGTATTACAAGACGATCAATATATCGAAGTATTAGAAACATTGATGGATGACTATAGTGAATTTATTTTAAATCCTATTTATGAACAACAATTTAATGCTTGGCGTGACGTTGAAGAAAAAGCACAATTAATAAAATCACTGCAATATATTACAGCGCAGTGTGTTAAACAAGTGGAAGTCATTAGAGCTAGACGTCTATTAGACGGACAGGCGTCTACCACAGGTTACTTTGACAATATAGAACATTGTATTGATGAAGAGTTTGGACAATGTAGTATAGCTAGCAATGACAAATTATTGTTAGTTGGTTCAGGTGCATATCCAATGACGTTAATTCAAGTAGCAAAAGAAACAGGTGCTTCAGTTATCGGTATTGATATTGATCCACAAGCCGTTGACCTAGGACGCAGAATCGTTAACGTCTTAGCACCAAATGAAGATATAACAATTACGGATCAAAAGGTATCTGAACTTAAAGATATCAAAGATGTGACGCATATCATATTCAGCTCGACAATTCCTTTAAAGTACAGCATTTTAGAAGAATTATATGATTTAACAAATGAAAATGTCGTAGTTGCAATGCGCTTTGGTGATGGCATCAAAGCAATATTTAATTATCCGTCACAAGAAACAGCGGAAGATAAGTGGCAATGTGTGAATAAACATATGAGACCACAGCAAATTTTTGATATAGCACTTTATAAAAAAGCAGCTATAAAGGTAGGTATTACGGATGTCTAAATTATTAATGATAGGCACTGGTCCGGTCGCAATCCAATTAGCGAATATTTGCTATTTAAAATCAGATTATGAGATTGATATGGTTGGACGTGCCTCAACATCAGAAAAATCAAAACGCTTATATCAAGCGTATAAAAAAGAGAAACAATTTGAAGTCAAAATACAAAACGAGGCGCATCAACATCTGGAAGGTAAGTTTGAAATTAATCGTTTGTATAAAGATGTTAAAAACGTTAAGGGTGAATACGAAACGGTTGTCATGGCATGCACAGCAGATGCTTATTATGACACACTACAGCAATTGTCGTTAGAAACTTTGCAAAGTGTCAAACATGTCATTTTAATTTCACCGACATTTGGATCGCAAATGATTGTGGAACAATTTATGTCTAAGTTCAGTCAGGATATCGAAGTGATTTCATTTTCAACTTATCTTGGCGATACACGTATTGTTGATAAAGAAGCACCTAATCATGTGTTGACAACAGGTGTAAAAAAGAAATTGTACATGGGATCGACACATTCAAACTCAACAATGTGTCAACGAATCTCTGCTTTAGCTGAGCAGTTGAAGATTCAATTAGAAGTCGTTGAATCGCCACTGCATGCTGAAACGCGAAACAGCTCGCTTTATGTGCACCCACCACTATTTATGAATGACTTTTCATTGAAAGCCATTTTCGAAGGAACGGATGTACCGGTTTATGTGTATAAGTTATTTCCTGAAGGACCGATAACGATGACACTAATCCGTGAAATGCGTTTAATGTGGAAGGAAATGATGGCTATTTTACAAGCATTTAGAGTACCGTCAGTCAACCTGCTTCAATTTATGGTGAAGGAAAATTATCCAGTACGTCCTGAAACTTTGGATGAAGGTGATATTGAGCATTTCGAAATCTTGCCAGATATCTTACAAGAATATCTGCTTTATGTAAGATATACCGCAATCCTTATTGATCCATTTTCACAGCCAGACGAAAACGGACATTACTTTGATTTTTCAGCTGTACCATTTAAGCAAGTCTATAAAAATGAACAGGATGTTGTTCAAATTCCAAGAATGCCAAGTGAGGATTATTACAGAACAGCGATGATTCAGCATATTGGGGAAATGCTAGGTATCAAAACGCCAATGATTAATCAGTTCCTAACTCGCTATGAAGCAAGTTGTAAGACGTACAAGGATATGCATCAAGATCAACAACTATCTTCTCAATTTAATACAAATCTATTTGAAGGAGATAAGGCACTCGCCACAAAATTTTTGGAAATCAATAGAACGCTTTCATAATAAGGGTTTGAAGTTTTATAATAGAAAAAAATTATTGAATTATGTTTGACATTTACATAAAAATAAGCAAATAATTGAGAAAAATAATCATTACGATTTGATTAAGTAATGCAACTTATCAATTTAGAAAGAGGAAAAGCAAATGAGAAAACTAACTAAAATGAGTGCAATGTTACTTGCATCAGGGCTAATTTTAACTGGTTGTGGCGGTAATAAAGGTTTAGAGGAGAAAAAAGAAAACAAGCAATTAACGTATACGACGGTTAAAGATATCGGGGATATGAATCCGCATGTTTACGGTGGATCGATGTCTGCTGAAAGTATGATATACGAGCCGCTTGTACGTAACACGAAAGATGGGATTAAGCCTTTACTAGCTAAAAAATGGGATGTGTCAGAAGATGGGAAGACATACACGTTCCATTTGAGAGATGACGTTAAATTCCATGATGGTACGCCATTTGATGCTGACGCAGTTAAGAAAAATATTGACGCAGTTCAAGAAAACAAAAAATTGCATTCTTGGTTAAAGATTTCAACATTAATTGACAATGTTAAAGTTAAAGATAAGTACACGGTTGAATTAAATTTGAAAGAAGCATATCAACCTGCATTGGCTGAATTAGCGATGCCTCGTCCATATGTATTTGTATCTCCAAAAGACTTTAAAAACGGCACAACAAAAGATGGCGTTAAAAAGTTCGATGGTACTGGTCCATTTAAATTAGGTGAACACAAAAAAGATGAGTCTGCAGACTTTAATAAAAATGATCAATACTGGGGCGAAAAGTCTAAACTTAACAAAGTACAAGCAAAAGTAATGCCTGCTGGTGAAACAGCATTCCTATCAATGAAAAAAGGTGAAACAAACTTTGCCTTCACAGACGATAGAGGTACAGATAGCTTAGACAAAGACTCTTTAAAACAATTGAAAGATACAGGTGACTATCAAGTTAAGCGTAGTCAACCTATGAATACGAAAATGTTAGTGGTCAATTCTGGTAAAAAAGATAACGCTGTCAGTGACAAAACAGTCAGACAAGCGATTGGTCATATGGTAAACAGAGATAAAATTGCCAAAGAAATTTTAGATGGTCAAGAAAAACCAGCAACTCAATTATTTGCGAAAAATGTAACAGACATTAATTTCGATATGCCAACACGTAAGTATGACCTTAAAAAAGCAGAATCATTATTAGATGAAGCTGGTTGGAAGAAAGGTAAAGACAGCGATGTTCGTCAAAAAGATGGTAAAAACCTTGAAATGGCAATGTACTATGACAAAGGTTCTTCAAGTCAAAAAGAACAAGCAGAATACTTACAAGCAGAATTTAAGAAAATGGGTATTAAGTTAAACATCAATGGCGAAACATCAGATAAAATTGCTGAACGTCGTACTTCTGGTGATTATGACTTAATGTTCAACCAAACTTGGGGATTATTGTACGATCCACAAAGTACTATTGCAGCATTTAAAGCGAAAAATGGTTATGAAAGTGCAACATCAGGCATTGAGAACAAAGATAAAATATACAACAGCATTGATGACGCATTTAAAATCCAAAACGGTAAAGAGCGTTCAGACGCTTATAAAAACATTTTGAAACAAATTGATGATGAAGGTATTTTTATCCCTATTTCACACGGTAGTATGACAGTTGTTGCGCCGAAAGATTTAGAAAAAGTATCATTCACACAATCACAGTATGAATTACCATTCAATGAAATGCAGTATAAATAAAGGAGCGTTTAGATGTTCAAATTTATCTTAAAACGTATTGCGCTCATGTTTCCATTGATGATTGTAGTAAGTTTTATGACATTTCTATTGACGTATATTACAAATGAAAATCCAGCTGTGACAATTTTACATGCACAAGGAACGCCAAATGTAACACCAGAGTTGATTGCAGAAACGAATGAGAAGTACGGTTTCAATGATCCATTATTAATTCAATATAAAAATTGGTTACTTGAAGCGATGCAATTTAATTTTGGTACAAGCTACATTACAGGTGATCCTGTTGCTGAACGCATTGGTCCAGCATTTATGAATACATTGAAATTAACAATGATTTCAAGTGTTATGGTGATGATTACATCAATTATTTTAGGTGTAGTTAGTGCATTAAAAAGAGGAAAGTTCACTGATCGTGCGATACGTTCAGTGGCTTTCTTTCTAACTGCATTACCATCATATTGGATAGCTTCAATACTTATTATTTACGTTTCAGTGAAGTTAAACATATTGCCGACTTCTGGATTAACAGGTCCAGAAAGTTACATATTGCCAGTGATCGTTATTACGATTGCCTATGCTGGTATTTACTTTAGAAATGTTAGACGCTCGATGGTGGAACAATTAAATGAAGATTATGTACTTTATTTAAGAGCAAGCGGTGTGAAATCTATCACGTTAATGTTGCATGTGTTGCGTAATGCTTTACAAGTTGCGGTATCAATCTTTTGTATGTCTATACCAATGATAATGGGTGGACTAGTTGTTATCGAGTATATCTTTGCATGGCCTGGATTAGGTCAATTAAGTTTAAAAGCAATACTTGAACATGATTTTCCAGTCATTCAAGCATATGTATTAATTGTAGCGGTATTATTTATTGTATTTAATACATTAGCAGATATCATTAATGCGCTATTAAATCCAAGATTAAGGGAGGGCGCACGATGATAATTTTAAAACGATTATTACAAGATAAAGGTGCAGTGATTGCTTTAGGCATTATTGTATTATATGTCTTTTTAGGATTAGCAGCACCACTTGTGACATTTTATGATCCTAACCATATCGATACAGCAAACAAATTTGCTGGCATGAGTTTTCAACATCTACTAGGTACTGACCATTTAGGTAGAGATATTTTAACTAGGTTAATTTATGCGATTAGACCAAGTTTGTTATATGTCTTTGTTGCACTATTTGTTTCTGTACTTATTGGATCTATTTTAGGATTCTTATCAGGATATTTCCAAGGGTTTGTTGACGCCTTAATCATGCGTGCGTGTGATGTTATGTTGGCATTCCCAAGTTATGTTGTAACGTTAGCATTAATTGCATTGTTTGGTATGGGTGCCGAAAATATTATCATGGCATTTATTTTGACGCGTTGGGCATGGTTCTGTCGCGTTATACGTACAAGTGTTATGCAGTACACTGCTTCTGACCATGTAAGATTTGCTAAAACAATCGGTATGAATGATATGAAAATTATTCACAAACATATTATGCCGTTAACATTAGCAGATATTGCTATCATCTCTAGTAGTTCGATGTGTTCAATGATCTTGCAAATATCTGGCTTTTCATTTTTAGGATTAGGTGTCAAAGCGCCTACTGCAGAGTGGGGCATGATGCTTAACGAAGCTAGAAAAGTGATGTTTACACATCCTGAAATGATGTTTGCGCCAGGTATTGCCATAGTGATTATAGTCATGGCATTTAACTTCTTATCCGATGCTTTACAAATTGCCATTGATCCCCGCATCTCTTCTAAAGATAAACTTCGTTCTGTGAAAAAAGGAGTGGTGCAATCATGACATTGTTAACAGTTAAGCATTTGACGATTACAGATACCTGGACAGATCAACCACTCGTGAGTGATGTGAATTTTACATTAACTAAGGGTGAAACTTTAGGCGTTATTGGAGAAAGTGGTAGCGGTAAATCAATTACATGCAAATCGATTGTAGGTTTAAATCCAGAACGATTACGCGTAACAGGTGATATAACCTTTGATGGTAAGTCAATGTTGTCGTTATCGGAAACACAATTGAAAAAATACCGTGGTAAAGATATTGCGATGGTCATGCAACAAGGTAGTCGTGCCTTTGATCCATCAACTACTGTCGGTAAACAAATGTTTGAGACTATGAAAGTACATACGTCAATGTCTACACAAGAAATTGAAAAGACATTGATTGAATATATGGATTATTTAAGTTTGAAAGATCCTAAACGTATATTAAAATCATACCCTTACATGTTATCAGGAGGAATGTTACAGCGATTGATGATTGCTTTAGCGTTAGCTTTGAAACCAAAGTTAATCATTGCTGATGAGCCGACAACGGCTTTAGATACAATTACACAATATGATGTACTGGAAGCATTTATAGATATAAAAAAACACTTTGACTGTGCGATGATTTTCATTTCACATGATTTAACGGTTATTAACAAGATTGCAGACCGTGTTGTTGTGATGAAAAATGGTCAACTGATTGAGCATGGTACGCGTGAATCAGTCTTGCATCATCCAGAACATGTTTATACGAAGTATTTATTATCCACTAAGAAAAAGATTAATGATCATTTTAAACATGTGATGAGGGGTGATGTACATGATTAAAATTAAAGATGTTGAAAAGTCATATCAAAGCGCACATGTTTTTAAGCGTCGTCGAACACCTATCGTGAAAGGTGTGTCATTTGAGTGTCCAACCGGTGCGACGATTGCGATTATCGGAGAAAGTGGTAGCGGTAAATCGACGTTGAGTCGTATGATATTAGGTATTGAGAAACCAGATAAAGGTTGTGTAACCTTAAATGATCAACCGATGCATAAGAAGAAAGTGAGACGTCATCAAATTGGTGCTGTATTTCAAGATTATACGTCATCATTACACCCATTTCAGACTGTTAGAGAAATCTTATTTGAAGTGATGTGTCAATGTGATGGACAACCTAAAGATGTTATGGAAGTCCAAGCAATTACATTGTTGGAAGAAGTTGGTCTATCTAAGGCATACATGGATAAATATCCTAATATGTTATCAGGTGGAGAGGCACAGCGTGTTGCGATTGCGCGCGCAATATGTATTAACCCTAAATATATTTTGTTTGATGAAGCCATTAGTTCACTCGACATGTCAATTCAAACACAAATATTAGATTTATTGATTCATTTACGTGAAACGCGTCAGTTGAGTTATATTTTTATCACACATGATATTCAAGCTGCCACGTATTTATGTGATCAATTAATTATTTTTAAAAACGGAAAAATAGAAGAACAAATTCCGACAAGCGCATTGCATAAAAGTGACAATGCTTATACAAGAGAATTAATAGAAAAACAACTATCATTCTAAGGAGTGAGATAATGAAAGGTGCAATGGCTTGGCCCTTTTTGAGATTATATATATTAACATTGATGTTCTTTAGTGCCAATGCAATCTTAAACGTGTTTATACCTTTACGAGGGCATGATTTAGGCGCAACGAATACGGTTATCGGTATCGTTATGGGGGCATACATGTTAACAGCAATGGTATTTCGACCATGGGCAGGACAAATTATTGCTCGTGTCGGTCCCATTAAAGTATTAAGAATTATTTTGATTATCAATGCCATAGCTTTAATTATTTATGGTTTTACTGGCTTAGAAGGTTATTTCGTAGCACGTGTTATGCAAGGTGTGTGTACGGCATTCTTTTCTATGTCTTTACAGCTAGGTATTATTGATGCATTACCGGAGGAACATCGTTCTGAAGGTGTATCATTGTACTCGCTATTTTCAACGATTCCAAACTTAATCGGACCATTAGTTGCCGTAGGTATTTGGAATGCAAATAATATTTCACTATTTGCAATTGTCATTATCTTTATCGCATTAACAACAACATTCTTTGGCTATCGCGTGACCTTTGCTGAACAGGAACCCGATACGTCAGATAAGATTGAAAAAATGCCGTTTAACGCTGTAACTGTTTTTGCGCAATTTTTCAAAAATAAAGAGTTGTTGAACAGTGGTATTATCATGATTGTTGCATCGATTGTATTTGGTGCAGTTAGTACATTTGTACCGTTATACACAGTGAGTTTAGGATTCGCGAATGCGGGAATCTTTTTGACAATACAGGCCATCGCAGTTGTTGTGGCAAGATTTTACTTAAGGAAATACATTCCGTCAGATGGTATGTGGCATCCTAAATATATGGTATCTGTACTATCATTATTAGTAATCGCGTCATTTGTAGTAGCATTTGGTCCGCAAGTAGGTGCAATTATTTTCTATGGCAGTGCAATATTAATAGGAATGACACAAGCAATGGTGTACCCAACATTAACATCATACTTAAGTTTCGTCTTACCAAAAGTAGGTCGTAATATGTTGTTAGGTTTATTTATTGCCTGTGCAGACTTAGGTATATCGTTAGGTGGCGCATTGATGGGACCTATTTCCGATTTAGTAGGATTTAAATGGATGTATCTAATTTGTGGTATGTTAGTCATTGTAATAATGATTATGAGTTTATTGAAAAAACCAACACCACGCCCAGCAAATAGTCTTTAATGAAGTGAATTAAAGCATATTAAGTTAATGAATATTTAAATTTTAAAAGGTATATTGAGCATGGCGATTCATGTGCTTCATGCTAGGACATGAAACATTCTATATGGCTCGTTTTTAGAACGACAGTATATCTAAATAAAGCACGCTTAAAAGTGAGTTGTGATACTGACTTTTAAGTGTGCTTTTTGATGTGTATGGATAATGGATAATACTCTGAAAAAATTTACATGAAAATATGCAAAGCGAGTATAACTGCTAATTGATAGAAATAGCTCACCATAAAATTACGGTTTGATTTTAAATATAAGTAAGTCGCACTACTAGCTAGTATCAATGCTGGAATGAATTCCCACCATGTATTAATGTATGGATAATAGTACAGTGTTTCAAGGATAACGGATAATACTATTGTAATCTTTAAAGGTATTAATCTGCTTAATTCTTGAATTAAAATATGACGGAAAATAAGTTGACAAATCAAAGTATTTAATATAATGGTTAACGAAAATATAGCTATTAAACTGATGGAACCATATTCTCTAATGAGCGGGTAAATGTCAAAGACAGTAAAGGAATCTACATTTAGTGCGAAAATAGCGAAATGATTTAAAAGTAAAAAGAGTACGATACTTAATGTAAATGATATAAGAATATGCCATTTATATTTAGCACTGGCAACGATTTGCATACGTATCATTGGAACAAATGCATCTTCATGCATCCGACGAAAAATAGCTAGTGAAATAATAACTGCGAGTAAATAGCTAATGTTCATTGAAATAGGAAAAGAGAAACCCCATGGGGCTTGTTGAGTGAATACAGCTACTAACCCAAAAGTTAAAAAAACGATAATGATTGGCAAGATGTTAACCAAAAATATATAAAGGAAAATAAATCCAATATCACGTTTGAAAAAACGCGATTGTTCGGTAGCGTATTCTTCTTCTATGTAATGTTTATTTGTATTTGACATAGTATACCTCTTAAATAGTTGTATTATATAGATACTTTAGCACATATTACTTTGTATTGTATGTTTTATACATTAAAATTTAAAATGAAAAACATATCATAAAATTGTTTTATAAAATGAAGCGCTTCCATTGTGTTTTATTTTGTAAGGTGTATCATAAATATTGAATTGAAATTTTTTGGGGGAGGGATTGTAATGACGTTTCTTACAGTCATGCAATTTATAGTTAATATTATCATTATAGGCTTCCTGCTTACGGTCATGGTTATCGGGCTTATTTGGTTAATTAAAGATAAAAGACAATCACAACATAGTGTATTAAGGAATTATCCTTTACTAGCACGTATTAGATATATTTCAGAAAAAATGGGACCGGAATTACGTCAGTATTTATTTTCTGGGGATAATGAAGGGAAACCTTTTTCACGTAATGATTATAAAAATATCGTTTTGGCTGGAAAATATAACTCTCGTATGACCAGCTTCGGTACTACTAAAGATTATCAAGACGGCTTTTACATACAGAACACAATGTTTCCGATGTAACGTAATGAGATTTCAGTAGATAATACAACATTGTTATCAACATTCATTTATAAAATCGCGAATGAGCGTTTATTTAGTCGTGAAGAATATCGTGTACCGACAAAGATTGATCCGTATTACTTAAGTGATGATCATGCAATAAAATTAGGTGAACATTTAAAACATCCGTTTATTTTAAAACGTATCGTAGGACAATCGGGTATGAGTTATGGAGCCTTAGGAAAAAATGCCATTACAGCTTTATCTAAAGGTCTAGCTAAAGCGGGCACTTGGATGAATACAGGTGAAGGTGGCTTATCAGAATATCATTTAAAAGGTAATGGGGATATAATTTTCCAAATTGGTCCCGGTTTATTTGGTGTTCGTGATAAGGAAGGTAATTTTAGTGAAGGTTTATTTAAAGAGGTCGCACAGTTAACTAACGTTCGCGCATTTGAGCTGAAGTTGGCACAAGGTGCTAAGACTCGTGGTGGTCATATGGAAGCTGAAAAGGTAAACGAAGAAATTGCTAAAATCCGAAATGTTGAACCTTATAAAACAATCAATTCACCTAACCGTTACGAATTTATTCATAATGCTGAAGATTTGATTCGTTTCGTCGATCAGTTGCAGCAATTAGGTCAAAAACCAGTAGGATTCAAAATTGTAGTAAGCAAAGTTTCAGAAATTGAAACACTTGTACGTACGATGGTGGAATTAGATAAGTATCCAAGCTTTATTACGGTTGACGGTGGTGAAGGTGGTACTGGTGCAACATTCCAAGAATTACAAGATGGTGTTGGCTTACCGCTATTTACAGCTCTACCTATTGTGTCTGGCATGTTAGAAAAATATGGTATTCGAGATAAAGTGAAATTAGCGGCATCTGGTAAGTTAGTGACACCAGATAAAATTGCGATTGCACTAGGTTTAGGTGCAGATTTTGTTAATATTGCACGTGGCATGATGATTAGTGTCGGTTGTATTATGAGTCAACAATGTCATATGAATACATGTCCTGTAGGTGTTGCAACGACAGATGCGAAAAAAGAAAAAGCATTGATTGTTGGAGAAAAGCAATATCGTGTCACAAACTATGTAACAAGTTTGCATGAAGGCTTATTCAATATTGCAGCAGCTGTTGGCGTATCAAGCCCTACAGAAATTACTGCTGATCATATTGTATATCGAAAAGTCGATGGTGAATTGCAAACGATACATGATTATAAATTAAAACTCATTAGTTAACTTATTTATTTCGGGAAAATGAAAGCAGCGGATTTTAGCGTTACTGCAAATAATTTTATATTAGTAGTGGATGTTGGTCACACAAGAATTTCAAATATTAAAGCCCTCAGAATATGAATTAAGGTTTGTAACCTTAGTCTTATCTGAGGGCATTTTTATGTTATAAACTATTTGTCGTCCATTTTATCTTTTTCTTTTAAGCCTCTGTGCTTTAATTGCTTTTCAAGTTTTTCAAAACTAATATCTTTATTTTCTTTAGTTGAAACACCAAGACGTTTATTTAATTTTTTCATGTCAACTTCTGTGTAATCTATGTCTAAGTGTTCAATTGCTTTTTTATCTTTATAGTCTACTTTGTATTTTACGCCTTTAAGGTCTTTGAAAATACTTTCAGATTTGGCGAATAACTTTTTGGCTTCGTCTTTATCCATACCTAGATCGTCATATTTAATTGTGTTGATTGTAGACTGTTTTAAAACTTTATCATCTTTATATGTGATAGAAGTTAGTACATGTTTACCACTAACATCACCTTCATATGTTTTGGTTTGTTCTTTACCACAAGCTGATAATGCAATGACACAAACTAATGCTACTACAATTAATGAACATAATTTTTTCAAAGTCAGTCGCCTTCTTTCGATATTTGTATTATAAAGAAATTATAACATTTACTAAAAAATGATGTTATTCAAAAATTTAAATTTTGATAATTTTTTTGTAAATATGAGGTTTTTGAAGCGGATTTCTCACAAAGTTTTTAAAAATATTTAAGCCTGAAAACGATAAAACGGTAGAGAACGTAGTGTGTTCCACTGCTGATTTCTTTTTGAGCATTATAGACGGTATGTTGGAAGAAAAGAACAAAAGCTTGTGTACGATAGTATATAGGGACTAAGATTACGACGGATGTGTCGGTGATATTGACGTACTTAAATACGTACGCTATAATTAGCGTATCAGAAGACAAAGGAGGGTTTATATGATTATCACTAGCCCTACAGAAGCGAGAAAAGATTTTTATCAATTACTAAAAAATGTTAATAATAATCACGAACCAATTTATATTAGTGGCAATAATGCCGAAAATAATGCTGTGATTATAGGTTTAGAAGATTGGAAAAGTATACAAGAGACAATATATCTTGAATCTACTGGTACAATGGACAAAGTAAGAGAAAGAGAAAAAGATAGTAGTGGTACAACAAATATAGATGATATTGATTGGGATAATCTGTAATGAGCAATTACACGGTTAAGATTAAAAATTCAGCGAAATCAGATTTAAAGAAAATAAAACATTCTTATTTAAAGAAGTCATTTTTAGAAATTGTTGAGACTTTAAAAAATGATCCGTATAAAATAACACAATCCTTTGAAAAATTAGAACCTAAATATTTAGAGCGATATTCAAGAAGAATTAACCATCAGCACAGGATCGTCTATACCGTAGATGATCGAAATAAAGAAGTATTAATACTATCGGCATGGTCACATTATGATTAATGGATATTCAACATCTGAATAAGTTTAATGATAAGTTAAATAAAGAAACTAGTATTTAAGTGTAGGAGAAATTGCGGCGTTAATGCGTTGTTATCTCTACACTTTTTATTTTTTTAATAGCGCAAGACTAAACAGATTGAAATTAAAAACAATAAAAGATTAACGTATTATAATAAGAAATTTTAAATTGTGACTTTTTCGGAATATTAAATTTTGTAAATATGAGTTTTTTTAAGCGGATTTCTCACAAAGTTTTTAAAATTATTAAGCCTGAAAACGATAAAGCGGTAGGGAACGTTTTTCTGAAAGTTAGTGATACAATAGTTTTAAGTTGAAATACAGGAGGATGAATAACATGAATCAGTCAGTCAAATTACTTAAACATTTAACAGATGTAAACGGCATTGCTGGTTATGAAATGCAAGTTAAAGAAGCAATGCGTAACTATATAGAGCCTGTCAGTGATCAAATTATTGAAGATAATTTGGGTGGCATTTTTGGAAAGAAAAATGCTGAGAATGGTCAATACTCAATTATGATTTCTGGCCATATGGATGAAGTTGGTTTTATGGTAACAAAGATTGATAAACATGGTTTTATTTCATTTACGCCAGTTGGTGGATGGTGGAATCAAGTCATGTTATCTCAAAAAGTAACGATTACAACAGATTCAGGCAAAGAAATTAGAGGTATCATCGGTTCTAAACCGCCGCATGTCTTAACGCCTGAAGAACGTAAAAAGCCAATGGAAATCAAAAATATGTTTATAGATATTGGTGTTAGTAGCAAGGAAGAAGCTGAAGAAGCTGGCGTTGAAGTAGGCAATATGGTTACGCCATATAGTGAATTTGAAGTGCTTACAAATGATAAATATTTAACTGCGAAAGCATTTGATAATCGCTATGGCTGTGCATTAGCTGTTGAGGTATTAAAACGTTTAAAAGATGAAAATATTGGCATTAACTTATACAGTGGTGCCACAGTGCAAGAAGAAGTTGGGTTACGTGGTGCGAAAGTGGCAGCGAATACAATTAAACCAGATTTGGCGATAGCCGTCGATGTGGGTATTGCTTATGATACACCAGGTATGTCAGCTCAAACGAGTGATAGTAAACTAGGCGGTGGTCCAGTTGTTATTATGATGGATGCTACAAGTATTGCGCACCAAGGTTTGCGAAAGCATATTAAAGATGTAGCTAAGAAACATAACATCGAAGTACAATGGGATACGACACCAGGTGGAGGTACAGATGCGGGAAGTATTCATGTCGCAAATGAAGGTATTCCAACGATGACAATAGGTGTCACGTTACGATACATGCACTCTAATGTATCGGTACTCAATGTAGATGATTATGAAAATTCTGTCCGTCTTGTTACTGAAATTGTCCGTTCATTGAATGATGAAACTTATAAAAATATCATGTGGTAGTCAAATCCATAAATAATAAAGAAAGTCTTTAATATGATGTCATGCAAGAACTAAGTTAGATGCTTAGTTAGCATGAGATGTCATGTTAAAGGCTTTTTATTTTTATAAAGATGAGACTAAGTCACTGCAGTGTACTTCAATTTTCACATAAATATTAAAAAAATTTTCCAGAATGAAATGGCACTAAATTTTTCAAAAATGGGAATACTATATTTGATATGTTTTATTAGAGCGATTTTAATGGGTAATAAGCATTGACTAGGCCGACTTATAGGTAAGCACGCTATTCAAGAAAAGGATTACCCTATTATATCGAAATAACTCATGATACGAGGAGGGGTAAATATGTTGTTAGAGATAAAAGATTTAGTGTATGAGGCAAGTGATAGAGTCATACTAAATCATATTAATTTAAAAGTAGATAAAGGTGAAACCATTGCAATTATTGGTCCTTCAGGTAGTGGTAAAAGTACATTTCAAAAATTAATATGTAATTTAATTAGCCCAACCAGTGGAACGCTTTACTTTAAAGGTAAACCATATGATGATTACGAACCAGAAATATTACGCCGACACATTAGCTATTTAATGCAACAAAGCGATTTGTTTGGTGAAACGATTGAAGACAATATGATTTTTCCGTCTCTTGCGCGTAATGATAAATTTGATAAAAAACGTGCTAAGCAATTAATTAAAGATGTAGGATTAGGACACTATCAATTAAGTTCTAAAATAGAACATATGTCAGGTGGCGAGCGTCAAAGGATCGCGATTGCACGCCAATTAATGTATACCCCAGACATCCTTCTATTAGATGAATCAACAAGTGCGTTAGATATTAATAATAAAGAAAAAATAGAAAATATCATTTTTAAATTAGCAGATCAAGGCGTGGCAATTATGTGGATTACCCACAGCGATGACCAAAGTATGCGACACTTTCAAAAGCGTATAACCATTGTTGATGGTCAAATTTCTAATACAGAGGAGTTGAACCAACATGAGTAATACAGCATTAGGACTGACGGCATTGCTATTAGTTATTCCAATTATTATTTCTTATAAAGAAGGTCTACATATTATTAAAGATTTGATTGTGGCGACACTACGTGCGGTCGTACAATTAATCATTTTAGGATTCTTACTGCACTATATTTTTAAAATTAATGACAAATGGCTATTAGTATTATGTGTATTTGTCATTATTGTCAACGCATCATGGAATACGATTAGTCGATCATCACCTGTCATGCACCATGTCTTTTTGATTTCCTTTGTGGCTATCTTTGTTGGAACGGCATTACCGCTTGTAGGTACTATTGCGACAGGGGCCATTCAATTTACAGCCAATGAAGTTATACCTATCGGCGGCATGCTTGCAAATAATGGCTTGATTGCAATTAATTTAGCTTACCAAAATTTAGATCGTGCATTCGTACAAGATGGTACTAATATTGAATCTAAATTATCACTTGCAGCTACAACTAAATTGGCTTCTAAAGGTGCAATACGTGAAAGTATTCGTTTAGCTATAGTGCCAACAATTGATTCGGTTAAAACATATGGGCTTGTGTCGATTCCTGGTATGATGACAGGCTTAATTATTGGTGGCGTACCACCTTTACAAGCGATTAAATTTCAATTGTTAGTCGTGTTTATTCATACAACTGCGACCATTATGTCTGCTTTGATTGCGACATATTTAAGCTATGGTCAATTTTTCAATGCAAGACATCAATTAGTAGCACGAAATACGGATGTTAAGAGTGAGTCATGATAGCAATTGCTGGATGTGATTTAGAGCTTCGCTATAGTTGTAATGAAGTGACGCGCACATATAGTAATGTTATTATTTAGCGCAGCGAAAATATTCATAAAGGCACGCATACTTTGTAGTCAGTTATATGTTCTGACATATAAAGCGTGCGTGCTTTTTTGGAGTCATTGTTGAAACTGAAGTAATTATACATAATTATTAAATGACATACTTGTGTTAATTTTTCAAATACTGAAAAACAATTTCAATAATTTTCCAATTAAGCACAGAAAATTAAAGCAAAATATTATATAATAGAACGGTTATATATAAAATTGTGTTGCACACATTTTTTAATAAATCGTTATTCTAAGGGAAATGAATATCGGAAATTTTGTTGAAAGGAGTTTTAAAATGTCAATCATGCGACTATTTACATTCATTTTAAGTATTTTTATCGTAGGAATGGTTGAAATGATGGTTGCAGGAATTATGAACTTGATGAGTCAGGACTTACATGTATCAGAAGCTGTCGTTGGTCAATTAGTGACAATGTACGCTTTAACATTTGCGATATGTGGACCTATTCTTGTTAAATTAACGAACCGTTTTTCATCAAGGCCTGTATTATTATGGACATTACTTATATTTATCATTGGTAATGGCATTATTGCTGTAGCGCCAAATTTTTCAATATTAGTAGTTGGTAGAATTATCTCATCTGCAGCAGCAGCACTAATTATCGTAAAAGTATTAGCTATTACAGCGATGTTATCAGCACCTAAAAATCGTGGCAAAATGATTGGACTTGTCTATACAGGGTTTAGTGGTGCCAATGTTTTTGGTGTACCAATTGGAACGGTTATCGGCGATTTAGTAGGTTGGCGCTATACATTTCTATTCTTAATTATTGTGAGTATTATTGTTGGCTTCTTAATGATGATCTATTTACCGAAGGATCAGGAAATACAACGAGGCCCTGTGAATCATGAGGCACCATCTCATGAAAATCATGTTACTTCGAAAATATTAAGACCTGCTGAAGTAGCAAAATATTTAATTATTACGTTTTTAGTATTGATTGCAAACTCAGTGACATTCGTCTTTATAAATCCACTTATTTTATCTAATGGTCATGATATGTCATTCGTTTCATTAGCACTTCTAGTAAATGGAATCGCTGGCGTTATTGGAACATCATTAGGTGGTATATTCTCTGATAAAATTACAAGTAAGCGTTGGTTAATGATTTCTGTTTCTATTTTTATCGTGATGATGTTACTTATGAATTTGATCTTACCTGGTTCAGGTCTATTGTTAGCAGGACTATTTATTTGGAATATCATGCAATGGAGTACTAATCCAGCAGTGCAAAGCGGTGTGATTCAACATGTTGAAGGCGACACAAGCCAAGTAATGAGTTGGAACATGTCTAGTTTAAACGCTGGTATTGGTGTTGGAGGCATTATTGGAGGCTTGGTCATGACACATGTTTCTGTTCAAGCTATCACGTATACGAGTGCCATCATTGGCTCATTAGGATTAATCGTTGTTTTCACATTGAAAAATAATCATTATGCTAAAACATTTAAATCATCATAATTCTCATATGAAAAGCACGCCTGCTATCAAATTCAGGTGTGCTTTTTTAGATGCGATAACGTTATTGATATGTGCGATAATAGCGACGTTCATTATGATACATCGGCCAAGGCATTTTACCGCTTTTAGCAAAATTAGCTAAATCATTTTGCATTTGTCGACTTAAAAATTTAAGGTGAGCAGTTGTTGGATATTGATGTGCTGCTAATATTTGTAAGTTTCCGAACCAAAATACCATATCTAGAATATGGTAAGCACTGCGATAGTGTGCACTAGAAGTATCATGCCATGCAAATTCAGCAAGCCATAGTTGTGCGTTTGAATCTTGTATATTGAGTTGTTGTAAAAATTGCTTCATCGGCTGTTTGAAATAACAATGTGTAATCGCTAAAGATTGTTGCTTCGCCGTCTGAACATCTTCGTATTTTAAAGGAATATCATTTAATTCCATAATGTCGATAAAGCGTTGCGGCGATAATTTTTTTTGTTCACTAGTAATATAAATATCGCCTTCATCTTTTGTATAACATGCAAAAATTGGTTTCGTTGTTGGATAATTATTTTGTATATAATCTGTTTTAATAGGCGCATATATTAAATCAAGCCCTTTAGAAGGTCCTCGAGATTGTTTTAGCTTCGCCATCAGCATAAGAATATCATCTGTCGATAATGACGTAACATCATCTGTATCTAAATAATCGAGCATCAATTTTTGGAAATGTTGTGCTTTATTGCGTGCACTCTCAAGGGTGTCTAATCGTAGTGCGCCACTTAGCAAAACGACTTTATGGAAGTATGGCTCAATGTCAGGTATTTTAAGTAAAGTCCAAATGCTCATACTGCCTGCAGACTGACCCATTAAAGTAATGTTATTAGCGTCGCCACCGAAGGATTCAATAAATTGATGCACCCATTTTATGACATTGATTTGATCTGAAAGTCCATTATTGGAATGAAAACCTTTATTAAAATATGACCAGTCTAAATATCCTAATGCGCCTAAACGATAATTGCATGTAATAACGATAATGTCGTTATTTTGTACTAAATGTGCCGGTTGATAGAGTTCGGCTGTACCATGACCATTTTCAAAACTACCACCATAAAAATAAATGATGACAGGTTTCTTCGACTGATCATTATGTTGTTTCCAAATATTTAAATATAAACAGTCTTCATGTTCAGTAAAAGTTGCAGATTGTGAGGAGAAAAAATCTTCTAATTTGTTGTCTGGTTGCGGTGGGATGGGTTGTATTTCAGTTGCATCAATTGGCTCTGACCATTGTGTTTTTAACGTAGAATGTTTAAAGCGATTGTCATGAACTGGTGGTTCTGCATAAGGAATGCCTAAGAAGATATCTAAACCATCTTGTGTAATACCATGAATTTGACCACCTGTAGTATTAATCTTCATATTTATTAACCTCCTTTATCATCCCCAATTTAATCATACCACGGTCTATGGATGATAGGTGACAAGTATAACAAGACAATTTTGTGGCTGAATCAGACGAGCTTGATATCTGTTTTAACTCAAACCATTTTCAGCATTATATGATGTTCTTCTACAGTGACATTTCATTACAATATCACTCTCGCTATCTTGTTATGTTAGTTATTTATAACCCATTTTCAAAATAAAAAACCAACCAAGATGTTGAAATCAATGGTTGGTTAATGTGTGTGTTGAAATCATATATGGCACTGCATTTTAAAATATTTAATAAGATGACTTTGATTCATTATTTAGTGACTCGCGCATCTTTGTATTGATTCGTGTTGCGCGACGGAAATAGACGCTTTCAAATGAACTCGTTGTACCGATGTAATAGAAGATAAGCGCCACAATAATAATAACGATAAAGTCAAATGGATAGTGAATCATATTTAAGCCTTTAAATTCTTTGCTTCCTATAAATGACAGTATTGATAGCACGATTAAATATACAATAATCCATAAGCTACCACCAATTTGTTTCTTTGTATTACGCCAATTCATACGATATTCATAGAAGAAGTAGATTGGTAAGCCAAGTATAATGATTAAAATTACTTCAGCCGTTGTTGGCCACATTGCCCAATATATAGCTAATGAAGCTAATACAAATGATAATGGTGCCATTACTTTTAAAATTTTTGCTCTAAATGGACGAGTCATTGTTGGTCCCATTTTTCTTAATGCAATCACTGTCGTTGGGCCAGTTAAATAGGCTACTAAAGTTGCAGTAGAAATAACTGCTGCTAGCGTACCCCAATCTCTAAATAACGTAACCATAATCATACTAATGATGGCATTAAAGATGATTGCTACACGTGGAATATGATATTTTTCGTTCATCTTCCCAAGAAATTTAGGGATATGTCCATTTTTCTCCATTGCTCGTAAAACTCGACCTGTAACGGCGACAAATGAGACGCCAGTACCGAATGGTGATACAAAAGCTTCAATATATAGTAAAATTGCGAGCCAATTAATTCCTAATAAGATAGCTAAATCAGCAAATGGTGAATTGAAGTTGATGCCATTCCATCCACTATGTTGTAACATTGATTGAGGCATAGAAGTGATAAACGTACTTTGTAAAATGATGTACAACACTGCACTGATTGACAGTGAAATAGCGATGCCTCTTGCGATATTTTTTTCAGGATTTTTAATTTCTGAACCCATATTAATAATTGTCTGGAATGAATTGAATGAAAAAATAATCCCTGATGCTGTTGTTGCAGCAAAAATCGGTGCACTTCCGTAAGGCATAAATGTGCTTGCTGAATGGCCGTAATTTGAAGTGTCGAATCCTGATAACATTAACATGATGATGGTTAACATGGGTACGCCTAATTTAAATACAGAAATTAAACTCGTAAATGATGTTAAAAGTTTTACGGACCAATAGTTTAATAAAGAAAAAATAACAATGATGAGATATACAGCTAGCAATCCGTATGTGCTAATAGAGCCATTTTCCATTAAATGTTTCATTGGTTTCGCCCAATGCCACGGCCAAGAACTCATATATTGAACAGCTGACACAGCTTCGATAGGTATTATTGTCACCAAAGACACCCAATTCGCCCAAGCAGCAATAAAGCCTAATAATGAGCCATGTGTATACTGGGCATAGTTACTCATGCCACCTGATTGAGGAAACATTGTGCCGATTTCAATGTAGTTATAGGCAATGGTTCCAATGACTAGGAATCCAAGAACCCATGATATGATTGCTGCTGGTCCAGCTATTGATGATGCTTCCCACGCACCAAATAGCCAACCAGATCCTATTAAAGAGCCTAACCCTAATAAGACTAATTGGGATAGATTGATTTTTTCGTTGTGCAATTGCTTGTCTTTAATCATAAATACTCCTTCGTTATTGCCGAAAATTCAAAAAATAGTATGCGAAAAATTATACGCTTATTATAATAATAGTCAAATGCATTTTTTGTAAGAATGCAAAAGCATTTGTAAAATTAGTTTTTTATAAAATTAGGATATATAATACAATGTGTATTGAAAAATAAAATGGAAGTGATGACTATGAGTGAGAAACAATCGAATGAACAAGTTGAGGCATTTTTAAATAAAGAGAGTCAATGGCAAGAAGAATATAAATATTTGAGAGCGTTAATCTTTAATGAAACAGAATTAGAGGAAGCGTATAAATGGATGCATCCTTGTTACACGTTGAATAATAAAAATGTAGTACTTATCCATGGCTTCAAAAATTATGTTGCACTATTATTTCATAAAGGTGCCATTTTGGAGGATAAATATCATACACTCATTCAACAGACTGAAAAGGTGCAAGCAGCTCGTCAGTTACGATTTGAAAATCTAGAAGAGATTCAAGCACGTCGAGAAGAAATTAAATACTATATTGCTGAAGCAATTAAAGCTGAAAAAGCTGGTAAAAAAGTTGAAATGAAGAAAACAGAGGAATATGTTATTCCTAAAGAGTTAGAAGCTAAGTTCGAAGAAATGCCACAGCTAGAGTCGTCATTTTATAAATTGACACCAGGCAGACAGCATCAATACATTTATCACATTGGACAAGCTAAACGCAGTGAAACAAGACAAAAGCGTGTTGAAAAGTATATTAACCAAATACTAGAAGGTAAAGGGATGCATGATAAGTAATTAATGAGTAAAAGCATACCGGTTATACAACAACATACAAGATGACACGAAACAACCAATGGCTCATGCTGTTGGTTGTTTTTTAGGTGTGCCTATCATGGGCAACACTTTGACGGTGGAATTCCGTTACAGGCTTGGGAGTAGGAACTGTTAGCATAAGGCAAGGGTGTCTACAATGAATGATGAAGATATTGAAATATAAGGAGGACTTTGTGAGTGGCGGGTGGGCGTTTGTCCGCCTGTAACAATGGATGCGTGTGCATTATTACAAAAATTCGACTTTTGCAATAATATTTCACATTTTTGACACTTTTTTGCTATAAAACAACCAATTGAGCGATAATAAATTCGCTTTTGAAAAATATGAGTTATCTATTTAGTTGCAAAAGATAAAATGATAATGTTTAATAACATCATATAGAGTATGTTAGTTTTAAATGTCGAATATACGAATGTGCAAACAAAGTAATCGGTAGAAATTCAACATACATAGCGCCGTTTACTGTTAAGTATTCACATTACAGATGAAAAATATAAAATTCTACATAATCAAGACCATGATGTGTACTTGTTTAACTTATGACTCTATTTGTTTAACAATTGCGATGATGGTCTTTTTATTTTATGCGTATCATTCGTCATATTTTTTATGAGGAAGGAGAAATGATTATGTTAAGTATTAAGCATTTAACGAAAATCTATTCTGGTAATAAAAAGGCAGTAGATGACATCTCTTTAGATATTCAGTCTGGGGAATTTATCGCATTTATTGGAACCAGTGGAAGTGGCAAAACGACTGCTTTAAGAATGATAAACCGTATGATTGAAGCGACAGAAGGACAAATTGAAATTGATGGTAAAGACGTTCGGAGTATGAATCCTGTCGAATTACGTAGAAATATTGGCTATGTTATTCAACAAATTGGCTTAATGACTCATATGACGATTAAAGAGAATATTGTGTTGGTACCCAAATTGTTGAAATGGACTAAAGAAGAAAAGGATAAACGTGCAAAGGAATTAATTAAACTTGTGGATTTACCGGAGTCATTTTTAGAGCGTTATCCAGCAGAACTATCAGGTGGGCAACAACAACGTATCGGTGTCGTAAGAGCACTTGCGGCCGAACAAGATATTATTTTAATGGATGAACCTTTTGGAGCATTGGATCCTATTACGAGAGATACGTTACAAGATTTAGTTAAAACGTTACAACGAAAATTAGGCAAGACGTTTATCTTTGTAACACATGATATGGATGAAGCGATTAAATTAGCAGACAAAATTTGTATTATGTCAGAAGGTAAGGTGGTGCAATTTGATACACCGGACAATATTTTAAGACATCCCGCAAATGATTTTGTACGTGATTTTATAGGACAAAATAGACTGATTCAAGACCGTCCCAATGACAAGACTGTAGAAGGTGTAATGATTAAACCAATCACGATACAAGCAGAAGCAACACTGAATGACGCCGTTCATATTATGAGACAAAAACGTGTTGATACTATTTTTGTAGTAGATAGGGATAACCATTTACTAGGATTCTTAGATATTGAAGATATAAATCAGGGTATACGTGGACACAAAAGTTTACGAGAAACCATGCAACAACATATTTATACCGTTCAAATTGATTCTAAGTTACAAGATTCTGTACGTACGATTTTAAAAAGAAACGTTAGGAATGTACCTGTCGTAGATGATCAACAGCGTTTAGTAGGACTGATTACGCGTGCCAATGTTGTTGATATTGTATATGACACGATTTGGGGCGATAGTGAGGATACAGTGCAAGCAGAATATGTGGGGGAAGACACTGCGTCCTCAAAAGTGCATGAGCAACACACTACTAATGTCAAAGTACGTGACATAGGAGATGATAAATCATGATCGAGTTCCTACATGAACATGGTGGACAGTTGATGTCGAAAACACTGGAACATTTCTATATTTCTATAGTGGCATTATTACTTGCCATCATTGTTGCAGTACCTATAGGCATTTTATTATCAAAAACAAAGCGAACTGCCAATATTATATTAACTGTGGCAGGTGTCTTACAAACTATTCCAACACTAGCTGTACTTGCTATTATGATACCGATTTTTGGTGTTGGTAAAACGCCTGCAATTGTAGCGCTATTTATTTATGTATTATTACCTATTTTAAATAACACGGTACTCGGCGTTCAAAATATTGATAGTAACATTAAAGAAGCTGGAAAAAGTATGGGAATGACACAATTTCAATTGATGAAGGATGTTGAATTGCCGTTAGCCTTACCGCTTATACTAGGCGGTATTCGCTTGTCGTCTGTGTATGTAATTAGTTGGGCTACACTTGCAAGTTATGTAGGTGCGGGTGGATTAGGTGATTTCATTTTCAATGGTTTAAATTTATATGATCCACTGATGATTGTAACTGCAACGGTACTCGTTACTGCACTAGCATTAGGTGTTGATGCCTTATTAGCTTTAGTTGAAAAATGGGTAGTTCCCAAAGGCTTAAAAGTATCTGGATAATTAGGAGGCTAAGATAATGAAGAAAATTAAATATATACTTGTCGTGCTTGTCTTATCGCTTACCGTATTATCTGGATGTAGTTTGCCCGGACTAGGTAGTAAGAGCACGAAAAATGATGTCAAAATTACAGCATTATCAACAAGCGAATCGCAAATTATTTCACATATGTTACGGTTGTTAATAGAGCATGATACACATGGCAAGATAAAGCCAACATTAGTAAATAATTTAGGGTCAAGTACGATTCAACATAATGCCTTAATTAATGGGGATGCTAATATATCAGGTGTTAGATATAATGGCACAGATTTAACGGGAGTTTTGAAGGAAGCACCAATTAAAGATCCTAAGAAAGCAATGATAGCCACACAACAAGGATTTAAAAAGAAATTTGATCAAACATTTTTCAATTCGTATGGTTTTGCGAATACGTATGCATTCATGGTAACGAAGGAAACTGCTAAAAAATATCATTTAGAGACAGTTTCAGATTTAGCAAAGCATAGTAAAGATTTACGTTTAGGTATGGATAGTTCATGGATGAATCGTAAAGGCGATGGCTATGAAGGATTTAAAAAAGAGTATGGTTTTGACTTTGGTACAGTGAGACCAATGCAAATAGGTCTAGTCTACGACGCATTAAACTCAGAGAAGTTAGACGTTGCATTAGGTTATTCTACAGATGGTCGAATTGCCGCGTATGATTTGAAAGTACTTAAAGATGATAAACAATTTTTCCCACCTTATGCTGCGAGTGCTGTTGCAACAAATGAATTATTACGCCAACACCCAGAACTTAAAACGACGATTAATAAGTTGACAGGAAAGATTTCAACTTCAGAGATGCAGCGCTTGAATTATGAAGCGGATGGTAAAGGTAAAGAACCTGCTGTCGTCGCAGAAGAATTTTTGAAAAAACACCACTATTTTGATAAACAGAAAGGTGGTCATAAGTAATGGAAGGTAATTTATTACAGCAATTATTCAATTATTATGTTACGAACTTTGGCTATCTATGGGACTTATTTTTCAAACACTTATTAATGTCTGTCTATGGTGTGCTGTTTGCAGCTTTAATTGGTATTCCATTGGGAATCTTGCTTGCAAGATACACAAAACTTTCTGGATTTGTAATTACAATTGCAAATATAATTCAAACAGTTCCAGTCATTGCAATGTTAGCTATTTTAATGTTAGTCATGGGCTTAGGCTCAGAAACAGTAGTTTTAACAGTGTTTTTATATGCGTTACTTCCAATTATAAAAAACACTTATACTGGTATAGCTAGTGTTGATGCGAATATTAAGGATGCTGGCAAAGGTATGGGAATGACACGCAATCAAGTGCTACGAATGATTGAATTACCGTTATCTGTTTCGGTTATTATCGGTGGCATTCGTATTGCCTTGGTTGTTGCGATAGGTGTTGTTGCCGTTGGATCATTTATAGGAGCACCTACGCTTGGTGACATTGTGATTCGTGGTACAAATGCGACGGATGGCACAACGTTTATTTTAGCAGGTGCGATTCCGATTGCTATCATTGCAATCGTCATTGATGTACTATTAAGATTTTTAGAAAAACGATTAGACCCAACGACACGACATCGTAAAAATCAATCTAATCATCGGCCGCAAAGTATTAATATGTAATAGTAGAAGATGTTTATAATTTAGCGATTCCGTTTCATGATTTATAAAAAATGAGGCTACTCAAGGAGATCAAATAATCTTTGAGTAGCCTTTTTATAGGTTGTGTTTGTATGCGTTTACACTAAAATAGAAATTATTATCATGAAAGTTTTTGGATAAAAAGCGTTGATTATTATAAAAATACTAAAAAATGAGATGTTTTATTTATAATTTTCTGCAAATTTATGATATTGTTTCTTAATATATCATATTAAAAATTTGTTTTTCTTAAACATAGGAGGCTTATCTAATTCATGGACACATCAAAACAATTTAGAGGTGACAACCGATTGCTTTTAGGTATCGTTTTAGGGGTTATTACCTTCTGGCTATTCGCGCAGTCACTTGTTAATCTTGTTGTCCCATTACAATCAACATATAGTAGTGACGTTGGAACGATAAATATCGCTGTTAGCTTATCTGCCTTATTTGCTGGTTTGTTTATCGTAGGTGCTGGTGATGTTGCTGATAAATTTGGTCGCGTCAAAATTACTTATGTAGGATTGATATTAAATGTTGTAGGTTCATTACTCATCATTATTACACCTTTGCCAGCATTTTTAATTATAGGTAGAATAATTCAAGGTTTGTCTGCAGCATGTATTATGCCATCCACACTTGCTATTATTAACGAATATTATATTGGTACAAGAAGACAACGTGCCTTAAGCTATTGGTCTATTGGTTCTTGGGGTGGTAGTGGTATTTGTACGTTGTTTGGTGGCTTAGTGGCTACATATATAGGTTGGCGTTCAATATTTGTTGTTTCAATTCTATTAACATTATTAGCAATGTACTTAATCAAACATGCACCTGAGACTAAAGCAGAACCAATCAAAGGTATGAAAGCAGAAGCTAAAAAGTTTGACGTTATCGGGTTAGTCATTTTAGTAGTGACAATGTTAAGTTTAAATGTAATCATTACACAGACGTCCCATTTTGGTTTAGTTTCACCGTTAATTCTAGGTTTAATTGTAGTGTTTATCTGTTCATTAGTTGGTTTTGTATATTACGAAAATAAAATAAAGCACCCACTCGTTGATTTTTCAATTTTTAAAAATAGAGGATACAGTGGTGCAACTATTTCAAACTTCTTATTAAATGGTGTAGCAGGTGGTGCACTTATCGTCATTAACACGTATTATCAACAACAATTAGGATTTAATTCTTCGCAAACGGGTTATATTTCATTAACGTATTTAATAGCAGTGTTGTCTATGATTCGTGTAGGTGAAAAGATTTTATCTCAACATGGTCCGAAACGCCCACTATTACTAGGAAGTGGCTTTACAGTGATTGGGTTAATCTTATTGTCGTTAACATTTTTACCAGAAATGTGGTATATCGTATCTAGTATAGTTGGATATTTATTGTTTGGTACTGGTTTAGGATTATATGCTACACCATCAACTGATACAGCAGTTGCTAGTGCGCCAGATGATAAGTCGGGTGTTGCTTCAGGCGTATATAAAATGGCGTCATCATTAGGAAATGCATTTGGAGTAGCAGTATCTGGTACGGTTTATACTGTGTTAGCAGCTAATTTAAATTTGAACTTAGGTGGTTTCACAGGTATGATGTTTAATGCCTTGCTAGCAATTGTTGCATTTTTAGTCATTTTACTATTAGTTCCTAAAAATCAAACGAATTTGTAAAACTGAAATGAAAGCAAGTTATTATGTAGGGATTTTAAAGGAAATTTTGTGAAAGTAAGTTTATCATACACACTTAATGTTGCGTATTGACGTTTAATGTTAGGTGTGTTCTTTTATAGACGATAAAAGCTGTGTGTATATTAAGCGAATGATTTTCAAATTGACGCTAATATGCGAAAGTAGTATTTTAAAAATGAACAACAACGATGAAGAGGGGTTTATAGGATGAAAATTGCAATTGCTGGATCGGGTGCATTAGGTAGTGGCTTTGGTGCCAAACTATTTCAAGCAGGATATGATGTCACACTTATTGACGGATATACATCTCATGTTGAAGCGGTTAAGCAACATGGATTAAATATAACGATTAATGGAGAGGCATTCGAGTTAAACATTCCAATGTATCATTTTAATGATCAACCGGACGAAAGCATTTACGATGTTGTCTTTCTATTTCCAAAGTCTATGCAATTAAAAGAAGTGATGGAAGCTATGAAGCCACATATTGATAATGAAACGATTGTCGTATGTACGATGAATGGTTTGAAGCATGAAGAAATCATTGCGCAGTATGTTGCTCAATCACAAATTGTCAGAGGTGTTACGACTTGGACGGCAGGTCTTGAAAGCCCTGGACACAGTCATTTACTTGGTAGTGGACCAGTTGAAATAGGTGAACTAGTTGATGAAGGTAAAGAAAATGTTATAAAAGTTGCTGATTTACTTAACGAAGCGGAATTGAATGGTGTCATTAGTAAAGATTTATACCAATCGATTTGGAAAAAGATTTGTGTTAATGGTACGGCAAATGCATTAAGCACAGTGTTGGAGTGTAATATGGCATCACTGAATGAAAGTAGTTATGCGAAGTGTTTGATTTATAAATTAACGCAAGAAATAGTGCATGTAGCGACGATTGATAATGTTCATTTAAATGTTGATGAAGTATTTGAATATTTAGTTGATTTAAATGAAAAAGTTGGTGCGCATTATCCATCCATGTATCAAGATTTAATTGTTAATAATAGAAAGACTGAAATTGATTATATTAATGGCGCAGTTGCAACATTAGGTAAACAACGTCATATTGAAGCACCAGTCAATCGCTTTATTACTGATTTAATTCATACTAAAGAAAGTCAGCGACATGCACAGGATTAATTAGTGTTTTTAGGTGTGATTGCAAGGAAATGACAATCACGTGATATTACGGTCATTATTAAAATTGAAATGTAATAAATAAAGAACAGCAGTAAAGTACTTTCAAATTGAAATGATCTTGGTGCTGTTTTTCTTGATTGGTCTTCGTCATAATTCAGATTTGTCATAGGTCTACGACATACTACTAGCATTTGCTAGACAGTTTTTACGACGACACTTTGAAAAAAATTGAGGCAAATCATTTGGAAGTCTTACGTGAATTTTGTACACTCATCAAGCAAGTAATTATATTAAAAGACAAATAGAGAAAAGGTGTTTATAATGAGTAAAATTTTTGTAACTGGTGCAACGGGCCTTATTGGCATTAAATTAGTTCAAAGACTAAAAGAAGAGGGGCATGAGGTTGCTGGTTTTACTACATCTGAGAATGGTCAACAAAAGCTAGCTGCTGTTAATGTAAAAGCATATATTGGTGATATATTAAAAGCTGATACCATTGATCAAGCGTTAGCAGATTTTAAACCAGAAATCATTATCAACCAAATTACGGATTTAAAAAATGTTGATATGGCAGCAAATACGAAAGTACGTATTGAAGGTTCTAAAAACTTAATTGATGCGGCGAAAAAGCATGATGTTAAGAAAGTAATTGCCCAAAGTATTGCCTTTATGTATGAACCGGGCGAAGGATTAGCAAATGAGGAAACTTCACTTGATTTTAACTCAACTGGAGATAGAAAAGTAACGGTTGATGGTGTGGTTGGTCTAGAAGAAGAAACGGCCCGTATGGATGAATACGTTGTTTTACGTTTTGGCTGGTTATATGGTCCAGGTACTTGGTACGGAAAAGATGGCATGATTTATAATCAATTTATGGATGGTCAAGTGACACTTTCAGATGGCGTAACATCATTTGTGCATCTTGATGATGCAGTTGAAACATCTATTCAAGCTATTCATTTTGAAAATGGTATCTATAATGTAGCAGATGATGCACCTGTTAAAGGTTCTGAATTTGCAGAATGGTATAAAGAACAACTTGGTGTTGAACCAAATATTGATATTCAACCTGCGCAACCATTTGAACGTGGCGTAAGCAATGAGAAGTTTAAAGCGCAAGGTGGTACTCTGATTTATAAAACTTGGAAAGATGGCATGAATCCAATTAAATAATCGGTTTCTGCATATAGCATGTTAATAATGAAGACTTGTTCAAATCGCTAATCCTCATACATAAATATGTATGTTTCGGATTGATGTGCGATTGAACAAGTCTTTTTTATGGTTTCTTAATTGTCGTTGTATGTAATATTAACAGAAGTGTAATTAACATACTGAATAATGCAATAAATGCTGTAGTTAACGTTAATTTAATTTCTATTGGCAGCCAAGTCAGTACAAAAGACCAGTTATTGCTACCGAGAATGAGATATGGTAATGCATATAATATGAGTGCTATAGCGATACATAAACATAAAGTTAGCCAACTTAAAAATGTGGTAAGTTTTGATTTGCGCAGGATGATTTTCCCGTGACGCATTTGCCAAGCACGATAAGCTGAGAATATAAATGCTAATAAAATAAGTGTTGTCATCAAAACGGTAACAATATTAAATTGATCTTTATATTGATTGAGCATAGACGCAACTGTCGAATATCGCTTGTGATTTACAATTTGTGTGTTAAGATGCTCAACTAATTTGGGTACATATTCCGAATTTAGATTTGCAAGCACAACAATTCCATAATTTTGTTTTGGATTTAGTAAAATAAATGATGAAAAGTTATCGAGCGTTCCTGAATGAAACACTAAATGTTCATCATTATTAGTAAACCAGCCGGAAGCATATGCATTGGCATTAGGTTCACCAATTGTTGATGATAAATTTTTATGTGATTGTTGAACTAATGATTTGTATTTATCAGGTGGATTAAGTTGGAATTTTATCCAATGTTCCAAATCTTCAGTTGATGTCATCATATATGCTGATGGTGTATCCCAAAGGTTAAATTCAGGTTTAGAGACGACAGGTGTCGAACCTTGTAATTCGTAGCCAATAGCATCATGTTTTGATTTGTTATTGTTTTGTTTGAATGATGTATGTGTCATATGCAAAGGCTTGAGCCATGAATTTGTAATATATTTTGTATAGGATTGCTTCGTAACGTTTTGGATAATTAAACCTAATAAATCATAGTTCATATTTGAGTATTCAAATTCTTCTCCGGGCTTATGATGTAATTCATCACCCATAATTGCACGGGTTACATCATTTAAACGATTATTTTTATTTGTTACGGAGTCTTCGCTTGTAATATCACTAGGTATACCACTTGTTTGAGCCAAAAGTTGCTTAATCGTAATAGTTTCATTTTGACCATTATAGTTCATTTTAAAATGAGGCACATGTTTGGATACGTCATCATTTAAGTTTAATCGACCTTCTTGAGCTAATTTTAAAATTGCAAGACCTGTGAAAGCTTTCGTATTAGAAGCAATTTCATACTTTGTTGTGGGAGAAGCTTTGACTTTTTTATCAACATCTTGATAACCATAACCTTTATTTAAAAAAACTTTGCCATTTTTTACTATTAAAATTGATGCTCCAGGAATATGTCCCTTTTGTAAATCATGTTCGATAATTGTATCTATTTGTTGTTGCGAATCATTGGTTAACCGTGTCTTCGTATTGCTATTTAATGTTATATATATAGCAATTGAAATGGCGACTAAAATGATAATAGAAATGGATAGAAAATACAGTTTTTTAGTAGTCATAAACGTTCCTTTTTATATGTTAAATTTACTTAAGTGCCTAATGAGATTTATTTTATTATACCAGTTCTATTGAATAAATTAATTAAAGAGGTATATTTACCATTATTTTTGACACCTTATATGTTAATAGGTGTATAATTACATAAAAAATATTAATTAACTCTCTATACTTTTTGGAAGGATAGGCGTATAGTGATATCCATCAAAAAGTATAAAAAGGAATAGGAGATTATGTTCAATCAATTTAAAAGACTTATTATAGGGCAACCTAAAAAAAACAGAGAACTAAAAGACGAAAAGATATCGAAGTTTAAAGGGTTAGCGATTCTTTCGTCGGATGCATTATCTTCAGTGGCTTACGGTCCCGAACAAATACTGATTACATTATCAGTAGTGGGTGCAGTTGCAACTTGGTATACTTTACCGATTGCAGGTGCTGTTCTGATCTTATTAGCTGCTTTAATTATGTCTTATAGGCAAATTATTTATGCATATCCTAAAGGTGGCGGCGCGTATATGGTGTCCAAGACCAATTTAGGAGAAAAATGGGGATTGCTTGCAGGAGGCTCATTATTAGTCGATTACATACTGACTGTCGCTGTTAGTATATCATCTGGTGCTGATGCATTTGTTGCTGCATTCCCAAGTTTATATGGGCATAAAGTACTGATTGCATGTTTACTTGTACTTTTTATTTTAATATTAAATTTACGTGGTTTAACTGAATCTGCCACCGTATTATCCTATCCAGTATATCTTTTCATTATAGGGTTAGTGATATTAATATTTATAGGTACTTTCCGTGTGGCGACAGGTGATATTCAACCACATATGCATGCATCAGTAGGAACTGCGGTTCCTGGAGTAACATTATTCTTGCTATTAAAAGCATTTTCATCAGGGGCTTCATCATTAACAGGTGTTGAAGCTATTTCAAATGCGGTAACCAATTTTAGAGAACCAAGTGCTAATAATGCTGTAAAAACGTTAATTGCTATGGGTTCAATTTTAGCGTTTTTATTAGTTGGTATCGTTGGTTTAGCATACGTTTATGGAATTATGCCACAAACGGAAACGACAGTTTTATCACAATTAGCTATGCAAATATTTGGTGATAATGCTGCCTTCTATTTTGTACAGGCAACGACCGTGATGATTTTGGTATTAGCAGCCAACACTGGATTTACAGCTTTTCCGATGTTAGCGGCTTCAATGTCTAAAGATAAATATATGCCTAGAATGTTTACTGTTAGAGGTGATCGCTTAGGCTACTCTAACTCGATTATTATTTTAGGTGTATTAGCCATTATTTTAATTATTGTATTTGATGGTATGACTGAAGATTTAATTCCATTGTATGCGGTTGGTGTATTCATTCCATTTACACTAGCACAATTCGGTATGGTTATTAAATGGATTCATGAACGTCCTAAGAATTGGTTAAGTAAGTTGTCTGTGAACTTACTTGGTGGTATCGTGACATTTATTGTTTTTATGATTTTACTCATAACTAAATTTAGCCAAGTTTGGCCGATACTTATTTTCTTGCCGTTCGTGGTGATTTTCTTCTTGAAAATTAACAAACATTATCGAGATATCGCAGAACAATTACGTTCTGATATTGATGTTCATAATGTAGAAGTAGTAGATCGTAATTTAGCAATTGTTCCGATAACAAGCATTACAACTGCAGTTGATAAGTCTATTTATTACGCACAAATGCTTGCGAATAATGATGTTATTGCAGTACATGTATCATTTGGAGATGAAGATGAAAAAGCATTCCAAGAGAAATGGAAACGTCATTTCCCAGATGTAAGATTAGTTATTTTACACTCGGAATATCGCAGTATTATACGACCAATTTCACGTTTTATCGATAAGATTAATCGTAAAGCCAACGATCAAAACTATATGATTACAGTAGTGATACCAGAATTTATTACTAAGAAACGTTGGCATAATTTATTACACAATCAAACTAGTTTGCGTATGAAATTGTATTTAATTTATCAAAAGAATGTTAACGTATGTACAATTCCATTTAAACTTAAAAAATAGATTCTATAATCAAATCGGATTGATGAAAGGTTATTTACTTTTCATCAATCCGATTTTTTGATGTTGACTATAAAAACCCCGTACATATGAGATGATAATGACTTTGTCTCATATGTACGGGGGTGTTGTTATGTCTTGCTTAATCTTTGGACTGTAAAGACAAGACAATTTCGTTGTAATTGATATTTTCTCGAATTTGAGCTGCAACGATATTGTTGATTTTATTTTTGCGAATTAATTCATCTAAAAGATGACGTTGTAAGTACAATGCTTCCAATTTGTGGTTATGGAACATAGCTTGCGGTATGATTTGATTGCTGTTTTCTTGACGTTCTTTTCGACGTTGTGCACGCCACTTTAATGAGCGACTCATATCATAGTAATGATTAATGACTAAGCTAACCTCAAGTACATTTGTACTATTTTGTTCTTCTTTTAAGCGTAAAATAATATTGTGATTCACAATACGCATAATTTTTTGAACATCTTTGAATGAATTTTCAAATTCTTGCTTCTTAGATTCTTTGTTTAAGGCTTTGTAGTGCTTCATCGCTTTAAGTCTAAGCCATAACATCTTGAAGAAGTTTGCAAATTTTTCAACAAATGATGCAGTACGGTGTGTCTCTGTTAATTCGACAATATTGCGGTAATTATTAATATCCTGGTATGTTGCCTTACCTTTATCGATTAAACGCTCAAGTGTAGATGTTTCGATTACTTTTGCAATATCTTCTAAACGTTTGAGTTCTTTTGTATTTTGATTATCAGGTTCTGAATTTAATAAAAATAACAATTCTCCATAGTATTGGTTTAATACTGGGCGATAATTTGTATCGTTTTTGTCTTTTTTACTTTCGTTTTTAAAATGCTGGATCACTTTTTGAACAATGAAAATTTTGGCAGATTGATAAGTCATACCTTTAAAAGTAGTATCTTCGGCAGATGGTGTAATTAAAGGTAAAACAATTTGCGCTAAAATTAAACTAATTAATACCATGAAAGATGCAATAAACAATAGATCATTACGGTATTCAAAAGCTTGCCCTTGTGTAATAATAAACGGCAATGTAAGTGCCATTGAAAGTGAAATTGTACCGTGAATACCACACATCGTCATAATAAATGCGTAACGCACACGAGAAGGTGGTGTTTCATGTGAATCATGTTCCTCGTCTAGATAAGATTGTATATTTTTCGGGAAATAAAAATCTTTGTACCAGAAATAAACCCAAACAAATCGACATGCATAAATTGCAATAGCGATTAATATAGTGATCACTATTAAAAATGAAAAGTTGTCAGGCTCTGTTTGGAAAATATCTATGACTACAGTAGGAATCATAAAACCTAATACAACAAATACAAAACCATTTAAGGCATAACTAAATGTGTTCCAAATTTGATGGTAATTCATTTGTAGTTCCGTTTGTGCTCTAATTAAACGGTCGCGTTCTAAACCATGGATTAGACCTGCGATTACAACTGCAATGATACCTGAAGCATGAACTTCTTCTGCTAAAAAGTATACGACAAAAGGAGTTAATAATTGAATAAAAGTTAAGGTATTGTTATCTTTTAAACCTTTATTAGCGGTTAAGTCTATACGTATTCTAACGACAACGAATCCAATAATTGCACCAATAAGTACACCTAGTATTGTTGAAATGATAAATTGTTCAATAGCTTGGAATAATGAAAAGGTACCAGTTACTAATGCTGTAACAGCGATTTTGAAAGAAATGATACCTGCAGCATCATTGAGTAAAGATTCACCTTCTAAAATCGTCATAGAACCTTTAGGTAATAATTTTCCGCGTGTAATAGCAGATACTGCTACTGCATCAGTAGGACATAAAATTGCTGCTATTGCAAAAGCGGCTGGCATTGGTAAGGCAGGCCAAATCCAATGTATAAAATAGCCAACACCGACTACAGTTGCAAACACTAGTGCCATTGACATTAATAGTATAGGTTTGCGATATTCTAATAATTTTGTTCGAGAGACGTGGGTACCTTCCACAAAAAGTAGTGGCGCGATAACGGCAAACATAAATACTTCAGAATTGAATTGGAAATCAACTTGTATTGGAATAATGAAAATAACGACACCTAATGCAATTTGAATAAAGGCAGTAGGAATTTGTGGAAATCGATTATTGATAACCGAACTAATAATCACAGCAAAAATAAAAATTAAAAATGCTTCTAATAGTGCCATACAATACTCCTCAAAATTTTAATAGTTAATATTTTATCACTTTTAAGGCATAATGACATAGATATATTGATAAAATGAAGTTATTTTCAAAAAAACTCTAGTATCGGTTGAACTGATACTAGAGCGAGATGTTTAAATTATTGATTGTCATATCTGAAATGACCGCTGTCATTTTGTCGTTGTTCATATGCGAGCTTTTCAGCATTCGTTTTGTATTTTTTATAAAAGAAAAATAAAAATATAAACCAGAATGGCGAAATATAAATAGCTGCTCTTGTTTCGTCACTAAAGAATAATAAAATGAATACAAAGAAGAAGAAAACTAAAATAATGTAAGCAATAGGCTTACCACCAATCAACTTAAATTTACTGTTTTTATGTGCCTCAGGATGCTTTTTCAAATACATTAGATAAGCGACAATAATCATTGCCCAAACAACTAAAAACAACACAGTTGATAACGTTGTAACGTATATGAATAGTTGAATTGCATTAGGAAAAATGTAGTTTAACAAGGCTGCTATAAGTAATGCAATTGATGAAACTAACATTGATAAATAAGGCACGCCATGACTATTCGTTTTATTTAAAACTTTAGGACCTAACCCTTGTTGTGACAGTCCGAATAAGATACGACTATTCGAATAGATTCCACTATTTGTAGCAGAGGCCGCGGCAGTTAGCACGACAAAGTTAACGACACCTGCTGCAAATGGCACGCCGATTAATGTAAAGAGTTTAACGAAAGGGCTACTATTTGGATCGATATCATTCCAAGGTATGACTGACATAATTACTAATAGACCACCGATATAGAATAATAAAATACGGATAGGTACATTATTAATTGCTTTCGGTAAAGTCTTTTCAGGATCTTTCGTTTCGCCAGCAGTTACACCTATAAGTTCAATACCAATGAATGAATATACAGCAATTTGGAATGACATTAAGAAACCAAATGTCCCTCCAGGGAACATGCCGCCGTGACTGATTAAGTTTGTGAATGATGCATGTCCATAATGTGTTTTAAATGAGAAAAAGATTAATACAAGACCAACGATAACCATCGCAATAATTGTAACAACTTTAATAATAGAGAACCAAAACTCCAGTTCACCAAATAATCTGGCACCTAATAAGTTGAAGCTAATCAAGATTAAAACAATAAATAGCACGGTAATCCAATTTGGGACTTGTGGATACCAAAATGCAAAGTATTGTCCCATCGCAGTTAGGTCTGACATACTTGATACAATCCAACATAGCCAGTAAGTCCAGCCAATGACAAAGCCACCAAAAGGGCCTAAATATTCATTTGCAATATCAACAAATGAATTAAATCTTGTATTGCTCAACAACAATTCGCCTAATGCGCGCATAAAAGCGAATAGTACAACCCCAATAATCATGTATGTGAATAACAGTGATGGACCAGTTAAGGATATTGTTTGACCTGATCCTAGGAATAACCCAGTTCCAATTGCGCCCCCAATTGCTATCAATTGGATGTGTCTGTTATTCAACTCTCTATGCAATTTTCTTGCCATAATTTTCCTCCTCAGGATAAAGCAAATAAAAAAGTTGTGTGTAAGCGTTTTCTTAATTATAAATACTAAAGAAATCCATTTAATAAAGCAATTATTTTTTTAAATATAAGAAAAAACATTTGATAGTTAAGGGTATGATAACTAAAACTTATCGATTTTTTGAAAAGATATAAGTTTTTATGCAAAAATATAAAATAATCATCTAAATGAAGCAGTTAACTATATATATTAGATAAGCTATGGCATAATAAATAACATTTTAATTTGAGTAAAGAAGGTATGGGTATGAAGATAGGGACAATCGCCGATTTACATATTGATCGTCATAATAAAAAAACATCCGAAGATTACTTAGAGGCATTGGTTGAAATAGTTAAGTATAAAAATTTGGATATATTGTTGATTGCGGGGGATATCTCAAATCATTATCAATTGACGCACCAATTTATAACGCAATTGACAAAACAATTAGATATACCTGTGAAATTTGTTCCTGGAAACCATGATTTATGGGAAGTTGAAAGTATGACTACGCAAGACATTTGGAATAATTATAAGAGTATGTCACAGTGCTTGGTAGGAAAACCATTTATAGTAAATGAAGAATGGGCAATCATAGGACATACAGGTTGGTATGATTATAGCTTTGCAGCACAACGATTTTCATTAGATGAGTTACAAAGAGGAAAACATTATGGTGCGACTTGGCAAGATAAAGAACGAATATCTTGGGGCACATCAGATCAAAATTTATCTAAAATAGCGGCTGAACAAGTGAAGAAAGATCTATTAGAAGTAGGAAATAGAAGAGTGATTTTAGTCACACATGTTGTGACGCATCCTGATTTCATTGTTCCTATGCCGCATCGTATATTCGATTTTTATAATGCATTTATTGGGACAAGTGATTTCAATCCTTTGTATGCGATGTTCGATATACCATATAGTATTATGGGCCATGTTCATTTTCGGAAAAGTGTGATGGATGATGGCAGATGTTATCTCTGTCCGTGTCTAGGCTATCCAAGACAATGGCGTTCAGAAGATATTTACCAGGAAATAAATGAGACGATACAAATAATAGAAATTTAAAATGCGCAAACCTGACCCAGTTTGCGCATTTTATGTTTTACACACGCGAGTAATGTGTTTACTTACGTGTGTTTATTTTGTTTCTGATTTTCAATTGTATATGAATGTGGTTGCACATAAATGCACTTTCTTCCTGGTGAATTAAAGCTGTATTCCATTTTCTCTTTACGAATTTTAATAATTTGTTTGCGATTTGGAATGATGGCAGGTAAAACTAGGCCACGACGAATATGACTCCAAAGTGGATCGATATAATAGTAATAGTAATCATCGTACCCAATGAGTAACGTTACGTGAATATTTGAAACTTGTTTCGCTGGCTTGTTATCAAAGCGGAAAACACGTAGTAATGGTTTAGAACCAAGATTAGTATGGTATATTAACACAGGTTGACCTTGATCGATAATACCTTTAAGATCTTCTAAGGATTTACCAGTGCCGTCTACGATATTAGGATTGTATTTTTGTAAAAATGGTACATATGCATCTGGAAATATTGTTTGATGATAATTGCCAAGCTTAATGAATAAGTGATGTCCAACATAACCTTTATGTGGATTGTTCGGATGTGTCGGCCAATGTCTCATAATTTCTGTAGCAGGGATATGTTGGTTATTGTATTGCAACATCATGGCTGCGGAAACACCTTCACACCCCATGACCATAGGAATAGGAAATAGCTGACTGATAGGTTTAACTGGTAATATTTTTCGGTTCATAATATAGTCCTCGCATTGATTCAATAAATATTTAATATAATTATATAGCGTCAATGCAAAATGTCCTAAACATATGTTTTACATGAGTGAATAAAATTAATGGAGTGATAAAATGGAATATCAATTACAACAACTTGCGTCGTTAACGTTAGTAGGTATTAAAGAAACGTATGAAAATGGACGACAGGCTCAGCAACATATAGCAGGGTTTTGGCAAAGATGTTATCAAGAGGGAGTAATTGCAGATTTACAGTTAAAAAATAATGGTGATTTAGCCGGGATACTTGGCTTATGTATACCTGAATTAGATGGTAAGATGTCATATACGATTGCAGTTACCGGAGATAATAGTGCTGATATTGAAAAATATGATGTCATAACATTAGCAAGTTCAAAGTATATGGTATTTGAAGCACAGGGAGCAGTACCTAAAGCAGTTCAACAAAAAATGGAAGAGGTTCATCACTACATACATCAATATCAAGCAGATACGGTAAAATCAGCACCATTTTTTGAGTTGTATCAGGATGGTGATACTACAAGTGAAAAATATATTACAGAAATTTGGATGCCTGTTAAAGGGTGATTGAATAGAAATGTACTTGATATGAAGGCGTAATTTTAGTTGAAGATTCAATCTCATAATTCATAAAGAAGAACCCTGACAAAGATAGATATCTTTGCTAGGGTTCTAATTATGTTGAAGTGTTATGCGACATGTTGCTTTTTAATCATTTTAAAGTAAATGATTTGTAGACTGACTAATAGAATGGCTGTAATGAAGATAATAATCATATATGGTGATGTATTAAATTCGCCTTTTAAGCCAACTAATGGTGCAACAGCGCCACCTAAGATAAATTGGAATAAGCCAAGTAAACTTGATGCGTTACCACTGCCACCTGTTCGTTCTTCCATAGCCATTGTGAAACCAAGCGGTCCAATTGACGTCACAGGACACACATTTAAGAAGAATGCGATGAGTAAGACCCAAAGTGGTAAATGGAATGTAAGTGTCAGGATAATTAAAGCAACACCTACCACTTGTATAATAGTTAAAATGATTAATAATATGTGACGATGTAATTTTTCTACTAATAAAGCAACGACTTGACTGACAATGATTAAACCTACACCGTTAACAGCAAACATGATACTAAATTGTTGGGGTGTCATATTATACAATTTTTGAGTAATAAATGGCGATGCAGATGAATAACTAAATAGCATTACATAAGTTAAACCTTGTAATAGCATTGGAATAATAAATGCTGGTTTTTTCAAAAGACTTCCAAAGTCTTTAATGACGCTACTAAAATTCACCTGCTTTAATTCTTCTTTAGGTGTTTTAGGTAATTGAGAAGCGACGCCAATTAAAATGATGAGTGCCACAATTGTTAAAATTGTAAAAATAGAACGCCATGTTGCTACGGATAAAGCTAATCCACCGGCTAATGGTGCAAGAATAGTGATGATGCCATTAACTACCATTAAAGATGCTAAAAATTTAGCGAGTGCGTTGCCACTAAATTTATCACCAGCAGAGGCTTTGGCAATAACGATGACGCCACCACCTGTCAAACCTTGAATAAATCGTAAAGTTAAGAATAATGGCAATTGATCAACAAACATAGACAAACCTGATGCCAAAATGAAAATGATTAAAATGGATACAGCAATACGTTTGCGACCAAAAGCATCGGATAAAGGTCCAAAGATAAATTGGCCTAGTGCAAGACCAATCATTGTGAATGATAATGTTAATTGAATTTCTGATGTAGTAGAACCAAAATCACCTTGCACTTTAGGTAATGATGGTACGTACATATCTATAGTTAGAGGGCCAAAAGCGGTCATGACACCTAACGTGATTAGCAATAAAAATGAAAAATGCTTCGTTTTGGTTTTCGAAGATTGCATAAACAGACTCCTTAATTTATATAATTATATAAATTATATACGTTTTGTGTGTATTTGTATGTAGTTAGAATACAAGTTTATATAAAAAATCCCTATACTCTTAATGCATCATCACGAATAACGTAGTGATACAGATAAAGTATAGGGAATTAATGTTTATCATCAAAAGCAGGTTTAATAATTAATTAGCGCCACCATTGTCATCTTTAAATAAGCTTTCTAATTTAGATTTAATACTGTCGAATTTTGTATTAATATCATTTAACATGCTTTCAATTTTACCTTGGCTTGCATTGTTTTTAAGTGCATTATTTGCCTCTGTCAATTTGTTGATTTGGTCTTGATAAAATTGAGTTAGCTTAGAATCAGCTTTGTTTTGTTCTTGCTGCTTCAAGTTATCGATTTGATTTTGTAAATTTTTAATAATGTCATCAGTTTTTTGGTTGTTTTTAATATTTTCTTTAGCATTATCGACTTGCTGGTTAATTTGGCCGTCTTGATTTTCAACTTGTTTTTTATAATTTTGAGAGACTTTAGGGTCATTACTAACTTTATCGCTATCATTGTTAAGTAAGGCGCGTGTGACAAAAATAGCGACAATAATTAAGAGAATGGCAATAATGATATATAACCATTTTTTTGAACGGCGGGATTTCTCGTTTTCTTCTTCAAGAATTTGTTCTCTTCGATAATCTCTACCGTTATAGTATCGTTCTGGGTGTTCTTCAGGATCACCTTTAGCATATTGTTGTCTATACGATGCGTCTTCAGATTGACGACGATGATTTTGATTTTGATTGTCGTATTGATATGAATCACGGTATTTATCAGTTCTTTTCATGGGTTTCACCTCATTCAAGTTTTAACTGCAAATAATAAAGCTGATGATTTACTTTGACATTATTGTAATTTCAGAATACGAGCAATGTCAGTTGCAGTGTTTAATAAATTTTGTTCGCTATTTTGTAGGACATCTTCTAAAGTGCTAGGTGAAGAGATTATAGAATAGGCACTATCAATACCGAAATCGTAAACATGTTGATAATTTTCGCCTAGACTGCCACAAATCGCGATGACAGGAATATGATATTGTTTTGCAGCTAACGCAACGCCTACGGGTGTTTTACCAAAGATGGTCTGATAATCCATGCGTCCTTCTCCAGTAATAACGAGGTCTGCATCTTTAATTCTTTGATGAAAATCTGTAATGTCAAAGACGACATCAATACCTTTTGTTAAAGTTGTCTCACAAAACGCTAATAATGCTGCGCCCATACCGCCAGCTGCACCAGAACCTGGTATTTGATTAACTGACTTTCCTGTGCACATTTTTATCTTATCATGATAATGCGACATTGCGAAATCCAACTTTGGTATCATCTTTGCATCAGCGCCTTTTTGAGGACCATAAATATAGGTAGCACCATTTTCACCCAATAAAGGATTTGAAACATCGCAGGCCACTTTAAAGGTCACTTCTTTTAATCGCGAATCTAGATTGGTTATATCGATTTGTGCAATGTGAGCAAGATTATCACCATTCATTTGTAATAAGTCCCCGTTTACATCAGTAAACTTTACGCCTAGTGCACTTAGCATACCTGTACCACCATCATTTGTTGCACTGCCACCAATCCCTAAAATAATGGTCTTAGCACCATGATTTAATGCATCTTTAATTAGTTCACCGGTACCATATGATGATGTGTATAAAGGATTACGTTCCTCTTTTTCTAATAAATCCAAACCTGACGCTGCTGCCATTTCAATAATTGCAATTTGTTGTTCGTCTGCGCGTGCATAACATGCTTCAATAGGTCGCATTAAAGGGTCATTAACGATGACTGTATACTTAGTAGCACCTGTTGCATGCATTAAAGCATCTGTGGTGCCTTCACCACCATCAGCCATCGGAATGATATCATAATGAAGGGTTTTCCCATAAACATTAGTAAATGCCTGTTTTATAATATTGCCAACTTGCTGTGCGGTCATACTTTCCTTAAATGAGTCAGGAGCGATGACAATTTTTTGTAATTGCATAGTAGACATCCTCTCATTACTGTTGTCGCTCTTATTGTATATAAAATTACTAGTGAACTAAAGTAATCTCTATAGTGCTAATGAGTCGCGCGATAAATCAGTTACATTATAATGGCGTATAAGGATGAGGGGAAAGAGACTAAATTTGCTGTGAAAGGGTATAAAAACTGAAATAAGTATATTTGAAGAGAAGCGGATTGGCTCGCATATTCGAGTATGTTGGAGAACGCAGTTATACATATATTTTGATGTTGAGGAGTTACACATATGAAACTAACACAAACGCATGCTGAAATTTTAAAATTTATCATTGTTGGCGGCATTAATACGTTAAACTATTATGTTGTCTATTTATTGCTGTTAAAATTATTACACATTGAATATATGATTAGTCATATTACCGGATTTATAGTCGCTTTTGTGATTTCGTATTATTTGAATTGTTATTTTGTTTACAGGGTAAAACCTACTTGGAGAAAATTCATTAGTTTTCCAATTACGCAGATTGTCAACATAAGCTTACAAACAGTTTTATTATATGTATTTGTATCCTGGCTAAATTTGCCAGCAGAAATTGCACCATTTGCTGGTTTAATTATTACGATACCCATCACATTTATATTATCTAAATGGATTTTAAAAGATAGTAATTAAAGTAGCGTAAACCACTAAAAAATACTTTGGAAGGGTCTTAATATTGCGTGAAATATAATAAATAAATGATATAATATAATGGTCGCCTAACATCTCGGGCGTTACTTTAACGCAGAGAGGAGGTGTATGACGGATGTTCAATTTATTAATTGACATCATGACTTCAGCTTTAAGCGGCTGTCTTGTTGCGTTTTTTGCACATTGGTTACGAACGCGCAACAATAAAAAAGGTGACAAATAACCAACACCTAAATAAATCCCCTCACTATGGCAGTAGTGAGGGGATTTGGTGTATTTAGATGTTCAATTTATTATGTAACTAATTATAGCATTGATGAACAAGGTGTGCAATGTATTTTTGCAATATTACAATAAATGGATTTAATTACATTAGAATTAAGTATTTCGAAAAATGATTTAATAGTTGAGTCATAGGATCATTAGATAAAGCGAATAATCAATTATAGGGACATTGGGATACAAATCAATGTACTAGACTCTACAAGGCTATACTCAGGGACCCAACATAGAGAAATTGGATCCACAGTTTCTACAGACAATGCAAGTTGGCGGGGCCCCAACACAGAGTTTTACTCATGTATTCCTATTTTTAAGTACATATTAGCTGTGGCTAAGGATAAAGAATCATTACATAATAAATCATTAGTGGCTCTTTATCATTTCTGCCCCATAACCTTGTGAATTTTTAAAAGAAATGTGTCACAAATCCACGCGACATTGATAATCGTTATCAACTAATATATGATGTACTTGTAATAAGTATTAATTTTTAACAAATAACAAATTTATATTATGTATATCATCCAGTGAAATAAATAATATAAGCGGCTTAATTTAGATTATTAATTGAAAGGAGTTACATATACGATGAACAATCAGACAAATTGGATAAAGATACTCAGCGGATTTGCTTCTGATAGTAAATGGAAAATTATGTTATCAATTTTGTTGTCTATCATCAGTGTCTTTTCTGGATTAGTTCCATATTGGGCAGTCTTTAAAATTATTTTAATGATGATTAACAATGCATATACGATTAATTCGATTATGGTTTATATCTTTATTGTTTTAATCGCTTATATTTCACAAGTGTGTTGTTTTGGAGCGTCAACGATGCTATCACATATTACGGCATATGAAATTTTATCTGAAATTCGTAAAAAATTAGCTCAAAAATTAATGCCTCTCCCTTTAGGCGTAGTGGAATCTAAGAAAATAGGTGAATTAAAAAATATATTTGTCGATAAGGTTGAAACAATAGAATTACCTTTAGCACATATGATTCCTGAAGTTATAGGAAATTTACTTTTGTCAGCTGCTATCTTTTTATACATAATGCTCATTGATTGGCGTATGGCTAGTGCCTTATTAGTAACGATACCAATTTCAATTTTCGCTTTTAAAAAAGTTATGTCTGGATTTAATGAGACATATGCTGAACAAATGAAATCGAATAATTATATGAATAGCGCGATTGTAGAGTTTATCGAAGGCATTGAAGTGATTAAAACATTTAATCAATCTCAAAGTTCATATAAAAAATATAAAGATGCAGTAGATAATTATAAGATTCACACTTTGAATTGGTTTAAAAATACATGGGGGTATATGAATTTAGGAGCTAGTGTATTACCTTCAACATTTTTAGGGATTTTACCGGTCGGCATGTATTTGATATCTATTAACCAATTAAACTATGCGGAATTTTTCCTATGCATCGTATTATCTTTAGGTGTAGTAGCACCGATTAAGAATTTTACTAATTATGTAAATCATTTAAAGTCTATACAATACGCATTAACTGAAGTGAATCAAATATTAAGTCTAGAAGAGTTAGTATTGTCAACAAAATTTAAGAAGCCTCAACATTATGAAATTGCTTTTAATAATGTTGGATTTTCATATAACAAAGATAAGGACGATCTGGTCTTTAAGCATTTATCATTTACAGTACCAGAAAATAATTTCATAGCTATCGTCGGGGCATCTGGTAGCGGTAAGTCAACCATTGCCAAGCTTATATCACGATACTGGGATGTGACTTCAGGTGAAATTACGATTGGCGGTATAGATATAAAAGATATTGAATCGAAACAACTTAACGATTTAGTTGGTTTTGTTGGACAAGATAACTTTTTATTAAATCTTACTTTTAAAGAAAATATTAAACTTGGCAATCCAGAAGCTACGGATGAGGCAGTTGAAAAAGCTGCCAAGTTAGCACAATGTCATGAATTTATTGAAAAGTTGCCAGATGGATATGATACGAATGTTGGTACAGTGGGAGATAAATTGTCTGGTGGTGAAAAACAACGAGTCACTATTGCAAGAATGATATTAAAAGATGCGCCTATCATTGTATTAGATGAAGCGACTGCTTACGTTGATCCAGACAACGAACAAAAAATTCAAGAAGCATTAAATGTGTTGACGCAGGATAAAACATTGATTGTTATTGCACATCGGTTATCTACGATTCAACATGCAGATCAAATTATTGTTTTAGGTAAACAACAAATTTTAGAAAAAGGGTCACATCACTTATTGCTAAAATTAAACGGTAATTATAAGAAAATGTGGGATACGCACATGCATACAAAAGATTGGGGAATCAATACTGGACATAATTAAACTAATGAGAAAAGGAGGTCAAATATGTTTCAAATTACATTTAAAATTTTAAACTGGATAAGACCATATAAAGCAAGAATGATTTTAGGATTTAGCATGTCATTTTTAAATGCTATTTTTATTGCGTTACCTATCTTTTTAGTTGCAAAAATATTTAATAATGTGCTATCTCATAAACCTATTTATATGAAAGATATATTGAATGTTGTAATTATCATGGTTTTATTAGTGATTGGACGATTTATTACAGCATATTTCAAAAGCAAAAGCCATGAGAGCATCGCTTATGAAATGAGTGCGAAAGAACGTTTAGATATAGGGGATAAATTGAAAAATGTAAGGTTAGGTTATTTTAATTCGCATCATTCAAATGAGTTAACAACAATAGTAACAACAGATTTAACCTTTTTAGAAAACTTTGCTATGAAAATGGTGGACGTTGTTGTTAATGGATACATATTAATTACAGTACTCATATTGTCTCTACTTGTAGTTTCGTGGCAAGTATCATTATTAGCATGCATTGGCGTATTACTATCATTTTTTGCGATTCAATTATTAGAAAGAAAGAGTCGACAAAATGCGCCAGCGTATCATAATGTACAAAACCAATTAGTGGAAAAGGTATTGGAGGTTATTCGTGGTATTCAAGTAATAAAATCATTCGCGAAAGAAAATACGAGTCTTAAAAGTTTTAACCAAGCAGTCAATGGAAGTAAACGTATAAATACAAAAATAGAAATGCAATTTATCCCATTCAATTTATTGCATTTACTTAGTTTAAAAGTTGTTTCAATAATGATTGTATTAGTTGCATGCTTATTATATATGAATCATAGTATTGATTTACCTACCCTTATTATGATTTCAATTTTTTCATTTGTGATATTTGATAGTGTTGAAAATATTAATAGTGCTGCACACGTACTTGAAATGATAGATATGACGATAGATGATATTGAAAAGATAAAAAATGCTCCAGAACTGGATGAGAATGGAAAAAATTTGACGATTAAAAATGAAAATATCGCTTTTCAAAACGTGAATTTTTCATATGATGATAAACAAGTGATAAAGAATGTGAATTTTGAGATACCTACACAAACATCAACAGCAATAATTGGACCTTCAGGAAGTGGGAAATCTACATTATGTCACTTACTCTTGCGCTTTTATGATATCGATGATGGAAATATTCGCATCGATGGTGTTGATATTAAAGATATGACATTAAGTACGTTAATGTCGAAAATTAGTGCAGTATTTCAAAAGGTGTATTTATTTAATGATACGATTGAAAATAACATATTGTTTGGCGATCCAGGTGCAACGAAAGAAGAAATTATTCGTGCAGCGAAGCAAGCATGTTGCCACGACTTCATCATGTCATTACCTGAGGGATATCAAACAATGCTAAATGAAAAAGGTAGTAATTTATCTGGCGGAGAAAAGCAAAGGATTTCTATTGCTAGGGCGATATTAAAAGATGCACCAATAATTATTTTAGATGAAGCAACTGCAAGTATTGACCCTGAAAATGAACAGCTGATTCAAACGGCAATTAATGAATTAAGTAAAGGCAAAACAGTAATTACAATTGCACATAAACTTGAAACTATTAAAAATGCAGATCAGATTATAGTGCTCAATGAAGGTGAAATAATTCAAAAAGGTAGTCATGATGAATTAATTCGAAAACCAGGAATGTATCAAGACTTTATAAGAATAAAAAGTAAATCAGCAGGCTGGAAATTATAAATAATAGTTTAATATGGAATCAGAATTTGGAAATAAAAAGGGTGATAGATAATCAACAGCAAAATAAATCCCCTCACTAGGGCAATAGTGAGGGGATTTGGTGTATTTAGATGTTCAATTTATTATGTAACTAATTATAGCATTGATGAACAAGGCGCTCAACGTAATATTACAATTAATGGATTGTTTCACAACATGGTAAAGCTAGGATGTCTTTTTATTAAGAAATAATGCAATTATTAATTTTAACTGACATATTTTATCGAATCGCTGTTTATATCTGCCCGAATTCCGTATGAAGCCTTAGTCATTTCAATAGCAAGGTCAAAATTTTGCTAAAATTTATAGTTATACTGAGAAGTTTAAATTCATGTTTTCTTGAAAAACACGCGCCTTAAATGTAAACTTATTAATTATAAAAGTTTACATTCGGATTGAGGTGCTTATTTTTTATGAGGATTTTTATTACAAGTACGAATACTGATGTAGGCAAAACCTATGTTACAAAGCATTTATACCATGCTTTGAAAACACGTGGTCATCGAGTTTGTATTTTTAAACCATTTCAAACTGAGGAACGCCAAGACGGGACATTTCCAGATTTAGAAGTATTTAAAAATGAATGTGATTTAAGCTATGACATAACGTCACTTTATACTTTTAAGCAACCTGTATCACCACACCTTGCATTTAAAATGGCAAATCAAATTTTTCTAAATAAGCAGTGTGTATTAGATAAGGTAAAAGTTTTAGATAAGGAATTTGATTTTATCTTAATTGAGGGTGCTGGGGGAATTGCCGTACCAATATATGAAGGTACAGATGATTTCTACATGACTAAAGATCTAATCAATGATTGTGCAGATTGTGTCATCAGTGTGTTGCCATCAAAATTAGGTGCTATTAGCGATGCCATTGTTCACCAAGATTATGTTAATCAGAATGTATCGGCGAGTAATTTTTTAATAATGAATCGCTATACAGGCAGCTATATTGAAAAAGACAATCAAATTACGATTGGAAAATTAACAAATAAAACAGTCTATACATTTGAAGAACATGCCACGTATGAAAATTTCTCAGAAGCATTTTTAAAACAATTAATAGGAGTTAAAAATGAATTACACACAACAACTTAAACAAAAAGACTCAGAATATGTTTGGCATCCATTTACACAAATGGGTGTATATAGCAAAGAAGAAGCAATCATCATTGAAAAAGGAAAGGGTAGTTACCTTTACGATACGAATGGCAATAAATATTTAGATGGTTATGCATCGTTGTGGGTCAATGTGCATGGTCATAATAACAAATACTTGAATAAGGTAATTAAAAAGCAACTCAATAAAATTGCCCATTCTACGCTGCTAGGATCATCAAATATTCCGTCAATAGAACTTGCGGAAAAATTAATCGAAATCACGCCAAGTAATCTAAGAAAAGTATTTTATTCTGATACAGGCAGTGCGTCTGTTGAAATCGCAATAAAGATGGCATATCAGTATTGGAAAAATATTGATAGAGAAAAATATGCCAAGAAAAACAAGTTTATAACGCTAAATCACGGTTATCATGGGGATACGATTGGTGCGGTAAGTGTTGGTGGTATCAAGACCTTTCATAAAATATTTAAAGACTTAATATTTGAAAATATTCAAGTAGAAAGCCCATCTTTCTATCGCAGTAATTACGATACTGAAAATGAAATGATGACAGCTATTTTAACGAATATAGAGCAAATTCTAATTGAAAGAAATGATGAAATCGCAGGGTTTATATTGGAACCGTTGATTCAAGGTGCGACAGGCTTGTTTGTTCATCCTAAAGGCTTTTTGAAAGAAGTCGAGAAATTGTGCAAAAAATACGATGTCTTATTAATTTGTGATGAGGTAGCAGTTGGTTTTGGGAGAACTGGAAAGATGTTTGCATGCAATCATGAAGATGTTCAACCGGATATTATGTGTTTAGGTAAGGCGATTACAGGTGGCTACTTACCACTTGCAGCTACATTGACATCTCAAAAAATATACAATGCATTTTTAAGTGATTCGCATGGTGTGAATACCTTTTTCCATGGTCATACATACACCGGAAATCAAATCGTTTGTACGGTTGCATTAGAAAATATAAGACTTTATGAAAAATGTAAGTTATTGTCACAAATTGAAACGACATCATCAACACTTGAGAAACAGTTACATGCGCTGAAGCGTCATCGAAATGTTGGTGATGTAAGAGGACGAGGCTTAATGTTTGGAGTTGAATTAGTTACAGATAAAGATAGTAAAACGCCGTTAGAAATTGAAAAAGTAGAACGTATTGTACGTAATTGTAAAGAAAACGGGCTAATGATTAGAAATTTAGAAAATGTCATTACGTTTGTGCCAGTGTTAAGTATGTCAAATAAAGAAGTAAAAACGATGGTACGTATTTTTAAAAAGGCAGTACATAACATTTTAGATAGGAAGTGTTAATATGAATTTGGCTAAACGCATATTACAAGGGGAACAATTAACAAAAGAGACTGTATTGAAAATTTATGAGGATACTAATATTGATACCTTAGATTTATTAAATGAGGCGTATATTTTAAGAAAACATTATTTCGGTAAAAAAGTAAAATTAAACATGATTTTAAATGCTAAAAGTGGTATATGTCCTGAGAATTGTGGGTATTGTGGACAATCACGAGAAATTAAACAAAAACAGCGATATGCTCTAATTCCAGAGGAACAAATTATTGATGGAGCAAAGGTGGCACATGATAATCATATTGGAACATATTGTATTGTTATGAGTGGTAGAGGACCGAGCGATAAAGAAGTTGATCATATTAGTAACACTGTAAGAACGATTAAATCTCAACACCCGCAACTGAAAATATGTGCATGTTTAGGATTAACGAATGACGAACAAGCTAAGAAACTTAAGTCAGCTGGTGTAGACAGATATAACCATAATATTAATACAAGTGAAAATTACCATGATAACGTCGTGACAACGCATAGTTATAAAGATAGAACAGATACGATAGAACTAATGAAAGCGAATAATATATCACCATGTTCTGGCGTGATTTGTGGTATGGGAGAATCTAATCAAGATATTGTTGATATGGCATTTGCTTTGAAAGAAATGGATGCCGACAGTATTCCGATTAATTTTTTGCATCCAATCAAAGGTACAAAGTTTGGAAGCATGGATGATTTAACACCAATGAAATGTTTAAGAATCGTAGCATTATTCCGATTAATCAATCCTACGAAAGAAATTCGTATTGCTGGAGGAAGAGAGGTCAACTTACGTTCGTTACAGCCATTAGCATTAAAAGCGGCGAATTCAATATTTGTCGGTGATTATCTAATTACTGGTGGGCAACCGAACCAATTAGACTACGATATGATTAATGATTTGGGCTTTGAAATTGATTATGACACTTGTGAAAATAAGGAAAACAAGAATGATGTTTCAAGAGCAAATTGATTTATTACAACAGAAAGGGTTATATCGGTCGCTTAAATCGGTAGGGTATATAGATAGACAGTATATTGAAGTAGAAAATAAGCGATGTACGAACTATACATCTAATGATTATTTAGGATTAGGTCAAATAGCGTTTGATAAGGATGATTTCGAAAGTTTTATGCGGAAGTATAGTTATCACTTATCAAGTTCAAGATTGATTAGTGGAAGTTCGACAGTTTATGAAGAGATTGAATCAATGTTAGCAGGCTGGCTCGGATATAGTGCATGTACTATCTTAAATAGTGGTTATGATGCTAATTTGGCGTTATTTAATATTTTCAAAAATACAAATTGTGTCGTATTTTCAGATCAAGAAAATCATGCGAGTATTATTGACGGTATTAAGCTAAGTGGTTTAGAAAAAGTGATATATAAGCATTTAGATATTGCTGATTTAGAAAAAAGGTTAGCGGAATACCCTAATCAAAATATACAAAAAATAATCATATCTGATAGTGTATTTTCAACGAATGGCGACGTTGTGGATATTGGTCAATTAGTCTCATTAAAGCATAAATATAACGCAACACTGATACTCGATGTTTCACATAGTTTTGGAATAGAGAATTACTCGAATTATCAAGGCATAGATATACTCACTTCTAGTTTATCTAAAGCATGTGGTGCATACGGGGGTGTGATTTTAAGTTCAAATGATGTGAAGGATATGTTAATTAATCACGGTAGACCACTCATCTACTCAAGTAGTTTGCCAATTTATAATTTGTATTTTATAAAAAGAAATATTGAAAAGTTAATAAATGCTGATGATAGACGCACTAAATTAAATAGCTTGAGTAAATATTTTAACCAAAAGTTAAAAGCACTCAATGTTAATTATAATAGTTCAAACTCGCCGATTAAGTTTATTGAGTTTGATGACATAGAAGCGGCTGAGAACATTCATCAAACATTATTAAAGCATCATGTGTTTACAAGTTATTTAAGGTATCCAACTGTGACTAAGCCAATGTTAAGAATATCATTATCGTATTTTCATACTGAACAAGATATAGATAGGTTGTTTGAAATTTTGCATCAAGAAGATTGAGGTGATCGTCATGTATAGTATAAAAATGCGTTCTAGCAATCAAGATATTCATATTAGTGGTGCTGAAACGATTTGTGAGTTTGACAAAATAGAACAGACGGTACAAAGGTTTTATAATAAAGGTTTTTTTCATGAAAATGGGCAACCGGATTTTCTCAATATAAAAATACAAAAAATTATGGAACCGATTAAACAAATAAAAGCATTACAAATTATTGAGGATGATAAAGCGAATCTCCAACATTTAACACAAAAATGTGGTGTCACTGAACAAGCGCTAAATCAAGGGATGACATATATTAAAAATGAAACGGTTTATACAGGAGCTATTATTCTATCTGCTATATCTGGTAAACGTTTAGATTCATTTGGACATAGGGGGATTAGGGCAACACATTTTTCGTTTGAAGATATAAATAATAAAGGTGATCTTAATGAAAGAGTGACTGATGCCTTAGCAATTGCTAGTTGTATCAATGCGCATCCGTATGTCAAAGGAGAACTTTGCGTGTCCGATGACTTAACGTATACGACAGGTTATTTTGCCTCTGCTAAAATTGGTTACCATCGATTATTTGATATTAAACCAGTTAATACGAGATATGGAGGCAGAATAATATTTGTGGACGATCGTATTGATTTAAATCATTACATATTATTTTTAGAAAGCACACCGAAGCAAGTTGTTTATGAAACGGTATAGGGGTTTTAGTATGACATCAAAAGATATTACTCAAATTAGTGTCATTGCTGCGATTTTAACCATTTTGGCAGTTTTGAAAATACCATCCATTATACCAGGATTAGATTTTCAATTATCTGCACCAGCAGCATTATTGATATTAGCTTTCTTTGGAATTAAAAAGTACTTTTTAGGTGGATTATTATCTAGCCTATTATTACTAGTATTTGGCGTATTTAATCCGATTAATGTGATTATTTCTATTATATTTAGAGTTATAGCTATTGCAGTTGTTTATTTATTGAAAATAAATGTACTATCATTAGTTTTAGCAAGTGTATTAGGCAGTTTGGTATCAAGATTGATACTATCGGTCATTTTAAATTTACCTGTGTGGGTCGTGTTATTAAACGCGATTCCAGGCGTAATATTCACTTTAATTGTAGCTATTCCTTTATATCTCATATTGAGAAAAAGAATGGCAGTCTTACTAAGATAATAAATCAAAACACGGTCGTCACAATTACTGTTGGCGACCGTGTTTTACTAGTTATTTATTGTTTTCAGTTTCTTTTGTATCTAACAATTTCACTTTGTGATTTTCCCAATCAATTTCATATGTTGATTTAAATGTTCTAGTTTTAAAGTTTTTATAATTCGCGCCTGCCCAGTAGAAGCCATTCCAACGAATTTGGTATAAATCCATTTCACGTTGATAAGTTACTGTAATTTTAGATTTTTTAGCGCCATCTTGTCTGTGTGATAGTACGCTTAAAAATTCTGGATTGAAGTTACTTCTAGATAATAATGGCATTTGGTGTTGCGCTATGAAGTTTTGGCCAGCGTATGCACTGCTTTGTCTGCCAGCTAAGAAGAGTTCATTACCATATGTTGGGTGGAAGCTATCTCGTCCATAAGGTCCCCAACCATTATTCATAATTTTATGTGCTTCTACACCCCAACCGACATTTTTATAATTTGTGTTGCGACTTAATGTTGTTCTGTAACTTTCTTGTTTATAATTAATTGTTTCAGAAAAAGCAGTGTTTCCGTTAAGTCCGCCAGATAAACCATTAGAGATACTGATGTCACCACCAAATGTATAGCCTAAAGTGTTTTGAACTTGAAATTCTTCATTTTGATTTTTAGGTGCATAGTCTACTACATTAACCGAATCATTAGATTGTGAACTGATAGACACATTGTATTTTGCACCCCAATATATTTTTGAAAAGTCGTAGTCTTTAGGATTTGGTCTTTCATAACCTGAGTTAATATTACCTGCAGCTTTAAGCACTAAAGTATCTTTATCATAACTTTTATCTTTGATGAAATTGAATGTTAAAATCTGTGAAATTTTGAATTTATCTGAATCTGCTGTAGCTGTAGTTTTGTATAAAGTAACTTTATCATCTACTTTTTTGACGCTAACTGGTGTGATTTTGCCTTCAGCATTTGCAGTATTAGAAAGTAATAATAATGCCATAGACGTAGCAACGGATGATTTGACTAATTTATTCATGTTCATATCAATTCTGTCCTTTCACTTTGATTTCGTGAGTCTTCCAATTGACTTCATATTTCACAGTGTAGTTTCTATTTTTAAATGCATTATGGACTCTGTGACCATCTAAATAACTGTTGCCATAATGTGTTGATCTTTTAATGGCATGAGTGACATCCATATTTCTTCCATAAGTGATTTCAAATTCGCTCGTGTCGCTTGAACCTTTTTCGTGAGATACTGTTGCGATAAATGAAGGGTTAAATCCACTTTGTACAAGAGGTGGTAACTCGCTGTCTGGAACGAAATAATCTCTAGGATCTTTACTATGAGGTTTGTAGCCTACAAATAAATCGCTATCAAATGCTGATTTTTGACCTGATTCAGTGGCGAATGAATTCGCTTTGACGCCCCATAAAACACTTTTTGAGTTTTGTTGTTCTACTTCACTTACATAATTTTGTTGTGTATAGCTAATCGATTTAGAATAGTTAAATGATCCATTACCACCAAGTGATGGGGCTGATTGGAAATTACCACCAATATTGTATCCTAATGTCTGACTTACGTTTGTAGATTCAATTTTATTTTTCGGTAAATAATTGATTAAAGAAACATATTTATCATTTGTTTTCAAACCAATATTATATTGGAATGGCCAACGCATAGATTTAATATGATTTGTATTTTTATAGTTATAATATGTTGTTCGAGAGCTAATGAATCCTTGCATCTTTAAGATCAAAGCATCTTTGTTATATTTTTTATCCTTCACAAAGTCGAATTGGATATTTTGAGTCACGCCCCATTTATTACTTGTTTTATCTTCTGTCCTTTTGATAATTTCTACATCGTTTCCTTTACCGATGTCTTCAGTATCATTGGCAGCTTTAGCATTTTCTAATAACGGATTGGCAAGAGGGGCAAGTAAGCTTACAGATAAAGTTGTAGCTAATATTTTATTTTTAAGCATAATTTTCACTTTCTTTCTATAATTTTATTTAACTTAATTAAATAATAATATATTTTGGACGTTATTATAATTAACTGTTCATTAACAATTGACCATTATCAACTTTTTTTACAATTAAGTTAAAAATGCCATAATTCCGTTCAATTTAACCTTTTTTGTTTGGAATGCTAAAAGCTAATTTTGTGAGAAATATAGTTAATAAAACCTTGGTATTGTTGACAGTTGTAAACATTTTAAGGCAACCGATTGCACGAATGTCTTGCTTTTATTTTTAATTAATGTTTGTAAAATACAAATTGTTCTTTTTTGCGATTTTTGATGAATCCATCTAAAAGTTAATTATTTATTAACTTGAGAATATTTATTTAAGCTTTCAAGTTAAATTGTTTCATTTTTATTATTTGTGTATCTACTATGATGCGATACTTTGCTCTTATAAAAATCAGTTGTACGATAAAATAATTTAATGTTATGAGGCTGATTCAATATGTTAAAAAATCCTGAGACAAGTATGAAGTGTCCCAGGATTTTATAAAATGATTGAACTGTTTACTTAGGTGTGATGCTTTTAATTTTTACTTCATGTGTTTTCCAGTTCACTTCATATTTAACTGTAACGTTTCGGTTTTTAAAAGCATCATGTTTTCTATCAACGGCTAAACGATGTCTTGTCACGTATGCATATGTAGCATCCATGTTTCTGCCGTAAGTGATTTCAAACTCGCTTTTATCACCTTTACCTTTTTCGTGTGACAATGTTGTAATAAATGATGGATTAAAGCCACTTTGAATTAAAGGAGGTAGTTGATTATCTGGGACGAAATAGTCTCTTGCTGCTGGACCAGTTGGGTCTTGTGCAAATAAGTATTGATCATATGCAGATACTTGACCATTCGGTGTAACGAATGAATTTGCTTTCACTCCCCATTTAACACCTTTAGAGTTCTGACTTTCTACTTCAGTAACATAGTTTTTTTGATTATAACTAATTGTTTTAGAGTAGTTGAATGAGCCACTGCCTCCGATTGATGGCGCTGATTGGAAGTTTCCGCCGATATTATAGCCTAATTTCTGACTAACATCTGCTGAATCAATTTTATTTTTAGGAAGATAATTGATTAAATCAACATTAGAGTCTTTCGTTTTCAAACTGATATTATATTGAAATGGCCATATCATTCTTTTAATATATGGATATTTTTTTAAGTCTGAATATGTTGTTCTAGAGCTGATGAAGCCTTGCATCTTAACAACTAGGGCATCTTTGTTATATTTTTTATCTTTTACAAAATCAAATTGAATGTTTTGAGTTATAGCTAATCGTTTGCTAGTAATGTCTTGTGTTCTTTTGATGATTTCTGCACCTTGGCCGATATCTTCTATCTTATTTTCTGCTTTAGAAATTTCTATAAATGGATTGGCTAAAGGGGCGATTAAACCAACTGCTAAAGTTGCTGTTAATATTTTATTTTTAATCATAGAAATCACTTTCTTTCTATTTAATTTTAAGTTCATATATATAATAATCTATTTGTAAGCGTTTTCGAATTAACTATTCGTTAAAAGTTAATTACTATCAACATGTATTGAAGAGACATTTTTAGCATTGTTAAATGATGTTTTAGCATTATGTTATGTTTAAAAGATTTATTGGTCGCAGGCGTTTATATAGCTACATAACTATGTTTTGCAAGTCTTATTCTATTGAATTAATGTTTAATTAAGGTGCTTGAAGTGGTAGAGGAATGGATTGTGCAATAGTTTGTGAAAATTTGAAGTTAATAAAGTTGAGCTGATTCAACTAAATGATGAACTATTCGTTAACGATGTAAGGATTATTTAACAAGTTGCAGGTAAAAAAGTGAGCTGACAAATAGCGAAGAAACATTTAATTGATGGAAAATGAAAAAAGAACCGCAGATTCGATTGAGAATCAACGGTTCTTTTTAATCACGGTTTTTTACGAAAATTATTTAAATAATGATGTAAAACTAGAGAAGATATTTTTGATTGATTATTTCCAGAATGATTTGAATATGCCTGTTAAAGCGTTTTTGAAAGTTGTTGCTGTTTCTTGAGCTTTAATAGCTGTTTTTACTAATTCTGGTTTTTGGTAGAATGCGTATAACACTTTACCAGTGTTGATTGACTCAGTTACATAGTTTCTTACTTGTGCATATGATTTAGCTAAGTTCCCGCTTTCTTTGCTTACTTCAAGAGGTTTAATGTATGAACCATAGCCACTACCGATAGTTGTTAAAACTGTTTTATCAATCAAACCTTTATATTGGTAATATTTATTATAGTAGTACTTTGCTGTATCATATTTTTCTTTATAGCTTTTATAAGTATCTGTTAAATACTTGTAACCATAGTTAAATGAATCTTTTAATGATTGGTAGTAACCTAATAATTTAGATTGAGGAACCTCAACTTTTGGTGATTGAATTTGAGGGACTTCAACTTTTGGTGATTCTGCTTTAGGTTTTTCAATTTGTGGTGATTGAATTTGAGGAGCCTCAACTTTTGGCGCCACTTTCTTTTCAGCATCTTTTTGAGCTACTAATGCGTCTAATTGTTTCTGTAAATGCTTTTGTACATCCATAGGTGCTTTATTAACTTCACGTTGTGCTAAACGTCTGTTTTCAATTGAATCTTTTTCATTTAATTTTGAGATTGCATCATTTGCTGATTTCACACGCTCATCATGACGAACGATTGCTTTTTCAATTGAAACTTTTTCTACAAAGCGGTTATTTTTATCACGTAAATCTTTAGGTAATTTTGAGTTAGCTTCATATGCTGCTGATTTATCGTGTGGTGCTTTGTTATCTTGGAAATCTTTAATTGCTTTATCCGCATTTTCAATATTTTGACGTTCTTTAGCTTTAGAAGATTGTACTGATTCTACCCAAACTTGTTGGCTTCTATCAGGGTTTTCTTTAATTTGTGCAATGTAATTATTTTTTTCTTGTTCAGTTAAGTTATCATTTTTAAGAACATTGTAAAAAGCGTTTTGTTGTGCAACACGTCGGTCTGGGTTCTTGCTGTCTTTAAGTGATTCAGAGAATACTTCTTGTGCACGTTCTGGGTGTTCGCGTAATGTTTTGATGTATTGGTTACGTTGTTCTTCTGTGATACCTTTTAGATGTAATACTTGATAAAAAGCTTTTTGTTGATCTGTTACGTAGTTGTTTTGAGTTGTTTGGTGCTTAGTTGAAGTTTGTTGCGTGTTTTCACTCGCTTTTGCTTCCCCATTTGAAATCATTGTAGCTAAAGTAATTGTTGCTGCCCCAACTAGCAACTTCGAGATATATTTATTTTTCATGTGTATTCCCTTTCTTTTTACATATTAAATTTATTGTATGCTTTTAGAATTTATCACATGAGAATACAAATGGAAATTAACTAATTATTAACTAATGTTAACTAATAGATTAACTAGTGTTAACTATGTAAAAAAGCGTTTAATTCAGAACATTCAGCGTATTTTAAGTAAGAAAGTACTATATGGAGAAATGCAATAGTTTGCTAATAAATAGAGGAGAAAATTGTCTTTCGAAGAGAGTTTGGTAGAGTAGAAATCTCATTTGATTTGTCACTGATGCACTTTTTCTTCTATATAATTAGGTCAAGACATTAGATAGCTTCGCAACTCATGCATAGGGTCCCAACATAGAAACTTTCGAGACGAAAGTTAACAAACAGGGAGAGTTGGGCGCCTTTCTAACAAATAAATTTGAAGAAGACGGAGGAACGCAGTTGGACGTAAAAAGTCAACTGCATAAGCCTTTCTAGCTCATAAAATCCGCAGAAAATAAAGGAACGCATTAGATAGCTTCGCTACTAATGCATAAGCCTTTCTAGCTCATAAAATTCGCAGAAAGGCTAAAAAATATTTTTAGGGGTTGCGAATGAATAAATTAGTTTAATTTTATAAAAATTTATAAAAATTAAAAACGTTGTAAATTTAAAATAAATCATTCATAATATTGTTACTATACTAATTCAAGGTGGTTCAACGCATGTCTCATAATGAAAATCTTAAATTGGCGCAACGCGGTGCTTATTTGAGTTTGATTGTATATATAATCTTATCTATTGTTAAGTATGTCACGGGTTTTGTCTTTAACTCTGCAGCTGTAAGAGCTGACGCATTAAACAATATGACAGATATTATCGTTTCTTTAGCTGTTATTATTGGATTGAAAATTTCAATTAAACCTGCCGATCGAAATCATCCTTACGGCCATTTGAAGTCTGAAAATATTTCTTCATTATTGGTGTCATTTGTCATTATGTTTGTAGGTATCCAAGTAGTTATTCAAAATGCACCTCGTTTGTTCAAAGAAGATGACGTTGTACCTAACGCAATAACAATTATCGTCAGCTTAATCAGTGGTCTTGTAATGTTGATTGTATTTGCAGTCAATCAAAGACTAGCGAAAAGAACGAAAAGTAGTTCTTTAAATTCTGCTGCCAAAGATAATTTATCAGATAGTTTAGTCAGCATTGGAACGGCGATAGGATTAATTTTTACGCAAATCGGTTTCCCAATTGTCGATATTATTTTAGCAACATTGCTAGGCTTACTAATCGTTTATACTGGTTTTGGTATTTTTAAAGAAGCAATTTTTATGTTGAGTGATGGTTTCAATGAAACTGAATTAGAAGCGTATCGCAATGATATTTTAGAAGTTGATGAAGTACAAGAAGTTAAAAGTATTAAAGGGCGTTACCATGGAAGTAGTGTGTTTATTGATGTCACAATTGTTGTAGATGCTAACCTTTCCTTAGTAGAAGCGCATCAAATTTGTGATAATGTCGAACATCATTTGCACAAAAAAGGTATTTCCTCAGTATACGTTCACCCAGAACCAGACCATCTATAATGTATTTAAACGTCTTCATAGATATATAAATATCTGAGGAGGCGTTTTTATTACATTTATTTTTAGGAGCACCTAAAAATATTTTTTAAACCTTAGAAAAATGACGGACAAAGGTGTATAATATGATTTGTTATTAGGTGGTTATTGATTCATTTATGAATTAAAAAATGAAAATGGGGAATAGGATTTATGTATTTAATGTCTAGTGATAATTGATTTAATCATTGAATTTTAAAACATATTGAAAAGAAAATTGCTAAGATTAAATCATCTTAAAATATCCCTGAAATAACGTCCTAAAGATTAAAGGAAAGAGGTTATAAGTTATGCCAAAATTAATTTTATGTCGTCATGGACAAAGCGAGTGGAATGCTAAAAACTTATTTACTGGATGGGAAGATGTTAATTTATCTGAACAAGGTATTAATGAAGCGACTAGAGCAGGTGAAAAAGTAAGAGAAAATAACATTGACATCGATGTAGCTTTTACATCGTTATTAACACGTGCTTTAGATACAACGCATTATATTTTAACTGAATCTAAACAACAATGGATTCCTGTATATAAAAGCTGGCGTTTAAATGAGCGTCACTATGGTGGATTGCAAGGCTTAAATAAAGATGATGCTAGAAAAGAATTTGGAGAGGAACAAGTACATATTTGGCGTCGTTCTTATGATGTGAAACCACCTGCTGAAACCGAAGAACAACGTGAAGCTTACTTAGCTGATCGTCGATATAATCATTTAGATAAACGTATGATGCCTTATTCCGAAAGTCTGAAAGATACTTTAGTTCGAGTGATACCATTTTGGACAGATCATATTTCACAATATTTGCTAGATGGTCAAACGGTATTAGTTTCTGCACACGGAAATTCAATTCGCGCATTGATTAAATATCTTGAAGATGTGTCAGATGAAGATATCATTAATTATGAAATTAAAACAGGTGCACCGCTTGTTTATGAATTAACGGATGATTTAGAAGTTATAGATAAATACTACTTATAAAAAAGAGCTGCATGTACACAAGGAGTGAGTGTATATGCAGCTCTTAAATATGTGAAGTAATGTAAGGAAATAGTTAAGTATAGAGTTTATATTAACGAGCTAGGGATACTCGAAAATATAGTTAGACATACAATATAGTCAAATTAAAACAATTATTTCGCTCTTTTGTGTTGCTTAATAATCTTTAAAGCACGCTTTCTTGTTTTAATGTTAGGGCTATTTAAATTACGACGAGCAGTCTGTAAATCTAATTTCATCTCTATCCCTCCTTGTAAATATATTATGACCGATAACTACTCATATGTAAATAGTAATGATTACGTTTTAAAGAAATTGTAATAAAGTCGTGCTATTTTTTTTGAAAATGGGTATAATTACCGGATATCTAAAAATGTGTGTCGTTTTTTAGATGGTGAGGGGGAAGCTTTAAATGTCGAAGAAACAAAAATTAACGATGATTATTACTATGCTGATGGGTGGATTTTTTGGATTATTAAATGAAACACTATTAGTGACGGCTTTACCAAGTATTATGAAAGATTTTGAAATTTCATATACACAAGTTCAATGGCTGACAACGGCTTTTTTATTGACTAATGGGATTGTTATTCCTTTGTCCGCACTTGTTATACAACGTTATACAACAAGACAAGTGTTTTTAGTGGGTATTTCTATCTTTTTCTTAGGTACATTACTCGGCGGTTTGAGTCCGCACTTTGCAACATTATTAGTTGCTAGAATTATTCAGGCGTTAGGTGCAGGTATTATGATGCCATTGATGATGACAACGATTTTGGATGTTTTCCAACCGCATGAACGCGGTAAATATATGGGGATATTTGGTTTGGTAATTGGTTTAGCACCAGCTATTGGACCTACACTTTCAGGTTATCTTGTTGAATATTTTAACTGGAGATCGCTTTTCCATGTTGTCGCTCCAATTGCAGCTGTGACATTTTTAATTGGATTTAAAACGATAAAAAATGTTGGAACTACAATTAAAGTACCTATTGATTTTATTTCTGTCATTTTTTCTGTACTAGGTTTCGGCGGGTTATTGTATGGAACGAGTTCAATTTCAGAAAAAGGATTTGATAATCCTATCGTATTAGTATCTATGATTGGTGGTATTGTTTTAGTCGCATTATTTGTATTACGTCAATATCGGCTATCAACACCTTTATTAAATTTTGCAGTATTTAAAAATAAACAATTTACAGTTGGTATCATTATTATGGGTGTCACAATGGTATCGATGATTGGTTCGGAAACGATTTTACCTATCTTTGTGCAAAATTTATTGCATCGTTCAGCTTTAGATTCTGGGTTAACTTTATTACCAGGAGCAATTGTTATGGCATTTATGTCGATGACTTCGGGTGCTTTATATGAAAAGTTTGGTCCTAGAAAGCTTGCTTTAGTAGGTATGGCGATTGTTGTTATTACTACGGCTTATTTTGTTGTAATGGATGAACAAACATCAACAATCATGTTGGCAACAGTTTATGCGATTCGAATGGTTGGTATCGCGTTAGGATTAATTCCAGTAATGACACATACGATGAATCAATTAAAGCCAGAAATGAATGCACACGGTTCATCTATGACAAACACAGTACAACAAATTGCTGGTTCTATCGGAACAGCTGCATTAATTACTATTTTATCTCATGCAAGTAAAAACTTTTCTCCAACTATGTCAGACTATAATGGCATGAACAAAATTGAGATGATGAATCAAATTAAAATTGATACGATGTTACATGGTTATCACGCTGGATTTTTATTTGCGCTATTGATTACAGTGATTAGTTTCTTTTGTTCATTTATGTTACAAGGAAAGAAAAAAGAAGTTGATTCACATCAATAAATATAAGTTGCTAGCTATATAACGCTTTTTAGCAAATGTTCAACATATTGACTTATCTGGCGATTCAGATTAAAATATTTTTATTCCGATTAGAATAATAAGAATAAGGAGATATATTCTATGAAAAGACTTTTATTTGTGGTGATAGCTTTCGTTTTCATATTAGCTGCATGTGGGAACAATTCGTCTAAAGACAAGGAAGCTAGTAAAGATAGTAAGACAATTAATGTTGGTACTGAGGGTACTTATGCACCATTTAGTTTCCATGATAAAGATGGCAAATTAACTGGTTATGATATCGATGTTATTAAAGCAGTGGCTAAAGCAGAAGGATTAAAGCTTAAATTTAACGAAACTTCTTGGGACTCTATGTTTGCAGGTTTAGACGCAGGGCGTTTTGATGTAATCGCGAACCAAGTGGGTATTAATCCTGATAGAGAAAAGAAATATAAATTTTCTAAGCCTTACACATTCTCAAGTGCTGTTTTAGTTATTCGTGAAAATGAAAAAGATATTAAAGATTTTAATGATGTTAAAGGTAAGAAGTTAGCACAAACATTCACATCTAATTATGGTAAATTAGCTAAGGATAAAGGTGCTGATATTACAAAAGTTGATGGCTTTAACCAATCAATGGATTTATTATTGTCTAAGCGTGTTGATGGTACATTTAATGACAGTCTGTCATACTTAGATTATAAAAAACAAAAACCTAATGCTAAGATCAAGGCAATCAAAGGTAACGCTGAACAAAGTAAATCTGCATTTGCATTTTCTAAAAAAGTGGATGACGAAACAGTTCAAAAATTCAATGATGGCTTGAAAAAAATCGAGGAAAACGGTGAATTAGCTAAAATAGGTAAGAAATGGTTTGGTCAAGATGTTTCTAAATCTAAATAGTGAACAACTACATGCACTTGATGCTGCAAAACAAGCTTTTGGGCCTATGCTCGAAGGTTTGGTGAAATATTCAATTCCGATTACCCTCGTAACATTTGTATTAGGGTTAATCATTGCATTATTTACAGCATTGATGCGCATTTCAACGAGTAAAGTTTTAAGAAGTATTGCACGTGTCTATGTATCTATTATTCGTGGGACACCTATGATAGTACAATTATTTATCATCTTTTATGGTATTCCAGAATTAGGTAGATTATTAACCAATGATGCAGATAATCAATGGACATTGGCGCCTGTGGTCGCTGCCATTATTGGCTTGTCATTAAATGTAGGTGCGTATGCTTCAGAAATTATTCGCGGCGGTATTATTTCTATACCAAAAGGACAAACGGAAGCTGCATATTCTATTGGTATGACATATCATCAAACGATACAACGCATCATCTTACCGCAGGCAATTCGAGTATCTATACCTGCACTAGGTAATACATTTTTAAGTTTAATCAAAGATACATCATTACTAGGATTTATTTTAGTAGCAGAAATGTTTAGAAAAGCTCAAGAAGTTGCGTCTACAACATATGAATATTTAACAATTTATGTGTTAGTTGCGCTAATGTACTGGGTGGTATGCTTTATTATTTCAATAATCCAAGGTATCTACGAATCTTATATTGAAAGAGGGTATCGCTCATGATTCAATTGAACAATATCCATAAATCATTTAATGATGTTGAAGTCATCAAAGGTATTGATTTATCTGTTGGCAAAGGTGAGGTTGTAACCTTAATTGGCCGATCTGGGTCAGGTAAAACAACGTTGTTACGAATGATTAATGCGTTAGAAATTCCAACTGAAGGTACAGTATTTGTTAACGGCAAAACATATACATCTAAAGATAAAAAATCACAAATAGAAGTTCGTAAACAATCTGGTATGGTATTTCAAAGCTATAATCTTTTTCCGCATAAGACGGCATTAGAAAATGTAATGGAAGGTCTTATTACAGTTAAAAAGTTGAAAAAGGCTGAAGCTCGTGAGAAATCTCTAGAATTACTTGAGAAAGTTGGTTTGACACATGTCAAAGATCAACGACCTCATGCATTATCAGGTGGTCAACAGCAACGTGTTGCCATTGCGAGAGCATTAGCTATGAATCCTAAAGTGATGTTGTTTGATGAACCAACATCAGCGCTTGATCCTGAACTCGTGAATGATGTGTTAAAGGTGATTAAAGATTTAGCGAATGAGGGCATGACAATGGTCATTGTGACACATGAAATGCGTTTTGCTAGAGAAGTATCTAATAACATTGTATTCATTCATGAAGGTGTAATTGGAGAACAAGGGGCACCTGAAGAGATTTTTAACAATCCAAAAACTGAAGAACTAAAACGCTTTTTAAATGTTATTAATGAAGAATAAACAAATAGAACCACGTATCATGTTTTAATATGGCGATGATGCCATATACATGATGCGTGGTTCTTTGTTATATTCTAGATGTTACAGCATAAACTGTTAACGGCGTTTATGTTTTAAGTATGTTTGTAATTTGTAAAGTATAGGTTTGATTGGTTTAATAAAATCACCAATATATTCTTCTACGTGTGCGTTAAATCCTTTTTTGAATTGTTGTACGCCATAGTCTTCTGCTGACTCTGAAAAATCACCAGTAATGCCATAAAAATTATAGCGATCAATATGATGCGCTTTAGCAAACTTAATCATTTCCCACTGCAAATGGTAGGCACCCATATAAGCATTATATTTAGGATTTGAACCACTAGATAAGTAATAAACTTCATGTTCATTGTAGATAAACAAAGCAGAAGCTAAGTTTAACACTGCACCATCTTGTTCAATTTGTTCTATTGTATTATCGATTTTACGCTTATTGCTATTCAGCTGTTGTTCTAGCTGTGTGCGTTTCGTTTTATTTTTCTTTGAATTAGGACTTTCTTCCAATGCCTCTTCAACACCTGAGAGTTCAGCTGTTAATTGTTGTTGCTTTAATTGTAACGTTTTTAAATACTCGTTTAAATCAATATACGCCAACTTTAACATGGCGTGGTCATCGTATAACTTTTGCATTTCTTCAAAGTATGGTAACTCACGGAATTTGAAACCATGCTTTTCTTCGGCCATATGGAATAAGTCGAAAAAGGTTTGCGTTTCATCAATCGTTAACGTTTTAGTTTTGACACCAATATCATATGTTTTTTTAATATTACGTCTCGTTTGATAATCCATTTCTTTTAATAACTGGTCTTCTGTTTTATCCTTTAAATCTAATACAGATAACCAACGGATTTGACTCATTGAATCATAACCGACTGGAAAGCCTTGATGCTTATAGCCTAATGTGTCCATTGTTCTAACAAATGCTCGGTTGTCATAAGACTTAACAATTTCACCGTCTGCATTGCGTAAATTTTCAATTAAATATGGATCTACAAGGACATATAAACAATTTTGTTTCTTTAAATATGACGTTAATGCTTTAAAGAAAAATGCTACTAATGATTGATTTGTATAATCCATCACTGGCCCGCGATGAGTATAAAAATATTTGAAAAATTTAAGTGTGCGTGCTTCTGTCAATAAGCATCCTGCAATCACTTGACCATTGTCATCTTTAACCCCTACAAGATGCACATCGCCTTTTAAATCAACTCTATGATTGTAATGAATAGCTGATTGTGTGTAATGTGAAAAATGCTTTGTTGTAAACGCATTGAACTCATCCGAAGTCAACGTTACAAAGTTCATTTTATCCCATCCCTCTCTGAATTGAACTGTAATTTTTGAATTTATATATAATGCTATTTTTTTATTTTATCAAAAACTGATTGCAAATACACATAGAAAATGAAATATATTTTTCTTTGACTATACATAACTGTTATTTCTTTGGATATTTATATTAAATGTATTGGTAGTAGTTGTAGCGCATTGATGTTTGACGGTGTATAGTATTAATTATATTGAAAGTTAGTTGGAAGTTGATAGTAGGAGTGGGAGCATTGAAGCGATTTGTGGCGACGGTATTATTATTACTAGTCTTTATATCAGGATGTGGTAATGATAAATATGTGAAAGAAATAGATGAAGCAGTTAAAATTCAAAATCAAAAACAAGAACAACTTGCCAAAAAAGGCAACGGTGATCGTGTTGATCATTTTGAACGCAAAGATGCTAATATTTATGTCTATGATAAGGATAAAATTATCATTTTAGCTTATAAACCTTTGAGTAATGATGATGAAGTGCATTATTATGCATATGATTTTAGTGATAAACGTGTATCATATAAGCAAGATTTTGATTCGAGACGATATTATCAACAACATGATGCGGATTATCATGAAGAAAATATGACGAACTAGATATGAACAGGAGTTATTATGACTAAAAAATTACTAACATTATTTATAGTGAGCATGTTAATTTTAACAGCTTGCGGTAAAAAAGAATCAGCAACGACATCTTCGAAAAACGGCAAACCATTAGTTGTCATATATGGCGACTATAAATGTCCTTATTGTAAAGAATTAGATGAAAAAGTCATGCCAAAGTTTCGTAAAAATTATATAGATAATCACAAAGTGGAATACCAATTTGTCAATTTAGCTTTCTTAGGTAAAGACTCAATTGTTGGTTCACGTGCGAGTCATGCAGTATTGATGTATGCACCTAAATCATTTTTAGATTTTCAAAAGCAATTATTTGCTGCCCAGCAAGATGAAAATAAAGAATGGTTAACAAAAGAACTATTAGATAAACATATTAAACAACTGCATTTAGATAAAGAGACGGAAAATAAAATTATAAAAGATTACAAGACAAAAGATAGCAAGTCTTGGAAAGCTGCAGAGAAAGATAAAAAAATAGCTAAAGATAATCATATAAAAACGACACCAACTGCATTTATTAATGGCGAGAAAGTTGAAGATCCATATGATTATGAAAGTTATGAAAAATTATTAAAAGATAAAATCAAATAGTCTTAATTGTTGAGATAAGTAAGTGATACCAATTTATTAGGACAATATGAAAGGCAATTTCTATTAGCAATATGATAGAGATTGTCTTTTTAATGTATGAAGTCTAAATAGGTGGAAATTATCATGTAAACATTGTTTAGTAGGGAATCAGTACAGGATAGGTATTGATTCTTCCCCGTGCAAAATCTTGATTAGTGGTTTTTTCTGTGTCTCTTGTTTTATTGTACAAATATTTGTACAATTGGGGTGTGTTAAAAGGAGGCGATAAATATGATTATTAAAAATTATTCATACGCTCGACAGAATTTAAAGGCACTTATGACAAAAGTAAATGATGATAGTGATATAGTAACTGTAACATCTACTGATGATAAAAACGTAGTAATCATGTCAGAATCAGATTATAACTCCATGATGGAAACACTTTACCTCCAACAGAATCCAAATAATGCTGAACACTTAGCTCAATCAATTGCAGATCTAGAACGTGGGAAAACTGTAACGAAAGATATAGATGTATAATGGTTAGGTTAAATATTACGTTTTCGCCTCAAGCCTTTGAAGATTATAAGTATTTTCAGCAGAACGATAAAAAAATGGTGAAGAAGATTAATGAGTTAATTAAAAGTATTGACAGAAATGGTGCGTTGAAAGGTATAGGTAAGCCTGAAAAGTTAAAATCGAATCTGACTGGGTATTATAGTAGACGTATCAATCACGAACATAGATTGGTTTATACAGTAGATGACAATCATATAAAAATAGCATCATGTAAATACCATTATTAAATCTAAAAGTCACACTATAAAAATAGGGTAAGTTATTTTAGGACAATATGAAAGGCAATTTCTATTAGCAATATGATAGAGATTGTCTTTTTTCTTATATTACGACGTTCGTAAATACTATAAAGTTTTCTGTATCATATTTGTACAATAGTCATGTATTAGATAAAACGAAAAGTGGTAAATACCTAAAGTATGATTCGACTTTATATTATTTATAAAAACAGTGCTTGTATTTTAAGTAGCATGAGTATATAATTTTAAAACGTAAAGATTACTATTTAGGAGGGTGACTATGAAAAAGAAATTAGGTATGTTACTTCTTGTACCAGCCGTAACTTTATCATTAGCCGCATGTGGGAATGATGATGGAAAAGATAAAGATGGCAAGGTAACAATTAAAACGACAGTTTATCCATTGCAATCATTTGCAGAGCAAATTGGTGGAAAACACGTGAAGGTATCATCAATCTATCCAGCAGGGACAGATTTACATAGCTATGAACCAACACAAAAAGATATATTAAGTGCAAGCAAGTCAGACTTGTTTATGTATACAGGGGATAATTTAGATCCGGTTGCTAAGAAAGTTGCATCTACTATTAAAGATAAAGATAAAAAACTGTCTTTAGAAGATAAATTAGATAAAGCAAAGCTTTTAACTGATCAACACGAACATGGTGAAGAGCATGAACATGAGGGACATGATCATGGGAAAGAAGAACATCATCATCATGGCGGATATGATCCACACGTATGGTTAGATCCTAAAATTAACCAAACTTTCGCTAAAGAAATTAAAGATGAATTAGTGAAGAAAGATCCAAAACATAAAGATGACTATGAGAAAAACTACAAAAAATTAAACGACGATCTTAAGAAAATTGATAACGATATGAAGCAAGTTACTAAAGATAAGCAAGGTAATGCAGTATTCATTTCACATGAATCAATTGGATACTTAGCTGATCGTTATGGTTTTGTTCAAAAAGGTATTCAAAACATGAATGCTGAAGATCCATCACAAAAAGAATTGACTAAAATTGTTAAAGAAATTAGAGATAGCAATGCTAAATATATTCTTTACGAAGATAATGTTGCGAATAAAGTGACTGAAACAATTCGTAAAGAAACAGATGCGAAGCCTTTAAAATTCTACAACATGGAGTCTTTAAATAAAGAACAACAGAAAAAAGATAATATTACCTATCAATCATTAATGAAATCGAATATTGAAAATATCGGTAAAGCTTTAGACAGTGGTGTTAAAGTGAAAGACGACAAAGCTGAAAGTAAACACGACAAAGCAATTTCTGATGGGTATTTTAAAGATGAGCAAGTTAAAGACCGTGAATTAAGCGATTATGCTGGTGAATGGCAATCTGTTTACCCTTACTTAAAAGACGGTACGCTTGATGAAGTGATGGAACATAAAGCTGAAAATGATCCGAAGAAATCTGCTAAAGATTTAAAAGCTTATTATGACAAAGGATATAAAACTGATATTACTAACATTGATATAAAAGGAAATGAAATTACATTTACTAAAGATGGTACGAAACACACTGGTAAATATGAATACAATGGTAAGAAAACATTGAAATATCCTAAAGGTAACCGTGGCGTGAGATTTATGTTTAAATTGGTCGATGGTAATGATAAAGACTTACCGAAATTCATCCAATTTAGCGATCACAACATTGCACCTAAAAAGGCAGAACACTTCCATATCTTTATGGGTAATGATAATGACGCGTTATTAAAAGAAATGGATAACTGGCCAACATATTATCCTTCAAAATTAAATAAAGACCAAATCAAAGAAGAAATGTTAGCGCATTAATTCAACAGGTTTGCACACTCTACTCAACTGTTAATAGCTGAATAGAGTGTGTTTTTTATTTCGTAGTTATCAATTTCAACAGAGGGAATGATTAATATTACTATAGTTTATAACAAATGATTTGGTAACATATGTCACTCAATGCATGTTAAGATGAGTAAATATAAAAGATAGGGAGTGGGAAGATGACGATTAAAGTTGAAGATAATAAAATTATTTTTTCAAGAACGATAGAAGCACCGATTGAAAAGGTGTTTGATGCCTATACGACAAAGGCATTATTTGAAAAATGGTTTCATCCAAAAGACGCTAGTACCAAAGTGTTTCGCTTTAATGCTGTTTCAGGCGGTGATGCATTTTACGCGATTAAAACACCCACAATGACAAGCTATACATTAGCAGAATATAAAACGGTTAAGCGTCCATATTTAATTGAATATATTGACTCGTTTGCGACACCTCAAGGTGCAAAAGATACAAAAATGCCAAGCATGAAGATTACTTTGTCATTTTCCGAGTTCAATACAACGAAAACGACAGTGACATCAACATCGGTATTTCCAACTAAAGAAGCCGCTCAACAAGTCATAAACATGGGTGTTGAGCAAGGGATGAATCAAACATTGGATCAACTTGATGCTTTATTGAAATAAAGTTGTTGAAAATATGTAAAAAATTTTATATGCTATTCAGTTTATAATAATAACGTAATATTATTAATTGAATGAAGGGTGATTCGATGGCACAACGTTACATTAAAGTATTAATATTATATATTTTTACTACGCTTTTATCTTCAATTACTGTTACTTCGAAATGTGTACCAAATAAAGTTGTTAGATTTATTTTGCGTACAGTCGTAGGCTACGGTATATTTGCATATGGTTTACATTACTTTTCAAATTTAAAAAAGAATAAGTAATACTTACATAAAGCGAGATGAGCGCAATTAAAATGATACCAATTGTTTTATGTCGCGATATCTATCTCGCTATTTTTATGAGTAAATATTAGTTTTGAATTGGTAAAAAGAATTTTCTGAATTTTAATCTATGAATTACATCTAAATACTAATATAATTAATAGGTAAAATTTATTTGATAATAGTAAATGGGGGAAGTGCTGTGATAAAAAATAATAAAACAGTTGAAGATACGTATTCAACTAAAGCAATCGTAGACTCAATATCATCATCTGTTCAAATGAAACAAGTGATGGTACAGCAAACACCAGGACGATACATGCTTAAATCTATGATGGCAGGTTTCTTATTGTCCATTGTTACTGTTTTTATGTTTGGTATTAAAACACAATTCGCAAGTACACATGTTGATGGTCTCATTAATTTAATGGGAGCAATTGCTTTCAGCTTAGGATTGGTCTTGGTTGTACTAACGAATTCTGAATTATTAACAAGTAATTTTATGTATTTTACAGTTGGCTGGTATTATAAAGTTGTTTCTCTTAATAAGATGATGTGGATTTTATTATATTGTTTCCTTGGAAATATTTTAGGTGGTTTTGTATTATTCTTCTTAATGAAATATGCACATGTTATGACACCAGAAATGACACAAGCCTTAACTGCCTTAGTTCAGAAAAAGACAGTCGATTCGACTTGGTTGAATATTTTTACAAAAGGTATTTTCTGTAACTTCTTTATTAATATCGGTATTTTTATTTCTATGCAATTCAAAGGCGGATTGACAAAAGCATTCTTCATTGCTTGTGGTGTTATAGTCTTTGTATACATGGGATATGAGCACGTTGTATTCAATGCTGGTTTATATGCAGGTATGGTGTTCTTCAACCTTGATGCTGTATCTTGGTTACATGTATTAAAAAATATCGTTTTTGCATTCCTTGGTAACTTTGTAGGTGGCGGTATTTTTGTAGGACTTGTTTATGCATTTTTAAATGGTAAACGCAATCGTTTAGAGCAACAGTAATGAAGTAATAATTGAAGATGTTGTGACAACAATGAATTTAGAATCATCCTTTTTGGGGGCATCGTTCCCCAACTTGCACATTAATGTAAGCTGGCCTGCCGTCAGCTTCTGTGTTGGGGCCCCCGCCAACTTGCATTGTCTGTAGAATTTCTTTTTGAAATTCTCTATGTTGGGGCCACGCAGTCAGCTACTGCCAATATAACATTGTAGAGTCTAGGACATTATGAACTGCACGCTTCAAAGTAGACATTGAAAAATGAAAGCTTTGAAGCGTGCATATCATTAATTCATGTCCTAGACTTTTACTTTGCTTTCAATAATGAAATAATTGATGATCACATACTTATCTTATATCAATGAGGCATGTTATCTGACACATGTGCTAAATGTTGGTACGCTATAAAAGATAAGCATAGCTAAAATTAAAGATGATTCATTTAAAATAAACAGAAAGTGTGTGGATTCAAATGGCAAATACGACGATTCGACTCGCAAATGAAAATGATGCAGTAGCACTACATCAATTAATGCATGAGGCGTTTACACCGTTGAGAGAACTTGGCATAGACTGGCCTTCGGTAAATGCAAATTTAGATGCTGTGAAAGAAAATATAGATAAAAATACTACATTTGTCATGACAATTGATGATGAAATTATATCTACGATTACGGTTAGATATCCTTGGGGAAGTGTGAAAAGCATTTCGGGCTATCCTTTTGTCTGGTGGTTTGCGACAAATCCTGAGTATGAAGGGAAAGGCTATGGTAGTCAATTACTTACTTATGTTGAAGAAACATTTTTACGAGATACATTAAAGGCAGCTGCTGTAACTTTAGGTACATCTGCAAGATTGCATCCGTGGTTACTTAAAATTTATGAAAAAAGAGGTTATGAAATATACAGCGAACATGAAAATGATGATGGCGATTTAGGTGTGATCATGCGCAAAGTATTGATACCCGAGCGCTTTGACGAAACAATATTAGGCCAACCACCATTTTAAGATAATAATATACACTACAAGCGACCGATATATTGATGCTTGCTCAAATAAATGTTGAGTAGGGATTCATATATGGTCGCTTTTTTGATTTAACAAAAAGGGAAAATTTATAAGGAATATGCATGACTACAGGCATCAGGGAATTCCCTGATTTTACATTATAATGTGATTCTTTTCACAAAAACGAAATGATTTGGTATACAATACGTGTGAAAGGGTTGGTAAATGTGAATGGGAATATCATTGTTGCACATGGCATGAGGCGCGGTCGGCAGAATCAAGCGTTAGAAGCGTTTATATCTGAATTAGTAAAAGATGACATACATCATTACCATATTGCATTTTTAGAAAGTGAGCATCAGGATTTAGAAACAGTAATGACAACGTTGATTCAAAGTGGCGTTAAACAGCTTAAGATTGTACCTTTGCTTCTCTTTAGTGCCATGCACTATCTCAAGGATATACCGAATATCGTTCATGAAATGAAACGACGGTATCCAGACATAAAGGTAGAAGTAAGCGAGCCACTTGGCACACATCCTTTAATGACAGAAATAATCATGCAACGTATTGATGAGGTGCGCGTGGATGAAATGCAACAAGTCGGTGTTGTCGTTGTTGCGCATGGCAACATTAATGGCAAGTTTACAAAAGCACATGAAGAGTTACAGACATGCGTTCAACATTTGCAGATTAATAAACCTACTTATGCGAGAACGCTATATGGTGAGATTAGTTTTATACATGATTTAGAAGATATTGCGAGACAGTATCAAAAATTAATTGTCGTACCTTTATTTTTATATGACGGAAGACTTGTTAACAAAGTGAAGCAGCAAATGAATGACATGGTTATTAATACAGATATACACATCACACCTTCAATTAACTTCGACCCGATTTTAAAACAAATTATTAACGATAGATTAGAAAGTCTTAATGACTCCAATGAAAACATAAAAGCACTAACGAAAAGTTAACACCTTTTTTTGAAATAAATATTATGTAGTAAAGGGGCATATTTTATGGCAAAGCAAAAACTAGTAATGATTGGTAACGGTATGGCGGGCATTCGAACAATCGAAGAAATATTAGAGCGTGCCAATGATTTATATGATATTACGGTAATTGGTAAAGAACCTTATCCAAACTATAACCGCATCATGCTTTCAAATATTTTACAAAATAAAATGACAGTTGAAGAAACAATTATGAATCCATATGAGTGGTATGAAGAACACGATATTAAGTTAATTACCAATGATCCAGTAGTTGACGTGGATAGAGCAAATCAAAATGTAACGACTGCAAATGGTATTGAAGTAGCATACGATAAATTAATATTTGCGACAGGATCTAAAGCATTTGTCATTCCAGTGCCAGGTTCGACATTACCAAGTGTTATTGGCTGGAGAACAATTGATGATACTGAACAAATGATGAACATTGCTAAGACTAAAAAGAAAGCAATTGTAATTGGTGGAGGCTTACTAGGTTTAGAGTGTGCACGTGGTTTATTAGATCAAGGTATGGAAGTAACGGTGTTACATTTAGCTGAATGGTTGATGGAAATGCAGCTAGACCGTAAAGCTGGAAATATGCTTAAAGCAGATCTAGAAAAGCAAGGTATGAAGTTTGAAATGCAAGCCAACACAACTGAAATCTTAGGAGAAGATGATGTTGAAGGTGTTAAATTGGCTGATGGACGCGAGATTCCGACAGACTTAGTTGTTATGGCAGTAGGTATTCGACCATACACAGAAGTAGCCAAAGAATCAGGTCTAGATGTTAATCGTGGTATTGTTGTCAATGATGTGATGCAAACAAGTGATAGTAATGTATATGCAGTTGGTGAATGTGCAGAACATAACGGCAAAGTTTATGGACTCGTTGCACCACTATATGAACAAGGTAAAGTATTAGCTGATCATTTAACAAATAAAGAAACGAACGGATACAAGGGATCAACAACATTTACGTCATTAAAAGTTTCTGGGTGTGACCTATATAGTGCTGGTCAAATTGTTGAAAATGCTGAAATTAAAGGTATTGAAATATTTAATAGCGTTGATAATAACTATAAAAAAATCTTTTTAAAAGACGGTAATGTAGTTGGTGCAGTACTATATGGTGATATCGATGATGGTTCACGCTTTTATAACATGATGAAAAAAGGTGAATCTACTGAAGACTACACACTGGTATCATTGCTTACTAAAGGTGGAGAAGAGGCATCGCTATCAATTGCTGATATGGCTGATGATGAAACAATTTGTGGCTGTAATGGTGTCGATAAAGGCACGATAGTAAATGCAATTACGGAAAATGGTTTTACTACAGTTGAAGAAGTTACGGCTAAAACGAAAGCAGGTAATTCATGTGGTAAATGTAAACCGCAAATTGCTCAAATCTTACAGCACACGTTGGGCGATGACTTTGTTGCTGCTAAACCTGCAGGTATATGTGGTTGTACTGATTTGACACGTGATCAAATTGTTACGCAAATACGAGCGAAAGGTTTAAAAACATCTAAAGAAGTTCGACATGTTTTAAACTTTAAAAACAAAGGTGGATGTCCAAAATGTCGACCTGCGATTAACTATTATTTGAATATGGTTTATCCACATGATCATGAAGATGAAAGAGAATCAAGATTTGCTAACGAACGTTACCATGCGAATATTCAAAATGATGGTACATTTTCTGTTATACCTCAAATGCGTGGGGGTGTTACAGATGCAGACCAACTGATTCGTCTAGGAGAAGTGGCTAAGAAATATCATGTGCCACTAGTTAAAGTGACAGGTTCGCAACGTGTTGGTTTGTATGGAGTTAAAAAAGAAGAATTACCAAATATATGGGAAGACCTAGGTATGCGTTCAGCATCAGCTTATGGTAAGAAAACACGCTCAGTTAAAAGCTGTGTTGGTAAAGAGTTTTGTCGATTTGGTACGCAATACACGACACGACTTGGCATTCGTTTAGAAAAAACATTTGAATACATCGATACACCTCATAAATTCAAAATGGGTGTATCAGGCTGCCCAAGAAGTTGTGTTGAATCAGGTGTTAAAGATTTTGGTATTATCTCAGTTGAAAATGGATTCCAAATCTATATCGGTGGTAATGGTGGTACAGAAGTTGAAAAAGCTGAATTTTTAACAACTGTAGAAACAGAAGATGAAGTAATCAAATTATGTGGTGCTTTGATGCAATATTATCGCGAGACAGGTATTTATGCTGAAAGAACAGCACCGTGGTTAAGAAGACTAGGGTTTGAAAATGTTAAAGAAGTGTTGCTTGATCCAGAAAGACAGAATGAATTATTTGAACGTATTATGGATGCTAAAAAAGCAGTCGAAGCTGAACCTTGGGAAGCAATCACTAGTAATGCGCAAGCTCGAAAAATCTTTGAAGTGGAGAAGGTGTAATACATGGAAACGAAAGAGAAAATCAAAGTGACAACTTTAGATGAATTGACACCCTTAATTGGTAAAAAGGTTATTGTCAAAGGCAAAGAAATAGGATTGTTTTTAACTGAAAGTGGTACAATTCACGCGATTCACAATATTTGTCCGCATAAACAAGGGCCATTGTCAGAGGGAACAGTGAGTGGTGAATATGTATTCTGTCCACTCCATGATCAAAAGATTGATTTAAATACTGGGATTGTACAAGAACCTGATGAAGGTTGTGTAGATGTATATGAGGTAGAAGTTACAGACGGGAACGTATATATATGTCTGTAAATGGTTACGGCAAGGTTTACTTGATAGGTGCGGGCCCAGGTAATCCGAATTATTTGACTAAAAAGGCTGAGCGTTTAATACGCGAAGCGGATGTTATACTATATGATCGATTAGTGAATCCGTTGATTTTACAATATTCGAAGTCGACAACTGAGATTATAGATGTTGGTAAAAAGCCATATGCAAAACACATTCAGCAAGAAAAAATAAATGAATGTATCGTGGAAGCAGCACGTCGATATAACAAGGTTGTGAGGCTTAAAGGTGGCGACCCAGCAATATTTGGACGAGTTCAAGAAGAAGTTGACACACTAAACAACTTTAATATTGCGTTTGAAATTGTACCTGGTGTGACATCTGCGAGTGCTGCAGTTGCTACGATGCAAACAGGATTAACGATGCGTGCTGTTGCTAAAAGTGTTACATTTTCGACGGGGTATTTTAAAGATTCAGAAGAAAATGAAGTAGATGTCAACGCTTTAGTAAATGGTGGTACGTTGGCGATATATATGGGAGTTAAACGTTTAGAGAAAATTATCGCCCAGATACAACAGTACACAGATATTGATTATCCGATAGCGATTGTTTTTCAAGCATCTTGTTTTAATGAATTCGTCGTTAAAGGGCGCTTAAGTAATATTGTTGGGAAACTGGAGCATTACGCAATTGAGGCAAAACCAGGTATATGTATTATAGGCGAAGTAGTGGGTTATACAGAAAATGTCTCAACAACTTCTAATCCGACTCAGCAATTTTATGTAGTAAGTGGTTCTAAACCTGACGCTCTTATGCTCTGTGAACATTTATATGACGAAGGTTATGGCTGTTTGCTAAACCCAAATGATACATCGAATGGTACATATCATTCGTCGCAATATGATTACTATGATACGTTTATTAAGCAGCAAGAAAATGTAACATATATTTCAACCGATCGTGCAGATACTAATACAGTGTTATGTCACTAATTTATAAAAATAAATGAATAAGTAAGGTTTCAACCGAGAGAATATATTCGTGTTGAAGCCTTATTTGTCGTTGTGCCAAATTTGAACGATTTAGATTGGCAATAAGCATGACCACACATGATTGTGTATTATTTCAATGAAATCCCGTTATTGATAGGGAAATTCCTTAAGTAATTAGGTAATTCCCTAATATTTTATATTTGTGAAAAAATGTACAATCTAATTAAAGCAATAGTCTTGGGCATTTTTAGTATTTAAAAACACGACATCTACACATCGTATTTTTATACGTAGGAGGATATAAATATGGGAAAATTTGGATTGAATTTCTTTAAGCCAACAGAAAAATTTAATGGGAATTGGTCGATCCTAGAAAGTAAAAGTAGAGAATGGGAAAAAATGTACAGAGAACGTTGGAGTCATGATAAAGAAGTAAGAACAACACATGGTGTTAACTGTACTGGATCATGTTCTTGGAAAGTCTTTGTGAAAAATGGTGTGATTACCTGGGAAAATCAACAAACTGACTATCCAAGTTGTGGTCCGGATATGCCTGAATATGAACCGAGAGGCTGTCCTCGTGGTGCATCATTCTCTTGGTATGAATACAGCCCACTTCGAATTAAATATCCATATATTCGTGGGAAACTTTGGGATTTATGGACTGAAGCATTAGAAGAAAACAATGGCAATCGTGTGGCTGCATGGGCTTCTATTGTTGAAAATGAAGACAAAGCCAAACAGTATAAGCAAGCCCGTGGTATGGGTGGACATGTGCGTTCAAATTGGAAAGATGTTACGGATATTATCGCAGCACAATTACTATATACAATTAAAAAATATGGTCCTGACAGAATTGCCGGATTCACACCGATTCCAGCGATGTCTATGATTAGCTATGCAGCAGGTGCTCGATTCATCAATTTACTTGGTGGTGAAATGCTTAGTTTTTATGACTGGTATGCAGATTTACCACCGGCCTCTCCACAAATTTGGGGAGAACAAACAGACGTACCTGAATCAAGTGACTGGTATAACGCATCATACATTATTATGTGGGGGTCTAATGTACCACTAACGCGTACGCCAGACGCACATTTTATGACAGAAGTTCGCTACAAAGGAACAAAAGTTATTTCAGTAGCACCTGATTATGCAGAAAATGTGAAGTTTGCTGATAACTGGTTAGCACCGAATCCTGGTTCAGATGCTGCAATTGCTCAAGCAATGACACATGTTATTTTACAAGAGCATTATGTTAATCAACCGAATGAACGCTTTATTAATTATGCGAAACAATATACAGACATGCCATTTATCATCATGTTAGATGAAGATGAAAATGGATATAAAGCAGGTCGATTTTTAAGAGCAAGTGACTTAGGACAAACGACAGAGCAAAGTGAATGGAAACCGGTAATCCACGACACAATCAGTGACAGTTTAGTGGTACCTAATGGCACAATGGGTCAACGTTGGGAAGAAGGTAAGAAATGGAACTTAAAACTAGAAACAGAAGATGGTTCTAAAATTAACCCTACATTATCAATGACAGAAGGTGGGTATGAATTAGAAACAATTCAATTCCCATACTTTGATAGTGATGGAGATGGGATATTCAATCGCCCAATTCCAACTCGACAAGTCACTTTAGCAAATGGTGACAAAGTCCGTATTGCTACAATTTTTGACTTAATGGCAAGTCAATATGGCGTGCGTCGTTTTGATCATAAATTGGAATCAAATGGATACGACGATGCAGAATCAAAATATACACCTGCTTGGCAAGAAGCCATTTCAGGCGTAAAACAAAGTGTTGTCATTCAAGTAGCTAAAGAATTTGCGCAAAACGCTATCGATACTGAAGGGCGTTCAATGATTATCATGGGTGCGGGTATTAACCATTGGTTTAACTCAGATACGATTTATCGTTCAATCTTAAACTTAGTTATGTTATGTGGCTGTCAAGGTGTGAATGGTGGCGGTTGGGCTCACTATGTGGGACAAGAAAAATGTCGCCCGATTGAAGGATGGAGTACTGTCGCATTTGCGAAAGACTGGCAAGGACCACCACGTTTGCAAAACGGAACAAGTTGGTTCTATTTTGCGACAGACCAATGGAAATATGAAGAGTCAAATGTAGATCGTTTAAAATCTCCATTAGCTAAAACAGAGGAGTTAAAGCATCAACATCCAGCTGATTATAATGTGTTAGCAGCTAGACTTGGTTGGTTACCATCATATCCACAATTTAATAAAAATAGCTTGTTGTTTGCAGAAGAAGCTAAAGATGAAGGTATAGATTCTAATGAAGCGATTTTGCAACGTGCAATTGATGAAGTGAAATCAAAACAAACACAATTTGCAATTGAAGATCCTGATTTGAAAAAGAATCATCCAAAATCATTATTTATATGGCGTTCAAATTTAATTTCAAGTTCTGCAAAAGGTCAAGAATACTTTATGAAGCATTTACTTGGCACAAAATCAGGATTATTAGCTACACCAAATGAAGATGAAAAGCCAGAAGAAATTACGTGGCGTGAAGAAACAACAGGTAAGTTAGATTTAGTGGTCTCTTTAGACTTCAGAATGACGGCAACACCGTTATATTCTGACATTGTTTTGCCAGCAGCGACTTGGTATGAAAAACATGATTTATCATCAACGGATATGCATCCATATGTACATCCTTTCAATCCTGCTATTGATCCATTATGGGAATCACGTTCAGACTGGGATATTTATAAAACATTGGCAAAAGCATTTTCAGAAATGGCAAAAGACTATTTACCTGGAACGTTTAAAGATGTTGTGACAACACCACTTAGTCATGATACAAAACAAGAAATATCTACACCATATGGCGTAGTGAAAGATTGGTCGAAGGGTGAAATTGAAGCGGTGCCTGGACGTACAATGCCTAACTTTGCAATTGTAGAACGCGACTACACTAAAATTTACGACAAATATGTCACACTTGGTCCTGTACTTGAAAAAGGGAAAGTTGGAGCACATGGTGTAAGTTTCGGTGTCAGTGAGCAGTACGAAGAACTAAAAAGTATGTTAGGCACGTGGAGTGATACAAATGATGATTCTGTAAGAGCGAATCGTCCACGTATTGATACAGCACGTAATGTCGCTGATGCCATACTAAATATTTCATCAGCTACGAATGGAAAGTTATCACAGAAATCATATGAGGATCTTGAAGAACAAACTGGTATGCCGTTGAAAGATATTTCTAGTGAGCGTGCTGCTGAAAAAATTTCGTTCTTGAATATAACATCACAACCACGTGAAGTTATACCAACAGCAGTATTCCCGGGATCTAATAAACAAGGCCGACGTTACTCACCATTTACAACGAATGTAGAACGTTTAGTACCTTTTAGAACGCTAACAGGTCGTCAAAGTTATTATGTTGATCATGAAGTTTTCCAACAGTTTGGTGAAAGCTTACCAGTATATAAACCGACATTGCCGCCAATGGTATTTGGTAATAGAGATAAGAAAATTAAAGGTGGTACAGATGCTTTGGTACTGCGTTATTTAACGCCTCATGGAAAATGGAATATACACTCAATGTATCAAGATAATAAGCATATGTTGACACTATTTAGAGGTGGTCCAACGGTTTGGATATCAAATGAAGATGCTGAAAAACACGATATCCAAGATAATGATTGGCTAGAAGTGTATAACCGTAATGGTGTTGTAACGGCAAGAGCAGTTATTTCGCATCGTATGCCTAAAGGTACAATGTTTATGTATCATGCACAAGATAAACATATTCAAACGCCTGGGTCAGAAATTACAGATACACGTGGTGGTTCACACAACGCGCCGACTAGAATCCATTTGAAACCAACACAACTAGTCGGAGGATACGCACAAATTAGTTATCACTTTAATTATTATGGACCAATTGGGAACCAAAGGGATTTATATGTAGCAGTTAGAAAGATGAAGGAGGTTAATTGGCTTGAAGATTAAAGCGCAAGTTGCGATGGTATTAAATTTAGATAAATGCATAGGATGCCATACGTGTAGTGTGACATGTAAAAACACTTGGACAAATCGTCCAGGTGCTGAGTACATGTGGTTCAACAACGTAGAGACTAAGCCGGGCGTAGGGTATCCGAAACGTTGGGAAGATCAAGAACATTACAAAGGTGGTTGGGTACTAAATCGTAAAGGGAAACTTGAATTAAAATCTGGAAGTAGAATTTCAAAAATTGCATTAGGGAAAATTTTCTATAATCCAGATATGCCACTAATTAAAGATTATTACGAGCCATGGAACTATAATTATGAACATTTAACAACTGCGAAATCAGGTAATCATTCTCCAGTTGCTAGAGCATATTCAGAAATTACAGGGGATAATATTGAAATTGAATGGGGACCTAACTGGGAAGATGACTTGGCTGGTGGTCACGTTACAGGTCCAAAAGATCCTAACATCCAAAAAATAGAAGAAGATATTAAATTCCAATTTGACGAAACTTTTATGATGTATTTACCACGTTTATGTGAACATTGCTTGAATCCAAGTTGCGTTGCCTCATGCCCTTCAGGTGCTATGTATAAACGTGATGAAGATGGCATTGTATTAGTTGACCAAGACGCATGTCGTGGATGGCGTTACTGTATGACAGGTTGTCCATATAAGAAAGTTTACTTCAATTGGAAAACGAACAAAGCTGAAAAGTGTACATTCTGTTTCCCGAGAATCGAGGCGGGTATGCCTACGGTATGCTCTGAAACTTGTACAGGACGTATGCGATACTTAGGTGTTTTATTATATGATGCAGATCGAGTTCATGAAGCGGCTTCAGCAGTAGACGAGAAAGATTTATACGAAAAACAATTAGATATATTTTTAAATCCATTCGACGAAGAAGTCATTGCACAAGCTGAAAAAGATGGCATTAGTTATGATTGGATTGAAGCTGCACAAAACTCACCAATTTATAAGTTAGCGATTGAATATAAACTAGCATTTCCATTACATCCTGAATTTAGAACGATGCCGATGGTTTGGTATTGCCCACCACTTAGCCCAATTATGAGCTATTTCGAAGGTAAAAATACAAATCAAAATCCGGATGCGATTTTCCCAGCCATTGAAGAAATGCGCTTGCCGATTGAATATTTAGCGAATATTTTCACGGCAGGAGATACAAAACCAGTAAAAGAAGCATTGCAGCGTATGGCAATGATGAGAAGTTACATGCGTTCCCAAGTTACACAACAACCATTTGATACATCACGTTTAGAGCGATTAGGTTTAACTGAACGCCAAACTAAAGATATGTATCGCTTATTAGGACTTGCAAAATATGAGGATCGATTCGTTATTCCAACGTCACATAAGGAAACATATTTAGATACGTATCATGCTCAAGGTAGTACGGGATATAACTATGGTGGCGAACACTTTGGTGATAACTGTGAAGGTTGTGGTGTTGCAGTAGGTTCAGGAAAAACTGGTCAAGAAATTTATAATGAGAATTTCTATGGAGGGATTTTCCGTGATTAATTTCGATAATTTTAAAAAGTATCAAGAAAGTTTTGGATATATAGCGCAACAGCTATGCTTTCCGGAAAAATTAACATTTCATCCAAAGACTTTTGAAGAAACAATTTCGAAGGATCATCCAGGGTATGACGATTTAATAGCATTTAGAAATGTAATGATGACATTTTCATTATCAGAAATCAAAGCGATTTATACTGATACATTTGATTTTACAAAAAAAGCGCCATTATATATGACGTATAACAAGTTTGATACACAAAAAGAACGTGGGCAAATGTTAGCGAAACTAAAGGTATTGTACGAGATGTTTGGACTAGAAATGGTAGACAATGAACTTTCTGATTATCTACCGTTGATGTTGCAATTTTTACAAGTGGCAGAATGGCGAAATGATCCAAGAGCTGAAGAGAATATTCAATTAATCATTATGATTATTGAGGATGGAACATATGTGATGGCGAATGCACTTGGTGAAGATAACAATCCATATGCCTATGTGATTCAAGCACTTAGAAAAACATTGAAATTATGTTTGACATCACCAAAAGGAGTGAAACATCATGCTTAATCAGTTTTTATGGGTTATATTTCCGTATTTATGTTTAGTTGTCTTTGTCGCAGGTCATATTGCACGTTATCGTTATGATAAATTTTCGTGGACAGCAAAATCTAGTGAATTAATTGAAAGAAAAAGATTGATGTGGGGTAGTTTGCTATTTCACTTAGGTATCATTCCGGTATTTTTTGGACATGTTGTAGGATTATTAATACCTAAGTCGTGGATGGATGCTGCCGGTGTGTCTGAGCATTTATATCATATTGGTGCTGTTTATATAGGGAGTATCTTTGGTATAATTACATTGGTAGGGATGTTTTTATTAACAGCGAGACGTGTTACTACGAAAAGTATTCGCAGATTAAGTTCAGCGTCCGATATCTTTGTTAATTTCTTATTATTACTTATTGTATTTATGGGATGTTATGCAACATTAGTAACAAACGTACAGCATCCAGATTTTAACTATAGAACTTCATTATCAATTTGGTTTAGACAATTATTTATGTTGAAACCAGATGCATCATTAATGAGTGGTGTACCAATTGCATTTAAAATTCATATATTATTAGGTTTCACTATTATGGCTTGTTGGCCATTCACACGTTTAGTACATGTTTGGAGTGTACCTTTGACATATATAAATCGCAGATATATTATTTACCGTAAGAATAAAGTGTAAGTATAAGAGGTGAAAGGATTTGACACCAGAAGCAATTATTGAAGATCGTAGATTTCAAGAGACATTAGATAAAATACGCAAAGAAGAAGGTTATGATTTTGCGGCAATCGCTTTCTATGAATCTAACAAACCATCATCTCCAATAAAATGGCACTATGTTTCAGGTAATAAAAATAATCGGTTTAAATTAATTATTTTAAGAAAAGGCCGTGGATTAGCTGGAACTGTTATGAAAACAGGGAAGCGTATGATTATAGCTAATGTCGGTTTAGCATTGGGACCAGAAGAAAAGATTGACTATCCAATTTTATTAAGCGAATCATTAACAGCAGTCTTAGCTGTACCGCTTTGGTACAAAAATCAAGTGTATGGTGTACTATTATTTGGTCAAAGAGATGGACGTTCTTTACCAAAAATATTTGATAACGATGATATTCAACGCAAATTTGGAATTTTCAATGATGATAAATAATGAGATGAATTAGGGTGTAGGTCATGATTAATGAGGACAGTATACAATTAGAAGCTTTATTAAAAAAATACTATGAACATTCAATCGAAAAAATAGTATTTGCCGACGATAGTGGTAAAATTATTGCGATGAATGATGCAGCTAAAGATATATTATCCGAAGAAGATAATTATAGTGCAGTAGCGAATGCGATTTGTCACAGATGTGAAGGGTATACGAATGCCTATGACGTACAATCATGTAAAGATTGTTTCTTAGAGTCCATGCAAGTACAAGCTACGAATTTTCAAGTGTTTATGAAGACGAAAGATCAAAAAGTGATGCCGTTTACTGCAACTTATCAGCTTATTGATCAGGATAGAGGGATTCATGCATTTACGCTTCAAAATGTCTCATCACAAATTGAACAACAAGAAAAATTGCATCAACAACGTATGATGCGTAAAACGATTTCCGCACAAGAAAATGAGCGAAAACGAATTTCTAGGGAATTACATGATAGTGTGATTCAAGAAATGTTAAATGTAGATGTTCAATTGCGATTGTTGAAATATCAAGAAGATACAGCAAAGCTTTTGGAAGACGCAGAAAACATTGAATACATTGTCGCTAAATTAATCGATGATATACGTAATATGTCGGTGGAATTAAGACCAGCCTCTTTGGATGATTTAGGCCTTGAGGCAGCGTTTAAATCATATTTTAAACAATTTGAAGAAAATTATGGGGTTAAAATCATATATACTTCCAATATTAAAAATACCCGTTTTGATAGTGATATTGAAACGGTTGTTTACCGAGTAGTACAAGAAGCTATTTTAAATGCGTTGAAATACGCTGATGTAAATGAAATAAATGTAGGTATCCGTCAAACTGGGCGCCATTTGGTTGCTGAAGTAATAGACGCGGGAAATGGTTTTGATCCAAGTTCTAAGCCTAAAGGTTCTGGACTCGGTTTATATGGAATGAATGAACGAGCTGAATTAGTCAGTGGTAGCGTCAACATCGAAACGAAAATTGGTGAGGGCACCAATGTTACACTGAACATTCCAATTTGAAACATACATTGGGGGAATAAAATTGAAAATAGTCATTGCCGATGATCACGCTGTTGTCCGCACGGGATTCTCTATGATTTTAAATTATCAAAATGATATGGAAGTTGTTGCAACAGCTGCAGATGGTGTCGAAGCTTATCAAAAAGTAATGGAATATAAACCTGATGTGTTACTAATGGATTTAAGCATGCCACCAGGTGAGTCAGGTCTTATCGCTACGAGTAAAATTGCTGACAGTTTTCCAGAAACTAAAATTTTAATATTAACCATGTTTGATGATGAAGAGTACTTGTTCCATGTGTTGCGTAATGGTGCGAAAGGTTACATATTGAAAAATGCACCTGATGAACAATTATTGTTAGCTATTCGAACTGTATATAAAGGTGAAACATATGTAGATATGAAACTTACAACATCTTTAGTGAATGAATTTGTATCTAATTCAAATCAGGACACTGCAAACACATCAGATCCTTTTAAAATCTTATCAAAACGAGAACTAGAAATATTGCCACTTATTGCCAAAGGTTACGGGAATAAAGAAATTGCAGAGAAGTTATTTGTTTCTGTAAAGACAGTAGAGGCACATAAAACGCATATTATGACAAAGCTTGGCTTGAAAAGTAAACCAGAGCTCGTTGAATATGCATTGAAAAAGAAATTATTAGAGTTTTAGAGTTTGAAATTAATACCATACAAAGCGCCAGAGGAAATGATTATCTTCTGGCGCTTTTGTATGTTTCGAAATATATTTTTTTATAACCGTATGGAAGCTAATACTTTCTCCTTTTGGAAAGCCATACTTATTTTATTGGAAACGGAATAACTTTTAATATAGTTATTGATATAGAGAATAAATGAGTAGTTGTCTATTTTGGACATGACATGTTAGTTAGGGTGTATTCAGTGTTTTAGTCTCTAAGTGAGGATTAAAAATTGTCTTTCTTATTCTCATTGCTCAAAAAATAATTAACAGCTTCTGAAATATATGATGCTAAATTTTGATTATCATATGAATTAAAGTAATCTTTGAAACGCGTATCATTTTCATATGTTTTAGCAATACAGCATAATGTTTCATCATCAAAATCAGCGATTGTGTTCATAAAAGATTTCCATTCTTCCACGATATCATTACAGTCTTGGATTGGATAATGACTTAAAGACATTTGATTGAATTGATTGAAGATCATTGTCAATTTCTGTCTGATATCCTGTGATTGTAAGTTGTCTTGACGGTTAATAAATGATTGATATGCCTTCGTATGACCATACTTTATAGATGCTTCTTTATCATATTGTGTCTGTAGTGACTTGTTTAAAATGCTGGTATCTATTAGAGAGTGTCCTTTAATAAATTCACATACAGAGCGTCTAATTAATTGTAAGTCAGAAATCTTTTTATCTAACTTGCTTACTTGCTCTGATAATAACTTTCGCAATTGTTCATTATCATATGAAATGTATTGTTTTATTTTAGCGATATCAAAATCAAAAGACTTGAGTATTAAAATTTTTTGTAATTTTTCTAAGTCTTGCTGTTTATAAACGCGATAATTTTTATCATTTTTATTTGGAACTAATAATCCTATTTCATCGTAATAATGTAAAGTTCGTTTAGTTACACCTGTAATTTCAATAATATCTTTTAAAGTGTATGTGTATGCCAAAAATCATTCACCTCATTTATTATTTTTTGTGCTGGAAGTGTTGTGGCAACTTCAATAGGTATGTTTGTTTTTTGTAAAAAGTATTTCACCAAGTGATAGCCACATGCATACCCGGCAGCATGAGATAAGCCAACGATAGACCTACCTTGAAGTTTATTAATATCATCACCATAGAGAAAAGGCATCGATTCAAATATATGCTTTAAATGTAAATGATTATAAATAGTATTTTTAATTTTTACGTTATCACGACTCCAATTAGTATTTGTTACCCACGGTCCAATATGCGCTTTACCATACAATGATTCTACATAGTTTTCAGCTAATCCTTCTGCGATAATCAATTCAATCAAACTTCCGCCATCCCAATCAATATATTGATAGCGCATATTATGATTTACTTCATGTGCAATTAAGCTTTTCATAGAATTAATTGTACTTGTACTCGGCACTAAATAAATCATAATATAACCTGGTATGCCACCATCACCACCGCGATTTTTATTTAGATACATAAGTGGTTTTTGGCTATCTCCAAGTAATACTGTGAAATGATAGTTAGAAACTTGAGATGAGATACTATAATTTGCAAATTGATCTATAGCAACTTTTAAATATTTTTCGCAATTACTCCAGAAATCATTATTCAGGTATTGTATTGACATTTGGTCAGACATGCGTAAATCTTTGGGAGACTTTTGAAAGGCATCTAAAAATTGAATTGCACTCATTGTCTGCTTGGCATCATTATGAATAGGAATCTGTTGCACCTCAAATTTCTTTTTAAAAGGTACTAATATTTCTTTAGTGAAAATTGAATCACGGTCGTTTAATGGTGTCTTGAGTATATTCTTATAGACGGAATCTGATCTAATAATATTGATTTTATACATGATAAACCTCCTTACGTTGTCAGCATAAAGGGTAACGTAACGTGATTTTCAAGCAGTAATTGTAACTAATTGAAAAAAATTTAAGAAATGCATGTGAGTGATCCTTAATAATCTGATTAAAATGATGACAAAATAGTGTCTAAATGCATCGTAAAGGGACATTGTATAGGGGGAATTACACCATAAATAAGGGAAAATCCTTATGTTCACTTTTTCACAATCATAATAAAATAAATGTGTAGTCAATACTTTGTCTATATTGGGGAGTGGGACAGAAATGATATTTTCGAAAAATTTATTTCGTCGTCCCGCCCCGGCAAGGTTGACTAGAATTGAAAAAAGCTTGTTACAAGCGTATTTTCGTTCAGTCAACTACTGCCAATATAACTTCGTAGAGCATGGAACATTGATTTATTTCCCAGGCTCTTTAAATAACATTGACCTCTAACATATAGGCAGAGTATTGATATCTATTAAAAAATAAATGATTTTGGTGAAGGTGAAACGTATGTACAAAACAAAAGGTGGCTTTCAACTTACATTACAAACATTAAGTTTAGTGGTTGGATTTATGGCTTGGAGTATTATTGCTCCTTTAATGCCTTTTATTAAACAGGATGTCAATGTAACTGAAGGTCAAATATCAATCATTTTAGCGATACCAGTTATTTTGGGATCAGTGCTCCGTGTGCCATTTGGTTATTTAACAAATATTGTTGGTGCTAAATGGGTATTCTTTACAAGTTTTATCGTATTGTTATTCCCGATATTTTTCTTGAGCCAAGCACAAACGCCGGGGATGTTAATGGCATCAGGATTTTTCCTTGGCGTAGGTGGCGCAATTTTCTCTGTTGGTGTTACATCAGTTCCTAAATATTTCCCTAAAGAAAAAGTAGGTCTAGCAAATGGTATTTATGGTATGGGGAATATCGGTACAGCAGTTTCTTCATTTTTAGCACCACCGATAGCGGGTATTATTGGTTGGCAAACAACAGTTAGAAGTTACTTAATTATTATCGCTTTATTTGCATTAATTATGTTCATTTTTGGTGACACACAAGAACGTAAAATTAAAGTGCCATTAATGGCCCAAATGAAAACATTATCTAAAAACTACAAATTATATTACTTAAGTTATTGGTATTTCATTACTTTTGGTGCTTTTGTTGCATTTGGTATTTTCTTACCTAACTACTTAGTAAATCATTTTGGAATTGACAAAGTAGATGCTGGTATTCGTTCAGGTGTATTCATTGCGCTGGCAACATTCTTGAGACCAATAGGTGGTATACTAGGTGATAAATTTAATGCAGTTAAAGTACTGATGATTGATTTTGTTATTATGATTATCGGTGCCGTTATTTTAGGTATTTCAGACCATATCGCATTATTTACTGTAGGTTGTTTAACAATAAGTATTTGTGCAGGTATTGGTAACGGCTTAATTTTTAAATTAGTACCATCATACTTCTCAAATGAAGCAGGATCAGCAAATGGTATCGTATCAATGATGGGTGGTTTAGGAGGATTCTTCCCACCGTTGGTCATCACATACGTAGCTAATTTAACAGGTTCAAGCCATTTAGCATTTATTTTCTTAGCGGTATTCGGATGCATTGCATTATTTACAATGCGCCATTTATATCAAAAAGAATATGGTTCATTGAAACACAGTTGATATGTAATACGAAGCATTTTTAAATTTAAATGATAAAGCCTTAATACCATGTGTAACGTTAGTAGCATGACATTAAGGCTTTAGTAATGTATTCATTTTAAATTTAACTAAGAAATTGGAATAGATGTTGATGAAGTAGTGTCATTGCTTGGTTTGATTTTAGGCAGGGTAATGGTTAATAGCCCATTTTCAAAACTAGCAGTAATATTTTGCTTATCAACAGCTTCAAAATCAAATTGGCGTATTAATGATTCGAAGTTTCGCTCATCTAAAATGAGTTTTCCGGATTTATATTTAGCACTTCTAGTAGCTTGAATAGTAAGCACATTATTATTGAAATCGATACTAATGTCTTCTTTATTTGCACCTGCTAGCTCAGCTTCTAAGTAATATAATTCGTCTGTTTCATATATATTCGTTACAAATGAAGGTGTTGTAAAGTAATTAAATACTTGTTTACCTAAATCTTTAAATGTATCACTTGGATTACCGTTAAAAAAGTTTTGATTCTCGAATTGATTGAAGTTCAATATCATCACTTCCATTATATAAATTTGTATTACAAAGTCATTATATGAGTAGAATAAAAAAAGATAAAGTAAAAGGGGGGGATAAAAAAGTTATAAATGGATAGATTTGTGCCTGATAAGGAATCAGGGCAAAAGAACTGAGCATCGAGATTTATACAAGCAATAAAGATAATGAATAAACATAGCGATGCATACTTCTGCCCATCATCTTATGATAGGGAGTTACTTTTTGTCGGAATTGTCGAAATTTTTCGAAACAAAATTCCGCAAATTATTAACAATGTCTGATGCTTCTCGTTCTGAAATGTTGAATTCATTAAATACTTTAACAGAAATTTCAGCAAGAGGACTTTTTATTGCTTTACCTTGTTCTGTTAGAGAAATTTGTAGGTTTCTTTCATCTTTCTCTTCACGTGTTCGAACAACGTAATCTTTCTTTTCTAATTTCTTTAGTAATGGTGTCAGTGTTCCAGAATCTAAGAATACACGTTCACCTAATTTTTTGATGTTAAGTTTTTCATCATTTTCAATCGCCATTAAAACAATGTAACCAGTATAGGTTAAATCATAATCCTTAAGATAGTTTGTGTATTTTTTAATTATTTCTTTTGAAGAAACATAAAATAAAAAACACAACTGTTTGCTAAGATAGCTGTTTTCTACATACATCCAATCACTCCTTGTTAAAATAAACAATATTATGAAGTGTAATAGTTGTCAAGTACTGATTTCATCGCAATTATCGAATTGTCTATAATTGAATTTAAATGTTAAATAATGCAAAACATATCAATATCTTAGTATTTTCATCGGTAATGACTGATATGACTGATTTTTTGAATTGAAAAAAATGTAATTGTATCATTCTTAATTGTTAAAAGTAGTCAATTATTTTGATAGATAGTAAAATGAAATTTGTTATTAAATTTTTTAAAAGCATCGTGTATGTAATTCGATTTCTATAATAATATTGAGAAGAAAAAAATTGTTACAATCTGGTAAAAACTCTTTATTAAATAAATTGATTCGTTCATACTGAATAGATAAGCAAAAAGGAGTTACATAATGAAGAAGAAAAAAAACGCGATTAAAGTTATCATTATATTATTTATTTCATTAATTGTTGCTGTAGCATTTTTCTTTGGTCTGAAAACATATCAAGGCCATAAGAATATTCAACTTATTGACAGTTACTTGGAAGAGAAAAATCTAAAAGATAAAATTAAATCAGAAAAAACAGAGTATAGTGCTAAAAAAGGTCTCTTCTATAAGGAAGTTACGTTTAAAGATGAACCTGGTGTAACTTATGTTGTGCAACCAATCAGTACTAATAAAGGATTATTTGTTGAAGGCTTTGATACAGAGACTAAGAAAAGTTTGAAAACTGCAAAGCATAAATATTTCAATCAGAATTATAAACCATCAAAATAGTGAAACGTATAACTGGTGAAACAGTTTAGTGCCTGCAATTTTAATTATTTAAGGTAAACAGTTTTTGTATGGAAATTAGTGATTTTTGACATCTATAAAAGATAAATATTTTAATTTTTTATAGATAATTATCAATTTTCTGATATAATTGAGTGATGTCAGATGAAGGGGAGTTTGTACTATGGCTCTATTCAAGAGAAAAATTAGCCTACCTATGCAAGTAGTTATTGCATTAGTGTTAGGTGTTGTCGTAGGACTTTTATTATATGGACAAGAAAACGTAGCAAATTACATTAAACCATTTGGTGACGTATTTTTAAATTTAATTAAAATGATCGTTATACCAGTTGTATTTTGCTCACTAGCGCTTTCTATTTCGAACGTTGGGGAATCGAAAACTGTAGGGCGTTATGGCTGGAAAACAATTTTATACTTTGAAATTATTACAACAATCGCAATAGGTTTAGGGATTATCTTCGGTAACCTATTTAAACCAGGTGCTGGATTAGACCCAACAAAATTACCTAAAGGTGATATTTCTAAATATCAATCAACTGCACATGCAGCAGAACAATCTACATATGGAAATCATTTTATTGATACCATTGTACATATTATTCCGACAAACTTTTTTGAAGCTTTAAATAAGGGTGAATTATTACCTATTATCTTTTTCGCAGTATTCTTTGGATTAGGATTAGCTGCAGTAGGTAAAAAAGCAGAACCAGTTAAAGAATTTTTAAGCGGATCGCTTGAAGCTGTGTTCTGGATGATTAATAAAATTTTAAAATTAGCACCACTTGGAGTGTTTGCATTCATTTGTACTACAATTATTACATTTGGTGCATCAGCATTATTACCACTATTAAAATTAGTATTAGTTGTTGTCTTTGCAATGGTGTTCTTTGTATTCGCTATACTAGGACTAGTTGCATGGATGTGTGGTATTAATATCATGAATATTATTAGAATCTTGAAAAGTGAATTGCTTTTAGCATTTTCTACATCAAGTTCGGAAGCTGTTCTTCCTGTAATGATGAAGAAAATGGAAAACTTTGGTTCACCAAAAGATATTACATCCTTTGTTATACCGATTGGCTATACGTTTAACTTAGACGGATCAGCACTTTATCAATCTATTGCAGCATTATTCGTTGCACAGATGTATGGAATGCACTTAACATTATCAGAGCAAATTGTGTTGATGTTAACATTAATGATTACATCTAAAGGTATGGCGGCAGTACCAGGAACTTCAATCGTTGTTTTATTAACAACATTAGGCGCCATGGGCTTACCGGCACAAGGTTTAGCATTAATTATTGGTGTTGACCGTATCTTAGATATGGTACGTACATGTGTAAACGTTATTGGTAACGCATTATCAACAATTGTTATTGCTAAATGGGAAAACGTATATGATAAAGCAAAAGGTCAAGAATATTTAAAATCAATTTAAAAAATACTATCTGACATTTAAAGCCCCTTACAACCTCTGGTTGTTAGGGGCTTTTATGCATGCGCAAAGCGCAGGCGAACTGAAGCGAAGTGTAGGGGCTTTTATGCATGCGCTAAAGCGCAGGGCATTTGCAAATAAACTGGTATATTTATTCTCAAAAAAACAGCAGTAAGATGATTTTCAATTAGAAATATCTTACTGCTGCTTTTAATATCTTATATATTACTCAAAATTAAAGCTTAATTAGTGTTTCATGTGCATTTTGCCCATGTCATGAATTTTCATCATTAAACCATGTGGTACATCGTCATGATCAACTTTTTTTACTTTAACAATTTTATCAGAATCGGCTAATTTATAAACAATTACAAAGTCGCCTTTTTTAACTGAAACGTCTGCATCTGAAGGTAATTTAACGTTCTTCTCAATGCTTTCATCTTTTTCACTAATCATTTTTTCAATTGTAGCATTGTCTTTCATAATTCCATAATATGTATCTTTCTTTCCACCAGTCATCATCATGATTACTAGTACAATACATACAATCAACATGATGGCAATTAAACTAATACCAAGACCAAAACCTTTTTTCTTTTTCACGGTTCATCAATCTCCTTAAATGTAGTTAATTCTGTTATACCTAAAAGTACAACAGTTTGCAAATGCAGTATTTATATTACATAAAATTAATTTAAAAAGACACACCTTAATCACAATAAATGTGAATAAAATGTGTCTAAAATATTGTTATATAATAAAAATATAGTTAAAAGTATTAAACGCTTTCAAAATCGAAATATATATAAATAGGATACTGTTGAAATTTATAGCTAACATGTTCAATTGCTGACTAATTTTAAAACTAAAAACTTACATATTATAAATCAATTTTAATAGGTGTATCTAATGATTTATCATTCATTAGCTTAATGGATTGTGGAACTACTCTTAAAACACATAACTCTGGGTCTTCTTTTGAACTGAAAAAGCTTTTGTCTTGTGTTTCCCATAGCCAATCAATCACTTCTTGTTCTGTAACGATTTCGATTGTCGCTTCCATTTCAACGAAACTACGATTAGTTGTGTCGTTATAGCCTAATAAAACATATGCTGCTGGATTATCTTTAATTTCTTTGACCTTAGCAGAATGGATATTCGTTTTAGTATATAAAGTAAGACCATCATTATAAAAGATCATATATCTACTATTAGGTTTGTTATTATATGCAGTTGATAATACACCAACTTTTGACGTTGCTAGCACGTTTTCAATTGCTTGAATTGCTTGTGAGTTACTCATCCTATATCATCTCCTTATGATATAAATAGCCTTTAACGTAAGAAACTAAACACAAGAGGACTGTTAGTATTTAGCTTGGTTTAAAGCAAATATATTTAACCTCGTCGTGATTTAACTTGAGTTCAAATGTACGACCAGTTTCTTCTTGAACTGCAAGCTCCGTTTTAGGGTAATTCGTTTTGTCTAATTCATCTAGAATTTCTTTTTCTATATAGACAAGTTGATCGCTTGTTGGAAGCAAATGTTGAATTGAACCATGTTCATGATTCAATGTTTTAATAATCATCAAAGAGTCTTGAGGTAATTCATTATGGAAAATGAAGTCTTGTTTTACGTCTGACATATATCGGTCATTAATTTTATTGAATAATAAGAAATGGTAGTTATTATCTTTACGACTCAATACATAATTATTTGTAATTTCAATGTCTTCATTAACAAAAGGTCTAAACATTTTATATAAATGCATTAATGGTAGGGGGCTACCATATTTGTTGTACAAGGAAATATAATTTGAATGGTCATCTAATAATTGATAGCTAATGCCACCGCCATATCGCAATAATGCGATTAAGTGATACACTATGTCAGATAATTGAATTGGATTCTTACCATCATTAGTATATTTAAATCCACTTACAGACAGGTTATTATATACAAATTGTGTTGATGATATACCTGAATCTAAAATAAATTTCTTATACTGTTCAAAATGAGTGTCAGTTTGATGATAGTGTTGGTTTTTAGTGATAAGATGTGTTGCAGTTTTTGAATTTTCAATATCAATAAAGTAATAATGGAATTTAAGACGCTGCATGACATCATAAACTTGTTCCACGGTTGAATAAGTTTCTAAAAAGCCATCGACTGTCACACTATATTTAATTTCTTTATTTTTGTTTTTAATTTTAAGATGACATAAATGAATTTCTTCTGCTGTCATAGAGTTAGAGCAAAATACGAGCATAAATTTAACTAATTTCTTGCTTGTCTTATAGTCTTGATTGCCTTGTAAAAATGTTAGTATTAATTGCTTCATCGTTTCGAATTGTTGTGTTGATTTAATAGCGATTGCTAAACCTATATTTTTTTCGAAAAGCTTTTCAAAACATCTATTTAACAGGTTGTAATTCGTTTGGCTAATCTCAATATCGTGAATATCGTCAATGAAAACGACAGGTTTTGGTAGGTGCTCAAAGTTAATATCGTAATATTCATTGAAAATAAATTGAAATAGTTCATTGAAATTACTAAATCGAACAAATACTTTGGCACGCTGACTTCGATCTTTCGGATTAAAATCATCTATATGAATATCTGTTGTATTTGTAGCCAGCTGAGCTGTTAAATCAATTGTTGAAATTAACTCAGTGAATTGTGATACGTTATCTTGTTGGAAGTGTATTTGTGGTGGTTCAGTAATCTTGGAAACGAGTGAACGGAACTGTTTAGGACTAAAATGCAAGTAATTCTTAAATTGATTTGCAAAATTTGTATGACTGTTAAAACCGGCCAATTCAGAAACAGTTGTAATAGAATGTTTTGTAGAAAGTAATAAATTGATGGCGTTAACAAGTTTAATACTTGTAAAATAATCTTTAAAATTCATACTTAAATATCGAACAAAAAGATTAGAACAATATGATTCAGAGATGTTGCAATGCATCGCTATATCTTTTAAAGACAAGTGCGCATCAATATTGTCATGAATATAGTTTACACAGTCTATAAACACCGGATTGCTTAAAGCAATATTTGGTAAATATTCATGATCTATTCTTATAAAAGCTTCTTTAAGTAAAGTGTCTATAATACTTTGACCTATATTTTTTCCCATTAAAGAAGAACTTGTTGGTGTACTGATTAAATCGGCAATTAATGACTTAATATAATTACTTGATTGTAATAAATGACGATCTAAATAACCATTAAAGAAATCATCATCTTGTTGATAAAAATAAAAAACGGGTATCATTAATTCGATTATATTTTCGCCGTGGTTAATATTATAAATATCACCATGGTTAATTAAGATAATATAATTACTTACGTCTTTGGTTTCACCATTAATCGTAATATTGAGTTTACTTGTAAGTGAAAATAGCACCATAATATTATTGATATTACGACTTGGTATTGTCGATAATGTATGATGTATTTTAAGTTGGCATGTCATATTTCTCTCTCCTGCCTAATATATATTGAAATCTATCATTTAAATGTAAAACATGGAAATTTTTAAAATCATGGATAGTATACCTATTATAGTTGAATATTTTTGAAAAGGTAATAGTGAAAAATAAAAGAAATTAAAGAAAACTCCTAGGAAAACGCTTGTTTTTATCCATCGTGCACAATATAAAAGTAAAATTAGAAAGATAGTAAGCAAAATTTGGAAATTTTCGATAGAGTCTAATTAAATTATTTGGTGCATAATTAATATAGATTTCAAACCTATGTATTTCAAAAAACAATACATAGCCATTTTGAACTAACTTGCTAATCTTTTATTGATATTCAACTATGTTATAAAAAAAGCAAATTGACCAAAATGGAAGTTTGAATCAAAAAACATTAAATGTACCCATGACTTAAATTTTATCGCCATTATTTAAGTTTGGACATACACTTTTGTCATCAAACGCTGAAAATTAGTTCGATTGAAATCACTTCTTGTTATAAAAATTCTTAGTAGCCCTGTTACAAAATATTCGCTACAAATTATTCAAATCAACAACAATAACCATCAACTAAGAAATTTTAAACAATCTACTAAAAAATAAAGCGTTTAAAAGTTCTGTTTAGAAAACATCAAGATAAGTATAAACATCTAGAAAAGTGAACATCTAAGAAAATCCATCTAGTTATTGCCGTAACAATTAGAATAATCATTTGAAAAAGTGCATTAGACAACGAAATTCACCATCAAGATAATGAAGCAACAAGAAACAGCACACATCAATGAATTAACACCTTAGATTCATCATGAGAAAATGCATGGCACAACTAGATTTACCATCAAGATAATTCTTAAGCAGCGAAGAATTAACATCTAGAAATGCATAAACATCTTAGATTTTACATCAAGAGATGCGATAACTATAAACAACTAGAAACGTCACCAAGATAGTGCAACAACAAAGAATCAGCATCTTGAAATCGCACTAACATCTAAGAATCAACATCAAGTATTATATTAACATCATAGATAACTTCATCAAGACAGGCATCCACATCTAAGAAACTCATCTAGAATAGCTAACACCTAACATCAAAGAATATTCATCAAGAACAGTATCTAACAGAACTTTTTGACTATATATGAATTAATTATGTTACTAGCTAAATCATCTATTATTAACTTTCACACTCAATTTCTACATCTAATATCAATTTATTAACAATAGAATTAGCAGCAACAAGATATTACTTAAAATTACTCCCCCGAATTTAAAATATAAACAATGTAATAATTAAGGGTATAAATTGATTTATGCTGTAACTAATTAAATGTGTATGGTATCTTCTAACATCATGAAACGCATTTTAATATAGATATGTACATTTAAACCTTGAGAGATAGATTATAGTAAACTTTAGTACAAAGTATGAATTGCTGAACTCCAATGACTACTATTTGTCCGTTACAACTAAAGTTTCAATCTATCTCTTTCTTTTTGTGTTTAAAACACGACTTTGTAGTAAATATTGAACATCATATTTATTAGCAAGTTCTGCTAAAAAACCTAATAAAGTTTGGGTGTCGATTTTACTATTAATAAAATCAGCTTTAAGTAGTTTTGATTGTTGTCTTTCTTCTTCATTCGCACATTTTTTAAAATATCCCCACATATGATCAAAAGCATTACATACACTTCCTATACTCGGTTCAATTAACAAAGCATCATCAATCATTTGTTGGACTTGATGAAGTGATAAATTCTTTTTTAAAGCATTCCTTATCATTTGGTAAGACTGTTGACTGTGTAACAATACATGATATTTTTCTTCACGCCAAAGCTGTTCGATATGGCCACGTTCTTTCATAAAATTACCTCCGATAATTAATGTTAATATACTTGCATGTAGTATAGCAATAAAAATGAATGCGCTATCAAAAGTGATGTAATTGTTTATATAAAATGATAATAGAGTGTTGCAAATATTTTTGGAACCGGTTACAATAAAGTGGAATAAATGGAACCGGTTCTAATTAGGAGGCTAAATATATGAATTATAAGCAATCCGCAGAAGATATTTTGAACGCGATAGGCGGAGAAGAGAATTTAGATGCAATGGCGCATTGTGCAACGAGACTACGATTAGTTTTAAATGATGAAAGTTTAGTAAATGAAGAGGCGCTAAACAATATGGATGTAGTTAAAGGGACATTTTCTACTGGGGGACAATACCAAATTATTATTGGGTCTGGTACAGTCAATAAAGTATTTAGTGAACTGGAAAAATTAACTGGAAAAGAAGCATCAACCACTTCGGAAGTCAAAGCACAATCTGCTAAAAATATGAATCCGGTACAGCGATTTGTAAAAATGCTTTCAGATATCTTTGTTCCGATTATACCAGCCATCGTTGCTGGTGGTTTATTAATGGGGTTAAATAACATTTTGACTGCGAAAGATTTATTCTTTTCAGGTAAATCATTGATAGATGTATATAGTCAATTTGCTGGTTTAGCTGAAATGATAAATGTTTTTGCGAATGCACCATTTACATTATTACCAATTTTAATTGGATTTAGTGCAGCAAAACGCTTTGGTGGCAATCCGTTTTTAGGTGCTGCATTAGGTATGATATTGGTTCATCCATCGCTAATGAGCGCATACGATTTCCCAAAAGCAGTTGAAGCAGGTAAGGCTATTCCATATTGGGATGTATTTGGTTTGCATATTAATCAAGTAGGTTATCAAGGACAAGTCTTACCTATGCTTGTAGCAGCTTATATCTTAGCCTCAATTGAAAAAGGGTTACGCAAAGTTATTCCAACGGTGTTAGATAATTTGTTAACACCATTGTTATCTATTTTTATAACAGCATTTCTAACATTTTCATTTGTAGGTCCAATCACTCGACAATTAGGTTACTGGTTATCAGATGGTTTAACATGGCTTTATGAATTTGGTGGTGCAATTGGTGGATTAATTTTCGGATTATTGTATGCTCCGATTGTTATTACAGGTATGCATCATAGCTTTATAGCTGTAGAAACGACATTAATTGCAGATGCCACTAAAACAGGTGGATCATTTATATTCCCAATTGCGACAATGTCTAATGTTGCACAAGGTGGTGCAGCAATTGCAGCGTTCTTTATTATTAAACAAAATAAAAAGTTAAAAGGTGTGGCATCTGCCGCAGGTATTTCAGCATTACTTGGTATTACAGAACCGGCTATGTTTGGTGTTAACTTAAAACTAAGATATCCATTTATTGGCGCTATCGTTGGATCAGGTATTGGTTCAGCATATATTGCTTTCTTCAAGGTTAAAGCAATCGCATTAGGAACTGCTGGATTGCCTGGATTTATTTCAATCAATCCAGTACATGCAGGATGGTTACACTACTTTGTTGGTATGACAATATCATTCATCGTTGCTATAACAGTTACTTTAATTTTATCGAAAAGAAAAGCAAATAAAGAAGTTGTAGAATAAAAAAAGAGGTATGACAGTAATCAAAGTATCAGTCATTGCAAATGCAATAGGATGAAACTTTAAGCTGTCATACCTTTTAATTTAGTTATAATTTCTGTTTTCGCCATAAGAAAATACTAACAATTACGACAAGAATTAATGAAATACCTACCACAATAATCCAAGATATATAACTATGGTCATCAATTGGCAACGGCACATTCATACCGAAGAAACTAAATACGAGCGTTGGTAACGTTAATAGTACCGTGAAAAGTGTTAATGTCTTCATAATCGTATTCATATCATTAGATAATAAGGAAGCGTATGATGTTGTGATACTTTCTAAGATACGTTGATGTAATTCTGTTGTTTCGATGGCTTGGTTATTTTCAATGATTAAATCTTCTAGTAATTCTTCATCTTCTTCAAAACGTTTAATTGCAGGTAAACGGAATAATTTTTTAATAATTGTATCGTTACCTTTTAAGGCAGCTAAAAAGTATACTAAACTTTTTTCAACTTCCATTAATTTGAAAAGTTGTTTGTTAGTAATGTTATTTTTTAGTTCTTTCTCAATACGAATTCTACTTTTATTAAGTAATCGTAAGTTACGATTATAATGGTCGGCAATAGTAGTTAAAATTTCTAATGCAAATCTGCTGTGAAATTTTAAATTAATATCACGCTTAGGTAAATTTTCTAAAAATTCATTTTCAGCGTCACAAACTGTTACGATAATACCGTTGCCAATAATAATGCCTAATGGAATCGTTACAAAAGATAGAACGCTACGATTAGTTGAATTGACGATAGGTAAATCAATAATGATTAATGAGTAACCAGTATCTTCGTCATATTCAATACGGGAACTTTCTTCTGAGTCCAAAGGGTCACGTATAAAGTCTTCAGGTATATTATATTGTTCCATAAGATTTTCAATTTCTTCTCGGTCTGGTTCTACTACATTAATCCATGACGCTGTATGATCTAATGGTGTTTTTATAATATGTTTATCTATATCTTCAGAATGTCTGAATGAAGTAATCATGATATATAGTTCCTTTCTAAAGGATTTAGGAAAAGCGAGTATTACTTAAGTTAGTGAATCAAGGTTTGATTTATGCAAACGGTTTTCTGCCATTATTCTTAATGGACCATTAAAAACAATATTATGCACATGTTTAGCCAATTCATCAACTGAAATGGGCTGTTTGTCCATTACCCAGTATTTAATAATTGAAATTGTTGCTCCGGAAACGTAACTGTAAAAATACATCTCTGGAATGCCTCCGATAGAATGATTGATACTAATATAACGTTGCATATTATTTTTAATATGTTCGTTGATTTTCAATTCTAATTGACTCGTGCGTTCCAATTGTAAAATAGTATGATAAAACTCTAAATTATCATGAATATGCTGGAAAATATTTTTGAGTATATTATTTACAAAAGTATTCGCAATGTCTTCTATTGAAGAACCGCGTAACAAATCAAATTGAGTATATGTCGTTAGTTCTGAAATATACTCATCTTCCATATCTGCGAGTAACATATATTTATCCTCGTAATGTAAGTAAAATGTCCCTCTATTGATATCAGCGCGTGTTGTTATGTCGCGAATGGTAATCTTTTCTAAATCTTTTTCTTGTAGTAATTTAGTGAACGCTTGTTTAATGGAGGACTTTGTCTTTCTAATTCGCCTATCTTCTTTCAAAAATAAATCAACCTCCTTGTGTTATTGAACAATGTGGGTGTATTTGTCTATTAATAAACGTATTGATGAACATTGTGTATTGTTTATTCCCACTTACATATTATAATAGACAACATGCGAAATATTCAACACATTGTCTAATAAGGAGGTAATTAATAAAATGAATATATTTAAAAATAAATTATTATGGATTGCACCAATAGCAACTATGATTATCTTGGTAATTTTTTCTTTAGCTTTTTATCCTGCATATAATCCTAAACCAAAAGATTTACCAATTGGTATATTAAACGAGGACAAAGGTACAACGATTCAAGATAAAAATGTTAACATTGGTAAAAAATTAGAGGATAAATTATTAGATAGTGATTCTAATAAAATTAAATGGGTTAAGGTTGATAGTGAAAAAGACCTTGAAAAAGATTTGAAAGATCAAAAAATCTTTGGAGTAGCTATTATTGATAAAGACTTTTCAAAAGATGCTATGAGTAAAACACAAAAAGTAGTTATGGATAGCAAAAAAGAAGAAATGCAACAAAAAGTTGCTTCAGGTGAAATTCCGCCACAAGTAGTTCAACAAATGAAACAAAAAATGGGGAATCAACAAGTAGAGGTTAAGCAGGCTAAATTTAAAACGATTGTAAGTGAAGGATCAAGCTTACAAGGTTCACAAATTGCATCAGCTGTATTAACTGGTATGGGTGATAATATTAATGCTCAAATTACGAAGCAAAGTTTGGAAACATTAACGAGTCAAAATGTTAAAGTCAATGCCGCGGACATCAATGGTTTGACGAATCCAGTAAAAGTGGATAATGAAAAACTTAATAAAGTTAAAGATCACCAAGCAGGTGGTAATGCACCATTCCTAATGTTTATGCCAATTTGGATAGGTTCAATCGTAACGTCTATCTTATTGTTCTTTGCATTTAGAACTAGTAACAATATCGTCGTGCAACATCGTATCATTGCTTCAATTGGACAAATGATATTTGCAGTTGTTGCAGCATTTGCAGGTAGCTTTGTTTATATTTATTTCATGCAAGGCATTCAAGGATTTGATTTTGACCATCCAAATCGTATCGCAATTTTTGTAGCACTTGCGATTCTTGGTTTCGTGGGCCTTATTTTAGGTGTTATGGTATGGCTAGGTATGAAGTCAATTCCAATTTTCTTCATTTTAATGTTCTTTAGTATGCAACTTGTAACGTTACCTAAACAAATGTTGCCTGAAAGTTATCAAAAATATGTATATGATTGGAATCCATTCACACACTATGCAACAAGTGTAAGAGAACTATTATACTTGAATCATCATATTGAATTAAATAGTACAATGTGGATGTTTATAGGGTTTATGATTTTTGGCGCTGTATCAAGTTTAATTTCAGCTATTGTTAGAAAACATAGCACAAAACGTACTGAAGTGCCGTCATAATTTAATAAATAGGAATATAGCTATACAAGACGTTTGTAGCGAGCGTCATGGTATAGCTATTTTATTTGTATAGCACTTGATGTAAAGTTATTTTAGCTGTCATACTATGTGCTAAATCAAATTCAGTTGTGTCATATCTTCGCTTTTTTGTCACTGTTATAATAGGTATAATCGGATATAATGAAAAGGTGAGGGAGGATTCAAAATGCGTAGGTTATTATATTCATTTCTTTTTTATATGATCATAGGTTTATTTAGTGGCTTTTTCTATAGAGAGCTAACAAAAGCATATGATTTTACTGGTACAACACAATTATCACTTGTACACACACATACACTTATTTTAGGTATGTTTATGTTTTTAATATTATTACCATTGGAGAAGTTATTTAAATTATCAAGTTACTACTTATTTAACTGGTTCTTCTATGTATATAACATAGGTGTTATCGTTACTATAGGTATGATGGTGACAAAAGGATTCTTCCAAGTCACTGGTAAATCATACTCTCCAGAAGCATTTGCAGGCTTTGCAGGTATTGGGCACACAGGTATGCTTGCAGGTTTATTGTTGCTATTTTTCCTTTTAAGACAAGCAATTCTTAAAGAACCACGTGATGAGTCTTTTAAAAAATAATATGAACTAAAAAATATACACATCTTTCAAAGGAACATTGTTGTTTCGTACTTTGAAAGGTGTGTTTTTATATTGTGATGGGATAGTTATTGATAATTCATGGCTAACTATGCGATTTATTTTAACAATATAAATATTAATAGTATAATGTCTTTAAATGATAATAATTATCAATTTGAGCGCGTTAATGAAAGAAATGAATATAGAGAGTCATAGGAGGCACATAATGAAAGACGTTACAATCATTGGTGGCGGTCCGTCTGGTTTGTATGCAAGCTTTTATGCTGGATTGCGAGATATGTCTGTAAGATTGATAGATGTTCAATCTGAATTAGGGGGTAAGATGAGAATTTACCCTGAAAAAATTATTTGGGATATTGGCGGCATTGCGCCAAAACCTTGTCATGAAATTTTAAAAGATACAATTAAGCAAGGATTATATTTTAAACCGGAAGTTCATTTGAATGAACGTGTGGTAGATATTAGGAAAAAATCAGAACGTCATTTCGAAGTTGAAACAGAAGCGGGAGAAATATATACATCGAAAGCAGTTATCATTGCTATTGGTGCAGGTATTATTAATCCAAAACAATTAGATGTTAAAGGTGTAGAGAGATATCAATTAACTAATTTACATTATGTTGTACAAAGTTACAGACGTTTCAAAGATAAAGATGTATTAATATCAGGTGGAGGAAATACAGCATTAGATTGGGCGCATGATATTGCTAAGATTGCTAAAAGCGTGACAGTTGTTTATCGAAAAGAAGATGTAAGTGGTCATGAAGCGATGAAAACGCTGGTGACAGATTTAAATGTGAAACTATGCCCGAAAACACGTATTAAATACTTGGTCGGCAATGATGATGAAACGCATATAAGTGAAGTTGTTTTGGAACATGTTGAAAGTGGTGATACGCATGCAGTTAAATTTGACGATGTCATTATTAGTCATGGTTTTGATCGTTGTAATACATTATTGAGTGAAACATCTTCAAAGCTAGATATGCATGATGATTGTCGTGTTAAAGGATTTGGTAATACGACAACTAGTATACCTGGTATCTATGCGTGTGGAGATATTGTTTATCATGATGCAAAATCACATCTAATTGCAAGTGCATTTAGTGATGGTGCAAATGCAGCGAATCTTGCTAAAACATATATCCAACCAGATGCGAATGCAGAGGGTTATGTTTCAAGTCATCATGAAGTGTTTAAAGAAGCGAATAAGACTATTGTAAATAAACATTTATACTAGGTTGATATATTGTGTGATGAAAAGTGGGGTAAATAATGGTTAAAGTGACATATGATATTCCGACTTGCGAGGATTATTGCGCATTAAGGATTAATGCAGGTATGAGTCCAAAGACGCGCGAAGCAGCTGAAAAAGGATTACCTAATGCCTTATTTACAGTAACCTTGTATGATAAAGATAGGTTAATTGGTATGGGTAGAGTGATTGGCGATGGAGGAACTGTTTTTCAAATTGTTGATATTGCAGTTTTGAAAAGTTACCAAGGTCAAGGTTACGGCAGTCAAATTATGGAACATATTATGAAGTATATTAAAAATGTGGCTGTCGAAAGTACCTACGTAAGTCTGATCGCAGACTACCCGGCGGATAAATTGTATGCAAAATTTGGATTTATGCCTACCGAACCAGATTCAGGCGGTATGTATATCAAATACTAAAAATGAAAAATCGTACCGATAAACATACTGAGTTTTCTACACAGCTTAACTTAGTATGTTTTTGTTTTTCTAAGTAATGATATTAAAAAATGTGTGTTTTATGGTAAAGTTCAAGTTGATATGATATAGAAGTTTCGACTTTGTAACTAAGGGAGTTAGAACAATGAAAATCGATACATTAAGACAAGCTATAATATATTATTTTGTTGCACTTGTGTTATCAGCTTTAATGATCTATTTATTTTTAACAAACATTGAGAGAGTTATTTTGTATAGTTGTGTATTCACAGTCGTTTATTGGGCAATATATGCCTTTGATGTATATAGAAAGAGAAATTAAATTTTATTTTTAGACACAGGCTGGGACATAAATCAATATTCTATGCTCTACGAAGTTATATTGGCAGTATTTGATTAGTGTTGCAAGTATGATAGGGGCGGAGAATACATGATTCCCTAAAATGTATTAAAGTAAAGTGCTATTTGATGAAGTATCAGAAATTTTATAAACCAAAAGAAATTAAAAAAGACATCTCGCATAACGGGATGTCTTTTTCATGAATACTATTTATCTACACCGAAATCGATAACAATGCGGCCTTTATTTTCATGTTTAATTACTTTGTTAAGTTGTTCTGGAAGTTCATCAAATGTAATAACTTGCTTGATCTCATGTAAATTTTCAGGCTTTAAATCTTTTGCGAGACGACGCCAAACGCGCTGTCTTAATTTCATAGCAGTAAATACTGAGTCAATTCCTAAAATGTTTACGCCTCTTAAAATGTGAGGGAATACAGAATTAGTATAAGTATTACCGGCAGTCATACCAATAACTGCAATTGATCCACTATGATTTAAACGCTTTGTAACATAATTAATACCTTCACCACCAACAGGGTCTACACAAGCTTGCCAAGTTGATGATGCGAGTGGCTTTTTATGATCATCTTCAACAGGAAGTCGATCGATAACTTCTTTGGCACCAAGTTCAAGTAATTGATTGCTAACATCTTGTTTACCTGTACTTGCGATAACTTTATAACCAAGTTCATTAAGCATGAGTACTGCTAAAGTACCGACACCACCTGAAGCACCGCGAACGAGTACAGGACCATCTTCAATATTCATTCCAACTTTTTCAAGTCTTTCAATTGCTAAACCGGCAGTATAACCAGCTGTGCCATATATCATTGATTCTTCTAATGTTAAAGTATCAGGAAGCTTGACAATCCATTCTGATTTTACACGCGCATATTCACTAAAACCGCCATAATGGCTGACACCTAGGTCATAACTCGTTACAATTACTTGTTCTCCTTTTTCAAAGCCTGGTGCTTCGGATTCAACAATTGTACCAGCTAAATCTATTCCTGGAATCATAGGATACGATTTTACGACTGCATTATGATCTTGAGTCGCTAAAGCATCTTTATAATTTATACCAGAGTAATGTACTTTAATCAGCACATCTCCTTTAGGTAAATCAGTAGTCGATAATTGTTTGAAAGTTGGTGTCACTTTACCGCTCTCATCTTTATCAATTACAAACGCTTTAAATGTTTCTGTCACAACGATACATCCTCTCTTTTTCTCTTTTAAAAATACGGCCATTTTACTGGAATAAATGTATCATTTATTGATGTTACACACAATCAATACAATTTGTAATTGATTTGTGTTAATGTATTTTTAAATAGTTTTGGCAGAAAAATACATAAGTAATATTTTGATTCGATTACTGTTTATTGGAGGATTTATATGGCTGGGATAATCAAAGAAATTTCAAAACAAGATGCTAGTGAATTAGTTGAATTAGCAACTAGAACATTTTATGACACGTTTGGTTCTTACTATGATGACAATGATTTTGATCAATTTTTTAAAGATAATTATACTGTGGAAAAATTTACACAAGAGATTAACCATGTAGATTCATTTCATTATTTTTATCAAGAAGATGGTGCGAATGTTGGTTATATAAAGATGAATATTAATAGTGCTCAAACTGAAGAAATGGGGGAGACCTATTTAGAAGTACAGCGCATATACTTTTTGAAAGACTTTCAAGGTGGTGGAAGAGGTTCACAATTGATAGCATTGGCCGAAAAAATTGCACAAGAACATAATAAACATAAAATTTGGCTAGGAGTTTGGGAGCATAATCCTCGTGCTCAAGCATTTTATAAACGTCATGGATTTAAAGTGGTTGGTGAACATCATTTTCAAACAGGTGATGTAACGGATACAGATTTAATTATGGAAAAAGAGTTATAGCAGTAACTTCTGTTGTCGATAAAAAGAAATTGCTGTTGTAATCATTGAATATGTATAGAAATGTAAAATGTGTAATAAAATTGTTGAGTAAAATGATTAAATGTATAAAAAACATAAAATTCGCAAAAATTAGATAATAATGATTAAAATTTAGGGTATAATAAAAAGAACCATAGATGATAGTTGTTGATATTGGGGGAAATAAAACACCATATTATTGTTGACGTCTTTGGTAACAATCCATGAAATGATACACATGGTAGATATGTATTTCAAGCTTATTCAATGAATATCGAATTATAGGAGGAGATATGTATGAAAAAATTAGTTACAGGGTTATTAGCATTATCATTATTTTTAGCTGCATGTGGTCAAGATAGTGACCAACAAAAAGACAGTAATAAAGAAAAAGATGATAAAGCGAAAACTGAACAACAAGATAAAAAAACAAATGATTCATCTAAAGATAAGAAAGACAATAAAGATGATAGTAAAGACGTAAACAAAGATAATAAAGATAATAGTGCAAACGATAACCAGCAACAATCTAATTCAAATGCAACAAACAATGACCAAAATCAAACGAATAATAACCAGTCAAACAGTGGACAAACGACTAACAATCAAAAATCAAGTTACGTTGCACCATATTATGGACAAAACGCAGCGCCAGTGGCTCGTCAAATTTATCCATTTAATGGTAATAAATCACAAGCATTACAACAATTGCCTAATTTCCAAACAGCTTTAAATGCAGCTAACAACGAAGCAAATAAATTTGGTAATGGTCATAAAGTTTATAATGATTATTCAATTGAAGAACATAATGGTAACTATAAGTATGTTTTTAGTTTTAAAGACCCAAACGTAAATGGAAAATATTCAATTGTAACGGTTGATTATACTGGACAAGCAATGGTTACTGATCCAAACTACCAACAATAATGTTAATGTAATTATGATGCAAGTTAAAAAATTAAAACGGTAAACTCTATAATATGAATTAGGGTTTACCGTTTTTTGCGTATTTTAAAGTAAAAAGGTTTACGTTCTATAGTACTTTTAAACCTCATTCACAGCCACTGAGGAATTTAAGCACTATTTATTAGATGTCATTTTAGACAATATAAGTTGTGAAATAGATTCTAATGGTTGTTCTTTCTGTTGTATTTGTGGATATTTAATCACTGGTATTGCCTGGGAAATTAAATTATTAATTAATAATTGTCGGTCTGTATACCAAATTTTTGATAGATGACGCCAAATATCTTCGTTAACACCTTGAGACTCAATATATTGACTGTGATTTGGAGTGTATAATGCTACTGTTTTGTCTATAGCCATCGCATCAAATATTATATTTGAGTAATCAGTGATAACGACATCAGACATTAGAATTAAGTCTTGAGCACTGAGATACTTTGGTGCAACAAGCGCCTCTTCTGGTAACATCGTTTCATCAACACCCTGAACCACAACATGATAGGCTTTGAATAAAGCATCTGATAATGGTAATTGTTGCGCACTCACTAATCCAATAGGTGCATATAATAAAACTGGTTTTTGATCATTTATTTTAAACGATTTCTTATACTGTTGTTGAGTAGTACTTTCGTTACGCTTTTGTAGTAAATATTGGTGTTTAGGATTACCATAAGCCAATACATTTGCTTGGTGACTAGGAAAAGCCGTTTGATAAAAGTGGCTAATATCATCAGCAGAATGTATAACATAATCGAATTGCAACCAGCGATTATACCTTTTAGCACGATAAAAAGGTGTTTATATATTTTTAATAGGTTCTTTACTATCTAAAAATAATTGCATTATTGGTGTGCCTTGATGTAATTGAATTAAAGTACCGTTTGGTTGCAACGTTTCAGGTATATCATTTTCAACTAAAACGACACGTGCGCTGTTAATCAATTCGTCAGCTTTTTCAGACTTAGGTGATATGAAATGTGGTCCGCGACGATCGTCAGTAACAAAATAACAGGCAGTCATTGGATTATGTTTAACGAAGTAAGTAAATAAATATTTTGAATTACCTATATATTGATAATGATCACCGATAAAAACGATGTGATCTTTTAAAACGTTTGGTTGCTTCGTATACAGGCCGAGGTTTTGTAATTGTTTGTTATCAGCACGTTGCTTTGCTATTTTATATAACCATTTAGGTAGCATAAACTTGGTAGAATACAACCAACTATCTGGCCAATTAAGTTGTTCTGAATCCTCGATAAAAAGGTTGCGAAAAGGTATAGGATGATGATCAATATAAGCCATTTTATTCAAATAAAACTGAGACATCATATCAAAATCTTCAATAGTTTTAATAGTTTCCCATATTGAAGCACTTGTTGCTAAAGGGGCTTTAAAATCAAAAACGACATGACCATCGATTGATAAATCACCTTTCAGAAGTGTCAATAAAGCTAAATCGAAAATCGTTTCTACAGAGTAATAATGTATTAAATCAAGAGTCTGTTGAATCGCATATATCAGGTTAGGATAATAATTATTGTTTTGAGCCCAATCGGCAATGTTGATCGATGATTGACCGAAATAGTGACAATCATTTTTGTATTGTCCATCCACAGTATAATCAACCACGATAGACTTAGGATATAATTGAACCGCATCTAACATAGATTGATAAATCATTATCTCATTGGCATATGGAACGGCATGTGTATAACCTTCAGACTGAGCTTTCATTAATTGAGATTCAAACTTTTGCATATTAGAAACATTTATCTGTTTAATCATTGCTATAACTTCCATTTCTCATCGTAGTATCTTCCTTATTTTAGCACGGTCTTATGTAAAATTCATGAATAGTATAAGTTACTTCATTACATTAAGTACAATTCATTTTGATGAACAGATTTAAAATGAAAAATAAAACAATTAAATAGGAAAGTGATATTGTTAATAGTCTGAAAAAATGGTATATTTTAATTGTGAAAAAAATCACATTAATCTCACTGTTCTGTAAAATGTTATCGATAACAAAATGCTATAGCCAGAGCATGATTTTAATGAAGCAATTACACTACTACTTTATGGAAAGAAGAGTCAGCCTATGTTAGTAAATACGTTTAACCCATTTGATAATTTATTATTATCGTCTTTAATTGCAGCAATACCGATTGTACTGTTTTTACTTTGTTTAACTGTTTTTAAAATGAAAGGTATTTATGCAGCCATTACAACACTTGTTGTAACATTACTAATTGCAATACCATTTTTCAAATTGCCAGTTGGTATCGCTTCTGGTGCAGTAGTCGAAGGTTTCTTCCAAGGCATCATTCCGATTGGCTATATCGTTATGATGGCGGTATTGTTATATAAAATTACTGTTGAATCTGGACAATTTTTAACAATTCAAGATAGTATTACAAATATTTCACAAGACCAACGTATTCAAGTTTTACTTATTGGATTTGCATTCAACGCATTTTTAGAAGGTGCAGCAGGATTTGGTGTACCAATTGCAATTTGTGCACTTTTATTAACACAATTAGGATTTAATCCGTTAAAAGCTGCGATGTTATGTTTAGTCGCAAATGCAGCGTCTGGTGCTTTTGGTGCGATTGGTATCCCTGTAGGTGTTGTAGAAACGTTGAAATTACCTGGAGATGTTTCAGTATTAGGTGTTTCTCAATCAGCAACTTTAACATTGGCAATCATAAATTTCATTATTCCATTCTTACTTATCTTTATTATTGATGGTTTTAGAGGTGTTAAAGAAACATTACCAGCAATTTTAGTAGTTTCAATCACTTATACACTTACGCAAGGATTATTAACTGTTTTCAGCGGACCTGAATTAGCAGATATTATTCCGCCGTTATTAACAATGTTAGCATTAGCAGTATTTTCTAAAAAATTCCAACCAAAACACATTTATCGTGTTAATAAAGATGAAGAAATTGAACCTGCAAAAGCACATTCTGCAAAAGCAGTATTACATGCATGGAGTCCATTCATTGTATTAACAGTCATTGTAATGATTTGGAGTGCGCCATTCTTTAAAAACTTATTCTTACCAAATGGTGCTTTATCATCATTAGTATTTAAATTCAACTTACCTGGAACAGTCAGCGAAGTTACGCATAAACCATTAGTATTGACTTTAAATATTATTGGACAAACAGGTACAGCTATTTTATTAACTATTATTATTACAATTTTAATGTCTAAAAAGGTTAACTTTAAAGATGCAGGTAGATTATTCGGTGTTACATTTAAAGAATTATGGTTACCAGTTCTTACAATTTGTTTCATCTTAGCAATTTCTAAAATCACAACTTATGGTGGTTTAAGTGCGGCAATGGGTCAAGGTATTGCTAAAGCAGGTAATGTCTTCCCAGTTCTATCACCAATCTTAGGTTGGATAGGTGTGTTTATGACAGGATCAGTTGTAAATAACAACTCATTATTTGCACCAATTCAAGCTTCTGTTGCACAACAAATTGGAACAAGTGGTTCACTTCTTGTATCTGCTAATACAGTTGGTGGTGTAGCGGCAAAATTGATTTCACCACAATCTATTGCAATTGCAACTGCAGCAGTAAAACAAGTTGGTAAGGAATCAGAATTATTAAAAATGACATTGAAATACAGTGTATGTTTACTAATATTCATCTGTATTTGGACTTTCATCTTGTCATTATTATAAATAAACGTATTTCAAAATATAAATATACAGAGGGTGAGATGTTTTCTAACATCTCATCTTTTTTTAATGGATCATTGATGAAAGAAGTTTGACATTATAATAATGGTAGCGCTTTATGTTAAAATGAAGAGTGAGTAATCAGCAATCAAATTAAATTGGTTGATAGGTGTTAAGGTTTGTGGTTTTGTCTTTGTGCTATCGCACATAAAGTATATAATTAAAGTAGTTTCGTTATTATAAAATATTAATATACATAGTAGATAGTAATAGAGCATCACCATGAGAACCTGTTGAGACACTTATTGATTCAAAGTGGTATTAATATGTCGTATTTCTCGAACGTTCCATTATTCATTTTAAAAAGGGGGACTGTATTTGTTATGACAACACAACATAGCAAAACAGATGTCATCTTAATTGGTGGCGGTATTATGAGTGCAACATTAGGAACATTACTTAAAGAATTATCACCTGAGAAAAATATTAAAGTGTTTGAAAAATTAGCACAACCTGGCGAAGAGAGTTCAAATGTATGGAATAATGCCGGTACAGGGCATTCAGCACTTTGCGAGTTGAACTATACAAAAGAAGGTAAGGATGGCACAGTTGATTGTAGTAAAGCAATTAAGATAAATGAGCAGTACCAAATTTCAAAGCAGTTTTGGGCATATTTAGTTAAAACAGGACAATTAGATAACCCAGATCGCTTTATTCAAGCGGTGCCACACATGAGTTTTGTCATTGGCGAAGATAACGTAGCTTTTATAAAAAGTCGTGTTGCAACGTTAAAGAAAAATGTTTTATTCGAAAAAATGAAATTATCGCAAGATGAAGAAGAAATGAAATCTTGGGTACCGTTAATGATTGAAGGGCGTAAGTCTGATGAACCAATTGCTTTAACTTATGATGAAACTGGTACAGATGTTAACTTTGGTGCGTTAACTGCAAAGTTATTTGATAATTTAGAACAACGTGGTGTGGAAATTCAATATAAGCAAAATGTATTAGACATCAAGAAACAGAAATCTGGAGCATGGCTAGTTAAAGTTAAAGATTTAGAAACTAACGAAACGACAACATATGAATCTGATTTTGTATTTATTGGTGCTGGCGGTGCGAGTTTACCATTACTCCAAAAGACTGGAATTAAACAATCAAAACATATTGGTGGTTTCCCGGTAAGTGGATTATTCCTGCGATGTACAAATCAAGAAGTGATTGATCGTCATCATGCTAAAGTGTACGGAAAAGCAGCAGTGGGTGCGCCACCAATGTCAGTGCCACACTTAGATACACGTTTTGTAGACGGCAAGCGTTCATTGTTATTTGGTCCATTTGCAGGTTTCTCACCTAAATTTTTAAAAACAGGTTCACATATGGATTTAATTAAATCGGTTAAACCAAATAATATCGTGACGATGTTATCTGCAGGTATCAAAGAAATGAGTCTTACGAAGTATTTAGTGTCACAATTGATGTTATCTAATGATGAGCGTATGGATGATTTAAGAGTCTTTTTCCCAAATGCTAAAAATGAAGATTGGGAAGTGATTACAGCAGGGCAACGTGTCCAAGTAATCAAGGATACGGAGGATTCTAAAGGTAACTTACAATTTGGTACCGAAGTCATTACGTCAGATGATGGCACATTAGCTGCATTACTTGGTGCATCACCTGGTGCGTCAACAGCTGTAGATATTATGTTTGATGTTTTACAGCGATGCTATCGTGATGAATTCAAAGGATGGGAACCAAAGATTAAAGAAATGGTGCCGTCATTTGGTTATCGCTTAACAGATCATGAGGATTTATATCACAAAATTAATGAAGAAGTAACTAAGTATTTACAAGTTAAATAATAAACGAAACGGTAATGTCTTTTTAAATGTGATAGACATTACCGTTTTTTAGTGGTTCTTTTTATTATCAGTGCTTTATATTTAGAAGCTTATCTTGATTGAAGTCATTTAAAAGTTTTGGAGAATTTATACCTGTCTGTATCGTTTTAAACCAACAATATTTAAGATAATAAAGACTATGATAAAGATCATTAGAATTAGTAAATCGAACCATATATTACTCCAACCTTGCCCCTTAATCATAACATTGGTTAAAGCATCACCAGCATATCTGAGAGGGAAGATATAGCCAATGTTTCCTAGCCAATCAGGCATATTTTCAAGTGGAAAAATTCCTGAAAAGAATACCTGAGGTACAGCAACTAGTGGAATAAATTGAATCATTTGAAACTCAGAATTAGCAAACGTTGAAATGAAAATTCCCATAGATAATGCTGTAATAGCTAAACAAATATTAATCAAAATTACATACCATAAGCTACCTGCTAAATTAATGTTCAATAAATATATTGAAAATAGGACTATGATTAATGTTTGAATGATTGCGAATATACCATAGCCAATCAGATAACCAAGAACGATTTCACTTCGACGAATTGAAGTTGATAATACACGTTCTAACGTACCTGTTGTACGTTCACGTAATAAAGCTATACCTGATATTAGAAATACAAATAAAAATACAAAGAAGCCCATTAGTATTGGAAACATTTTATCGAAATAAGTACTATCAGAATTACCGTATAAATAGGAATGTGAAATCTTAATATCTTGTTTGTTTGGTTCTTTCATGGTCGGAGGTGCTTTTTCAATTAGATGCTTTATACTGCTTATTTTATCTTGTTGTATAGCTTTGCCAATCATTTGTTTGATCATATTAGATTTGTTAGGGTCTTCATTTGTATAAATGACATATAATGTTTGATTTTCTTGGTAAATATAACCATCAAGATGATTATTCTCGATTTTAGATTTGATATTTTCATGAGAATGGAACGTTTGAGTTTTTATGTCGGACGATGGCAATTGTTTTGTTATATTTGATGAAACAGATGTATCGATACCGATTTTTAAATCGTTTTCATCACCGTTAAAAATAAAATACATAAGCGTCAATATTAAAATTGGTGCTAGAAACATTAGCGCGAGTGTACGTTTATCACGTAACATTTCTTTTAATACTCGTCTAACAATAGCTAAAATTTTCATGATTGACAAACCTCCTCAGCTTTAATAAATACCGCTTCAATTGTATCTACATTAAATCTTTGTTTTAAATTGGTTGGCGTATCTATAGCAAATATTCTTCCGTCGACAATAAGTCCAACTTTATCACAACGTTCCGCCTCATCCATAACATGTGTTGTGATGACGACACTCTTTCCGTCTTTGGTCATTTGCTTGAACTGTTGCCATATTTGTTGGCGCAATTTAGGGTCAATGCCTACAGTTGGTTCATCTAATATGATTAATTCCGGTTCGGCCAACAATGTTATTGCTAAAGATAATCGGCGTTTCATGCCTCCTGAAAACTGTGCAACTTTTTTATTTAACGCTTGCTCTAAATTCACTAGAACGATATGTTTTTCAATATTATCTTTTAATATATTTCCTTTCAGACCTGACAAACGACCGTAAAACTCTAGGTTTTCATGAGCAGTTAAGTTTTCGTATAATGCATCAGTTTGCCCCATATAGCCTAATCGATTTAAAGCTTTGCGATTAGGCATCTTATGAGCGAAAATTTCTGCAGATCCAGAATCTATCTTTTCCATACCTAGTAAACACTTTATTGTTGTTGTTTTACCAGAACCACTAGGACCTATTAACCCTAGCAGTTCACCTTTATTGATTGACATACTAATTTCGTTTAATACGTGATGCTTGTTATACGTTTTTACAACTTTATCCAACTTCGCGATAGTTGCTTCCATGATAACCCCTCCAAAATTGAGATACATTTCACTTTATTTATATATCATCATAAGCGTATATTAAGATTGCGAATAAAATATTAATAGATAGTGAACATATTTGTTTTTAGTGTTCAGAAAAAAGGTGGGGCATATGGATCAAACAGCTTTTACGGATAGTCGTGTAACGAAAACGATAAATCGCATACATGATGGAATGGTAAATCTATTAAAAACGAAGGCATATAATGATATAACTGTTAAAGATATATGTGAAAAGAGTCAAATAAGTCGGACAACCTTTTATACACATTACAAAACTAAAGATGATTTTATATACAGCTATCTTAATACATTGTTAAAAGAAGCAAAAAAGAAATTTCTTAAAAGTGAAACTCTGACACAAGCAATATTTTTTAAAAAGATGATTTATTTTTGGCTAAGCGAAGGTCAGCTCATTTTGATGTTATTAGGTGATGAGAGTGCTTATAAATTACATCAAGTCATAAAAAATCACTACAACAACGTATCGAAATTAATTTTGTACCAGTATTAAATACAAAAATGTTAACGACGAAGGAAAAGTATTTTTTACTTATTTTTATGTGTAATGCAATCATTGGTGTGTTACAAGATTGGGTCAAACGAGGATATAAAGAGAGTCCTAAAGAAGTAGCAGAAATTATGAATAAAATATTTGAAAATGCATTTCGATAGGTTTTTATCATGATGAGTTGATGTCGTAAAGGACAGTTGCAGTTACAATTTAATTTGAAAATAGTAAAAATATATTATTCAGTTCATGCGTATTTAAAATAAATACGACATAAAGCTATACATTGCAGAAGAGACTACTTTAATGCAATATATAGCTTTTATAATTTTAATAAAAATCATTTTAATTGTTTCAGTTGCTCGTTAATAGTGTCTACGTAGTTCTTGTTTTTAAAGAATTGAATAATCCAAATCAATGTGTAAACCACAATAAAGATAATTGTAAATATGATTAGGTAATTTATTGTTAGTGGAAACCAACCGGCAAGTATTGCTAAAGGTAAGAATCCGACATACGTTGTTATGAAATGCACTATAGTTGCTTTAGTAATGCCCCAATCTGTGTATTTAAAGATAAAATCTCCAAGGAAAAAGACGACGCCTATGAGTAACCATAAAATGATAGAAATCAACATTACGGTAGTTTCTGTGAAATGCGTATAATACAATATGCCAATAGTTGATTGTGGGTTCAGTGGATAATATTTGCCGTCTGCAAATAACATACTAAAGAACAGTGAAAGGGATAAACCAATGATTAAGCTAATAAATAATGAGTTTTTCAAATTTTTCATATTGATAAGCGCTCCTTTATAGATTTTAAAAAACGTCTAGAAGAATAGGTGTAGTGTGCATCTTTAAGATACATACGTATAAGTCCATTTGGCTCTAATAATAATTTTTCAATGTAATACTTGTTGACGATTTCTGATTTGGAAATGCGAATGAAATGTTGTGGTAATTGTTTTTCTAGTTCATAAAGTCGTAATTTTAGTTTGAACTTTTGATTGCTTGTAATGGCTGTTACATTTTTATTAATAACTTGGAATGTTATAACATCTGATACATTAATGATATGGATTTCTTTGTCTATGTATCCGACTAATGTATGTGATTTGTCTAAATCATTGACTGCATTAATAATACTTTGAACGTGATCATTCATTTTAGGTGCATGTATATCAATATAAGATTCCGTCTCATTTGCATTGATAAATAAATTGAGTTTCATCATAGGTTAATGCCTCCTTCAAAATTATTAAACCATAAACGACCATTGATATATTTAAAATGTGTTGAATGGTAGAAATTAAATGTTAAGTGGCTAGAAAGCGCTAATCAATATAAAAGATACCTCCTGAAATAAAAACAGAAATGTTCTTTCAGGAGGTAGAGATTAATGTGAATGATTTGGCAGTGTAATAGTAAAGGTGGTTACATACGCGTTACTTTGTGTGAATTGGATTGTACCATGATGCAATTCAATGATGGATTTTGTAATTGCGAGACCTAAACCATTACTATTATCATGTTTGCTCACTTTATAGAAACGTTCAAATAAACGTGCTTCAGCTTGTGGACTAATTGGTGAACCATCATTACTTATTGTGAAAATGATGTTGTTGTGACTATGTTGCAAAGCGATGTCAATGGCACCACCAACATCTGTATACTTAATAGCATTTATTAATAAATTACTCAATGCTTGATGTAACAAACGTTGATTTCCTAGGAAATCGATTGATTCTAGGTCAGCTAAAATGATTAACGACTTTTCATCAGCAGCAAATTGTTCATGTCGAATGATATCTTTAATGAGTTGATCGACTTGAATCTTATCATCGAATAATAAATGTTGGTGATTATCTAATTCGGATAAGAGCAACAATTCAGTTGTTAATCCGCTCAGCTGCGTTGTAATAGTATAAATATCATTTATATATTGTTGTCGTAATGTTTTATCAGAAGTTTGTTGTAACTCGCTTAATAAATGATGAATATGTGTTAATGGTGTTTTGATTTCATGAGATACATTTTGTACAAAATGCTGCCTCATTTGATCAACTTGTCCCAATGACTCTCTCATCTTATTAAAGTGATACTGTAATGTTCCAATTTCATCTTTGCGTGTTTGTTTGATAGGTGTTTCAAAATCACCAGCAATTAAGCGTTCGGTCGCTAGCTTTAACTTTTTTACTGGACGAATGATTGAATAGGTTGATGCGATAACTAATGAAATTGAGATAAATAATAACAATATTAACAAGACGGCTAAGAAAGTTCTAAACTCGCTAAATGTTTCTCCAATATCTGGACGCATAAATACTGCTATTGAACCGTCGTTTGTCTTAAAGTTAATACCAACAGTATTATCTGTTACATTGTCGAAAAATCCAGTTACGAATAATGCGAATGGTTTATCTTTAATACCATGGTAATCTTTATTATTTAACACGTTGTTAATAGCATTTTGTGATAAAGTATCTTCTCTAAAAGGTTCCCCATAAAATGTCTTATGACCTTTGTGATCAATGGTCATTATTTGGTAATTCATTTGCCCTAAATGTTTGAAATATTGTTGAATGTGCGTTGGTTTAGCTGATTGTTCATATTGTCTTGCTTCTTTAAGCGTCTTCATGATTTTCGCGTCATTAGATGCTTTTAAATTATAATGATAGTAAACATTTGTTAATACAAAACTTATTAATGCACTAAATAAAATAACCGTAATGGAATAAATCGCAATTCTAGCATAGAGTGTTTTAAACATGATTCTCCACCTTATAGCCTTGTCCTCTTACTGTTTCAATTGTAAGTGTGGCATTTAATTTTTTTAATCTTTGGCGTAGTCGCTTAATATGAACGTCAACTGTTCGTTCATCTCCTTCATAATCATAGCCCCAAATTTTTTCTATTATCTGTTCGCGAGTAAAGATTTGCTTAGGACGTGCTGCAAGCATAAATAATAATTGAAATTCCTTGTTCGGTAACGTCATCGTTTTATTAGATACTTGGAGTTCCAAATAGGATTGGTTTAGCGTTAAGTTGCCAATGGTCATTTCTGAATTTGAATTGATATTATATCGACGTAATACCGCACGAATTCTAAAAATAAGTTCCTTAACCTCAAAGGGCTTGGTTACATAATCGTCAGTACCACTTATAAACGCACGCTCTTTGTCACTAAGTGCATCCCGTGCTGTTAACATAATAACTGGTATATCATAATCATTTTTTTAATGTATTACATAATTGAAAGCCGTCCATACCATCCATCATAATATCTACCACTGCAATATCGACACGCTGTTTTTCTAAAAGTTTTAATGCAGCTTCACCACTTGGTTGTGTGAATGCATCAATGTGCTCTGTTTGTAAATGGCTAGCTATATAATTTAGGATTCGAGGATCGTCATCGACAACAAGACATTGCACCATAACTATAAACTCCCTTATCTTTTTCATTTATTATACATGTAAAATATTTTTGCGTAAAAAAACAATTGTTCATATTGAGTTCATATTTCAACCTTATACTGACGCTAAAGAAGAAATAGGGAGAAGTGAATTGATATGAAATTAGCGATAAAAGAGATTATGTTTTACAAATTTCGTTATATTTTAATCACATTAATCATTCTTTTATTAAGTATTATGGTGTTATTTATTAGTGGTTTAGCTCAAGGGCTTGGTAGGGAGAATATTTCGTTATTTGAACACTTTGATAATGATGAATATGTTGTTCAAAAAATGAAAGAGCCGCAAATTGAGAAATCGCAACTTAGTGATACGCAACAGAATCAAATTAAAAAGGTTATTCATCAAGAATCATATAAAATGAATATTCAAACATTGAAATTATCTAATAAAGAACAAGATGTGATTACAATGAATGACGTTAAACAACAACGCATACAACTTAAAAAAGGTGATTATCCTAAAAATGCTCATGAGGTCGCTATTAATGATAAGTTAGCTGCAGACAACATTAGAGTCGGAGATAGATTACATTTTAAAAATAATTCAACTAGTTATAGAGTTTCTGGTATTTTAAACGACACAATGTATTCGCATAGTTCCATTGTGCTATTGAACGATAACGGATTTAATGCATTGAATAAGGTTAATACGGCATTTTATCCAGTGAAAAATTTAACGCAACAACAACGTGATGAGCTTAATAAAATAAATGACGTTCAAGTTGTGAATGAAAAAGATTTAACAGATAATATTGCGAGTTATCAAGCAGAGCAAGCACCGTTAAATATGATGATTGTGAGTTTGTTTGCTATTACAGCAATTGTTCTAAGTGCATTTTTCTATGTTATGACGATTCAAAAAATATCACAAATTGGCATTTTGAAAGCAATTGGTATTAAGACAAGACATTTATTGAGTGCGTTAGTTTTACAAATTTTAACACTAACAATAATTGGGGTAGGTATTGCTGTGATCATCATAGTAGGACTATCATTTATGATGCCTGTAACGATGCCTTTTTATTTAACAACGCAAAATATTTTATTGATGGTGGGGATATTTATATTAGTAGCGATTTTAGGTGCCTCACTATCATTTATCAAATTATTTAAGGTGGATCCTATCGAAGCAATTGGAGGTGCAGAATAATGGCATTAGTTGTTAAAGATATCGTCAAAAATTTCGGAGAAGGTTTGTCTGAAACAAAAGTTTTAAAAGGTATTAATTTTGAAGTGGAACAAGGGGAATTTGTCATTTTAAATGGTGCCTCTGGTTCTGGGAAAACAACATTGCTAACGATATTAGGCGGATTGTTAAGTCAAACGAGTGGTACAGTGCTTTACAATGATGCACCATTGTTTGATAAACAGCATCGTTCTAGTGATTTACGATTGGAAGATATTGGTTTTATTTTTCAATCTTCACATTTAGTTCCTTATTTAAAAGTGATAGAGCAATTGACACTCGTAGGCCAAGAAGCGGGAATGACCAAACAACAAAGTTCAAAAAGAGCAATACAACTTTTGAAAAATATTGGTTTAGAAGATCGCTTGAATGTATATCCGCATCAGTTATCTGGCGGTGAAAAGCAACGTGTTGCGATTATGAGAGCATTTATGAATAATCCGAAAATCATTTTAGCAGATGAGCCTACAGCAAGTTTAGATGCCGATAGAGCAACAAAAGTTGTTGAGATGATACGTCAACAAATTAAAGAACAACAAATGATTGGTATTATGATTACACACGATCGAAGATTATTTGAATATGCAGATCGAGTGATTGAATTAGAAGATGGCAAAATAACTGATTAGTGGCTTGTAAAGACGCTAAATGTTAATAATTTAAGACATAGTAGTATAAAAGTTAGATAACAGAATACGATTTGGGTTTACAAAAAGCACGTCACTATTATATAAAATGATGACGTGCTTTAGTTTATTTATTTTCAATATAACAATTGTCTAATCAAGGATTAACGAATATTTAAAGATAGTTTGACGCAATATTAGAAACAACCTATAATAATAGTTTATTTGTGGGTTAACTATTATAAATAAAAGCAGCGTATAGACATATAAACCAACTACTTGAACAATATAACGTTAATAACAATCTATACTGATACATTACGCCTAGATAATCTTTAATGAGCACATGTAAGAAAAAGTGATATGGTGTATGGCTTCCGACACCATCGATAGATAAACCTAATTTTTGGGCTAGTCGTAAGGCGCGTAATACATGAAACTGACTTGTTACACAAACAATTTTAACTGCTTCATGATACAAATTGTTGATGATTTGTTTAGAATATAAAAAGTTTGTGTATGTATTTATAGAGTGAGATTCCATTAGTATATCTGTTTTATCAACACCATGTGCAATCAAATAACGTTGCATAGCTAAAGCTTCAGGAATTGGTTCGTCTGGTCCTTGTCCGCCAGATACAATGATCTTTGTTGCTGATGCTTGTTGTTGATATATATCAAGTGCACGGTCTAAACGCGCTGCAAGCATTGGTGTGACAAATTCGGTAAAAATACCAGCACCTAACACAATTATGATATCAACTTCTTTGTTGTATGATCTATTTCTATATGATACTGTCCAAACGAGATAACAAATAAAGGTTAGTAACAGGGAAAGACATAATATAGCTAACCACATAGACAAACCTTTCACAATAGGTGACTGAATCGTACTTATAAATAGAAGTGCTGATGTGTAGAGTACAAATTTATATGAAAAAGATAATAATTTTTTAATAAATAAGCGACTAGAAGTATGAGAAAATAAATATCTATGTTTGAATAGCATGATAATACTGATTATTATAAATGTAACAAACATAGACCAAGGGAAAGTATAGGTCATGATGCTATAGATGAGTGACAAAAATATCGATATGACAACTAAGATGTAGCATGTTAAATTTAACGTCAGAGTATAGTTGAGAATTAACGGACAAATAACGATAAGTATAAATATTAATAATAAATTCAATAACATACTGACACCTCGCTTATAATAAATATTAAGTATAAATGTAGATGATTTAATTTATTAAAGCAAGGAGAACGTAGCAACATGTAAGTCTTAATTTGTTATATTTTATATGGGTCAATATTTTTGTGTTTTTTAGATGTGCGATACAATGATTGCTGAGGATACTTTATAAAAATAGTAATTAGGGAGAAATAATTATGGTAAAACATTTACAAGACCATATTCAATTTTTAGAGCAGTTTATAAATAACGTTAACGCATTAACTGCAAAAATGTTGAAAGATTTACAAAATGAATATGAAATTTCATTAGAGCAGTCTAACGTATTAGGTATGTTAAATAAAGAACCTTTGACAATTAGTGAAATCACGCAAAGACAAGGTGTAAATAAGGCCGCAGTAAGCCGACGAATTAAAAAGTTAATCGATGCTAAATTAGTTAAGTTAGATAAACCAAATTTAAATATTGATCAACGTTTGAAATTCATAACCTTAACTGACAAAGGTAGAGCATATTTGAAAGAACGTAATGCGATTATGACAGATATTGCGCAAGATATTACTAATGATTTAAATTCTGAAGATATTGAAAATGTAAGGCAAGTATTAGAAGTCATCAATCATCGCATTAAAACATATAGCAATCATAAATAGGTTTTTGAAGGTGTTCAAATATAAGACTAAATATGTATGTATTGAACACCTTCTTTTTAGTTATAATTGAGAGAGTACTTTCATAAATAATGTAATAAGGTACAATTCTAAAGTAAAGTTAATCATTTCTTGAATTGTATTCTTGGGATAATATTTGTAAAATAATAATGGTAAAATAATAAAATAATTTTTATGATATACATATAACGATTGAAGAGGAACAGAATTGAGGTGAAAGTATGAAATCTTGCCCGAAGTGCGGACAACAAGCACAAGATGATGTACAGATATGTACACAATGTGGACATAAATTTGATAGTCGTCAAGCATTATATAGAAAGTCAACCGATGAAGATATACAAACTAATAACATCAAGATGAGAAAAATGGTGCCTTGGGCAATTGGTTTTTTCATTTTAATCTTAATTATTATATTGTTCTTTTTACTAAGAAACTTCAATTCACCTGAAGCGCAAACTAAAATATTAGTGAATGCGATTGAGAATAATGATAAACAAAAAGTAGCAACATTATTAAGTACTAAAGATAATAAAGTAGATTCTGAAGAAGCGAAAGTATACATTAACTATATCAAAGATGAAGTTGGGCTTAAGCAATTTGTCAGCGACCTTAAAAATACGGTACATAAATTGAATAAGAGTAAGACCAGTGTAGCTTCTTATATTCAAACCAGATCTGGTCAAAATATATTACGTGTAAGTAAAAATGGCACGCGTTATATCTTTTTCGATAATATGAGCTTTACTGCACCTACCAAGCAACCAATTGTTAAACCGAAAGAAAAAACAAAATATGAGTTTAAATCTGGTGGTAAGAAAAAGATGGTTATAGCTGAAGCAAATAAAGTGACGCCAATAGGTAATTTTATACCGGGGACATATAGAATTCCAGCTATGAAATCAACTGAGAACGGTGATTTTGCAGGCCATTTAAAATTTGATTTTAGACAAAGTAATTCTGAAACGGTAGATGTTACTGAAGATTTTGAAGAAGCAAATATAACTGTAACTTTAAAAGGCGATACAAAATTAAATGATAGTTCTAAAAAAGTAACTATAAATGACCGTGAAATGGCATTTTCAAGTTCCAAAACGTATGGTCCATATCCACAAAATAAAGATATTACCATTTCAGCTTCAGGTAAAGCGAAAGGTAAAACATTTACAACACAGACAAAGACGATTAAAGCCAGCGATTTAAAATACAATACAGAGATAACTTTGAATTTTGACAGTGAAGATATCGAAGACTATGTTGAAAAGAAAGAAAAAGAAGAAAACAGCTTGAAGAACAAATTGATAGAATTCTTTGCTGGATATTCTTTAGCGAATAATGCTGCGTTTAATCAGTCGGATTTTGATTTTGTATCGTCATATATAAAAAAAGGATCATCTTTTTATGATGATGTAAAGAAGCGTGTATCTAAAGGAAGTTTAATGATGATTAGTTCACCACAAATTATAGATGCCGAAAAACATGGTGATAAGATTACTGCAACCGTAAGATTAGTAAATGAAAACGGTAAGCAAGTAGATAAAGAATATGAGCTTGAACAAGGTCCGCAAGACCGCTTGCAATTAATCAAGACATCAGAAAAATAGAGTATAAAACTTAAATAAGATGCATGTGTCATGGAATACAAACAACATCCTTTCAAAGTATTTACAATTAGTGTGAATTACTTTGAAGGGATTGTTTTTTGTGAAAAAATTATGGAGTGCTGAGGTTTATATCATTTTATACCTTTTATAAGTTGTAATGATGTTCATGAAACTTGTGAGTAATGCTAATATATAAAAGAGCATATTTAAAATTAGTTTCTGTTCGTGATAGTTATAAACTAATCATAATATAAAGGAGATAGTCATATGAATGATTTAACGCATTTTAACAAGCGTTCACCGATATTTATTATTATTTTAGGATCTTTGACTGCCATTGGAGCATTATCAATAGATATGTTTTTGCCTGGATTACCAGATATTAGACATGATTTTCAAACAACGACGTCTAACGCACAATTAACATTATCGATGTTTATGATTGGTTTAGCGTTCGGTAATTTGTTTGCTGGTCCAATTTCAGATTCAACTGGGCGCAGAAAGCCGCTTATTATAGCTATGATTATTTTTACATTAGCAAGTTTAGGTATTGTTTTTGTACATAATATTTGGCTGATGGTTGCATTAAGATTTCTTCAAGGAGTGACAGGTGGAGCAGCAGCAGTTATTTCAAGAGCTATAGCAAGTGATATGTATAGTGGTAATGAACTAACTAAGTTTATGGCATTATTGATGCTTGTTAATGGTATTGCACCAGTTGTTGCGCCAACAATAGGGGGCATAATTTTAAATTATTCTGTCTGGCGTATGGTCTTTGTCATTCTGACTATCTTTGGCTTCGTCATGGTCATAGGTTCTTTATTAAAAGTACCTGAATCATTAACAGTGACAAATCGTGAGTCAAGTAGTGGATTAAAGACAATGTTTAAAAACTTCAAAATATTATTGAAGACGCCACGTTTTGTATTACCAATGCTCATTCAAGGTATGACATTTGTAATATTATTTACTTATATTTCTGCGTCTCCGTTTATTATTCAAAAAATTTATGGCATGACTGCAATACAATTTAGTTGGATGTTTGCAGGAATTGGTATTACGCTCATTATATCAAGTCAACTTACTGGGTACCTTGTTGATTTTATAGACTCACAAAAATTGATGAGAGGCATGACGATGATTCAGATTATCGGTGTAATTTTAGTGACGATTGTATTGCTTAATCATTGGAACTTTTGGATTTTAGCGATAGGATTTATCATTTTAATAGCACCAGTGACAGGTGTTGCGACACTTGGTTTTACAATAGCTATGGATGAAAGTAGTAGTGGTAGAGGGAGTTCATCAAGTTTATTAGGTTTAGTGCAGTTTTTATTTGGTGGTATTGCATCGCCATTAGTGGGGGTAAAAGGTGAAGATAATCCTATACCTTACATAATTATTATTATAGCTACAGCAGTTATATTAATTATTTTACAGATATATAATATGAAGGTATTTAAAACAAATCGATGATAAACATAGTTTCTTCTATTATAATGAATTGAAAAATTTAAAAACAAAACTTGAGCTATTCATAGACCTATGAATTTAGCATCAAAAATAAAAATGAGGCTGGGACATAAATCCCTAAAAAAACAGCAGTAAGATAATTTTCAATTAGAAAATATCTTACTGCTGTTCTCTATTTATACAATACTTCGTATTGAATGGCTTCGCTTTCCTAGGGTGCCGTCTCAGCCTCGGTCTTCGACTGGCACTGCTCCCTCAGGAGTCTCGCCATTAATACTACGTATTAACATGTAATTTTACTTTTAAATACTTTAAAAAAATAAGACACTTTGCCCAACTTGCACATAAATGTAAAATTTAATAAAATGAATTTTCTGTGTTGGGTCCCTTCGTATAATTTAATAAATACCACTAAACTAAATTAACGAGGTGCCTTATGTATAAAAATCATAATATGACCCAACTTACACTACCAATAGAAACTTCTGTTAGAATTCCTCAAAATGATATTTCGCGATATGTTAATGAAATTGTTGAAACGATACCTGATAGCGAATTAGATGAATTCAGACATCATCGTGGCGCAACATCCTATCATCCAAAAATGATGTTAAAAATCATCTTATATGCATATGAGCTTAATGTCCCAAGCGCATTTTTATATTGATAGCACCATTACATATGTACTATTATCTGTCCATTTGGTTTAACTTTATCTAGTTGTTTTATAGCATTTCTTTATTAGAATGAAACCGTATTATTGGTTTTGAAGTTTAATCGTATTAGCCAATAAAATGTCAGCAACTTCTTCAGGTGATTCATTACAACCATTCGAAAGCCAATTAATAAATACCCCAGCTTGACCGCCTATGATATATGTAACATAAAGCTGTTTATTGGTTACTGTAGTACTATAGTCATTCATAATTTTTTGATAATAATCTCTCGCTAAATTTATATAGTCTATGAATAATGTTTTCATTGGATAGGTAACTAAAATGTCTTTGAAAAACTGCTCATTGCGCTTGATATACTTAGCAATAATAATGAAGAATTTATAAAGTTTAAGCTTATCCTGTTTAATATTTTCGAAATTATGATGTAGCGCGCTTAGAAGAAATTGGAATTTTTCTTTATGCTTTGAGTTGATGGTATCCAATAAATCAAATTTATCTTTGTAATAATCATAAAAAGTAGAACGATTAATATTACAATACGCGCAAATCATTTTAGTGGATATTTCTTGAAAAGGATATTCAGCCATCAAATCAACAAGTGCGTTTTGAATTTCTATTTTGGCTTGTCGTTTCATATTGTTACACCTTTGTGAATTTTAACCAACACTCTTATAAAAATTGTTGGTGTTTTTTTAGTTATCATGTCTCTATAATAAATAAAGTGAATTTTAAAAGCAAATAGGAGGAAATGTTTCATGAAAAAGATGATATTAATTAATGTCATTACGGTTGTTGTACTGCTAGCAATTGGGATTGCTGGTTTTTATTTCTGGAATAAAACAACAAGTTATATAACAACTGATAATGCTAAAGTAAATGGCGATCAAATTAAAATAGCAAGTCCAGCTTCTGGGCAAATCAAATCACTAAATGTTAAGCAAGGTGATAAACTTGATAAAGGTGATAAAGTAGCAACAGTTACTGTTCAAGGTCAAGATGGCGAAACTAAAGATATGGAACTTAAAATGCCACAAAAAGGTACAATTGCTAAATTAGATGGCATGGAAGGTTCTATGGTACAAGCAGGCAATCCAATTGCTTATGCTTACAATTTAGATGATTTATATGTAACTGCAAATATTGACGAAAAAGATATTAAAGATGTTGAAGTTGGTAAAGATGTTGATGTGACTATTGACGGTCAAAAAGCTTCTGTTAAAGGTAAAGTTGATAGTATTGGAAAAGCTACTGCTGCTAGTTTTTCATTAATGCCATCATCAAATAGTGATGGTAACTATACTAAAGTATCTCAAGTTATACCTGTTAAAATTACGTTAGATTCAGAACCGTCTAAACAAGTTGTTCCTGGAATGAACGCTGAAGTAAAAATCCATAAAAATTAAGGGGGTCATTAAATGACTACGACCTTCATTATTAGCTACATTGTTTTAGCGCTCATTATTGTTGGTGTTATCAATTTATTATTAATAAGATCAAGAAGAAAAGCAAAACGCCAACAAAAGGAACAACATTTTGCGACACGTCAATCAAATCAATCTAAATTTAAAGCAAGTGATTTAGACAGAACAACTGATCAATCGTCACAACATACGGCGCGTGAAGAGGCACGTATTGACAATAAAGACAATCAGAATCAAGTTAGTCTAAACAAACAGACAGAGGGGTCTGAACAAGATCAAGCATCATTCACTGATAATAATGAATCTGATGAAGAAGTATATGCTGCTAAAAATCCTAACTCAGAAGAATATAAAGTAAATGAGAAAATTAAAAAAGAACATAAAAACTTTATTTTTGGTGAAGGTGTTTCACGCGGTAAAATATTAGCAGCATTATTATTCGGTATGTTTATTGCGATTTTAAACCAAACATTATTAAATGTTGCTTTGCCAAAAATTAATACGGAATTTAATATTTCTGCGTCAACAGGGCAATGGTTGATGACGGGATTCATGTTAGTAAACGGTATTTTAATACCAATTACGGCGTATCTATTTAATAAATATTCATATCGAAAATTATTTTTAGTTGCGTTAGTACTCTTTACAATTGGTTCATTAATATGTGCGATTTCAATGAATTTTCCAATCATGATGGTTGGACGTGTATTACAAGCCATTGGTGCAGGTGTACTAATGCCATTAGGTTCAATTGTTATTATTACAATTTATCCACCTGAAAAACGTGGTGCTGCCATGGGTACAATGGGTATCGCAATGATTTTAGCACCTGCAATCGGTCCAACATTATCAGGTTATATTGTACAAAATTACCACTGGAATGTGATGTTTTACGGTATGTTCATTATCGGTATTCTTGCAATCTTAGTTGGTTTTGTATGGTTTAAGTTATATCAATATACAACAAACCCTAAAGCTGATATCCCAGGCATCATTTTTAGTACGATTGGTTTTGGTGCTTTGTTATACGGCTTTTCAGAAGCGGGGAACAAAGGCTGGGGTTCTGTTGAGATAGAAACAATGTTTGCGATTGGTATTATCTTTATTATTCTATTTGTAATAAGAGAATTAAGAATGAAAGCACCAATGTTGAATTTAGAAGTATTGAAATTTCCAACATTTACACTAACAACAGTAATTAATATGGTTGTAATGTTGAGCTTGTATGGTGGTATGATTTTATTACCAATTTACTTACAAAATTTACGTGGTTTCTCAGCATTAGATTCTGGATTGTTATTATTACCTGGTTCTCTAATTATGGGTCTACTAGGACCATTTGCTGGTAAGTTGTTAGACACGATTGGTTTAAAACCTTTAGCCATTTTTGGTATTGCTGTCATGACTTATGCAACATGGGAATTAACTAAATTGAATATGGATACGCCATATATGACAATCATGGGCATCTATGTACTACGTTCATTTGGTATGGCATTTATTATGATGCCAATGGTAACAGCAGCTATTAATGCGTTGCCGGGACGACTGGCATCCCATGGTAATGCCTTCTTAAATACGATGCGTCAACTAGCTGGTTCTATAGGAACAGCAATCTTGGTTACTGTAATGACAACGCAAACTACACAACATTTATCAGCTTTTGGGGAAGAGTTAGATAAAACGAATCCTGTTGTACAAGATCATATGCGTGAATTAGCATCGCAATATGGTGGTCAAGAAGGCGCAATGAAAGTGCTATTACAATTTGTAAATAAACTAGCAACAGTTGAAGGGATTAATGATGCATTTATAGTTGCAACGATATTTAGCATCATCGCTTTAATTTTATGCTTATTTTTACAAAGTAACAAAAAAGCAAAAGCTACGGCTCAAAAGATAGATGCAGATAATAGTATCAATCATGAATAAATAAAATAAGTTAATTGAAGTGTGACTAATCAAAAATTATGTTGTGGGGACATGATTTTTAAAGTATCGGTGCCAATATATGGTTATCGATACTTTTTTATTTGTTGATTTGTAGAATATTAGAGAAATTATATTAAAATTTGGCATTGATGTAGTAGGTCATTAATAAAGAAAAAGCAGGAAGTGGGTCAACGAAATGAATTTTGTGAAAATAACATTTCTGTCCCAATCCCTACTATATAACATTATTTTAATCGAGGCATGCGATTACGGAAGAATAAGCTTATAACAAGTAAACCAATGCTACAGCCCAGTAAAATGATGCCGTTATGAATAGCGTCAGCTTCTGTAATCACTTGATCTGGTGGTACATTTAAATAATATTTTTTTAAAGCATCTGCAATTTCTTGTGCGAGTGCTTTAATAATATAACTGAAATACAATGTAATGACTAACATAATTGTTAACACTAAAATATTTACTACTTTTAGAACTGTGCGATTAAATACAATTGTCAGTATTGTTATGACTAGGCTAACGATACATAAAATAAAGAAACCGTTAAAGACTAAAATTAAGCGATCGATTCCTTGTTGTAAATCATTGATATTACCCAAATTAATATTTAATTGATGCATTTTTCCAATTGTCTCGTTAAAATTTTTAATGCCATCAAAATTTACAGATTCTTTGGTGAAGACAATATTAAAAATGGGTTGTTTCCACATGCTGTATCCAGCGATTGCGGTTAATATAACAACAATGATTTGAATAATCATGCTTACCAATGAACGTTTTTTCTTACCATATCGCTTACCACGATGAATATTCGGTTGTTGAAATGTCTCATCAAATGGTTCTAATCGTTGATTTGGATTTGTCATACAAGGCACCTCCGTATAAAGTTCTTTTCTTTACTTATCAATATGTCTAGTTGTCTGTTATAATGATGAAAAATCACTGTTCAATTGTAGTCTTAAATTTGAAAGTGAAAAAGAAAATATCTTCTACATTATATACTTTTTTTGGCAAAGAATGTAGGGGATAGACAATCATTGGATACATAAAATATATAAAGGTAGGTTAAGACATTGATTAGAAACCGTGTTATGAATAGCGTTGTCAATAAATATTTGCTTCACAATCGCTCGATTATGTTTAAAAATGATCAAGATGTTGAAAGATTTTTTTATAAAAGAGAAATTGAAAATAGAAAAAAACATAAGCAGCCTTCAACATTAAATGTTAAAGCAAATTTAGAAAAATTATCATTGGATGATATGCAAGTCTTTCGCTTTAATTTCAGACATCAAATTGATAAGAAAATTTTATATATTCACGGTGGATTCAATGCACTACAACCATCACCGTTCCATTGGAGATTGTTGGATAAAATCACTTTAAGTACATTATATGAGGTTGTACTGCCTATCTATCCAAAGACACCAGAGTTTCATATTGACGACACTTTCCAAGCGATACAACGTGTTTATGATCAATTAGTATCTGAAGTAGGCCATCAAAATGTCGTAGTCATGGGTGATGGTTCAGGTGGTGCACTGGCATTATCCTTTGTACAATCTCTTTTAGACAATCAACAGCCATTACCGAATAAATTGTATTTAATCTCACCAATTTTAGATGCAACACTATCTAATAAAGATATTTCGGATGCTTTAATCGAACAAGATGCGGTTCTAAGTCAGTTTGGTGTCAATGAGATTATGAAAAAATGGGCGAATGGCCTACCATTAACAGATAAGCGCATATCACCAATTAATGGCACAATAGAAGGATTACCACCAGTTTATATGTTTGGTGGTGGACGTGAAATGACACATCCTGATATGAAGCTGTTCGAACAAATGATGTTGCAACATCATCAATACATTGAGTTTTATGATTATCCTAAGATGGTACATGATTTTCCAATTTATCCAATTAGACAATCACATAAAGCTATTAAACAAATTGCCAAATCGATAGATGAGGATGTAACACAAAACAACTAATAACATATAAATGACCCAGTTACGATTTCATGGTAGAAGATATTTAACATGAAAACGCAACTGGGTTTTGTTTTTGAAAATATAGCAAGGATTATATAGACTAATTGTTAATGAGCTTCTGAGTGAAAATCACCAATAAGTGTATTGATATGTGTGATGATAAAGTATTGCCCTTTAATTTGATAAAATTGATCTAAAAAATTATCGAATTGACGTGGAATATCACTAAGTTCTGCAAAGTTAGCTGTTTTATCATAATTGCGATGAGCAACCTCATTTTGAAATTTATCATAATGTTCTAGGAAATGTTGATCTTCAAGCTGTTGTTCCACAATAGTCATAATATTATCGATAGCTTGCTTTTGTCCTTGAACATAAGCCATATGCACGCCACGCTTAAGTAACTGATTTGCTGGTCCGTTAATGTATAACCCTTTTTGTGCATTTAATTCTGTTAATTCAAACTTAACATCATCTAATAAATCTAGTAGTTCGATATGAATCTTTTGTTGTAATGCATCTGTCATTTTAATGCTCCTTTGTGTGGAATTGCTATTTTATGTCCTAATTGTTCAGGCCAAGTGATAGTTGGTTGATTTTTATAATAGTGTGCTATTTGTGTTGAAAATGATTCAGGAAAAGCATCAGAACGACGTGTGTGCTGATTAATTCCCATCATCATTACTTCATTTGTTGATGCTAGTGTCCCATCTTCTTTAGTTAATGTTAAAAATAAATGCAACCGCTTATAATCGTAATCATAAATATATAAAGTAACAGTAAATACATCGCCAAGAGACAATTCTGAGAGGTATGTCGTATGTTCTTCTAGTGTAAATAGCGTATATGCTAAATTTTCTCGTTCTTTTAAAGAAAGACCGTGGCTGTAATTAAAACGATTCACGACGTCACTAAAAATGATATTATAATTTGCATCATGCATATGATTGTTATGGTCGATGAATTCAGATGTTACGGTTTGAGTATGTGTAAAAAGTTGTGTGATAATAACCATCTCCTTAGTGACTATCATACTAAAATAAATTAAGACATACACGTTATTTAATTCATGATAAAATAATAGAGAATTCGTTATTTAGGGGGAGTATCGATGGCTTTAACGATACGGTATCAAACTACATACGAACCGTTTAAAGTAGTTGATGATATCAAAGAGATACCAAAAGATGCGACTATTGTTTGGTATGATTTTGATGAACCGAATGAACAAGAAAATGAATGGTTTAAAGCACATTTTAGTTTTAATGATTTAGAAGTGGATGATGCAATTAACGGTATGCCACGAGCTAAATATAAATCTTATAAAGATTATCAATACTTAGTATTCCATAGTATTATGGGGTCAAACTATTCACCAATAGCACTAAATATTTTTATACAAGACAATGTATTAGTAACATATCATCATCAAACGTTGGAATCATTAAATAAAGTAGTCTATAAGTATATGAATACATTAGATGCAGAATTAGATTGTGCAGATGTCGTCATATTAATTTTAGATATGATGGTTGATAAATATTTCAACTTTGTATATGCACTTGAAGATAGTGTTTATCATTTTGAAGACCGCCATGTAGATGATCGCTTTAATAAAATGGTCATGGATAGTGTCTTTAAGTTACGTTCGGATTTGATTAAAGTAAAACGTGTACTGTTTCCTATGCAGGAGCTAATTGATACAATGAAACAAAATGGTGATTTGATTATAGATAATAAACATTCGCTATACATTCAACATATCGATGACCACTTGATTAAGCAACGTAATATCATTCGTACTGCACAAGAAATGACAAATGAAATACGAGAAAATTTTGAGTCATACACGTCATTTAGAATGAATAGTATTATGCAAGTATTAACATTAGTATCAGTTATATTTTCACCGTTAACATTCATAGCTGGGATTTATGGTATGAACTTTGTAAATATGCCGGCATTACATTTACATTATGGATATTATATTTGCTTAGCTGTAATGTTTGTTATAGCTGTCGTATTAATCATCTTTTTCAGACGTAAAAAATGGTTTTAAATTAGAAATGACGAAAAGGTAGGTTTAATCATGAGTGATTTTCAAAGAGAACAGAGAAAAAATGAACATGTTGAAATAGCAATGGCCCAATCTGACGCAATGCATTCAGATTTTGATAAGATGCGTTTTGTGCATCATTCTATCCCATCAATTAATGTAAATGATATCGATTTGACATCACAGACACCTGACTTAACGATGACATATCCGGTTTATATTAATGCAATGACGGGTGGTAGCGAGTGGACGAAAAACATCAATGAAAAGCTAGCTGTAGTTGCAAGAGAAACTGGCTTAGCGATGGCAGTTGGATCAACACATGCAGCATTGAGAAATCCACGCATGGCTGAGACATTTACGATTGCGCGAAAAATGAATCCTGAAGGCATGATTTTTAGCAATGTTGGTGCGGACGTACCAGTAGAAAAGGCTTTGGAAGCAGTTGAATTACTTGAGGCACAAGCGTTACAAATCCATGTTAATTCTCCTCAAGAATTAGTTATGCCTGAAGGGAATCGTGAATTTGTGACTTGGTTAGATAATATAGCGTCGATTGTATCACGAGTATCTGTTCCAGTCATTATAAAAGAAGTTGGATTTGGTATGAGCAAAGAATTAATGCATGACTTACAACAAATAGGCGTTAAGTATGTCGATGTTAGTGGCAAAGGTGGTACTAACTTTGTAGATATTGAAAATGAACGTCGTGCAAATAAAGATATGGATTACTTATCATCATGGGGACAGTCTACAGTTGAGTCATTACTTGAAACAACGGCTTATCAAAGCGAAATTTCAGTTTTCGCGAGTGGTGGTTTACGTACACCACTCGATGCAATTAAAAGTTTAGCACTTGGTGCAAAGGCAACTGGTATGTCACGTCCGTTTTTAAATCAAGTTGAAAATAATGGCATTGCACATACAGTAGCTTATGTAGAATCATTTATTGAACACATGAAATCAATAATGACGATGTTAGATGCTAAAAATATTGACGACTTAACACAAAAACAAATCGTATTTAGTCCGGAAATATTGTCATGGATAGAACAACGTAGCTTGAATATACATCGAGGATAAATAAAAGAGGAGGCGAAGGCCTCCTCTTTTATTTATGAGTTTGGTGTTTAACTAAACCATTGAATGAATCCCATAATGACTATAACACCAATTAAATCGATTAAGAATGCACCAACAATAGGTACAACTAAATATGCTTTAGGTGAGTTTCCATATTTTTTAGTAATAACATCTAAATTTGCCATGGCATTTGGCGTTGCACCAAGCCCATGCCCGATAAAACCACCTACCATTACTGCAGCATCATAATCTTTTCCTAAACCTCTAAATAAAATTAAAACAGCAAATAAAATCATAACGACAACTTGAACTAAAACGATAATAATAAGAGGTATAGCAAGTTTATAAATTTCGATTAATTGAATGCTCATTAGCGCAAGAGATAAGAAAATACCTAATGCGACATCGCCAATTTGATTAGTAATTTTTAAATCTACAATATTAAAATTAAAACTTTCAGAGATATTTCGGACAATAACCGCTACAAATAATGAGCCAACGTAAATTGGAACATTAATCCCTGTTTGAGCTGTAAATAAATGACTGAAATAACTTCCAACTGCCATACAGAATACAACGATTGTAAATTGAATGAAGAATACTTCAGTGGCATTAAATTTACTATGTAAATGTTCGTTATATGCAACTTGGCTATAATCTTTAAATGTATCGTCACTATGTTGAGGCTTTAAGTTATAACGTTTGATTAAAAATTTTACAACTGGTCCGCCGATAAGCCCTCCAAATACAAGACCTAAAGTTGCAGCCGCAAGTGCTGCTGTCAATGCTGAGTCAATGCCTAAATCTTGGATTGTCTTACCATAAGCGGCAGCATTACCGTGACCACCTTCCATAGACATAGAACCAGCTGTTAATCCTAGTAACGGTTTAATATTTAATACTTTTGCTAGTGATACACCAACTATGTTTTGAATGACTGAAATGATAGCACAAAACATAAAGTATAATAGCAAGACTTTGCCACCTAATTTAAATAATTTCAATGATGCACCAAGACCGATTGTCGTAAAGAATGCTAACATGAAGAAATCTTGAATGAATGAAGCATCTAATTTAATCTTGACCATGCCAAATGAATCCAAAGCCGCAACTAAAATAGCAAAGATTAAGCCACCAATCACTGGTGCTGGTATACAAATGCGTTTTAAAAAATTAACGTGATTAACGATAGCTTTACCAAGTAAGTAAAGTATACAGGCTAAACATAATGTTGTAATTGCATTAAGTTCTATCATTTTCAAATCCCCCTTGTTGAATATCCCTCTCCCTAAATAAGCTTTTATATGTAAGCGTTATAAAAGGGCACTTTTAACATTATACATGCAATAAATCAATATTTCTAGTTTTTGAAAATAATATCAATAATATTAATACATCTAAATTTAATAATTATAAATAATTCTATTGTTATATTTTAAAATTAAGAACAAGTTCAAAAAGAGGAGATGAATCAAAAAATATGATGGACACAAAGAAAAACAATCACCCCATCCGCATGTTGACGGCTGATTGATTGACTTATAAGGAGATAGATTTCATTTTCATGATAGTAATCAATGAAAGATGACATTTATTTCCAAGTATCTTCGGGAAACATACAATCTGATTTACGCATGCGAGACACAAATGGATTACCTTTCACTGTGTAACGTAAAGATTTATGTGTCCAATCACCTTTATTTGGAATACCGATTCGTGGACTAGCAATAATATCTTTAGGATATTTACGATTCTTAGTATCAATAGACAATCTACAGTCATTTAACGTAGCGCCATCGATAGCCCGTGGAATGTTAAATGCCTTAGTCCATTTTCCTGGACCATTCGTTACCTCGTAGCCTTTCTTACCTCTGTTACGGAACATAGCGGATAAACCGTCTTCTGGTTCAATTGCGCGGATAAGTACGCCTTCAGGTATACCTTCAGATTTTGTTACAAAATTAATGAGTAAATGCGTATGCATGACATGTGCATAAATTGTACCACCACGTTTATATAATGACGTAACTTTAGGTGTTATTTTACCACCATAGCCATGAGCCGCACGATCATTCAAACCTAAGTATGCTTCCGTTTCCACGATGTAGCCTGTATACGTTTGAGTGGTATCCTGATAAATCACTTTGACACCTAATAAGTTTTTAGCAATTTGTCTTGTATCATTATTAACGAAATCCATAATATTCTCCTCGCAATTATATGATTAATTTAAATAAAAATGAAAAAGATATTTTTATTGTAGTAAATGTTTGATAAAATAGTATTGTTAAGAATTATAAAAATGTAAAGTATATACTTTGTTATGGAATATTTTATTTGCAGAGATTGAGACTCTTTTAAACATGAACATTGCAGTGTGACATATTTTTAGTATAGTTAACGAAGCATTGACTTTCAAATGAGTCTCCATATAGATGCGTACTTGTAGCGGGTTTTCATTTAACTAGTGATGAAATATAAACTTCATTTTCCAAAGTGAATGACGATTGAAATGAAGTGGCTTGATAATGAATCTTGTAAATTATAACGGTAATAATAATTAAAAATATAAATATGATTAACGAAAGGGAGATTACAATGGAACAATTACCTCAAGTAGGTTTTATGAAATCATTCGTATTATTTTGGAAAAATTATGTTAATTTTAAGGGGAGATCAAGACGTAGTGAATATTGGTATATGATGTTGTGGCATTTAATACTTATGGTTCCAGCTGTGTGTGTGCTAATAATAAGCCTATTTATATTCTTTATTTCTATAGCGGCAGATAACGAAGCATTAATAGTTATGAGTATATTGATGATTATCCTTACATCTGTGTATACTTTTGTCTATAGTTTGGCAACGTTTATTCCAAATTTAGCGTTGTGCGTTCGAAGATTTCACGATATATCAAGAACAATGTTATTTCCAATGATTATGACAGTATTCAGTATTATATTTTATATAGTATTACAGATTATCGATAGTTATTATGACAGTGATTTTACCTTAATGCCGATGGGTCTTAATATTTTGTTAGTACTTCTTTATTTTGTTTATTTAGGCCTAACAATTGTTATGATAGTATTCCTATGCTTTGACAGTAAGCCGGCAAATAAATATGGCGAAAGCCCAAAATACCCATCTTCAATTAAAAATCAATCAGTGACATCTGAAACACCGAAAAAAGCGGGGACATCTGAAACACCGAAAACACCGGAAGAAACAGATAATCAATTGTAATGATATAGATATCTCAGCAGATTGTTGCTGGGATATTTTTTTTACCAATAAGGCAATAAAGGCATGGAAAAAAGCATATCTAACGCTCATGATACTTAACATGCAAAGAAGATACTATTTAAATATTTCAATTTCAGAAATTTTAAAAATAAATTCACTTTAAAAATATTGTATTTATAGAGAATAGAAATGTTATATTAAGATAAATACATATTGTTTTAGGAGGCAAAAGATGGGACTTGTAATTGAGCATGTTACGAAACGTTTTGGTAAGATGACGGCAGTAAATGATATGTCATTAGAGTTAGAATCAGGCAAAATGTTAGGTTTTCTAGGAAGAAATGGTGCAGGTAAAACAACGACATTTCGTATGATTTTAGGCTTAAGTGAACCAACTGAAGGACACATTACGTATAACGGTAAAAAACTAGATAAAACAATGTACAATCGTATTGGTTATTTACCGGAAGAACGCGGTTTACATGGGAAATTGACAGTTGAAGAAGAATTGAAATATTTGGCAACTTTAAAGGGAATGTCAAAAACAGAAATACAACAGCAAATATCGTATTGGCTTGAGCGTTTTGATATTACTGAAAACCGTAAAAAACGAATTGATAGTCTATCAAAAGGGAATCAACAAAAAATTCAGCTGTTAGCAAGTATGTTACATAAACCAGAATTACTAATATTAGATGAGCCTTTCAGTGGTCTAGACCCAGTTAATGTTGAGTTATTAAAAGAAGCAGTTAAAGACTTAAATGATTGGGGCAGTACAATCGTTTATAGTTCTCACCGTATGGAACATGTTGAAGAATTATGTGATGATGTTTGTATTTTAGATAAAGGTCAACTTGTTGTTTCTGGTGATATCAATCATGTACGTGCATCTAATGGTAACAAGAAAGTTGTCATTGAGTCAGAAACAACACTACCAGATTTAACACACATTAGAGGCATCATTCATAGTGAAAACATGAAGCAAGGTCTTCAGTTGACGATTGAGAATGAAGACGTATCCAAAGATATTTATCAAGTTGTAGCACATCAAGGTTATGTTAAACGATTCCAAGTTGTAGAACCATCATTACAAGATATATTCATTGAGAAGGTTGGTGGCAAGGATGCATAAGTTTTGGGCGACATTTACTTTGACATATATCAAAAAAATTAAAGCTAAATCATTTGTAATTTTTATGATTATCATTGCTGCCTTAATGATTGGCCTATCTAACATTGATAAGATTATTAACATGTTTGATGATGGTCCAGATAAAATTGGTGTAGCAGCACCGAATGAACAAATCTATAAGGTTTTCAAGCAACAGGCGAATACATTTCATAGTGATGCTAAGTTTACTAAAGTTTCTATAGAAGATGCTGAAAAAGAAGTAAAAAAACATAAACTTGATAAAGCTTATATTATCAAGGTGAATCAAAATCGCACGTTGCAAGGGACAATCATTAGTGAGAAGCGAGTAAGTCATGAAGATTCACAAAAAGTACAAGCACTACTTACAGCTATTCAAACAAATATGGTAGCCGGGGAATTAAATATCAACAAAGAAGACTTACAAAAATTACAAGCACAAAGTAAAGTTGATAATAAGGTGATTTCTAATGATGAAGTCGATAAAGTATCAGAAGGACAAAAGATTTTTAACTATGCTTTAGCTTATGGCATTATCTTTCTAATGTTCTTTATTGTTTTAAATTATGCATCTCAAATAGCTATGGAAATTGCTAGTGAGAAAACATCGCGTGTCATTGAAATGATTATTACAAGTATTTCACCAATCCAACATATTTTTGCTAAAATTTTAGGCATTATAGCAGTTGCCGTGACTCAGATTATTTTAATTGTATTGATGGCAGTCATATGCATTTTTGCCTTTGACTTAAAAGACTTGCTACAAGGTTTTAACGTGGAAATGAATCAATTGTCTTGGCAAATTATTATTGTCGGAATTATAAGTAGTATTGTTGGAATTATGGCGTATGTATTACTTGCAGCCATTCTCGGATCATTAACATCTAGAATAGAAGATTTAAATCAATCTTTGATGCCACTGACATTACTTGGTATGATTGCATTTTATATCGCCATATTCACGATAAATAATCCTGATGGGCGACTTGCTTTAATCACAAGTTATATTCCGTTTTTGGCGCCATTTCAATTAGTTGTACGCGCTCAAACTTCAGGGCTTCAATTACATGAAGTCATCTTAAGTTCATTAATCTCAATTGTAATGGTAGCTGTCTTGATATGGATTGCAATTAAAACATATAAAGATTCAGTACTTACATTTGAACGTGGCTTATTTAATTCAATGAAACGTGTATTTAAAAAATAAAATTGATGAGAGTGACACACATTTATCATATAAAATGATGATGAAAGCGTGTTACTCTTATTTTTTTATATTTAGCTATAGAATAATGTCTAAAAAAGTGTACAATATGAATGTGAAAACGAACTTTTTAAAATGGGAATGTGAAGTAAGAAGAAATGTAAACAAATGATATGTAGCCGATAGATTATTGGTAGCAAATGTGTGATGGAGTGATTTCATGTTATATCCGATTTTTATATTTATATTAGCTGGCTTATGTGAAATAGGTGGGGGATACCTGATTTGGCTGTGGCTTAGGGAAGGACAGTCTTCACTTGTTGGGCTAATAGGCGGTGTGATACTCATGTTATATGGTGTCATTGCGACATTTCAATCATTTCCATCATTCGGAAGAGTATATGCAGCATATGGTGGCGTATTTATCATCATGAGTTTGATTTTTGCGATGGTCGTAGATAAACAAATGCCAGATAAATATGATGTTATCGGTGCAATCATTTGTATTGTAGGTGTTTTAGTAATGTTGCTGCCCAGCAGAGCTTGAACACTTGTGGTTAGAAGGGAGAAGTAAAAATGATAGTTGAAGTTGAGCACCAAAGACAAGGTGTAGATTTAATCAAAATTGATAATGATGAAACTAAAATTATTTTTACGAATTATGGAGCAAGAGTAGTGTCTTGGAAATATCATGATAATAATATTGTTCTTGGAAATGTTGTTGAAGCGGATGAATTTTATCATAGTAATCCTTTTAAATTTGGTGCTTCTATAGGAAGATATAGCGGTAGAATTGATAATGCTAAATTTAAGTTGCAAGGTAAAGAATATCAGTTAGAAAAAAACAACGGCGAACATCATTTACATGGTGGATGTCATGGTTTGGACAATAAGTTATTTGATTATGAAATTAGAAATGAAATTGCTCAAATTAAAGTGATATTTAAAACGGTGTTGAAATCAGCTGATGATCATTTCCCAGGTGATATCGATGTGACGATTACACATATTTATGATGCGGATCACCAATGGTCGATTGAATACGAAGCAGTTGCATCAGAAGACACATTGTTTAGTCCTACGAATCATGTGTACTTCAATTTGAATCGAGATAATAATGTCGTTGATAATCATCGCATTTCAAGTAATCAATTAGATATGTATGTATTAGATGAGCGAAATATTGTTACAGGTGATATTCTAGATTTACATGAAGTGTTTGAAGATAACAAGATAAAATTGAGTGATATTTTTACATCACAACATGCGCAATTAAGCCAACAAATGACACGTTTTGGTGGTCTAGATCACCCATTTACAGTTGGTGAACATAAAATGTATGTTGAAAATCATGAATTTATGTTAGAGGTCGATACAGATATGCCTCATGTTGTATTCTTTACTTTTAATCAGCCTGATGAGTGGGATAGTCCATTTAATATTTATAAACCACATTCTGGCTTTACATTAGAAACACAATTTTTACCAAATGATATTAATTTATATGGTGAAAAAGCACCGTCAATTTTAAAAGCTGGTGAAGTGTTCAATTCGAAAACAAGTTTCCGTATCGAAGAAAAAGTAGAAAATGATTAAAAGTATCGGCATTTATATAATATTTATGTTATTTGGCGGAATTTTGAATAGGTTATCAAGAATCGTATCAAATGAAGTGACATCATTAATATACAGTTTGAAATAAAGAAAATATATAACATAAAAAAGGAATCAATAGCATCAGTAGTTATAGATAAGACTATTATACAAACGATGTGTAAGTTGATTCCTTTTTGTTTTGAAAAGTTCATTTAACATTTATAATGAAAGGTAATTATTTCAATGTTCTGTTATACATTTTTTGAAGTTTATCGCGTCTTGTTGGTGACAGAAATGGATTGTTTAGTGCATATCGTAACATATCTTGATTTTGTCTATCATTATAATAAAGGTCATTAAGCTGTTGTACAGATAAACGATGTTCGATTGGTGCTTCTTGTATTAAGTAAAGCTGATCATTTGGAGATACATAGCCTTGTTTTAATACCCGGAAATAGAAACCTGTTTTACCAGATGTAGACATGCGCTTCACTAAATCAGGAATATTATATTTTGCTTGAATTTTCCAGCATGGTTCTCTAATTTCAGAAACCTCAATTAACGCTTCACCTAAACGATATTGATTACCAAAGTAAACATCAGATTCGTCTAAATAATCAAATGTTAAATTCTCTCCAAACATCGCATGAGTAGGTAGTGAAGGTAAATCATCTTGATACAGTGCATAGTTATGTTTACTAAACCCACAAACTGCTTTATGTGGCCCACCATGATCTTTATAAGCCTGTTCATCACCAGTGAAACCAGTTGAAGATAACCATGTTGTTTGTGAAATCTTAGTTTTATCTAAAGCAGAGCGCATCGGTCTTTTCGAGCTATAAGGCAAATCTTGGATTTTTCCTGTCGAAATTGCGTGAATTGATATCATATCATTCTCCTTAACGTTAAGTTAAAGTATATTGTACTATAAAAAATTTTTAGAATTGTAAATTCTGATTGATATGTTTAAAAAAATGTTAGAAATAAGGGTATGTTAATTTATACGAGTCATGTAAAATATGAATTGAATAGATTACATAAATATGGGAGGCTACCTTCATGAAAGATGTCAAAGCACTCAAGTTAATGACATTAAATGATGTTTTAAGTCAAATCAATGGTGACATGACGCTGGGAATTGGTACAGGAAGTACAATGGAATTACTCTTACCTCAAATGGCGCAACTAATTAAAGAACGTGGTTACAATATTACAGGTGTATGCACTTCTAATAAAATTGCATTTTTAGCAAAAGAACTAGGTATTAAAATATGCGAAATCAATGATGTTGATCATATCGACTTAGCAATTGATGGTGCTGATGAAGTAGATCCATCTTTAAATATAATTAAAGGTGGTGGTGGTGCGCTGTTCAGAGAGAAAGTGATAGATGAAATGGCATCACGTTTTGTTGTGGTTGTCGATGAAACGAAAATGGTTCAATACTTAGGTGAGACGTTTAAGTTACCAGTAGAGGTGGATAAATTTAACTGGTATCACATATTACGTAAAATTGAATCATACGCTGATATAAAAGTAGAACGCCGTGTAAACGAAGATGTCGCATTTATAACTGATAATGGCAATTATATTTTAGATTGTAAGTTACCAAAAGGAATTGACCCATATAAGTTCCATGAGTATTTAATTCATCTGACAGGTGTGTTTGAGACAGGCTACTTCTTAGATATGGCAGATCAAGTTATTGTAGGTACTCAAGAGGGCGTTAAAATTTTAGAAAAATAATATATAGTATAGAAAAGCGCTTGCTAGCATCATCTTTTTAAGAGGTACTAGCAAGCGCTTTGTTATTATTTGTTTTTATCTGAAGATTGTTCTTCAGTTTTTTCGATATGTTTTTCTGCATCGATTACAACTGATGAACGTCTGTCTTCTTTATAGGTCGCAGGTTCTTTTAATGATTGCTCTGTTTCATCTTCATTTGAATCGTTTGTTAAATCGTCACTTTGTGGTGCATGTTTAACTGATTCTGCTGATTCTACTGACTTCGAAGTGATGTCATGATCTTCATCATGATTAGATTCAGTTTGATTATCTATGTGATGTTGAGATTCTGTTTTTTCAGTACCTTCATGAATGCTTGGTTCGTCAGCCACAGTATTTTCAGTATCATTTTTAGCAATACCGACCGTTGATGCAGTAGCTACACCTGTTTTTTCAGCATCTTTAATATTTGAAGAAGATTTTTCAGCCTCAGTATGATTAGTTTCTTCATCGTCATTGACATGGTCTAAATAATTATTAGGCTCAAGTTCTTCAAGGTTTCGTCTAGTTGTTAAATAAGCAATACCTCGAATAATTAAGCTTAAACCAATATAGCCAACCGCTACAATTGCTGTTGAAATAGCAATGACCTTAATTGAAAATAAATCACCGATTTCTTCGCTAAATAAGAAAATAAGGCCAAATGTCATTGAAGCATGAAATGTTGTTGCGATGTAGATCGTACGTCCTTTTGTAGCTCTAATTAACTCACCTAGAATCATTGAGAATGAGAATGTGTAAAGGAAATTATAAGCTGCAAATTCTGTATCGTAAGTTGTATTTGCTGAAAATACAGAGTACATTAAACCAACAACTATGCTTGCAAAGAACGTATTCATTTTCGTTTCAACAATATTTTGTAAGTATGAACGGAATCCGAATTCTACTACGAACGCCATTAGAATATGTCCAATCAGAATATGTGTAATAGGTACTGATAAGCCTGTTGATTGTAATAAAATAAAGCTATCTGCAAATGTATTAAAGCTGTACATACCAATAATTAGAATAATTAAAGGTAAAATTAAAGCTAGCAGTAGACGTTCAATTACTTTCAGGCTGATTGAGAATTTTAAACCTGCAAGTTGGATCTTTTTATATTTGAAAACGAGTATACAAATGATTGCAGCAATTAATGGTGCTAGATCTGTAACTTCAAATATAAAGTGTTTGACACCAATGACAGACTGGAAATCTCTAAGCATAATGGATAACGCCATTGTAATAACGAAAAAGACGAAGATCGTCATTGCCCATTGAAAACCAGAAATTTTATTGTTTTTCATTATATGTAACCTCCATTAGGTAACAAGCAAAATATCATTTTGTAACAATTATACATATTACAAGCCGTGAGTTAAATTGTCTGTGCTAATATTAATGAAAATGTAATAGTCTTGACGTATTTTATTAACATAAATCGCTTTCGTGTTCGTTAGTGAATAGAAAATAGGGGTAAAAGGTATATAGATAAGTACTTTTTAATTATGAATTGAATTCAAAATTTGTAGTACGTTATACTTTAATTGTTAAAAAGCCACATAAATAAGAGGGGGAAATGCTGTGTACAAGCAAGGTGAACCAAATTTATGGACTGGAAGGTTAGATAGTGAAACAGACCCGAAAAAATTCAGGCATTTTCAAACAGTGACATTTGAAGATTTGTCGAAATTGGAAAAAAGTAGTACACCATCAGGGGTTGGTATATTAGGCTATGCTGTTGACAAAGGTGTTGCTTTAAACAAGGGGCGCATTGGTGCAAAAGAAGGACCAGATGCGATTAAACAAGCATTTGCAGGTTTGCCGGATTTGAATCAATGTGAAACTTTAGTCGATTACGGAAATGTTTATCATGATCATGAGGAATTAATTGATACTCAAAAAGAATTTGCAACACTTGCAGCGAAGTCAATTGTTAATCATAGACAAACGTTTTTATTAGGTGGTGGACATGATATTGCGTATGCTCAATATTTAGCAACGCGTAAAGTCTATCCAACACAATCTATTGGTGTGATAAATATTGATGCGCATTTTGATACACGTGCTGAACAACAATCTACATCTGGAACGAGCTTTAGACAAATTTTAGAAGAAGATGAAAACACAGGTTATTTAGTGCTTGGTATTGCTCAAGGTGGGAATACGCAAAGTTTATTTGATTATGCTAAAGAGAAAAAGATTGATTATGTCTTTGCAGATGAATTATTGAGTCACGTATCACCAACAATCAAAGATATGATTGAGCGTTTTATACATGAACATGATGTCATTATGTTTACGATTTGTATGGATGTCATTGATAGTGCATTTGCGCCTGGGGTAAGTGCGCCGGCAGTGTTAGGTTTGTATCCACATACTGTTCTTGAATTGGCAAAACGTATTATTCCAAGTGATAAGGTGTCTTCAGTTAGTATTGCTGAGATGAATCCAACATATGACGCTGACAATAGAACTGCGAAGCTCGTTGCTAATTTAGTGCATCATTTTTTAAAATAATTAAAAATATTTATATGTGACGAAATTTGCATTGCAGGGCAGAATGTGAGTATTTCGTAATAGAAGTTATATTAACGTTGATATATTTGAAAGATAATTGCAGTAAGAAGACTCTTAAGTTGTAGTCATCTTACTGCTTATTTATGTTTGTTGAGATAGTAAAAATAACAACTGTATTGTTTGAAAAGTTCTCTTATTATATAATAATTAATTAAAATTTTAACGGAGTTCAAGAGGCCTTTTTATAATGACGCCTTATTTGTAAAATGTCATATGTGGTTTAGCCTTTTTATAATAATTTAATCTGTTCTCAAGTGTGCCAGTATGTAATTCTAGCTTATGACCATCAGGGTCAGTAAAGTAAATTGATTGTCTATCTCTAATATCTCTAACTCTTCCTTCTAAGATATTCACGTTATTATCTTTTAACCTCTGATGCCAATATTTAAATTCGCTGTCATCTATAGTGAAAGCTATATGTGTATATGAAAAGTGGATTTCATTACGTGGTATATCTTTTTCTTCATTTAAAGCAATCCATAGGCCTGCAAGCTTAAAATAAGCAGTTTTTTACCAGTCAATAGCAATTTTCCAAGTAAAATATCTCTATAAAAATGTATTGAATCGTTTAAATTTCTGACTGAAAAGCATATATGATTAATAGATTTTAACATCGGGTTCACTTCTTTCTTAGAATTTTTATAATAAATTATTTTTGTATCGATTTTTGAAATGACGTCATTAATTTTTATACAGTTGACTGAGCAACTGCATAAGAGGCTCTAATAACTTAAGTTAAAGGCAAAAGGTATACAGTTGACTGAGCAGCTGCATAAGAGGCTCTAATAACTTAAGTTAAAGGCAAAAGGTATACAGTTGACTGAGCAGCTGCATAAGAGGCTCTAATAACTTAAGTTAAAGGCAAAAGGTATACAGTTGACTGAGCAACTGCATAAGAGGCTCTAATAACTTAAGTTAAAGAGCCTCTAAAAGTCCATATAAATAATCTTGGCATTGTTGTACGAATGTATGTACTTGTTCGGAGTGTTTACGCTTTTTATGATAATTGATATAAATTTTTCGGCATAAGTTTGGACGAATTTTTTTATATTCTAAATTGGACGTGTGAAATGATTGGTAATAAAATCTCGGAATGATAGCGTAACCTAAGCCAAGATGAACAAATCCAACTGCTGATTCGAATCGATCTGTTTCTACAACGACATTTGGACGAATATTTCTTCTATTAAAATAGTCATCTAAGTGTTTGCGCACTTGAGAATTTTTGTTTGGCAATATGAGTGGCAAATTTTCAACATCTACCCAATTTTGATTTTTAAATGTTTCTTTAGGTGCTAATAAAATGTAAGATTCCTCATATAAAGGAATGGATCTTATATCTTCGTGGGTTATTTTTTCATTTGTTATAGCTAAATGAATATTAAAATTCAGTAATTGCTCTATAGATTGATGTTTGTCATGTATTTCATATAAACGATATTGCTGTTCAGGGTAGTCGGAATGGTGTTTTCGAATTAAATTCGCAATCCATTGATTCGTAGATTCAAGAGTCCCAATTTTTATCCTTGGTTCTGATGTAACGCTTAAATCATACATTTTTTCCATCGTGGATCGATATTGTTGAACTAATTCGCTCGCATAACGATAAAACTGTATTCCTTTTTCGGTAATCTTGATGTCTTTTGTTGAACGTGTAAATAAGTCATAACCTAAATCTGCTTCCATTTTTTTAATCGTAGCAGTTAAAGATGGCTGGCTAATATGTAAAAATTGTGCAGCTTTAGTAAAACTATTATATTTCACGATAGCCAAGAAGTATTCTAACTGAATAATTTTCATGTTTTTTGCTCCTTTTATTTATAGATTCAAGCTATGGATAATTAGTTTATTTATATTTGTTGGCTATATTTTAACATACTATAATGAATATTGAAGATAATAATGTAAGCGTTTTAAATTTAGTGGAATTAACTTCTAAAAAGAACAGGAGCGAATTTTATGAGAAAAATTCAAGCAAAAAAAGGTTTGAGTATTGAGTGTAAAGGTTGGGAACAAGAAGCAGTACTTAGAATGTTATACAACAATTTAGACACAGAAGTTGCTGAAAGACCAGAAGATTTAGTTGTTTATGGTGGTATTGGAAAAGCAGCTCGTAATTGGGAAGCTTTTGAAGCAATAGAGAAAACGTTACGCGAATTAGAATCAGATGAGACAATGTTAGTACAATCAGGAAAGCCAGTTGCTGTATTTAAAACACATGAAGAAGCGCCACGTGTATTAATTTCAAATTCAGTATTAGTGCCTGAATGGGCAAACTGGGATCATTTTAATGAATTAGATAAAAAAGGTTTAATCATGTATGGACAGATGACAGCCGGTAGTTGGATATATATTGGTTCTCAAGGTATTGTGCAAGGTACTTATGAGACATTTGCTGAGCTAGGTAATCAACACTTTAATGGAGATTTAGCAGGCACTGTTACACTGACAGCAGGTTTAGGTGGTATGGGTGGTGCGCAACCGTTAGCAATTACTATGAATCATGGGGTAGCAATTTGTGTGGATGTTGATGAAACACGTGTTGATAAGCGAATTGCTACGAAATATTGTGATATTAAAACAGCTAATTTAGATGAAGCATTAAAATTAGCAGAAGAAGCGAAAGAACGTGGAGAAGGATTGTCAATCGGGTTAGTTGGAAATGCTGTAGACCTCCATCAAGCGATTCTAGAAAAAGGATTTAAAATTGACATTATTACTGACCAAACAAGTGCACATGATCCGCTAAATGGATATGTGCCACAAGGATACTCCGTAGAAGAAGCGAAAGTATTGCGTGAAAAAGATCCGAAAAAATATGTTGAACTGTCACAAGCTTCAATGGCAAAGCATGTTGAATTAATGCTTGAATTCCATAAACGTGGAGCTGTAGCATTTGATTATGGTAACAATATTCGTCAAGTAGCCTTCAATAACGGAGTGAGAAATGCTTTTGACTTCCCAGGCTTTGTACCAGCTTACATTAGACCATTATTCTGTGAAGGTAAGGGGCCATTCCGCTTTGCTGCATTGAGTGGTGATCCAAAAGATATCGAGCGTGCGGATGAAGAAATGCGTAAACTTTTCCCAGAAAATGAAAAGTTATTAAGATGGCTTGATTTAGCTGAAGAAAAAATTTCATATCAAGGACTACCATCACGTATTGCTTGGTTAGGCTATGGAGAAAGAGCAAAAATGGGCTTAGCTTTAAATCGTCTTGTACGTGACGGTGAAATTTCAGCACCAATTGTTATTGGACGAGACCATTTAGATGCTGGTTCAGTTGCGAGTCCTAACCGTGAAACAGAAAGTATGAAAGATGGTAGTGACGCGGTTGGTGATTGGGCTGTATTGAATGCACTCATTAACACGGCTGCAGGTGGTTCATGGATTTCATTCCATCATGGTGGCGGTGTTGGCATGGGATATTCACTTCATGCGGGTATGGTTGTCGTAGCAGATGGATCAGAGCGTGCTGAAAGAAGATTGGAACGCGTATTGACGACTGATCCAGGTATGGGTGTTGCACGACATGTTGATGCTGGCTATGACATTGCTATTCAAACAGCTAAAGAAAAAGGTATTCATATTCCAATGATTGATAAAGCAGGTGATAAGTAATGAATGATTTAATAATTAATCATATAGCAGAATTAATTTTACCGAGATCAACAGATAAACCTTTGAAGGGTAAGGAATTAGATGAATTAAATGTTGTGAAAAATGGTACAGTTGTCATTAAAGATGGCAAAATTGTATATGCTGGAACACATACAGATGACTACGATGCGACTGAGACAATTGATGCTAGTGGGAAGGTAGTGTCCCCAGCATTAGTAGATGCTCATACCCATTTAACATTTGGTGGATCTCGAGAACATGAGATGTCATTAAAACGTCAAGGTAAGTCTTACCTTGAAATATTAGAAATGGGTGGTGGCATATTATCTACCGTTAATGCTACTAGAGAAACATCCGAAGATGACTTGTTTAAAAAAGCAGAGCATGATTTGCTTACTATGATTAAACACGGCGTGCTTGCAGTTGAAAGTAAGAGTGGTTATGGATTAGATAGAGAAAATGAACTGAAGCAATTGAAAGTGTCTAATCGTTTAGCTGAGAAATATGATTTAGATATGAAACATACTTTCCTAGGGCCTCATGCTGTACCTAAAGAGGCAAGTTCAAATGAGGCATTTTTAGAAGAAATGATTGCGTTACTTCCGGAAGTAAAACATTATGCAGACTTTGCGGATATATTCTGTGAAACAGGTGTATTTACAATAGAGCAATCGCAACATTATATGCAAAAAGCCAAAGAAGCAGGTTTTAAAGTGAAAATACATGCGGATGAAATTGATCCATTAGGCGGACTGGAATTAGCAATTGACGAACAAGCAATATCAGCTGACCACTTAGTAGCGTCTAGTGACAAAGGAAAAGAAAAGTTGCGAAATAGTGATACTGTAGCTGTCCTCTTACCTGCAACGACGTTCTATTTAGGTAAAGAAGATTATGCAGATGCAAGAGGCATGCTTGACAATAACGGTGCGATTGCATTAGCAACTGATTATAATCCGGGAAGTAGTGTCACAAACAACATACAGCTTGTTATGGCGATTGCAGCGTTGAAATTAAAGCTATCGCCTAATGAAGTTTGGAATGCTGTTACGGTCAATGCTGCTAAAGCAATAGACATTAACGCGGGTACAATTAACACAGGTGATAAGGCTAATTTAGTAATTTGGGATGCACCAAATCATGAATATATTCCTTATCATTTTGGTATCAATCACGCAGAAAAAGTTATTAAAGACGGTAAGGTCATCGTAGATAACACATTATCTTTTAAAGTATAAAGTAATTAAAAGCTCTAAGCATTGGTTTACACTAATGTTTAGAGCTTTTTGTGGTTTGTAAAACAAGTTTATCTGAGAACACGTTTTTGTATAGGTTCTTAATTATAAAAGTTAGAATAGTTTGACAATAATGTTACGATATTATTAAACAACTGTCTATCATTAGCGAAAGTAATTAACAAGAGTACATTGTTGTGAAATCATCGTTTAATAGTTAAAGACGATCATCGTAGGGTAGACAACATATCATTGACTTAAGGAAGGGGAATGACCGATGGGATTAAAAGATCAAGCTGTTGCCTGGAGAAGGTATTTTCATCAATTTCCAGAACTATCCGATAAAGAATTTAAGACTACACAAAAAATTAAAGATATTTTAACAGAATATAATATTAGAATATTAGACTTACCACTTGCGACTGGACTTGTTGCTGAAGTGGGGCAAGGTCTGAGTTGTATAGCTGTTCGGGCTGACATTGATGCTTTACCAATTCAAGAGCTTGTTGAACAGGATTTTAAATCTGAAAATGAAGGTGTGATGCATGCGTGTGGTCATGATATTCACATGGCTAGTATTTTGGCTACAGCTGTAAAGTTAAAAGAAATTGAGGGCACTCTTACTGGGCGTGTTAAATTCATTTTTCAACCAGCAGAAGAACTAGGACATGGCGCTTTTAAAATTATTGAAACACATGCATTACAAGATGTACAAGCAGTATTGGGTTTTCATAATGACCCATCGCGTCCGGTAGGTACATTTGCAATCAAAACAGGGGCAATTACATCAGCAGTAGATCGTTTTGAGTTTCATATTAAAGGCGTGGGTGGTCATGCTGCAAAGCCAGAACAATGCAACGATCCAGTTATTGTGTTGGCGCAATTGATTAATAGTATTCAATCCATAGTTAGTAGAAATCTATCTGCGTTTGATGAAGCGGTAGTAACAATTGGACAAATATCATGTGGTAATACTTGGAATGTCATTGCTGATCATGCGTATGTACAAGGCACAGTGCGTAGTTTTGATCCTGTGGTGCGAAAGCTTGTAGAAACACGATTACAAGATATTGCGGACGGGTTAGCTCAAGCATATAATATGAAAATTAATTTAAATTATACACATTTACCTGGCGCTGTGATGAATGATGAGGCGTTGACGCATAAAGCAATAGCAGTAGCCCAACATGTTGGATATAAGGTGGAAATGATGGAACAGCCGCTTACGATTGGAGAAGATTTTTCAGGTTATAGTCAACATTTTCCAAGTGTATTTGCGTTAATTGGTTCTCATAGTGAATATGATTTACATCACCCTCAATATAAACCGGATGAAAGGATTCTAGAAAAAGTACCTGAGTATTTTGTTGAATTTGTAAAGAGACTATTGCATGAGTAATTCGAGCTTGTTTTTATAAAGAAGAAAGTAATTTTTAGTGTAATCATGATTAAGTTCCTAGGAAGATTGGGTAAATAATAACCATTAAGCGAATAAGGAGATGTTTAAAAATGGCAGCTCAAGATCCTAGAACAAAATTTAAAACCACGGATTATGAAAAACAAGAGCAAGAGGTACCGGGTTTACAATCTGAAATGACGCCAGCACCTGATTGTGGCGAAACGTCTTACCAAGGTAATCAACGCTTACAAGGCTATAAAATGTTAGTTACAGGTGGTGACTCAGCAATAGGGCGTGCAGCAGCAATTGCGTATGCTAAAGAAGGTGCAGATGTAGCGATTAACTATCTTCCGAGTGAAGAACAAGATGCACAAGAAGTACGCCAAGTGATTGAAGAAAGTGGTCAAAAGGCAGTGTTAATTCCTGGTGATATAAGAGATGAGCAGTTCAACTATGACCTTGTTGAACAAGCATATCAACAATTAGGTGGCTTAGATAATGTTACTTTAGTTGCTGGACATCAACAGTATCATGATGATATTCATGGATTTACAACTGAGGCATTTACTGAAACATTTGAAACGAATGTCTATCCGCTATTTTGGACAGTTCAAAAAGCTTTGGAATATTTAAAACCGGGTGCGTCAATTACGACGACATCGTCTGTACAAGGTTATAATCCTAGTCCTATTCTTCATGATTATGCCGCTTCAAAAGCAGCAATTATTTCATTAACTAAAAGTTTTTCAGAAGAATTAGGACCAAAAGGAATTAGAGTGAACTGTGTAGCGCCTGGTCCATTCTGGTCACCATTACAAATTTCTGGTGGACAACCTCAAAGTAAAATCCCAACATTTGGTCAAAAAACACCTTTAGGTCGTGCAGGTCAACCTGTTGAGTTATGTGGAACTTATGTGCTATTAGCGTCAGAAGAATCAAGTTATACAACTGGACAAGTGTTCGGTGTTAGCGGTGGAGTGCAAATAGATTAGGTTTGTATGAAGCTTTTAATTGAACAACATAATATTAATTTAGCTACTTCAATCAAGTAAATTAAAATGAATTGGTGAAGTGTATTTTAAATAGTCGGTAAAGGTGTGTATCTTTATCGGCTTATTTTAATACTTTGTCATAAGGAGCGTTTGCTCAGGGTGTGGATTATAAGTTTTAAGCAGAATAAACTTTCTTAATGAGGATGTCAGGACAACAACGAAAAAGTTAAAAACTATTGCGGGATTGGGTTTAGTGGCGGTTAGTGGAAGAAAGTTAAATTTATTACCAAGTGTAATGCCTAAGGTTAGATATTAGACGTCAGAACGGACAAAGAATAATAGGATATGTTTTCAATTAAATAGCGAAGTATTTATATGTTAAGATGATGTAAATTACATAGAAACGCTGACCGTAGAAGTACTGATCATAGAAATGCTGATAAACGTAAATTTGCAAACTCGATATTAAACAAAGGGGTTGTTATTATGGCATTAATAGTATCTAGAGCTATTTTATTTTTGATTTTAGCATTAGCTTTAGGAATAGCGACTGTTTTTCCTGAACAAAAGTTGCCAGTTTATATATTATTCACACTGTTTGTTGTGGTTGCGATTGTTTCGAATGTATGGCTTACACATCAAAACGTTAAAAAACATATCATTAAGTTTGACAAACATGTTGCTTACTTTTTGGGTGTGCTCTCAGGGTTACTTTACATTGGATTTGTAATTTATACATTAACTATAGGGAGCTATGATGTTTTACCAATTATTATATTTGCAATAAGTATCGTATTGGTTCAAATATTAGAAAATATACTGGGAATCAGTATAAGAAATACGCGTCCATCAAACAAACAGTTGAAAGTTATTTCTGAACAAAGTGCACAGCAATTTAAAGTCATATCATTAATATTAGTAAGTGTGTCTATCGTGTTCATTTTTATTGCATTAATGCTTAAATGGTGGCTTATACTTGCGATTAGCATTATTGTTTTGATTATTATTACAGTAGCAATGATTGTTTATGAAAAATATTATACGACTCCTAATTAATTTATGATTGACGTACTAAGGATTATCTTGTAACGTAAACGTAAATAAGCATCACTTATCTAGAGAGGTGGAGGGACTGGCCCTATGAAGCCTCGGCAACATCTCGAATGTGCCAATTCCAGTAACCGTAATGGTTTGAAGATAAGCAGGTAAAGTACATGAAAACCTCTTTCTTCATCGTTTGTGAGAAAGAGGTATTTTTAATTGGAAAGCAGGTAAAAAGGATGGAAGTACATAAAAAGAGCAATGCTTGGGCATTATTCCCCTTGTTATTATTTGTGGCGTTGTTTTTAGGCGTAGGTATTATCACGGGTGATTTTACTTCAATGCCATTAAATGTTGCAATTACGATAACGGTAATTGTGGCGTTATTAATGAATCGAAAAGAATCATTTGCTAAAAAAGTTGAGGTTTTCACGAAAGGTGCAGGCCATTCAAACATTATTTTAATGATGTTGATTTTTATTTTAGCAGGTGCATTTTCAAATACAGCTGAAAAAATGGGTGGCGTAAAGTCGACAGTTAATTTAGGACTATCATTAATCCCAGAAAATTTAATTATTGTAGGATTGTTTGTGATTTGTATGTTTGTTTCTATATCTATGGGAACGTCAGTAGGGACTGTTGCTGCAATAGCACCTGTTGGTTACGGATTTGCACAAGCGACAGATGTACCAACTGCGCTAGCAATGGCTACAGTTGTTGGAGGTGCAATGTTCGGCGATAATCTATCAATGATTTCAGATACAACAATTGCTGCGGTTAGAACACAACATACGAAAATGAAAGATAAATTCAGAGTAAACTTTAAAATTGTATTGCCAGGTGCTATTTTAACGATTATTATTCTTTATTTCTTAACGAATGGCATTTCTTTAAATCATGCTAAAAACTATGATTATAATTTAATTAAAGTTGTACCGTATATTTTAGTATTGGTATTAGCATTATTAGGTGTAAATGTCATTATCGTATTGATTGGCGGAACATTATTAGCCGGAATCATTGGTCTCATAGATGGTTCATTCAGTTGGATGGGGCTACTAGATGCAGTGTCCAAAGGTATTATAAGCATGGAAGATATTGCTATGATTGCATTGCTAATTGGTGGTTTAGTCGGTATTATTCAACACAATGGTGGTATTGAATGGTTGTTGCAATTTGTTCGCTCTAAAGTGAAATCAAAGCGTGGCGCAGAATTAGGAATTGCGAGTTTGGTAAGTGTCGCAGATATTGCCACGGCAAACAACACCATCTCTATTATTATGTCAGGTCCTTTAGCTAAAAATATTGCAGATGAATATGATGTAGATTCAAGGAAATCAGCAAGTATTCTTGATATATTTGGAGGCTGCTTCCAAGGTTTATTACCATATAGCCCGCAAGTCATTTCAGCGGCTGGTGTAGCTGGTATTTCACCGTTAATGTTATTCCCATATAGCATTTATCCTATATTATTAGGTGTATGCGGACTTGTTGCGATTTTATTTAATTTTCCAAAGCTAAAAAAGAACACTAGTCAAGAAATGAAATAGTAATGCTTAACAATATATCGATGTAGCCAAGTAAGGTGGCTTGTTATATTAACAGATCATGTTGTACTCACCGTATAACGCTAATCTTTTAAAAATGATGATCATCTATGTTTGGAACTGAGCAAAAATACGTTAAAATAAAAGTAAGAGCGAAAGTGGGTGGACAACAGTGGCAAAATTTAATGTAGAGAATGAACATGTCGAAGTTGAAATTGAAAAGCTTTATAAATTTTCTCCAGAGTTAGTATACGAAGCTTGGACAAAGAAAGATTTGTTAAAACAATGGTTTATGACATCAGCCAGAACGAATAAAGAGATTGAAGCGGATGTTAAAGAAGGCGGTAATTATCGTATTGTAGATCAACAACGTAATGGCAAAGTAAATGTGATTGAAGGTATTTATGAATCTTTAGTTATGGATGAATACGTTAAGATGACTATCGGTATGCCTGGACTAAGTGAAACACAAGATGTCATTGAGGTAGAATTTTTTGAACGTGAAACAGGTGGCACCCAAATGCTATTTTATTATCGTTCATTAGTTGAAAAGGAAAGACGATTTACTAATTTAGAATACAAGCAAAAGAAAAAAGAATATCATGATTCCATGGTGCATGGTTTCGAATTGATGTTTGATAAAATGTACCACGTTATCGAAACATCAACACAACAATAAAATGATAAAAGGAAGTTATGATAGGCTCAAGGCCATTAAATCATAACTTCCTTTTTTCTAATTTGAAATATCATTATGTAGTAAATACTCATTATATTTTCTTACAAGTGTTTCAAAGAATATATGATAACTGATGAAGCTAGAATAGTCTGTACCATCAGTTAAGTAGAATGTGTTACTGGATACATAGACGTTGTAATTTGCTTTTTGAGCAAGGGTATTATCTTTCATTGTAGTAACAGAAATAAAGTATTTTTGTCTAAGTTGAAGCAAGTTTGTTACTTCTAATAATTCATGTGTTTCACCTGATAATGAAATAATAAAGAATAAATCATTAGGTTCACTCTTGTTCAAAATCATTTTAAGTTCATGTTCATCATGAAGTACAATGACATGATTATGTAACGTTAATAATATACGCTGTGCCTCTGAAGCAACGTTTAACTGTGCACGCCCTGTACCATACAAATATATTGTTGAAGCTGTATGCATTTTTTCAGTAAGAAGCTGGTAATCAACGCGTTCTAAATAACTGAATGTACTATCGATTTCTTGCTTGAAACTATCGATAGAGTTAGATGGTAATTGGTGTGTCTTATTACTTTCAAATTTAAGGTACGATTTAAAATCACTATAACCATCAAAACCTAATTTACGTGTGAATCGATGAATGGTTGCATTCGAGGCATGTGTGAATTGCGCTAAATCTTGTATCTTCATATTTTTACATTCATCAACGTGTGTGTTGATGAAGTGGGCGATATGTAAATCATTATCATTTAGTTTGTCAAAGTTTCTATTAATGTGTTCGTCTAAAAACATATTCAACCTCCTTGGAAAATAAATTTGTGATATATGGTTTTTACATTAAAAGGTGAAATTTTAGAAATTAATTTTTTGATTGTATATAAGGTTATACATGGCTATAGTACTTACATATTTTAAAATCGAGCATATTCTCGACATGCTTGTGAAAAAATTTTCACTATATGAAAAGATAATCTGATTATACAAAATACTTTCAAAATACGTCAATGTCGTTGTAGGTGTGTAAGCGTTTACTATATATTATATTTAAATAGTAAGGCATCTATTTATAAATGAATCTAATTAGATGTATTGTTAGGAAAGATGATATGGAGGGAATAGAAGATGAATGCGATAAAGCGTTTCGGTAGTGCAATGATTGTACCAGTATTAATGTTCGCTTTCTTTGGGATAGTGCTTGGCTTTGCGACATTATTTAAAAATCCTACAATCATGGGGAGTTTAGCAGATCAACATACGTTTTGGTTTAAATTTTGGTCAGTAATAGAATCTGGTGGCTGGGTTATTTTTACGCATATGGAAGTTGTATTTGTTGTAGGTTTACCACTTTCTTTAGCTAAAAAAGCACCAGGTCATGCAGCACTTGCAGCATTGATGGGTTACTTAATGTTTAATACATTTATAAATGCCATTTTAACTCAATGGCCACATACGTTTGGCGCTAATTTAGAAAAAGGCGTTGAAAATGTACCTGGTTTAAAATCAATTGCAGGTATTGCCACATTGGATACGAATATTCTAGGTGGTATTATTATTTCAGCTATTATTACTTGGATTCACAATAGATACTATAGTAAACGATTACCAGAAATGGTTGGAGTATTCCAAGGTTTAACATTTGTAGTTACAATCTCATTTTTTGTGATGTTACCATTAGCAGCAATTACTTGTGTTATTTGGCCAACTGTTCAGCACGGTATTGGCTCAATGCAACACTTTATCATTGCTTCAGGCTATATCGGTGTATGGTTGTATCACTTCTTAGAACGTGTATTAATACCAACAGGATTACATCACTTTATTTATGCGCCAATTGAAGTTGGACCAGTAGTAGTCAATCACGGCTTGAAAGCTGAATGGTTACAACATTTAAATGAGTTTGCTAAGAGTAGTAAGCCATTAAAAGAGCAATTCCCTTATGGCTTTATGCTTCAAGGAAATGGGAAAGTATTTGGATGTTTAGGTATTGCCTTAGCAATGTATGCTACGACACCTAAAGAAAATCGTAAAAAGGTGGCGGCACTACTTATTCCTGCCACATTAACAGCAGTCGTTGTAGGTATTACTGAGCCATTAGAATTTACATTCTTATTCATCGCGCCATACTTATTTGTTTTACATGCAGTTTTAGCAGCATCAATGGATACTTTAATGTACGCATTTGGTGTTGTAGGTAACATGGGTGGTGGTTTGTTAGACTTTATTTCAACAAACTGGTTACCACTTGGGAAAGAACATTGGGGCACTTATGTAGCACAAGTTGTTATAGGCTTAATATTTGTAGCGATTTACTTCTTCTTATTCAGATTCTTAATTTTGAAATTTGATATTCCATTACCTGGACGTAAGAAAACAGAAGAAGAGGTTAAGTTATTCTCTAAACAAGACTATAAAAATAAAAAAGGTGATAACGTTGACCCTAAACGTGCTTCAACTGGTAATGAATACGAAGACAAAGCTGCGTATTACCTAGACGGTTTAGGCGGCAAAGAAAATATCAAAGATGTTACTAACTGTACAACAAGATTACGCTTAACTGTTTATGATGAAAGTAAAGTTGAGGATACGGAATATTTCACGCATCAACAAATGGCACACGGATTAGTAAAGAGTGGTAAGAGTATCCAAGTTGTAGTAGGTATGACAGTACCACAAGTTCGTGAAGCATTTGAACAAATGGTTGAGGATCAATCGTCCGAAGATAAATAATACAAAAAAAGACACATCACTATACGCAATCATTGTAAATGATCATCGTATAGATGTGTCTTTTATTATGATATACGAGCTTTGCTCATAGATGACGATCTATAATTGGCAGATAGAATGTCGATATTTCTAGTTGCAATCGTATGTAACAATTTAGCGAATATTTCTGGCGTACATATAATATGCGCATGAGACTTATTCAACGTATAAGTGATATCAGTGTGATTTTGGAACATATTCATAATATCGATGACTTTGTCTTTAATGAAAGCATCTTGCAAGCCATCAATATTGATATCGAAACGCTTTGCAGATTGATATAAATTATCAGAATCAAGTAATTCATTTATTTTCTTTGGTGAAAGTACTTGGAAAATACTATACTGATGAAAACTTAAAAATGAAATGAAGTATGGAAGTTGTTGCTTTGGTAAGCTAATTTCTAATACATACTGATTAAACTGTTTGTTTATTGAGAATTGCAACGCATCACAAAATTGTACACTTTTGCATAACTTACTTAATTTTTTTCTAGTAGTACGGTCATTTAAACCGGCGATGTTGATGATGTATGTTTCGAATTTATCAATTAACATGTGAGGACCTCCCGAGGAATACATGGCATTAAATACACGTTTAATATTTATAAAGGTGACTTAATTTTGTTCAAGTTGATTTTACCACGCTTTTTTTCTTTATTCACTAAGACTTTTGAATGAAGTTTAAAATAATTGTTTATCAGTGATAAAATATTTGCAATAAAAAGAGAATGGCTAAATAATCTCAATTTTCAGAAAAGTAATTGTAACCTTACTGGTCTTATGGTAATATTTTTCAATATTATCGACGAGGATGTGTTAACAATGTTTCAAAAATTGAGTATATTTGCCACGAAGAGTTTTTTGGTATGGATGTTAGTAGCAGCTGTTATTGGATTTATTTTCCCACAACATGTTGCGACATTAGGTAAGTGGGTACCTTATTTACTTGGTATTGTTATGTTAGGTATGGGATTAACAATTACACCTAATGATTTCAAAATGGTCTTTAAAGCACCTAGAGCAGTAATTATTGGTGTCTGCCTACAATTCAGTATTATGCCCACATTAGCATTTATAATTGCAAAGTCTTTTCATTTACCACCTGATATTGCTGTTGGCGTAATATTAGTTGGATGTTGTCCGGGTGGGACATCAAGTAATGTAATGAGTTATTTAGCCAAAGCTAACGTAGCGCTTTCTGTTTCTATTACGACGGTCTCTACGTTGCTAGCGCCATTCGTTACACCTGCGTTAATATATCTATTTGCAAATGAATGGTTGGAAGTATCTTTCCTGAGTATGTTGTGGTCAGTTGTTCAAGTTGTATTAATTCCAATTGCTTTAGGTATTGTTTTGTAAATTATTAATCGTAAAATTGCTGAAAAAGCTTCTACAGCTTTGCCGATTATATCAGTTGTTGCTATTTCATTAATTTTAGCAATAGTTGTAGGTGGCAGTAAGCACCAAATCTTAACTACAGGATTGTTAATATTTTTAGTAGTTATGTTACATAACGTATTAGGGTATACGATTGGATATTGGTTAGCTCGTCTTTTAAAATTAGATCGACAAGATCAAAAAGCAGTCAGTATTGAAGTTGGAATGCAGAACTCTGGTTTAGCTGTGTCATTAGCAGCATTGCATTTTAATCCAATTGCAGCAGTACCAGGCGCAGTGTTTAGTTTCATTCATAATATAACAGGGCCTATTTTAGCAAAGTATTGGTCAAAAAAGTTATAATTGCACTAATAGAATGAAGTGGTCATCGGACTGTGTTAAGCTTTGATAAAGAGAAAAAATAGAGGAGTAAATATATGTATAGAGCAGTTATATTTGATTTCGATGGAACAATAATAGATACGGAACAACATTTATTTAATGTTATTAATAAACATTTAGAGATGCATAATGCCGATCCTATAAGCATTGATTTTTATCGTTCTTCTATTGGAGGAGCAGCTACAGATTTGCATGACCATTTAATTAAAGCGATTGGTTCGGAAAATAAAGATAAACTTTATGAAGAACATCATCTTACTAGTACAACATTACCGATGATTGATACGATTAAATCATTGATGGCATTTTTAAAGCAACGTCACATTCCTATGGCGATTGCCACAAGTAGTGTGAAAGCGGAAATAATGCCTACCTTTAAAGCATTAGGTCTAGACGAGTATATAGAGGTAGTTGTTGGTAGAGAAGATGTTGAACAAGTTAAACCTGACCCTGAATTATATTTATCTGCAGTACAACAATTAAATTATATGCCTACACAATGTTTGGCTATTGAAGATTCTGTAAATGGTGCAACAGCCGCGATTGCAGCTGGATTAGATGTTATTGTTAATACGAATAAAATGACAAGCGCACAGGACTTTTCTAATGTAGATTATGTAGCAAAAGATATTGATTACGATCAAATTGTAGCGCGTTTCTTTACGAAATAGGAGGCGTATCATGATGGGTTACATTATATTGTTTTTTCTAGCTGGTCCAGTAATTTTAGGCGTTGGAAATTTGGTGATTGGTCCTATATTTAACAAACAGACACCATTTCGCGTGCAAGTAAGATCTTTTGTTGTTGGTTCAATGATTTACTTAATACTCGCAATAATTGGCTATTTTTTACTATTACAAGGTAAACTTTAACGAGAAAACCACCTTACCTCATTAAATGGACGACCATATGTATGTGAAATGGTAGAACGTTCATGTTTATGTATGAGATAGGGTGGTTTAAATAGTTACATATATTTTAATAATAACGTCACGATGATAAGTACAATTAAGATAATATCTATGCCTACCATAATTGTAGCTCTTGTTGCATTACTTCCTTGTTCTTTTGCTGATTTCATAGCACGGTAGTTTGGCACAAAGCTAATAATTAGTAAGATTAATACAATTACACCAATTAATGCTGTTGTCATGATGAACGACCTCCTTTATTTTTTTCAATCAATTCCCAAATAAACGTAGCAATCACACCGATGATTAACCCAGTGATGACACCGATTTGTACCGTTAAAAATATGGCGCCGAAAATGATACCAATAATTAATGCAATCGGTAAAGTCGTACCGAGTTTAATCTTGCGCTCTGGAGAATTAATAATAGAAAATACTGTAAGACAAATGAGTATGAAAGCAAGTGTTGCAATAATAGTTCTTCCAACTAAATATAGGATGTCAGGTTTTTCCATACCGATATAATTTATGATGAAAAATGCTACAGCAAAGATTACCGATATTTTTGTAGCACGTGGCAGTATTTGTTTTAACATTGATATACTCCTTTTTAATATTATTAAAATTATATCATAATTACCGAGAATAGCTGAAGTTGTATGTGACGCAACGGTTCATGGACAACTTTTTTAATTTTTTAGAAAAATCACAAAATAATTGTTTGCAAAGTTGCAAAAGCCTGCTATAGTAGTTCTGTAAACGATTGCATGGTATGCAAATATTAATGTACCAAAATCGATAATTTATAGTATAATTACGGCAATAAGTTTTTTTATGGATTTATTTAGTATCAATCAGAGATGGGGTAAGAAGTTATGGAGAACAATGAACTACAAAGGGGATTGAGTGCCCGTCAAATTCAAATGATTGCACTTGGTGGTACGATTGGCGTGGGGCTTTTCATGGGTGCCACAAGTACAATTAAATGGACAGGCCCATCAGTTATCCTTGCATATTTAATTGCGGGTATCTTTTTATTTTTAATCATGAGAGCAATGGGGGAAATGATTTATTTAAACCCTACAACAGGATCATTTGCAACATTTGCAAGTGATTATATACATCCTGCAGCAGGTTATATGACAGCATGGAGTAATATATTCCAATGGATTGTTGTTGGTATGAGTGAGGTCATCGCAGTAGGAGAATATATGAAGTTTTGGTTCCCGGAATTGCCAACTTGGATTCCTGGTGTTATTGCTATTTTATTATTAATGGCAGCGAATTTATTCTCGGTAAAAGCGTTTGGAGAATTTGAATTTTGGTTTGCTTTAATTAAAGTTGTAACAATTATTTTAATGATTATTGCTGGTTTTGGTCTTATTTTCTTTGGTTTTGGAAATGGTGGCCATGCGGTAGGTATTTCTAATTTATGGACAAATGGCGGATTTATGCCAAATGGTATTGTTGGCTTCTTCTTTGCATTATCAATTGTAATTGGTTCATACCAAGGTGTGGAACTGATAGGTATTACTGCAGGTGAAACTAAAGATCCTCAGAAAAATATCGTTAAAGCAGTGAATGGTGTAATCTGGAGAATTTTAATTTTCTATTTAGGTGCTATTTTTGTTATTGTTTCTGTGTATCCTTGGAATCAATTAGGAGACATTGGAAGTCCGTTTGTTGCAACATTTGCTAAAATCGGTATTACATTTGCAGCTGGATTAATTAACTTTGTTGTATTAACTGCAGCAATGTCAGGATGTAACTCAGGTATTTTCAGTGCGAGTCGTATGATTTATACACTTGCTCATAAAGGTGAAATGCCGAAAATATTTACTAAAATCATGAGAAATGGTGTGCCATTGTACACTGTTGTTGCAGTATCTCTTGGTATTTTAATTGGTGCTTTATTAAATGTAATTTTACCTTTATATATCGATGGAGCGAAGAGTATTTTCGTATACGTATATAGTGCGTCTGTTTTACCAGGTATGATTCCTTGGTTTATGATTTTATTCAGTCACTTACGTTTTAGAAAATTACACCCAGAAGAAGTGGAAGGTCACCCATTCAAAATGCCTGGTGGCGCAGTAAGTAACTACTTAACAATATTATTCTTAATATTAGTATTGGTCGGTATGGTATTTAATGTTGAAACTAGAATATCAGTGCTTATTGGTGTCATCTTCTTAACGATTGTAACGATTTATTATTTTATTAGATATAATAAAAATAATGTAAAAGCAAAATAGTATGATAATAATGTGCGCTTATTTTATGACAAACTTGGCCCTAGCTTATTAAAGTTAAATAGCCAAAGAAATGTTATGAGTAGGCGCATTTTTTATAAATATAGCTTAAAACAAAGATGTAGTATGAATTTACTTATAAGTGGCAATACTATCGTTAGTTTTTACTGTGGGCTTAAAAAAATAGCATTATTAAAATAACAAACGCAATTGATATATGGAATGAATCCGTTAATCAACTGCGTTTGTTTTTAATATAAGAAATAGAATGGCCTTATCAAATCATTGGTCATATGCGTATGTTATACAAGATAAAAGACATGTAAGCTTTGAAAATGATGCATAAATTATTATATGACATGATTAAAGAATTTATATAAGACTGTTAATGTTTAAAGTTAATATTTGATAAATGTTTACGATAGTTATCTAAAGCCATTTTAGATTGTGTTATGAAATCTAATGATGCGTGATAATTTAATGCAACATAACGATAATATAAAATATCAATAGTGAACATTTGAGCAAATAATGAAGTTGTTGCTCCCATATGCATCTCATTTTCATCAGTTTTCCCATATGTTAAAACAATATTTGATGCCTGTGCTACGGGATTATCCCTTGTACTAGTAATTGTGATTATAGGTATATGGTAGTCATCAATAACTTTAACCATTGATTGCATTTCACTTTGTGTACCATTGTTAGTAATAAGAATAACACTATCGTTCGAATTGTGAGTTGCTAATAATGTTGCAAAAATATGTGTTTCTTGAACAAGTTGAATATTAAGACCTATTCTTGATAACTTTTGGTATAAGTCGGTAGCAACTACAAAAGATGCGCCAAAACCATATATAAAAATCGTCTCAGAACGTTTTAAACAATGACATATTTGATCAATAGTTTTATCATTTAATTCGTTATTTGCATGATTAAGTGCGCGTGTAGTACGTGTATGGAGTTTAGTTCTTAAAGATTCTGTGCTTTCGTTATTCATTAATTCAACATTGTAAATTGATGATGCTTTAGGAACATATTTAGATATATTTATTTTCAAGTCGTGAAAACCGCCATCAGTAATTTTCTTGCTGAATCGAATGACTGATGATGTACTAATATCTAATAAGCTTGCTAAGTCTTGAGACCTCATTTTAATCACCTTTTGAGGTGAATTTAGTATAAATTTAGCTATCTTTTTTTCATTTTTAGTCATATATGGATATTGACTATCTATTTCTGTTAGTACGTTTGACATATTAATCACTCCACTTTAACGCAATATATTTTATTAGCGTTGGCTATTGTTGTTTAACGCGATGGTATTTACAACTTGTAACGTAAGAGAATGAAAAATAAGCTGAATATGTTGTTTGTTTAATGATATTGAATTATAAAACTGTAAATTTTTTTAAGATGTATAGATAAAAAATAGCATACTCCCATGTGCAAATAATATATCAATATACTGATATATTACCGTAAGTCATACTGTATATTCCCAATTTATACATTATGTACTCATCTATTTAAATCTTAGTAAATGTAGTTATATAAGACTAAATCTACCATCTTAATCATTATGATTATAACTCGATTAATGCATCTTTACAATTTGAAGAAACTTTTTAATTGTATAATTTATGTAATAAAGTGAATTTTAATAAATAACTTGTTTAAATGACATTTTATGAAAAATAGGTTAATGAGCAAATTTAATTGCAAATAATGCGTTAGATAGTTCTGTATGATAAAAATTAAGATATTGAATTTTGTTACCATAGTCGACTTGTCGGAGGGGACGTTTATTAAGTAGTGTTATAATTTCATAATAGAAAACTTGATTTTCGTTTATTATATATGATGTTTCAAAGCCTTTGAACTTATTCAATTCATTAGTAACTATTTGGTTAAATTTATAAATATGCGTTTGAATGTTCCAATCTGTCATTAAAGTATTATATTTAATCGTATCAATGATTTGAATCAAATTAGTAATTTGTTGTCTCATATACTTAGTTTCGTTTATCATGTAGAAGTACCTCCAAAAATCAATTATTAAACAGGAAAGGATATAACAGTGGAAAATGAAAAAAAGAAATACACGTTTAAAGATATAGCATGGAGAGATTTGCTTATAATTCCAATTATAGGTGTTATATTTTATGCACTCACAATTGCAGCTTACATAGGACCAATTTTGTTTGGTTATTATGAAATCGATAGTAATCTGATATTTGTAGCGACTATCACACAAGCTTTAGCATATACGATTGGGATTGGCGCATTTTATTTATTTCATTTAAAAGTGATGCCATCAAGGCTTCGAGCTGGTTTTGCGTATATCAAAAAATATTGGCTTAGATTGTCAATAACGTATATTATTGCTCTCATCTTAATTTATACATATGAATATATGACACAGTTTCTACCTAAACATTTGCAATATAGTGAAACAGCCAATGAACTTGAGCTAAATAAAATGTTTGAAGTGCCTGCATTTTTACCTGTAGCATTCTTATTAATTGTGATTGTAGGTCCAATAGTTGAAGAAATCGTATTTAGACATATTTTAATTGGAGAATTAGGTAAGAAGTTTAATTTTATAGCTATGAGTATTGTTTCGGTGTTCTTATTTGCATTTATTCATGTGACTGATGCAAAGTCGCCGTTTGAGTTTGGTCCATATCTCATACTATCCATCATATTAGTTTTCACTTATATAAAATCTGGAAGAAACCTAGGTTCAACAATTGCATTACATATAGCAAATAATTTTGTTTCTTTCGTTATATCAGTAATAAGTATTTATGCGTAGATAAAACCCCGTCGACTCCATAGTTTAGGAATCGATGGGGTTTAAAAATTGATGATAGTTATCAATGGATATGTCTCTGGTTTGAATCGTCTTACCGAATGAATACGAAATATCTATAATATTTTCAATTTCGAGTTCGGCAGTTTTGTCTTGAGCAATGTCATAAATGACTGCATGCCAATGTCCATGTTTACACAAAAGGCCAATAAATATAACGTTTTCGGCTTTAATATTATCATCAACCCTATGATCTACTAACATCACATTTCGTTCTGTACAATAAATTAAAATGTCGGAAAACAACATTGGGAGTGTCATATGTTGTGTGTCATCAAATTTAATATAAAAGTCCATGCGCTTAAGCAACTTTCTTAAGCGTGTTTGTGGAAGACTTAAACATTGTTTTATAATTGCGTTGATTTCGCTTTTATATGGTAATGTCGAGTACGACTGACTTTCATTAAGCACTAAAAATAAGGCCGATAATTGTGTTTCAGATAAGTTTAATGCAATTTTAGATTGTGCTTGTTGTATTTGGTAACCACCATTTTTCCCATAATGCGCATAAATTTTAACACCTTGATTTTCTAAATCATCAATATCTCTTAAAATTGTGCGTTTGGATACGTTGCAATATTTAGCTAATTCTAAAGCGGTCATTTTTTTATTTTGTTGAATTGCAGTAATTATTAAATTTTGCCTTTCAGCTTTATTCATGACAGCCACCTCCTAAAAGATGATATATTACACAAAGTATAACATAAGAGTGACAATGAGGACATTTTCAATATCTTTTTAAAAAAATCGGAAAAATTTTGTGGAAAACGCTTACATTTTAAAAAAGATTGTGCTATGATATTACTTGTAACAGGGGGAGCGATTAAACAAAGGGGTAGAGCTATATAACAGATAGCTTTTAATCGTTCAAGTTACATCACAATATCTTCAATATTTATTACTTACTTTCCTTTCTATTTGTCGGCTAGCACGTGACTAGCCGATTTTTTTATGCATAAAATGAAGAAGTCTTCAGTTGTATTGTTGATTCTTTTAATATAGGGTAATAATAAAATGATAATGATATGAGAAGTGGTGGACGAAATGACAGATAAAACATTACAGCAAATAGATAAGTTAATATGTTCGTGGTTGAAACAAATAGACAATGTGATTCCACAATTAATTATGGAGATGACTACAGAAACCAAGCGTCATCGATTTGATTTAGTTACAAATGTAGATAAACAGATTCAACAACAATTTCAACAATTTTTAGCAACACATTTTCCGGAACACCAACTATTAGCGGAAGAAAAAAGTAATGAAATGATTACGAATGAAATTAATCATTTATGGATTATGGATCCCATTGATGGAACTGCCAATTTAGTAAAACAGCAAGAAGATTATTGTATTATATTGGCGTATTTTTATGAAGGTAAACCAATGTTATCGTACGTATATGATTATCCGCATAAAAAGCTTTATAAAGCAATACGAGGAGAAGGTGCTTTTTGTAATGGATTTAAGATGGAAGAACCACCATCGTTAAAATTGGAAGATGCTATTATATCGTTTAATGCACAAGTGATGAATCTGGATACGGTGCAAGATTTATTTGACGCCTCATTTAGTTATCGTTTAGTTGGTGCTTGCGGATTAGATTCTATGCGAGTGGCAAAAGGTCAATTTGGGGCACATATTAATACAAATCCTAAACCTTGGGACATTGCTGCACAGTTTTTATTTGCAGAACTATTGAATCTAAAAATGACAACTTTAGATGGTAAGGCAATTGATCATTTAAAGGGTGCACCTTTTATTATAAGTAATAAAGCATGTCATGAAACGGTACTTAAAATTTTAAATGCAAATGGTGGTTATCAAAAATACAGATAGATATTCTCGAGAGATAAAAAATGATAAAAAATAGTTATACGTCTACAGAAGTATAGTAAAAAAATTATTTTACTATATAATAAATAGAGAAACCAGACAAAGTATGTAAGGAATAGTAAAGGAGTGGTGGGATTGAAACGTTCGTCTAAAAGTAAAATGAGCCTACCGAAAAAAATATTTTTATGGGTATTCGGTATTTTAGTAATCTTAGCGATTGTAGCTGTTGTGTATGTAGCTGCTAAAATTTTTATTACTGGTAATAAGATACACAATCCGTTAGATCGTAATCATTCAGAATTAAGAGATAAAAAAGTGAGTTTAAACGATGGTGATCCATTCACAATCGCTTTATTTGGTGTCGATTCAGATGCTGATCGTAAGAAAAAGGGTGGCGGAGAGCGTAGTGATAGTATTATGATTTTATCTATCAACCCTAAAACAAAGAAAACTGAAATAGTAAGTATACCGCGTGATACAAGAGCGGAAATTGTTGGCCGTGGTACTACTGAAAAAATTGCACATGCCTATGCATATGGTGGACCAAATATGGCTGTTAAATCACTTGAAAAATTGATGAATGTGCCAATTGATCATTATGCGACAATCGATATGGATGGTTTGCATAATATGATAGATAGTATCGGCGGTGTTGATGTAGTAAGTAATGATACATTCACTGTTGATGGTGTTCGTTTTACAAAAGGACAGCAAACACATGTAAATGGTGATCAAGCATTGAAGTTTATTAGAAGTCGTAAAGAAGAAGGTGCTGGTGGTGACTTTGGTCGACAACAACGTCAGCAAATTGTACTTGAAGCGATGGCTAATAAGATTGCAAGCCCATCATCGATTACACATTTTAATAGTCTAATGAATGAAATTCAAAATAATGTTAAAACAGATTTAACATTAGGTGATTTGAATACGATTAGAAGCAATTATAAAGATGCTAATGACACAATTAATAAACATCAATTGAGTGGTCAAGGCGGCATTCAAAGTGACGGATTGTACTACTTCATTCCTAGTGAGCAGTCAAAAGCTGAAAGTACTAAGTTATTAAAAGATAATCTAGAGTAGTAAACTAAGGGAAAATAAGTTATCAAATTTGTACACAAATTAATTAGATAGAATGAGCTGTAAAAAGAATAACGAATAGAATTAATAGCCCGTAAATAGAAGGTGATAACACTTTGTATTTATGGGCTATTTTATTTAATGCCTGATTTGATTTTTACAAATTATTCCATTACAAATTTAATTTAAAGATAAATCTTACCTTATAAATGGCAGTAGATATTTATCAAACTTGGGTTATTAATTTTCAGAAAAAGGGTATTTATAAATAGTATAGCGATTTTTAGGTGAGGTGATTATTAAGTATTGTCATTAATAAGGTTGTGAAAGATATGGCAAAAAGCGTGACACAGATAATTGGAAAACTAATAATGATAATTATTTTCAATTAAACAAAAAGATGATTTAATTTCGCGCAAAATATTTCAAATAAAAATGATTGCAAAAATAAAAAATACAAAAATACGCTTAACATTATACACTTAAAGTAATACAATTATATTGATTCTATCTGAAAGATGTGTGGGGCATCTTTATTTTAGGTGGAAATTAGGCAATTTATTAAAAGTCATTTACGGAAAAATATATAGATGGGGTGAATAGTATGCAAGAACATTTGGTGGTCACGCTTGATGGTAAAGATTATCTTGTAGAACCAGGTACAAATTTACTTGAATTCATTAAATCGCAAGATACTTTTGTGCCTTCAATTTGTTATAACGAATCAATGGGACCGATACAAACGTGTGATACATGTACAGTTGAGATTGATGGTAAAATTGAACGTTCATGTAGTACAGTGATTGATCGTCCAATGACAGTAAATACAGTGAATAATGACGTGAAAGATGCTCAAAAAGAAGCGCTTGATCGAATTTTAGAAAAGCATATGCTGTATTGTACAGTATGTGATTATAATAATGGTGATTGTGAAATTCATAATACGATGGATGCATGGGGGCTTCAGCATCAAACGTATGAATATAAAGAGAAGCCATATGAAAAAGATTATGGCCCATTTTATCGCTATGATCCAAATCAATGTATCTTATGTGGCCGTTGTGTAGAAGCGTGTCAAGATATTGAAGTAAATGAAACAATTAGAATTGATTGGGATCGTGAGCATCCACGTGTCATTTGGGATAATGATGTACCGATTAATGAATCGTCATGTGTATCTTGTGGTCAATGCGCAACTGTATGCCCATGTAATGCGATGATGGAAGTTAACATGGAAGGTAATGCAGGTTATATGACTGATACGGAACCTGGTTCATTAGCGGCAATGATTGATTTAACTAAAAAAGCAGAACCTGGTTATGGTCCACTATTTGCAATCTCAGATTCAGAAGCAGAAATGCGTAAAGAGCGTATTAAGAAAACTAAAACAGTGTGTACATATTGTGGTGTGGGCTGTTCATTTGAAGTTTGGACTAAAGATAGAGAAATTTTAAAAGTACAACCATCACATGATTCTCCAGCAAATAAAATTGCAACTTGTGTTAAAGGTAAGTTTTCATGGGGACATATTAATTCAGATCAACGCTTAACGAAACCATTAGTAAGGAAAAATGGTGAGTTCCATGAAGTAGAATGGGATGAAGCATTAAATGTCATTGCAGATAATTTTACATCTATTAAAGAAAAGCATGGTCCAGATGCATTATCATTCATTTCTTCTTCTAAAGCGACGAATGAAGAATCGTATTTAATGCAAAAATTAGCAAGACAAGTTATTGGCACAAATAACGTTGATAACTGTTCAAGATATTGCCAAGCACCTGCAACAAAAGGCTTATTTAGAACGGTTGGACACGGCGGTGACTCAGGTAGTATTGAAGATTTAGAAAAAGCAGCAATGTCTGTATTGATTGGTACGAATACAGCTGAAGCACATCCGGTTATTGCATCACGCATGAAGCGTGCTCAAAAATTATTTGGACAAAAAATACATGTGTTTGATATTAGAAAACATGAAATGGCTGAACGCGCAGATCGTTTTTATCAACCGAAACCAGGTACAGATTTGGCTTGGTTAAGCGCAGTGACGAAATATATCATTGATCATGACTTACACGATAAAGCCTTTATCGAAGAGTGGGTTGAAGATTTTGATGAATATTACAAGTCATTAGAAACATTTACAATGGCATTCGCTGAAGAGGCTACTGGTATTCCAGAAGCAGAGTTGATTAAGTTCGCTGAAGAATGTGCCAAAGCTGAGTCCGTTGTCATTTGTTGGGCAATGGGTATCACACAACAAGACATTGGAAGTGATTCAAGTACAGCAATTTCAAACTTATTATTAGTTACTGGAAATTATCGTCGACCTGGTACAGGCGCGTATCCATTACGTGGACATAATAATGTTCAAGGTTGTAGTGATATGGGTAGTATGCCTGATAAAATTACTGGCTATCAAAGTATTGAAGCGGACGATATTCGCGCTAAATTCGAAAAAGAATATGGCGTTAAATTGAATCCGAAAGCTGGTAAAGATAATCATGAAATGGTTGAAGGTATCCATGATGGGCAAATTCACTCATTATATCTATATGGAGAAGATACTGGTATTGTAGATTCAAATATTAATTTTGTACAAGCTGCTTTTGAAAAATTAGATTTCATGGTAGTCCAAGATGAATTTTTAACATTCACAGCAACATATGCAGATGTTGTCTTGCCAGCAAGTCCTTCATTAGAAAAAGATGGTACTTTTACAAATACAGAGCGACGTATTCAACGTTTATACCAAGCATTGAAACCATTAGGTGATTCTAAACCTGACTGGAAAATATTCCAAGCAATTGCTAATAAATTAAGTTTCGATTGGAATTACAAACATCCAAGCGAAATTATGGATGAAATTGCTAGACTAACACCATTATATGCTGGCGTAAGCTACGAACGTTTAGAAGGATTTAATAGTTTACAATGGCCTGTGCATCCAGATGGTACAGATGAACCAATACTTTATTTAGAAGGATTTAATTTCGATAATGGTAAAGCAAAATTATTCCCATTATCATTTGATAATTACTTTAAGCAAGATGAAGTTTATGATATTCATGTAAACAATGGTCGATTGTTAGAGCACTTCCACGAAGGTAACATGACATATCAAACACCAATGCTTAAATACAAAGTGCCACGTGCATTTGTTGAAATTTCTCCAGAACTTGCTGAAGATAGAGGCATTCATGAAGGTGCAGAAGTTAAGTTGATATCTGAAACAGGAGAAGCGGTATTACAAGTTCACGTGACAGATCGTGTTAAAGGTAAAGAAATCTATATTCCATTAAATAATGATGCGATGGAAAATGGAGATCTAGGCGCAATTAACTTATTAACTAATAGTGATGTTGATCAATACACGGATACACCATCTTATAAACGTACAAGCTGTCGTATGGAGGTAATTACGAAACGTGGTAAGTCACCGTTGAACCCTAATAATTTCCGTGTCAATAAAAAACGTCATCCGCAGTACAGTGTTCAAGTACAGAAAAAATGGGAACGTCCAGATTATGTTTTCCCGGGAAATCAGGTGGATAAATAATGGCTGAGAGAATATCTTCTAAAATTAGACGCTTAGAAAAATCAGAAGAACAAATTAAGTTAGAAAGTTTAAATGAAGTTACAGAGGCAATTGCTGCAAACAAAGATAGCATTTTAAAAGCAATCAAGCTCATTAAAACATTAGATGATGCAAAACTATTAGATGCTTTAAATGGCACAGTTAGAGGACGTCAAGTGATTATTAATAAATTTGCTGTTGAGCTCAACAAAGATATTTATACAGGGCTATTATCTAATATGGCTTCAATGGTATTTTTATTAGGCGAATTGAATGTATCAGATTTAAGTGACTTCCTTAATAAAGTTAACAAAGGTTTACACGTTGCCAATCAAGCGAGTCCTAATGCGAAGACATCTGTAAGAAGTCTATTAGGCGTTTTAAAAGATGACGACATGAACCGTAGTTTAACATATATGCTTAATATGTTAAAAGGTATGTCTCGAGAAGATTAATATGAGTCTATAATAAATCGGATTGATGTAAAAGTTTTTTACTTTTCATCTTTCCGATTTTTTGTTTTTGAATATAACAGTGTTTCTGCATGTCGGTGTAGGGGCACTGTTTTAAGTTATATTGAAATATTATTTGTATCCGAGTCTTCATCAAACTTCAAACAATATTTTTGAGAATCGAGAAAATCATGTGCTATTGATAATCAACCATCGACAGGGCTATGAAACATCATGTATTATTATGATTATGTAAGTTATTTAAATAAAAAGGGTGAGTGCATATTAATTCGAGAATGTTAAAAACGTCAGCTGTAATTTCTAATACATTATTAGTCATAGGTTTAGTCTGTCTATTTATGATGAAATTAGTGTTAGCTATTACTTTTTTTGCTGTTTCATTATCAATTAGTCTAGTTGTCTTTAATATGATGTTCAGAGATAGAACAACGATGAAAGTAATCGTTAACGCTTCTTTTTTAATCGTAATATTAGCGATTGTAGTGGCATATTTTTTATTGTCTAAGTAAGAAAAATGAGGTTTTGTCTATATGAAGAAGAATTTCAAGTTACGTATTTCAACGCTACTATTGATAGTTATTTTAGTTGTTTTTTCTGTATTGCTCATCGTGAATGAAACTAAATTGTTTAAAAATGATGTGAATTACTCTTTTGATGAGGCTGTTTCAATGCAACAAGGGAAAGGTATTGTACAGACAAAAGAAGAGGATGGTAAATTTGTTGAAGCAAATAATAATGAAATTGCTAAAGCAATGACTATTTCACATAAAGACAATGATATGAAGTATATGGATATCACAGAAAAAGTGCCAATGTCGGAATCTGAAGTTAATCAATTGCTAAAAGGTAAGGGGATTTTAGAAAATCGAGGGAAAGTTTTTCTAGAAGCTCAAGAAAAATATGAGGTTAATGTCATTTATCTTGTTAGCCATGCATTAGTAGAAACAGGTAACGGCAAATCAGAATTAGCAAAAGGCATTAAAGATGGAAAAAAACGCTATTACAACTTTTTTGGTATAGGAGCATTCGATAGTAGTGCTGTTCGTAGTGGGAAAAGTTATGCTGAAAAGGAACAATGGACATCACCAGATAAGGCGATACTTGGTGGTGCAAAGTTCATTCGTAATGAATATTTTGAAAACAATCAACTGAATTTATATCAAATGCGATGGAATCCAGAAAATCCTGCGCAACATCAATATGCGAGTGACATTCGCTGGGCAGATAAAATTGCCAAATTAATGGATAAATCCTATAAGCAGTTTGGTATAAAGAAAGATGATATTAGACAAACATATTATAAATAAGACATCGGTGCTTAAAGGGGCTGGAACAATTTATTGTTTCGAGCTCCTTTAGCGCATTCTGAGTGTGTTAGTTAAATGGATTTTAACCTAACATAAAACGCGGGAGTGGGACAGAAATGATATTTTTACAAAATTTATTTCGTTGTCCCACCCCAACTTGCATTGTCTGTAGAAATTGGGAATCCAATTTCTCTTTGTTGGGGCCCCGCCAACTTGCATTGTCTGTAGAAATTGGGAATCCAATTTCTCTTTGTTGGGACCCACACCCCAACTCGCATTGCCTGTAGAATTTCTTTTCGAAATTCTCTTTGTTGGGGCCCCTGACTAGAGTTGAAAAAAGCTTGTTGCAAGCGCATTTTCGTTCAGTCAACTACTGCCAATATAATATTATAGACCCTAGGACATTGATTTATGTCCCAAGCTCCCACATCATTGTTACAAATGTACATTATGTAAATGAATATTGCTGTCTAAATGTGCATGTAATATACAATGGTGCAGATAATACACTTAAGTCTTTAAAAATGAAACGTTAGTTCCAAGAGTCATTTTTAAACAATAGTGCATGTGATAAAATAGAAAAGAATGAAAAATATAGAGGTGACAATATGAAGATAGCAATTATAGGTGCAGGCATCGGTGGATTAACAGCTGCTGCACTATTACAAGAACAAGGTCATACTATTAAAGTCTTTGAAAAAAATGAGTCAGTTAAAGAAATTGGCGCTGGGATTGGTATCGGAGATAATGTGCTTAAAAAACTAGGTAATCATGACTTAGCTAAAGGTATTAAAAATGCTGGGCAAATCTTATCTACAATGACAGTGTTAGATGACAAAGATCGCCCGTTAACTACAGTTAAATTAAAAAGTAATACATTGAATGTGACGTTACCACGCCAAACTTTAATTGACATTATTAAATCTTATGTAAAAGATGATGCAATATTTACAAATCATGAAGTCACGCATATAGATAATGAGACAGATAAAGTTACCATACATTTCGCGGAACAAGAGAGTGAAGCATTTGATTTATGTATTGGTGCTGATGGAATTCATTCTAAAGTGAGACAATCTGTAAATGCTGACAGTAAAGTATTATATCAAGGGTATACATGCTTTAGAGGTTTAATTGATGATATTGATTTAAAACATCCGGATTGTGCAAAAGAATACTGGGGAAGAAAAGGAAGAGTAGGTATTGTTCCGTTATTAAATAATCAAGCATACTGGTTCATTACAATTAACTCGAAGGAAAACAATCATAAATATAGTTCGTTTGGTAAACCTCATTTGCAAGCATACTTTAATCACTATCCAAATGAAGTTAGAGAGATCTTAGACAAACAAAGTGAAACAGGTATCTTATTGCATAATATTTATGATTTGAAACCACTCAAATCTTTTGTTTATGGTCGTACTATTTTACTAGGAGATGCAGCACATGCGACAACGCCTAATATGGGGCAAGGTGCTGGACAAGCAATGGAAGATGCTATCGTATTAGTAAATTGTTTTAATGCATACGACTTTGAAAAAGCATTACAGCGTTATGATAAAATACGTGTCAAACATACTGCAAAAGTAATTAAACGTTCTAGAAAAATCGGTAAAATTGCCCAATATCGTAGTCGTTTAGTTGTTGCAGTTAGAAATCGTATTATGAAAATGATGCCAAATGCATTAGCAGCTGGACAGACTAAATTCTTATATAAATCGAAAGAAAAGTAATACAACAATATGAAAACCCCCGTATGTTGAAATTAGAGCTCAACATATGGGGGGTCTTGTTTTTATAATGTCATTATAATAAATTCAATTATTAGTTAACGACAAATTGTGGTTTCTCACCTTGAACGGCACTAATTGCAGCATTAGCAACAATTTTAGACATCATGTCACGTGCTTCAAATGTAGCATTACCAATATGCGGTGTTAATACTACATTATTAAGTGATTTTAAGTCATCGGTAATGTCTGGTTCGAATTCATATACATCAAGTGCAGCACCTTCAATTTCATTATTTTTCAATGCTTGCACTAGTGCTTGTTCGTGCACGATTGGACCACGAGAGGCATTGATTAAATACGCCGTAGATTTCATCATTTTAAATTGTTCTGTATCAATTAAATGATGCATTTTAGGATTGTAAGCAGCGTTGATAGTGATAAAATCTGCATTCTTTAATAGTGTATCTAAATCTACATATTTTGCACCGATTTCTCGTTCTTTTTCTTCTTTGCGATTAGGTCCTGTGTATAGTACATCCATGTCAAATGCTCTTGCACGACGCGCTACTGCACTACCAATTTCACCTAAACCGATAATGCCGATTGTTTTCCCAGATACTTCTCTACCTCTGAAAAATAAAGGTGCCCATCCGTCAAATCCAGTTGTACGTGATAATTGGTCGCCTTCAACAATACGACGCGCTACTGCAAGTACTAATCCAATTGTTAAATCAGCAGTCGCGTTTGTTGATGCTTTAGGTGTGTTTGTAACATCTATACTTTTTTCTCGAGCATACTCGATATCAATATTATTAAAACCAGCACCATAGTTGGCAATGATTTTTAAGTCTTTACCAGCATCGATAACATCTTTATCAACGTTTGTAGATAATAAACTAATTAAGGCAGTCGCATCTTTAACACCTTTAATTAAAGTGTCTTTATCGACTAATCCTTTACCTTCATACATTTCAACTTCAAAATGTTCTTGTAAAAGTTTTAAACCTACTTCTGGTATTGCACCAGCAACATAAACTTTTTCCATAAAAGATCACTCCTTTTATCTTAGTATAGTAGAAGATTAGACAGTATACAACTATGTCATGATGTCTTGTGTATCAATGATGTAAGCGTGTACTTTTGATGGAGGTGATATAACTTAGTCACTGTAGAACTATGAATATTGTAATGTGGAAAACTGGATCAATTAAATTAGATAACGTAGTTTTAAAGTTAATAGTATTGAAAAAATTAATATTATGAATATGGGAGGAAATATATATAAGTAGGTGGCAATGAAAAATAGCAAAAAAAGAGCTTCTCCTATAAAGGAAAGCTCAAAGTTTTTGATGACATATGTACTAGAATTAAGTTTCAAGACAATATGTATCATCGTGTTTAAATTAAATATGGATGTAGTTATAGTTACCTGCTTCACTTGCAGAAATAGTTCTTGAGCTTACTGAGAAAGGTCCGCCACTATAATTCATTTCTGAAATTGTAACTGAACCATCACTGTTTACACTTTCTACATATGCAACGTGACCAAATGGTCCTTCAGAAGATTGTAGGATAGCGCCTTTAGAAGGTGTATGGTTTACTGTGAATCCAGCACCTTGTGCAGCAGCAGCCCAATTATTAGCATTTCCCCAAGTAGATCCGATTTCTCCGCCTACTTTATCATATACATACCAAGTACATTGTCCTGCAGTGTATAAGTTACCAGAATGTGAAATTGATGATGTAGTTGTCGTAGTTGTTGTAGTCGTTGTAGTTTGAGTCGTATTATAGTTATAATTTGTATAATTTTCAGCAGCGTCTGCATGTTGTGCATGACCTACTAATGCTGTACCAATTCCTGCTGTTAACGTAGTTGCTGTTACTAATTTTTTCATGAATAAAGTCCTCCAAAGTTCTATATCTTTTTTTATAAATAAAACGTAGCGACTGTTTTATTCTCACATCTCGAATTGATGACAATAGTTACTTTAACAAAATTAATGCTTCTTGTGGGGAATGTTATTGATTTGTAAAAGAATAAAAAAACTTTGACTAATTTTGTAATAAAAATTAGTCAAAGTTACAGTGAGATTAACAGATAATTAATAGGAAATATTTATTTGTAATATGTTTAAATAAATCGAATTGTTAAAGGTATTACATATTCTTGGCCATTATAATATTTGACACACGCAATAATTGTGAATACAAAAGATAAAATTGAGAAAGCGAATATGGATAAAATACCGATAAACGTAATGATGAAACCTATAATGATAATGAAATCAATATCGGTAGCAATTAGGAAAACGCCTATAAAAGTGATAACGACTAAAACGATAGACCAAATAATATAAGAAATCGTATAGTTAAGATAATTTTTTCCAGCACGATCAACTAGTTTCGATTCATCTTTTTTCAATAACCATATAATCAGTGGACCAATAATAGATGTGAATAAACTTAATAAATAGATAAGCATCGCCATAATGTTCTCATCATTGGATTTGCGATTCGGTTGATGATTTGTTACGTCGTTCATTTCAGTTGTCATATTAGACACTCCTTTGAAAATTGTAATATTATCTTTAACTATAACAAAATATAATCAAAAATAAACATGTTTATTAAACAATTATTAAAAATAAAAATAATTGGTGGACGTCGGCGTTTAAATAGGTTAATTTAAGGTTATATATACTTAACATTTATAATGATGCGTAATGAATTCGCATCATTTTTATATTGTCTTACGTATAATTTGTTTTTAATTTTAACCAAAGATAGAAAGAGGGTTGTTTATGAAAATAGCAATTGTAGGATCAGGAAATGGCGCAGTTACGGCAGCAGTAGATATGGTGAGCAAAGGCCACGATGTTAAATTATATTGTCGTAATCAATCTATAAGTAAGTTTCAAAACGCAATCGAAAAGGGCGGATTTGATTTTAATAATGAAGGTGATGAACGTTTCGTAAAATTCACTGATATTAGTGATGATATGGAATATGTTTTAAAAGATGCTGAAATTGTTCAAGTGATTATTCCATCTTCATACATAGAATATTATGCTGATGTAATGGCAGAGCATGTAACTGATAATCAGTTGATATTCTTCAACATGGCTGCAGCAATGGGGTCAATTCGTTTTATGAATGTTTTAGAAGATAGACATATTGAAACAAAACCACAATTAGCAGAAGCTAATACGTTGATGTATGGTACGCGTGTCGATTTTGAAAATGCAGCAGTTGATTTATCTCTAAATGTACGTCGTATCTTCTTTTCAACATATGATAGAAGCTGTCTAAATGATTGTTATGACAAAGTTTCAAGTATTTATGATCATTTAGTAAAAGAGGAAAGCTTAATTAAAACAAATCTTGAAAATGGTAATCCTGAAGTGCATCCAGGGCCAACATTATTGAATGTCGGTCGTATTGATTATGCTGGTGAGTTCGCTTTATATAAAGAAGGAATTACTAAACATACAGTTAGATTACTTCATGCAATCGAATTAGAACGTTTAAATTTAGGCCGTAGATTAGGTTTTGAATTATCAACAGCTAAAGAATCACGTATTGAACGTGGTTATTTAGAACGTGATAAAGAAGATGAACCATTAAATCGTTTGTTTAATACAAGCCCAGTATTTTCACAAATTCCAGGACCAAATCATGTAGAAAGCAGATATTTAACTGAGGATATTGCATATGGTTTAGTATTATGGTCAAGCTTAGGTCGTGTTATTGATGTACCGACACCAAATATAGATGCAGTAATTGTCATTGCATCAACCATTTTAGAGAGAGACTTCTTTGAGGAAGGCTTAACAGTTGAATCCATTGGCTTAGATAAGCTTGATTTAGAAAAATATTTAAAATAAATGATGGCTTGAAGATAGAAAAGGATATAGCATTATGCAAAAGCAATAAATTGAAGAAAAGAGGTTTCTCATCAATAAGCGAAGGGGACGATAGATGATGACAAGAAAACCAACCTTTTTAGAATCAATTTCGACAATGATTGTAATGGTTATTGTTGTTGTAACAGGCTTTGTGTTTTTTGATATTCCAATTCAAGTATTATTAATTATTGCCTCAGCATATGCCGCATGGATTGCAAAACGTGTAGGCTTAACATGGCAAGATTTAGAAACAGGCATTGCAGAACGTTTAAATACTGCAATGCCTGCAATTTTAATTATACTAGCGGTAGGAATTATAGTAGGCAGTTGGATGTTTTCTGGCACAGTGCCAGCCTTGATTTATTATGGCTTAGATTTATTGAATCCAAGCTATTTTTTAATATCAGCCTTTTTTATAAGTGCTGTTACATCTGTAGCAACTGGTACAGCATGGGGCTCTGCATCAACTGCAGGGATTGCACTTATTTCTATCGGTAATCAATTAAGTATCTCACCAGGAATGGCTGCGGGTGCTATTATAGCAGGCGCTGTATTTGGCGATAAAATGTCACCTTTATCAGATACAACTAATTTAGCGGCGCTTGTCACTAAAGTGAATATATTTAAACACATTCATTCAATGATGTGGACAACAATACCTGCGTCAATCATCGGTTTATTAGTATGGTTTATTGCTGGATTTCAATTTAAAGGGCATTCAAATGATAAGCAGATTCAAACATTGTTATCAGAGCTTGCACAGATTTATCAAATTAACATATGGGTCTGGGTTCCCTTAATTGTGATCATTGTTTGTTTGCTATTTAAAATGGCTACAGTGCCAGCTATGCTAATATCAAGCTTTTCTGCCATTATAGTGGGGACTTTTAATCATCATTTCAAAATGACAGATGGTTTCAAAGCAACATTTAGTGGTTTTAACGACTCAATGATACATCAGTCTCATATTTCATTCAGTGTGAAAAGCTTGTTAGAACAGGGTGGTATGATGAGTATGACCCAAATATTAGTAACGATATTTTGCGGATATGCATTTGCAGGTATTGTAGAAAAAGCAGGATGTTTAGAAGTCTTATTAACTACTATTTCTAAAGGCATCCATTCTGTAGGAAGTTTAATATGTATTACCGTTATTTGTTGTATTGCGCTTGTATTCGCTGCAGGTGTTGCTTCGATTGTAATTATTATGGTCGGTGTGTTAATGAAAGATTTGTTCGAAAAATACCAAGTCTCTCGTTCCGTTTTATCAAGAACACTTGAAGACTCAAGTACGATGGTTTTACCTTTAATACCATGGGGAACATCAGGTATTTACTATACGAATCAACTTCATGTCTCTGTTGGAGAATTTTTCATATGGACAGTACCATGTTATTTATGCGCAATTATAGCAATTATCTATGGTTTTACAGGAATAGGTATTAAAAAGTCATCGAATTCATGTTTAACTTAATGTGAGCGTGGAATATATATAATATGTTGAAACACTTTAATCATTTATAATTGTAGCGGTTATAATTTGAAAAGGTTTTAACTTAGAATAAATATCCTCTATACATATACTGAATATGTTTTGTAGCGGAACATGTTAATATATGTAATGTAAGCTTTATGTCATGGCATGTAATGACTAAATTAATTGAGAATTTGAAGGCAAGTATATTTGTAAGTACTTTAACTAAAAATTTATCAATGTATAGCCGATTTGACGCGCCTAAATTTGGGTGTGTCAATGGCTGTATGTTGTTTATTCTTTATTACAGAGTGAATCGGATTGGTGGAAATCGAAGTTTTGAGATTTTTACCAATCCGATTTTTTGATGTCTAGAAATTAAAAAAGCCAACAAGGCTCTTGAAACCTTGTTGGCTTAATTCACTTTCATCACAAATTAGTGAATGAAGTTATAACCAGCAGCTTGGCTAGCTGAGATTGTACGTGAAGTTACAACACCTGGGCCATAACCATAGTTCATTTCTGAAACTCTTACTGAACCATTGCTGTTAACACTTTCAACGTATGCAACGTGACCGTATGCACCTTGAGTTGTTTGCATAATTGCACCAGCTTTTGGTGTATTGTTCACTGTGTAACCAGCTCTTGCAGCTGCGTTAGCCCAGTTACTTGCATTGCCCCAAGTTGAACCGATTTTACCACCTACACGATCAAATACGTAGTATGTACATTGACCAGAAGTGTATAAGTTACGTCCTGAAGTATAACCACTTGAGATTGAACGGCCATTTGATGATGGAGCCATAGTTGTAGTTACTTGAACATTGTTGCTTGAAGTGCTGTAGCTTGCACCTAAACCACCAGTACGGTAGCTGTTTGTGTTGTAACTATTATAGTTGTTGTAGTTATATGATTGATTATTATTTGAGTAGTTGTTGTAACGGCTGTAGTTATTGTAGCTATAACCGTTGTTGTAATTGTTGTAGCTATAGTTATTGTAGCCATTGTAGTAGTAATAGCTGTAGTAGCCATTATCTTGGTTTAATTGACTTGGATGCCAGTTACCTTTCCATGTGTAATGGTAGTTACCTTGTGCATCAATAGTGTAAGTATAGCTATATGATGTTGGGTCATTTGGATTATAACCGTAGTTATCTTGCTCAGAAGCATGAGCTTGATTTCCTGATGCAATTGCGATTGTAGCGAATCCTGCAGTTGCGATAGTAGCTGTAGCGATTTTCTTCATTTTAAAAATATCCTCCTAAAAATTTTAAATCTAAAATATTTTCGTAATGTCCGTGTGACAAAATTAATGTTATAAGTTATCTCTCGTAATTAAACGACAAGAAAGACTATAACAGAAATTAGCGTCCTTGTGTGCTTTGTTAACGTTTTGTAATTTTTTGCTAATATCTTGACACAATAGAATTGTAAAAGTATAGAAATTTGCATTTTGCAAAACTTATAACTACGGCATTCTTTGTAAAAACTGAATGTTTCGAAAATAAGTATGTTACAAATTTGTAATATTACTGAAAATTCTAAATGTATATTTTGTGCATAATATAGGACTTTTAATCAGAAAATGCATAAAAATTCGACACGAACGATCAAATTTCTTTGGTTAGGAAAGCTTTGGTATTTGGATAAAAATGTATATTTAATGGATAAAATATCCTAATTTAGCATAAAAAAATGTTTTAATAAAAGTGTTATTTGATATAATCGATTTATGTTTTGTTACTGCTAAAAAACATGTGGCGATATAATTGGTAGTGAATATTAGATGTTGACAATTGATTTGAGAAAGACAAACAGGAGTAAATCAATATATTTGTATATGTGAGGATGTAAGATGACAGATAATTATTCACTACATATTTTTAAAAGTATGAAAATGAGTAGTGTGAAGGAAGCAAACTTAAAAATTATATATTGGCTTCAAGGTACAGGTGTAGTTTCAATCAATCTACAACAATATGATGTGAAAAGAAATGATGTCACCGTTATTATGTTGAATGATTTGTATCAGATTGATGGTCATGATGATAGTGTATGTTGTGTTGTTGAAGTAAGTGCAAAGACATTTTTGAAGTTTATGAATGCAAACTATATGATGCGTGGCAAGATATTAACAAATGAGGTTGCTAGCACTTTTAGAATCTTGATTAAGTATTTAATCTACAGCAAAATTAAACAACAGCCTTATAATGCTAATGATAAGATTATTAATTATATGTGTGTTGAATTAATGTCATTAAATACATACGATGGTAGTCGTCATTTAGTAGCCGAAGAAGTGCACGATTATTTAACAAACAACCACTATAAAAAGATAAATAGGAAAGATGTCATTAATCAAGTTAGTATCACAAACAAAGCTTTAAGTGACATGTTTAAAGCGACGCCTTATAGTAATTTTATTCAATATTTAAATCATATTAGACTGGAGCATTGCTTAATTGATATTTTAACTTCTAAGAAGCCCATTGAAGAAATCGCAAGTAGTCATGGTTTTAATCATTATTCTCGTTTTATACACCTCTTTAAAGAAACGTATGGTGACACTCCTAAATTAATTAGAAAAAGAAATAGTCCAACATCTCATTCAATTAACCATTCCCAATTAGTTGAAATTGATAAAAATATAATTGAATTATTTGATGATACTAATCAAAGTTCTTCAAGTATGCGCGAGATTGATATACCTTTTGAGCCTACAAAAAGGAGTCAAATGTATCAACCTAAAAACATCTATATTAAAGGAAGTAATTTTTATTGGATGGATTACTATACTATTAAACAAATCATTCAAAGATTAGGTGTTAATCCTGAAAACTTGCATATAATTGTTACAATCGACACAAGCAATGAGCTATCGATTGAACAAATCACTTTATTACTTCAAAAGATAGTGAATTACAATGTAAATGTAGTATTTCGTATTAAACATGAATATAAGGAATTGTTAACGAGTACTGAAAGAGGCAAGATAGAAAAGCTAGTAGCTACAATTTTTAATATGACTTTTGAGAGTAATAGATGTAAGATTGCATTTTTAATTAACGACTTAAATACTACTGCAATTCAAAAACTGAAACGTTTAATAGATAATTATATAGGAGTATTTGAATTAATATATCATCTGGAACCAAATGAGTTGAATACGCGCTATGATAAAGAAATTGATCATCTAATAGACTATTTTATCTTACCGCTAAGACAAATAGAACAGGTGTCTATTGCACGTTCTAAAATTATATGTGATGTAGATTTGATTAATGAGAATAATGACTTAAAAGAAAAAATCACAATGTCTGATATTAATAAGGTTACTGAACTTTTGACAAATTATACAAAATTTCGAGGACTTATTATGCACATGTCAATTATAAGTGAAGCGAGCAAAGAAATAAATTTGACTAGATTATCAATATTCATTTTTATCATAAATATACTTAATCAATTACGAGGGATTGTTATTTATCAAAATGACACGATGATTGTAACGAAGTTCAAACATGAAGTACAATGTGTCATTTGTTTGCCAGCCGCATTGTTAAATGAGAATTCAGACGCTATACGTTTATCGTGTAAGGGTCTTCAACAATTTAGCCATGCTAAAACTAAACAAATTGTTTTAAGTATAGATAAAGATAATCATACTTCCGAAAATGGTGTACTTGTGAATGATATTATGCAACAACACAGTTATTGGAAAGCTAATTTTATAGAAAGAAATATTTATGATCATTCATTAATGGTCTCAAGCAATAGTATTGTTCATTTGAAATATCATCTTGAGATATAGGCATGGTTTAAGAGAGGTTTTAAAGATGTCTAAATTTAAAGTTAAGCGTTTAACTGCACACATACTAATGTTGAAAGTCATTAATGATATGTTGAAATATTCATTTCATCTCACTTTGACTCAAGTGAAACTATTAAATCTATTAGTTAAATATGATAATTCTGATTCCAATAGCGCTTCAATAGATAGGTTATTAAAAATGAAAGAAATCCAATCTAAGATGGCACTTCTTCAAATGTTAAGTTATTTAAACAATCATCAATGGCTATTGAAAGCAAGAGATCAAAGGGATCAACGTAAATTGACTATTTCGATTAATAAAATGCATATAGATAAAATAGAATATATGAATAATGAGCTTAGTGACTATATTGAACGTTATTTTGGTCAATATACATTTGATTTTAGTTGTGACTATGTATCGTATTTATTGTCGTCACAAGAATTATTGCTAAATCTAAAGTGTTATTTAAATATGTGTCAATTATCATTAGAAGAGTTATACGTTTTAGGAATATTAAATCTGCATAAAGGTCAATTGACGGTTAAAGAATTACAGGGTGAATTCCATCACCCGATATTTGCGGTTAGTCCGATTTTAAAGTGTTTAATTTTGAAAGGATTAGTTAAAAAAGAGAGATGTGAATTAGATGAAAGGCGTGTTATTGTAACAATCAAGCGGGAAAAGTTTTCTAAAGTCACTATGCTTATTCAAGCATGTTATAATTATCTTGAAAAGGGAATACAAGTTAAGCTTAATAATAAATAGTTAATCACTTGTATTTCATATACCTATGAAGAATAGTTTATAGTTTTAAGTGGGAGGGATATTATGATTTTAGATAATGTGAATCCAAATGATTTATTTCCAACTGAAAAAAAGGGTCCGTCAGTGTTAGGAATAATTGAGTATCAAGTTCAAGGTGCGAATGAATTTGAAGGGGCATTTATAGCAACAAATGAAAGATTAATTATGAATGTAGATATGAATGGCCAATTTTATTATAGAAGTATTAGTTATAATGAAATAGAAAAGATAGATTATGATGGTCAAACTATAATGTTCAAATTTAATATTGGTAATGTCCCAATGCATGATATTAAAAGTAATAACGTTGAAATGTTTGTTGAATATGTAAAACAACATATGATAGTATAATGTCAATGTATGTAGGTTGATAAGAAGAGTTTGAATGATAACTCATTGCATTTAAAGATAAATGGCATGCGTTATGATTTAAAGCTCTTCTTTTTTTATATTTTATAAATTTTGTGAGCAAGCCATCCAATTAATATAAAAAATATCAAATCAAACACGTTGATATAGATTAAAATTTTAAAAGTTTACATATCAGTTAAGATACAAAATATTCAGACTAATAATTTTCAATTTGACAAAATATCTTAAACATCAAATTATTATAAGAAATAAATGTATTTAACCATATTCTAGTAATAAAAATATTGAATTTTTATACTTATTTGTTTAGAATGAACTTTATAACATAGTTGGATAGAGTTTCGATTTAATAAATTACATGTGAACCTTGCTACAACAAGATGTGCATCAGAGGAGTGGTTTAATAATGAGTAAAATTAATGACATTAATGATTTAGTCAACGCAACATTTCAAGTTAAGAAGTTTTTCAGAGATACAAAAAAGAAGTTCAATTTGAACTATGAAGAAATTTATATTTTAAATCATATTTTAAGAAGTGAGTCTAACGAAATCTCATCTAAAGAGATTGCTAAGTGCTCAGAGTTCAAACCTTACTATTTAACTAAAGCTTTACAAAAGCTAAAAGATTTAAAATTGTTATCAAAGAAAAGAAGTTTACAAGACGAAAGAACAGTTATTGTTTATGTTACAGATACACAAAAAGCAAATATTCAAAAACTGATTTCAGAATTAGAAGAATACATTAAAAATTAAATCAAGGTTAATTGCGTTTAATAACATTGAACGATAACAATTTATTAAAACGAAGTTATTTATTCAGCATTGGGACATAAAATTAACTTAAAATTTAAATATTGAAGATGCTTTAATTAAAGTTAAAGACTAGCCATACCTTATTTCAGCTTATTAAGCTTGAAACAAGGTACACTAGTCTTTTTATTTTAATATTTTCTTAGAAAATCAAGTTTACGATCATAAATATTTTCTGCGATATAGCTTTGGATGGTTCCAAGTATTTTCTCTATAATTTGTGTGCGATAAGCAAAAATTCTAACTGCAAAACCATGTGTAGGCAATTGAGAAATAGCAACACGACAATCGAATGTATTGCTGTAAGAACTAATGGTTTCATAAACTGAATCGATTAGTTTTTGGTTAACATCTTCGTGTATGAAGTAAGCAGAGCCATAATGAGAGTAATGTTCCATATAACCTATTTCATTGATCGATTGTTTATTAGGATTCAATAATAAATTATCATATGTGACTAACTCATCTTCAATATAAATTTCATTTATTAAATGCATATATTGATACTTGAAGGCTTCGCCAGTTTTTGAATAACCAGGAGTTAAAATATCAGTATAAAATAATGAACTAGAATTATTGAGATTGAACGTATTGTGTTGATAAAATTTAGCATTTTCATATGCGATGATTGGATCAGCGACATATTCTAAATATGCGTTATCTTTCAAATTAAAAGTTTGATACTGCTCAACATGATTGGAAGGTGTCTTGTATATTTTTGTTGCACCTTGAGATGTCAATGTCACTTTAGCGTTATCTTCGACATTCACATTCATACGGTAACGATCTCCATCTAAATAGCCACCACCTACATTTACTATATAAAATGTAGGAATGGTAGATTGATTTAGATAAACTGGACGTATCACTTTAAGTGCTTTTTCAAAGAAAATATCTCTTGACACTGATCGATTGCCATCAAAAAACACTGTTAAATCAAGTTGCCCAGTCCATTGTTGTTCATCCATTATGATAATCCTTTGAGTAAAGTGTCGCGTTCAATCCAATCGATAACTTCATCCAAACCTTCGTCGGTTTTTAAGTTAGTAAAAGTAAATGGACGTTTACCACGAAATACTTTAGTATCTTCAGCCATTTGTTCTAATGATGCACCAACATAGGGAGCTAAATCAGTTTTGTTAATTACAAAGAAATCTGACTTAATCATACCTTGACCACCTTTACGTGGAATCTTTTCACCTTGAGCAACATCGATAATATAAATTGAAAAGTCAACAAGTTCTGGACTAAATGTTGCTGCTAAGTTATCGCCACCAGATTCTATGAAAATTAGTTCTATATCGTCATGACGTTCTAATAATTCGTCTATTGCTGCAAAGTTCATAGATGCATCTTCACGAATCGCAGTATGAGGACATCCACCAGTTTCAACACCAATGATTCGACTTTCAGGTAGAACTCCTGAATTTACTAATATCTTTTCGTCTTCTTTTGTATATATATCATTTGTAATAACGCCGATGCTCATTTCTTTTGAAAGACGTTTTACAACTTTTTCAATTAATTGTGTTTTACCTGCACCTACAGGACCACCAATACCAATTTTAATCGGATTTGCCACAATTATAACCTCCTATGATATGAAAATTCTAACATTGACATTCTCATGCGCCATTTGATTTAGTTCTAAACCAGGCGCTGTCATGCCAAAATCTGCTTCTTTTAATTCGAAAATCTGCTTTCTTGTTTCTTCTATATAAGGAATCATGTGAGTAACTATCTTTTGACCAGCAGTTTGTCCAAGTGGAATAGCACGAACAGCATTTTGAGTTAAACTTGAAACATTTTGATATAAATAGTAATCAATAATCGTTTCAATATCTACACCTAAATAATGGCCTAGCATAGTAAAACAAATAGCTGGATTTAACTTTGCTTTCTTATCTTGCATTTGTTGATGATACCAAGCAATCCATGGGCTATTATAAAGTTCTAAAGCCAATTTAACCATGCGAGTCCCCATTTGTTTTGCACCAACACGTGTTTCTTTAGGTAAGTTTTGAACAAACATCAGCTTATCTATGTGTAATACTTTTTGTGTATCATCATTTTCCAATGCATCATAAACTAAACGCATGGCTAAACCATCAGAATAGGTAAGTTGCTCTTGTAAAAACATTTTTAACCAAGCAATAAAAGTATGATCATCATGAATTATATTTCGTTGAATATATGTTTCAAGACCAAATGAATGACTGAAAGCACCTGTTGGAAATTGTGAATCACAGAACTGAAATAATCTTAAGTGTGTATGATCAATCATGAGAATGTCCTATATGTCTAAAAGCCTTATTAACTTTACGGTCTTCTCGAACATATGGGATGCCTAAACTTTTTAATAAATCTTCAACTAAATAATCATATTGTACTAGCATTTCAGTCTCTGTAAATTGTGCTGGCAAATGACGATTTCCTAATTGATGGGCTATATCTCCCATTTCTTGCAATGTTCTTGGTTGAATCACTAAAAGATCTTCTGAATTAACATCCACAACAATCATATTATGGTCATCTGCGTATAAAATATCTCCATATTGTAAGTCAATAGGTTGTTTTAAACGAATGCCAATTTCAGTGCCATGATCTGTTACGACTCTTTGAATACGTTTAACGAGATCTGAATTTTCAAGGTATACTTTTTCGACGTGCTTTTGTTTTTCTGAATTTGACAAATTGGCAATATTGCCTTGGATTTCTTCAACAATCATTCTATGTTCCTCCTAGAATAAGAAGTATCTTTGAGTTAATGGTAACTCAGTTGCTGCATTACTTGTAATTTTTTCTCCATCTACATATACTTCATATGTTTGTGGATCAACGTCTAATTTAGGTGTTGCGCTGTTATTTTTCATATCTGCTTTAGATAATTGTCTAATATTTTTAACTGGACGCACCATGCGTTTTAAATTTAATGCACGATTGATACCATTTTCATAAGCAGTTTTAGACACGAATGTCATTGACGTACTTGTAAGGTTTCCGCCGTATTGACCATACATTTTACGGTACTTCATCGGTTCAGATGTAGGTATAGAACCATTTGCATCACCATTTACGGCAGAGTTAATTAATCCGCCCTTTACAACTAATTCAGGTTTAACACCAAAGAAAATTGGATCCCATAAGACAATATCAGCTAGTTTGCCCGGCTCGATAGATCCTACATATTCAGAAATACCATGTGTAATTGCTGGGTTAATTGTATATTTAGCGATATAACGTTTGATACGATTATTATCATTATGTTCATAATCACCATCTAAAGGACCACGTTGTTCTTTCATGCGATGTGCTACTTGCCATGTTCGTGTAATTACTTCACCTACACGGCCCATTGCCTGTGAATCGGAACTAATCATACTGAATACACCCATATCTTGCAGAACATCTTCAGCTGCAATCGTTTCTTTACGAATACGTGAATCTGCGAATGCGATATCTTCAGGAATAGCCGCATTTAAATGGTGAGTAATCATTACCATATCTAAATGTTCATCTACAGTATTATGTGTATAAGGCAAAGTTGGATTTGTAGATGAAGGTAAAATATTTGGAAATGCAGCGGATTTAATTAAATCAGGCGCATGACCGCCACCAGCACCTTCAGTATGGTACATATGAAGTACACGGTCTTTAACAGCAGCCATTGTGTCTTCCATAAATCCTGCTTCATTTAAAGTATCTGCATGTAATGCAATTTGAACATCAAATTCATCAGCAACATCTAATGCATGACTCAAAGCAGATGGTGTTGCACCCCAGTCTTCATGTACTTTTAATCCAATTGCTCCGGCATTGATTTGTTCAATGAGTGCAGTTGGATTTGTTGCTTGTCCTTTACCTGTAAAACCGACATTAATCGGTAAACCTTCGGCAGCTTCTAACATTCTATGAATATGCCATGGACCTGGAGTTACAGTAGTTGCTTTAGAACCTTCTGAAGCACCAGTACCACCACCAATATGAGTCGTAATACCACTTTCTAATGCGACTTCTGCTTGTTCAGGATTAATAAAATGAACATGAGTATCAATACCACCAGCAGTGACGATTTTACCTTCAGCGGCAATGATATCTGTTGTTGAACCTATAATAATGTCGACATTATCCATTATATCTGGGTTGCCGGCATTACCTATGGCGAAAATATAACCATTTTTAATGCCTATATCAGCTTTAACCACTTTATCGTAATCGATAATAACGGCATTAGAAATGACAAGGTCTGCAACGTTCACATCATCACGTGTTACACGAGGATTTTGCGCCATACCGTCTCTAATAGATTTACCACCACCAAAAGTAGCTTCTTCACCATAAACCGCATAGTCTTTTTCAATTTGAGCAAATAGATTCGTATCACCTAAACGAATAGAATCTCCAACAGTTGGACCGTATAAGCTCGTATATTGATTTTGCGTCATTTTAAAGCTCATGATCTTTTTCCTCCTTTTTTATTCACGTTTTCAGTACCGTTATCTCCGAATACGCCTGCATATTCATCATTTTCATCAGTTGGGCGATAGACACGTGACTCATCGATAGGACCATTGACCATACCACGAAAACCAAAAATTTTACGTTTGCCAGCATATTCAACTAATTGAACTTCTTTTTTATCCCCAGGTTCAAATCGAACAGCTGCTCCAGCTGGAATATCTAAATGTTTTCCATATGCCATTTCACGTTCGAAATCTAATGCTGCATTTGCTTCATAAAAATGAAAATGTGAGCCCACTTGAATTGGTCGATCTCCTGTATTTTCAACTTCGATAACTGTTTCAGGATGATGGTTATTAATTTCAACCTCTGTACTTTTTGTAATAATTTCTCCTGGTATCATTTGACTGCCTCCTTTAAACAATAGGGTGATGTACTGTGATTAACTTAGTACCATCGGGGAACGTAGCCTCGATTTCGATATCTGTAATCATGTGTTCGACACCATCCATGACATCTTCTTTGTTTAGAATTTGTCTACCATAACTCATTAACTCTGCAACGGTCTTACCATCGCGTGCACCTTCTAATAATTCATCGCTGATTAAAGCTAATGCCTCAGGATGATTTAGTTTCAAACCACGTGCTTTACGACGACGTGCAACTTCCGCCGCCACTACAATCATTAATTTGTCTTGCTCTCGTTGTGTAAAATGCAAATTAAAACCCCCAATTTCATATTAGATACAATTTACAAAATTTATATTAATCCTAATTGTTGTGATAAACAAGTAATATACAAAGTTTAATACGGAACAGCAAAAAATAAATTTACTATTTCGTATTTAAAAATATATGATTATGATTAAAACGAATAGCAAAAGATATTTAGGATTTGGAAAATAGAGTTTTTAATATAACTTTTTGTAAAATGGTAGTATATTAATGAGTAAACATTCAAGAAAAAGGGTGGGCATTTTGAAAATGATAGATGTGCTTTTGAAAAATATATCTCAAGTAGTGTTAATTAGTAATAAGTGGACTGGTTTATTTATCTTGATTGGATTATTTGTGGCCGACTGGACAGTTGGATTAGCAGCTATGATAGGTAGTATCATAGCTTATGCATTTGCACGTTACATTAATTATAGTGAAGCAGAGATTAATGATGGGTTAGCCGGATTTAATCCAGTGTTAACTGCCATTGCGTTAACAATCTTTTTAGATAAGTCAGGATTAGATATTGTTATAACAATGATAGCAACTTTATTAACATTACCAGTCGCTGCTGCAGTGAGAGAAGTTTTAAGACCATATAAAGTTCCGATGCTGACGATGCCTTTTGTCATTGTGACTTGGTTTACAATTTTACTTTCAGGACAGGTTAAATTTGTAGATACATCGTTAAAGTTAATGCCTCAAAACATTGAAACGGTTAATTTTAGCAACAATGATCGAATACATGTCATTCAGTCATTATTTGAAGGATTCAGTCAAGTATTTATCGAAGCGAGTGTAATTGGTGGTGTATGTATTTTAATCGGCATATTAATAGCATCAAGAAAAGCAGCACTCTTAGCTGTTATAGCTAGTTTGTTAAGCTTTATCATTGTAGCTCTATTAGGTGGTAATTATGATGATATTAATCAGGGGTTATTCGGTTATAACTTTGTATTAATGGCAATCGCACTAGGATATACATTTAAAACAGCGATTAACCCTTATATTTCGACTTTTTTAGGTGTGTTATTAACTGTAGTGGTGCAACTAGGTACAACAACATTGCTTGAACCGTTTGGCTTACCTGCATTAACATTGCCATTTATTATTGTGACATGGATTTTATTATTTGCGGGTATTAAACATGACAAAGTAGATGCTTGATAGTTAAATCAAACCTAGTATTGTTTGAATATCACCTTAAACCATACAGCGAATTGTATAGTTTAAGGTGTATTTTTGGAGAAAATTAATTGGATACTTAATCGAATTATCAGCTTTCTTTTAATTGTTCACAGCACGTTCCTTTTTATTTTTAAAGTCGAGTGTTAAACTAGGAATAAATAATTTATATTGTGTGATGTGTGGGGTGACTAATATGAATGATATGGATAATTCCTTTTTAATAACAACGGAAATTCAAAGAAAATGGATTGAAAAATTCAAAGTAATTGGAGATATATTTAAGGCTAAGGCTGAATATAATGATCAACATAGCCAATTTCCATATAAAAATATTGAATGGTTAATTAAAGAAGGTTATGGAAAATTAACGTTACCAAAAGAATATGGTGGTGAAGGTGCGACCATAGAAGACATGGTTATTTTGCAATCATTTTTAGGCGAACTTGATGGTGCCACAGCATTATCTATTGGTTGGCATGTGAGTGTCGTAGGACAAATTTATGAACAGAAATTATGGTCTCAAGATATGTTGGAGCAATTTGCTGTTGAAATTAATAATGGTGCATTAGTTAATAGAGCAGTTAGTGAAGCTGAAATGGGTAGTCCAACAAGAGGGGGAAGACCAAGTACACATGCTGTTAAAGCTGATGATGGGTATATTTTAAATGGTGTGAAGACATATACATCAATGAGTAAAGCACTAACACATATTATTGTTGCTGCTTATATAGAAGAATTAAAAAGTGTTGGTTTTTTCTTAGTGGACAGGAATTTGCCTGGTGTTGAAATTGCCGATAATTGGGACGTATTAGGTATGCGAGCGACAGAAAGTCATGATTTAATATTAAATGATGTAAAAGTACCATTAAAACATTTAGTGGAAACAGAGAAAAGTAAAGCGTCAAATGGTTGGATATTGCATATACCAAGCTGTTATTTAGGTATAGCACAAGCTGCTAGAAATTATGCTGTAGACTTTGCAATCCAACATAGCCCTAATAGTATAGAAGGAACGATTGCAACATTGCCAACTGTGCAACAAAATTTAGGAAAAATGGAAACGCTGTTGTTATGTGCGAGACAATTTTTATGGAGTACAGCGAAAGGCTATCAACAATATACAGCCGAAAGTCAGATTAGAAATGCGACGAGTGCGAGTAAAGTAATGGTAATGAACCAAGGCCTTGAAGTGATTGATTTAGCGATGCGCATTGTTGGTGCTAAAAGTTTAGAAATGAATCGGCCATTACAACGTTACTATCGTGACATGCGTGCAGGATTACACAATCCACCTATGGAAGATGCAGCATATACAAATATTGCTAAGAGTATTACAGATACATTTTAAATTTAAAAAGGTAAATCGATCGTTGATTGGCATAAAGAGATGAAATTTGACGTTCGGATTTACCTTTTTTGCGGGAATTTATAGGTATATTAAGATATTTTGCTAAATTTTTTGCGAAAATAAAAAAATAAATAACACTAGCTATTGTAAATGTATATGCAATCTTGTATAATTTTGGAATAATTGATAATCATTTTCAATAGGAGGAAATTATGAAAAAACTATTATTACCATTAATAATTATGTTATTAGTGTTAGCTGCGTGTGGGAACCAAGGTGAAAAAAATAACAAAGCTGAAACTAAATCTTATAAAATGGACGATGGCAAAACGGTAGATATTCCGAAAGACCCTAAACGCATTGCAGTAGTTGCGCCAACATATGCTGGTGGACTTAAAAAATTAGGTGCAAACATTGTAGCTGTAAATCAACAAGTTGATCAAAGCAAAGTGTTAAAAGATAAATTTAAAGGTGTTACTAAAATTGGTGATGGTGATATAGAAAAAGTTGCTAAAGAAAAGCCAGATTTAATTATTGTATACTCTACTGACAAAGACATTAAAAAGTATCAAAAAGTAGCACCAACAGTAGTTGTTGACTATAATAAGCATAAATACTTAGAACAACAAGAAATGTTAGGGAAAATTGTTGGTAAAGAAGATAAAGTAAAAGCTTGGAAGAAAGATTGGGAAGAAACAACTGCTAAAGACGGTAAAGAAATTAAAAAAGCAATTGGACAAGATGCAACAGTGTCATTGTTTGATGAATTTGATAAAAAATTATACACTTACGGCGATAACTGGGGTCGTGGTGGAGAAGTATTATATCAAGCATTTGGTTTAAAAATGCAACCAGAACAACAAAAGTTAACTGCAAAAGCAGGTTGGGCTGAAGTGAAACAAGAAGAAATTGAAAAATATGCTGGTGATTACATTGTGAGTACAAGTGAAGGTAAACCTACACCAGGATACGAATCAACAAACATGTGGAAGAATTTGAAAGCTACTAAAGAAGGACATATTGTTAAAGTTGATGCTGGTACATACTGGTACAACGATCCTTATACATTAGATTTCATGCGTAAAGATTTAAAAGAAAAATTAATTAAAGCTGCAAAATAATTCAGCTATATAAGCCAGTGAAATGAGAGTCTGAAACATATCAATCTTTTGATATTGTATTAGGCTCTTATTTTTATAGCAAGAAGGTTAGATTTTTGTATTTTTTTAAATAATAAGTGCCGTTATTATCATTCAATTTAATTAATGATAGATTAGTATTATTACAGCTAAAGTAGTATACCTGAGAAAATAGCTCAATGTATCTCTGCATTAATAAGTTATATCATAATTATTTTAGTGCATACTTTATGGAAGGCATATCAGGGAATGCCTATCAATTAAAGAAGAGGTTTAAAAGGATTACAACAGAATGTTATGATTTTGTAGAAAGATATATTACAACGTTTTATAAAAACATAATATTGTTAATGGAAAATGAAATGTAAGGGGGATTTCGAGTGACTAAGAAAGTTTATTTTAACCATGATGGTGGTGTAGATGATTTAGTATCTCTATTTTTATTATTACAAATGGAAAACGTTCAATTGATAGGGGTCAGTACAATTGGTGCTGATTGTTATTTAGAGCCATCTTTGAGCGCATCAGTAAAAATTATTAATCGTTTTTCAAAGGAAGATATTCAAGTTGCGCCATCATATGAACGAGGAAAAAATCCATTCCCTAAAGAATGGCGTATGCATGCCTTTTTTATGGACGCATTGCCAATTTTAAATGAGCCAGTCAAACACGTTGCTTCAAATGTGAGAGACAAAGAAGCCTTTGAAGACATTATTCAAACTTTAAAGAGACAATCAGAAAAAGTAACATTATTATTTACAGGCCCGCTTACAGATTTAGCAAAAGCACTACAAAAAGATTCATCAATCGTTCAGTATATAGAAAAATTAGTTTGGATGGGTGGTACCTTTTTACCAAAAGGAAATGTTGAAGAACCTGAGCATGATGGTTCTGCAGAATGGAATGCATATTGGGATCCAGAAGCGGTTAAAATTGTTTTTGATAGCGATATAGAGATTGATATGGTTGCTTTAGAAAGTACGAATCAAGTACCGCTAACGTTAGATGTTAGACAAAGATGGGCGAATGAACGCCAATATACGGGCATTGATTTTTTAGGAGTAAGTTATGCAGCGGTACCACCATTAACACACTTTATAACAAATTCTACTTACTTTTTATGGGATGTTTTAACGACTGCTTATATTGGTAACAAGGACTTAGTTCACTCAATTGAGAAAAAAGTGGATGTAATAAGTTATGGACCAAGTCAAGGTAAGACATTTGAGTGTAAAGATGGGCGCAAAATTAATGTCATAAATCATGTAGATAACAACGCATTTTTTGATTATATAACTGCACTTGCTAAAAAAGTAAATTAACAGCTGTGTAGAATAATTAAGGTTTTAATTTATATAGAACAACTTATTGTAAACTTTTCGTTCCTTAAAGTTTACAATGGTGCTATAATAATGGTCATGAAATACGAAAGGAAGTAAAAAATGACAACAAAACAGTTAGTATACACAGCTTTAATGACAGCGATTATCGCTATTTTAGGATTGGTACCGGTAATTCCACTACCATTTTCTTCAGTACCAATTGTACTTCAAAACATTGGTATTTTCTTAGCAGGTGTGATTTTAGGACGTAAATATGGCACATTAAGTGTTATCGTCTTTTTATTATTAGTAGTTGCTGGTTTGCCACTGTTATCAGGTGGTCGCGGTGGCATTGGTGTATTCGCAGGTCCTTCAACAGGGTTTTTACTATTATATCCAGTTGTAGCATTCATGATTGGTGCGATTCGTGATAGATTCATCAATGAAATTAATTTCTGGATTTTATTCGTTGGTATTTTAGTTTTTGGTGTTATAGCATTAGATGTTATTGGTACATTGATTATGGGCATGATTATTAACATACCATTTACGAAAGCTATTTCAATTTCATTAGCTTATTTGCCTGGTGATATATTAAAAGCAATTGTAGCAAGTTTGATTGGTACAGCTTTACTTAATCACTCGCAGTTTCGTCAAATTATGGGATTAAAGTAATCATATTTAAGATAAAAAAGTAATTGATTAAGTTGCTTTTCAATTGTTGAAAGTGAAAGGAGTAGGTGCCAATGTCTCATATAAGTATGTCAGATATTAATTGCGACGGTACAATATTTGAAAATAACGACAAGCAGTTGATTTATTTAACGCCTATTTTTCCACAACGATACACAAGCAACACATGGTTATATAAAAAGATGCCTACCCAAGAGCAATGGTTGAAAGACTTAAAGCGTCAACATCAATTACATACAAATCAAGGTTCAAATCATTATGCATTTAGTTTTCCGGAAAATGAACAACTTGATGACACTTGGATGGCTATTTTTAAAGATATGAATTTTGAACTAGGTATTATGGAATTGTATGCCATAGAAAGTGATGCGCTTGCTAATTTGCCGCGTAACTCTGACGTTGAAATTGCTATCGTTGACGAGTCGCATATAGATGCCTATTTAAAAGTTGCATATCAGTTTAGTTTGCCATTTGGAAGAGACTATGCAGATGCACATGAAAAAATGGTAAGGGAACATTATCAAAAAGATGTGATTAAACGCTTAGTAGCTTATTTAAATAATGAACCTATTGGCGTTGTAGATGTCATTGAAAGTGAAAATTACATTGAATTAGATGGATTTGGTGTACTAGAACAATTTCGACACCAAGGAATCGGTTCTACCATGCAGTCATTAGTAGGTGAATATGCTTTATCTAGAAATCATAAACCGGTTATATTAGTTGCAGATGGCGAAGATACAGCAAAAGATATGTATGCAAAGCAAGGTTATGTTTACCAATCATTTTGTTATCAAATATTAAAAGAAGATATTGGAAATTAACGATTGATGATAGGTTTGTATTAGAATAAAAAAGCAGTAAACTGGTTTCGAGTAGAAATCAACTTACTGCTTTTTAAATTGTTTTGAGCTACTTATACTTATAAAAATAGTGCTTTTATATTGTTGATTCATGTAGAATACGTTCATTATGACATACTATAATGAATATGTTATTGTTCAGAATCAATGATACGTTCTGGATGACTGTATATATTAAAGCCACCATTTCGAATAAATCCAACTGCCGTAATATTTAGGTCATTAGCTAAGGTTACAGCAAGCGTTGTCGGAGCAGATTTAGATAAAATGACGCCAACACCAATTTTCGCGGCTTTAATTAAAATTTCTGATGAAATACGTCCACTGAAAATTAATACTTTATCTCGGACAGTAATATGTCGCTGAATACAAAATCCATATAATTTATCTAGAGCGTTATGTCTGCCAATGTCTTGTCGATGTACAAAAAATGTCAAACCATCGCTTAGAGCAGCATTATGCAGGCCACCTGTTTCTTGGTAAATATGACTGGCACTTTGTAAACGCGTCATCATATTAATAATTTGTTGTGGTGTTAAAGTGATTTTAGACATAGATGTTTTAGCAACAGCAGCATCATTTTGAAAATAAAACTCACGACTCTTTCCACAACAAGATGCAATCATTCGTTTTGTGGAATATTGAAAGCGATCGCCTAAATCTTTATTCAGTTCAACATGGGCAAATCCTTTACTATCATCAATCAGTACAGATTTTAATTCATCTCGCTTTAAAATGGCACCTTCCGAAGCCAGAAATCCAATGACTAACTCCTCAAGGTTTGTTGGACTGCATATAACAGTCGCAAATTCTTCACCATTCACCATAATTGTAAGTGGAAATTCTGTCACATATTGATCTGTTGTATTGAATAATTTTCCATCTTCATATCTAACAATTGGTTGACCTAAAGATACATCTTTGTTCATTATCTAACCCCTTTAATTAGCTTGAACTTTATTTTAAATCAATATGCTTAATATTTTAACATATTTGCTTAAAACTGAAATTTGATTAACTAAATAAAATAGCAGGCAATTATTTAGAATTTGATTGGATTTAGAAAAAGGCACACTAGCAGCTCAATTAATAAAAAATAATTTTTAGAAAGTGTGACAATTATTTGAATCATTATTTAAAGAGAAAACGCTTCTTTTCAAAAATATTGTTAAGTGTATAATGAGAGTGTAAATATTTAATAATTGGGGGTATTTCATAATGAAAATGAAACGTTTTATAGCTATTGTAATGGCATTATTTTTAGTATTAGCTGGTTGTTCTAATTCTAATGATAATCAAGACAACAAAAAAGATGCAGCAGACAATGGAAAAAAACAAGAAATTCAAGTTGCAGCGGCAGCAAGTTTAACAGATGTTACAAAAAAATTAGCATCAGAATTTAAAAAAGAACATAAAAATGCTGATATTAAATTTAACTATGGTGGATCAGGAGCATTAAGAAAACAAATTGAATCAGGCGCACCTGTTGACGTATTTATGTCTGCAAATACTAAAGATGTAGATGCATTAAAAGACAAGAATAAAGCACATGATACATATAAATATGCGAAAAATAGTCTAGTATTAATTGGTGATAAAGATTCAAATTACACTTCAGTAAAAGACTTAAAAGGCAATGATAAATTAGCATTAGGTGAAGTGAAAACTGTACCAGCAGGAAAATATGCGAAACAGTATTTAGATAACAATAACTTGTTTAAAGAAGTTGAAAGTAAAATCGTTTATGCTAAAGATGTAAAACAAGTATTAAATTATGTTGAAAAAGGTAATGCGAAACAAGGTTTTGTATATAAAACTGACTTATATAAACAAAATAAAAAAATTGATACTGTAAAAGTAATTAAAGAAGTAGAACTTAAGAAACCAATCACATATGAAGCTGGTGCGACATCAGATAGTAAATTAGCTAAAGAGTGGATGGAATTCTTAAAATCAGATAAAGCTAAAGAAATATTAAAAGAATACCACTTTACAGCATAAGGAGTTGTAATCCATGCCTGACTTAACACCTTTTTGGATATCAATACGAGTTGCTGTAATCAGTACGATTATTGTAACGATTTTAGGTATTTTTATATCTAAATGGTTGTATCGTCGTAAGGGTTCGTGGGTTAAAGTATTGGAAAGTTTATTGATATTACCTATTGTTTTGCCGCCAACGGTATTAGGTTTTATTCTATTAATCATCTTCTCGCCAAGAGGACCAATTGGTCAATTCTTTGCGAATGTACTACATTTACCTGTAGTATTCACTTTGACAGGTGCTGTGATAGCATCTGTCATTGTTAGTTTTCCACTAATGTATCAACATACTGTGCAAGGCTTCAGAGGTATAGACACGAAAATGATTAATACAGCTAGAACGATGGGAGCAAGTGAAACGAAAATTTTCCTCAAATTAATTTTACCATTAGCTAAACGCTCTATTTTAGCAGGTATAATGATGAGTTTTGCTCGTGCATTAGGTGAGTTTGGTGCTACATTAATGGTTGCAGGATATATTCCAAATAAAACGAATACACTACCTTTAGAAATATACTTCTTAGTGGAACAAGGTAGAGAAAATGAAGCGTGGTTATGGGTATTAGTGCTAGTCGCATTCTCTATTGTGGTTATATCTACAATTAATTTATTGAATAAAGATAAATATAAGGAGGTCGACTAGATGCTTAAAATCAATTTAAAATATCAATTAAAGAATACTTTAATTCGCATCAATATAGATGATACTGAACCAAAAATTTATGCAGTTCGTGGTCCATCTGGCATTGGTAAAACTACTGTTTTAAATATGATTGCCGGATTACGTAAAGCAGATGAAGCTATTATCGAAGTGAATGGGCAATTGCTTACTGATACGGCAAAAAACGTGAATGTTAAAATTCAACAACGACGTATTGGATATTTATTTCAAGACTACCAACTGTTTCCTAATATGACGGTCTATAAAAATATTACTTTTATGGCTGAACCATCTGAACACATCGATCAATTAATCCAAACTTTAAATATTGATCATTTGATGAAACAATATCCTATGACATTGTCAGGTGGAGAGGCACAACGTGTAGCACTTGCACGTGCACTTAGCACGAAACCAGATTTAATTTTATTAGATGAACCTTTTTCTAGTTTGGATGATACTACAAAAGATGAGAGTATTACATTAGTTAAACGTATTTTCAACGAATGGCAAATACCAATCATATTTGTGACACATTCAAACTATGAAGCAGAACAAATGGCTCATGAAATTATTACAATTGGTTAATGATACATTTGCCTTGAAAGAGTTTAGAACGTATTTAAAAATGTAGAAGTGCAATCTTCTATTAGCATTTTAATGATGTTTTAAACTCTTTTTTAGGCGCAATTTTTGAGAGACATTGACGCACGTCATATAATGAAAGTAAGGATAAATAGAAAGGATAACTTAATGTGAGTCAAGAACGTTATTCAAGGCAAATTTTATTTAAACAAATAGGTGAAATAGGTCAAAACAAAATAAATCAAAAATGCGCGTTGATTATTGGTATGGGCGCATTGGGTACACATGTGGCTGAAGGTCTTGTGAGAGCAGGCATTGCTAAACTAATCATTGTTGACAGAGATTATATTGAATTTAGTAATTTACAAAGACAAACATTATTTACTGAAGAAGATGCTTTGAAAATGATGCCTAAAGTGGTTGCAGCTAAAAAGCATTTGCTAGCGTTACGTAGTGATGTTGATATTGATGATTATATTGACCATGTGGATTATTATTTTTTGGAGACACATGGACAGGACGTTGACGTTATCATTGATGCAACCGATAACTTTGAAACACGACAACTGATTAATGATTTTGCATATAAACATCGTATACCTTGGATTTATGGAGGTGTTGTACAGAGTACATATACAGAAGCTGCATTTATACCTGGTAAAACATCTTGCTTTAACTGTTTGGTACCACAATTGCCAGCATTAAATTTAACATGTGATACAGTAGGGGTCATTCAACCTGCCGTGACGATGGCAACAAGTTTACAATTAAGAGATGCGATGAAAGTATTAACGGAACAACCAATTGACACAAAAATAACTTATGGCGATATTTGGGAAGGTAGTCATTATTCATTTGGTTTCAGTAAAATGCAACGTACAGCCTGTACAACTTGTGGAGATGTACCAAGTTATCCGTATTTAAACAAGAATGAACAACGTTATGCAACATTGTGTGGGAGAGACACTGTACAGTATGAAAATACATCAATTACACACGATATTCTTGTTCAATTTTTAAAACAGCATCAACTAAATTATCGCAGTAATTCATATATGGTTATGTTTGAATTTAAAGGGCACCGCATTGTTGCTTTTAAAGGTGGAAGGTTTTTAATACATGGCATGACACGCACATCAGATGCCACACATCTAATGAATTTATTGTTTGGATAAAAAGGTGAAACAAAAGGAGTGTAATATTATGGGCGAACATCAAAACGTTAAATTGAATCGTACAGTTAAAGCAGCCGTACTAACGGTATCAGATACTAGAAACTTTGATACAGATAAAGGTGGTCAATGCGTGCTCCAACTGTTACAAGTAGATAATGTTGAAGTTAGCGATGCACATTATACCATTGTAAAAGACGAAAAAGTAGCTATTACGACGCAGGTGAAGAAGTGGTTAGAAGAAGATGTTGATGTCATCATTACGACTGGTGGAACGGGTATTGCACAACGTGATGTAACAATTGAAGCAGTAAAACCGCTTTTAACTAAAGAGATAGAAGGCTTTGGAGAATTATTTAGATATTTGAGTTATGTTGAAGATGTTGGCACGCGTGCATTATTATCTCGCGCAGTGGCAGGTACAGTAAATGATAAATTGATATTTTCAATTCCAGGATCAACAGGTGCAGTTAAATTAGCATTAGAAAAGCTCATTAAACCAGAATTAAATCATCTGATTCATGAGCTTACAAAATAATTTATTGATCTAATTGGCGTTGAAAATCTCCAGATTTACCGCCAGACTTGCTTTCAAGGTAGGTTTCGCCAATAATCATACCTTTATCAACTGCTTTCGTCATGTCGTAAATGGTTAAAGCCGTTGCTGATGCAGCGGTTAAAGCTTCCATTTCAACACCGGTTTTGCCAGTTGTAGAGACAGTTGTTTGAATGTTTAAAGTATAAAGGGGTGCATTTGTTTCATCCCAGTTGAAGTGAACATCTATGCCAGTCAATGGTAATGGATGACACATCGGAATAATTGTTGATGTATTTTTGGCAGCCATAATACCAGCGATTTGAGCAGTGTTCAATACATTGCCTTTGGTATTGGTGTTATTAGAAATCTGCTTATAAATAGTTTCATTTACAGTAATGCTTGAATGAGCGACAGCAGTTCTTTTTGTAATTTGTTTGTCTGATACATCGACCATTTTGGCGTGGCCTTGTTGATTAATATGAGTAAACTCAGTCATTTTACCCCTCCTAGTGCATCTAGTATATCATGAAAAAATAAAAGTTTTGGAGATGATTTTTAATGGTAGTAGAAAAAAGAAACCCAATCCCAGTTAAAGAAGCAATTCAACGTATCGTTAATCAGCAGAGTACAATGCCGGCAATTACGGTAGCACTTGAAAAAAGTCTAAATCATATTTTAGCAGAAGATATTGTAGCTACTTATGATATACCAAGATTTGATAAATCACCTTATGATGGTTTTGCAATTCGCAGTGTTGATTCACAAGGGGCAAGTGGTCAGAATCGAATTGAGTTTAAAGTGATTGATCATATTGGTGCAGGTTCAGTTTCTGATAAATTAGTTGGGGATCACGAAGCGGTGCGTATTATGACTGGAGCACAAATACCTAATGGCGCAGATGCTGTTGTTATGTTTGAACAAACGATTGAACTAGAAGATACATTTACAATTCGTAAACCATTTTCAAAAAATGAAAATATATCTTTAAAAGGTGAAGAAACAACGACAGGCGATGTTGTTCTAAAAAAAGGACAAGTAATTAATCCAGGGGCTATTGCGGTCCTTGCAACATATGGCTATGCAGAGGTTAAAGTTATTAAGCAACCGAGCGTCGCTGTTATTGCAACAGGAAGCGAATTATTAGATGTTAATGATGTATTAGAAGATGGAAAAATTCGTAACTCTAATGGTCCAATGATTCGTGCCTTAGCAGAAAAATTAGGTCTTGAAGTTGGTATTTACAAAACACAACAAGATGATTTAGATAGTGGTATACAAGTCGTTAAAGAAGCTATGGAAAAACACGATATCGTTATTACAACGGGCGGAGTTTCTGTTGGAGACTTTGACTATTTACCTGAGATTTATAAGGCTGTAAAGGTGGAAGTGTTATTTAATAAAGTAGCAATGCGTCCTGGTAGCGTTACAACGGTTGCATTTGCAGATGGAAAGTATTTGTTTGGATTATCTGGAAATCCATCAGCTTGTTTTACAGCATTTGAACTATTTGTGAAACCAGCTGTTAAACATATGTGTGGCGCACTAGAAGTCTTCCCGCAAATAATTAAAGCAACATTAATGGAAGATTTTACCAAGGCAAACCCATTCACACGATTTATACGTGCTAAAGCAACGTTAACAAGTGCTGGAGCTACTGTAGTACCTTCAGGATTCAATAAATCAGGTGCAGTTGTAGCGATTGCACATGCTAACTGTATGGTCATGTTACCAGGAGGGTCACGTGGTTTTAAAGCGGGTCATACAGTAGATATTATATTGACTGAATCTGACGCTGCTGAAGAGGAACTTCTTTTATGATTTTACAAATTGTAGGTTACAAAAAGTCTGGTAAGACAACATTGATGAGGCATATTGTCTCTTTCTTAAAGTCACATGGTTATACAGTTGCTACTATTAAACATCATGGGCATGGTAAGGAAGATATTCAATTACAGGATTCAGACGTCGATCACATGAAGCATTTTGAAGCGGGGGCAGATCAAAGTATTGTACAAGGATTTCAATATCAGCAAACTGTAACACGTGTAGATAATCAAAATCTTACTCAAATTATTGAGAAATCTGTTACAATTGACACCAATATCGTATTAGTTGAAGGCTTTAAAAATGCTGATTTTGAAAAAGTCGTAGTCTATCGAAATGAAGAAGAGTTGCAAGTATTACAACAATTGACGAATGTTTGTTATAGCATTAATGTAAGGGAGCATGAAGATTTTACAGCATTTGAGCAATGGTTATTAAATAAAATTAAAAATGATTGTGATACACAATTAACATAGAGGATTGAAATGAATGAAACAATTTGAAATCGTGACAGAACCGATACAAACAGAACAATATCGTGAATTCACTATAAATGAATATCAAGGTGCAGTAGTTGTTTTTACCGGTCATGTTCGCGAATGGACTAAAGGCGTCAAAACGGAATATTTAGAATATGAAGCGTATATTCCAATGGCTGAAAAGAAATTGGCACAAATTGGAGATGAAATAAATGAAAAATGGCCTGGAACGATAACGAGTATTGTTCATAGAATAGGGCCATTACAAATTTCAGATATCGCTGTATTAATTGCAGTTTCTTCACCGCATCGTAAAGATGCCTATCGAGCAAATGAATATGCAATTGAGCGTATCAAAGAAATTGTTCCGATTTGGAAAAAAGAAATTTGGGAAGATGGTTCAAAATGGCAAGGACATCAAAAAGGGAATTATGAAGAAGCGAAGAGGGAGGAATAAGAGAGATGAAGGTACTTTACTTCGCAGAAATTAAAGATATATTACAAAAAGCACAGGAAGATATTGTGCTTGAACAAGCATTGACTGTACAACAATTTGAAAATTTATTGTTTGAACGTTATCCGCAAATCAATAATAAAAAGTTTCAAGTTGCTGTAAATGAGGAATTTGTACAAAAATCCGATTTCATTCAACCTAATGATACCGTTGCATTAATTCCACCGGTTAGTGGAGGTTAAGCGAGCATGAAAGCAATAATTCTTGCAGGTGGTCATTCAGTAAGATTTGGTAAGCCCAAAGCTTTTGCGGAAGTGAACGGTGAGACCTTTTATAGTAGAGTAATTAAGACATTAGAATCAACAAATATGTTCAATGAAATTATTATTAGTACAAATGCGCAATTGGCAACGCAATTTAAATATCCAAATGTTGTTATAGATGATGAGAATCATAATGATAAAGGTCCATTAGCAGGAATTTATACAATCATGAAGCAACATCCTGAAGAAGAATTGTTTTTTGTCGTTTCTGTTGATACACCAATGATTACTGGTAAAGCTGTAAGCACGTTGTATCAGTTTTTAGTTTCTCATCTTATTGAAAATCATTTAGATGTCGCAGCTTTTAAAGAAGATGGACGTTTTATTCCAACAATTGCATTTTATAGTCCGAATGCATTAGGCGCTATAACTAAAGCACTACATTCTGATAATTACAGTTTTAAAAATGTATATCATGAATTATCAACTGATTATTTGGATGTCAGGGATGTAGATGCGCCCTCATATTGGTACAAAAATATAAATTATCAGCATGATTTGGACGCTTTAATTCAAAAATTGTAAGCCGTTAGGAGGTCCACAAATGGTAGAACAAATAAAAGATAAACTAGGACGTCCCATCCGTGACTTACGGTTATCTGTGACAGATCGGTGTAACTTTAGGTGTGATTATTGCATGCCTAAAGAGGTATTTGGAGATGATTTCGTATTTTTACCTAAAAATGAACTGTTAACGTTTGATGAAATGGCTAGAATCGCTAAGGTATATGCAGAATTAGGTGTAAAAAAAATACGCATTACAGGTGGAGAACCATTGATGCGACGGGATTTAGATGTACTTATTGCTAAATTAAATCAAATCGATGGTATTGAAGATATTGGTTTGACTACAAATGGTTTGTTATTAAAAAAGCATGGACAAAAGTTATATGATGCTGGGCTACGCAGAATTAATGTCAGTTTGGATGCTATTGATGATACGCTATTTCAATCAATCAATAATCGTAATATTAAAGCGACTACGATTTTAGAACAAATTGATTACGCGACGTCTATTGGTTTGAATGTAAAAGTAAATGTTGTTATACAAAAAGGTATTAACGATGATCAAATTATACCAATGCTTGAATATTTTAAAGATAAACATATAGAGATTCGATTTATAGAATTTATGGATGTTGGTAATGATAATGGATGGGATTTCAGCAAAGTTGTAACTAAAGATGAAATGCTTACTATGATAGAGCAGCACTTTGAAATTGATCCTGTAGAACCAAAATATTTTGGGGAAGTAGCAAAATATTATCGACATAAGGATAATGGTGTTCAATTTGGTTTGATTACAAGTGTTTCACAATCATTTTGTTCTACATGTACACGGGCAAGGCTGTCATCAGATGGGAAGTTTTACGGATGTTTATTTGCAACTGCCGATGGATTTAACGTTAAAGCGTTTATTCGTTCTGGCGTGACCGACGAAGAATTAAAAGAACAATTTAAAGCTTTATGGCAAATAAGAGATGATCGATATTCAGATGAGAGAACTGCTCAAACAGTTGCCAATCGTCAACGTAAAAAGATAAACATGAATTATATTGGTGGTTAATGTGTAGGAACCACTACATATTAAATCATTAGAGATTCTTTAATATTTCTGTCTTACTCCCTAAAATACAATATTATTTATTAAAGTAAAAACGGTCATATCTATGCCAAATTTAATAGAAATGATCGTTTTAAATATTTTTACAAATTGGCGGGGCCCCAACATAGAAGGTGACGAAAAGTCAGCTTACAATAATGTGCAAGTTGGGGAACGGGGCCCCAACATAGAGAATTCCAAAAAGAAATTCTACAGACAATGCAAGTTGGCGGGGCCCCAACATAGAGAATTTCAAAAAGAAATTCTACAGACAATGCAAGTTGGGGAACAACGAAATAAATTTTATGAAAATATCATTTCTATCCCACTCTTAAGAATCACTACATAATAAATCTTTAGTGGCTCTTTAACATTGTTGTCACACTCCAAGTCATTGAGTTGTAATATATCTTTTTTAGGTATAAATGTTGTCGAATAAACAACAAGTTGTCCAAAAGATATAAATCTAAACAAGATATAGCTAGCAATTTAATATTTGTAATAGATAAAATGCTAAGTTTGATATATAATAAATTTAAGTAATTGTATAATAATATGAATTACAAACATCTAAGAAGAAACATAGGAGGCATCATATTATGAGTAATAAAGTTCAACGTTTTATAGAAGCAGAAAGGGAGTTAAGTCAGTTAAAGCACTGGTTAAAAACAACACATAAGATTTCAATTGAAGAATTTGTAGTACTTTTTAAAGTGTATGAAGCTGAAAAGATTAGCGGTAAAGAATTGAGGGATACATTACATTTTGAAATGCTATGGGATACAAGTAAAATCGATGTGATTATCCGTAAAATCTATAAAAAAGAGCTTATTTCTAAATTGCGTTCTGAAACGGATGAAAGACAAGTATTCTATTTCTATAGTACTTCTCAAAAGAAATTGTTAGATAAAATTACTAAAGAAATAGAAGTGTTAAGCGTTACAAACTAAAAACTTAAAAAGCATGCCAATCAGTACATCATAATTGCGTCTTGGGGACAGACAAATGATGAATAGAGATTGGCATGCTTTTTATTTTTGAATATAAATATTTAGTTCATGGCATTTCTAGTTACATGACGTCCATGAATTAAGAAGTAAACAAGCATAGTAATGATTGCTAAAGCGGCCATAAAACCGAAGATTTCACTATATGAAAACATATGAGTAAATAACCCAAGGAATGATGGACCGAAGCCGACACCTGCATCTAGACCAACGTAAAAAGTAGATGTCGCGATACCATATTTAATCGGGGGTGAGACTTTTATCGCAATAGATTGCATTGCAGATGATAAATTTCCATACCCTAAACCTAGGCAAGCACCAGCAAGTAATATTAACCAGCTTTGATAGCTTGAAATTAAGCACACAAATGAAAGGAAAAGCATGATAAATGCTGGGTAGACAATAATATTTTCATTTTTATCATCCATCAATCTACCAGCAATAGGTCTAGTAATTAACGATGCTATAGCATAGCAAATAAAGAAATAGCTTGCTGCAGTTACTAGGTGTCGCTCTATAGCAAATGCTTGTAAATAAGTTAGGATGGACGCATAGGTAACGCCAATTAAAAGCATAATAACAGCAACAGGAATGGCCTCTTTTGCAATAAATTGATGAATACTAAATCTTGGTTTATCAATGACATTAGTTTCAGTTTTGCTATTTGTTACTTCGAAATCAACTTTTATAAATAATGAGATAATGACTCCGAGTATGCCTAATATAACACAAATAATAAACAGTAAATCAATTGCGTATTTTGTAATAAGTAACATGCCTAGAAATGGGCCAATCGCTGTACCTAATACTAAACTTAAAGAAAATAAACTGATGCCTTCACTTTTTCTATTAACAGGGGTAACGTATGCCGCAATAGTACCTGTTGCAGTTGTCACAACTGCAGTTGCGATACCGTTTATGAGACGTACAAAGATTAAAAAAGCTAAAGATCCATCAATAAAATAAAGTAATTGCGTGATAATTAAAGCAATTAAACCAATAAATAATAATCGTTTAGGTCCGATTTGATTTACAAATTTACCTGTAGCAAATCGACCAATTAAAGAACCGACAATAAATAGTCCTACAACTAATCCGGCTAATGAATCGGAAGCGTCGAAAGCTTGCTTACTATAGCCAGCAATAACTACAAGTAACAAATACATGCATAGGTATACGATAAAATTGACAAAAAAGTTAATTGTAAAACTTTTGGTGAAAATAGGTGATTTATTTAATGAGCCTTGATTAGTCATTGTGTGCCTCCTTTAATAATATCTCATGAATTTGATTCATCACATTTATGGTTTCTTGCATTTGATCTTGTGAAATGTTTGTTTTGGCAACTACTGCTTGTTGGAGCTTTTGTACATCAAGACAAACAATCTCATATAATTCATGCCCTTTAGGTGTTAAAGTTAAAAACTTTTGTCGTTTATCCTCTAAACTGTTTTCTACTGTTATAAGGTCATTTTCTATTAGAGCTTTTAAAGTTTTTCTTGCAGTAGGCTTTTCAATTGCACGTCTATGTGAAATTTCAATGAGAGTAGTGGGTTGATGTTTAGCGATATCGCGTAAGATTAACCATTGACCATAATATATATTGTGTTTTTCCAAAATAGGCTCTGTTAATTTTAAATACGGGCGATATATTGTTATAAAACTATTGAAAAATTCTTGTGATAGCATAGCGACATCTCCTAAGACAAAATAGTTAGCTTAGCTAACCTTTTTTACAACAATAGTAATTATAAAACGGGGACAATTAGAAATCAATATATAATTATTAAGAGCAAAAATATTTATACTTTGTTAAAATAAGCGTAATTACATGTAAATAGGGGGATACTAATGATATTGAAATTTGATCACATCATTCATTATATAGATCAGTTAGATCGGTTTAGTTTTCCAGGAGATGTTATAAAATTACATTCAGGTGGGTATCATCATAAATATGGAACATTCAATAAATTAGGTTATATCAATGAAAATTATATTGAGCTACTAGATGTAGAAAATAATGAAAAGTTGAAAAAGATGGCAAAAACGATAGAAGGTGGAGTCGCTTTTGCTACTCAAATTGTTCAAGAGAAGTATGAGCAAGGCTTTAAAAATATTTGTTTGCGTACAAATGATATAGAGGCAGTTAAAAATAAACTACAAAGTGAGCAGGTTGAAGTAGTAGGACCGATTCAAATGGAAAGAGATACACATAAAGATGGTAAGGTAAAGTGGCAATTGCTTTATATAATGAATCAGGATGATGATGAAATTAAGCCACCATTTTTTATTCAATGGGAAGAAAGTGATTCCATGCGTACTAAAAAATTACAAAAATATTTTCAAAAACAATTTTCAATTGAAACTGTTATTGTGAAAAGTAAAAACCGATCACAAACAGTATCGAATTGGTTGAAATGGTTTGATATGGACATTGTAGAAGAGAACGACCATTACACAGATTTGATTTTAAAAAATGATGATATTTATTTTAGAATTGAAGATGGTAAAGTTTCAAAATATCATTCGGTTATAATAAAAGACGCACAAGCAACTTCACCATATTCAATTTTTATCAGAGGTGCTATTTATCGCTTTGAACCATTAGTATAAATATACGTAAGTGCTATGAGCGAGAATGCCCATATGAATAATGGCAAGCGCAATGGAAAGAATCGTTAATATATTATTTAATCGTGATGACTTAATTAAAATGAAAAAGATTGATAATATAAATGTGAAAAAGATAAGTATAACCCGTAAACTAAAGTAATTCACGGTGAGAGGTTGACTCAATGTCATAATGATTGCAACGATGTTCATAATTATAAATAGACTTAAAATAATTGTTCTCATATCAAACACCTCATTGTTAGATTATTGACATTATAACAGGGGTAATTGTATATGAACATTAATGTGGTTGCTTGAGGAGAAATTTATTCATTGAAGTCAAATTGGTTCATGTTAGAAATGAATATCGTGTTAGATGATGAAAGTATATTGAAGTATAGGTAACTAGTTGAAAAGTATTAATTGTACGATAACATTAAATTTAACAGGAAGCATAGATATAAAATGATTCACAATTAAAATGAGTAAATTTGAACTTGCTAAACTATTAATTGGAGCATGGACATTTCAAAAATAAGAGTTCAAATCTTACACAAGCTCTGAATCGACACTATAAGATACAAACTGTATAATTAAAGGTATTGTTAAATAGAAGGAGATATCATAAATCATGGAAAAGATGCATATCACTAATCAGGAACATGACGCATTTGTTAAATCTAACCCAAATGGAGATTTATTACAATTAACGAAATGGGCAGAAACAAAAAAATTAACTGGATGGTACGCGCGAAGAATCGCTGTAGGTCGTGACGGTGAAATTCAGGGTGTTGCGCAGTTACTTTTTAAAAAAGTACCTAAATTACCTTATACGCTATGTTATATTTCACGTGGTTTTGTTGTTGATTATAGTAATAAAGAGGCGTTAAATGCATTGTTAGACAGTGCAAAAGAAATTGCTAAAGCTGAGAAAGCGTATGCAATTAAAATCGATCCTGATGTTGAAGTTGATAAAGGTACAGATGCTTTGCAAAATTTGAAAGCGCTTGGTTTTAAACATAAAGGATTTAAAGAAGGTTTATCAAAAGACTACATCCAACCACGTATGACTATGATTACACCAATTGATAAAAATGATGATGAGTTATTAAATAGCTTCGAACGCCGAAATCGTTCAAAAGTGCGCTTGGCTTTAAAACGAGGTACGACAGTAGAACGATCTGATAGAGAAGGTTTAAAAACATTTGCTGAATTAATGAAAATCACTGGGGAACGCGATGGCTTCTTAACGCGTGATATTAGTTACTTTGAAAATATTTATGATGCGTTGCATGAAGATGGAGATGCTGAACTATTTTTAGTAAAGTTGGATCCAAAAGAAAATATAGCGAAAGTAAATCAAGAATTGAATGAACTTCATGCCGAAATTGCTAAATGGCAGCAGAAGATGGAAACATCTGAAAAGCAAGCTAAAAAAGCGCAAAATATGATTAATGATGCGCAAAATAAAATTGCTAAAAATGAAGATTTAAAACGAGACCTAGAAGCTTTAGAAAAGGAACATCCTGAAGGTATTTATCTTTCTGGTGCACTATTAATGTTTGCTGGCTCAAAATCATATTACTTATATGGTGCGTCTTCTAATGAATTTAGAGATTTTTTACCAAATCATCATATGCAGTATACGATGATGAAGTATGCACGTGAACATGGTGCAACAACTTACGATTTCGGTGGTACAGATAATGATCCAGATAAAGACTCAGAACATTATGGATTATGGGCATTTAAAAAAGTGTGGGGAACATACTTAAGTGAAAAGATTGGTGAATTTGATTATGTATTGAATCAGCCATTGTACCAATTAATTGAGCAAGTTAAACCGCGTTTAACAAAAGCTAAAATTAAAATATCTCGTAAATTAAAACGAAAATAGATTAACGACTGAAATCTGAACGCTCATAAGACTGTCATTTGCGTTCAGATTTTTTTACACAATATAGAATGGTTGAGTAAAATATTTTTGAATATAGTGAAAGAGGGGGAAGTACTGTGATAAAAAAGCTATTACAATTTTCTTTGGGGAATAAGTTTGCTATCTTTTTAATGGTTGTTTTAGTTGTCTTGGGCGGTGTATACGCGAGTGCTAAATTGAAATTAGAATTACTACCAAATGTACAAAATCCAGTTATTTCAGTTACAACATCAATGCCGGGTGCAACGCCACAAAGTACCCAAGATGAAATAAGTAGTAAAATTGACAATCAAGTAAGATCGTTGGCATATGTGAAAAATGTTAAAACGCAATCCATACAAAATGCTTCAATTGTAACAGTTGAATATGAAAATAATACAGATATGGATAAAGCAGAAGAACAGCTTAAAAAAGAAATCGATAAAATTAAATTTAAAGATGAAGTTGGTCAACCAGAATTAAGACGTAATTCGATGGACGCTTTTCCGGTTTTAGCATATTCATTTTCAAATAAAGAGAATGACTTGAAAAAAGTAACGAAAGTACTGAATGAACAATTAATACCAAAATTACAAACGGTAGATGGTGTGCAAAATGCGCAATTAAATGGGCAGACGAACCGTGAAATCACCCTTAAATTTAAGCAAAATGAACTTGAAAAATATGGGTTGACTGCTGATGATGTAGAAAACTATCTAAAAACGGCAACAAGAACAACGCCACTTGGATTGTTCCAATTTGGTGATAAAGATAAATCAATTGTTGTTGATGGTCAATATCAATCTGTTGATGCTTTTAAAAACATAAATATTCCATTAACGTTGGCAGGAGGGCAAGGGCAATCTCAATCCCAAAGTGACAATAAACAAAATTCAGCCATGTCAGACGTTAATCAGGCATCACCGCAGCAAAATTCAAAAACGTCAGCATCAAATAATATAAGTGGTATGCCGACAGCGAAACTAGGAGATTTAGCTGATATTACAGTTGGTGATGTGCGTACTTCTATTTCTAAAACGAATGGCAAGGATGCGGTTAATCTACAAATAACTAAAGCTCAAGATGCCAATACAGTTCAAGTAGCCAAAGATGTACAGCGTAAAATTGATACATTCGTTGATGAAAATAAAGATTTTAATGTCACAAAAACAATGGATACTGCAAAGCCTGTTGAGAAATCACTTTATACGATGGTTGAAAAAGCATCATTAGGTACAATCGTGGCAATTATAGTTATTTTGCTGTTTTTAAGAAACATTCGTACGACGGCAATTTCTATTATATCCATTCCATTATCACTTCTTATGGCGCTTATTGCTCTGAAATTGAGTGATGTTTCATTGAATATACTAACGTTAGGTGCATTAACAGTAGCGATTGGACGTGTGATAGACGATTCGATTGTAGTTGTTGAAAATATTTATCGACGCTTAACAGATTCAGAAGAACAACTAAAAGGTGAAAATTTAATTATCAGTGCGACAACTGAAGTATTTAAACCAATAATGTCATCGACACTAGTTACTATTATCGTCTTCTTACCACTTGTGTTTGTATCAGGTTCAGTAGGAGAAATGTTTAGACCTTTTGCATTGGCTATTGCATTTAGTTTATTAGCATCGTTATTAGTGTCAATTACACTCGTTCCAGCGTTGGCAGCAACACTATTTAAAAAAGGCGTTAAACGTCGTAATAAACAACATCAAGAAGGATTAGGTGTTGTTAGTACAACTTATAAAAAAGTATTGCATTGGTCACTAAATCATAAGTGGATTGTAATTATATTAAGTACATTAATTTTGGTTACAACTATTGTATTTGGAGGACCGAGACTAGGCACTAGCTTTATTTCAGCAGGTGACGATAAATTTTTAGCTATTACTTATACACCGAAGCCTGGTGAAACGGAGCAAGCAGTGTTGAATCATGCGAAAGATGTTGAAAAATATTTAAAACAGAAAAAGCATGTAAAAACAATTCAATACTCAGTTGGCGGTAGTAGTCCAGTAGATCCAACGGGTAGTACAAATAGTATGGCAATCATGGTTGAATATGATAATGACACGCCTAATTTTGATGTAGAAGCGGATAAGGTTATTAAACATGCAGATGGCTTTAAACATCCTGGAGAGTGGAAAAATCAAGATTTAGGAACAGGTGCAGGTAATAAATCTGTAGAGGTTACTGTGAAAGGTCCATCTATGGATGCCATAAAATCAACTGTAAAAGATATTGAACAGAAAATGAAACAGGTTAAAGGTCTAGCCAATGTCAAATCTGATTTATCACAAACATATGATCAGTATGAAATTAAAGTTGATCAAAATAAAGCGGCAGAAAATGGTATTTCTGCAAGTCAACTTGCAATGCACTTGAATGAAAACTTACCAGAAAAAACAGTTACGACTGTTAAAGAAAATGGTAAAACTGTTGATGTTAAAGTCAAACAAAATAAGCAAACAGACTGGTCAGAAGATAAGTTGAATAATATAACTTTGAAAAAGCCGACTGGTGGTACGATTAAATTGGGAGATATCGCTACGTTAGTTAAAACAACGACACCAAGTAAATTGACGCAAGAACAAGGTGATTATGCAACGACGGTATCTGCTAAAGTAACAAATAAAGATGTGGGTGGCACAACACGACAAGTGATGTCTAAAATAAATAATTTGGACAAACCGAATAATGTAAAGGTTAATATCGGTGGTGCATCAGATGATATTAACAATGCAATGACACAATTAGCCTTTGCAATGTTAGCTGCAATCATTATCGTATATTTAATCCTAGTTATTACATTTAAAGGTGGCTTAGCACCATTTACAATTTTATTCTCTTTACCATTTACAGTTATCGGTGTAATTATTGCACTATTAATCACAGGAGAAACAATATCAGTACCAAGTTTAATTGGTATGCTAATGTTAATTGGAATTGTAGTAACAAATGCCATTGTGTTAATAGACCGTGTCATTAATAATGAGCAGCAGGGCATGGAGATGAAAGAAGCATTAATCGAAGCAGGCGGTACTAGAATTAGACCGATATTAATGACGGCGATTGCAACAATCGGTGCATTAGTTCCTTTGTTATTTGGTCAAGATAGCTCGATTCTTATTTCGAAAGGATTAGCCGCTACAGTTATTGGTGGTTTAATTTCATCAACTTTATTAACACTTGTAGTTGTACCAGTAATATATGAAATTCTCTTTACTTTAAAAAAACGATTCACTAAACGATAGATAATATAAAAGCCATAAAAGCGGTCATGATGTTGACTACTTTTATGGCTTTTTAAAATTTGAAATTTTAGACCTTATTTCACGTGCGATTTAATCGATGTGTTAATAAAACAATACTGGCATTCGATATGTAATCTGATGATAATATAAGGTTGCAATTATGTTATTGCATGTTTTGTTTATTACTTAGAATAGTACGATGGTTAAGATGAAATATATGACGAAGATAAATAATGACATTAAATTCAAGATGTTTACGCCTTTTAGATCTTTTTTAAGCATTTTAAATCCTGTCACTTCGACATTACCAACTAAGAGTAATAAGACGATAAATACCCACCAATTCTCTTTTGGAAAACTCATCGTCGTTAATGCTAAGACGAATAATAACAACACACCCATAATAATTCTCAAAATTCGAGTAAATACAACTTCCATTTTAAAAATACTAATAAAACTAACAATTAGATAAAGTATTGCTAGTAAAATCAGATAAAATTGCATATGATAACTTCCTCTCCGTTTCAAAGGGTTCATGTAGTACAGTAGCGTAGAAAACATAAATAGCAGTGTTGGGATAGATATGCGCGTATGTTGTTAATGAGACACTAAATCATAACACGACAACATCTTGTGATTCTAGATGTAATTGAGCGAAAAATGAAGCAATTCATCAATATAACGTATTCAGAGCAATGCTAGTCAAATTTATGTAATGAAAAGCATTTATTGTCTGAATGATAGATTATTAATCTTGCATTTGAGCACGAACGTTTCTAATTTCATTTTCAATATCTTTAAGTTGACGAACAAGAGCGGAAGTATCTAAATTCAAAGATTCCCGTTTTTCTAAGTCACCTTGAAGACGAACATAATCATATTTAAGTTCGGCTAGTTGGTTTTCTAAAGACATACTATAACACTCCTTTGAAATATAATTAAGTGCATTTAATGTAGATTATAGCATGAAACAGTAGACTTCTAAAATATCTGTGGAGTATGTTAAAGTTATAAATTATGAAGATTATTGAAAGAAGGGATAACAGTGACAGAACAATTTACTATGATTATTTTATTAATTGCGCTTGGTTACTTTTTGAAGCGCATTAATTATATAAAGGCAACAGATAGTCAAGTCATTGCTACATTAGTTCTTAATGTCACACTCCCATCTTTAGTTATTGTGAATTTAAACAGTGCAGAATTAAAATTGTCATTATCCATTTTACCAATTTTAATGATTATCTATGGTATTGTGGCGAAAATGATTGCTGTCTGGTTTTTTAGAAAATATGATAATCACATGCGTGGATCAGTAGGTATGATGACTGGTGCTATGAATATTGGATTGTTTGCATATCCACTAATTGAAGTGATATGGCCTAAAACGGGACTTATTTATTTTGGTATGGCTGATATAGGTGGTGCCTTTGTGATGTTTGGAATTACTTACTTTGTAGGTAGCTACTTTAGTGAAGGTAGTGATCAATTCGATTTTAAATATTTAGGTAAGAAATTATTACAATCAGTGCCACTCGTTACATACATTGTAATGTTTATATTGAATATAAGTCACATCCATTTACCACATGTGGCAATCGATTTCTTTAGCATACTTTCCCATGCAAATATGCCGTTATCAATGATTTTGCTAGGTGTCATGTTGAATTTTACTCTGGAAAGAAAGTATATACCTGCTACTATTAAATATTTATGTTTACATTATGGATTAGCATTAGTTGCGGGATTGTTAGTACATGTGTTGCTACCGGTATCAGATGATATGATTAAGACGACATTGTTGGTCACTTGGATGTTCCCGGTTGGTGTCGCAATTATTTCTTATGGTATTCAGTTTAAATATCGAACACTGCCATTTATAGGTATGACGACCAATTTAACAATCATTATTAGTATCATTATTTTGTACGTGTATCAGGCAGTGTTTGTCTAGTTTACACATTTGAAAATAAAATCCATTTTAGTATTCGTAGAAAATGAGAGCCCCCTTTACCACAATATGTAAATGCATAGTGTGAAAAGGGGGCTTTTATTTATGACATAGTTGTTCAACTCATACATTCTAGCAGATAATGCAGTGCGTTATGCAGCTATCCACTTCATATGTATGGCGCATACCTGATAAACGAATATCATCAAGACTTTAAAAGTATCGCTAATTTTAAAGTCTTAAACCGCATGATTAATGTCATGATGTGTTATTGCGTTTTGTTTTTAGAGCCATGTATTTCCTGGGACATATAGAGGAACATTCAACGTAAAATTCACGAAAATTAATTTTAAACATTCTAAAAGTGAATGGTTATTTTCAGAAACGATAACATTTTTACGTTACATGAGTATTTAACTTTCTATTTCAAATTACCTAGAATTATAGCAGCTATCACGATAATTATAATACCTACCCAAATACCAGTCATCTGACGACGATCTTTTCTTTCGCCTAAAATGAAAATACCGCCTAATGTTGAAACGATAACAAGTAACTGTGATAATGAGAAACTTGTAGCTACACCAACTTTTGGTTGAGAATAGAACATGAACAAGTTACCAATTCCCCAAATCACACCTGGCAATAGATTAAGTGCTGTTGATTTAAGTGATGTTTTATGATTCATGGATAGGATAAAGCCACCAATTGCCATACCGACAGATTGGAAGAACAATGCATCAGTTCCACCAACACCAAAGATGTCACCAAGTACAACGAAACCTACATATCCAACTGTAGATACAATTAAAATACCCATTGCTTTTTTAAATTCAGGATTATCTGATTGACGTTCATTTTTAGCTTTAAGTGAAGTAAGTGCTACACCAGTAACTAATAATATCATGGCGATTAAACCAAAGATAATTTGAGTCATTGAAGACCATTCACCTAAAAAGATAACACTGAATAATGTTGTACCAACTAATTGCATACCTGTAGAAACTGGCATAGTATTTGATACACCGATTAAACTAATAGATTTAAGCTGATTCGCTTGTCCAAACGCCCATAATGCACCAGAAATAAGACCGACAATAATTACAGTAGGATTATTGAATTTTGCGAAACCAGTAATAAGTAAACCTAATCCAACAATGAGTGCGCCTAGCGTCGTACCACGAATTTGGTTGTAAGGTCCACCGCCGACGAACACATTAATAAGAACGACACTTCCCCAGAATAAAGCAGGTAAAAGTGCGATTAAGAAATCAAGAAATTGCAAGACTACTCACTCTCCTATACTATTTATGCAAGTGCTCCCCTTAATTGACACTTGCATGTTATTGTAAAGCATTCTGCCCTAATAGTAAAAAACAACTACTTATAATTTTCAATATTTACAAAAAGTAGAAAAACCCACAATACATGCTAATGATGTACTGTGGGGTATTTGCTTGGTATTTTATTCAGGGATTGTTTGATCTTTTACGTTACGTGATTCGAATTTGAATTTAATGTACTCATAGTTGATATGGAAACCTAGACCATTAAATCGTTCGATGAGTTTATTATTTTTGTTACGAATTTTAAAATAAACTTTTCTAATATCAAAGTTATCAAAAGCATATTGCAATGCATACGCAAGCAACTCGAAAGCGATACCTTTCAAACGGTAATCTACATGAGAACTGAAGTATTTAATCTCGGCGATTGACTGTTGTGAATCAATTTCAAGGTATAAATAACCTTTAAGTAAACCTTCGCTAACAAATAAAAACAAATGATGATGGTCGTCTAAACTATCAATGATATCTTGTGGTGACTGGGCCTGATATTTAAATGTAGTTGTGTGTAATTTGCTGAAAGCACGATAAAACCCTTTGTGATAAGGAATGATATTTGGTTGGTGCATATCTTCTTCTAATCTTGTACGGGCTTCTATGTAATAGTCAGTGAAGTTATAACTTGCTTGAATAACTTTCATTAATGGTTTGTATTGTTGAATGCCTTCTTCAAAAGAAAAGTTAAAGACGGCATCGTCAGGTTGATTCGAAGTCATTGTTTTAAACAGCGTTTCAAACGTTTCGACAGATAATACATAATTGTCAGCCACGAAAGGACCTATGACTTTGAATTTATTTTTATCGTATGCAAAAGACAATATGATTGCTTTAATTGAATCGTTTTCTTTAATTGAAAATACACCAGGTGATTCAATCGCATCGGTTATTAATACATCTATTTCATTGTACTGTTGAGGAAGTTTATATAAGTATGATGCTGATTCATAATTCGAATGTTTAATGAACGATTTTATTTGTGTAATATCATATAACTGAACTATGCTCATGTCATTACCTCCGTACTTTTTGTTACTTTTATTATATAGTATTTCAACTGAAATGAAAGTTAATAGTGATATTAACATGTTACAATACATTTAACACATCATTTGCAATCATTGAATTTAAATCAAAGATTAGTGGAATAGATGAAGCACGTTCGAAATAAAAGAAAGTATGAGAAAGGATAATTTATGAAATCTTTAATATTAGCTGAAAAACCATCAGTCGCAAGAGATATTGCTGATGCTTTACAAATAAATCAAAAGCGTAATGGTTACTTTGAAAATAACCAATATATTGTCACGTGGGCGTTAGGTCATCTAGTGACAAATGCGACACCTGAACAATACGATAAAAATTTAAAGGAATGGCGATTAGAAGACCTTCCAATTATACCTAAATATATGAAAACTGTTGTTATTGGTAAAACAAGCAAACAATTTAAAACAGTAAAAGCGTTAATTTTAGATAATAAAGTGAAAGATATTATTATTGCAACAGATGCTGGACGAGAAGGTGAACTAGTTGCAAGATTGATTTTGGATAAAGTTGGTAACAAAAAGCCACTCCGTCGATTATGGATTAGCTCAGTTACTAAAAAAGCTATTCAACAAGGTTTTAAAAATTTAAAAGACGGTCGCCAATATAACGATTTGTATTATGCAGCGTTAGCGAGAAGTGAGGCGGATTGGATTGTTGGGATTAATGCAACGCGTGCACTAACAACAAAGTATGATGCACAGCTATCCCTGGGACGTGTTCAGACACCAACGATTCAATTAGTAAATACACGACAACAAGAGATTAATCAGTTCAAACCACAACAATACTATACATTATCATTAACGGTAAAAGGGTTTGATTTTCAGCTAGAATCAAATCAGCGATATACCAATAAAGAAACTTTAGAACAGATAGTTAATAATTTGAAAAATGTCGATGGTAAGATTAAATCTGTTGCTACTAAACATAAGAAGTCGTATCCGCAATCACTGTACAATTTAACAGATTTACAACAAGATATGTATAGACGTTATAAAATTGGACCTAAAGAAACATTGAATACACTTCAAAGTTTATATGAGAGACATAAAGTCGTAACCTATCCAAGAACAGATTCAAACTATTTAACAACTGATATGGTAGATACTATGAAAGAACGTATTCAGGCGACGATGGCAACAACATATAAAGACCAAGCGCGCCCATTAATGTCTAAAACATTTTCATCAAAAATGTCGATATTTAATAATCAAAAAGTATCTGATCACCATGCAATTATTCCTACAGAAGTGAGACCTGTCATGTCAGACTTAAGTAATAGAGAATTAAAGTTATACGATATGATTGTCGAGCGTTTTTTAGAAGCTTTAATGTCTCCGCACGAGTATGACGCGATAACTGTTACTTTAGAGGTTGCAGGGCACACATTTGTTTTGAAAGAGAATGTAACAACTGTATTAGGCTTTAAATCTATTAGACAAGGTGAATCTATTACAGAGATGCAACAGCCTTTTTCAGAAGGCGATGAAGTGAAGATTTCAAAAACAAACATTAGAGAACATGAAACAACACCTCCAGAATATTTTAATGAAGGTTCGTTATTAAAAGCGATGGAGAACCCTCAGAACTTTATTCAATTGAAGGATAAAAAATATGCGCAAACATTAAAACAAACAGGTGGTATCGGCACAGTTGCAACAAGGGCCGACATTATCGATAAATTATTTAATATGAATGCCATTGAATCAAGAGACGGTAAAATTAAAGTGACGTCAAAAGGTAAACAAATATTAGAATTAGCACCAGAAGAATTAACGTCGCCACTTTTAACTGCACAATGGGAAGAAAAATTACTTTTAATTGAACGTGGTAAATATCAGGCGAAAACATTCATTAATGAAATGAAAGATTTTACGAAAGATGTTGTAAATGGGATAAAAAATAGTGATCGTAAATATAAACACGATAATTTAACAACCACTGAATGCCCAACGTGTGGTAAATTCATGATTAAAGTTAAAACTAAAAATGGTCAGATGCTTGTGTGCCAAGATCCATCTTGTAAGACGAAAAAGAATGTACAGCGCAAAACAAATGCAAGATGTCCAAACTGTAAAAAGAAATTAACGTTGTTTGGTAAAGGAAAAGAAGCGGTATATCGTTGTGTTTGTGGACATTCTGAAACGCAAGCACATATGGATCAGCGTATGAAGTCTAAATCCTCTGGTAAAGTATCTCGTAAAGAAATGAAAAAGTATATGAATAAAAATGAAGGTTTAGACAATAATCCGTTTAAAGATGCATTAAAAAACTTGAATTTATAGATAAAATCGAACAAAGTTGAATCATAAAATCGAAAAGTTCGCTTTTGGTATTGTTTTTTATTAAGAATGATATTAAACTATTAAGGTATTTTAAAAAAAGGAGCATCCATTCGTGAAAAACTATTTCCAGTTCGATAAATATGGAACAAACTTTAAAAGAGAAATATTAGGCGGTATCACAACTTTCTTATCTATGGCCTATATTTTAGCAGTTAACCCGCAAGTTTTAAGTTTAGCAGGTGTTAAAGGCGTATCAGAAGATATGAAAATGGACCAAGGTGCCATTTTTGTAGCGACTGCATTAGCAGCATTTGTAGGCTCGCTATTCATGGGGCTAATAGCTAAATATCCAATTGCGTTAGCACCAGGTATGGGATTAAATGCATTCTTTGCATTTACTGTTGTGTTAACCATGGGTATTCCTTGGCAAGTTGGTTTAACAGGTGTTTTATTCTCAGGTATATTCTTTGCGATATTAACTGTCACAGGGTTTAGGGAAGTTATTATTAATGCAATTCCTTATCAAATGAAGATGGCTGTTTCAGCAGGTATAGGGTTATTCATTACATTTGTAGGTTTACAAAGTTCGGGTATTATAGTTAAAAATGAATCTACATTAGTAACATTGGGACATTTAACTGATCCACCAGTACTTTTAGCGATATTCGGTATCGTTATTACAGTTATTTTATATGCAATTAAATTGCCAGGTTCTATCTTTATCGGTATGATCATCACAGCAATCGTTGGTATGTTCACTGGATTGATTCAAATGCCATCTGGTATTGTAGGTAAGATTCCAAGTATTGAACCAACGTTCGGCGCTGCATTTGAAGCGTTTAAAGACCCAAGTCAATTATTAACGATACAGTTCTTAATTGTTATTTTAACGTTCTTATTTATTGATTTCTTTGATACAGCTGGTACATTAGTAGCCGTTGCTACTCAAGCAGGTATTATGAAAGATAATAAATTACCAAGAGCTGGTAGAGCATTGTTCTCAGATTCTTTAGCTACGATTGTAGGATCAGTTTTTGGAACAACTACAACAACTTCTTATATCGAATCAACTTCAGGTGTTGCTGTAGGTGCTAGAACAGGATTTGCTAGTATCGTAACAGGTTGTTGTTTCCTATTAGCGCTATTCTTTAGTCCGTTAATCGCTGTTGTAACAAGTGCAGTTACGACACCAGCTTTAGTGGTGGTAGGTGTATTAATGGCTGCAAACTTTGCTGAAATAAACTGGAAAAGTTTTGAAGTTGCAGTGCCAGCATTCATTACAATCATTATGATGCCTTTATCATATTCAATTGCAACTGGTATTGCGTGTGGATTTATTTTCTATCCAATTACAATGCTTATCTCTAAAAAACATAAAGAAGTACATCCGATAATGTATGTATTAATGGTACTATTCATTTTGTACTTCATATTTGTTCATGGTTAACTCCAGACACAAAAAACGACTGCCAATGATTGGTAGTCGTTTTTTCTTTGAAGTAAGGATAAAATAAGAAGCGAAATAACATAAAGCAATATTATGAATGTCTTTAAATATCCGATATAAATATACTTCTTTTAAAATTGTTGAACGTGTTTCTTCTATAATATATATACCTAATTAAAAAGGTTTTAAGAATTATTCTCTATGTCCATCTTTGTATTGTGTGTAAATGACACGAGCATTTTTATTAGGTATATAGGTTGGCGCTGATAATACAACTAGGACAAATAGAATCATTAGGAAAAATAAAATCCAATGAATCAAAATTCCTAAGAAGGGGATAATAGCTAAAAAACTACCTACTATACCAAATATTGGAATAATCGCTATAGGTCTAATTGTATTTTGTCTATTCACTAATAATATAATAGTAAGAATTAGATAAAGTAATGCATTAAAGAGTAAAGGCTGCCATCCAAAACTTAAAATAAACGTTGCACCTAAAAAAGGAATGCCATAGAAAAACTCACAAAGTATTAAAAAGATACCTATAAGTGCTAAAGATAATTTTGGTCCATTTTTCATATTCATTCACCACCGTTCTTATGACTAATTATATAGAATAATTTTCAATGATAATAATAAAATGATTCAAGGTACGAATTTACAATAAAGAAGGAAATAAAAAATATCTCGAAAATAGTTGAACTGACTAAGTATATAAAGTAAAATATAAAAGTATGTGTTAGACAGATAGAAAAATTATGTGAAAAGCCTTGATTTATCGATGTTTTTCGTGTAATATAACTAACGTTGGACTTTAAGAAAAGCGATGAAGCGAAAGGTTACTGACACACCCGGCCGCTTTGCCATGGCGCTGTGTAAGATAGTTTTCGTGGAGAAGTCTATCACTAAATGTAGACGAATAAGGAGGGAAAATTATGGCAAAACAAAAAATCAGAATCAGATTAAAAGCTTATGATCACCGCGTGATTGATCAATCAGCAGAGAAGATTGTAGAAACAGCGAAACGTTCTGGTGCAGATGTTTCTGGACCAATTCCGTTACCAACTGAGAAATCGGTATACACAATCATCCGTGCCGTGCATAAGTATAAAGATTCACGTGAACAATTCGAACAACGTACACATAAACGTTTAATCGATATTGTAAACCCAACACCAAAAACAGTTGACGCTTTAATGGGCTTAAACTTACCATCTGGTGTAGACATCGAAATCAAATTATAATAGACAATTTTAGGAGGTGGACTTTCGATGACCAAAGGAATCTTAGGAAGAAAAATTGGGATGACACAAGTATTCGGAGAAAACGGTGAATTAATCCCTGTAACAGTAGTAGAAGCTAAAGAAAATGTTGTATTACAAAAGAAAACTGTAGAAGTTGATGGATACAACGCAATCCAAGTTGGATTTGAAGACAAAAAAGCATACAAAAAAGATGCAAAATCTAACAAATATGCTAATAAACCAGCTGAAGGTCACGCTAAAAAAGCTGACGCAGCACCTAAGCGCTTCATTCGTGAATTCCGCAATGTAGACGTGGATGCTTACGAAGTAGGTCAAGAAGTCTCAGTAGATACTTTTGTAGCTGGCGACGTTATTGACGTAACAGGCGTATCAAAAGGTAAAGGTTTCCAAGGTGCAATTAAACGCCACGGACAATCTCGTGGACCTATGTCACACGGTTCTCATTTCCACAGAGCGCCAGGTTCTGTAGGTATGGCTTCAGATGCTTCTAGAGTATTCAAAGGCCAAAAAATGCCAGGACGTATGGGTGGAAACACTGTAACTGTTCAAAACTTAGAAGTAGTTCAAGTTGACACAGAAAACAAAGTTATCTTAGTAAAAGGTAATGTACCTGGACCTAAAAAAGGTTTAGTAGAAATCAGAACTTCAATTAAAAAAGGTAATAAATAATAAGAAGTGAAAGGAGGAAATGCATAATGGCTAATTATGATGTTTTAAAATTAGACGGAACTAAATCAGGTTCAATCGAATTAAGCGATGCAGTATTCGGTATTGAGCCAAATAATAGCGTTTTATTCGAAGCTATTAATTTACAACGTGCTTCATTACGTCAAGGTACGCATGCTGTTAAGAATCGTTCAGCAGTAAGCGGTGGCGGACGTAAACCATGGAAGCAAAAAGGAACAGGTCGTGCTCGTCAAGGTACAATCCGTGCTCCACAATGGCGTGGCGGTGGTATCGTATTCGGACCAACTCCAAGAAGTTATGCATACAAAATGCCTAAGAAAATGCGTCGTTTAGCTTTACGCTCAGCATTATCTTTCAAAGTTCAAGAGAATGGCTTAACTGTAGTTGACGCATTCAACTTCGAAGCTCCAAAAACTAAAGAATTCAAAAATGTATTATCTACATTAGAACAACCTAAAAAAGTATTAGTAGTTACTGAAAACGAAGATGTAAATGTTGAATTATCAGCACGCAACATCCCTGGCGTTCAAGTGACAACTGCTCAAGGTTTAAATGTTTTAGATATCACTAATGCTGACAGCTTAGTAATTACTGAAGCTGCTGCTAAAAAAGTTGAGGAGGTGCTCGGATAATGGAAGCAAGAGATATTCTTAAGCGCCCCGTAATCACTGAGAAATCTTCTGAAGCAATGGCTGAAGACAAATACACTTTCGACGTTGATACTCGTGTTAACAAAACACAAGTGAAAATGGCAGTTGAAGAAATCTTCAACGTAAAAGTTGCAAGTGTTAATATCATGAATTACAAACCTAAGAAAAAACGTATGGGCCGTTACCAAGGCTATACAAACAAAAGAAGAAAAGCGATTGTAACTCTTAAAGAAGGATCAATCGACTTATTTAACTAATAAACCAATTACCATTAAGGAGGTAAGCGACAATGGCTATTAAAAAGTATAAGCCAATAACAAATGGTCGTCGTAATATGACTTCGTTAGATTTCGCAGAAATCACGAAAACTACACCTGAAAAGTCATTATTAAAACCGCTACCGAAAAAAGCGGGACGTAACAACCAAGGTAAATTGACTGTAAGACACCATGGTGGTGGACACAAACGTCAATACCGTGTTATCGATTTCAAACGTAACAAAGATGGTATCAATGCAAAAGTTGATTCTATTCAATATGATCCAAACCGCTCAGCAAACATCGCTTTAGTTGTATATGCAGACGGTGAAAAACGATATATCATTGCTCCTAAAGGATTAGAAGTAGGTCAAATCGTTGAAAGTGGTGCTGAAGCTGACATCAAAGTTGGTAACGCATTACCATTACAAAACATTCCAGTTGGTACAGTAGTACACAACATCGAGCTTAAACCTGGTAAAGGTGGACAAATCGCTCGTTCAGCTGGTGCAAGTGCTCAAGTACTTGGTAAAGAAGGTAAATACGTATTAATCAGATTAAGATCTGGTGAAGTTCGTATGATCTTATCTACTTGCCGTGCTACAATCGGTCAAGTTGGTAACCTACAACACGAATTAGTTAACGTTGGTAAAGCCGGACGTTCAAGATGGAAAGGTATTCGTCCAACAGTTCGTGGTTCTGTAATGAACCCTAACGATCACCCACACGGTGGTGGTGAAGGTCGTGCTCCTATCGGTAGACCATCTCCAATGTCACCATGGGGTAAACCTACGCTTGGTAAGAAAACTCGTCGTGGTAAAAAATCATCAGACAAACTTATCGTTCGTGGACGTAAGAAAAAATAATATAATCAACTTATTTGGGTGTGCGGCTTAAAGCTGCACGCACATAATAAGAAGGGAGGCGCCCAAATGGCTCGTAGTATTAAAAAAGGACCTTTCGTCGATGAGCATTTAATGAAAAAAGTTGAAGCTCAAGAAGGAAGCGAAAAGAAACAAGTAATCAAAACATGGTCACGTCGTTCTACAATTTTCCCTAATTTCATCGGACATACTTTTGCAGTATACGACGGACGTAAACACGTACCTGTATATGTAACTGAAGATATGGTAGGTCATAAATTAGGTGAGTTTGCTCCTACTCGTACATTCAAAGGACACGTTGCAGACGACAAGAAAACAAGAAGATAATATCTATTAAGTAGAGGAGGACATCCTAATGGAAGCAAAAGCGGTTGCTAGAACAATAAGAATCGCACCTCGTAAAGTAAGACTAGTTCTTGACTTAATCAGAGGTAAAAATGCTGCTGAAGCTATTGCAATTTTAAAATTAACAAACAAAGCTTCATCACCAGTAATTGAAAAAGTATTAATGTCCGCTTTAGCTAATGCTGAACATAACTATGACATGAACACAGATGAATTAGTAGTTAAAGAAGCATATGCTAACGAAGGACCAACATTAAAACGTTTCCGTCCACGTGCGCAAGGTCGTGCAAGTGCGATTAACAAACGTACAAGCCACATTACAATCGTCGTAAGTGACGGTAAAGAAGAAGCTAAAGAAGCTTAATTAACTTTTAAGGAGGGAATACTGTGGGTCAAAAAATTAATCCAATCGGACTTCGTGTTGGTATTATCCGTGATTGGGAAGCTAAATGGTATGCTGAAAAAGACTTCGCTTCACTTTTACACGAAGATTTAAAAATCCGTAAATTTATTGATAATGAATTAAAAGAAGCATCAGTTTCTCACGTAGAGATTGAACGTGCTGCAAACCGTATCAACATTGCAATTCATACTGGTAAACCTGGTATGGTAATTGGTAAAGGCGGTTCAGAAATCGAAAAATTACGCAACAAATTAAATGCGTTAACTGATAAAAAAGTACACATCAACGTAATTGAAATCAAAAAAGTTGATCTTGACGCTCGTTTAGTAGCTGAAAACATCGCACGTCAATTAGAAAACCGTGCTTCATTCCGTCGTGTACAAAAACAAGCAATCACTAGAGCTATGAAACTTGGTGCAAAAGGTATCAAAACTCAAGTATCTGGTCGTTTAGGCGGAGCTGACATCGCTCGTGCTGAACAATATTCAGAAGGAACTGTTCCACTTCATACGTTACGTGCTGACATCGATTATGCACACGCTGAAGCTGACACTACTTACGGTAAATTAGGCGTTAAAGTATGGATCTATCGTGGAGAAGTTCTTCCTACTAAGAACACTAGTGGAGGAGGAAAATAATAATGTTACTACCAAAACGTGTAAAATATCGTCGTCAACATCGTCCTAAAACAACTGGTCGTTCTAAAGGCGGTAACTACGTAACATTTGGTGAGTTTGGTTTACAAGCTACAACAACGTCTTGGATCACATCTCGTCAAATCGAATCTGCTCGTATAGCAATGACACGTTACATGAAACGTGGCGGGAAAGTTTGGATTAAAATCTTCCCACATACACCATATACTAAAAAACCTTTAGAAGTACGTATGGGTGCTGGTAAAGGTGCGGTTGAAGGCTGGATCGCAGTTGTTAAACCAGGTAGAATTTTATTCGAAGTTGCTGGCGTTTCTGAAGAAGTTGCGCGTGAAGCACTACGTTTAGCAAGTCACAAACTTCCAGTAAAAACTAAGTTTGTAAAACGTGAGGAATTGGGTGGTGAAACAAATGAAAGCTAAGGAAATTAGAGACTTAACCACTTCAGAAATCGAAGAACAAATCAAATCTTCAAAAGAAGAGCTTTTTAACCTACGCTTTCAGTTAGCTACAGGTCAATTAGAAGAAACTGCACGTATTCGTACAGTAAGAAAAACGATTGCACGTCTAAAAACTGTTGCTCGTGAAAGAGAAATTGAACAAAGTAAGGCTAATCAATAATTAAGTAAGAGGAGGTTACAAAAGTGAGCGAAAGAAACGATCGTAAAGTTTATGTAGGTAAAGTTGTTTCAGACAAAATGGACAAGACTATTACAGTACTTGTTGAAACTTACAAAACACACAAATTATACGGTAAACGAGTGAAATACTCTAAAAAATACAAAACTCATGATGAAAACAATTCAGCTAAATTAGGAGACATTGTTAAAATTCAAGAAACTCGTCCTTTATCAGCAACAAAACGTTTTCGTTTAGTAGAGATTGTTGAAGAGTCAGTAATTATTTAATACAAGTTTAGAGATAAGGGAGGTTTAACTAATGATCCAACAAGAAACACGCTTGAAAGTAGCAGACAACTCTGGTGCTCGTGAAGTTCTTACAATCAAAGTATTAGGTGGATCTGGTCGTAAAACAGCAAACATCGGCGATGTTATCGTATGTACTGTTAAAAATGCAACACCAGGTGGCGTTGTTAAAAAAGGTGACGTTGTCAAAGCTGTAATCGTACGTACTAAGTCAGGTGTTCGTCGTAATGACGGTTCATATATCAAATTTGATGAAAATGCATGTGTTATCATCCGTGATGACAAAGGCCCACGTGGTACTCGTATCTTCGGACCTGTTGCTCGTGAATTACGTGAAGGTAACTTCATGAAAATCGTATCATTAGCACCAGAAGTACTTTAATTAATAACAACCAATACAAATAAGGAGGTGCCCACATGCATATCAAAAAAGGTGACAACGTTAAAGTTATCGCAGGTAAAGACAAAGGTAAAGAAGGTAAAGTAATCGCTACTCTACCTAAAAAAGACCGTGTCGTTGTGGAAGGTGTTAACATTATGAAAAAACACCAAAAACCAACTCAATTAAATCCTGAAGGTGGAATCTTAGAAACAGAGGCAGCAATCCATGTTTCTAATGTACAATTATTGGACCCTAAAACAAACGAACCAACTCGTGTAGGTTACAAATTTGTTGATGGTAAAAAAGTTCGTATCGCTAAAAAATCTGGCGAAGAAATTAAATCTAATAATTAATAACAAGTTGAAAGGAGGATCCCACTTTGAACCGTTTAAAAGAAAAGTTTAACACTGAAGTTACTGAAAACTTAATGAAAAAATTCAATTATAGTTCAGTAATGGAAGTACCAAAAATAGATAAAATCGTTGTGAACATGGGTGTAGGTGACGCAGTACAAAATTCTAAAGTATTAGACAATGCTGTTGAAGAATTAGAATTGATCACTGGTCAAAAACCATTAGTAACTAAAGCTAAAAAATCAATCGCGACTTTCCGTTTACGTGAAGGTATGCCAATCGGTGCGAAAGTAACACTTCGCGGTGAAAGAATGTATGAATTCTTAGACAAATTAATTTCAGTATCATTACCACGTGTACGTGACTTCCAAGGTGTTTCTAAAAAAGCATTTGACGGACGCGGTAACTACACTTTAGGTGTTAAAGAACAATTAATTTTCCCAGAAATCGACTATGATAAAGTAAGTAAAGTTAGAGGAATGGATATTGTTATCGTAACGACTGCTAACACTGATGAAGAAGCTCGTGAATTGTTAGCTAACTTCGGTATGCCATTCCGTAAATAATTATTTAAAGGAGGCTAATTAAGTGGCTAAAACTTCAATGGTTGCTAAGCAACAAAAAAAACAAAAATATGCAGTTCGTGAATACACTCGTTGTGAACGTTGTGGCCGTCCACATTCTGTATATCGTAAATTTAAATTATGCCGTATTTGTTTCCGTGAATTAGCTTACAAAGGCCAAATCCCTGGCGTTCGTAAAGCTAGCTGGTAATAAAAAAGAGTCTGAAAGGAGGCAACAATCAATGACAATGACAGATCCAATCGCAGATATGCTTACTCGTGTAAGAAACGCAAACATGGTGCGTCACGAGAAGTTAGAATTACCTGCATCAAATATTAAAAAAGAAATTGCTGAAATCTTAAAGAGTGAAGGTTTCATTAAAAATGTTGAATACGTAGAAGATGATAAACAAGGTGTACTTCGTTTATTCTTAAAATATGGTCAAAACGATGAGCGTGTTATCACAGGATTAAAACGTATTTCAAAACCAGGTTTACGTGTTTATGCAAAAGCTAGCGAAATGCCTAAAGTATTAAATGGTTTAGGTATTGCATTAGTATCAACTTCTGAAGGTGTAATCACTGACAAAGAAGCAAGAAAACGTAATGTTGGCGGAGAAATTATCGCATACGTTTGGTAATAAAAAATAAGGAGGTGCCATAACATGAGTCGTGTTGGTAAGAAAATTATTGACATCCCTAGTGACGTAACAGTAACTTTTGATGGAAATCATGTAACTGTTAAAGGTCCTAAAGGTGAATTATCAAGAACTTTAAATGAAAGAATGACATTCAAACAAGAAGAAAACACAATTGAAGTTGTAAGACCATCTGATTCTAAAGAAGATAGAACAAACCATGGTACAACTCGTGCTTTATTAAATAATATGGTACAAGGTGTTTCTCAAGGATACGTAAAAGTACTTGAACTTGTTGGTGTAGGTTACCGTGCTCAAATGCAAGGTAAAGACTTAATCCTTAACGTTGGTTATTCTCACCCAGTAGAAATTAAAGCTGAAGAAAACATTACTTTCTCAGTTGAGAAAAACACAGTCGTTAAAGTTGAAGGTATTTCAAAAGAACAAGTTGGAGCATTAGCATCTAACATCCGTTCAGTAAGACCTCCAGAGCCTTACAAAGGTAAAGGTATTCGTTACCAAGGTGAATACGTTCGCCGTAAAGAAGGTAAAACTGGTAAATAATAGATAAACTCTAAAGAAAGGAGTATTGAAATGATCAGTAAAATTGATAAAAATAAAGTGCGTTTAAAAAGACATGCTCGTGTTCGTACTAACTTATCAGGTACAGCTGAAAAGCCACGTTTAAACGTATATCGTTCAAACAAGCATATCTACGCTCAAATTATTGATGATAATAAAGGCGTAACATTAGCTCAAGCTTCTTCAAAAGACAGCGACATTGCTACTACAGCAACTAAAGTTGAATTAGCAACTAAAGTCGGTGAAGCAATTGCTAAAAAAGCTGCTGACAAAGGCATTAAAGAAATCGTATTTGACCGTGGAGGATATTTATATCACGGACGTGTTAAAGCATTAGCTGAAGCAGCAAGAGAAAGCGGATTAGAATTTTAATTTAAAGGAGGGACAAATACATGGCTCGTAGAGAAGAAGAGACGAAAGAATTTGAAGAACGCGTTGTTACAATCAACCGTGTAGCAAAAGTTGTAAAAGGTGGTCGTCGTTTCCGTTTCACTGCATTAGTTGTAGTTGGAGACAAAAATGGTCGTGTAGGTTTCGGTACTGGTAAAGCTCAAGAGGTACCAGAAGCAATCAAAAAAGCTGTTGAAGCAGCTAAAAAAGATTTAGTAGTTGTTCCACGTGTTGAAGGTACAACTCCACACACAATTACTGGCCGTTACGGTTCAGGAAGCGTATTTATGAAACCGGCTGCACCTGGTACAGGAGTTATCGCTGGTGGTCCTGTTCGTGCCGTACTTGAATTAGCAGGTATCACTGATATCTTAAGTAAATCATTAGGATCAAACACACCAATCAACATGGTTCGTGCTACAATCGATGGTTTACAAAACCTTAAAAATGCTGAAGATGTTGCGAAATTACGTGGCAAAACAGTAGAAGAATTATACAATTAAGGAGGGAAAACTAGTTATGGCTAAATTACAAATTACCCTCACTCGTAGTGTTATTGGTCGTCCTGAAACACAACGTAAAACTGTTGAAGCTTTAGGTCTTAAAAAGACTAACAGTTCAGTAGTTGTTGAAGATAACCCTGCTATTCGTGGGCAAATCAACAAAGTTAAGCACTTAGTAACAGTAGAAGAAAAATAATCAAGGAGGTGCCGAAATGAAATTACATGAGTTAAAACCGGCAGAAGGTTCACGTAAAGAACGCAATCGTGTTGGACGTGGTGTTGCGACAGGTAACGGTAAAACAAGTGGTCGCGGACACAAAGGTCAAAAAGCTCGTTCAGGCGGTGGTGTAAGACCAGGATTCGAAGGTGGTCAATTACCATTATTCCGTCGTTTACCAAAACGTGGTTTTACTAACATAAATCGTAAAGAATATGCTATTGTTAACTTAGACCAACTTAATAAATTTGAAGATGGTACTGAAGTAACTCCAGCTTTATTAGTAGAATCTGGTGTTGTTAAGAATGAAAAATCTGGTATCAAAATACTAGGTAATGGTTCACTTGATAAGAAATTGACAGTGAAAGCTCATAAATTCTCAGCTTCAGCAGCAGAAGCTATTGATGCTAAAGGTGGAGCACACGAGGTGATCTAATGATTCAAACCCTTGTGAACTTCTTTAGAACAAAAGAGGTTCGTAACAAGATTTTCTTCACACTAGCAATGTTAGTAATTTTTAAAATAGGGACTTATATACCAGCTCCAGGAGTAAATCCTGCAGCTTTTGATAATCCCCAAGGTTCTCAAGGTGCCACTGAGTTATTAAATACTTTTGGTGGCGGAGCCTTGAAACGATTTTCTATTTTTGCAATGGGTATTGTACCCTACATCACTGCATCAATCGTAATGCAATTATTACAAATGGATATTGTCCCTAAATTCTCAGAATGGGCAAAACAAGGTGAAGTAGGTAGAAGAAAGTTAAATAACGTTACTCGTTATTTAGCAATTTCTTTAGCATTTATCCAATCTATAGGTATGGCATTCCAATTTAATAATTATCTCAAAGGTGCGCTGATTATCAATCAGTCAATTATGAGTTATTTATTAATAGCACTAGTTTTGACAGCAGGAACTGCTTTCTTAATATGGCTTGGTGATCAAATCACTCAGTTCGGTGTTGGTAATGGTATTTCTATTATCATATTTGCGGGTATTTTATCAACGTTGCCAGCCAGTCTAATTCAATTTGGACAAACTGCGTTCGTTGGGCAAGAAGATACATCATTAGCATGGTTGAAAGTATTAGGACTTTTAGTGTCACTGATACTATTAACTGTAGGTGCTATTTATGTACTTGAAGCCGTTCGTAAAATTCCGATTCAATATGCTAAGAAACAAACTGCTCAAAGATTAGGTTCACAGGCAACTTATCTACCTTTAAAAGTGAACTCAGCCGGTGTTATTCCTGTAATCTTTGCAATGGCGTTCTTCTTACTGCCTAGAACATTAACGTTGTTCTATCCAGATAAAGAATGGGCACAAAACATTGCGAATGCTGCAAATCCTTCAAGTAATGTTGGTATGGTTGTATATATTGTACTAATTATACTATTCACATACTTCTATGCATTTGTACAAGTTAATCCGGAAAAAATGGCTGATAACCTTAAGAAACAAGGTAGCTATGTTCCAGGTATTAGACCTGGTGAACAAACCAAAAAATATATTACTAAAGTTTTATATCGTTTAACTTTTGTAGGTTCTATCTTCTTAGCCGTTATTTCAATTCTACCGATATTAGCAACTAAGTTTATGGGATTACCACAATCAATTCAGATTGGTGGTACAAGTTTACTTATCGTTATTGGTGTAGCGATTGAAACAATGAAATCTTTAGAAGCACAAGTATCTCAAAAAGAATATAAAGGCTTTGGTGGTAGATAATTTTAGGAGGGCACTTATGAATATCATTTTGATGGGTTTACCTGGCGCAGGTAAAGGAACTCAAGCAAGTGAAATTGTCAAGAAATTCCCAATACCCCACATTTCAACTGGTGACATGTTCAGAAAAGCTATAAAAGAAGAAACTGAATTAGGTAAAGAAGCTAAGTCTTATATGGACCGTGGCGAATTAGTTCCTGATGAAGTGACTGTAGGTATCGTTAAGGAAAGAATTTCTGAAGACGATGCAAAAAAAGGCTTTTTATTAGATGGCTTCCCAAGAACAATCGAGCAAGCTGAGGCATTAAATAATATTATGTCTGAGCTTGACAGAAACATTGATGCTGTCATCAATATCGAAGTTCCGGAAGAAGAATTAATGAACCGTCTTACAGGTCGTCGAATCTGTGAGTCATGTGGTACAACGTATCATCTTGTATTTAATCCTCCGAAGGTCGAAGGTATTTGTGATATCGATGGTGGTAAATTGTATCAACGAGAAGATGATAATCCTGAAACGGTAGCTAATCGTTTGAGTGTTAATATTAAACAATCTAAACCTATTTTAGATTTCTATGATCAAAAAGGTGTATTGAAAAATATTGATGGTTCAAAAGATATTAGCGACGTTACCAAAGATGTCATTGATATTTTAGATCATTTGTAATAGATCAACTTTTAGCGGTCTATTTTAAGTGAGGCATGATTTAATCATATTAGATAGATGAGAGTGGCAATTAACGATAATTAATTCCCGTAATTTTTGTTTAACTTATAAAATTAATCACTGATAGATTCGTAACAATAAAGTTGTCTATTGACGATTACCTTACTATTGCAAAAAGGGGGAAGTTAATCAATGGCTAAACAAGATGTAATTGAATTAGAAGGTACTGTATTAGATACTTTACCGAACGCAATGTTTAAAGTAGAATTAGAAAATGGTCATGAGATTTTAGCTCACGTAAGTGGTAAAATCAGAATGAATTACATTCGTATTCTACCTGGCGACAAAGTAACTGTTGAGATGTCTCCGTACGATTTAACACGCGGAAGAATTACTTATCGTTATAAATAATCGTCACTCCATAATATAGGGAGGTATAAAAATGAAAGTAAGACCATCAGTAAAACCTATTTGCGAAAAATGTAAAGTCATTAAACGTAAAGGTAAAGTAATGGTAATTTGTGAAAATCCAAAACACAAACAAAGACAAGGTTAATAAAAGAGAGGTGTAAATTAATATGGCACGTATTGCAGGAGTAGATATTCCACGTGAAAAACGCGTAGTTATCTCATTAACTTATATATACGGTATCGGTACGTCAACTGCTCAAAAAATTCTTGAAGAAGCTAACGTATCAGCTGATACTCGTGTGAAAGATTTAACTGATGACGAATTAGGTCGCATCCGTGAAGTTGTAGACGGTTATAAAGTCGAAGGTGACTTACGTCGTGAAACTAACTTAAATATCAAACGTTTAATGGAAATTTCATCATACCGTGGTATCCGTCACCGTCGTGGTTTACCAGTTCGTGGTCAAAAAACGAAAAACAACGCGCGTACTCGTAAAGGACCAGTTAAAACGGTAGCTAACAAGAAAAAATAATAGGTAAAGGAGGCAAATTTTAAATGGCACGTAAACAAGTATCTCGTAAACGTAGAGTGAAAAAGAATATTGAAAATGGTGTAGCACACATCCGTTCAACATTCAACAACACTATTGTAACTATCACTGATGAGTTCGGTAATGCTTTATCATGGTCATCAGCTGGTGCATTAGGATTCAAAGGATCTAAAAAATCAACACCATTTGCAGCACAAATGGCTTCTGAAACTGCATCTAAATCAGCTATGGAGCATGGTTTAAAAACAGTTGAAGTAACAGTTAAAGGACCTGGTCCAGGTCGTGAATCAGCTATTCGTGCATTACAATCTGCAGGTTTAGAAGTAACTGCGATCAGAGACGTTACTCCAGTACCTCATAACGGTTGTCGTCCACCAAAACGTCGTCGTGTATAATTTATGATGGTATTGTTACAGGTCACTGAGCAAACATTTTAAATTAAGTCGACGTATATAAGGAGGATATTTAAATGATAGAAATCGAAAAACCTAGAATTGAGACAATTGAAATTAGTGAAGATGCTAAATTCGGTAAGTTCGTTGTTGAACCACTAGAACGTGGCTACGGTACTACACTAGGAAACTCCTTACGTCGTATCCTACTATCTTCATTACCAGGTGCAGCCGTTAAGTACATTGAAATTGAGGGAGTTTTACATGAATTCTCAGCAGTAGACAATGTAGTTGAAGATGTTTCTACAATTATTATGAACATTAAACAATTAGCATTGAAAATTTACTCTGAAGAAGATAAAACTTTAGAAATTGATGTACGTGATGAAGGCGAAGTAACAGCAAGCGACATTACACATGACAGTGATGTTGAAATTTTAAACCCAGAGCTTAAAATTGCAACAGTATCTAAAGGTGGTCACTTAAAAATTCGTCTAGTTGCTAACAAGGGTAGAGGTTACGCATTAGCAGAACAAAATAATACTAGTGATTTACCAATTGGTGTAATCCCTGTTGATTCATTGTATTCACCTGTTGAACGTGTGAACTATACTGTTGAAAATACACGTGTAGGTCAAAGCAGTGATTTTGATAAATTAACATTGGATGTTTGGACTAATGGTTCAATCACACCACAAGAATCAGTTTCATTAGCAGCAAAAATAATGACTGAACACTTGAATATCTTCGTTGGTCTTACTGATGAAGCGCAAAACGCTGAAATCATGATTGAAAAAGAAGAAGATCAAAAAGAAAAAGTATTAGAAATGTCTATTGAAGAATTAGACTTATCTGTACGTTCATATAACTGCTTAAAACGCGCAGGAATCAATTCTGTTCAAGAGTTAGCTGACAAATCTGAAGCTGACATGATGAAAGTGCGTAATTTAGGTCGTAAATCTTTAGAAGAAGTTAAATACAAATTAGAAGATTTAGGATTAGGATTAAGAAAAGAAGATTGATAAAGGAGGTTAACTCATGGGTTACAGAAAATTAGGTCGTACTTCTGATCAACGTAAAGCTATGTTACGTGACTTAGCTACATCACTTATTATTAGTGAACGTATTGAAACTACAGAAGCTCGTGCAAAAGAAGTTCGCAGTGTTGTTGAGAAATTAATCACTTTAGGTAAAAAAGGAGATTTAGCTTCTCGTCGTAATGCAGCTAAAACTTTACGTAATGTTGAAATCTTAAACGAAGATGAAACTACACAAACTGCACTTCAAAAATTATTTGGTGAAATCGCAGAGCGTTACACAGAACGTCAAGGTGGTTACACTCGTATCCTTAAACAAGGCCCTCGTCGCGGTGACGGTGCTGAATCAGTAATTATCGAATTAGTATAAGAATTTATATAAATACACTAACTACTTTTATATAAAGCAAATGAGTGCAACGATAATGTTTGCCACATACAAATATTGTCTAGCTCAGAGTACCCCATCAACTAAATAAAGATTTAAAGCGTGAACTCAACAAACTTATGATGGGGTGCGCGCTTTTTTATTGAATAAGATATCGGACTTATGAACAGAAATGTGAAATGCTCCCTTCAAAGTAGACATTGAAAAAATGAAAACTTTGAAGGGAGCTTTATTTATGTCAATAAAACCTAAAGTAGACATAGATGTACTGCTATATATGTTTCAAGAATATGAAAAAGGCGTGTCGTTTCAATACTTAATCGATACATTACAATTAGATATTAATGTCAATACTTTGTATCCTAAGTATAAATATTATAAAACCCATGGTATTGAAACACTACTTACACAAAAACAATACAATCACTATTCAAAGGAACTAAAATTAAAAGTTGTAAATGAATATTTGAATTCAAATCAATCAACCCAAGACATCGCAATCAAATACAATATTCGTAGTTCGACACAAGTCAAAAATTGGATAAAAATGTATACTGTAGGAAAAGAGATTAAGAATCAATCTCCTAAAACTGGGGTGTATATCATGAAAGCAAGAAAAACCACATTTGAAGAACGTGTAACAATTGTTGAATATTACTTGAATCATAAACAATCTTATAGAGAAGTTGCAGAACACTTTAATATCTCATACGGTCAAATTTACCAGTGGGTTCATAAGTATCAAGCACATGGTAAAAATGGATTAGTAGATGGCAGAGGCAAAGGAAAACCCAAATCTATGATGACGCCAGAAGAACAAAAAGAAGCTGAAATTCAAGCATTAAAAGCACAAAATCGATTATTAGAGATGGAAAATGACGTTTTAAAAAAGTTTCAAGCATTGGAAAGAGAGATGATTCAAAGAGAAAACAAATCACGGCATACAAAACGATCGAAGCGTTAAAACATCAATACCCTATCCAACGCTTGTGTCGTATTTTAGGCATTTCTAGAGCGAGTTATTATAAGTGGGTACATTATCAATCGAGTGAACTTGAATTAGAGAATGAACAGCTTAAGCGAGAAATAGAATCAATCTATCATAAGTATAATGGTATTTATGGCTATCGTCGCATTTATATCTATATTCGCTTAAAACTAGGTAAACAAGTAAACCGAAAGCGAATTTATCGTTTGATGAAAGAACTTAATTTAAAAGCAGTAATACGTCAAAAGCGAAAACCTTATCGACGTTCAACGCCACAAATCACATCAGAAAATAAGCTTAATCGACAATTTGACATTGATACGCCAAATAAAGTTTGGTTAACAGATGTAACAGAATTTAAAATCAAAGAAGGTAGTAAGATATATTTGAGTGCCATTTATGACTTAGGTGCTAAACGTATTGTTAGTTATGAGCTAGGCCCTTCTAACAATAATCAATTAGTATTTAAAACATTCAATCAAGCGATAGAAAAAGTAGAAAATACCAAAGGTATTTTATTTCATAGTGACCGAGGTTTTCAATATACATCGAAAACATTTAAACATATGTTGGATGAATGTGGCATGATTCAAAGTATGTCACGTGTTAGCAAATGTATCGATAACGGTCCAATGGAAGGTGTATGGGGTACAATAAAAAGTGAAATTTTTAGAGGAAATAAGCACTTTAAATTTAATAGTGTAGAAGAAGCTACAAAAACAATTCATGATTTTATTCTTTTCTTTAATCATGAAAGAATTACATTAAAAATGGCTGATTCTGTATAACAACAAAACCAACCATTAATTTTAATTATTTAATTGTCTACTAGACTGGGTGCAGTTCAATGTTTTTAAGTCCGATTTCTTTATATCTACTTTTTTGAGTGCGAATCTAAAAATATGATCAAGCTAGTTTGATCAATTTCACTAGAACTGAATGAAGTGAAAGTATTATCGTTGAATCAAACGCGGCCAACACTAGTAAATCATTTATTTTATTAACGTTTATACATAATTGTTAGAGAGGAATAAATGTCCTTATCATTAGTTGTTAAACAACACTTTAAAGACTAGAAATGAGTCAGAAAATACTAGTAATATATAGCAAACCCAGTCAATGTCATATACAGCGATTTATAAATATTGTAAAATATGATAGATACACGAATCGTAAAGGAGAGAGACAAGTGGAGGATAAGAATTCAGTTATTGTATTTAAAAATGTTTCATTTCAATATCAAAGTGATGCATCCTTCACATTGAAAGATGTTTCTTTTAATATACCTAAAGGTCAGTGGACATCTATTGTTGGTCATAACGGTTCTGGGAAATCTACAATTGCCAAGTTAATGATTGGCATAGAGAAAGTTAAATCTGGAGAAATTTTTTATAATAATCAAGCTATAACAGATGATAATTTTGAAAAGTTAAGAAAAGACATAGGAATTGTATTTCAGAATCCGGATAATCAATTTGTTGGTTCAATTGTAAAATACGATGTGGCATTTGGACTCGAAAATCATGCGGTTCCACATGACGAAATGCACAGAAGAGTCAGCGAAGCACTTGAACAAGTAGATATGTTAGAACGTGCAGATTATGAACCTAATGCATTATCGGGGGGACAGAAGCAGCGTGTGGCTATAGCAAGTGTATTAGCACTTAACCCCTCTGTCATTATATTAGATGAGGCGACTTCTATGTTAGATCCTGATGCACGTCAAAATTTATTGGATTTAGTGAGAAAAGTTAAATCAGAACATAATATTACAATCATTTCTATTACGCATGATTTATCTGAGGCGATGGAAGCAGATCATGTTATCGTTATGAATAAAGGGACTGTCTATAAAGAAGGAACAGCGACTGAAATTTTCGACCATGCAGAAGAGTTAACAACAATAGGTCTAGATTTGCCATTCCCAATCAAAATAAATCAAATGCTGGGACACCAAACATCATTCTTAACTTATGAAGGGCTGGTGGATCAACTATGATTATACGCTTTGACAATGTAAGTTATACCTATCAAAAAGGGACACCATACCAGCATCAAGCTATTCATGATGTTAATACAGAATTTGAACAAGGTAAATATTATGCCATCGTTGGACAAACGGGTAGTGGTAAATCGACATTGATACAAAATATTAATGCACTGTTAAAGCCAACTACTGGGACAGTTACAGTTGATGATATTACTATTACACATAAGACCAAAGATAAATATATTAGACCTGTAAGAAAAAGAATTGGAATGGTATTTCAATTTCCCGAATCTCAATTATTTGAGGACACAGTAGAGCGTGAAATGATATTTGGACCTAAAAACTTTAAAATGAATTTAGATGAAGCCAAAAACTATGCCCATCGTCTGTTGATGGATTTAGGCTTTTCAAGAGATGTAATGTCACAATCACCATTTCAAATGTCAGGTGGACAAATGCGTAAAATAGCGATTGTATCGATATTGGCAATGAATCCTGATATTATCGTGGTTGATGAACCTACAGCAGGACTTGATCCACAAAGTAAACGACAAGTAATGCGATTACTCAAGTCACTACAAACAGATGAAAATAAGACAATTATCCTAATTTCACATGATATGAATGAAGTCGCACGTTATGCAGATGAAGTCATCGTAATGAAAGAAGGTAGTATCGTGTCGCAAACATCACCAAAAGAGCTCTTCAAAGATAAAGAAAAATTGGCGGATTGGCATATTGGTTTGCCTGAAATTGTTCAGTTACAATATGACTTTGAACAAAAACATCAAACAAAATTAAAAGATATTGCCTTAACTGAAGAAGCATTTGTAAGCTTGTATAAGGAGTGGCAACATGAAAAATAAATTGATTATAGGGCGATATTTACCAATTAATTCTTTTGTTCATCATCTTGATCCAAGAGCAAAGTTAATGTTTGTTTTTCTTTTTATTATATTAATATTTTTCTGTCATTCACCATTAACATATCTTTGGATGTTTGCACTTATCTTATTCTTTATGAGATTAGCAAAAATTCAATTATGGTTCCTAATCAAAGGTTTAACGCCAATATTTTTCTTTTTAATCTTCACATTAATGATGCATATATTTTTAACTAAAGGTGGATATGTATTAGTTGAATGGCATGGCATCACGATTGAAACTAATGGTATTTTAGAAGGGCTATATATATCACTGCGTTTAATTGGGATTGTGATGATTGCAACAATAATGACACTATCTACAAGTCCAATTGATTTAACAGATGCGTTTGAAAGATTACTTGCGCCACTAAAGATGTTTAAATTACCAGTTCATCAATTAAGTATGATAATGTCCATTGCGTTACGATTCATCCCGACGTTAATGGATGAGTTAGATAAAATCATTTTGGCGCAAAAGTCGCGTGGTTCTGAAATAAGTTCAGGGAACATTGCAACACGTATTAAATCATTTATTCCATTACTAGTGCCACTATTCATCTCAGCTTTCCAACGCGCCGAAGAATTAGCGGTCGCAATGGAAGTTAGGGGTTATGATGCCAATGTTAAGAGAACGAGCTACAGACAGCTTAAATGGCAATTGAGAGATACGTTATCTTTAATCATGATTATCCCAATTGCAATTATTTTATTCGTATTAAAATATTCAGGAGTGTAAATTCATGCGTATATTAGTAGAAATTGCGTATCAAGGAAATAATTTTCTAGGTTTTCAAATTCAACAAAATGGTCGAACGGTACAGCAACAATTTGAAAAGCTATTACAACGCATTCATAAAAGACATGTGAGAATCCATCCTTCAAGTAGGACTGATAGAGGTGTACATGCGATACAGCAGTACTTTCATTTCGACACAGATTTGAATATACCTATGTCACAATGGCAATATGCAATGAACCGAACGTTACCTGATGATATTTATGTCAACAATGTAGTTACAGTCGATGACGATTTTCATTGTCGTTACGATTGTGTCGGTAAACGCTATCGATATAAAGTATATCAAGCACAACAACGCGATCCATTTCAAAGTGGTTTGAAAACATTTATTCCTGAACCATTGGATTTAGACAAAATGAACAGAGCGGCACAACAATTCATAGGTACACATGATTTTACGGGTTTTTGTTCGCAAAAAACTGAAGTAGAAAGCAAGGTTAGAACATTATACCAAAGTGAAATTGTAAAGACAGATGATGGCTTTGATTATATTGTCACTGGATCTGGATTTTTATATAACATGGTGCGTGTCTTAGTTGCATTTTTAATAGAAGTCGGAAAAGGGCGACATGAAGTATCAGATGTACCAAAACTTCTTGAATCAAAGAATCGTAAGAATGTACCTTTCACTGCACCGGCTGAAGGATTATATTTAGAGAAAATTTATTTAGATGAAAATGAGTTATTAAAAGACTTTGGTAACGATATCAAAATACATCGTAAAAAATCATTATAAAATGACTGATTGCCATTGACAAAAAGCTTGTGAAATTATAAGATTATTAACGGTATTGTTTTATATCCACCCCACGATAAGCCCCGGAAACTTATTGTGTTACAAGATATATAAGCAGAAACGAACAACAGTTAACAAAATAAATGAAATGAAACGTTTTAAAAATGAAACAAATGAAATCATCTATTAGGTTATGAAACTGTTTATAGCTTGAATAGAAGCATTTATTTTTTAGGAGGACAATTATTATGCGTCAAACATTTATGGCAAATGAATCAAACATTGAGCGCAAATGGTATGTTATCGATGCTGAAGGCCAAACATTAGGTCGTTTATCATCAGAAGTAGCATCTATCTTACGCGGTAAAAATAAAGTAACTTACACACCACACGTTGATACTGGTGATTATGTAATCGTTATTAATGCATCAAAAATCGAATTTACTGGTAACAAAGAAACTGACAAAGTTTACTACCGTCACTCAAATCACCCAGGTGGTATCAAATCAATCACTGCTGGTGAATTAAGAAGAACTAACCCAGAACGTTTAATTGAAAATTCAATTAAAGGTATGTTACCAAGCACTCGTTTAGGCGAAAAACAAGGTAAAAAATTATTTGTATATGGTGGCGCTGAACATCCACACGCTGCACAACAACCAGAAAACTACGAATTACGTGGTTAATTAGAAGGAGGAAATGACTTTGGCACAAGTTGAATATAGAGGCACAGGCCGTCGTAAAAACTCAGTAGCACGTGTACGTTTAGTACCAGGTGAAGGTAACATCACAGTTAATAACCGTGACGTACGCGAATACTTACCATTCGAATCATTAATTTTAGACTTAAACCAACCATTTGATGTAACTGAAACTAAAGGTAACTATGATGTTTTAGTTAACGTACATGGTGGTGGTTTCACTGGACAAGCTCAAGCTATCCGTCACGGAATCGCTCGTGCATTATTAGAAGCAGATCCTGAATACAGAGGTTCTTTAAAACGCGCTGGATTACTTACTCGTGACCCACGTATGAAAGAACGTAAAAAACCAGGTCTTAAAGCAGCTCGTCGTTCACCTCAATTCTCAAAACGTTAAGCTGCAGCTGTTGCGAACTTGTTCGCTTACAGATGGAGTTCGCAAATTGCGTCAGCAATTTGTGTTCAACTGAAGAAACGTTTACAGCACTCTTTGGATTATTCCAAAGAGTGTTTTTTGTGTTTTTATAGAGTCATTTAGATACTATTTAGTTACCCCTAGAGGAACTAATTTGTTTCAATTCTGCTTAAAATTCAATGATATGAAACTTTAGGAAACCATATGAAATGACCTGGTTTTTCTTTGGGATTCGTACGACAAGCAGATAGAGGTTGTAATGATATTCGATAGATATAGTATTGAATGTTATAATAAAGTCAATAAGATGCGAGATTGCGAGGTTTATATATGACTAGTAGTAAGTATATTGAATATTTGCAAACTGAGGTTGAAGGACAGCTTCTAGATCGAAAGAGGGCATCTATAAATCCTAAAGATGTTGCTCAACACATTAGTGCGTTTGCAAATGCTGAAGGTGGCAAACTGGTAATTGGTATTGAAGATAATGGAGAAATTTCGGGATTTAATCATTCAAAAGCAAAAAAGAAAGAGGTTTATATTGAAGCACCTTTCGAACATTTATATAGAATACCTAAATATACATATGAAATAATAGAAGTGAAGAAACGCGATGGAACTATGGATGAAATTCTTATTTTCGACATTGAACCCAGTTATGATGCCATAATCACCTTAAAAGATGATTCAGTATATTTAAGGATTAACGATAAAAGTAGAAAACTGACACACAATCAAATTACAAATCTAGAATACGACCGTGGTTCACGAAGATTCGAAGAAGAATTAGTAGAGTATTCTAGTATTGAAGATGTGAATGAAGAACTAGTTGATGAATTTAAGCAATTACTTAATACAAACGTAGATAATGAAAAATTATTAAAAGCTAGAGGATTTATGCGTGAAGGTAAATTGACAGTTGCAGGTTTGTTATTGTTTAGTAATAACATCAATGTTTATTTACCAGGCGCTAGAATTCGATTTATGAGGTATGAAGGAACAAAAGAAGAATCTGGGACAAGACTTAACATTGTAAAAGATATTACTTTTGATAAAGCTTTGCCAGTAGCAATAAGAGAAGCGAGAGCCTTTATCAATACACAATTACGTGAATATACTTTTTTAGGTAAAGAGGGAAGATTTGTAACTTTGCCAGAATATCCAGAATTTGCTTGGTTTGAGGGGATGATAAATTCTATTGTACATCGCAGATATGATAATCAAGGCGATCATATAAGAATAAAAATGTTTGACGACAGATTAGAAATTAGTAGCCCGGGTGCACTGCCTGCTTCTGTTACGTTAGAGAATATTAAAGAAGAAAGATATTCAAGGAATCCAAAATTAGCTGCAGCATTAACTCAATATAAATGGGTGAGAGAATCAAATGAGGGCGTGGGACGTATATTTGACGAAATGAAGCAATTATTTTTTAGATGATCCTGTATACTCAGAGCCTAATAATAGTTCAGTACAACTAGCTTTGAAGAATAACATAATAGCAAGGAAAAAAAGAGAAACAGGGAGAGTGAGTAATATAATAACACCTGAATTATTTGAAAGTTTAAATGAGCAACAAGAATTAATTGTGAGACATTTATATAATCAAGGCGAACTAACAGCATCTAAAATTGCTAATATTATTCAAAGGTCTGTTCCTACTGCTAGAAAAAGATTGAAAGAATTAGAGGAAATGAATATTATATCGACACATGGATCAAGTAAGAATGATCCAAAGAGAACATATTATTTACTCGGATTCGAGTAAAGAGAAAAATTTTCGAGTAACTCAAAAGAAAAATATTAAAAAATCATGAGAAACCAATGATATCAAGGGTTTTGTGAGCTTTCGAGTAAAGAGGAAAATTTTCGAGTAACTCAAAATAAAAACATTAAAAAATCATGAGAAACCAGTGATATCAAGAGTTTTGTGAGCTTTCGAGTAAAGAGGCGGATTTTCGAGTAGTACTATTTAATAAGAATTACAAGTTAAATAAAATACCTACTAATCAGAAGTTGACAGAGATTGTAGAATTTCTGTCAGATGGTAAGTTAGCAAGTAGGCTAGAAATTCAAGAAACAATGGGACTTCAAAAAAGTTATACATCTGAGTTAATTGCTGAACTAAAGAAATTAGAGATTATCGGATCTGAAGGTAGAGGTCCGGGAACTAGATATTATTTAATTAGAGACTAATAAATTCATCAAGTGATAACCGGACGATAACCTATTGATATACATAAAAACATTGATAAATCAATATATTTACGACCGGACGATAACCGGACGATACGAGAGTATATACCACCGGACAGCAGTTTATTTAGTTACCCTTTAGTTACCCCTAGGTGATATTTGATGCAATTCTATGTGAACGAAAAAATTAGGAATCCTTTAGTATCAAGGCTTACGACAGTCTATACAATTGTACGAAACCCTAAAGTTTTTTGAACGTAAAAAACCAAGTCTTAAAGCAGCTCGTCGTTCACCTCAATTCTCAAAACGTTAATTGTCGGACGATATATACAAAACACCTCGATATTATGTCGAGGTGTTTTTTTACGTTTGTGTGGGGAATATGGAATGTGTAGAGTATAATGAATTTTCCTTTATTTAATGTCTAAGGAATAGAATAAATTCAACTATGAATTATTGATTTACACGTATAATTTGAACATGCTTACACAATCAAAAGTGTACATTATTAAATTGTCATTTAGCTTGCGGAGGACGGACAATAATGTTTTAATCATAGTGGTTCAAGGGAAAGGGCTATCGGATGAAAATCGGAAGATAGCTCAAGAACCATGATTTAAGAGTGTTATCAAAATAAGGAGTGACTTAATTGATAGATTCTGTATTTTGGAAGAAAGCTTTTATTCCTGTTTATTTTATTGTTGCAATGCTGGTGTTTCTACTTTTTAGGTTTTATATTAAAACAAATAACTTTTCTATATACTTAATGATTATCTTCTTAATGTGTTTAGGAACTGCATCTATCATTTATAACTATAAAAACAATCGATAAATATAAGTATGAAATGTATAAGTCACAGTTAGATCTAAGTCTTGCTGTGGCTTTTTTTATCGAAATGACAATTTTAAATCGCCAAAAACAGCATTTTCAAACCGTCATAAAACAGCATTTTCAGCCCGCCATAAAACGACAATTTCAAACCGTCATTGACTAAAGACCTCATTCTCAAATATGCTAACAATCCTCCACACCAATCAATCCAACATCCCTTATAATCACTCCCTTCAAAATCTACTCATGCATTTTTGGAATACTTAGTATTACAAATAACGATTTTTATTCATCTTACAAAGGATATATAATGTACTGAAGGCAATTTTTATGTATCACAAATCTAATTGTATATGTAAAGTTTTGATAAATATCATTAATTTTACATAACTATCATTAGATTACAAATCACAATGTAATTACATGTAATACACATCTACACATCACATTTGAAGGGAAATGAATATAAATGACTGATAAAAAGTACACTGCAGCCGATATGGTTATTGATACTTTGAAAAATAATGGGGTAGAATATGTTTTTGGTATTCCGGGTGCAAAGATAGACTATCTATTTAATGCTTTAATTGATGATGGTCCTGAACTTATTGTCACTCGTCATGAACAAAACGCCGCAATGATGGCGCAAGGTATTGGAAGATTAACAGGCAAACCGGGTGTAGTACTTGTTACAAGTGGTCCTGGTGTAAGTAATTTAACGACTGGACTATTAACAGCTACATCTGAAGGGGATCCTGTCTTGGCGTTAGGCGGCCAAGTGAAACGTAATGATTTATTACGATTAACGCATCAAAGTATTGATAATGCTGCGCTATTAAAATACTCATCAAAATACAGTGAAGAAGTACAAGATCCTGAATCATTATCAGAAGTTATGACAAATGCAATTCGTATTGCTACTTCAGGGAAAAATGGCGCAAGTTTTATTAGTATTCCGCAAGACGTGATTTCTTCACCAGTTGAATCTAAAGCTATATCACTTTGCCAAAAACCAAATTTAGGAGTACCGAGTGAACAAGATATTAATGATGTCATTGAAGCGATTAAAAATGCATCATTTCCTGTTTTATTAGCTGGTATGAGAAGTTCTAGTGCTGACGAGACGAATGCCATTCGCAAGCTAGTAGAGCGTACGAATTTACCAGTTGTAGAAACATTCCAAGGTGCAGGTGTAATTAGTCGTGAATTAGAAAATCATTTCTTCGGTCGTGTGGGCTTATTCCGTAATCAAGTTGGTGATGAATTATTACGTAAAAGTGATTTAGTTGTTACAATCGGTTATGATCCAATTGAATACGAAGCTAGTAACTGGAATAAAGAATTAGAAACACAAATTATCAATATTGACGAAGTTCAAGCTGAAATTACTAATTATATGCAACCGAAAAAAGAGTTGATTGGTAATATTGCTAAAACGATTGAAATGATTTCTGAAAAAGTAGATGAGCCATTTATAAATCAACAACATTTAGACGAATTAGAACAATTAAGAACACATATTGATGAAGAAACTGGTATTAAAGCGACGCATGAAGAAGGAATTCTACATCCAGTTGAAATTATTGAATCTATGCAAAAGGTATTAACTGATGATACAACAGTGACAGTTGATGTTGGAAGTCACTATATTTGGATGGCACGTAATTTCAGAAGTTACAATCCAAGACATTTATTATTTAGTAACGGTATGCAAACACTTGGTGTAGCATTACCGTGGGCAATTTCAGCTGCGCTTGTACGCCCTAATACGCAAGTTGTATCCGTTGCTGGCGATGGAGGCTTTTTATTTTCATCACAAGATTTAGAAACAGCCGTACGTAAAAATCTAAACATTATTCAACTTATTTGGAACGATGGAAAATATAACATGGTTGAATTCCAAGAAGAAATGAAATATAAACGTTCATCAGGTGTCGACTTCGGTCCTGTAGATTTCGTAAAATATGCTGAATCATTTGGCGCAAAAGGTTTACGAGTTACTAATCAAGAAGAATTAGAAGCGGCAATTAAAGAGGGCTATGAAACAGATGGTCCAGTATTAATTGATATACCTGTAAATTACAAAGATAATATCAAACTTTCAACAAATATGTTACCTGACGTATTTAACTAAAACAAAGATAAATGTTAATGAGGAGTGGGAAATTTTATGGCTAGTGTTTTATATCAACATGGTACATTAGGCACATTAATGGCAGGTTTATTAAAAGGAACTGCATCAATAAATGAATTATTGCAACATGGTGATTTAGGTATCGCTACACTAACAGGTTCAAATGGTGAGGTCATCTTTTTAGATGGAAAAGCCTATCATGCAAATGAACATAAAGAATTTGTGGAATTAAAAGGTGATGAGTTAACACCATATGCAACTGTAACTAAATTCGTAGCAGATACAAGCTATGAAACGAAAGATAAATCTTCTGAAGCAGTTTTTGCAGAAATTAAGGAAAAGATGTTGAGTGAAAATTTATTTTCTGCAGTAAAAATTTCAGGCTTATTTAAAAAAATGCATGTACGTATGATGCCGGCACAAGAGCCACCTTATACACGTTTAATTGACTCAGCTAGAAGACAACCTGAACAAACTGAAACGTACGTCAAAGGCGCAGTCGTTGGGTTCTTTACACCAGAACTATTCCATGGTATCGGGTCAGCAGGATTCCATGTACACTTTGCAAATGATGATCGTAACTTTGGTGGACATGTCTTAGATTTTGAAGTAGAAGATGTTAAGGTAGAAATCCAAAATATAGAAACATTTGAACAGCATTTTCCAATTCAAGATGAAGATTTCATAAATGCAAATATTGACTATAAAGATATTGCAGACGAAATTAGAGAAGCTGAATAATGAATGCGGAAATGTAATGATGGATTATAAAAATTGAAGCATTGACTTCATAATGTTCGATTTGGAAATTTAGCAATGATAAAAGGTTGTGTAATACGGTTAAGCATGGTTGTCATAGAGCATACGTCTATGTAATAAAATAAATCCCTTCACTATTAACGGTAGTGAGGGGATTTATTTATGTTCTAGCTATTTGTAATTTGCTGTTATGTTAGATTATAAATTACGGAAGACGTTAATATAGAATTTACTTTAGTATAGGCCAATCTAATCTATTGTCAGTAGAAGCAATCAATAATAAATTACAAGTTCGATTATTCATTTCATACTAAAAAGACAAACGCAATTTTTCAGCGTTTGCCCTGTATAACTATTTTCATTTTCAAATTATTATTTAACTACAATTTGTATTTGTTTGATTGTACTTGGATCAATTGAATTTTTAGCGTCGTCATTTTTCTTTAGATTCACTACTTTTTTATTACCATCATTCAAAGTAAGTGTATACGTTGCTGTTTGTGCATTATTAATTTTTTCTGTTGTAACACCACGTTGAGAAGCTAATTGATTTTTTACTTTACTGTCAATTTCTTGATAAAGTACTTTTTTATTTTCTGGAAAAACAAAGTAAGTTCGATGTAATGCAGTAATACCATCTACTGAAATCGTGTAAGGAACAGTGTGATAACCATCCATTGTCATTTCTTTATAGCCGTTATTACTATCTGCAGATGCTTCGTGACTAGGTAATGCAGCTCCGACCGTTGATAATAAGCCCAATGCTAAAGTGGCAGTAACAAATGATTTTAGTTTCATATCTCAATCTCCTTTTAAAGTTGTGGTATATTACACTATTTATATAACACGTTTCATAAAGTTTAAAACATACTTTTTGATTTTTTTATATTTTTGATTTTTAGTAATAGTTTTTAACGAGGGATATGACCCGTGTATTTTGAAAAGTGGTAAGCAATGTTTTTAGTTTATAGGGATTCATTAGTTGTATATAATAAGCATGAAAAGCATATAGTCGATCTTATACTTTTAATTGAGACTTATAGTGTATTTAAGTTATAGATAAATTCATTAAAATATTATGGAGGAATGAGTATGTCAAAGCGTCTATTATTGTTTGATTTTGATGAAACATATTTTAAACATAATACAAATGAAGAAGATTTAAGTCATTTAAGAGAAATGGAAAAATTGTTGGAAAAATTAACTAATAATAATGAAGTGATCACTGTTGTATTGACAGGAAGTACATTTCAAAGTGTCATGGATAAAATGGATCAAGTTAATATGACGTTTAAACCATTACATATCTTTTCTGATTTGAGTTCTAAAATGTTCACTTGGAATAATGGCGAATATGTTGAATCAGAAACATATAAAAAGAAAGTCTTGAGCGAACCATTTTTATTTGAAGATATTGAGGATATATTACATCATATTTCTGCGCAATATAATGTCGAATTTATTCCACAAAGAGCATTTGAAGGTAATGAAACACATTATAATTTTTATTTTCATTCAACAGGTAATCACAACAATGATAGGCGTATTCTAGAAGTACTTGTCAGATACGCAAATGACCAAAACTATACAGCGAGATTTAGTCGAAGCAATCCATTAGCTGGTGATCCTGAAAATGCGTATGATATTGACTTCACACCGTCAAATGCTGGAAAACTATATGCTACTCAATTTCTGATGAAGAAATATAATATACCAGTAAAATCAATATTAGGTTTTGGAGATAGCGGCAATGACGAAGCATATTTAAGCTATCTTGAACATGCCTATTTGATGTCGAATAGTAGAGATGAAGCATTAAAGCAGAAATTTAGATTAACAAAATATCCATATTATCAAGGGATAACACTGCATGTTAAAGAATTTGTTGAAGGTAAGTATGATTATTGATTGGTTGAGTGATATGTATACTTTTTAAGTACAAATATTAATATTTAAGGGATGATTAGAAAATATAGTGAATCGACTACACTTTAGTTTTAAAAAATTATTTATATGTTGATTTGTCCAATTAAGTGTAGACGATTCAGGTAGCGCAAAAATGACGCAGGAACTGGAGAAAGAATTGATACCAAAATTAATATAAGAGGTTAAGTATATATGAATAAAACAAACTTTGGGGATTATTTAAATAAAAGTAAGAGCAGGAAAATATATAAGATTTTTGATCAAAATTTGAAGCGAGAGTTTAGTTATTGGCAGTTTAGGAAACTTTTCAAATCTTATACATGGCAGTCTGATGTACATGAATTAAAAGTGTGTACTCAAAATGATGGTACTATTGAGCAAATATGGATAGATAAAGCAAATCAATTTGGAGTGGCAGTGACATGGAAAGATAATAGTATTATCGGATTTGTTATGCGTCCGTTAATCAATTATGATGCGATTAAGAATGAAACGACTTTAAAATACGCAGTGCCGACAACAGATTGCTATGAGGTTTTTTGGGGTGGAGATAATGAATTATATAATTATCACTATTTATACCCACATCAAAGGTATGCTATTGATTTAGTTATTAAAGAAAATCATAAAACATATAAGAACCTAGGAAAAGTAAATGCTGATTATTTTTGTTTTGGAAAAGATATCATTGCGCCAGCAAATGGTACAGTTGAAAAAGTAGTGAATGGGGTTCAAGACAACAGTATTGGAAGTACGAAGGAATCACAGTTTTTAGGAAATTATATTGTAATCAAGCACGCAGAAAATGAGTATAGCTTAATAGCTCATTTACAACAATATTCAATCATTGTGAATGAGGGGCAAAATGTTAAATATGGTGACATCATTGGGAAGGTTGGGAATTCTGGCAATTCTACTGAACCTCATATACATTTTCAAGTAATGAATGATAAGAATATTGAAGCATGTACATCTTTAAAAATTCGATTTATAAATAATCGAGAACTTATCAAAGGAGATGTGGTCTGCGGATTACAAGGTGAATGATAGTTATGCTTATAAAATCTCGACACTATAAAAATGGTATAGTGCCGAGATTTTCTTGCTTATTTAGTTAATTCAAAGCGTACGCCGGATTCATTAGAAGTCGACGTATTTTTGTTTATAATAGAGTATCCAGTCATTGAAATTTTAGATTCAATATCTGAAACGGAATTTGTAGATTCGGGATTATAGAAGCTACATTCATAAGTGTTATCATCTTTCTTTGTAAGAATAAACATTCCTTTGGCTTTAACTTCGACTTTAGTGTTATTAATTTCAAAAGTTTTAGCGCTATCACTATAATTGATACCAGCCCAAACCGATTCATTATCTTTCACAACGTGGAAGTCATCTTCTTGCTTAACGACAGTTACTTTGCTTGCTTTGGATTTAAAGACATCTTTAGATAAGCCTGGATACAACACATATGCATATTTACTATCTGTATTAGAATGCTTTTGAGTTACTTCATAATACTCATCAGTTTTTTGTATATCCTTTTGGCTTTTATTTATATCACTCCACTTACCAGTATGACTTTCTTTTTTTACAGTTATTTTCGATTCGTTAAAAAAATGATAACCTATATTGTTTTGAGTGCTATTCGTTGACTCTAAAAAGAGGGAATTGGTTTCCTGATTATCGGAATTGGTTGTTTGCGTATCATCTTTATATAATTTATAATCATTCGCTTTGCGATTTTCAATCGTTGTAACTGGATTCTTTGATGAATCAGTACTTTTAATGCCAGTTCCTAAGAAGACAATTTTATCGTTTAATATGAAATATGATTTTTTGGCAGTTAAAGTTTTGTCCTGATTTTCAAAATCCATTCCGATACTAGCATGTTGGTCATCGAATTTTGTTCCTCCTACAAAAGTTTTACTAGACTTTTTAACATCCGTACTTTTAGGTTCTTCATTATCTAAAGTTGTAGTACCTGCTAAACGTTTCATATCAGCTGTCGCCCAGAAGTTATCACGGTAGTGTTTCACATCGCTATTGTATAAATAAGACATTCCAGCACCAGTGTGCCAACCTTTTAAGTTCTCTCCGTTGATACTTTCGTAACGTGCGACGTTTTTCGACGTCATACTTAAACCAAATGCAAAGTCTAAGCCTTTATTGTGATAGGTGACACGATCCATGTCATTATATATTTTAAGTTGTTGTGTTAAACCGTTAGTAGAAATAGTGCTGTCTTCCATTAAAGACTTCATTTTGCTTATATCCGAATAAGAGCTTAAATAATCGGTTTGTTTATAACTTGAATCTGACTCTACTGAAGTCTTGACAATCTTTTTATATTTAGCTTTTGTAGACTTATCCATGGTATCACTCAATCTCAACAATGATTTCATTACTGTTGCAGATGCTGAGTGACTCGTTTCATTTTCACGACTGATAGCTCTACCTCTTGATAAATCCATCATTTCACCTTTATAAATGAGTGGCATAAATCCGTCGTCAATCCATGATTTTAAGGTTGTATCATTTTGGTTACTATCATTAAAAGGTGTTTCTTTTATCATCGGCATCATTTGAGAAATACCCTCTAATAGTACAACACCATAAGCACCAGTGTATGGGACGTCTTGATGATCAATGTAAGAGCCATCTTTATAGAATCCATTACGTTCTTTTCCAGTGGCAGAATTTTGCGCGTAAGTGAAGACTGTATTAAATGAATCTATAGACTTTTTCATCATATCTTTGTCTTCTTCGATAATACTTTCTAAAAGTTTTACTTTAGAAATGTCTACTAAATTTCCGCCTTTAGCAGGTTCAGATTTTCCTACAGAAGATAATATTTTGTCACTATCTGGGGCGAAAGTTTTAATAGGAGCTGTATATTTTTTCTTTTCTTCATCAGTGAAATCTTCTTGTAAGAGTATAAGCGTATTTGTTAATGCTCTAGGTGTTCCAATTTCATAATCCCACCAATTTAAGTTGGTATTTCTAGAAGTTTTATTTTTAAAGTTTGAGGTCAAATCAGCAACTTTTTTATCTGGTTCTTTTCCATATGCATTTTTATGCAGCCACTCAAGTGCATCTTTTACTTTTGTCTTGTTTTCATCTGTTTTTAATTTAGTATTTTTATGTTTCATCGCTTCTGAGATTTTCTCAATATTACGATAGGTACGAGTCATATCCGCAGACTTCGTATCTAAATCTTTTGAGCTTTCCCACAAGTATTTCCTATCACTTTCAGTTTTCATTTCCTTGAGTAATTTCTCTGCCTCATTCTCCGTAGCCTCAAACTTCTTCTTCATATCTGGATTATTCTCATCATACTTATCATAACCATAGTTAACGTCCAGCCATATGTTCCTCAACTTTTCATAATCTGTCGTTTGAACATTCGTATCAGCCACAGCGATTTGATGTTTATCAATACTTCTGAATTCACCACCATTCAAAGTAATCACACCAGCCATTAATAACGTAATGGTGGACAATTTTTGCCATTTCTTCATTCTATATGTCATTGACATGTCTCCTTTTTGTGTTGCGCGTGCGCAATGAATATTATGATTAAATAATGATTCAATTTTTCAAAATTCGTTAACGTATACAATTGACTGTCTACTGTCAAACAATCCACAAAGAATGTTGATGCATATAAACAATCGATCACCCAAATTTTCAGCATCACCCAAAAATTGCAACGAAAATATTTTTTAAAAATTAAATATTATCAACCTTTGTGATTATATCATTTTAAATATTTAAGTTATACAATTTTTAAAGTAATTAAAAACGATGAAATGTAAAATGTTAAAAAAGAGACAAATTTAAATTTGAGTAATAAAATAAGAAGTATTCAAACGAAGATGACAATATATAAAGTAACATTACTTTAGACAACCAAACATAACTGAAAGGATAGTCACAATGAAAACTAAAGAAGTCGTAGCGCTCATGAATATATCTCAAGACACTTTAAGATATTATGAAAAGGTTGGTGTGATTCCACCTGTTAATCGAGATGAAAATGGATATAGAATATACAATGATAATGATTTAAATTGGATTTATTTAGTGAAAAATTTGCGAAATGCAGGCGTCAGTATTGAATCGCTTATCGAATTTTGTAGGTTAGCGCAGCTTCCTAAAAATGAAAATATTCAAGCACAGCAAAAGCAAATTTTAAATAAGCAACTCGAAGAATTAAATGAAAACTTAAAGACAATTCATGATGCGAGAGATTTACTACAATATAAAATTGATAATTATGATAATCATATTGCTAAAATCAATGCTAGTGATAATCATGATGACAATGTTGAACGTCTTTGGGAGAGAAAGTAAACCTCTGGCTTGCTATAGAGTTTGCTCCATGGTTTATAGTGGACTTACAAGATAAAGGAGGTTCATTTTATGAATCATATTGAAATAAGTAAAGATGTAAAGATTCCAGTATTAGGTTTCGGAGTATTTCAAATTCCTCAAGAACAAACAGCAGAAGCGGTTAAAGAAGCAATTAAAGCGGGTTATAGACATATTGATACAGCACAAAGTTATTTAAATGAAACTGAAGTAGGTCAAGGTATTGAAGCTTCAGGTATTGATAGAAGTGAACTATTCATTACGACTAAAGTATGGATTGAAAATGTTAACTATGAAGATACTATCAAATCAATCGAACGATCATTACAACGATTAAAATTGGACTATATTGATCTAGTGCTTATTCACCAGCCTTACAATGATGTATATGGCTCATGGCGTGCATTAGAAGAGTTAAAAGAAACTGGTAAAATTAAAGCAATCGGTGTATCTAACTTCGGCGTTGATCGAATTGTAGATTTAGGTATTCACAATCAAATTCAACCACAAGTGAACCAAATAGAAATTAATCCATTCCATCAACAAGAAGAACAAGTTGCAGCACTTCAACAAGAAAATGTTGTGGTAGAAGCTTGGGCACCATTTGCAGAAGGTAAAAATCAATTATTCCAAAATCAATTGTTGCAGGCCATTGCAGATAAATATAACAAATCAATTGCACAAGTTATTTTACGGTGGTTAGTAGAACGTGACATCGTTGTACTCGCAAAATCAGTGAATCCAGAACGTATGGCTCAAAACTTAGATATATTTGATTTTGAACTTACAGAAGAAGATAAACAACAAATTGCGACATTAGAAGAAAGTAATAGCCAATTTTTCTCACATGCTGATCCAGAGATGATTAAAGCACTTACAAGCAGAGAATTAGATGTTTAATCATAATATAACAAAGTAAATAATTTACATTACGCTAACCTGAAACTTGGATGTTAAAGTCTATGTTTCAGGTTAATTTATTACTCTTAAAAAGTGAAAGGAGCAAGCAAATAAGCTATTATGAATTTTTATATTATGCAATAACTTACCTAAGGTTATAATTAGATAATTAATATGTCTTGGAATTAATTATCTAATAAGTTGTATAGCAGGTGGCGATATGACATATATACCCTTTTCTATTATTACATTAATTACAGGTATCATTATGCATATGACAATGTACTTTGTAAAATTTGAATGTCGGAAAATGCCATTATTCATGACGATTATTTTTACAATCTAAAAGCAGTAAAGACTCATAATATAGCCAAAAACGTTAATAAAAGTTTGTTAAATGATAAGGGGGTGAGTATTGGTAAATTTATTCAAAAGCTTAAAGGGAAAAATCCTACCTGGAGATATCCAAAAATTAAATGGACTATTTCCAAAAATAAAGGGCAATCATATGGTGGTTCTTATTGGAAGTTAATAAATAACAAAGGAAAAAGAATAGCTTCTTTAACTAAAGAAGGAAAAATCTTAAGGGAATAAGGTGTTGTAAATTATGTGCTTTGATATAAATAATTTTGATATAAAAAAGTTGAATTTTAGAAAGGTAAAAAACGCAATTCATTTAAGTTTAAGTGGCGATAAATACCAGTTTTTGGAGGACGGTAAAACTATCAATAATACTTATTTTTTAGCTGTATATGATAATGCAATAAACATTTTTGAAGATTTGTTTTCGCCTTCTGATTCTATAAATTTGGTTCATGTAGTATATGTTTATAATGAACCTTATAAGAGAACAAATGTTATAAAAAAATTTACATCGTTAACAATAGATGAATTGTATTACTTTAAAGAATATAAAAAGGAGAAGGATGATAATATTTTGTGCGAGGAGTTTTCATATAAGTGTTCCATAAAAGATATAAAATATAAAAAATTATTAAAAGCTATATCCAATCAAGACTTTAAAGGGTTAGTTCCAAATATCAATCAGAATGATAATTATTCTGAAATATATATAATTAACAATACTAAAAACTTAATATATCATTTATATGATGATAGAGGTCTATGGTTAGCTTTTAATAATAATGAAGATTATGCAAGATATTCTGAAAAATATAATGATTTAATATTGGAATTTGATAACGAAGATATCTGATTTTTTAATCTAACAAATGACAAACCATTAAAAGTAGCATCCCAACATCAAATAAAACACAAATCATCAAATAAAAATCGCTACAAAACCAAATCGTTAAGCACGCAATAAATAAAATTTCTCACTCATTTTAATTTGGAATTCCAAACGTCGAATTCCGAAAACCAAACTCCGAATTCCAAGCTCAAAAAATGAATACGCAACTTCAAAATTAAAAGCATTTCCCTGTTACTCGGGAAATGCTTTTTACGTACTGATTACTCTGTCATTAATGATTTTACAACGGAAACCATGTCGTCATGTATGACCAAAGTAGCGTCGTTATCATAAGGTGTTCGATCTTTATTGATAATAATTAAATTGTCGCCTTTAAAATTTGATATTAATCCTGCGGCAGGTTGTACAACGAGTGATGAACCTAGTACGACAAGGGTGTCAGCATCTTCAATTTTATTTAATGCCCGTATGATGGTAGGTTGATCTAACATTTCACCGTATAATACGATGTCCGGTCGAATGGCACCACCACAATTATCACAATGTTTCAAAGTTCTATCAATAACATCTGACTTCATATAAGATTTATGACATGCATTACAATAAAAACGATTTAACGTGCCATGTAATTCATCAACATGTTGACTTCCAGCGTCTGAGTGCAAACCATCGATATTTTGCGTGATGACACCTAAAGATTGTTGATTACGTTCTAATTTTGCAATCCAATCATGAACGATATTGGGCATCGTATCGACAAATAGTAAGCGCTTATGGCAGAAATTGATAAAACCTTCAGGATCATCTTCTAAATAATCACGGCTTAACAAGTATTCTGGCGAAAGCCCATCTTTTGAAATTTCATCAAATAAGCCACCCATTGAACGGAAATCTGGAACACCACTTGCGACAGATACACCAGCACCTGTAAAAAATGTAATACGATTCGAACTATCTATAATATGTTTTAGTGTCTCTAAATCATGTTTCAAGTTAAACACCCCATCAAAATAATGAATGATTTATAACGTCTTTTGCTTTTATTATAGTATATTCATTTTACGATTATCAAAAGCGCAGTTTAAACAGTTCTTTTTAAAAATGAATTATACATATAATCGAACAGTTAAATTATATTAGTTTTTACGCAATTTTTATTATAGAATAAGCATGTATATTAAAATTGATGTCTAAACATAAAGGATAATGACCCATCGACTAAATAAAGGAGGCAATTTTACATTGAATAAACATGAACGTTTGGACGAAATTGCTAAACTAGTGAATAAAAAGGGCACGATAAGAACGAATGAAATCGTCGAAGGTTTAAATGTGTCTGATATGACAGTTCGAAGAGATTTAATTGAATTGGAAAATAAAGGGATTTTAACGAAGATTCATGGTGGTGCACGCAGTAATTCAACATTTCAGTATAAAGAAATATCGCATAAAGAAAAACATACCCGTCAAATTGCAGAAAAACGATTTATAGCTAGAAAAGCTGCATCATTAATTGAAGATGAGGATACTTTGTTTTTCGGACCAGGAACAACAGTGGAACTATTAGCAGAAGAAGTCAATCATCATACGCTCACAATTATTACGAATTGTTTGCCGGTGTATAAAATTTTGTTGGAAAAACAAACAGCACATTTTCGTGTCTATTTAATTGGTGGTGAAATGCGCCATATTACAGAAGCATTTGTAGGTGAAATGGCGAATGCCATGTTAGAAAAACTAAGATTTAGCAAGATGTTCTTTAGTAGTAACGCAGTAAATAAAGGTGCTGTGATGACATCTACATTAGATGAAGCTTATACGCAACAATTGGCACTAAGTAATTCAATTGAAAAATACTTGCTAATTGATCATACGAAAGTTGGGAAAGAAGATTTTACATCATTTTGTCAGTTAAACGAATTGACTGCAGTGGTCATGGACTATGAAGATGAAGAAAAAGTAGAAACGATTAAAACATATATTGAAGTAGTCGACTAAATTAAAAATATAACTGCATTGTTAAAATATGTGTCTATATGCTCATAAGTGAATGTGAATTTGCATTCATTTATGGGCTATTTTTTTGCAAATTTATGTAAACGGGAACCCCGACAAATTTTTACTACAATTTCAGACGAATACCTAATTAAAACAACACCACAATAAGAATGTTCACTTATTGTTTGAAAATATGTCATAAACAAACAGATTATAAACATATTATGTTGATTTATTGTTTGTTTATGTTTATAATTTAAACGTAATCAAATTGAAAGCCTTTTCTCAAGATTTTCATAACCTACAAATAAATATGTCATATTTTAAGAAAGGTATTTCAAAATTAAAGTAAAAAGGAGTCTTATTATGGCGATTATTATTGGTTCAGATGAAGCTGGCAAACGATTAAAAGAAGTCATCAAATCATACTTATTAGACAATAAATATGACGTTGTTGACGTAACAGAAGGACAGGAAGTTGACTTTGTTGATGCAACTTTGGCTGTAGCAAAAGATGTTCAAAGTCAAGAAGGTAACTTAGGTATTGTTATCGATGCATTTGGTGCAGGTAGCTTTATGGTTGCTACAAAAATCAAAGGCATGATTGCTGCTGAAGTATCAGATGAACGCTCTGGATATATGACTAGAGGCCATAACAATTCAAGAATGATCACTATGGGATCTGAAATTGTTGGAGACACATTAGCGAAAAATGTCGTTAAAGGTTTTGTTGAAGGTAAATACGATGGTGGTAGACACCAAATCCGCGTAGATATGCTTAATAAAATGTGCTAAGGAGGAAAAATTACTATGAAGATTGCATTAGGATGCGACCATATTGTTACAGATACAAAAATGCGTGTATCTGAATTTTTAAAATCAAAAGGACATGAAGTCATTGACGTAGGAACATACGATTTCACAAGAACACATTATCCAATTTTTGGTAAAAAAGTTGGAGAACAAGTTGTTAGCGGTAATGCAGACTTAGGTGTTTGCATTTGTGGAACAGGTGTTGGTATTAACAATGCTGTAAATAAAGTACCTGGCGTTCGTTCAGCACTAGTACGTGATATGACATCAGCGCTATATGCTAAAGAAGAATTAAATGCGAACGTTATTGGCTTTGGTGGACGTATTATTGGTGAGTTATTAATGTGCGATATTATCGATGCATTTATTAATGCTGAATATAAACCAACTGAAGAGAACAAAAAATTAATCGCTAAAATTAAACATTTAGAAACAAGCAATGCAGATCAAGCTGATCCACATTTCTTTGATGAATTCTTAGAAAAATGGGACAGAGGCGAATACCACGATTAAGGGACGACACATATGATTTTAACTTTAACATTAAATCCATCCGTTGATATTTCATACCCATTAACAGCATTGAAATTAGATGATGTTAATCGTGTTCAAGAAGTAAGTAAAACAGCTGGTGGTAAAGGTTTAAATGTAACAAGAGTACTTGCGCAAGTAGGTGAGCCAGTCCTTGCGAGTGGTTTTATTGGCGGTGAATTAGGTCAATTTATTGCTAAAAAATTAGATCATGCCGGCATCAAGCATGCATTTTATAACATTAAGGGTGAAACACGAAACTGCATTGCAATTTTACATGAAGGACAACAAACAGAAATTTTAGAGCAGGGACCGGAGATTGATAATCAAGAGGCTGCAGGATTTATTAAACATTTTGAGCAATTACTAGAAAAAGTTGAAGCAGTTGCTATTTCAGGTAGCTTACCAAAAGGATTAAATCAAGATTATTATGCACAAATCATTGAACGATGCCAAAACAAAGGTGTGCCTGTGATATTAGACTGCTCGGGTGCAACTTTACAAACAGTATTGGAAAATCCATACAAACCAACAGTCATTAAACCAAACATTTCTGAATTATATCAGTTGCTTAACCAGCCACTTGATGAAAGTTTAGAAAGTTTGAAACAAGCAGTTTCACAACCCTTATTCGAAGGAATTGAGTGGATTATTGTGTCTTTAGGTGCACAAGGTGCGTTCGCTAAGCACAATCACACATTCTATAGAGTGAATATTCCGAAAATAAGCGTATTAAATCCGGTTGGTTCAGGTGATTCTACAGTTGCTGGAATTACTTCAGCAATTCTTAATCATGAAAACGACCACGATTTACTAAAAAAAGCCAATACTTTAGGCATGCTGAATGCGCAAGAAGCACAAACAGGTTATGTCAATTTAAATAATTATGATGATTTATTCAATCAAATTGAAGTTTTAGAGGTGTAAAAAATGTCAAAATCGAATCAAAAAATCGCATCAATTGAACAATTAAGTAATAACGAAGGTATCATTTCTGCATTAGCATTTGACCAACGTGGTGCTTTAAAACGCATGATGGCAAAACATCAAACTGAAGAACCAACTGTAGCTCAAATTGAACAATTAAAAGTATTAGTTGCGGAAGAATTAACGCAATATGCATCTTCAATTTTATTAGATCCTGAATACGGTTTACCAGCTTCTGATGCACGTAACAAAGATTGTGGATTATTACTTGCTTATGAAAAAACTGGATATGACGTAAACGCTAAAGGTCGTTTACCTGACTGTTTAGTAGAGTGGTCTGCAAAACGTTTAAAAGAACAAGGTGCAAATGCTGTTAAATTCTTACTTTACTATGATGTTGATGATGCTGAAGAAATTAACATTCAAAAGAAAGCATATATTGAAAGAATCGGTTCAGAATGTGTTGCAGAAGATATTCCATTCTTTTTAGAAGTATTAACATACGATGACAACATTCCTGATAACGGTAGTGTTGAATTTGCAAAAGTTAAGCCTAGAAAGGTTAACGAAGCAATGAAATTGTTCTCAGAACCACGCTTTAACGTTGATGTATTGAAAGTTGAAGTACCAGTAAACATGAAGTATGTAGAAGGCTTTGCTGAAGGTGAAGTGGTTTATACAAAAGAGGAAGCGGCACAACACTTTAAAGATCAAGATGCATCAACTCATTTACCATACATTTACTTAAGTGCTGGTGTTTCTGCGGAATTATTCCAAGAAACTTTAAAATTTGCTCACGAAGCTGGTGCTAAATTCAACGGTGTACTTTGTGGCCGTGCTACATGGTCTGGTGCTGTTCAAGTATACATTGAACAAGGTGAAGATGCTGCTCGTGAATGGTTACGTACAACTGGTTTCAAAAATATTGATGACTTAAATAAAGTATTAAAAGATACTGCGACATCTTGGAAACAAAGAAAATAAGTATAAAAGGGGATTAATGCTATGAATAGAGAAGAAGTCCAATTATTAGGTTTTGAAATTGTTGCATTTGCAGGGGATGCACGTTCTAAGTTTTTAGAAGCATTAACAGCAGCTCAAGCTGGAGATTTTGCAAAAGCAGATGCACTGATTGAAGAAGGAAACAATTGCATTGCTGAAGCGCATAGAGCACAAACAAGCTTATTAGCTAAAGAAGCGCAAGGTGATGATATTGCATACAGTGTGACGATGATGCATGGTCAAGACCATTTAATGACAACAATTTTACTGAAAGATTTAATGAAGCATTTATTAGAATTTTATAAAAGAGGGTGATGACAATGATGCAAAAATTGATCGCACAAATTGAAAAAGGGAAGCCATTTTTCGAGAAATTATCACGTAACATATATTTAAGAGCCATCCGTGATGGATTTATTTCTGCAATGCCTGTCATCTTATTCTCAAGTATCTTTCTATTAATTGCATACGTGCCAAATATATTTGGTTTTAAATGGGATAAAGGCATGGAAGCCATTTTAATGAAACCATATAACTATACGATGGGGCTTGTAGCATTTTTAGTAGCAGGAACGACAGCGAAATCTTTAACAGATTCATTTAACCGTAAGCTAGAAAGTACAAATCAAATTAACTTTATTTCTACAATGCTAGCAGCGATGTGTGGATTCTTGTTCTTAGCTTCTGATCCAGCCAAAGATGGTGGATTCTTAAGTGCGTTTATGGGAACTAAAGGTTTATTAACAGCATTCTTATCAGCATTTGTAACTGTTATTGTTTATAACTTCTGTGTGAAGCGCAATATTACAATTAAAATGCCGAAAGAAGTACCGCCGAATATTTCACAAGTATTTAAGGACTTAATTCCATTTTCAGCGGTAATCATCATTCTTTATGCACTAGATTTAGTCATTCGCAACAGCTTTAAATCAAATGTAGCGGAAGGTATTTTAAAATTATTCGAACCATTATTTACAGCAGCAGATGGATGGATAGGTGTCACAATTATCTTTGGTGCCTTTGCATTATTCTGGTTTGTAGGAATTCATGGTCCATCAATAGTAGAACCAGCAATTGCAGCCATTACATATGCGAATATCGAAGCGAACTTCAAGTTGCTTCAAGCTGGTGAACACGCAGATAAAATTATTACATCAGGTACACAAATGTTTATCGTTACATTTGGTGGTACGGGTGCAACATTGGTCGTGCCATTTATGTTTATGTGGATGACGAAATCTAAACGAAACAAAGCGATTGGACGTGCATCTGTTGTACCAACATTCTTTGGTGTAAACGAGCCGATTTTATTCGGGGCACCACTAGTATTGAATCCTGTGTTCTTTATTCCATTTGTATTAGCGCCAATTGTGAACGTATGGATATTTAAACTTTTCGTTGAAGTGTTAGGAATGAACAGTTTTAGTGTGAACTTACCATGGACAACACCAGGTCCACTCGGCATCATCATGGGTACTGGATTTGGTTTATGGTCATTCGTACTAGCGATTACTTTAATTGTTGTAGATATTATTATTTACTACCCATTCCTAAAAGTTTATGATAGTGAAATTCTTGATGAAGAAGAAGGACGTAAAGAAAGTAATTCAGATTTAAAAGAAAAAGTTGCAGCAAACTTTGATACGAAAAAAGCTGATTCAATTTTAGCGGCAAGTGGTGTATCAGACGATGCAGCTAAAGCTTCAAATATCACAGAACAAACAAATGTCTTAGTACTTTGTGCCGGTGGTGGTACAAGTGGATTATTAGCCAACGCACTTAATAAAGCAGCTGAAGAATATCATGTGCCAGTGAAAGCGGCAGCTGGCGGATATGGCGCACATATGGACATTATGAAAGAGTACCAATTAATCATTTTAGCGCCACAAGTTGCGTCTAACTATGAAGATATTAAGCAAGATACAGATAGATTAGGTATTAAATTAGCGAAGACTCAAGGTGCTGAATATATCAAATTGACACGAGATGGCCAAGCAGCCCTTGATTTCGTTCAACAACAATTTGAAAATTAAGAATAGGAGTTTTTCATATGACTAAAACATTACCTGAAGATTTTATTTTTGGTGGAGCAACAGCAGCATATCAAGCAGAAGGTGCGACAAATACGGATGGTAAAGGTCGCGTAGCATGGGATACGTATTTAGAAGAAAACTATTGGTACACTGCAGAACCAGCGAGTGATTTTTATAACAGATATCCAGTGGATTTAGAATTAAGTGAAAAATTCGGTGTTAATGGTATCCGTATTTCAATTGCATGGTCTCGTATCTTCCCAAATGGATATGGCGAAGTTAACCCTAAAGGTGTTGAGTATTACCATAAGTTATTTGCGGAGTGTCATAAACGTCATGTTGAACCATTTGTAACATTGCATCATTTTGATACACCAGAAGTGTTACACAAAGATGGCGATTTTCTAAATCGTAAAACGATTGACTACTTTGTAGATTATGCTGAATATTGTTTTAAAGAATTCCCAGAAGTAAAATATTGGACTACATTCAATGAAATTGGACCAATTGGTGATGGCCAATATTTAGTAGGTAAATTCCCTCCAGGTATTAAATATGATTTTGAAAAAGTTTTCCAATCTCATCATAATATGATGGTTGCTCATGCAAGAGCAGTAAAATTATTTAAAGATGGCGGCTATCAAGGAGAAATTGGTGTTGTACACGCATTGCCAACAAAATATCCGTTCGATCCATCAAATCCTGAAGATGTTCGTGCAGCAGAATTAGAAGATATCATCCATAACAAATTCATCTTAGATGCAACATATTTAGGTGAGTATTCTCGTGAAACGATGGAAGGTGTGCAACATATCTTATCTGTTAATGGCGGTAAATTAAACATTACAGATGAAGATTATGCCATTTTAGATGCAGCCAAAGATTTAAACGACTTCTTAGGTATCAATTACTACATGAGTGATTGGATGAGAGGTTATGATGGAGAATCTGAAATTACGCATAATGCGACAGGTGATAAAGGCGGTTCTAAATACCAACTTAAAGGTGTCGGTCAACGTGAATTTGATGTCGACGTACCTCGCACAGACTGGGACTGGATGATCTATCCTCAAGGTTTATATGATCAAATCATGCGTGTTGTTAAAGATTATCCTAACTATCATAAGATTTATATCACTGAAAATGGTTTAGGATATAAAGATGAATTTATTGAATCTGAAAAAACAGTTCATGATGATGCACGTATTGATTATGTAAGACAACATTTAAACGTTATTGCAGATGCTATTAAAGATGGTGCAAATGTTAAAGGTTACTTTATTTGGTCATTAATGGATGTGTTCTCTTGGTCAAATGGTTATGAAAAACGATATGGTTTATTCTATGTCGATTTTGAGACTCAAGAACGCTATCCTAAGAAAAGTGCTTATTGGTACAAAGAGTTAGCCGAAACAAAAGAAATTAAATAATAAAAGATATTAAAAGGCCTATCAGTCGTGTACTGGTAGGTCTTTATTTATAAAAAGAGAAAAATTAAACATGCATATACATATTTTTATATTAATCAATGGGAGACACACGATTGAAAGTTAAATAAGCAATCAATTAACAAACGTTAACGGACAATTTTCCAAAGTCATCTTTAAAGTTAATGATGTATTCAAAATCAACTAAAGGACATTTTTAATCACATCCTTTATACTTAAATAAAAGACATGAATGGGAGTTAAAAGTGTGAAGAAAATTTTTGTAATTAGTACGACATTGTTAGCGGTCGCTATTATTATAGGCACTATTATTACGGTTGTGTTTAGTCAACGACAGGCACAAACATTTAAAATACAACAACAGCAATTTGTTAAAAAGCCAATTCCGACATTGTTTTTACATGGATTTGGTGGTAGTGCCAACTCTGAAAAATTTATGGTGAAGCAAGCAGAAAAAAGAGGGGTAACTAAAGATATCATCACTGCTTACGTTTCAAAGGATGGTGCAGTGACATTTAAAGGGAAACTAAGTAAAGATGCAGTGAATCCTATTGTGAAAATTGAACTTGAAAATAACAGACAAGGCTATTTGGATAAGAATGCTGCGTGGTTTAAAAATGTACTGACTAAGTTACAATCTGAATACAATTTCGATAAATTCAACTTTGTCGGTCACTCAATGGGGAACTTAACATTTGCACAATATATGATGACATATGGTAACGACAAGTCACTGCCACAGTTAAACAAACAAGTGAATATTGCTGGGACATTTAATGGCGTTTTAAATATGAATGAAGATGTCAATGAAATTACAGTTGATAAAGATGGTAAACCAAGTCGAATGAATCAACCTTATCAGCAATTACGCGTGCTAAAAGATATTTATAAAGGTAAAGGTATCGAAGTGCTAAATATTTATGGAGATTTGAAAGATGGTACACATTCAGACGGCAGAGTGTCTAATAGTTCTTCGAAATCATTAAAATATTTACTGGGAAATAGTCCGAAAAGTTATCGAGAATCTAAATATGAAGGTGAGTCTGCACAGCATAGTCAGCTTCATGAGAATGAAAATGTTGCTAATGAGTTGATCGACTTCTTATGGAAAAAATAAAGCAACTGCTAGTTTTTCGGGGGCAAAAAAGCTTGTAATATTAGAGTTTTTCAAAAATTATCTATTGTTTGAGAGTTTCCATAAAATGTCTAAGTCGTAACATTTTAAATTTATGATTATAGCAAATATAATGTGGTTGAAGTTACATGAATGAATCAGTGCTTAAGTCCAAATATAACAACTAAGAATGTATTTGCATACAGACATCACGAAGACACAATTCAAACTTAACGCTTAAGTAACAAGTAAGTAAAAGTTTCAAATAAAGAAAGGTGATTAATGATGCAAAATAAACAAATTCTTTTTAACAAAATACCAGAAGGCATGCCTCAAGAGGATACATTCAAAATTGAAGACATTGACACGCCTAAACTTGAGAGCGATGGTGTACTTGTACAAACGCTGTATATTTCAGTGGATCCATATATGAGAGGACGTATGACTAAGGCAGATTCGTATGTACAGCCTTTTGAAATTGGTAAACCGATTGTTAGCCATGTCGTTGCAAAAGTAATTGATTCGACACTCGCAGATTATAAAAAAGGAGATGTCGTTGTAGGTATGTTGCCTTGGCGAATCATTAATCATGTCCAAGCGGATCAAATTACTAAAGTTCCAACGACAGATGTACCACTTGATTTATATTTAAGTGTCTTAGGAATGCCAGGACAAACGGCATATCATGGTCTGCTTGATATTGGACAACCTAAAGACGGTGATACTGTTGTGGTTTCAGCTGCATCTGGCGCTGTAGGTTCAGTTGTAGGTCAAATTGCTAAGATTAAAGGTTGCCGTGTTGTAGGTATTGCGGGTGGCGACAAAAAAGTAAATTATTTAACAGAGACACTGGGCTTTGACGCTGGTATTGATTATAAGAAAGAGGATTTTGCAGAATCGTTAGCACAAGCAGTACCAGATGGTATTGATGTTTATTTTGAAAATGTTGGTGGTACAGTTGGCGATGAAGTATTTAAGCATTTAAATCGTTTTGCACGTGTACCAGTATGTGGCGCAATTTCGTCATATAATCATCCTGAAGCAGATATCGGACCACGTATTCAAGGTACGCTTATTAAGAAGCAAGTAATGATGAGAGGCTTCTTAGTAAGTGAATTTGCTAATGCTTTTAAAGAAGCTAGTGAACAGCTCGCAACATGGGTTCAAGAAGGTAAAATTCAGTCACAAGTAACCATTGAAGATGGTTTTGAAAATGCGCCACGTGCATTTAAAAATTTATTTACGGGCGATAACTTTGGTAAACAAGTTATTAAAGTTACGGAATAATAAAGTATACATTTTTACAAATCAACTTTGTTAATTGACCAAAATTTAATAACTTTCTTATCTAAAGCAAATTTGTTCAGTAACATGGTAGAAATAAGTCTAAAATGTAATACGAAAGTCGTCTGTAATTATTTATATATTCAAATGAAAAAGGAGTCATGATGCTGCGACATAAGCACACATGGCTTCTATTTTGTATAATAAGAAATAAGTTCATAAATGAGGTGAAACGATATGAAAATGATAGGATTTGAAAAGCCCTTTAAATTGGAAGAAGGAAATTTATTTAAAGTATACGAACAAAGAAAGCCAACGCCAGAAAACGATGATATCTTAGTCAAAGTAAATAGCATTAGTGTAAATCCTGTAGATACAAAACAACGACAAATGGAAGTCACTCAAGCACCTCGTGTACTTGGGTTTGATGCTATTGGTACTGTTGAAGCTATCGGACCAAACGTTACATTATTTAGTCCGGGTGACGTTGTATTTTATGCTGGATCGCCAAATAGACAAGGATCAAATGCGACATATCAATTGGTTTCAGAAGCTATAGTTGCAAAAGCGCCACACAACATAAGCGCTAATGAAGCGGTTAGTCTACCGCTAACTGGTATTACGGCATATGAAACGTTTTTTGATACATTTAAAATTTCACATAATCCTTCTGAAAATATAGGTAAATCCGTGTTAATCATTAATGGCGCTGGGGGTGTAGGAAGTATTGCCACTCAAATTGCTAAACGGTATGGTTTAACTGTCATTACAACAGCATCACGACAAGAAACAACAGAGTGGTGTGAAAAGATGGGCGCAGATATCGTATTGAATCATAAAGAGGATTTAGTGCGTCAATTTAAAGAAAAAGAAATTCCATTAGTAGATTATATATTTTGCACCTATAATACAGACTTGTATTACAATACTATGATTGAACTGATAAAACCATTAGGGCATATTACAACTATCGTAGCTTTTAATGAAGATCAAGATTTAAATGCATTAAAATTAAAAAGTATAACATTTACACATGAATTTATGTTTGCGCGTCCAATTCATCGAACGCCTGATATGATTAAACAACATGAGTATTTAGAAGATATTACGAAAAATATAGAATCAGGACATTACCAACCAACAACGACACAAGTTTTTGAAGGTTTATCACCTGAAAACTTATATCAAGCACATCTATTGTTGGAAAAACAGTCAATGATTGGGAAATTAGTAATTAATATATAGATTAGTAAGTAAAGTCGCCTTATGCAGAAAATACTGTATAGGGCGACTTATTTTTTGTGTTTAGCGACTATTGATTCTAAAGTGAAATATGGCAACTTTGCAGGTATCAATTCAATAATGCATTAGAAAGGCATTACTTAAATACAATAAAATACTTTGTTGTTCAATGATAAATAATTTGAGAGTATTTTATATATCATTTTTAAAAGATGAAGCATTATTAATTGTGTCTATATAAAATTACAAATGATTAAAATGTTGCAGTTGTGGGTATGAACTTACCATTACACAGAAAGGGTTTGTATTTATGAAAAATAAATCAGTAAGTCTAGTGTTTTGGGTATCGTTAGTGATTTGTACGATATTTGTTGCTTTTGGTGCAATATTTCCGAAACAGTTAGAAAAACTCACGCAAAACATTACTTCATTTATTGCGCTACATTTTTCTTGGTATTATTTATTGCTCGTTTTAGTTATTTTATTTGTCTGTGTGTATATATTATTTTCAAGATACGCATCAATTACATTAGGTGAAGAAGGTGAAGACCCAGAATTTTCATTGCCATCTTGGTTTGCTATGTTATTTAGTGCTGGTATGGGTATAGGACTTGTGTTCTGGACAACGGCAGAACCAATCAGTCACGCCTTCAAATTAACGCCTATTCATAAAGCTGGCACGCAATCCGCTATTAATGATGCAATGCAGTTTTCATTTTTCCATTGGGGGATTCATGCATGGGCAGTCTATGGTATTGTCGCGCTTGTGTTTGCATATTTTAGCTTTCATAAAGGATATCCTGGCTTAGTCAGCGCTACATTGACGCCTTTATTAGGTGAAAAAGCAATGCGTGGCCCTTTAGGTGGTGCCATTGATGTATTGGCAGTCATAGCTACAGTAACAGGCGTTGCTGCAACATTAGGTTTCGGTGCATTGCAAATAAACGAAGGTTTACATTTTTTATTTAATGTACCGAGTAACTTCACGATGCAAGTAATCTTGATTGTCATTGCAACTATATTATTTACTTGGTCAGCATGGTCAGGTATCGATAAAGGTATCAAAACGTTGAGTAATATCAACATGTTACTTGCTTTTGTAGTACTTCTTGGTCTTTTTATTGTTGGGCCAACGCTTTACATTTTAAATACATTTACGAATGGTCTAGGTAATTATATTGCAAATTTCTTTAGTATGAGTTTACGCATTCCGTCTGGCGGTCAAAAATTCCAATGGTTACAAAATTGGACAATCTTTTACTGGGCATGGTGGATATCTTGGGCACCATTTGTAGGTATATTTATTGCACGTGTGTCAAAAGGACGTACGATTAAAGAATTTATTCTAGGTGTACTTTTTGTCCCGGCGTTAGTTTGCTTTATATTCTTTGCGGTATTCGGCGCGTCAGCAATTTACTTACAAGATAATCATATTGCCGAAATTGCTAAAGCTGCGACAGAAACAGCAACTTTTGCAACGCTACAACATTACCCACTAGGTTTTGTATTAAGCTTAATTACTTTACTTGTTATTATGATTTTCTTTGTTACATCAGCGGACTCGGCAACTTATGTTTTAGGGATGTTGAGTTCAAGTGGTGATATTAATCCAAAGTCATTTGTCAAAGTGAGTTGGGGTATCATTATGGCATTATTTGCAATTATTATGATTTACACAGGTGGTACGCAAGCGATACAAAATTTATTAATCATCGCAGCGTTGCCATTTTCCGTGGTCATTATTGCGATGATATGGTCGCTTTTAAAATCTTTAAGTGAAGAAAAACCTAGAAATAGTAATAAGGTTTTAATTAAACATCGTGATCCAGACGTATTAGAATATCGTTCTTCAAAACATATTGACGAAAATTAATTAACAAAGAGGTTTTATTTACAAAAACTAGGGAATATATTACTAAATGGTACTTCATCTTATATATTAAAAATAAATTTAAAGTTATTAATTTATTATGTTTAAGAAAAAATCTGATGGGTACATATTTAATATGTTTTTAAATTAACTTTAACTAAGGAGGTGTCGTTAGGGGTGAAACGACTTAAAAACTTTATCCTTGGCTTATTAATAGTAGTAATCGTGGGGTTCCTGTTATTCATGTATATCCAAGATGGACGTATAACTGAATATCAAGACTACTTCCTTCAATTTGAATGGTTCCAACCATTACTTATTTCACTTGCTGCACTATTGATATTAATAGGTCTTATATTAGTATTTAGTATCTTCAAACCTACGCATCGAAAACCTGGATTATACAAAGACTTCGATGATGGTCATGTTTACGTATCTCGTAAAGCTGTTGAAAAAACTGCATTTGATACAGTTGCAAAATATGACCAAGTAAGACAACCGAATGTAGTTGCAAAACTATATAACAAAAAAAATAAATCTTATATCGACATTAAAACTGACTTTTTCGTACCGAATAATGTTCAGGTACAATCTTTAACTGAAGCAATTCGTGCGGATATTAAAAAGAATGTAGAACATTTTACAGAAATGCCAGTACGTAAGTTAGAAGTAAATGTGAGAGATCAGAAAACTTCTGGTCCACGAGTGTTGTAAGGGAGGTATATCATGGCTAACAATCATAACCAAAACGGACAAGACTCTACACAACAAGTGATTAATTTTTTAAAAGTATTTAAATGGAGAATCGTTGGTTTCTTAGCGTTTCTATTAATCGCGATATTATTCTTAACGTTAGGTTTTTGGAAAACAATACTTATCATCGTTTTATGTTTAATTGGTGTAGGTATTGGGTATATGAAAGACCGTAAGCAAGATTTTATGAATTTTTTAAATCGATGGAGTTAATTCATCAATTTAGAATTTAATTAAAAAAATATAAAAAATAACAAGTAAAAGGAGAATCTATTATGACTGTAGATAACAATAAAGCAAAACAAGCATACGACAATCAAACTGGTGTTAACGAAAAAGAAAGAGAAGAGCGTCAAAAACAACAAGAACAAAATCAAGAGCCTCAATTCAAAAACAAATTAACTTTCTCTGATGAAGTTGTTGAAAAAATTGCTGGTATCGCTGCACGTGAAGTTAAAGGTATCTTAGACATGAAAGGTGGCTTAACTGATACATTCACTAATGCATTCTCAAGTGGCAACAACGTTACACAAGGTGTATCTGTTGAAGTTGGTGAAAAACAAGCTGCTGTAGACTTAAAAGTAATTTTAGAATATGGTGAATCAGCACCTAAAATCTTCCGTAAAGTAACTGAATTAGTTAAAGAACAAGTTAAATATATTACTGGTTTAGATGTAGTTGAAGTTAACATGCAAGTTGACGATGTAATGACTCAAAAAGAGTGGAAACAAAAACACGAAAAAAATAATGAAAACAATAACCAAGAAAGACAAGGTTTACAATAAGTTATTCGATAAAAAAGCTCGGCACACCATTTTAGTGCCGAGCTTTTTTGTGATTTTTAATAATTTGAATATGGAAAATGTATTATTCTCTTATTTGTATAGATTGTATTTAATAAGTTAATGTAATCCTTGAGCTCACGATTAATGAAATTCTATAATTTTAATTATTTTCTCGATACAAAGGGTTGTTAACTTTAATATAAGTATAATGATGTGCTTCATCTTCAAGCCGCATTGTTGTAACACACTTATAATCTATAAATGGCGCGAACATGGTATCTTTAATTTCATTTATACGATTCTCATTTACTTGATTAGATTTGTGTGTCGAATGTACAAGTTGATCAAAGATGTTATCTAGTACATCACGAACGATATACCACATATGTCTTTCTAAGTTTGAATCATTCGATGCTTTAGAGATTGTAAGAATTAATTCGCCTAAATGGTTTTGAACGGTAGAATAAAAGGCTTTGTTAAACACAGACGTTTTTGAATCAGTAAGAATTCTTGATTTTTCATGGAAATGAGATGTACTGTATCCCATTTCATTTAGTTGTGCTTTATCAATTCTTAAACCTTCAAAGTCTCTAATATACATCGTGTCCAATAGACCATCTTTCCGAAATGTTGCAATAGCATTTTGCAAGTGAGCCTCTAATGCAATGCCATATTTAGTAACTAGTGGGATTACGAGACCAAGCAATGCTTTACTGTAAGTTTCAATCCACGATTTCGCCGATGATTCAAAATCAGACAATGATGCAGCTGATTGATAACGTTTAATCAATGTCACGATAGGTGATTCATTGTTAAATGGGTAGGTTGCAACTAAGCTTGAAGGAATCATTGGTGTGACTTCTTGTGGAATCATTTGGTATATGTTTTTTCTAAATAATGTACCTAATTGTTCACTTCGTTCAGTTTGATAGTCTGCTTCGTCTTGCTCATTATAAAAATGAATACCAGCAACTTCATCAATAATTGTTGATGCATAGGACTTAAATATGACATCTTTCTCCAAAATATCATTTAAAATACGTGTCATTAGTGGACCATTGTGCGTCGTTTGTTCTGATAATGTACGAATTTCACCTGTAATATGAACGTTTGTCGACAATTTGATGTGTGGCGACATAGCTGGGTATTTAGGAACTAATGTTCTGAAAGATAAACCGGCATAATAATCCAACGTATGTTTTGCTTCAATGATTAATTCTTTATCTACTTCTGCTTGATAATCAGAATGTAATACGTCATCTAATTGCCATGGATGTACAATCATAATGTGATAATCATTAAAGTTAAAGTTTGGTGTAAATTCATTTTCCAATTGTTTAATTAAGTCCGGAAATAGTTGATGAACAGTTGTATCATAATCTTTAGACAGTGACATAGTACGGCTTAATTTACTGTGAATCAGTACTATTTTCAACTTAATAGGCTGATTGAATTCTGAAGAATATAAGAATGTTTGTAATGCATTTAAACCTTTACGTAATTTAGCCCCGGGATGTAGCGGATGACCTTCAATAACGGCTTGCTCTGAACGCAAGTAACTATCTTCGCTATTTTCGATAATATTAAATAAAGGTGTAGAATCATGTTGCATTGACAGTGCTTGATAGCTCATCGCAAATGTCATATTAGTTGCACTGTTTATTAAATCTTGCTGAAATTGATCACTAGCAGCATTTTTTAAATCTGGTGCTTCAATTAAAATACACTCAAGAATTTCATTTGGATGGTGTACTCGTGTAATCATATTTGTAATGTTATCTTTAATGTAGAAAGGGCCTTCAACATCAATTCGATCAAAGGCGTGTTCTCCAGTGATAGGAGCATATAATGTTTGCTTAGCTTGTGGGAACTGGATTTCTAGTATATGAGTCGTTGAGATATCTAACATAATCAAATCACGACTCAATATTTTCTTACTTTGAGTGCGCGCTTTAACTAAGTTTTCGCGATGCATTGATGTGACTAATCTCTGAGTGACTTTATCTCTTCCTTGTAAAATCATCTCTTTAAAAATATTAGCCCAATCGCTATTATGTTGTTGTAAAAATAAATATGTTTCTTGTTCTTCTTTGTTAAATTTTAATGTCTGTTCTTTAAAAATTAAGTTCAAGTTCATAATTCACCTCTATGAAATATTTTACAAAAGCAAGATAGATTTGTATAATCCATATTAATGATAATGATTCTTATTATCAACAGAATGCGGGTGTAAGTTTTATGACAAAATATTTTTTTAGCAGTTCTTTTCTACTATTTCTAGGTAATTGGATTGGACAAATAGGGCTAAATTGGTTTGTACTTACCACTTATCATAACGCAGTTTATCTGGGGATTGTCAATTTTTGCAGACTTGTACCAATATTATTACTAAGTGTGTGGGCAGGGGCAATTGCCGATAAATATGATAAAGGGCGATTGCTGAGAATTACAATTTCATCATCATTTTTAGTAACTGCAATTTTATGTGTGCTTACGTATAGTTTCACTGCAATTCCAATTAGCGTCATTATTATATATGCGACATTAAGAGGGATTTTAAGTGCAGTTGAAACACCTTTAAGACAAGCAATCTTACCAGATTTATCAGATAAAATATCTACTACACAAGCTGTATCATTTCATTCATTCATCATTAATATTTGTCGTTCAATAGGGCCTGCCATTGCTGGTGTCATATTAGCAGTCTATCATGCGCCAACAACATTTCTTGCACAGTCAATTTGTTATTTTATCGCAGTTTTATTATGCTTACCATTACATTTTAAAGTAACTAAAATACCTGAAGATGCAACAAGGTACATGCCGTTAAAAGTCATTATAGATTACTTCAAATTACATATGGAAGGTCGACAAATATTTATAACATCATTATTGATTATGGCGACAGGTTTTTCATATACGACACTTTTACCAGTTTTAACAAACAAAGTATTTCCGGGGAAATCTGAAATATTTGGTATCGCTATGACGATGTGTGCCATTGGTGGTATTATTGCAACGCTAGTTTTACCTAGAGTACTTAAATATATTGGTATGGTAAATATGTATTATTTAAGTTCATTTTTATTTGGTATTGCTTTGTTAGGTGTGGTATTTCACAATATTGTCATCATGTTCATTTGTATTACATTGATTGGGTTATTTAGTCAATGGGCACGTACGACAAATCGCGTTTATTTTCAAAATAATGTTAAAGATTATGAACGTGGTAAAGTACTGAGTATTATTATGATGGATAGAGGTATGATTCCATTGGGAAGTCTGTTGATGAGTATATGTGCAGATGTGTTTGGCATTGTTAGAACTTTTTCAATAATGGGAATAAGTACTATATGCATTACAATGGTATTCTATTTTATAAATAGAAAGTTGAAGTTAAAGTTGGAGGAAAGTAATCATGGTATATCTTGAATGGGCAAAGGCAGATAGAAATATTCAATATCGTGTAATTAACGCCATTATTAAAGAACGTATTTACCCCGAGCAAACATTTATTTCACAAAAAGAATCTTTAATTGAAATTCAGTATCATATGCATGTGTTGACTATTGAAGTTGTTAGAAAAAGTGCATTAGAACGCTATGAGTTTACAGGTGATATTACTTATTTAAATAAAGGTGAAACGTCGCTAATCATGACGTTAGAAGGGCTACTAGATGTGTTGAATCATGACTTTGATATCCCTATTTCAGAGCGACTACGCGAAGAGTTAATACACAGTCGAGATAGTTTAGTTGAAACATATAAGCAAATGTCTCACAGACAAACATTAATAAGTCAAAGTTTTAAATTTTCAAGATTACCACAAGATATTAACTTTTTTTCATGGTTACAACATGTAAAAGATAGTGATAAGACAGATGATTTAACTTATTCTGAGAGTTTGGTACCAGAGGGGCATCCAACACACCCTTTAACCAAAACGAAATTGCCCTTAACTATGGAAGAAGTACGAGCATATGCACCTGAGTTTGAAAAAGAAATCCCTTTGCAAATTATGATGATTGAAAAAGACCATGTTGTGTGCACAGCTATAGATGGTAATGATCAATTTATTATTGATGAAATAATTCCCGAATACTACAATCAGATTCGTGTGTTTTTGAAGAGTTTAGGTTTGAAAAGTGAAGACTATAGAGCGATTTTAGTACATCCTTGGCAATATGATCATACGATAGGGAAATATTTTGAAGCATGGATTGCTAAAAAAATATTAATTCCAACGCCGTTTACAATACTTTCAAAAGCAACTTTATCATTCAGGACGATGTCTTTAATTGATAAACCATATCATGTTAAGTTGCCCGTCGATGCACAAGCAACAAGTGCCGTTAGAACAGTCTCAACTGTGACTACTGTAGATGGACCAAAGTTAAGTTATGCTTTACAAAACATGTTGAATCAATATCCAGGATTTAAAGTTGCTATGGAACCGTTCGGTGAATATGCAAATGTTGATAAAGATAGGGCGCGTCAGCTTGCTTGTATTATAAGACAAAAGCCTGAAATTGATGGAAAAGGTGCAACAGTAGTTAGTGCAAGTCTAGTTAATAAAAATCCAATAGATCAAAAAGTTATCGTGGATAGTTACTTAGAGTGGTTAAATCAAGGAATTACTAAAGAAAGTATTACGACATTTATTGAACGATACTCTCAAGCATTAATCCCGCCTTTAATTGCTTTTATTCAAAATTATGGAATTGCATTAGAAGCACACATGCAAAATACAGTAGTGAACTTGGGGCCACATTTTGACATTCAATTTTTAGTGAGAGATTTAGGTGGTTCTAGAATTGATTTAGAAACATTACAACATCGTGTATCAGATATTAAAATTACAAATGATAGTTTAATAGCTGATTCTATAGATGCAGTGATTGCAAAATTCCAACATGCTGTTATTCAAAATCAAATGGCAGAATTAATCCATCATTTTAATCAGTATGATTGTGTTGAAGAAGCCGAATTATTTAACATAGTACAGCAAGTAGTAGCGCATGCCATTAACCCAACACTACCACATGCAAATGAGTTAAAAGATATTTTGTTTGGACCGACAATTACTGTCAAAGCGTTGTTAAATATGAGAATGGAAAATAAAGTAAAGCAATATTTAAATATTGAGTTAGATAATCCGATAAAAAAAGAGGTGTAGTACTACATGGCACACGTTAATATAAATATATCGAAGATTAAATATAACGCCAAAGTACTTCAAACAGTTTTTCAAAGTAAAAATATTCAATTCACACCAGTAATTAAGTGCATAGCTGGTGACCGTACAATTGTAGAAAGCTTAAAAGCGTTAGGTATCAATCATGTTGCAGAATCCAGATTGGATAACATAATTAGTATGGCAGATCAGGATTTAACATATACGTTATTGCGTACGCCTGCCAAAAAAGAGATTTCAGATATGATAGAAAAAGTTGATATGAGTATCCAAACAGAATTATCTACCATACATCATATAAATGAAGTAGCAGAAGTTTTAGGAAAAAAACATAAGATTTTATTAATGGTAGATTGGAAAGATGGCCGTGAAGGTGTTCTGACTTATGATGTTTTAGATTATATTAAAGAGATTATTCACTTGAAAAATATCCATTTTGTTGGTTTAGCATTCAATTTTATGTGTTTTAAATCTGATGCGCCAAGTGATGATGATATCTTTATGATTAATCGATTCGTCTCAGCTGTTGAAAGAGAAATAGGATATCGATTGAAAATTATTTCAGGTGGTAATTCGAGCATGTTACCACAACTTTTATATAATGATTTGGGTAAAATAAATGAATTGCGAATAGGTGAAACGTTGTTTAGAGGTGTTGATACAACTACAAATCAAGCGATAGCTATGTTATATCAAGATGCGATTACATTGGAGGCTGAGATTTTAGAAATTAAACCTCGAGTTAATACACAAACGCATGAATCATTCATACAAGCTATTGTAGATATTGGGTATTTAGATACAAAAGTCGATAATATTTCACCTATGGATCAGCATATCAATATTTTAGGCGCTTCGAGTGATCATTTAATGCTTGATTTAAATGGTCAAGGACACTATCAAGTAGGAGATCATATTAGTTTTTCACTTAATTATGAAGCACTTTCTCATTCGATGTATATGAAAAATTTACATAAGGTATATATTGATGATTCAAAGATTGATACGCTACTTCAAAATTTTGATGTGAAATCTCCTGCTATGGTGAACCAATATTAATATATTTATCAATAAGTCTAAGTTGACAAGTTATACTACATATCGTTTGCACGGTTGTATGATAATTGTTCAACTTAGATTTTTTGTATTTAATGATTTATCAAATTAAGTGCAACAGTTCGTCACATAAAACTGCAATAGGTAATATCAGCTGAATTAAAGAGATAACGGTCATGCTAAATGGTGTCAATTGTATTAATTCAAAGATGATATAGCCATGATACATTATCAGTATTTTGTCTAAGGAAATGTGCTAATTGTAGTCATAATTATTAGAGGAAATAAATATAGTCATACATTTTAGTAATATAAAAAGATTGAACGCTACTTGACAATGATAATTGTTATCAATAAAATAATAAATGAAGTTATACATATTAAGGAGTGGAACGATGAGAGGTCTAAAAACTTTTAGTATATTGGGATTAATAGTTGCCTTATTTTTAGTTGCAGCTTGTGGTAATACGGATAATTCAAGTAAAAAAGAATCATCAACTAAAGATACTATTTCGGTAAAAGATGAAAATGGTACAGTAAAAGTACCTAAAGATGCAAAACGTATCGTTGTATTAGAGTACTCATTTGCAGATGCATTAGCAGCATTAGACGTTAAACCAGTTGGTATTGCTGATGATGGTAAGAAAAAACGTATCATTAAACCAGTTAGAGAAAAAATTCGGGATTATACTTCTGTAGGTACACGTAAACAGCCAAACTTAGAGGAAATTAGTAAATTAAAACCGGATTTAATTATCGCTGATAGCAGTAGACATAAAGGTATTAATAAAGAATTAAACAAAATTGCACCAACATTATCATTAAAGAGTTTTGATGGTGACTACAAGCAAAATATCGATGCTTTCAAGACAATTGCGAAAGCTTTAGATAAAGAAAAAGAAGGCGAAAAACGTCTTGCTGAACATGATAAATTAATCAATAAGTATAAAGATGAAATTAAATTTGATAGAAATCAAAAAGTGCTTCCAGCAGTTGTTGCGAAAGCTGGTTTATTAGCACATCCAAACTATTCGTATGTTGGACAATTTTTAAACGAACTTGGATTTAAAAATGCATTAAGTGATGATGTAACAAAAGGTTTAAGTAAATACTTGAAAGGACCTTACTTACAATTAGATACTGAACATTTAGCTGACTTAAATCCTGAACGCATGATTATTATGACAGATAATGCTAAAAAAGATTCTGCTGAATTCAAGAAGTTACAAGAAGATGCAACATGGAAAAAATTGAATGCAGTTAAAAATAATCGTGTTGATATTGTTGACCGTGATGTTTGGGCAAGATCTCGTGGCTTAATTTCTTCTGAAGAAATGGCTAAAGAACTTGTTGAATTATCAAAAAAAGAACAAAAGTAAGGTGGAAGTAAATGGCTATAAAAGAATTAAGTAGCCAATCTGCCATAGATCATAAAAGAAAAAGACGCACAACACTCACGTATATGGTGAGTGTGTGCTTTCTTTTTATTTGTGTATATTTAAATATGGCAATTGGTTCTTCAAAAATTAATTTTAGCGATATCGTTCACTATGTTACTGGTCATACGGATACAAAAGCAACGTTTTTATTACATAATGTACGTATGCCAAGGATGATTGCAGGGTTATTTATTGGCGGTGCGTTAGCGGTATCTGGTTTGTTAATGCAAGCAATGACTCGTAACCCACTGGCATCTCCAAAGATTTTTGGTGTTAGTTCTGGCGCGTCATTTGTCATTGTATTAGTAACGATTATTATTCCATCATTAGAATACTACTCACTTTATTTAGGTGTCATTGGCGCCTTTATTGGTGGATTAACTGTCTACACACTTTCTGGTGCTACAAAAGGTATGACGCCTATTAAATTAGCGTTGGCTGGTATGGCCATTCATTTATTTTTTAGTAGTATGACTGAAGGGATTATAATCTTAAATGAAAATTCTAATGAACAAGTGATGTTTTGGCTTGTTGGTTCATTATCCAGTATGAAGTGGGATGAGATTTTAACCATTCTACCATGGCTTATTGGTGCATTAATTGCAACAGTCTTTATTGGTCGTCAGTTAACGATAATGGAACTTGGCGATGATATTGCTAAGGGATTGGGTCAAAATATAAATAAAGTTAGAATCATCATTGGACTATTAGTTATTATTCTTACAGGTATGTCTGTATCAATAGCAGGACCAATTGGCTTTGTTGGTTTAATTGTGCCACATATCGTCAAGCGCTATGTGAGTAAGAATTATTTAGTCATGATTCCATTAACATTTATTATAGGTGCAGATTTATTACTACTATCAGATGTATTAAGTCGTTTAATTACATATCCTTATGAATCACCAGTAGGGATTGTTACATCATTCGTAGGTGCACTTTACTTCTTATTTATAACGATTAAAGGGGTGAAAAGAATATGATGACAACGAAAATTATACGTCGTTATAGTTTAATCACAATCCTTTTAATTGTGAGTATATTCATAAGTTTATGTGTAGGGTCTGTCATGATTCACCCGATTGATGCTATTAAGGGAATCTTTACACAAGATGATTTTATTTTAAATGAGTATCGTATACCTAGAACGTTACTTGGTATTATTATCGGTAGTAGCTTGGCTATATCAGGTGCAATTATACAAGCTGTAATAAGAAACCCGTTAGCCTCACCTGATGTTATAGGTATTTCTAAAGGTGCCAGTTTAGCTGCTGTGATTATTATTATGATCTTTCCAACAGCACCATTGTTTGTATTACCTATAGGTTCATTCTTAGGTGCCTTTGCAGTAAGTTTATTTTTATCATTTTTAATTTCAAAATATGATGTTAAAGGTTCAAAGCTTGCCTTAATTGGTTTAGCAATAGGCGCAATATGTACGGCGATTGTGCAGTTCTTATTAATCAGAAATCCACTGGAAGCAAACAAAGCGCTTGTTTGGTTGACGGGTAGTCTATATGGACATGATATGTCGAATATTTATACTATATTACCTTGGTTTTTAATAACGATACCAATCATCATTTTATTGAGTTATCAATTAGATGTATTGAATCTAGGTGATGCTGTTGCAACCGCACTCGGTTTAAAAGTTAAAACTATTAAAATGCTATTGCTAATTTTAGCAGTAATATTAGCAGGATCCGCAATTTCAGTTGTCGGTGGTATTAGCTTTTTAGGATTAATTGCACCTCATATTTCGAGACAGTTAATAGGAAATAAAACATTACACGTTATTATCATGTCGGGGTTAATTGGTGCTATATTGTTAACATTTGGTGATGGTTTAGCCCGTGGCATTCATCCGCCACTGGATATTCCTGTAGGGGTTATCATTGCAATTATCGGTGCACCATACTTCTTAATATTATTACGAAGAATGAAATAACTAACATATGATTAGAGTTTATAAAAGGTTAAGTACGAAATCAGTAATTGTACTTAACCTTTTTTGAATTCATCTTGAAAAATTACAAGAAATAGCGTATATTTAATAACTGTAATTATTCATTATTTTGCATACATAAACATTTTAAAAGATATAATGATAAGGAATATGTTTGTTAACTGAATAGAATTCTGTATATACTTAAAACGAATACATAGAGAAATGGATTGATTTTATGGATAGCTTTTCAAGGAAAGAGATAGTCATTGGGAGACTTAAGTTTATTACGATGTCTTTAATTGGTATCTTATTATTTCTAGTACCAATTCCAGTCGAACAAGATGGACAGAAGCAAACAACGTTGCCAGTGGCATTTTTAGCAGGCGTTCTTAAAGATGTATTAGGTGGCGTAATGCCATTTTTAATTGTGACGATAATTACTTTGTCGGGTATCATAACACTGATTTGTTCAACTATTTTAAAAGATAAATTGAAACCTGATGGATTATTGCATAATGCGTTTAATGTAAGAATAGGTTGGTTAATTTTGCGATTACTTGCCGTTGTCTTTGCGTGGATGACATTTTTACGAATTGGTTCAAAAGTAATATATTCAGATGAAACGGGTGGATTATTGTTCTCGAGTTTATTGCCAACTTTAGTGGCAGTATTCTTATTTGCGGCATTATTTTTGCCACTATTAATGGAATACGGTTTGTTAGAGATGTTGGGTCCTATTTTTAGACCGGTTATGAGACCTTTATTTACATTGCCAGGACGTTCGACGGTAGATAATTTAGCATCATTTATTGGAGACGGAACTGTTGGGGTCTTAATTACAAGTAGACAATATGGTGAAGGATATTATTCTCGTCGTGAGGCAACAGTTATTTCAACGACATTTAGTGTAGTTTCTATCACCTTTGCAATTGTAGTTGCTGAAACAGTACATATGCAAAATCAATTTTTTGCTTTCTATTTATCAGTGATAGTATCCTGCCTCGTTGCAGCAGTCATTATGCCAAGAATTTGGCCTTTAAATAAAATTCCTGATGAGTATGCTAAGGAGGTACCTGAAAGTGCGCGTACTGAGGCATTGCCAGAAGGAAAGACGGCATTGAGACATGGCTTTGATACTGCAACAGAAGTAGGTATTAAAGCACCGGGCATTGTTGACTTCTTTAAGTCAGGATTGAAAACGGTTGTTGATATGTGGTTTGTTATTTTACCTGTTGTGATGAGTATTGGTACTATTGCTACCATTATTGCGAACTACACGCCATTGTTCGTTATTTTGGGTAAACCTTTTGTTCCATTTTTAGAGTTAATGCATATACCTGAAGCGGCACAGGCTTCTCAAACGATTATTATCGGTTTTGCCGATATGTTTTTACCTTCTATATTAATTGAAGGTGTACAAAATGATATAACTCGTTTTGTTATTGGGGCACTTAGTATATCGCAGTTAATATACTTGTCTGAAGTAGGTGGCGTCATACTTGGTTCGAAGATTCCTGTAAGCATCGGCAAATTGTTTATGATTTTCTTGATTAGAACAATCATTACACTACCAATTATTTCTTTGATGGCACACTTGTTATTGTAATTAGATATAGAAAAGGACAACTGTTAAAATTGTGAAAACAGTTGTCCTTTTGTATTTGTTTATGCTGGGTGTTGAATCAATTAAAAAAATCATTCATGAAGCCCTCACCATGAATGATTTTTTTATACAATTTATTTAGTTAATTCATTGTAAACTTTTTGATCATTTTGAGTATAAATAATGTATTCGTGGTCTTCAGTATCGATAATAACGCGATTCGTTTTACCAAATGTTGAGCCGATTCTAGATACATCTTTGCTGTCTAATTTAGGAACTGCGTGAATATCTTGGTCTTGTGTAATATTTTTAATTTCACTTGTAGGAATTTTGATATCAGCAACTCTCCATTGAATACGCACTTCATTATTATCCTTTTTTACTGTCATTGCCATTATTCAAACACATCCTTTAAATATTTTGTAAATACATCATAAACGATTTTGTAATCGTTTTCAAGAGTTATGTGATACTTTTTTAAATTGTGTCATACTAATGAAGTTCAACCCGAAAATATGTTCGTGTTTTTGGCGAATTTATGGTAAAATATGAGTATTAAAGGAGAACAAATATGACAGGTAAAACACATGCTTCATGCGGCATGCTCGTTGGAGCGCTAACAACACAATATTTTCAAACGGATATTTTTTCGTCGGTTACGGTTATCATTCTAGCAACTCTAGCTAGCTTATTACCCGATATATGTCACACTCAAAGTAAGATTGGCAGAAGGTTTAAGGTAATTAGTTTTTTTGTGAGATTGATCTTTGGACATCGAACCTTTACGCATTCAATATTATTTATCGCAATCATAGCATTTTTATTGCAAATTATTCAGACGCCTAATTATTATATGGCAGCAATTATAATTGGATTAGTGTCACATGTTATACTAGATATGATAACACCAAAAGGCGTGAAATTATTTTATCCGTTACCGTTTAATGTGAAGACACCGATTCAATTTAAAACAGGTGGACTTGTAGACTTATCTTTAGCTACTGCGTTAATGATCGGAACAGTTTATGTTTTATTTCAGCCTTTCATCAATGATATAATAAGCAACTGGAATACTAAGTTTTTATAGAAAATAAATTATTAAAGGTTACAAACTCAGCAGGAGGCATAAAATGCTAGATAAAAATCAATTAGCTAAATATAAACAAGATCATTTATGTGAATATGAAAAAATAATGAGTAACAATGAAAAAGAAGCACTTGAAGAGAAGGTAGCGTCATTAGATTTAGATTTTATTGCCAAATTATATAACGATTTATACATCAATAAGAAAACGATAGATGATGTATCTGCAGTTTCTGAAGTGAAATATGATATTAAATCACAAATGAGTGATGATGAGATTAAGCGTTTAGAGGAACAAGGACTTCAAGCTATTAAAGAAGGACAATTTGCAGTACTTTTGATGGCAGGTGGACAAGGAACAAGACTTGGATATAAAGGACCTAAAGGTTCATTCGAAATTGAAGGTGTAAGTTTATTTGAACTTCAGGCAAAACAATTAAAAGAACTACATCGACAAACTGGTCATAAAATTCAATGGTACATTATGACAAGTGATATCAATCATGAAGAAACTTTAGCTTATTTTGAATCACATAACTACTTTGGTTATGATCAAGAATCAATCCATTTCTTTAAGCAAGATAATATTGTGGCGCTTAGTGAAGCAGGACAATTAATTTTAAATCAACAGGGTCGTATTATGGAAACGCCGAATGGTAATGGTGGCGTGTTTAAATCTTTAGACAAGGCAGGATACTTAGAAGAAATGTCTAATAATGGCGTTAAGTATATTTTCTTGAATAATATCGATAATGTTTTAGTAAAAGTGTTGGATCCACTATTTGCAGGATTTACGGTAGAACATGATTACGATATTACTTCTAAAACGATTCAACCAAAACCAGGAGAAAGTGTTGGGCGATTAGTTAATGTCGATTGTAAAGATACAGTATTGGAGTATTCAGAATTAGATCCAGAAGTTGCAAATCAATTTAACAATGCTAATATCGGTATTCATGCATTTAAACTTGGTTTTATTTTAAATGCTGTAAATCGTGAATTACCTTATCATTTAGCTATTAAGAATTTGAAGCAATTAGATGAGAACTTTGGTGTTATTGAACAACCAACTTTAAAATTCGAATTGTTCTATTTTGACATATTTACTTATGGAACTAGTTTTGTCACGTTACAAGTTCCTAGAGAAGAAGAGTTCTCACCTCTTAAAAATAAAGAAGGTAAAGATAGTGTTGCAACAGCGACTGAAGATTTACGTAGAATGGGTTTAATTTAATGTTAGGCGGTGACTTACGTGTCCAAATCTAGTGAAAAAAGTAATGACACAATCGTAGAAACATTTAAGGATATCATCCCTTTATCATTTGGAGAAGAAATTGGTAATGCAGCATCTCATGGTGTTGCAGCTTTGTTAACATTATTAGTGTTACCCTATGCAGCTGTGCACAGTTATATTGCATATGGTACGCTTGCGTCTGTGAGTATGTCTATTTATGTTATTTCTATCTTTATGATGTTTATTTCATCTACTATTTATCATTCTATGCAAAATGAAACGCCTCATAAATATATTTTAAGAATTATTGATCATAGTATGATTTATGTAGCAATTTCAGGTACATATACGCCTATTTTATTAACAGTTGTAGGTGGTTGGATTGGATGGACAGTGTTTATCCTATTATGGGGCACAACGCTTTGGGGAATTTTATATAAATCCATAGCTGTCAAAGTTAACCAAAAGTTAAGCTTAATTGTCTATTTAGTGATGGGCTGGGTAGGTATTATCTTGTTACCAATTATTTTTATTCGCACATCATGGATATTCATATTATTCATTTTCTTAGGCGGTGTGTCATATACGATTGGTGCATGGTTCTATGCACAAAAAAACAGACCATATTTTCATATGATATGGCATATTTTTATTGTTATAGCATCATTATTGCATTTAATTGCTATTTTATATTTTATGTAATAGTTTATCAGAAGGTGGGGGGAACTCCGCTTTTTTTATTACTTAATTCATTCTAATAGAGGATTGTTTTGTATGACTATTATCGTTAAGATTTGAAAGTCAAAAGTGTTTATACAAATACAAATCAATAGTTTGTAAATAAAATCGTATAAATATATATAAAGAAGGAGGTATAGCATGCGTTTAAAATCAATTGTAACTGTAATAGCTTTAATATTAATCATGTTTATGGCTGCAATCGAATCATCAATTATTTCTTTAGCGTTACCAACAATTAAGCAAGATTTAAATGCAGGGAATTTAATTTCATTAATTTTTACCGCGTATTTTATCGCATTAGTAATTGCCAATCCTATAGTAGGTGAATTATTAACTCGTTTTAAAATTATTTATATTGCTATCGCAGGTCTTACACTATTCACGGTTGGTAGTTTAATGTCAGGTTTAAGCACACATTTTAGTATGTTGGTTATATCACGTGTAATTCAAGGGTTTGGATCTGGTGTCATGATGTCCTTGTCACAAATTGTGCCCAAATTAGCATTTGAAATTCCATTACGCTATAAAATTATGGGTATCGTTGGTAGCGTTTGGGGGATTTCGAGTATCATTGGACCACTTCTAGGTGGTGGCATATTAGAATTTGCAACATGGCATTGGTTATTCTACATAAACATACCGATTGCGATTATTGCAATAATATTGGTTGTCTGGACATTTCATTTTCCAGAAGAAGAAACTGTGGCTAAATCAAAATTCGATACTAAAGGTATCACCCTGTTTTATATTTTCATTGGTTTAATTATGTTTGCATTGTTAAACCAACAACATTTATATTTAAATATCATAGGTTTTGTCTTAGCAATATTAGTTGCACTTCGATTATTTAATGTTGAGAAAAAAGTTTCATCCCCATTCTTACCAGTAGCAGAATTTAATCGAATGATTACTTTGGTCTTTATTACAGATCTTCTTACAGCTGTTTGTTTAATGGGCTTTAATTTATATATTCCTGTGTATCTTCAAGAACAACTGGGGTTATCGCCATTGCAAAGTGGATTAGTTATTTTTCCACTTTCTGTAGCGTGGATTACATTGAATTTTAATTTGCACCATATTGAAGCGAAGTTATCAAGAAAAGTTATCTATTTGTCGTCTTTTACATTATTATTATTAAGTAGTATAATCATTGCGTTTGGTATAAAATTACCAATTCTTATAGCATGTGTCTTAATTTTAAGTGGACTAAGCTTTGGATATATTTATACAAAAGATAGTGTAATTGTCCAAGAGGAAACAAGTCCAATACAAATGAAGAAAATGATGTCGTTTTATGGATTAACAAAAAACCTTGGCGCATCAATAGGTTCGACGATTATGGGATACCTTTATGCGTTAAAATCAGGATTGTTTGGTGCAAACTTGCATAATATTTTAGGCGTTGTATCCTTGATAAGTGTAGGGCTCATCGTTGTATGGCTCATATTTTATAGAGAAGCGGCGTCACAAACAAAAGAATAGAATTATGATTAAAATTGATGTAGTGTAAATAAAGTAACAAATAATCATTTTACTAAGTTTGAAGTGTAATCAACTATCTTAAAATTAAAAGCAATATAAATTATTTATGGTAAGGAGGACAATAGTTATGAATTATCTTAAACATAAGTTTTATAATTTATTAACAACAATTATTGTTCTCTTTATCTTTGTGCTTTCTGGTGCGATATTCTTAACGTTTTTAGGGTTCGGACTATATGGATTAAGTAGAATTCTTATTTATTTTAGGTTAGGTGACTTCACATATAACAGAAGTATGTACGACAATTTGCTATATTATGGTAGTTATATTATATTTGGCTACTTTATCGTATTTGCAGTTGAACATTTGATGGATTATTTTAGAAAAATGTTACCTGAAAATGCTTATTTTAGAGGTGCAACTTTTCATTTAATCTCTTATATGGTTGCAACAACGTTATTTTATTTTATTATTCATCTGAACTATGTGTATATCAACATTGATTTTTGGGTCATCATGGTTATTATAGGCTTTTTATATGTTTGTAAGCTGCAGTTTTACCCTGAAAGTAAAAATCTAAATAATAGAAAATAGAGTTTTGAAGTTGGGGGCAATGATGTGTTCCAACTTCTTTTTATTCATATAGTAGAAAATGAGTTGTTTTGCTTCAATTAATCACGGTTAATAATAACCATTGATATAAATAGTTGGTACTTTAATCTGAAATATATTTTAAGTATATATGCTAATAAACGTAAATTTGTTACAAAGGAGGAATTATGATGGCTAAAGTTGAATTAACAACCCGGAGACGAAACTTCATAGTTGCTGTTATGTTGATTAGTGCGTTTGTAGCTATTTTAAATCAAACATTATTAAATACAGCGTTACCTAGTATAATGAGAGAATTAAATATTAATGAAAGTACATCGCAATGGCTAGTTACTGGGTTTATGCTTGTTAATGGCGTCATGATACCTCTAACAGCATACTTAATGGACAGGATTAAAACTAGACCTTTATACTTAGCAGCGATGGGGACATTTTTAGTAGGATCAATTGTTGCAGCCATGGCACCCAATTTTGGAGTTTTAATGTTAGCACGTGTCATCCAAGCTATGGGGGGCAGGCGTACTCATGCCTTTAATGCAATTCACATTGTTTACGTTATTCAGTAAAGAACATAGAGGATTTGCAATGGGATTAGCTGGTTTAGTTATTCAATTTGCACCAGCAATCGGGCCTACTGTTACTGGATTAATCATTGATCAAGCGAGTTGGCGAGTACCATTTATTATAATTGTAGGAATTGCTTTAGTCGCATTCATCTTCGGTTTAATTTCAATTTCAAGCTATAATGAAGTGAAATATACTAAGCTAGATAAGCGCTCTGTAATGTATTCAACGATTGGATTTGGATTAATGTTATATGCATTCAGTAGTGCAGGCGACCTAGGATTTACTAGCCCGGTAGTCATTGGTGCAATGATAATTAGTTCTATTATCATCTACTTATTTATTCGTAGACAATTCAATATAAGCAATGCACTTTTAAATTTAAGTGTTTTTAAGAATAGAACATTTGCATTATGTACGATTAGTTCAATGATTATAATGATGTCAATGGTTGGTCCAGCGTTATTAATACCGCTCTATGTTCAAAATAGCTTAGCTCTATCTGCATTATTGTTTGGACTTGTTATCATGCCAGGTGCAATCATAAATGGTATTATGTCGGTTTTTACAGGTAAATTTTATGATAAGTATGGTCCTAGACCACTGATTTATACTGGTTTTACGATTTTAACAATTACTACTATTATGTTGTGTTTCTTGCATACAGACACATCTTATACGTATTTAATAGTCGTATATGCAATTAGAATGTTTTCAGTTTCTTTACTCATGATGCCGATAAATACTACAGGAATTAATTCTTTGAAAAATGAAGAAATCTCACATGGCACGGCTATTATGAACTTTGGTCGTGTAATGGCTGGCTCATTAGGAACAGCATTAATGGTTACTTTGATGAGTTTTGGCGCAAAAATATTCTCATCTACATCGCCATCGCATTTAACTGCAACTGAAATTAAACAGCAATCAATTGCTATAGGGGTGGATATCTCATTTGCTTTTGTAGCTGTGCTTGTTATGGCAGCTTATGTGATAGCGCTTTTTATAAGAGAACCTAAAGAAATAGAAAGTAATAGAAGGAAATTTTAAAATAATTATAGTAGTTGGTCTATTGAAAATAATAGGCTAACTTCTTTTTTTATTTAATGAAAAGTTTTATACTTTTATTGATAGACTAAGCAAAAATTGTTATTTGCTATGATGTAGATATTTTAAATTGATTAAGGGGGATTTGCTTTGTTAACGGTAGATCAAGTTAAAGAACTAATAGGAGAAATTAAAGATCCTATTATAGATGTACCTTTAAAAGAAACAGAAGGTATTGTAGAAGTTTCTATTAAGGAAGAAAAAGAACATGTAAGTGTTAAAGTGGCAATGGCACAATTAGGTGGTGCACCGCAATTAGATTTACAGATGGCAGTTGTTAATGTTTTAAAAGAAAATGGTGCAAAAACTGTGGGTATACGATTTGAAACGTTACCAGAAGAAAAAGTAAATCAATTTAAACCAAAAGAAGAAAATAAACCTAAAACGATAGAAGGCTTATTATCTCAAAATAATCCAGTTGAATTTATTGCTATTGCTTCAGGTAAAGGTGGCGTCGGTAAATCTACTGTTGCAGTAAATTTAGCCGTTGCCTTAGCCCGTGAAGGTAAAAAAGTTGGATTAGTAGATGCCGATATATATGGATTTAGTGTACCAGATATGATGGGTATTGATGAAAAGCCTGGAATTAATGGGAAGGAAGTAATTCCAGTTGAACGTCATGGCGTTAAAGTTATATCAATGGCATTTTTTGTGGAAGAAAATGCACCAGTTATATGGAGAGGACCAATGTTAGGTAAAATGTTGACGAATTTCTTTACAGAAGTTAGATGGGGAGACATTGAATATTTAATACTCGATCTTCCACCTGGAACAGGAGATGTAGCTTTAGATGTTCATACGATGTTACCTTCAAGTAAGGAAATTATTGTAACGACACCTCATCCTACAGCAGCATTTGTTGCAGCTCGCGCAGGTGCGATGGCAAAACATACGGATCATTCTATTCTTGGCGTAATTGAAAACATGAGTTATTTTGAAAGTAAAGAGACGGGGAATAAAGAATATGTCTTTGGCAAAGGTGGCGGTACTAAGTTAGCTGATGAACTTAATACTCAATTACTTGGGGAATTACCTTTAGAGCAACCATCTTGGAATCCAAAAGATTTTGCACCGTCAATATATCAATCAGATGATCGTCTAGGTAAAATTTATAGCTCGATTGCACAAAAAGTTATAGCTGCCACAAATAAATAGGTATAATATATGCTAAACGTACAAAATTACTTTTATTTTGTACGTTTTTATATTGATTTGTTTTGGAATGCTGGTAAAATAAGTTCTTGTGTTAAGCAATAAACGCATTGAAAAAAGAAGCGACTTGCAAACACGAATGTTTTTCAAAAAAGTTATTGACTTTAAATTATAAAGTTGATAAGATAATAAAGTCGTCAAAAACGGTGATGATGTTTTTAAAGAAGAATTTCAAAAGTGTAAAACTTACCATTGAAATAACTATAAAAACAATATAAAATAAATAAAGTAATCGTTCGAAAAGTTATTGACTTCAATAATTAAATGAAGTACAATAAAAGAGATTGAACATTAATGAACATTGAAAACTGAATGACAATATGTCAACGTTAATTCCAAAAAACGTAACGATAAGTTACAAACATTATTTAGTATTTATGAGCTAATCAAACATCATAATTTTTATGGAGAGTTTGATCCTGGCTCAGGATGAACGCTGGCGGCGTGCCTAATACATGCAAGTCGAGCGAACGGACGAGAAGCTTGCTTCTCTGATGTTAGCGGCGGACGGGTGAGTAACACGTGGATAACCTACCTATAAGACTGGGATAACTTCGGGAAACCGGAGCTAATACCGGATAATATTTTGAACCGCATGGTTCAAAAGTGAAAGACGGTCTTGCTGTCACTTATAGATGGATCCGCGCTGCATTAGCTAGTTGGTAAGGTAACGGCTTACCAAGGCAACGATGCATAGCCGACCTGAGAGGGTGATCGGCCACACTGGAACTGAGACACGGTCCAGACTCCTACGGGAGGCAGCAGTAGGGAATCTTCCGCAATGGGCGAAAGCCTGACGGAGCAACGCCGCGTGAGTGATGAAGGTCTTCGGATCGTAAAACTCTGTTATTAGGGAAGAACATATGTGTAAGTAACTGTGCACATCTTGACGGTACCTAATCAGAAAGCCACGGCTAACTACGTGCCAGCAGCCGCGGTAATACGTAGGTGGCAAGCGTTATCCGGAATTATTGGGCGTAAAGCGCGCGTAGGCGGTTTTTTAAGTCTGATGTGAAAGCCCACGGCTCAACCGTGGAGGGTCATTGGAAACTGGAAAACTTGAGTGCAGAAGAGGAAAGTGGAATTCCATGTGTAGCGGTGAAATGCGCAGAGATATGGAGGAACACCAGTGGCGAAGGCGACTTTCTGGTCTGTAACTGACGCTGATGTGCGAAAGCGTGGGGATCAAACAGGATTAGATACCCTGGTAGTCCACGCCGTAAACGATGAGTGCTAAGTGTTAGGGGGTTTCCGCCCCTTAGTGCTGCAGCTAACGCATTAAGCACTCCGCCTGGGGAGTACGACCGCAAGGTTGAAACTCAAAGGAATTGACGGGGACCCGCACAAGCGGTGGAGCATGTGGTTTAATTCGAAGCAACGCGAAGAACCTTACCAAATCTTGACATCCTTTGACAACTCTAGAGATAGAGCCTTCCCCTTCGGGGGACAAAGTGACAGGTGGTGCATGGTTGTCGTCAGCTCGTGTCGTGAGATGTTGGGTTAAGTCCCGCAACGAGCGCAACCCTTAAGCTTAGTTGCCATCATTAAGTTGGGCACTCTAAGTTGACTGCCGGTGACAAACCGGAGGAAGGTGGGGATGACGTCAAATCATCATGCCCCTTATGATTTGGGCTACACACGTGCTACAATGGACAATACAAAGGGCAGCGAAACCGCGAGGTCAAGCAAATCCCATAAAGTTGTTCTCAGTTCGGATTGTAGTCTGCAACTCGACTACATGAAGCTGGAATCGCTAGTAATCGTAGATCAGCATGCTACGGTGAATACGTTCCCGGGTCTTGTACACACCGCCCGTCACACCACGAGAGTTTGTAACACCCGAAGCCGGTGGAGTAACCTTTTAGGAGCTAGCCGTCGAAGGTGGGACAAATGATTGGGGTGAAGTCGTAACAAGGTAGCCGTATCGGAAGGTGCGGCTGGATCACCTCCTTTCTAAGGATATATTCGGAACATCTTCTTCAGAAGATGCGGAATAACGTGACATATTGTATTCAGTTTTGAATGTTTATTTAACATTCAAATATTTTTTGGTTAAAGCGATATTGCTTGTGATAATAAAGCAGTATGCGAGCGCTTGACAATCTATTCTTTTTAAAGAAAGCGGTTGTCAGACAATGCGTTAAGAAAAATTAAAGCGGAGTTTACTTTTGTAAATGAGCATTTGATTTTTTGAAAACAAAGCAGTATGCGAGCGCTTGACTAAAAAGAAATTGTACATTGAAAACTAGATAAGTAAGTAAAATATAGATTTTACCAAGCAAAACCGAGTGAATAAAGAGTTTTAAATAAGCTTGAATTCATAAGAAATAATCGCTAGTGTTCGAAAGAACACTCACAAGATTAATAACGCGTTTCCTGTAGGATGGAAACATAGATTAAGTTATTAAGGGCGCACGGTGGATGCCTTGGCACTAGAAGCCGATGAAGGACGTTACTAACGACGATATGCTTTGGGGAGCTGTAAGTAAGCTTTGATCCAGAGATTTCCGAATGGGGAAACCCAGCATGAGTTATGTCATGTTATCGATATGTGAATACATAGCATATCAGAAGGCACACCCGGAGAACTGAAACATCTTAGTACCCGGAGGAAGAGAAAGAAAATTCGATTCCCTTAGTAGCGGCGAGCGAAACGGGAAGAGCCCAAACCAACAAGCTTGCTTGTTGGGGTTGTAGGACACTCTATACGGAGTTACAAAGGACGACATTAGACGAATCATCTGGAAAGATGAATCAAAGAAGGTAATAATCCTGTAGTCGAAAATGTTGTCTCTCTTGAGTGGATCCTGAGTACGACGGAGCACGTGAAATTCCGTCGGAATCTGGGAGGACCATCTCCTAAGGCTAAATACTCTCTAGTGACCGATAGTGAACCAGTACCGTGAGGGAAAGGTGAAAAGCACCCCGGAAGGGGAGTGAAATAGAACCTGAAACCGTGTGCTTACAAGTAGTCAGAGCCCGTTAATGGGTGATGGCGTGCCTTTTGTAGAATGAACCGGCGAGTTACGATTTGATGCAAGGTTAAGCAGTAAATGTGGAGCCGTAGCGAAAGCGAGTCTGAATAGGGCGTTTAGTATTTGGTCGTAGACCCGAAACCAGGTGATCTACCCTTGGTCAGGTTGAAGTTCAGGTAACACTGAATGGAGGACCGAACCGACTTACGTTGAAAAGTGAGCGGATGAACTGAGGGTAGCGGAGAAATTCCAATCGAACCTGGAGATAGCTGGTTCTCTCCGAAATAGCTTTAGGGCTAGCCTCAAGTGATGATTATTGGAGGTAGAGCACTGTTTGGACGAGGGGCCCCTCTCGGGTTACCGAATTCAGACAAACTCCGAATGCCAATTAATTTAACTTGGGAGTCAGAACATGGGTGATAAGGTCCGTGTTCGAAAGGGAAACAGCCCAGACCACCAGCTAAGGTCCCAAAATATATGTTAAGTGGAAAAGGATGTGGCGTTGCCCAGACAACTAGGATGTTGGCTTAGAAGCAGCCATCATTTAAAGAGTGCGTAATAGCTCACTAGTCGAGTGACACTGCGCCGAAAATGTACCGGGGCTAAACATATTACCGAAGCTGTGGATTGTCCTTTGGACAATGGTAGGAGAGCGTTCTAAGGGCGTTGAAGCATGATCGTAAGGACATGTGGAGCGCTTAGAAGTGAGAATGCCGGTGTGAGTAGCGAAAGACGGGTGAGAATCCCGTCCACCGATTGACTAAGGTTTCCAGAGGAAGGCTCGTCCGCTCTGGGTTAGTCGGGTCCTAAGCTGAGGCCGACAGGCGTAGGCGATGGATAACAGGTTGATATTCCTGTACCACCTATAATCGTTTTAATCGATGGGGGGACGCAGTAGGATAGGCGAAGCGTGCGATTGGATTGCACGTCTAAGCAGTAAGGCTGAGTATTAGGCAAATCCGGTACTCATTAAGGCTGAGCTGTGATGGGGAGAAGACATTGTGTCTTCGAGTCGTTGATTTCACACTGCCGAGAAAAGCCTCTAGATAGAAAATAGGTGCCCGTACCGCAAACCGACACAGGTAGTCAAGATGAGAATTCTAAGGTGAGCGAGCGAACTCTCGTTAAGGAACTCGGCAAAATGACCCCGTAACTTCGGGAGAAGGGGTGCTCTTTAGGGTTAACGCCCAGAAGAGCCGCAGTGAATAGGCCCAAGCGACTGTTTATCAAAAACACAGGTCTCTGCTAAACCGTAAGGTGATGTATAGGGGCTGACGCCTGCCCGGTGCTGGAAGGTTAAGAGGAGTGGTTAGCTTCTGCGAAGCTACGAATCGAAGCCCCAGTAAACGGCGGCCGTAACTATAACGGTCCTAAGGTAGCGAAATTCCTTGTCGGGTAAGTTCCGACCCGCACGAAAGGCGTAACGATTTGGGCACTGTCTCAACGAGAGACTCGGTGAAATCATAGTACCTGTGAAGATGCAGGTTACCCGCGACAGGACGGAAAGACCCCGTGGAGCTTTACTGTAGCCTGATATTGAAATTCGGCACAGCTTGTACAGGATAGGTAGGAGCCTTTGAAACGTGAGCGCTAGCTTACGTGGAGGCGCTGGTGGGATACTACCCTAGCTGTGTTGGCTTTCTAACCCGCACCACTTATCGTGGTGGGAGACAGTGTCAGGCGGGCAGTTTGACTGGGGCGGTCGCCTCCTAAAAGGTAACGGAGGCGCTCAAAGGTTCCCTCAGAATGGTTGGAAATCATTCATAGAGTGTAAAGGCATAAGGGAGCTTGACTGCGAGACCTACAAGTCGAGCAGGGTCGAAAGACGGACTTAGTGATCCGGTGGTTCCGCATGGAAGGGCCATCGCTCAACGGATAAAAGCTACCCCGGGGATAACAGGCTTATCTCCCCCAAGAGTTCACATCGACGGGGAGGTTTGGCACCTCGATGTCGGCTCATCGCATCCTGGGGCTGTAGTCGGTCCCAAGGGTTGGGCTGTTCGCCCATTAAAGCGGTACGCGAGCTGGGTTCAGAACGTCGTGAGACAGTTCGGTCCCTATCCGTCGTGGGCGTAGGAAATTTGAGAGGAGCTGTCCTTAGTACGAGAGGACCGGGATGGACATACCTCTGGTGTACCAGTTGTCGTGCCAACGGCATAGCTGGGTAGCTATGTGTGGACGGGATAAGTGCTGAAAGCATCTAAGCATGAAGCCCCCCTCAAGATGAGATTTCCCAACTTCGGTTATAAGATCCCTCAAAGATGATGAGGTTAATAGGTTCGAGGTGGAAGCATGGTGACATGTGGAGCTGACGAATACTAATCGATCGAAGACTTAATCAAAATAAATGTTTTGCGAAGCAAAATCACTTTTACTTACTATCTAGTTTTGAATGTATAATCTACATTCATATGTCTGGTGACTATAGCAAGGAGGTCACACCTGTTCCCATGCCGAACACAGAAGTTAAGCTCCTTAGCGTCGATGGTAGTCGAACTTACGTTCCGCTAGAGTAGAACGTTGCCAGGCATTAATATTAATCCACAGTAGCTCAGTGGTAGAGCTATCGGCTGTTAACCGATCGGTCGTAGGTTCGAGTCCTACCTGTGGAGCCATGGCTCCTTGGTCAAGCGGTTAAGACACCGCCCTTTCACGGCGGTAACACGGGTTCGAGTCCCGTAGGAGTCATTATATTGGAGAATTAGCTCAGCTGGGAGAGCATCTGCCTTACAAGCAGAGGGTCGGCGGTTCGAACCCGTCATTCTCCACCATTTTGATTATTAATTAACTGAATAAGCTGGAGGGGTAGCGAAGTGGCTAAACGCGGCGGACTGTAAATCCGCTCCTTCGGGTTCGGCAGTTCGAATCTGCCCCCCTCCACCATCTATATATTGGGCTATAGCCAAGCGGTAAGGCAACGGACTTTGACTCCGTCACTCGTTGGTTCGAATCCAGCTAGCCCAGCCATTAGAGCCATTAGCTCAGTTGGTAGAGCATCTGACTTTTAATCAGAGGGTCAGAGGTTCGAATCCTCTATGGCTCACTACTTGCACTTTCCATTCTTGGGAAGTGCTTTTTTTATTTTTTGAGAATTAGGATGCTAAGGCGTTATGTTATGGCTATTACTTGATTATAGTAAGCGTATACATTATTCTGAAATTATGTATAACAAAGGGGGACGCTTATGACAAAGAAAAAAGGAATTGATATTATTGGTGTACCGTCAACATTTGGACAAAGAAAATTAGGTGTTGATTTAGGACCAACTGCGATTAGATATGCAGGTTTAATACCAAGACTAAAGCAATTAGACCTTGATGTTAATGACAAAGGGGATATTAAGGTATCAGCTGTAGACATTGAAAAATTTCAAAGTGAACAAAATGGATTAAGAAACTACGATGAAATTATAGATGTTACTCAAAAATTAAATAAAGAAGTATCAGCATCAATTGAAAATAACAGATTTCCTCTAGTTCTTGGTGGAGATCATTCTATTGCGATAGGTTCAGTATCAGCAATAAGTAAACATTATAATAATTTAGGTGTTATTTGGTATGATGCACATGGTGATTTAAATATACCTGAAGAGTCACCAAGTGGAAATATTCATGGTATGCCTCTAAGGATTTTGACAGGTGAAGGTCCTAAAGAACTTTTAGAATTAAATAGTAATGTAATCAAGCCAGAAAACATCGTACTAATTGGTATGAGAGATTTAGATAAAGGTGAAAGACAATTTATCAAAGATCATAATATTAAAACATTTACTATGTCAGATATTGATAAATTGGGGATAAAGGAAGTAATTGAAAATACAATAGAATATTTGAAGTCACGCAATGTTGATGGCGTTCATTTATCTTTAGATGTTGATGCCTTAGATCCACTTGAAACGCCAGGCACAGGTACTAGAGTCTTAGGCGGACTTACATATAGAGAAAGTCATTTTGCGCTGGAATTATTACATCAGTCTCAGTCAGTTACTTCAATGGACTTAGTTGAAGTGAATCCACTTATTGATCATAACAACCATACTGCTGAACAATCGGTTTCGTTAGTTGGAACATTTTTTGGTGAAACTTTATTATAAATAAATGATTTGTAGTGTATAAAGTATATTTTGCTTTTTGCACTACTTTTTTTAATTCACTAAAATGATTAAGAGTAGTTATAATCTTTAAAATAAATTTTTTTCTATTTAAATATATGTTCGTATGACAGTGATGTAAATGATTGGTATAATGGGTATTATGGAAAAATATTACCCGGAGGAGATGTTATGGATTTTTCCAACTTTTTTCAAAACCTCAGTACGTTAAAAATTGTAACGAGTATCCTTGATTTACTGATAGTTTGGTATGTACTTTATCTTCTCATCACGGTCTTTAAGGGAACTAAAGCGATACAATTACTTAAAGGGATATTAGTAATTGTTATTGGTCAGCAGATAAGTATGATATTGAACTTGACTGCAACATCTAAATTATTCGATATCGTTATTCAATGGGGGGTATTAGCTTTAATAGTAATATTCCAACCAGAAATTAGACGTGCGTTAGAACAACTTGGTAGAGGTAGCTTTTTAAAACGCTATACTTCTAATACGTATAGTAAAGATGAAGAGAAATTGATTCAATCGGTTTCAAAGGCTGTGCAATATATGGCTAAAAGACGTATAGGTGCATTAATTGTCTTTGAAAAAGAAACAGGTCTTCAAGATTATATTGAAACAGGTATTGCAATGGATTCAAATATTTCACAAGAACTTTTAATTAATGTCTTTATACCTAATACACCTTTACATGATGGTGCAATGATTATTCAAGGCACGAAGATTGCAGCAGCAGCAAGTTATTTGCCATTGTCTGATAGTCCTAAGATATCTAAAAGTTTGGGTACAAGACATAGAGCAGCGGTTGGTATTTCAGAAGTATCTGATGCATTTACCGTTATTGTATCTGAAGAAACTGGTGATATTTCGGTAACATTTGATGGAAAATTACGCCGAGACATTTCAAACGAAATTTTTGAAGAGTTGCTTGCTGAACATTGGTTTGGCACACGCTTTCAAAAGAAAGGTGTGAAATAATATGCTAGAAAGTAAATGGGGCTTAAGATTTATTGCCTTTCTTTTGGCATTGTTTTTCTTTTTATCTGTTAACAATGTTTTTGGAAATATCTTTAACACTGGTAATCTTGGTCAAAAGTCTAGTAAAACGATTCAAGATGTACCCGTTGAAATTCTTTATAACACTAAAGATTTGCATTTAACAAAAGCGCCTGAAACAGTTAATGTGACTATTTCAGGACCACAATCAAAGATAATAAAAATTGAAAATCCAGAAGATTTAAGAGTAGTGATTGATTTATCAAATGCTAAAGCTGGAAAGTATCAAGAGAAGTATCAAGTTAAAGGGTTAGCTGATGACATTCATTATTCTGTAAAACCTAAATTGGCAAATATTACGCTTGAAAACAAAGTAACTAAAAAGATGACAGTTCAACCTGATGTTAGTCAAAGTGATATTGATCCACTTTATAAAATTACAAAGCAAGAAGTTTCACCACAAACAGTTAAAATAACAGGTGGAGAAGAACAATTGAATGATATCGCTTATTTAAAAGCCACTTTTAAAACTAATAAAAAGATTAATGGTGACACAAAAGATATCGCGGAAGTAACGGCTTTTGATAAAAAACTGAATAAATTAAATGTATCGATTCAACCTAATGAAGTGAATTTACAAGTTAAAGTAGAGCCTTTTAGCAAAAAGGTTAAAGTAAATGTTAAACAGAAAGGTAGTTTAGCAGATGATAAAGAATTAAGTTCGATTGACTTAGAAGATAAAGAAATTGAAATCTTCGGTAGTCGAGATGACTTGCAAAATATAAGCGAAGTTGATGCAGAAGTAGATTTAGATGGTATTTCAGAATCAACTGAAAAGACTGTAAAAATCAATTTACCAGAACATGTCTCTAAAGCAGAACCAAGTGAAACGAAGGCTTATATAAACGTAAAATAAATAGCTAAATTAAAGGAGAGTAAACAATGGGAAAATATTTTGGTACAGACGGAGTAAGAGGTGTCGCAAACCAAGAACTAACACCTGAATTGGCATTTAAATTAGGAAGATATGGTGGCTATGTTCTAGCACATAATAAAGGTGAAAAACACCCACGTGTACTTGTAGGTCGCGATACTAGAGTTTCAGGTGAAATGTTAGAATCAGCATTAATAGCTGGTTTGATTTCAATTGGTGCAGAAGTGATGCGATTAGGTATTATTTCAACACCAGGTGTTGCATATTTAACACGCGATATGGGTGCAGAGTTAGGTGTAATGATATCAGCCTCTCATAATCCAGTTGCGGATAATGGTATTAAATTCTTTGGATCAGATGGTTTTAAACTATCAGATGAACAAGAAAATGAAATTGAAGCATTATTGGATCAAGAAAACCCAGAATTACCAAGACCAGTTGGCAATGATATTGTACATTATTCAGATTACTTTGAAGGGGCACAAAAATATTTGAGTTATTTAAAATCAACAGTAGATGTTAACTTTGAAGGTTTGAAAATTGTTTTAGATGGTGCAAATGGTTCAACATCATCACTAGCGCCATTCTTATTTGGTGATTTAGAGGCAGATACTGAAACAATTGGATGTAGTCCTGATGGATATAATATCAATGAGAAATGTGGCTCTACACATCCTGAAAAATTAGCAGAAAAAGTTGTTGAAACTGAAAGTGATTTTGGGTTAGCATTTGACGGCGATGGAGACAGAATCATAGCAGTAGATGAGAATGGTCAAATCGTTGACGGTGACCAAATTATGTTTATTATTGGTCAAGAAATGCATAAAAATCAAGAATTGAATAATGACATGATTGTTTCTACTGTTATGAGTAACTTAGGTTTTTACAAAGCGCTTGAACAAGAAGGAATTAAATCTAATAAAACTAAAGTTGGCGACAGATATGTAGTAGAAGAAATGCGTCGCGGTAATTATAACTTGGGTGGAGAACAATCTGGACATATCGTTATGATGGATTACAATACAACTGGTGATGGTTTATTAACTGGTATTCAATTAGCTTCTGTAATAAAAATGACTGGTAAATCACTAAGTGAATTAGCTGGACAAATGAAAAAATATCCACAATCATTAATTAACGTACGCGTAACAGATAAATATCGTGTTGAAGAAAATGTTGACGTTAAAGAAGTTATGACTAAAGTAGAAGTAGAAATGAATGGAGAAGGTCGAATTTTAGTAAGACCTTCTGGAACAGAACCATTAGTTCGTGTCATGGTTGAAGCAGCAACTGATGAAGATGCTGAAAGATTTGCACAACAAATAGCTGATGTGGTTCAAGATAAAATGGGATTAGATAAATAATTTCAAGATATAAATCAAACCGATGCTTATGCATCGGTTTTTTAATTTGACTAAAGCAAGAATATTATTTCGTAAAGTCAAAATAATAAAGAATACATAAAAACAAAGTAATCAATATGTAATATAAAATTCACTGGTAAGCAATATATAATTATGATAAAATTAATTTTAATTAGATAGAGTTGCTCTACCTTTTATAAGATGGAAGCAAACTGTTTATCTTAAAAGTTGATTAAGTGACATCATTTAACAGCGAGAATAATCAACCAGGAGGATGACTTAATGAATTTATTCAGACAACAAAAATTTAGTATTAGAAAATTTAATGTCGGTATTTTTTCAGCTTTAATTGCCACTGTTACATTTATATCTATTAACCCGACAACAGCGTCTGCAGCAGAGTAAAATCAGCCTGCACAAAATCAACCAGCACAACCAGCTGATGCCAATGCACAGCCTAACGCAAATGCTGGTGCTCAAGCTAATCCTACAGCACAGCCAGCTGCACCTGCCAACCAAGGACAACCAGCAGCACAACCAGCAAACCAAGGTGGACAGGCTAATCCAGCAGGAGGCGCAGCACAACCGGCAGCAGGTACAGCACAACCAGCTGGACAAGGTAATCAAGCTGATCCGAATAACGCTGCACAAGCACAACCTGGAAATCAAGCAGCACCTGCCAACCAAGCAGGTCAAGGAAATAACCAAGCAACACCTAATAATAATACAACACCGGCAAATCAAACACAGCCAGCGAATGCTCCAGCAGCAGCGCAACCAGCAGCACAACCAGCAGCACCTGTAGCAGCAAACGCACAAACTCAAGATCCAAATGCTAGCAATACTGGTGAAGGCAGTATTAATACAACATTAACGTTTGATGATCCTGCCATATCAACAGATGAGAATAGACAGGATCCAACTGTAACTGTTACAGATAAAGTAAATGGTTATTCATTAATTAACAACGGTAAGATTGGTTTCGTTAACTCAGAATTAAGACGAAGCGATATGTTTGATAAGAATAACCCTCAAAACTACCAAGCTAGAGGGAATGTAGCTGCATTAGGTCGTGTGAATGCAAATGATTCTACAGATCACGGTAACTTTAACGGTATTTCAAAAACTGTTAATGTAAAACCAGATTCAGAATTAATTATCAACTTTACTACTATGCAAACGAATAGTAAGCAAGGTGCAACAAATTTAGTTATTAAAGATGCTAAGAAAAATACTGAATTAGCAACTGTAAATGTAGCTAAGACTGGTACTGCACACTTATTTAAAGTACCAACAGATGCTGATCGTTTAGATTTAGAATTTATTCCTGACAATACAGCAGTTGCTGATGCTTCAAGAATTACAACAAATAAAGATGGTTATAAATACTATTCATTCATTGATAATGTAGGTCTATTCTCAGGATCACATTTATATGTCAAAAATAGAGATTTAGCACCGAAAGCAACTAACAATAAAGAATATACTATTAATACTGAAATCGGTAACAATGGTAATTTTGGTGCTTCATTGAAAGCAGATCAATTTAAATATGAAGTAACATTACCACAAGGTGTAACTTACGTTAATGATTCATTAACTACAACATTCCCTAATGGTAATGAAGACAGTACAGTATTGAAAAATATGACTGTCAATTATGATCAAAATGCAAATAAAGTTACATTTACAAGCCAAGGTGTGACAACAGCACGTGGTACACATACGAAAGAAGTGTTATTCCCAGATAAATCTTTAAAATTATCATATAAAGTTAATGTTGCGAATATTGATACACCTAAAAATATTGATTTTAATGAAAAATTAACATATCGTACTGCTTCAGATGTTGTAATTAATAATGCGCAACCAGAAGTTACACTAACTGCAGATCCATTTTCAGTAGCAGTTGAAATGAACAAAGATGCGTTGCAACAACAAGTTAACTCACAAGTTGATGATAGTCATTACACAACAGCATCAATTGCAGAATACAATAAACTTAAACAACAAGCAGACACTATTTTAAATGAAGATGCGAATCATGTTGAAACTGCAAATCGTGCATCTCAAGCGGATATTGATGGTTTAGTAACTAAATTACAAGCTGCATTAATTGATAATCAAGCAGCAATTTCTGAATTAGATGCTAAAGCTCAAGAAAAGGTTACAGCAGCACAACAAAGTAAAAAAGTTACGCAAGATGAAGTTGCAGCGCTTGTGACTAAAATTAACAATGATAAAAATAATGCAATCGCAGAAATTAATAAACAAACAACAGCACAAGGTGTCACAACTGAAAAAGATAATGGTATCGCAGTGTTGGAACAAGATGTGATTACACCAACAGTTAAACCTCAAGCGAAACAAGATATTATCCAAGCAGTTACAACTCGTAAACAACAAATTAAAAAGTCAAATGCATCATTACAAGATGAAAAAGATGTAGCAAATGATAAAATTGGTAAAATTGAAACAAAGGCAATTAAAGATATTGATGCAGCAACAACAAATGCACAAGTAGAAGCCATTAAAACAAAAGCGATCAATGATATTAATCAAACTGCACCTGCTACAACAGCTAAAGCAGCAGCTCTTGAAGAATTTGACGAAGTTGTTCAAGCACAAATTGATCAAGCACCTTTAAATCCTGATACAACAAATGAAGAGGTAGCGGAAGCGATTGAACGTATTAATGCAGCTAAAGTTTCAGGTGTTAAAGCAATTGAAGCGACAACGACTGCACAAGATTTAGATAGAGTTAAAAACGAAGAAATATTCAAAATTGAGAATATTACGGACTCTACGCAAACAAAAATGGATGCCTATAATGAAGTTAAACAAGCTGCTACAGCTAGAAAAGCTCAAAATGCTACAGTTTCAAATGCAACTGATGAAGAAGTAGCAGAAGCTGATGCAGCAGTAGATGCAGCTCAAACAGAAGGTTTACATGACATCCAAGTTGTTAAATCAAAACAGGAAGTGGCTGATACTAAAGCAAAAGTATTAGATAAAATCAATGCCATTCAAACACAAGCTAGAGTTAAACCTGCAGCGGATAGAGAAGTAGACAACGCATATAATACACGTAAACAAGAAATCCAAAATAGTAACACTTCAACAACAGAAGAAAAAGAAGCGGCATATACGCAATTAGATGCAAAAAAACAAGAGGCAAGAACGAATCTTGATGCTGCAAATACAAACAGTGCTGTAACGACAGCTAAAGACAATGGTATTGCTGCAATTAATCAAGTTCAAGCTGCCACTACTAAGAAATCGGATGCTAAAGCAGAAATCGCTCAAAAAGCAAGTGAACGTAAAACTGCAATCGAAGCAATGAATGATTCGACTACTGAAGAACAACAAGCAGCGAAAGATAAAGTGGATCAAGCAGTAGTTAATGCAAACGCTGATATTGATAATGCCGCAGCAAACAATGATGTGGATAATGCAAAAACTACAAATGAAGCTACAATCGCAGCCATTACACCTGATGCAAATGTTAAACCTCAAGCGAAACAAGCAATTGCAGATAAAGTACAAGCGCAAGAAACAGCAATTGATGCTAATAACGGTGCAACAACAGAAGAGAAAACAGCAGCGAAACAACAAGTTCAAACAGAAAAAACGACAGCTGATACAGCAATAGATGGTGCACATTCAAATGCAGAAGTTGAAGCGGCTAAGAATGCAGAAATTGCTAAAATTGAAGCAATTCAACCAGCGACAACAACGAAAGATGATGCGAAACAAGCCATTGCTACGAAAGCGAATGAACGTAAAGCAGCCATTGCTCAAACGCAAGAGATTACAGCAGAAGAAATTGCAGCGGCTAATGCGAACGTAGATAATGCAGTAACAGAAGCAAACAACCACATTGAGACTGCTAATAGTCAAAATGAAGTTGATCAAGCGAAGACAACAGGTGAAGCTAGTATTGATCAAGTGACACCAACTGTTAATAAAAAAGCTACAGCACGTAATGAAATCACTACAATATTAAATAACAAGTTACAAGCAATTCAAGCTACGCCAGATGCAACAGATGAAGAGAAACAAGCAGCAGAAACTGAAGCTAATACTGAAAATGCTAAAGCAAATCAAGCCATCACAGCAGCTACAACAAATGCAGAAGTAGATGAGGCAAAAACTAATGCAGAAGCGGCAATTAACGCTGTAACACCAAAAGTTATGAAGAAACAAGCAGCGAAAGATGAGATCGATCAATTACAAGCAGCACAAACAGCGGTTATTAATAACGATCAAAACGCAACAAATGAAGAAAAAGAAGCGGCGATTCAACAACTAGCAACAGCAGTTACAGACGCGAAAAATAACATTACAGCTGCAACTGACAATAATGGTGTAGACACTGCTAAAGATGCAGGTAAAAATTCGATTCAAAGTACACAACCAGCAACAGCAGTTAAATCGAATGCGAAAAATGAAGTAGATCAAGCTGTGACAACTCAAAATCAAGCAATTGATAATACTACAGGTGCAACGACTGAAGAGAAAAATGCAGCAAAAGATTTAGTTTCTAAAGCTAAAGAAAAAGCATATCAAGATATTTTAAATGCGCAAACGACTAACGATGTTACACAAATTAAAGATCAAGCAGTTGCTGACATTCAAGGTATTACTGCTGATACGACAATTAAAGATGTAGCTAAAGATGAATTAGCAACAAAAGCAAAGGAACAAAAAGCACTTATTGCACAAACTGCAGATGCGACTACTGAAGAAAAAGAACAAGCAAATCAACAAGTAGATGCACAATTAACGCAAGGTAATCAAAATATTGAAAATGCAAAGTCAATCGATGATGTAAACACTGCAAAAGATAATGCAATTCAAGCAATTGACCCAATTCAAGCATCAACAGATGTTAAAACGAATGCAAGAGCGGAATTGCTAAATGAAATGCAAAATAAAATAACTGAAATCCTTAATGATAATACGACTACAAATGAAGAAAAAGGAAAAGATATAGAACCAGTTAGAGCAGCATATGAAGAAGGTTTAAATAATATTAATGCAGCAACTACTACAGGTGATGTAACTACTGCTAAAGATACAGCAGTACAAAAAGTTCAACAACTTCATGCAAATCCTGTTAAGAAACCAGCAGGTAAAACAGAATTAGATCAAGCTGCAGCTGATAAGAAAACACAAATTGAACAAACACCAAATGCGTCACAACAAGAAATTAATGATGCAAAACAAGAAGTTGATGCAGCGTTAAATCAAGCGAAAACAAATATTGATCAATCATCAACAAATGAATATGTTGATAATGCGGTTAAAGAAGGGAAAGCTAAAATTAATGCAGTTAAAACATTTAGTGAGTACAAAAAAGATGCTTTAGCTAAAATTGCAGATGCATATAACGCTAAAGTGAACGAAGCGGATAACTCTAACGCATCGACTTCAAGTGAAATTGCTGAAGCGAAACAAAAACTTGCTGAATTAAAACAAACAGCGGATCAAAATGTTAATCAAGCTACTTCTAAAGATGACATTGAAGTTCAAATTCATAATGACTTAGATAATATTAACGATTACACAATTCCAACCGGTAAAAAAGAATCGGCTACAACAGATTTATATGCCTATGCAGATCAGAAGAAAAATAATATTTTAGCTGACACTAATGCAACACAAGATGAAAAACAACAAGCAATTAAGCAAGTTGACCAAAATGTTCAAACTGCATTAGAAAGCATTAATAATGGTGTGGATAATAGTGATGTTGATGATGCATTAACACAAGGTAAAGCGACAATTGATGCAGTTCAAGTAGATGCTACTGTTAAACCTAAAGCAAACCAAGCGATTGATGCTAAAGCACAGGAAACGAAAGAGTCTATAGACCAAAGTGACCAGTTAACTGCTGAAGAAAAAACGGCTGCATTAGCAACGATTAAACAAATTACAGATCAAGCTAAACAAGGTATTACTGATGCAACAACAACTGCTGAAGTTGAAAAAGCGAAAGCTCAAGGACTTGAGGCGTTTGATAACATTCAAATTGACTCAACAGAAAAACAAAAAGCTATCGAAGAATTAGAAACTGCACACCAGATTGAAGCAGGAGTAAATGTCGACGCTGATGCTACAACTGAAGAAAAAGAAGCGTTTACGAATGCATTAGAAGACATTTTATCAAAAGCAACTGAAGATATTTCTGATCAAACTACAAATGCAGAAATCGCTACTGTCAAAAATAGTGCGCTTGAACAACTTAAAGCACAACGTATTAATCCAGTAGTTAAGAAAAATGCTTTGGAAGCAATTAGAGAAGTGGTTAACAAGCAAATAGAAATAATTGAAAATGCAGATGCAGATGCATCGGCGAAAGAAATTGCACGTACAGATTTAGGTAGATATTTTGACAGATTTGCTGATAAATTAGATAAAACGCAAACAAATACAGAAGTTGATGAATTACAAAATGTAACGATACCTGCAATTGAAGCGATTGTACCTCAGAAGGATCCAAATGCTAATGCAACACCAGAAAATACTGGACAACCTAATGTAACTGAGTCAACAGATAATGCCAATGCAGATACGTCTTCAACAACGACAAATAATCATAATGATGCGGCAACTGGTGGAACAACAGCAACATCAACAGACAATTCGGCAACGGGTAATGGTACAAGTGATAAATCAGAAGTAGAATCAACTAATAACGGCACAACTGATAAATCTGCAACAGAAACAGATAATGCAACGCCAGCAGAAAGCGCAAGAAATAACAATAGTACAACTGCAACAAACGAGAACGCACCAACAGGATCAACAGCAACGGTTCCAACAACAAATGCGAGCACAGGTGCAGCATCATCTGCTGATAGCAAAGATAATGCATCTGTAAATGATTCAAAACAAAATGCTGAAGTAAATAATAGTGCTGAATCTCAATCAACTAATGGCAAGGTTGCACAACCAAAATCTGAAAATAAAGCTAAGGATGAAAAAGATGGTAGAGATTCAACAAATCAAAGTATGGTTGAATCAACAACTGAAACATTGCCTTCAGCAGACATTACAGAACCAAAAGTACCTTCTAATACAGAGAAAGATAAAAAAGAAAGTACGACAAATCAAACAGATGCTGGACAACTTAAGTCTGAAACTAACGTTGCATCTAACGAAGCAGATAAATCTGAAGGCAACGTTGATACTGATGTATCGAATAAACCATCAACATCTAAACCGTCAGAAGCAAAAGATAAAGCGACTTCGACTGAGGATAGTCAAAAGGCTGACATGGCAACATCAGATAAAAAAGATAATCAAGCAGCAATTGGTGCAACTGCAGATGTAAACAATAAAGCTACGCAAAACGACGGTGCCAATGCATCTCCAGCTACAGTTTCAAATGGAAGCAATAGTGCTAATCAAGATATGCTTAAAGTAACTAACACTGACAAACACCAAGCTAAGGCAACATCAGCGCAACAAGGTAAAGAAAATAAAGCAAAACAACAAGCTAAAACTTTACCAGATACTGGTATGTCACATAATGACGATTTACCATATGTTGAATTAGCTCTAGGTGCAGGTATGGCATTCTTAATTAGAAGATTCACTAAGAAAGACCAACAAACTGAAGAATAAAATTTATTTAAGAATGTGAACATCTAGTTATTTCATAGGGAAATATTCCTTACTAAGTAACCAAGTCTAACAGTTAATATGAATTTGTTTTAGTAATGACCAATAGCCATTGAATAGGTGGCTGTGGCTCGAAAATAAAACAAATTATTAACGCAAAAATACTCCTTTCATACATAACACAAGTTAAGTGTCTATGTTGAAGGGAGTATTTTTTATGTTCAGAAATGTAATATTGTTAATTCAACGGAACTACTACATTATTACTGATTGTTAACGAATAACGTTGGAAAATTATAGTTTCAAACAAAGCTCAATAAATTATGAAAGTGAATTGTAAGCTTCAATTATTTCATCGGCTAAGCCATCGTCAACTTTAGCATATTCGCTTAAGAACGCTTTTAAACCGTGTTCTTTAATGTAATTATTTTTCTCAACAGTTTCTTGGTCTGCTGTATCATCATACTTCAATAACAATGCAGCTGTATTTAATAAACCAGTGCGTTCTAAATCTTTATTATAAAGATATGCTAATGGTTTTATAATTCTATCTTTAGGGCCAATTTTACGTAACGTACCTCGTCCGACACGTGTTACTTCATCAGATAAATAAGAATCGTTGAAACGGTCTATTATTTTTTCAACATAACCAGCTTGTTCCGCTTCAGTAAAATCAAATTCATTAGTAATATATTGACTTGTTTCAGCTAAAACACGGCGTAAGCCAGCTTCAATTGAACTATCTTTTACAGCGTCTAAAACTGTAGCTTTACCAGCAAATTTTCCAGCATACGCTAAATATGCATGTCCTGTATTCACAGTTAATAATTTACGCTCAATATATGGTGTTAAATCATCAACATATTTAATATGGTTTAGTTCTGGACCATACCATGCATCTTTTTCAACAACCCATTCATAAAATGGCTCAACCATAACGTCTAATATATTTTCATTCTTTTGTAATGGTACAATTCTATCAACTGCTGAGTTAGCAAAATGAATATTGTTACCAAGAGGTCCAGTAATATCAAGTACCGCTTTTTTCAATGTATCAGTTGCCATAATAGCATTCTCACAAGCAACAATATTAACATGGTTTGTTTTTTCTTTTAAGAAAGGCGCAAAAGATTTAGCAATAATAGGTAGTATATTAACACCAACAGCTGTTGTAATAATATCTGCTTCTAAAATTGCTTGTTTCAATTCTTCAGAAGGTTGCATTGAGTTAATCGCTGCAACATTATTTACACGTGTTGTTGTTTTAGACTCATCAGCTAAAATAACATCATATTGATGTCCAGTAGCTAATGCATTAATGATTTCTTCATTTACATCTGCAAATGTTACTTTTACATTGTTATCTGCTAGAATATATCCAATAAATCCACGACCTATATTACCAGCACCAAAATGAACTGCTTTCATTATGCATCTGCCTCCTCGAAAACTTGTTTAATTTCTTCTGCAGATTTTGCTTGAACGATACGGTCTACATTTCCTTCTTCGCTAAATGTAATTGCAATTTTAGATAACAAGTCTAAATGTTCGCCATCTTTACCAGCGATTCCCACGACAACTTTAACTACTTCGCCATCCCAGTCAATGCCTTCAGGGATTTGTAATAATGTTAAACCTGAGTGAATCACATTTGTTTTAGCTTCATCTGTGCCATGAGGAATTGCTAAGCCATTTCCCATAAATGTTGATACGACTTGCTCACGATCTTTCATTGCTTGAATATAAGCATCTGTTACAGCACCACTATCAACTAAGGCTTTACCTGCTTTTTCAATTGCTTCATTTTGGCTGTTAACATTTACATTTAAAAAGATATTGTCATTACTAAATAATTCGCTCATTTTGTACACTCCTAAATAAATTGTTTTTTAATTCGTTCTAAAAATTTGTTTCTTAATAATGTTTCAAGTTCCTGTGGATTTTCCATAAAAGTATCAATAGATTCTAATTTCAAACTTAAAAATTCGGACAAGTCACTTATCAGTGATGCCATAAAATCATTGTCAGGAATAAACATGGAAATCATATATTTAATTGTTTGATTGTCATTTTGAATACTAGGCAATGTTAACGGTTCTTCTAAAACTGTGATTAGAATCATAGGGTGTTTAATCATATTGTCTCTTAGGTGTGGTATTGCAACAGGATATGGACTTAATATCCATCCTGGATTGTCAATCAATCGTTGCTCTAGTAGTTCAGCGAATGACGTTGGATCGTTTATTACATCGCATTGATATAGATAATCTGCGATATATGTTTGCCACTGTTTAACTTCGGTACTAACTATTTTCACTGAATCAAGCAAAGTTAAACCCGAACGCATATGATGCATTAATTGTTCTGATTTTTCGTCACTTAAATGTTTTTCGAAAACTGAAGTTAAGTATGAAGTTTGTTCATTTTCAAAAGATGTGTTGCCATCAATATCTTTCGTTTCAATATGAACATCATCCTTATCAATCATGTTTGATGATTTATCGCGCGTCTCTTGGAACGTAGACTTTGTATTTAAAAACTGTGCGACATAACTGATATCACTATCTGGTAATAATGGGTTTACCGTTAAATAGGGGGAGTCTATGTCTAAATTCACAGTAGAAATAATGCCATCATATTGACTTAAATCTAGTGACTTCAAATCGCTGACTGATGCTTGTGTAATACGCTCAATCTCACTAAAAACTTGTTCTAGACGAGTTGATAATAGACGGCTAGTTCCCATACCACTGCTGCAAACGACTAATATGTTTAAAAATCGATTACCTTGGTTTTTAATCGAGCCACCAAAGTGTAAAACTATAAAAGCAATTTCACTCTCTGGAAAAATCAAATCAGGCCAACAATCATTTAAAGCTAATCTTACATTTTCAAACAGTCTTGGATATTTGAACTTAATCATGTCTGTTAACGGATTATAGGTCTCGATATTAGCTTGCAAACGATTGATTGCAGGATTAAGGTGTAGCGTCAGTCCATCTACTAAAGTATCCAAATCTGCAAATGTCATACCTGAAATCATTTCTACTTTTTTAACAAACGCTTTAATTTTGTTTTCTTCACAACGATTATTTAATGATGTATCATTAAGATTTTTTCGTTTAGCACCACGTAAATGGATAGTAATGAAAGCAATTTCTGCCAGATTAAACGTGACGTCATATATTTGACCAAGTTTATCAGCAAGTTCGCTTGCTACTTTGTGTTCAAATGTGTTTTGTACAGAATCATAAATATCATCGTTTAATGCGACATACTCTCCATTTTTTATACGTGAAATGGATAGCACGATATGGACAGTTAAAGTTAAATAACTTGATTCGGTAAGTTGGTAGGGTAAGGCACTTAGGTAGTCCATTAATAGTCTTTCAACATTAAAAATACGCTCTAAGTCAACAAAGTCTTTGTGGATTTGATTTAATGAATGAAAGACAAAATGATTTTCAATTACTGAATAAACGCTAGTACTATTTAAGTTATTCACCATTAATTGACTTAAAAATTCACGTTTCTTTGATTCAGTACCTACCAAGTAAATACCTTCGCCACGCTTTCGAGATAAAGATAGTTGGTACTTATTTAAATCGAGCTCTAAATCATCTAACATCTTTGCTAAAGTCTGGACAGAAACGCCAATTTCTTGCGCTAAACTATATTGTTTAACTGGCTCCTTGGCTTGTATCAAAGCGTATATAATAATTACTTTCTGCTCTTCAACAGATAAGTCAATGGTTTGATGTTGTGCAATCGATTGCTTCAAATCGTTTAAATCAGAATCTGCGCCAGTAATGCGTAGCCCTTTTTTGTTTGCGCGTTCTAAAGTTAATGAAAATGAAGTTAAATATGCTTCAACACCTTTTAATTCACGGTGAATAGTACGAGAGGACACCGCAAGTTGCTGAGCAATGTCGTGTATAGTGATATATTGACCGTGGTACTTAATCAATAGGGCTATCATTTCTTTTTCACGTGTACTCAATAACATGGCGGTATCCTCCATTTTTTAATTTATTTAATTATTATGCTTGATCATCTTTTTTTAGATTATTTAAAAGTTCTTCATATCTTGGTGAATTAAGGAAATTATCCACTGAAATATGGATGGCATTTGGTGTTTGTTTAATTGCACGATCAGTTAGTTTTTTTTGAGTGATAACTAATTGAGCATCTTTTGGCAATTGATTAATTGCAGTATTTGTAACTGTAATATCATTAATGCCCGCTTTTTTAAATTTATTACGTAACATGCTTGCACCCATTGCACTAGAACCCATACCCGCATCGCAGGCAAAAATAACATGATTTATATTATTGTAATTGTGTGCATCAACATCTTCAGTGTTGTAATTATCCAATAGCGCTTCAGGATCATCATCTAATGAAGATGTTTCACTAACATTACCACTAGCATTTTCTTCTGTATTAACATTTTTATCAGAAGATACTAACTTAGATGCAACACTAGATTTTTTACCTTTAGTAGTTTCCATTTGAGCAGTTGCAGCTTCTAAATCTTGTTTAGGTTCTTTAGTGAACTTCATAATTAAAGCTGCTACGACAAATGATACAAGTGTAGCAAGGAAGACACCGAGTAACATGTGCAAGAATTCACCTCTAGGTGCATTTAAACAGTAAACTATAAATGAACCAGGTGACGCGGGACTTTTAAATCCAAATCCTGTTGCTTGATAAGTTGCAACACCAGTCATTCCGCCTAAAATAACAGCGATGAATAATAAAGGACGCATTAATACATATGGGAAATAAATTTCATGAATACCACCGAAGAAGTGGATAATTCCAGCACCATATGAAGTTGCTTTTGCAGTACCTTTCCCAAAAATCATATATGCAAGTAAAATTCCTAAACCTGGTCCAGGGTTAGATTCAATTGTGTATAAAATAGATTGACCAGCTTTTGCAGCTTGATCTGCACCAAGCGGTGTGAATACACCATGGTTAATCGCATTGTTTAAAAATACAATTTTTGCAGGCTCTACTAAAATACTTACAAGTGGAAGTAGGTGTGCATGTACTAATGCTTCAACTGCCACTGATAAAATATGCATGATAAATTTCATAAGTGGTGCTAAAATTTTAAATCCTGCAATTGTCATGATAAATCCTAAAATACCAGCTGAAAAATTATTAAATAGCATTTCAAAACCTTGTGGTGTTCTAGGTTGGATCAATTGGTCAGTCTTTTTCATTAACCAACCAACTAAAGGACCCATAATCATAGCTCCAAGTAACATTGGTGTATCAGGTAATGCAACGATGACCCCCATAGTTGCCGTTGCAGCGATAATACCACCACGTAAATCATAAATTAAACGACCGCCACTAAATGCAATCAATAGTGGGATTAAATAAGTAATCATTGGACCAGCCAACGTAGCTAAATCTTTATTCGGGAACCAACCATTATCTATAAAAATGGCCGCGATGAAACCCCAAGCGATGAATGCACCAATGTTTGGCATAATCATACTACTCAAAAATGATCCGAATGCTTGAACGCGACGACCAATTCCTTTTTTCTCTTCAGTTTGCGACATATTTACACCTCTTTTTTAATGTATGTGACTATCTTTAGTGTAAAGAGCCATAACGCAATCCTCAATATAAACAAAAATCAACTTTGTCAAAATAAATGTGACAAAATTAAATAAAGTGTCATCAATGTGACTGCGTAGATATTTTGAAAAAGTAAAACAAAAAATTGTTTTAGGATTTTTAAAATTTTATTGTGAAAATATTTGCAAAACAAAACAACACCGTTGTACAATAATGATTAATGGAAAGGGGGAAAGTTCGGCAGTACAGTTAAAGCGCCTGTGCAAATAAATATTTGTATTTGAAGATTAAAGGTTAATATATGAGTGGCCTTTATAGAGTGCAAAATATGTATTTGTAGACGAGGAGGATAGTGATCGAATAGATCGGCGGATGCTATCCCGGATGTGGCTCATTCGTTAGCTTATTAAGTAAAACATTAGGGTGACTTAATGGACAAAGTTAATAAGATCGCCAGAAATTGAATATAAAAAATATTAATATGGAAAGTACAGTGTGAGCAATTTGCATAGTTGTAAAAATAACTATGCTTAATTTGTTATGGATGAATGCGATGATAGCATGTTCCTATTTATATTATGAAAGCAGATTGTCAATCTAAATTATCGGCAATAAATCATAATTTACGCGTACTATTCCAATATGGAGGAAAATGTCGTTATGTGTGGAATTGTTGGTTATATTGGCTATGATAATGCCAAAGAATTATTATTAAAAGGTTTAGAAAAATTAGAATACAGAGGTTATGACTCTGCAGGTATCGCAGTAGTAAATGATGATAATACAACTGTATTCAAAGAAAAAGGTCGTATTGCAGAATTACGTAAAGTTGCTGATAGTAGCGATTTTGATGGTCCTGTTGGAATCGGTCACACACGTTGGGCAACACACGGTGTACCGAATCATGAAAACTCTCATCCACATCAATCATCAAATGGCCGTTTTACTCTAGTTCATAACGGTGTTATTGAAAACTATGAAGAGTTAAAAGGTGAATACTTACAAGGTGTATCATTCATTTCAGAAACAGATACAGAAGTTATCGTTCAATTAGTTGAATACTTTTCAAATCAAGGACTTTCAACTGAGGAAGCATTTACAAAAGTTGTGTCATTATTACATGGTTCATATGCATTAGGTTTATTAGATGCTGAAGACAAAGACACAATCTATGTTGCTAAAAATAAATCACCATTATTATTAGGTGTTGGTGAAGGTTTCAATGTTATCGCATCAGACGCACTTGCAATGTTACAAGTGACAAGCGAATATAAAGAAATCCATGACCATGAAATCGTTATTGTTAAAAAAGATGAAGTTATTATTAAAGATGCAGATGGAAACGTTGTAGAACGTGATTCATATATTGCTGAAATTGATGCATCAGATGCTGAAAAAGGTGTTTATGCACACTACATGTTAAAAGAAATTCATGAACAACCAGCAGTAATGCGTCGTATTATTCAAGAATATCAAGATGCAGAAGGTAACTTGAAAATTGATCAAGACATCATTAATGATGTTAAAGAAGCAGACCGCATTTACGTTATTGCAGCAGGTACAAGCTACCATGCAGGTTTAGTAGGTAAAGAATTTTTAGAAAAATGGGCTGGCGTACCAACTGAAGTACACGTTGCATCTGAGTTTGTCTACAACATGCCATTATTATCTGAAAAACCTTTGTTCGTTTATATTTCTCAATCAGGTGAAACTGCAGATAGCCGCGCCGTATTAGTTGAAACTAATAAATTAGGTCATAAATCATTAACAATCACTAATGTTGCAGGTTCAACTTTATCACGTGAAGCAGACCACACATTGTTATTACACGCGGGTCCTGAAATCGCAGTTGCATCTACAAAAGCATATACTGCACAAATTGCAGTATTATCAATCTTGTCTCAAATCGTTGCAAAAGAGCACGGTCGTGAAGCAGATATTGATTTATTGAGAGAATTAGCAAAAGTAACAACAGCAATTGAAGCGATTGTTGACGATGCACCAATCATGGAACAAATTGCTACAGATTTCTTAGAAACAACACGCAATGCATTCTTTATCGGACGTACTATTGACTATAACGTAAGTTTAGAAGGTGCGTTAAAACTTAAAGAAATCTCTTACATTCAAGCTGAAGGTTTTGCAGGTGGAGAACTTAAACACGGTACAATTGCCTTAATCGAAGAAGGTACACCAGTTGTAGGTTTAGCAACACAAGAGAAAGTTAATTTATCAATTCGTGGTAATGTTAAAGAGGTAGTAGCACGTGGAGCACACCCATGTATTATTTCTATGGAGGGCCTTGAAAAAGAAGGCGACACTTATGTCATTCCTCATGTACATGAATTATTAACGCCATTAGTATCAGTTGTTACATTACAATTAATTTCATACTATGCAGCATTACACAGAGATTTAGATGTTGATAAACCACGTAACCTTGCTAAATCAGTTACTGTGGAATAATTCACTTTTTTAGAATCAATCATGTATTAAAATTAAAGTATATGGCACCCTTTTAGATTAATCGACTAAAAGGGTGCTTTTTTAGGTCGACTTAGCGTTTACTTCATCTTAATTCGGCAGAAATGCGTAAAAATGAAGTAGTTTATTTATTTAAATAGTCTGACAATTAAGAGTGATATGTTAATATGATTTTATGAGAAGTATGGAGTAGCAATAAAGGGGTGACATCGCATGTTAATTCAATTAGATCAAGTTGGGCGAATGAAGCAAGGAAAAACAATTTTAAAAAATATTTCTTGGCAAATTAATGAAGGTGATAAATGGATTCTATATGGTTTAAATGGTGCTGGCAAGACAACACTTCTAAATATTTTAAATGCGTATGAGCCTGCGACAACTGGCTATGTTAATCTATTTGGTAAAATGCCCGGCAAGGTAGGGTATTCTACAGAAACTGTACGACAACATATAGGTTTTGTATCTCATAGTTTACTGGAAAAGTTTCAAGAGGGTGAAAGAGTAATCGATGTAGTGATAAGCGGTGCTTTTAAATCAATTGGTGTTTATCAAGATATTGATGATGAGGTACGTAATGAAGCACATCAATTACTTAAATTAGTTGGAATGTCTGCTAAAGCACAACAATATATTGGTTATTTATCTACCGGTGAAAAACAACGAGTGATGATTGCGCGAGCTTTAATGGGGCAACCCCAGGTTTTAATTTTAGATGAGCCAGCAGCTGGTTTAGACTTTATTGCACGAGAATCGTTGTTAAGTATACTTGACTCATTGTCAGATTCATATCCAACGCTTGCGATGATTTATGTGACGCACTTTATTGAAGAAATTACTGGTAACTTTACTAAAATTTTGCTATTAAAAGATGGGGAAAGTGTACAACAAGGGTTAATAGATGATATTTTGACATCTGAAAACATGTCACGATTTTTCCAGAAAAATGTAGCAGTTCAAAGATGGAATAATCGATTTTCTATGGCGATGTTAGAGTAAATATTTTGCAAATACTAACTAATAATGACAAAATTTAATTAAGCTAAAATTGACAGTGGAGGGCAATATGGATAACGTAAAAGCAATATTTTTGGACATGGATGGTACAATTTTACATGAAAATAATCAAGCATCAACGTATACGAAAGATGTCATTAATCGATTGAGAGAGAAAGGATATAAAGTATTTTTAGCGACTGGACGTTCGCATTCTGAAATACATCAACTTGTACCTGAAGATTTTGCGGTAAATGGCATCATTAGTTCAAATGGAACCATTGGAGAAGTAGATGGAGAAATTATCTTCAAACATGGTTTATCATTGGCTCAAGTGCAACAAATTATTAATTTAGCTAAGCGCCAACAAATTTATTATGAGGTATTTCCTTTTGAAGGTAATAGAGTTTCTTTAAAAGAAGATGAAACATGGATGCGAGATATGATTCGTAGTCAAGATCCTATTAATGGCGTAAGTCATAGTGAATGGTCTTCAAGACAAGATGCGCTTGCTGGTAAGATAGATTGGGTAACTAAGTTTCCTGAAGGTGAATATTCAAAAATTTATCTGTTCAGTTCTAATTTAGAAAAAATAACAGCATTTAGAGATGAATTAAAGCAAAATCATGTGCAACTACAGATTAGTGTTTCAAATTCATCAAGATTTAATGCGGAAACAATGGCTTATCAAACTGATAAAGGTACAGGCATTAAAGAAATGATTGAACATTTTGGCATCAATCAAAAAGAAACGTTAGTTATTGGAGATAGCGACAATGATAGAGCAATGTTTGAATTTGGCCATTACACAGTCGCTATGAAAAATGCACGTCCTGAAATCCAAGCATTAACTTCAGATGTAACGGCTTATACGAATGAAGAGGATGGCGCAGCAAAATATTTAGCAAAGCATTTTTTAGCTGATTAATAACATCGGCAGTTATTTATTATTTAATTTACAATAGTTGAAGAGTAATTTACAAAGGAGCAGTAAAGTTATTTTCTATTAGAAAATGTCTTACTGCTCCTTTGTATGCTAGTAATCCAGATACTAGTGTTATTTCTTCTTTTTGTCTTTCTTCTCCATATATGGAATGAAGAAAATCACAAATAGGGCACAGAGTATAGCTACAATTGAACCGTATGTCATATTAGCATCACCTTTTATATGGTTTATGCATTTAAGTATACTATAACAACTACCGTTATTTTAAGTAGGAGTGTATTTGCGTTAGAGCCCCTAACAACTCCAAAATCGCATTTGTGATTTTGGGATAATCAAACATTTCATTCCATAAGTAAGATATGTTTCACTTTATATGAGTTTTTTACATTCACATTCTGTAGTGGTTGTAAGAAAATTTTTTCTTTCTCTTAGGCAGTAATAGGCAATTTACCTGTACTAGTATGAACTTAGTAGTTAAATCGTTCATTAAGATTAAAAAAACTTAGGAATCTCTTCCAAATGCAATTCGTCTTGGTAAGCATTAATTTCATCTAATATTTTTGTTATTGATTCAACTTTATCTTTTTCTAGGGAGGCCGGAAATACAAGGTTTTACTTGAAATTTAAAACCATCAGCGAATTATTTAAATCTACGATTTATTCGACCACTTGTACTTTCTTTTCTTGGCTTATACATGACTATTTTCAAGTTATCCGTTACAAGTTCATTATATACACCTTCTATTAGCTCAAACGATTGTGTTAATGAATTAAATAAGGCATCACTTGATTTACTCATTGTCATACATGATTATAAAACGAGAATAATAAAGTAGTAGCACACCTATATATAGTGGAATCCTTTGATTATCTTTCGTTTTAAAGTTAATGCTTTCTTTCCAGTCAAACTGTGCTTGATGATCAGGTTTTGTCTCGAATCTTGTTGTATCTTTAGGCGACATCTATTGATAACATTTCATAATATAAGGAGTAAATTCATCATGTTTAAGTATATAAGCTCTAAATGTATAATATGCATAGGTTAATCCATGTTTTTCCTTCGAATATTGCCAAAGTATACGCTTATAGTAAAATTTTTGTTCACTTGTGTCTGAAAGTAATTTTTCGAGGATAGGATAATACTTATCAATAATAGACTGACGATTTCTCTTTCAAAGTTTTCATTTTTCAATGTCTATTTTGAAGGGAGCATATCAGCCGAAAAGGTTGGTGCTCTTCTTTATCAGAGAATAAAAAATGAGAAATTAAATTTTTATATGATGAACAAACGATAACAGGGGAAGAAATAGCTAGTTAGACAAGGGTATGTCACTCAACTGTTTATCGAGTTGATTAAGAAATGAAAAAACTTATACTATGAATTACTGTTTAAAAGTGTGCATGTTATAATATTTATTGAGCAAGTTGGATAGATGGTGGCTAATCTCTTAATAAAGGGGTGATGCCTATGGTTATAGTTGTTACTCCTAGAAAGGACTAGCATGTCTGATTTTGAAATGCTGATGATTGTATTAACAATCATTGGTTTAGTATTGATTAGTACTCAAGACCATAAAAAATAACCTTCTATTCGCTTTGACCGGCATTTTGAAGGCTATTTTTAAATAAAATATAAGGTCACCGTCTTTTTAACGGGCTCATTAGGGTAACATGTTTCCGAGTGTTGCCCTTTTTGTGTTTCAAGAGTTAAAGATTTTCATCTTTTGCTTCTACTTACTACAAATATATTTTAACACATTTTTCTTATGAATTGTAGTTCTGAACATAATCAGAATTAATAAAACCAACTTTCCATACAGCAGAAAATACAATTAAAAGTATAGAATGTAATCACGAATTATATAAAAAGTATTGGAGACCTCTTCATATATAGATAATTCACTTAGTTATTTTAGAAAGAAGCCCCTAACAACTAAAGTTGAAAAATAGAGGAACACAGTTGGATGCTGCGCATCAACTGCATAAGAGCCCCTAACAACTAAAGTTGTTAGGGGCTCTAAAATTTATTTTGGTTGGTTGTCTTCTGGTTTATCTGAAGTCATTGTTTTTGTAGTATTATCATTTAATGAATCTTGTGCTTTTTCTGTTTTCGTTTCAACAGATGTTGTCACTTTATCATTTTCTACTTTTGTATTTTTTGGTTCAGTGACAACTTTTTTATTCTTGTCAGCTGTTTTTACTTTATCTTTAGTAATTTTTTGACCACGTTTTAAGTAATATTGAACGATACCCATTAAAATGACTGCATGAATAACAACGAATAAAATGATTGTTATTACTGTATAAACTCTTATGATATTTTCTGCAACACTTTGAGAGAGTGATTGCGTATTAAATGAAATCAAGTAACCCACAGGTGTTTTAAATAAAATAATAACTAAGTTTAATAATAGTATTCCAATGAAAAATTTGAAAAATGTTTTTTGACCATTTTTCATTGCTTTAAATCCATTAGCTAAGTGTGTTTTTACTTTATCGTTAGTTGATTCAACGAAACTAGTCATAAAGTTGAAAATAGGTATTAACAATAACCAAGTAATAATTGCTTTAATCAATAAAACAACAATGATTATGATGCTTTGAGTTGTAATAGCAATACCAACCAGGTGTGTACTATCTGCATATGATGATTGTACTGAATTCATAATCATTTCTGATACTGGAGAAAATAATTTGTATAGTAATGATGTCAGAAGTGAAAGAACGATAATCATTGCTATAGATACAAGGCCGATCAGAACGCTCTTTAAATAATTACCTTTTTTAAATGCAATAAATAAATCGGTAAATTTTACTTTTTCATGACTCATTGCTCGTTTCATAACATTTGTAATTCCGATAAAAATTTGAACTAAAACAAACAGTGAAACTACAGCTGCTATAAGTAATACAGCGATAACTTTTAAATATGCATCTACTGGTGGTTTTTGCCCAAATTGTGAATAAATTGCAATAGTTTGTACATACTTAGCAAGCTGGAAATTAGCAAGTAAATATACAACTGCAATTACAGCAAATGCTATAAGTGCATATATCAATGTTATTAATAATTGTGGTTTAGCATTTTTAAATGCTGATTTAAAGTAAGTAAACAAAGTGGTGCCTCCTTTTCTTCATATAAATACAATAACAAAAAACACGTTATTTTCATATTAATATCTAATAAAAATTAATTAAAGTGACTAAAGTTAGAGAATTATAATAGTAAATTGTCAAAAATATGACTAATGTAAGAAATAATAGTTGAAAATTTGTTAATAAACATTGCATCATCAAAGACCAAATAAGTCGCCATAAAGACATAAAAAACCTACTGCCATTGAAAAGTTTAATCGATGCAATGGCAGTAGGTTAAAATTATTAATGTACATGCGCGTGATGATGAGCATGGTGGCTATGTGAATGACTATGTGTTCCTGAACATATAATCGATTCATCATGTTTGTGATTAGGCGTTTCTAATTGAATAGTCATATGGTGAATATTTAAATGTAATAAATCATGCTCAATGTTTTCTAATAATAATTCACATTCTTTCATTGTCAATGTATGGTCTACAACAACATGACAACTTAATGCATTCATATCATTTGAAATTGTCCAAACATGGCAATCATGCACACTTTGTATTCGTGAATCCTTTTTAATAGTAGCTATAACTTCATCTATATCAACATCACTTGGTGTGCCTTCCATTAAAATGTTAATTGAAGATTTTGTGATACCCCAAGCGCTTTTTAAAATAATAACGGAAACTAAAATACTTGCGATAGGATCGGCGATTGTCCATCCAAATGCCCAAATTAAAATAGCTGCAGTAATGGCGCCAACTGAACCTAATAAGTCTCCGATAACATGTAGAAAAGCACCACGCATATTTAAATTGTGTGAAGTGTCGCCGCCTTTAAACATAAAGAATGCAACAACGATATTGACAATTAAACCAATAATACTAATGATTAACATTTCTTTAGATTGGACTTCAGAAGGAACAAAGAAACGTTTAATCGCTTCAAAAACAATTAAAATACTTATTACAAAAAGCGTTACACCGTTAAATAACGCTGCGAGTACTTCGAAACGTTTATAACCAAATGTTTTTGTAGTTGTGGCATTCTTTTCAGCATATATAAATGCGATTAAAGCAACACCTAATGAGAATGTGTCGCTAAACATATGGATACCGTCAGATAGTAATGCCAAGCTGTTAGCAAGGAGACCGCCGATGATTTCGATAAACATATATAGACCGATTATTAAAAACGATATAAACAATACTTTCTTATTATTTGTAGTTACATGACTATGCATATGGTCATGATGATGATGTGAATGAGACATATTATAACCCACTTTCTTTAGGATGATTCGCGTGATGTATGGCTTGCTTTAACATAGTTGCTACGTGGATGTCATCTAATGAATAAATCATTGATTGGCCTTGTCGTTTTGCTTTCACAAGATGCACACTTTTAAGTAATTTTAATTGGTGCGAGACATTTGATTGAGATAAATTCAATTGATGTGAAATGTGACCAACACTTGCTTCACTGACTGATAACAATTCCATGATACGTATTCGATTGTAATCGCCTAATGCCTTGAAGATTTCAGTTACGCGTTCTAATGTATCTGTATTTATTTCTGAATATTGTTCTGACATTATATGACAATCCTTTCATATGAATATTTGTTCATATATTAATTTAATACGTTCCCAGTAGTATGTCAATTGATTTTTATAGTTGTAACAAGTTTTACATATCTCATAAAGTGGTATGGCATAGGGAATAATAAATAGGAGAGTGTTGTAAATGAATATTTTGGTTATAGGTGCTAATGGCGGTGTAGGTTCGTTACTAGTGCAACAATTAGCAAAAGAAAATGTACCATTTACTGCAGGTGTTAGGCAATCCGATCAACTTAATGCGTTAAAATCACAAGGTATGAAAGCAATTCTTGTTGATGTTGAAAATGATTCAATAGAGACTTTAACTGAGACGTTTAAACCATTCGATAAAGTTATCTTTTCAGTAGGTTCTGGAGGGAATACGGGTGCAGATAAAACAATTATTGTCGATTTAGATGGTGCTGTTAAATCAATGATTGCGAGTAAAGAGGCTAATATTAAACACTATGTCATGGTTTCAACATATGATTCGAGACGTCAGGCTTTTGATGATAGCGGTGATTTAAAGCCATATACAATTGCTAAACATTACGCTGATGACTATTTAAGACGTTCAGGTTTGAATTATACAATTTTACATCCAGGGGCACTTACAAATGCAGCAGGATCTGGAAAGATAGAAGCAGCACAATATTTTGAAGGTAAAGGTGAAATTCCTAGAGAAGATGTTGCGACAGTATTAAAAGAAATTGTCACATCCAATCATTTTAATCACCAAGAGTTTCAAATTATTAGTGGTGACCAGGACATTAAAGATGCTTTAACTCAATTTGAAAATGAAACGGATTAATAAGGATAGTAAATATGATTTGAAGCGGGTTACTTTTTCGTAACTCGTTATTTTTTTGATAATGATGAATTATAAGTATGAATAAGTACGTATTGTCTATGTGTTTTACAATGAATTTGAACAATGTATGGCACAACTATTAAAGTTGTTTATTAATTGGTATAATGGGCGAGTAAATTTAAAGAGAAATATGTACAAATGTAAGAGAGATATAATCTCTATGCTATAAAATTTTAAAAATGTTAAAGTACTGTAAATTTAAGTGAAGCGCTTTAATTGGCAGTACTGCAATGTTAGTAAATATGGTACAATCACTAATAGTTAATTTGAAATGTGGAAGTTTATAATACGATATAAATGAGAACAAAATCAAAATATAATGGAACAACAACATCAGAGTTCTATTGCTTACTTAATCACAATGGAGGTGCAACAATGCCATTATTTTTACAACCAATTTTAAAAACAAAATTATGGGGCGGTCAACGTCTAAGTGAGTTTGGATATCAATTAGACAATGATACAACTGGGGAATGTTGGTGTGTGTCAGCACATCCAAATGGTACGAGCGAGATTATTAATGGACCATATCAAGGTCAAACATTAGACCGTATTTGGTCAGAACATCGTGAATTGTTTGGTGATTTCCCAAGCAAAGATTTTCCGCTTCTAACTAAAATAGTGGATGCAAGAGAATCACTTTCTATTCATGTGCACCCTGATAATTCTTATGCTTTTGAACATGAAAATGGGCAATATGGCAAATCTGAATGTTGGTATATTATAGATGCTGAAGAAGATGCAGAAATAGTTATAGGGACATTAGCAGAGTCTAGAGAAGAAGTTGCGAATCATGTTCAACACGGAACGATAGAGTCGATACTTAGATATATTAAAGTAAAACCTGGAGAATTCTATTTTATTCCAGCAGGAACAGTACATACTATTTCTTCAGGAATACTAGCATACGAAACGATGCAATCGTCAGACATTACATATAGACTTTATGATTTCAATCGTCAAGATAATCAATATAATGGTAGACCGTTAAATATTGAAAAAGCTTTAGACGTTATTCAGTACAATGCACCATTACCTAATATTTTGCCTGAAAGTGAAATTATTGAGAACCATAAGTGTACACACATTGTATCGAATGATTTCTTTACATTGGTTAAATGGGAAATTTCTGGCACGTTAAATTATATGAAGCCTAGAGAGTTCTGTTTAGTTACAGTGTTGGAAGGTGAAGGGCAAATGATTGTCGATGGTGAAATTTTCAAACTGACTACTGGTACAAACTTTATTTTGACTTCTGAAGATTTGGATAGTGTCTTTGAAGGTGATTTCACATTGATGATTAGCTATGTGTAATAGTGTAATAACAATTTAGGAGTGAATGATTTGAAGCAATTTCTATATATTGCGTTAGTATGTGGTGTGATAGCAGGTCTTGGTGCTTTCTTACATATACCGCAGTATCCGAGCATGACAATTCCACGTATAGTGGCTATTTTAGGAATTATCAGTGCTATGTTGACTTTTAAAGACAAGCAAATCAGCGCCTCATTAAAGTTTAGCGCATTGTTAATTAATGTGCTGCCATTATGCGGTACCTTTGTAGCTTCAAATTAATAGTCGATAGCGCGTTTGAATATAGTACAGTGCATTAACAGCAGAAATATGATTGTGTTAATGACATTGTTGAAAATAAAGCACATCAACATAACCTCTCACTTGCATAGTAGTGAGGGGGTTTTTGTTGGTGTATATAAAATGAAGTAATTAATATTTAATGAAAATTAAGACATGCTAAAATTCTAAAGGCGTATAGATATTTAAAAATGCGTATCAATGGCGCTATAGAGATAAGCAAGCATAGTGGTATCATATATAATTTTGTAATTTTTATTGCATAGTGTATGCAAGCATGTTTTTTATATGCAAAATAGGTAGCTAAATATGTTAAACTGTTTGTAACAATTTTTATCATTAAGACATATATAATAAATAAAATATAGAAAACTGATTAAAAGGTATACAGTTGCTCGTATGTGTGTGTCCAACTGCATATAGAGTCGCACTTGTTGTAAAGCAAAATAGTTCGACTTACTTAGAAGTGAAAACGATAAGGGTCTGGGACGTAAATTAATGTCCTAGGCGCTACAATGTTATAGGAAATGCGATTAAAATCGCAGTGAACAAAGGGGATACAGTTGATCGTATACGCGCCCAACTGCATAAGAAACATTAAAAGAATGTAATTCATAGTGTTTCTAAAATTTATTCAGGTTAAGGAGTATTAAGATGACAGCAGAAACGAATTATTTTTGGTTGAATTGTGGATATAACCGTTGGAATCATAATGAACCGTTAGTAGGACAAACAGCTTTATTTGAATCAGGCGCACATTTTAATCCATCTCAAGGATTTAGAGCGTTTAAAAAGGCTAAAGTAGGAGATCAAGTCATCTTTTATCAAGTTCAGACGGATACTGGACTACTTGGATGTGGTGAAATTATTAGTGTTGAAACAGGTGCACAAAATAAAATACGTGTACAGTTTCGTTTTAATGAACAATTGAAACCATTAATAGCAGATTATTTAAAGCGTAGTGAAGCTTTGGAATTTCGTATGAGTAATATGAAAGAGACATTGTTCAACCAAATCACTGCAGAAGAGTTTGATTTAATAAGTGGTCTTGGTAAAGGCGAAATTAAGATACCACGTTATTTCTTTTTAGCTGAAACTGAAGAATTTGAACCTGGAAACCAATATACGATTTATACGCACACGTACAACGGTATTAAACGTAATGGTTATCATTTTTATACTCAGTTAGAAGAAGGCGACAATATTATTTTTTATAATCGAACGAAAAATCAATCTGTCGTTGGAATTGGAGAAGTATCAAAGCATATTCATGAAAAACCACCAATTCCTGGTAGAACAAATAGTACAGTGATTGAAGTGTCTTATGAGAAAGACATTACGCCGATTACATTAAGTACATTAAATAAGCATCCTAAATTGAAAAATTTATATTTCCTTCAAGAAAATGCAAAACAGGCTATTGCAAGTATGTCACAAGCACAGTATGATGCAATTATTGAAATGAGCGATAATAATGGATTGAAATCTCCATTTGAAATGGTTCAAAAACCAGATATGCTTGAAAGTGAAAAAGAAGAAGCGTTAAAGCCATTTATTTTACTTGTTGTAGATCGAAAAGAGGAAGGCTTAAAAGCGGCTAATGACTTATTGCAAAAAGCGAATGCAAATCCTGTTATAACAACAGGTCATCCTGATTTTTCAGAAGATATGCTTTATGGCAAGTATTTACCAAATGAAACAGGGGCATTATACTATCGTGAAGGATTTATTACTCAATTAATGCCTAAAAAGGATAAAAGTTATTTAGTTATTGATAATTTTAATCGTATAGATACAGACATTTTCCAAACGTATATTAATGTGTTAGAAGGCTATGAGGTAACATTACCACGTTATAATAAAGACGGTAATATGATTAAATGGTCACGACAAAAAGATTCTTTCTATTATTTCAATCCTAATTGGCATATTGTAGGTATTACATATGATAGTTTAGAGGAAATTAAGGAGAAATATTCAGAGCAGTTTTTAAAATACACACGTATAGTCAAAGTCAAACATGACTAATAATATATGGTAGTTTTTGAAAAGAAGTAAGGAAAGATTAAAAATTGCATATTTGAATAACCGTATAAAGAAAAAATGACGGGTAATCAACCATAAGAGCTAATTAAGAGCTTATGATAGATTACTCGTTTTTATTTTAATAAATAATAAAGACAGTATATGAATATAAATGAATTTATGTTACTGAATTAAAACTTTATTTGAGTTTTCCAGTGGTATGTTGAATAAGACAAACGACTAAACGCTAAGTTGATAATAAGAAATAAGATTACACTGTAGATTGAGAAATTTAAAGTAAATAAAAAATGCATTATACAATAAATACAAAACTGAAAAATAAATTTTATGGCAATTTCGTGTCGCGAGGACTTATCAAGTGACAACCTTGTTTAAATGTTTTTAAATTAGGAAAAATGACTATAAGTACTATTGAAGGAGCGAATAAATTATGCCAATCGTATATTATGATGGAAACTGTATATATTGTTATAACTATGTCATCTGGTTAATTCAACATGACCTACCAAGAAATTATCAATTTACCACGTTAAAAGGTGAAGTTGGACAACAATTTTTTAAACAACATCCAGAAGCGGCAAATAAAAATAGTGTGATTTTACAGAAAGGTGATCGTATATATTTTGAATCGCAGGCGATTATTAAACTAATCACAGCACTACCTAATCGAACTAAATTATTGGGCGTAGGTTTATGGCTTGTACCTAAACCAGTCCGTAATTTCGGTTATCGAATGTTTGCTGATAATAGAAATAGAATGTGGAAAACAACATGGCACCAACCAAATGATTATGAAAAATCGTTCTTTTTAGATGATAATGCGAAAGTAAAACTTACTGATTGATAAAACATACTTTCTAATTGATAATAGATATACTAGATGATGAATTAAAATTTAGATATTTAAAAAGCGGAACACTTAACAGATAGATTAGAATAATTATAAAAAAGAGAGTAAAAACACTTTACAGATTAGAATCATTATAATATAATAATTAATATAAACAAGCAAGACGTAGACAATTTTAAGGAGTGTATTAAATATGAGTAATCAACAAGATGTTGTAAAAGAATTGAATCAACAAGTAGCAAACTGGACAGTAGCTTATACAAAGCTACATAATTTCCACTGGTATGTGAAAGGGCCTAACTTCTTCTCATTACACGTTAAATTTGAAGAATTATATAATGAAGCAAGCCAATATGTAGACGAATTAGCTGAAAGAATTTTAGCGGTAGGAGGAAACCCTGTAGGTACATTAACTGAATGCTTAGAGCAATCAATTGTTAAAGAAGCTGCGAAAGGTTACTCTGCAGAACAAATGGTTGAAGAATTATCACAAGACTTCACAAATATCTCAAAACAATTAGAAAACGCAATCGAAATTGCTGGTAATGCAGGCGATGATGTATCAGAAGATATGTTTATAGGTATGCAAACATCAGTAGATAAACATAATTGGATGTTTAAATCTTACTTAAGCTAATCTACAGATAAGTAATAATATAAATAAAAGCCAACACATAAATGGGGATACGCCCAGAATGTGTTGGCTTTTTGAGTTTAATCGCATTGTTAAAGAGCAATTAAACTCAATTTAAATAAGTTACTCTGCGATTTCTAAAGCGATTTCCATCATTTGTGTAAATGAATTTTGACGTTCTTCAGGTGTAGTAGCTTCGTCACGTAAAATATGATCACTTACTGTGAAAATACCAAGTGCTTTTTTACCAGCATGAATCGCATTTAAATATAAACCAGCTGATTCCATTTCGATACCTAAAATACCCATTTTTTTCCAAGCATCATTGAATGTTGGATCGGCATTGTAAAATGTATCAGAAGATAATACGTTACCTACGTGTGTAGTAGCACCGATTTGGTCAGCGACATTTTTAGCTTTAGTTACTAACTCGAAGTCAGCGATAGGCGCGAAATGACCTGGAATATTGTATTGATCTACATAATTTGAATTAGTTGATGCAGCTTGTGCAATAATAACATCGTATAAGTTAACATTTTCTTGTAATGCGCCACAAGAACCGATACGAATGATTGTATCTACATCAAAGAAGTTGTATAACTCATATGAGTAAATACCAATACTTGGAATACCCATGCCAGAACCCATTACAGAAACTTCTTTACCTTTATATGTACCAGTGTAACCAAACATGTTACGTACATCGTTAAATTGTTCAACATTTTCTAAAAAATTATCAGCAATATATTTTGCGCGTAGCGGATCGCCAGGCATTAATACTGTTTTAGCAATTTTTACTCCATTTGGTTGAATATGTGGTGTACCTTTTGTCATTTGTTATCTTCTCCTTAATATTCATTAATAATTTTAAGATAACATTTGTTTCCCTTTTTTGCGAATTTTTGTACTATAGAATTAAAGAATTATAAAAATATAATCCCGATTAGCTTGTTGTCAAGTCATCGTTCATAATGAAGATATCACGTTCAATTGTATTGTTTGTTTATGGGAAATGAATTAATGTAATAGTATATGTATGCGGTTACATAAAAAGCGAACATCTAACCTGATATTTAAATGAACCTGACGCTCAATCAACTAATTTACAACCGTATTTTTATAATCAACCATAAAGGAGGAGATAGAAAATGAATAGTGCAAAATTGATTGATCACACTTTATTGAAGCCTGAGTCAACACGTACGCAAATCGATCAAATCATCGATGAAGCGAAAGCATACAATTTTAAATCTGTATGTGTGAATCCAACGCATGTAAAATATGCAGCAGAGCGACTAGCTGATTCAGGTGTGCTCGTTTGTACGGTAATAGGGTTCCCATTAGGTGCGTCGACAACTGCAACGAAAGCATTTGAAACAGAAGATGCAATTCAAAATGGTGCAGATGAAATTGACATGGTCATCAACATCGGCGCATTAAAAGATGGGCGTTTTGATGATGTACAACAAGACATTGAAGCAGTGGTTAAAGCTGCGAAAGGTCACACAGTAAAAGTGATTATTGAGACGGTATTGTTGGACCATGACGAAATTGTAAAAGCGAGTGAATTAACAAAAGCGGCTGGTGCGGACTTCGTTAAAACTTCAACAGGTTTTGCAGGTGGCGGTGCGACTGCAGAAGACGTTAAATTAATGAAAGATACAGTAGGTGCTGATGTAGAAGTAAAAGCATCAGGTGGCGTATGTAATTTAGAAGATTTCAATAAAATGGTTGAAGCAGGTGCGACACGTATTGGTGCGAGCGCAGGTGTTCAAATTATGCAAGGTTTAGAAGCAGATTCAGATTACTAATTTTATAAAAAATATGTAAGCATGGGACATCGTAACCATATATAAGTATGTCGATATCAGTTTTAAGACATCATAAATGCCATGATGATTCTAAGATAATTTAATAGGGACTTTGACGTTATAACCAATCTATTTAAGAATAATAACATCGCATTTAAATTGTGATATTAAAAATGAAATCGATAGCTTGCTATAATAATTTTCGCTTGTGCTTTTAAAAATGGACTAGAGAAAGCGCAGATGCTTTGTCCTAAGCTTTTTAAGAAAAGGATGATAAAAATGAGAATGATAGACATTATTGAGAAAAAGCGTGACGGTCATACACTAACAACGGAAGAAATTAATTTCTTTATTGACGGCTATGTTAAAGGGGATATTCCTGATTATCAAGCATCAAGTTTAGCAATGGCGATTTATTTCCAAGATATGAACGATGATGAGCGTGCAGCATTAACGATGGCTATGGTTAATTCTGGTGATATGATAGATTTGAGTGATATTAAAGGTGTCAAAGTAGATAAGCACTCAACAGGTGGTGTAGGAGATACAACTACATTGGTTTTAGCACCATTAGTAGCAGCTGTAGATGTTCCTGTTGCAAAAATGAGTGGGCGTGGATTAGGTCATACAGGTGGTACGATTGATAAATTAGAAGCAATTGATGGTTTTCATGTTGAAATAGATGAAGCAACATTTGTGAAATTGGTTAATGAAAATAAAGTGGCAGTTGTAGGACAATCAGGAAATTTAACTCCTGCAGATAAAAAATTATATGCCTTAAGGGATGTTACTGGTACTGTCAATTCAATACCATTAATTGCCTCTTCAATTATGAGTAAAAAGATTGCTGCTGGTGCAGATGCAATTGTATTAGATGTAAAAACTGGTAGCGGTGCATTTATGAAAACATTAGAAGATGCTGAAGCATTAGCGCACGCAATGGTACGTATTGGTAATAATGTGGGACGTAATACGATGGCGATTATTTCTGATATGAATCAGCCACTTGGACGTGCGATTGGCAATGCGCTTGAGTTACAAGAAGCAATTGATACGTTGAAAGGACAAGGTCCGAAAGATTTAACAGAACTTGTATTAACATTAGGTTCTCAAATGGTTGTACTTGCAAACAAAGCTGAAACGCTTGAAGAAGCGAGAGCGTTGCTAATTGAGGCAATTGATTCAGGTGCAGCATTAGAAAAATTCAAAACATTTATTAAAAACCAAGGTGGCGACAAAACAGTTATTGACCATCCAGAGCGTTTGCCACAAGCTCAATATCAAATCGAATATAAAGCTAAAAAATCAGGTTATGTGACTGAGTTAGTCTCTAACGATATAGGTGTCGCTTCGATGATGTTAGGAGCGGGACGTTTAACAAAAGAGGATGATATTGATTTAGCGGTTGGTATTGTTTTAAATAAAAAAATTGGTGATAAAGTAGAAGAAGGAGAATCATTATTAACGATTCACAGTAATCGCCAAGATGTAGACGATGTTGTTAAAAAATTAGATTCAAGCATAACAATTGCTGATTATGTTGTATCGCCTACATTAATTCATAAAATAATTACAGAGTAGGAGTTGAAGCTGATTGAACATACTAAGATATTTATTAGGAATAGGTTTTAGTATAATAGGTGTATTGCATTTTACACGAGAACGACAATTTAGAAATATCATACCGAAATGTTTGCCGCTTCGAAAAACAGCGGTTCTTGTTACAGGAATCTTTGAGATATTATTTGGACTTGCACTTTTAATTAAAAGACCATCTCAATGCTTGAAAAATACAATCAATCTATTCTTGCTAGCTGTATTCCCAGCTAATATCTATATGGCAGTTAAAAAGTTACCTTTAGGAGATAAACAATTGCCAACATGGCAACTATATTTAAGGTTACCTATGCAGTTCGTGTTAATGGGACTAATTAAGAAATTATAGTGGTTCTCAAATAAATCGGACAAATGTTAAAGATTTTACTTTTTCATTTGTTCGATTTTTTGACTTTGAAGCATAATAAAAAGCAGTTGGACAATGGCGATTGTAACATCATTGTTCGACTGCTTTTCTGATTAACTTGATTGACTAAGATTTATTTTCCTGTACCGAAAACATCATGCCATTCGTTTCGTTTGTCTAGAAATGCTTGAGCGATAGTTTTAGCACCTTCTAATGAATGACTTGCTGCCCAGCCACATTGTACTTCATTACAAGCAGGCACCTCAGTAGCATTTAGCACATCATTTAAAGTTGCTTCAACAATATTTAATACATCATCATAATTATCATGATTAATAAATGATACATAGAAACCAGTTTGGCAACCCATAGGACTTAAATCAACGACTTTGTCACTATGATTTCTAATATTTTCAGCCATTAAATGTTCTAATGAATGCAATCCAGGCATATCCATATGTTCTTTGTTTGGTTGTTTGAAACGAATGTCGTATTTGTGAATGACATCTCCGTTTAATCCTTCCATCGTTCCCGCTAATCTAATAAATGGGGCAACCACTTTAGTATGATCTAAATTAAAACTTTCAACATTCATTTTTGTCATTTTAAATTTCCTCCTATTAACTACTCAAAACTATAAAACGCTTATGATTCGTTACATTATTAAACTTAAATTTGTTGCAAGTTGCGTTTCTAACAATACTTAAATTGTAACAATAGGGCTTATGTTTTACAATTTGAAACTGTTTTATAAATTTATGAAGGCTTTTAGTTATTAGAAAATTTTGTAAATAAAGAAAAACTAGATGACATCAAGAGATAAAACCGATAGAATAAGTAATAATTCATTTTGAAAGAACAAAATATTGTGGATGATTAAAATGAGTGTAGGGTAAAAGGAAGATAGTAAAAAATGAGTGAAAAACAACAAATTCTCGATTATATAGAAACAAATAAATATAGTTATATCGAAATCAGTCATAGAATTCATGAACGTCCTGAACTTGGTAATGAAGAAATATTTGCGTCTCGAACTTTAATAGATCGTTTGAAAGAACATGATTTTGAAATTGAAACCGAGATTGCTGGACATGCAACTGGGTTTATAGCGACATATGATTCGGATCTTGACGGGCCAGCTATAGGTTTTTTAGCAGAATACGATGCTTTGCCAGGATTGGGTCATGCTTGTGGTCATAATATCATTGGAACTGCAAGTGTGCTTGGTGCAATTGGTTTGAAGCAAGTGATTGACCAAATTGGTGGTAAAGTAGTCGTTCTCGGATGTCCAGCTGAAGAAGGTGGGGAAAATGGTAGCGCTAAAGCTTCTTATGTCAAGGCTGGTGTGATTGATCAAATAGACATTGCCTTAATGATTCATCCGGGAAATGAAACTTATAAAACGATTGATACTTTGGCAGTGGATGTTTTAGATGTTAAATTTTACGGAAAAAGTGCTCATGCCTCTGAAAATGCAGATGAAGCGTTAAATGCATTAGACGCTATGATTAGTTATTTTAATGGTGTAGCACAACTACGACAACATATTAAAAAAGATCAACGTGTGCATGGTGTGATTTTAGATGGCGGGAAAGCAGCTAATATTATTCCAGACTATACACATGCTCGTTTTTATACTAGAGCAATGACGCGTAAAGAATTGGATATATTAACAGAAAAAGTAAATCAAATCGCACGTGGAGCTGCGATACAGACTGGTTGTGATTATGAATTTGGTCCAATTCAAAACGGTGTGAATGAATTCATTAAAACGCCGAAATTAGATGATTTATTTGCTAAATATGCTGAAGAAGTTGGTGAAGCAGTTATTGATGATGATTTTGGTTATGGCTCTACGGATACAGGGAACGTAAGTCATGTTGTGCCAACAATACATCCTCATATTAAAATAGGATCACGTAATTTAGTAGGACATACGCATAGATTTAGAGAAGCAGCTGCGAGTGTACATGGTGATGAAGCATTAATTAAAGGTGCTAAAATAATGGCGTTGATGGGGTTAGAGTTAATTACAAATCAAGACGTTTATCAAGACATTATTGAAGAGCATGCGCATTTGAAAGGGAATGGGAAGTAATGACAAATAATGGTAATGAGCCGAACTTAACGTTAAGTGATTTATATGACAAAGATGTTGTCTATACGTCAAGACCTTCGTATATATCGAATCCATGGTTGAAACCGGACGAACATCAATCTAATTTTTTAACTGGTAGGGAGTTATTAATAGCAAATCAATTACCTGTTATTGTTCACGAAGCTAGTGCGACAGACAAATTGCATCAGCTATTTCAAGTTATTGGTAAGGAAGTACCGAACTCAATTTATACATTTAACAATCAGCAATCTTACGAAAACTTGATTAAACAATTGGCACATAAGGAAAATAAAAAGATTTATTTTCAATATATTCATGATGAAACAATCTTGAATCAGCAATATTATGCATTAGATAAAACGTTATTTGTTGCTTTAAATAATAAAGCAAGAATACCTGAATGGACAAATGGGAAGTTTTTACCAAAAAGAAAAGTTGTAAAAATTGAGCAATTCGAAAACGAGATTAAGAATTGGGAATTCCCGTTTGTAATTAAGCCGGGAGATGATCTTCCGACAGCAGGTGGCTATGGCGTTATGATTTGTTATCATGATGCAGATTTACAAAAAGCGATAACGCGTATTAAACAGGCAACTGCTGAAACGAATTCGCTTATTATCGAACAGAAGATTGAAGAAAAAGCGAATTATTGCGTTCAGTTTGCATACTCGGAATCGCTAGGTATTCAATATCTTGGTGCGGCAACGCAATTAACGGATAAGTACGGATTTTATAACGGAAATGAAAATACTACTAATGTACCAGAGCACGTTATAGAAGCAGGTAGACAAATTATGGAAAACGGTGTGAATCAAGGATTCTTTGGTGTAGCTGGTTTTGACCTACTCGTCGATGAGGATGATAACGTTTATGCAATTGATTTAAACTTTAGACAAAATGGTTCAACGAGCATGTTATTACTTGCTAACGAGTTGAATTCAGGATATCAAAAGTTTTATAGTTATCATTCAAAAGGTGATAACACACATTTCTTCAATACGATTTTGAAATATGTCAAAGAAGGTAGTTTATACCCGTTATCTTATTATGATGGTGATTGGTACGGTGAAGATAAAGTTAAATCAAGGTTTGGCTGTATTTGGCATGGTGATTCAAAAGAAACAGTACTGGAGAATGAACGCGCATTTTTAGCTGAACTTGAACACTATTAGAGTTCGGAACATAAGGCGCTACAATGTTGTGTTGCCAGTAGTTGACTGAATATGCGTTTGTAACAAGCTTTTTTCGATTCTAGTCAACAGTAATTAAATTTATGATATGGCAATACTTTGTAATACTAATATTAAATGGCGACTTTTATTTCACTATGTTATAAGAGTTGCCATTTTGTTGATAAAGGTATACTAAAGGTTTTCGTTTTGAAATTTTTAGTAACTAGATATGTTTCGTGTTATAGACCGAATTTGTGTATACGTAAAATTTAATGCTATTGAATTTTTAAAATGAAAAACATGACATTAAATTGAATTCATAATATGTCTAATTGACTAACTTGTTGGAGTCATTTACTATTTTATGTATGACATATTTTAAAAAGTGAGGGTCAAGCATGTCTTATAAAGCATATCCATTCTTTAGAGATATATTAATAAATGAATGTATTTATTTCGCCTCTAAAAATAAAAAACTAGTACGCCTAAATTATAAAAGTGAAGCGTATGTAGGCGTTTGGACAGAAGAAAGTGTGGCCGTATCATTTTTAACAAGTCGTGATATTCCATTTGATAAAGTTGTAAAAATGGACGTTGATCGTTTTGCTACTTATGAATTAGATGAATTGTTTGATGAACAAGACCATATTATTATGAATCAAACAATGGAAGAAGAAGGGCATCTACTAAACGTTGTAGCTGTTACACAAGAAGTGATGACGGAATTAGATAAAATTAGAATCAAAGAATTTGTCCAAGATGTAGCGAAATATGATGAAGTATACGGCTTAACTAAAAAAGGTAGTAAGCAGTTTATTCTCATTAGTGAAAATGATAGCGACGAAAAAAAGCCGCATATTATGCCTGTATGGAGTATTAAAAACAGAGCGTTAAAAGTTCGAGATGAAGATTTTGAAGAGTGTGATTTAATTACGATTGAAGGTTCTGTTTTCGGAGAATGGCTAGATGAACTTAGAGATGATCATAAAGCCGTTGCGATAGATTTAAAAACTGGCGTGGTTGGTACAATTGTTTCAGCGCAAAAATTGTCTAATGAACTTACATTTTAACTGAATTGAGTTGTAATTAAGTGATAATAAATGGAACAATACGTATTCAAAACACTTAGACCATAAAATAAAAGGCCATTTATATAGCGTCTATTTAAAACAACGCGCATATAAATGGTCTTTTTCTATTTTCCTAAATATAATGCACCAATAGCACCTGAAAATGCGCCGTTTTCAACATAGTACGGTTTGCAACCGCGTAACACAGTGTAATCTTCCACAACTTTGCGTAATAAAGCGTTATTATGAAATGAAGAACCGATATAAACGATATTTTCAGTTTTAAATTCACGTGCAACAGTAATGGCCATTGTCGTAACAACTTCGCCAACGACACCAATAACGGCTGCTAATTTATTGCTAGGTGTAAAATCAGCATCTAAATGATGTAGTACATGACCAAAATTAGCTGCTGTTAAATCACCGGGAATGGGTGGTTCGGTATCTTTATAAATATGTCTAACCTTTAAATCGATAGTGTTACGATCACCGTGTTGTGCCATGTCAGTTAACTGTTTATAATCAGTGATTTGACTTAGTAAATAACCGAGTCCTTGAATCATGCCACCACCTGTACCGATACCGCCTACACGACGTTGTGATTGGCCGTCGAAATAATGTAGTGACGTACCGGTACCGACATTTGCAAAAATATAATCTGCTAAGTCATGGCCTTGCTCTTTTAACAAAATACCTAGTCCTTGAGATGCAGCATCAAACTCTACAAAAATTTGTGCAGGAATGTTGATGTTTTCAGCAATAACACCTGCATTACCTCCAGTTAAGCATAATTTTTCAATTTGCTGTTGGTTTAACCATTCCACAACTTGATCAATATTTTTAGTTAATTCAGTTTTAAAAGTACGTTGGTTATCTTGCTCTTGAACGATTTTAATTAGTGTACCGCCAGCGTCAATGCCAACTTTCATAAGATTCCCACCTCATTATTAATGTCTATCCTTAAATAATAGTATAGTAAAATGACTAAAAAACAAGTAATAATAGTAATTATTAACAAATTTGATGCCATTGTATTTCAACATTGTAAGCGTATCGCAATTAATGTATTACAAACGTAGACGTTAAGTTATATATATTATTTTCTAGGAATTTTGAAGTTGTATAGGATTGTTAGTTAGTGACGCAATATTAAAAGTAGTTCGTACGCAGTGTATTTGTAAGTCTCTGATTAAAATGATAAGTAATGAGGAATAGCACATTAATTTTGAAATTTAAAAAATATAAATAAGTAATTTATTTAACTTAGAGCAAATAATGGTATCGTAGTGAAATAATAGGTAAAATAATATGGGGATTCATGCTTCATATATAAAAAGATAGGGGTTAAATATATGGCTAAAGAACTTTGTTTTGAAGGTATCACTTTAAAAGCATTTGATGAACAATATCGTTCAGCAATTAATGATTTTGACTTGAATGAAAGACAACAAATATATTCATCTTTACCTAAAGAAGTTATTGATGATGCAATTAATGATGCTGATAGGATTGCTAACGTAGCAATAAACGATAAAAATGAAGTGGTGGGCTTTTTTGTATTACATCGTTACTATCAGCATGAAGGTTATGATACACCTGAAAATGTCGTTTATATTCGTTCATTATCGATTAATGAAAAATATCAAGGTTTTGGATATGGCACGAAAATAATGATGTCATTGCCGCAATATGTTCAAGGTGTATTTCCTGATTTTAATCATCTATATCTAGTAGTAGATGCGGAAAATGACAATGCTTGGAACCTATACGAACGTGCTGGATTCATGCATACAGCGACTAAAGAAGAAGGACCAATTGGCAAAGAACGACTATATTACTTGGACTTAGATTCAAAACATGTTTCGTCATTAAAGCTTGAAGAAGAAAGTCGTTCAGAAGTGACCAATGTACATATCATTAATTTAATGATTGATGGCCAAAAGGTTGGCTTTATCGCATTGGAGCAGATTGGTGAACGCATGAACATTGCTGCTATTGAAGTGGATAAATCATATCGCTTTAATGGTATTGGTTCAAGTGCGCTTCGACAATTGCCTACTTACTTAAGAAAAAACTATGACAACCTTAATGTGATTACGATGATTCTGTTTGGAGAGAATAATGATTTTAAACCATTATGTTTAAATAGTAATTTCGTTGAAATCGAACAAACTGATGATTATGTCGTTTTTGAAAAATATTTAAATTACTAACAGTGATTGCGAAATATGATATTGTCATTTATAATTTAGTTTTGTTACTATATATAAATGAATTCAGACGTATAAATTTAGATTATATCCTTCGAAAGGAAGTATTGGGCAATGAAAATTCAAGATTATACAAAACAAATGGTTGATGAAAAATCATTTATTGATATGGCTTATACATTATTGAATGATAAAGGCGAAACTATGAACTTATATGATATCATCGATGAGTTTAGAGCGTTAGGTGATTATGAGTACGAAGAAATTGAAAATCGCGTTGTACAATTTTACACAGATTTAAACACAGATGGTCGTTTTTTAAATGTTGGAGAAAATTTATGGGGATTACGTGATTGGTATTCGGTAGATGATATTGAAGAGAAAATCGCACCAACTATTCAAAAATTCGATATTCTGGATGCAGATGATGAAGAAGATCAAAACTTAAAATTATTGGGCGAAGATGAAATGGATGACGACGATGATATTCCAGCTCAAACAGATGATCAAGAAGAACTAAATGATCCAGAAGATGAGCAGGTTGAAGAAGAAATCAATCATTCGGATATAGTCATTGAAGAAGATGAAGATGAACTAGACGAAGATGAAGAAGTGTTTGAAGACGAAGAAGACTTCAACGATTAATTTTTTGTTTGACTTTTAGTTGAAAGATGATAAAATTTTATTCGGGCTCCTTTAAATAGGACACGTGTATAAAATTTATACGCTCCCCTTACAAAATTTGTGAGAGGGAGCGTTTTTTTATTTAATTGAGTAAATCAAGAAATGATAACGCAATAATCAAAGTTGTAAATGATATACATAGTGACATAGCAGTATGAAAACGGTAAGTAAACAGAATTTAATTTTGTCGAATTCGACAAATGAACAACTTGAATGAGCTTACTCAAATGTTATGTTTTACGTAATTTTTACAATTGATGAGGAAGCATTCCCTTTAATAATTAGGAGGTCAAGACATGACAAAATTTATTTTTGTAACAGGTGGCGTAGTTTCATCATTAGGGAAGGGTATTACAGCATCTTCTCTAGGTAGATTATTAAAAGATAGAGGTCTAAATGTAACAATTCAAAAATTCGATCCATACTTAAATGTTGACCCAGGTACAATGAGTCCTTATCAACATGGTGAAGTATTCGTAACGGATGATGGTGCAGAAACTGACCTAGACTTAGGACATTACGAAAGATTTATTGATATTAATTTAAACAAGTTTTCAAATGTAACAGCCGGTAAAGTGTATTCACACGTATTGAAAAAAGAACGTCGTGGTGATTACTTAGGCGGAACAGTTCAAGTTATTCCGCATATCACAAATGAAATTAAAGAACGTTTATTACTTGCAGGGGAAAGTACGAATGCAGACGTTGTTATCACTGAAATTGGCGGTACAACAGGTGATATTGAGTCATTACCGTTTATTGAAGCGATTCGTCAAATTCGTAGCGATTTAGGTAGAGAAAATGTTATGTATGTTCACTGTACATTACTGCCTTATATTAAAGCTGCTGGAGAAATGAAAACGAAGCCAACACAACATAGCGTTAAAGAATTACGAGGCTTAGGTATTCAACCAGACTTAATCGTTGTAAGAACTGAATATGAAATGACACAAGATTTAAAAGATAAAATTGCATTATTCTGTGACATTAATAAAGAAAGTGTTATTGAATGTCGTGATGCAGATTCTTTATACGAAATTCCGTTACAATTAAGCCAACAAAATATGGACGATATCGTTATTAAACGTTTACAATTAAACGCGAAATATGAAACACAGCTTGATGAATGGAAACAGTTGTTAGATATCGTTAATAATTTGGATGGTAAAATTACAATTGGTTTAGTTGGTAAGTATGTTAGCTTACAAGATGCATATTTATCTGTAGTTGAATCATTAAAACATGCCGGATATCCTTTCGCTAAAGATATTGATATTAGATGGATTGATTCAAGTGAAGTTACAGATGAAAATGCGGCCGAATACCTTGCAGATGTCGACGGTATTTTAGTACCAGGTGGATTTGGTTTCCGTGCAAGTGAAGGTAAAATTAGTGCAATTAAGTATGCTAGAGAAAACAATGTACCATTCTTTGGTATTTGTTTAGGAATGCAACTTGCAACAGTTGAATTTTCAAGAAACGTATTAGGCCTTGAAGGCGCACATTCAGCTGAATTAGACCCAGCAACACCATACCCAATTATAGATTTATTACCAGAACAAAAAGATATCGAAGATTTAGGTGGTACATTACGCTTAGGCTTATATCCATGTTCAATTAAAGAAGGCACATTGGCACAAGATGTTTACGGTAAAGCGGAAATTGAAGAAAGACATCGTCATCGTTATGAATTTAATAATGACTATAGAGAACAATTAGAAGCAAATGGTATGGTAATTTCTGGTACAAGTCCAGATGGACGTTTAGTAGAAATGGTAGAGATTCCGACAAATGATTTCTTTATTGCTTGTCAATTCCACCCAGAATTCTTATCTAGACCAAATCGTCCGCACCCGATTTTTAAATCATTCATTGAAGCTTCATTAAAATATCAACAAAATAAATAAATTTGCTAATAAAACCGGTACTTTCATTGTTAAACATTGAAAGTACCGGTTTTTCTTATAATTTTAATATTATGTTAGTGACAAGGTATTAAATAACAATAGTGACTTTTATAATTCTAAGTCTCTTGTCATTTCAATCATTTGTGTATAAATGTCATAGTATACATAATTCAATGCCATCGCATGTGGCTGGACAATCTTATCGTAATCTTCAGTATAGACTATAGGTCTTGGTGTAGATAAATCGATAAAATGTACGAGATGATCAGGGAAATCATCTGTTTTAGGTTTGTTGCTTATTAAGACCACATCGATATCTAAGGCGATAAGTTTTTGAATATCTAATGCAACTTGATCATTATAAAATGGTGCGAATAATAATACACGATCAGTTGAGTCAATTTCTTTAAAGTCTTTAATAGCGTCAAGTTTTCGGCTAGATTTTAAACGCTCATCACTATGTAGAATGAAACTTTCGAAAAACTGTAAATCATCATAACCTTTTACATAAACATAACCTTCGCCACCAATTGCTTGAATTAAACATTGGGCGGCCATTTGAATTTCTAAAGATTGTTTTTCTAGCCTATTAAAGATACCTATTAGTTGTGTGTTTAAGATTTTTGACATCTTTATCCTCCAATCTACTTATAAAATATTGTAATTAATGACTACATATTATGCAACGGCTTAAATTGTATAAAAATGTATACGTTTGCATTTAGTATAACTATCGCATTTTTCAAAAAATACACATTTAATCTGCAGTATTTCAATGCATTGACGCTATTTTTTTGATATAATTACTTTGAAAAATACGTGCGTAAGCACTCAAGGAGGAACTTTCATGCCTTTAGTTTCAATGAAAGAAATGTTAATTGATGCAAAAGAAAATGGTTATGCGGTAGGTCAATACAATATTAATAACCTAGAATTCACTCAAGCAATTTTAGAAGCGTCACAAGAAGAAAATGCACCTGTAATTTTAGGTGTTTCTGAAGGTGCTGCTCGTTACATGAGCGGTTTCTACACAATTGTTAAAATGGTTGAAGGGTTAATGCATGACTTAAACATCACTATTCCTGTAGCAATCCATTTAGACCATGGTTCAAGCTTTGAAAAATGTAAAGAAGCTATCGATGCTGGTTTCACATCAGTAATGATCGATGCTTCACACAGCCCATTCGAAGAAAACGTAGCAACAACTAAAAAAGTTGTTGAATACGCTCATGAAAAAGGTGTTTCTGTAGAAGCTGAATTAGGTACTGTTGGTGGACAAGAAGATGATGTTGTAGCAGACGGCATCATTTATGCTGATCCTAAAGAATGTCAAGAACTAGTTGAAAAAACTGGTATTGATGCATTAGCGCCAGCATTAGGTTCAGTTCATGGTCCATACAAAGGTGAACCAAAATTAGGATTTAAAGAAATGGAAGAAATCGGTTTATCTACAGGTTTACCATTAGTATTACACGGTGGTACTGGTATCCCGACTAAAGATATCCAAAAAGCAATTCCATTTGGTACAGCTAAAATTAACGTAAACACTGAAAACCAAATCGCTTCAGCAAAAGCAGTTCGTGACGTTTTAAATAACGACAAAGAAGTTTACGATCCTCGTAAATACTTAGGACCTGCACGTGAAGCTATCAAAGAAACAGTTAAAGGTAAAATTAAAGAGTTCGGTACTTCAAACCGCGCTAAATAATTAATATTTAGTCTTTAAGTTATTAATAACGTAGGGATATTAATTTTAAAAGAAGCAGACAAAATGGTGTTTGCTTCTTTTTTATGTTGTATAAGTAATAAATAAAACAGTTTGATTTTAAAATGAAAGCGTAAAAATGGTAAAATATATCAAAATTGATTGTGATATAATTATAAGGAAAATGAGCAATTTATGAAAAAAGTTTACGTGAAAACCGTAGAATTAAAACTAAATAATTGTCAAAACAACGTCAATATTTAGTTGAATAATCAGACTTTAGACCATGGTCAAGTGGGGAAGAACAGCATATATTAGTAAAGGTGAATGATTTGTTATTAATCAATCGAAAATAGAAAGACAAGATTTTAACGATTAAAATAAACTATTTTACAAATAAAGTAAAATTAATTTATAATGCTAATAATGCAAAAAATTAAAAAGTAATGGACAAAGGAGATAAATGATATGGCTCAAGAGGTAATAAAAATAAGAGGTGGACGCACACTAAATGGGGAAGTTAATATCAGTGGCGCGAAAAACAGTGCTGTAGCTATCATTCCTGCAACATTATTAGCTCAAGGACATGTGAAATTAGAAGGGTTACCGCAAATCTCTGATGTTAAAACTTTAGTGAGTTTATTAGAAGATTTAAATATTAAGGCATCACTAAATGGTACGGAATTAGAAGTTGATACAACTGAAATACAAAATGCTGCATTACCAAATAATAAAGTTGAATCATTACGTGCTTCATACTATATGATGGGTGCCATGTTAGGTAGATTTAAAAAATGTGTGATTGGTTTACCGGGAGGATGTCCACTTGGGCCACGTCCAATTGATCAACATATTAAAGGATTTAAAGCTTTAGGTGCTGAAATTGATGAATCAAGTACGACATCAATGAAAATCGAAGCTAAAGAGTTAAAAGGTGCACATATTTTTCTAGATATGGTTAGCGTAGGTGCAACAATTAACATTATGCTAGCTGCAGTTTATGCAACAGGACAAACTGTAATTGAAAATGCTGCTAAAGAACCGGAAGTAGTTGATGTTGCTAACTTCTTAACAAGTATGGGAGCTAATATTAAGGGAGCGGGTACATCAACAATTAAAATCAATGGTGTCAAAGAATTACATGGTTCTGAGTATCAAGTTATACCTGATAGAATTGAAGCAGGCACATATATGTGTATCGCTGCAGCATGTGGAGAAAATGTTATATTAAATAATATTGTTCCGAAACATGTAGAAACATTAACTGCTAAATTTAGTGAATTAGGTGTGAATGTTGATGTAAGAGACGAAAGAATTCGCATCAATAATAATGCGCCATATCGATTTGTTGATATTAAAACACTAGTATATCCAGGTTTTGCTACTGATTTGCAACAGCCTATTACACCATTATTATTTATGGCAAATGGTCCTTCATTTGTAACTGATACGATTTATCCGGAGCGTTTTAAACATGTTGAAGAATTAAAGCGCATGGGTGCAAATATTGAAGTTGACGAAGGCACAGCAACGATAAAACCATCAACATTACATGGTGCTGAAGTTTATGCTAGCGATTTAAGAGCAGGAGCTTGTTTAATTATTGCTGGTTTAATTGCTGAGGGTGTAACTACAATTTACAATGTTAAACATATTTATAGAGGTTATACAGATATTGTAGAACATTTAAAAGCTTTAGGTGCAGATATTTGGACGGAAACTGTATAGATTTATCTTGTTTTGTGGTATAATAATTATACTGATTAAAAAAGGGTGTTCGTTTACATTCTAAATTTATTGATGGGAGGTGAAGATGATGGAAGTATGTCCGTATCTCGAAGAAACTTTTAAAATACTTGGTAGAAGTTGGAATGGATTAATCATTAATTATCTCTCAAGATGTAATGACTGTTCAGCACACTTTTCCGATATGAAAAGAGATTTGAAAACAATAACACCACGTGCTTTAAGTCTTAAGTTGTCAGAGCTTGCACAATGGGAGTTAGTTGAGAAGCAAATCATTTCTACGAGTCCAGTACAAATTATTTATGTGCTAACTGAAAAAGGTAAAGCGTTAGCAGAGGCTTTACATCCAATTGAAGCATGGGCGCAATCATATGTCGATTTAACAGATCAACGTACTGCTAAATGATTACATGACGTTTAAACATAGCATTGATTATAACTATTTCTAAGTCTTCGCATTATTTGCGATGATGTGGGAATAGTTATTTTTATTTAAAAATATAAAAAATTAGATGCAGCAAAATTTTAAAGCATTTTATTTTGAACATATTAAAAGGGAGCGTATCATAATGGAATGTAATGTTTATATCGTATGCATTACGGATAAATAATATATAAATCATTCTTGAGGAGTGAAAGAATAATGAGAGACTACACAAAGCAATACATTAATGGCGAATGGGTAGAAAGTAATAGTAATGAAACGATAGAAGTTATAAATCCAGCAACCGAAGAAGTAATGGGGAAAGTTGCTAAAGGTAATAAAGCTGATGTTGATAAAGCCGTCGAGGCGGCAGACAATGTTTATTTAGAGTTCCGTCATACATCTGTGAAAGAAAGACAAGCGTTATTAGATAAAATTGTAAAAGAATATGAAAACAGAAAAGACGATATTGTACAAGCTATTACGGATGAGTTAGGTGCTCCTTTATCATTATCTGAGCGTGTCCATTATCAAATGGGACTAAACCATTTTGTTGCAGCGAGAGACGCATTAGATAATTACGAATTTGAAGAACGCCGCGGAGATGATTTAGTTGTTAAAGAAGCAATCGGTGTATCTGGCTTAATTACACCGTGGAACTTCCCTACAAACCAAACATCATTAAAATTAGCAGCAGCATTTGCGGCTGGTAGTCCAGTTGTACTTAAACCATCTGAAGAAACACCATTTGCAGCTGTTATTTTAGCTGAGATTTTTGATAAAGTCGGTGTTCCTAAAGGTGTATTTAACCTTGTTAATGGTGATGGTGCAGGCGTTGGGAATCCTTTATCTGAACATCCTAAAGTACGCATGATGTCATTTACAGGATCAGGCCCTACTGGTTCTAAAATTATGGAAAAAGCTGCTAAAGATTTTAAAAAGGTATCATTAGAGCTTGGTGGCAAATCACCATACATCGTCCTAGATGACGTAGATATTAAAGAAGCGGCTAAAGCAACAACAGGCAAAGTTGTTAATAATACTGGTCAAGTATGTACAGCTGGTACACGTGTTTTAGTGCCTAACAAAATTAAAGATGCATTCTTAGCTGAATTAAAAGAACAATTTAGCCAAGTGCGTGTCGGTAATCCAAGAGAAGATGGTACACAAGTAGGCCCTATCATTAGTAAAAAACAATTTGATCAAGTACAAAATTATATTAATAAAGGTATTGAAGAAGGTGCTGAATTATTTTATGGTGGTCCTGGTAAACCAGAAGGACTTGAAAAAGGATACTTTGCACGTCCGACAATTTTTATTAATGTAGATAATCAAATGACGATAGCACAAGAAGAAATTTTTGGGCCAGTAATGTCAGTTATCACTTATAACGATTTAGATGAAGCGATTCAAATTGCAAATGATACAAAATATGGTTTAGCAGGATATGTTATTGGTAAGGACAAAGAAACATTGCATAAAGTAGCTCGTTCTATTGAAGCAGGTACAGTAGAAATAAACGAAGCAGGTAGAAAGCCAGACTTACCATTTGGTGGCTATAAACAATCTGGTTTAGGTCGTGAATGGGGCGATTATGGTATTGAAGAGTTCTTAGAAGTGAAATCTATAGCTGGCTATTTTAAATAAATTTGATTTTTGAATTAAAAATCGCAATAAAACAGTGCACATGACTAATTAAGTTTTGTGTACTGTTTTAATTTTGCAATTTTTATAAATAGATTTTGTAATTAAAATAAAAATTTGCTATAGTTATTCATGTATTTAAAAGGTTGGGGATTAGCATAATGGGATTGTGCTAGCACAGTTATTTATGCATTGTCATGCCTATCTATTACTTACTAACTAAAAAATAATGAAATGGGTGTAAACTATATGCCTGAAAGAGAACGTACATCTCCTCAGTATGAATCATTCCACGAATTGTACAAGAACTATACTACCAAGGAACTCACTCAAAAAGCTAAAACTCTTAAGTTGACGAACTATAGTAAATTAAATAAAAAAGAACTTGTTCTAGCTATTATGGAAGCACAAATGGAAAAAGATGGTAACTATTATATGGAAGGTATCTTAGATGATATACAACCGGATGGTTATGGTTTTTTAAGAACAGTGAACTATTCTAAAGGGGAAAAAGATATTTATATATCTGCTAGCCAAATTCGTCGTTTTGAAATTAAACGTGGGGATAAAGTAACTGGGAAAGTTAGAAAACCTAAAGATAACGAAAAATATTATGGCTTATTACAAGTTGACTTTGTCAATGACCATAACGCAGAAGAAGTGAAGAAACGACCGCATTTCCAAGCTTTGACACCACTTTATCCAGATGAGCGTATTAAATTAGAGACAGAAACACAAAATTATTCAACGCGCATCATGGATTTAGTAACACCGATTGGTTTAGGTCAACGTGGTTTAATAGTGGCGCCACCTAAAGCAGGTAAAACATCGTTATTAAAAGAAATAGCGAATGCAATCAGTACGAACAAACCAGATGCAAAGCTATTTATTTTGTTAGTTGGCGAGCGTCCTGAAGAGGTAACGGATTTAGAACGCTCAGTAGAAGCTGCTGAAGTCGTTCATTCAACGTTTGACGAACCACCAGAACACCATGTTAAAGTAGCTGAATTATTACTTGAGCGTGCAAAGCGTTTAGTAGAAATTGGGGAAGATGTCATTATTTTAATGGATTCTATAACGAGATTAGCACGCGCTTATAACTTAGTTATTCCACCAAGTGGTCGCACATTATCAGGTGGTTTAGATCCTGCATCTTTACACAAACCAAAAGCATTCTTCGGTGCAGCGAGAAATATTGAAGCGGGTGGAAGTTTAACAATACTTGCAACTGCATTAGTTGATACGGGTTCACGTATGGACGATATGATTTACGAAGAATTTAAAGGAACAGGTAACATGGAGTTACATTTAGATCGTAAATTGTCTGAACGTCGTATCTTCCCTGCAATTGATATTGGCAGAAGTTCAACGCGTAAAGAAGAATTGTTGATAAGTAAATCTGAATTAGACACATTATGGCAATTAAGAAATCTATTCACTGACTCAACAGACTTTACTGAAAGATTTATTCGCAAACTTAAAAGGTCTAAGAATAATGAAGATTTCTTCAAGCAGCTACAAAAGTCTGCAGAAGAAAGTACTAAAACGGGTCGACCTATAATTTAATAAACATTATATAGGGGCTTGCGTTTTGAATTAATTACCTTTATAATTACACAGTATTGGGTAAAAACTCACAAATAACTCTGTTCCAGATGGTTCAGGGCAAAGGAGCTGAAAATAATGAAACAAGGAATTCATCCTGAGTATCACCAAGTAATCTTTTTAGATACTACTACAAACTTCAAATTCTTAAGCGGTTCTACAAAAACATCTTCAGAAATGATGGAGTGGGAAGATGGAAAAGAATACCCAGTTATTCGTTTAGATATTTCATCTGATTCACATCCATTCTACACTGGACGTCAAAAATTCGCTGCTGCGGATGGACGTGTGGAACGTTTCAACAAAAAGTTTGGTCTTAAATCAAACAACTAATATAGTAATCGTTAAGCTGTCTGCTTCCTATAATGGAATTGTAGACAGCTTTTTTATTTATAAGTGTAGTAAGGGTATTTACTTACGACTGTGTTCAAAGAAGTGACTCAATAACATGTTGTTAATACATAATGATAAATTTTCCCCTTTATTAAAGTTTGTATTGAGTAGAAACATCGCACGAATAAGAAGCAACAAAATAGAATGGCTGTATATAAATATGCAAGACAAATTTATAAAATAATTGTTCATGTACAATATCGATATAATTATGAAAAAGACATTTATGAATATTTGAAATATGATATAATAAAGCGATTATGTTTTGAAAAAGGTGGAACTCTCAATGTATGAAACTTACCATTCCGGTTGGATAGAATGTATTACAGGTAGTATGTTTAGCGGTAAATCCGAAGAACTTATAAGACGTTTAAGAAGGGGCATATACGCTAAACAAAAAGTCGTTGTATTTAAACCGGCGATTGATGATCGATATCATAAAGAAAAAGTGGTCTCTCATAATGGTAATGCCATTGAAGCGATTAATATTTCTAAAGCAAGTGAAATTATGACGCACGACTTAACTAATGTTGATGTTATAGGAATAGACGAAGTACAATTTTTTGACGATGAAATTGTAAGTATAGTAGAAAAACTATCAGCAGATGGACACCGTGTTATTGTTGCTGGATTAGATATGGATTTTAGGGGCGAACCGTTCGAACCAATGCCTAAATTGATGGCTGTCAGTGAACAAGTAACGAAACTTCAAGCAGTTTGTGCTGTTTGTGGTTCTTCATCTAGTAGAACGCAACGATTAATAAATGGTAAACCAGCTAAAATCGATGATCCGATTATCTTAGTAGGTGCCAATGAAAGTTATGAGCCACGTTGTCGCGCGCACCATATCGTAGCACCTAGTGATAATAATAAGGAGGAATTATAAGTGTTTGATCAATTAGATATTGTAGAAGAAAGATACGAACAGTTAAATGAACTGTTAAGTGACCCAGATGTTGTAAATGATTCAGATAAATTACGTAAATATTCTAAAGAGCAAGCTGATTTACAAAAAACTGTAGATGTTTATCGTAACTATAAAGCTAAAAAAGAAGAATTAGCTGATATTGAAGAAATGTTAAGTGAAACTGATGATAAAGAAGAAGTAGAAATGTTAAAAGAGGAAAGTAGTGGTATTAAAGCTGAACTTCCAAATCTTGAAGAAGAGCTTAAAATATTATTGATTCCTAAAGATCCTAATGATGACAAAGACGTTATTGTAGAAATAAGAGCAGCAGCTGGTGGTGATGAGGCTGCGATTTTTGCTGGTGATTTAATGCGCATGTATTCAAAGTATGCAGAATCACAAGGATTCAAAACTGAAATAGTAGAAGCGTCTGAAAGTGACCATGGTGGTTACAAAGAAATTAGTTTCTCAGTTTCTGGTAATGGCGCGTATAGTAAATTGAAATTTGAAAATGGTGCGCACCGCGTTCAACGTGTGCCTGAAACAGAATCAGGTGGACGTATTCATACTTCAACAGCTACAGTGGCAGTTTTACCAGAAGTTGAAGATGTAGAAATTGAAATTAGAAATGAAGATTTAAAAATCGATACGTATCGTTCAAGTGGTGCAGGTGGTCAGCACGTAAACACAACTGACTCTGCAGTACGTATTACCCATTTACCAACTGGTGTCATTGCAACATCTTCTGAGAAGTCTCAAATTCAAAACCGTGAAAAAGCAATGAAAGTGTTAAAAGCACGTTTATACGATATGAAAGTTCAAGAAGAACAACAAAAGTATGCGTCACAACGTAAATCAGCAGTCGGTACTGGTGATCGTTCAGAACGTATTCGAACTTATAATTATCCACAAAGCCGTGTAACAGACCACCGTATAGGTCTAACGCTTCAAAAATTAGGGCAAATTATGGAAGGCCATTTAGAAGAAATTATAGATGCACTGACTTTATCAGAGCAGACAGATAAATTGAAAGAACTTAATAATGGTGAATTATAAAGAAAAGTTAGATGAAGCAATTCATTTAACACAACAAAAAGGGTTTGAACAAACACGAGCTGAATGGTTAATGTTAGATGTATTTCAATGGACGCGTACGGACTTTGTAGTCCACATGCATGATGATATGCCGAAAGCGATGATTATGAAGTTCGACTTAGCCTTACAACGTATGTTATTAGGAGAGCCTATACAGTATATAGTTGGCTTTGCCTCATTTTATGGTAGAACGTTTGATGTAAACTCAAATTGTTTGATACCAAGACCTGAAACTGAAGAAGTAATGTTGCATTTCTTACAACAGTTAGAAGATGATGCAACAATCGTAGATATCGGAACGGGTAGTGGTGTACTTGCAATTACTTTGAAATGTGAAAAGCCGGATTTAAATGTTATTGCTACTGATATTTCACTTGAAGCAATGAATATGGCTCGTAATAATGCTGAGAAGCATCAATCACAAATACAGTTTTTAACAGGGGATGCATTAAAGCCCTTAATTAAAGAAGGTATCAAGTTGAACGGCTTGATATCTAATCCACCTTATATAGATGAAAAAGATATGGTTACGATGTCTCCAACGGTTACGAGATTCGAACCACATCAGGCATTGTTTGCAGATAACCATGGATATGCTATTTATGAATCAATCATTGAAGATTTACCTCACGTTATGGAAAAAGGCAGCCCAGTTGTTTTTGAAATTGGTTACAATCAAGGTGAGGCACTTAAATCAATAATTTTAAATAAATTTCCTGACAAAAAAATCGACATTATTAAAGATATAAATGGCCACGATCGAATCGTCTCATTTAAATGGTAATTAAAAGTTATGCCTTTGCTATGATTAGTTAAGTGCATAGCTTTTTGCTTTGTATTATGATAAATAAGAAAGGCGTGATTAAGTTGGATACTAAAATTTGGGATGTTAGAGAATATAATGAAGATTTACAGCAATATCCTAAAATTAATGAAATAAAAGACATTGTTTTAAACGGTGGTTTAATAGGTTTACCAACTGAAACAGTTTATGGACTTGCAGCAAATGCGACAGATGAAGAAGCTGTAGCTAAAATATATGAAGCTAAAGGCCGTCCATCTGACAATCCGCTTATTGTTCATATACACAGTAAAGGTCAATTAAAAGATTTTACATATACTTTGGATCCACGCGTAGAAAAGTTAATGCAGGCATTCTGGCCGGGCCCTATTTCGTTTATATTGCCGTTAAAGCCAGGCTATCTATGTCGAAAAGTTTCTGGAGGTTTATCATCAGTTGCTGTTAGAATGCCAAGCCATTCTGTAGGTAGACAATTATTACAAATCATAAATGAACCTCTAGCTGCTCCAAGTGCTAATTTAAGTGGTAGACCTTCACCAACAACTTTCAATCATGTATATCAAGATTTGAATGGACGTATCGATGGTATTGTTCAAGCTGAACAAAGTGAAGAAGGATTAGAAAGTACGGTTTTAGATTGCACATCTTTTCCTTATAAAATTGCAAGACCTGGTTCTATAACAGCAGCAATGATAACAGAAATACTTCCGAATAGTATCGCCCATGCTGATTATAATGATACTGAACAGCCAATTGCACCAGGTATGAAGTATAAGCATTACTCACCCAATACACCACTTACAATTATTACAGATATCGAGAGCAAAATTGGAAATGACGGTAAAGATTGGTCTTCTATAGCTTTTATTGTGCCGAGTAATAAGGTGGCGTTTATACCAAGTGAAGCGCAATTCATTCAATTATGTCAGGATGACAATGATGTTAAACAAGCAAGTCATAATCTTTATGATGTGTTACATTCACTTGATGAAAATGAAAATATTTCAGCGGCGTATATATACGGCTTTGAGCTGAATGATAATACAGAAGCAATTATGAATCGCATGTTAAAAGCTGCAGGTAATCACATTATTAAAGGATGTGAACTATGAAGATTTTATTCGTTTGTACAGGTAACACATGTCGTAGCCCATTAGCGGAAAGTATTGCAAAAGAGGTTATGCCAAATCATCAATTTGAATCAAGAGGTATATTCGCTGTGAACAATCAAGGTGTTTCGAATTATGTTGAAGACTTAGTTGAAGAACATCATTTAGCTGAAACGACCTTATCGCAACAATTTACTGAAGCAGATTTGAAAGCAGATATTATTTTGACTATGTCGTATTCGCACAAAGAATTAATAGAGGCACACTTTGGTTTGCAAAATCATGTTTTCACATTGCATGAATATGTAAAAGAAGCAGGAGAAGTTATAGATCCATACGGCGGTACAAAAGAAATGTATGTACATACCTATGAAGAACTTGTAAGTTTAATTTTAAAATTAAAAGATATTATTTGCTAGTAGGAATTCTGTATAATTAGTATATGTTAACAGTTAAATAAGTTATAATAGAGGAGTGTAGCACTTTGCTATATTCCTTTTTTATTTTTAGGAAGGGTGGGCTTTTATGAAAGATTTGACAATGTTATTACACGAATTAAAAGATATGTCCTTTTTTAATAAAGGAGATATATGTTTAATTGGATGTTCAACATCGGAAGTCATTGGCGAAAAAATAGGGACTGTCGGTTCGATGGAAGTTGCAGAAACTATTTTTAATGCATTAGATGTTGTGAGTAAAGAGACAGGCGTTACTTTTGCTTTTCAAGGATGTGAACATATCAACAGAGCGATAACAATAGAAAAATCTCAGTTTAATCCATTAACAATGGAAGAAGTTTCCGTCGTTCCAGATGTACATGCTGGAGGGAGTTTGGCAACATACGCTTTTCAGCATATGAAGGATCCAATCGTGGTCGAACATATTACTGTTCCTTGTGGAATTGATATTGGTCAAACGTTAATAGGCATGCATATTAAACATGTATGTGTACCTGTAAGGACTTCAGTAAAGCAAGTAGGACAGGCAATTGTAACTATTGCCACATCTAGGCCGAAAAAGATTGGTGGCGAACGTGCTAAATACCAATAAGTTTTTTTGAAAGAAGGGGAGATTTTATGTCTTATATCACCAAGCAAGATAAAGTTATCGCAGAAGCAATCGAGAGAGAATTTCAGAGACAAAATAGCAACATAGAGTTAATCGCATCGGAAAATTTTGTATCGGAAGCGGTTATGGAAGCACAAGGTTCAGTGTTGACTAATAAGTATGCTGAAGGCTATCCAGGACGCCGATATTATGGTGGCTGTGAGTTTGTAGATGTTACTGAAAGCATCGCAATTGATCGTGCTAAAGCGTTGTTTGGAGCTGAACATGTCAATGTTCAACCACATTCAGGTTCACAAGCGAACATGGCTGTTTACTTAGTTGCATTAGAAATGGGCGACACAGTTTTAGGTATGAATTTGAGTCATGGTGGTCACTTGACACATGGAGCGCCTGTTAATTTTAGTGGTAAATTCTACAATTTCGTTGAATATGGAGTAGATAAAGACACAGAACGAATCAATTATGATGAAGTTCGTAAATTAGCGTTAGAGCATAAGCCTAAGCTTATTGTGGCAGGAGCATCAGCATATTCAAGAACAATTGATTTCAAAAAGTTTAAAGAAATCGCAGATGAAGTAAACGCTAAGTTAATGGTAGACATGGCACATATTGCAGGATTAGTAGCGGCAGGTTTACATCCAAATCCAGTAGAATATGCTGATTTTGTAACAACTACAACACACAAAACATTACGCGGACCACGTGGTGGTATGATTTTATGTAAGGAAGAATATAAAAAAGACATAGATAAAACAATTTTCCCTGGTATTCAAGGTGGACCTCTTGAGCATGTTATTGCAGCAAAAGCAGTTGCTTTTGGAGAAGCGTTAGAAAATAATTTCAAAACGTATCAACAACAAGTGGTTAAAAACGCAAAAGTTCTTGCAGAAGCATTAATTAATGAAGGATTTAGAATTGTTTCTGGTGGTACAGATAATCACTTAGTAGCTGTTGATGTAAAAGGGTCTATAGGACTTACTGGTAAAGAAGCTGAAGAGACTTTAGATTCAGTTGGTATCACATGTAACAAAAATACCATTCCGTTCGATCAAGAAAAACCTTTTGTAACGAGTGGTATACGTTTAGGTACACCTGCTGCAACAACGCGTGGATTTGATGAAAAGGCTTTTGAGGAAGTTGCAAAAATCATCAGTTTAGCATTGAAAAATAGTAAAGATGAAGAAAAATTACAACAAGCTAAAGAACGCGTTGCGAAATTAACAGCTGAATATCCTCTATATCAATAAACATACACAAAGATAGGAGTAATTTTTATGAGTAAAGTACACGTTTTCGATCATCCATTAATTCAACACAAACTAAGCTATATTAGAGACGTAAATACAGGTACTAAAGAATTTAGAGAACTTGTAGACGAAGTTGGTATGTTGATGGCATATGAAGTAACTAGAGACTTAGAGCTTCAGGATGTTGATATTGAAACGCCTGTAACTAAAATGACGGCTAAACGATTAGCTGGTAAAAAATTAGCTATCGTTCCAATTTTAAGAGCTGGTTTAGGTATGACTGATGGTATTTTAAGTTTAGTACCTGCAGCGAGAGTTGGACATATCGGTTTGTATCGAGATCCCGAAACATTAAAGGCTGTAGAGTATTTTGCTAAGTTACCTCAAGATATTACTGAAAGACAAATCATTGTTGTTGATCCTATGTTAGCAACAGGCGCATCAGCAATTGAAGCTATTACTTCATTGAAGAAACGTGGCGCTAAAAATATTCGCTTCATGTGTTTAATTGCAGCACCAGAAGGCGTAGAAAAGATGCATGAAGCACATCCAGATGTAGATATTTATATTGCTGCACTTGATGAAAAGCTAAATGACAAAGCATATATCACACCAGGGTTAGGTGACGCTGGAGATAGATTGTTTGGTACTAAATAGAAGAATCGGAGATAAGTAGTTTGATGAAAAAGATTATGACCATATTTGGAACAAGACCCGAAGCCATAAAGATGGCTCCTTTAGTTAAAGCTTTGGAACAAGAAAAAATGCTCGAGCCAATTGTTGTTGTTACAGCACAGCATAGAGAAATGCTTGATTCAGTATTAAGTACCTTTGAAATCAAACCAAAATACGATTTGAATATTATGAAATCAGGACAGACACTTTCTGAGATAACTTCTAAATCAATCACTCAATTAGAACAAGTGATTCAATTAGAAAAACCAGACATGGTACTTGTACATGGTGATACGATGACGACATTTGCAGGTGGTTTAGCGGCATTTTATAACCAAGTGCCGATTGGACACGTTGAAGCAGGGCTTAGAAGTTATGATAAATATTCACCTTTTCCAGAAGAGGTGAATAGACAATTAGTTGGTGTATTAGCTGACTTACATTTTGCACCTACTAAAAATGCTGCATCGCATTTGTTAAATGAAGGGAAATATTCAGAAAGTGTTGTTGTCACTGGTAATACAGCGATTGATGCTATGAAATATACAGTTGATGACAATTATAAATCTAACATCATGGATAAATACCATGACAAAAAGTTCATTCTTATGACAGCACACCGTCGTGAAAATTTAGGTCAACCTATGGAAAATATATTTAAAGCAGTTAGACGCTTGATAGATGAGTACACCGATTTAGCGTTAGTATATCCAATGCATAAAAATCCAAAAGTCCGAGATGTGGCTCATAAGATTTTAGGGGGGCATGACAGAATTGAATTGATTGAACCCTTAGATGTAATAGACTTCCATAATTTTGCTAAACAATCCTATTTTATTTTGACGGATTCGGGAGGCATACAGGAAGAGGCGCCATCTTTTAATAAGCCTGTCCTAGTATTGCGAAGCGTTACAGAACGACCTGAAGGTGTTGATGCTGGTACGTTGAAAGTTGTTGATACGCATGAACAAGACGTATATCAAGCTGCAAAAGAATTAATCGATGATGAGAGATTATATCATCAAATGTCTGAAGCATCTAATCCTTACGGTGATGGATTTGCTTCAGAAAGAATAGTTAATCATATTAAGTATTATTTGAATTTAATCACTGAAAAACCAAGCGATTTCAATTAAAAAAGACTTTTTGTCTAAATGTGTCTAAATTGTGTCTGAACATGCTTATTTTTTTACAACAATTTGAATAGAATTGACACCACAAATCGCCTATATTATCATTTAGTTTGTATGAGTGGAACGGTTTTCATGATTGATATCAGTCACACGGAGGCATATAAAATGAGTCGTTTCTACAACATTTTTAAACAGTACATTCAATATTATTTGTATTTATTAATAATATTGGGAGGATTATACCTTTTTACACACCATGCATTTATCTTAGGATTAATCATTGGTGTTACTGGTTCTGCAATCAATACTGTTATATTTGAGAGCTACTTAGCCAAAGCTAAAAGACCAGACACTATGCATATTTCAACTGGAAATATGTGGCGATACTTAGTTGCAATTATTGCCTGTATGATTTGGTACTTTAATAAATCGCATGTAAGTATAATCGGTATAATTATTGGTTTAATGATTTCATATGTTGTAGTTATCATACGTCCTTTACTAAAGGTGAGCAAATAAATTAAGAAAGAGGTGAGATTATGGATCACAAATCCCCGCTCGTGAGTTGGAATTTATTCGGTTTTGATATCGTTTTCAATTTATCAAGTATATTGATGATACTTGTTACGGCGTTTCTTGTTTTTCTACTTGCTATCATTTGTACGCGTAATTTGAAAAAAAGACCAACTGGCAAACAAAATTTCGTTGAATGGATTTTTGATTTCGTGAGGGGAATCATTGAAGGTAACATGGCTTGGAAAAAAGGTGGTCAATTCCACTTCTTAGCAGTAACGCTGATTCTGTACATTTTTATAGCTAATATGTTAGGTCTTCCGTTTTCAATAGTAACGAAAGATCACACATTGTGGTGGAAATCACCAACAGCTGATGCAACAGTGACTTTAACGTTGTCTACAACGATAATACTGTTAACTCACTTTTATGGAATTAAAATGCGTGGTACGAAACAATATCTTAAAGGTTATGTACAGCCGTTTTGGCCATTGGCAATTATTAATGTTTTTGAAGAGTTCACTTCAACATTAACGCTTGGTCTGCGTTTGTACGGTAACATATTTGCAGGTGAGATACTATTAACATTACTTGCTGGCTTATTCTTTAACGAACCAGCATGGGGTTGGATTATTAGTATCCCAGGATTAATTGTTTGGCAAGCATTTTCAATATTTGTAGGAACAATCCAAGCATATATCTTTATTATGCTTTCGATGGTTTATATGTCACATAAAGTGGCAGATGAACACTAAAAATTTCAATAATTATATACAATCACAGGAGGAAATTAAATTATGAATTTAATCGCAGCAGCAATCGCAATTGGTTTATCAGCATTAGGAGCAGGTATCGGTAACGGTTTAATCGTTTCAAGAACAGTTGAAGGTGTAGCACGTCAACCAGAAGCACGTGGTCAATTAATGGGTATCATGTTCATTGGTGTAGGTTTAGTTGAGGCATTACCTATCATCGGTGTAGTAATTGCATTCATGACATTTGCTGGATAATTAACAGATAAAAGAGGTCGGGACAAAGCGCATAGGACATAATTCATGATGCCATATATAGTAATATCTTTGAACTTTATTAAATAGTTGAGATATGAACGCACCATGCCTATCGCATAAATTCAGTAGGTCCTAACCTCGTCGTTTTTTTCTATATAACACTAGCGATTATTTTAATGAAAGGAGTGTCATGAACCCGTGACTGAAACAGCTAACTTATTCTTTCTTGGTGCAGCTGGAGGCGTTGAGTGGGGTACTGTGATTGTACAGGTCCTAACTTTCATCGTATTACTTGCGTTACTTAAAAAGTTCGCATGGGGTCCATTGAAAGATGTAATGGATAAACGTGAAAGAGATATTAACAGAGATATCGATGACGCAGAACAAGCTAAGTTAAATGCACAGAAACTTGAAGAAGAAAATAAACAAAAACTTAAAGAAACACAAGAAGAAGTTCAAAAGATTTTAGAAGATGCTAAGGTTCAAGCACGTCAACAGCAAGAACAAATTATTCATGAAGCAAACGTACGTGCAAACGGTATGATTGAAACAGCACAAAGTGAAATCAATAGCCAAAAAGAACGTGCCATTGCAGATATTAATAATCAAGTATCTGAACTATCAGTGTTAATTGCTTCTAAAGTTCTTAGAAAAGAAATTTCTGAACAAGACCAAAAAGCATTGGTTGACAAGTATCTAAAAGAGGCAGGCGATAAATAATGGTAAAAGTAGCTAACAAGTATGCTAAAGCATTATTTGACGTGTCATTAGATACAAATAATTTAGAAACTATTAATGAAGAATTAACAGTTATAAACGAAGCAGTAAAAGATAAAATTGAGCAATTGAAAATGGTTGACAGTAATCCAACTCAAACAGCAGAACAACGTCGTGAGTTGATTAATGGTGTATTTACTGACATTAATCCATACATTAAAAATATGATGTACGTGTTAGCAGATAATAGACATATCTCATTAATAGCTGACGTATTCAAGGCGTTCCAAAGCTTATATAACGGACACTACAATCAAGATTTTGCAACAATTGAGTCAACATATGAATTGAGTCAAGAAGAGTTAGTTAAGATTGTCAAACTAGTAACTCAACAAACGAAGTTATCTAAAGTTATTGTAGATACAAAAATTAATCCAGATTTAATTGGTGGATTTAGAGTTAAAGTCGGCACAACTGTATTAGATGGTAGTGTTAGAAATGATCTTGTCCAATTACAAAGAAAATTTAGAAGAGTTAATTAATTATAAAGAGGAGTGACATAGATGGCCATAAAAGCTGAAGAAATCAGTGCATTACTTCGCTCACAAATTGAAAATTATGAGTCAGAAATGTCCGTAACTGATGTAGGTACTGTATTACAAATTGGTGATGGTATTGCATTAATTCACGGATTAAATGACGTTATGGCTGGTGAGCTAGTAGAATTCCATAACGGCGTACTTGGTTTAGCCCAAAACCTTGAAGAGTCAAACGTGGGTGTGGTTATTTTAGGACCATACACAGGTATTACTGAAGGTGACGAAGTTAAACGTACTGGTCGTATCATGGAAGTACCAGTAGGTGAAGAACTAATCGGAAGAGTTGTTAATCCATTAGGACAACCTATTGATGGACAAGGACCGATTAACACAACTAAAACACGTCCAGTAGAGAAAAAAGCTACTGGTGTAATGGATCGTAAATCAGTAGATGAGCCATTACAAACAGGTATCAAAGCAATTGATGCTTTAGTACCAATTGGTAGAGGTCAACGTGAGTTAATCATCGGTGACCGTCAAACAGGTAAAACAACAATTGCAATTGACACAATTTTGAACCAAAAAGATCAAGGTACGATTTGTATCTATGTTGCTATTGGTCAAAAAGATTCAACAGTAAGAGCAAATGTTGAAAAGTTAAGACAAGCAGGCGCTTTAGACTACACTATTGTTGTAGCAGCATCAGCTTCTGAACCTTCTCCATTATTATATATTGCACCATATTCAGGTGTAACAATGGGTGAAGAATTCATGTTTAACGGTAAACACGTTTTAATCGTATATGATGATTTAACTAAACAAGCAGCAGCTTATCGTGAGTTATCATTATTATTACGTAGACCTCCAGGTCGTGAAGCATACCCAGGTGACGTATTCTACTTACATAGTAGATTATTAGAAAGAGCAGCAAAATTAAACGATGACTTAGGTGGCGGTTCAATTACTGCATTACCAATTATCGAAACACAAGCGGGTGATATTTCAGCTTATGTACCAACAAACGTTATTTCAATTACAGATGGACAAATCTTCTTACAATCTGATTTATTCTTCTCAGGTGTAAGACCAGCGATTAATGCCGGACAATCTGTATCTCGTGTTGGTGGATCTGCACAAATTAAAGCAATGAAGAAAGTTGCTGGTACGTTACGTCTTGACTTAGCGTCATATAGAGAACTTGAATCATTTGCACAATTCGGTTCAGACCTTGATGAATTTACTGCAAGTAAATTAGAACGTGGTAAACGTACTGTTGAAGTCTTAAAACAAGATCAAAACAAACCATTACCAGTTGAACACCAAGTGTTGATTATTTATGCATTAACAAAAGGATATTTAGATGATATTCCAGTTGTAGATATCACACGTTTTGAAGACGAGTTAAACCACTGGGCAGAATCAAATGCTACTGAACTGTTAAATGAAATCAGAGAAACTGGTGGCTTACCAGATGCTGAGAAGTTTGACACAGCAATTAACGAATTCAAAAAAAGCTTTAGCAAATCTGAATAATAAACAAGTTTAGTATAAGGTGGTGAGATAGTGGCTTCTCTTAAAGAAATAGATACTCGAATAAAATCAACCAAAAAAATGAAGCAGATTACGAAAGCGATGAACATGGTATCAAGTTCAAAACTTCGTAGAGCTGAAAAAAATACAAAACAATTCACACCATATATGGATAAAATGCAAGATGCAATTACTGCAGTTGCAGGGGCAAGTAGCAATACAAACCATCCAATGCTAAGACCTCGTAAAATTACTAGAAGTGGATATTTAGTTATCACGAGTGATAAAGGTTTAGCAGGTGCATATAGTGCAAACGTGCTTAAAAAATTGATTACTGATATTGAAGCGAAACATCAAGATAGTAGCGAATACAGTATTGTAGTTTTAGGGCAACAAGGTGTTGATTTCCTAAAAAATAGAGGTTATGACATTGAGTATTCTCAAGTAGACGTACCTGATCAACCTTCTTTCAAATCTGTTCAAGCACTAGCTAACCATGCTATAGACTTATACAGTGAAGAAGAAATTGATGAATTAAATATATACTATAGTCATTATGTCAGCGTTCTTGAAAACAAGCCTACATCTAGACAAGTATTACCATTATCTCAAGAGGATTCTAGTAAGGGACATGGTCATTTGTCTTCTTATGAATTTGAGCCAGATAAAGAATCTATCTTAAGTGTAATCTTGCCTCAATATGTTGAGAGTTTGATTTACGGAACAATATTAGACGCAAAAGCAAGTGAGCATGCAACACGTATGACTGCGATGAAAAATGCCACTGATAATGCAACTGAACTTATTGATGACTTATCATTAGAATATAACAGAGCGAGACAAGCAGAAATTACGCAACAAATTACTGAAATTGTTGGTGGTTCCGCAGCGCTTGAATAATATTTAAAGGAGGAAAATAGCATGGGAATTGGCCGTGTAACTCAAGTTATGGGTCCTGTAATTGATGTTCGATTTGAACATAACGAAGTTCCTAAAATTAATAACGCCTTGGTTATTGATGTGCCTAAAGAAGAAGGTACAATACAACTAACATTAGAAGTTGCGCTGCAATTAGGTGACGACGTTGTTCGTACAATTGCGATGGATTCAACTGATGGTGTCCAAAGAGGCATGGATGTAAAAGATACAGGCAAAGAAATTAGTGTACCTGTTGGTGATGAAACATTAGGTCGTGTATTTAATGTACTAGGTGAAACAATTGACCTTAAAGAAGAAATTAGTGATTCTGTTCGCCGCGATCCTATCCATCGTCAAGCACCAGCATTCGATGAACTTTCAACAGAAGTTCAAATTTTAGAAACAGGTATTAAAGTAGTAGATTTACTAGCACCTTATATTAAAGGTGGTAAAATCGGATTGTTCGGTGGTGCCGGTGTAGGTAAAACAGTATTAATCCAAGAATTAATTAACAACATCGCTCAAGAGCACGGTGGTATTTCTGTATTCGCCGGTGTAGGTGAACGTACTCGTGAAGGTAACGATTTATACTTCGAAATGAGTGATAGTGGTGTAATTAAGAAAACAGCCATGGTATTCGGGCAAATGAATGAGCCACCTGGTGCACGTATGCGTGTTGCATTATCTGGTTTAACAATGGCTGAATATTTCCGTGACGAACAAGGTCAAGACGTATTATTATTCATCGATAACATTTTCAGATTTACACAAGCTGGTTCTGAGGTATCTGCATTATTAGGTCGTATGCCTTCTGCAGTAGGTTACCAACCAACACTTGCTACTGAAATGGGACAATTACAAGAACGTATTACGTCTACAACAAAAGGATCAGTAACTTCTATTCAAGCGGTATTCGTACCTGCCGATGACTATACTGACCCAGCGCCAGCGACAGCGTTTGCCCATTTAGATGCAACTACAAACTTAGAACGTAAATTAACTGAAATGGGTATTTATCCAGCCGTGGATCCATTAGCGTCTACATCAAGAGCATTGGAACCATCAATTGTAGGTCAAGAACATTATGAAGTAGCTCGTGATGTACAATCAACACTTCAAAAATACCGTGAATTACAAGATATCATTGCTATCTTAGGTATGGACGAATTATCTGATGAAGATAAACAAACAGTTGAACGCGCACGTAGAATTCAATTCTTCTTATCTCAAAACTTCCACGTAGCGGAACAATTTACTGGTCAAAAAGGTTCTTATGTACCTGTTAAGACAACAGTTGCAAACTTTAAAGATATCTTAGATGGTAAATATGACCATATTCCAGAAGATGCATTCCGTTTAGTTGGTAGCATGGATGATGTTATTGCAAAAGCTAAAGATATGGGTGTTGAAGTATAACAATTAGGAGGAATGGATAATGAATACATTAAACCTAGATATTGTCACTCCTAATGGTTCTGTTTACAATCGTGATAATGTTGAACTCGTTGTTATGCAAACAACAGCTGGTGAGATAGGTGTCATGAGTGGACATATTCCAACTGTAGCTGCTTTAAAAACAGGCTTTGTAAAAGTGAAATTTCACGATGGAACTGAATATATTGCTGTAAGCGATGGCTTTGTTGAAGTTAGAAAAGATAAAGTTTCAATCATTGTTCAGACTGCAGAAACTGCAAGAGAAATTGATGTTGAAAGAGCTAAATTAGCTAAAGCAAGAGCAGAGTCTCACTTGGAAAATGATGACGACAATACTGATATTCATAGAGCCGAAAGAGCTTTAGAGAGAGCAAATAACCGTTTGCGTGTGGCTGAATTAAAATAGTAAATAAAGGGTCGAAGATGTGATTTCATATCTTCGACCCTTTTTTGAATTATATTAATTTAAAGATACAAAACATGAGAGTGGGGAAGGAATTGATAAAGAACCATTAAAGATTTATGATGTAGTGGTTCTTTATCATTAAACACAGCTAATGTGTATTTAAAAATAGGAATGGGAGTGGGACAGAAATGATATTTTCGCAAAATTTATTTCGTCGTCCCACCCCAACTTACATTGTCTCTAGAAATTGGGAATACAATTTCTCTTTGTTGGGGCCCCACCGGCAAGGTTGACTAGAATTGAAAAAAGCTTGTTACAAGCGCATTTTCGTTCAGTCAACTACTGCCAATATAACTTCGTAGAGCATAGAACATTGATTTATGTCCCAGCCTGATAAGAAATACTAATTTCTAAAGAAAAAGTATTTCTTTATGTTGGGGCCCCGTCAACTACTGCCAAATATAACACTATAGAGTCTAGACATCGATTTATGTTCGACTCCCAAGAATAGTTTTACTTTTTACAATCATTAATAGATTGCTAAAATCAAAATTTCCTTTCACCACTATCTACAGTCGACGTTTCTTTTTTTGAAAGTAGCTACATTTTTCCATGCCAAGATACTTTATAGTTATGATATTTATGTAAAAAGAATTATATAGTAAGTTAGCTTAAACTTTACTAAAAACGGGTATTAAACTTTGTATCATTATTTAAATTTTTCATGTACAATGTAATACAGTAATCTTATGAGGTGATAAAATGGATTATATCGGACAATATGCAGTTATCCATTTAGTGTTACATGTTGTATGTATTTGTATTGCCTATTGGGCTTTACAATCAATTAGATTAGATCAATTTTTTAAAAAAGGATATGCCACTCAATTACAAGTGTGTATGATATTTGTTGCTATTTTATTAGGCACTGCAGTAAGCAATTTTATTGTAGATTTGTTACAATACTCGACGCAGGTAAAATATTTAATAAAATAAGTCTAACTCTATGATTTGTAATCAAAACTAGATATAATTAAATAATGACTTAAAATAATTTTAAAATAGGGAAATGTAAAGTAATAGGAGTTCTAAGTGGAGGATTTACGATGGATAAAATAGTAATCAAAGGTGGAAATAAATTAACGGGTGAAGTTAAAGTAGAAGGTGCTAAAAATGCAGTATTACCTATATTAACAGCATCTTTATTAGCTTCTGATAAACCGAGCAAATTAGTTAATGTTCCAGCTTTAAGTGATGTAGAAACAATAAATAATGTATTAACAACCTTAAATGCTGACGTTACATACAAAAAGGACGAAAATGCTGTTGTCGTTGATGCAACAAAGACTCTAAATGAAGAGGCACCATATGAATATGTTAGTAAAATGCGTGCAAGTATTTTAGTTATGGGACCTCTTTTAGCAAGACTAGGACATGCTATTGTTGCATTGCCTGGTGGTTGTGCAATTGGAAGTAGACCGATTGAGCAACACATTAAAGGTTTTGAAGCTTTAGGCGCAGAAATTCATCTTGAAAATGGTAATATTTATGCTAATGCTAAAGATGGATTAAAAGGTACATCAATTCATTTAGATTTTCCAAGTGTAGGAGCAACACAAAATATTATTATGGCAGCATCATTAGCTAAGGGTAAGACTTTAATTGAAAATGCAGCTAAAGAACCTGAAATTGTTGATTTAGCAAACTACATTAATGAAATGGGCGGTAGAATTACTGGTGCTGGTACAGACACAATTACAATCAATGGTGTAGAATCATTACATGGTGTAGAACATGCTATCATTCCAGATAGAATTGAAGCAGGCACATTACTGATCGCTGGTGCCATTACTCGTGGCGATATTTTTGTACGTGGTGCAATCAAAGAACATATGGCTAGTTTAGTGTATAAATTAGAAGAAATGGGCGTTGAATTGGAATATCAAGAAGATGGTATTCGTGTACGTGCTGAAGGAGATTTACAGCCTGTTGACATCAAAACATTACCGCATCCTGGTTTTCCAACCGATATGCAGTCACAAATGATGGCATTATTATTAACAGCAAACGGACATAAAGTAGTAACTGAAACTGTATTTGAAAATCGTTTTATGCATGTTGCAGAGTTCAAACGTATGAATGCTAATATCAATGTAGAAGGTCGTAGTGCTAAACTTGAAGGTAAAAGTCAATTGCAAGGTGCACAAGTTAAAGCGACTGATTTAAGAGCAGCAGCAGCCTTAATTTTAGCTGGATTAGTTGCTGATGGTAAAACAAGCGTTACTGAATTAACGCACCTAGATAGAGGCTATGTTGACTTACACGGTAAATTGAAGCAATTAGGTGCAGACATTGAACGTATTAACGATTAATTCAGTAAATTAATATAATGGAGGATTTCAACCATGGAAACAATTTTTGATTATAACCAAATTAAACAAATTATACCTCACAGACAGCCATTTTTATTAATTGATAAAGTTGTTGAATATGAAGAAGGTCAACGTTGCGTGGCTATTAAACAAGTATCAGGAAACGAACCATTCTTTCAAGGGCATTTTCCTGAGTATGCGGTAATGCCAGGCGTATTAATAACTGAAGCGTTAGCTCAAACAGGTGCGGTAGCTATTTTAAATAGTGAAGAAAATAAAGGTAAAATCGCTTTATTTGCTGGTATTGATAAATGTCGTTTTAAACGTCAAGTAGTACCTGGTGATACTTTAACGTTGGAAGTAGAAATCACTAAAATTAAAGGACCAATCGGTAAAGGTAATGCTAAAGCTACTGTCGATGGTCAACTTGCTTGTAGTTGTGAACTTACATTTGCAATTCAAGATGTAAAATAAAACAAAAAACATTCAAAGATTTAATGTGTTGGCATAATCTTTGAATGTTTTTTATTTTACTCTTCTAATTTTTCATCCTTTAACTTTGGTTTAGACTGCATCATTCGATTAAATGATTTTTTTAATTCTTCACCAGATAATCCATCATCAATAAGTTGTTCTAATAAACTTTCAGCATACTGTTGACGTAAAGTGTAAATATGACATTCAAATACGATAGACATTGTTGTTTTAAAATTTTTAATACTTTTCACAGTAGATTCAAATAAAGCTGGATCATTGGCTGGACGCGTGATGACGACACGAATATCCAATAACTGTTCATTGTCTTGATATTCCTTAAATGTTTCATAATGCTCATTAGAAATGACAATTTCAAGCAGCCAACCCGTGCCACTTTCCTCTTTATTAATTATTACGCCATCTTCTAATTCATATTCTATAATTCTGCCGTGTTCATTCACAATTTGAAACCTTACTGCTTTAAAAGTTTTCATATTCCCACATCCCATTAGTTTAATATTTATGATTTTTGAATTATTTAGAAGATTTAAGGTCATTTCATGACTAATTTCTTTAAATATAACAAATAACGAGATGCTATAGCTATTAATTATATAAAATTTGCCATTTTGACCATTTTTAAGCTAGTAATTAAGATATAGGCATAGGAGGTGAATCACACACTACATGCTAAATAAAATCGTAATTGTCGGGAGACTGACGAAAGACGCACAAATATTTGAAAAGGAGGATAGAAAAATTGCAACGTTTTGTGTTGCAACGCACCGAAATTATAAAGATGAAAATGGAGAAATCGTCTGTGATTACTTATTCTGTAAAGCATTTGGCAAGTTAGCTTCTAATATAGAAAGATACACTAATCAAGGTACATTGGTTGGTATAACTGGTCAAATGAGATCAAGAAAGTATGATAAAGACGGACAAACACACTTTGTCACTGAATTATATGTTGAAACAATAAAATTTATGTCCCCTAAATCCCAAAATAATGAAATTCTCTCAGATAGTATTTTAGATATTGACTCTCAAAATATAGATAATCATGACTTATTAGAAATTTAAATCCAATTATCCTAAACATCCTTAATATACATTTAATCCATCCTAAATTTTTTATAGATCTAATTAACTTGAAATATACTCACTTAAAAACGACTTACATGACTAGTACTGTTGTGTAGGTCGTCTTTTTGTGTAGTTTTTCTAATAGAAAATAGACATAGATTGCAAAACGATTACATAAAAAATTGCAAATTAAAAACATTTTTACTGTCATGACAATTCTCGATAGAATCATATCTGAAATTATGGAGGATTCCGTTGTAATCACTGTGTAAAAAACAAGGCTATTTTTTTATTTTGTTGTAACCTGCACGGATTTTACAGATGTTACAGTAGTCTCTGTAAAACTTTTAGAGAAACAAATTACTTGTAGGAGGATTTTAAGATTATGAAGAAAACATTACTCGCATCATCATTAGCAGTAGGTTTAGGAATCGTAGCAGGAAATGCAGGTCACGAAGCCCAAGCAAGTGAAGCGGACTTAAATAAAGCATCTTTAGCGCAAATGGCGCAATCAAATGATCAAACATTAAATCAAAAACCAATTGAAGCTGGCGCTTATAATTATACATTTGACTATGAAGGGTTTACTTATCACTTTGAATCAGATGGTACACACTTTGCTTGGAATTACCATGCAACAGGTGCTAATGGAGCAGACATGAGTGCACAAGCACCTGCAACTAATAATGTTGCACCATCAGCTGATCAATCTAATCAAGTACAATCACAAGAAGTTGAAGCACCACAAAATGCTCAAACTCAACAACCACAAGCATCAACATCAAACAATTCACAAGTTACTGCAACACCAACTGAATCAAAAGCATCAGAAGGTTCATCAGTAAATGTGAATGATCATCTAAAACAAATTGCTCAACGTGAATCAGGTGGCAATATTCATGCTGTAAATCCAACATCAGGTGCAGCTGGTAAGTATCAATTCTTACAATCAACTTGGGATTCAGTAGCACCTGCTAAATATAAAGGTGTATCACCAGCAAATGCTCCTGAAAGTGTTCAAGATGCCGCAGCAGTAAAACTATATAACACTGGTGGCGCTGGACATTGGGTTACTGCATAAGCCATTTATGCATAGCTAACCAATAGTTATATAAGTAACTTTTAGATTGGAATATATCGGGGAATTCTCGATATGTTCCGGTCTTTTTTATTTCGCAAATATATATAATTGTACAGGCTGGGACATAAATCAATGTTCTATGCTCTACGAAGTTATATTGGCAGTAGTTGACTGAACGAAAATGCGCTTGTAACAAGCTTTTTTCAATTCTAGTCAACCTTGCCGGGGTGGGACGACGAAATAAATTTTGCGAAAAAATCATTTCTGTCCCACTCCCAACTGAGCAACAATAATTGAAAATGTTGAAACCGTTTGCTAAGATTAATTTGCAATTGAATACTAAGGAACTACTAGGGGAGCCTAATGATATGGCTGAGATGAACTGTTCAGACCCTTATGACCTGATTTGGTTAGTACCAACGTAGGAAAGTAGTTATTGAAGTGATGGGGCTAGTATAGCAACATTGCCATCAAACTACTTTCATGTTGGAAGTAGTTTTTTTATTTAGGGAGGATTTTTTACAATGGAATTTTCACAAAAATTGTACCAAGCTGCAAAGCCAATCATTAATGATATTTATGAGGATGACTTTATTCAAAAAATGTTATTAGGCAATATACAAGCTGATGCATTACGTCATTATTTACAAGCTGATGCAGCTTATTTAAAAGAATTTACAAACTTATATGCTTTGTTAATTCCAAAAATGAATAGCATGAATGACGTAAAATTTTTAGTAGAGCAAATAGAATTTATGGTTGAAGGTGAAGTACTTGCGCATGATATTTTAGCGCAAATTGTTGGTGAATCATACGAAGAAATCATTAAAACAAAAGTTTGGCCTCCAAGTGGCGACCATTACATAAAACATATGTATTTCCAAGCGCATAGTCGTGAAAATGCTATTTATACAATTGCTGCAATGGCACCTTGTCCATATATTTATGCAGAATTAGCTAAGCGCTCTCAAAGTGATCATAAGCTTAATAGAGAAAAAGATACGGCAAAATGGTTTGATTTTTATAGTACTGAAATGGATGACATAATTAACGTATTTGAGTCATTAATGAATAAATTAGCCGAATCAATGTCTGACAAGGAATTGGAACAAGTAAAGCAAGTATTTTTAGAAAGTTGCATACATGAGCGTCGATTTTTCAATATGGCTATGACACTAGAACAATGGGAATTTGGAGGAAAAGTAAATGATTAAACCTAAAATAGCATTAACCATTGCAGGTACTGATCCAACAGGTGGTGCCGGCGTAATGGCTGATTTAAAATCATTTCATTCATGTGGTGTATATGGTATGGGCGTCGTTACAAGTATTGTTGCTCAAAATACATTGGGCGTACAACATATTCATAATTTAAATCATCAATGGGTAGATGAACAACTTGATAGTGTCTTCAATGATACCTTACCGCATGCTATTAAAACGGGGATGATTGCTACAGCAGATACTATGGAAACGATTCGTCATTATTTAATGCAACATGAATCTATTCCGTATGTAATTGATCCTGTTATGTTGGCGAAAAGCGGTGATTCATTAATGGATAATAACACAAAGCAAAACTTGCAACATACGTTATTGCCATTAGCTGATGTAGTAACACCGAATTTACCAGAAGCTGAAGAAATAACGGGACTAACCATTGATAGTGAAGAAAAAATTATGCAGGCTGGCCGCATCTTTATTAATGAGATTGGTAGTAAAGGTGTCATCATTAAAGGCGGTCATTCAAATGATGCTGATATAGCAAAAGATTATTTATTTACTAAAGAAGGTGTTCAAACATTTGAAAATGAACGATTTAAAACAAAACATACGCATGGAACAGGGTGTACATTTTCAGCAGTTATAACGGCAGAACTTGCAAAAGGTAGACCATTATTTGAGGCTGTACACAAGGCTAAAAAGTTTATTTCAATGAGTATACAATATACGCCTGAAATCGGCCGTGGTAGAGGTCCAGTGAATCATTTTGCATATTTAAAGAAAGAGGGATTAGACGATGAATTATCTAAATAACATACGTATTGAAAACCCATTAACAATTTGTTATACAAACGATGTAGTTAAAAATTTTACAGCGAATGGTTTATTAAGTATTGGTGCGAGCCCTGCAATGAGTGAAGCTCCCGAAGAAGCTGAAGAATTTTACAAAGTTGCACAAGCGCTATTAATCAATATCGGTACTTTAACAGCCCAAAATGAACAAGATATTATTGCGATTGCTCAAACGGCAAATGAGGCAGGCTTACCTATTGTATTTGACCCTGTAGCTGTTGGTGCTTCTACATATCGAAAGCAATTTTGTAAATTATTATTGAAATCAGCGAAAGTATCAGTAATTAAAGGCAATGCATCTGAAATATTAGCGTTGATTGATGATACAGCAACTATGAAAGGTACAGATAGTGATGCTAATCTTGATGCGGTTACAATAGCGAAAAAGGCTTACGCAATATATAAAACTGCAATAGTAATCACAGGTAAAGAGGACGTTATTGTTCAAGGTGATAAAGCAATCGTATTAGCTAATGGATCTCCATTATTAGCACGAGTAACTGGAGCTGGTTGTTTATTAGGAGGCATTATTGCTGGATTTTTATTTAGAGAAACAGAACCAGACATAGAAGCGTTAATTGAAGCGGTAAGCGTATTTAATATTGCTGCTGAGGTAGCTGCTGAAAATGAAAATTGTGGTGGTCCTGGTACGTTTTCACCATTGTTGCTTGATACGTTATATCATTTAAATGAAACAACCTATCAACAACGGATTCGCATTCAAGAGGTGGAATAATATGTTTAACCAATCGTATCTAAATGTGTATTTTATTTGTGGAACCTCCGATGTTCCGAGTCATCGAACTATTCATGAAGTATTAGAAGCAGCATTAAAGGCAGGGATTACACTTTTCCAATTTCGAGAAAAGGGTGAATCAGCTTTAAAAGGAAACGATAAACTTGTATTAGCTAAAGAATTACAGCATCTCTGTCATCAATATGATGTGCCTTTTATCGTTAATGATGATGTATCCTTGGCAAAAGAAATTAACGCGGATGGTATACATGTCGGTCAAGATGATGCGAAAGTCAAAGAGATAGCACAATATTTCACTGATAAAATTATTGGATTTAGTATTAGTGATTTAGATGAGTATGCAAAATCTGATTTAACTCATGTTGATTATATAGGTGTTGGACCAATCTATCCTACGCCGTCGAAGCATGACGCGCATACACCAGTAGGTCCAGAAATGATTGCAACATTTAAAGAAATGAATCCGCAACTACCGATTGTAGCCATTGGCGGTATAAATACTAGTAACGTGGCGCCGATTGTAGAAGCAGGTGCCAATGGAATTTCAGTCATTTCAGCCATTTCTAAAAGTGAAAATATTGAAAAGACTGTTAATCGATTCAAAGATTTTTTTAATAATTAGTTAAATTTTTCCACTTATTGTTTCATACGTACTCATTAATGTGATAGAATAAATCCTATGTGAATATAATGATAGAGGTGGAAAAATGAAGAAAAAAGCGTTACTACCATTATTTTTAGGTATTATGGTCTTTTTGGCTGGTTGTGACTATTCTAAACCTGAAAAACGTAGTGGGTTTTTCTACAATACATTCGTAGATCCAATGAAAAATGTATTGGATTGGTTGGGAAATAACTTATTAAACGACAATTATGGTTTAGCTATTATTATTCTTGTATTGGTAATTCGTATTATTTTATTACCATTCATGTTGTCAAACTATAAAAATAGTCATATGATGCGTCAAAAAATGAAAGTTGCAAAGCCAGAAGTTGAGAAAATTCAAGAAAAAGTGAAGCGTGCGCGTACACAAGAAGAAAAAATGGCTGCAAACCAAGAATTAATGCAAGTATATAAAAAGTATGACATGAACCCGATTAAGAGTATGTTGGGTTGTTTACCAATGCTAATCCAATTGCCAATCATCATGGGATTATACTTTGTACTTAAAGACCAACTTGTAGATGGTTTGTTTAAATATCCACACTTCTTATGGTTCGATTTAGGACGTCCTGATATTTGGATTACAATTATTGCCGGTGTTTTATACTTTATCCAAGCATATGTATCAAGTAAAACGATGCCAGACGAACAACGTCAAATGGGTTACATGATGATGGTCATTTCACCAATTATGATTATCTGGATTTCATTAAGCTCAGCATCAGCACTTGGTTTGTACTGGTCAGTCAGCGCGGCGTTCCTTGTAGTTCAAACACACTTTGCGAACATTTATTATGAAAAAGTCGCTAAAAAAGAAGTACAGCCTTTCATTGAAGCGTATGAAAGAGAGCACAACGGCGGCAGCAATAAAAAAGGCAAAAACACACAAGTAGTGTCTAAAAAGAAAAAGAAATAACCTTAGCAAGTCCAAATAATGTGCCCCCTAAAAGTTGAAGATAATTTTAACTTTATAGGGAGCACATTATTTTTCGCTTCAATAGCGAAACTTAGTGTCACATTATACAATATGTGATAAATAGAAACAGCACTAAGATGATTTCAAATGTGAAAGTCATCCTACTGCTGTTTTTATTTGAAATAATATTAACGAGATTTCACCATGTAAAAAGTGGTTAATAACAGAGTTGCTATTCTTCATTGCAATGTCATCTTGACACAATGATTCATCAGTGTAGCAGTATATGTCGCAACATTTCCACAGCAATTCACAAATACATGTAACAGTGTGAAATAATAACGTCACAACGGCATAATACACATTGCAACGTCCCAACGACATATCATAGAATTGTAACGGCATGGCATCAATACCACGGGCTATGCCACCCATAACACCGCAACGCCACATCATAGCACTACATCAAGACGCATCGTGGTACTAGCACATCAAAGTAGCATGGCATCAACACCAAGCTCCCACAACAACACATCAAAGTAACATGGCATGACACCAAGCTTCCACAACAACACGCTATTACATCGCATCATCATACTACAACTCCAATGTCTAGTCGTGATAATTCCATTCCGTTAAAAACTGTTTCAAGTACATCATCATAAAGTCGTGACGTTCTTTAGCAATCATCTTCGCCGTATCTGTATGCATTAAAGATTCTAACTTAAGTAATTTTTCAAAGAAATGTTTAATTGCAGATGGTGGCAACTGTTCAACTAAATCATCATTAATCTTATCTAGTGACATTTGTTCTGTCCACATAGGTTCACCAAAGTGTCCTGCAAATTGAAATGTTCGTGCAACACCTATAGCGCCTATAGCATCAAGACGATCTGCATCCCTGACAATTTGACCTTCTAAAGATAAAGTGACATGATCGTTTTTACCATTGCGATAGCTCATATTATTAATAATAAATAAAATGTGCTCTTGATCTTCGGTTGATAGTGATAAAGAAGATAAAAATGACTTCAATTCAACATATTGTTTGTTAGCATCTACAACTTTTTCGTCAACGGTATCATGAAGTAAACATGCGAGTTCAATGACTAAAGTATCATTAACACCTTCATTTTCAGCGATTGATTTAGCTAAAGCAGTGACACGATATACATGCGCAATATCATGGCCTGTAAAATCATTTTGATGAATAGATTCCATATATTTTTTGGCTGCACTAATGATGTCTGATTGTTGCATTAAAGTTACACTCCTCATATTTCTATTTTATAAGATAGGTGACAATAATTGTGAAATACCTTCTTTAAATTTAATCCAAAGACTTCGCTTAGCATAACGTGCTTTTGTTAATTCAGAAGATACTGCTAAATCATCTATAAAAGCTTGTTTTAATTTTTTGGCAATTTGTTGGTCATAAATAAAGGCGTTGACTTCGAAATTCAACGTGAAACTGCGATGGTCCATATTAGCTGTTCCAACACTTGCAATTTCATCATCTATAACAAGTGTTTTTGAGTGTAAAAAGCCATTGTCGTAGTGAAATACTTTAACACCGGCATCTAATAAGGATGCTGCATTTTTTAAAGTAGCCCAAAAAACAAACGGATGGTCAGGTTTATTAGGAATCATGATATTGACATCAACACCACCTAATGCCGCAATTTTAATAGAATCTAAAAAGGCTTGATCAGGTATGAAATAGGGAGATTGAATATAAATCGATTTTTTAGCAGATGAAATCATTTTCAAGTAACCATATTTAATCTGTTCCCATTCTTCGTCAGGACCACTAGAAGCTATTTGTACGCCAATCGTTCCGCCAGAATTTACATCTGGGAAATAACGATCATCATAGGAGATGTGGTCACGTGTGGCTTGTGAATTCCAATCTAGAATAAATCGTAATTGCAATGCATTCACTGCATCCCCGACAATTCGTAAATGCGTATCTCGCCAATAGCCGAATTTTTTTGATTTACCTAAGTACTCATCACCAACATTAAAACCACCAACATATCCAATTTGTCCATCTATTACAACAATTTTTCGATGGTTTCGATTGTTCATACGCAAGTTAATTAAAGGTAATTTTGATGGGAAAAATGCTTCAGCATGTCCACCTTTATTGCGAAACGGGTGTAAGCCTTTTTTACGCAGTCCACGAGAACCCATGTCATCATAAAGAATTTTAACTTCTACACCTTGTTCCGCTTTTTTTCCAAGTTCATTTAAAATGGTACGACCTAATTCATCATTTTGAATAATATAGTACTGAAAATGAATATAATCAGTAGCATTACGGATGTCTTGTATTAAGTCATCAAATTTTTCTTGGCCGTCTGTGTATACTTTTAAATCGTTGTCTGTTGTTAAAAATGCTGCGTTATTATATAACAACATTTGAATCATTTCTTTAAATTTTACAATTTGATAATTGGAATTTGAAAAGTTTTCATTTTTTAAAGCGGCTAATTGCTCATCAACGATTAACTCTAATCCTTTTTTATCTTCCTTATCAATTTTGAAAATTTGGTCGCGTTGAATTTGTCGTCCTAATAGTAAGTATAAAATGAAGCCGAATAAAGGCAAGAAAACTAAGACTAGTAACCAAGCCCAGATAGAATTGGCAGAACGTCTTTCCATGAAAATAATGGTAAAGGCGAATAATAAGTTTAAAATAAATGCACCAATAAATATGGAATTTAAAATAATATTAGAATGCTTGAGTGCAATGGATAATAACTCTATCATTTGAAACCTCCCATCGAAAATCTTAAACGAGTAGTATATCTTATTAATTGTATCATGAAGCAATTTAAATATCATGACAATTTAGTTTGAAAAACACACTTTGTGTTGACGTTGTGTTTTATGGGATATAGTATAGTAAGGAATGTAAATGAAGGAGTGAATGCTATGACTGAACAAGATAATGCACATCATTCTGAACAAATAAAAACGAATCTTAAATCACGTTTAAATCGAATTGAAGGACGAGTGAGAGCGATTAATCGCATGATTGAAGAAGATGTCTATTGTGATGATGTCCTTACGCAAATAAGAGCGACACGTTCGGCGTTAAACAGTGTTGCGACAAAGTTATTAGAACAACATATGAAAAGTTGTATTATGAATAAAGTTAATCAAGGTGCTCAGGAAGAGGCAATGGAAGAGTTATTAGTGACTTTTCAAAAATTGATTAAAGACTAAAGGAGTTTAAGATGATACATCAAAATACGATTTACACAGCGGGAATTGAAACAGAAGAACAAGTAAGTCAATTGACAGAACGCATTTCAAATATGATAGGTGTTCATCAAGTGATTATTAATATAATAGACGGTCAGGTAACTGTAGCGTATGAGACACCAGCAAATTTGAATAGTATTGAAAAAGAAATCTATGATGAAGGATACAAAATTGTATTTTAGGGTATAATGTAGAGTGCGCTATAGATTTTAATTTTGAAAATAAATTAAAAATTTTGTAAATGATGTAGTAAAGGTATGTCGAATAGGGTAAGATAATATTGAAAGCGATCCAAACGAGGTGATAATAATGAAACGTCCTGAAAAGATTCAAAATGTAGTCAAACTATTGTCATCATTAGGTGTGAATATTAAAAAAACTAAATCTCGTTTAGACATTATTAATACTTTGCCAGCATCTAATAAAGTAAGTCACGAATTAAAATAATTGACTGTGATTGTGAATCACACACCGTTAAAGCTATCGTCGGACTATTCGATGATAGCTTTTTTGACTGGATTTACTAAAATGAAAGCAAGTAGTATATAACAAAATCCCTCTATAGAGAGGCTGGGACATAAATCCCTAAAAAAACAGCAGTAAGATATTTTTCAATTAAAAAATATCTTACTGCTGTTCTCTATTTATACAATACTTCGTATTGAATGGCTTCGCTTTCCTAGGGTGCCGTCTCAGCCACCCCAACCGGCACATTGTTGTAAGCTGACTATATGTCAGCTTCTGTGTTGGGGCCCCTGTCTTCGACTGGCACTGCTCCCTCAGGAGTCTCGCCATTAATACTACGTATTAACATGTAATTTTACTTTTAAATACTTTAAAAAAATAAGACACTTTGCCCAACTTAAGTCAGGATACAATTTACAAATAGCGACAAATTCTCAATTTGTTTTATCCTATGACCTATTTCAAAACCCAACAGATACTAGAACATTAATTCCGTTTTTAACAATGATTCAAAATCCCTTCGTTATTTACCAGAGTATATTGTAGTTGATGCAGGTTATGGTAGTGAGCAAAACTATATGGCTATTATAGATGATTTTAATAAAACGCCACTTATTACGTATGGCATGTTTATTTAAGATAAAACTAGAAAGTTTAAAAGTGACATTTTCAACACTCAAAATTGGAAATATGACGAACTTAATGATGAATTTATATGTCCTAATAACAAAAGAATAGGTTTTAAAAGATATGCATACCGTAATGATAGATATGGTTTTAAACGAGACTTCAAACTATATGAATGTGATGACTGTTCATCATATTCTTTGAGACATCAATGCATGAAGCCAAATTCGAAATCCAATAAGAAAAATTGATGTAGAGCCTGTTTTTGGATTTATGAAAGCTATTTTGGGTTTCATTCGTATGTCAGTTCGAGGAATAAATAAAGTTAAACGAGAGCTAGGTTTTGTATTAATGGCACTTAATATAAGGAAAATAGCAGCTCAACGAGCTGTACATTATAAAATACATATCAAAAAAGCTAATTTCTATCAAATAATTAATAGAAATTAGCTTTTTTACATTGCCTAAGAACTTAATGTCTCAAGCACTTCAAAGAGGGATTGTTATTATCGAGTAATATCTATATATGACATTTTAAATCGACGACGCAAATAGACTATATAACGTCATCTTGAAAAGTTATGATATTTGAAACTCAAAATAGTTTAAATTAATTACTTTTTGGATGGTATAAATCTACATATCGTTTTGGTTCATGATAATAAATTGATAAGACTATACCTATTCCAGTCATCATACTCCATAGCGCACTACCACCATAACTAATAAATGGTAATGGAATACCAGTGATTGGTAACAACTGAATTGTCATACCAATATTTTGTAAAATATGGAACACAAGTAAAGTGACGAAACCAACGATAAAGATTTTGTTAAATTGATCTTCAATTTTCGCAGCTAATCTTATTAGATGGAAGATTAAAAATAAAAATATTAAGATCAATATGACAGAACCGATAAAACCAAGTTCCTCTCCAATCACTGAAAAGATAAAGTCAGTATGATTTTCAGGTATATAAACCTCACCGTGATTGTATCCTTTACCTAGTAACTGTCCTGAACCGATAGCTTTAAGTGATTCAGTTAAATGATAGCCATCACCACTACTATATGTATAGGGGTCAAGCCATGAATTGATTCGTCCCATTTGATACAGTTGGACACCTAATAAATTTTCAATTAATGCGGGTGCATATAGAATACCTAAAATGACTGTCATTGCACCAACAATACCTGTAATAAAGATAGGTGCTAAGATACGCCATGTTATACCACTTACTAACATCACACCTGCAATAATTGCTGCTAATACTAATGTAGTTCCTAGGTCATTTTGCAGTAATATTAAAATACTTGGTACTAACGAGACACCAATAATTTTGAAAAATAATAACAAATCACTTTGGAATGATTTATTAAATGTGAATTGATTATGTCTAGAAACGACACGCGCTAATGCTAAAATTAAAATAATTTTCATGAATTCAGATGGCTGAATACTGATAGGGCCAAACGTGTACCAACTTTTGGCACCATTGATAATAGGTGTAATAGGTGACTCAGGAATAACGAGCAATCCTATTAATAATAGACAGATTAAGAAATACAATAAATATGTATAATGTTTAATCTTTTTAGGTGAAATAAACATGATGATACCTGCAAAAATTGCACCTAAAATGTAATAAAAAATTTGTCTGATACCGAAATTAGCACTGTATTGACCACCGCCCATTGCCGAGTTAATAAGCAGAACACTGAAAATTGCTAAAACAGCTATAGTGGCTACTAATACCCAGTCTACTTTGCGAAGCCAATGCTTATCCGGCTGTTGACGAGATGAATAATTCATTGCAAACTCCTTTTATACTCACTAATGTTTATATCAATTTTACATGACTTTTTAAAAATTAGCTAGAATATCACAGTGATATCAGCTATAGATTTCAATTTGAATTAGGAATAAAATAGAAGGGAATATTGTTCTGATTATAAATGAATCAACATAGATACAGACACATAACGCCTCGTTTTTAAAATGCAAAACAGCATTAAAATGTGATACTATTAAGATTCAAAGATGCGAATAAATCATTTAACAATTGGACTAAATCAATATTAATTTATATTAAGGTAGCAAACCCTGATATATCATTGGAGGAAAACGAAATGACAAAAGAAAATATTTGTATCGTTTTTGGAGGGAAAAGTGCAGAACACGAAGTATCGATTCTGACAGCACAAAATGTATTAAATGCAATAGATAAAGACAAATATCATGTTGATATCATTTATATTACCAATGATGGTGATTGGAGAAAGCAAAATAATATTACAACTGAAATTAAATCTACTGATGAGCTTCATTTAGAAAATGGAGAGGCGCTTGAGATTTCACAGCTACTGAAAGAAAGTAGTTCAGGACAACCATACGATGCAGTATTCCCATTATTACATGGTCCTAATGGTGAAGATGGCACGATTCAAGGGCTTTTTGAAGTATTGGATGTACCATATGTAGGAAATGGTGTATTGTCAGCTGCAAGTTCTATGGACAAACTTGTAATGAAACAATTATTTGAACATCGAGGGTTACCACAGTTACCTTATATTAGTTTCTTACGTTCTGAATATGAAAAATATGAACATAACATTTTAAAATTAGTAAATGATAAATTAAATTACCCAGTCTTTGTTAAACCTGCTAACTTAGGGTCAAGTATAGGTATCAGTAAATGTAGTAATGAAGCGGAATTTAAAGAAGGTATTAAAGAAGCATTCCAATTTGACCGTAAGCTTGTTATTGAACAAGGCGTTAACGCACGTGAAATTGAAGTAGCAGTTTTAGGAAATGACTATCCTGAAGCGACATGGCCAGGTGAAGTCGTAAAAGATGTCGCGTTTTACGATTACAAATCAAAATATAAAGATGGTAAGGTTCAATTACAAATTCCAGCTGACTTAGACGAAGATGTTCAATTAACGCTTAGAAATATGGCATTAGAGGCATTCAAAGCGACAGATTGTTCTGGTTTAGTCCGTGCGGATTTCTTTGTAACAGAAGACAACCAAATATATATTAATGAAACAAATGCAATGCCTGGATTTACGGCTTTCAGTATGTATCCAAAATTATGGGAAAATATGGGCTTATCTTATCCAGAATTGATTACAAAACTTATCGAGCTTGCTAAAGAACGTCACCAGGATAAACAGAAAAATAAATACAAAATTGACTAACTGAGGTTGTTATTATGATTAATGTTACATTAAAGCAAATTCAATCATGGATTCCTTGTGAAATTGAAGATCAATTTTTAAATCAAGAGATAAATGGAGTCACAATTGATTCACGAGCAATTTCTAAAAATATGTTATTTATACCATTTGAAGGTGAAAATGTTGACGGTCATCGCTTTGTCTCTAAGGCATTACAAGATGGTGCTGGGGCTGCTTTTTATCAAAAAGGCACACCTATAGATGAAAATGTAAGCGGGCCTATTATATGGGTTGAAGACACATTAACGGCATTACAACAATTGGCACAAGCTTACTTGAGACATGTAAACCCTAAAGTAATTGCCGTCACAGGGTCTAATGGTAAAACAACGACTAAAGATATGATTGAAAGTGTATTGCATACCGAATTTAAAGTTAAGAAAACGCAAGGTAATTACAATAATGAAATTGGTTTACCTTTAACTATTTTGGAATTAGATAATGATACTGAAATATCAATATTGGAGATGGGGATGTCAGGTTTCCATGAAATTGAATTTCTGTCAAACCTCGCTCAACCAGATATTGCAGTCATAACTAATATTGGTGAGTCACATATGCAAGATTTAGGTTCGCGTGAGGGGATTGCTAAAGCTAAATCTGAAATTACAATAGGTCTAAAAGATAATGGTACGTTTATATATGATGGCGATGAACCATTATTAAAACCGCATGTTAAAGAAGTTGAAAATGCAAAATGTATTAGTATTGGTGTTGCTACTGATAATGCATTAGTTTGTTGTGTTGATGATAGAGATACTACAGGTATTTCATTTACGATTAATAATAAAGAACATTATGATCTGCCAATATTAGGAAAGCATAATATGAAAAATGCGACGATTGCCATTGCGGTTGGTCATGAATTAGGTTTGACATATAACACAATCTATCAAAATTTAAAAAATGTCAGCTTAACTGGTATGCGTATGGAGCAACATACATTAGAAAATGATATTACTGTGATAAATGATGCCTATAATGCAAGTCCTACAAGTATGAGAGCAGCTATTGATACACTGAGTACCTTGACAGGGCGTCGCATTCTAATTTTAGGAGATGTTTTAGAATTAGGTGAAAATAGCAAAGAAATGCATATCGGTGTAGGTAATTATTTAGAAGAAAAGCATATAGATGTGTTGTATACGTTTGGTAATGAAGCGAAGTATATTTATGATTCGGGCCAGCAACATGTCGAAAAAGCACAACACTTCAATTCTAAAGACGATATGATAGGAGTTTTAACAAGCGATTTAAAAGCGCATGACCGTGTATTAGTTAAAGGCTCACGTGGTATGAAGTTAGAAGAAGTTGTAAATGCTTTAATTTCATAGAGATTAGTCGAGCGACCTTTTACTTATAAAAATGATTTGAATTAATACTAAAAGATTACAAAGATGAGGTGGTTTTGTGTGTAAATACAAAATTGCCTTTTTCTTTTTATGTTAAATCTATAAATTTGAAACTAAATCAAGGTTAATTCTATGTACACACTATATATAGGAAGTAGTTTGAATGTTTATATAATATTTTACAAAAAGATGTAGTATTATAATGTCTAATTTCACATGTGTTTCAGTAAAATTTGTTGTGGAATGTTAACGATATACGTATTTTATAAAATTTTTTTTATAATGATTATTCGAATGATGCGTAACGCTTACATCTTATCTAATGCTAGCTTTTTGACAAAAATATGACAATCAATTAATGTGATTCTAATAAATATTCGCAAATTGCTTTATTGCGATTAAATTTTTTTGGTGGTACTATATAGAAGTTGATGAAATATTAATGAACTTATATGCAAAAGTATATTGAGAAATAAACAGGTAAAAAGGAGAATTATTTTGCAAAATTTTAAAGAACTAGGGATTTCGGATAATACGGTTCAGTCACTTGAATCAATGGGATTTAAAGAGCCGACACCTATCCAAAAAGACAGTATCCCTTATGCGTTACAAGGAATTGATATCCTTGGGCAAGCTCAAACCGGTACAGGTAAAACAGGAGCATTCGGTATTCCTTTAATTGAGAAAGTAGTAGGGAAACAAGGGGTTCAATCGTTGATTTTAGCACCTACAAGAGAATTGGCAATGCAGGTAGCTGAACAATTAAGAGAATTTAGCCGTGGACAAGGTGTCCAAGTTGTTACTGTATTCGGTGGTATGCCTATCGAACGCCAAATTAAAGCCTTGAAAAAAGGCCCACAAATCGTAGTCGGAACACCTGGGCGTGTTATCGACCATTTAAATCGTCGCACATTAAAAACGGACGGAATTCATACTTTGATTTTAGATGAAGCTGATGAAATGATGAATATGGGATTCATCGATGATATGAGATTTATTATGGATAAAATTCCAGCAGTACAACGTCAAACAATGTTGTTCTCAGCTACAATGCCTAAAGCAATCCAAGCTTTAGTACAACAATTTATGAAATCACCAAAAATCATTAAGACAATGAATAATGAAATGTCTGATCCACAAATCGAAGAATTCTATACAATTGTTAAAGAATTAGAGAAATTTGATACATTTACAAATTTCCTAGATGTTCATCAACCTGAATTAGCAATCGTATTCGGACGTACAAAACGTCGTGTTGATGAATTAACAAGTGCTTTGATTTCTAAAGGATATAAAGCTGAAGGCTTACATGGTGATATTACACAAGCGAAACGTTTAGAAGTATTAAAGAAATTTAAAAATGACCAAATTAATATTTTAGTCGCTACTGATGTAGCAGCAAGAGGACTAGATATTTCTGGTGTGAGTCATGTTTATAACTTTGATATACCTCAAGATACTGAAAGCTATACACACCGTATTGGTCGTACGGGTCGTGCTGGTAAAGAAGGTATCGCGGTAACATTTGTAAATCCAATTGAAATGGATTACATTAGACAAATTGAAGATGCTAATGGTAGAAAAATGAGCGCACTTCGTCCACCACATCGTAAAGAAGTACTTCAAGCACGTGAAGATGACATCAAAGAAAAAGTTGAAAACTGGATGTCTAAAGAGTCAGAATCACGCTTGAAACGCATTTCTACAGAGTTGTTAAATGAATATAACGATGTTGATTTAGTTGCTGCACTTTTACAAGAGTTAATAGAAGCGAACGATGAAGTTGAAGTTCAATTAACTTTTGAAAAACCATTATCTCGCAAAGGCCGTAACGGTAAACCAAGTGGTTCTCGTAACAGAAATAGTAAGCGTGGTAATCCTAAATTTGACAGTAAGAGTAAACGTTCAAAAGGATACTCAAGTAAGAAGAAAAGTACAAAAAAATTCGACCGTAAAGAGAAGAGTAGCGGTGGAAGCAGACCTATGAAAGGTCGCACATTTGCTGACCATCAAAAATAATTTATAGATTAGAGTCTGGGACATAAATCCCTAAAAAAACAGCAGTAAGATATTTTCTAATTGAAAATTATCTTACTGCTGTTCTCTATTTATACAATACTTCGTATTGAATGGCTTCGCTTTCCTAGGGTGCCGTCTCAGCCTTGGTCTTCGACTGGCACTGCTCCCTCAGGAGTCTCGCCATTAATACTACGTATTAACATGTAATTTTACTTTGAAATACTTTAAAAAAATAAGACACTTTCGTATAATTTAATAAATACCACTAAACTAAATTAACGAGGTGCCTTATGTATAAAAATTATAACATGACCCAACTTACACTACCAATAGAAACTTCTGTTAGAATTCCTCAAAATGATATTTCACGATATGTTAATGAAATTGTTGAAACGATACCTGATAGCGAATTCGATGAATTCAGACATCATCGTGGCGCAACATCCTATCATCCAAAAATGATGTTAAAAATTATCTTATATGCATACACTCAATCTGTATTTTCTGGTCGTAGAATAGAGAAATTACTTCATGACAGTATTCGAATGATGTGGTTAGCTCAAAATCAAACACCTTCTTATAAAACTATTAATCGTTTTAGAGTAAATCCTAATACTGATGCATTAATTGAATCTTTATTTATTCAGTTTCATAGTCAATGTTTAAAGCAAAATCTTATTGATGATAATTCAATTTTTATTGATGGTACAAAAGTAGAAGCTAATGCCAATAGGTATACATTTGTGTGGAAGAAAAGTATTCAAAATCACGAATCGAAATTGAACGAAAATTCAAAAGCATTATATCGTGACTTAGTTGAAGAAAAAATAATACCAGAGATAAAAGAAGATGGAGATAGCGATTTAACAATAGAAGAAATAGATTTAATTGGTAGTCATTTAGATAAAGAAATCGAAGATTTAAATCATTCTATTCAGAACGAAGATTGTACTCAAATTAGAAAACAGACCCGTAAAAAAAGAACTGAGATTAAGAAGTTCAAAAAGAAATTTGATGATTATTCCGAAAGAAAAAGTAAATATGAAGAACAAAAATCGATTCTTAAAGATAGAAATAGCTTTTCTAAAACTGATCATGATGCAACTTTTATGAGAATGAAGGAAGACCATATGAAAAATGGCCAACTTAAGCCAGGATACAATTTACAAATAGCGACAAATTCTCAATTTGTTTTATCCTATGACCTATTTCAAAACCCGACAGATACTAGAACTTTAATTCCATTTTTAACAATGATTCAAAATACCTTCGGTTATTTACCGGAGTATATTGTAGCTGATGCAGGTTATGGTAGTGAGCAAAACTATATGGCTATTATAGATGATTTTAATAAAACGCCACTTATTACGTATGGTATGTTTATTAAAGATAAAACGAGAAAGTTTAAAAGTGACATTTTTAACACTCAAAACTGGAAATATGACGAACTTAATGATGAATTTATATGTCCTAATAACAAAAGAATAGGTTTTAAAAGATATGCATACCGTAATGATAGATATGGTTTTAAACGTGACTTCAAACTATATGAATGCGATGACTGTTCAGCATGTTCTTTGAGGCAACAATGCATGAAGCCAAATTCGAAATCCAATAAGAAAATCATGAAGAATTATAATTGGGAATACTTTAAAGCCCAAATTAATCAAAAGCTTTCTGAACCAGAAACGAAAAAAATCTATAGTCAAAGAAAAATTGATGTAGAGCCTGTTTTTGGATTTATGAAGGCTATTTTGGGTTTCACTCGAATGTCAGTTCGAGGAATAAATAAAGTTAAACGAGAGCTAGGTTTTGTATTAATGGCACTTAATATAAGGAAAATAGTAGCTCGACGAGCTGTATATTATCAAATACATTTAAAAAAAGCTGATTTCTATCAAATAATTAATAGAAATCAGCTTTTTTACATTGCCTAAGAACTTAATGTCCCAAGCTCTTTTGTTTTCAATAACTGATTCTATGTAGATATCAAAATACTAACATTTTAAAGGTTAAATATTTAATTGGATTGAGAGCTGTGTGCGGTTATATCATTCTGTTTAAATATAAATATGAATCTAGAATATAACAACCACTAAAACTAAGAATAATTGACCAAAAATAAATTTTATGAAAGTAATTTCGGTATCATGTGCTTGTAAAAAACAATAGGGCATTTTGCTGACACTAGTGCGCAATAAATAATAAGTTGAATATAAAAAAGATCACTGCCAATCATTCGTTTAATGGCAGCGATCTTTTTTATTTAATTATTTCTCTTTCCACTGCAACATTTGATAACCAATGCGTGGATGTGTTTTAATAATATCTTTTGCGTCCTCGTGACATTGTGAAAGTTTTTGTCTTAATGATGTCATATGCACTCTTAAACTAGGCATTTCAGTCTTATTAACATAGCCATATATTCGTTTTAATATCATCTCATAAGTGAGTACTTTTCCTTTATGATTTGACAATAGTTCTAACAAGCTAAATTCATTTGGTGTCAAATGTACCTCCTGATTATTAATAACAACAGATTTGGAGCCAAAGTCGATGCTTAACAAACCGTTAGTAAATACAATGTTAGTTTCTTGATGTGACTTAGCGATTCTTTCGATGACTCGAATTCGTGCCCGAAGCTCATCAACATTAAAAGGCTTAGTCATATAGTCATTCGCACCGTTATCTAAAGCTTGAATAATTGTTTGTTCTTCTTGTCTTGCACTTATTACAATGATAGGAATGTCAGTATGTTGCCTGATTTCTGAAATCAAACATAATCCATCTTTATCTGGTAAACCTAAATCTAATAAAATGACATCTGGTTTATCAATTTGAATTTTAAAGTGTGCTTGTGTGGCATTTTCGGCTGTAGTTACATTGTAATAATCTAAAGTTAATGCAACATCAAGTAAATGTGTGATTGCGTGATCATCTTCAATTATCAATATTTTAGATTGCATTATATGTCTCCTTCATTAAAGTCTGTATCTATATTGAAATAGAATATACTGCCATGTGGTTGGTTCGGTTTATATTGTAGGTTTGATTGATGTTTGTGTAGGATAGTCTGTACTAAATATAAGCCTAGTCCCATGCTTTCTTTTTGGTTATCTTTAAAATATTTATTTGACCCTGTGTAAAAAGGCTCGAATATCTTTTGTTGTTCTTCTATACTAATTCCAGGTCCTTCGTCTATAACAGCAAATTCGATTTGTTCATCGCTAGCATAACGAATAGATAAATTGATTTTGGTGTCAGTAGAAGTGTGTTTAACTGCATTTTCAATCAAATTGAATAAAGCTTGTAAAATCAACTTACTGTCAATGTGTATAAACTGTAAATCTACTGAGGATGATACAGTTATACGCTTTTTTAAATGGCGACGTTCTAAAATCATATCGATTTCTTCTACTAATTCACTAACGAGATAAGGTTGCAATTTTATCTGAACATTTGATGACTGTAATTTTGTTAATGATAAAATATTTGTCACTAATAGATATAAATACTGACTTTCTTGAAAACTATGCACAAGTAATTGTTCCTTTTCTATGATAGACATATCTTTACTATGTGACACTAAAATATCTAAATTTCCCATAATTGTTGTTAACGGTGTACGTATGTCATGCGAAATTGATCTTAAAAAATTTGAATGTGTCAGTTGACGTTCAGCCTGTAACATGGATTCTCTTGTTTGTTTAAGCAACGTCACATTTTCAACGGCGAGAGAAAGTTCATTTAACATTGATTCTAATATTGATGCATCATATGGATTAATCACTTGAGAACTTTGGTAATCAATGGCTAGAATGCCTTTAATCGGAGATGTGCCAATTGGTATCAACCATTTATTAATGCCTGGAAATGTATCTGTTGTTGCACCAGCTTGTCTTTCATTTTTAATTACCCAGCTTAATGCTTGTTCATGCTGTTGAGTCTTATTATCGATATGGTTTTGCAATGGTATTGTTTTAATTACTTTGGATTGATTGATAACGTATATAGTAATTGATTGTTGCAATAATTGATTAATTTGGTATCCAGCATTTATTAGTAAGTTTTCAACTGTATAAGTTTGTTTAATCGAATCATTAAATTGAAATAATAAATCTGTACGATAAAGTTGCTTTTTAGTAATGGCGTATTGGAATTTAATTTGTTTTAATAAAGCACTCGTTAAAATACTTGTTAAAATGCTGACGATAAATGTAATAGGATAGTCAAAGCGGTATACTTCAAATGTATATCTAGGTTCCGTAAAAAAATAATTAAAAACAAATACGTTAATAATTGCTGCTAAAAAGCCAATGATGTAGGACCGCGTCCAAATGGATAACAAAATGATGCCGATGAGAAAAATCATTAAAATAATCGTACTAGACTCATGCTTATCAAGTTGATAAATCCACAGTCCCATCATTACACAAATTATTTGAATCAGAATCATTTTTAACATATCTATGGCGAACCGTTTGCCTTTAGGACGATAGGGTGATTTGTTCATTTTCAATTCAACAGGTATTTGTTTGATTGGAACGATTTCGATTTTATAGCTATGTTCAAAGGACATTAAATGGTCAATTAAAGGTTTATTGAAAAAGTCTCGCCGCTTATTTCTAATATGTTGTCCGATAATTAATTTGGTTACATCTTGATTTTTACACCATTCGTCTAATCCTAATGCAACGGTTTGGCTATAAACTACTTTTACTTTTGCTCCTAAAGATTTTGCAAGCATGAGATGTTGATGCACTTGCTTTTGACTATCTTTATATTGCCTGCTTTTTTCGAATACATCTATATAAATAGCAGTGAATTTTGCATGTTCTTTTTGAGCAATATGGAATGCCTCTTTAATTACTGCTTCATTATAAATACTCCCACTAATTGCCACAGCAATATGAGGTTTGAGTGACGTTTTATGATTGTGTCGGACTTTTTCTTTATCACTCATCAAGTCGGCAACTGTTCTTAACGTCAATGTACGCAGTTCGCTTAGGTGGGCATACGTAAAGAAATTACTAAATGCTACATCTAGCCTATCCTTTTTATATACCTTGCCAGCTTTTAAGCGTTTAATTAATTGTTCAGGTGAGATATCTACGACTTCTAATACATCGGCGCTCATTATGAAATAGTCGGGTACACGTTCTTTAACATGTACACCGGTCATCAGTTCAATTTGACTACTTAAACTTTCAATATGTTGAATGTTCAAAGTAGTATGAACATCGATACCATGATTTAAAATTTCTTCAATATCCATATATCGTTTCTCATGACGATCTCTAGAAATGTTCGTATGTGCTAACTCATCGATAAGTACTATTGTCGGCGATTCTTCGATTATGCGGTCGACATCTAAATATTGAAAATGATGACTACCATGTTTAGTAAAATTGGTTGCGATTTTAGGTAATTGTTCAGCTAATGCATTTGTTTCATCACGTTGATGCGGTTCAATATATCCTAGTTTAATATCAACGTTACTTTGAAATAGTTCAATGGCATTTGAAAGCATCTCAAATGTTTTACCAACACCTGGACTGTAACCGATGTAAATTGTTAAAGATCCACGCTTTTTTCCTATGTTTAGCGATTCAGTGTTTGACATAACCTTCACCTCGATAGCAATATCATAATATTCTTCACAATTAAATGCTATAAAATTTATTTCTGCATACACATCTTAATGATTTCTTGATAACTAAGTTTGAAAATTAATGTTTCTCTCATAAACAAGTTGTTACGATGTTGTTGTGTTGTAAGGAGGTTATGGCAATGCTCATCGTTTTATTATTGGTAGTTATTGCATTAGTTTTGTATTTATTTTATGCCTTAATTCGTAGTGAAAAATTTTAGAAATATATTAAGTGAGGGTTATCATGGAAATAATTTTGTTTCTAACAATGATGGTTATGATTGCATATGTTTTTAGTGGATATCTATATCGCGTAGCATTGGTGCAATCGTCAAGAGTAGATTTAATATTTACTAGATTTGAAAATATGTGTTTTAAAATTATCGGCACAGATTTAGAACACATGTCAGCTAAAACATATGTCAAACATTTTCTGGCATTTAATGGATTTATGGGGGTTATAACATTTGTATTGCTAATAGTTCAGCAATGGCTTTTTTTAAATCCAAATCATAATTTAAACCAATCGATAGATTTAGCGTTTAATACAGCAATATCTTTTTTAACAAATAGTAATTTACAACACTATAACGGTGAATCAGGTGTGACATATTTAACGCAAATGATTGTAATGACATATTTAATGTTTACATCTAGTGCATCAGGTTACGCCGTTTGTATAGCGATGTTGAGACGTTTAACCGGATTGACTAATATCATTGGTAATTTTTATCAAGATATTGTTCGGTTTATTGTCCGAGTGCTTTTACCATTATCATGTTTAATTAGTATTTTATTGATGACTCAAGGTGTACCACAAACGTTGCATGCTAATTTAATGATTCGGACTTTAAGCGGACATATTCAACATATTGCATTTGGACCTATTGCATCACTTGAATCAATAAAACATCTTGGTACGAATGGTGGAGGATTTTTAGCAGGAAATTCTGCAACACCTTTTGAAAATCCAAATATTTGGAGCAATTTTATAGAAATGGGCAGTATGATGTTACTTCCTATGTCAATGTTGTTCTTATTTGGTCGCATGTTAAGTAGACATGGTAAACGAGTACATCGTCATGCGCTGATATTATTTGTCGCAATGTTTTTCATTTTTATAGCAATTCTTACATTAACTATGTGGAGTGAGTATCGTGGTAATCCAATACTAGCAAATTTAGGAATTCATGGAGCGAATATGGAAGGTAAAGAGGTACGGTTTGGAGCAGGTTTGTCAGCACTATTTACAGTTATTACGACGGCATTTACAACGGGTTCTGTTAATAACATGCATGATAGCTTAACGCCTCTAGGTGGATTAGGACCAATGGTATTAATGATGCTAAATGTTGTATTTGGTGGCGAAGGCGTAGGACTCATGAATTTATTGATATATGTCTTACTGACAGTGTTTATATGCAGTTTGATGGTTGGTAAAACGCCAGAATATTTAAATATGCCAATTGGCGCCCGTGAAATGAAATGTATTGTCTTAGTCTTTCTCATACATCCAATTTTAATTTTAGTATTTTCAGCACTTGCTTTTATGATTCCTGGAGCAAGTGAAAGTATAACGAATCCGTCTTTTCATGGTATCTCACAAGTTATGTATGAAATGACATCAGCTGCTGCGAACAATGGATCAGGGTTTGAAGGACTGAAAGATGATACAACATTCTGGAATATCTCTACAGGAATCATTATGTTGCTTTCTCGTTATATACCAATTATTTTGCAATTAATGATTTCATCAAGTTTAGTGAATAAAAAATCATACCACCAAGATAAACATACAATAGCGATTGATAAACCTTATTTTGGTGTATCACTAATCGTATTTATCGTTTTACTAAGTGGTTTGACATTTATTCCAGTACTATTACTTGGTCCTATTGGTGAATTTTTAACTTTAAAATAAAGTAAAGGGATGGAAAAAATGCATCATGTAAATAAATATTTCAATCAAACAATGGTGATAGAAGCTTTGAAAATGAGTTTTTATAAGCTGAATCCTAAACAATTAATAAAAAATCCGATAATGTTTGTCGTCGAGGTTGGAATGCTTTTAACGTTGATATTAATATGTTTTCCTGACATATTTGGAACTAGCTATCTATCGCGAGGTTATTTGATTACAATTTTTATCATATTATTAATAACTATATTGTTTGCTGATTTTTCAGAAGCCTTTGCTGAAGGTCGTGGAAAAGCGCAAGCTGATAGTTTAAGACAAGCACAATCAAATTTAACTGCTCGATTGATAGAAGAAAATGGTGCGTATCGGATAGTGAACGCCACAGAGTTAAAAGCCGGACAAAATATTCGGGTAGAAAATGGAGAAACAATCCCTGCTGATGGCGTTGTAATAAATGGATTAGCAACCGTTGATGAATCTGCAATTACTGGTGAGTCTGCACCTGTGATAAAAGAATCAGGTGGCGATTTTGATGGAGTCATTGGCGGTACACTTGTAACATCTGATTGGTTAGAAATACGTGTTGAGAGTGAAGCGGGTACATCTTTTTTAGATAAAATGATTGCCTTAGTTGAAGGGGCGGAAAGAAATAAAACACCAAATGAAATTGCACTTTTTACATTATTAACAACGTTAACAATTATATTTTTAGTCGTTATTGTAACATTATATCCAATAGCATCTTACCTGCATTTAATTTTACCTATTGCGATGCTCATTGCGTTAACAGTATGTTTAATACCAACGACAATCGGTGGTTTGTTATCGGCGATTGGTATTGCAGGCATGGATCGTGTTACTCAATTCAATGTATTAGCGAAAAGTGGGCGTGCTGTAGAAGTATGTGGAGATGTCGATGTAATGATTTTAGACAAGACAGGCACAATCACTTATGGCAATCGAATCGCTAGTGAATTTTTACCAGTGAATCAACAAATGATGGAAAAATTGATAGTCGCTGCTTATATGTCATCAATTTACGATGATACGCCAGAAGGAAAAAGTATTGTGCGATTAGCGAAGCAGATGTATATAAATGAGCTGCCTAAAGACATTGATGGCACATATAAGCCTTTTACAGCTGAAACTAGAATGAGCGGAATCATTACAAATGAAATATCGGTATTCAAAGGTGCACCTAATAGTATGATAAATCTTGTCAAACAACAACAAGGCAATATTCCTCTTAATATTGAGTCTATCTGTATGGATGTATCGAGTAAAGGTGGCACACCATTAATAGTCATTGAAAACAACGTCATGCTTGGCGTGATTTATTTAAAAGATGTGATTAAAGATGGTCTTGTAGAACGATTTGCTGAATTGAGAAAAATGGGCATTGAAACAGTTATGTGTACGGGCGATAATGCTCTAACAGCAGCTACAATTGCAAAAGAAGCGGGTGTTGATAGATTTGTTGCAGAGTGTAAACCCGAAGATAAAATTAAAGTCATCAAAGATGAACAAGCGAAAGGCCATATTGTTGCGATGACAGGAGATGGTACAAATGATGCACCTGCGCTAGCACAAGCGAATATAGGATTAGCTATGAACTCAGGGACAATTAGTGCTAAAGAGGCGGCCAATCTAATTGATTTAGATTCGAATCCTACAAAGTTAATAGAGGTTGTAAAAATAGGCAAACAACTATTAATGACGAGAGGTGCATTAACGACATTTAGTTTGGCTAATGACGTAGCAAAATACTTTGCAATTTTACCTGCACTAATGATGTCAACGATTCCTGAAATGACTTCACTAAATATTATGCATTTATCGTCACCTAAATCTGCAATTATATCAGCTTTGATATTCAATGCATTAATCATTGTTGCCTTAATTCCAATTGCCATGAAAGGTGTAAAAGTAAAGGGTTACAGCATTGATAGAATTTTTATAAATAATATGTTGATTTATGGATTAGGTGGATTAATCGTCCCGTTTTTAGGCATTAAATTAATAGATATGATTGTACAATTTTTTGTGTGAAGAGGAAGGAGTCTGTACCATGAATACGATAAGAAATAGTATTTGTTTAACGATAATAACTATGGTATTGTGTGGATTTTTATTCCCGTTAGCTATCACGTTAATTGGTCAAATATTTTTTTATCAACAAGCAAATGGTAGTTTAATTACGTATGATAATCGTATAGTTGGATCAAAATTGATTGGACAGCACTGGACAGAGACACGATATTTTCACGGGAGACCGAGTGCAGTTGATTATAATATGAATCCTGAAAAATTATATAAAAACGGCGTATCATCAGGTGGAAGTAATGAATCGAATGGAAACACCGAATTAATAGCACGCGTGAAACATCATGTTAAATTTGATAATTCAAATGTAACAATAGATGCTGCAACAAGTTCTGGGTCGGGCTTAGATCCGCATATTACGGTTGAAAATGCATTGAAGCAAGCACCTCGTATTGCTGATGCTCGTCATATATCTACTTCAAGAGTGGCCGACTTGATTCAACATCGTAAGCAGCGTGGTGTGTTAACAAATGATTATGTGAATGTGCTTGAACTAAATATTGCTCTTGATAAGATGAAAGATTGAATATAGATGAAAGACATCATGTTGATAAAATTATAACATGGTGTCTTTTTTAGGTATTCAAGTACTTTCTGCTTAACTAAATTTTTAGATGTACCTTTAGGAAGAATAAATTAGCATGAAATATTCCATATGCTATAATTATCAACATATAAAAATAAAATGAAATAGATTATAAATCCGTATAATTTTTATTTGGGGAGAGGGGTATATGTCAGATTATACTAAGTTATCTAAGAGTCCTAAGTCAGCATTGTTGTATTACTACATTACGAATGGCTTAGAATTTATATTGAGTGTAGCTGTGTATGTCATTTTTTATTTTATATGGTTAAGATTTGAATGGCCTCAGTACTTAATTTATATTTTATTTGTTTTATGTACTTTGACTGTTTTAAAATTAATCATTAAGCCTTTATGGCAATATCACTGTCGCTTTTATCAAGTTGATCAACTCAGTGTACAATATCGTACATCATTTTTAATATATAAAGAAGAAACGAGTCGAATTGAACGTTTACAATACTTGTCGATTAAATCTAATCCAATTAGTAAAGTGCTTAATTTGTATAAAGTTGGATTTATGACTGCAGGTCATACTATTTATTTACCGATGATGTCTCATGACGATGTTAAAATAATCGAAGCGAGAACTATGTCGAATTTGAGAGGGGTTGAAAGTGATGTCTGAACCTCAAAAATTACATCCGATTTCATATTTTAATGGCATAATCAATGCTATCAAACAAAACATAGTCGTCTTTTTTATTTTCGTTATCTTTCAATTGAAAGATTTTGATTATACGAATCCCGAATCATATTTATGGATAGGTATTGTATTTGTATTCTTTTTAATATCATACATTTCTCAAATTGTCGGAATTATGAACACGCGATATTGGATTGAGGATAATTATTTCATTTTAACAACAGGTATTTTTAATAAAAAGCGTAAAGAATTAAATATAAAACGTATTCAGTCCGTTGATATGACTCAAGGGGTCGTCAATCAAATGATAGGTGGCGTGGATTTACAAATCAAAACGCCAAGTGATGGTATTGTCTTAAGTGTTATTTCGAAAAAGCAAGGTGAATATCTTGAACGATATATTGATCAATTGCAAACAGAGTTGAAGACAGAAGTGGCGCAAAAGTCTAGTACTGAGAAGAATGACAACTGTAATCATGACATTGAAGGTAATGTGGAAGACATCGCAGAAGGTCGCTTAGATGAAGTGCAGAACACTGATAGTATGCTAAATCAGAAAAATAAACGCATTCCTATATATCAGATGAATTTTAAAGAATCACTATTTATGGCAATGACCAGTGGCGCCATTGGTGTAACGTTAGCAGCTTTAGTACCGATTTACGGCGCTGTAAGAGAATTGATCCCATGGTCGAAGCTAAATCATGAAATTAGTCAATGGGTTCAAATTGTAAGTATTTCAGTATTAATTATCATTTTACTAGTATTAATAGCGGCATATATTATTGGAACGATTATAACGATGATAAGATTTTATGGCTTTTCGGTGATGCTTGAAAATGAGCAACTTAAAATTGAATATGGACTCTTTAACAAGATGAAAGTGACTGTACCAACGAAACGATTGCAAGCTGTTGTTGAACGTCAGTCATATATACGAAGATTATTTGGCTACACTGCAATACATTTTATCATCACAAGTGATTTTGAAAATAAAAAAATCGAAGATGATGACAATGATTCAGGTAGTGTGCCGATATTGCCGTTTATTAAACGAGACAAAGCATATCAAATTATCCAGAATCTAGTACCAGATTTATCTTATCAGCAAGTCAATGAAGGTATGCCTTTGTCAGGTTTCCACAGACACTTTTTAATACCTAGTATTATTGTCATAGCTATGGCAGGAATTGGCTGTTACTTTTGGAATCAATTATTATTGTTATTTACGATTATAACAGTAGTCATTATTGGTTTATTTGTAATCAAAGGATATCTTTATGTCAAACATGCGGGTTTTAAAATGACAGATGAACAAATTACTATCCAGAATTTCGTGCTATTGAAACGAAATATTTATTATTTTAAAGCGCAACACATTATAGGATTTGACACTTGGCAACATACATTACTTAAACGCAACAATTTAAATAATTTTAGTTTTATTGTTGCTAAAGGTGTGGGAGCCCAATCGATTAACTTAAAATACGCAAGTAGCAAAGATGTGCAAATATTGAAGTCGTGGTATTTGAGAGGTGAAAATGATGAGTGATTATAAGTTTATGTCACCACATGCTAAAAAAGTGATGAGGTTAAGTGCTGTGCTGTTTTGGATACCAATAGCGTTTGTACTTTTAATAGCATTTAATATTTTGAACTGGCTATTTTGGGAGATATTAGATAACTATATATCTATTGTTAGTAGTGTGATTATAATATTACTTGTTGCTATTTTCACGCTTGTCATAGCGCCAGTCTATCGATATAAGCACTGCAGATATGCATTTGAAAAACACCATTTGCGTGTACGAAACGGCATTTTATTTTTGGATGAAAAAGTAATACCATATTTTCGTATTCAAAATATTGATATCGATGTTGGTCCTATAATGAGACGCTATCGATTAGCAACTTTGACACTTTATACAGCGGGTGGTCAAGCTGAAATTGAATTAATAGATAGAAGTGAAGCACGTAGATTGAAACGCTGGTTAAATAACGAGAGACATATAGAAAACAATAAAAATGAGGAATAATCAATGATACATGGAATTGGTGTAGATTTAATCGAAATAGATCGAATAAAAGTGTTATATAGTAAGCAACCAAAATTGGTTGAGCGGATTTTAACTAAAAATGAACAGCACAAATTCAACAATTTCACACATGAGCAACGTAAAATTGAATTTTTAGCTGGCAGGTTTGCTACAAAAGAAGCGTTCAGTAAAGCATTAGGCACAGGCTTAGGAAAACATGTCGCATTTAATGATATAGATTGTTACAACGACGAACTTGGCAAACCAAAGATCGATTACGAAGGGTTCATCGTACATGTTAGTATCTCACACACTGAGCATTATGCGATGAGCCAAGTTGTTTTAGAAAAGTCAGCATTTTAAATTTGTTATACAATGATAATTAAAATCTAGTTTTAAAACGTGTGGGAATTACAGGAGGAAGTAATATGTCAGATAAATATTATAGATCTGCGTATATGAATGTAGATTTAAACGCTGTTGCATCAAATTTCAAAGTATTCAGTACATTGCATCCAAATAAAACAGTGATGGCTGTCGTTAAAGCCAATGCCTATGGACTAGGTAGTGTTAAAGTAGCACGTCATTTAATGGAAAATGGTGCCACATTTTTTGCTGTAGCAACGTTAGATGAAGCGATAGAACTTAGAATGCATGGGATTACTGCTAAAATTTTAGTCTTAGGTGTGTTACCAGCTAAAGATATTGATAAAGCGATACAACACCGAGTTGCCTTAACGGTTCCGTCTAAACAGTGGTTGAAAGAAGCAATTAAAAACATTTCTGGTGAGCAAGAGAAAAAGTTATGGTTGCATATTAAATTAGATACAGGAATGGGACGTTTAGGTATTAAAGATACTAAAACGTATCAAGAAGTGATTGAAATCATTCAACAATATGAGCAACTTGTATTTGAAGGCGTGTTTACACACTTTGCCTGTGCTGACGAACCAGGAGATATGACAACTGAACAATATCACCGTTTTAAAGATATGGTCAATGAAGCAATTAAACCTGAATATATACATTGTCAGAACTCAGCAGGTTCTCTATTAATGGATTGCCAATTCTGTAATGCAATAAGACCAGGAATTTCCCTTTATGGATATTATCCATCAGAGTATGTACAGCAAAAAGTTAAAGTACACCTTAAACCAAGTGTGCAATTAATTGCTAATGTAGTTCAAACAAAGACGCTACAAGCGGGTGAGTCTGTAAGTTATGGTGCAACTTATACAGCTACTGATCCAACAACAATAGCATTGTTACCTATTGGATATGCAGATGGCTATTTACGCATTATGCAAGGTAGCTTTGTAAATGTAAATGGTCATCAATGCGAAGTTATTGGTCGCGTATGTATGGATCAGACAATTGTAAAAGTGCCAGATCAAGTTAAAGCTGGAGATTCGGTGATTTTAATAGATAATCATAGAGAAAGTCCACAGTCGGTAGAGGTGGCAGCTGAAAAGCAACATACTATTAATTATGAAGTGCTTTGTAACTTGTCGAGACGTTTGCCGCGAATCTATCATGATGGTGATCAACGTTTTGTAACAAATGAATTGTTAAAATAATATGGTCAGTGCATATAAAATTTGTTATCATTAGAGTAATTAAAGGTCATTTAATAACTTTTGGAATCAATTGGAGGTTCTCATATGTTATCTTTTAGTCAAAATAGAAGTCATAGCTTAGAACAATCTTTAAAAGAAGGATATTCACAAATGGCTGATTTAAATCTCTCCCTAGCGAACGAAGCTTTTCCGATAGAGTGTGAAGCATGCGATTGCAACGAAACATATTTATCTTCTAATTCAACGAATGAATGATTAGACGAGGAGATGTTTATTTAGCAGATTTATCACCAGTACAGGGATCTGAACAAGGGGGAGTCAGACCTGTAGTCATAATTCAAAATGATACTGGTAATAAATATAGTCCTACAGTTATTGTTGCGGCAATAACTGGTAGGATTAACAAAGCGAAAATACCGACACATGTAGAGATTGAAAAGAAAAAGTATAAATTGGATAAAGACTCAGTTATATTATTAGAGCAAATTCGTACACTTGATAAAAAACGATTGAAAGAAAAACTGACATACTTATCCGATGATAAAATGAAAGAAGTAGATAATGCACTAATGATTAGTTTAGGGCTGAATGCAGTAGTTCATCAGAAAAATTAGGCGTCTATTATATGTATTTTTCAGAGATAAATAAAATATTGATATAAAAGACAATAACTTTATAATAATTATAACTATTTCTAAATTCTGTACGAAGAAATTTCTTATAAACAAAGATTTTAGCAAATACCAGTTATGATATTCATATTTTTTATTATAAAAGGATGTCTTAAGTTTTTTAGGCTTTAGGTATTCCATCCTAAAGTTTTTTTTAGCTTAAAAGTATCATCTACAGCAAAATTGCAAACGACAAAATTGATAAGTGCAATTAAATAAATGTTAGTAAGTGAATCATAATTATCCTTGCTTAAGCATTTGCTTTGTAAGGGAAGTGAGGAGGCAACTAATCGTGGAAGAATTTAAGCAACATTATAAGGGTTTAATTGATGAAAGTTTAACGTGCCAAGATAAAGTAGAATTGATAAAAAAGTGTGAGAAATACACTGACGAAGTGATTCGTAAGGACGTCTTGCCTGAAGACATTGTCGATATTCACAAAAACTATATATTGACGTTAAACTTAACGCGTGAAGATGTGTTCAAGACATTAGATGTCTTACAAGAAATCGTTAAAGGCTTTGGTTATAGTTATCGAGATTATCAAAGATTGGTAGATAAACTTCAAGTTCACGATAAAGAGATAGACTTAGCTTCTAGCTTACAACAAACAATGCTTAAAACAGATATTCCACAATTTGATAGTATTCAAATTGGCGTTATTTCAGTGGCGGCACAAAAAGTAAGTGGAGATTATTTTAATTTAATTGACCATAACGATGGCACAATGAGCTTTGCTGTTGCAGATGTCATTGGAAAAGGTATACCAGCTGCTTTAGCAATGAGTATGATAAAGTTTGGCATGGATTCTTATGGACACTCACAATTACCGAGTGATGGCTTAAAACGTTTAAATCGTGTTGTTGAAAAGAATATTAATCAAAATATGTTCGTCACAATGTTTTATGGTTTATATGAAGAAATGAACCATTTATTATATTGTAGTTCAGCTGGTCATGAGCCTGGATATATTTATCGCGCTGAAAAAGAAGAGTTTGAAGAAATTTCAGTTAGAGGTAGAGTGTTAGGAATCAGTTCACAAACACGATATCAACAACAAGAAATTCCAATATACCTTGATGATTTAATTATCATTTTAACGGATGGTGTGACTGAAGCTAGAAATAGTGAAGGTACCTTTATAGATAAACAAAAACTTTTAGAATATATTAAAAAACATAAACATATGCACCCACAAGATATTGTTCAAATTATCTATGAAGCAATTTTAAAACTTCAAAACCCAAATAAAAAAGATGATATGACTATTTTGATTATAAAAAGAGTAAATTAATTTAAAAAAGAAGATTAGAAATTATTTCGATGGGTATATAATAATTTGAAATATAAATATGGTGGATACAGCGCTTAAAATGAAGATAAATATTTTTAATAAGTAGGAGTGTAATGAAATGAATCTTAATATAGAAACAACCACTCAAGATAAATTTTACGAAGTTAAAGTCGGTGGAGAATTAGATGTTTATACTGTGCCTGAATTAGAAGAGGTTTTAACACCTATGAGACAAGATGGAACTCGTGATATTTATGTTAATTTAGAAAATGTGAGTTATATGGATTCGACAGGTTTAGGTTTATTCGTAGGTACATTAAAAGCATTAAACCAAAATGATAAAGAGCTATACATTTTAGGTGTGTCAGATCGTATCGGTAGACTATTTGAAATTACTGGTCTTAAGGATTTAATGCATGTTAATGAAGGAACGGAGGTCGAATAACATGCAATCTAAAGAAGATTTTATCGAAATGCGCGTGCCAGCATCGGCAGAGTATGTAAGTTTAATTCGTTTAACACTTTCTGGCGTTTTTTCGAGAGCTGGTGCTACATATGATGATATTGAAGATGCCAAGATTGCAGTTAGTGAAGCTGTGACAAATGCAGTTAAACATGCATACAAAGAAAAAAACAATGTGGGCATTATTAACATATATTTTGAAATTTTAGAAGATAAAATTAAAATTGTTATTTCTGATAAAGGTGACAGTTTTGATTATGAAACAACTAAATCAAAAATAGGTCCTTACGATAAAGATGAAAATATAGACTTTTTACGTGAAGGTGGCCTAGGTTTATTTTTAATCGAATCTTTAATGGATGAAGTGACAGTATATAAAGAATCTGGTGTGACAATCAGTATGACTAAGTATATAAAAAAAGAGCAGGTGCGAAATAATGGCGAAAGAGTCGAAATCAGCTAATGAAGTTTCACCTGAGCAAATTAACCAATGGATTAAAGAACACCAAGAAAATAAGAATACAGATGCACAAGATAAGTTAGTTAAACATTACCAAAAACTAATTGAGTCATTGGCATATAAATATTCTAAAGGACAATCACATCACGAAGATTTAGTTCAAGTTGGTATGGTTGGTTTAATAGGTGCCATAAATAGATTCGATATGTCCTTTGAACGGAAGTTTGAAGCCTTTTTAGTACCTACTGTAATCGGTGAAATCAAAAGATATCTACGAGATAAAACTTGGAGTGTACATGTTCCGAGACGTATTAAAGAAATTGGACCAAGAATCAAAAAAGTGAGCGATGAACTAACCGCTGAATTAGAGCGTTCACCTTCTATCAGTGAAATAGCTGATCGATTAGAAGTTTCAGAAGAAGAAGTGTTAGAAGCAATGGAAATGGGACAAAGTTATAATGCGTTAAGTGTTGACCATTCCATTGAAGCTGATAAAGATGGTTCAACTGTTACGCTATTAGATATTATGGGACAACAAGATGACCATTATGACTTAACTGAAAAACGTATGATTTTAGAAAAAATATTACCTATATTATCTGATCGCGAACGAGAAATCATACAATGTACGTTTATTGAGGGTTTGAGTCAAAAAGAGACAGGTGAGCGTATCGGTTTAAGTCAAATGCATGTTTCCAGACTTCAAAGAACGGCAATTAAGAAATTACAAGAAGCAGCACATAAATAGAATTTGCTTATTAATAATGCGTTTTATAATGAAAAATCCATATAATTATCCCTTGATTATTAAATTGAAATCGAGGGATATTTTTAATTTAATTAAGATTTTCGAATTAATACATTATTAACGTAGTTTAATGTGTATCCACATAAATGTCGCGATATAGTATTAATAATTTAAGTGAAGAAGATATCTAATTGTCAGTTTAATTAAGTGGATTGCTATTAGAATAAAAAAAGTAGGTTTAGATTATGAAATTTAGGAAATGATGGTGTGTCATTTTCAATAATCTTAGTGCGTTTTAAGATATAGTATGACCTAATAATTCGTTTTTAAAGTTTTGGAAGTTAAAATTGCATTAAGTATCATACCTTAATAGAAGTATTTTAGAATATGTTAAAATAAATGAGTAAATTTAAGAAAAAGTGTGGGTTAAGTAAATGGACAATCAATTGATTAATTCAATCATAGAGAAATATCAATTTAGTAAAAAACAAATTGAAGCAGTGTTAACACTGCTTGAAGAAAAAAATACAGTACCATTTATTGCGAGGTATCGAAAAGAGCAAACTGGTGGACTAGATGAAGTTCAAATAAAGCAAATTGATGACGAATACCAATATATGGTCAATTTACAAAAACGTAAAGAAGAAGTTATCAAAAATATAGAACAGCAAGGATTACTTACTGAGGAATTAAAGAAAGATATTTTAAAACAGAACAAATTACAACGTGTTGAAGACCTATATAGACCTTTTAAACAAAAGAAAAAGACTAGGGCGACTGAGGCGAAACGTAAAGGATTAGAACCATTAGCGATATGGATGAAGGCACGTAAACATGAAGTATCAATTGAAGAAAAAGCACAACAATTTATAAATGAAGAAGTGCAATCGGTTGAAAATGCTATCAGAGGTGCGCAAGATATTATTGCTGAACAAATTTCAGATAATCCTAAATATAGAACAAAAATTTTAAAAGATATGTATCATCAAGGTGTGTTAACTACATCTAAAAAGAAAAATGCTGAAGATGAAAAAGGTATTTTTGAAATGTACTATGCATATAGTGAGCCAATTAAACGCATTGCTAATCATAGAGTTTTAGCTGTGAATCGTGGCGAAAAAGAGAAAGTATTATCTGTAAAGTTTGAATTCGATACGACAGCAGTAGAGGACTTCATTGCACGTCAAGAAATCAATCATAATAATGTAAATCGCAGTTATATTTTAGAGGCGATTAAAGATAGCTTGAAACGCTTAATTGTCCCTTCGATAGAGCGTGAAATCCATGCTGATTTAACTGAAAAAGCTGAAAATCATGCAATAGATGTTTTTAGTGAAAACTTAAGAAATCTATTACTGCAACCTCCAATGAAAGGTAAACAAATATTAGGCGTAGATCCTGCATTTAGAACAGGTTGTAAATTAGCAGTCATTAACCCATTTGGTACTTTTATAGCAAAAGGTGTGATTTATCCGCATCCACCAGTTGCTAAAAAAGAAGCAGCAGAGAAGGATTTTGTACAAATGATTAAAGCGTATGATGTGCAATTAATTGCAATTGGCAATGGTACAGCAAGTCGTGAAACAGAACAATTTGTTGCAGATTTAATTAAAAAGCATCAGTTGCCAGTACAATTCATCATTGTCAATGAAGCGGGCGCCTCAGTATACTCAGCATCAGAAATTGCTAGAGATGAATTTCCTGATTTTCAAGTGGAAGAAAGAAGTGCCGTATCAATTGGACGACGCGTTCAAGATCCATTAAGTGAATTAGTTAAAATCGATCCTAAATCTATTGGTGTTGGACAATACCAGCATGATGTTAATCAAAAAGCACTAGAAAATGCATTAACTTTCGTTGTTGAAACAGCAGTTAACCAAGTAGGTGTTGATGTCAATACAGCATCATCATCATTATTACAATATGTGTCTGGTCTAAGTTCGCAAATTGCTAAAAATATAATTGCATATAGAGAAGAAAATGGCGCAATAAAGCATAATAAAGAGTTAAGCAAGATTAAGCGTTTGGGTGCTAAAACTTTTGAGCAGAGTATAGGATTTTTAAGAATAGTAGACGGGTCAGAGCCATTGGATAATACATCGATTCATCCCGAAAGCTATAAAGTAACGTATCAGTTATTAGATAAACTCGGATTTGGTGGTAATGATTTAGGTAGTGATGCATTAAAAGCTAAATTAAATTCATTGGATATGGATGAACTGGCGATTGAATTACAAGTCGGTGTACCTACATTAGAGGATATTATTAAATCCTTGAAAGCACCTAATCGAGATCCAAGGGACGAGTTTGAAACACCAATCCTTAAATCCGATGTGCTATCAATTGAAGATTTAAAAGAAGGAATGAAATTGAGTGGCACAGTTAGAAATGTAGTAGATTTTGGAGCATTTGTAGATATAGGTGTTAAACAAGATGGACTTGTCCATGTTTCGAAACTTTCTAAGAAATTTGTTAAAAACCCAATGGATATTGTCAGTGTTGGTGATATCGTAGACGTTTGGATTCATAGTATTGATAAAAATAAAGACAAAGTATCATTAACAATGATTGATCCACATGAATAACGAAATACTTCAGCGAATGGTCGAGAACCTTTCGGAAGAAAAATTTGGACGTACCTTTCAACATCGTGCATATTTTAATAAAAGGTTACGTACAACAGGCGGACGTTATCTTTTAAAGTCTCATGATATTGAAATTAATCCAAAACAATATGAGCATTATGGAGAAGATGCTGTTGTAAAAATTATACTGCATGAACTGTGTCATTATCACTTGCATATTGCTGGTAAAGGTTATCAACATAAAGATCAAGATTTTAAACGATTGAGCCAACAGGTTGGAGCGCCTAGATTTTGTAACAGCATTGAAAGCTATCAACAACGGGCAAATTATGAATATTATTGCACTAAATGTCATGCAAAATATATACGTATCCGTAAAGTTGATACGAATCGTATGCGTTGCGGACATTGCAATGGAAAATTAAGAATGAAAAGACAATTGAAATAAGTACAATACAAATAGAGCTAATTCATGTATATGTAAGATTATTTATGAGTTGTATGGAATTTATATAGAATTTATCAGTGAGTTATTTTGATTGGTAAACATAGTAATTGAATAAGAAGAAATTGTGTTTATAAAATGTTTAAAGCCGAGATTGTCGTAATTTAATACTTCGCAATCGCGGCTTTTCTACTTTTAATATAGGTAATGGCATAAATTGTGACTTGATAGGATGAAATTAAATAGATTAGATTAAAAATCTTGGCGTATTTTAGTAATGAATTATATATAAACTTTACCCAATTAAAGCTTTAAAGTGGCACAAAAGATAATTATACATTTTTAATGACATTTTGATTGAATTTATCTATTGACTGTACAGCTTATAGTTAGTATGATTAAACACGTTCCTTAAAAAAGAACAAATTAAATAAACTTTGATTTGAAAGACAGTCAATTCTAAATTTAATTTATAAAATATGTTGACAATAAGTTCTTAATGTTTTATTATGAATAACGTTGTGTTAACAACTGATAACACAAATTAATTTAATGTAAAAAAACGATTAAAAGTTATTGACAAATATTTTTAATCATAATATAATAAATAACGTTCTGAAAAACGAAGATGTTTTAAATGCCTATATCCGCGGTCGTGGCGGAATGGCAGACGCGCTAGGTTGAGGGCCTAGTGGGAGAAATCCCGTGGAGGTTCAAGTCCTCTCGGCCGCATCAAAATTCTTAATTAAATAAGCGGGTGTAGTTTAATGGCAAAACCTCAGCCTTCCAAGCTGATGTTGTGGGTTCGATTCCCATCACCCGCTCCATAAATAATTTTAATGAACATTGAAAACTGAATGACAATATGTCAACGTTAATTCCAAAAAACGTAACTATAAGTTACAACATTATTTAGTATTTATGAGCTAATCAAACATCATAATTTTTATGGAGAGTTTGATCCTGGCTCAGGATGAACGCTGGCGGCGTGCCTAATACATGCAAGTCGAGCGAACGGACGAGAAGCTTGCTTCTCTGATGTTAGCGGCGGACGGGTGAGTAACACGTGGATAACCTACCTATAAGACTGGGATAACTTCGGGAAACCGGAGCTAATACCGGATAATATTTTGAACCGCATGGTTCAAAAGTGAAAGACGGTCTTGCTGTCACTTATAGATGGATCCGCGCTGCATTAGCTAGTTGGTAAGGTAACGGCTTACCAAGGCAACGATGCATAGCCGACCTGAGAGGGTGATCGGCCACACTGGAACTGAGACACGGTCCAGACTCCTACGGGAGGCAGCAGTAGGGAATCTTCCGCAATGGGCGAAAGCCTGACGGAGCAACGCCGCGTGAGTGATGAAGGTCTTCGGATCGTAAAACTCTGTTATTAGGGAAGAACATATGTGTAAGTAACTGTGCACATCTTGACGGTACCTAATCAGAAAGCCACGGCTAACTACGTGCCAGCAGCCGCGGTAATACGTAGGTGGCAAGCGTTATCCGGAATTATTGGGCGTAAAGCGCGCGTAGGCGGTTTTTTAAGTCTGATGTGAAAGCCCACGGCTCAACCGTGGAGGGTCATTGGAAACTGGAAAACTTGAGTGCAGAAGAGGAAAGTGGAATTCCATGTGTAGCGGTGAAATGCGCAGAGATATGGAGGAACACCAGTGGCGAAGGCGACTTTCTGGTCTGTAACTGACGCTGATGTGCGAAAGCGTGGGGATCAAACAGGATTAGATACCCTGGTAGTCCACGCCGTAAACGATGAGTGCTAAGTGTTAGGGGGTTTCCGCCCCTTAGTGCTGCAGCTAACGCATTAAGCACTCCGCCTGGGGAGTACGACCGCAAGGTTGAAACTCAAAGGAATTGACGGGGACCCGCACAAGCGGTGGAGCATGTGGTTTAATTCGAAGCAACGCGAAGAACCTTACCAAATCTTGACATCCTTTGACAACTCTAGAGATAGAGCCTTCCCCTTCGGGGGACAAAGTGACAGGTGGTGCATGGTTGTCGTCAGCTCGTGTCGTGAGATGTTGGGTTAAGTCCCGCAACGAGCGCAACCCTTAAGCTTAGTTGCCATCATTAAGTTGGGCACTCTAAGTTGACTGCCGGTGACAAACCGGAGGAAGGTGGGGATGACGTCAAATCATCATGCCCCTTATGATTTGGGCTACACACGTGCTACAATGGACAATACAAAGGGCAGCGAAACCGCGAGGTCAAGCAAATCCCATAAAGTTGTTCTCAGTTCGGATTGTAGTCTGCAACTCGACTACATGAAGCTGGAATCGCTAGTAATCGTAGATCAGCATGCTACGGTGAATACGTTCCCGGGTCTTGTACACACCGCCCGTCACACCACGAGAGTTTGTAACACCCGAAGCCGGTGGAGTAACCTTTTAGGAGCTAGCCGTCGAAGGTGGGACAAATGATTGGGGTGAAGTCGTAACAAGGTAGCCGTATCGGAAGGTGCGGCTGGATCACCTCCTTTCTAAGGATATATTCGGAACATCTTCTTCAGAAGATGCGGAATAACGTGACATATTGTATTCAGTTTTGAATGTTTATTTAACATTCAAATATTTTTTGGTTAAAGCGATATTGCTTGTGATAATAAAGCAGTATGCGAGCGCTTGACTAAAAAGAAATTGTACATTGAAAACTAGATAAGTAAGTAAAATATAGATTTTACCAAGCAAAACCGAGTGAATAAAGAGTTTTAAACAAGCTTGAATTCATAAGAAATAATCGCTAGTGTTCGAAAGAACACTCACAAGATTAATAACGCGTTTAAATCTTTTTATAAAAGAACGTAACTTCATGTTAACGTTTGACTTATAAAAATGGTGGAAACATAGATTAAGTTATTAAGGGCGCACGGTGGATGCCTTGGCACTAGAAGCCGATGAAGGACGTTACTAACGACGATATGCTTTGGGGAGCTGTAAGTAAGCTTTGATCCAGAGATTTCCGAATGGGGAAACCCAGCATGAGTTATGTCATGTTATCGATATGTGAATACATAGCATATCAGAAGGCACACCCGGAGAACTGAAACATCTTAGTACCCGGAGGAAGAGAAAGAAAATTCGATTCCCTTAGTAGCGGCGAGCGAAACGGGAAGAGCCCAAACCAACAAGCTTGCTTGTTGGGGTTGTAGGACACTCTATACGGAGTTACAAAGGACGACATTAGACGAATCATCTGGAAAGATGAATCAAAGAAGGTAATAATCCTGTAGTCGAAAATGTTGTCTCTCTTGAGTGGATCCTGAGTACGACGGAGCACGTGAAATTCCGTCGGAATCTGGGAGGACCATCTCCTAAGGCTAAATACTCTCTAGTGACCGATAGTGAACCAGTACCGTGAGGGAAAGGTGAAAAGCACCCCGGAAGGGGAGTGAAATAGAACCTGAAACCGTGTGCTTACAAGTAGTCAGAGCCCGTTAATGGGTGATGGCGTGCCTTTTGTAGAATGAACCGGCGAGTTACGATTTGATGCAAGGTTAAGCAGTAAATGTGGAGCCGTAGCGAAAGCGAGTCTGAATAGGGCGTTTAGTATTTGGTCGTAGACCCGAAACCAGGTGATCTACCCTTGGTCAGGTTGAAGTTCAGGTAACACTGAATGGAGGACCGAACCGACTTACGTTGAAAAGTGAGCGGATGAACTGAGGGTAGCGGAGAAATTCCAATCGAACCTGGAGATAGCTGGTTCTCTCCGAAATAGCTTTAGGGCTAGCCTCAAGTGATGATTATTGGAGGTAGAGCACTGTTTGGACGAGGGGCCCCTCTCGGGTTACCGAATTCAGACAAACTCCGAATGCCAATTAATTTAACTTGGGAGTCAGAACATGGGTGATAAGGTCCGTGTTCGAAAGGGAAACAGCCCAGACCACCAGCTAAGGTCCCAAAATATATGTTAAGTGGAAAAGGATGTGGCGTTGCCCAGACAACTAGGATGTTGGCTTAGAAGCAGCCATCATTTAAAGAGTGCGTAATAGCTCACTAGTCGAGTGACACTGCGCCGAAAATGTACCGGGGCTAAACATATTACCGAAGCTGTGGATTGTCCTTTGGACAATGGTAGGAGAGCGTTCTAAGGGCGTTGAAGCATGATCGTAAGGACATGTGGAGCGCTTAGAAGTGAGAATGCCGGTGTGAGTAGCGAAAGACGGGTGAGAATCCCGTCCACCGATTGACTAAGGTTTCCAGAGGAAGGCTCGTCCGCTCTGGGTTAGTCGGGTCCTAAGCTGAGGCCGACAGGCGTAGGCGATGGATAACAGGTTGATATTCCTGTACCACCTATAATCGTTTTAATCGATGGGGGGACGCAGTAGGATAGGCGAAGCGTGCGATTGGATTGCACGTCTAAGCAGTAAGGCTGAGTATTAGGCAAATCCGGTACTCATTAAGGCTGAGCTGTGATGGGGAGAAGACATTGTGTCTTCGAGTCGTTGATTTCACACTGCCGAGAAAAGCCTCTAGATAGAAAATAGGTGCCCGTACCGCAAACCGACACAGGTAGTCAAGATGAGAATTCTAAGGTGAGCGAGCGAACTCTCGTTAAGGAACTCGGCAAAATGACCCCGTAACTTCGGGAGAAGGGGTGCTCTTTAGGGTTAACGCCCAGAAGAGCCGCAGTGAATAGGCCCAAGCGACTGTTTATCAAAAACACAGGTCTCTGCTAAACCGTAAGGTGATGTATAGGGGCTGACGCCTGCCCGGTGCTGGAAGGTTAAGAGGAGTGGTTAGCTTCTGCGAAGCTACGAATCGAAGCCCCAGTAAACGGCGGCCGTAACTATAACGGTCCTAAGGTAGCGAAATTCCTTGTCGGGTAAGTTCCGACCCGCACGAAAGGCGTAACGATTTGGGCACTGTCTCAACGAGAGACTCGGTGAAATCATAGTACCTGTGAAGATGCAGGTTACCCGCGACAGGACGGAAAGACCCCGTGGAGCTTTACTGTAGCCTGATATTGAAATTCGGCACAGCTTGTACAGGATAGGTAGGAGCCTTTGAAACGTGAGCGCTAGCTTACGTGGAGGCGCTGGTGGGATACTACCCTAGCTGTGTTGGCTTTCTAACCCGCACCACTTATCGTGGTGGGAGACAGTGTCAGGCGGGCAGTTTGACTGGGGCGGTCGCCTCCTAAAAGGTAACGGAGGCGCTCAAAGGTTCCCTCAGAATGGTTGGAAATCATTCATAGAGTGTAAAGGCATAAGGGAGCTTGACTGCGAGACCTACAAGTCGAGCAGGGTCGAAAGACGGACTTAGTGATCCGGTGGTTCCGCATGGAAGGGCCATCGCTCAACGGATAAAAGCTACCCCGGGGATAACAGGCTTATCTCCCCCAAGAGTTCACATCGACGGGGAGGTTTGGCACCTCGATGTCGGCTCATCGCATCCTGGGGCTGTAGTCGGTCCCAAGGGTTGGGCTGTTCGCCCATTAAAGCGGTACGCGAGCTGGGTTCAGAACGTCGTGAGACAGTTCGGTCCCTATCCGTCGTGGGCGTAGGAAATTTGAGAGGAGCTGTCCTTAGTACGAGAGGACCGGGATGGACATACCTCTGGTGTACCAGTTGTCGTGCCAACGGCATAGCTGGGTAGCTATGTGTGGACGGGATAAGTGCTGAAAGCATCTAAGCATGAAGCCCCCCTCAAGATGAGATTTCCCAACTTCGGTTATAAGATCCCTCAAAGATGATGAGGTTAATAGGTTCGAGGTGGAAGCATGGTGACATGTGGAGCTGACGAATACTAATCGATCGAAGACTTAATCAAAATAAATGTTTTGCGAAGCAAAATCACTTTTACTTACTATCTAGTTTTGAATGTATAATCTACATTCATATGTCTGGTGACTATAGCAAGGAGGTCACACCTGTTCCCATGCCGAACACAGAAGTTAAGCTCCTTAGCGTCGATGGTAGTCGAACTTACGTTCCGCTAGAGTAGAACGTTGCCAGGCAAGTTGAGACCGCAAGGTCTCTTTTTTTATGTCTAAAACGTCAAAATAAAAGTTAACACAAAGAAAAATGGCTTGGCGAAGTGAAAACGTTTGAATCTGACGAAACGAGAAAAGAGCGCAACGAGTTTAGTAGAGCTAAATGAGTAAGCGAGAGCCGAAGGAGAGGAAAGAAGCAAGCGATTGTCACAAGTCAAGAAAGGTTTTTAGCGACGATGGTAGCCAACTTACGTTCCGCTAGAGTAGAACGTTGCCAGGCAAGTTGAGACTATAAGGATTTTTTAATACTAAATATACATGTAAGAATGAATGGTTGAAAGGAGAACGGATTTGAAAATATTTATTGGTACGATGTTAACTTTTTTATTTGTATGCTCATTGATTGTGTGTGGATTTTTTGCTTATAAAATATATTTTCCTACAGATGCTGAAAATAAGTCAGAAATCCCGAATCATATGCAAGAAAACAAACATGAAAAAGAAAACACGCATAATATTAATAATAATGGTAGTGAAGCTAATGAGAATTTTAATAATAATAAGAATCGTATAGAAAATATTGAAGATAAACAAAAAGCATATGCTTTGATGAGTATACCACGACATAATTTACCAGAAAGTGAGAAGGCTATTTATGACAAAGTAATTTCAACTGCCATTCAAAATATAAATAATGGGGTGGGGAATGAAGAAGACTTTAGGCTCAAAGAAATATACGATGGTATACAAAGCGTGCAACCTCAATAATGTAAAGCATAATAAAAAGCAGTCATAAGATGATTTCAATTAGAAATCAATTTATGACTGCTTTTCTTAATATGTGTTAAATTAACAATGAATATAACATCTTATTTTCATTAATATAAATATTGGAAGGATCGAAATGATTTACACGTTGTTTGAGTTGTATTAAATCATCATGATCTTTAAGTTGAATACCAATAATGACAGTACCTGTATTTTGAGAAGATTTTTTTAAGTATTCAAATTTAGTAATATCGTCTTGAGGTCCTAATACGTCATTTACAAATTCTCTCAATGCACCTGGACGTTGAGGGAAATTTAAGATAAAGTAATGCTTCATTTCTTCATATAGTAATGAACGTTCTTCAATTTCTTTCATTCGATTAATATCATTATTACCACCACTAATGACACAAACCACTGTTTTACCTTTAATATGATCTTTATAGTTTTCAAGCGCACTTACACTTAAAGCGCCAGCGGGTTCTGCTACTATTGCTTGTTTTGAATACATATCCAAAATTGTTGAACATACAGCACCTTCATCTACTTGTACGTAGTTATCTACATTTTTTTTGGCAATTTCAAAAGTAATATCGCCAACTCTGGCTACAGAAGCTCCATCGACAAATTTATCGATATTAGGTAATGTGATAACTTGATTATTTACGACAACAGATTCGTACATACTACTAGCACCTGAAGGTTCAACTCCGATAATTTTTGTGTTGGGAGAATAGGATTTAAAATAGGTACTAATACCTGAAATTAAACCACCACCACCAATTGCGGCAAATAGATAATCAAAGTTAACATTGTCAGACTTTGCTTGTTCTAGCATTTCTTTAGCAAGCGTACCTTGTCCAGAAATTGTATGAACATTATTGAATGGATCTATAAAGTTCATTTGATGTTCACTTGTATAAGTTAAAGCTTCAGCTAAACAGTGATCAAATGTATCACCAGTTAGTACAACTTCAACGTTACTATTTCCAAAGAATTTTACTTGATTTACCTTTTGTAAAGGTGTAGTGACTGGCATAAAGATAACAGCGTTTAAATTAAGTTTTTTAGCTGTATAGGCAACACCTTGAGCATGATTACCTGCACTCGCACATGTAATACCTTTACTTTTAGCTTCATCTGATAAAACAGAAATAGCATTGTAAGCACCTCTTAATTTAAAAGAACGTACCCATTGTAAATCTTCTCGTTTTAAATAAACTTTACAATCATACTTTTGAGATAAGTAATGGTCTAATTGTAAAGGTGTTTCTTTGACAATATCTTTAAGTCTTAAAAATGCTTCATCGATATCTTTCGTAGAAACTGTTGTTTTGACTGTCATAATATTCAACTCCCTTAAAGTGATTTTTCATATTTTTCTATTAATGATTCATATTGTAGGGTGATTGCAATGTCATCTAAGCCATTTACAAGTTTATTCTTCCAAGTTTCATCAATTTCAAAATGGAAACTCTTGTCTGGTGATGACACAGTTTGATTTGGTAAATCGACCTCAATTTCAACATATTTAGCAAGATGTTCACGTGCATTTTTTTCTAAAACAATTGGTAACATTGCATTTTTTGTACAATTCATATAAAAAATGTCACTGAAACTTCCTGCAATTATAATATGAAAGCCATAGTCCTTAAGTGCCCAAGCTGCATGTTCACGACTTGAACCACATCCAAAATTATCTCCAGTAATTAATATGGATGCACCTTTATATTGAGGCTTATTTGGATTGAAATCAGGATTATCTGAACCATCAGGTAAGTACCGCCATTCATCAAAAGCAAATGGACCAAAGCCACTTTTTGAAATACGCTTTAAGTGTACTTTAGGAATGATTTGGTCTGTATCGATATTGTCGTTGAAAAGAGGGACTATTTTACCTTTATATGTTGTAATAGGTTTGATTGCTGCCATTTAAACAACCACCTTTCTTACGTCCACAAATTTACCATGAATAGCTGCTGCTGCTGCCATAGCAGGGGATACTAAATGTGTTCTTGCACCTTTGCCTTGTCGTCCTTCAAAGTTTCGATTACTTGTAGATGCACAATGTACGCCCTCAGGTACTTGGTCAGGATTCATGCCTAAACACATTGAACATCCTGGCTCACGCCATTCAAATCCTGCATTTTTAAAGATAGTATCTAGACCTAATTTTTCAGCTTCTTTTTTTACTGTACGAGAACCTGGTACGACGATAGCTGTAATATTTGGGTGAACTTTATTTCCTTTAACAATATGACTAGCTTCAATCAAATCTGATAGTCTAGCATTTGTACATGAACCGAGGAAAACATACCCTAAGTCGATATCTTCAGCTTTTTGTCCTGGCTCTAACCCCATATAATCATACGCACGTTGATCGTTGATATCATTGATTTCAGGGAATGGTTCACTGAAATTAACACCCATTTCAGGATTAGTTCCCCATGTCACTTGTGGTTCTAATGTTGAAACATCAAGTTCAATTACACGATCAAATATCGCGTCGTCATTAGAATATAGCTCACGCCACTTATCAACTGATTTAGCGAAGTTATCGGCAAATGGTCGACCTTTAACATATTCAAATGTTATATCATCAGGTTGGATTATGCCGTATTTGGCACCACCTTCGATAGCCATGTTACAAATAGTCATTCGACCGTCCATTGAAAGGTTTTTAATTGTTTCACCAGTAAATTCCAAAGCATAGCCTGTACCAAAATCAACACCATACGTTTTAATTAAATGCAGAATAATGTCCTTAGCATAGACGCCTGTTGGTAAGGTGCCATTAATATCGATTTTTAAGTTTTTGGGTTTTGTTTGCCATAGCGTTTGAGTTGCGAAAACATGTTCAACTTCACTTGTTCCAATTCCAAATGCAATAGCACCAAATGCTCCATGTGTTGCTGTGTGAGAGTCACCACAAACGATTGTTTTGCCAGGCTGTGTAAGTCCTGTCTCAGGTCCCACCATGTGAACAATACCTTGTTCATCAGAACCCATATCAAAAATATGCACCCCAAAATCTATGGCGTTTTTTTGTAATGTTGTGATTTGTTTGTTTGCAATTTCATCTTTAATATTGAAAATATCAATAGTAGGAACATTGTGATCGAGTGTTGCAAATGTTAAATCTGGGCGTCTTAATTTTCTGTTTTGAAGCCTAAGTCCTTCAAATGCTTGAGGAGAAGTAACTTCATGTATAAGGTGTAAATCAATGTATAATAGTTGCGGTTCGCCTAATTTTCCGTATAACACATGTCTGTTCCACACCTTGTCAAATAATGTTTGACCCATTTACATCTCCCCCTTAGTGATTCAATTTTTGAGATAGAATTTCGAAAATATCAGTAGTATTCAGTTTGCCGCCTAAATCTGCTGTCGTTTGCCCATGTTCTATCATGTTATAAATATGTTGTTCTAATTCATCTGCAGCATCTGGTTGATTTAAGCTTTCACGTAAACACATCGCTAAAGATAGAATCATTCCAAATGGATTGGCAACGTTTTTACCTGCAATATCTGGTGCTGATCCATGAATAGGCTCATACAATCTTGGACCATCGTTACTAAAACTAGCAGAAGGTGATAAACCAAGTGAACCAGGAATCACTGAAGCTTCATCACTTAAAATATCGCCAAATAAGTTTTCGCAAACGATGACGTCAAATTGTTTTGGATTTGTGATTAAATGCATACTACAAGCATCAACAAGTAAGTGATTCACTGTTACTTCTGGATATAATTGACTCACTTCATTTACGACTTTGCGCCACAATTTACTAGAAGCTAATACATTTTCTTTATCAACTGATGTTAGTTTTCCTCGTCTTGAAGCGGCCAATTTAAATGCTACGTGAACAATGCGTTCTATTTCTTCTCTTGTATAAGTAAGAGAATCTAAGGCCTCGTGATTATTAAAATATCTAGGTTCTCCAAAATAAATACCACTTGTCAATTCACGGACTATAACTAAATCTGTGCCTTCAACGCGTTCTGCCTTTAAAGGTGATAAAGAACTAGCGCCTTTGACAACGGTAGTGGGACGTATATTTGCAAATAAATTTAATGATTTACGTAATTTTAATAATCCTTGTTCTGGTCGATTGTTAGGATCTGTCCATTTAGGTCCACCGATTGCACCCAGTAAAATAGCATCTGCTCTTTTACACGCATTTAAGGTTTTCTCAGTTAAAGGCTCGCCGAATGTATCAAATAGAGCACCACCAAATTCGTGGTGCTCTATTTGATAATTAAAATTATATTTATTACTTATAATTTCAAGCAATGATAGAGATCCGTTCAAAATTTCTGGACCGATTCCATCACCAGGTAGGGCAACAATGTTATAAGTCATAATTAATTACCTACCTTTTCAACATTTTCAGCTGCAAATTTAGCATGTGCTTCTACGTATGCCTTACATGAGGCTTGTAAAATATCATGATCAATACCAAAGCCATTGACAGTCTTACCTTCAATCAATAAATTTACATGTACTTCTGCTTGGGCATCAGTACCTTCAGTGACAGAATTAATACGATAATCAATTAATTCTGTTTCTTTTTGGAAAATACGATCAACTGCATTGTAAATTGCTACGATTGAACCAGTACCAATACTTGAATCCTGGTAAATATGACCCTCTTTATCTTTAATAACAACAACAGCACTTTGAAGGCCGCTAGAGACATATTGTAGTTGCAGTGTTTCCAATTTATAAAGTGCTTGATGCTCATGCTCAGAACCTTGAATAATCGCATGAATATCTCTATCTGAAACAGATTTCTTTTTGTCCGCAATGGCCTTGAATTGTTTAAATAAATCTATTTGCGCTTCTTTATCAATGTCATAACCTAATGCTTTTAACTTCTCTGAGAAGGCGTGTTTACCAGATAATTTTCCTAATGGAAGTTCAGTCGTGCTTACACCAACAAGTTGAGGTGTCATAATTTCATATGTTTCACGATGTTTTAATACGCCATCTTGGTGAATACCTGATTCATGACTAAATGCATTTTGGCCAACAATTGCTTTATTTCTAGGCACTCGAATACCTGCATATCTTGAAATTAAATCCGATGTTTTTTTAGTTTCTTCGAGATTAAGGGCAGTTTGAGCACCATAATGATCATTTCGAACGTATAGTGCAAGCGCGACTTCTTCAAGTGCTGCATTACCTGCTCGTTCACCAATACCATTTACAGTGCCTTCAATTCGTCTCGCACCGCCTTCAATCGCAGCTAAACTATTTGAAACAGCCATTCCTAAATCGTCATGGCAATGAGCACTATAAATAATTTCATTTGAAGATGTTACAGATTCTGTTAAGGTTTTGAAAATATGTGCATATTCATCATGGTAACTGTAGCCGACTGTATCAGGAATATTAATAACTGTAGCTCCAGCGTCAACTGCAGTTTGTACACATTTCACTAAGAATGGTAATTCAGTACGCGTTGCATCTTCAGGTGAAAATTGAACAACATCAAATAATTGTTTCGCGTATGTGACATGTTCTTTAATAGATGCTAAAACGTCTTCTTGAGACATTTTAAGTTTATGTTCAAGATGAATAGGTGATGTTGCTATAAAAACATGCACGACCGGCTTCGCTGCATCTTTTGTTGCTTCATATACAGCATCGATGTCAGATTTTTTACATCTAGCTAAACCACATACAGCCGTTGTTGTTAATGTTTGTGCAATTGCTTGAACAGATTTAAAGCTACCTGTACTTGAAGCAGGAAATCCAGCTTCAATAACATCTACACCCCATTTTTCTAATTGCAATGCAATACGCAAGCGTTCATCAAAAGTAAAATTCACTCCTGGTGTTTGTTCACCGTCTCTTAGTGTCGTATCAAAAATTTGAATATGACTACTCATATTTAACAACTCCTCATTGTAGGTCTATCTTATTTTTCAATGCTTTTAGATTTTATAAAAGGCATCATTTCGCGTAATTCACGACCAACTTTTTCAATTTGATGACCATGTTGTTCTTCGCGTAATTTATAAAATTCTTTGAATCCATTTTTATTGTCTTCGATAAAGCGATTACTGAAGTTACCATTTTGGATATCAGTTAATACAGCTTTCATATTTTCTTTAACATCTGGTGTGATAACACGTGGTCCTGAAACATAGTCACCAAATTCAGCAGTATTTGAAATTGAGTAACGTACATTTTCCATACCGCCTTCATACATCAAATCAACGATTAATTTCATTTCATGTAATACTTCAAAATAAGCTAATTCTGGTTGATAACCTGCTTCTACTAATGTTTCAAAGCCACTTTGAATTAATTTCGATACACCACCGCAAAGTACTGCTTGTTCACCAAATAAATCTGTCTCAGTTTCTTCTTTAAATGTTGTTTCAATAACACCTGCACGAGTTGCACCAATACCTTTTGCGTAACTTAAAGCAATATTACGTGCTTGACCTGAAGCGTCTTGTTGAATACCAAATAGTGATGGTACAGCAGAACCTTCAACAAATGTACGTCTAACTAAATGACCCGGTCCTTTAGGAGCTACTAAAAATACATCAACATCAGCTGGTGGTTGAATAACACCAAAATGAATGTTAAAGCCATGAGCAAATGCAAGCGCATTATGTTTTTCTAAATTTGGTTCAATTTCGTTTTTGTATACATCACCTTGAATTTCATCAGGTAATAGCACCATAATTACATCAGCTTGCTTAACTGCTTCTGCAACAGGGAACACATCAAATCCATCTTCTTTAGCTTTGTCAAAAGAGCGACCTGGGCGAATACCGATGACTACATCATATCCATTGTCTTTTAAGTTTTGTGCATGCGCGTGGCCTTGTGATCCATAACCTACTACTGCAATTTTTTTGCCTTGTAAAGCGTCCGTTTTTACATCTTGATCATAATAAACTGTTGTCATAATAAATTCCTCCAAATAATTAAATGTTTTGTTTTTCGAAAATTCTGAAATATAGCTTTGTAATAGTGGCAGATGTTAACTAGCAGCCTATGATATATCTATAACTAATTAGCGCATCATTGCCTTTGTCTTAAAATTAAGCTTCGTTATCAACAAGGTCGTAGCATTCAACCGTTAAAACATTAATTTGTTGTTTTAATTTTTTAATTAAAATATGAAGTGATGTATCATCTTGAATATCGACTTGAATTTCCATGTTAGAAATCCCAGGTTGTTCAGAGTGTGTAACATGTAATGTATCGATATTATATTGTAGGCGAACAAAAGCACTTGTAATTCGATTTAGCGTGCTGACTTGATCCGCAACTTGTAATTTAAGAATTCTTGTCATTATAAGCCCTCCATTTCATGATTTGATTTGCCACTTGGAACCATTGGGTTTACAGCTTCAGTAGGGGAAATACGAACCTCAATTAAAGCTGGCCCTTGATAAGCAAACGCTGTATCTAATTGTTCTTCCAGTTGTTCTGGCTTATCGATTAAGAAACCTTTGACGCCATATGCTTCTGCCATTTTCATAAAATCAGGTTGACCATTAAATACTGAGTGTGAGAAGCGTTGATTAAAGAACTTATCTTGCCATTGTTTAACCATACCTAATGTTCCATTATTGATTAGTACGATTTTGACATCTAAACCATATTCGGGTAATAGTGCCATTTCTTGGTTTGTCATTTGGAAACCACCGTCACCGACGAAGCATACGACTGTTTTATCAGGATTAGCTAATTTGGCACCAATTGACGAAGGAATACCGAATCCCATTGTTCCTAAACCACCGCTTGTAACCCATTGTCCGTGATTTTTAAATGGATAAAATTGAGCTGCCCACATTTGATGTTGTCCCACGTCTGTAGTAACAATTGCTTCACCATTTGTAATTTTGCCGATATATTCGATTGTTTGTTGTGGCTTACAAAATACTTGATCTTCTTCACCAAGTTTAAATGGATGTTTCTGCTTATTATTTTGACAATGTTTAACCCAGTCACTGTGTTCTATAGTCTTAACATTTTTATCATTTAAACATTCTAAAAATCTTTTACAGTCTGCAATAATACCTAAATCTACATGAATAACTTTATTGATTTCTGAAGGATCAATATCTACATGTACAATTTTGGCGTTAGGTGCAAAGGCATCAGGTTTGCTTGCTAATCTATCATCGAAGCGGCTACCTAAATTAATGAGTAAATCACACTCAGTTAATGCCATGTTACTAGCATAAGAACCATGCATACCTCCCATACCTAAAAATAGTGTATCCTCATAAGGTACAGCACCTAGACCTAGTAAAGTAGTAACTGTTGGGATTTGATGTTTATTAACAAACTGTGTTAATAATTGATTTGATTTTGATTGATTAATACCTGCGCCGGCTAATACGACAGGCTTTTTCGCTTCTTTTAAAAGTGAGATGAAAGTGTCAATGTCTTTATTTTCTGGTTCTGTAACAACTTCATAACCTGGAATATTGATTTCGTCGCATAAATCCACATTTGTAGCTAAAACACCCATATCTTTTGGAAAATCAATCACTACAGGACCTTTGCGTCCAGAATTAGCTACATGGAAAGCTTCGTGTACGATTTTAGGGATATCTTCAACACGTTTCACTTGATAATTTTGTTTTGTAATTGGTGAAGTCATAGATAGAATATCCGCTTCTTGGAATGCATCTTTACCAATGCCTGGTGTAGCAACTTGTCCAGTGAATACAACTAGTGGTAAAGAGTCGCAATGTGCATCCGTAATACCTGTCATTACATTAGTTGCACCTGGACCGCTTGTAACTACAACGACGCCTGTTTTACCAGATACACGTGCATAACCTTCTGCAGCATGAACAGCACCTTGTTCGTGTCTTGCTAAAATATGTTTGATTTTACCATCATAAAATGTGTCGTATAAAGGTAGTACGGCACCACCAGGATAACCGAATAAATAATCCACATTTTCTTTAAGTAGAGCTTCTACTAGCACTTCTGATCCTGAACGCATGTCATTTAAAGTTTTTTCATTTAGTTGTTCAGGTTCAAGTGATTCAGCCATTTTTAAAGGGTCAATATTTTGGTTTACTTCATGTTGAGTTTTAGACATTTTAACCATCTCCAATATAAAAATAAATTAAATTAAATTCTCAGGGACTTGCATGACGCCACCTGTATTTGCGCTAGTTACTAGGGCAGTATAACGAGCTAGATAACCTGTTTTTACTTTCGCTTTAAATGGTGTTAAAGATTCTCGGCGACGCGCCAGAACATCTTCAGGCTGGTTTACCTTTAATGTACGATTTGTTAAATCAATAGTAATCTCATCTCCATCTTCAATTAAGGCAATTGGTCCACCAGATGCAGCTTCAGGGGAAATATGACCAACTGCAATACCTCTTGTGGCACCGGAAAAACGACCATCAGTAATTAATGCAACATCTTTACCTAAGCCACGACCAACAATAGAGGAAGTAGGTGCTAACATTTCAGGCATACCTGGTCCACCTTTAGGTCCTTCATATCTAATGACAACGACGTGGCCTGCACGAACGGTACGATTGTCTATTGCTTCAACAGCTTCATCATGCGAATTGAAACAAATTGCTTTCCCAGTAAATGTTTTGATAGATGGATCAACGCCGCCAACTTTAATAACTGCGCCTTTAGGGGCGATATTACCAAATAAGATAGATAAACCGCCTTGTGCATCATATGGTGCATCAAGAGAGTGAATGACATCAAAGTTCTTAATTTCTTTGCCTTCGTTATTTTCACGTAACGTTTTGCCAGTAACTGTGATTCTATCTGGGTGTAACGTGCCATCTTTCTTCATCAATTCATTAATAATTGCTGGGACGCCACCAGCTTCATGCACATCATGCATTGAATACGATGAACTAGGTGCTATTTTTGATAAATATGGCGTGCGTTTGGCAATAGCATTAATGCGCTCTAAGTCATAATCAATACCAGCTTCATTGGCAATGGCTAACGTATGCAGTACCGTGTTTGTTGAACCACCCATAGCCATATCAAGTGCAAATGCATCATCAATTGCTTCGCGAGTAACGATATCACGTGGTTTTAAATCATTTTTAATATTTTCAACTAATTTAAAAGCTGCTTGGCGAATCATTTCGCGTCGCTGATCACTGACTGCAAGTGCAGTACCGTTGTATGGTAATGCTAGACCTAAAACTTCCATCAAACAGTTCATTGAATTTGCAGTAAACATCCCAGCACATGAACCACAAGTAGGGCAGGCATTTTGTTCCATATCTAAAAATTCTTCTTTAGAAATCGATCCTTCTTTAAAAGCGCCGACTGCTTCAAACATTGATGAAAGTGTTAATGCTTTACCATGTGCAGATAAGCCAGCTTTCATTGGTCCACCAGAGCAAAAGATAGCTGGTACGTTTGTCCTCATGGCTGCTAAAATCATACCGGGTGTAATCTTGTCACAATTAGGAATGTAAAATACGCCGTCAAACCAATGAGCGTTAATTACAGTTTCAGCTGCATCTGCAATAATTTCACGTGATGGTAGAGAATATCGCATTCCGATATGTCCCATAGCTATTCCATCATCAACACCAATTGTATTGAATTCAAATGGAATGGCACCGGCTTCTCTAATTGCTTCTTTAGCTATATCTGCAAGCTCTCTTAAATGAACATGTCCTGGAACGATATCAATATAAGAGTTACAAATAGCTACAAATGGTTTGTTCATATCAGTTGGACTTTTAAGCGCGCCCGTGGCATGTAAAAGACTTCTTGCTGGTGCTTGGTGATCTCCTTTTTTGATCATGTCGCTTCGCATAGTAAATTCCCCCGTAAATTTTAATGATTAATCATGTTTTATAGTAATAAAAATAAGTAATTGAAAGATAAAACATAAAAAAACGTCCCAATATTATTGGGACGTTTACAAGTCCCATTCAAACAGAAATAGGACTTAAAGCGTTTAGTAAATATTTACTAACGTTCGAGTCCTAAAGAGTATAATAAAATAATAATATTTGAAGTTGTCGGTTGATGTTCAGTATATTGATTAAGCATTTTATTATACTCCTTCCGTGAATGGTATATACCACTTTAATAGTTAGAATTGTCTAAAAATTTGATAAATTTAATTTACTATATCTGCTTTAGTATGTCAACAAATATTTTAAATTTTCTTACAATTAACTTTGAAGAGATAATCTGTTTCAAAGATAAGAAATTTAAGTTGAAATTTGTTACAATATAAAGGTTGAATATAAAGTTAGATACGATTGAACAATGGATAATCATTTTTATGAATGAAAAGCATAATATAGGAGAATCAACATTGATAAAGATAAATAATTTAGATGAAATGAATCAATTTGCTATGTTTTTAGTTGAGCAATTGAAAAGTGGTGATTTGATTTTACTTAACGGAGATTTAGGAGCAGGTAAAACAACGTTAACACAATTTATAGGAAAAGCTCTTGGTGTAAGACGTACGATTAATTCCCCGACATTTAACATCATCAAATCATATAGGGGAAAAAATTTAAAATTGCATCATATGGATTGTTATCGCTTAGAAGATTCTGATGAAGATTTAGGGTTTGATGAATTTTTCGAAGATCAGGCAATTACTGTTATTGAATGGAGTCAATTTATAAAAGATTTACTCCCAGCGACGCATTTATCTATTAACATTTCAACAATATCTGAAAATTCAAGACAAATTGAGTTGTTCGCGCAAGGAGAACATTATGAACAAATTAAGGAGGCAATTATCCATGAATTCGCTGCTCATTGATACATCGAATCAACCATTATCAGTAGCATTGATGCAAAACGATGAAGTTTTAGCTGAAATAACTACGGATTCTAAACAAAATCATTCAGTGCAATTAATGCCTGCGATTAGTCAGCTATTTGAGCAGAGCAAAATAGCTAAACAGCAATTAGATGCGATTATTGTTGCTGAAGGTCCTGGTTCATATACTGGCTTACGTATCGGTGTTACTGTTGCTAAAACATTAGCGTATGCGTTAGATGTTAAATTATATGGTGTTTCATCATTAAAGGCATTGGCAGCAACAATCGATCATACTGATAAATTATTGGTTCCTGTGTTTGATGCAAGACGACAAGCAGTTTATACAGGCATATTCCAATGGCAAAATGGTCAATTAGTGACTATTTTAGAAGATCAATATATGTCGATAGATGCATTGCGAGCTTTTTTAGAAGATTTAAACCAACCATTTATTTATATTGGGAAAGATACAGTAAAATTACAAGATGATTTACAAGGTGATGTGATTGCGCAGCTACCAAATGCATCAGTCATGTATCAATTGATAGATAAACCTTCAGACGTACATACATTTACTCCTAAATACCATAAATTAGCTGAGGCGGAACGAAATTGGATCAACAGTCAAAAGAACAATTAAACATTAGAGAGATGACCAAAGAAGATGTGCCACAAGTCTTTGATATTGAGCGTCGGAGTTTCAATGATAGTTCTTGGACAATTGACGCATTTTATCATGAAATAGAGCAAAATAACTTTGCGAAATATTTTGTCTTAGAATTTGAACAACAAATTATTGGTTATTTAGGTTTATGGATTGTTATCGATCAAGCTCAAATTACGACAGTTGCAATCGATGATAATTATAGAGGATATGGTTTAGGTCAAATGCTTTTAAAATACGGAATAAACTATGCAAGTCACACTTGTGATGTGATGAGTTTAGAAGTAAGAGTTAATAATAAAGTGGCACAACATGTATATGAAAATTTAGGATTTCAATATGGTGGTAAACGTAAAAATTATTATGGTGAAGGTGAGGACGCAATGGTTATGTGGGTGAATTTAAATGACTAAAGATATATTAATACTAGCTGTTGAAACAAGTTGTGATGAAACAAGCGTTAGTGTTATAAAAAATGGCAGAGATATTTTATCAAATACAGTTTTAAGTCAGATTGAAAGTCATAAACGATTTGGCGGTGTCGTTCCCGAAGTGGCAAGTAGACATCACGTTGAAGGTATAACAACAACAATAAACGAGGCTCTAGTGGATGCCGACGTATCAATGGAAGATATTGATGCCATAGCGGTTACAGAAGGCCCTGGACTAATTGGTGCGTTACTAATAGGTGTTAATGCAGCCAAAGCATTGGCATTTGCTTACGATAAGCCGCTTATTCCTGTTCATCATATTGCAGGACATATATATGCTAATCACATAGAAGAGCCATTAACATTCCCGCTAATTGCACTTATTGTTTCAGGTGGACATACTGAATTAGTTTATATGAAAGATCATTTAACATTTGAAGTCATTGGTGAAACACGAGATGACGCAGTAGGTGAGGCTTATGATAAAGTGGCACGAACAATTGGTTTAAATTATCCAGGTGGTCCACAAGTTGACCGGTTGGCTGCTGAAGGTGAAGATACTTATTCATTCCCTCGTGTTTGGTTGGATAAAGATAGTTATGATTTTAGTTTTAGTGGGTTGAAAAGTGCCGTAATCAATCAACTTCACAATCAACGACAAAAAAATATTCCAATCATTGAAGCTAACGTAGCAACGAGCTTTCAAAACAGTGTTGTAGAGGTTCTCACGTTTAAAGCTATTCAAGCTTGTAAAGAATATGGTGTTCAGCGATTAATTGTTGCTGGTGGCGTGGCGAGTAATAAAGGATTACGTCAATCTTTAGCGGATCAATGCAAAGTCAATGACATTCAATTAACTATCCCAAGTCCTAAATTATGCACAGATAATGCTGCAATGATAGGCGTTGCCGGCCACTATTTGTATCAGCAAGGTCGATTTGCTGATTTAGCATTAAATGGGCACAGCAATATAGATTTAGAAGAGTATTCTGCAGAATAAAATAAACGTCAGTTATTAACATGATTACGATGAATATTATTGAAACTGTTCATTGTCTTCTGTCATGTGATAGCTGACGTTTTTATATTGCAATTAGGGGAGTGAGACAGAAAAGATAAAGAACCACTAATGATTTATTATGTTGGGGCCCCGCCAACTTGTACACGATTGAAAGCTGACTTTCCGCCAGCTTCTGTGTTGGGGCCGCGGACTAGTATTGAAAAAACTTGTTACAAGCGCATTTTCATTTGGTCAAAGACTGCCAATATAACAATGTTGCGACTTGAACATTGATTGATGTTCAAGATTCATGCTAACCATTGGAAACATTATCTTTTGCTCGTTCATATATTTTTGCTGGAAATGAAGTGATTTTTAATAATTCGATGGCATTACGTGTATTTGCTTTGCCAGGCTTAATTTTGTAATCAAAATGTATGTTATTATTTTCTATTACCTCATTGAAATGATAATTTTCATAACGTTGTTTTAAGAGTTCAGCTAACTCAATATCATGTGTTGCTGCAATAACTCTAAAGTTAGATTTTTCATGTAAAAATGATAGTACTGATTCTGAAGCGGCAATTCGTTCAGTTGTGTTGGTACCTTTAAAAATTTCATCGATAAAGCAGTATATTTTTTGATTATCAGGAATTTCAACAATACGCTTAATAGATTTTAATTCAGCCATAAAATAACTATCGCCTGATAACACATCATCGGCATTTGCCATTGACGTGAACACAATTCCAGGTTGATATACAAATTTGCTTGCGGTAACTGTTTGTATAGCCGATGCAAGAATGATGTTTATTGCTATGGATTTCATAAATGTTGATTTACCCGAAGCATTAGATCCAGTTAACAGTATATTTTGTGATAGTGAGAAATCATTGGCTACTGCATCTGCTATGAGTGGATGTGTTAACTCGGAGAATACTATGCCATCATTTGAATCATCAATTTGTGGTTCGGTATAGCATTCTAGCGTTCTACGATACATTGCTAATGCATAATGATTATCTAATTCAGCTATGTAATCGAAACAATTTTTTAGCTCATTTATATGTGTTGTATAGCTTTTTTGAATTGAATGGAATAAAACATAATCAAGCATGAAAATAAGTTTAACTAGTTTAATTACCATAGCTCCGATATCTTCATCATTAACTTCAGCTAAAACACTCGTTAAATGACGTGCTGTTCTAAATTGCTTAAAATTGACTTCGGGTTGTGGAGCATGTTTAATTTTTGAGATAGTATAGCCTTGTTTTAAAACATTGGATGCATAAAATATAGACTTTAAGTCATCCTCATATGTACGCTTTAAAGTTGCAGATAAAATGATATTAAATAGGCAACTCATAAGAAATAATAAAATACCAACTTGTGAATTAATAAATATAACTGCAAATGAGATAACTGGTAAAAACGGGCATAGAAACAATATATTATGACGTTTTACCGGTGTAATTTGGTCTGGAAATGTTGGATAAACAGTTTTACCAATCAAAGCTAAATGATATGTTACGTTTTTTCTAAATTCAGCATTATCATTAAATAAACTAAGTAATGATTTGTTCGTAATTGAAAGCATTCCACGTAAACAGGCATATAGTTTCATTTCGCCAATAGCTGTTAAATTATAATTCATCTTATGAAAGATTGCATTCATATTTAAATCGGACCAAGTTTTATCATCAACTAAAGAATGTGATTCAAATTTATCCTTGTAGAGCTTATACTCATAGTCGAAATGTGAGTTCGGTCTGATAAAAGACTCTAATGGAGAAATCGTTTGCCATAATGTTTCCATAGATTTTAATAGACGTTGACGACTCATGTATCGTCCAACAATTCCTATTACCGATGTAAGTATAATAATTGCTATAACAAATATTAAAAATGTTTGATTTGTGCTCATAACTATCTCCTTATTTATTTTTAATAATAATAAAAATATTCTTCAATAATATTATTATTATTATTTCATAAAGAAAATGTCTTAACAATGGATTTTGATAAAAACAATGTCAATAGAGAACATGCGTACTTATCAACAAAGAGTGTATAACTTGTGGATAAAAGGTGTTGATAACGTCATTTATTGTGGATATCAGGTGGGAAAACAGAAAATAAATGATTGATTAGTGTTAATTTACTTGTGGATAACTAGGATAACTCTGTGGATAGCTATAATATCAGCGTTTTTATTGTGAATAAAAAAATTTAAAATTTGTAAAAAAATAACTCTAACTATAGCGATTTTACAGTTAGAGTTATGTATATTTTTATAGTTTTTGTTGTAATTCTTCCCATTTAGACATAGCGTGTTCTAATTTTTGTTCGCTATCTTGTTTTTGGATAGCTAATTCGTTTGCTTTTTGTGGATTGTTATAAACTTCTGGTTGGGTTAATTGCTCGTCTATTTGTAAGATAGTAGTCTCTAAAGTTTCTATTTCATTTTCACACTCGGATATTTGTCGTTCAAGTTTGCGTTGTTCACGTCTTTGTTCTTTTTGGTTATGATACGACGATTGTTCCATGGACTTTTCATGTGCTTGTACGTTAACTGACTGTTCTTCTTGGTGCGCTTTCAACGCTTCCGCTTCCTCAACTTTTTCAATGTAATATTGATAATCTCCTAAATACATCTTTCCGCCATCAATTGTTAAATCAAATACCTTGTTTGCTAATTGGTTAATAAAGTAACGATCATGGGAAACAAATAGTATTGTTCCTTCAAAATGTTGGAGTGCATGCTCTAACATTTCTTTTGAATCTATATCAAGGTGGTTGGTAGGTTCATCTAAAATAAGTACATTGTCACGTTGCAACATAAGTAGTGCTAGTTGTAAACGTGCTTTTTCACCACCAGATAAATCATTAATTATCTTTTTAACATCGTCTTGTACAAATAAGAAACGTCCAAGAACTGCACGAATATCTTTTTCATTCATTAACGGATATTGATCCCACACATAATCTAAAATTGTTTTACTAGATTTAAATTCTGCTTGCTTTTGATCATAATAACCAATTTGTAAATTTGCGCCAAAAGTAATATCGCCATTAAGCGCTTTTTGTTGATTTGCAATAGTTTTAATTAAGGTCGATTTTCCAATACCATTTGGCCCAATGATTGCTATATGATCGCCTTTAGAGACCTCTATACTGATAGGTTTGGTAATTGCAGTTTGATAACCGATTTCTAAATTTTTTACATGCATGACGTCATTACCTGTATTCCGGTCAAAGCCAAATTGAATATTTGCACTTTTGGCATCTAACATTGGTTTATCAATGCGTTCCATTTTTTCTAAAATCTTACGTCTACTTTTTGCCATTCCGCTTGTTGAAGCACGGGTAATATTTTTCTCAACAAAAGTTTCTAATCGTTTTATTTCTGCTTGTTGACTTTCATATTCTTGCATTCGTTTTTGATAATATAAATCCCGTTGCTGTATAAATTCCTCGTAATTACCAACATAGCGTTTGACATCACCTAAAGCCACATCATAAATTTGAGTAACTATTTTATCTAAAAAGTAACGATCATGGCTGATGATGACTATTGCACCTTTAAAATAACGTAGATAATCTTCAAGCCACTTTGTCGTTTCTAAATCTAAGTGGTTAGTAGGTTCATCTAAAAGTAATAAATCAGGTTCATTTAATAGCATTTGAGCTAAAGATAAACGTGTTTTTTGGCCACCGCTAAAATCATTGATAGGTTTATTGAAATCTTCTTCACTAAAATTCAACCCGTGAAGTACTGTTTTAATTTTACTTTCATATTGATATCCTTCTAATTGTTCAAATTGATTCGATAAAGATTCATAACGGGACATATGTGTTTTATATGTATCACTATCGTAATCATTTGCATGTTTTGATAACCAATCTGTTTCTTCTTTGATTAAGCTTTCCATTCGTTTAATATGTTCAAATGGTTTTGACATTTCTTCGAAAACTGTTGCATTAGAATTTAAAGTCATTTGTTGAGTTAAATAACCTAGTTTTAAGTTTTTAATTTTTGACAAATTTCCAGAATCATAGTTTTCTACGCCAGCTATAATTTTCATCAATGTTGATTTACCGGCGCCATTTCTTCCTACGATACCAATTCGTTCACCAGTTTTTACTTCAAAATCAACATCATTAAATATATCTTCACCATCGAACGATTTTGATATATGATTGAGTTGTAAAAGTATCATTCGATCTTCACCTTTCGTCTTTCGCAAATTTTATTAACTTATGATAAAAGTCGTAATTATTACATTAATAACCATTTTACAGTATAAAACGCCGTCTTGAAACTAAGATATTTATTTTTAAAATTCAATAATGTATAATATTTAGGTATTCATTGTAATCAATTATTTGTTTTTTAATAATCTAACAATTACGCTCTAACTCGTTTGAATACATAGATATAATTCATTCAAACACGAAGGAGGAAATAGCGAATGAGTGACCAAGTTAAAATTCCTCGAGCAACTTTAAAACGTTTGCCGTTATATTATAGATTTGTCAGTTCATTAAAATCTAAAGGTATAGATCGTGTAAATTCAAAAGCGATTAGCGATGCGTTACAAATTGACTCGGCAACAATTCGTCGTGACTTTTCATATTTTGGCGAATTAGGTAAAAAAGGGTACGGATATAATATAGATAGTTTATTGGATTTCTTTAAATCTGAACTAAGCGAGAGTGACATGATCAAAATCGCAATTGTCGGAGTTGGGAACCTAGGGAAAGCTTTGCTCACATATAACTTTTCAATACATGACGATATGACGATTACAGAAGCGTTTGACGTAAAAGAAGATGTTATTGGCCAGAAAATAGGGAACGTTATTGTAAAAGATAACGATGAATTAATAACAACATTGAAGAAGGAAGAAATAGATGTTGTGATTCTAACTACACCAGAAAGAGTTGCACAGAAAGTTGCAGATGAACTCGTCCAAGCTGGTGTGAAAGGTATTTTAAACTTCACTCCTGGTAGAATAAATACGCCTTCAGATGTGCAAGTACATCAAATTGACTTAGGTATAGAATTACAGTCATTATTATTCTTTATGAAAAATTACAGTGAATAAATGTGATGTTAGCTTTGAATGATTAACCTTGTTATATCTTTAATTAATTATAGAACAGTCTGGGACTAAGTATGTCTCAGGCTTTTTCTGTTATGTTTGAAAATGAAAGGGAAAACTGTTGTGTTGATAAATATAATATAGGTTAATAAATTAACACGTAGAGATATAATGATGAATCGTAATTAATCGCATTTCTTATATGAACATAATATAAATATCAAAAATATTGTGTATAAGGTTGAAAACAAGAAAATCATCGCCTATAATACATACTAAACTTATCGGAAATTAGGGGGGTTAGGATTATGTGGATGATTTTTAGTGGCTTAATTGTCGGGGGACTCTTAGGTTTTGTGATGCAAAGAACAAGATTTTGTTTAACAGGTGGCTTTCGAGATATGTATGTGCAAAAGAATAATAAGATGTTCTATGCATTATTAATCGCTATTACTGTTCAAAGTATAGGATTATTGATTTTGACGACAACAGGTATTTTACAAATTCCTGCACATAGTTTTCCAATATTGGGAACAGTTATAGGTTCTTTTATTTTTGGAATTGGAATAGTATTGGCTGGAGGATGTGCAACAGGTACTTGGTATCGCGCTGGTGAAGGGCTAATTGGTAGTTGGATTGCATTAGTATTATATGCTGTTACTGCAGCAATCACTAAAACAGGGATTTTAAAGCCAGTAATGGATAAAATTAATCAACCAACGAATGTAAATAGTGATATGTCTCAAACAACGGGCATTCCGTTTTGGGGATTAGTCGTTATATTAACTATAATCACCATTTTTCTCGTTGTAAGAACGCTCAATAATAAGAAAGTTCGAGTTGCTGTTCCAAAACTAAAGCAACGTTATACAGGTATTAGATATTACCTTTTCGAAAAACGATACCATCCATTTATTGCAGCAATTGCAATTGGACTTATCGCACTCTTAGCTTGGCCAATGAGTGCATCAACTGGAAGAAATGACGGTTTAGGTATAACAACGCCATCAGCAAATTTAGTACACTTTTTGATTACAGGTGAAACTAAATTTATTGATTGGGGTGTCTTTTTAGTTCTAGGAATTTTCATTGGTTCATATATTGCAGCTAGAGGAGCAAGAGAATTTAAATGGCGATTGCCAGACAAGATTACAATACGAAACAGTGCTATTGGTGGTATATGTATGGGATTTGGTGCGTCAGTTGCTGGTGGTTGTTCTATCGGTAACGGTTTGGTTGAAACGGCAACGATGACTTGGCAAGGATGGATTGCGCTAGCATCGATGATAGTTGGGGTATGGACAATGAGTCATTTTATCTTTGTTCGTCCAATGAAAAAAGTACAACAACAATCTGCAAAGGTCCAACAGCAAACGCAAATAGTATAGAAGGTTATTATGCCAATGATGTTGATCAAATAAAAGTGATTGGAAAAGGAGAAATAGCTATGATACACGAATTAGGTACAGTAGGAATGGTATGTCCATTTCCGTTAATTGAAGCGCAAAAGAAAATGGCAACATTGCAATCTGGAGATGAATTAAAAATTGATTTTGATTGCACACAAGCGACGGAAGCTATTCCAAATTGGGCTGCAGAAAATGGATATCCTGTAACAAACTATGAACAAATTGATAATGCTTCATGGACAATTACAGTTCAAAAAGTTTAACGTTATCATTTTAATAATAAAATTGATATTAGATTCTATGGCTACTTCCGCTACTTTAAAAGCGAGTAAGTAGTCTTTTTTGTTTTAGTTCATGAAATCATTTTTTATATAGCGTGGCACATTTTGTTCCAAAAGATGTAATAAAACTTTACGCATTTTTGCTTTTTATAAATTATCAGATTATTATGAAAACAAGGGAGTGGTAAGTATGAATCTTAACGATACGATATTTATGTTTTTGTGTACATTATTAGTTTGGCTAATGACACCAGGATTAAGTTTATTTTATGGTGGGTTAGTTCAATCTAAAAATGCGCTAAATACTGTCATGCAAAGTATGGCAGCAATTGTGCTTGTTACATTTGTATGGATAACAGTAGGTTTTACAATTAGTTTTGGGGAAGGGAATTTATGGTTTGGTAACTGGGAATATACATTTCTTAATCATGTAGGTTTCGCGACACAAGAAGATATTAGTCCGCATATTCCATTGGCATTATTTATGTTATTCCAAATGATGTTTTGTACGATTGCAATCTCAATATTATCAGGTTCAATCGCTGAGAAAATGAAGTTTATTCCTTATTTATTATTTGTAGTAATATGGACTGCTCTTGTATACAGTCCAGTAGCACATTGGGTTTGGGGCGGCGGTTGGATTAACAAACTCGGTGTATTAGATTTCGCTGGAGGTACAGTCGTTCATATTACATCAGGTGTTTCTGGTTTAGTATTAGCTATAATGATTGGAAAAGGAAACAAACATTCTGAATCAACACCACATAATCTTATCATTACATTGATTGGCGGTATATTCGTGTGGATTGGTTGGTATGGATTTAATGTAGGCAGTGCTTTTACATTTGATCAAATTGCAATGCTTGCATTTACGAATACAGTTATTTCTGCCAGTGCCGGGGCTATTGGTTGGTTAATTTTAGAATATATTTTTAAAAAGACGACAAGTTTACTTGGACTTTTACTCGGTGCATTAGCAGGATTAGTTGTTATTACACCTGCAGCTGGATATGTAACATATCTTAGTGCAACAATCATGGCTTTAATAGGGGGTATCTGTTGTTATATTGTCATCAATTACATAAAGGTAAAATTAAAGTATCATGATGCATTAGATGCATTTGGTATCCACGGTGTTGGCGGTATTATTGGTGCAGTATTAACAGCCTTTTTCCAAAGTAAAAAAGCAAATCCAGATATTGAGAATGGTTTTATTTACACTGGTGACGTGCATATTATACTTGTGCAAATATTATGTGTAACAGCAGTTGTAATTTTTAGCATCGTCATGACGTTTATTATTGCGAAAGTAATTAAATTAATTACACCATTATCTGTTACAGAACAAGAAACGAATATAGGGTTAGACAAGATTGTTCATGGTGAACATGCTTACTTTGAAGGTGAGTTAAATAGATTCAATAAACATATTCGATATTAGATTTATATATACATAGAATATTCATTGTCCTGACATTTAACTAAAGGTTGATGTTGGGACATTTTGTTATACAGAAATTTTATTTTGAAATCTTTTTATGAAAGAAGCAGAAATATTATTTAAAGCGGTTACACATATGCTAAAATAAGGCTAAGTGTCACAAATAATGATAGGTGAATAAGTATGAAAAATATATCTGATATTGCCAAATTGGCAGGCGTTTCAAAAAGTACAGTATCTAGATTTTTAAATAATGGATCTGTCAGTAAAAAAACAAGTGAAAAATTAACAAAAATTATAGCAGAACATGACTATCAACCGAATCAATTTGCTCAAAGCTTAAGAGCGAGACAAACACACCTTATTGGTGCCATTATACCTAGAATGAATTCATATGCAGTAGATGAAACAATCAAAGGATTGGCAAAACAATGCCAAAAATATGAATCACAATTAATTTTAAATTATACAGGTTTAAATATCGAAGCAGAAATACAAGCGCTTGAAACATTAGCACGCAGTAAAGTAGATGGTATTGTTTTAATGGCTACAGACATAACAGAGAGACATATTGAAGTCATTAATAAAATGAATGTACCAATCGTTATTGTTGGTCAACAACATGAACAACTGCATAGTATTGTGCATGATGATTATAAAGCAGGTCAAATTATAGGTGAATGGATTGGTCAACAGGGATATCAACAAGTTGAAGTGTTTAGTGTGAGTGAAAAAGATATTGCAGTTGGTATACATAGAAAACGTGGTTTACTTGACCAGTTAGCCAAATATCAAATTAAACCTAATATACATGAAACAAATTTTACTTATGTGGAAGCACAAAAAGATGTTGCAAATGTTTTGGAAAATGTAGAGCAAGTAGATGCGGTTGTTGGAGCAACTGATACGATTGCATTAGCTGCCTATAAATATTATTCTGATAAAAAAGATGTTATGAAACCACATCAAATATATGGTTTTGGTGGTGATCCAATGACACAATTAGTGTCTCCATCGATAAAAACAATTCATTATAATTATTTTGAAGCTGGTCAATGCGCGATGGAAGAGATACAACAGATGCTTAAAAAGCAAGATATGCCATATAGCGTCACAGTAGATGTTAATATTTAGACGCTGTATTTTTTAAAATAAATGTGGAACCGATACCATAAAAGTATAAATGGATAGGTTAAAAGTTAAAGAACGTAGGTAAAATTTGCTATAATAGAATATAAATTGTTAACAGCATAAATTATAAAAGGAGGACTGGGTGAATATTATGACCGAATGGACTAGAGAAGAACGTTATCAACGAATCGAGGACGTTGATACTGATTATTTTAAAACATTAAAACAACAAGTTGATCAATCAAAATTTCGTCAACAATTTCATATACAACCAGAAACGGGCTTATTAAACGATCCCAACGGACTTATTTTTTATAAAGGAAAGTATTATGTTTCACATCAATGGTTCCCATTAGGCGCAGTACATGGCTTAAAGTATTGGTATAACTACACGAGTGATGACTTAATAAACTTTAAAGCTGAAGGGCCAATTTTAAACCCAGATACCAAATATGACAGCCATGGTGTATATAGCGGTAGCGCTTTTGAATATAACGGGCATTTATATTATATGTACACAGGAAATCATCGAGATAATCATTGGCAACGCCATGCGAGTCAGATGATCGCACGATTGAAAGAAGACGGTTCAGTTGAAAAGTTTCCAAAGCCAGTAATTAGCCAGCAACCAGAAGGATATACGAGTCATTTTAGAGATCCTAAAGTTTTTAAATATGGTGAGAAATATTATGCGATCATTGGCGCACAAAATAATGATCAGCAAGGTCGATTATTACTTTATAATACTGAAGATATAATTAATTGGCATTATTTAGGTGAAATAAATACAGAGTTAGATGATTTTGGATATATGTGGGAATGCCCTGATTACTTTAATGTAGATAATCAAGATGTCATACTTATTTGTCCACAAGGTATTGAACCAAAATGCGATCAGTTCAACAATATTTATCAAAGTGGTTATATACTTGGAAAGTTTGATATTGAAAAGTTAACATATGAACATGAAAATTTTGTCGAGCTTGATAATGGTTTTGATTTCTATGCACCTCAAACATTTTTAGATGAAAAAGGCCGACGAGTACTAATTGGATGGATGGGGTTACCGGAAATCGAATATCCTACAGATAATGAAGGATGGGCCCATTGCTTAACAATTCCTCGTGTATTAAATGTAGAAAATGGTCAACTTAAGCAACGTCCATATCCAGCGTTGGAAAAATTACGTCACAATAAAGAGACAGCATTAGGCTACGCAAATAAATTTACTCGAAAATTACATCCGTATGAAGGTAAACAGTATGAATTAATCATAGATATTTTGGATAATGATGCTACCGAAGTATACTTTGAATTACGTACGTCTAAGACTTCTTCAACATTAATCGCTTATAACAAGCGTGAAAATAAAATAACATTAGATCGCAGCGACAGTGGTTTATTGCCTACAAATGTTGAAGGTACGACGCGTAGTACGATATTAGAAACGCCATTAAAGCAATTACAAATTTTTGTTGATACATCTAGTATAGAAATTTTCTGTAATGATGGGGAACGTGTTTTGACATCTCGAATTTTCCCGACAGAAGACGCACTAGGTATTAAAACATCAACAGAATCAGGGCAAGTATATTTACAATTTACTAAATATGATTTAAAGGATGAACATAAATGAGACGTTTATTTTCAATAGGAGAAGCGTTAATTGATTTTATTCCAAATATTACAAATGCGAATTTAAAAGATGTTCAAACATTTACGAAGCAAATTGGTGGCGCGCCATGCAATGTAGCTTGTACAGTTCAAAAGTTAGGACAACAAGCGCATATGATTACACAATTAGGTAATGATGCATTTGGAGATAGCATTATTGAAACGATATCAAGTATTGGTGTAGATGTATCAAAAGTGTATCGCACGAATGAAGCAAACACTGCGTTAGCTTTTGTGAGTTTGACTGAAGCGGGAGAGCGAGATTTTTCTTTTTATCGTAAGCCCTCTGCTGATATGTTATTTGAACCAAGTTTTGTGAATGATATTGATGTGAATGAAAACGATGTAGTACATTTTTGTTCTGTTGATTTGGTCGATAGTCCAATGAGAGATGCGCATTATCAATTGATTACCAAAACATTAAATGCAAATGGTACTGTCGTATTTGATCCTAATGTAAGATTGCCATTATGGGATAACGCAGAAGATTTAAGACAAACTATTCATACCTTTTTGCCATTGGCGCATATTGTAAAAGTTTCAGATGAAGAATTAGAATTTATTACAGGTATTCATGATGAAAATGAAGCCATTCAATCATTATTTACAGGTAATGTCACTGTAGTCATTTATACGAAAGGAGCAGATGGTGCTGCCGTATATTTGAAAAATGGTATTAATCATTATCATAGTGGCTATAAGGTAAAATCTGTTGATACAACTGGGGCAGGGGATGCCTTTATTGGTGCAGTTATTAGCAGGATTTTAGCAACCGATGTGTTAAATTTAACTCAGTTATTTGAAAATGAAGGTGAGGAAATTTTAGCGTTTAGCAATCGCGTTGCTGCAATAGTGACAACGAAGTATGGTGCTATTAATAGTTTGCCAACATTACAAGAGGTTGAACAAGCATTTTAAATAATTCATTTATAAAACAGTGTAGGAAACAAGTTGAATCTTGTGCTACACTGTTTTTTTGCGAGCAAAATAAGATTTATTGGGTAGGATATTGTAGCATTTTATTTATGGAAACTGTCGATTTCAAATTTAGTATATTTTGTTAAAAATTGCGCTATAGGATTGTAGAGTGAAATAGAAATTGATAAATTATGTAGTAATAGGAATAGGTATACAATGAAACGTTGTATCGTTTTATTTAAATTTACGCTTTAAATTAAATTTTTGCTATTAAAAAATAAAAAGCCAGCTATACAGTGCATTTGCTAGTTATCTTGTTAAAATCCAACAAGATTTACAATTGAATACGCCGTTAACTGACTTTATTATCTTATTATATTTTTTTAACGTTTCTCACCGATGCATAGCAGTGTTCTTTATTTTTAAAATAAACAATACGCTCTTTCGAATCAATAGATTCGATATTATGACGATTGACGACAAAGCTATTATGACATCTGAAGAAACGATCATCTAATTGACTCAGTTCTTTTAAATTACCATAAAATTCAATTTGACGGTTATCTAAATGGGCAATGAGTCTGTGAGATTTTGTTGATGATTCAAAAAACATAATATCATCATATTGAACATACACTGAATTACTGCCACGTTTTAACTCAATCGTTTCAACGCTATTATCTTTTGATAATAATTATAAGCGTGTATGTGCAGTTTCTAAACAATCTATAATTCGAGTTCTTAATTCTGCTGGATCATCTTTAAAAATAAAATCCATCGCTGCAACTTTGTAGACAAATGTTAAATACGTAAGTTCACTGTGACTCGTAACGAAAATAATGTTACCAACTGGGTCATGCTTACGAATTTCACTGCCTAATTTGATACCATTAATATCAGTTGAAAGTTGAATATCTAAAAAGTAACAGCCTATGTCATTCATATTTTTAGCTTGCTCAAGCACCTCATAAGGATTATCAGTTGCGAGGGCAATTTCCATAGGCTTTTCTTCTATCATTATATAATTTTTGATAATGGTAACCATGTTTTCTCTTTGTTTTGGATCGTCTTCGCAAATGAAAATTTTCATACATTCACATCCTTATGGCTAGTTGTTAATAATTTCAACTTTTTGAATGAAGAAACCATTTTCGATAATTGTATCTAACAAGACATTGTCTGCATTATCAGCAATTTCTTTTAAAGTTGATAGACCTAAACCACGACCTTCACCTTTAGTAGAAAAACTTTCTTGGAACAATTCATGAATACGTGGTATATCATCTGCACATTTATTCATAACAATAAACGTTACTGAATTTTCGCTTTCAATAAATGCAACTCGAATGATAGGATCATCAATTTCACTTGATGCCTCTATTGCGTTATCAAGAATAATACCAATACTGCGACTTAAATCGATCATATTCAAATTAATGCGAGTTACTTCATCTGGTATTTCGATACTAATCGGTATATTCATTTCTTGTGCACGTAAAATTTTAGCTGTTAGAAGACCTTTAATCTCACGTACTTTAAGATTCTCAATACCATTTAACTTAAGAGCATTCATTTGTAAATTATCTTTCATAGGTACAATATTTTTATTGAAATAGTCTCGAAGACCGGTCATGTCATCTTCACGAATGTATTCTGAAAGAGTCGTTAAGATATTGACATAATCATGACGGAACTTGCGCATTTCATTATTAATTGCTTCAATCTTTAATGTGTATTCATAATAGGTTTCAATTTCTTCTTGATTACGTTTATATTTCATTTCTTTAAGAGTAAATTGAGAATAAATAAAAATTAAGATACTCAGTAATATAATAATTCCCAAGAATAAAAGCGAATACTGTTTGATTGTTGATGCATCACTCGCATCAATTTGCGAATATGCAAATAACAAAGAGAATGTTATTACTATAACAATAGTTATAACAGTAAGGAATTTTTTATTAAGAGAAAGGTATGTACCATTTATCCTTTTTAATATTCTATTTAAAATGTAGGCAAGTGCATAAGAAATTGATACATACACTACCAAAAAGATTGGTAGAACTATAAACACGCTGTGTGAAATTGTTATAATGTATGAAAAAATAATGATATAAACGAAATTTGCACAATATAAAATGATTTGAGTAACCATTACTAAAAATACAGAATATAGTCTAATTTTAAAATAGAGAAAAATTATTATAAAAATCGTTATAACAACTAGTGAAATACTTCTGATTTTGTCAAAGAAATATACTGAAGATAACACTATTCCAATAATGTATATATAATCTGATTTTTTGTATCGTATTCCACTAATAAATGCAGATATAAAGAACATTAATGAAACTTGAACAATTACAAATAAAACGTAATTATAATCATTTAATGCTTCCACTTACTATCACACTTTCTCTTATAGTTATTCGTGTAATTGAGTTAATTCTTTTGGTACTTCAGCTTCATCCAATAAAAAATCACAATTTATATAGGCGGCTCTGTAACCGATGCTGTTGAAAAAGTCAACTAAAAGCTCAATAACTTTGTTGAGTAATTTTTTCATAATTTAGTCCTCCTTTGAATAGTATATTGGTAGTAATGTAATAGCTTGTATAATAATACCCAGTTGAATAAATTGGGTATATGGTTCCTTTACAAAAAGTGTGATAATGAAAAGAATTGTACTAATTATAATTGAAAAATATCTTTTTTGCTTTACAAGCCTTGCCGGGATAGGCTTCTTCTTAGTAGCTGCAGGTGCATATTTAATCACTACGCCAACACTTAATAATGCTAAAAACATCATTAGTGTTTCATTAATATGAAAATGTAGTACTAATAGAGGTAGAACAATAAAAAGTGTAATGCTTTCTATATAACACCAAAAAGATGAAGGTGCATGTGCACCATGTGCATACCTTCTAATTAGATAAAACGATATATTAGTAATTAAAGTGAAGATAAAAATGTTTAAAATATAGGCAAGAGTATACATAACAATCAGTTTTCCTATATTTTTAGCTAAGACCTGCATCCCTAATCGTACTTGCAAAAATTGAATATGATCTAAGTTATTTCTCTTTTGAAGATACGTGGCAAACTGGTCAATTTTGTTATCAAAATAATTCAATTTTACACCACTCTCCTCACTGTTATTATACGATTTAGTACAATCTTTTATCATTATATTGCCTAACTGTAGGAAATAAATACTTAACTGTTAAATGTAATTTGTATTTAATATTTTAACATAAAAAAATTTACAGTTAAGAATAAAAAACGACTAGTTAAGAAAAAATGGAAAATAAATGCTTATAGCATGTTTTAATATAACTAGATCACAGAGATGTGATGGAAAATAGTTGATGAGTTGTTTAATTTTAAGAATTTTTATCTTAATTAAGGAAGGAGTGATTTCAATGGCACAAGATATCATTTCAACAATCGGTGACTTAGTAAAATGGATTATCGACACAGTGAACAAATTCACTAAAAAATAAGATGAATAATTAATTACTTTCATTGTAAATTTGTTATCTTCGTATAGTACTAAAAGTATGAGTTATTAAGCCATCCCAACTTAATAACCATGTAAAATTAGCAAGTGAGTAACATTTGCTAGTAGAGTTAGTTTCCTTGGACTCAGTGCTATGTATTTTTCTTAATTATCATTACAGATAATTATTTCTAGCATGTAAGCTATCGTAAACAACATCGATTTATCATTATTTGATAAATAAAATTTTTTTCATAATTAATAACATCCCCAAAAATAGATTGAAAAAATAACTGTAAAACATTCCCTTAATAATAAGTATGGTCGTGAGCCCCTCCCAAGCTCGCGGCCTTTTTTTATTGTAATAAAGTAGGGAAGAGTTAATCCTCATTATGAGATCCACCGTTAAAATATATGAATAAGTCTAATGTTGGAAAAGGTCAAAAAAATAATCAATTTAATTAAGAAAATCATTCATTTGCTAAGGGCGAAACTGGTTCTTACTGAGTTATCTATTATAAAAAAATAAACATAGGCTTATGAAAAATCGTCTCATAAATCTATGTTTAGTCATGACATGTGTTAAATATTATTTCGTGTGCTTTTTATTTATACAAATCTAATTTAATACTTTTAAATACAGGTATATTTTCGCGTTGCTGTTCTACTTCATTTAAGTTTAAATCTACAGTCAAAATATCTGCGGATTCATTTAATTCTCCAACTAAATCTCCGTTTGGATTTATAACTATCGAATGACCAGCATATTCTGTGTTACCATCGAATCCAGTGCTATTAGTTCCAATGACAAACATATTATTTTCAATTGCACGTGCCTTTAGTAAAGAATGCCAATGTTGAAGACGTGACATAGGCCATTGTGCCACATAAAATGCAATTTTAGCACCACTACGAGCAGGATATCTTAATAATTCTGGAAAACGTAAATCATAACAGATAAGTTGGGTCACATAAGTACCGTCAGACAATTGAAAGGGTTCAGCTACGTTTTCGCCAGCGGTTAAAAATTCATGCTCTCTTAACATAGGAACTAAATGAACTTTGTCGTATTCATTAATCAGTTTGCCACTTTTATTCACACTAAAAGCTGTATTAAATATTTGATTGTTTCTAATGTTAGAAACTGACCCAGCTACGATATCGACTTTATATTTTTCAGCTAAATGTTTAATAAATGAAAAACTTTGTCCTAGATTATTATCTGCTTTTTCATTTAAATGCTCTAAATCATAGCCATTATTCCACATTTCAGGTAAAACGACTACATCTACTTCAGCATTCATATTTTTTTCGAACCATTGCGTTATTTGAGTTTCATTTTTAGAACTATCTCCAAAAATAATCGGTAATTGATAAATTTGGACTTTCATAACATCACATCCTTGATAGATCTTATATATAACATACTAAAAGTTATGTTGAAACGCAAAAAACAAGCCCAGGACATAAAATCAAAGTCCTAGGCTCTACAATGTTATATTGACAGTAGTTGATGGGGCCCCAACATAGAGAAATTGGAACACCAATTTCTACAGACAATGCAAGTTGGGGTGGGCTCTAACGTAAAGAAATACTTTTTCTTTAGAAATTAGTATTTCTTATACATGAGTTTTACTCATGTATTCCTATTCTTAAGTACACATTAGCAGCGGCTAATGTGTAAGAACTACTACATAATGAATAACTAATGATTCTATATCATTTCTGTCCCATTCCCAACAATATATTGATTATTTTTTTATTACGAAACGATCTTCCACTGGATTAAATGTTTTTTCGCCAGCAGCTTCACGAATATCACCAAATGGCATTTGAGCAATAAGTTTCCAACTTTTAGGAATATTAAATTCATTTGAAGTCATCTCATCAACAAGTGGATTATAGTGTTGTAATGAAGCACCTATGCCTTTAGTAGCTAATGCAGTCCAAATTGCAAATTGATGCATGGCATTTGTTTGAGTTGACCATATTGCAAAATTATCATAGTAGTTTGGCATTTGTTCTTGTAAACCACTTACAACATCTTGATTTTCATAAAACAAAATTGTACCGTATGAATGTTTGAAGTTATCAATTTTTTGTTCAGTTGGCTCGAAATCACGATTCTCTCCCATGACTTCTTTTAAAATTGCTTTTGTGTTATCCCAAAATTTATTATTGTTGTCATTTAATAAGAGAACAATTCTAGTTGATTGAGAATTAAATGATGAAGGAACATGTTTAACTGCATGTGCAATCATTGATTCTAATTCGTCATCGCTAATTGATATTGAATCTTTCAAATTATATATTGAACGTCTTTCTTCCATTGCGTTGTCAAAAGTCATTGCTTTTTTATCTTTTTTAAATAAACCCATAATCATTACTCCTTCTTTAGTAAAGAATACTTAATAGACTTAGTATAAAATTTATACTCGAACTTGTAAAGTAATATTTACGAAAATTTCAAGAATATTAATATTCATTTTCAAATTCCAAATATAAATGCATTTTCAACGCATATTTATTATACTTAGATTAATACTTATATGAAAAAGGGAGGTGTCTCGTGAAATGTCATATCATTGGTTTAAGAAAATGTTACTTTCAACAAGTATGTTAATTTTAAGTAGTAGTAGTTTAGGGCTTGCAACGCACACAGTTGAAGCAAAGGATAACTTAAATGGAGAAAAGCCAACGACTAATTTGAATCATAATGTAACTTCACCATCAGTAAATAGTGAAATGAATAATAATGAGACTGGGACACCTCACGAATCAAATCAAGCTGGTAATGAAGGAACTGGTTCGAATAGTCGTGATGCTAATCCTGATTCGAATAATGTGAAGCCAGACTCAAACAACCAAAACCCAAGTCCAGATTCAAAACCTGACCCAAATAACCCAAACCCAGGTCCGAATCCGAAGCCAGACCCAGATAAGCCGAAACCAAATCCGGAACCAAAGCCAGACCCAAAGCCAGACCCAGATAAACCAAAGCCAAATCCGGATCCAAAGCCAGACCCAGATAAGCCGAAACCAAATCCGGATCCAAAACCAGATCCAAATCCGAATCCGAATCCAAAACCAGACCCTAATAAGCCAAATCCAAATCCGTCTCCAAATCCCAATCAACCTGGGGATTCCAATCAATCTGGTGGCTCGAAAAATGGGGGGACATGGAACCCAAATGCTTCAGATGGATCTAATCAAGGTCAATGGCAACCAAATGGAAATCAAGGAAACTCACAAAATCCTACTGGTAATGATTTTGTATCCCAACGATTTTTAGCCTTGGCGAATGGGGCTTACAAGTATAATCCGTATATTTTAAATCAAATTAATCAATTGGGGAAAGAATATGGTGAGGTAACTGATGAAGATATCTACAATATCATCCGTAAACAAAACTTCAGCGGAAATGCATATTTAAATGGATTACAACAGCAATCGAATTACTTTAGATTCCAATATTTCAATCCATTGAAATCAGAAAGGTACTATCGTAATTTAGATGAACAAGTACTCGCATTAATTACTGGCGAAATTGGATCAATGCCAGATTTGAAAAAGCCCGAAGATAAGCCGGATTCAAAACAACGTTCATTTGAGCCTCATGAAAAAGATGATTTTACAGTTGTAAAAAAACAAGAAGATAATAAGAAAAGTGCGTCAACTGCATATAGTAAAAGTTGGCTAGCAATTGTATGTTCTATGATGGTGGTATTTTCAATCATGCTATTCTTATTTGTAAAGCGAAATAAAAAGAAAAATAAAAACGAATCACAGCGACGATAATCCGTGTGTGATTCGTTTTTTATATTATGGAATAAAAATGTGATATATAAAATTCGCTTGTTCCGTGGCTTTTTTCAAAGCTTCAGGATTAAGTAATTGGAATATAACGACAAATCCATTTTGTAACATATGAATAATAATTGGAACAGCAAGTCGTTTCGTCCATACATATGCTAATGAAAAAATGACGCCCATACCAAAGTATATAGGAATAAATTTATAGTCATTATGCGCTAATGCAAAGATTAATGAGCTTACAGTCGTTGCAATAGCAAATGCGACGATACGATTACCTTTAATTGCATTAAATAATTCGCCAAAGATTACTTTTCTAAATACATATTCTTCTAATAGAGGACCAACGATTGATACGAAAAAGATAAACAATGGAATCTTACGTGCAATAACGATTAAACGCTCAGTATTTGGACTTGTTTGTTGTGTGCCAAAAATTTGAGTATATACAATACTAACTACCATTTGATAAATCATTACCAGTGCAAATCCAAGCAATGCCCATGGAATGATATATTTTTTAGGTTCTTTAACTTCTAATTCTAATTTTGTTGGATTTTTAATTTTTAAATTAATTAAAATAATCGTCGTGGCGGCGATTAAAAATAGAACAAGTTGTATGTAAATGACTGCTTTAGTCAGTTCTATGCCACTATATTGTACAAATGGTAATTTTTTTACAATGAGAAGCGGTAAAAATTGAGACAATATATAAATAATAACAGTTAGCAATGATGCCCATAGTCTTGTCATAATTTTCCTCCAAATATTTGTTTATAATTTATTTTATCGTAAATAACTTGAAGTTACAAAACTTAATTGAAAGGTTATGACTTGAAGTTTTGACCAAATTTGATTATTATAAATGTATGTTAGCACTCTATAAAGTTAAGTGCTAAACTTTAGGTTTTTTAAGGAGGAACAATCATGCTAAAACCAATTGGAAATCGTGTGATTATTGAGAAAAAAGAACAAGAACAAACAACTAAAAGTGGTATTGTTTTAACTGATAGTGCTAAAGAAAAATCAAACGAAGGCGTTATCGTTGCAGTAGGAACAGGACGCCTATTAAATGATGGTACAAGAGTGACTCCTGAAGTGAAAGAAGGGGACCGTGTCGTGTTCCAACAATATGCAGGTACAGAAGTTAAACGAGATAATGAGACTTATTTAGTTTTAAATGAAGAAGATATTTTAGCGGTAATTGAATAATATAGAATATAATTCATAGATAGATTGTAAAGAACGAAAATGAAATATGACTAAACAAATGGAGGTTTATCACTTATGGTTAAACAATTGAAATTCTCTGAAGATGCACGTCAAGCAATGTTACGTGGTGTTGACCAATTAGCAAATGCAGTTAAAGTAACGATTGGTCCTAAAGGACGTAATGTTGTATTAGATAAAGAGTTTACAGCACCTTTAATTACGAACGATGGTGTAACGATTGCTAAAGAAATCGAATTAGAAGATCCATATGAAAATATGGGGGCTAAACTAGTTCAAGAAGTCGCAAATAAGACAAATGAAATTGCTGGTGACGGTACGACAACTGCAACAGTATTAGCTCAAGCAATGATTCAAGAAGGCTTGAAAAATGTTACAAGTGGTGCAAACCCAGTTGGTTTACGACAAGGTATCGACAAAGCAGTTAAAGTTGCTGTTGAAGCGTTACATGAAAATTCTCAAAAAGTTGAAAATAAAAATGAAATTGCGCAAGTAGGTGCGATTTCAGCAGCAGATGAAGAAATTGGACGCTATATTTCAGAAGCTATGGAAAAAGTAGGTAACGATGGTGTCATTACAATTGAAGAATCAAATGGCTTGAACACTGAACTTGAAGTGGTTGAAGGTATGCAATTTGATCGTGGTTATCAATCACCGTATATGGTTACTGATTCAGATAAAATGGTTGCTGAATTAGAACGCCCATATATTTTAGTAACAGATAAAAAAATCTCTTCTTTCCAAGATATCTTACCTTTATTAGAACAAGTGGTTCAATCTAATCGTCCAATCTTAATTGTAGCTGATGAAGTTGAAGGCGATGCATTAACAAATATCGTGCTAAACCGTATGCGTGGCACATTTACAGCTGTTGCAGTAAAAGCACCTGGTTTCGGTGATCGTCGTAAAGCAATGTTAGAAGATTTAGCTATTTTAACTGGTGCGCAAGTGATTACAGATGATTTAGGCTTAGACCTTAAAGATGCAACGATTGATATGTTAGGTACTGCAAGTAAAGTAGAAGTTACTAAAGATAATACAACTGTTGTAGATGGTGACGGTGACGAAAACAGCATTGATGCACGTGTAAGCCAATTGAAATCTCAAATTGAAGAAACTGAATCTGACTTTGATCGTGAAAAATTACAAGAACGCTTAGCTAAATTAGCAGGCGGTGTTGCAGTTATCAAGGTAGGTGCAGCAAGTGAAACAGAACTTAAAGAACGTAAATTACGTATCGAAGATGCTTTAAACTCTACACGTGCAGCAGTTGAAGAAGGTATTGTTGCAGGTGGTGGTACTGCACTAGTAAATGTTTACCAAAAAGTAAGTGAAATTGAAGCTGAAGGCGACATTGAAACAGGTGTGAATATTGTACTTAAAGCATTAACTGCACCAGTTCGTCAAATTGCTGAAAATGCAGGATTAGAAGGCTCTGTCATCGTTGAACGCTTGAAAAATGCAGAACCAGGTGTTGGTTTTAATGCTGCTACAAACGAGTGGGTTAATATGTTAGAAGTAGGTATCGTTGATCCAACTAAAGTAACACGCTCAGCATTACAACATGCAGCAAGTGTTGCGGCAATGTTCTTAACAACTGAAGCGGTTGTGGCATCAATTCCAGAAAAAAATAATGACCAACCTAACATGGGTGGCATGCCAGGAATGATGTAAAAAGACTGTTGAACGCTGATTTTATAACGTTTGTAATATTGGGTGGTCATAATTTGGTCATAGAAATTTTAAAATAAATCTTTTGAGACGTTTTCCATGAGTTTACTAAACTTTTGGGAAGCGTCTTTTTTGTAAGAGTTCGTAATCTTAGCGTAGATGTTCATAGTGGTATTTATATCTTTGTGTCGCAAGCGTTCTTGTATTTCCTTAATATGCACACCAGCCTCTATAAGTAATGCACAATGAGTATGACGAAATGAATGAGTGCTTATTTGTTTATTAGTTATGTCAGTCTTTTTAAGTATAACTTTTATCCATAATTGTAGTTTTTTAATTACAAGGGGGTAGCCGTTAACATCAGTAAAAACGAAATTATTATCTACATACAATTCGTTTTTCCATGTGTCCTGAACATCCACTTTATAGTTTTTAAGTAATTTAATCACATGAGGATCAACTGGAATTTTTCCGATTGAGCTTTCAGTTTTTGGCGTAAGTATTTGATATTGCTTTTTATTGTTATTTGGATTGTAATAAGTCTTTGTAATATTGATTGTGTTATTCTCAAAGTCTATATCAGACCACTTCAATGCCAATAATTCACCTGCACGCATGCCTGTATATGCTAATGTACAAAATACTTCGAAGCTATTTTGTGGTGAATGGTGATTTTTGGCAATTTCCAGGAATTGAAATAATTCATCTTTTTCAAGAAACTTTTTATGTATCTCAGTATCTTCTAATTCTTCCACACTAACTTTCTTTTTAGGTCGTTTAATACCCTCACTAGGCATTATTCTTATTAATTTCATATCATACGCGTACTTAAATATCATATTTGTAGAGGTTACAATGCTATCAACATAATTCTTGCTATACTGTATGCTTATATCGTTTACAAAACGCTGATAATCATGTTTTTTGATAGTTTGTATTGGTTTATTGTTAAAGCGTTCTATAGCATGATGTATGGCTTTCTCGCGTGCTCTGACACTGCTCACTTTTACGTCATTTGCATATTGTGATATCCAATCGTCAGCAACCTGTTTAAATGTAGATGTGGACGGTGCGATATACTCGCCATTTCTTAATTGACGCTCAACCATTTCAGCGTGATGTTTAGCGTCTGATTTGCGTTTAAAACCTGAGTTTGAAATATATTTATATTTACCCGTTTCTGCGTCTTTTCCTAGTGATATACGATAACGCCATGTATTCCCGCGTTTTTCATAACTTGCCATTTAATCACCTGCCTTGTAGTTATAAAAAAGCTCTTCACTAATTTCTTCTTCTGTATAAAAGTTAAATAAAAATTTTAATTCATTATCGTTAAACGAAACCAATCGCTTTAAATAATCGAAAGCTGGAATAATATTTGCATTTAGAAATTCTTCTTCATTTGTTTTTTTGAATTCAATAAAAGAATTATTATAAGGGATTAAATTTATCGAAAAAGTTTGCGAGTGGAAATCAAACATTTTTTGGAACTCTTCATTCTCTTTATAAGCTTTTTGTAAGATATAAAGTACAAATTGAAAATCTAAAATTATATATTCTTTACTTTTACCATTAGCTGTTTGTTTGTAATAGAATTTTCCGCTTTTCAAAAATTTAAAAGGGAATATACCAGAAACAGCTGTCTCTACTTGTTTTTCGGTAAATAAAATAGTTAATAATATAGAATTTTCAATACTGCTATCATTTTCTTTGAAAGAACATTCAACGTTGTAAATTCTGTCATCATTTAATTTGTTAAAAATAAATATTCTTTTTTTAGAAACAGAAAATTCTGTAATTATTAGTTTTCTAAAACCACTATCCAAAACTATTAAGTCGTTTATATTACATCTAAGTTCTTTTAACAATTTTTCTAAAGTATCGAATTGTATACCCTTACTTTTTCCAGTAGATAATAAACTTAATGTATTTATAGACAATCCAGTGTTACTGGATAACTCTTTTAAGGTTTTATTCTTTTCTTTCATTACTTTTTTTAAATCAAATTTTATCATTTTAGCACCTCAATTCACTATACACTTCGGAATTTATCATATGTTGGTAAAAAACTCAATGAAAATTGTGAAAAAATAATTGACATTTTTTAAAAAGAAATATAAACTTTAATTATTACCAATATGATGGTAAAAAAATTACTATATACTTTTAAAAAAGGAGGGTGAAAAATGATGGTTTTAATTAACTTAAATTCTTTTAAAAAAGCTATGTTTTTGAAAGGTTATAATTTATCCGATTTATCTATCGAAACAGGTGTTGGAATTTCTTATCTAAGCCAAATTATGAATGGTAGGAAAGCGCCTAGTCCTAAATTGGCAAAAAATATTGCTAATGTCTTAGAAGTTGAAATTAAAGATTTATTTTACTTTGAAGGAAAGGAGACATAACCAATGTTCAATATTAATATTGATGAAAACGAAGCTCGTGAGATACTCGAACAAGCTATAAATGCACGTGTGGAAGAATTAGCGAAAGAGAAATATTTCATGACTTACAAAGAGTTGTCTAACTATCTGAATTTAAGTAAGCCTACTATTGAAGAATTACTTATTAATAATGGCATGAAATATTATATGGTCGGATCTACATACAGATTCAAAAAGTCTGATGTAGATGAATTCATGGAACAGCTTACTGCTCACATGAATATCCAGAATAACGACTTTAAACAAGTCAATATCAAAAAGTTATTGGAGGCAAGGCAATGAAAATGTACTTAACTTATATTTGCTTAGTTTCATTGTTAACAATTTTATTACTAGCAATATCTAACATGTATGTTGCTTTTAGCGTTTATGCATGGCTAATAACTTTAGGATGTAATTTAACAGGAGGATTAGAAAATGAATAATGAACAAAAAGAAGTGATTAAAGATATTTATAGCAGTTTGGAATCAGTAGCTAATAACAAATCAGAGGTATACATCCATGAATTTAAATGTGGTGAGAAAGAATGGACAGAGACAGTAAACCGTGAGCAACACTTACAAGCGATTATCGAGTGGACATTGCAACAAATAGAAAATAATTTTGAATTTGAAGAGGAGAATGAATAAGATGAATAAATTAACTAAACAGGAATACAAAAACATTGAAAATAAATTGAATTACGATCATATGGTAAATGGTAAAACACGCACTAATAAAATAAACAAACTCTTACAAAGAGAACATGATAGAGATGCTTCAATTATTAAAAGTGAATACCCTAGACTAAGTGATAGTGAGATATCAGAAGTTATTGTGGATTATAGAACTTATAAGGAGCTTGTAATAGCAACAGAAACTTTTGTTGATTTCCCTATAAATTATGAGGATTCAAATGTATGTCAGTTCATTACTAAGGAAGATATTGAAGATCTGAAATCAGCAATTGAAGAAATGACAAGTTTCGTTGAAAATTTGGAGGAACTATAAATGAATTGGGAAATTAAAGATTTAATGTGTGACATTGAAGTGATGAAACAAAAAATTAATGATGTAGCTACCAAACATGCTTGGTTTGTTGAAGATAGATTTGTAAAAAATGAATTAGAAACAAAACGGGAACATATTAATTTTTCTGCTAGCTATTTAGAACATCGTATACAAAATGAACATACAGTTGAGTTATTACATGTGTACTTAAAAGAATTCGGTGAACTTATACAAAAATTTCATGAAATAGAAAAAGCATCATCTGAGAACTTTGGCGAGGTATCAGATGACGCAAAGAATGTGAAAAAAGCATAAAATGACTTATTTAATACATTATTATTTTACCATTTAATGCTTTGTTTTAAAAGTAAATTGGAGGTATTCAATGGCGATTAAAGAAAAAGATAAAATATTAGAAGTCAATTCGCTAGAGATACCCGATGAATTAATTGAATTGCCACAATGGGTACTATGGCGAGCTGAATGGAACGAGAAGCAACAGCAATATTCAAAAATACCATATAGCTATGCTGGATATAAAGCAAGCTCCACGAACAGTGATACATGGACAATATTTGATGCGATTAATTCTATATATGAACAAAATGATAGGTATGACGGTATAGGCTTCGTAATAAGCGAACATGATAACTATATTGTGTTAGATATCGATAATGCAATTGATGAAAGTAGCCAAATTACCTCAAATTTAGCTTTAGATATGACTAAGATGACATATTGTGAGAAGTCTCCTAGTGGTACTGGCTTACACTGCTTTTTTAAGGGTGAGTTACCTAAAGAACGTAAGAAAAAGCGTAGTGACCTAGATATCGAATTATATGATAATGCTAGGTTTATGACGATGACAGGTGAGTCAATTGGGCAAAGGGAAATAAGTGATGACCAATCACTGTTAAATAATCTAGTGGAACGTTATTTTAAACAAGAAGAACTACCTGAAACGTTTATCGGAAATAATATCACTAATAAAAGTAATCTAGATGATGAAGATGTAATTAATATTATGTTGAAATCAAAACAAAAAGATAAAATCAGTAACTTATTGCAGGGCAATTATGAGCCTTATTTCGATAGTCCGAGTGAAGCTGTTCAGAGTCTGTTGCACTATTTAGCTTTCTACACTAGTAAAGATAAGGAACAAATGGAACGTATATTTTTGAATTATAACAATTTAACGGACAAATGGGGTTCTAAACGTGGCAATACCACATGGGGGCAATTGGAACTGGATAAGGCCATAAATAATCAAAGTGAAGTATATGTTAAACCTGGTAAAGAAAACCCATCTAAACTTATAAAAAAAGGCTCCTGGTGGTTCTACCCTAATGATGATACTAATAGGAAACCTAAATTCAATCACACTATTATGGCCAAATTTATTTGCCAGGAATATCACATTGTTAGATATCCAGATGCTGATAGCGATATTTATATTTATAATACTCAAACTGGGATTTATGAACTAGATAAAACAGGCCGTAAATTACGAAAAATTATTAGGAGTTTAGATAATTTAAAAGATAATTCTGTTAAAGAGGTTAGAAACTATATTGTTGATATGTGTGATGTTAGAAGTGTAGTTAATAATGAATATGTGGCTGTAAAAAATGGTCTCGTACATTATCACACAAAGATATTTAGGACATTTACACCAGATATTTTTGTCATTGATAAATTGTCGACTGCATATAATCCTAATGCTTATGATGAGTTTGTAGATACCACAATACAAAAAGTGTCGTGCAATCATGAAACAACCATTATGAATATTTATGAGATGTTTGCACAAGTATTATATCCGAAAATTTTGATTGATAAAATTATCTATTTACTAGGAACGGTTGCAGATAATGGAAAATCAACAGTACAACATATGATAAAAGCCACATTTGATAGTGGGGGGCGAATATCATCAGTGAGTCCTCAAAGGCTAGCGAACAATCATTTTGCTGGGTCTAGTATCTATGGAAAAATGGCTAATATGGTTGATGATCTGCCGAATATTGAAATTGAAGATGCTGGAAATATTAAAACGGCTATCACAGGTGGTTATTTAGAGATTGAACAAAAGGGTAAGGCCAGTCAATCAGTACGTATGCAAACGCCATTTATTATTGCTAGTAATCACTATCCTAAATTCAAAGAAAGTGGCGAACAAATTAATAAGCGATTGCATATTATCCCGTTCAACTACAGTTTTAAAGACGATCAAGAACGTTTAAGTGTTACTGAAAGTGCTAACAAGATTTATAACAAAAGCGCCAAAGAGTACGTTTTAAAATTAGCGATTGATACATTGGCTGACATGCTACAACGAGATGGCTCATATATCACACCTAATGAACGATCTGATAAAAGTGCTGAGTTATTCTCAGATAACAATAATTCTTTAAGTGAGTATCTTGAAAATAGAAATATTGATTTCTTCTTGAATAATCCAGGTGCAGAAACATACAAAGATTACAAAGTATGGTGTCACAGTAATTTTATTAGAAAGCCCGTTAATAAAGATGATTTTATCACGCTATTAGAAAATTATTATGATATTGAGTGGAAACGTTCTGTTAAATATACAGAAAATAATGTTAGATGGGGATTTAAAAAACTAAAAAGGTAGCTTTCTGCTACCTTTTACTACCATATTGCTACCCTTATAAACGTTGTCATATCAATAGTTTTGGTTGTTTTGGTAGCAGTAGTATTGTTTTTAAGAGATTGAAAATATTTTAATAATAAACATTATAAAAAATATGTACGTGAGTGTAGAAATTCTTGCTACTACTACTTTTTTTGCTTTAACCATTGGTGTGACTGGGTTTAAGTAGGTAGCGTGTGTGTAGCTTTTGGTAGCATTGAGCTACTTATTACAAGTAAAGGAGAATTTAAAATGATAGATGTAAATCAACCAGAACATTTTGATGAATTAAATGAAGATAAGAAATGTGCATTAATGGAATTTTGTAATTCGCTAGATAAAATAAAGTCTTTTAATACAAGGCATTCTTCTTACGGTTTGAAACATGTATTTGAAGCAGAATATCGTGAAGAGTTAGAAAATACATTTGAAGGTAGCTATATAACTAATGGTCAGTTTAAAGGTGCAATGTTAAAAGCTGGTTTTGATGTTAAAAATAAAACTCAATTGAACTGGCATTTTAATTTGAGTGAGCGAAGTATAAAGAATCTAGGGGATAGTAAAATTTATAAAAGTATAAAAGGAGCACGTATTTAATATGAATATAGAAATTATCGCAAACCAATTTGAAACACGAGCAGGCACGTTACTAAGGTACTACACTGGATTATTAGAACATAGTAAAGTACAACCGTATTGCTTTAAGTTATACAATGATCCGTTTGATATGGTTTATGTGATGATGAACGGGAAGTTATTCGGTCATGTATATATTAAAGATTGTAAAGTAAGGCAATCATTTGAATTAGCGTCACCTAAGCACACTGAGGGGCTTATAAGAAGCATAGAGGGGCATTATGTAGGTTATGAATTACATGATGGTAAACAGCTTTCTATTAGTGATGTGATGGCTAGTCAATTGTTTGAAGATGAGTATTTTATGTATGGATTACAAACATATGCAGAATCAAATAATAGTGATGTGTTTGAGTACCTAGAAAATGGATTTGATACAGATACACTTGAGGGCATTCAGTCAAGTAATACTGATGTGATATCGAATATTGAAATGTTGTATCAGATAGCTACGGGAATCAATGAACCAGCACGAGAGTTAGTTGAGGGATTAAAATTAGTAACTGAGTTTGTACAAGATGAGAATGCGACACAAGAGGATTACAAGGCTTTAGAACGTAAGTTAACTGAGTTGAAGTCATCTTATTACAGTTTGAATAAGTAATTAAATATGGAGTCACACGTGGTGTGTGGCTCCTAATGTAAAAGTATAAGGTATAGAAGTTTTAAAATGTAAAGGTTGCAACAATAGTGAGTTAATAGATAGGTGTGCGAAATTAAAAAAAGTGTGAAATGTTGATATTGAGCTGTTTTATGGCTTTGAAAATAATAAGGTTATATAAAGGTGTTAGCTTTTAAAATCGGAAGGTATACAGTCTTTGAGAATTGAAAAAATGGCAAGATTTGTGCAAGGTGTGCGAACTTTGTTAACGCTAATACAAGCTAAAGTTTGTGTTTTTGGTATAGGCCTAAAAGTTAAGTTTGTTCGCTTTTTGTTCGTGTTATTTTACCGAACTTAAGTTCTGTATTAGGTTAATGTGAAAAGCCTAACGTTAAGTTTATAACATGATTTTATAAGTGTTATATATGATAAGCTAAACAATTGATGAAACGCGCTATAAAGCGAACGTAAGTTTGTTTCAGGCCTGTAAAAATGGTATAATTTAGGTATGAAATAATTAAAAGAAAGAGGTGTAGAAATGCAAAGTATCGCAGAAAAAGAGACGTATCATTTACCCACCGAACACCTGCAAGTTTTCAATGTGATAAAAAATACGTCCAATAAGTATATTACTAAAACTAAAATCTTAAATCAATTGGGATATGAATATAATTCAAGCAATGAACGATGGTTACGAAGAGTAATCAATTCATTAGTATATGATTATAGCTATCCTATCGGATGTAGTTATAAGCCTAATGAACGTGGTTATTACATCATTACGACAGAACAAGAGAAGCAACAAGCAATGATGAGTATTAAGAAATTAGCTGATGGCAGTATGAAACGCTATGAAGCTTTGAAACGAATTGAAGTGTAAAGGGGATAAAAATGAAAACTGAATCGTACTTTAAAGAATACAACCAATTTGTAATAGATCAACACAAGGCTATACAAGAATTGGAACAAGAGCGTAATGCATTGGAGAGTAAAATAAAGTTAGATAAGTCCACATACAAACAGTTAATCATGGATGGACAAGATGATAAAGCAGATAACCTATATCAAGCAACAGATGCTGATGAAAAGAAACTAAAAGCACTTAATAAACGCTTAGAGACAAAGAAAAGTGTATCGAAAGAAGTTAAATATCAAAAGACAATTGAATTATTAAAACATCAAAGCGAGTTGTCATCATTATATGAATCAGAAAAGCAATCAGCTTTAGGAAAATTAAAAAAGGTAGTCGATGCATATAATGAGATCATTGATGAAATAGAAGATATTAATGATAGATATGAAGATGAGCATCAGCAATATGCGAGTATTTATAGTCAAGAACAATTATATGATGATAAAGAGGCTAGGGAAGCATTGAATGGCTACTTTAGAGAAAATATATTTACATCATATATTAATGGTAATGATTTGCCATACGAACACAATAACAAGTTGTTTTTAAAACGTTAAAAAGAAAGGGTAATTAAATGGAAACAAAATACGAGTTAAATAATACTAAAAAGGTCGCAAATGCATTTGGTTTAAATGAAGAAGATACAAATCTATTAATAAATGCAGTTGATTTGGATATTAAAAACAATATGCAGGAGATTTCAAGTGAGTTACAACAATCAGAACAGTCTAAGCAAAAGCAATATGGTACAACGCTACAAAATTTAGCTAAGCAAAACAGGATTATTAAATAGCAATGATTGCCTATCCAATTCGGGTAGGCTCTGTTTATAGGGGTGAATAAATGAAACTGCTTAAAACGAAGAATTGTTTATATTATCGTAATGGTGACAATAAATTATCTGATTATCAACTATTAACGCAATTTAACCCAGCATTTATTAATAAGAAAATTAAGATGTGTGAATTCCAAATTGAAAGTATGTACCATATGAGTGCATCGACAACAACATGTGATGAAATAATGGGGGTCGTGTCTGTCTCATATCCAATTGAAAAACTAGTTATCAAAATTATTGAAACAAAGGCAAGATTACAAAACTATAAAAATCGATCTATAAGTAATATGGTGTTGTTGAAAACGGTACTAAATCATTATACAGAAAAAGAGCAGAAGCAAGTTGTAAAATATATGCGTTCAAATGGACGATATAAGCCATACAGCGTCATTGAACGCTTACAGGTTGATTTGTATCAAGCAAGTATTAAACAACGTTCAGAACGTCAAAAACAAAGAAATACAGCAATTGAAAATAGCAAGATTGCACGAGTAAATGCTTATCATCAATCTTCACATGTAAAAGTGGTGTAACAATGGATAAACAGCAAATAAAAGACTTCGTTTGTGATTATCATGAGCGAACTAGAAGTGATGTATTAATAGATGATGATATAAATACTGATGAATTCTTTTCAATAGGTGATGAAAATTCTAATGAATGGATGACAGACGATAACATTGATGATCATATTGTAAAGAATCACTTAGAAATGATTGTTGACCGAGTAGCTAATGATAAAGAGTTTTATATTTTCGATTCTTTGATACAAGGACGTAGTTTTAAAGATATTAGCAATGTCTTAGAGTGTTCAGAACAATCTGTAAGATTATGGTATGAAACTTTATTAGATAAAATTGTGGAGGTGATAGAATGAGTGATTTAACAGCAAAACAAGCGCGTTTTGTGAATGAGTATATAAGAACACTTAATGTAACACAAAGTGCCATAAAAGCAGGCTATAGCGCAAATAGCGCACATGTGACAGGGTGTAGGTTATTGAAGAAGCCACACATCAAGCAATATATACAAGAACAAAAAGATAAGATTATAGATGAGAATGTATTAACCGCAAAAGAGTTACTACATGTGCTTACGAATGCGGCAGTCGGTGATGAAACAGAAACGAAAGAAGTTGTAGTCAAGCGTGGAGAATATAAAGAGAATCCACAAAGTGGCAAAGTACAGCTAGTCTATAACGAACATGTTGAACTGATAGAGGTACCAATTAAGCCTAGTGATCGTTTAAAAGCTCGTGATATGTTGGGGAAATACTATAAGTTATTTACAGATAAGCATGATATTAACGGCAATGTGCCTATATTCATTAACATTGGTGAATGGGACGGAGACGATGAGGAATTAGATAAGGCAGTGAAAGATGTATCTAACACTAATCCTGATCATACTGTGATTGTGGATGATATACCGTTAGAGGATTAATGAGGAATATTTACAGATAAATAAGATGTGAATCTTGTGGCACCAGAATTTGTTGATGATATAAAGAGATTTTAGAAATAAAGAAAACAGCAAGTTTACTTGTCGAAATGTGATGCTTGAAGAATGATTACTTACTAATTTAGGTACATATTATAAATCGGATTATCGATTCAATAAGGTTGTATTTAATAAATATTATATGTCAACATTTTTAAATTAACTTGACAAATTTAAGTGAATGTATGGTAAAAAATGTTGAAATGTACTATATTATAAATAAGGGTTGCATATAAGCAACACATCTTGGCGAATACACATAAAGATATTTATTGTTTTTGTGTACGAATTATAGAAAGCATATACACGGTGACAGCGTAGGGACGCTGTCATTTTTGTTTACAGAAAATGAATTAAGGAGGAAATATACTTTGATTTCTAATATTTCAATTTTTGCAAAAGACGATAAAATGCAAGTTAGTGATAAGTTTAATCAAATAGTCGCTAAAATGGATTATTTAAAAAACAAAAGGAATCATTTAGTTCATAGTTCCAAAATAGCAGAAGATGAAAAAAAGTTTTTAGAAACCTATATTAAAATAGAAAAATATAATGAAAGTAATATCTATTTAAAAGATGATAAAGTTAATATAAAGAGAAAGTTGAATCAAAATAATTTTGATTTTGAAATGGTTAAAGACATTTTTGAAATCAGAGAAGAATTAGTTGATTTAGAGATAGAAGACTTAAGTATTAATAATATAGAAAGCTCATATATTTTTGAAAGCACTTTTTTTGCTGATGTATTAGATGATGTGAATTTTGCAAAAAAACAAAATTTACAAAAAAAACGTAATTCGAAATCACTTGAAAGTGAAAATGTTTACAAAGATAAAAAGAAATTGTTGAATACAGACATAAAAACAAAATTTGATATGGTGACGTTATGATAAAAAAAATAAAAGATATAATAAAATTGGAAGTTAATTATTTAAATAGGATTGATAAAGATAATACTGACAATGATGGGATAATATTAAAAGCAAATAACAATGTAAATTTACCAAATGAAGATAATGAAGCTTATGTAGAAATTATTTTTACTATGAGAAGTGTAGAATCTAATTCATGGGAAAATGAGAAAAATAAAAAGAGAATTTTAGATGATGAAAATGATCAAAATATAATTGGCAAATTAAGAGTTAATTATAAAATAATATGTGATTTCAGTACAGAGAGGGAAGAAAAAATGAGAGATGCACTTTTAGAAATTATAGAACCTTATTTCAGAAAAGAAGTTGAAACTTTATTGTCAAATATGAAATTACCAAATTTTATTCTTCCTTACAGGTTTTGGGAAAATGAAGATAACTAATATAAGATTAAAAAGTGCAAATAAAAAAAGTGTTAAAAAACTTTACTTTCTTGAAGGTATAGATGCTATAGAAAAAATAGAGAATAATTACGAAAAAAAAGTTTTTTTAGTCTCTATACTTGAGGGGATCAGACAATACTCAACACAAAATTATAAAATAGAATGTGATTTTAAAAAATTTCATTATAGAATATTTCAGTATTATAGGATAATTAAGAGAAAATTAAAAGAGACAGTAAAAAATTTTGATGAAAAACAAGTACAGACGTTATCAAAAATTTATAATAAATTATGCAATGTTAGTGATAAAAATAATTATATTGGACAAATTTTGGAGTATACTTATATAAAATATATCAGAACTGAGGATTCTGTGTATAAAATTGGTCATGAACCAATAGTATATCATAAACGTAAATCACTGCATGGAAAAGAATCTTATAGCAATAGATTATTAGATTTTGTGACTATAGAGAATAGAAAGACGATAATTTTATGCGAATGCAAAGCGAACTTGCAAAGAGAGTTTCAAGGTTTAATCAAGCATTTTAATAAACCATTTAGACAGAAGTTACAGTTGATGAATCATTTAGAAGATAAGTTAAAGCAATGCCATTCTGGAAATGAAAAACCTAATAACTTTGTAGAAATCAAAAAAGTATTAGTAACTGCATTTGCGCCGACTAATCAACAAAACTTACCTAGAAGATATCAACGAGAAATACCCATACTTACAATTAGCGATATGAAAAATATGGTGTTATAAATTTATTTGAAGAACAACTTTTAAGGGCATAAAAAAGGCATAATGTTGGTGATAAGGGCAAAGTGTATGAAAATATTAATAAATTAGGTAATATAAGATGTTGAGAAACGCCCTGTGCTGCAGTGGGGAATGAGTGTGTATAACTAGATATGTTTATCGTAAATGTGGCGCCTTGAAATATGGCTTTAAACATCGCTGGTCAATCGATATTCGAGATTGGTCGAAGATTAAAACATGTGGAAGAAAATGACCTAGCACATGGAGAATTTGGTAATTGGTTGAAAAATATCAACTTAGATAGAACACAAGCTCATCGTTTCATTAAAGTTTCTGAAGAAATTAAAGATGTTGGTACATACCAACATTTAGGTCTGAGAGCTTTATCGGAAATAGCTAGCTTACCTGTACCAGTACGCATCAAAGTACACATAACATCAAACGGCAAAACTAAAATTCCATACTAAATGTTTATGAATTTAACTGCAGAACTCAATTTTGAGCCTTGTAAAATTACATAAATTAGTTATATAAATATTATTTATGGGTATTATATAAACGGGAGGGGCAACGTTATTACTTGCCTATTAGAACATGGAATGGTTCTGCCCCAACTAGTCAGGTACTAGGCGATTAATGGGGAGAAATCAGTTGAAATGACATAGTCATGTCTATTTAAGCAGGTGTGTAACACACCTGCTTTCTATTTACATTTAAAGATAAAATGTGCTATTATTTTACTAGAACTTTTTAACATTTCTCTCAAGATTTAAATGTGCATAACAGGCAGGTACTACGGTACTTGCCTATTTTTATGTAAACATATTAGGTGTATGTATAAATTTAGGGTATTGATTATAGATACTTAATATATGGCGGAATGGTTGAAAAATGATAAAGTGAGGAAAGTGTTTGACTTTCATTAGTATTAGTACTTTTAATGATTTTATTTTTAATGTGTATAGTAATTTATAAAATTGAAAGTTATCTAACAGTTAAGAAAATACTAAAACAATTACAAATAAATATTACATTGTCTTGGATTACCAAATGGTAATTGAAACCTCAGATCTTTAGTTTAAAGCTAATTTTAATAATGCAAACATTCAAGCAAGTTTAAGGGTTGGTGGATAAAGAGAAAAAAATAATAGGGTATAGAATTAAGTTTTTTACCCTATACCCAGTTTTATATGAAGCAAGTAAAATCGGCAGCTGAATGGCTGGTTGATTTTGAGCAAAGATTTATTAAGATATGTCTTGTCATATTTCTCTTTATCATTTTGTCATTACTATAAGATATTTTTAAAAGTGCTACATTAGATTAAGAGTTATAGCTAGCCTTCGGGCTAGTTTTAAAAAAGAAATGAACATAGCCTAAAAAGACTCTTAATACTATTAAAGTTGCTAATGTAATTTCAAAAAATAAGAGCCATTCCCAAATTTCTGGGTACGTTAGTACAGGTAAACTATTTTTTAAGGCAGTTGCTGAAATTACTAAAGGAAAAGTGAAAGCTGAAAATACTGGTGAAAACGGCTCTTTTAGCAACTTTGGAAGTTTAAATATAATATAAAAATAAAAAAACTGAGCCAATACCAAAAGAATAATAACGATTAGATCATTTGCCTTAGGAAAAGTTATAACATATGCCGCAGCAACTAAAGAAAATGGTGCACAAATTGTGGAAGTGTTCGGTTTAATAGACGTTTGCAATGGATACGTTTTTAATCGTTTGAATACTATTGGTAAGACAATACATGTTGCTAAAAAACCATATATAACTGATAATTTTCCAATTAAATAAAATCCGCTGATTGGTGCTGTTAATCCAGCAATAGCAATACCAATATAAAGCACTGTCCATGATGGATAAACATTTTCGAGCGAGAACCTTTTTAAATATTTAATTGAAAAAATAATCATATGTATCATAATCCCCATAAGACATAAGAGCCATAAGGGTGTTATTAAGCTAGTGATAATGGTTACATCACTAAAATACGTATTTAAATAAGTGGTTCCCAAAAATCCAGACATGAAAAATGTTGTGAACACAGATGAAACTAGAGGGGTATTCAATTGTTCTTTAACATTTTTAAAATTATTGAGAATAGTACATAAAAGGTGAACCCAAATAAAGAGGGCAAAGATACCACAAATAGCATTTAAAACAAGTGATATGTCTTTCAAGAGATTGCCCAACCCCAACAAACCTAAGATCAATCCCGATGTTACTAAAGGTGCTTTTTGAAGTCTCATGATTTAAAACCTTCCTTTTGTGATTTTATTCACTAATTATAACATGATATCTTAGAACTATTAATAAGCAGAATGAGTTTTGTATGTTTAATGTGGATTAATATGATGTTGTTTCGGGAAATATATGTATTTATCTATTTTTGATATTTTATATTCAGTATAATACGTGATTACAACGTTGAATATAAAAAAATATGACGATGTTTATACGTATTAATATTAATATAATCACACGTTGCAGGCATCAAACGCTTATTTATTAATCAAAAATGGGTGCACAAATTTATATTGTTTTATCAATTTTAACATTTCACACTAACTTTATTAGGTGATATAAGATGCTGAGAGAAGCATTATATTGCAATGAAAAATCATTATATGGATAATCATATCGATCATTGCAAATATACTTATAGAGATTTATGTGTGTAATAATTGGTGGTCATAAATTGGTCATAATGAAATAAAAAAACTAAAAAAATTGAATATATAAAGAATACACGATGCTGATTTAATAGGATTTTTGTATGTGATTTATATCTATTTCATACGGCCCTTAATGCCAGGAATGATGTAAAACAGTTTCTAGTTTTGACTAACTAGAAAATTACATTATGCACGAGTATGATTCGTTCCAAATAAATATTAGAGCGTATGAAAATATGTTTTTAAGACGTTTTCCATTAGTTACCAAAACTTTTGGAAGGCGTCTTTATTATGTGCTGATGTGTTATTTAGATTCATAATGGGGGGGGTTTTTCAATGTTAAAATCATATAGATTATATAGAGAAGTTTAGTATACCTTTTGAGTATATAAGGAGTTTCTTCTAGTATGTTGTAATGTAATTAGATTTCCGGTAATCAATTCGGCTTTGCAGAGGACTCACTTGCGTATTGTAATAAGAAGCTGTCTGCATTTTGAAAACACCCACACTAGTTACAGCATGGGTGTTTTTATGCTAAGAAACAAATTGGTTTAAGTGTAAAATCATATACACTAAAGAAATTTATTGAATCTATTGTCGAAAAGATGCTTTCATGATACATTGTAAACAAGAAGACAACGTAGACAATGTATACTTGGTTGTCAAATGAAGTAAAATAAGGAAGTGAGTAGTATGGCTACAATAAGTATTACTACTGATTATAAATTCACAAAAAAATCAGCGCAAAAACTAATAGATGCAATGGAGATTAACGAAAATAATAGTAATGTGAACAAAACAAACATAAAAGCGACTAAAATAAAATCAACTTGTGAGATTGAAAATCTATTGAAGGATTATCGAAGTAATTGACTGTAAAAGTAATATCACTTTCAGAATTGTTAACAGGTGATAAGCAAGAGGTTAAGCGAAAGATACCTTCAGTTTTAAATATACTAAATTCATTTGAGACAATATCAATTTCAGGAAGTGAATCAGCACACGATGTTGATTTATTTTTGAAAAATAAGTCTATAGCATTTGATAGACAAAACCTGTCTAGAACTCATTTAGTTTTTTCACAATTCAAAAACAAACAAATACTAGTTGGCTATTTTACAATTAGCAATAAACCCTTAGTTTTTTACAAAACGTATGTTAGATAAAATATCAAACACGTTAAAGAAGAAGTTATATCAAAAGGGTGAAACTCACAGTGGAAATGACAATTTAATCATACAAGGATACTTAATTGCTCAAATAGAAAAAAATTATTCTGAAGAAGCATTGGCTACAAAATCCATAAATGCAAACGATTTATTAACTTTAGCATATGTGAAAGTTTTAGAAGGTGCGAACATATTTGGCGGTTCATATATTTGGATAGAGTATGAGGATGTAGATAGATTAAGAGAATTTTATAGAAAATTTGGATTTACAGAAATCAAAGATCATACAAGTGAAAATAATTTGAAGATGGCTATTCTTAAAATATAAAGCACAAAACCACACCCACCTATTGATTTAGAAGTGTGGTTATTTTTATGGAAGAATTTATAAAATAAAGGTCAAAGACATTTGAATATTTATCAACTGCTCTTCTATCAACACCCATGTGTCTAGCTATTTCACTTTTGCTTATTTTCATGTTTAAGTTCATCATAACAATTATTAATTTTTGTAAATATGAAAGAGTAGTAACTTCAAAATCCGTATTTATGTCTGAAGATAATTTCATTGTTGTTCACAGCAATAAAATTATCTCTAGAATTTTAGAAAATGTACATGTTTAAACAATCAAAAGTATACATTATTAAATTATCATTTTCATTCATCTTTTCAACAATTGAGGTTAACGTAGTAAAAAATAAGTTTTAAATATTTAAATCATTGTATAGTTTAGTTTTGAGTAGATCTTTTTAAAGGTGTACTTATGCATTTGCTTTTTTAAAGATATAAGACGTTTTGTCGTCCTAAAATAAATAAAAAACAAAAAAACTACCTGTTTAGGTAGTTTTTTAAATGTAATAGATTAAAACACTAGTTCATTTCTTGTTAAAGATGGATAGTTATTTTATAGATAAATTTGTCCTTTAGTGTAGCGGTAATTTTTTGGACTTTTTGGTGGTATAAATGTTCTTAATAAAGTTAATAGTCCTACTTTACCGCAAAGCATAACGAATATAATAATTATTTTAGTAATACCATGATATTCTGTGGTAAGGTTCATACTTAACCCGACTGTTCCAAATGCAGAAACCACTTCGAATAATAACTTGATTAATGATATGTTCGGATTAATTATCGATAATATAAAAGTAATGATACTGATAAATAGAAATGAGATATTAATGGTAACAATAGATAGTTTTATATATTTGTCAGATATTTCTTTATTGAATACTGAAACATTATTTTCTTTACGTATATAATTTAATACAAAAATAAACGCTACTGCAAAAGTAGTTATTTTAATTCCTCCAGCTGCACTGAGAGGGGCACCACCAATAAACATAAGTAGCATTAACATTAAAGCAGTAGATTTGTTAATGCTTGCTATATCAATACTGTTAAAGCCCGCTGTTCGTGTTGTTATTGATTGGAAAAAAGAATTTCCGATTTTTTCAACTAGTCCCATATTTTGCATAGTATTAAACTGTTCTAATAAAAAGAATGTAATAGCTCCTATAATTATTAGGATACTAGTTGTAGTTAAGACTAATTTAGAATGTAAAGATAATTTACTCAATTTTTTACAATTAATAAAGTCTATTACGACAAAATGTCCAATACCTCCAAATATTATGAGTATTGAGATTGTGATAATGACAATTGGATCATTAGAATAATCTATTAAGTTATTCTTAAAAAGGGCAAATCCAGCATTATTAAAAGCTGATACTGATGTGAATAAGCTTAAAAATAATCCTTTGCCTATACCAAATTTTGGTATAAAAGATAAACACAAACAAATCATACCAATTAATTCAGTGACTAAACTATAAATAGCCAAGTGTTTAATTAGCTTAATAACACCACCAGGTTCGTCAATATTCCATGTAACCATAATCAAAAATCTATTTTTCATTGATATCTTTCTATTTAAAAATACTAGTGTCAATAGGGTTACGGTTACGATACCTAGACCACCTATTTGTATTAATAATAGTATTACTATCTCACCAAGTATATTAAACTGTGATCCTATATCAACTGGGGACAAGCCAGTAACTGTAAATGCACTTGAAGCTATAAATAGGGCATCTAAAAAAGATATTGGCTTTTTACCAGTGAAAGGTAAATACAATAAAAGTGCACCTATGATAGTTGTAGAGAAGAAAAGCATTAAATAAAAATATAAAGGTTTGTGGACTTTGTTCATTTTAATTGCATACTCCTTTATATTATAAATTAATAATTAGATAATATCATAAATGAAAATAGAAATGTTACTGATGTGTATTACTTTTCAATTCTAGTCAGGAGCCCCAACACAGAGAATTTCAAAAAGAAATTCTGCGAACAATGCAAGTTGGCGGGGCCCCAACACAGAGAATTTCGAAAAGAAATTCTACAAACAATGTAAGTTGGGGTGGGGCCCCAACAAAGAGAAATTGGATTCCCAATTTCAACAGACAATGCAATTTAAGTATGACAAATCAACGCTATAGTTTCAGTTTTACATCACCTATTCAATGGAAATATGCTTGTTGATATTTGAATATTTACATTCAAACAATATTCATCGCTATTTCTATCAACTTAAAATTCGCAATAAAAAACTGCCAGCACGCGAATAGGGCAGCTGACAGTATACCTCTTATTTCTCCTTTAAATATTGAATGGAAGCCTCTTTGAAAATATCAATATATTTCAGATACATATCTTTTTCGATATATTCATCGATTTGATGTGCCATTAATGGATTACCTGGTCCAAAAATGGCTAAATCAACATTGTCCTTATTATCTCCTAAGAAGCTGGAAGCATCCGTTGCACCTACAAGCGCCGAAACAAATATATCGTCTTTGTCTACATAACTAGAAGCTACATCTTTAATCGTAGTAATTAATTTGCTATTTTTATCGCTTGTTACAGGTCGATGGTTGCTTGGAATATCGAGTGAAAGCTTATTGCTATCCACATTATTAATGATATTTTGGAAAAACGATTCTATAAAGTCGTTATCATACTCAGGAACTGGTCTTACGTTAAATTCAAGTGAAGCTTCATCTGGTACAGAGTTAAATTGTTTACCGCCATTTATAATCGAACATACAGCTGTAAGACCAGATGCATAATTTGCATCCTCTTCAGAAATATCTTTTCCTATCAATGATTTGAACATGGGAGCAACATCTAACTCATGTTTAGTATCATTTTTTTAAGCTCTGCATATTTTTCTTTAAATTGATTATAAAATTCAAGCAGTGTATCAATTGCATTGTCACCAATAAATGGAACTGAGCTATGGACAGCTTTACCAGTTGCAGTTACTTTACATGACATAGACCCTTTATGTGCATAATAAATTCCAGATCCAGTTGGTTCAGCAATCATTAGACCATCAACATCATCTAAATAGCCTTTATCTGCTAATAATTTGGCGCCTTCTTGTTCTTTCTCTTCACCAGCAGTAGCGAGTAATCTAATGGTTCCTTGAGGTAATTGGTTTTGTTCTTTTAATTCAATGAGTGCGATGACCAAAGCCATCAGACCGCCTTTCATATCTGTTGTGCCTCGACCATATAATTTGTCATCTTTTTCTGTGAGTTGAAAAGGGGGATAAGTCCAATTATCTTGATTTCCTGCATCAACAACATCCATATGACCGCTCAATGCAAGTATGGGAGAGCCACTACCGATTTCTGCAACGAAATTGGCGCGGTGTTCATTAACTTTCAAAATTTCAGATTTAATATCGTACTTGTCGAATAAATCTTTTAAATAATTACAAACGTCTATTTCATTATTATTTTCAGTTTGTAGTTCAACAATATCTGCTAGTAATTGAATTTTTTCTTTTTCACTAAAAGTTGTCATTAAGCTCACACCTTTTCAAAGTAGTATATATATTTATATAAACATAATTATTGTATTTAAACATTAATTTTAAGTAACAAAGTGACGTGCTATGTTCATGATTACATCTTAAAATATGCACCTTGTATCAGTAGTCTAATAATCACTGATAGTAAGTGTTTTTTTCATTGTGAATCGTCCAGTCGGATTGTATGAAAAAAATTTAGTTTAAGCATGTATAACATATAGATCCATGGTGATTAACTACTAAATAATGCGATTTACTAATTTAATCACTTTGTACACACATTAATTTTATATCGAAAAAAGTATTTAATAATATAAACAAAATCATTTAATAAATAGTTAAATATATATTCTTAGTTTTTGTGATATTATTCACATGTCGATACCTATCAACAATATTAAATATAAGAAAGAAGGTTATAACAATGAAAAATAAAAAGCGCGTATTCATTGCGTCATCATTATCATGTGCACTTTTATTGTTATCAGCAGCAAATACAGAAGCGAATTCAGCGAATAAAGACTCACAAGACCAAACTAAGAAAGAACATGTTGATAAGGCTCAACAAAAAGAAAAGCGTAATGTGAATGATAAAGATAAAAATACACCAGGACCTGATGATATTGGTAAAAACGGTAAAGTTACAAAGCGTACTGTATCTGAATACGATAAAGAGACAAATATTTTACAAAATTTACAATTCGACTTTATCGATGATCCAACATATGACAAGAATGTCTTACTTGTCAAAAAACAAGGGTCAATTCATTCAAATTTAAAGTTTGAATCTCATCGAAATGAAACAAACGCATCATGGTTAAAATACCCGAGTGAATATCACGTTGATTTTCAAGTACAAAGAAACCCTAAAACTGAAATTTTAGATCAACTGCCAAAAAATAAAATTTCCACTGCGAAAGTAGATAGTACATTTTCTTATAGCTTAGGTGGTAAATTCGATTCAACAAAAGGTATTGGACGAACATCATCTAATAGCTATTCTAAATCTATCAGTTATAACCAACAAAATTACGACACAATTGCGAGCGGTAAAAATAATAATAGACACGTACACTGGTCTGTTGTTGCCAACGATTTAAAATACGGGAATGAAATTAAGAACAGAAATGATGAATTCTTATTCTATAGAAATACTAGATTATCTACTGTAGAAAATCCTGAATTAAGTTTTGCATCAAAATATAGATATCCTGCGCTTGTAAGAAGCGGATTTAACCCAGAATTCTTAACTTATATTTCTAATGAAAAGTCAAATGAAAAAACACGATTCGAAGTTACATATACACGTAATCAAGATATTTTGAAAAATAAACCTGGTATACATTATGGACAACCAATTTTAGAACAAAATAAAGATGGTCAAAGATTTATTGTAGTTTATGAAGTAGATTGGAAAAATAAAACAGTTAAAGTCGTTGAAAAATACTCTGATCAAAATAAACCATATAAAGAAGGATAAAGTAGAAGGGACGGATGACAAATGATTAAACAAGTATGTAAAAATATTACAATCTGTAGTTTAGCGCTATCAACAGCTTTAACTGTATTTCCAGCATCTTCTTATGCAGAAATTAAATCTAAAATTACTACAGTTTCCGAGAAGAACCTTGATGGTGATACGAAGATGTATACACGTACGGCTACAACGAGTGATACAGAGAAAAAAATCTCACAAAGCTTACAATTTAATTTTCTTACTGAGCCAAATTATGATAAAGAGACAGTATTTATTAAGGCGAAAGGTACAATTGGCAGTGGATTGAAAATTTTAAATCCAAATGGTTATTGGAATAGTACATTAAGATGGCCTGGTTCTTATTCAGTCTCGATTCAAAACGTTGATGATAACAACAACAGTACAAATGTGACTGATTTTGCGCCTAAAAATCAAGATGAATCAAGAGAAGTTAAATATACGTATGGCTATAAAACAGGTGGAGATTTTTCAATTAATCGTGGTGGTTTAACTGGAAATATTACAAAAGAGAAAAATTATTCAGAGACAATTAGTTATCAACAACCATCTTACCGCACACTTATTGATCAACCTACAACAAATAAAGGTGTAGCTTGGAAAGTAGAAGCACATTCTATCAATAATATGGGACATGATCATACGAGACAACTAACTAATGACAGTGATGATAGAGTGAAAAGTGAAATCTTTTCATTAACTCGAAACGGAAACCTATGGGCGAAAGATAATTTCACGCCTAAAAATAAAATGCCTGTAACTGTGTCAGAAGGATTTAATCCAGAATTTTTAGCTGTAATGTCACACGATAAAAATGATAAAGGTAAATCAAGATTTATCGTTCATTATAAACGATCAATGGATGACTTTAAATTAGATTGGAACAAACATGGTTTCTGGGGCTATTGGTCTGGTGAAAACCATGTAGATCAAAAAGAAGAAAAATTATCAGCATTATATGAAGTTGATTGGAAGACACATGATGTAAAATTAATTAAAACAATTAATGATAAAGAACAGAAATAAGTTTTCGCAAGTTGCCTGCTGCGTATCACGTAGTAGGTAACTATTTATTTGTTTTGGGATAGATAGCTTGAGACACTGTATCTTTTATTATGGATAACCTAACTTGATATTGTTAGGTGCATATGAGGCATGTAGAGGTATAGTGGAAGTTAAAGAAATGAAAACGATGAGATATCAGTTTAAAGTTAGTCAATTCAAATTTTAACAATATAACTCGCTTCGACTTTTTAGAACGAAGCGAGTTTTTTGTTGAGTGCTATTTACTATAGGCTTTGATTGGATAATGATCTGAGAAATCATTGTATACATAGTAGTAAGGGAAGGCATATACATCCCATGGTTTCGGTTTCTCAGTAACAACTTCATTGACTAATTGTTTTGGTTGTTTATGATCTTTATCTGTAAATATATAGTCTAAATGTTCTGGTTTACCATTAGGATAATTATATTTCGCAATTGAATTTGATTGAGGGTCCCATGTGCTATTATGACCTGCATATAAAACATCATTTACATTCAAGTTTTTAAGCATATCTTTGAACTCTTCAGTTCCTTTATTAACATTAAGGTCGCCACCTATATATACCGTTTCATCTTTAGGGATATTTTTCTTTTTAACAAAGTCACTGATTTCTTTCATTTGTTCAGCTCTAATTTTTCGATCATGTCCAGCACCACAACGTGAATCTTCAGATTGTGTATGTGTACCGATAACGTGAACGTTCTTACCATTTTTCTCTATCTTTGTATAAACAAAGCCTTTATTACTGTCATTGTCGAATCCACAACCGCTTTTGAATACATGTTGGATTTTTTCTTTAATAGGATATTTACTTACAATCGCTACGCCGCCATCTTCAGCAACAGTTGATGAGTAGCTACCTTCAGTTTTGTCCCAACCTGATTGAGAACGACCGAGTACAGGTGTTTGGTAAGGATATTCTTTTTTCACATTACTTAATAATTTGTCTGATGCACCATTATCAAATGCTTCATTGAATATTACGACATCATTATTTTTAATATAAGAAGATTGTCCGATTAAATCAGCGCGTTTATATTGCCCCCAGTTTGGATACATAGAAACCTTGTAACAACAGTATTTATTGGGTTTGGAGTCCCTAATGGGTCCCTAAATTACATACTTTCTAAAATTTTAGTTGTTTTTTTGTCCTCTTCATTAAATTTTTCTTCTAACAAATGAGAATACACAGATGTAGTTATTGCTATATTTTTATGACCTAATCTTTTAGAAATGTAATGTATAGATACACCTTTTGCTAGTAAATAAGAACAATGAGTGTGTCTTAATGCGTGCGATGTAATAATTGGTATATTATTGACTCTACAGGCTGATTTCAAAGCATTATTGATAGCATGAAGGTTAATTATAGATCCGGCTTCTTTGAAAATGTAACCATCATAGCTAATTGCAAATGTACTTATGACGTCCATAATGTGTTTCATATCAGATTTAGCGATACTGATATATCTAGGGGAAGTATCGGTTTTTCGCTCGTCAATAAATATAGTGTTTTTCACTTGGTTGATATGCTCAATCTTTATATTTCTTGCACCACTGACACGACAACCCGTACAAATCATTATGAATAGCGCTAATGATGAACGAGTTCTCTTCTTTCTGACGTTATCTTTTAGTATTTCATATTCAGTTACCGAGATGAATTTTTCTTGTTCTGACTTCGTAGGTTTTCCCGCTTTATAATTAACTTTATAAGCGGGATTTTTAAAAATAAGCCCATCATATAATGCGTCATCTAAAGCTGACCGAATAGCACCGTTTGTTTTTCTTATAGTTTCTTTTGCGTGTTCTTTTGAATAATCGTTTATGAATTTCTGATAAACTTGTCTATTTATCTTTGATAACTCCATTTTACCTATTTTATGTTTTTGTATATGTTGTAATGCATTTCTATAATGACGGTAGGTATTTTCTTTAACAACAGGTTGTTTATATGTTTTAATCCAATTTTCGAAGTATTCTGCAAGAGTTATATAGTTATCTATATTAAAACCACTTCTTAACTCATTTAACTTGTCTAGTCCAGCAGAATTAGCTTCACGCTTTGTTCTAAAACCTTTCTTACGGTATCTTTTTCCTTCATGCTTAAACTCATATTGCCATTTTTTACCATCGTAACAACGTGTTTTCATGTGCTCCCTCCTCAAAATTGGCAAAAAATAATAAGGGTAGGCGGGCTACCCATGAAAATTGTATAAAAAAAGACGCCTGTATAAAATACAGACGCCACTTATAATTATAAGATTACATGGTTAATTACCAAAAATGGTAACGAATATATACGTGTTTTAAAGGATAAACCTTTAATATATTAAAATTATATCATCTTATATCAGGGATCTGCAATATATTATTATTAATTCTATTTATCAGTAACATAATATCCGAAGAATCTATTACTGGATTTTTAATTTTTTGGGGTAAAACTTTTCTTATGCGAAACTTACTAATCGGCTGGAAAGAATTTATGCAAGCGTAACTATTACCTTTTAATTTTTTTACCTTATCAATTGCTGATACTATGTTATTAATGTTTCTGTCAATTTTATTTAATTTATTTTCAATTTCTAAACTATCAGATATAAATTCACTAAAATAATCTTTAGTGATGAATTCTGTGTTGTTTTTTTGGTATTTTTTATCGAAAACTTCTTTTAATATAGCTGAATTATTTTGCGCGCTAATTAAATTTAAAAACAATCTTAAATAATACTCCCATTTCAAATCAAAATTCATCTTTAAATACTTTTTGTTTTCTTTAGAGGATAAGGGAATAACATTTACTATATCCTCCGTATTAGAATCATTTTTATTCATCACTATTGCAAAGTGTGAATTAGAAAATTCTTTATTAACGTTTATACCGAAATCTACAAAAACTATTTCTCCTTGTTTAAACTTTGGATAAAAACCTTTATGGTTTTTTTCACCTTCAAATCTCTTGAGTAAATAGTGAATATCTGAATCTAACTTTTTAAATTTTGGATTTCCAGAAGTTTTTAATTTATTAATGCGTTTTTCTATATTATGCGTCATCATTTCTCCTTTATTCTCGCTCACGTTCTCACCACCATTCAACGTCTACACTAGTAGGCGTTTTTTTGTTTAGTAAAATCATAGTGAATCTTCTTTGGTTAACTTATCGCCATCTAATTTTTGTGAAATAAATTCCAAGTATTTACGCGCATTATGTGACGATAAATCTTTAGGTAACTCATAAGTGAATGGTTGATTACCACTAGTTAAAACTTCATATACTATAGTTTCTTTTTTTATTTTGCAATTAGTTATTTTCATTATAAACTTCCTTTCAAACACTGCTGAAATAGACGTCTTTTTCAAATAAGCATGATTAATACTTCAATTCTTTAATCCACATATATTTAAAAGTGAGATGATAGGTAATGAATTCTCCTTATATAACTCTACCAGTGATATAAAACTCATCGTCATTATTTTTTGAAAGTTTTTAGCATTAAACAAATCCGTTCTATATCATTGTTGGATAAATCTTCTATTCTATTTATTTCTTCTTTTAAAAATTCTATTGTGTTATTCGATTGAGGTTTTTTCCGTATAAAATGGCTAGCTAGAGAACTTGTTAAAAGCCCTATAACTCCAATTCCCGATATCATAAGAATAAATCCAATCACTCTGCCTACAATTGTTGAAGGAGATAAATCGCCGTATCCAACAGTTGTCGTTGTTACAACTGCCCACCATAGAGCATCGCCGTAAGTTTTTATGTTTGGTTCAACTAAATATACAGGTACGCTCAAAGATGTTATAGTGACGGTTATAAAAACGAGCGCATTCATTAAGCCGTGTTGATTAAGTATGTTCAAAACAGTGGGTGTATACCTTTTCAGTATAGATAAGCACCTCAACAATTTGAATAATCGTATTAATCTTGCGACTTTAAATATAGAATCGAAGGGAATTATAGCTATAAAATCCCAAATGTTATTTTGAATAAATTTAATTTTGTTTTTACTTAACAACAAGCGTACCGTCACATCAGTAACAAAAATAGCATAAACAATAATGTCTATTGTTTTTAGAAGTGGATCGTTTATAAAAATGGCGGTAATAGCCAAAAGTGTTAGTACAAACAAAATAAATTCATAGTATAAAATTAATTTACTTTTCATAGTAACCACTCTTCTTTAGTGTGTTTGTATAGAAGTTTAAACATTGCTTAATCAAAAATAGAAATCAATTTGATTAAACTCTATATTCTACATGTATTCTTAATCCGTAGTTCGATTCTTGAGTAATAATTTTTTTCTTCCGAAAAATCTAAAATCTTATATTTCCCTATAATCAGTCCTTTTATTTGAATAGTTTTTGACTTGCTACAACTCTACCTACAATCTTAATCTCGTCATCTTTTCCGTATACTTGTGGATAGTGACTAGGATTGTTTGATTCAGGAATTAAAATAATTTGGTCGTTGTTGTAACGTATTCTTTTGACAGTACCGTTGTACCCATTGACTAATACAACGCCTAATTGACCATTTTCAACAGTCGAATCCTTTTCAACAACTACAACGTCACCTTCTTGAAAGAGTTTGTCCATACTATCCCCAGACACTTGTAATCCGAATTCTTCTTTGTTAGAACTCAAATTTTTAGTAGCGAAGTATATGTAATCGATTAAATTTTCTTCTGCGTAAATAGGCATGCCAGCAGATATCTTTGATACAACTGGTATTTTTTTAACTGGTAGTGTATCAAGTTGCACGATTTTGCTAGGTGATTCAACAAGTGATGATTTTTCTACTCCGAAGTATTTGGCTAACATTTCGATTTTGTCTATTCTCGGGTACGTTTTTGCGTTAATCCAATCTGATAAAGTTGTATAACTTATTTTTAAGTCTCTAGACAATTTATTTCTATCAATATTATTTTCTTTCATGAGACGAGAAATATTTTTTGCCATAATTTCTTTGTTGCCTAACATTATAAATTCAATCCCTTCATCTAATGCTACACACTCATTATACGACTTAATCGTAAAATACACAAGAGAAAAAATAAAATTACGGTTTAAGTGTTGACATTACGTTTAAACCGTAATATACTTAAGTCAGTTATTAAGCAAGGAGGTACTACAATGACACAAATCATCGTTAAAAAAGAACCGGTAACATTAAAGACACTGAGAGCTAAATATGATTTGACTCAAGCTAAAGCTGGCGCTAAAGTTGGCGTGTCTGCTGATGTGTGGCATAACTGGGAAAAAGGAAAGACTTTCCCTAATGTTCCGCAGTTAAAAAAGATAGAAGAAAAATTTGACATATCCTACGATGATATTATTTTTTTAACCAAAAATAACGGTTAAACCGTAAAAGGAGGAATGAACAATGCAAGCATTACAAACATTTAATTTTAAAGAGCTACCAGTAAGAACAGTGGAAATTGAAAACGAACCTTATTTTGTAGGAAAAGATATTGCTGAGATTTTAGGATATGCAAGGGCAGACAATGCCATCAGAAATCATGTTGATAGCGAGGACAAGCTGACGCACCAATTTAGTGCATCAGGTCAAAACAGAAATATGATCATTATCAACGAATCAGGCTTATACAGTTTAATCTTTGACGCTTCTAAACAAAGCAAAAACGAAAAAATCAGAGAAACCGCTCGAAAATTCAAACGCTGGGTAACATCAGATGTCCTACCAGCTATTCGCAAACACGGTATCTACGCAACAGACAATGTAATTGAACAAACATTAAAAGATCCAGACTACATCATTACAGTGTTGACTGAGTATAAGAAAGAAAAAGAGCAAAACTTAGTTTTACAACAAGAAATCGGAGAACTAAAACCCAAAGCAGACTATGTAGATGAAATCTTAAAGTCAACTGGCACATTAGCTACAACTCAAATCGCGGCAGACTACGGGATTTCAGCACAAAAGTTGAACAAGCTACTACACGAAGCTAGATTACAACGAAAAGTAAATAAACAGTGGGTGCTTTACTCAGAACACATGGGCAAGAGTTACACAGAATCAGACACTATAGCAATTGTACGCTCTGACGGTAGAGAAGACACAGTTTTACAAACTAGATGGACACAAAAAGGCAGATTGAAAATACATGAAATCATGACTGAATTCGGTTATGAAGCTAACGTAACTGCTTAACAGGAGGGCGCAGCAAATGGAAGCTCAAAACAAAAAAGTCATTTATTACTACTATGACGAAGCCGGTAATAGACGACTATTATCAATTGGTAATTTAGATACCTATTTATTAGCAGATATCAAATCAAGGTTTGATTTATATAAAAAGAAAATACCTGACTTAGATAATCTGTTCGTTCAAATAGACGGTGTTGAATTTAAATTACTATAGCCCGAGCATCTTGTTAACGACTGACGATGCGATTTGTTGAATTATAGGGATTGAAACCGAAGAAACTTTTGACGCTTTAGCTTTAGTTTCTCTCCAAACTTCGACATCTCTAACATCATCCAAAAGGTTGTGACCTGAAAAATTCATATGTTTAACAAAATAACCTTCCATATAGAATTCAGCGTCTATATAACCTGCACCGGTCAATTGTTTAACAGTGTATTCGATGTCTTCACGTGAGAAATTTTTAATTGTATTTTCTAGGTCTTCATTATCTAGAACATTATTTAATTTTAAATCACTCTCTATAACTAAAAGAACTTCACGTATGCAATCGTGTTTTAACTTCATACGAATTCACCTCCTTAATAGGAGTATAGCAGAAAGGAGCATAAACATTATGGAAGATATGAAAGAAATTTATTCTTTAAAAATCCAAAAGAAGAATTTAAATAATAAACAAAAGAATTTAATGTCTGTAATTAATCAATGTATTGAACTAGAAAAGTTTTCTTACACCGAAATTAAAAAAGTTCTCTACCTAATTGATAGAGAACAAAAGTATTTAGCTAATAACCGCAGAAAAACATAAGTTAAAAATAATCTAACTCGGACTGCTGGCAATCTTCTAAATATTTTTCATACTGATTTTTAGTTCCGCCCAGAACGTATTCAGTATTGTAGTACGCTTGTCCATTATCCAAAATTTTAACTAATTTTGTACCAACATGAACGATATCCCAACCTTCTTTTAACAGATCGTTGGCTGCATCATTAGCTAAATCGTCATCGAAAGACAAAAGGTGATAGTAGTTTTTCATAATATTCACCTCCTCTCTGTAGGAGATAACAACATTATACACGAAAGGAATGATAGAAATGCCACATGTATTAAACGTAACCGTTCCAATACCTGAAACACATGTACTTATCACAAAAGATGAATATGATGAGCTAATTGGTTATTCATTAGACCCTGTATGGAACATGAGTGACTTAAAGAAGAAATTAAAAATTGCATCTGATGAGACTATCAAGGACAGATTACTATTTCATCCTAGATTTGAAAAAGAACTAAGAGCGCAAGGAATTGTGCATTACCCAGATGAGAATTTTAATCGCTGGAGATTTAACGCAAGAAAGATGAATAAATTCGTCGATGAGCATTTCAATGAAATATATAAGGAGAGAATAAAATGAGCAACATTTATAAAAGCTACCTAGTAGCAGTACTGTGCTTTACAGTCTTAGCAATTGTACTTATGCCGTTTCTATACTTCACTACTGCATGGTCGATTGCGGGATTCGCAAGTATCGCAACATTCATATTTTATAAGGAATACTTTTATGAAGAATAAAAAAACTGTTACTCACGGCAATGAGTAACAGTCTAAACAATTAGAAAATTAATGCATATTCAATATAAAACGAAATAAAGGAAGTGTCAACAATGTACTACAAAATTGGCGATGTATGTCAAAAAGTAATTAATGTAGACGGATTCGATTTTAAATTAGCAGTTAAGAAACAAGATTACAGCATTCTAGTGAATGTCTTAGATTTAGAAGATAGATTTATCGACGGTATAAATATAACAGATGAGAATGATCTATACACAGCATTAGACATATTAAATCAATCTATTTATGAATGGATTGAAGAGAACACAGACGAAAGAGACAGGCTAATTAACTTAGTCATGAGATGGTAGGTATAAGCATGAGAGATACAGAAAGAAATATATTGAATATTTTTAAGACGTTATTCGACGAATATACTTTGTCAAACCAACGAGCATTATTGGAAATTGAACGTAATCATCACGGATACTTATCGATTAATTTCTTGCACTATCACGACAGTTACAAAACGAACAATAAGCTTGTACAGATACATGAAATCAATCCGGACAGCCACGAACGAATAAAAAATTTAATTATCGAGGTGTTAAGAGGTCACCGAAAGATTAAAAAAGGAGCATGATGATGGATATAAAAATAAATAAGCTAACAATATCAAACTTTGCTGGAATCAAAGAAGAAAGCTTTAACTTTGACGGTAAAGACACAAAAATATACGGCAATAATGCGACTGGTAAGACTACGACTGCAACCGCATTACAATGGCTGCTTTTCGATAAAGGTTTGGACGGATCAACCAAATCATTTAACCCTGTACCTTTAAACGAAAAAAACGAAGAAAATTATGAGTTAATTCCGACTGTTTTCGCAGAATTTGAAATCGACGGAAAAATAACGACTTTCAAAAAAGAGTCACATCCTAAATACACAATAAATCAAAAGACGAATCGCAAGGAATACTCACGAAGTAGAACAAAGAAACAATATATCAATGATGAATCAATAAAAGTAAAGGATTATAAAGCTCGTATTGATGAACTAATTGATGAAGATGTATTCAAGTTAATTACGAACCCTCAAGCATTTAACTTACTAGATTGGAAGAAGCGAAGAAGTTTGTTGTTTGAAATTGCTAAACCAATCAATGATGAGGATGTCATTAAAACAAATGATGATTTTAAAGAATTAAATAATATTCTTGGAGATCATGAAATTGAAACAAAGAAAAAGATTCTTACGGACAAGATAAAACAGATTAACAAAGATATCAAAGATATTCCGATACGTATTAACCAAACACAACAAAATAAGCAGGATGTACCGGAATTCGAAAATGATAGATACGCAATTATCAAACAAGAAATTGAGCAACTTGAAAATGAGCGTATAGATATTCAAAACGGTGCAGAAGAAATTAATTTGCGTAACCAATTAGCTGATAAACAATCAGAATTGAAGCGCATAGAAGACAATAACAGCGCAAGTAATGAGAACAAAATCCATACTTTAACAAATGAGTTACACGTTGAAAATGGAACGGTTGCGAACCTTAAAACAAGATTAAAGCAAAACAAACAACAAATCACGCATGAAGAAAATAGACGTAATCAATTATTAGAAAATCATAAAGGATTAAAAAGTGATTTAGAAAAAGCTAAAAATCAAAAATTTGAATATCTTGATGACAATGTATGTAGTTGTTGTGGTCAACAGTTACCAGCTGAACAAGTGAATGAGGCAAGAGAAAAAGCATTGCAGAAATTCAATGCTAGCAAATCGAAAGAATTAGAAACAATACAAACATCTATCAATCACATTATTTCAGAGGGCAAGAAAATAAAGCCAATTATCGAGAAATTAGAGGATGACAACAATAATCTACAAATTAAAATCAACGAAGCAGAAGAGCGTTCAGCAAGAATACAAAACAAAATTAATAAGTTGAAAACAACTCACGTTGACGTTACGCAAACTGACGAATACAAAGCAGTAATGTTAGAGATAAATGAGATTAATCAAAAACGCTCTAACATCAGGAAAACTATTCAAGATAAAGTTTCAGGAATAGATGACAAAATAAGCGAACTTACTCAAGAAAAATCAGAAATTGAAGTGTCAATATCAATCGAAAAATCAAATAAACATCTAGATGATGTTATTTCTGAATTAAGAAATGAAGAAGACAGATTATTGGATGAAAAAGAAAAGTATTCACATGACCTTTATATCTTAAAAGAATTTACAACAACAAAAGTCAAAATGCTTACTGAAAACATCAATAACGAATTTGATATTGCTGAATTTAAGTTATTCAATACCTTAGTTAACGGCGAATTAGAAGAAACATGTTCCACAACGGTTAACGGCGTCGAATACGACAGCGGTTTAAATAACGCCTCAAGAATTAATGTTGGCTTAGATATCATTAATACACTGTCAAAACATTTTAAAGTTACAGCGCCAATATTTATTGATAATGCTGAATCAGTAACAGAGCTTATCAAAACAGAATCACAACAAATTCAATTGATAGTAAATGAACAAGATAAAAAATTAAGAATGGAGACTATATAAAATGACTGAAAATAATAAATTACAAACTATTGAACAACAATTAGTACAAGAAAAGAACGTATCTGACAACGTATTAAACAAAGTGAGAGTTTTAGAGTCACAAGGCAATTTGGAATTGCCAAATGATTACTCACCAAGTAATGCCATGAAACAAGCATGGTTACAAATCAGCCAAGATAACAAATTAATGAGTTGTAACGATACAAGCAAAGCAAATGCCTTATTAGACATGGTAACGCAAGGTTTAAATCCAGCTAAAAATCAATGCTACTTTATTCCTTACGGCAACAAAATGCAGTTACAACGTAGCTATCACGGTAATGTAATGATGTTAAAACGTGATGCAGGTGCTCAAGATGTTGTTGCTCAAGTGATTTATAAAGGCGATACATTCAAGCAAGAAATGGGAGAAACAGGACGTATCAAAGCGATTAAACACGAACAAGACTTCTTTAACATCGACAAAGAAAACATTATCGGTGCGTACTGCACAATCGTATTTAATGATGGACGAGATAACTATATTGAAGTCATGACTATTGAACAAATTAAACAAGCATGGATGCAGTCATCAATGATTAAAGATGAAAAAGCATTACAAAATTCTAAAACACATAATAATTTCAAAGAAGAAATGGCTAAAAAAACAGTTATCAATAGAGCTGCTAAACGTTATATCAACACATCAACAGATAGCAATCTTTTCAAATACGCACAAGAATCCGAACAACGTCAACGCAAAGAAGTATTGGATGCAGAAGTTGAAGAAAATGCAAATCAAGAACAATTGGATTTTGAACCACCAGTTTTTGAAGAAGCACAATACACAGAATTAGAAAATGAAAAACCTATTGATGTATCTGACTTTGAAGAAATAAAAGAACCTGCAACAGAAAAAGAAAGCGAAGAAGAGCCATTTTAATTGAAACAATAGCAACTGGTTCAAGTGGTAACTGCTACGTCTTAAATGATGGACGTACTACGTTACTGCTTGAGGCAGGAATAAAATTTGAACGTGTTCAAAAGCATTTCAAATATAAAACAAGACATATAGCAGGGTGTCTTATCACACACGAACATGGTGATCATGCAAAGTACACAAAGCAGTTTGTCGACAATGGTGTAATCAGCTATATGACTGCTGGAACACAACGAGCTATGGATTTTGAAAATCATCGCTTATGCACGATTAAGGCAAAGCAAGAGCTACGAATTGGTACGTGGTCAATTTTACCATTTGACATTGAACATGATGCTAACGAGCCTGTGGCTTTCTTATTACAAAGCACATTAGGTTATAAGGTCCTGTATGTTACTGATACGAAGTATCTGAAATACAAATTTAACGGCATTACGCACATGATGTTAGAAGTTAATTATATCTATGAACAAATGCAAGAAAACATAAAAAACGGCAGTGTACACAGCGCATTAGCAAACAGAATTATGGAGTCTCATTTTAGCTTAGAACATGCTATCGGAATGTTAAAAGCAAATGATTTAACTAGACTCGAAGAAATACATTTAATTCATTTAAGTAGTCAAAATTCAAATGCAAAATACATTAAAAGTGAAATACAAAAAGTGACGGGCGTGCCCGTTTATGTTGGAGGTTTATAAATGCTAAATAGAGTTGTATTAGTAGGTCGTTTAACGAAAGATCCGGAATACAGAACCACTCCCTCAGGTGTGAGTGTAGCGACATTCACTCTTGCAGTAAATCGTACGTTCACGAATGCTCAAGGGGAGCGCGAAGCAGATTTTATTAACTGTGTTGTTTTTAGAAGACAAGCAGATAATGTAAATAACTATTTATCTAAAGGTAGTTTAGCTGGTGTAGATGGTCGCTTACAATCCCGTAATTATGAAAATCAAGAAGGTCGTCGTGTGTTTGTTGCTGAAGTTGTGTGTGATAGCGTTCAATTTTTAGAACCAAAGAACACAAATGACTCTCAACAAGATTTATATCAACAACAAGTACAACAAACACGTGGACAATCGCAATATTCAAATAACAAACCAGTAAAAGATAATCCGTTTGCGAATGCAAATGGTCCGATTGAACTAAATGATGATGATTTACCATTCTGATTTAACCGGTTTGAAAGTGAGGTGTGTATATGACTGGTTGGATAAAACTTCATAGAAAACTATTAGATTCGCCTATTTTTCAGAACGAAAAGTTATTCAAAGTATTTGCATATTGTCTTATGAAAGCTAGTCATAAGGATCATACACAGCTTGTTGGCAGGCGGGTTGTCGAATTAGAAAAAGGTCAATTTGTGTTCGGGAGAAAGCGAGCAAGCGAAGAGTTGCGTCTCAAAGAATCCACAGTAAGAGACTACATAAAGCTTTTAGAAAACCTTGGAACTATCGTCGTAAAGTCCGACAACAAATTTTCTGTTATAACCGTTGTCAATTGGGCGATTTATCAAAGTATGGAAGAAAATTCCGACAGCAAAAACGACAACAAATCAACAACAAATCAACAACAAATGGACAACAAATCAACAACAAATCAACAACAAATCAACACAAACAAGAATGTAAAGAATGGAGATAATGTAAAGAATGGTGAGAATGAGAAGAAGAAGGCGACTGCCTTCGACTTCTTCCAAGATAACGGATTCGGTTTCATAACTCCTTACAATTTAGACGATTTAAATTACTATCTTGATTCATTTGAAAATGATTCAGATGAAATAGTTACCGCATCACTTAAAATCGCTAAAGACAGAAACAAAGTTACTTGGGGATATGCTAAAAGCATTTTGAATACATGGCTTAATGCAAACTTGAAATCTATTGAACAAGTACGTGCATTTGAAAAGCAACAACTTGAAAGCAAAAAACAAAATTATAAACCTTACGTTAAACAATCAAAAGAAAAAACGCCTAAATGGCTCACAGACAGCACGAGAGAAACGAAAACGCCGGAAGTAGATGAAAACCTTGAGAAAGACAGAGAAGCTTTTATTAAGCGTCTAAATAGCAAATGGGAGTGATTGAAAATGGATGCATTTGATAAATACTATCTATTTGATCATGACGGCAACAAAATGTTTTCAGTTACACCACATTTTAAAGATGGTCGGCATTTAGTTGTTGGAATAAAAGAAACAAAATTTAATGGTCGTCGTTGGTATTTAGACGATTATGAATTAAATACACTTATTGATAATGAACAAATGGAGTTAGGACACCAAACAAGCTTATTTGAATATATATGAGGGATTACATGGAAATAGAAATTAAATTTAATGAAGTGTTTAATGCGCCGATGGGGTCGCCTCGTCCACGCTTTCGTAATACAGGTAGATATGCACACACATATATGCCTACAAAATATACAGAACATAAAAAATATTTACAAAATCAAATGCCAAAGCTAAATCTAGAAAATGCATTAAAAATTGAATTAGAGTTTTACTTTCCATTGCTTAAATCATGGTCGAAGAAAAAGAAAAGCGAAATGGTTGGGCAGTATAAAGTGACTAAGCCGGATATCGACAACTTAATTAAAACGGTATTAGATGCTTGTAATGGCCATGTATGGAAAGACGATAACCAAATTACAGAAATAACTAGCTCAAAGCGTTATGGAATTGAGCCCAAAATAATCATACGAATAGAAGAAATATAAGAGGTGGATAAAATGGCGAGAAAAGCAAGGATTGTAACAATAAATGATAAACCTTATAGGTTCAGTAAATTTGAAATGGAATTAATAGAAAGTCACGGTATAACCGCTGGAATGGTTTCTAAGAGAGTAAAAGACGGTTGGGAACTACATGAAGCAATGGACGCACCAGAAGGTACGCGTTTAAGCGAGTACAGAGAAAAGAAAACAATAGAAAGACTGGAACAAGCTAGACTCGAACGCAAATTGGAAAGAAAGCGAAAGAGAGAGGCTGAGCTAAGAAGAAAGAAGCCACACTTGTTTAATGTACCTCAGGAACATTCACGTGATCCGTACTGGTTTGATAATACTTATAACCAAATGTTCAAGAAGTGGCAGGAAGTATAAATGCCTAAAACCGATAGCGCATGTAAAGAATACTTAAACCAATTTTTCGGCTCTAAGAGATATTTGTATCAGGATAACGAGCGAGTGGCTCATACTCATGTAGTAAACGGCACTTATTACTTTCATGGGCATATCGTACCAGGTTGGCAAGGCGTGAAAAAGACATTTGATACAGCTGAAGAGCTTGAAACATATATAAAGCAACAGGATTTGGAATATGAGGAACAGAAGCAACTAACTTTATTTTAGAGGAGATATAAACAATAAAATTTTATGGAGGATGACACTAATGAATAACCGCGAACAAATTGAACAATCAGTGATCAGTGCTAGTGCGTATAACGGTAATGACACAGAGGGATTACTAAAAGAGATTGAGGACGTATATAAGAAAGCGCAAGCGTTTGATGAAATACTTGAGGGTTTACCTAATGCTATGCAAGATGCACTCAAAGAAGATATTTATCTTGATGAAGCAGTAGGGATTATGACGAGTCAAGTTGTCTATAAATATGAGGAGGAGCAGGAAAATGAGTATTAGTGTAGGAGATAAAGTATATAACCATGAAACAAACGAAAGTCTAGAGATTGTGCAATTGGTCGGAGATATTAGAGATACACATTACAAGTTATCTGACGGCTCTATTATCAGTCTCATAGACTTTGTTATTAAACCAATTCATTTAATCAAGGAGGCACAGGAAAATGACTAACACATTAACAACTGATCAGTTACAAGAGTTATTACAAATACAAAAGGAGTTCGACGATAGAATACCAACTAGAAATTTAAATGACACAGTAGCTAGTATGATTATTGAATTTGTAGAGTGGGTTAACACACTTGAGTTTTTTAAAAATTGGAAGAAACAACCAGGTAAGCCATTAGATACACAATTAGATGAGATTGCTGATTACTTAGCTTTCAGTTTGCAATTAACTCTGACTATTGTTAATGAAGAAGATTTGGAAGAAACCACTGAGGTTATGGTTGATTTGTTTGAAAATGAAGTTACTTTACCTAAACTACATTCAGTTTATTTTGTTCATGTAATGCATACACTAACAGAACAATTTGTAAAAGGTATTGATAATAGTATTGTACAAGTTTTAATAATGCCTTTTTTGTACGCCAATACTTACTATTCTATCGACCAACTCATTGACGCATACAAAAAGAAAATGAAAAGGAACCACGAAAGACAAGATGGAACAGCAGACGCAGGAAAAGGATACGTGTAAAGACATCTTAGATCGAGTCAAGGAGGTTTTGGGGAAGTGAGCGACATGTTAGAAATATTTTTAATAGGGTTTGGCGTTTATCTCTTTTATCGCATAGCAATTATTTTTCTTAAGAGTAAAAAGACTATACACACAAACATATATGAAATGTTAATGCTTGCTACTATCTTTATGATATCTACATTTGCTTATAAACATCAAAAGACGCATATCTTAATAGCATTTTTAGTAATGTTTTTTATGAGTAAGCTCAAACAAGTTCAAGGGAGCTATGAGGAATGACACAATACTTAGTCACAACATTCAAAGATTCAACAGGACAACCACATGAACATTTTACTACTGCTAGAGATAATCAGACGTTTACAGTTGTTGAGGCAGAGAGTAAAGAAGAAGCTGAGCGCAAATACGAGGCACAAGTTAAGATAAGGAGAGATGGAGATGCCAAAGAAAACGGTAACGATTGATGTAGATGAAAACTTATTAGTAGTAGCTAGTAATGAAATATCAGAACTATTATATGAATATGACAGTGAGTTAATGTCAGCTGATGAAGATGGCGATAATAGAGATATCGAAGAAAAAAGAGACGCATTAAAACAAGCTATACAAATTATCGATAAATTAACATGGGGTGTTTAGTGGTGGTTAAAGAAATTTTGAGACTATTATTCTTACTAGCGATGTATGAGTTAGGTAAGTATGTAACTGAGCAAGTATATATTATGATGACGGCTAATGATGATGTAGAGGCGCCGTGTGATTACGTCTTTCGAGCGGAGGTGAGTGAATAATGAGAATATTTATTTATGATTTGATCGTTTTGCTGTTTGCTTTCTTAATATCCATATATATTATTGATGATGGAGTGATAATAAATGCATTAGGAATTTTTGGTATGTATAAAATTATAGATTCCTTTTCAGAAAATATTATAAAGAGGTAGATAAAAATGAACGAGCAAATAATAGGAAGCATATATACTTTAGCAGGAGGTGTTGTGCTTTATTCAGTTAAAGAGATTTTTAGGTATTTTACAGATTCTAACTTACAACGTAAAAAAATCAATTTAGAACAAATATATCCGATATATTTAGATTGTTTTAAAAAGGCTAAAAAGATGATTGGAGCTTATATTATTCCAACAGAACAGCATGAATTTTTAGATTTTTTTGATATTGAAGTCTTTAATAATTTAGATAAGCAAAGTAAAAAAGCGTATGAAAATGTTATTGGATTTAGACAAATGATTAATTTATCAAATAGAGTTAAGGCAATGGAAGATTTTAAGATGAGTTTCAACAATGAATTTAGTACAAATCAGATTTTTTTTAATCCTTCTTTTGTTATGGAAACAATTGCTATTATAAATGAATATCAAAAAGATATATCTTATTTAAAAAATATAATTAATAAAATGAATGAAAATAGAGCTTATAATCATATTGATAGTTTTATCACTTCAGAGTACCGACGAAAAATAAACGATTATAATCTTTATCTTGATAAATTTGAAGAACAGTTTAGTCAAAAGTTTAAAATAAACAGAACTTCGATAAAAGAAAGAATTATTATTAATTTAAACAAGAGGAGATTTAAATGATGTGGATTACTATGACTATTGTATTTGCTATATTGCTATTAGTTTGTATCAGTATTAATAGTGATCGTGCAAGAGAGATACAAGCACTCAGATATATGAATGATTATCTACTTGATGAAGTAGTTAAAACTAAAGGATACAACGGGTTAGAAGAATACAGGATTGAATTGAAGCGAATGAATAACGATATTAAAAAGTAATTTATATTATCGGAGGTATTGCATTGAATGATAAAGATTGAGAAACACGATATCAAAAAGCTTGAAGAATACATTCAGCACATCGATAACTATCGAAGAGAGTTGAAGATGCGAGAATATGAATTACTTGAAAGTCATGAACCAGATAATGCGGGAGATGGCAAAAGTAATTTGCCGGGTAACCCGATTGAACGATGTGCAATAAAGAAGTTTAGTGATAACAGGTACAATACATTAAGAAATATAGTTAACGGTGTAGATAGATTGATAGATGAAAGTGATGAGGATACGCTTGAGTTATTAAGGTTTAGATATTGGGATTGTCCTATTGGTTGTTATGAATGGGAAGATATAGCACATTACTTTGGTACAAGTAAGACAAGTATATTACGTAGAAGGAATGCACTGATCGATAAGTTAGCAAAGTATATTGGTTATGTGTAGCGGACTTTTACCCTATGTAAGTCCGCATTAAAACAGTTTATTATGTTAGTATCAGATTAATATTTAAAGTTATTAACTGCTAATACGACTCATGAACAAGAGGCGCATCACTATGTGATGTGTCTTTTTATTTATGAGGTATGAACATGTTCAAACTAATAGTAAATACATTACTACACATCAAGTATAGATGCGTCTTGATACTACTTAAGTTATATAAGGTGAAACATTATGATGACTAAAGACGAACGTATACGATTCTATAAGTCTAAAGAATGGCAAATAACAAGAAAAAGAGTGCTAGAAAGAGATAATTATGAATGTCAACAATGTAAGAGAGACGGCAAGTTAACGACATATGACAAAAGCAAGCGTAAGTCGTTGGATGTAGATCATATATTATCGCTAGAACATCATCCGGAGTTTGCTCATGACTTAAACAATTTAGAAACACTGTGTATTAAATGTCACAACAAAAAAGAAAAGAGATTTATAAAAAAAGAAAATAAATGGAAAGACGAAAAATGGTAAATACCCCCGGGTCAAAAAAATCAAAAGCGATCAAAATACTTGGGGAACGGGCAGGGGGTAAACTTCGCGATAATTTTAAAAATTCATGTATAACCCCCCCTCTTATAACCATTTTAAGGCAGGTGATGAAATGGAGATTATAGTCGATGAAAATTTAGTGCTTAAAGAAAAAGAAAGGCTACAAGTATTATATAAAGACATACCTAGCAATAAATTAAAAGTAGTTGATGGTTTAATTATTCAAGCAGCAAGGCTACGTGTAATGCTTGATTACATGTGGGAAGACATAAAAGAAAAAGGTGACTATGATTTATTTACTCAATCTGAAAAGGCGCCACCATATGAAAGGGAAAGACCAGTAGCCAAACTATTTAATGCTAGAGATGCTGCATATCAAAAAATAATCAAACAATTATCGGATTTATTGCCCGAAGAGAAAGAAGACACAGAAACGCCATCTGATGATTACCT